>NZ_JAGRRC010000009.1:0-534 GCF_018122705.1 Ciceribacter sp. L1K23 | reverse complement strand
ACTCGGCCCGTTCATGTCGGCTGAAACGCTGGAATTCCACCACGACAAGCACCATCAGGCCTATGTGACCAACGGCAACAACCTGCTGAAGGATTCCGGTCTTGAAGGCCTGTCTTTGGAAGAAGTTGTCAAGCAGTCCTATGGCAAGAACGCCGGTCTGTTCAACAACGCTGGCCAGCACTACAACCACATCCATTTCTGGAACTGGATGAAGAAAGACGGCGGCGGCAAGAAGATTCCGGGCAAGCTGGAAGCGGCAATTGCCTCTGACCTCGGCGGCTACGACAAGTTCAAGGCTGATTTCATTGCCGCTGGCACCACACAGTTCGGCTCCGGCTGGGCATGGCTTTCGGTCAAGGATGGCAAGCTGGAAATCTCCAAGACACCAAATGGCGAAAACCCGCTGGTGCATGGCGCATCGCCAATTCTCGGCGTCGACGTGTGGGAGCATTCCTACTACATCGATTACCGCAACGCCCGTCCAAAATATCTGGAAGCGTTTGTCGACAGCCTGAGCAACTGGGATTATGTCGC
>NZ_JAGRRC010000008.1:0-2451 GCF_018122705.1 Ciceribacter sp. L1K23 | reverse complement strand
GATGCCGCCACCAGCTACCAGGAGAGCCAGACCTATACCGTGCTCAGCGCCGCCGGCGGCATTACCGGCGACTTCGCCGACCTGCTCGGCGATTCCGCCTTCCTCGACGTCTCCTCCGCGATCTCCGGCAACGACGTGCTGCTCACCGTCGTCGTCGATCCGGATGACGATGGTGGAGACGGTGATGGTGACGGCGATGGAGACGGGGACGGCGATGGGGACGGTGACGGCGACGGGGATGGAGACGGCGACGGCGACGGTGATGGCGATGGCGGCACCTTCGTCACGGTCGCGCAGACCGGCAACGAACAGGCCGTCGCCCGGGCGCTCGACAGCCTGGAGCAATCCGGTCCGTCGCTGTCCCTCTACAACAGCCTCCTCCTGATGAATGCCGAGAATGCCCGCAAGACCTTCCGCCAGCTCTCCGGCGAGGTGCATTCCTCGACGACGCCGCTGCTGACGACCGGCACGCAGGCGATGAACGGCATGCTCAACACCCGCATGCGCGGCCTCTCCGGCGGTTCGGTCGAGCAGTCGGCGGGTGCGGCGACGGCCTATGGGCCGGAGGAGACCAATGCGGCGGCCGAGCGCTTCTCAGCCGTCGACGGCGGGACGCAGACCGGGTTCGATGCCGGCAGGTTCGGCTTCTGGGCCAGCGGCTTCGGCGCGCGCGGCAGCATAGACGGCTCCGGCGGCACCGCCAGCAGCGACATCCACTCCGGCGGCACGCTGATCGGTCTCGACGGCATGGCCGGCGACTGGCTGGTCGGCCTCTACGGCGGCTATTCCAGCGCCTCGGTCGGCACGCAGACGGAGACGGCCGCGAGCGACAATTATCATCTCGGTCTCTATGGCAGCCGCGACTTCGGGCCCCTCTCCGTCCGCTCGGGCGTGAGCTACACGTTCTCCGGCATCGACACGGTGCGCAACGTCACCATGCTCGGGCAGAAACTGGAGGCCGGTTACGATGCCGGCACGCTCAATCTCTTCGGCGAACTCGGCTACCGCATGGCGGCGGGCGGGATCGAACTCGAACCCTTCGTCAACCTCTCGCATTCGCGCATCCGCACCGACGGCTTCAGCGAGACCGGCGGCACCGCGGCGCTCACCGTGTCGGGCCAGAGCGACGACGTGACCTTCACCACGCTCGGTCTCCGGGCCGCGAGCGGCTTCGATCTCGGCGGGGCCACGACCGTGGCGCGCGGCATGATCGGCTGGCAGCATGCCTTCGGCGACACCGCCACCACCTCCACCGCCCGGTTTGCCACCGGCGACAGCTTCACCATCGCCAATACGCCGATCGACAGCGATGCGCTGGTGATCGAGGCCGGGCTCGACTTCGCGCTCTCGCCCGCCGCCACCCTCGGCATCGGCTACAACGGCCGCTTCGGCGACACCGCCCGCGAGCACACCGCAACCGCAAAGGTCAGGATCGCATTCTGAGGGCGGGGCGGTCGTCGTCGCGGGCGGCGAATGGTAAACATCTCCTTTCATTGGGACGCAAACGCAAGGAAGGCCGGGGTCGGCGGAACGCCGCGCATAACTGGAGCGGTCGCAAATCCGCTAGTTGTAGCGACGAAGGCCGAAGCCAGCGGGCAGGCATCCGGCCGGCCGATCATCCATAGTTTTGACCAGTGCAGCACCCATGATCCGTATCCGTTCCTATCTCCTCGTCACCACCAGCCTTTCGCTTCTTCCCGTCATGGCGGCCGCGCAATCGGTCGTGGCGACAGGCAGCGTTTCGCCCTCGTCGCCAACGAGTTGGACTTCATCGACATCGATCAACGTTGGCTACAGTACGGCAGGCTCTCTCACGATTTCGGACGGAGGGCGGGTGGTGAATGGAGCCGGGTTAGTCGGTGTAGTGGGCGGTAAAGGTCAGGTGACCGTCACGGGGGACGGCTCGCGTTGGGAGAGCAACGGATATCTCTACATCGGCGCCAATGGTACAGGCATCGTGACGATCGCCAACGGCGGCTTTATGAGCAGTGCTGCCGCAGTTCTTGGCCGTTCCAGTTCTGGTTCCGGCAGCGTCACCGTTACCGGTGAGGAATCAACCTGGGTCAACAGTAGCGGCCTCACCGTCGGACTGGTCAAAAACGGCTGGTTGATCGTCTCGGGTGGAGGCACAGTCAGCAATACGTATGGCGTTATCGGCGATGGCAGTCAGGCAAGCGGGAGCGTGGATGTCACGGGCGAGGGATCGCTTTGGAGTTCCAGCACCAACCTCTCTGTCGGGCGCGAGGGCCAGGCATTGCTGCGTGTCGGCGACGGCGGCACGGTCACCGTCGGAGCACAACTCGGCGATGGCAGCCATGGCGGAACGGCGACGGTTGCGGACCGCAGCGGGTCCAACGGCACCGTGTCGATCGGCGCGGCGGAGGGGGATGCGGCGGTGGCGGCGGGGAGGCTCGATGCGGCGCGGCTGGTGTTCGGGGCCGGCAACGGCAC
>NZ_JAGRRC010000007.1:0-507 GCF_018122705.1 Ciceribacter sp. L1K23 | reverse complement strand
TCTGGGCGGCCCACGGCATTGCCCGCCGCGTAGCGCTTGGCCTGCACATAGATACGGTCAAGGCCGAGGCGGTCTTCGTTGATCACGCCGTCGACACCGCCATCGCCAGAGCGGCCCAATTGCGCGGCGGCGTTTTCGTGGCTGCCGCCATAGCCCATGGCAACCAGCAGATCGACAATCAACTGTTCAAAAAAGGCCGGGCTGTTTTGCACAATCCGTTCCAGCAAATCCGCCTGTAGCGCCGCTTCCAGCGCATGATAAGCAGCATCAATCTGCTCTTCAGGCGTGGCGCTGGTTGCCTCGCGCGCACTCTCATTCGGGCCAATCTCGTCTGAGGTTTCCGGCCGCTGCTTTTGAAGGAATTCGCGAAACGATGGAAATTGCATCAGCATGGACACATCAATGTGGTCCGGGTTTTCGGCCAAAAATGCGCGGCCAGCATCGGTAATCACAAACCGCCCGCGTGAAGGAAAAGCAACAAGACCCGCCCGCAGCAGATAGAATTTG
>NZ_JAGRRC010000006.1:0-18662 GCF_018122705.1 Ciceribacter sp. L1K23 | reverse complement strand
CCGCCCGAAACATCGATCGCGCCGCCGAGCAGCGCGCCGTCGGCCAGCATCAGCCCGCCGCCGGTCACCGCCGTTGTGCCGGAAAAGGCGGAGCTGTCGCCCAAAAGCGTCGTCGTGCCGGCCAGATGGCGGATCGTGCCATTGCCCGAGATCGCCGCCTGAAAATCGTAGTCGTCATCGGTATGGTTGAAGACGAGCGTGCCGTTGCCGGCCCCGAACACCAGCCGCGCCGCATCGAGCCTCCCCGCCGCCACCGCCGCATCCCCCTCCGCCGCGCCGATCGACACGGTGCCGTTGGAACCGCCATACGCCGCAACCGTCGCCGTGCCGCCATGGCTGCCGTCACCGAGTTGTGCTCCGACGGTGACCGCGCCTCCGTCCGCGATCGTCAGCGATCCGCGACCGGAGCGCCCGATGGTGAGCCCGGCGCTGTTGTTCCAGCTCGAACCGTCGCCGGTGACGTGTGCCGCACCGGTCACGCCCGACATGTAGGCGATGTTGCCTTCACCATTGTCCACCCTGCCGCCATCCGCGACCGTGAAACTCCCGTAGCCGCCATTGCCGACAGTGAACGTCCCGAAGTTTGTCCAGGACGAGCCATCGCCTGTGACGGTCATCGCGCCGGAACTGCCGCCATAAAGACCGATGGTGCCGCCGTTGCTGCGCGCGAAGCCGCCGTCTTCGATGGTGACGATGCCGTGGCCGTACCAGCCCGCGGTGATAGCCTGGAGGTTGTGCCATCGCGATCCCGCACCGGTGATCGTGACCTCGCCGCGGCCGCCGCTTTCGGCTGCCAGAATGCCACCCGTGTTGGCAACCAGTCCGCCATCGGCGATCGTCAGCGTTCCGCTCCCTTGCGCGCCGATATAAATCTGCCCGCTGCTCCTCAATTCCGATCCCGGCCCCGTGACCGTGACCGCACCTTCGCCGTTGGTGACTGTGCCGACAATGGTCTCGGTGCTGGTGACGAAACCGCCGTCCTTGATTGTCAGCGTCCCATTGCTATTGCTGCCGACGGTCAGGTACGTCGTATTCTCCCAGGCCGAGCCGTCGCCTGTCACGGTCACGGTGCTTTCGCCGTTGCCTCCCGTTCCGATGACGCCGCTGCTGCTGGTCACGACGCCCCCGTCGGCGATCAGGAGCGTTCCCGTGCCCTCGCCGCCCACGAACATGTTCGACCTGGCGTCCCAGCGCGATCCGTCACCCGTGACCGTCACGCTGCCCGTGCCGCCGTGTTCCCAGCCGATGGACGCCGACGTGCCGGACACATGACCGCCATCCGATATCGTCAGGCTGCCATTGCCATACTCGCCCACCATGATGCTGCCGGTCATCTCCCAGGCCGACCCCGGTCCCGTGACGGTGACAGTGCCCTCGCCCCCGCTGCCGAGGATGCCGACGAAACTCTCGACGAGGCCGCCGTTCTCGATCGTCAGCGTACCCTCTCCGGACTGGCCGACGAAGAAACCGTTGCTGCTCGTCCAGCGGGAGCCGGGGCCTGTCACGAGGATGTCGCCGGTTGCCGACGAGGTTACCGCCACATCGACATCGCTGCTGGAAACGACGCCGCCATCCGCCACGGTGACGGTGCCGTAGCCGACCTGGCCGATGTTCAAGTCGCCGCTATTCGTCCAGGTCGATCCCGGCCCGGTGATCGTTACATCGCCGGTCTGGAACAGATACATGCCGAGATAGGCGCTGCCGGTGGTCAGATCCGCGCCGTCTCTCACCGTCAGCGCGGCGTCGCCGGTCGTGCCCAGTCGGATCTGGCCTGTCGTCCAGGAGGTGGCGCCCGCCGGCGGCGAGGGCGTGACGCTGCCTGTCGCCTCGATCGATTGCGCCGCCGCCATGACGGGAAGAAGCGAAAGGCTGGTGGTGACGAGGAGACGGGAACGGATACGGATCATGGATGCAACACGGTATGTCAGGGGACGATGGGCCGGCCGGATGCCTGCAGGCAGGCTCCGGGCCTTCGTCGCTACCACTACCGGATTTGCGAATGGTCGGGTTATGCACAGCGTTCCGCCGACCCCCGCCTTCCTTGCGTTTGCGTCCCAATGAAAGGAAATCTTTACACTTTTGCCGGGGAGCGCCTCAGGGCAGCGTCACCACCTCGGTCGTCTCGTCGATCAGCATCCGCGCGGCGGAGGGATCGACGGGCTCGGCCGGCGAAACCGTCGGATTGCCGGGATAGGCCGTGCCGTCGAACCGCATGGCGACCGTCCCCGACGCCGCCCCGCCGCCGCCGACAGAAACGGCCAGATCCGCCCAGCCATGGCTTGTCGTGGGCAGCACGCCAACAGGCATCTGCGCCACCGAGGCGTCCATAACCACCGAAAAGCTCTCTCGCTCGGGCGTCAGCACCTTGAGATCACACCCGCCCGACCCACACCACATCGGCCCCATCACATACGCCAGAACCTCGTCGGCCCCGTCGGCATTGAGATCGGCAAACGCGAGCGCCACGCGGGTGGGGCCCATGTCGCCGGACATTTCGGCGGTGAGGCGGGTGGTGAGGAAGGCCGAGACGGCCGCGGTGTCGGCAGCTGCTGCGGGGGTGGCGAGGAGGAGGAGGGGGAGGAGAGCGAGGCGCATGTGGGGGCTCCGGGTGGTGGTGGAGCGGGAGGATAGCATGGGTGAGGAGAGGTTGTGATGGGGTAACCCCACAGAAAGCGTGTCCCACCTAGATGTACCTGCTCACCATACGAAAGGCTGTTGTGTGTAAGAGGATGGCGCAAGACGAACCGCTTTAAACTCGGTTTCCATATAAGCCGAAGACACCGCTGACTAAGTCGCAGCTATGTATGCTGTCTAACCTGTGCCAAGAGTTCAACAGCGCCTGCCGGTCATTATGTGGGTGGAGCCGTGCAGAGGCGAGTGACAGGCCGTTGGATCATCGGACGTGTGTTCGCTAGGTTGTGGGCGCTGCTACGGCTGCGGCCGTTGGCACTGAGAGCGCGGGTGCGGGGGAGGATGCTGCGGCTTTTGTCGCGCGAATTGCCGCATAGTGGGCTATGCAGGCTATGATGCGGGTCAGAAGGTCTTCGAAGTCATTGAAGATCGAGGTGCCGGTTTTTGGGCGCACTACCTTCTCAGCAAATATTACCTTACCGTAAGCCGTCCCGTCGCCGTGCTCCTTTTTCTTATTGAAGGGCTTGTTTTCCAATAGCTCGTCGAGTACTGATGCAGGAAACATATCCTCCATATCTCTACTTTGTGTTCCGTTCTCAGGTACTTTAACGAGGTACAGATTATCACCAAGATAGTAAAAAGGGTCCGTTGTTGACTTGGATATGGTCTTTCCTGTCTTCCCAGAGGCATTTTTAAAAACCTCTTTCGGGCCGTCATCGTTGTCGCACAGAATGATTACTGGCATCGCCAACGGGCGGTTTTTGTAGTTCTTTAGGCGATTGCTGTATTGCTGGATCAAGCTGGCCTGGCCAGATGCCCCATGGCCTAAATTTAACACGGACCGAGAAGTGCCAGTTGGATTTAGAAACTGCAGGTCCACTTTGAGTTTCCCACGACTCATGCCGATGAGACTTGGAAACTTCGCCGACAACGACCGAATAGCACATTTAAGATATGTAATGTCTGACACGCCCTCAGTAACAACAGTGGGTAAGTCATTGGCTACAAAGTGTTTGTAAAACAAGAACTTCCTGTAAAGCTCAACAGGCGCTGTAGGCGGAACGTATTCTGCGTGTTTGTTCTGCTTCTGGGAGCGGTCGTGTCGAGCCTTCACATAATAGATATGCGCAAGCCTACCTTCCAATGGCCTGAGGTTCGACGTTTGCTGCTCGTCCACACCTGTTCCGTGGTGCCATTTTCCGCTTGAGAAAAGGGAACTGCACATCGAGCGGGTATCGCGGTAGTATTTTTGCTTGATGTTTGGCTTCTCGTTCACCACGAGGCCGGTGACCGTTTGGCGGGAGCGTCTAAGCGACATGCGAGTTTTGCCAGGATTTAACTGAAAGCCTGATGCTTCTACTACTTCAGAAAGCCTGGGGCCCACGCACCAGTCTGGGCCTGCCAATTCTCTTGCTATCTCTGTGGGAAAGAGGCGTTCGTTTGTGGAAAACGTCAAGTCGTCGGCATATCTGGTGTAAGTGCATCTTGCATGCTTTGCTAGACGAAGAAGACGAGCATCTAGAATACCAGCCACGAAATTTGAGATTATCGGTGAGCAGGGGCTCCCCTGAGGTAGTGCGTTCTCAAAGCATGCGATCTGCGCAATGATCGTAGCAACAGTTGGTTCGAGATTGAACGCCCGATCTTTTATGAAGACGCCCCGCACCCGCCCAAAGTTAATGCTGTCAAAGAAATTCGCTATATCGACGTTGAACACATAGCGGCGGCTCCTGTGAGCATTGGCATTGGTTACAATAGTCCGGCCTTTTCGAAAGCCGTGGGCAGCCGCCCAGAACCGAGGATTGTCTCTTGCAAGCTCTTCAGCGCACTGTCCAAGAAACGTATTCAAGCGGCTCTGAAGCAGAGCAAGCTCCCTCATTGGAGCTTTGATCGTCCTTGTGCCGCCGCTTCGCTTGGGTATCTCAAACGCTCGGTACTTTGCGCTTTCGGGCATTCTATACAAAATGTACGACAAGCCGGCGGGTGTAAAACCAACTAGCTTCGCGATATCAGTTAAAGACTTAGCCTGTTTTAGAAGGTCTATTCCTGTCATGGAAGTAATAGCTTGCGGACACTCTTATGCGATGTGGTAAGCAAATACGAAAATTCGAAAACTCGAAAATCCGCAAAAGAAATCTGATGGAAAGCAGAGTGCCAACCATTCGGATCATATGTCGCGATGCGCGACATTAAATCTGTCCGCAAGCTCTAGTGGTTTTATGCATCTTTCCACGGTGGTTTGCAAGCGCACTTGATGCGTAGGTCTCATTTTCACGTGTGCTGCATTCCCATCATGAAAAGCGAAATTCTATGCGAGGGAGCATTAAACTTCTTCAGTGTAGCTGTTTCCCTGATGCGGATGGTCGTGCTTGGGAGCGGACAGACTCTCAGCCTATTAGGTGTACGATTTTTTACCAAACATCCGCTTTTGCGTAATGTACCGTCCATTAAGGCTCCCTCGCCACCTTCGGACCTGCCCCCCCCTTGACCTTCCCATC
Source organism: Ciceribacter sp. L1K23 (assembly GCF_018122705.1). Taxonomy (NCBI): domain Bacteria; kingdom Pseudomonadati; phylum Pseudomonadota; class Alphaproteobacteria; order Hyphomicrobiales; family Rhizobiaceae; genus Ciceribacter; species Ciceribacter sp. L1K23. Next base: position 13,533 of record NZ_JAGRRC010000006.1, on the reverse strand, counting down.
ATGGTAACCCCTACATCTCTCTCCGAAAGGGGAAAGACCCATGACTGTGAACACGAAAATCACGCCCGCCCTGCAGCCGATCACGCTTGCCGTCGAGGGCATGACGTGCGCGTCTTGCGTGCGGCGGGTGGAGCTGGCGGCCGGCAGGGTGGAGGGCGTCGGGACGGGCGTCGTCAACCTGGCGGCGGAGACGCTGACGGTGACGCCGACGGCCGGCTTTTCCGGGCCGGCGCTGGCCGAGGCGATCCGCAAGGCCGGCTATGAGGTGAAGCCTGACATCGTCGAGCTCGAGATCGAGGAGATGACCTGCGCCTCCTGCATCGCCCGCGTCGAGAAGGCGTTGATGGCCGTTCCCTCGGTGGAGCGCGCCTCCGTCAATCTCGCCACCGGCAAGGCGCTGGTGAGCGTGCTCGGCGGCCGCTCGCAGCTGCCGGCGCTCATCGCTGCGGTGAAGACCGCCGGCTATGGCGCGAAGGCGGCGGCGAGTGCCGAGGAAACCGGCGGGCGCGACGCGGCGCGCGAGAAGGAGATCGGCCGCCTGACGCGCGATTTCCTGTTAGCACTGGTGCTGACGCTGCCGGTCTTCGTGGTCGAGATGGGCGCCCATCTCTATCCGCCGCTGCACCACACGCTGATGGATCTCTTTCCCGGCAACACGCTGAACCTGATGCAGTTTGCGCTGGCAAGCCTGGTGCTGGCCGGTCCCGGCCGGCGCTTCTTCGTCAAGGGCGTTCCGGCCCTTGTGCGGCTTTCGCCCGACATGAATTCGCTGGTCGCGGTCGGCACATCCGCCGCCTACCTCTATTCGCTGGTGACGACCTTCGCGCCCGGCCTGCTGCCGGTGGACGCGCGCCATGTCTATTATGAGGCGGCGGTGGTCATCGTCACGCTGATCCTGCTCGGCCGTCTGCTCGAAGCCCGCGCCAAGGGCCGCACCGGCGAGGCGATCCGCAAGCTTTCGGGTCTCAAGGCGAAGACCGCGCGGGTGGAGCGCGACGGCGTGACGGCCGATATTCCGGCCGGCGATGTGGCTCTCGGCGACGTGGTGGTGATCCGCCCCGGCGAGCGGCTGCCGGTCGACGGCACGGTGCTGGACGGGTCCTCCTTCGTCGATGAATCGATGATTTCAGGGGAACCGGTGCCGGTGGAAAAGGGGCCGGGCGCTGCCGTCATCGGCGGCACGATCAACGGCAATGGCGCGCTGCGGTTCCGGGCCGAGAAGGTCGGCGCCGACATGATGCTGTCGCAGATCATCCGCCTGGTGGGCGAGGCGCAAGGCGCCAAGCTGCCGATCCAGTTGATGGTCGACCGCGTGACCGGCTGGTTCGTGCCGGCGGTGATGGGCGTTGCGGCGCTCACCTTCCTGGTCTGGCTGATCCTGGGGCCGGAGCCCGCCTATACCCATGCGCTCATCGCCGCCGTCGCGGTGCTGATCATCGCCTGCCCCTGCGCCATGGGGCTTGCGACGCCGACCTCGATCATGGTCGGCACCGGCCGCGCGGCCGAGGTCGGCGTGCTCTTCCGCAAGGGCGAGGCGCTGCAGACGCTGGCCGAGGCCGATACGGTGATGCTCGACAAGACGGGCACGATCACCAGAGGCCGCCCGGAGGTGACCGACGTGGTGACGGCGGACGGCTTCGACGAACCGGAGGTGCTGGCGCTGGCGGCAGCGGTCGAGGCCCGCTCGGAACATCCGCTGGCGCTCGCCATCGTCAAGGCGGCGGAGGCGCGGGGGCTTCCGGTTGCCGAGGCCGAGGGGCTGGAGGCGGTGACGGGCTACGGCATTTCGGCGCGCGTGTCTGGCCGGAAGGTGGAGGTTGGCGCGGACAGGTATATGCGCAAGCTGGGCTATGGGTTCGGGGAGGGGGCGGATACATCGGCACCGGTGCCTGCCCCTCACCCCGCCTCCGCTGCGCTCGGCGACCCTCTCCCCGCCAGCGGGGCGAGGGGAACCGGCACCGCTGCGGCCGCCATGACCGGCGAACGTCTTCAGGAGGAGCCCGCTCACGCCTCTCGGGACACGGCTCTCGGTGTAGATGGTGATGAGGCCGCCGACGGCGCGGCAACTCCCTTCTCCCCGCAGGCGGGGAGAAGGTCCCGGCAGGGGGATGAGGGGCAGGGCGGGGCCGAAAACGACCCCATCGCCGCCGCGTCGCGCCTTGCCGGCGAAGGCAAGACGCCCGTCTATGTCGCGGTCGATGGCAGGGTCGCAGCGGCAATCGCCATTGCCGATCCGTTGAAGGAAAGCTCGGTGGCGGCGGTGAAGGCGCTGAAATCGCTGGGGCTTTCCGTCGTGATGGTGACCGGCGACAATAAGGAGACGGCGGAGGCCGTGGCGCGGGCGGCGGGCATTGACGACGTCATCGCCGAGGTGCTGCCGGAGGGCAAGGTGGAGGCCGTGCGGGCGCTGAAGGAGAGGGGCAAAAAGGTCGCTTTCGTCGGCGACGGCATCAACGACGCGCCGGCCCTTGCCGCCGCCGATACCGGGGTTGCGATCGGCACCGGCACGGATGTGGCGATCGAAAGCGCCGACGTGGTGCTGGTCGGCGGCGATCTCTCCTCCGCCGTCGCGGCGATTGAGATCGGCCGGGCGGTGATCCGCAATATCGGCCAGAACCTGTTCTGGGCCTTCGGCTACAATGTGGCGCTGATCCCGGTGGCCGCCGGGGCGCTCTATCCGGGCTTCGGCATTCTCTTGTCGCCGATGATCGGCGCGGCGGCCATGGGGCTCTCCAGCGTCTTCGTGCTGACCAACGCCTTGAGACTGAAGCGGTTTCGGCCGCAAGCCATGGGCGTGACAACCAAGGGAGACGCATGATGCTGAACATCGGCGAAGCGGCGGCCGCCTCGGGCGTGAGTGCCAAGATGATCCGCTACTACGAGACGCTGGGGCTCGTCAGCCCCGGCCGCACCGGGGCGAACTACCGGGTCTATGGCGAAGACGACGTGCACCGCCTGCGCTTCATCCGCCGCGCCCGGTCGCTGGGTTTCTCCATGGAGGAGACCGAGCGGCTGCTGGCGCTCTGGGACGACAAGACGCGCGCTTCCGCCGAGGTGAAGCGGCTGGCGAGCGCCCATATCGCCGACCTGAACCGCAAGATCGCCGAGATGCGCGGCATGGTCGACACCCTCTCCGACCTCGTCTCCTGCTGCCACGGCGACGCCCGCCCCAACTGCCCGATCCTCGCCGATCTCGCCGGCGACGAGGGGGCGGCTAAGCGCAAGGCGAAGGGCAGGGCGGCGAAGGGCTGAGAGGCCGCCCGCCTGCGGCAATCCGGCGCTTGACCTTGCCATGGGGTCAAGGTGCAGAAAGACAGGACAAAATGCTTGCAAGGAGGAACACCATGATCGAATTCCGCGTCGAAGACATGACCTGCGGCCATTGCGAAAAGACCGTGAAGGCAGCGCTGGCCGACGCCCTCCCGGGCGCCCCCGTGACGGTCGATCTCGCCCGCCACCGCATCACCGTGGACGGCGACGCCGAAAAGGCGGCCGTGGCGATTGCCGAGGCCGGGTATACGGCTGTCAGGGTGGGGTGAGGCGGCGCGACGGCCCCTCATCCGCCTGCCGGCACCTTCTCCCCGTTCTGACGGGGAGAAGGAGGATGGAGCGTCGGCGGTGCCACTTGTCCCTTCTCCCCGCGCGCGGGGGTGAGGCGCGGTCCGCGCAGCGGAGCAATCGATCCAGTGAATCGATTGCAGCAACGAACGCCCTGAGCCCCGGCGAAAGGCCGGCCAGGTGGCGGCAGCCGGATGAGGGGCCTTCGCCGACCGCATCCCCGCGACAAGCGTCACTCTTGCAATGCCTCGCCAAATACATATATAAAAAATCATATGTATAACCCTGCGAGGACCCGATCATGGACACGCCCGTCAAGTTCTATCCCGATATCACCAAGGACATTTCCGCCCACACGCGCACGCTGAGGAAGGAGATCCCCGACGTCATGGCCGGCTTTTCCGCCATGGCGGGGGCGGCGACGAGGGACGGGGCGCTGGACAAGAAGGCGAAGGAGTTCGTGGCGCTGGGCATCGGCATTTCCACCCGCTGCGACGGCTGCATCGGCTTCCACACCGAGGCGCTGATCAAGCTCGGCGCGACGCGGGCGGAATTCCAGGAAGTGCTGGGCATGGCGATCTACATGGGCGGCGGCCCGAGCCTGATGTATGCGGCCCATGCCATGGCCGCCTGGGAGCAATATGGCGGGGCGGCGGAATAGGTAAAAGGCTTACTAATTCAGGGAAGAAATGGTTTACCATTGAGCGCTAGGGTTGTGTCTCCACAAGAACCGGAGGGTGATTCGATGCGCTTTTCTCTTGCCCTGGTTGCTCTTTCGACCCTTGCTGTTCCGGCCTTCGCGGGCTGGAACAATCTCGCCATCTACAACAAGAAGATCGCGACGCTGCAAGAATGCCACGACGTCTTCAACGCCCAGACGCCCGACTGGCGCAAGCGCCCGAACTTCGTGATCCGCAGCCTGCCCGGCGGCCGCGAGGTGATCGCCCAGTGCCTGCCGGATGGCGTTTCCGAACTCTACTGCGACCCCGCCACCAACCGCTCCGCCGTCGCGGTGCTGGTGGACGAGACGGTGCCCGCGTGCAGCGGGATCACGCCGAAGCTGAGGGTGCGGAACGTGGATGTGTTGGCGTTGGAGTGAATAGACCTTATCTGGCACGTTAAGGTTTAGGCTTGTTCCTCATCGGATTCCGCGATTAAATCCCTTCTAGGCTGAAAGAGGGGCAGCGGTGTTTGGAAGGGCAGCACATGTAGTCGCGTTGTGCCTGATGGCCTTTTTAAGTGAGGGCTTGATAAGCGCCGCCCGCGCTCAGAGCGCCGTTGATTACTCGCCTTTCTTCATTCTGCCTGACCTGCCGGATGTCGTGGTTCTTGACGGAGCTATCGGCATTAGTGCCCCGCTGGCGTTGAGGAGGGTGCTGAACGGCCATCCGGGCGTAAACACTGTGATCCTCAACAGCGATGGCGGAAATGTCCAGGCGGGTCTGCTGATCGCCGAAGAAGTCTTCGACCGCCGGATGAGCACGGTCATTCTGCCGGAATCCCGCTGTATGTCCGCCTGTGCTTACATCTTCTTCGCCGGATCGCGCCGTCTCGCCAAGGGTGAGCTTGGCGTCCATCAGATATCGGGAATCGAGAGTGTGGAGGCCGCCCAATACGGCCTTTCGGATGTTCTGGAAATACTTGCGAAATACGGAGTATCTCAGAAAGTAATCACGCAGATGCTGCGCACCCCGCCCAGCGAAATGTACGTCTTCTCGGAACAAGAAGTGCAGTCTTGGGGAATCAACAGCGCTGATTTTGCGTCTCCCCCAGTTGCCCGCGAGCAGGTTCCTTCACCGGCAGCACCGGGGCAGGGCTCCGGGGATTTCGCCAAGGCATTTGTGCTCGGTTTGATCGTCTCTGGCTCGTTGCCTCCGGATCAACTCGCGGGCGTCACACGGCAGGCCTATTCCGACGTTGTGATGTTCTACGGCAAGTCGATGAGCAAAGCCGAAGTGATCGAGGAAAAGCGAAAATATTCAACGCGATGGCCATCGCGGATTGCTGTCGTGAGGCCGGCAACGACGGACGTGTCATGCGAGCGCGACCTCTGTCGCGTATCGGGTATCTACGACTGGGCTGTATCCGATCCCAAGCGGAAGAAATCGCTGAAAGGCAGCGCGTCCTTCGAATATCTCGTGCGGATGATGGCCGGTGGCTCATATTTCATTGTGGGCGAGGACGGGAAGGTCCTGGAGAGGAGTGCGGGGCGGTAGTAATCAAATAGGAAAAAATTCCCAATATTATACTTTGCGTACCCAATGAAAGGGTGATACCATCATGACCAATGCCGCGACCCCCATACTTAGCCATGATTGGGGTGCGTCTAATGCAGCGGATAGAGTCTGGTCATTGGTGAGCGGCATCGCTCCGAATCGGTCAGGGGGACGCCTATTCTTGGTTTTGCAGGCCTACATAGATGATAGCGGAGATGATGATGTGTTCGCATTAGCGGGCTTTATATCTTCTGCGAAATCGTGGGCAACCTTCTCAAAAGAGTGGGAGAATGCATTAGGCTGGGGTGTGATTGGAAACAGTGGAGCCAAACGGTTCAAGATGTCCGAGATGGCGTACTTGAATGAACGAATGGAGCGAGTTCCGGCCTTCTTCGACATAATTTCCAGTCATGTCTTGTGCGCCTTATCCTTCGTCTACAAGAAGGAAGACCTATCCCGTGCAAAACAACGAATTAGACGTTCAGACGGACGCCCGATAAATTGGGGCTTCATGGATAACTACTACATGATAGCCTTCAAGCACCTAATGGATTTGTTTCACAACGGTCGCGAAGATGACCTGAAGGGAATTATTCCGTCTGGCGAAAAGATTGACTTCATCTTCGATGAGCAAAGCGAAAAGAGGCAGGTTCTCGCCGGGTGGGACGAATACATGAATACCAGGCCAGCCGAGATAAGAGGGCTATATGGCTCATATCCAAAATTCGAAAACGATGAAGAATTTTTGCCTCTTCAGGCGGCGGATTTATGGGCTTGGTGGATACGAAAGTGGTATTCCGAAAGCGCTGACCCAGATGATTCTGTCTTAGATTTTGGGCGGATTAAGATTCGCGGCGCAAAATTCCCGAGATTGCGATTGTCGGCAGACGAAGATCATTTGGCCAATAATCTCGTGGGTATTCTTCGCGAGGCTCACCGAGATTGCGCGGTTATTGATATCAAGAATTTTTCGCCTTCAGGATCGTTTTAGTAGCCGCTTCGAAGTCTTTGCCGTTAACGTCAGCCTCAAGCTTCCGAGCGGCTTCGATAAACCGCTCCGATTGCTCTTTCTGACTAAGTTTCTTTGCCTTTTCGCCGCTTGGCTTTTGGCTTGTATCTGCTTGGTTTTTCGATGCCATAGGGCTTCTCACCTCGCACGAGCTGTTTCGTAGGTCAGGCGCTTGCCAACGATGCCGTCAAGGATGCAGCCAGCGCGGGCAACGTCGTTCACGCCGTGGGCAACACGGCGGTTATAGCGGAAATCGAACTCTGCAAGATAGCGGTGCAGATGCTTTTCAGCGCAATGCTGGTAGGTGCCGCGCATGCCGCGCTTGAAGACCGAGAAGTAGTTTTCGACGGTATTGCTGTGGATCGCCAGATCGCCCTCGTAGCGGACGTATTCCTTGCGGGAATGCTTGGTTGAAAGGTGCTGCGCAAAGCGGTCCTTCATATCGGCATAAAGGCGGCTCTCGTCGGTCATCAGGATGCTTTCGCGAGCGACGTTCTGGTTTACCAGATCGGTCACGTTTTCCTTGTTCGCCTGAGCGACATGGAAGGTGCGAACGGAGCCGCCGCGCTCAACAAGGCTCAGGATGGCACGCTTGTGGGACGGGCCGCCCTTGCCCTTTTTGGTGAAGGAGTGGCCGCTGGTGGTGGTGGTCGGCGCGGGGCCTTCCTTCTTGCCGTAGTAGGTTTCGTCAACCTCAACAATCTTGCCTTCGCCGCCGATCGGACCAAGACCGCCTTCGCGCATGGCCTCACGAATGCGGTGAGCCATGAACCAAGCGGTTTTGAGGGTAACGCCAAGGACGCGGTGAAGCTGGTTAGCGCTGATTCCCTTCTTGGACGAAGCAATAAGGAAGATGGCTTGCAGCCACAGGTGCATCTTGACGTGGCTGCTTTCGAAGATGGTCCCGACCTTAACAGTAAAGGGCTTGCGGCACTGGTAGCACTTGTAGGTGCCGATGCGGGTGCTTTCGCCCTTCATGGCGCTGATACGTTCGACGCCACCGCAATGGGGGCAAACCGGGCCGTTCGGCCAAACGCGCTTTTCTACAAAGCGATAGGCGGCTGCTTCTTCGTGAAAGTGGCGATCTGAAAGAATGGACATGGATGATACCTTGAGCGGCTTTATCTTAAGAGCGATGGCGGACAACCGCCTCTCTCATTTTGTCGATTATCTCAAGAGCTCCGGCCGCCTTGGCGCGCAGGGCCTTGTTTTGGCTGAGACCAGCGCTGACGAATGCATTCCCGGCGCGGTCAAAGGCTTCGCTGACGACTTCGGTCTGTCCCATGTCTTCCAAGGTCATGAGAAGGCTGACTAGAACCGCATGAATGCCGAGGACTAATGGTGTTTCGTCGTCGTTCATTGCCGTAACTCCTTATGCCAATTGTATAACACGGCAAATTGGGTACGGCAAGTATAATATTAGGAAAAAATTCCTTGACGGCGTGACGGTGGTTTGCTAGGGTTTGGATATGGTCGGGAAGTTGCGTCTCAGGGCGGGCTTTTCGAGGTTTGTGAGGCTCGGGGGACCGGGCCTTTTTTCGTTGGGTGTCGGAGCGAGCCGAACTGCCCCTCAACCGGCTGCCGCCACCTTCTCCCCGTTCTGACGGGGAGAAGGGGCAAGTGGCACCGCCGGCGCTCCACCTCCCTTCTCCCCGCATGCGGGGAGAAGGTGCCGGCAGGCAGATGAGGGGCATCCTCCAATCCAACCAATCCTTTTCCCATGGAGGTTTCCATGCGCATCTCTTCACTGGACGAGGCGGGCGAGGTCCTGCTGTCGGGATTGTTGCCCGGCGAGCGGGCGGGGCCGGATTGGGCGGTGGAGGACATCGGGCCGCCCGTCGACCGGCGATGTCTGAGGCTCGCGGGGCGGGTGGTGCTGGAGCTGAAGTCGATGGAGGCGGGGTCGCCCGTCGATGCGCTGTCCGGCCTACTGGACGAGTTGACGGTGGAGATGGGCGCGCAGTTTCGCGTCTTCCGCAAACTGCGCGCCGATGCCGAGGCCGGGCTTGGGCCGGAGGATGACGATGGTGGCGCGGGTGGCAACAAGGCTGGCAGGAGCGGCGGGCCCGGGTCGGCCGGCGGCGGGTTGGCGGAGGGGTCCGGCGGCGGGTCGAGGCCCGACGGCAAAACGGCGCGGGCCGACATCAAGGGCGCGACCGACGCCATGTCGCTGATCGTCCGCACGCTGGAAAAGATCGACAGCCTGAAACGAGACATCGCCCGCGACCGGGCGGCGGCGGACCTTCAGAGGGCGGAGGAGGAAGACGATGCCGTTGTTGTCGACCGGCTGGCGAAACTCATCGATGCCAGGGCCAACGAGCGGGCCGAGGAACGGGCCCGCGACCTGGTCCAGCGCTGGCGGAGCGGCGACGGCGATGCCGGTGGTGTTGGTGGCAGGGCAGGGGCCGGGGGCGGTGACGGTGGCGGCACCGGCGCTTTCGGAACCGGCCCGCCGGGAAAACCGGGAGATGCGCCGGCGCCGGGAGGCGGTGGAGCAGGCGATTGCGGAACTGGTGCTTCGGCAGGTTGAGACCATGTCGGATGATTTCGGGCGGCGGTTCAAGGCTATCGCCGACAGGTCGCGGCAGACGGTCAGGAATGCCGGCATGGAGGCGCAGGCGGCGATGGGGGGTCGCGACAGCTTCCCCTCATCCGGCTGCCGTCACCTGCCTTTCGCTTGTGCTCCAGGCGTTCGTTGCTGCAATCGATTCACTGGATCGATTGCTCCGCTTTGCGGATCGCGCCTCACCCCCGTGAACGGGGAGAAGGGGCAGGAGGCGACGGTTTCCCGCGACAGCGAGGCAGACTCGGCTTCCCCCTCTCCCCGCTTGCGGGGAGAGGGCAGGGTGAGGGGCCGAAACGAGCCGGAGCGGCCGGTGGAGACGGAGCCAACGCCCGCAGACGGTGCGGCGAGCATGACGGCGACGCGTGACGAGGAACCCGCGTCCACCACGGAAGAACCCCACCCCGACTCCTCCCCACAAGGGGGAGGGGCTAGGGCTGCGGCGTGCCTTGAAGGCCCCCCTCTGCCCTGCCGGGCATCTCCCCCACATGGGGGGAGATCGGCTGGGGCGACGGGAGGCGGGCAGTCCGACCCTTCCTCTCGTGGGGAAGGTGGTACGGAAAGCCTCGCGAGTTCTCCGGCAATGATCGCGCTCCCGGCACTCGGCCTCTCCCTGCCGAAGGCGCAGGTGGTTCGCGCCTTGCGGGACTGGCGGGTGCTGGCGCGGGACAGCCAGAGGCCGCCTGATGGTGACTGGCGGCACTGGCTTTTGATGGGCGGGCGCGGCTCGGGCAAGACGCGGGCCGGCGCCGAATGGGTGCAGGCGATGGCGAGCGCCGGGCGGCGCTCGGACTTGAGGATCGCGCTGGTGGCGGAAACGCTGGGCGATGCCCGCGAGGTGATGATCGACGGTCTCTCCGGCATCTGCAAGGTGGCGGGGACGGCCGCGCCCGAGGTGGAGATCACCCGGCGACGGCTGGTCTGGCCGAACGGCGCGGTGGCGCAGATCTTCTCCTCCGAGGACCCCGAAAGCCTGCGCGGGCCGCAGTTTCACCTCGCCTGGTGCGACGAGATCGGCAAGTGGAAATATGCCGAGGACACCTTTGACATGCTGCAGTTCGGCCTGAGGCTCGGCGATGCGCCAAGGCTGGTGGCGACGACGACGCCGAGGCCGGTTCCGCTGATACGGCGGCTGGTGAAGGACGCCGGCACGGTTACGACGCGGATCTCGACGCTCTCCAATGCGCCGCATCTGGCGCCGGGCTTCATCGCGGCCATGCAGGCCCGCTACGGCGGCTCGCGGCTGGGGCGGCAGGAGCTCATGGGCGAGCTGATCGAGGACCGCGAGGACGCGCTCTGGCGGCGCGACCGGCTGGAGGCCATCCGGGTCAGGCAGCATGGGGCGCTGAGGCGCATCGTCGTCGCGGTCGATCCGCCGGCGGGCGCGGGCGCGGCGTCGTGCTGCGGCATCGTCGTGGCCGGCATCGAGGAAACCGGCCGCGCCGTGGTGCTGGCCGACTGTTCGGTCGAGGGCAAAAGCCCGGCCGGCTGGGCGGGTGCTGTCGTGCGCGCCTTCAGGCGGTTCGAGGCCGACCGGGTGGTGGCGGAAGTCAACCAGGGCGGCGACATGGTGGCGGCGACGCTCGCAAGCGTCGAGGCCGCGCTGCCGGTGACCATGGTGCGGGCGACGCGGGGCAAATATCTGCGCGCCGAGCCGGTGGCGGCGCTCTACGAGCAGGGCCGCGTGGTGCATGCGGGCGCCTTTGCCGAGCTTGAGGACCAGATGTGCGATTTCGGCCCGGACGGGCTCTCCTCCGGCCGCTCCCCGGACCGGCTGGATGCTCTGGTCTGGGCGCTGACGGCGCTGATGCTGACGGGAAGAGGCGAGCCGAGGGTAAGGGGGCTTTGAGGGGCGCGACAGCGCGGCATGTCCCTTCTCCCCGCCTGCGGGGAGAAGGTGGCGGCAGCCGGATGAGGGGCGGTGAGAGGAGTTTTCGAGGGGGAGGCTTCGGTGCGTTTCTGAGGGGCGCGCCCCCTCACCCCGCCTCCGCTTCGCTCGGCGACCCTCTCCCCGCACGCGGGGCGAGGGGGGACGGCGAGGGTGCGGCATGATCCTTGCTGCGGTCGCAGGGAGACGGCGACGGCGGTGCCACGGGTCCCTTCTCCCCGCCTGTGGGGAGAAGGTGGCGGCAGCCGGATGAGGGGGCTTTGAGAGGAATTTTCGAAGGGGAGGTTTCCGGCGCGTTTCTGCCGGGGCGCCCCCTCACCCCGCCTCCGCTCCGCTCGGCGACCCTCTCCCCGCAGGCGGGGCGAGGGGGACGGCGAGGGTGCGGCATGATCCTTGCTGCGGTCGCAGGGAGACGGCGACGGCGGTGCAACGAGTCCCTTCTCCCCGCCTGCGGGGAGAAGGTGGCGGCAGCCGGATGAGGGGGCGGTGAGGTGCGTTTTCGGCGGCAGCGGGATGAGCATCTGTGTTTGTTGTCAAGGCGGGATTTGTGTCCAGAGGCGATCATGAGCGAGCAGGCAGTTTGCGAGGACGACGAGTTTTCGCATGACGGCGACCAGGATGACCTTGGGCGGCTTTCCGGCGGCTCGCAGGGTTTGGGCAAAGCGTGCGAGGGCAGGATTGTATCGGCATGCCGACAGTGCGGCCATGTAGAGGGCGCGACGGGGTGCGGCCCGGCCCGCCCTTATGGAGCGGCGGCCCAGCCTTGCTCCACTGTCGTTGGCGAGCGGGGCGACGCCCGCCAGCATGGCGGCCTGCTTGCCCGTGCACGAACCCAGTTCGTTAAGGCCCGCGATCAGCGCCAGGGCGGTGATGCGACCAATGCCGGGAATGGACATGAGAATCTCGGCCTTGCGGCAAAGCCCCGGATCCTCGTCGACGCGCCGGCCGATCTCTTGCTCAAGGCGCTCGACATGCAGTTCCATCCGCTTGATGAGACGCGCCAGTTCAGTCCGCAAAAAGGCGGTATCGGCCGCATGCATACGGTTCTTGAGCGCGGTGATCTCTCCGCATGCTGCCGATCGGGCCTGGACCAGCTCCTGCAGGGCCTCCAGGTGTGGACTGGGAGACACGTCCGGCCCCGGCCGCAGGCTTGTCGCCAGAAGTGCAAGGAGACGGGCATCGAGCCGGTCGGTCTTGGCGAGCAACCCACAGGAGCGGGCAAACAGGCGCGCCCGCAACGGATCGATAATCGAAACGCAAAAGCCGTCCGCCGACAGCGAGCGATGGGCGGGGCGATGGAACTTGCCGGTCGCCTCCATCACGATGCCGGCCGGCCGATGGCGGCAAAGCAGCCGCTTCAACTGGCGAATACCGATCGTGTCATTGGCGAACCGACAGCTCTCGCCAAGGGGATGAAGATGAATGTCGAGCCACTCTTTACACACGTCCACACCGACATAAACTGCCGGCATCGCGTCTTCTTTGAACGATACCTTGCCTTGCATCCGGGACTTGCTCCCCATCATCTGTTCAGGACAAACGCGAGGACGGCCGGACCAATCTCATCCTCGGTTCAAGCCAAGGGGCATCCGGTCCCGACCGTCCGCTCTCCGGCGGATGGCCATCCGCCGGAGAGCGCAACGATCATCAAGCAATCGATGCAGATTGAACATGCAAGGGGGCTTTGAGAGGAATTTTCGAGGGGGAGGCTTCCGGCGCGTTTCTGCCGAGGCGCCCCCTCACCCCGCCTCCGCTTCGCTCGGCGACCCTCTCCCCGCACGCGGGAGAGGGGGAGCGGCGAGGGCGCGGCATGATCCTTGCCGCGGTGGCGGTTGGGGGGCGCGACGGCGGTGCCACGAGTCCCTTCTCCCCGCGTGCGGGGAGAAGGTGGCGGCAGACGGATGAGGGGGCTTTGAGAGGAATTTTCGAGGGCGAGGCACCGGCGCGTTGTAGCCGGGGCGCCCCCTCACCCAGCCTCCGCTTTGCTCGGCGACCCTCTCCCCGCACGCGGGGCGAGGGGGGACGGCGAGGGCGCGGCATGATCCTTACTGCGGTGGCGGTTGGCGGGCGTGACCGTGCCACGGGTCCCTTCTCCCCGCGTGCGGGGAGAAGGTGGCGGCAGCCGGATGAGGGGGCTTTGCGGAAAAGCGCAGGGCTCTCAGAACCCGCGCATGAAAAAAGGCGCGCCGGGTGGCGCGCCTCAGACTGCTGACAAACCCCTGGCTACATCCGGGGGTTTATGATTCACTGGGACATGTTGAAGAAACCTGCTCCCGAACAGACGGCTCTCGAGATGGTG
>NZ_JAGRRC010000005.1:0-518 GCF_018122705.1 Ciceribacter sp. L1K23 | reverse complement strand
ATCGCGCTCTTGGGCACAGTTCTCCAAGCGCTAATCGCGCTTTGGGGCGCAGTTCTCCAAGCGTTAATCGCTTCTGGAATTTGGCATTTGGAAAGCGGGGCCTCGGCTCCGCTTTTTTTGTTCTCAATTCATCACGCAATTGAATTGGTTTATCACTGCTGAACTATGGAATAGAGAACGCTTACGGAACATTTCAAGAAGGCTTTGACATGCCATCACCGTTTGCCACGCTTCCAGCCCCACCCTATTACGTTGTCTGTTTTTCATCGACGCGCACGGACGGCGATAAAGGCTATGGTGCCATGGCGGTTGCCATGGTCAATCTCGCCAGCCAGCAGCCGGGTTTTCTGGGTGTGGAATCGGCGCGGGGAGCCGATGGCTTCGGCATAACCAACTCCTATTGGGCAGACGAGATCTCAATCCGCAACTGGAAAAAAGTGGTTGACCATCTTGCCGCTCGAAGCCAAGGTCGCACGGAATGGTACAATCATTATGAAGTGCGGGTAGCCAAGGTTGAG
>NZ_JAGRRC010000004.1:0-1299 GCF_018122705.1 Ciceribacter sp. L1K23 | reverse complement strand
TGTCCGACCTGAGAGATAGGTGACGTTTTGTACCGAAGACATGGGTAACACTTTTTGCCTTTTGGCGGGAGGTGTTGATGCCGTGGAGAGAGATTTCGGTCATGGAGGAACGTCTTCGTTTTGTCGCCCGGCTTCTGGAGGGCGAAGGGATGAGCGAGGTGTGCCGGGACTTCGGCATATCGCGCAAGACCGGCTACAAGATCTTCAACCGCTACAGGCAGGACGGCCTGGAGGCGCTGACGGACCGGTCGCGCCGTCCGGTGCGCTATGCCAATCAACTGCCTGATCAGATCGAGGCGATGATCATCGCATCGAAGAAGGGCAAGCCGCACTGGGGTGCGCGCAAGATCAGGGAACTCCTGGTGCGCAGACTGGCAGGCGACGTGCGCATCCCCTCGACCAGCACGGTGCATGCGGTCCTCGATCGCCACGGGCTGGTCGCCCATGCGCGCAGGCGCCATCGCAACAAGGCCGAAGGCACCGACCTCTCCCATGCGATCGTTCCCAACGATCTCTGGTGTGTCGACTTCAAGGGCGAGTTCAAGCTGGGGGATGGGCGATATTGTTACCCGTTGACGGTGACCGACCAGGCGTCACGCTATCTTCTGGCCTGCGAGGCCTTCTCGTCGAACAAGGAGCTTCCCGTCTTCGAGGCGTTCCGCCGCCTGTTTGCCGAGCGCGGCCTGCCAAACGCAATCCGCAGCGACAACGGCGTGCCCTTCGCCAGCCCGAACGGCCTCTACAATCTGTCGAAGCTCTCCGTCTGGTGGCTCAGGCTCGGCATCGCCATCGAACGCATCCAGCCGGGCCATCCGCAACAGAACGGCCGGCACGAACGCATGCATCTGACGCTCAAGAAGGAAGCCACCCGTCCCGCGGGAATGAACATGCTCCAGCAACAAGCGCGATTCGACGCTTTTACCAGCGAATTCAATATGGAGCGGCCGCATGAGGCACTCGCCATGAGAACCCCGCAAGACATCTACACCGCATCAGCTCGCCCCTATCAAGGGCTGCCGGAGATCGACTATCCGTTCCACGATAGAGATGTCCTGGTAACCTCCTGCGGCCGCATCTGCATGCATCGTAAGAAGATCAACATCTCAGTCGTCATGGCAGGCCAGAAGCTCGGCATCAAGGAAGTCGACGACGGCATTTGGCTCGTCAGCTTCATGCAGTATGATCTGGGATATATCGACCTGGAGCAGAGGACTTTGCAAACCATCGACAACCCGTTCGGCACGAGGTTGTCACCCATGTCTTAGGTACACGATGTTACCTATGTCTTCGGTATGGACA
>NZ_JAGRRC010000003.1:0-1506 GCF_018122705.1 Ciceribacter sp. L1K23 | reverse complement strand
GGCGGGTTTTCTTGTTTTGAGGTGCGCGGTCAGGTGGTGTTTTGGTCTTAGATTTTCGTGATCTTAATCGGACCTGTGCCCTTATACCCAGGCTCGGTCCGGGGCCTTGCTCACTGCCATGGCGATCTTCTTGATGTTTTGGGCGCTCGCGGCCAGCAGGCATTGCCATTGGACTTTGATGAGGCCGCGGAAGCGGGCATAGCGATGCCCGTGGAGCTGTTTGGCATCGGCAAAGGAGCGCTCGACCGTCTCCTTTCGCCGCTTGTAGATCGCCTTGCCTCTGGCCGTCTTGCGATGGGCATCGGTGCGCTCGCGGGCGTCGGCCCAGACATGGCGGGTGATGGTCCGCTCCGCCTTGGCGTTTGCGGTGCAGGAGGCAAGAAGCGGGCAGTCGCGGCAAAGGGACGGGTCCGAGCGGTAGTGCTTGTAGCCGTTCCGGTCGGTGGTGGCATAGGTGAGCAGCTGCCCCTGCGGGCAACGATAGCCGTCGGTCTCGGGCTCAAAGACGAATTGCGACTTGCGCATCATCCCGTCCTTCGGCGGGGTCGGGTTGCGATAGCCGGTCACCCCGAGGATTTGTCTCTCCTCCAGCCCCTTGGCGATGCCCGAAGTGGCGTAGCCCGCATCCAGGCCGACTGCACCGACATGGAAGTCGAAGCGCTGGCGCTGCCGGTCGAGCCGTTCCAGATAGACGATACTGTCATGCACATTGGCCGGCGTCACATGCGTGTCCGTGATGATCGCATGGCGGCCATCGACCGTGCGATGATCGAGATAAAAGAAGCCCTTGGGCTTGCCGTCGCGCACCATGTAGCCGCTATCCGGATCGGTGCGGCTGACCTTGGTTTCCTTGACCTCCGGTTCGCGCTCCTTGTCCTTCAACGGCTTCTGGCCGTGCGCCGCCCGCTCGGCCTCGATCGCCCGGTCAAGATCGGCCCAGTAGTCGGCGCGTGACTTCGCAAGCATCTCAAGATCGTACTTGCCCTTGTTGGCATTGGCCTTCAGATGGGTCGAGTCCGTATAGAGCACCGTGCCATCGACCAGGCCGTGGCGGATCGCCTGTTCCACGATCGCATCGAAGATGTCCTGCGCCACATCAGTGTCGTTGAAGCGGCGGCGGCGGTTCTGAGAAAGCGTCGAGGCATCGAAGACCGGATCGGTCAGCTTCATCCGCAAGAACCACCGATAGGCGACGTTCACCTCGATCTCGCGCACCAACTGACGCTCGGAGCGCACACCGAACAGGTAGCCCAGGAACAGCGCCTTGAACATCAAGGTCGGGTCGAGGGGCGGGCGGCCGTTGTCGGCGCAGTAAAGACCGGCAACCCGATCATGGATGAAGGAAAAGTCGATCACCGCATCGATCTTGCGAAGCAGGTGATCCTTCGGCACGAGGCCGTCGAGCGTCACCATCTCGAGAGCCGTCTGTTCGGGAGCAGGTTTCTTCAACATGTCCCAGTGAATCATAAACCCCCGGATGTAGCCAGGGGTTTGTCAGCAGTCTGA
>NZ_JAGRRC010000002.1:0-703914 GCF_018122705.1 Ciceribacter sp. L1K23 | reverse complement strand
GACCGAAATCTCTCTCCACGGCATCAACACCTCCCGCCAAAAGGCAAAAAGTGTTACCCATGTCTTCGGTACAAAACGTCACCTATCTCTCAGGTCGGACAAATTTACTCCCAAACACACCGAAGCCGAATTTCAGTCAGATGGGCTAATCTGTCCGATATACGGCGGGCAGGTGCCCGTTGTACGGTCACAGTGATCTGCAGGTTTGCGGTGCTCCGGGTTTTTCAACCATGTCGGCCGGTTTCACTTACCGCAGATGAACTGCCGACAGGAGGCCATCTTGTGCAGTTAGTTGGGACGGAATTCCTCTCGTCTTCGATCCATCCGTCTTTTCGTCGGAGTGCCGCTTCAGCCTCCGGTAGAGCCGGGATGCGGGTGGAAACATACCGGCTTTCGCTTGGGGCGGATTCATCACGGTAGGGTGGTGGTCATGTTGTTCAACCTGAGCTAGCGCTCTGATGGGGGGAGTTCGGCTGCGGGATGGCGAGGTTATTCGTCACAGCTTCATCGTCGACGCCTTTTTCAGGGAGATCACAGCTTGGAAGGCGGTCGCCAACCATTGAGCCGTCAACGCAGCCCTAGCCGCCAGGTCGTCTGCGCCCAAGGGCCGCCTGTGAAGAGCCGAGCGAACAATTGGGCATCGGACAGGCGCTTTGCGTCGTCGAGCTTAAGGGCGGCCGAGAGCGCCTGCCATCGCCACCATGACAGACCCTCCGGTCGCTTGATCATCTCGTTCGCTGCAATCGCTTCGGATGCGTCCTTGGACTCGAATGGTCGTCTGCCAGTGAGGGCGAGAAAGGCGACCAGGCCCAGCGAAAAAACGTCGTCGCCAGAACTTGGTTCGGCGCCTTGGAGGCGTTGCGGGGATGCATAGGCCGGTGTGAGTGCCCCGAGCCGGGCGAGGATCGCAACGGTATCCTCTTCACTGATCTTGATCGGGCGTGCGACAGGGTAGGCGATATTGAAGTCGATGAGTTTTACCCGACCATTCGTTTCTATGAAGATGTTGGCGGGTTTCAGGTCAGAGTGCACAATGCCGCTGTGATGGGAGAAGTGCAGCGCTGCAGCAACATCCCGCACCAGCCGATCCACTTGAGGTGGATGCAGCCGGTGTCCCTCTGTCTCGCGCAAGACTTTCGCAAGCGATCTGCCTTCGAGATATTCCATGACCATGAAGTGCAGACGACCTTCGCTGTCGATGTCGTAGACGCGGACAATATTGGGATGGATGAGATCACGCAGCCGCCGCGCCTCGCGATGCATCAGAGAAATTATGTCGTCACCGACCTCTGGACCGGCAGTCATGACCTTTACGGCAACCGATGTTTGTGAAAGGCCGGCCTTCACGGCAACGAGGTCGCGCGCCCTGTAGACACGCGAAAGACCGCCACGACCAATTTCCTCGACGAGTTCGAAGCGGCCGCGCAAGGTGCGGGGCATCTTGCCTGATGTTTTTTTGGGTCCAGCCTTATCGGTCTCGGCTGTCAAATTCGGCTCAGGTGGCGGCCTGGCCCGGTCTTTTTCGTCAGCCATCGTGCTGCGCCCACACGACCACAAGTGTGATGTCGTCGGTCGAGCCGCCGGCAACCGCCTTGGCGAGCAGCCGGTCGGCAACACTGTCGCCCCCGGCGGCGAGAATATCGATCATGATCTCCTCCGTCATGCCCTTCAGCAGGCCATCGCTGCACAGCACGAACACGTCGCCATCGGCGATCTCCACCAGACGGCGCTCGACGGATACAGTGCCGGCCGAGCCGACGGCTCGGGTTAGCGCCCCACCCTCCGCCGAGTGGTCATCGCTAATCAGGTACAGCCGACCTCTCCGCATCAAATAAAGGCGCGAATCCCCGACCCAAAGACAGCAAGCGTAGCCCTCGCCAACGACGAGGACCACGACCGTCGATCCGCTGATACCGAGGGTCGGATCGATGATTGTCTCGTTGTACAGTGCGGCATTTGCCTCCTCGATAGCCGTCTGCGCGGCGACAATACGCTCCTCGAATGGCAATGGCTGTTCTAGATTTTGGGCAAGCATCGAGACAATCAGGCCGCTTGCCTTGTGACCGTCGCGATGGCCACCCATGCCGTCGGCAACGGCGAAAACATGCGCGTCGAGGCTGACCATATAGGCGTCCTCGTTGAAACTGTGAGAATAGCCGCGCCGGCTGGCGGCTTCCGCGTCAACTATTGGCGGGTGTCCGGTCGGTTGCACCATGCTCTACCTCCCCTCCGTTGTTGCGCGAGGCTGCCAACCTTCTTTCCAGTTGCTGCTGAAAAGCGGCGCGGCGGCAGCACCTACCGGAAGGCCGCGACTGACAAGATGTTGGGGACCAATGGATTCGCCGAGACCGTCGTGCCACCAGTGGCACTCCTGCCGCGTCTCGTCGCCGGTGGCGGTGACGAAAAAGCTCTCCATAGGGACCGTCATCCTCCAGGCTGGCTCCGTGCCGAGAAATATCGCCGCCGCCTCACCCGCGCGCAGGTAGCTGGACGGAGCGGGCGGGTGATGACGAGGGAAGTGTCGAAGCGCGGTGTGCAGTTCAGCGAGGAAAGAATCGCGGTGGCTTTGTGTCTCCATGAAGCCGAGCATCCTGGACTCGATACCGTCCATGATGTGATCGACGGCGGCGTCCGGCTGGCTCGGTATGCCGGCCCCATC
Source organism: Ciceribacter sp. L1K23 (assembly GCF_018122705.1). Lineage (NCBI taxonomy): Bacteria > Pseudomonadati > Pseudomonadota > Alphaproteobacteria > Hyphomicrobiales > Rhizobiaceae > Ciceribacter > Ciceribacter sp. L1K23. The sequence goes on along the minus strand of NZ_JAGRRC010000002.1, from coordinate 701,255 downwards.
AGTCGCAAGCATCACGCAGAACGGAAATACACGTCCTGCGCTATCCACCGAAGTTGCGACGAGGCCCGCCGCGCCGCCGAACCCGCCGCCAGGTATGCCCTCTGGCAACAGAAAGCGCCAAACGGGAGATCGCAACATATCCCGCGCCCAGTCCGGCCCGCCATGGGTACGTCTTTCGGACAACCAGCTGGAGACGATGCCGGCCCAGGCTTCCGTCAGGCGCACCGGAAGGCCGTGAAAGACAAAGTCGCGCGCCGCCGGTACCTTGCCGAAAAATCCAACGGTGTCCACTTGCACCTCCTCCCTATAGCGACGGGGGGCAGCGGAAGGAGGCAAGCAGACCGCCGTTGAACGGGTTGACAAGGCTCGCCGCCCGCAATCTGAAGGTGGCGCGGATGTTTTCCGTCACCTCGGCGTTCCTGACGGTCTCGGAAGTCTTTTTCTCGATTCCGAATTCGAACTGTTCCTGGCCTGCCGTTCGCGACAGCCCGGAACTCGTCAGCATGCGGAAGACCGCCCAATTGCCGGTCTTTTCTACCGTTTCCGACGTGTTATCGAGCAAGGTGATTCGCAGGACGGCGGTACTTGCGTCGCGTTTGCTCGGCCAGACGAAGTCCTGCGCGCGGATAGGGCCATGCCTGTAGATCATCTCCACATCGTCCAAGATGAAAGCTGAACGGAGCGCCTTCGGGTCCAGATAAACCGGTTCGACCGTGAACTTCACTTCTGGCGTTGTCCCCGCAGCACCGAAAAAGGCATCGCGGATTTGCTGCGCCCGGCCGAACTGGGTGAGCGCCTCTGGCGACAAGCCGATACCGCTGCCGCGCGCATCGACCGGAACAATCTGCCGGCCCTGAACGACAACAAACGGGGAGATGTTTTCCTTATAGAACTGATCGACGATGCCGGCCGGTTTAAAGATATCCGCGAAGTCCTGCAGAGATACTTCGTCCGGAGAGGCCGGCGCGAACGGATATCGGTCCCGCAGCATCAGGTCGCAGACAGGAAGCACTTCCTGCTGCCAGCGCTGGTTTATGTGATTATAGGCCAGCCGCCGCAACAGCGTCCATGTTCGGTTGCTTACGAACTCCACCATCGGCCGCACCGGGATCGGTTTGGTGGATGCTTCGGCCCTCAACCTTGAGAAGCTGTCATTCGTCGGGCTCTTTGCCCGCTGCATGACGAAATCGAATGCCGCTGCTTCCGGACTTGGTGCCGAGGCAATGCTTGCGACAGTGCCGTAAAGATCTGCGAACAGTTGCTGCACCTGGGCAAGACTCTGCCCTCCCTGCGGATCGACGAGGGCCGTCAACGGCGTGAAGGCGTCGCGGATCGTGGTACCCGGCCAGGGCGCATCGCCGAACGCAGTGGAGAGCGCTGTCTGCGCAAGTGCGTCGGTAACAGCGCCCGCGACCGGTTGGGCTACACCCGGCGGCGTCACCGCTTGGGCTGCCTGATCGGCGGCAGTCGGCGTCGGATTGCTGCCCGGAAGCGGCAGCTCGGTATTTTCCCGCAGCTTGGTGAGCAGCGCGATCAGCGGCGATTGCGGGCTGGAGAGATCGCGCAAGACGCCCTGGCCTCTGTTCAGCGTATCGAAATCGGCGGCGCGGACCTGGTTAACCGCATCGCGCCACTTGTCGATGTAATCGCGCACATAAGCCTCGGCGATCTCTCTCGCCAACTGCTGATAGGTATTGTTGGAAAGCCCGCCATCGCCGAGCACCCAGTCCGTTCCCGTTGAACTGCGGATATATTCCGGCAATCTCGGCAGGAAGAACTGGTAAAACCCGTTCTTGGTATAGAGACCCGGTATCACGCCGTTGCCACCGGCCGATGCATCGACCTGCAGCACGCCCGGACCGAGGATGTTTACGATGCTGATCGGCGAGAGTTGATAGCGACGTTCGGCATCGGTCACCATACGAGCATAGATCTCGGTCGCCTGCGGTAGGTCATTCAGTCGCTCCCGCGCCACCTGGACGGTCGGTTGATCCGTCACCGCGGTCGCCGGCAAGAGCTCGACCAGCCTTTCGCTATGGCGATCCATGCGTTGCTTGGCGTCCGGTGACAGGACGAATGCTGCTTCGTTCTGGCGCTGAAACTCGGTCTCGACGCGGTCGCGTTCGTATCGCTGGCCGGTCGTCAGCATCAGGTATGTCTCAAGCTGGTCGCGCAGCAGAAGGTTGTTGGGATCGGCCGACGTCGAAAGCAACTGGATCTGTGTCTGCAAGCGGGCTACCGCGGAGGGCAGGAGGTAACTGCTGAGCAGCTTGTCATAGGTGTCATCGACTGCAGTCTCCAGCGCCGGACGTGCATTGATCGCAAGCACATCCGGTAGCCCCCAGACCGGCTGGACCATCTCCTGCAGTTCGCGAGCGCTGTCGAGAATCGGCAGAATCGCCTCGAGCGTACGGCTGCCCCCTGCCTGCGCGATTTCCGTCGATATCTTGTCCGCGGCGAGATTTGCGCGGCTGATGAGGTTAAGGGACGAATCAAGTCCAGCCAGCCAGTAGCCGCAAAGCAGCAGTGTCACTGCAACGACACCCGCGTAGGCGCCACTTCTCGCCGCGGCCAGCCGACGTTCCAGCTTGGTATTGCGTCCAACGAGGTTCTGCTCGACGAAGACGATGTCTGTCAGGAGTTTGTTGATAAAGAATGCCTTGCCCTTGCCACTCATCGGCGGCTGGTGGCTGGGAGCGAGCGCGAAGCTGCGCCCCATGGCGCCGAGCAGACGGTCAAAGGGTGTACCCTCCTGCGTGCCGGACGTGAAGTAGACGCCGCGCAGCAGCGGCTGCGCCTCGTACCGATTGAGGCGAAAAACGTCGGTGATGAAGCCCCGCAGGACGGTCGACAAAGATGCAAACTCATGCGGGAAACCATAGATGCGGCAGCGGCGACCGTTGTTGCGCTCTACGGCCAGCTTTGCCGGCAGCCGCTTTTCGATCCGGTCGACGAGATCGGCGAAACCGTTCTCGAAAGCCGCGCCGAATGTCATCTGCTCCTCATCTCGGGGGAAGGTGATACCCCAAACCTGCTCACGGTCAGCCTCGGCTGTGTCGTCGAAGTACTCCTCGAAGCCGGCAATGAGGTCGCACTTGGTCAGAAGCACGTAGACCGGCAGCCGCATCTCGAAGCTACGGTGGAGTTCGCGCAAGCGTTGGCGCAGGATTTCCGCATGACGTTGCCGTTCGGTGTCGCTAGCCAAGGCGATATCGGCTATACTGATCGCCAGAAGCACTCCGTTTACCGGTCGCCGGCTGCGGTTTTCCTTGAGTATCTTGAGAAATCCGTTCCATGCGGCGGCATCGATACCCTGGTTGACGTCCTGAGTGGTATAGCGGCCGGCCGTATCGATCAGCACCGCGTCGTTCGAAATCCACCAGTCACAATAGCGGGTGCCGCCCATGCCCTGAAGTGCCGCACTTCCCTCCTCGGCCAGCGGAAACTCGAGTCCGGAGTTCTGGAGGATCGTCGTCTTGCCGGTGCCGGGCGGTCCGATGATGATATACCAGGGCAGATCAAACATGTATTCGCGCTTGCGGCGCCCGTCGAGCGGCCGGTCGCGCAGAGTGGTCAGCGTCTTTTCAAAGCGCTCGCGAATGAGCTCAACCTCGTCGGACGACAGATTGCCACCCATGGAGACCAATTCATCATTGGCGAGCATCGAGTTGATCAGGCGGGCATTGGCACGCCGTGCAAGAAAATAGCGCAGGAAAGTGACGACGAAGAATGATGTCACCACACCGATTGCGATTGACAGGCGCAGTATGTCGCCCGCGAGTGGCTGGTAACCCGCTACCGTGATAGAGGCTCCGAAGAGCCATAGGAGCGTTGCCAACAGAATCAGCAACATCAGGATAAGCAGGTTCGACAGACGCAGCAGATTGGCAAAGTAGGTTTTCAGCATGACCTCATCCTAGCCTGGTGCGAGCGCCGCGATTTTCGACAGCACCGGGGCAAGTGCGCCGGACAGATGAAATTCCAGCGCCAGATAGACGATGACGAGCAGGAGGCCTGCAAGTGTTGCGGTCATCCAGAGCGGCATAAAAGCCCGCACTTTCTTGCCGCCACGTTCACCCTTCGTCACGCGGGAAAGCGGTTGGTCCGACGTCATCTCCGAGGACGCGCGACGGATGGTGCGCGAAATCTCGTTGCGTAGGTCCTCCAGCTGATCGCGACCCCGCTCCAAGACCCTGTAGCGACCTTCGAAACCAAGCATCAGGCAGGCGTGGATCAGTAATATGAGGGGCAGACGCTGCGCTGCCGATTGCTTCACGCGGTCAAGGATGACGAAGACTTTCTCGCCGCCCCAAGTTTCGTTGTGATAATGGTTGAGAAGGCTGTTGGAGCTCCACTCGCTACGGCTGCCCCACGGAGTCATCAATACCGTCTCATCTATGGTCGAGCACAAGACATACCGCGCCGCGATGATGTCGCCTGCCTCGATGCCTGTTTTCTGCGCCACTTGTTGAAATCGGTCCATTTCCTCAATGACCTGCCGGCGCAGCGCGGTCACATCGGCGCGCTCGGTCGACGCGCGGAGCTGCGCGACGATGAGCAGCAGCGGAGCCGCCGCACGCACCAGTCTGCGTTCAGGCGCGCTGTCGAGTTGCTGAACAAGTGTGACGGCGCTTGTCAGCGAGTTGCCGTCTGTGGCTGGAGCGGATGTGCTGGCCACCGCAGGCTGCTGGCGGACCACAACGGTCGGCTCGTCCATGCCCGTCTCCGCCCCGGCGAGCGCCGTACGCGCCCGCGGACTGAGTTGGCGCAGGACTGTCGGCGCGTCGTCGTCGTCGCCCGATGTGCTCATGAGCCAGTCTCCCGCTGGATCGCCCATAGCTCAAGAGCGAGCCCTGGATAGTCGCCGCTGATATGCAGGGCGATCGCGGCAGACTCGCGGAAGCGCGTCCACAGCTGATTGCGCGTGTCGACCTCAAAATACACGGCGTTCTGAATGAATGGAATCTCACGCGGCGCGACCGAGAGCGGCTGGATCGCGATACCGGGCAATTGCAGGTTAACCAGGTCGCGGATCTGCTCCACTGGCCCGATCTTGATCTGGATCGGCAGTTGCTGCCGCACGATTTCGAGTGCGACGTTGGCACGCGCGATCAGGACGAAACGGCGTTCGACGAAGGTCATGCGATCTTCGATTGGGCCAATCCAGATGCCGAAGTCGCGCTCGCTCACAGGTATGCTGATGGCGTTTCTTTCGACGATTACGCTGAGCATGGTGCGCAATATGGCAAGAAGCGGATCGAACGTCGCCCTCAGATCAAGATGCTGATAGGCTGGAAATTCAGGAGGCAGGCGCGAGGGTGCAGCGTACGCGGCGAGCTCTGCCGCAAGCGCGATAATCTCCCGATAGATACTTTCCGGCCCATGCAGGCCGACGCGCACCGAATGGGCGAGCGTTGCCTCGAACCGGTTGGCTATGCCCAGCGTCATGATGTCGAGCATGCCGGATCGGCCGTCGCCCCCCTGGCCCGCCGCGCCGGCCGCGAGGGACGTCGCTCGGCTGCGCAACAGCCCTCGGATCTGCTCGATGATCGAGACGAGTCGGCGACTCGCGCCTGTCGCCGTTACCGGCGGTATGAACGTTTCCGATAGTGTCACCTGAGTCAGCGCGTCGACGGCGTCAATCTCGGCGATCGGCAGGACCGTCATCTCGTCGAGAGGCTGATCGTCGAGCACGATGCGTGCGTTCAGCAGTCCGACGGAGATGTCTGCGGCGGCGCGGGTAGCACGCGTCGTGTCGATTGCCTGGACGGAGCTGTTGCGGAAACGCTGCGTACCGCCATCGGTTTCGGCTACCTCCACACCTCCGGGCGCGCGGATCGGCAAAGTCAGAAAGACACGCTTGCCCTGGGCTGGCGGACCGACCTGGATGGCGGCCGGAAGCGGCTGCTTTTCGGGCGCGGCATAGGTCGTTCCGTCAGGAAAAACGACATCGATCTCCAAAAGGCGAATCTGACCCACCTTTAGCGCATCCAGGTCGAATGACAGTTTGCGAATGCCCCACGGAAAGGCCGCAAGCGATGCCACTCGCTGGTCGAGATTACTTTCGATCCAACGATCATACTGTTGTAGATGTTGCGGCCTCAGGAACATACCCTCGAGCCAGAGCGGCTTACCTGTCGATGTCAACCGGACCCCCTTGGGGCCGGTGGCCCCTGCAATGCTTCGAATAAGTCAATCACGCGCCCTGACTAGCCCAAGGTGAACCGCGAATATTTCTGAATTCTGACGGCAAGACTGGTTATGTAAATCATGAAGCGGTTCTGCTTGCTCTTTCGGAGTTCGATACTATCTCGCCAAGTTGCCGATTGAATGTTTCGGAAACTGACGACCACACCGATATAGGCGGCCTCGCTGGAAATCTTGGTATCGTATTTCCGCTCGGAGCCAGGCGTAAGTTCGTATTCACGGCTGGATATCAGGTCCGCGCCCAGCAGTTTCGCGTCGTCGTCGAAATCGAAAAAGCTCGCATTGTTGAAGGCCTTGATGCCTTTGAGCTCATATATGCGCACGACCACTGGAGAGGGCTCGCCAGTGTCGCCTGGATTGACATTCGCATCAGCGCTTATCGACACGTCCACGGGCGTCGGCTTCGGAAGTCCGCTGCAGGCGGCAAGTACCCCCGTAAGCGACAGGCCGGCGACGAAAAGAAGGCTGCGACGCGACTGGTTCATTTGTTGCTCTCCCGGAACTGTGACGCTGAACGCCTTGCCTGGTCTTCTTGCACCTTGGCAAAGGCAGTGCTGATGATCTGGCGTGTCATGCCTTCCAGATTCCCGCTGAGGCGCTGGTGCAATTCACTGTAGATTTCCCACTTGCCCTTGCGGGCGCCGAGTCCGCGCAGGCGCGCGGCGCCTTCGTCCTCCTCACGGGCGATCAGCTTGGGATCGAGTCGTTCAACGATCAGGCGTATGGCGTGCTGCATGGCCGCCATGGTGAGCATCACATGCCCCTTTACGTCGTCGAGCGCCGATGCGGCCGCTTCAGCGGGGGCCTGAAAACCGCCCGAGCGCGTAACGAAAAGCTCGTCCAGCGCCAGTTCGGCGATCTTGAAGTGCTTGAACGGATTGTTTTCCTCCGGCTGGACTTGAGTCTCATCCATTCGGAATTCGGATTTCAGCATCTTCCGCGCCGCAAGCAGGCTCACGAGCCCTTCCGACATCGCGCGGACCATCTCGCCGACCTCGTGCAACACCGCCATTTCACGGCCGGCCGGGATCACCGCGTCGGGGAATCCCATGCCGCGAAACAGGGCCTTTGCCGCCTCCTGGGAATTGGCTTCAGTGGCGATGGCGGCAACGTACGGAGAGGCGGGTGCCGAGGAAGCCGGATTGGTCGCCGTCGACGGGAAAGCTGGTGGCGTAGGGGGCGTGGATGCCATTGAAGGGGCCGCCGACGTTCCTGGCAAGGGTGGCAAGCCGGCGACCGCCGACTTTTCGATCAGCCGGCTCTTCCGCTCGACGCGTCGCGCCCGCATAGCTTCCACCGCGTCCAGCGGATCGGCCGTGCCGCCGCGCGCTTCTGGCGTGACGACCTGATGATCGTCAAGCCGTGCGAGGTCTGCCATCAGCTCCGGGGCGAGCGGTTGGCGCGTCGATGGGATTTCGACCGGTATAAGGGCTGCTGCTGGAGATGGTGTCGGCAAGGGCCGTTGTTCGGCGGCAACCGCCGGCGAGGCGGCAAAGGACGACGGCGATGTCGGCCCACCACGCGGCCCGACAATCATCGAGAGCGGGTCGAAGTCGTCGGGAATCAGTTTTGCGGGTCTTGCCGACGGTGCCGGCGTTTCAACAGGCAGGGCGACGTCCCGCAACTCTGGCGTGGGCAACGGGTCGCTGATCTGGGGCATTCCCCGTGGCATCGAGATCGGCATCGGGGCGATGGGCGTGGCGGGCGGCGCTGTGAGAGGCCCCATAGTTGCCGACATCGGCGCTGGCCCGCTGGCGCCATCCAGGTAAGCCAGCGGGTCCTGGCTGTTCCTGCCCAAGAGGTCTCCCCATACTTCACGCTCGCGCAGCGCCTGCTCTGCTCCTTGCGGCGTCGAAGTCATCGGAGCAGAAAACGATATCGGGTAGCTCATCGTATGCTTCACGTCGGCAGCCAGCAGCTCCGCACTGATGATGAGTCGCGCTGCCCGGAAGGTGACACCAGATGCCAGCACGATCGTATTGCCTCGTCCGAGCGGTTCGCTGCGGTCGCCGAGGAAGATGCCATTGGTGCTTTCATCGACCAATATGAATCGGTTGGTGTCGAAGAGGATGCGGCCGTGTACCGACGAAAGAATGCGCTCAGGATCCGGCAGAACCCAGTCGCATTTGGGCGAACGGCCAAAAACGCCGCCCTCGGGGCCGAACACGTGACTGGTCGCGTCGCCACCGATCGTAGAAAGGTGGAGTCTCATGCCAGCCCCCCCTCTGTTTCGGCAACGGCATAAAGCCGGTCGTTAACGAAAACCAAAACATCGCTCTCCAGCGCTCCCGGCTCGTCAGCTTGCAACCAGGTGGTCCAGCCTAGCTGGCTGGAGCCAAGCTGAGCAGTTGGCAGCGTTTCCTGCGCGAATGCGAACTTGAGGTCCCATTCCAGCGGCTCACGGGTCGCCATCAGCAAGAGTTCGCAGAACTGGCGGTGACGGGATCCGTTCGGCAGGAACGCCGACAGCCTGCCGAAATCGGCAGGGCCAAGGTGAATGCGAAACTTGCCGAGATCGTCGTCGAGCTCGTAACCAAGGATAGCATCTCCGCCGAGAAGATTGTTGGCCATACCGAGAGTAAGACGGGATTCCCTACCCACATTCACTTTGCGCGGTACGAATTCCTCAATCTGGCAGGGAATGTTGAAGAAGTTCGACAGTGTCGCGCCGACTACCTCCGAGGAGTTGGAAAACAGGGAGATAAGACCAAGGTGCGGCAGAAGAGCGGAGCGGGAAATAACGCCAACCTGGTCTCTATCTTCGATCGGGAAGCCGCAAAGCGCTAGAAAGCGGCGCGATAACGGGTCGCTGCCGCCCGGCCGGTAGCGCAGATAGTAGCGGTTCTTGCGCCAGATCACGTGCAGCAGGCTGATAAGGCGATGATTGAAAAGATCGAGGAAATCCTCAACCGGATCGAGGGTCGCATCGGCCTCGATGATCGACTCGGTATACGCTGGAGGCAACGGCGAGGCGGGGCCGTATAGCCCAAAGAAGTTAACCCGCACGTCGAGACGATCGGTCTTTTCGTCGTAGTCCACCTCGCTGATGTCTGCCGGGCCAAAGCTCAGCGAGCGAGTGGCGCGAAAACGGAGATATTCGGCCGTCGGATCGCCAAGTTCCCCGATCGGCCTCGCGTCGCGTCGCCGCAGTTCCATTAGTGCGACGAGCTGATGGAAGCGGAACTCCCGGAGGCCGTCGATATTGGCGGCGGCTATAGGTTCGACACCGACTTCCGTCTCGTCCAGGATGGTGACCGGCTCGTTCATAGGGTTGCGGCCTCGCCCCATTTCGCTGCCCAACGGAAAACGATGTTGGTGTCCAGGCCGATCATCGAAAATCGGTGAAGGCTGTTGATGCTCGAATACGATTTCAGAAAGCGGTCAAGGATGGTTCCGAAGAGATACATCTCGCCTTCTCCGCCCATCATCCCCTCCGACACCGATAGAGCCAGTTCAAAGCCGCGCACCGGCCGGCCATGCGTTATGACGTCGACGCCACGGCGCTCGAAGGTTTTGAAGCTCTGCAGCAGAGTGTCGCGTTGCAGCGCTGCCTGTCGGTCGGTCCGCGCGCGAAAGTCATAGGCGCCAACGACTGTTCGCAGAGCCTCGACGTCGATCATCGAGGAGAAGTTGCGGGCGAGATTGGCGATCAGCGTCCAGAGCACGTCGTCGTCGATCGGGGGAGGAACTTCCGCGAGCACTGGCGTGATGTTCTCAAAGGCGAGTTTCGCCGGCGTGGTGGAGGTTGGCTGGTCGATAGAACCAACCCCCAGGCGCGTCGCCAGCGCGCCATTGGAGCACATCAGCTTCATCGAGATCGTCTCGGTCTCGGGAAGTCCGACCTTACCCAGCCTGGTGACGAATGACAGGTGATGGTCGATGCCATTGCCGAGCAGCGCCGGACGGACCTGGGTGCGAAAATACAGCTTGCGTACGCCGTCTTCTTGCACGTCATGGCGGAAGCTCTCAAAGGGCTCGTATGCAACGCGCCGGCCGCTGCCCTGGACCCATCCTTCCACGCTCTCCACGGTGTGGACGCTGAAATGGCCGGCATCGCCGACGGGACGGACCGGGTATTCCGAGCGTTCATGCGAGACGGTCAGAGCCCGGCCTTCGGTTTCCAGAAGATTCACGGCCGGGGTTGCATTCAGCACGAACACCTCGGCCCCGATGCGGCTGGTATCAGGGAAAGGCTGGCCCAGCTCGAACGATAGACTGAAGCTGTCTGCGGCTCGCTCCGACAGTGCCTCAAGGCCGCGGATTCGCAGGAACATGAACTTCTCGGGGCAAGAGAAGTATTCCTGCATCACGCGAAACCCGTCGAAGGAGCCTTCGGGGTAGGGGAGCACCGCCTCCGAGGGCAAGAAGCCCATCGGTTCGATACGCAGGTCGATTGCCTCCGGTTGACGCCCCGGAGTCGAAACGGTCACGGTACGGCGGCGTTCCAGGAGAAACAGGTAGAGCTGGCGCGCCATCGCCACATCCTTCACGCTGTTGAGGAACAGCGTCAGCGGCGCAACTGCAAGCGGCTGCAGTCCGCTGCCGGCGACCCTGCGGATGGTGAGCGTCAGGCGGCTTGAATTCTTCCTGTTGTCCAGTTCGGCGGCGGTCATCTCGAACGGCAGCACCGTGGTGTCGTAGGAGGTGCTGAAGGGCACTGCGTCACCGTCGATCGGACGCGATTGCACCCGCGTCCCGCGCGGTACTTCGATCGACGTGCCGCTTGCGCCTTCGGCGAAACGGAAGCCTAAGACGGTGATTGGCGGCACAGGACGGAGATAATGCGGCCAGACAAGTTGCAGGAGTGACAAAGCCAGCTCCGGCATTTCGGCGTCGAGACGCTGACGCAGCCGACCGACCATGAAGGCCATGCCTTCGAGCAGGCGCTCGACGTCGGGGTCGGTGGAGTCGCGGCCGAGATGGCGGGCCAGGCGCGGATTAGCCTTGGCGAACAGCGCGCCCATCTCGCGGAGATAGGATAGTTCGTCTCGGTAATAGGTGTTGATCGCCATCGCCGCTGCCCCGCTAGCTGTTAAAGCGGATGCGGCCGTCCGAGCCGAGAACGGAGTCGAAACGAACGCGCACTGTTCGGTCCTCGTGCGCCAACTCTCCATCGACATGGAAGACGAATTCGAGAAGACGTGCCTTATCCTCGATCGGTTGCACGAAAACGTTGCGCAGTCTCGGTTCGAAAGCGCGGATCTGCCGCTCCACGTCGCGAGCTATTGCCGTCAGGGCGCTGCGATACTCACCGGTTGCGTTGAAATCCGACAGGCCAAAGTCTGGACGTGTTTCGCAGCAGCACTTTCGGCTGTTCAGGATCATCTGGAGATTGTGCAAAATGCTCTCCAGCACGGCGGAATCTTCCGTGTATTCGCTTGTCCCCGCATTTGCGCCGCCATGGCCAAGCCGCTGCAGAAGACTCACTGATACCATTTCACGACCTCGATCCCCAAAGCGGTTGGCCGGGCATCATCATGCCCGGCCTGATAGCCTCTGCCCTCGACTCGTTTCGATCAGGCCTTGTCCAGCTTGCCCTTGAGCGACAGCGTGAAGTCCGCGCCCATGTATTTGAAGTGCGGCTGAACGGCCATGCTGACACTGTACCAGCCCGGTTCGCCCTCGACGTCCGCAACGACAATTTGCGCCTTGCGCAAAGGCCGCCTGGAGCGAACTTCAGCGGACGGATTTTCCTGATCTGAGACGTACTGACGGATCCAGTTGTTCAGTTCTGATTCCAGTTCGCCGCGGTTTTTCCAGCTGCCGATGTTTTCGCGCTGCAAAACCTTGATGTAGTGTGCCAAACGGTTGACTATCATCAGATAGGGCAGTTGCGTTCCGAGCTTGTAGTTGAGTTCGGCCGCCTTGCCTTCTGTCGTGTTTCCGAAGAACTTCGGCTTCTGAACCGAGTTTGCAGAGAAGAACGCGGCATTGTCGCTGCCCTTGCGCATGGTGAGGGCGATAAAGCCCTGCTCCGCGAGCTCGTATTCCTTGCGGTCCGAAATCAGGACCTCGGTCGGGATTTTGCTCTGCAACTGGCCCATTGCTTCGAAGGTATGGACAGGTAAATCCTCGACCGCGCCGCCGGATTGCGGGCCTATGATGTTGGGGCACCAGCGGAACTGGGCGAAGCTATCCGAGAGACGCGTGGCGAGGGCAATCGCCGCGTTGCCCCACAGATAGTTCTCCGTCTTACCGGCCGCGCGCTCCTCGTAATTGAAGCCCTTTACCGGAACCGTGTCTGACCCATATGGCGTCCGCAGCAGGAAACGCGGCATGGCGAGCGCGAAATAGCGGGCGTCCTCAGTCTGACGGAACGAATTCCACTTGGCGTATTTCGGTCCCTCGAAGATCGACTCCATGTCCTTGAGATTGGGGATTTCCTCGAAGCTATCAACGCCGAACATCGACGGCGCGGCGCCCGCGATAAACGGGGCATGGGCCATGGATCCCACGCTAGAGCAGTATTGCGCCAGCTTGACGTCCTGGGCACCAGAACCGAAGGCGTAGTTGCAGATAACGGCACCGACCGGCTGGCCGCCGAACTGGCCATACTCGGCCGTATAGATATGTTTATAGAGGCCGGACTTGGCCACCTCCGGGCTATCCTCGAAGTCCGTCAGAAGGTCTTCCTTCGAGACGTTCATGATCTCGATCTTGATGTTCTGTCGGAAGTCGGTCCGGTCGACGGCGAACTTCAAACCGCGCCAGGCCGATTCCAGTGCCGTGAACTGCGCATGATGCAGAACCTCGTCGACTTGCACGGAAAGCTTGCGGTCAATTTCGGCGATCATCTGGTCGATCGCCGCGCTATTGACGGCCTGATCCTGTCGGGTTGGCTTCAGCAGTTCGGCGATGAACGCGCTCACGCCCTTGCGGGCCGTGTCGTATCCATCATCACTCGGCGCTAGCCGGGTCTCCTGCAGGATCTGATCGAGCAGCGACGCCTCCGTCGTTTCGACGGCCACCTGCTGCTGGGCGGATTCTCTCTCAGTCATGGAACGGCTTTCCTTGAGATGAATATCAATGTGCAAGGTCTCACCGGCAATCGCGTCTCCTTGGCCGGAGAGCGCGTCCGCCAGTGGCAAGATTTATTTTTCGGTCTTGCTGGCGGCCATAGCGGTGAGTTCCGCCATAAGGCGTTCGCGCGCCTCGTCATCACCGAGCACGCCTTGAATTGCCTTGCGGAAGGCCGGCATGTTGCCGAGCGGCCCCTTGAGGGCGACCAGAGCCTCGCGCAGTTCGAGCAGCTTGCTGAGTTCCGGGCTCTGGCGGACGATCGCTTCCGGATTAAAGTCGTTAATGCTATCAAACTTCAGCGAAAGCGTCATATCTCCGGCATCTGAATCGTCAGACAGCTTGTTCGGCACTGAGATGTCCAGCGCCAGGTCATGACCCTTCATCACTTCGTTGAAATTGTCCTTGTTGACGTTGACGAGAGCGCGGTCTTCCACGGGCGTGTCGTCAGCGCGAAGTGTATAATCGCCGAGAAACACCATCTTCAGGGGGAGTTCGACTTCTTCCTTCGCGTCGCCGGTGGCCGGCTTGTAACGAATATTCACACGCTCCTTCGGTGCAACGGTCGAGTCTTTCGACATGTTCAAGTCCCCCGGTAAAATCGCCACGATAGTCAAATAACTAGCAAATTCAGGGTATTAAATATTGATCAGTGAAGCTGATCGTCCCTTTAACCCCGTAACCCCGCCTCGATGCATCTTGGTGGCGGTTTGTTTAACTTTTATAACGCCTCGAAAAATTCTTGTGGTTGTGTTATCCGGCAGTTAGCCGCACCGCTTGTACGATGTCAAGGCTGCTCAACTGTTCGGCAAGTCTGTTCTTGCCCTGCTGCGCGGCCTGTTCACCGATCACACGCACTGCGTTCTTGTGGGCGTGGCATTGCCAGGCGAGCACCAGGAGCTTGACGGACAGCGCAGGCTCCCAACGCGCCAGTCCCTGGTTTTCCGCAAGCTTTTCTAGCGACTGCACGAGGGCCAGGACCGGTTGGATCAGATCGTGACGAAGGCAGAACTCGCCAATCTCGAGTTTCGCGAGAAAGTGTTCCCGGCCGCTGGGAGCCGCGTCGGCAAAATCAGATAGAAGTTTCAGCCCTTCGAGAACCTTGCCTTGCTGCGCGAGACGCGCTGCGTCGCCAGACAGCTTGTCGATCGCGCCTGCGGCCGAGACACTCCCGCCGCCGACCAATACTTCCTCGTCGATCCAGGCCCGGGTCTCGGCGTCGGCGAACGGCGTGCCGTCGGCGAAGCTCAGATCAACCAAAGCCGGCACGCGTCTCAAAAGCACGGCGAGCGTGCCTGCGATTGCCTCCCGAGCCGCGTCATAATCGCTGCCGAGAGCGCGCATCATCGCTGTAGTGGTGTGCTGCATCGTCAGCCAGTATGGGGAGGTCACGAAGGCGCTTTCGGCTGCGAGAAGCAAACCCTGGTGGTTATTGGCTGCGGTCAGCGCGGCGAGTTCCTGGAGTTTGTTTCGCTGCGGCGGCGGGAGGGTCGTTTTGCCGGCCTTGTCCGGCGGGGCGATCATGATGCCGCTCCAGGCGCCGAAGCGGGACGCGAGGTAGATACGCGGATCGGCGGGTGCCGCATCGCGCAATGCGCCGGACACCTTGGTGGCGGCGGAGAACAGCGCCTCGAACGCGGGGTCAATTCCGGCGGCGACCGGCATGTCGGCGAGAACCGGCGCCACGACCGGGGCGGCCGTTGCGACCGGAACTGGCGCGTCCGGCGGCGGCGCTTCGGCTTTGGCCGGAGGCTCGGGCGCTGGGGCTTGCTGTAGAGGCGCCTCCGCGATCTCGTGTGCGGCGGCCTCGGCCCTTGCCTTCGCCTCCATTTCGCCGCGGACTTCCTGCGCAACCGATCTTAGTGCCCGGACCAGGGGGCCGAGCGCGACCGGAAACTTCTGCATCTTCTCAGCCAGCAAACCGTCCAGTTCGACCAGTCGCTCATAGGCGACAAGCGCGGCAAGCCTTGCCTCGGCCCCTACCGGGGGCTGCGCCTCGACGAGCTGCCCTAGCCGCTCGGCCATCCAGTCGACCGTACCGGCTCGAGCGCGCTCCCGCTTCACGCCGGGAAACAGAGTGTCCCAGTGCTCTGCCACCATGCCGCGAACGATCGAGCTGCCGACCGCAAGGCCCTTATAGCCTTCCTCGTGGTGAAGCCCGTAGACGAGCCGACATGCGAGTACGATGTCCTTGGAACGGCCGGCGAGGATATCCAGGGTGCGACGGTTCAGCTGCCGCCAGTCGACCGCCTTCGGGCCATCCGTTTCCATTTTCCGGAATTCGGTCTCCAACTGGTCAAATTCCGGGTCGTCCCGTAGATCGATACCGCTGGGCAGATCGTCCGAGATGGCCGCTAAGCCAATGGTAGAACGGGGATCGGCAAGAAGTGCGTCGAGGTCGAGGTCTAGCATTGCGAGGCTTAAATCCTTGTTGCGGGCAATGGTCACGACGCGCAAAGCGAGATACACATGCGGTTGCTGCGACCACTGATACGTGTATCTAAAAATCAATTTATGGTCATAGTCATGTAAATTGTAACTTCTATGAACTGTGTAGGAGGGCGCTCCGTGCTACAACGCGTGGGTGTGTTCCGTTCGAGATGACGAAAGGCTATTTCCAAAGATGATCGAGATTTCTGACAGTGTCGACGATGGTGTGGTCGTCGTCCGTCCCAGAGGAAAGATCGACACGTTGACCGCAAAGACGTTCGAAGCCCATCTGAAGAATCACATCGATACCGGTGACGGCGCGTTGTTGGTCGATATGGCTCACGTCGACTATGTCAGCAGTTTCGGTTTGCGTTCGATGTTGGTTGCAGCAAAGCTTCTGGCGCCGACGGGCCGCAAATACGTGCTTTTCGGCCTCAATCCGCAGGTGCACGAGGTCCTGCGCGTGTCTGGTTTTCTCCGCATCATTCCGGTCGTTGCCGCCGAGGCGGAGGCTCTCGCACTGGCAAGCCCTCCGGGCGGCTCTAGCTAGGACAATTCCATGGCGGGCCCCTCTTGCACGATCGAGGTGACCAACGGCCTGGACCAGCTCACGACGGTCCAGGATGCACTGGAAGATTTCGTGCAGAACAGCGGTCTTGACGACGACGTCCGGCATACCCTGTTGCTCGTGGTCGAAGAACTCTTTGTCAACACGGTGCATTACGGCTATGAGGAGGCGGAACCGGACACGATCGCGATTTCGGTCGGTCTGCGCCAGAATGGCGACGTTCACCTGACCATCTGCGACCAGGCACGGCCTTTCGATGCGTCGCAGCCGCCGCGCGTTCCGAGCGGCGAGGAAAGCCTTGAAGATATCCAGATCGGTGGCCTCGGGCTTTTTCTGGTCCATGAATTGGCGCGCCAGATCCTGCACCGGCGGCAGGGAAACTCGAACATTACCGAAGTAATCCTGCCCGGCGTCGGGACGGTGGCATGAGAGGGGACGCTGCAGCCTGTACGGTTCGGGCAGGGTCTGGAGCTTGGGGGAGCCAAGATGGAAAAGCGTGAAAGAGAAGATGGTGAGGCGGACCGGCGGCGGGCGATGGGCAGCCTGGTGTTGACATGCGAGGCGATCGCCGGAGGACAGTTCGACGACATGGAGCAACTGTTTGCCATCCTCGCCGACGAGATGTTGCCGGGAGACATTCGTGAACTGGCCGAAACCTTTGCAAGCATGGTGGTTCAGATCGAGGCACGCGAATTTCACGCAAACCAGCTGATCGAGCAATTGCGCGAGACGCAGCGACAGCTCGAGGCAGCTGAACAGGCGCTGCGTAAGGAAAACAAAGACTTGAAACAGCGCCTGAAAAAGCTTGAGGTGCAGTTCGATCAGGAGCAGGCCGCACAGGAAATCCGGGAAATCGCCGAGAGCGAGTATTTCGTCGACCTGCAGCAGCGCGCCAAGTCGCTCCGGCAGCGCTTCAAGCTCAAGGACTGATTTTCCAACGCGGTCGCCGCGTTCTCTGTTCACTTTCCAATCACGGCAAGGCTTGAATGACCAAAATCATTTCCACACATTCCTACCGCGGCGGTACCGGAAAATCGAACCTCACGGCCAATCTGGCGGCAGGACTTGCGCTGCGTGGTCACAGGGTCGGGGTCGTGGACACCGACATCCAGTCACCTGGCATCCATACCCTGTTTCGGGTCGATCCCCACGCTGTCCATTTTACCCTGAACGATTATCTCTGGGGAAAGTGCGGCGTTCGCGAGGCCGCGCTCGATGTGACCTCGGGCGTCGTCGATGAGTCGGGCAAACCGTTGGTGCCCGATGAGGGCAAGGTCTTCCTCGTGCCGTCGAGCATTAAGACGGGCGAGATAGCCCGCATCCTGAAGGAGAAGTATGACGTCGAGGATCTCAACAACGGTTTCCACGATCTCTGCCAGGAGTTGAACCTCGACTATCTACTGATTGACACCCATCCGGGTGTAAACGAGGAGACCCTTCTATCAATTGCGATATCGGACACGCTGATGTTGCTTCTGAGACCTGACATCCAAGACTATCAGGGGACTGCCGTGACGTTGGAACTGGCGCGCAAACTCGAGGTTCCCCAATTGCTTCTGGTCGTCAACAAGGCGTTGGACAGTTTCGATTTCCGGGAGTTGGCGCAGCGGGTATTCGCTAGTTATCGCACGCCGGTTGCGGCGGTTCTACCGCTGTCGACCGACCTGATCCGCGTCGGCAGCACAGGGCTGGTGCGGGCCATGTATCCGGATCATCCTTTTTCGAGCGGCATAGAGACCCTGATCGACGCGATCGAGGACTAGGTTTCGAACAGCGCAGCGGCAAACGCATCGACAGACTCCGGACGCTCGCTGCGGTCAAAACTCAGTGCCTTCCTGAGCGCATCCCATGCCATCGGGTCGAGGTCGGGAATTTGCTCCGGCGCAAGTCCCCGGTCGCGCGCCTCGTTCGAGGCTTGCATCGAAAAGGGATGGAAACCGACGAGCATCTGATAGGCGATGCAACCGAGGGCGAAAATGTCGTCGCGCGGGTCGCGCTCGGCGCCCTCGAACATTTCGGGGCTTGCATACGCGGCCGTCAGCGCGCCGAGCTGCACAGCATCAAATCCCGCTCCGTTTCCGGCCGTGGCGAGACCGAAATCGAGGAGCTTAACCAGCCTGTCATCGCCCACGAAGATGTTGCCCGGTTTCAGGTCGGAGTGCACGACGCCGTTGGCATGGGCATGGGCAAGTCCGCCGCAGATGCCCCTCAGGACGGCGGCGACAAGGGATGCTTCCATCGCCTGGCCTGTCCTCTCCGACAGCAGCCGGTTCAGCGGTTGGCCGGTCAGGAGTTCCATGACGATAAACACCTCGGTCTTGTCCCGATCGAAATCGAAGACCGTTGCAATGTTCGGATGGGCAAGACTCTGCGCCTTGCGCGCCTCAGCCTCCAGCGTTCGCAAGGCGTTGGAGTTTGCGCGGAAGGCATCGTTCAGAAGCTTAAGCGCGACATAGGGTTGCTGGCTCCCTGCCTCCAGCCTGCGGCGGTCGACGGCGCAGTAGACGACGCCCATCCCGCCTCGGCCGATTTCCGTGTCCAGGATGAAACGGTCGCGCAGGATAGAACCCACTCCGGCGCGGTGGCTCGAATAGTCCGCCAGCTTGTTGAGAGGTGTACCATCGCCGGCGCCCTCGCGTACCACTCGGCGTGCCGTGGAACGGAAGCGGGCACTGCGATACGTTCCGAGCAGATTGTTGAGCTGGTCTGGGCGGCGGCCGTTGGCGTCGTCAGCGGGTGGATTCGACGATCCGCGCAACGCCTTGTAGTCGCCTATTAGCCCTGAGAGCACGACATCATCGACGCGGGTGCGCAATTCGTCAAATCCCGGCAGAGCTTCGGCCGCATGCATAGGCTGGACGGGAGGCAGGACGCCGACGGCAGGCGTGGGCGCGCGGGATGGAACCTCGGTGGCGAATGTCTGGTTCACAGCGGTTGCCGTAATCCGTCCGTCTGCCGAGGGCCATGCCGGCACGAACGCGTGCGGAATGGTCGCTTCCTCGAACAGATGCATTTCCCTCGATTGACCTTGGTTGTCGCCTGGCGGCGGCGTCATCTTGTCGTCTGCCAGCAGAGGCAACTGGCCGAGCAAGATAGCGGCAATATCAGCCGGCAGACGGCCCGTTTCGGCGACGTCGGACACGGCTCGCACGACGGCTGGTGCGTTGTCGGCGGCCACAGCCTTCAATCTTGAGACCAGGATCTCATAGCTCATCCGCCCGCCAAGAAATGCATTAAGAGCCTCCTCGGGCCGATCGGTCCCAAGATTGTCCTGACGTCCGCTCGCCTTGCTTCCGAACAGTCTCAGTGGTCTAGTCTTTCGACGTTGCAGTGTCCGTCGCGCCGGGACGGCGGATGGAATACCGGTTGAGCTTCTCGACCATCGTGCGCCGACTGACGTTCAGATTCCGTGCCGCGTGGCTCTGATTCCAGTTTGCCTCGCGCAGTCTCGCCTCGATGACCATTGCTTCGTATTGTCCCACAATCGACTTCAGATCGCCATGGGGAATGTGGTTTGGATGCGCGCCGTGTAGGGTCTCCTCGCGGAATCCAGAGATTTCCGCTGGCAGGTGTTCACGGTCGATCGCCTGACCCCGGTTGGCAAGCAGGGCGGCGCGTTCAAGGATGTTCTTGAGTTCGCGGACATTACCGGGATAAGCCCAGCGCAACAGGGTGTCGAGCGCATCCGCTGTGAGCTCCGGCCGCTCGCCGTCTCCACCGACCGCCTCGGTTAGAAAATGGTCTATCAGACGCGGAATGTCGGAGGGTCGCTCCCGCAAAGGGGGCACGACGATCGGAAACACGTTAAGCCGATAGTAGAGATCCTTGCGAAACTCGCCGCGTTCGATCTTTTCCTCAAGATTGACGTTCGTGGCCGCCACTATCCTGACATCGACGATTTCGGTCTTCGTGGACCCGACCCGGCGAATCTCGCCCTCCTGCAGTAGGCGCAGCACCTTGGCCTGGAGACCGGGGGGCATGTCGCCCACCTCGTCCAGGAAGAGGGTGCCGCCGTGCGCCTCGTGGACGAGGCCAGGCTTGTTGGCGAGGGCGCCGGTGAATGCACCCTTCACGTGGCCGAAAAGCTCGCTTTCCAGCAGGCTCTCCGGCAATGCCGCGCAGTTCTGCGCGACGAAGGCGCTGCGGCTGCGCTCGCTGGAGAGATGTATGTAGTTTGCCATCATCTCCTTGCCGGTGCCCGTCTCACCCCGCAGTAGGATTGGCACCGAAGATCCGGCGGCACGCTCGATCAGGTCGAACACTTTCTCCATTGGCGCGCTGTTGCCAATCAGGCCCTTTGGCTTCTTCGACTTGAAGGCCGCGGCCTTGCTCATCAAACGAGTGTTTTCCTGCTGCAATTCGTCATTCATCCGGCCGAGTTGTCGGATGAGCCTCTGGTTTTCCTCGAACAGCCGAGCGTTGCGGATGGCGGCTGCGGCGTGGGAAGCCAGTCCCTGCATCGGTCGCACCACGTGCTTCGGTAGCGTTCCGGAGGAACCGCCAGCCCTGTCCGGCAGGTTAACCAATTGCAGAATTCCAATCGTTTCCTCACCGCCCACCGTCAATGGGAGGATTGTGAGCGAACGCGTGCGAAAGTTTATCGCCTTGTCGGAGTCGCGAATGACGTCGAAATCGAAGCCCGGCGCATTGTCTATATCGGCCACGGCGACCAGCGTGGAAGTCGAAACGGCGAAAGTGGCAGGATCGCGCAGGTTCGGCGCCAATGACTTATCGTAAATCGAGATGCGGGCTTCGGACTGATTGGCGGTGGTGATGCCGCGATAATTGAAGCAGACGCGGTGCAGGTGACGGGCGAGGCGGTCCAGGGTAAAGATCGCGGCGCCTTCGGCCCGAGATAAACGGAGCGCGGCGTCGAGAACATGCACGAGAAGTGCCTCCACCCGCCGCTCCTTGGCGAGCGTTATCGTCAGTTCCAGCAGATCCTCGTAGATCGTCTCGTTGCTCATCGCCCAGCTTTCACGATCACGCCGCTTTGCCTGCCGGTCAGAGTTGTCCCGGTCCGCCGAGCAGGCCGGTGCCCTGAGCGGCGCCCCCCGGATGGCGTGCCTGACCTGACCATCATGACAGGCTATAGACGAACTGGCCCTGCTCCCCGACATTGATGGATACTCCGCTGAAGGATTTGCTTTCGTCACCCATGTTGCTGAGCAGTTCCGTCGCCATGTCCGGCAGGATGGTCCGGTTCACGATGTGGTCGATGTTGCGCGCACCGGTTTCCACCTCCGTGCACCGCGCCGCGATGGCGCTGACCACGGCATCGTCATATGACAATTCCATCTTCTGGCTTTCACGTAGCCGCTTGCCCACTTTGTTGAGCTTCAGACGGACTATCTTTTCGAGCGGAGCGCCCACCAGCGGATAGAACGGGATGATCTGCATGCGAGCGAGGAGCGCCGGCTTGAAATGGGCGCTGAGCGTCGGACGTATGGCGTCGACAAGTTCCTCGACTGTCGGTCGCGCTTCGCGTGTCCCAAGTTGGGTCAGCACGTCGGTCGCGAGATTGGAGGTCAGCACCACGATCGTGTTCTTGAAGTCGATCTGCCGACCTTCGCCGTCCGACAGGACACCTTTGTCGAACACCTGGTAGAAGACGTTCATCACTTCAAGATCGGCCTTCTCCACCTCGTCGAGCAAGACGACGGAGTACGGTCGCTGGCGCACCGCCTCGGTCAGAACGCCGCCCTCACCATAGCCGACATATCCTGGGGGGGAGCCGACGAGCTTGGAGACGGTGTGCTTTTCCTGAAATTCCGACATGTTGATCGATATCAGGAAACGCTCGCCGCCGAACAACTGGTCGGCAATGGCGGTGGCAAGCTCGGTCTTACCGACGCCGGAGGGGCCGACGAACAGGAAGACGCCCATCGGCGCATCGGGGTTTTGCAGACCCGCCTTGGAAACGCGTACGCCATGGTCGATGGCCTCGACCGCCTGGTCCTGGCCGATGACACGACCCTTCAGGTTTTCCGACAGGGTCAGGATCGACTGGGCCTCATCCTTCACCATGTTGCCGAGCGGGATACCAGTCCATTCTGCGATCACCTGGCCGACAACCTCTTCGGTCACCTCGAAGGCGACAAGAGGATTGCCCTTCTGTATCTTCTTGAGCGCGTCGACAGCGTCACGAAATTCTGCGCGCAACTTTTCCTGATCGAGGTCGACGCTCGAGTCGGCTGCGGCTTCGTCCGCCCCCTCTGTCTCGGCGCTGTCAACTTCGAGCGACAGTCCGAGCCTGCCACGGATCTCCAGGATCTTGTGGACCAGGGCAAGCTCATTGTCGCGTTTCTCCACCAGCGTGGCGATTTCCGCCTTGAGCCGATCAATGTCCCGCTCGATCGCCTCGATGCGCGCCTCGTCTCCGTCCTGGCTGGAATGACGGTCGCGCGTCAGCGCCTCGAAAGCCCGGCTTTGCTCGCCGACCCGTTTCTGTTTGAGTTCGATAGACGGCGGCGTGGAGGACAGGGACAGCTTGACGCGGGCACAGGCCGTATCGAGCACGTCGACAGCCTTGTCCGGCAATTGACGACCGGAGATGTAGCGCGCCGACATCTTGGCTGCGGCCTCGACGGCGCTATCACGAATATAGACGCCATGGGCCTTCTCGTAGGATTTTCTCAGGCCGCGCAGGATGGTGATGGCTTGGTCCGGCGAGGGCTCGTCGAGCTTGACGAGTTGGAAGCGTCGGGCGAGGGCCGGATCTTTCTCGAAATATTTCTTGTACTCGCTCCAGGTCGTGGCGGCGACGGTGCGCAGTTCGCCGCGCGCCAGCGCCGGCTTCAGCAGGTTCGCGGCATCGGCGCCGCCCGCCGCGCCACCGGCGCCGATCAGCATGTGTGCCTCGTCGATGAACAGTACAATCGGCTTCGGCGAGGCCTTTACCTCGTCGATAATCCCCTTCAGGCGGTTCTCGAACTCGCCCTTCACGCCAGCACCAGCCTGCAGCATGCCGAGGTCCATGCCAATCAGTTCGACGTCCTTCAGAAAGTCCGGTACGTCACCCTCGGCGATCTTCAGTGCCAGGCCCTCGACGACGGCGGTCTTCCCGACACCCGGCTCGCCGACGCAGATTGGATTGTTCTTGCGGCGCCGGCCGAGAATGTCGATCATCTGCTGGATTTCGCGGTCGCGCGTGAAGACGGCGTCGATCCGTCCGCTTCGCGCCTGCTCGGTGAAATTGGTGCAGAACCTTGCCAGCGCCGAGTCTCCGCCGATGCCCGGGACTGCCGCCGTCTGCGATTGATCGCCGCTAGTCATTGCGCCCGTGGTGGTTTCCTGCGAGCCGGCGGTGGCTGCATTGAATTCCGATTTGAGCCGCGCATATGTGATTGAGTCTAAACCGGTCAGCCAACGGTCGTCGCCGAAGCGGTTCGGTCGCGCGAAAATCGCTGCGAACAGGGCGCCGGAACGGCATTGGTCGAGCGAGAACTCGATAGAGCCAATCAGCCATGCCTCGGTCAGCCATTCAACCAGCAGGGGCGAAAAGACCGGCCGTCCCTGGTTGCCGGTGCGAAAGGTCTCAATGACTGTTTGCAGACGGCGCTTGAAGCCGGCAATATCGATCTCGAAATGACGACATGCCGCCTGGACGTCGTGCTGGCTATCCTCCAGGAACACCAGGAGCACGTGCTCGATCGACACTTCATAATGACCACGGGACACGGCAAGACCGGCGGCCGACTCAAGGGCGCGACGCGAATAGGTATTAAGGCGGTTGATGAGACGGCGGAGATCGATATCTATCACTGCTTAAATCCGGTTTCGGGGCCGCGGGCGGCCAAAAAAGTATTTTCCAATCCGTCCTGCGGTTTAGGCCTCACAACGCTTTTCTGCGATGCGCGGGCTTTTGACATGCGGCGAGGAAGCCGTCACTTCGTCTGTTATTCCCCCATGAAGCCGCCAATGGCGGCACGCCTGATCGGCGGGCACCCAGTCCCGACATCCTTGGTTCAGGCTATCGGTAAGGCGGTCGTGTGACAAGAATTTTTCAATCCCAGATAAAGCCTGTGGACGGGAGGGTGGCCAGAAGCGCCACCCTCGGATGTGACTGCCGGTCAGACGGCGGGCTTGCGCCAGTCGTCTGTGGCTGACGTGCCGGCGACCTCATGGGTCCAATCGCATTGGCGATAGGCAAAGGACCACTGTTCTTGGTGAACGCGATTGGCATTTGCGTCGTCATTGGTGTCGGGCAGGATGATCTTGCCACCGACGAGGACGGCATCGGTCCACTTTATGGTGTAATAGTGCTGCTGCTTGCCGTCGATCGCCGTGCGGAAGAACTGCATTTCGATCTCCAGGTTTTCGCCGGTCGCCAGAGCCTGCCACAGGAGCGGCGAGGCCTTGTCGAGCGGCTTGATGAAGGTCGAAGGCTCGTGACGGCGCGAGCCGATTGCGGTGCCGGAATTCGGGTCGCGCGGAACGATGGCGTTGCTTTCGAAGAAGAAGACCATAGACTGATCGGCATGGCCTTCCTGCCACATGTTGCCGATCGACTTGTCGCTCGATGCTTCCTTAGTGATCTCACCCTGGGTTTTGCCGGTGATCTTGACGTATGCGATGGTTGCCATTGTGCTCTCCAAAAGGTGCTTGGGACTGTGAAACTGCTATCAGCCGCAGCCGATAACAATGAGTTTGCAATGGCTGTGCCAGTTCTGGTTGTGACGAATTTTTTCTTTCTAAATCAATATATTAAATGATTTTTGGTAAGCTTCTGTGTCAATCGGGACTGCGCAGTTTTCTTCTCAGTTCTGATGGCAACCGCGCAGATTTTCACCGTTTCCTGGGGCTGAAAACCATCGAAGAGGATGGAGACGCGACCGGAGTGGAGAAGGAGGCCAATTGAAAATAAAGGAGAATTCCTGTTTTCTGATAAAAGCCGCTGCCGTAGTGCGCGAATTTTTGCGAATTGACCGCGTCGCGAACCGGTGGAATTCTTTCAAGCCATTGACGGCGCTTCTGGCAACCAGAAGTTCATGGGCCTCTGGAGGATGTTTGAAGAATGCCTGCGATCATCAAGCCATCACGCCTTGCGGCGGCAGTGCGCGCCGAGCCGGCGCCACACGGTGGCCTGCTGACAGTCTCGGCCTTTCTGCTGTCCGACTTCGAACGTCCGCGTGATTTCCTTAGCGAGCAGGCGCTCTGGCCAATGACGGTCGAGCAGATGAATGGCGGCATCTTCGACAAGGGCTATCTGAAGCCACGCGGCGAATGGATCGTGGCGGGTGCGGCGATGGCGCCAGGCGAGGAAGCGGTGCGCGGTATCACGGTCATCGCAAGACTGGGTGGACTGGAAAAGCGCCTCTCCGTGTTTGGCGACCGTTACTGGCGGCAGACCGAGCGGGGAATCGAGCTGATCCCAGCGGTTCCGTTTCACAAAATGCCGATCGTTGAGGGCAATGCCTTTGGCGGGCCGCGGTTCGCTGCCAATCCCCGCGGCAAGGGACACGGCGCGCGGGCGCTCCTCGATGCCGGGCTCGACGCGCCGCTTCCCAATGTCGAGGACGCGGCACGGCCCGTGCGCTCGCCTGACGACGCGCCCAATCCCGCCCATCTAGGACCGCTCGCTCCGGATGCCGCGTCGCGCATGCGCTATGTCGGCACCTATGACGAGGCTTGGTTGAAAACGATTGCGCCGCTGCGTCCAGCCGACTTCAATCCGCTATTTCACTGCGACGCCCCGGAAGAGCAGCGCATTTCGGGCTATTTTTCCGGCAACGAGACCTTCTCCATCTCGGGAATGACCCGCGGCGGCATTGCCGGCGGTCAGCTGCCGGCAGTAACGGTCCGGGGCTTCGCCCACCGTCCTGTCGACGGCAGTCTGACCGAGTTCCGGCTGGTGTGCGATACGGTTACCCTGTTTCCGAACATCACCAAGATGGCGCTGGCCTTCCGCGGCGTGGTTAAGTGCGTAGACGCGTTCGCCGAGGATATCGGATCGATTATGCTGGCGGTCGAGCATATCGAGGACCAGGCCCGGCCTTCTGCCTATTTCGGAGAGATATTTGGGCTTCGCACGGATCCGGCCCAGGCTCACAAACATGCGCTTTCGGACTTTCAGTTGATGCCGAAACGAGACGAGGCGGTCGTCGGCTTACGCCGCGCCCAGCGGCTGGAGAAGGCGAAAGCCGACCGGGAACGGTTCATGGACAATCAGGAGTGGATGGCCCGCAAGCTGATGTCCGAACAAGGCATGTCGCCGGATCTCGTTCCCCCATCGGACAGGACCAGGTTCACCGAACTGCCGCTGGTCGCGATGCCGACCAGCGAGGATATCGCGAAGGGCGATCTGGATCTTGCCGAAGTGCTCGATGACGTCGAGAGGCTGTCGGACGCGTTGATGGAAATGGGCCGCAAGGAAATGGCGCGGGCCGAACTTGTCCGCCGCTCCATGGTGGCGAAGGCGCCCGCGGGCAAAACAAGGTCAGCACTCGAAAAGCCCGTTGTAAATGACGAGGAGCTTTCACACTACCCCGAACTCGCCGACGAGCTCGCCGAGCAATACGATGTCGACATCTCCTGGCCAGACGCGGCCGCTTTCGCGAACGCGGACCTGTCGGAATTCCCCGAGGACGCCATCGATAGTCTTAACGCCACGCTCGATGACATGTTTGCTACCCTCGACGAGGCGTCCGGGTTCAACGAGGCGGAGGCCGACGCGCAGTATGAAAAGGCCCTGGCGCGCGCGCTTGGTCTACCCGAGGGCAGTTTGTTCGCGGATGCTCGCGCGACGGCAGCGAACATTTCCTTCGATTTCGAGCCCGATGCCGACTTGTTCGATGACGACGAGCCGGTGGTTCGTCGGATTGGCGAGCGTATGGCAGCGATCGCACAGATGCCGCACAAGCCAGTCCCAGGTTCACCCGCATCCGGCTTTTCATTGCCCGTGGACGATGACTTCCCGGTTGACACCGCACCGATTACCGCGGCCGAAACCGCGATGGTGCCGGTTCTGGAAAGGATCCTTCCCAATCTGAAGTCGATCAAGGCCGGCGGATCCTCGCGGGACATTATGGCGGAGTTGACGGCCGCGATGCCGGTCGAGGGAGATAAGCCCGCGCTGACCATTGGCGAGCATCTCCGCGAGGCTAAACAACAAGTCGAGAACCGGCTGGACGACGCGGAGACGTCGCTCGACGCCGCGATGCGCGATGCGCGGCAGGAATCCCCGGTGGCGATCTTCCCAATGGAACTCTTTCTGCCCGGCGTCGCAGAGCGTTTCGGAGCGACCTTGCGGCAGCGGATTGCGGAAGGTGACGATTTTCGCGGAGCCGACCTTGCAGGCGCCGACCTGAACGGCATCGATCTCAGCGGACGCGACTTGAGCGGGACACTGTTCGAGCGCTGTGATTTGAGGAACGCCAATTTCTCTGACTGCGACCTTGATGGAGCCGTGTTTGCGGAGGCCGATCTGACGGGGGCCGATTTCACCTCGGCACGACTTGGGAAGGCTAACTTCGGCGGCGCCGTTCTGGCCGGCGCCCGCTTCGACCGCTGCGTATTCGAAGACGGAAAGTTCATCCGGGTCAAGTTCGATGGCATGTCGTGGCGCCAGGGGCGGATGGCGCGGGTCGTCTTCATCGAATGCAGCCTCGATGGAGCGGATTTCTCCGGTTCGACGCTCTCCGAGGTGCAATTGCTAAAGGGGACGGCGGCGCGTCTGACCGTCGATGACGGCATTCTCGACCGCGCCACCCTGGTGCAGATTCCGCTCGTGGGAGCGAGTTTCGCCAATGCCAGTTTCGATCGCGTCGGGCTGACGGAGATCGACGCGTCCAAGGCGGTTTTCAGAGGCGCGCGTTTCAAGAGCACGGGCTTTTTCGGCGCGACATCGCTTTCCGACAGCAGCTTCGAGGCAATAATCGCCCGTGACACCTCCTGGAACACCGCCGACCTTGCGCGCGCCTGTCTGTTGCGCGCCGACATGGACAGTTGTCTCTTCAATGCATGCAACCTGTCATCCGCCGACATGCGTCTCGTTACACTGAAGAACTCCCGGCTCGACAAGTCCGTGCTTATTGGGGCCGATCTCTTCGCGGCCAACCTCTATGGTGCGTCACTTAGCTATTGCGACATGACACGCGCCTCGCTCAGAGGTGCCAATCTTTACTATGCCGCGCTAGACCGCGCCGAATTGGCGAGTTGCGATCTTACGGGCGCCAATCTTGGCGGCACAAGGATGGGGCGGGTGGCCAATGCCTGACATCGAGACCAAGCCCGCCGACCGGGCGGAAATCCTCGAATACCACGCCCATGAGCAGCCGGTGATGCTGAAGGAGGCGCGCGGCATCGATCTGGCCTCCGCGCCACTCGCCAAGGCACATTTCGTCCAGTGCGATTTTTCGAGCGCCGATTTTCGCGGCGCCGATCTGTCGGAGGCCAGTTTCGTCAAGTGTCGAATGGTCGGATGCATCTTCCAGGGCGCTGCCCTTGGCGGCACCTCCTTCATCGATTGCGAGCTCGACAGAGCGGATTTCGAAGACTGCAGGTTGACTGAAACCCGCTTCGTCGCCGGTAAGACGAGCATGGCAACGCTGCGGGGTGCCTCTCTTGATCGCACGTCCTTTGTCGCAACGGATTTGTCGTCGGCGGACATCAGCGAGGCGACGCTGGAGCGCTGCTCTTTTCTCGAGTGCCCGATCGCCGGCGTTTCCTTCGCAGGAAGTGTGCTCAACACAATTTTCATGACGAAATCGGAATTGCGCAAGGCGGATCTGAGTGGCGCCCACATCGATGTCGGGTTGTTTGCCGAAGCAGACATGGCGGGTATGGACCTCTCCGGACAGTCTTGGCAGCATTGCACTTTCCATCAGGGGAAGTTTCACGGCACACGCATGGACAACGCCCGCCTCGGCGGCAGTGTTTTCAACGAATGCGATTTTTCGGAAGCCTCGCTCAAGGCCGTCCACGCGCCCATGACCTGCTTCACGGTAAGCCGGATGGAGAGGGTGGACCTGACCGGCAGCCATTTGGCGCTGGCGAATTTCCACCGCGCCAATCTATCCGGCGCAGTTTTGAACGACTGCGTACTTTCCTCGGCAGTCCTCAGCGAGGCCGAATGTAGCAATGCGCAGTTCGAACGCTGCGACCTGACGCAGTCGGAATTGTCACACAGCGACCTGCGCGGCGCCAATCTGTCGAGTGCAAGCTTTGCCAATACGAAGCTTCATGCGGCGAAGACGGAAGGAACGCTTTTCTTCGGCGCATCCGGTTCTACCATCGGAACGGATCAGGAGAGGGCGATCGCGGAGCTTTATTCGACGAAGCGGGTCACGCTTGATGGCGAGACCATGCCAGGGGGGAGTTGAGATGCCGTTCGTCAATTCGCAGGGGCCAATACCGGGCATGGATTTCTCGGTTCCCGACGTCTACCTGCAGCCAACACCCGTCGGCCCGATACCGGTGCCGCTGTTCTCCATGGGCATGCGTCCAACCGACATCCCGATTTGCCTGCGCTTCTACCTGACGTGCATGCCGGGCCATAACCTTATGAACATGGCTCCGGTCTCGATCGCCGGACCTGGGCCGGGCGTGCTATCCGGCATGGTGTGCTCCAAAAGCGCTAACCTGAAGGGCTCCGTGAAGCTCTTCGTGCAGGCGATGCCGGCCACCCGGGCGCTGATGGATCCGACGATCCAGAACGGCATATCGCCAAACTCCTTCGGGACGACGATCGTTCCGTCGCAAATCCGTCTACTCAATCCGAGCGGCTGACCGCCGAACAAACCGTTTCCGACCGGAGGCCTCGCCGAGGTGAACGCCATGCAGAATGCTCAGGAAATCAGGATATCGCTACCCAATCTGGACGAGGACGCCGTGCACGCCGATCAGGTGCGCGGGCGGGAAGCCCTGAGCGAACTCTACGAGTTCGAGGTCGATGTCATATCGCCCAAAGTTCTCGACCTTGAGTCGATGCTCGGCAAGGCGGCCAAGCTGACGATCAAGGTTCTCGACGAAACGTTTGAGGTTAAAGGGATCATCCTATTCGCGGGCAGTCTCGACCCGACCCGAAACCGGGAATTCGTCTATCGTATCGTCATCGGGCCGGCTATGTCGCTGATGCGGCTCAGCGGCCAAAACCAGGTTTACGGTACCGACCGCGACATGACCGTGCTCGACATCATCGACGCCGAGCTCAGCGATGCGGTCAAGTCGGGTTCCGTGACTGGCGGCAATCGCGCGGCGCGTCGCATCCCGCACCGGATGCTTGCGAGTGGCGCATATCCGAAGCTTCCCTTTGTCCTGCAATATCTCGAGAGCGATTTCGCCTTCTTCTCGCGGCTTTGTGAAAAGTTCGGCATCTTTTATGCCTTCGATCACAAAGGCGAGCAGGAAGAGCTGCTGATCTGCGACCGCAACGTCCACTTCAACCGGATGGCCGGCAAGGACCTGACCGAAGAATTGCCCTTCCGAAGTGGCGAGCAACTGATCGGATCAGGTGGTTTCGCGGTGCGGTCCTTCAATTCCGCCTGGACGGTGAAACCCGGCCATGTGCAGCTGCGCGACTACAATGACGACACGCCGAGCGTCGACCTGAAAGTCACCGCCAGTACCTCGTTCGAAGGGCAGGGGATCGAGGTCCGCTACGGCGAGCACTACGCGACCCCACAGGACGGCCAGTCGCTTGCGAAGGTCCGTGCGGAGATGCTGGAGGCCGAGCGCCTGCGTTTCATCGGTAAGAGCAATATCCCGCTGATGCGTCCGGGCATGTTCTTCAAACTCGTCGACCATCCAGACAGCGCCTTTGAGCGCCATTACGCAGTAACAGAGGTCGTGCACCGTATCGCCGAGCCGACACCTAGCGGCTTCTCCTCGCCTGATAAAGTGGCCGAGCCTTATTCCAACGAGTTCGTCTGCCTCCCGATGGACGCGCCGTTCCGCCCCTCGCTAAAGACACCGAAACCTATCGTGCACGGGCTGTTGCATGCGGTCATAGACGGTTCGGAGGGGGCCGATCGCGCCGAACTCGACGACCAGGGGCGCTATCATGTGCGCATACTAGACGAGGAAAGCGGCTTGTCCGGTGGCAAGGCAAGTCACACGGTTCGCAAGGCGGAACCTTATGGCGGCGGCGATGGCTATGGCTCCCATTCAACTCTTCTCGTCGGCACCGAGGTTTTGCTCGCGTTCATCAACGGCGATCCTGACCGTCCGGTGATCGCGGGCGCGATGTCCAACGGGGAAAAAAGCAATCCGGTGTCGGAGCGAAATGCCGCCGTCGCGCATCGCACGCGCACCGCCTCGGGTATCGTGTTCGAATTCAATGATGGCGGGCTTTAAGCTCGGCGGGCACCGGGATCGACAGGACGAAAGGAACAACGCATGCCTATCACACAGAGTCAGGGAAGCGGGGGGAAACCTGTCACCGGGCAAAAATCCTCCATTCAGGATGGATCGGCTCATCTTTTCGTGCCCTACAATGCCGGGCGCTCGCGGACTTCCTCCGCCGACGATTCGAGGGCGCCGGGCGCGATCCTTCGATTGGGCGGTTACTCAAGTGTCGAGGCTGCCGCGACGGATCTCAGCGCTTTTTATCCTGAACACCACATGGACTCTGAGGGGGCGAATGCGCTCGCCAATGCCAGTGGTCCATCCTCCGGCGGCTATCGCGGGGGAATTCTGCTGTCGTGCGACGGCCGAATGTTGCTTCGCGCCGGCGAGAAGTTCTTTCTCCAATCGAAATCGGGCATGAATATAGACACGCAATCGACGCTCGACATCACGGCGGACAAGGCGATCAAAGTGGAGTCGCAGTCCACCATAACCATACGCTCTAAAAATGCATCGCAGATCCTCATCGAGGCTCTTGGCGGTACGGCGACCGACGGTGTCAAAGAGGCGTTGGTGACAATCAAGGCGAACAAGGCGACCAAGAATATTGACGGAAAAGATTACGAATATATAGTAGACGATAAATACACATACACGGACGCCAATACATATTCAATCAAATACGGCAATGACACTAAGTTTACCAACGGTATATCTGATAGTATATATTTCGGTGGAACGACGAGCGTGTTTCTAGGTGGTGCGTTCTCATATACTCTTTCCGTCGCGCTGAGTATCAAGACAGTCGATGTCGTTATATATCTGGCAAAGTCAGATATCGGCCTCTACAAAATGGACATCGTTCAGTGGAAGACCGAGCTCAAGAGCGGGTCTTTAACCTGTGATGCAATTGGTGTGAAAATGGAGAATGTCAGATCCGCACTCAATGCCATCGAGGCAAAGACCGGCGCGATAACTGCCATCTCTAACGGTATCGACTCCGTCAAGGGTGGGATCAAGTCCGGCCTTGAGGGATTGGCAAGTTATACGAACGGCCTGACCAGCTACATTTGAGGCGTGTTCGACCCGCGTGAGGAAGGAATGCCGGCATGTCAAAAAACGAACGACTGTTGATCGTCGAGAGGGCGATCGAGGAACGGATTGGCGAAGCCGCGGTGCCAGCGGTCGAAAATGCGATGCTGCGGGCCATCGTTCGGGCTTTTGTGACGACCAGCGAGGCAATCCTCGAAACCGACGCGGGTGATAGTCTGGTCGCCCGTCAGGCGGCGAGCTGCCTGCTTGCACCG
Organism: Ciceribacter sp. L1K23; assembly: GCF_018122705.1. NCBI lineage: Bacteria > Pseudomonadati > Pseudomonadota > Alphaproteobacteria > Hyphomicrobiales > Rhizobiaceae > Ciceribacter > Ciceribacter sp. L1K23. The sequence goes on along the minus strand of NZ_JAGRRC010000002.1, from coordinate 668,441 downwards.
GCGATGGGCGATCGCGTGCTCGTTCATGTTGGGGATCGCGACGCCTTTATCCTCGCCGTGCTTGAACGGCAATCCGAGCGCGTGGCGGAACTCGGCGTACCGGGTGCGACGGATGCGGTGCTGCAAGTCGCCGGCCGTCTCGACGTCAAGGCCGCGACAATTAGTCTTGCCGCGCCGCGCGTCGAGCTGATGGCGCGCGCCTTGCTTCAGGCCGGAGAGAGCCTCACCAGCAATTTCCGCCGCATCACGGAGACGGTTGTCGACAAGATCGTCGGCGCCCGGACCGTCACCACCACCGCGCAATCGCGGACGACCGCGGTACGGGAGGTCGACGTGCTCGAGGCCGGTTCATTGGTGCAGACGATCTCGAGCGTCGTCACCCAGAACAGCGAGATCGCTCTCATCACCGCCAAGCGCGACGTCCGGCTGGACGGCGAGCGCGTCAGCGTTGGCTGAGGCGACGGCGATGATATCGATCGAGGAGAGACTGGCCGCCGCCGCCGCCCATCGAAGCGAGGGCCGGTTTGACAGCGCGCTGATGCTCTATCAGCTCGTACTCGACGTCAATCCGCGACACCGTCATGCCCTGAAGGCGATCGCCGGGATATTCGCGGACCAGGGTCGCAGCGCCGAGGCCTTGGAGGCAATTTCAGCTGCCGTGGCGCTGGCGCCGGACGATGTAGATGCGCTTGCGCTTCTCGCTCGATGTGCGGAACGGAGCGGCGAGCCCGAGCGCGCCGTGGCTGCGATCGACCAGATCGTCCTCCTTGATCCGAACGGTGTGTCGACCGCCCGACTTCGCTCTGAGCGGGCCGCTGCTCTCGGTGACCCGGCCGCGTCCGAACGCATTCTGGTCGAGGCGCTGCGGCAGGAACCCCAGAATACCGAACTCATCTCGGCGCTTTCGCGTCTCTATTTTGCTGGAGGCATGGTCGAGGACGCTTTGTCGCTTGCCGAACGCGCCACGGCCCTGGCACCGGAAGACGCATCGTGCCATGCGCTGCTGGCAAGCCAGTTGCTGGCGCTCGGTGATCATCGCGGCGCGCTACACCGTTACGAGCGCGCGCTGCTCCTAGCGCCGGCGGATATTGCCGTGTTGATCGATCTCGTCGAATGCCATGCAAGTTGCGGAGAGCTTTCGGAGGCGAGGCGCCTTGCCGCGCGGGCGATCGCGATCCGCCCCGACCTGCTGGTGGCGTGGCGGGCCCATGTCCGGGTCGAGATCCTCCGGGGCGAAGGTGAGGCGGCGCTGAAGCGTTTTAGCGAAGTGGCGCGCGCGCATCCGAACCGGATCGACGCATTGATCTGTCTGGCAGACTGCTATCGCCTGTCGGGCGCGCATACTGTCTGCCTCAAGCTGCTCGCTCCGCTTGCCGATCGTGTGTCGCCTGTGGAGGCGCTTCTTGTCGACGGTCTGCGTCGGGAATCGTCTCTGGCTCTGGGCGATTTCAAGGCCGCCGCCGCGACGCTTGCCAACCTCGATGCCTTTGTCGAATCGCTCGCCAGTGATGTCGCCAATTTGCCTATCGCCGTCTCCATCCCGCCCACGACCAGTTCCATCGACATTGTACCACTCCTGCGGCTTGCGCATCTGGCAAAAGTCGGACGCCCGGTGGAATGGACCGGTTCGGAGCTTTTTTCGGATATCGCCGCGCTCGTGCCCGGAATGTCCTTTCGGCCGGTCGCTGCGGGTACGCCGGCCCCGCCCGGCATCTCGCTACCGGCGCTGATCGGCTTGGCGGATATCTCCCCCGAGATGTTGGGCGCGACCGTCCCGTACTTGGAGCCGCCGGAGCAGCAGCGCGCCATCTGGCGGGCGGCGCTGGCCGAATTTCCGCGACCGCTTGTCGCCTTGGCGTGGAATGCCGGGCGGCCCGGACTGTTGCTCGACGATCTCCGTCCCATCCTGGGGGAATTTTCAGGCACGTTCATCTCAGTCGTCTGGGACGAGGGCCGGCATCAGTTGAGCGCTTTCCCGCATGTCATCGACGCAGGCGCGCATATGGCGGGGATGGCCGATGTGGCGGCCGCGATTGCCGAATGTGATTTCGTCCTCGCCCCGGATTGCGTGCCGCTCCATCTCGCCGGTGCGATGGGTGTGCGTGGCCTAGCGTTGACGCAACCGAACGCGGTCTGGTACTGGTTTGCAAAAGATGATCGCTCCGTCTGGTACCCTTCGATCGAGGTGGCGCAGACGCGATGCGTCGGTCCCTGGGCTGTCAGCCGCGACGAAGTGATCGCCGACATTCGCCGCTGTCTGGATGATCTTGCAAGCCCGGGCGTCGGAATTCCGGTCGACACCGAGACGGTCGATGAGGAGGTTGCCTGATATGGGGGGCTGGAGACCGCTTGCAAGTGAACCGGATGCGCTGAAGGCTGCTTTGCTCGATTACCTTCGCGATCGCGCCGGCCTCGTCTATCGCGAGGCCACGCCGAGCGGGGGAAGCCTCGGACAGGTAACGACGATCATTGCCGACGGACGAAAACTGGCGATAGAATTATCGATGCTACCAGACCGCAAACGCGACTTCAGCGGACGCCAGGCGCTGGTGTTTACAATCTCGGGGCAGGCGGCGGACACCCGGCTCGGATACAGGGTCGACGGTGAGGCGGTGGTCGACACAGAAACCAGCTGTTTCCTATCACTCGACGTCAAGGTGTCGAGCTTCGAGAGGGGCGATTTAAGGCGGTAAGGATCGCTTGCCGGACGGTTGACGGCAGTCACGGAAGTGTCAATTGCAGGTGGTACACCTCGGCGGCACGATTTTAGGTAAGGATATTGCGAATGCGCATCGGCTTGCGCGTCTACGTTTACAGTATGCTTGTGATCGTCGCGGCGCTGGCGCTGCTCGGGCTGATGAGCATTGTGAAATACGAAACCATCCTGACTGAAACCATGTCAAAGCGCCTTGCCGTGGTGATCGAGGATGCGCGTGCCTCCGTCGAGAAGGCCGGCTCGCTTGGCGTGAGCCTGAGAGCTCTGGCACAGCAGCCCAGCGGGCCGCTTTCCGTGGCATCGCAACTGATCGACGACGATGCGCGGGTCGTCGTTGTCGATGCTCGTGGCGAGCTAGTGTCGATGCCGGGGCAGGTCGGTGGGCTGCCCGTTGCGTCAGCGCCCCTGCTGACGCATATCGCTGCCCGGGACAAGAGCTGGAGCTTCCGCGATGGCGGCTATCTGATTGTAGGCAGCACCATCGTGAATTCTTTCGGCGAGTCCGAGGGTGCGATCGTGGCACTGCAGCCGGATGCGGTCATCACCGAACGCGACAACGCAATGTTGCGGCGTATCATCTCCTATTCCTTCATTACACTGGTGCCGATTGCTCTGCTGGCCGCCATGGTGGTTTTCGTCAGCCTGAGGCCGCTCGGTCGGTCGATCCAGGCAATGCGCTCGGTTGTCGAGGAGCGCGACGAAACGCGGGTGGCCAATGCCAGCGGGCCGCTGGCTCCGACGCTTCATTGGTTCGGGCGCATCTTCGGCGACCTTGAGCAGCAGCGTAAGGAAGCCACCCAGACACTCGATGCAATTGAGATGCTTGCCAACGCCGAAAGCCGCAAGAATGGTCAATGACACTGATAGCATGACGAGCAGCGAACGACTGGTCGATAGCGCCGCCCAGCGTATCACGCGCCATGTCGGCCTTGCCGTAGCGCTGCTTGTCGTCGTTGCGAGTTGCGCCCTCTTCGTGATGACGATCCAGGCTTTCCAGAAGGATCTCGAGCCGGACATTCATGCGGCGAGTACGCAGATCGCCCAGTCGGTGACCAATACGCTCGACATGGCCGCCGATCTTGGCATTCCGGCCGCAGATCTCGCTGGCGTGGATGACTTCTTTGTCCTGACAATCGAGAACAACTCCCAGATACAGTCGTTACAACTCAAGGACCCCGAGGGAAACGTCCTGGCGAGCGTCGGACGGGGCAAGGATACGCCAGCGGCTGCGAAGACGGCGCGGGCGGCACTTCCCGAGAGCGTCGAGTCTAACCAGGACAGCACAGTTCCGGAAAACGACCGATTGAGCCTGATGCTTCTTTCCGGCGCTGAAAGACTTCTCGGCATTTTCTCAAGCAACGCGCCCGTGCTCGAGCAACCGATTATGAGGGGCGATCAGATTTATGCAGTTCTTAGCGTCGAGATCGCCCCTGATTTCATCAACGGTCAGTTCCGTGACATCCTGTTTGATATGGTGGTCATTCTAATTGTCTCGCTGCTTGTCGCGTTCGAGATCATGACCGCATTCATCCTGTTTCACATCGTCACGCCGATCCGGCGACTGATCTTCCTGGTAGTCAACGGCGCGCATGGCAAGTTCGACACCTATATCGATCCGAAGAACAACGACGAAATCGGCCAGATAACCAGGCGTGTGTCCGACGTGGTAATCTCGCTGCACCGGCGGTTCGTCACCCTGGTGGCGTCGCTCTCGAATGCCGCTCCTTCTGTCCACAATCAGCTCCAGACCGTCTCCTCCCGCTTCAGCCTCAGTTCTGCTGGTCCCAAGCGTCTGTTTATCGGCAGTTTCGTGGATGTGCGCGTACCGCTCTTCCTGTTCAGCTTTGCGGATGAGTTGCAGAAATCCTGGCTTCCGCTCTACGCTACAAGTCTGGCCGGCTCGAATTCCCTGATTTCGCAGGAGGTTCTGGTCGGATTGCCGATATCGGTCTACATGGGCACTATTGCCATCGTTACGCCTTTCGCGTCGCGTTGGGCGGACGACTATGGCGCACGCCTTATGTTCATGATCGGCTTGGCCCCGGCGATCGTCGGCTACATGATCTGCGCCATGGCGCCCGATACGCTTGCTCTGGTCATCGGTCGCGGCGTGACCGCGTTTGGTTACGCCATTATCATCATTTCGTGCCAGGGGTATATCGCCGCGATTGCAACTAGCGAGAACCGCGGACGGGCCATGGCCATGTTCGTCGGGGTGTTGATGAGCGCGACGATGTGCGGCACGGCAATAGGCGGCGTTCTCGCTGACCGTGTCGGATACCGCACGGTTTTCTGGATTTCCGTCGGCCTTTCGCTCGCTGCCGGTCTGCTGGCTCGCTCGATGCTAATTTCCGAGCTAGCGGCTGATAAGACGCCGAAAATGAGCCTTATACGGGGCATTGCGGCGCTCATGCAGAATACCCGTTACACGGCGATGATCCTTCTGGCGGCGATCCCATCGAAGATTCTGCTGACCGGATTTTTATTCTATATGGTTCCGCTTTATCTGGCCAATCTCGGCTCCAACGAGGCGGAAATCGGCCGGGTCATGCTGCTCTATTCACTGACAATTATTCTACTCGGATCGGCGAGCGGACGTATTGTCGACTGGCTTGGCCGGACCGGGTTCATGCTGGCTTTCGGCGGCGTCATATCGGCGATTGGTCTCATTGTCTTTGCGGATTGGCAAAACATCTGGGGCGTCGTGCTCATGGTGGTTATAATGGGGCTCGGCCATTCGGTGACGAAGAGCCCGCAGATCGCCTATGCGCTGGAAATCGCGGACGAAGAGGCAGCTCGGATTGGCCGTACCACCGTGCTCGGCGTCTTGCGCACCACGGAACGCATCGGAAGCGTGCTCGGTCCGCTGTTCGCCGCATTTCTGGTGGTCCAGTTCGGGTTCCAGATGGCGATTCAGATCGTCGGTATAGGCATCGTTGCTGCGTCCGCCTTATTCTACATCATCATCGCGAGGGAAGGCGCCAGTGGCGCCAAGCCCGCGGTCTCGGGATGAGGCCGCTGACGGTCGCAGACCGGAGGAGGGAAGCATGTCCTGTTTGAAGAGGATGTCGGTGACGGCCGTCTCGGCCCTCATGCTGGTAGGATTCCTTGGCGGATTCGTCCGGGCTCAGGAGAGTGGACAACGGTTCACGATCTACATGGCGGCCTGGCGTGGGTGCGAGGAGGCTTGTCAGGGTTTCGTCGACTACATCAAGGAGAGCGGCATGCCGGCGGATGTCGTTATCCGCGACGCCAAGACGGACAAGGCAGCCCTGCCGACATTCGTCGAGGAAATCAAACAAATGCGTCCAGACCTTGTTATCACCTGGGGCACCAATGTGACTGCGGAACTGGTCGGCACCTACGACGCGCCGGATCCTTCGAAATACATTGGCGACATTCCGAGCGTGTTCATGGTTGTAGCGGATCCGGTCGCGGCGAAGATTGCCAAGTCCTATGAATCTTCGGGCCGGCCGTATGTAAGCGGCACGCGCAACCGCGTGCCCGAGATCACTCAATTGAAGGCGATGCTGGAATACAGGCCGTTCAAGCGTTTCGGAATCATCTACAACGAGAATGAACTGAACTCCAAGCTGAACGCCGACGTGGTCAAGCGCGCCGCGGATGAACTTGGCCTTGAGCTCGTGATGTTGCCGATGCCACTCACCAATGGCGAGCCCGATCCTAAGGATATTCCGCAATTGATCCAGGAGGCGGCCGACCGCGGCGTCGAATTTCTCTATATCGGCAGCAGCTCGTTCATCACCGTCAATGCCGACGTCTACACCGAAGCGGCGATCGAGGCCGGTATTCCGGTGGCCTCGAGCTACGAGACATCGGTGACCGAGAGTTCTGCGCTGCTTGCCGTCGCTTCCAAATACGCGATGATCGGCCGTCTGGCCGGCTACCAGGCGAAGCGTATCCTCGTCGACAAGGTCAAGCCGATCGACCTGCCGATCGCTGCGCTGGACCGCCACTCCTACATCGTCAACATGAAGACGGCCGCGGCGCTCAAGCTTTATCCGCCTATGACCTTGCTCAGTTACGCCGAAATCGTAAATCCGCCCGAAGGCCAGTGACGATGCGCGGACACGGCGAGGGGAGCGTGCCGCTGCTCCGGCGGGTAGCCTTCTGGCTGGTGGCCATGGTGCTGCTCGGTGGTGGACTTTTCGCGCTGGAGCGCATGGTTGAACAACGGCTTGACCTGCGCGTGACGGAAAGCGTTTCGTCGATCGCTGATTCCTATGTCGGGCACGCTGAGGCTTCATTGGATTACGGGCTTTCTCTGACTGGTCCGGGCAGTGTAGAAGCCTTTCTTCAACCGCCGCCGTCCTTGGCATCGGGCAAAGATGCACTGAGCCTCAGGCTGGAAGCGCTGAGCCTTTCCGCCGACGGACATCGTCCAGCTGCCAATACGATCCGGTCCGACGTCGATGCGCTTGTGGTGGAACGTGCAATCCTCGACAGTCACGGCGAGGCCACAAGCCGTCTCATTCTGTCTCGATCGATCACCGGTGACAGGGACGCGGCGCAATGGCGTCGGACGGCTCTTTCGGTCGGCCTTGCGATATTCGGCGTCGCACTCGCTCTGTTTGTCGGCTTCTTGCCGTTGCGCCGCGTGGCACTGATCGCCGCTGCTGCGTTTGTGTCTACGTCCCTGCTGCTGTTGGTAGCCTTTGGCATCCAGTCGACGGCAATCTCCCGGCAGGCAGCCGTGCTTGCCGTCGCGGAGACCGCGTCGGACATCGACCGTGCCGCCCAGCTCGGCATGCGGTTCGATCAACTGGTTGGCATGCAGGATTTTCTGGCCCGGCAACTCGGGACCAACTCCGCTATCAATCAATTGACGGTCAAAGGCGTGGACGGCTTGCAGTTCCAGGCCGGTACCGAAAGTTTCGGCTCCACAGTGGCCACCCTGTTGTCGGCGCCGCCACTGTCTCGGCTGGTCGATCTGGGAGTTGGCCAGGTTCTCGCAAACGGTATCCGTGTCGATGCGGTTGTCAGCGTCCATCCGATCCTGGTGGACCTTGGAAGCCTGGCGGTGGCGGTGGGAGTCTTCTGGGTTTGTGGTGGCGCGCTGTTGCTTGGGTTGGCAGACGGTCGCGTGAGCGGCGCGGAACGCTCACCCCTGGCCGCCGCGGTCGCGCCGGCATTGCTGTTTCTGATCCTGTTCAGCCCGTTCGCTGACCTTGGTCCCTCGACTTTTCCGCAAGGTCTAAAAATCGCTTCGCTCGCGGTCGGCCTGATCCTCGGCCTCTTGCTTCGTGCGCGGTTGGCAATGCTGGCGATGGGTATAGCGGTCGTCTCAATTCTACTCGGCCTTTGGTTCGAAGTCGCGCTCGCCTATGGCGGAACTGGCCTGCTTGTCGGGGTGGCATTCATCTCGCATGGGCAATCGATCCGGACACTGCACCTTCTGGTCGCCATGCTGCCCTGCGTTGTGCTTATGGGTGCGGAGATGCTCGGTTCCGTGACTGTCGGAGCGCCTGTTGCTGTCGCCGTTCTGGTACTGGCCGTCGCGTCGATCGCGATTTCGCCCCAGGTGGGCAAGTTGTCGGCGTGGCGAGGGCAGTCACGCGCCGACTGGCAGCTTGCCGGCCTTCCCGACCTTCCATGGATATGGCTTTGCCTTGGGCTTATGCAGACGTCCCTTTTTCTTCTCGTCGTCCTTGCCGCTCGCCAAGAGCGGGATTGGCTGGCCGCTGGCGCGCTCTCTTATGTTCTGTGCTGCTTCATCCTACATCTCGTCAGCTATCGGCTGGCAGGAGCGATCAATCCCGGATTGAAAGGACGTGTGGCTCTGTTTGAGGTCTGCATCTTCGCCGCAGTGATGTTTGTCGCCGCCGCCTATATCGGCGGGTGGAGCGTCGTTGTCTGCACCGCTCTCGCCGCCGCCTTGTCGGGTGCGGCGGCTCGTCTGAGTGTCGAGTTACCCTTTCTCGTTCGGAGCGGCGACGGAGCGAAGACAATGCTGACCTACGTTCGACTGATCGCGCTGGTCACCGCCATGGCCTTCGGCCTCTTCGTCGAAACGCCGGAGGATTTCGCGCTTCCGGCCGTGATGGCCTGCCTCGTCGCACTGGCTCCGCTTGCCTATGCGACCCTCGCCGGTCTGGATCCCGCCTGGACCCGCCGCCGGAGCGCGGAGCTCATCCATGCCGCTTAGATCTCGTATCGCCCTTTTTGTCGGGATCGCGACGCTGATCCTCAGCGTCATCTTCGTTGCCCAGGTCGTGGTCAGCGTGCGTGTCACCGATCAGGCGGCTCGTCGCGACATGACCGTTCTCATCCAAGCGATGTGGCAGAACCATGTAGATGACGAGAGCGCGGTTGAGGAGGATATCGCCAGCCGCATTCGCCGCGATGTGGAGCTTTTGAACGCCGTCTTCCAGCAGCGCCCCGATGCTGTTCTTGAGCGTATGGATGTGGGAGGCATGACCGAGGGGCGCTCAATCATCATTCTCGACCAGAAGCTTGCGCCGATCTACACAAGCTTGGGTCACCGCCCGCCTGCGGATTTCGGGGATGTCGTCTCGCGGATGGTGCGCACCAGCGACACCGAGGGTTTCGCCGACCTGGATATAGGTGACGGTTCGTCCACTTATCGGCTCAAGATTGTGCCGTTGCGGTTCCGGTTCGGCGTCGTTGGTTACGCGATCGTCGCCACGCCGCTTTCGCGTATCGTCGAGCATTTCGATCAGGGTGTCGATCTTGATGTCCAGCTTCTGGCCGCCGGCGTCGATGGCGCACCACCCGAAACCGGAAGCGCAAGGTCCGGAGCGACGCTGATCCCGCTTGCCGATGGCTTTACGCACGGTCGGGTGCTTGGCTATCTCGTCGTGTCGAACGAAGCTTCTGCCGAACTGCGTCAGACCCAATGGTTTCAATGGTTGACGGGCGGTCTCGTTGTGGTGTTCGTAGGACATCTGCTCGGCGGCCTGGTGTGGATGGTCAAGCGTGCCTTCCGGCCTCTGGATGCAGCGATCGACGTCATCGACCGTCTGACGCGCGGCGAAGAGGCACCGCCACTCGATACCAGCACCGGCACGATAGAGATTCAGCGCCTTTCGAAGGCTGTAGAGGCGCTGCGTGCCGCCCATGCAAACCAGGAGGCGCTGCATCGTCTGCAGGCCGAGCTCGCGATTGCCTCGGAGTTGCAGCAGGCACTGTTACCGCGGGGTCCGCTGCTGGCAGAGGGCGTCGCCTTTCATGGGCAGATGGTTCCGTCGCAGGAGGTGGCCGGCGACTATTTCGACTATTTCACCATAGACGACAGTCGCGTCGGTTTCCTGATCGCCGACGTTTGCGGCAAGGGCACACCGGCGGCGCTGTTCATGGCCATGTCGAGAACAGTGGTCCGCTCGCTGGCGATGACCGGTCGTCCGCCGGGCGAGGTGCTTGCCGAAGCCAACCGTGTGCTGTCGGAATCCAACGACCAGAACCTTTTCGTGACCATGTTTTACGGCATTTTCGACCGTACCGAGCGACGGCTGCGCTATGCCAATGCAGGTCATGTTTCGCCGATCCTGAAAACGGGCGAGGGGGATGTCACCTATCTGCCGGAAACGGGCGACTTGGTACTCGGAATGATTCCGGACGTCTCGTACGCCACGATTGATCTGCCGCTTTCTCCGCGCAGTCTGCTGGTGTGCTACACCGACGGCATTCCGGAAGCCTTCGATGACAGCGACGCCCAGTTCGGTGACGAGCGGCTAATCAAGCTGGTGCGGCAGACCCCCAACCGTGATCCGGCCGATTTGATGCAGGAACTGCAGACGGCGGTGCTCGACTTTGCCGGTCGCCGGCCGCAATATGACGACATCACGCTGTGCATCGGCTCGTTTTCGGGCTGAGGATCCGGTTAGCGTTCCCGTCTTTAGCCGCATTACGTCATTCCGAAGCGGCTCCAGCCTGGTCAGGAGCTCACCTTCGCGCCGCGGCCATAAACGAGCAACATGCCGACGATGACGGTGCCGTAGATGATCTGCCGTGCCGCCTCAGGCATCTGCATGATGGAGAGAACAGAGTTCAGGAGGACGATCAGCACTACGCCGACGAGTGTGCCGATGTATCTGCCCTGTCCGCCGAGAATGCGCGTTCCGCCGAGCACGACGGCGGCGATGGCTGGGAGCAGGTAGGGTAGACCCATGCCCTGATAGGCCTTGGCCGAGTAGCCGGCGAGAAGCACGCCGGCAAGGGCTGCGCACACGCCGGAAACCATGAACGCGCCAATGATGACGAAATGGGTGCGGATGCCGGAGAGGTAGGCGGCACCTTCGCTGTTACCGGTTGCGTAGATGGAACGCCCGAAACTCGTGCGGCTCAGCGTCAGCGCGATGCAGATCGAAACCAAGATCCAGACGAAAATCGCCATCGGAACTCCCAGCAGGCGATCAGCAGCGAGAAAACGCATCAGCGGTGTTGCCTGGTCCTGCGGGGCAAAGCCACCCGTATGGGCGACCATCAGTCCACGCAACACAGAATCGACGCCCAGGGTGAAGATCATGGACGGAATGCGCAGATAGGCGACGCCCAGTCCGTTGACGAGGCCGACTGCGAGCCCGACCGCAATGCCGGCGGGCAGGGCCAGGTCACCGCCCACGCTTGCTGCCATCATGGCTGCTGCGGTCAGGGTCCACGGGACGGACAGGTCTATATGCCCCAGCAGGATGACCATCATCATGCCCGCCGCAACGATGCCGAGAAACGAGCCCGTCTGCAATTGCTGCAGGAGGTAGTTGGGTGACAGAAGCGGTGCGGTTCCCTGGACGCTAAGTGTGTAGCCGGTGCCAATCGTCAGGATGACGAGTATGAAGAGCGAAGCGATGAGGATCGGCTTGTTCTCAGGCCGGATTTTCGATGGAAAGCTTTTCATCATGTCACCTAGCGAAAGAGATCAAGTCGGTTCCTGACACGCAGTGTGCGCAAGGCGCCGAGGCTGACGGCCGCCAGCAGCACGATGCCTTCGATCAGCGGTTGTAGCAGCGGATCAATCGAAACGATGCGGAAATAGAAGGACATGACGCGCAGAATGCAGGCGCCGACCAGCGATGCGATCGCACCGCCGACGCCGCCAAGCAGCGACGTACCGCCGAGCACCACCGCCGCGATGGAATTGAGCGTATAGGCGCCCGCCTGCATCACGTCGGCATTTCCCGAAGAGGTCTGGATCGCCAGATAAAGCCCGCCGCAGGCGGATAAGAAACCAGCCAGCGCAAAGGCCGCAATCTTGGCCCGGTTGACCGGCAGGCCGGACATGTATGCCGCTCCTTCCGCCGAGCCGATGGCATAGACGGTTCGCCCGGTAACGGACTTGCGGAAGGGCATCCAGATTGCGAAGGCCACCAAAAGCACCAGAATGAGCGGGGTGGGAATCCATGCGAAGGGCGAGAACCAGGCCGCGTCCGGGTCAAACAGCTGGTAGGTGTCAACCAAATCCCAAAGACTGTTGGTAAAGGCCCAGTTCAGGTCTCCGTCGATCTCGCCGCCCGGTTTTGGACGGATGAAAAGCGCAAGGCCGATAGCGATGGCACCGGTTGCGAGTGTGACGATGATCGGCTGAAGCCGCCCATAGACGATAACAATACCGTTCATCAACCCGAATGCCGTGCCGGCGAGGAGGGTGACCAATATGCCCCACAGGATCTCGGCGGGAGAGCCGTTGACCAGCTCGGATGCAATGCATGATGTCAGAGTCATGACAGCGCCGACACTGAGGTCGAGGCCGCCCATGAGGACAGGCACCGTCTGGGCCATCGCCAGAAAAGCGATAGCGACAGTCTCATTGGCATTTTGGACGAGTACGGCCGAAGAAAAACCGCGTGGATGAAGAATGTTGTAAATCAGGTAGATAGTAAGAAGAAGGGCCAACGCACCATAAAAGGCGCGGCCCTGCTTCAAGCGTGTCGAGAAAGCGGTCTTGAGATTTTCCATGATCGCTATCAGGCCGCCGATTGCGCGTTGATATTGAGCGAGGCTGCGACAACGGCTTCCTCGTTGATCGCATCACCGCTGAGTTCGGTGGTGATGATGCCGTCATACATGACAGCAATCCGGTCGCAGCAGCCGATCAGCTCGGCATAATCTGTCGAATAGAAAAGGATCGCCTTGCCCTCTCCAGCCAGGTCACGCATCAATTTGTAGATTTCCTGTTTTGTGCCGACATCAATGCCGCGCGTGGGGTCGTTCAACAGAATGACATCGGGTTCGGTCATCAGCCACTTGGCAATGACCACCTTCTGCTGGTTGCCGCCCGACAGTGTTGCTACAGCGTCGGTTGCCTTGTTGATTTTGATCTGAAGCTTGCGGATTCCGTCCTCGATGGCCGCTTGTTCCTTGCCGCTGTCGATGAAGGCACCGGTGGATACCTTGTCAAAGGACGCGGCCAGCAGATTGTCGGCAATCGACATGGGCAGCATCAGGCCCTCCGTCTTTCGATCCTCGGGTACGAGTGCGATGCGTGTCTTGCCGGTCTTGGCATCATAGGGAGACGATGGCGAAACCACCGATCCGCCTGCTTTGACCTCTCCGCCAACGCCGCGCAGAACGCCGAAGAGGGCCAGCAAAAGTTCCTTCTGGCCCTGACCATCAAGCCCGCCGAGGCCTACGATCTCACCCTTTCCGACGCTCAGATTGACCCCGTTGAGCCGGCTTTCCCAGGAGAGGCTGTTGATTTCGAAAAAGGAGACGGTTTTGCGCGGTGCGGGCCTAGGTGGAAAATGCGCCTCGACGTCGCGACCAATCATCATCCGGACGATCTCGCCGGGCGAGCGCTCGCCCTTGGCGAATGTGTCCACATGATTGCCGTTGCGGAAGACGGACAGGGTGTCGCAAAGCCTATCCACCTCGTGCATGCGGTGTGAGATGAAAAGCGAGGCGACGTTCTCATTCTTCAGGTCACCCAGAAGTCCATAAACTGTTTCGACGTCGCGGCTGGTGAGGGCTGATGTTGCTTCATCCAGGATTAGAACCTTGGGGTTCATACCCAAAGCCTTCGCGATTTCCACCATCTGACGACGAGACAGGGAGAGATCGCGCACCAGAGCATTGGGGTCTACGTCTTCGCATTTGATACGCGCGAGAAGCGCTTCGGCGCGGCGCCTCTGCGCGCGCCCGTCGATCAGGCCGAAGCGTCGTGGCGGATCGGCAATGGAGATATTGTCCGCGACGGTGAGGTCGGGCAAGAGCGACAGTTCCTGGAAGATGCAGACGATTCCGGACTTGGCAGCCTCTGCCGGTGAACGAAAACGCACGGGCTCCCCGTTCAGAAAGAGTTCGCCCTTGTCGGGCTGCAGAACGCCGGACATGATTTTGATCAACGTCGACTTGCCGGCTCCGTTTTCGCCAAGGATCGCGTGTGTGCTGCCGCTTCGACAAGAAAAATCAACGTCTTCCAGCGCCTTGGCGCCTGAAAACGATTTGGAAACTCCCCGCAATCCAACGATCGGAACATCCGGACGAGTCTTGTCGTTCACGATTTGCTACTCCACCGATCCGCTACACCATAAATCACACGCTCAAGCCGCCCCGGGCGGATCGTAGGGCAGCCGGACGAAGGCATGCCGACCCGAGCCGGCATGCTTCCTGACATACCGACTTATTTCGTGTCGGACTCGTCCTGTGCCATGATGGCGGGGCCCGAGATGTTCACGCCGCAGGGCGGGAACTCGTTAACGGTGAAGAAGTTGTCCGGAAGATTGGACCAGTAGTTCTCGCCGTCCTTAAGCTCCTTATAGGTTGCGACTGGCAGCGGCACCGAGATGAGCTGGGGCATGACATTGCCTTCGAGCGCCGAGATCGCCGCCTTCATGGCGATCGCCACGAGGCCTGGTGACTGGCCGATTGAAATGCCCTTGAGGCCATCAGCTGAATGCTCTGCAATCGCCTTGCGGAAGCCGTTTTCGGATTCGCCGGCAATCGGAACCCAGGGATGGCCTGCATCCTTCAGCGCCTGGATGACACCATTGGATCCGCCCTGTCCGACCACGGCGTCGAACTGGCCGTGAACGGCGATCGCGTCGGCAACAACCTTCTGGGTCGTGCCGTCGTCCCAGTTGCCGACGACAGAGACCATCTCCCACTTGCCACCATCCTTCGTGAACACCTCGTTGATGCCTATCGAACGGTCACGGTCAACGGAGTTTCCAGGCAGGCCACGGACCTCGAGGATCTTCCCGTCCTTGGTGCCCTTGGCATGCAGTTCGTCCAGGGCGAACTGGCCCCACATGCGGCCCATCTCAAGCTGGTTCTCGTTCACCTGCATGACCTTGTCGGTGTCGAGAACATTGTCGAATGGAACGAGGACGACATTGTTCTTGTCGGCAAGCCGTATGACGCGATCGAAACCGTCAGGCGCGACCGCGATGGTCACGATGGCGTCGTAACCCTGATTGATGAAGTCCTCGATGGCGCCAAGCTGGGCCGGTGCATCCGTTCCTGTCGAGACCACCTTGAACTCGGAAATCTTGTCCTTTACCGCCGGGTCTTCAGCATAGGCCTTGGCCGTCTTGATCATTTGGATGCGCCAGGTATTGCCGACGAAGCCGTTGACGATCGCAACCTTGAACGGACCATCCTTCTTGGGCCACTGCATGTATTTTGTGTCGGCGCTCCACGGCGCAAAACACTCGGGCTCGACGCCAGGACCTGCGACAACCTCGGGGCCGGCATACGCCATGGCGGCGCTCAGCAGCACAGATGCCGTTGTTGAAATCAATAAAGCCTTCAGTTTCATGCTCCTCCTCCTTGGCACTTTCCACGGTGCCCATCTTGATGGACGCCACACGATGCGTGCGTCTTATGTCACTGCTGGAGGGCCTCCTCCTTCCAGCAGCATTCCTGACCTCATGTCCTCGAAGCGTTGAAGCTCCGTTGGAGCAGAGTCTTTCTTCTGTCCTGCGCGCTCAGCTCCAGTGAGATAGCAGCGTCCCTGTGTTCCGCCCCGGCGGTTATCGAAAAGGTCGGTCGCGTCCCGCTACGAAACCGCCCGATAGCTCGTTGGTGGTCAAAATGCGAATTCAGGCGATGACCACAGAGCGCGCACGCCCAGTAAGCTGCGCCGCGGCATCGCCGGACGCGTCGGCGTTCCAATTCTGTGGATTTATTTGTGGGACAATTAACAGACTGCCACGACCTTGGTCAATAATATTATTAGTAATTTTAATAAAGATTCGAAACTTCAGGCTTCGCTGTTCGCTGCCTCCCACGGATCACTGCGTGGCTAGTCCTAAATCTTATTGTAAAATCGAGCCGTGCGAGAGCTATCCGAACCCGTTACTTTTGACGTTCCGGCCCGACGATAGGCCGGATACCGCCTCAGCTTCATGTCTGTTCCCGTTGATGGGCCATCCTCCTGTGTACTCCGCTCCTAGCCTCCAACGTTGACTCCTTCAATTTGTAATACATCGAGCAAGATATCTCTGGAAAGAATGGGAAAATACGGTCATAAAAGATGACAACAGCGGGAGGAGGAAGTCAGTTGCTCGCTATAGTCGCCGACGACCTCACCGGGGCGCTCGATACAGGTTCTCCCTTTGCCGGCCGAGGTTTGCACACAGAGGTTGCGATCGGCGTTGAGGCGATCGCCGACGCGCTGGCGGAAGAGCCTGCTGTTTTGTCAATCAATCTCGGATCGCGCGAGTTCGATGAGGCGCACGCCGCCGCGCTTGCGCGGGCTGCCTATCAGGCATTGCCGCGGGGAACACGGATATTCAAGAAGGTGGATTCCCGTCTGAAAGGGCATGTGGCGGCGGAACTGGATGCGATCTCCTACAGGAAAGCTCTGGTGGCGCCCGCTATCCCGGCGTTCGGGCGGATCGTTCGAGATGGATGTGTCGAGGGATTCGGTGTCGCGCGACCAATCCGGATCGCCGATCGGCTCGGAGGACATGCGGAGCGGTGTCGGGTCGCGGATACGGTAAGCGACGCAGACATGGACGCGGCGCTCGAAACCGCCGAGCGGGAGGACCTGGATCTGCTCGTCGGCGCGAGGGGGCTTGCGGAGGCACTCGCGCGCAGGATGACAGGCGGTAAGATACCTCAATCCGTCGAGCCTCCCGAGGGAGCCGGACTTTTCGTCATCGGTTCGCATGATCCGATCACGTTGGCGCAGGTCGAGACCTTGCGCGCACGGGGCGACGTCGACTATCTCTCAGCCCCCAACGGACGGCTCGGCACGGTATCGCCCAAGGGCGGGCGCGTCGTGTTGGTCCAGGCCACACAAGGCAGTGACGCGGTCTCGGCGCAGGATGTCTCTGCCTGCCTGGCCGGGGGTGTCCACCCCGAGCTCACGTCACGCGCCCGGACCCTGCTGCTGTCGGGCGGGGCAACGGCGGAGGCCGTGCTGTCCCGAATGGGAGTCAGGCGCTTCAGGCTGCACGGCGAGTGTTTGCCGGGTCTGGGGCTCGCCTATGCTGGCGACCAATGTATCATCGCGAAATCCGGGGGATTCGGAGCGCCGGATACGCTTGCCATTCTGGCGTCTCGCATTCTCCGGGACATGGATTGACGAATGGGATTGCAAAGCGGAACAGCGCGGAAGAGTCTGGCCGACCTTGTGTTCGAAAGAATGCACAGGGCGATCAAATCAGGTGCCTATCAGGCCGATGAACGCCTGCCGACGGAACACGATCTTGCGATCGAATTCGAGGTCTCCCGCCCGATCATACGCGAAGCGCTTCGGCGCCTCCGGGAGCAGGGGCTCATCTACTCGAGACGCGGTGCAGGGAGCTTCGTACGGGCTGTCGGCATGAAGCAGCCGCTCGGCTTCGGGCAACTCGAAAACGTGGCGGACCTGCTCAACTGTTACGAATTCCGTCTGACCCTGGAGCCCGCCGCTGCCGAAGCCGCGGCTGACCGGCACAATACGGCGACGCTGGCGGCGATCCGCGAGGCGCTCGAACTCATGCGGGATGCGACGAATCGACAGGCACACCGCGAAGACGCGGATTTCCAGTTTCATCTCGCGATCGCCCGGGCGGCGCAAAACAGCTATTTTTCAACGGCCATGGAAGCCCTGAAGGACCATATCGCGGTCGGCATGCGGTTCCATGGCGCGTCGGTCAAGCGCGATAGCGCCGGGCTGGCGCGCGTCTTTGCCGAGCATGAGGCGATCGCGGAAGCCATCGCAGCGGGCAATGGGGCTCGGGCAAAGGAACTGATGTTTTCTCATCTCACCGGATCGAGGGCGCGGCTTTTCCAAGCCAGTGCCTCGGTCTCGGGAGAGGATGCCTGACGCCAAGATAACGGGTAGGCGTGCTGTTAGCGACAGTCCGACACTCAGTACGCCGCGTTGTAGATTCCGAGAATGTCATCGACCGACATATCGGCGGGATTGTTGTCCATCAGGCGCCGGTTCGCGTGGGCCTCGCTGGCATAGACGGCAAGATTTTCCTGGCTCGCCCCGTGTTTCGATAGCGCCATCTCGATGTTCAGATCGGCGCAGAAGCGACAGGCGTTATCGAGAAGCTGTTCCGGCGAACGGATATCGCCGAACCCCAATGCGTCGGCGACTTCGGCCGTCTTCTCTGTGGCGACCGGCTGGTTGAAGGCGAGCACGTGTGGAAAGACGATCGCGTTTGCAAGGCCATGTGGCAGGCCAAGGCGGGTGCCCAGGGGATAGGCTATGGCGTGGCCTGCGGCGGTGTTGACCGGGCCGAGGCAGATGCCGCCGTAGAATGAGGCAAGCATCATGCCTTCCCGAGCCTCGGTGTCGCTTCCGTCCTTCACGGCGCGCGCAAGATATTTGCCGACGAGACGGAAGCCCATACGGGCGAAACCATCGATCATCGGATGGGCGCGCTTGTTGGTGAAGGCCTCGACACAATGGGCCATGGCATCGACGCCCGTTGCCGCAGTAACCGCTGGCGGAACGGTGAAGGTCAATTCCGGATCGAGCACCGCCACATCGGCGATCATGTGTGGGCTCTCGACCGCAACCTTGGCGCCCTTGACGGGATCGGTGATCAGCGAACGGATCCCAGCCTCCGATCCGGTCCCGGCGGTCGTCGCAATCTGGATGAGGCGTGTATTGCGGCCGGCTACCTTGTTGGGCCCGGCGACGTCGGCGAGCGTCTGTTCGGAGTCCCAGAGCACGGCAACCAGTTTCGCGACGTCGAGCACAGAGCCGCCGCCTAGCCCTATCACCACGTCCGGGCGAGCGCGTCGCGCCGACACAAGCGCTGCGTCAAGGGTCGCCATATCGGGTTCTCCGGGAATGGCATCGAAGACCTCCAGCTTTCCTCTGATCCTCATTCTGTCGATGAAGCCTGCCGTGATCGGCGTTGCGAGCACGAAGACCGACGAGGCGGCGCCGACGAGATCGCCGATCTCGCCGACCGTGCCCGCACCGACGATCAGGCGGCGCGGCTGGTGAAGAGTGATGGATGCTGTCATCTGTCTCATCCTTGCTTGCGGCGGCCTGCCACGAGCTTGCGGGCATAGGCGATGGCGGAATTCATGTTGCCGTGGTTGGCGACGCCCTTGCCGGCGATATCGAAGGCCGTGCCGTGATCGACGGACGTGCGGTCGATCGGCAGTTCAACCGAGACGTTGACCGCGGTGTCGAAGGCGACAAGCTTGATCGGGATGTGGCCCTGGTCGTGATACTGCGCGACCACGAGATCGAAGGCGCCGGAATAGGCGCGGTGAAAAACCGTGTCGGCGGAAATCGGTCCTTGGACATCGATGCCTTCGGCGCGAGCAGCGGCGACGGCGGGCGCGATCTGATCGTCATCCTCGGTGCCGAACAGCCCGTTTTCGCCGCAATGTGGGTTGACCCCGGCCACCGCGATGCGCGGTGTATCGTAACCTATGCGCTTCAGATGGTCGTTGCCGGCCCGGATGGTTGCCAAGACCCGTTCCGTCGTTGCGCGGCGGATTGCTTCCTGCAATGACACATGGGTCGAAACGTGGATGACCTTGAGACGCTCAGACGCGAGCAACATGTAAGCGGCCTTCGCGCCTGTGAGGCTGCGGAGCATACCGGTGTGGCCATCGTAGTGATGGCCGGCGGCATTGAGCGCTTCCTTGTTGATCGGCGCGGTAACCATGCAGCCGATCTGGCCTGCCTCGGCGTCCCGCACCGCCTTTTCGATGAAGCGGAAGGCCGCGTCGCCTGCCACCGGGCTCAGTTGCCCCCAGGGCAGGGGCGCCCCGTTCACAGCGAGATCGACGACGAACGGAGCTAACTCCATCTCGAGGCCAATTGCATCGCGAGCGGCCTCGAGCGTCTTCAGGTTTCCGTATATCCGTGTGGCAGCCCGGTCGGCGTCCGACATCTCGGCAAGTGCCTTGACGCAGATCTCGGGACCAACGCCGCACGGATCGCCCATCGTGATGCCAATAATTCCGCTCATATCATTCTCCATTGTCGAGGCGATCCCAGCCGGGTGCCAGCCGAACATATTTGATCGCGCGTCGATGGTAGGTGTAGGCGAGATGCAGGCTTCCGTCGCGTCCTTCCAGTATCCACGGGTAGGACATTTCCTGATTGCGCCCGTCGGTGGAGTCGTTGGAGAGGCAAGAGCCCGGACCATCCTCGATCAGGATACGGCGCGGAAAGGTGATCCCGCCGTCGTCGGAAAGGCAGACCGATACGGGCGCACGCGGCACTCCCCAGACAGGCACGATCCCTCCGGCCGGGTCGGCCTCCGGCCTATCGTCATTTTCCCCCAGTTCGTCATAGAGGGATGTGCGCCGGTCGGCGGAGTGCTCCGCATTGACCGGATTGCAGATGATCGCGATGCGTCCATCCTTCAACGTAATGGCCGCGATCGACGAATTGTTGTTGGGAACGTCGGTCGCGGCTGGAGCGATCCAGCTTCGCCCGCCATCGGTGCTTTCGGTTCTATAGACGAAATCCGCCTGACGTCGCCTGAAGAAGGCTGCATATCTGCCGCCGCCGAGCGCGACCGGGGACATGTGAACGCAGCCGGTCGACCCGTCCAGTTCCTCCAGCCGCCATGTCTTTCCTGCGTCTTCGCTGATTCCGAGCGCAGCCGTGTCGTGGCTTCCATTCCATTTTTGCCCGGGGCGTTGGACGCAGCGGAAAATCGGCAGCAACCAGGCGCCGTCATCCCGGATCGTCAGTGGCGCGCGGATGAAGCAGCCTCGGGGCAGATCGAGATACGTTTCCGCCGCCGTCGCAAGTTTATGCGGGTCGCCTTGGTCCACGACGACTTCAGCCATCCGGATACGGCATTCATCCTGATTGCCTGACGGCTGCGACGTGTGAAACAGCAAAAGGCGGCCATCAGGCGCATCGAACAGGACGGGATTCTGTTCGGAGTGGTTAGGATCGGAACTCAAGCGTTGAGGGGCGCCCCAGGTCATGGAGTCGGAAAGAACCGAGGCGTAGATCGAGATATCGGATTTCCCCTCCAGCGATCCGCCAAACCATGCGCAGATCAGCGAGCCGTTTCTGGCCCTGTGGAGAAAGGCTGCATGATTCTGAATCATCGGAGACGGCAGGTATGCCTCAACGCGTCCGTCTGCTGCCGTTTCCAATCTGCCGTTCATCCGGCGCGCGATTTCATCAGGTGTCATGGAATGCTCCTCTTGCATTCGAAATCGATCTTTTCCAAAAAGTTGTCAAGTTTTTTTATGTTTCCTTATTTTGAGTTCCTGAATTGTTATCAGTTTAAACATATGATTTTAAATCATAAAATAATCTACCATCTCCGGGGCTTCTTTTTACATCCCGAAAATAATTGACAAAGTTCGTAGGAAATTGGATGGTCTGGTCAGGAGGCGGAGTGCAGTCGGATTGGTCGCCGGACATAGAGGTGTTCCGCGTGCCCGGTGTTGTCCACCTGCTTTGTAAGGGGCGAGCGTTGGCGCTGTTGCTTTGGCTCGTCGGCACGGTGCCGATGCAATTCTTGCGGCGTGTTGCCGCTGCACATACGAACGAGTTTATCTGGGAGGAGAATGACATGAAGAAAACTGCTCTGCTGTGTGCCCTAATTATGGGCACTGCTCTGTCGCCGGCCTATGCCGGTTCGGGCCCGATCAAGGTTGTTCTGCCGGAGGAGGCTGATCTGCTCGAGCCGTGCATGGCGACGCGCTCGAATATCGGCCGCATCATCATGGAAAACGTCAGCGAGACGCTGACGGAGCTCGATGTCCGTGGCGACAAGGGCGTCATGCCGCGCCTTGCTGAAAAGTGGGAACAGAACGAAGACGGCAGCTGGCGTTTCCACCTGCGGCAGGGTGTGACATTCTCGGACGGCACGAGCTTCGACGCGAAGGACGTGAAGCACAGTTTCGACCGGATCATGAGCGACAAGAACACCTGCGAGTCTCGCCGTTACTTCGGCGGCATGACTGTCACGCCGACAGTCGTCGACGACTACACCATCGACTTCAACGCAGATCCGGTGCAGCCAATCCTGCCGCTCCTGATGTCGCTGGTGACCATCGTTCCGGAAGAGACGCCGCTCGAATTCATTCGCGAACCGATCGGGACAGGCCCGTACAAGCTCACGAACTGGACACCTGGCCAGCAGATCGTGTTGACGGGCCGCGACGACTATTGGGGTGAGAAGCCGGAGGTAACGGAGGCGACCTATGTTTTCCGTGCGGATCCATCCGTGCGCGCGGCAATGGTTCAGGCGGGTGAGGCTGACCTTTCCCCTTCGATCTCGCAGCTTGAAGCGACAAATCCGGCTACGGACTTCTCCTATCTCGACAGTGAAACCGTCTATCTGCGTATCGATCACAACATCGAACCGCTGAACGACGTCCGTGTTCGCCGCGCTCTCAACCTGGCCGTCGATCGCGAGGCGTTCCTCGGCACGCTGGTGCCGGACGGCGCGTTGCTGGCAACCGCGATCGTTCCTCCGCCGACGCTCGGCTGGAACCCTGACGTCAAGGTATTCCCCTATGATCCGGACGCTGCCAAGAAGCTGATCGAGGAGGCCAAGGCCGATGGCGTGAAGGTCGACACGCCGATCACGATCATCGCCCGTTCGGCGAACTTCCCGAACGTCACTGAAATCATGGAGGCGATCCAGCAGCAGTTGCAGGAAGTCGGCTTCAACATCGAGCTGAAGTTCGTCGAGGTTGCCGAGCACGAGCAGTATTATTCGAAGCCCTTCGCGGAAGGTCGTGGTCCTCAGATCGTCGCCGCCATGCACGACAACTCCAAGGGCGACCCCTCGTTCTCCATGTTCTTCAAGTATGCGAGCGACGGAACCCAGTCGGGCTTTTCCGATCCGAAGGTTGACGACCTGATCAAGCGGGCTTCGGCAGCGGTGGGCGACGAACGCGCCAAGCTTTGGTCCGAGCTGATTGCTTATTTGCATGACGACGTGGTCGCCGATGTGCTTCTCTTCCACATGGTCGGCTTCTCCCGGGTTTCCGAGCGCCTGGATTTCAAGCCCACGATGGCGACGAATTCCATGCTCCAGTTGTCCGAGATCAAGATCAAGTAAGCGCGGGCAACGGAACGTCGCGAACTTTTCAAAGCAATCATGCGGCGGGATGATCCCGCCGCAGCGTTTTCTCCGAGGGTGCCATGCTGAGCTTCATCCGAAAACGTGCCGTGGCCAGTCTGATCTCGCTCATCGGGCTTATCGTCATGGTCTTCTTCCTCTCCCGCCTGACCGGCGATCCGGCGGCGCTTTTCCTGCCGGTCGAGGCCTCAGAGGAGATGAAGAACCAGTTTCGCGAACTACATGGTCTCAACGATCCGCTGATGGTCCAGTTCGGCCGCTATGTCGGCGATGTTCTGACGGGCGATCTTGGTGAATCGCTGCGCAAGGCGCGGCCGGCGCTCGACGTGGTGCTTGAAGCCTTCGTCTGGACCCTGTGGCTCGCCGTCATCACGATGAGCCTCGTTACCGTCGCCGCGATCGTGGTCGGCTCTCTTGCCGCGTTTCGGGCTGGCGGATTCTTCGACCGTTTCTCGTCAATCGTCTCGCTCGTCGGCGCGTCCGTGCCGGACTTCTGGCTCGCGATCGTTGCGATCGTCGTTTTCGCGGTCAATCTCGCATGGTTGCCGACATCTGGCACCGGCTCGATCTGGCATTGGATCTTGCCGATCGCTGTACTGTTCGTGCGGCCATTCGGCATCATCGTGCAGGTGGTGCGCGGCTCGATGATTACGGCTCTGTCGTCCGCCTATGTGAAGACGGCGCGTGCCAAAGGCGTGAAATCGACCCCAATCATTTTCGTCCATGCGCTGCGCAATGCCATGTTGCCGGTTATCACCGTGATCGGTGACCAAGCCGCGAGCCTGCTCAACGGTGCCGTCATCATCGAGACGATCTTCGGTTTCCCCGGCGTCGGCAAGCTGATGATCGATTCCATCCTGCAGCGCGATTTCAATGTGGTGCTGGCTGCGATCCTGGTGACGGCGCTTGCCATCTTCCTGATGAACCTGCTGATCGATCTCGCTTATGCAATTCTCGATCCACGAATTCGGCATTGAGGAGGGGTTATGACACTCGACACCTCCATCGTTGCGATAACCGATGAACCGCCGTTTTATAGGCGTATGTTCCGCATGCTGCTGGCCGACAAGTTCGCCCTCTGCGCAGCGGTTTTCCTGCTGCTGGTCATATTGATGGCGTTGATCGGTCCCAGCTGGTTAGGGGATATCGCCACCAAGCAGAACCTGCGCGGTCGGAATGCTGCGCCTTTCGACTTTGAGAAGGCATGGGTTTGGTGGATGGGTGCGGATGCGCTCGGACGCCCGCTGCTTGCACGCATCATCGTCGCGACGCAGAACACGATCATGGTGGCAGCCGGCGCGGTATTGATATCCTCTGTAGTGGGAACCGTGCTTGGACTGATTGCCGGCTTTTCTTCGCCGCGCGTCAATCAGGTCATCATGCGTCTGGCTGATGTCATCATGTCCTTCCCGTCGCTGCTGATCGCTGTCATCGTGCTCTACATTCTCGGATCTTCGATCCTGAACCTGATGATGGTACTGGCGATCACCCGCATCCCCGTCTATCTGCGCACAACACGGGCCGAGGTGCTGGAAATTCGCGAGCGCATGTTCGTCCAGGCTGCGCGTGTCATGGGCGCGTCCAGCAAGCGCATCCTGTTTCGCCACATCCTTCCGGTGGTCCTCCCGACGCTTACAACGCTTGCCACCCTCGACTTTGCCTATGTGATGCTGGCGGAGAGCGCACTGTCTTTCCTCGGTATCGGCATCCAGCCACCGGAGATCACGTGGGGTCTCATGATCAGCCAGGGTCGGCAATACCTGACCAATGCATGGTGGCTTTCCTTCTGGCCGGGGCTTGCGATCATCCTGACGACGATGTCGCTGAACCTGCTCTCGAACTGGATGCGGATTGCGCTGGATCCGGTGCAGCGCTGGCGTCTGGAAATGAAAGGGGCCAAGAATGGCTGAGCATCTGCTTGAGGTCCGCAACCTCTCGGTCGAGTTCCACACAGCTGGCGGCGTCGTGAAGGCCGTGCGCGACATGTCCTATCATCTCGACCGGGGCGAGACTCTCGCGATCCTGGGTGAAAGCGGTTCGGGCAAGTCCGTGTCGTCTTCGGCGATCATGAACCTCATCGATATGCCGCCAGGGCGTATCAGTGGCGGCGAAATCCTGCTTGACGGCGTCGATCTGCTGACGATGCCGCTGTCAGAACGTCGAGAGATCAACGGACGCCGCATTGCCATGATCTTCCAGGATCCGCTCAGCCACCTGAACCCGGTCTATACCGTCGGATGGCAGGTTCGCGAGGCGCTGACAACGCACGGAACCGACGCCGCCAGTGCTCAGGCCGAGGCGCTGCGGCTTCTCGGTCGCGTCGGTATTCCGGACCCGGAGCATGCGCTGGCCAAATATCCGCATGAGTTTTCCGGCGGTCAGCGTCAGCGCGTCATGATCGCGATGGCGCTTGCACTTCGGCCCGATCTGCTGATCGCGGATGAGCCGACCACTGCTCTCGACGTCACCGTGCAGGCCGAAGTGCTGGCGCTTCTCAAGGAGTTGCAGCGCGAGACCGGAATGGCCGTCCTCATCATCACGCATGATCTCGGCGTCGTCGCCGAGATCGCGGACCGTGTCGTGGTGATGGAGAAAGGCGTTCTGGTCGAGGCCGGCACGGTGCGCGAGCTCTACAAGAACCCGCAGCATCCCTACACGAAGAAGCTCATCGCGGCGGCCCCTGGCAAGGGCGAGATGCATGAGCCGCTAAAACGCCACGAACCGGTCTTGAGCGTGCGGGACATCCGCAAGAACTACGGTGCGTTTGCGGCTCTGAAGGGTGTTTCTTTCGATCTCCTTGCCGGAGAGACTCTTGCCGTGGTCGGGGAAAGTGGATCGGGCAAGTCGACACTCGCCCGCGTATTGCTGCGGCTTGATGAACCGGATTCCGGTTCTGCGCAGTGGAAGGGCAGGGACCTTTTCCAATTGTCGGCCGCTGAACTCTACAAGCTCAGGCGCGATCTGCAGATGGTCTTCCAGGACCCGACACAATCGCTCAATCCGCGCATGACGGTCTACCAGCTGATTTCGGAAGCATGGGCCATCCATCCCGACATCCTTCCCAAAGCCAGGTGGCGCGAGCGCGTCGCCGAACTGCTGACCCAGGTCGGGCTTGGACCGGAGCATATGGGACGTTACCCGCACCAATTTTCGGGTGGCCAGCGCCAGCGCATCGCGATTGCCCGGGCACTCGCGCTCGAGCCGCAGCTGATCATCTGCGACGAGGCAGTATCGGCACTCGACGTGTCGGTGCAGGCGCAGGTCATCGCGCTTCTCGACAAACTACGGAAGGAAATGGGCATCGCCTTCATCTTCATCGCGCATGACCTGCCCGTGGTGCGCGACTTTGCCGACCATGTGATGGTCATGCAGAAGGGCGAGGTCGTCGAGCTCGGCACTGTGCGCGAGATATTCGAGACACCGCAGAAGCCCTATACGCAGGCGCTGCTCGCCGCCGGTCTCGATCCAGATCCGGACGTTCAGGCCCAAAACCGTGCGAACCGGTTGAGCCGGGCGTCCTGACAACAAGAATACCGGAGAACATCACATGTCAAAAAAGGCCTTCGTCGCGCTTGTTACCTGCTTCAACGAGGACGAGACGATCAACTACGAGGCGACGCGCGCGCAGGTCCGCCGTCAGGTCGCGGCCGGCAACAACATCATGTGCGCCGGCACCAACGGTGACTTCACCGCGCTGACTTTCGAGGAGAAGGTGAAGTTGGCGGAGGCTGTGGTCGACGAAGTCGGCGGCAAGGTCGACGTGATCGTCAATGCCGGAATGCCGGCGACCTTCGAGACGATCAAGCTTGCGAAGGAGTTCGACCGGATCGGCGTCTCCGCCATCGCGGTCATCACGCCCTTTTTCATCGCCTGCACCCAGGACGGCCTTGTCAGGCATTTCTCGACGGTTGCTGACGCCGTGAAAACGCCGATCTATCTCTACGATATCCCCGCACGCACGCAGAACCATATCGAGCCTGAGACCGCGCGCAAGCTCGCTGCCCACGGCAATATCGCCGGGATCAAGGACAGCGGCGGGGCGAAAGAAACGCTGGAGGCCTATCTCGGCGTCTCGCGCGAAATGCCAGGATTTCATGTCTATTCCGGCCCCGACCACCTGGTGCTCTGGGCGCTGCAGAATGGAGCGGCCGGCTGCATCTCCGGTCTCGGCAATGCCCTTCCGGAAGTCTTGGCGGGCATTCTCAAGGGATACAACAGCGGTGATATCCCGGAAGCCGAGCGGCAGCAGGCGATCTTTACGGCGTTCCGCACGGATCTTTATGCGCTAGGCTTCGCACCGGCCATGGTCAAGCGGGCACTCTATCTTCAGGATGTATCAGTAGGTGCAAGTCGCCAGCCCGCCCTGTTGCCTGATCCGGAGCAGGATGCCAGGATTGGCGATATCCTGCGTCGCTACGGTCTGGTTCCGGTGGTGTGAGCGGGTCGCTGGCCTCCCGCTCTCAGTCCGGATGTCCATTCTAGACGTGGCTTGCAAGCTGCATGACATCCAGCGCCGAGCGGGTGACGAAGTCGGCGCCAATACGATTGAAGGCCTTAGGAGAGGCGATAACCGCTGGACCGCCTACAGCGATCTTCATGTTACGGGTTGGGCGACTTGTCTGTACCCGGTGGATCGCTTCTGAACATTCCAGGACTTCGTCAACGCGGCCGACTGAAATGCCAAGAAGATTGTACGGCCTGTTCGATAGCCGCATATAAAGACTGTCGCCGATCTCGAGGTCGGAGCCGCCGTCGACCGTCCAGCCCATATCGCGGAAGCATGACGCAACGATCGATATACCGATCGTGTGCATGGCGCCCGATGTCCTTGCCAACAGGACACGTCTGTTCTCCTTGGCGTCGACCGGCGGATTGATGCCGAGATGGGAGACGTGGTTCACAATCATGCTCAGCCGGGTAGATGCCACCGCGACCTGCATGAAATCGGCTTCGTCGGTGCACCACAGATCACCCAGGCGAGCTGCGACCGGTGCAAATAGGTGGACTGCAAGAGTTGGAACCGGAATCGACGCCTGGAGAAGCTCCTCAATGAAGCTTCTTTGATTGCGGGGGTCAGCGTCGACCAGACAGTTCAACAGGCTGTCGCGATAATCGAGCGCCCGCTCAGTGCCCGGCATCTGCCGGGCAACAGGGTGAAGCTCCGGATTCATGATCAGATCGTGCTCGTGGACGATAGCAACATCACGAGCCCCCGCAGACAGCTCCGCGTGGTTGGATCCAACCTTGTTTGGCACCGAACGACGTATCGCTTTCTCAAGCAAGTTGTGGTCGCTCGAACTCAACTGGGCTCCGGTCCCAGCGCCCGCCGACGACTCAGATCGCCCGGCAGCTTTTTCGCTCAGGGACCGCTTTGGGTCTGCTGTTTCTTTATCGGCCATGTCCCCCTCCCGAAGATAGGCCTAAGGAGCTTTGCCCCTTTTATGACGAACATACTGCATCATGACGTTTCCGCAAATTCTTTAATATCTGCGGGTGCGCCCAACCGGCTCCTATCGATCCTCCGGTCGTTGTAACGCCGAAAGGCCCTTCTGCTTCCCACCAAGACCATGGCGTCCATGGCCATGGCGCGCCCGTGGCCGTGGTAATGTTGAAAGAACCAACTGCTCTATGTGACGTGAGGTCAAGCCGGCTGCGTCGTACATCTGTTCGGGCGAGCCCTGGGCGATGAAGATGTCGGGGAGCGTCATGGTGCGTACGCAACACCGACCGTCCAACATTCCTCTGCCTGCGAGATGATGAAGAACGAGCGACCCAAACCCGCCTGTCGCCCCCTCCTCGATCGTGATCAGCAGGCGATGATTTGAAAACAGGTCTTCTATAAGCTCGGTGTCGAGCGGTTTGGCAAAGCGCGCGTCGGCTACGGTGGCCGAAATGCCGTGCGCAGCCAATGTCCGGCGAGCGGAAAGACAGTGCGACAGGCGCGTTCCGAACGACAGGAGGGCTACCGTTGATCCATGTTCGACGATCCGCCCCTTGCCGATCGGGAGGACTACGCCGCGTGGCGGCAATGCTATGCCAGCGCCTTCGCCGCGCGGATAACGAAATGCGATCGGTCCTTTATCGTGTGCGGCCGCGGTCGCGATCATATGCACCAGTTCGGCCTCGTCGCTCGCTGCCATCACCGTGAAACCCGGAAGGTTCGCGAGATAGCCGATATCGAACGAACCGGCATGCGTGGGGCCGTCAGCGCCGACCAGGCCCGCCCGGTCTATCGCGAAACGGACGGGGAGGCCCTGCAGCGCCACATCATGGACGATCTGGTCATAGGCCCTTTGCAGGAATGTCGAGTAGATCGCACAGAATGGCTTCAGGCCGCTCGCGGCCAGGCCGGCTGCGAAGGTGACTGCGTGCTGTTCGGCTATTCCCACATCGAAGGAGCGATCAGGGAAGGCGCGCGAGAAAACGTCTATGCCGGTGCCTGCCGCCATCGCTGCGGTAATCGCGACGATACGCGGGTCGCGTTCGGCTTCGGCAACCAGCGCCGTCGCGAAAACCTTTGTGAATGTCGGTGCCTTGGCGACACCCTTTTCCTGGATGCCCGTCGCGATATCGAACCGATTGACGCCGTGGTATTTGTCCTCGGAGGCTTCGGCGTGGACATATCCTGCGCCCTTCCTGGTCACAGCGTGCACGAGGATCGGACCCTGGCCGTCGCTCTTCAGGTGGCGCAGCGTTGCAAGCAGACCCTTCAGGTCGTGACCGTCAATCGGTCCGTGATAGGTGAAGCCCATGTGCTCGAAGAGGTTCGACACGCTACCGTCGAGATATTCAGTTGCGTCTTCAAGCCGCCCTGAAAGTTTAGCAAGGTGCGAGGACAGCGCTCCGGTCGGAGGGGAGATAGACATGGCGTTGTCGTTGAGGATGACGAAGACCCGTTTCCCCAACGCACCCGCATTGTTGATCGCCTCGAACGCCATGCCGGCGGACATAGCGCCATCGCCGATCACGCATACGACGTCACCCACATCCGCTCCCAGGTCGCGGCCGACGGCGAAACCGAGGCCGGCGGAGATGGACGTCGACGAATGGGCGG
The DNA here is from genome assembly GCF_018122705.1 of Ciceribacter sp. L1K23. NCBI lineage: Bacteria > Pseudomonadati > Pseudomonadota > Alphaproteobacteria > Hyphomicrobiales > Rhizobiaceae > Ciceribacter > Ciceribacter sp. L1K23. The sequence continues at coordinate 638,221 of NZ_JAGRRC010000002.1, read as the reverse complement.
CGCCGAAGGCGTCGTAGATGCTCTCGGCGCGGCGCGTGAAACCTGAGGGACCGTCCTGTTTGCGCAGCGTGCGCATTCTTTCGCGTCGGCCGGTCAAGACCTTATGCGGATAGCATTGATGACTAACGTCCCAGATCAGCTTGTCGCGGGGTGTGTCGAACACCGTGTGAATGGCGATGGTGAGTTCGACCACGCCAAGGCTTGATCCTAGATGACCGCCTGTCTGCGACACAATGCTCAAGGTTTCGGATCGGAGTTCATCGGCCAGATGGACGAGTTCGTCGTCACTCATCGCCCGGAGATCGGATGGATCGCGTATGCCATCGAGAATCGGGGTTGCGACCGACGCGGATATCAAGCCCATGTTTTCCTCCCGCCCTGACGCTTCCCGGTTGTCGCTGCCGGGCTGTCGAATCTATCGACCTGCACCCAGGTGTCGGGAATGGAAAGTCATCTTCCGGTAAATCGGGCGATGTGTAAACTTTTTTTTACACATCGCCCGATTTGTATTGTCACGGGTCAAGCTTTTGGCCTTGACCAGGCTCATTGCGGCTCGCTGAACTGCTTCAGGTAGGCAATCACGTCGGCGACCTCCTTGTCGGTCTTCAGGCCGGCAAATGCCATCTTGGTCCCCTTCACGAGGCCGCGCGGGTCGGGCAGATACGCGGCCAGAAGTGCCTCATCCCAAACCTTGCCGGCGCCGAAATCGACCATGGCCTTGGAATACTTGAAGCCCTCCACGGTGCCGGGCTGCCGGCCGATCACGCCCTTCAGGGACGGGCCGACCTTGGCCTTGTCGGTGTCCACGTTGTGACAGGCCATACATTTGTTGAAGACAGTCTTGCCGGCGGCGGCGTCTCCCTCCTGGGCAAGAGTGAGTGTCGGCGCCAATACAACGGCCATGCTGAATGCGAATGCGAAAAACTTCGACATTGGTTACCTCCCGTAACGAAGCTGCGGATAAAAAAGTAGTGCCGCCGAACGGGCGATCAAGAAGGTGTTCGAGCACTCTGTGCAACGATCTTGTTCCGCCGACGTTGCGCGATAGCCGACGATGTGTAGTGTCGGGCGTCGTTCCCAATCACAGGAGCAGGTCATGGCCGCTGTCACCTTTATCGTCATTGTTCTTATCGCGGCCTCGAGTGGCGCGGTGTTCAAGCCGGGCCAATGGTACGAAACCTTGCGCAAGCCATCCTGGACGCCGCCAAAATGGGCGTTCCCGGTGGTATGGTCGCTTCTCTACGCTGGCATCGCCTACGCCGGTTGGAGCGTATGGACGCTGGCGGGCTGGTCTCTGCCGCTCGCTTTCTGGTGCGCTCAGATCGTGTTCAATGCCATGTGGTCCTGGCTGTTCTTTGGACTTCGCCGTATGGATCTGGCGCTTGCAGATATCGCGCTGCTGTGGATCTCCATCCTCGGATTCATCGTGACCGCGTGGCCGGTTTCCGTCATCAGCGCACTTTTGTTTATTCCCTACATTGCCTGGGTCAGCACCGCTGGCATGTTGAATTATACCGTGTTGCGGCTGAACACGCAGCCGATCGATGGGCGTGCGTGACAGGATATCGAGGCCGTGCGCGACAAGCGATCCGGCGAGCAAAATGAGTATCGCGCGCGGATCATCGCCACGCAGAGCCATCCCGACGGCCAGCAGTAGGAAGGTTCCCGAACAGGCGTTGGCGGCGAGAGAACGGAAGCGACGCCCTGGCTCATGGGAGAGCAATGACAGCACGAGGGTTTCAGCCCACAGGATCGCGACCGCGATCGCGCTGATCCAGCCCGAGGCGAGTAACTCGGTCAATAGTTTCATTGTTGACCCGCCGTGATGCCGAGCAACTGGCCGATATCCTTGAAAAACACCCTGACATGCGCAAGCGGGTCGCGCCGTACGATCTTCTTGTTGATGTAGGATTCCCAGGTCAACCGCTGGACATCTGGGTCCGCGCACATGGCAACAAATTTTTCCCGCATCCGGTCACTGCGGTACCAGACCGCTTGCATGATGCCGAGGATCAGGAAAACCCGTCCGTGCGCTCGCATGAAGATGCGGCGGGCCTGCCGCAGGGAAGATGCCTTGCCGGTTCTCAGACAGGTATCGACCGCGTCGGCGCAGAGTTTCCCGCACAGCATGGCGTAGTGGATGCCTTCGCCCGATGACGGCGCGACCGTGCCGGCCGCGTCTCCGGCCAGAACGACATTCCGGCCATTGTCCCAGCGCCGCATCGGTTTGAGCGGCAGCGGTGCGCCTTCTCGGCGGATGGTCCGGCAACTAGCCAGGCCTGCCGCTCGCCGCAAATCCGCCGTTGCCTGCCGCAGGTTATGCCCCTTGACAGCCGAACCGCAGCCGACCGACATCGTGGTGCCGTGCGGAAAGACCCAGCCGTAGAAGTCCGGAGAAATCCGTCCGTCATAGACCACATCGCATTGATCGGTGGCGCAGGGGGTTGTCTCCGTTTCCCGCGGGCTTTCAATGATTTCGTGATAGGCAAACACATAGGGAGGACGTTTTGCGCGCGGAAACATCAGTCGCCTGACGGCCGAATTTGCGCCGTCCGCGCCGATCAACATTCGGGCGCGAAGTTGCAAATTCTGTGACGATGCATCACCATCGTTCTGCGAAAATGTCATTTGCAACGTGCCATCTTTGCCTTCTTCGACCGAGATGAGCTTTCCATTCAACCGTCTCGCACCGGCATGTTCGGCTCGTTCACGCAGATAAGGGTCGAACGTGGCGCGATCCACCATTCCGACAAAGCCGATATTGCCGATCCGCATCTCGACTGCTCGTCCCGAGGGGGCAATCACGCGCGCTGCATTTGCCTTCGCCACCAACATGTCTTCGGAAATGCCAAAGTCCTTGAGGGTTCTCGACGGAATGGCGCCGCCGCATGGTTTGATGCGGTTGCCGGGATCGACGAGAAGAACACTGCGGCCAACCGTTGCAAGTCTTTCCGCGGCGATTGCGCCGCTTGGACCACCGCCAATCACGGCGACGTCGAACATTTCCGGAAACATCGGTTCTGCCGGACGCTGTTGGTTTCGACGAATTTGCGTTTCCATTCGGTCACTCCGCCGGCTGCAGTAAGGGTGAGCAGGATTGCGGTGCGTCGGTCGATGCCGACCGGTTGCCGATAGCCAATGCGAGGCCCGCCGACGCCATGAAAAGGATCGCTTCGAAACCGAATACCGTTGCAAAGGCATGTCCGTCTGTCATCGCGAGACCGCGACCGAGATCCAAGGCAAAACTTCCGAACAGACCGCCAAGACCAAATGCAAGGGCCTGAGCCGCGCCCCAGGCACCGATCCGCATCCCCGCATTGGCGTGCGCGCCGGCTGCGGCAAGCGACATCATCGTGCCAATGGCAGCGACTGAAAACATACCATTGGCGAGGCCGAGCAAAAACACATTGTAGGGCAGCGGCCAGTTCGGCGCGATTGTTGCGGCGATACAGAGAAATGCAAGCGCGCCGGCAGAGCCCAGACAGCCGATGATGATGAAGAGCCTCGGGAGATTGGCAACTCGTTTGCCAAACACAATGCCTGCCAGACCGAAGGCTGCCATGCCAAGAAGGACGCCCCCATGCTGTAGTCCCGAGAGCTGGGTCGATTGGCCTGGCGTCATGCCGAAGAGCAGGCCGGCAAACGGTTCGAGAATGAGGTCCTGCGTCGAGAAGGCGAACATCGACAGAAAGATGAACAGGGTTAGTATCCGCGCCTGCCGATCGCCCCACACGTCGCGCAGGCTGTCACGGAAGCGCTGGGGCGGCATGGACTGATCCGGAGCGGCTGCCACCATCGGTTTTTGTTCGATGCCTCTGACCGCAAGCCAGGCAACAAGTAACGCGATGATCCCCGTTGCTGCAGTCACCGTCACCAGCCGGCCATGGGAATAGGGCTCCAAAGCTATTCCGGTGGCGATCGAAGTGACGATGATACCAAAGATCATCATCATCCAGGTGATCGTTGCCGCCGCCGCGCGACGTTCGGTCGCCGTGCGGGTTGCGAGAAGCGCGAGCAGGGAGGTGCCGCTTGCCCCGATGCCCATGCCGATCATCACATATGCGAGGACGGCGATCACAAAACCCAGGTTTGGATGCTCAGCAAAGAGGTAGGTTGTCGACGAGGCGAGGGTGCCCGCGAGTGCCAGTGTGCCCAAGCCAGCGAGAATCCAGACCGTGCGCGAGCCGCCGGTGTCGGACCGGTGCCCCCACATCGGACGGCTTAGCTGTACCGCGTAGTGTATGCCGACGAGTAAGCCCGGCACGACAGCCGCAAGACCGAGTTCAACGATCATGACGCGGTTCAGCGTCGAGTTGGTCAACACCACGATCGATGCAAGGGCTGCCTGTACGATACCAAGGCGTCCAATATCGATCCAGCTCAACCCTGACCGTATCGCTTTGTTCGCTTCGATTGCCGGTCGAGGGTGAGACATCGGCGAGTCCTTCAACCCAGAGAATTGACGAGTGCGAGATGGCGGAGACCGAACGCCGCCACCATCATGCCGCTGACGTAGAGGCCTACGCCGATCGACGAGTACCAGACGGCGCGTCCGACGGGATCGCGAAGGAAGCGGATCATGCACACGACCTGTATCGCCAGCAGGAGACAGAGGCCCGCGGCGTGGTAGGCAAGGTTCTCATGTGCCAGCAAGCCGATAACGCCGATCTGCGGCAGTGCCATGACAATGCAGGCGATCAAGGCTGCATTTCTGGCTCCATGCAGAACCGGAAGTGTGGCGATGTTCATTTCCCGGTCGCCGCGCATGGACTTGAAGTCGTTGAGTGTCAGAATGCCGTGTGCTCCGAGACCGTAAAGCAGGGCAATCGCAAGATTGTCAGCATCCGGAACAAGGCCGGTCATCGCGGTGGTCGCCGTAATCCAGGGAAGTGTTTCGTAGCTCAGGCCTACAACCCCGTTGCCGATCCAGCCGTTCTGCTTGAAGCGGAAAGGCGGTGCGCTGTAGGCCCATGCGAAGACGAGGCCGATCAGGGATGCGATAAGCACAAAAGGGCCAAGCAGCGCCGCGACAAGTGCCGACAATATCGACATCAGAATGGCGATGTACAGACCCCAGCGACCCGGCACGCGTCCCGATGGGATGACGCGGTGCGGCTCGTTGATCGCATCGACATGACGATCGAACCAGTCGTTGACAGCCTGGCTTGTGCCGCAGAGTAGCGGGCCGGCGAGAACGATGCCGGCGACAGCCGGAACTGCGGCTGATCCGAAGTCCTGTCCGGATGCAATCGCCCCACAAGCATAGGCCCACATCGGGGGAAACCATGTGATCGGCTTCAGCAATGCGATCACCGCCGGAAAGCTCGGCCAGTCATGTTGCTGAGTCTCTGCGCGGGTGATCTCCATGTTCCGAATGCTAGGCCCGCTCCTCGCCATGTGTCAACAAAAATTGACACTCCGTTGACGACGCGCGATGTCCCGCGATGAAATTCCGCCGGAAACCTTCGGTGATTTGTCTGGGTTCAGTTTGCCGGACGGTAGTCTTCGAGCCCGTGACGGCGGAGCTTTATGTAAAGGCTCTGGCGGGAAAGGCCGAGAATCTCCGCGGCGGACGCGCGGTTGTTGTTCGTCTGATCCAGGGCGGCCTCGATGCAGATCTTTTCGATCACGTCGAGGGATTCTCTCATCAGTTCCTTCAGCGGAACTTTTCCGACGAGGTTGGCAAAACCATCCGCCTGTTCGGGGGCGCCGGGTGACGGAATCGACAATCGCTCGCCTGCGTTTGCTTGGGCAACGATGACCATTTGCGTCTGGCTGGTATCGGGATTGCGCCGCGCTGAAATCAGCACCGGACGTTCTCCGGCCAGATTGTCGGTCAGCGTGGATGAAAAGCCTCGCACGTTCTGTTCTTCCGCAAGGCGGGAATAAAGCACATGGATGTCCAGCGACGACTTGGAGAACCAGGTCGCGATATTGCGTCCCAATACCTGCGCCAGCGATGGTGCGTGAACGAGATCCAGGAAAAGCGCGTTGGCTGCAACCACCTGTCCCTGACCATTGGTCTGCACGGCGGCCTCCGGAAATCCGGAAAGGTCCACCGTCGTCGGCTCCGTCTTCTCGATATGCTGACGCCGGGTTTCGGCCACATCCGCTGTAGACCAGGCTGAGACGATCAGGTTGGTAACGCCGTTCTCCCTGTAGGAGCGCAAGGTCAATGAGACCGGCTCGCCATTCGCCGTCTTCAGCGTGTCGAGTTGCACCGGGTCAGGGCTGTGGCGTGCTTCTGCGATCGCGTCGCTCAGCAGATCGCGGTCCTGCTTTCTAAAGAGGTCGCGGAAGGGTTTGCTGACCATGCTTGCGTTGCCGGTGCCCAGCAGCGCGATCGCCGCGGCATTGGCATCCAGGACGCTCTTTCGCTCGCCGTCGATCATCAGGTGAGCGATACTGGAAACCCGGAAGGCCGTGCGGTAGCGGGCTTCAGCCTCCTGGAGTTCCCGGTAGTCCGCCTCCAGTGCCATCTGCGTTTCGACCAGCCGCTGCTGGTCGCGCATCTGCTGGCGCAGGTCGCGCCCGACCACCAGTGTGTAGGGGAAATCATCCGAGGAGAAGGCGGAGTAGACAACCGGCAGGTCCGGCCTGCCGTCGCAACTGTGGTTGACCTGATAGCCGCGCGAATGCCGCTCCCGGTCGAGGCCGGATAGCATTGAGTCGATTTTCGGCACGGATTCAATGGTGACGATATCCTGCAGGCGTCGCCCGACCGATGTCGCCAAGCCGCAACTTCCAATTTCCGGATCGGATAGGTGAATGCTCGCGACCTTGCCGGTCTTGTCGACCAACATCACGATGTCGGCGCCAAGTCCGACGAGGGCACCGATGGATTCGATGTCGAGAGATTTCAGCAGGCTGACTGCTATCTCGAACCCAAGTGTCGCGTTCTTGCCGTTGAGAGGCTTCATCGCGTCAGCCAATCGATTCCACTGGCATTTACAGCAGTCCTCCGAGGCGATCCTCTTGCCTGCCGGCTGATCGCTTCCAACTCGTAGAACCTTTCGCAGATTCTAGCGGCGGAGTAAACGCTGTCACAAATGCAGTCAATCCCCAAACTGACAAGAAAATCAACGGAATCCAGGGCCGCAATGCCTCCGGCGATGATCGGCGGCCGACGATCTCTCTGGGTGGATCGGACGGCTGCCACAAGGTCATGGAACTCGCTGCGCAGGCGTTGGTTGCTCCATCCGATGCAGACAATATCTGCATGGTCGAGCGCTGATCGCAGCCTCGGACTCCTCAGGTCCGCGCCTTCCACGATCCGTGTCGACCATCCCATCGCATCAAACAGCAGGCCCAGGAGATACGGCATCAGCGTATGCTGTTCTCCGTAGGGTGTTGCCAGCACCACGAAGGGAAGGTTGGCGTCTCCGTGCAAGCTTCGGAATTCAAAGGATAGTAGCCTGATGATATCCTGCAGGCGCGCGACCGCGACTGTTACGTCGACAAAGTCGCAATCATCCCCTTCCCACCGCCGCCCCAGCTCCCGTGTCACCGCCTCTATGAACAGAACTTTGGCGAAATCGGGCTGGTCGGCAGGAAGTTCCGTTCGCAAAAAATCGAGCAGGATCGGAGTGCGAACCCCCGGGCTGGTGACAAGTGGGCAAAACGCATCGATAGCACGAGCGTAGCGGCTGTCGTGCTCCAGTCCCATGTCGTACCGCGCTGCCAGTCTGTCGGCGGTCATAGGCGCCACCGTTCCCTGAATGAAGCTCTGTAGCGTTTCCCGTTCGCGCGTCAGTAAGTACCCTGCCAAACCTAGCCGGGCAAGTGATCCATTGGATGTAGGTTTGCTCACTGCGGCCGATGCTGACGGCAGTGGACATGCTGTGTCGTCGCTTAAGGTCGTGTCCATAGTGCCCGCGCGGAACGCCTCCCTCACCGAGCCTGACATATGTGGCGCGCGGTGCTGACGTGGCGAGGCCATGATGCACATGTGCGAGCCTCTATAGCATGCCGGGTCAATGCGATTATGTAAATAAAAATTTACGTCAATCTAGGTTGACACTCTTGCGATCGCGAGACTACTCTTTCCCATCCCGATGAGCCCTGCGGGACGACTCCGGGAGAAGGAACGAACGTAATGGGCAATATCTACCAGCCGACCACAGGTAACGTCCTCTACACAAGTGAAGAGCGCACTCGACGCGATCGTAGCGTCTGGACCAAAGTCCAGGCCGTGCTTGCGCCGGTTCAGTTCCTCGTCTTCTTGGTCAGTCTGGCCCTTATTCTCAACTACCTCGCGACAGGCGCCGGGCAATCGGTCGCTGAATTCTCCGTCGTGGTCAAAACACTCACCCTCTATGCGATCATGGTGACTGGCTCGATCTGGGAGAAGGAAGTCTTTGGTCGGTATCTCTTCGCTCGGCCGTTCTTCTGGGAAGATGTCTTTTCGATCGTCGTTCTGGTCCTGCATACTTTGTATCTCGTTGCGTTGTATCAGGGCGCACTCACCGGCGGGCGATTGATGGCTCTCGCGCTGGCCGCCTACGCGACCTACGTCATCAACGCCGCGCAGTTCGTGTGGAAGCTGCGGATGGCGCGGCGGGAGGCTGCTTCGCTGCGAACCATCGGAGTTGGCGACGTCCGACGCCTTCCTGTTGCCGGGAGTGCGTCATGAACCGGCCCCTGCCATCGGCCTGCGCGACTCCTGCGACCATCCGCGAACGAGGCCAGCATGAGGTTTTCTGCGGCCTGACGTCCATCATATGGCTGCATCGCAAAGTCCAGGACGCGTTCTTCCTGGTGGTCGGATCCCGCACGTGTGCACATCTCATTCAGTCGGCAGCAGGCGTAATGATCTTCGCAGAGCCCAGATTTGCGACCGCCATCATGGAGGAACGCGATCTCGCCGGCATGGCCGACATGCATGATGAACTGGACCAGGTCGTTGCCCGCCTGCTGGAGCGCAGGCCCGATATAAGAATGCTGGTGCTTGTCGGATCCTGCCCGTCGGAGGTGATCAAATTTGATCTCGTTCGGGCCGCCAGCCGACTCAATGCGCAGCACGCACCGCGCCACCGCGTGATTGCCTACTCCGGTAGCGGAATTGAGACGACATTCACGCAGGGCGAGGATAATTTTCTGGCGGCGCTTGTCGAAGACCAGAAATTGCAGACGACAGATCGTTCGGCCGCCAAGCTGGTCGTCGCGGGTTCTCTTGCCGATGTCGTCGAGGATCAGTTTTCCCGGATTTTTTCGGAATTAGGCCTGCCGGATGTTGTCTTCCTGCCGGGACGTCACGCGACCGATGGCTTTGCGATCGGGACTGAGACCCACTACGTCCTCGCGCAACCGTATCTTGGCGCAACCGCGGCCGCACTGGAGTCCTGCGGCGCCAAGCGTATCGACGCGATTTTTCCGCTTGGCGGGGAAGGCACGACCGCCTGGCTTTGGGCTGTCGCCTCTGCATTCGGTGTCGCCCGTGCGCATTTCGATAAGGTGGTCGCACAGCCTCGCAAGCGCGCCCGGCAAGCTATCGCGCACTACCGTCCGACGCTCGAAGGATCGAGGATTTTCCTGTTTCCCGATTCCCAGCTCGAACCGTCGCTTGCCCGGTTTCTGCATAGCGAACTCGGGGCGGAGATCGTCGAGGTCGGCAGTCCTTATCTCCACCGGGAGCATGTTGCCGGGGAACTGGCCCTGCTCCCGCCCGGTGTTTCGATCTCGGAAGGCCAGGATGTCGACATCCAGATCGATCGTTGCCGTGCGGCTGAACCTGATCTGATCGTCTGCGGGCTCGGACTTGCCAATCCGTTCGAGGCCGAGGGACGGACCACCAAATGGTCGATCGAGTTCGCGTTCACGCCGATACAGGGGTACGAGCAGGCGGGAGACCTCGCGGAACTTTTCGCCCGTCCCCTCATACGCAGCCGGCTCCTCGCTGGCCGGGCCGCTTTCCCGGAGGCGGCGCAATGAAGCTCTCGATGTGGACTTACGAGGGACCTCCCCATGTTGGTGCGATGCGGATCGCGGCCTCCATGACCGGCGTCCACTACGTCCTGCATGCGCCGCAGGGGGATACTTACGCCGATCTGCTGTTCACGATGATCGAGCGCCGCCAGTCTCGTCCGCCAGTGACATACACAACATTCCAGGCGCGTGACCTCTCGGGGTCCACGGCCGACATCTTCAAGGCCGCCTGCCGTGACGCGGTGGCCCGGTTCCAACCGGAGGCCCTTCTGGTGGGTGCCTCCTGTACCGCAGAATTGCTGCAGGACGATCCGGCTGGACTGGCGAGAACCCTGGACGTGCCGGTGCCGGTGGTGCCGCTCGAATTGCCGTCCTACCAGAAGAAGGAACACTGGGGCGCCGCAGAGACTTTCTATCGGCTCGTTCGTGCCTTTGCCGGGCAAGTCGCACGGCCGAAGGATATTGCCGCGAACACTTGCAACATTCTCGGCCCGACCTCGCTTGGGTTCCGTTGCGGGGACGATGTTACCGAGATCATGCGGCTGCTCACGAACGAGGGACTGGACGTTCGCGTCGTCGCGCCGCTGGGCGCCAGTCCGGCCGATCTTGCAAGGCTGCCTGAGGCCGCGTTCAACATCGTGCTATATCCGGAAATCGCCGATACCGCCGCGCGCTGGCTGAAGAAGCAACACGGCATGCCGTTCGTCTCCACCGTGCCGATCGGCGTCGGTGCGACCGAGGCATTTCTGGCGGAGGTTCGGGACCTGGCGGGCATTCGCCCGAAGATGGCAGCGGGTGAGGGGAGTTCCGGCCGAGACCGACTCACTTGGTATGCCCGCTCGGTGGACAGCAATTACCTCACCAACAAACGCGTTTTCATCTTTGGCGATGCTACGCACGCGATCGCGGCGGCGCGCATCGCGTCCGAAGAGCTGGGCTTCCGCGTCTGCGGTCTCGGCACCTATATGCGCGAATTTGCTCGCGACGTCCGCGAGGCGGCGGAAAAATATGGGGTCGAACCCCTTGTCAGCGACGATCATCTGGAGATCGAAGCCGCCATCGTCGCCGCCCGGCCGGAGCTCGTGCTCGGAACGCAGATGGAGCGTCACATCGCGAAGCGTCTGCGCGTTCCCTGTGCGGTCATCTCGGCGCCGGTCCATGTTCAGGATTTTCCCGCCCGCTATTCGCCGCAGATGGGTTTCGAAGGCGCGAACGTGATCTTCGACAACTGGGTTCATCCGCTGATGATGGGGCTCGAGGAGCATCTGCTGCAGATGTTTCGCGACGATTTCGAATTCAACGATGGTGCGTCTGCCTCACATCTCCATTCCCATGTGCAGGCTGAGTCCATCGACCTCGAAGAAACATCGCAGCCTGAAACCGCCGATGAACGTCAGGTCTGGACCATCGATGCCGAGAGGGAGCTGAAGAAGGTCCCCTTCTTCGTTCGCGGGAAGGCACGACGCAATACCGAACTCTTTGCCGAGAGCAAAGGCATCCGACCGATCACCGTGGAGACGCTGTATGACGCGAAAGCCCATTTCGCCCGCTGACAGCACCCCGGTTCGGGTGGTGCTGGTAACGCTCGACAACCATATCGCGGCTGCGGTCGATGACGCGCGCCGCGTGCTGGCTCATGACTTGCCGGGACTGACGATGTCCGTCCATGCAGCAACGGATTGGAACGACAATTCTGATAGTCTCGCAGAATGCCGCGCCGCGATCCTGTCGGGCGACATCATCATCGTCTCGATGATCTTCGTCGAAGAGCATGTGAACGCCATTGCCGACGTGCTTGACGCGCGTCACCGCGAATGCGACGCCATGGTGTGCTGCATGTCGGCCGGCACCATCATGAAATATACGACGATGGGCCGTTTCCGCATGAGCGAGGAGCAGAAGGGGCCGCTTGCGCTGCTGAAGAAATTGCGCGGCTCAAGTTCACGAAATGGCCGGGACAGCGGCAAGACGGCCGGCGAGCGCCAGCTCGCGATGCTGCGGCGCTTGCCGCAATTGCTGCGCTTTATCCCGGGAACCGCCCAGGATGTGCGCAACTACTTCCTGACTCTCCAGTATCGCATCGCGGCCTCCGACGAGAATATCGCCAATATGGTCCGGTTGCTGGTCGGCAAGTATGCCAAGGGCGACCGCCGGGGTCTGCAGGGCAAGATCGCCGTTGGCGATCCTGTCGAATACCCGGATGTCGGTCTCTACCACCCGCGGCTGAGGCCGCGGGTCACAACGCAGCTCAAAAACCTGCCGCACGTCAGCGGGGAGCGCGGCACAATCGGCCTTCTCCTGCTTCGGACGTACATCCTCTCCGGCGATACCGGTCATTACGACCGCGTTATCTCGGCACTCGAAACGCGCGGCTTTTCGGTTGTCCCGGTCTTCTGCAGCGGGCTCGATATGCGCTCGGCCATCTCCCGTTACATGGATCCGGCAGAGGGCGGACTGAAGGTCGATGCGCTCTGCTCGCTGACCGGCTTCTCACTTGTGGGCGGGCCGGCCTACAGCGATGCCAGTGCGGCCGCCCGCACGCTTGAGCATCTCGACGTGCCTTATGTCTCCGCCTTCGTGACGGAATTCCAGTCCAAGGAAGGCTGGCAGTCGTCATCGCAAGGGCTGACCCCGATCGAGACGACGCTGATGGTGGCTATCCCGGAGCTCGATGGTGCTACCGGTTCCATGGTCATCGGTGGGCGTTCCGATTGCGGCGGCAAGGCGAAAGCCTGCATCTGCGCCCGCGAGCTTGGCGAATGCCCGTCGGGACGGGCCTGCATGCAGCCGGACGACGAACGCGTCAACCTGCTGGCGGATCGACTGGCTGCGCTGGTCGACCTGCGTCGCAGCACGCGCCGGGAGCGCCGGGTTGCCATTACGATCTTCAACTATCCGCCAAACAGCGGTAGCATAGGCACCGCGGCATTCCTGTCCGTGTTCGAAAGCCTCCACCAGACCATGCTGCGTCTTTCGTCGGAGGGCTATGACGTCTCCGTGCCGGACACAGCCGATCTGTTGCGGGAGATGATTCTGGAAGGGAACTCCGCGCTCTACGGCGCCGAGGCCAATGTTCACGCCGTCATTCCCGCGGACGATCACATCCGTCGCGAACGTCATCTGGGCGAGATCGAGGCGCACTGGGGCACGGCGCCCGGTCGCGTCCTCAGCAATGGCCGTGGCCTCTTCGTCCTTGGTCGCCAGTTCGGAAATGTGTTTGTCGGCATTCAGCCACCCTTCGGCTATGAGGGTGATCCGATGCGGCTGCTGTTTGAAGGCGGTTTCGCGCCGAACCACGCTTTTGCCGCCTACTACAGCTATTTGCGAGAGGTTTTCCGCGCCGACGCCGTTCTGCATTTCGGAACGCATGGTGCGCTGGAATTCATGCCCGGCAAGCAAACGGGTCTCTCCGGCACGTGCTGGCCGGATCGAATCCTTGGCGCCTTGCCGAATTTCTATTTCTATGCGGCCAATAACCCGTCCGAGGGGTCGATTGCCAAACGCCGCTCCGCTGCAACATTGATTTCGTATCTGACGCCGCCGATCACCCAGGCCGGGCTCTACAAAGGGCTGAGCGAACTCAAGGCGAGCCTGGATCGCTACCGGTTGACGCAGCCAGAGTGCGTCGCGGAGCGCGAACGGTTGGTCGCACTCATCCGGATACAGGCCCAGCAACTCGATCTTCTGCCAAAGGGGGTTGGCGACAGCGATTCCGACTTCGTTCGCGACCTTGCCGGTGCGGTGACGGAACTCGAATACGCTTTGATCCCGCATGGCCTGCATGTCGCGGGCAAGGCAATGTCGCGTCAGGAACGGCTTGAGGTACTCTGCCATGTCGCGGCCGGGATGGAGGATGCCCGCTTGTTTGCGGAAAACGCTACTCTTATGCCTGCGCTTGTCGACGGCGACCTAAAGGCTGTAGCGACCGCAGTTCCGGGGGCAACCGAGAGCCAGCAGGCGGCTATCTCCATGCTGTCGGACATGAATACAGGCCTCATGGAAAATTGCGAACTGGACGGCATCCTCAGGGCGCTGGATGGACGGTTCGTCTCGCCATCGCCGTCCGGCGATCTGTTGCGCACGCCCGAACTTCTGCCGACCGGCCGAAATATCCATGGGTTTGACCCCTTCGGCATACCGAGTGCCTTCGCCGTGCAGGACGGCGAGCGGCAGGCGGCGCGGGTGCTGGAACGCTACATGAAGATCGACGGGCGCCTGCCGGAGACCGTGGCTATCGTGCTCTGGGGCACGGACAACCTCAAGACGGGCGGCGCCCCGCTGGCCCAGGCCATGGCGCTTATGGGCGCGCGGCCCAGGCTCGATTCCTACAATCGCGTTTGTGGTGCCGTGCTCATTCCGCTTGAGGAACTGAAGCGCCCCCGCATCGATGCGGTGATGACGCTCTCTGGAATTTTCCGCGACCTGCTGCCGATCCAGGCAAGCATGCTGGCCGAGGCCAGCTATCTCGCGGCCGTCGCTGACGAAACGGTGGAGATGAACTTCATCCGCAAACACGCGCTCGCCTATTGCGAAAGCCATGGTTGCGACATCGAGGCCGCGGCCTATCGCGTGTTCTCAAATGCTGACGGTGCCTATGGCGCCAATGTCAACATGCTGATCGGATCGTCGGCCTGGACGGATGATCAAGAGATCGCGGAAACCTATACCAACCGGAAGAGCTTCGCGATCAACCGCAAGGGCAAGACGAGCAATCAGGCCGAGGTTCTCGATGCCATGCTCGGTGAGGTCGACATGGCCTACCAGAACCTCGACTCCATCGAGATCGGGGTGACCACGATCGAAAACTATTTCGATACGCTGGGCGGTCTTACCAAAGCCGTCAATCGCGCCAAGGGCGGCGCTTCTTTGCCCGTCTTCATTTCGGACCAGACCCAGGGCGAGGGCAAGGTGCGCACCTTGGGCGAGCAGGTCGCGCTCGAAACCCGGACGCGGACACTCAATCCGAAATGGTTCGAGGGCATGCTGAAGCATGGCTATGAAGGCGTGCGCAACATCGAGACACAGGTGACTAACACGCTTGGCTGGTCCGCGACGGTGGGCGATGTCGATCCTTGGGTCTACCAGCAGATGACCGAGACCTTCATGCTGGATCCTGCAATGCGCGACCGGCTCTCGACACTCAATCCCGCCTCAACGTCGCGGCTAGCCGCCCGTCTGATGGAGGCGCACGAACGCAATTACTGGCAGCCCGACGCAGAAACCCTCGCCGCCCTCAAGCTGGCCGGTGAGGAACTGGAAGATCGTCTGGAAGGCCTATTCAGGGAGGCTGCCCAATGAATATCTTTACCCATGCCAAGACAGCGGAACGCGAGGCGCGCCTTGCCGAAAAGCTGCGAGAACGGGCTGATGGAGAAGGAAGTGTTCAGGTCCATCTCGACCCGACCATGGAAATCGACGGTGCAAAGGTCTTCGCCGTCTACGGCAAGGGCGGCATCGGCAAGTCGACGACATCCTCAAATCTTTCGGTGGCGTTCTCCAAGATCGGCAAGCGCGTGCTGCAGATCGGCTGTGACCCCAAGCATGACTCCACCTTCACGCTGACCAAGAGCCTGATCCCCACGGTCATCGACGTGCTCGAGACGGTGAATTTCCACACCGAGGAGATGCGGCCGGAGGACTACATGGTCGAAGGCTACAACGGCGTGCAATGTATCGAGGCGGGCGGGCCGCCGGCCGGGACAGGGTGCGGTGGCTATGTTGTTGGCCAGACCGTCAAGCTGCTGAAAGAACACCACCTTCTTGACGATACCGACGTCGTGATCTTCGACGTTCTCGGCGACGTCGTCTGCGGCGGGTTTGCTTCACCGCTGCAGCATGCCGAACGCGCCGTGGTCGTGGCCGCAAACGACTTCGATTCCATCTTCGCGATGAACCGGATCGTGGCGGCGATCAAAGCCAAGGCGAAGAACTATGATGTACGCCTCGGAGGCGTCATCGCCAACCGGTCGCGCGAGACGGACCAGATCGACCGCTACAACGAGGCGATCGGCCTGAAACGTCTGGCTCATATCCCGGATAGCGATCAGGTCCGTCTCAGCCGGTTGAAAAAGAGCACGCTGTTCGAAATGGGCGACAGCCCGGAGATCGTGGCGATCCAGAATGAATACCTGCAACTGGCCGAGCGTCTTTGGGCAGGGACCCCCGCGCTCGAGGCCGAGCCGATGAAGGACCGGGAAATTTTCGAATTTCTCGGTTTCGAGTGAGGTTCCGATGAGCCAGACGGACTACATGAGGCGGACCGGTGAAATCGAACATTACTTCGATCGCACGGCGCTCGATGCGTGGAAGAGGTTGACCGGGGACCAGCCTGTCAGCGGAATTCGCGCGACGGTTCGCAAGGGTCGCGACGCGATGCGCGCAACGCTGGTCAGCTGGTTGCCGCAGGATCTTTCCGGCTGGCGCATCCTCGATGCCGGCTGCGGATCCGGTGTGCTTTCGATGGAGCTCATGGACCGGGGCGCCGACGTGCTCGGGATTGATCTCTCAGCGCAGATGGTCGCGTTTGCCCGGCAGCGTGCCCTCGATCGCCATCCTTCGGGCAACCGCCCAACTGGCTCGGTTCGCTTTGAAAGCGGCGACATGCTCGATCCGCGCCACGGACACTTCGATGCGATCGTGGCGATGGATGTCCTCATCCACTACCAACCTGCGGAGGCGATGCGCGTGCTCGAAAAGATGGCATCGCGCACATCGCGCAAGCTCGTCTTTACCCTTGCTCCCGGCTCCCGCTTCCTTCGCACCATGCTCGCAGCAGGCCGCGTCTTTCCGCGCGGCAATCGTTCGCCCTCGATCTATCCTGTGGATGTCCGGGCGCTGGTCGGCAATCTCGTCGCAAAGCCGGCGATGTCCTCGTGGTCGGTCGGTCGCTCCGAACGGATTGCCGTCGGTTTCTACACCTCCCAAGCCATCGAGGTAAGCAGCTCATGAGGATCAGCGCCGCAAACCGCAAGATGATCGGGCTCTGGCAGAAGCTGGGGACGCGGTTCATGCCGTTTGCGGATGCGGCCAGCACGGATATGCCGCTGTCGCGTCTTCTGCGGCTGTCGCTTTTCCAGATCTCCGTGGGCTTCGTTCTGGTGCTGCTCAATGGCACGCTGAACCGCGTGCTGATCGTCGAGCTCGGGGTGCGTGTGGATCTGGTGGCGGCGGTCATTGCCATTCCGGTGCTGGCGGCTCCGCTTCGGCTCTTTTTCGGCTACCGTTCGGACACATACAGGTCCGTGCTGGGCTGGCGGCGCGTCCCCTATGTATGGCTCGGAAGCCTGCTGCAGTTCGGTGGCCTTGCGATCATGCCTTTCGCACTCCTGCTCCTGCAGTCGCAGACGGTGGGACCCGAGTGGGCGGGTGCCGTAGGCGCCTGTCTCGCCTTCCTGCTCACAGGGTTTGGCATGCACATGTCGCAGACGGCGGGTCTCGCGCTCGCCAGCGATCTCGTTCCGGCGGACAAGCGGCCGCGCGTGGTTGCCTTGCTCTATGTGATGCTGCTTGTCGGCATGATCGGGGCCTCGGCGTTCTACAGCGTCGCGCTTTCGGACTTCTCCGCCAAGCATCTCATTCAGGTGATCCAGGGGACCGCCGTTTTCACGATCGCCCTCAATGTGGTTGCGATCTGGAAGCAGGAGGCCCGCAACCCAAAATTGACAACGGTCGACCGTGCGTCGGTCGTCGGCTTCCTTGCCGCTCTCGAAACCTATCGCCGCGATCCCGGCACGATGCGCCTGCTGCTCGCCGTCGCAGTCGGCTCGGCCGCCTTTTCGATGCAGGATGTTCTGCTGGAACCCTATGGCGGGGAAATCCTCGGCATGTCCGTCGATCGTACCACGTTGCTGACCGGACTGTGGGCGACGGGTGCCATGATCGGTTTCGCTTGGGCCGCGCACAGCTTGCAACGTGGCGGAGACATGTACCGGATCGCAGCACGCGGACTTTTGATCGGCATCGCCGCGTTCTCGGCGGTTATTCTCGCCGAACCGCTGGAGATGCACGGCCTGTTCTATGCCGGGGCGGGAGGCATCGGCCTCGGTGGCGGATTGTTCGCCGTCGGCACGATGCTGGGCGCGATGGCGATCTCCGGGCGCTCCGACAGCGGTGTCGTCGTCGGCGCCTGGAGTGCCGCGCAAGCAACCGCGATTGGGTGTAGTCTGGTCGTGGCCGGCGTTCTCAAGAACGGCATCAATACGCTGGCTCTCAACGGAAGCCTTGGAGAGGCCATGGTCAGCAGGGCTTCCGGATATATCGTCATCTATTCATTCGAAATCATTCTTCTGTTCGCCTGCCTTGCGGTGATCGGTCCTCTCACGGGACCTCGTTACCGAGGCAACGACCAGGAGGAGATGCGCTTTGGTCTGGCGGAGTTGCCCGGCTGATCGCCGGCACGCGTCACAAATTGGAGGGACAAACATGATCGGATCTCTCGGAGGCAATCTCGATGTAGCCCAGGTGGTGCTCTACGCCTTCTGGATCTTCTTCGCCGGCCTCATCTGGTATCTGAGGCAGGAAGACCGTCGCGAGGGTTATCCCCTCGAGGAGGACGTTACGGGGCGTTTCAACAAAAGTCCCTTCCTGTTCGTCCCTCCCAAGAAGACCTTCGTCTTGCCGCACGGGCAGGGGACGAAAAAGGTGCCCGATTTCGTGCGCGATACGCGGCCGCTCGCCGCCAGGCGCGTCGCTCCGGCCCCGGGCTATCCGATCGAGCCGGTCGGCAACCCTCTTCTGGCGGGCGTCGGGCCGGGATCGTGGGCCGAACGTGCAGAAAAGCCCGACATGACGGCTCATGGCGATGCCCGCATCGTGCCATTGCGCGTGGCGGAGGGATTTGCGATCGCCGAAGGAGAAACGGATCCCCGTGGACTGGCGGTTGTCGCATGCGACCGCCGGCAGGCGGGAACGGTGACGGACGTCTGGGTCGACCGGTCGGAACATCTGATCCGATACTATGAAGTCCAGACCGGCACCGGGGAGGGCGCCCGCACGGTGCTCCTGCCAAACAATTTCGTCGTGGTCCAGGGCGCCAGAGGCGGGGGCCGCCAACTCTACGTGCATGCGATAACCTCCGACCAGTTCGCGGATGTGCCAGCAACGGCCAAGCCCGATACCATCACCCTGCGCGAGGAAGACCAGGTCGCCGCGTATTATGGCGCCGGCCTGCTCTACGCTTTGCGTGAACGGCAGGAGTCGGTGCTGTGAAACAGTTCGTCACACGCGAGCACGAGATCGAGCCCGTACCCGGCCTCCCGGGCGAACTGCCGGAGGGCGAACAAATCCTCTGGCAGGGCCGGCCCTCGGCGGGGCTCGTGGCACGCCATGGCCTGAAGAGCCGCTGGATCGGCGCCTATTTCCTGATCCTCGCCGTCTGGGCCGCGGCATCGGGACTTTCCGATGGCCAGCCAATCGGCGGGATCGTCTTTTCCGTTGCCGTGTTGACGATGCTGGCAGCAATCGTGCTTGGCATGATCGAGTTCTTCGCCTGGGCAGTGGAGCGGACGACGCTTTACACGATCACGAACGAGCGCGTCGTCATGCGCTTTGGCGTGGCGCTGTCCATGAGCCTCAACCTGCCTTTCAACCAAATCAACGCGGTCTCGCTCGGGAAGCTCGGCGGCAAGGCGGGAACGATCGCGATCGGGCTTCGTCCCGGCCAGCGTCTGTCCTGGCTTGTGCAATGGCCGCATGTCCGGGGGTGGCGTTTCGCGGCTCCGGAACCGAGCCTGATCTGCCTGCCGGATGCCGATACCGTCTGCGACATTCTCGCGGTTGCCTATGCTCGCTATGCCAGTGTTCATTCGGGACATCCTCGGCTTGTCGTCACCAACGAACCGATCGAAGCGACCGGTCACGTCGCGGCGGCGGAATAGGGAGAACGATCATGCGATCCGCGCTCAGCCTCGGCTATCTCGATGGACGGAGAGCAAAGGGCACGAACAGTCTGCCCACTTGGTTGTTTATCTCGGTCGTCGGGCTCCTCGTCTTCTCGGCCGGCGCGGTCCTATTTGGCCAGGCGACGGGTCTTGGACTGGTGAAGCAGGAAGCGGGGCGTCCGGTTGCCGTCCGCGACGTCATCATCAGCCGTGGGTCCGGCGATATCGTCGTTGTCACTGATGCGGTGAGTGGCGAGATGATCGCATCCTATCCGCAGGATGCCGGTGGCTTCGTTCGGGGATCGCTACGGGCTTTCGAGCGGATGCGTCAGGTGGCGGCGATGCCGGCCGATGCCGCCTATCGCATCATCAAATGGGACACCGGTCGCATCAGCCTTTCCGACACCGCAACCGGAGAACGCATCTATCTCGAGGCATTCGGTCGGGACAACGCCGCCGCATTTGCCGCACTGCTTGATACCCAAGGAGGCACACGGCCATGAATCCGTTATTCTCTCTGATGCGCCGGCGCGAAGTCGTCGACTGCACTGTCGAGATCAACAATACCTTCGAGGCGCTCGGCGCGCATCTGCGCTTCGACAACGGCATCGTCGTCCATCCGGGCGACGAGGTGCTGGTGCACGGGGCGCCGGTCTCGATCCCCTATGGTTCGACACAGAATTTCCGCCGCAAGGCGACGATCACGCGTGCCGGCGCACTCGAACGCGCCTGGATTCGCGCCACCGGCGATCTCGACATGATGGAATTGTGCGAATTCAGCTTCACCGAGAGGGCACTGTCATGAACAATCATGTTTCCCCCGGCGATCTTGCCGATCACGAGCAGACGGTCGAGGAGCGTATGGCCGGCGTCAATGACACGACGCGCAGCGCGCTGGTCTCGACCATGCTCGCCCCCCGATTCTACACGACGGACTTCGAGGAGATGGACCGGATCAATGTCGAGCCGGTGCGGGCAGAATGGGACGTGCTGATCGCGCAGATGAAAAGCGATCCGAACCGTGGCCACTTCAAGCGCAACGAGGCGTGGGAAGACATCGATATCGATGCGCTGCCTGATGACCTGCGCGAAGAGTTCATCGATTTTCTCGTCTCCTCGCTTACGTCCGAGTTCTCAGGCTGCGTTCTCTATAAGGAAATGAAACGGCGCGGCAAAAACCAGGAGATCTGCGAGCTCTTCGGCTACATGAGCCGCGATGAATCCCGCCATGCCGGCTTCATCAACGATGCGCTGAAGGATTTCGGAATTGGCGTGAACATGGGCTTCCTGGCGAAGGCGAAGAAGTACACCTTCTTCAAGCCCAAGTTCATCTACTATGCCACCTATCTCTCCGAAAAGATCGGCTATGCCCGCTACATCACAATCTTCCGGCATCTCGAAAAACACCCCGAGAAGCGATTCCATCCGATTTTCAAGTGGTTCCGCGAGTGGTGCAATGACGAGTTCTCGCATGGAGAAGCCTTCTCGCTGATCATCCGTTCCGACAAGCGGTTGATGGAGGGTGTGAACAAATACTGGATCAAGTTCTTCCTGCTTGCCGTCTTCGCGACCATGTATGTGCGCGATCACATGCGACCGGCCTTCCACAAGGGGCTCGGCGTCGACATCGATGACTACGACATGAAGGTCTTCCGCCTCACCTCCGAAATCTCGCGGCAGTGCTTTCCCCTTGTCCTGGATCTCGACAATCCCGCGATGCGTGAGGGCTTCCGCCGCATGGAGCGGATCAACAGGAAAATGCAAGCCGCCGGTGCGCGCGGGGGTGTGGCGGGGCGGGTCGGCAAGGCCTTCTGGTCAGGCGCCGCTGCTGTGAATTTTGTCAGGATGTACATGCTCCCGACGAAATCGAACGCCATTCCGGCGACGTCTCGCCTGCAACCGGTCTGGTAAGGGGCGTTCCATGACACTGACGCACCCGCTCGCCGTCGTTCTCGTCGCCATATCCGTGTGGTGGCTTTCGACCGGGCTGGTGCTTGCTCTGGTGAACCGCTCCGGCACGACCGGCCGGTATTTCGCCATGATGTCGATGATGACCGTGGTCGGCCTTGGTGGTTTTGCGTTGATGGTCCATGGCAGCGGCGAACAGACGCCGCTCGGTTCCTATGCCGGGTTCTTTGGCGCGCTGTTGGTGTGGGCCTGGCACGAGGCTGCTTTTCTGACTGGGTTGGTGACCGGGCGTCGGCGGGAGTGCCCGCCGGGCATTTCCGGGGTCGCGCGGTTCAAGGCCGCGTGGGACGCCGTGCGTGACCACGAGATCGCCATCCTGCTGACGGCGCTCGTGCTCTGGACAGTCCTGGCTGATGCTCCCAACCAATTCGGCCTTGCCTCGTTCGGCCTCCTCTGGGGCATGCGCATTTCCGCCAAGTTGGTCATCTTTCTCGGTGCCCCACATGCGGTCAGCGACCTGATGCCGAAGGGAATCGTGCATCTGAAGAGCTACTTCAAGACGGACCGGTTGACCCCGCTGTTTCCATTGTTTCTGGCGGTCGCCGGCAGCCTTTTCGTCATTCTCGTCGTCGGCGCGTCGCGGGCCACACAGGACCATTCGGTCGTGGGGCATACGCTGCTCGCAACATTCATGGCGCTGGCGATCGTCGAGCATCTGGTCCTGGTGCTGCCTGTCTCCGACACGGCGCTCTGGCGATGGGCCATGGCCCGGCAGGATCGGGCAAAATTGGCGGTTTGTACGCCGGTGGATGGTACCACCGCCTTCGGGGTTCCGGGAATGAAGGAGGGTGTGCCGGTATCCATGCAACACACCTCCTGGACAACAATTGGACATGACACGATCGGGAAGAGGAAAGACTGATGGATGTTCTTCAGCATATGCAAGAGGCGCTGACGGGCCTGCACAATGCCGGCAATTATCGCGTCTTCGCGGATCTCGAACGCCATTGCGCGGCCTTCCCAAAAGCGTCTTTCCATCATGACGATGGCACAAAGCGGGACGTAACCGTCTGGTGTTCCAACGACTATCTCGGCATGGGCCAGAACCCGCTTGTCACCGATCGCATGGTTGAAGTGATCCGCAAGTGCGGGGCGGGCGCTGGAGGCACGCGCAACATCTCCGGCACAAATCACTATCACGTGCTCCTCGAGAAGGAACTCGCGGACCTGCACGGCAAGGAAGGTGCGCTGATCTTCACCTCAGGCTATGTGTCGAATTGGGCAGCGCTCGGCACGCTGCTATCGAAGATCCCTGATATCATCTGCTACTCCGACGCCCTCAATCATGCCTCCATGATCGAAGGGATTCGCCATTCACGATGCACCAAGCGGCAGTTCCGTCACAATGACTGGAGGCATCTGCGCGAACTGATGGCGGCCGACGATCCGGCAGCGCCAAAGCTGGTCGCCTTCGAAAGCGTCTACTCGATGGACGGCGATATTTCGCCGATCCGGGAAATCTGCGACGTCGCCGACCAGTTCGGGGCGATGACCTATCTTGATGAGGTGCATGCGGTCGGCATGTACGGGCCACGCGGCGGGGGTGTCGCGGAGCGGGAAGGTTTGATGGATCGGCTGACCGTCATCGAGGGGACCCTGGGCAAGGCCTTCGGGGTAATGGGTGGCTACATCACCGGACCTGCCGTCCTCGTCGACTTCGTCCGCTCGTTTGCATCAGGTTTCATCTTCACGACCGCGATCCCGCCTGCGCTTGCAGCTGGAGCGACTGCGTCGATCCGCCACCTGAAGGAAAGCAGCCTCGAGCGCCATATGCATCAGGTGGCCGTTGCGAAGGTGCGGCGGGCGCTCGACGTTCGCGGCATTCCGCATATGCACAATCCGAGCCACATCGTGCCGGTGATGGTGGGCAACGCGGCCAAATGCAAATGGATATCGGATGTCCTGCTCGACGACTTCGGCATTTACGTGCAGCCGATCAATTATCCGACCGTTGCCGTCGGCAAGGAAAGGCTGCGCATCACGCCCACGCCGCTGCACAGCGACGGTGATATCGAACACCTGGCCGAGGCGCTCTGTTCACTCTGGTCCAAATGCGCGCTGGCTCGGGCCGTTGCCTGACAAGCTTTCAGGCGTTATGCGCTCGGACCGCAGGAGCAGTATGGAACACGTGAGATGAGCGACAACACCCTAATACCCGCGATCGCGGGCGACGGCTCGCTGTATCCGATCGACAAGATGAAGGCTCACGTCGACGGGCTGCTGCATCTTGCCGTTTCGGCGTTCGTATTCGATGGCGACCTTTTGCTCATCCAGAAACGTGCCGCCACCAAATACCATTGTCCGGGGCAGTGGGCCAACACCTGCTGCACGCATCCGCATTGGAACGAGACGCTTGAACATTGCGTGGAACGTCGTCTCGTCGAAGAGCTCGGTTTCACCACTCCACTCATCCGTCACCAGACCGTCGAGTATGCGGCCGAGGTCGGGTCGGGGCTTCGGGAGCATGAACGCGTGACGCTCTTCAGTGCCCAGGTCGACCGCAAGACTTTGCGGGTTGAGCCGGTTGCAAGCGAGGTGGAGGCAGTCCGCTGGATCTCGCAGACGCAGTTGCTGAGGGAGGTTTATGAGCAACCCTCTTCATTCACGCCCTGGTTCCGGATCTACCTCCAGCGATTTCCCGGGCTCAGCTTTGCGCAGGCGGCCTAAAACGTTTCCCCACATATCCTGGCAAAAAGAAAGGGGAGCCCGAGAGCTCCCCTTCCTCGTGCGGCCTGCCTTGGGAGGCCGTCAGTTGTTCGCCGGGTCCGTGGCCACCGGAAGGTCGGCGGCGGCCTGCTGGGTGATAGCTGCCGCCGGCACTGCGCTGCTTTGTTGCGCGGGCGCCATCCGCTGTGTCGTTCCCGGCTGGTATGTCGTGAAATCGGGAACGTCCGTCGGCCCCTTCTTCGCAAGCGAGTCCACATAGTCCTTTAGCATGGACACGCCATAGAGCGGTTTCTGCACACCGGCATGGCAGGTAGCGCAACCGACCTTGAAGACATCCCCTTCAGGTCCCTTGCGGATATCCGGAAAGACGGGCGTCAGGCCGACCATGTAGTTGGCGTTGATGTCGCGCGCCATGCGGATACCATGCCATGCGGTGACACGCTGGGGTGGGCTCTGGTCCCAGTCATTGAAGGCACGCGAATTGTGGCAGGTGACGCAATTCACACCGAGAGATTCCGACATGTGCATCATCAGCGACCATGTGGCTTCCGTTTCCTTCGTGCCGGCATGATTGGTTCCGGTGGGAAGGGCGGTCTTGGAGTGAACACGGATCTGAGCGTCCCCGAGCAGATAGTCCTTGAGGACATTCTGCGGCAGCGATGAATTGCCGCCGAAGCGAGCGACCACATTCTGTCCCTGACGGTTCTGGGTCATGTTGCCGGCCGGCTTCGGTTCCTGGTCTTCGTACCAATAGTTGGCGGGAATCCCCTGGCCGCGGTGGCATGTATAGCACGTGACGCCGACCTGACCGACATGGGCATTCCAGTCGACGTTGACCGCCTGGGTCATTTGTATCATGCGGCGGGCGACGACCTTCTGGTAGACTTCATCGGACGCCAGGTTCTCGGGGTTGTGGCAGTAGTTGCATCCCGCTTCAGGTGCGATCCATTCGGTGATCGAGGCCATGAACTGGTTGAACTGGTCATCGGACAGATCCCGCAGGACCTGTACGTTCTCATAGATATCGCCGGCCCTGTCACCGGCTGGATCGGCTTCCCATGGCGCTGCGGGAACGACATTCGCAAGCTTCAACGCCTCCTGCGTTTCCATGTCGCTATGATGGTTCATGCCGGTGCCGCGATAACCGATCTGCACGGTTTCAACCGGCGGCGCGTCCCAGCCGGCGCCGACGAAGCTCGCGATCGTCAGCAAGGCTCCTGCGGAGGCGGCAAATGGAATCCAGAGTCTCATTGTCCTTCTCCCTTATAGCGCCGGATCGACCACATCCGGCCACAAGGTCGGAAGTGGGGATACGAGCCCATGGTTGACGCCCCAGAGGTACCAGTTGTCGACGACCGTGCCGGTGAGCAGGATGCCGATGCCACCTGTCAGCGGGGTTAGGATGGCGAACCACCAGGCCCAGCGATGGACGGATTCCATGGTGGCGTTAAAGCCCATGGTCCAGCGCCAGAAGAGGGCCGCGCGTTCCGATGCCGTGCCGCGGTCGGTGATCTGCTCCAGCTCTCGCTCGCCGCCGTATTTGCCAACGGCGAGGATCGTTGCGCCATGCATGGCGAACAACAGTACGGAGCCGTAGAGAAAGACGATCGAGAGGCAGTGGAACGGGTTGTAGTAGAGGTTGCCGTAGCGGATCGACAGCGCCGCCGTCCAGTCGAGGTGCGGGAAGATGCCGAATGGCACTGCTTCGGAGAAATTACCCATCAGCAGCGGCCGAATAAAGCCGAGCACAAGGAAGAGCCAGATTGCCGACGCAAACGCCCAGGCGACGTGGGTGCCGAGTTCGAGCTGCCGCGCGCGACGATAGACGCGCACCCACCAGAGAAGAACCGACAGGGTCAGGAAGAAGCCGGCCATCAGCCACCAGCCGCCTTCGGCCAGTGGCGGGAGAACCTTCAGTCCATATTTTGCCGGCGGTGGTTCCAGCCCGAGCCAGAAGAGCTGCCTTACGAACTGGATCGGATCCCAGCCGACGGAAGCCAACATGTTGAGGCCGATGATCTCGAAGCCGATGAAGCCGAAAACCAGCGACAGCGTACCGAGATAACCGAGATAGATCGGGCCGATCTGCGCGTTGCCGATCATCCCGAACAGGCGGACGAAGAATGGCTCTCCCGTCCGCGGGCTGTCGCCGCGCGGTAGCGGCATGCCTTCTTCGGCCGGTCCGCTGATCTGTATCGGCGTGATGATGTTTTGATACTGTGCTAAGAACATTGTCCGGTCCCCCTCAGTTCCAGATCGGTAGCTCGAGCCACCAGTTCCACCACTGGGGCCAGCCTTTGTTCCAGAAGGGACCGCTGATCACGATACAGACGGCGCTCCAGAACCCGGCGTTGAGCGCGAGGATCAGGCCCAGCCGATGGATGCCGAG
This sequence comes from Ciceribacter sp. L1K23, assembly GCF_018122705.1. Taxonomy (NCBI): domain Bacteria; kingdom Pseudomonadati; phylum Pseudomonadota; class Alphaproteobacteria; order Hyphomicrobiales; family Rhizobiaceae; genus Ciceribacter; species Ciceribacter sp. L1K23. The sequence continues at coordinate 611,395 of NZ_JAGRRC010000002.1, read as the reverse complement.
CGTGCCGATCGAGTAACCGATGATGTCGCGGAAGAAGGTGTCTTCATACTCCGGCGTCTTGACCTCCGCCTGCTTGCCGGCTTCGTCGATCGACGCGCCCGGGTTCGCCGCCGAGAGAATGAGGCCGCCGTGCAGCGCCAGCGCCAGCGTCGTCGTGAAGAAGAACGACACGGCGATCATGTGGGCCGGGTTATAGTGGAAGTGGAGATACTGGTAGCCGACATTCGACACCCAGTCGAGGTGACTGAAAATGCCGTAGGGAAAGCCGTTGCCCCAGGCGCCAAGCAACAGGGGGCGTATGACCACAAGGGTGGTGTAGGCGAGGATCGCGAAGGAGAACGCGAAAGGCACGTGATAGCCGATACCCAGTTTGCGGCATATCTCCACCTCTCTCAGGGCCCAGGAAATGAAGGCCCCCAGCGCACAGACCGTGATGATCTGCCAGAGCCCGCCTTCCTTCAGGGGCGCGAGCGCGAGACCGTAGGACAGGTCAGGCGGAGCAATCGAGATCTGCCAGATGTTCCATGTTGGGCCAATCGCCGCGCCGTATATGATGAGCGCCGTGCCAAGAGAGGCAAAGAAGGCGGTCGTTACGCCGAAGAAGCCGACATAGAAGGGACCGACCCAGAAGTCGAACAGATCGCCGCCGATCAGCGTTCCGCCTCGCACGCGATATTTGCGTTCAAAACTCAGCAGCGCCATTTTCGTATCCTCCAGGGGTGGTCAGCCGGTTGGCGATGTCCGTGCGTAAGAGATTGGCGGCGGGCGGGATCGTTGAACCGATCGCGCCCGCTGCCGGTTCGAGCTTCAGCCGACAAGCTGATCCGCGTCCCATGAGATGGAGTGCTCGATCGCACTGGTCCGGAGGGGTTTGCCCTCGAGCCAGTTGAACCGCTCCGTGCTCAACAGGATGAAGTGGATCAGGATTGCGAGCGTGAACAGGAATACAGACAGTGCGACCAGCGCCTTGCGCGGATCGAACATGAGCCAGATTCTCCACATGTTGCGCTCTCCTTATGCCAGCATCGGCAGAAGCGCTTGGGCCGTCTGGTTGATGCTCTCCAGGGAGACATAACCTTCCGGCCCTGGAATCCAGGGACGCCACATCCAAACCAGGATATGCGCGACGATCGCAATCGCCGTGAATATCATGAAGCCTTGGATGAAGAACCCATGGACCTCCCGAGCTTCGCTTTCGGTCAGACCCGAAAGTGAAACATTTGATGTTTCAGCCATCAAACTCACCTCCTAGTCTCGAACGCCGCGGCACCCCCGCGGCGGGGTTCCGGCAAAGCCGCCCGAACGGCATCACCGGGTTTTTTGCCGGTGTCGAGAACACCGGCAAACCAGGAGGTCACGCGTGGAACGCGTAACCGACAGCCGCATAGGCGGCCGAGCGGGCTTCAGCAAAGACCGACTGCTCCGGCCGCGTGGATCCCGCCGTGAAATGGAGAGCGATCCGGTGGCTCGTCGCCGCGATCAGGCAAAGCGGATATGAGATCAGGAACAGTTGCCGCATCAGCGCGCGCTCCGACTGCCTGTCTCTCAGCGCGTGCGATGGCGCCGAATACTTGTTGGTGGGAAGCATGCTGTCACCTCCTTGCCGTCCCCCGGACGGGCCTGTGAATGTCGTCTTCATGCGTATGCTCCCGTCGCCGTTCGCGACGCGTGTTCCAGATGCCGGGTTTCGACCTCGGACGCGTTCTCACGGCGCGCCTCACGCTCCGCGGCATCGCGAAGGCGTTTGGCGGCGGAAATGCGGACAAGTACGGGTTCGTCGTTGATGCGCCGATCCAGCAGGGACTGGGCGTCCAGCGACCACGGCAGTTCGCCGGCTCGACGCGTCGTCGTAGGCTCTATTGCATCGAGCTCGCCTGCCTTCGGCAGGATCTCGAAAAGCATGTCGAAGAGTGCGTTGCAGACTTCCTGTATGAGCCAGGCGGCGCCCGAATAGCCCATGACCGGCGTTCCGATATGGCGGCGCACGATGGCGCCGGGGTAGGACAACTGGACAAACTTGCCGCGGGCACCGCGCTCGGCCATGTACATGCGTTCGTTGAACGAGCCGAACATGATCATCGGCGGCTTGTTGCCGACAAGGTCTATGACCGCTGCGTTGTCGGTCTTCGTGCCTGGCTTGCGGGGCACCGCGAAGGTGCAGGGAAGCCCCATTTCCTCCTCAAGGAAATTGCGCACGCCGCGCACATAAGTCTCGTTGGCGACGATGGCGAAGCTCGCGGTCGCGAAGAAGTCCTGGGTAACGGAGCGCCAGAGATCCCAGAGCGGCTTCAGCGTCGTGTGCTTTTCTCTGGTGATGAAGGGTTCCGGATCGAGCCCCAGCATGCCCCCGAGCTCGCGCAGGAACGCGGTCGTCGAATGGATGCCGATTGGTGCCTGCAAGTAGGGGCGATCCAGCGTCTCGCAGAGCAGGCGGCCAAATTCGCGGTACAGGCAGATGTTTACATCTGCGTCGGCGAGCTTGCGCACGTCCTCAATATGACTTCCCAACGGGAAGATCATGTTGATCTCGGCACCGATGCCTTCCACCAGGCGGCGAATCTCCGCGAGGTCGGAGGGCATGTTGTAGGTGCCGTAGATCGGGCCGATGATGTTGACTCGGGGCTTTGCGCCCTCGGCGCGCCGGCGCGGCGCCGGAACCTTGCCACCCTTCGGTCCGAATTCGGTCCAGAGCCACTTCAGCGCACGGTCCGCGCTTTGCCACTGGTCTTCGTCGATGGTGCGCGGCAGAAAGCGGACGATGTTGGAGCCCTCAGGCGTTACGCCGCCACCGATCATTTCGGCGATCGAACCGGTGACGACGACCGCCGGCAGGTCCGGATCGAGGGCCAGGCGGGCCCGTTTCATCGCGCCTTCGGTGCCATGCTGGCCGAGTTCATCCTCGGACAGGCCGGAAACGACGATCGGCAGTTCGTGTGGCGGAAGCGCGTCGGTGTAATGTAGCACCGAGGTGACCGGCAGGTTTTCACAGCCGACCGGGCCATCGATGATGACCTGCAGGCCCTTGATCGCCGTGAAGGCATAGACGCTGCCCCAGTAGCCGCCGGCTCTATCGTGGTCGAGGATCAGCATCCGACACTATCTCCGTTATCGACGGCGTTGCGGGACTGCTTGACCTTGGCTGCATACTTCTTGCGGTAGGCGCTGCGATCCTGGGGAACCTCCTGCCAGACACCGGCGGTGTCTCCGCTGCCGACACCCTCGAAGAATGCGTTCATCGCGATGAAGCGGTCCTTGTTTGCTATGGCGACATTGATGACCGAGGGCAGCGAGCCCGGACCGGCCGGTCCCATGAGCGGGCGAGCGGAAATCAGGTTGGTGAAGTAGAGCGCGGGTGTCGCGGCCTCCTTGGCCTTCTGCACGACCGGCGTCGTGCCGATCGCCAGATCGGGGCGGAATTCCTCAAAGGCGGCGATGTCCTGCTCGAGCGAGGCGCGGAAGCGGAGGGTTACGCCACGGGCTTCGAGCCAGTCGGCATCCTCGCTGTTGTAGGGGGTCCGGGGACATGCGGTGCCGACATAGCGCAGATCGGCGCCAAGCTCGACCAGCAGTCGTCCAACAATGAGCTCGGAGCCTTCGTAGCCGGAGAGAGTAATGCGCCCGTTGATGCGGTTTGCGGCAAGCCCGGCGGAGATTGCGGCGCGCATGGCGTTGCGGGTGGCGTCGATGCGGGCCTGCGGCACGGAACAGTTCCGTCCTATGGCGGAGAGCCAGGCGTCCGTGCCGTCCAGGCCGATCGGGGCCGAGCCGACGATGCTGCGGCCGGCGGCGGTAAACTCGCGGAAGGTCGCCGTGTAGAAGGGGTGGATCGCGGCCACCGTCGCGCAGTCGAGGGCCGCATAAAGATCGCGCCACTCACGCACGGGAACCGTCGGCCCAACCGCCAGTCCCATCGGCTCCAGCATGCCCCCGATGACGATCGGGTCCGCCGGGAACATCTCGCCGACAAGGGTCAAAGTCGGCTTGTCCTTCAGACCGCCACGGGGGCGCTGCACGGGCCCGGCTTCCGCTTCCTGCCGGGCATAGGCCAGCATGGCGGCCGACAGCACATCCTTGGCCTCCGCATGGGTGGGCACGCCGAAGCCCGGTACGTCGATGCCAACGATACGCACGCCATCGATTTCGCGCGGTAGCATCTTCAGGGGCACGCCCGATGCTGTCGGAACACAGAGGTTGGTTACGATTACCGCATCATATTTTTCCGGGTCGGCCATCTGATGCACCGCCTCGACGATGTCCTCGTAGAGCTTGCCGGTGACAAGGGTTTCCGAGCTGAACGGGACGTAGCCGACCGAGCGCTTGGCGCCATAGAAATGCGAGGTGAAGGTCAGGCCGTAGACGCAGCAGGCTGAGCCCGACAGGATGGTGCCGACGCGGCGCATGCGCAGACCGACGCGCAAGGAACCAAATGCCGGGCACATCGATTGCGGCTGGTCGTGCGGTCCCTTGGGATAGTCCGCCTCGAAGCGATCCATCAAGTCGCCCTGGCCGGCCGCTCGCGCAGCGGCTTTGGACAGTTCGACGCCGCCATGGCAGCCGATGCGTCCGGCATCGGCTGCCATGGCGTCTGCAAAGAACGCGGGATCGGTTCCGGCGGTGGCGGACCGGCCGGTTTCTTCTGCCTCGAATTCCTTGCGAAGATCGTCCATCTGTTCGTCTCGCTCTCACACGTTGTCGTAGACGACTTCCAGCGACGGGCGGGTCAGGGCGCCCGCGGCGCACATGTCTTCCGGCAGGGCTGGCTGGAGCTTGTAGTCGGCGCCGGTTTCGCTTGCGTCGAAGAGGCCAAGAAGGCCGTCTTGATCGAGCGGTCGGGGGAGAACTGGCGGGGCTTCAGCGAGATTGATGGAGAGCGCCTCGAACAGCGGCCCCCACTGGCTGTCGTGGGTTCCGATGATCTGGTAGTTGGCGCTTTTGCGCCTGATATCCTCGTGCTGCGGGATCGAGGCCAATACCGGGATTCCGACGGCTTCCGCGAAGGCCTGCGCCTCTCCGGTGCCGTCGTCCTTGTTGATGACGAGGCCGGCGACGCCGACATTGCCGCCGAGATTGCGGAAGTATTTGACCGCCGAGCAGACATTGTTGGCGACATAAAGCGATTGCAGGTCGTTGGAGCCGACGACGACCACCTTCTGGCACATGTCGCGGGCAATCGGCAGGCCGAAGCCACCGCAAACGACGTCACCGAGGAAGTCCAAGAGGACATAGTCGAAGTCCCAGTCGTGGAAGCCAAGCTTCTCGAGCGTCTCGAAGCCGTGGATAATGCCGCGGCCACCACAGCCGCGGCCGACTTCAGGTCCACCGAGTTCCATCGCGAAGACGCCGTCGCGCTTGAAGCAGACGTCGGAGATCGAGACCTCCTGGCCTGCTTCCTTGCGGCGCGAGGCCGTCTGGATAATCGTCGGGCAGGCGCGGCCGCCGAAGAGCAGTGAAGTCGTGTCGCTCTTCGGATCGCAGCCGATCAGCAACACCTTCTTGCCCAGCTGGGCCAGCATGTAGGAGAGGTTGGCGAGCGTGAAGCTCTTGCCGATGCCGCCCTTGCCGTAGATCGCGATGATCTGCGTTTCCTTGGTGACCTTGCCGGTTGCCGGCGCATCGGGTTCGATGGCGGCTTCTTCGCGAAGGCTTTCCTGCAGGCGCTCCAGTCCGTCCTGTGCGAGGTCGAGGCTCATGCGGCTTTCCTCCAGTCGATGATCATTTTCAGGCAATTTGGATCGTTGAACGCGGTCCGATAGGCGAGCGGCACTTGGCCCGGAGATGCTCGATGGGTCACAAGACCCTTGAGCGAGAGGCGACCCGCGTTGGCGAGATTGATCACGGCAACAACGTCTTCGGAACGAAATTCGGCGGCTATGGAGAGCGTCAGCTCCCGCATGAAAGCCGGAGCGAATGCACAACTAATGCGTTCCCCGTAAAATCCGGCCAGGATGAGTTCGGCCGGCCGGTTGAGCCGGGCGACAACCCGATCGATCACTGCGGGATCGCCGCTGGCATCGATAGCCGTATCATAGCGTGTTTCGGCGTCGTCAGCCGGATCGACGACCGCGTAGCCGTCGCTGCAATCCCTGCGCGACGCAGAGATTTCCCAGACGACAGGCGCCGGAAAACCGAGGGCTATTACAACCCGTGCGATCAGCCGTCCCAGGACGCCATGACCGATGACCAGCCCCACCGCACCCTTCGCGCGGCGGACGGCATGATGCGCCGTTGCCGCCAGCGCCAGAAGAACGGCGTCCTCATCAAGTGCGCCCACATCGTAGACCCGGTTTGCCGGCACCACCAGGCGGGAAGCCGTGGCGCCGAACAGGCCTGCCGCGTCGGGAAAACAGCTCGAGCCAGGGACAAACACCTTCGTGCCAATCTTGAGCCGCGACCCGGCACCAGCCTCAACGACGCGGGCAACCGATTCATAGCCCGGCACCAGCGGGTAACCCATCCCGGGGAAGGCTGGCATCGTGCCTTCGAAAAGCATCTTTTCGGTGCCGGTGGATACGCCGCTGACCAGTGTTTCGACCACCACGTCATCTTGGGCCGGCGCACAGAGTGTCAGCTGCCGCAAGGCTACTTCTCCGGGTCTTTCGAAAACGACGGCTGACGCGTCCATGCGTGCCTCCCAGCACAGGATCGCCTGATCCCTGATGTGTCATCTTAATTTGACATATTTGACTGTCAATTAATATTTACATTTTTCGACAGGGTAGGCCCGTATCGTGTTACCGCACAGCGGTCACAAGCGTTGCGATCAAAGGGTTTGGTGATGGAATTGTCCGTATCGCCGCAAACCCGGCCTTTGCCAGCAATTTGGAAATCTCCTGGTCGCTACGGCATCGCCCGGAGCCCATGGCGAGAAAATAGATGTTGAAATAGGCAGAGGAGAGTCGGGCCCCCTCCGAGGAACCCGCCATCGCTTCGGCAACGATCACTCTGGTGTTCGGCCGCAGCGACCGGTGCAGATTTCCCAGAATGGCAGCGACACGCGCGTCATCGTGATCGCACAGCACGCGAATGAGCGTGACGCAATCCGCCTCGGCGGGAATGTCGTCCTTCACAAAGTCGCCGCCATGAACACGGCTTCGCGCTGCCAGCCCCAAGGTTGCCAGATGATGGCGAGCGCGCTCGGCGACCGACGGCAGATCGAAAAGCCTGAGATCGAGCTCAGGGTTTGCGGCGGCAGCCGCCGCCAGGAAAGCGCCATCCCCGCCGCCAATGTCGAGTAGGACGCGGACCTGACGAAAATCGTAACTGGCCAGGATGCAATCCGACATCATCGTCTGGCTTTCGCGCATCAAGGTCGAATAGTCGGCAATCGAGGCGGCGTCGAGATTGCCCGGTTCGGCGCCCCGCACATAGGCCCAATAGCGCCGCAGTTCCGTCTCCTCGTGGTCCGGCGTCAGCAAGTGCTGGGGCTCCATCAGGTCGCGGTAAAGCATCTCGTGATGAAGAATCATGGCGGCAAGGCCACGGTCGGCCGCGACGACGACGCCGGCATCGTCTAGAATCCAGAGATCGGTTGCGACCTCCCTGACAATGCCGAGATCGGCATTGACTCGCAGCAGGGTGCGAAGTCGGTCGTGAGGCAGGTTCATGGCGGTGGCGAGGCTTTCGCTCGTGAGGGCCTTGTCCACCAGCCTGTCATAGAGGCCGGTCCTCACACCGGTGAGCAGAACCTGCGAAAAGATGAAGCCGCCTGTCAGCCGGAACAGCGCGTTTGCTTTCCGATTGGAGATCTGACGCAGTATCGGAAGACGTGCGATATTTCGTCTGAACGCGCGTGAGGCGATTAGCCGATTACGCCACAGGCGAAGGCGGACGCCGAACGGCAGTGCCTCGTGCTGATGCGTCGAGGCCGCCTCCTGATTACGCGTTCGCCACCTGTGCGAGATGCTGGTTTTATCCTGTCCGGCGGGGGGTGCCATCGGCGCGCCTAGGCGGCGCTTGCGGCAAGTTTCTTCGGCATCAATCGCGTCGCCTCGTTGCGGATCATCGCCCGGAATGCATCGCGTCCGGGGCACTCCGGGACGCTGTCTGCAGCGGAGTCGACCATGGTGCGCAGATGCTTCAAGGCGCCCTCGATTCCGAGGCGAATGGCGATGTTCGGCTTGGCGTTTCTGGCATCCTGGCCAACCGGCTTGCCCATGCTGCCGCCCTCGCCGATCACATCATAAAGGTCGTCGGCCACCTGATACGCAGACCCCAGTGCGTCGGCCAATGGCAGCCAATCCTGGGGGCTTCCGCCAGATGCCAAGGCTCCTGTCGAAACGGCACCAGCGAAGAGCGAGGCCGTCTTGGCACGATGATACTGATCGATATTGATATCGGCTTCGCTTTCCCAAGCCTGCCCAGCGACGAGTCCGTAAGGCGACCCAACCGCTTTGGCAATCGTGGCGATGAGGGGCGCAGTCAGTCGGGGCGCGTGCATGGTCTCGCGCGCGACCGTTTCGAAGGCCGCCACGATCAGACCGTCGCCGACCAGAAGTGCGATTTCTTCCCCGAATTCCGCATGCACCGAGGCTTGTCCGCGTCGGGTGGCGGCGTTGTCGAAGCAGGGCATGTCGTCGTGAACCAGGGATGCGCAGTGCAGAAGCTCGATCGCGGTGGCGGCGGCGTCGGCCGCTTGCGGATCGCTGTCGCCGCAGGCGGTAGCAACAGCGAGGCAGAGCTTTGGCCTGATGCGAGCGCCTCCTGGAAAGACCGCGTGGCGAATGGCTTTGGCAAAAAGCGGCGGGCATCCATTCGCCGTGGCAAAGCGAAGCGACAATTGCATTCCGGCTTCAATACGCTCGGGCAAGTCCATGGGAAACCTCCTCCCAAACTGGATCGTCAATGAAAGTTGACTATCCTATGTGTAAAGTTAAATTGACACATGAATTTTGAATGTCAATCTGGAAGGACAGTTCGTGCCCGACCATGCAGAGGAGACGGTTGTCATCGTCGGCGCCGGCATCGGCGGACTTTCCGCCGCGCTGGTCCTTGCCTGCGCCGGCCTTCGCGTGGTGGTCGTCGAGACTTCCGATGCACCGGGCGGGAAGTTGCGGCAGGTGAAAATGTCCGGGAGGACATTCGACGCTGGCCCCACCGTTCTGACGATGAAATGGGTTTTTGACGATCTGCTTTCCCGCTGCGACACGTCGCTTGGCGACGAGCTCGACCTTGCGCGTGCTGATGTCGTTGCCCGCCACTACTGGCAGGGAGGGGAGTGCCTCGATCTCTTTTCCGATCGCGCGGAAAGCCGTCGCGCCATCGCAGATTTCGCGGGTATGCGCGAGGCGGAGGGGTTCAGCCGTTTTGCTGACGACAGTGCCCGTATCTATCAGTTGCTGGAGCGAAGCTTTATCGATGCGACACGTCCAAATCCGCTGTCGCTTTCGAGCCGTATCGGCCTTCATCGGCCAGCGTCGCTTTTGGCGCTGAAACCGTTTTCGTCTCTCTGGGCCGCACTGGGAGGCTACTTCAACGACGTTCGCCTTAGGCAATTGTTCGCCCGCTACGCCACCTACTGTGGTTCCTCGCCTGTCCTGTCGCCTGCCACACTCATGCTGGTGGCGCATGTCGAACAGGCGGGGGTCTGGATCGTCAATGGCGGGATGCATGCCTTGGCGCTTTGTCTCATGCGGATCGCGAGCGATCTGGGCGTGGTGTTTCATTTTGGGGAAAGCGTCGCGCGAATAGAGAGGGATGCATCTGGGCGGGCGGTGACTGGCGTTATAACCGATCGCCAACGGCATCTGGCAGCTCATCACGTCATCTATAACGGCGATGTGGCGGCGCTCCCACAGCTGACGGGCGGCATGGGAAAGCCTCGCACTCCGCCCGAGCGCTCGCTTTCGGCGCTGGTGGCTTGCGGCGCGCTCGCGCCGCAAGGCGTGCCGCTCCGCCACCACACCGTTTTCTTCGCAGATGACTACGAGCAGGAATTCAACGCGATCTTCCGGCATCAAAGGCGGCCGGCCGATCCTACGGTATACGTCTGTGCCCAGGACCGATCCGCCGACGGGAGGCATGATCCGCGCGTCGACAACGGTCCGGAGCGTCTCTACTTCCTCATGAACATGCCGGCGGATGGCGATCGCCGACGTTACGACGAAAGAGAGGTTGAACAATGCCTGACGTCGATGGAACGTCGCCTGGCCCGGAACGGGCTACAGATAGATCTCGACCCGGCGAAGCTCTCGACGACGGCGCCGGATCAGTTCAATCGGCTCTATCCCGCAACCGGCGGAGCACTCTACGGCATGGCATCGCACGGGTGGATGGCTTCCTTTCAGCGCCCGACGGCAAATACGCCCCTGAAGGGGCTATATCTGGCGGGCGGCAGCGTGCATCCCGGACCGGGAGTGCCGATGGCTGCCCTTTCGGGCAAGATCGCGGCGGAGTGCCTGCTGGCGGACAGGGTTTCGCACGGCCGGTCCCGCCCGGTGGCTATCACTGGTGGTATGCCGACGCGATCAGCGATTGCGGCCGCTTCGCCTTCACGGTCATCGCCTTCGTAGGCTCGGTGTTTTCGCCTTACTACCACTGGTCCGGCCGCCGCCGCCCGGAGAACCATATCGCTTTCAACATCGCGCTCTATGCGCCCGGACGAAATTTCTGGGCGATGACGGAACGTAGTGTGACGAGCCTGACGCGAAACGCGAAGCGCCTGACAATCGGCGACAGCAGCATGGAGATGGCAGATGGGCGGCTGTCGATCCGCTTCAACGAGACGGCCCTGCCATGGCCGGGGCAGCGGGCTTGGCCAACGCCGATCTCCGGCTCGATCGACATAATGTCCGAAGGCGTATGTGGGGAGGTATTCCCGCTCGACGAGACCGGGCATCATTTCTGGTCGCCGCGCATGGCCAAGGCGTCCGCGTCCATTGCCTGTTCCGCTCTGCCTGGCGGTGGATGGCGGGGCAGGGCTTATCATGACTTGAACTTCGGCGACCGGCCTGTCGAAGAGGATTTCATCGGGTGGGATTGGGCCCGCGGCAGCGGGAGCCACGACGACGACACCGTTATTCTCTATGACGCTCTGCTACGCGGCGGCGGACGGAAGCGGCTTGCGCTTCAAACGGGCGGGCATGAACTGCGCCGGATCGGGATGCCGCACCGCCGCAATCTGCCGAGGGGATTCTGGGGCGTGCGTTGCGGTGTTCCATGCGATGATGACAGGAGTGCCGTGATCACACGTCGACTTGAAGATTCGCCGTTTTACACGCGGTCGATTGTCGAGACGGTGGTGAATGGCAGAACGCTGCACATGGTACATGAGACGCTCGATTGCGTAAGGCTCGGCAATCCGCTGGTCAGGCTGATGCTGCCGTTCCGCATGCCGCGCCGGCCAGGCCGCTAGGCGCCTTCATCCTTGCCGGGGTCTTTTCCTTGAGGTGTCTTGTCCTCGCGATCGTATTTGCGAAGGTCGCGCATCTGCCAGATGTAGAAGGCGATGGCCAGGCCGAAGACGAAAGCCGCTTCGACGAGGCCGAAATGATTCTCAAGCAAGTCGACCCGCCCTTTCCCATCGCTCCAGACGGCGCAATCTGCGATCCTCGCGACTTCGTCTCTGGAGCTCGATCATGATCGAGGTGAACCGTTCCACTCTCGCTGAGGCATTTGGCGATGACCTCTGCCCCCCTTGGGACGGAGCGGCTGCATCGGCGGCCATGGCGACGAGCCGCGCGACGCTCGCATCGATTGTCGACGCGTTCGTGTCCGGAGCGGCAAGCGCTATCGGTCTTGCGGCTCTCATCATCAGAATGAGCTTGCGCGATAGCGTTGTCCGTGCCCGGTACGAGACCGTGTCATAGCCGTTTGCCACGATGGTGCGGCCGATGTCCTGATAGGTCAGGGCGGCAGTCCGGATTGCGTGACGGCAGTCAACGGGCAGGTGTTCGATACCGGCATGGGCAAGGGCATAGTGACGGTCGGCTTCGGCGAGCAATCGCTTTATGACCTCGGCCAGTTGGCGAGAAAAACAGGGTGCGCGCAAGAAGGCATCGGCATGCAGACCCACCTCGTCCAGCCATTCCAGCGGCAGGTAGAGCCGGCCGTTGCGGGCATCCTCGCCAACATCGCGGGCAATGTTGGTGAGTTGCATGGCAAGGCCCAGATCGGCCGCCCTTGCCAATGTCCAACTATCCTTGGCGCCCATGACGAGCGACATCATCAGTCCGACGGTCGCGGCGACGCCAGCCGCATAATCCTTCACCTCTTCGATCGTTCGGTAGTGCCTGTCCTCTACATCCATGGCGAACCCGTCCAGGAGCGCAGCCGGTATGCCCTTCGGGATGCGATGGTCGTGCACGAGGCGGGCAAAGGCCCGATCGCAGGCGTGGTCGGAGGGCCGGCCCTCGTAGATACGGTCGAGCCGCTGTCGTAGCCGCTTCAGCGCATCGGGCCTGCGCCCGGTGTCGTCGATGATGTCGTCCGAGTGACGACAGAAGGCGTAGAGAGCATGCGCGGCCCGCCGGGTCTGGCGCGGCAAGATGAGCGAGGCGATATGGAATGATTTCGACCCGCGCCGGATCGACGCGGTGCACGACTGCAAATCGGTCTCGTCGCCGGTGAAGCCATAATTCAGAATGGCTGATCGACTGCGGAAAGGCCGCGCCAAGGCCTCATCATCGCGCTCGGTCGCCGCCATTCCAAATGCCGTCTCGGTCATCAGCTTATCCTCGAGGGGGCTCGGCCAACGTATGCGGATGGATCCGGCACAAGCGCGGACACGATGCGGGCCGACGAGACAACGCCGGGCAGGCCAGCGCCGGGATGGGTGCCGGCACCGCAGAGATAGAGGTTGTCGAGTTCCTCACTGCGGTTGTGCGGCCTGAACCACGCGCTCTGGAGAAGCTTTGGCTCGAGAGCGAAGGCAGCGCCCTGCCATGACTGCAGCCTGTCACGAAAATCGACGGGCGTGGCTATCCGCGACGTGACGATGTGCTTGCTCAGATTTGGCAGCACCGTGTCTTCCAGACGCTTCTCGATCCGTCTCCGATACACTTCGGCCATCTCGTCCCAGTTGGTCGAACCGCCAAGATTGGGAACGGGGCTCAGCACATAGAATGCATCACATCCATCGGGCGCGACCGTAGGATCGACTGCGCTCGGCCGGTGCAGATAGAGGCTGAAGTCTTCGGCGAGGTGCTGGCGGTGGAATATGTCGTTCAGCAACGGGCGATAGCGCGGCCCGAACAGCATCGTATGGTGATAGACATCATCGTAGCGCCTGTCGGTTCCGAAATACCAGACGAACAGGCCCATGGAGTAATCTCCGCGGCCGATCTTGGCGTCGGTCCAGCGGCGGCGCGGATGCTCCTTGAGCATCTTGGCGTAGAGGGTGGCCGGATCCGCGTTTGAGACCACGATATCCGCCGCCACGGTTTCGCCGGAGGCAAGCCGTACCGCGGTCGCCCTCCGTCCCTCTGTGAGAATCGTCTCCACGCTTTCGCCGAGCCGGATCGTACCTCCGTTTCGCCGTACGAGATTGGCTATGCCGTCGACCAGGGCATTGGTCCCGCCCATGGCATAGTGCACGCCATAGCGGCTCTCCAGATGGGCAATCAGGCAGTAGAAGGAGGTGGCCGAAAACGGATTGCCGCCGATTAGCAATGGATGAAAGGAGAAGATCGTCCTGAGCTTTTCGTTGCGGAAATGCCGGGCGACAACCGAATAGACCGAACGGTATCCGCCGAGCCTCACGAGACCCGCAAGCGTTCGCGCCGTAAAGGCGAGGCTGTGGAAAGGCTGGCCGGCCAATTGTTCGAAGGCGACCTCGTAGATCCTGCGGCTTTCGTCCATGAAGCCACGATAGCCGGCGACATCGCGAGGTTCGAAGCGGGCTACCTCCGCTTCCATCGCGGCCTTGTCGCCCGAATAGTCAAACCAGGTGCCGTCGTCGAACCGGATTCGGTAGAATGGATCGCAGGCCCTGAGTTCGACATCGTCCTGCATCCGACCGCCGCAATCGCGCCAAAGCTCTTCAAACAGCCAGGGTGCTGTAATGATCGTGGGCCCGGCATCAAAGACGAAGCCATCCTGACGGTGGGCGTAGGCGCGTCCGCCGGGTGCGTCGAGCGGATCGATGATCGTGACGCGGTAGCCACGCGCGGCCAGAAGCGCGCCAGACGAAAGACCGCCGACCCCGGCACCTATTACCACCGCGTGCGGCCGCGACGGGTCTTGGTTTATCGAATCCGGTCGTGGAAAGCGTTCTGCGACATTCATGCTGCATCCACCCCCTGGCATCGCCGCGGTTGCATTGCATCTGCGATCCGCTGGCATACGAAGCCTGGATCGCGCTCATGCAGCAGATGACCGCCATGATCCGATAGGGCGAGCCGCGCGTTTCTGGCGACCCTAGCCGCATGCTCCGAATTGCTGATCGGAACCATCGGGTCGTCCCTCGAGGCTATGAACGTCGCCGGTGCGGAGAGGTCTCTCAGCATCCCGTCGAAGCGTGTCAGATCCCATGCGGCCATCATGCCGAGCGCTCCGCGTACATGGCCGGACGATGCCAGAAGACGCCGGTAGAGTGCGGCGCCGAGCGCGTCTATGGGGGAACCCGTGGCCGACAGAAGGTTGCCGCCGAGGGGCGTGCTGCGGGCCAGCAGCGAGAACATCGAGGCGGAGAACGGATTGGCAAACAGTAATTTTGCCATGGGGGAGAAAAGGCGATCTCCCCGGATCGGAAGAAAGGCACCGTTAATCCCGACGACGGTTGGCTGTGCGTCGGCGCGCGTCGTCGTGGCCAGCGACACGGCGATTGCAGCGCCTGCGGAATGGCCGATGACGGCAGCAGGAATGAAGGCGAGGGTGGAGAGCAGACCGGCGAGTGAGCGCGTCATGCCCGGTAGGGAAAGATCCACGGTCGCGTGAGGACGGGTAAAGCCATGGCATGGGAGATCCACGGCAACGACATGATAGCGCTCGGCAAGCCTTGGCAATACATGCCGCCACGAGTGGGTCGATGCGCCGGTGCCATGCAGGAAGAGAAGACCGGGACTGTCCGTCGGTCCCATCACCTGAATATGCCAATTAAAACCGGTGGCCTCGACGAACCGGCTGGCCGAGTGGTTCGGCCAGTCCCGTCCGTCCCGCTCCCAGTCCAGCCATGTCTCACCGATCGTCATGTCCGTGCCGCCTCCATCGAGGCATTCACGAGGCCGGACATCCGGGCCGAATCCGCCTGGCGTAGAATATGCAATTCGGCACCGAGCTGTCCCGCCAGAAGCGTGACGCTTTCGCGCGGCCGTCGTGCGATGTCGATACAGATCGATGTTATTCCCTCCGTCCTGCAAAGACCTGCGAGGTGCCCGGTCTGCCGCGAAGCGAGCAATCTGTCGGGCGTGCCGTCAAGCGCGACGTTGCCGCTGCCGTCGGTCATGACGACCAGTACGGGCGTATTGCCCCGCCGGCGTTCCGCCAGAGCAAGCCCCAACCCCTTTTCGAGACCTGAGGCGAGGGGTGTCGGACCGCCGCCCGGCAGGGCCGCGAGTTTGCGCTTTGCGGCGACCAGCGAGCGTGTCGGTGGCATGACGATGTCGGCGCTTGTTCCACGAAAGGCGATCAGCGCCACCTCGTCGCGTCGAATGTAGCATCTGGCGAGCAGCTGTTCGATCGCCCCCTTTGTTTCGCCAAGCCGCTCAAGGGCCGTCGAGCCCGAGGCGTCGACGACGAAGATCGCTGTCGAGGGGTTATGGTGTTGCCGCCGCCGGTAGCGAAAATCCTCCTTGCGGATCATCAATCTCCTGGGCAGCCCTGCGTCTTTCAGCTCGGCCCCGTCCTCATGTCTTGATCCTTGGTTCAGAAGATGAGCCCGGATCACCTGCCAAGGCGCGGCTGCCCTCAGCGTGCCGACGATATCAGGTCTTGCGTCCGGATAGGGCTGGTTGCGGCTTTCCCCGTAAGGTCGGCCGCGCCGCGCATTCTTCGATCGGCTTCCGGCCTTGCCGGCGCGATTGCCATTTCGGGTCGGGCGCGCGACACTGGCAAGAGACAAGCCCTCGATCGTTCCGCGTTCCACCGCCGCCAACACTTCCGTCAGGCTATCGAGTGCGGCCGCCGGAGGTTCGCGCTCGGCCTCATGAGGTGCTGTCGAATCAACACTGCCTGCCGCCTGACCTGGCGTGCGCTCGCTGCCTGGGGGTTCGATCTCGCTGCGTCCTTCGCTCTCAACCAGTCGGATACCGAGGCAAAGCCTCAATGCAACCAGTCCATCGTTGGCATTGACCTCGTTGCGCCCGGCTTTCGCGGCGAGGATGCGGCTGGTCTTCAGCAGGTGCAGGAGCGTTCGTAACGAGGCGTGGCCGGCGGAGGCGGCGATCACCGAAAGTTGTCCGGCCAGATCATCGCTGGTTGTCACGGCGCGCCAATCGCAAGCCCGCGAGATGCCTTCCGTCAATGGCGTGTCCGAGACTGTCTGCCAGGTGATGCCGTCGAGGTTCACATGCAGGCCCAGGCGATCCGTAAGTGCAGAGGGTGGCCGCTCTTCCGGTTCCGCCGCTTCATCGAGCGCGACTATCGCGAACGATGCGCGGACGGGGGCATCATTGTCGCGCGTCACGCGCAGATTCGGGCAAAATCCGGTGTCCATTGCTTCGGCAATGATCGCGGCGGTGGCTGCCTCGAGGCGTTCCGCCATCGGAACGATGATAACGCCGTTATTCGCTGCGGCCAGGATGCCGCGATCCCAGACCAGTCTGCCCTGCCTCATCGTTGCAGCAAGATCGAGGTGGCCGCACAGCATGCTTGCGGAAGCGCCAACGGGAAGGCGCAGGAACGGGATGCTATCCCGCATGAGCGATCGCAGGTGATCGAGAAAGCGATCGCGGACACCGCCGGCGCGCGCCGTCAGCCATAGGCCGCCAAGATCGTGACCGCCGACCGCAAAAATCTCGGCCGCCAGAATGGCATCGCGCCATCGGTCTTCGCTATGCCGAAGCATGGCTTCATGAAGACCGTCCTCGGCGCCGACGTCACGCATGAGCGTATCCGCTTTCGAGGGAGGCCAGCGCCCGCTCAATTCTCGGCGTGCTTCCTGCGTCGTCCAATGGATCGCGGCGCAATCGGTGGCAGAGAACCATCGGTGCGATCGCCTCGACATCCGCCCAGGTGATCGCCGAGCGGCCGTCCAGCGCTGCGGCAGCGCGACCGGCGCGCATCAAGGTCAGTTCACCGCGCATTCCATCGATGCCGAGCCGCATGCACAGCTGCGACATCCGCGACAGGACAGCTTCAGGGATTTCTACCTGCCGAAGCATCTTTCTGGCCGCGACCACGCGATTGCGGATTGCGGCTTCGCGTTTCCCCCATTCCGCGGCAAAGGCGGCGGGGTCTGTTTCATAGGCATCGCGGCGTCGGATGACTTCGATGCGCATCGAAAGGTCGTTGATGGTTCGGACATCGACGGCGAGGCCGAAGCGATCCAGCAGTTGTGGCCTGAGGTCACCCTCTTCAGGATTGCCGCTCCCGACGAGAACGAAACGCGCGGAATGGCGAACGCTCAGTCCCTCACGCTCGACGACATTGACACCCGACGCTGCCGCATCGAGCAGGAGGTCCACGAGGTGATCCTCGAGAAGATTGATCTCGTCGATATAGAGAAAGCCGCGATTGGCAGCGGCGAGCAGACCGGGCTCAAAGGCCTTTTCCCCGGCAACGAGGGCCTTCTCTATGTCCAGCGAACCACACACCCTGTCCTCGGTCGCACCGAGCGGCAGGTCGACCATCGGTGTGCGGATCTTGATGGTGGGCGGCTTGTGTTTTCCTTCGCCCCGGCAATGGCGACAGGCTTCCTGTGGCTCTCCCGGCAGGCAGTTGTAGCGGCAGCCCTGGCGCGTTTCGATTTTTGGAAGAAGCTCTGCCAGCGCGCGTACGGCCGTCGACTTGCCCGTGCCGCGGTCGCCAAAAATCAGCACGCCGCCAAGCATCGGCTCAACTGCCGCCATCAACAGAGCCTTCTTCATATCCTCCTGGCCAACGATGGCCGCAAATGGAAACGGCAGTGTCATGAAACCGTCCTCTCTTGGAGTGTCAATTTATATTGACACTTATCGGGCCGCGTTTGAAGGGGTTTATTGACACTTTGTGTGGAGCTGCTGCGATTAGGTCGCCCGACATGCCTGGAGCGCCCGGCGGGATAAAGACACCATGGCCATGATCGGGCTGTGCCCGTTGACGTGCAAACCTGCTGCAAAACTGTGCAGCTCTGGGCTGCCGGCACCGCAAAACACTACAGTTCACTGCCTTCCTCAGTTTGGCATGAGGCTTGCTTCCTAGTTAGGCAGAGTTAGCCGCTAGGGTTCCGGCGCCGTCAGGCGTGGCTGGTCCGAGAGCGGCTACCGGCCGGGGAGATATCCGGCCGGGTGCACGGCGGGACAAAAGCCCGGGAGACCTCGTAAGCCAAGGGATTGGCACGATGGTCCATGCCGATCCCTTTTTGAGAAGAGCAAAAAGGGGAATTTCATATGCAGACTTTCAAGCGTTTTCTGTCGATCGGTGTTCTATCGGCCGGGATAGCCCTGGGGATGTCGACTGTTGTCCAGGCGGAGGCCAAGAAGGATTTCAAGGTCGCCTGGTCGATCTATGTGGGTTGGATGCCATGGGGCTATGCAGCCGAGCATGGCATCGTCAAGAAGTGGGCCGACAAATACGGCATCACGATCGAGGTCACCCAGTTCAACGACTATGTGGAGTCGATGAATCAGTACACGGCGGGGGCCTTCGACGCGGTGACCCTCACCAACATGGACGGGCTTTCGATCCCGGCAGCCGGTGGTGTCGATACCACCGCGGTGATTGTCGGCGATTTCTCGAACGGCAACGATGCCCTGATCCTTAAAGACAAGGACAAGCTTGAGGACGTCAAGGGTCAGACCGTCAATCTGGTCGAGTTCTCGGTGTCCCACTATCTGCTCGCGCGGGCTCTCGAGAGCATCGGCTCGAGCGAGCGGGACGTCACTGTTGTCAATACGTCGGATGCGGACATGGTGGCTGCCTACGAGACAAGTGACGTCACCGCCGTCGTCACCTGGAATCCGCTAGTCTCGACAATTCTTGAGAACCCGACGGCCAAAAAAGTGTTCGACAGCTCGCAGATACCGGGCGAGATCATCGACCTTATGGTCGCGAACAGCGACGTGCTGAAGGACAATCCGGACTTCGGAAAGGCCCTGGCCGGCATCTGGTACGACACAATGGCCGTCATGACCGCCGACAGTGCCGAAGGAAAGGCCGCGCGGGAAGAGATGGGCAAGGCTTCGGGCACTGATCTCGCGGGCTTCGAGGCGCAGATGGCGGCGACCAAACTTTTCGACAAGCCGGCGGATGCCGTTGCCTTCACCGGTTCGCAGGATCTTCCGAAAACAATGGATCTGGTCCGGTCCTTCCTGTTCGAGAAGGGACTGCTGGGCAGCGGAGCCCCTTCCGCTGACGTCATCGGGATCGAGATGCCGGACGGTTCTGTTCTCGGCGACAAGGCCAACGTGAAGTTCCGCTTTACGACGACCTACATGGACGCGGCGGCCAAGGGCACGCTCTGATCTTCCCGGACGCCGGACATTAAAAGCTTCCGGCGTCCCCACCCCCTCACTGACCGGAGCCGCATATGCGCTGGATCAATGCACGACCGAGCAATGGCGCCCGGCTGGCGCTGATCGTCACGCCGTTTGTGCTGACGCTGATCGCCTATGCAATGGGATCGGCCGCGCGCCTGGCGGAGAACCCAGCCGACAAGCTTCTCCCAAGTCTCGACGGTTTCCTCGACGCCATCGATAGAATGGCCTTCACCGCCGATATCAGGACCGGCGACTATCTCCTGTGGGTCGATACGGCAGCGAGCCTGATGCGGCTGTTCTCCGGTCTTGGCATCGCCACCGTGATCGCGCTTCTGCTCGGTATGCTCATCGGGATGCTCCCGTATCTCCGGTCGCTTCTGGCACCCTATGTTGCCGCCGTTTCCATGGTGCCGCCGCTCGCGCTGCTGCCGATCCTTTTCATTATTGCCGGTCTCGGGGAAGCGTCGAAGATCGCCCTGATCGTCATCGGCGTCACACCCATCATGGTGCGCGATCTCGCAATGACGGCCACGGGCCTGCCACGAGAACTGATCATCAAGGCCGAGACACTCGGTGGCTCGTCCTGGCAGATCGCCTTGCGCGTCGTCCTGCCCCAGATCCTGCCGAGGCTCATCACCGCGCTACGGCTACAACTCGGGCCGGCCTGGTTGTTCCTCATCGCGGCGGAGGCGATCTCCTCGGACAGCGGCCTCGGCTACCGCATCTTCCTCGTCCGTCGCTACCTCTCGATGGATGTCATCTTCCCGTATGTGCTCTGGATCACGCTTCTCGCCGTGCTCACGGACTGGCTGCTCGACCGGCTGCGCGTTTCCCTCTTCCCGTGGTCCGAGCTGGAGGCGCAGAAATGAGCGCACTGGCGGTGAAACGGGTCTGGAAGGAATATGGCGATCAGATCGTTCTGGAGGACGTATCGATCGACATCGAATCCCGTGCGTTCGTTGCGCTGGTGGGACCATCGGGCTGCGGAAAGACGACGTTCCTGCGCATGCTGTTGGGACAGGAACGTCCCACGCGCGGTGAGATCACGATCGACGGCCAACCCCTTCCGCAGGAGCCGGGGCCTGATCGGGGCGTCGTCTTCCAGCGCTATTCCGTCTTTCCGCACCTGACGGTGCTCGGAAACGTGGTGCTCGGCAGGGAGATGCTCTCGGCACCCCTGACCGGGAGGCTGTTTGGCGCTGCGAGAAGGACAGCCATAGATGAAGGGCGGGAAATGATCGCTGCCGTTGGCTTGTCCGGGTCGGAAAGCAAGTATCCCGTCCAGCTTTCCGGCGGCATGCAACAACGCCTCGCTCTTGCCCAGGCGCTCATCATGAAGCCGAAGGTCCTGCTGCTCGACGAGCCGTTCGGTGCGCTTGACCCCGGCATTCGAGCGGAAATTCACACGCTGATGCGTTCCCTCTGGTATGCCAATCCGATGACCGTTGTCATGGTGACCCACGACATGCGCGAGGCGTTCACCCTCGCCACCCGGGTTGTCGCCTTCGAGCGCCCGCGCGACCGTCCGGAGGAAAAGCTCCGGTATGGGGCCACCATCACCCGCGACATCGCCATCTGGCCACCCCGCACGGCTGGCCAGGCATCCCTCATCAGACCTGACCGGGACGGCCCGGTTTCCCACAAGGGTCAGTAGCCGGGACGACCCGGGCAAGACGTCCACTGGAGATACAGAAATGCATATTCGCCGCTCAGCCGAGGAAATCGCCGCCAACCGCGCGCGATATGAGGAGCATCAGAAAAAGGGCCTGGAATTTGCGCCCAAGTCACTACCGGGCAAAAGCGCACGGCCTGCGCCTGCCGTTGCCGATGACAAGATCGTGCATCAGGAGAGGATACCCGGCGGCTGGTACTGGTGGACCCGGGTGAAGGCCAACGAAGTGCTGCGGGTCTCGCTGGACGAAGGCTTTTCAACCGTTTCGCTGGTTGCGTGGAATGCGGTCGACCCGAGCGAACGGATGAACCTCCCGGATACGGTCAAGGTGCAGTGGACCACGGGTCTCGGAAAGGGACGCGTGATCTTCTCCGACATGGGGAAGGTCATGTTCTCGATCGTCGAGGACAGCTCGGGCGCCCATGACTGCCTGATGGGCGGCTCCACCTCCGCGTCGAACGCGAGGAAATATGCCGGAGCCAATGGCGCGACACTGCGCAATACACGGGAGAATTTCGTCTTGGTGGCCACCAAGGCGGGGCTCGACAAACGCGACATTCCGGCGGCACTCGCGCTCTTCGCGCCGGTCCGCGTTGATGCGGATGGCAAGTTCGAGTGGAAGGCCGATCTGGTCGGCGATGGGGACTACGTCGATCTGCGTGCCGAGATGGACATGATCGTGGGCTTCTCCAGTTGCCCACATCCTCTCGATCCGAATCCGGTCTACGCTCCGAATCCGATCACGATCACCCGAATTGCCGCTTCGGAGCCGGCAGCGGACGACCTGTGCCGAACCGCGACCGCCGAGGCCGTCCGCGGCTTCGAAAACAACGCATTCGCGGCACTGTAAGGGAGTCAATCATGACCACATTCGTTCAGACTTCTCCCGCGCGCACGCTGCAGAACACCATCCAGGATCATTACATCGCGGCCGAAGCGCCGTTTTCGACTTTCGTGAAGAAGGGACAGGTGATCCGCATCGAGGACACCTATGGCCAGCAGGCCGTCGACACGCTGTTCTACAACGCCCACGACTTCTCCGAACGCTATTCCAGCCAGGATACGATGCGCGAGCAGGGGGCGGCCTACATCTCCACCGGTACAAAGGTGATCTCCAACGAAGGTCGGGTGATGCTGACGATGACGGCTGACAGTTGCGGCCGCCACGACACCTCCGCCGGCGCCTGCTCGTGCGAGAGCAACACGGTGCGTTTCGGCCACTACACCAAATACCTGCATGCCTGCCGCGACAACTTTGTCATCGAAGTCTCCAAGCACGGCATGAGCAAGCGCGACGTGGTGCCGAACATCAACTTCTTCATGAACGTGCCGATCGAACCATCAGGCGAAATGACGATCGTCGATGGCATTTCCGCGCCTGGCGACTATGTGGAGCTGAAGGCGGAAATGGACGTGCTTCTGGTCATTTCCAACTGCCCACAGATCAACAACCCCTGCAACGGCTTCGATCCGACGCCGATCCGCGTTCTCGTCTGGGATGACGAGGCGATGTGATGTTCAGGAAAGTCCTGATTGCCAATCGCGGCGAAATCGCCGTGCGCGTCATCAAGACGCTGAAGAAAATGGGGATCGCGAGCGTCGCGGTCTATTCCGATGCCGACCGGTTCACAAAAGCCCCGATGATGGCGGACGAGGCAGTTCGCCTCGGCCCCGCAGCGGCTTCGGAGAGTTATCTGAACGTCGATGCCGTCATTGCTGCCTGCAAGGAGACCGGGGCTGAGGCCGTACATCCGGGCTATGGCTTTCTGTCGGAAAACATCGGATTTGCCGAACGCTTGAGACAGGAGGGCATCGTCTTCATTGGGCCGACGCCGGAAAACATTTCAGTCTTCGGCCTCAAGCATACGGCGCGCGAACTTGCTGAAGCAAGCGGCGTACCGCTGTTGCCCGGCTCCGGGCTTCTGGACACGGTGGACGCAGCGCTCACGGAGGCCGAGCGGATCGGCTATCCGGTCATGTTGAAATCCACGGCCGGTGGCGGCGGTATCGGAATGCAGCTTTGCGAGACGCCCGAGGCGCTTTCCGCCGCGTTCGACAGCGTCCAGCGCACAGCAAAGGCAAGTTTCGGTGATGCAAGGGTCTACCTGGAACGTTTCGTTGCAAAAGCCCGGCATGTCGAGGTGCAGATCTTCGGCGACGGCAGGGGACGGGTGATTGCGCTCGGCGAACGCGATTGTTCTTTGCAGCGCCGCAATCAAAAGGTCATCGAGGAGACGCCTGCACCGGGCTTGCCTGATACGGTTCGCCAGCGCCTGCATTCCGCAGCCGTCGCGCTCGGTAGCCAGGTTCGTTACGCCTCGGCCGGGACGGTCGAGTTTATCTATGATCCGGCGCGAGAGGAATTCTACTTCCTCGAAGTCAATACGCGGCTACAGGTCGAGCATCCGGTCACGGAAGCGGTGTTCGGCGTGGATCTCGTCGAATGGATGATCCGCCAGGCGGCTGGCGAGGACGTTCTGACGGGTAGCGAGAACCTTGCACCCAAGGGTGCCGCTATCGAGGCGCGCGTTTATGCGGAGATGCCGCATGCCGGTTTCCGTCCGAGCGCTGGCCTTCTGACCGAAGTCATCTTCCCGGAGAATGTCCGCATAGACGGTTGGATCGAAACGGGCACCGAGGTGACGCCGTTTTACGATCCGATGCTGGCGAAGGTCATCGTCTCAGGCGAGGATCGCCCCGCAGCCATCGCAGCCCTCTCGTCCGCCCTGGCGGGAACGTCGATCTGCGGTATCGAAACCAATCTCGGATACCTGAAGACGATTGCTGACTCCGATCTTCTCTCCAGCGGCGACGTGGCGACGACGGCGCTCAAGGATTTCGAGTTCGTTCCTGACATTGTCGAAGTCATAGCCCCCGGCGCCCTGTCCAGCGTGCAGGAACTGCCGGGCCGTCTCGGCCTTTGGCACGTCGGCGTGCCGCCGTCGGGTCCCATGGACGACCGTTCGTTTCGTCATGCGAACCGGCTGGTTGGTAACCACGACAACACGGCCGCGCTCGAACTCACGGTCAATGGCCCTGTCCTGAAGTTTTTCTCCGACAGTACCGTGGCGCTTGCCGGGGCCGAGATGCCGATCAAGCTCGACGGCGTTCCCGTTCCGCATGGCGCGGCTGTCAGGATATCTGCCGGACAGACGCTTTTCATCGGTGCCATCAACGGCCCTGGACAGCGCGCCTATCTGGCCGTCGCGGGTGGCTTCGATGCACCGATTGTCCTTGGGTCGCGCGCGACTTTCGGACTCGGGCAGTTCGGCGGCAATGCCACAGGGACCTTGCGGGCGGGGCATGTGCTTCGGCTTGCGCGAGCGACCCAGGCGGATGTGAAGCCGGCCGACGAACCGGCGTCACTTGCTCGCGAATGGTCGGTGGGGGTTGTCTATGGCCCCCATGGCGCTCCGGATTTCTTTGTCGATGACGATATCGAAACCCTATTCTCCACCGACTACGAAGTACACTTCAACTCGGCTCGCACCGGTGTGAGGCTGATCGGTCCAGCGCCGAAATGGGCGCGGCGGGATGGCGGGGAGGCGGGACTGCACCCCTCCAACCTCCACGACAATGCCTATGCGATCGGCGCGATCGATTTCACCGGCGACATGCCCATCATTCTCGGTCCTGACGGCCCCAGCCTCGGCGGGTTCGTGTGTCCCGCCGTGATCGCCCGGGACGAGCAATGGAAGATGGGGCAGTTCAAGCCGGGCGACAAAATCCGGTTCCATCCGGTCATACGGGTCGACGATCCGCTGGCCGGACCCGTGGTCGCGAGGCTTCCCGAGGACGTCGGTTCCGCGGTGGTCGGATCGAGTGACGATGGTCCCGTTCCGGTCGTCTACCGTCGGCAAGGCGATGACAACCTGCTGGTCGAATATGGTCCGATGCAGCTCGACATCGGCATCCGCATGCGGGTTCACCTGCTGATGCAGGCGGTTCATGCCGCCAAGCTGCCGGGTCTGATCGACCTGACACCCGGTATCCGCTCGCTGCAGATCCACTATGACGGTGCCGTGCTTTCGCGGACAAGACTGATCGCGCTGCTCACCGATCTCGAATGCAACCTGCCGGATGTCGCGGATGTCAGGGTGCCGAGCCGCACCGTGTGGCTGCCGCTGTCCTGGAACGATCCGCAGGCCGAGCTGGCCATGAGGAAGTATCAGGAGCTGGTACGACCCAATGCCCCTTGGTGCCCCTCCAATATCGAGTTCATCCGCCGCATCAATGGCCTCGCCGACGAGCAGGCCGTCAAGGATACGATCTTTGATGCCTCCTACCTCGTGATGGGCTTGGGAGACGTCTATCTCGGCGCGCCAGTTGCGACACCCATCGATCCCAGACATCGTCTGGTGACGACCAAGTACAATCCGGCGCGGACATGGACACCCGAGAATGCCGTCGGCATCGGCGGGGCCTACATGTGCATCTACGGAATGGAAGGGCCGGGGGGATACCAGCTCTTCGGGCGGACGATCCAGATGTGGAACACATGGCGGCAGACCCCGGTTTTCGGACCGGGCAAACCTTGGCTGCTCGACTTCTTTGACCAGATCCGCTTCTTTCCCGTCTCGCATGAGGAATTGACAGAGGCGCGCGCCGCGTTTCCGCACGGAGGTTACCCTGTCCGCATCGAGGATGGCACATTCTCCTACGCGGACTACCAGGCGGAAATCACCCACAATGCCGCCGGTATCGCGGCCTTCAAACAGAGGCAGCAGACATCTTTCGAGGCCGAGCGGCGGCGATGGAAGGAGCAGGGGCTCGACAGTTTTCAGGTCGACGACGGTTCCGGAGCGGGGCTCGCCAGCGATGTTCCGGAGGGTTGCTTCGGGGTCGAAAGCGCCGTTCCCGGAAATGTCTGGAAACTGTTGGTCGAGGAAGGCCAGACCGTGCAGGCTGGCGAAACGCTTGCCATAATCGAGTCCATGAAGATGGAAATTGCCGTAACCACCCATGCATCCGGACGTGTCCGGAACCTGAGGGCGGGACCGGGCAGGACTGTAAAGGCCGGCGATGTCCTGGTCATATTGGAGGATATTTGATGCTACCAGCCATACTCGATCTCACCGCTGTCAAAGCGGCATACGCCGCGGGCCTGACGCCCCTGCTGATGGCCGAGGAGATCATAGCCAGGCGCAATGCCTCCGACGATCCGGCGGTCTTCATCACCGCGACGCCTGACGACGATCTGCGTGCTGCTGCAAGGGCTCTGATGGAACTGGCTCCTGAGCCGAACAGTCTTCCCCTCTGGGGAGTCCCGTTCGCGGTCAAGGACAACATCGACGTTGCGGGTCTGCCGACAACAGCGGCTTGCCCCTCATTTGCCTATACCCCGGAGAGGGACGCAACCGTCGTTGCCCGTTTGAAGGCGGCAGGTGCCATCGTCATCGGCAAGACCAATCTCGACCAGTTCGCCACCGGTCTCAACGGTACCCGGTCCCCGTATGGCGCACCGCGCTCCGTATTCAACAAGGACTACGTTTCGGGCGGGTCTTCCTCCGGATCCGCAGTCACCGTCGCGTCGGGCATGGCGAGCTTCGCGCTCGGCACCGACACCGCCGGCTCCGGTCGTGTGCCGGCTGCCTTCAACAACCTCGTCGGCATCAAGCCCACGCCGGGTCTCGTCCCCAATGTCGGCGTCGTTCCTGCCTGCCGCAGCGTCGACGTGGTCACGGTGTTCGCCGCCACTGTCGGCGATGGCGTGGCAATCCGCAAGGTGATGGATGGGGTCGACGCCGGCGACCCCTATTCACGCCCGGCTGTGCCCGCAAGCCTGCCTGCTTCGGGGCTGCGCATCGGCGTTCTCGACGAGGCCGAGCGTGAATTTTTCGGCAATACGGATTACGAGGCGATCTATGACGCGGCGATCGAGCGGGCAAGATCGCTGGGTGCCACCATCGTTCCGTTCGACTATGCGCCATTCCGTCAGGCCGCGGAACTTCTCTATAACGGCCCCTGGGTTGCCGAACGCCTTGCCGCGGTGAAGGATTTCATCGCAACCAACGCGGACGACTTCGATCCGACCGTTCGCACCATCATCGAGGGCGCGCGGGGCTATGACGCCGTCGCAGCCTTCGAGGGCCAGTACAGGCTCGGCCATCTGCGTCAGAAGACGCTCGGAGAATGGGCCAAAGTCGACCTGCTGATGCTGCCAACATCGCCGACGACCTACACCGTCGAAGCGATGATGGCCGATCCGATCGTCAAGAACAGTCATTTCGGCCGTTACACCAACTTCGCCAACCTCTTCGGCTACGCGGCGATCGCCATCCCCGGAGGTTTTGGTAGCAACGGCCTTCCTGCCGGCGTGACGCTCTTCGGCCCTTCCTTCTCCGATGACGCCCTGGCGCCTTTCGCCGATGCGATGCATCGCGCGGTCGCCTGTGGCATGGGCAAGGACCTTGCGGCGGTGCTTCCTGAAAGTGCCAAGGTGTCCGAGGCCGAGGACGGGCTTGTCACGATCATGGTGGTCGGCGCGCATCTCACAGGCATGCCGCTCAATCACGAGCTTACCGGTCCCGGAGGCAAGCTGGTGAAGTCCTGCCGCACAGCGGGCGACTACCGTCTCTTCGTGCTGCCCAATACCACGCCGCCAAAGCCGGGACTGATCCGCGAACCAGGGTTTGCCGGCAAGGGGCTGGAGGTCGAAGTGTGGAAGGTGCCGGCGGATGTCTTCGGCCGCTTCGTGCAGAACATTCCGGCTCCGCTCGGCATCGGCAAGGTGACCCTCGATGACGGCAGCCAGGTTTCCGGTTTTCTCTGTGAGCCCTACGCTATCCAGGGGGCGCAGGAAGTCACCGAACTCGGCGGTTGGCGCGCCTACATCGCCTCGCGCAAGTAGATGGTCGGGGCGGAGAGACTTCTCTCCGCCCCTTCCATGGTTGACGCTCAAACGCCTTAGCGCTTGCCACCTGTGCTCTTCGTCACATGCACGGGCGATCCAGACGGATTATCTTGCGTAGAAATGATAATTAACTGCGCAACCAGCTTTGGCTTCTCCCGTTCAGCGGAGATGCAAGGGCGATCCTGTGGAGAAGATCGTGACCAAGATGACCGACAATCTTTCGCTGTCCGGCGTCGTTTCACCTACCGATGCTGTCATCAGCGTTCAGCGGTATCCGGCAACGTCCCGTATTCTTCACTGGATCGTCGCCGCGCTGGTGCTGGCCACCTGGCCTCTCGGCTTCTTCATTCAGTTCACGAAGCAGGAGGTGACGCTCGACTTCTACATGATCCATGAGAGCTTCGGTTTTCTGGCCTTGTGGTTGATGCTGCTGCGCGTCGGCAACAAGCTGATCGCCCGGCCGCCCCATCCGGAGGGTCCGGCCGTCGAGCGGATTGCGGCTGCCACGGTCCACGGACTTCTCTACGCGTTCCTGATCATCATGCCCGTCAGCGGGTTCCTGGCGACCAACGCCCATGGGTTTCCGCTTGTCTGGTTCGGGCTGCTGCCCGTGTGGAGTCCGATTGGCAAGACACCGGACATCGCCTGGACGCTGTCTGCGATCCACGCATGGAGCGCATGGATCCTTTTGCTTCTCTTTGCGTTGCATATCGGTGCCGTGCTGCTTCATCATGTGATCAAGCGCGACAATACGCTCTACAGGATACTCTAGGCTCTTCATGCGCAGCATCGACATGACAGAAGCGACGTGGAACCGGCTGCTTGCATTGCGGCAGGGGAAAGTTGCGCCCATGCCGGCAGACGATGCCTATCGACTTTACGCTCCGATCGCCGGCGCACGGCGGCAGTTCGTCCTCGCGCAGGTCGGGCAGTCGCTGGACGGACGCGTGGCAACACCGGCAGGCGACGCCCGAGATGTGTCCGGTCCGGATGGCCTTGCACATCTTCATCGCTGTCGCGCTCTGGTCGACGCCGTCATCGTGGGGGTCGGGACAGTGAAGGCCGATGATCCGAAGCTTTCCGTGCGGATGGTGTCCGGGCCGGCACCGGTGCGCGTGGTCATCGACTGCCATGCCGATCTCAGTGGTGACGAGGGCCTTTTCCATGACGGTGGTGCGCCGGTGATTGTCTTCCGCAGCTCGACTGTGAAAGCTCATTCGCTACCCGCTTCAGAGGTCATCAGCCTTCCGCAGACGAGTTCGGGACTGGATCCCTATGACATCCTCGATGCGCTGGCGCGCCGCAATCTGCTGCGCGTGCTTGTCGAAGGCGGAGCCAGAACGATCGCACGGTTCATCGACGCCGGGCTGGTCGATCGCCTGCATGTCGCCATCTCACCAATCATCATCGGATCCGGACCTAGCGGCATCATGTTGCCGCCGATCGAGCGTCTCAGCGGCGCGCATCGCCCCAAAGCCGATGTCTACAGCCTTGGCAGCGACATTCTGTTCGATTGCCATTTCGAACGTGACAGCCTCTCAGGCCGGCAAAGCGAGCAAATCCGTGTGGCCAACCCGGCATGAGCTGCCGGGTTTCGTGATGGCATCCATCCGATAGGCCAGCCACTCGTCTACACGATCCTCAGCTGTTGCGGAGATTTCCAGGATTGGTTGACGCAGGCCCTTCAGCAATTCGCGTTGAAGATCGCCGAAGGTCGCGTCGAGAACCCAGGGGCTGTCTTCAACTTTCACGTCGAAACCGTTCGCCTTGAACACGCGGACGAGGCAATCCGTAGCATCAGGTCCAAGCGCCCGCCCGAAGCCCTTGTCGGTGCGCTGGTGATCGTTGAAAAAGCCTACCATCTGTTCGTCGAGCGGATGGGTAACGGACCAGCGCATGATGCCGTCGTAGTTGAGTGCCGCGTATAACCCGGTGCCTGACGCCGCCAGCCTGTCGGCAACGGCACGACAGAAATCTTCCGAGCAGAGGTCAAACACGGCGGATGCGGTCATCACCCCGATACCCTCCAGTGGCAGGCCGTCCAGGTCGTTGAGATCGTGCTGACGGAACCGCACGCGATTATCGGTTCCGATCCGCCGGGATGCTTCTTTCAAGAGGGTCTCGTCATAATCGAGCAGAAGCCAGTCGATTCCGGGCAGGCGGGAATTGAGGCCGCGCCAGGTCGAGCCCGTTCCGCAGCCGATGTCCATGATGCTGCGTGTTTGTCTTTTGGCCAGATGCGTTGCAAGACTGCCTACGAGCCCTGCATGGCGCGCGGCGTGGTCGGCGGGTTCGCGGAGCGCCAGCCAGTCCTTGTCGAATCCGCTCATGGCACCATCCTCAATGTGTTCGATATAATCTCGGCAGTCGTGTGCCATCCCGGTAGCCGAGCTCCAGCGCGCCGGGATGCTTCCGCCTTCTGCTTCCTCAATGGAATATCGGCAATGAGGGTCCGCAGTGCCTCGGCGAATGCATCGACATCGTCGACAGGCACGAGGATCCCTGCCTCGTCGGGCACGACGTCCGGCACGGCACCGGTTCTGCAGGCAACGATCGGAAGCCCCTGCGAAAGCGCTTCGGCAAAAACCATCCCATACCCCTCGTAGCGGCTTGCGAGGGCGAATATATCGGCCTTGGCCAGGTGCTCCCGCGTGTCGGCGCATTCACCGGCGAGCGTTATCCGTTCCGCGAGACCGGAGACGTCCAACTGACGCTTCAGGCGCTCGGTCATCGAAGGATTGAGCGTGGGACTGCCGATGATCGTGGCACGCCAGTCGAGATTCTCAAGCTGCTTCAGGGCGGCGATGAGGATATCGTGGCCCTTGCGAGGCGTAAGCGTACCAATCGAGAGAATATGCGGGGGGCTACCGTCGCCGCGCGCGGCGGGCGCCGGGGCCGTTCCGGGAAGGGCAACGGTTATCCGCGCACTTTCGACGCCGTAGGATGCGTTCAGCTCTCGCGCTGTCATCTCGGACGTCACGAGCACGTGGCGAACCACAGACAAAGACCTCCGCTCACTCTCGCGAAGCAAAGCCTGCTCGCGTTCGTGGATACCCGTCTCCAAGGCGAGAGGGTGATGAACGAGGGCAACGATCCTCAGCCGCCGTGCCTCTCGGACCGCCCAGTCGTCGAGCACCCCAAAGGCCAGTCCGTCGATCATCACGAGCGTATCGTCCGGCAGGTTCGACAGGCGCCGTTCGGCGTCCGCTTTGGCCACCGCCGATGGCGCAGGAAAACCCTCGCCAAGCGGAAGGGGTGCCACGGACCAGCCTATCTTTCCCAAGCCGTCGATCACCCGCCTGTCATAGGCATAGCCCCCCGTGTTGAGTGCCAGGTTGCCGGGGTAGGCGAAGACGAGGCTTTGGCTCAAAGGTCCGCCTCGTACCAGCCTCGCGCGGCGTGCGATTCATGCAGAGTGACTCTAAGCCGGCAGATCCGGTGACTGCCGGGTCCCAGCCGCTTGTCTGCCACGGCGCGAGCGAGCTCGTCGAAGATGTGCTTGGCGATCACTTCCGTCGTCGAGACCTTGCCGGTGAACACCGGCAGCTCGTCCAGATTCTGGTAGTTGAGTGGCTTCAGCACCTCGCCGAGAACGGTTGTCGCGGCGCCGATATCGACCGCCAGGCCATCCTCGTCGACGTCGCGCGTGAAGAACGCAGCGTCAACGACGAAGGTCGCGCCATGCATACCCTGTGCGGGACCAAAGACGGGGCGGGGGAGGCTGTGGGCGATCATGATGTGATCGCGGACTTCAACTGCAAACATGGGGTCTCACTCTTCGTAACAGATACGGTGGCAAAGGGTATTTGGATCGGCAATGATCCTCGGATAGTCGGCTTCAAGGTCGGCGAAGCGGGTTTCGCCTGACACCAGAACGTCGAGACGGTCGTCCCGAAGGAGATCGAGCGCCTTGCCCAGCCGGCGCGCATAGCTCCAGCGGACGCGCCTGTCTGGCGGCACCGAACCAACCTGGGAGCTGGCGATTGTCAGCCTGCGCGCGTGGAAGGCGCCGCCCAGCGGCAGGCTGACCGGCTTGTCGCCATGCCAACTCGCCTCGACGATCCGAGCTTCCTGGCCGGCGAGTTCGATCGCTTGAGCGAGAGCTTCCCCGGAACCGGAGGCGTTTACCAGGACGTCGAACTCTCCCCAAGCGTCTTCGCTGCGAGCGAAATCGAGGTCCAGTCCTGCAGCCAGCCGCCGGCGTTCCGGATTGCTGTCGATGAGCAGGACCTCCGTGCCGACGATGCGGGAAGCGATATGAGCGACCAGTGTTCCCACCACACCGGCACCGAACACCGCGACGCGGTCGCCCGGCAGTATGGTGGCGTCCCAGACGATGTTCAGTGCCGTTTCCATGTTGGCTGCCAGAACGGCCCTGGCGGTCGGCACACCCTCGGGGATGACGATCACGGACGCGGCATCGGCCACGAACATGTCCTGATGCGGGTGAAGACAGAAGACCGCCTTTCCAACCAGCGATGCCGGGCCTTGCTCCACCCTGCCAACCGCCGAATATCCATACTTCACCGGAAACGGAAAACTCCCCGCCATGTGTGGGCCGCGCATCCGATCGTATTCGCTCTCAGGGACCTTCCCTGCGAAGACGAGGCTTTCAGTGCCCCGGCTGATGCCAGAGAACATCGTCCGTACAACAACCTCGTGCGGAGCCGGCGCCAAGACCTGTTCCTCGCGTAATACGCATTCACCTTTCGCCGGGAACCACAAGGCTCGGCTGGTCGCGCGCGGATCGATCTGCCGCTTTGTCTCCAATGTGGTGCTTCTCCTGAGGCCAATCCGCGAATGGGTGACGAGAGTATCGTCCCGGCACTGGTCATTGTCATTGCAAAACGCCAGATAGGGCGTCTGATGCTTTGTGCAAATCATCGAGCGATATTTACATCAACGTGTTGCCTTTGGTGTGTCGTCCGTCACCTCGCCGGATCAAGTTGAAGGCCTAGAGTGATCCGACGATGCGCTCCGCACGTAGGGGCTATCGTGAAAAATTTCGGAGAATTTCAAATGTCTGACAGCGTCGGTTTTGAGTTTGTCTCGTCTGAGGTGAAGGTCGAGCGCGCGGTCGCCGAACTCCGGTTCGGCCGGCCTGTGGTTCTCAGCGACGGCGATCGGCGGATCGCGGTCCTTGCTCTGGACAGCGCCAGCCCATCACTCTTCGAGCAGTTCGCTGTCGCCGCCGAAGGGCGGCATTCCCTGTTCCTCACATCGCATCGAGCAACGCGGCTTTTCTCGAAAGTATCAGGGGACGTTTCAATCCCGCTTGACGGCGTATCCTTCGATGATGCCTCGCGGCTGGCCTATAGTCTCGACGCGAAAGCTCCGCAAATCTGGCATCCGGCGCCTGAATTGATGGGCGCGGCCGCAGAGATCGCGCGGCTCGCGCTGCTGCTGCCGGCGATGGTTTGCGTTGACATCAACGGTCTGGAGCAGCGCTTCGCGGCCTGTTGTTCGCTGCACACTGACGACTTCCTCCGGGCAGCCCCGGCCCGGCAACGTTTCGACACGGTCGTGCGCACGCGTGTGCCGCTGCGCGACCTTGGCGATTCAGAGTTCGTCGTCTTCCGCGGCGGGCTGGCACAGAAGGACCAAGTGGCCATCATTGTCGGCAAGCCGGATCTCGCAGCCCCCGTT
Source organism: Ciceribacter sp. L1K23 (assembly GCF_018122705.1). Lineage (NCBI taxonomy): Bacteria > Pseudomonadati > Pseudomonadota > Alphaproteobacteria > Hyphomicrobiales > Rhizobiaceae > Ciceribacter > Ciceribacter sp. L1K23. The sequence continues at coordinate 577,674 of NZ_JAGRRC010000002.1, read as the reverse complement.
CCGATCCGCATTCATTCGTCTTGCATCACCGGCGATCTCTGCGGCTCACTGAAATGTGACTGCGGCGACCAGCTGCGAAACGGTCTTCATTCGCTGAAGGCGATGGGCGGCGGCGTGCTGCTCTATCTCGACCAGGAAGGTCGCGGCACCGGCATCGGCGCCAAGATGCGGGCCTACGGCTATCAGCATCTTGGGCTGGACACGATCGATGCCGATGCAGAACTGGGTTTCGGCAGCGATCATCGCCGCTATGAAGCCGCCATCGCCATGCTTGAACTGCTCGGCATCTCGAAGGTTGTCGTTTTCACAAACAATCCGACAAAGATCGCGGCTCTGTCCCAGGGCGGGATCGAGGTGCACAATCGGTTCGCGGTCACGGGCGAGGTCACGGCGGAAAACGAAGGTTATCTCCGGACCAAGCGTGCGCGTGCCGGTCACATGCTTGATATCGAAACGCTGATCGCCGCGGAGTAAGGCAAACATGCCGTCGTCAAGGAAGTCGTCATCATCCCATTCGGCGATTGCCGGCGAGCACTCGCCGGCTCTGCGAAACAGCGCGCTTACCGTCCTGGGGTCGATTTTTGTCGTGGCCATGCCCGGCTATGTGCTGACTGCTTCCCACTTGTCGCTCGGCATCCTCACTATCGCGGGTGCAGCCATCCTGTTGCTGATCATATTCGCCCTGGTCGTGGCCGGACTCAGATATCACCGGTTTGAGCGGTTCGGCTTCGCCAACACGGTGACAGCAATTCGGGCAGCCCTTGTCAGCATGGTCGCCGCGGTGGTGTTGTTCTCCGACATTCCCCGCGGCGCGATGCTTTGGTCGCTTGTCGTCATCGTTCTGGCGGCATTGGCTCTGGATGGTGTCGATGGATATCTTGCCCGTCGCTATCGACAGGAATCGGAACTCGGTGCGCGGTTCGATATGGAGATCGATGCACTGCTGATCTTCTGTCTCGCCGTTGCGGCTTTCCTTCTCGGAAAGGCGGGCCTCTGGGTGCTGCTCATCGGTGTCATGCGGTATGCCTTCGTGCTGGCGCAGTATCCCCTGCCGCGCCTCAAGGATCCGCTGCCGCCTTCGTACCGGCGTAAACTCGTCTGCGTGATCCAGGTTTCCGTGCTGTGCATCATTCTCGTGCCCGGTATCGATCCGCCTGTCTCGTCTTGGCTTGCCGCAGCCGCACTCCTCCTGCTGACCTACTCGTTCGTGGTTGACAGCTATTATCTCCTGCGCCCTCGGGAGCATAACGCATGAACGCGATGCAGCGGCTTGACGTGGCTGCCGGTGTCGCCCGCTCCTTGTTGATCTACTATGGGCAACCATGGCGCCGCTTGCAGTTGAGGCGCCACTACGGCGAACTCATTTCTCCTGGCGATCTCGTGTTCGATATCGGCGCCCATGTGGGCAGTCGTAGCCAAACGCTCCTGTCACTGGGTGCGCACGTGGTCGCGGTCGAACCTCAGCCGGTTTTTGCCGATTTGTTGAGCCGGACGCTGGGGACCCGCCTGAGAGGTCTCGAGCGCATCGCCGTCGGCGCCGAGGAGGGTGAGGTCACCCTTCGCATATCGAGCCGGCACCCGACGGTAACGACCATCTCCGATCGCTTTGTTGACGGCGTCAGCAAGGCGGCCGGTTTCAGGGGCGTTGTGTGGGATCGGGAGATCAGAATGCCGATGACCACGCTTGATCATCTGATCGAGAAATACGGGCTTCCGGCATTCTGCAAGATTGATGTCGAGGGCGCGGAAAGCGATATCCTCCACGGTCTGTCTCAACCGATCCGCCTCATTGCCTTCGAGTACATCCCGGCGCTGCCGGACGTCGCCCGCGAAGCGATCGATCGTCTGCTGCAACTCGGCAACTACCGGTTCAGACGGGTCGTCGGCGAACAGCACCGTTTTGTAACCGAGACCTGGGTCGATCGCGCAACGCTGTTGCGGGATGTCGAAAGACTTCGTGCGGAAGACCCGTCAGGCGATATCTATGCTCGTCTCGAAGCGTGATGGACTGGAGAGCCTAGTTTCCGCGCCGCGTCCCCGGAAGCAGGGTCGCACCGGCCGCGAGAAGGCCGGGAAGCGCAGTGCCCGCAAGCGAAAAGACTCCATAGAGGAGGCTTGCGGCAAGGCCTTCCGCACCCGTGAAGCCAAACAGTGGCCAGAGCGCGGCTGCCGCCGCCTCCCGTGTTCCCCATCCGCCAATGCCGATGGGGACGAGCATGGTCAGCAGGCAGAGCGGAATGATGGTGACCGCGGCGATCGGCGGCAGAGTGGCGCCGACGGCGTCGGAAGCCAGCAGGAATGTGGCCACGTAGGTTCCGACGATCAGCGAGCTGAGGCCCACCTGTACCACCATCGCCCCATCGCTCCAGAATACCGCCGACAGGTCAGGGCCGAAGCGCCCGAGCCTTCTTCCTATCAATCTCCTGAAAACAACGATCGCCACGGACACGACTGCAGCTGCGGTCAGAACAAACCACATAATCTTGGAGGCCTCGATCGGCAGTTGCTCGGGGATCAATATCAGCCACGCTATCAGCCCGATGAAGGACAGCAGGAAAAACGCCAATTGTCCGGACAGGCGTTCCAGCGCGACGGCGGCAGCGGCCCGTTTCCACGCGCCGGTTTCCTCACCTTTCACGCGATAGACCCTCGCGGCATCACCCGCTATGCCGCCCGGCAGGATCTGGTTCATCACGCTGCCGAGATAGTATTCCCTGATGGCGAGACCAATCGGGATGTGGTGACCAAGACGGGCCGCAGTAAAGCGCCAGCGCAACGCGGATGCCACGATCTGGATCTGGACGATCAGGAGGGCCGCGACAACATGGCCCACTGGCACATTGGCAAGCGCGTTGATCACGCCTGCAGGATCGACAATGAGGAACACGCCCGCAACAAGCGCAAGGCCGGCGATGATCGAGACGACTTTCAGCCTGTGCATGGCTTGTTCCGGGCAGGCGGGGCGTTCAACGTGCGAGTTCCCTCGGGCTGTCGTTGGGGAGAATGAGGTACATGCATTTATACGCATCCGCCAATCGATCAGATACCATGCGGAGACAACGCGCGCTCCTCGCTTGTGTCGTATTCATCGTGATCGGCTTTTTCGCCTGTGTGATGCCTGATTATCCGCAAGGTGTGCGGTTCGACGCATTTATTCGCTTTCCGCTCGAGGTTCCGTTGGTGGCGCTTGCCCTGCTTCTGGCGCCAAGACGTCTGGCGCAGGTCTTGGCGGTTCTTGCCACGATCGCCGTCTTTTGTCTGCTGTTTCTGAAAATCGCCGATATCGGTGTGCTCTCCGCCTTCCAACATCGTTTCAATCCCTATCTCGACATCAAGATGATGGCGGACGGGTGGAACCTGCTTTCCGGGTCCGTGGGACGTCCTGGCGCGCTGGCTGTGGTCGGTCTTGTCGCTTTTGGCATCGGCTTGCTGCTTTGGGCGTTCTGGTGGGCTTCCACGATGCTAGGGCGTTTTCACGGTGGATTGAGGACCGTGTCGATCGTCGCGTTCGGGGTGATCACGGGGCTGGGCGTCGCCTTGATCGCTGCCGGCCCACGCGCTGGTGCAGCCAATATCGCAGAGCTGCGTCAGGTCGGCTATCTCGGCGACCGTCTGTCCCTGGTGGCCCGTTCCGTGGAAGACATCCGCGTTTTCGAGACCAGCCTCGCGACCGGGGTCGGGCGTTCCGATGCGGCAGACCTCTTCGGCTCCATCGAGGGCCGCGACGTGATTCTCGTCTTCATCGAATCCTATGGACGGAGCGCGATAGACGACGCTCGGTACGGCACACTCATCCGCCCCCGACTCGATACGATCGGGCGTCAGCTCGAAGCCGCCGGTTTCGCTTCGGCCAGTGGCTGGGCGCTTTCACCGACGGTCGGGGGACTGAGCTGGCTCGCTCACGGAACCTTGCTGTCCGGGCTCTGGGTTGATAGCCAGGCGCGTTACGACCTGCTGATGCGTAGCGACCGACCCAGCCTCAACCGCCTGTTTCGCGATGCCGGATGGCATACCGTGGCGGTGATGCCGGCGATCACCATGGACTGGCCGGAAGCGGCCTATTATGGCTACGACACGGTGCTTGCCGCGAAGGATCTCGGATATCGGGGGAAGCCTTTCAACTGGGTGACCATGCCGGACCAGTTTACGCTCTCGGCTTTCGAGCGCCTTGCGCGGCGTCCGGGTGAGGAGAACCGGAAGCCGGTCATGGCCGAGATCGCGCTGATCTCAAGCCATGCGCCGTGGACACCGGTGCCGCGGTTGATCGACTGGTCCCAAGTCGGCGACGGTACCGTCTTCAACGAGCAGGCAGAATCCGGGGACAGCCCGCCGGTTGTCTGGTCCGATCACGAGCGGGTCCGGCGCCAGTATGTCGAGACGATCGACTATGCTCTTGAAACGCTGGGCGACTACATCGCCCGCTTCGGGGACGATGCCGTTTTCGTCGTTCTTGGGGATCATCAGCCGGCATCGCTCGTGACCGGGCCGGATGCATCGAGAGCGGTTCCGGTTCATGTGATCAGTCGCGACGCGGATCTCGTGAAGCGGTTTCTGCCCGAGGGTTTTTCACCCGGCATGATCCCGCAGGCGCATGCCACGGAGGGAAGCATGGATCGGTTGCGCGAGCGGCTGATCAGGAATTTCAGCGCGCCACCGGCTCCCTGATCCGATCACAGTACGAGACGTTCCGCCTGCCGTTCGGCTTCCGCTACCGACCACAGGGCCACTTCGACCGGCTGCCTGCGCCCCCTGATGGCGATGGTCTCCAACGGGGGTTGGGGAGAGAGTATCAACCCCCCGGACACCGCTGCTCTCACGACGTCCGCCGAAAAGGCGACAGCTGCTTCCCGTGACCGAGCGATGTCCAGCAGTCGGCTTGCGACATTGACGCAGTCGCCGGTCGTGGCGATTTGCTGGTGACCCTCGTGACCCAGACGGGAGAGAACGACGGCGCCGTAGTGAACGCCGACGCGGACCGCCTCGATCCCCCCGACCACATCATCGGTGACAAGCCGATGTCGAACCGCGCCCAGCATCGTGAACGCCGCCGCCACCGCATTGGCAGCATCTCCGGGATTCCCGTCGGGAATGCCGAAACCGACCATGACGCCGTCACCCATGAAATCCATCACGAGGCCGTTTCTCCGTTCGGCTTCTTCGACGACAATGGTGTGGAATGACTTCAGCAGATCGCGGGTAGAGCGTGCTCCGATCCTTTCGCTCAACCCCGTATAGCCGGCGAGATCGATGAACAGGATGGCGGCTTGCTGCTCCCGCGGCTCCAGCAGGAACCCCGGATCGTCAGCGATGCGCCGTGATATTTTCGCGGATTGAAACCGCCCGAGTGCATCCTGCGCCATCGCCATGCGGCGCATGGATCTGCGGTCGAAGACCTGGCGGAGAACAGTCAGCGCCGCCACGGCCGGCACGCTGGCTATGATCGGCAAGGCGCCGTTCAGCCAGAAGACGTGTGAGAAAGCCATGCTGATGACGGCCAGCCAGGCGAACAGGAGGATAGCTGCGACGGCCGATCCCACCGCGAGAGGCAGAAACGCCACGGCAGCCATGCCCGCAAGGGTGATGACCACGGCTGCTGTCACGTCGATTTGGCGGATGGTTTCGTTGCGTCTTAACGAGGACCCGTCGAGGAGATTGGCGACGCCGGTGGCAAGCACCTCGACGCCTGGCAAGATCGGATCGAACGGCGTGGTGAAGCGATCGCCGACGCCGGTCGCGGTGACGCCAAGCATTACGAGCTTTCCCGACAGACCTTCCACCGGGGCAGGTCCCCTCAAGATATCGAGGGCGCTTATGGTCGTGATCGTTTTGCCAGGGCCATAGTAGTTCAGCGGTAGGTGCCAGCCGATGTCCAGAGGCAATTCACCGGGGCCAAGTCGAAGGCCGGAGGCAGTCAGTGGCGGCATTTCTCCGGTGTACAATCCGTAGGCCCTGAGCACGATGGAGGGCATAGGTCCGCTACTGGTGTCGAAAACCATGGGGACATGTCGCGGAGTGCCGCCTGCATCTGCTGCGACGTTCACCAGTGCGGTGTTGGCCGCGGCGGCCAGTTTTGAAAGTGGGGTGAGCGTATCTCCTGGCGCCGGAACCGCGCCGGCCGCGCCCTCGCCAATTTCGAACTGCGCGGCGGCGGCAATTACCGCCGGAAACCGCGCAAGAGCATCAGCCAAAGCCGCGTCGGCCTCTGGGTCCGTTTCCCCGACCAGCAGCATGTCGATCGCAAGCGCCCGCGCGCCGGACAGCCTTATCCTGTCAACGATATCCGCCAGTGTTCCACGGTCCAGCGGGTAGCGGCCGACAGCGGTGACGGTGGGGTCGTCGATCACGACGATGGCGACATCGTCCGGAGGCGGGCGGCGTCCCACCCAGCCGATCCTGGCGTCCAGAAGCGTCGTTTCCAGCCTGTCGATCGGACTGGCGGCGCCTGCCAGATGTATAGCCCCAAGCACCCCTGCCCATGCCGCGCCGACGAAAAGGGCCGCGGCGATGACACCGAGCGGCAGGCTCGTCTTCATCGCGCGAAGCGTGCGAGGAGGTCGTCCACCCGTTGCTGGCCCCAGGTCCGGACGACCAGCGGCTGACCGTCAGAGACGTCGACACCCTCGCCGGGCGTGAGCGTCACCGGGTCGGACCCGTCACGGCGGGATACGACGACTTCGCCCCTGATGACGAAAACGGCGGTCTTTTCCGCCGTCACGTCGACGGCGTAGGCAGTGCCTCGCACCGCGGCGATTGCGTGCGGCGTCAATATCTGGAACGGTCCGCTGCCAGGCTCCACCTCGATGAGTGTTGCCTTGTCGGACAGGTTGGCCGCGGCGGGTCGTGTGGAGCCGTTCTCGTCCGTCAGTTCAAGTCCGGCGGCGGCTTCCGCCTCCAGAACCAGCCCGTTGGCGCAACGGTAGATGACACGCGGGGGATCGCTTACATCCTCGCGTTGGCAGCCATTGTTCTCTTGCGCGACGGCTTCCGGTATTGCCGGTGAAAGAAGGGCAAAAGTCATCAGCAAAAGTGCGTAAATCGAATTTTTCACGGGCGTCTCGCAAAGTTGCTTGTCAATATTTCCCTTTATCGATTTGCAATTCGGGAATGTCAATTTACCAGTAGCTGGAGGTTAATCCGGCGGGCGAGCGAGAGCAGGACATTCGACATGGCTGACATCGACAAGGAAAAGCTTCTCGCTAAAAGTTTCGTCTTCAAGGCGCTCGACGATGAAGGGCGGCGCGATCTTGCGGCGTCCACTCACGTCAAAAAGTTCTCAACGGGCGAGATCGTCTTCAATGCCGGAGCCCCGGGACAGAGCATGATGGCGATCGCCGAAGGCATCGTGCGCGTCGAGCTGGTCACGCCGACGGGTCGGGATGTCATTCTCAACGAGTTGCGGAGCGGCGATGTCTTTGGCGAAATCGCCCTGCTCGATGGTGGCGAACGATCCGCCACCGTCCGGGCCGTGAGCAATACCACCCTTGTCGTGCTGGAACGCCGCGCGCTGATGGATATCCTGCAGCGGAAGCCGCAGCTTTCGATCCGGTTGATCGAGCTTCTGTGCGAGAGGGTCAGACGGTCCGACGAACGTATGGTCGAAATCGCGTTCATGAATCTGCCCACCCGGCTTGCGCGTCTGCTGCTGCGCCTGTCGATCGCGCCGCCGGCAAGCGAGCTGTCTCCTGCAACGCGGCTTTCGCTATCCCAATCGGACATGGCGAAGATGATTGGCAACACCCGGGAGAACGTGAACCGTTGTCTGCGCAAATGGCAGGAGAAAGGCCTTGTCGATCTCAAGGATGGCTGGCTTATTCTGCACGATCGGCAAAGGCTCGTTGCTCTTGCTGAAGATGAATAGGCGACGTTTCGAGGCGGTCGGCCATTGCAGCGGGAAAATCCGATAGTCGCACGGCCGCTCTTTCATTGATCCACTCACCGTCGAGCGGCGTTACATCCTTGGCAAGCAACCAAGGAGCAGGATCATGAAAGCAGCAAAGATATTGTTGGCATCCGTTATCGCTGTGCTTCCTCTACAGACTACGGTCGCGTCCGAGCTTTCGGGTGGTGAGGTCAAGGAATTGATCGCCGGAAAGACGGTCCGTCTCGATACGCCTCTCGGCATCAAGCTTCCGCTGCGATACCGCACCGACGGCGCGGTGGCCGGCGATATCTCCGGCTTTTCCATGGCAAGCATGTTCGCTCCGAAGGAGGAGGGACGCTGGTGGGTGGACGGGCAGCGTCTCTGCCAGCAGTGGCCGACCTGGTACAAAGGCCGCACCTTCTGCTTCACCATCAAAAAGCTGGATGGAAACCGGATCGCCTGGCAACGTGACGACGGAGCGACGGGCACGGCGGTGATCTCCGGCGCAGCCCAATGACGAGACCGAGCAGGGTCTCTCTGTTCTTTTACGCGCTTCCCGCCATCCCTCTCGCGGCGATGGCGCTTCCCTTCTACGTGATCGCGCCGACGTTTTATGCGGAGCAACTCGGCGTATCGGCCGCCGGACTCGGGGTCGTCTTGCTGCTGATCAGGCTTTTCGATGCCATCAGCGACCCACTTGTCGGTTATATGGCGGATCGGGTTTCATCCGCCTATGGTCGCAGGCGCGCGGTCTTTCTTGCTTTCGCGCCAGCCGCGGCATTGGCATCCTTCATGCTTTTCTGGCCGCCCGTCGATGCAGGCCTCGGCTATCTGGCTCTGTGGGGCCTGTTGCTTTCCCTCTGTTACACCGGCGTTACGCTGCCCTATACTGCCTGGGGAGCGGAACTCTCCACAGAGTATGCGGGGAGGACCGTCGTCTCCGCCTTCCGGGAAGGCGCGACACTGATCGGCACTCTCATCGCCGTCGTTCTGCCCTTCGTTGTGGGCGTCGATCAAGCCGAGGGTCTGCATGGGCTGGCGGTCCTCGCGATCGTGCTGGCAATCGCCACCCCGTTGCTTGCCGGGCTGGCGGTGTGGAAAACGCCTGAGCCTGAAAATCTGTCCCGACGATCACTGGGGCTGTGGGAAGGGCTACAGTTTCTGGGCGCGAACAAGGCTTTCCTCAGGCTGATCGGCGCCTTTTTTCTCAACGGTTTTGCCAACGCGATCCCTGCGACGCTCTTTCTGCTTTTCGTCTCGGAAAGGCTCGGTGTTGCCGAGTTGAGAGGACCGCTTCTGCTGCTCTACTTCCTCTGTGGCGTTATCGGCGTCCCGCTCGCCGTGGCGACGGCGGCGCGGTTTGGAAAGCATCGCAGCTGGTGCGGGGCCATGACGCTTGCCTGCGTCATCTTCGCCTTTTCCGGCCTTTTGCAGGAGGGTGACGTGCTGGCGTTCGCCGTCATCTGTACGGCGACAGGACTGCTGCTGGGCTTCGACCTGACGTTGCCGCCAGCCATACAGGCCGATGTGATAGACCTCGATACGCTCCGCTCAGGCGAACAAAGGACGGGGATCTACTTTGCCGCCTGGGGGCTTGCGACCAAGCTTTCGCTCGCTCTGAGTGCCGGGCTCGTTTTCCCGATCCTGGAATGGTCCGGTCTCGATCCGGGGAGCAGCAATCCCCAGACACCCACCGCGCTGTTTGCCCTCTCGTCGCTCTACGCATGGCTGCCGATCCTCCCGAAGCTCGCGGCGATCGCGCTGATGTGGAATTTCCCGATCGCCATCGACGATCAGCGCGGCCTGCGCGAGGCGCTGGAAAATGCGCGGCGCCAGGAAAATTCGGCGATGTGAATCTAACCCGGAGTTTTACATGCAGCTTGAATCTTTACCTGACGGCTATCGTGCACTCGTGATCGGGGCAAGCGGCGGGATTGGCAGCGCCATCGCCGATGCCATCGCCGGCGATTCCCGTTGCGGTTCGCTCACCCGTCTCTCCCGCCGCGTTGATGGCTTGGACGTCACCGATGAGAACAGCGTTGCTGCCGCGGCGGCAGCGCTTGAAGGAGAATGGCATCTGATTTTCTGTGCGACCGGCGCGCTGACGATTGACGGCCGCGGTCCGGAAAAATCGATCAGGCAGATCACAGCCGAGGCCATGATGGCGCAATTTGCCTTGAACGCTGTCGGAACCGCGCTCTTGATCAAGCACTTCTCTCCCAGGCTCTCACGCCGGGAGCGAAGCCTGATGGCGTTCCTGTCGGCCCGGGTCGGCTCGATAGGCGACAATAGACTCGGCGGCTGGATGTCCTATCGCGCCTCGAAGGCGGCGCTGAACCAGATCGTCCGCACCGCGTCGGTCGAGATCGGTCGCACGCATTCCCAATCTGTCATCGCGGCCTTGCATCCGGGAACGGTGGCAACGAGCCTCACCGAGGCCTATGCCGGCGGTCACGAGCGGATGGCGCCGGAGCAGAGCGCGCATGCCTTGCTGTCGGTGCTCGATGGATTGCAGCCGGACCAATCTGGCTGCTTCTTCGCTTATGACGGGAGCGTCATCGAATGGTAGCCGTTCGCTCAAGGCCAGGCATGCAGCGCGCCCTGCTTGGCCCGCTCTGACTGAGCGGCATGATGTGGAGAGAGGCGGTATCGGGCCGGTGATTGACCCTGAAGCGACTTGAAGAAACGGCTGAATTGCGACGCTCCGCCAAAGCCGAGAATGCCTGCGATCTGTCCGAGTGCCAGCGTGGAGGTGGACAGGTAGATTCGCGCCTCCACCAACAGCCGTTCGCGGATGAGACGTGCGGGCGGTCGCCCATAGGCCCGCAGACAAAGGTCGTTCAGCCGATCCCTCGATACGCCAAGTTCACGGGCATAGCGCTCCACCCGCCAATGCTCCCGGAAATGGCTTTCGACGAGAGCCGTGAAGCGTCCGGCTAGCGCCTTGGCCGAGCCGGTCTGCGTCCCGTCACCCTGGCTTGCGGGTTGGTTTCGATGCAGGTGGACGAGAAGGACGTGCAGGAGTGACTCCACGACCGCCGCCGACATCGGGCCGGGATTGAGCGTCTCCGAGAGGATACCGGTAAAGCAGCCCGCGACCGCTTCGCCGGCGCTGTTGTCCGGACCAAGTCGCATGAAGGATGACCGAGCGACTAGGAAGCGCAGTTCGGCGGCTTCGGCCCGGCGCTGCAACACGCGGTCCAGAGTCGAGTCACCGAGAAAAAGATGGGTTCCCTGCGCCCCCGACGACAATTCGAGCCGCATTCCTTCCTTCCAGGGCATCCAGCCCATGACGGGGCCTGTCAGCGGCAGGATGACATCGTCGCCGGTTCGTAAGACCGCATCTCCCTTTTCCAGAAGCAGCGCCCGAAAATTGCCGGTGTCACCCAGGCCGGCCCGACCGAGAACGCGGGTCTGGAGTGCGGCGCGAAACCGCTCGGCCCGTACAGGGGCTTCCGGGCGTGCTGTCGCTGGTATCGGCAGTGATCCGCGGTGTGGCATGGGAAACCCCGCAAAAGGCAAATATATTCCCACAAAACGTCATTTACTCTCGCCGTATGTCAATCAAAATGCGCTCAGTCACCCTCAAAAACAACAAAACGGGTGCGTGGAGGATCAGCGAACAGCCGTTTGGGAGGACGCATGTTCGTAGCCAGAGGTATCGTCGGTGGTGTGCCCGTTTCCGCGCAGGATGAGCGCAGATACGAACGCCGCGACCTGACCACCGGAGCGGTGCTGACGCTGGCTTCGGCATTCGGCCGAACCGAGGCGGAAGCTGCGGCGGACGCGGCTGCCGGCGCGTTCGCCGCCTGGTCTTCTACCACGCCAGAGGAGCGCTCGACGCTGCTGCGGCGGGGCGCGGATTTACTGGCTGACAATGTGGACGAGCTTTGCAGAATTGCCCAGGTCGAAGTGGGCGCGACGCCGGAGTGGATTCGGTTCAATGTGGAGGTTGCCCGGGCAACGCTTCACCAGGCCGCCGGGCTGGCGGATGCCATCGGCGACGAGAAGGTGGAGGGTGCGCCGACAGGCGTCCGCTATCACCTCATACGACGGCCCGCCGGTGTCGTGCTCGGCCTGGCCCCGTGGAATGCGCCCGTCGCCCTTGCCGTGAGAGCGCTTGCCGCACCGCTGGCGCTTGGCAATACCGTCGTTCTGAAGGGCTCGGAGCTTTGCCCGAAGGTCCACGAGACCGTGGCGCAACTGCTGATCGATGCAGGGCTTCCGGACGGCGTGCTGAACTATGTGAGCAGTGCGCCCGAGGACGCCCATGACGTGGTGGATGCACTCATCGCACACCCTGCGGTGCGCCGTGTCAATTTCACCGGCTCGACCCGTGTCGGCAGGCATATCGCGGAGCTGGCGGCACGGCACCTCAAGCGGTGTTTGCTCGAACTGTCCGGCAAGGCATCCGCAGTCATCCTCTCGGATGCCGATCTAGCCAGCGCCGCCAAATCCGTCGCGCACGGTGCTTTCTTCAATCAGGGACAGGTGTGCATGTCCACGGACCGGATCATCATCGAAGAGAGGATCGCTGACGAATTCATTTCGCTTCTGAGGCGCGAGACAGAGCGGCTCGGTGGCGAGTTCGGTCACGTGATTGGGCCGGAGGCGGTGGCACGGCTGCAGGGGCTCGCCGCAGACGCGGCTGCCAAGGGTGCCGTGCTAGTGACCGGCGGGCAAAATGTGGGGACGCTGATGCAGCCCACAATCGTCGATCACGTGGCCTACGGAATGCGGATCTACGAGGAGGAAATCTTCGGGCCGATGGTCGGCGTCATAAGGGTGGAGGATGCCGACGAGGCGGTAACGGTTGCCAACGATACCGAATACGGCCTGTCGGCGGCCGTTTTCGGACGGGACCTGCCGCGCGCACGCGCCATCGCGCGCCGCATAGAGGCGGGCGCGGTGCATATCAACGGCACCACCGTCTGCGACGATCCGGCGATGCCCTATGGCGGCATGAAGGCGAGTGGCTATGGACGCTTCGGGGGAAGGGCGGTGATCGAGGAATTCACCGAGATACAATGGATGACGGAACGGGATGCACCTGGAGGAGAGGACCGCACACCCTGACCTGATTACGCATGCAACAACGGGAGGAGAACGACATGAAACGCAGGACATTTACAAGACTTGCCATGCTCGCTTTGGCTGCGGGCGTCGCTGGAGCGCCGGCCATGGGGCAGGAGGTGCTCAAGGTCGGGGCGGTCGCGCCGAAGACCGGACCATTGGCGGGCGGTGCCGCTGTCAGCTACTGGCCGAACGTCAAACTCTGGATCAGTGACGTGAATGCTCGCGGGGGCCTCAAGGTTGGCGACAAGACCTACACGCTGGAAGCCATCGAGTACGATGACCAGACAAACCCGGGCGAAACGATCAAGGCCGTGCAGCGTCTTGTCGACCAGGACAAGGCCCAGATCGTGCTGCCGCCATACTCGACCGGTCTGAACCTCGCCGCGGCGCCGATCTATGCGCGCTACGGCCTGCCGATGGTCACCTCGACGACGACCACCGATAAGGCCGAGGAACTGTCCGACCAGTTTCCCAATGTCTTCATCACGCTCGGCGGGGCCAAGCCCGTAGTGCAGGGCGTCGTCGAAACCATGGTCAAGTTGCGGGATCGCGGTGACATTGGAACCAAGATCGCGATGGTCAACGTCGCCGACGCCTTCGGTATCGAGTTGATGAACGAAGCCAAGCCGGCTTTCCAGGAGGCCGGGTTCGAACTGGTCTACGAAACGTCCTACCCGCTCGGCACGCAGGACCTGTCGCCGGTGATGAAGGCGGCGAAAGCGGCCCAACCCGATGCCTTCATCGCGTGGTCCTATCCGCCAGATACCTTCGCTCTCACCGAACAGGCGATCGTTGAAGACCTTCAGGTCGGTGCCTTCTTCACGGCAGTGGCCACCGCCTTTCCCGCCTATGTCGGCCGCTTCGGCTCGGCCGTCGAAGGGGTTCTTGGCATCGGCGGCGTCAATGCCGACGGCGATGCCTTCAAGGAATACGCCAAGCGTCACGAAGAAGTGACGGGAGCCAAGCCAGACTACTGGGCAAGTGCCATGGTCTACTCGTCGTTTCAGGTTCTGGAGAAGTCCATCGAGGCCGTCGGGTCCTTCGACAATGCGGCGATCATCCAGCACATCAAGGACAACAGTTTCGACACGGTCATCGGTCCGATCAAGTTCGACGAGCACAACAATAATCCGGCCTTCTGGACCGTCGGCCAGTGGCAGGGCGGCGTGTTCAAGGGCGTGAGTTCGACCGGCCGCGAGGGTGCCGTCGAGGTGCAGAAGAAGGGCGCCTGGAAGTAACCTAGCCAGTGTTCCGGGAGCGGGAAGAGCCGCTCCCGGATAAACTTCGAACCGGGGATGGGCATGGATGTCATCGTCACCGGGCTGCTGTTGGGCGGAGCCTATGCGCTGATCGCAATGGGTCTCAACCTGCAATACGGCATGGCCCGCATCATGAATCTCGCGAACGGCGAAATGCTGGTCGCCGGAGGCTTCGTTGCCTTCTGGCTCTGGACCGGCAGCCAGATCAGTCCGCTGCTGTCGGTGTTTCTGGTGGCGCCGGTGGCGTTTGTGGTGAACTGGCTGATTTATATGATTTTCCTGAGACCGCTGGTGAAGCGCGCCAAGTCACGGGGCCAGCTGGAGGTGGATTCGATCCTCACGACATTCGGGCTGTCCTTCGTCGCCGTGGGTCTGATGCTGGCTGCCTTCGGGGGGGACTATTTCAGCTATTCCTATCTTTCGACGCCGGTCCACATTTTGGGCGATACCTATGGCGCAAACCGGCTGACCGCCTTCCTGGCGGCCGTGCTGATCTGCGGAGCACTCTGGATATGGCTTGCCCGCAGCCGTGCCGGTATGACGATCCGGGCCATAGCCGTCGCTCCGGAGAGTGCGCGGCTCGTCGGCATCGATGTCGGGCGTACCGCGGCGCTGGCGTTTGCACTCGGCGGGGCGGTGACTGCGACCGGCGGCGCGCTCATTTCGACCTTCCTGACTTTGGATGCCTCCACGGGCGTGATCTTCACGCTGAAGGCTCTCGTGATCGTCATCATGGGCGGCGTCGGCGACGTGCGCGGAACGATCGTTGCCGCACTGTTGCTCGGACTTCTGGAAACCTTCGTGGCGCGGGTGATCGATCCGGGCCTCACCCTAGCCGCTGCCTATCTGCTGTTCGTGGTCATTCTCCTGTTTCGCCCGCAGGGGCTGTTCGGGAGGCCGACGACATGAGCAGCCTGACTTTACGGGACTGGAAGAACCTCATTGCCTGCGCGATCGCACTTGCGGTCGCCGCCTGCCTTCCGTGGACTTCGGGCGCCTATGCGCTCAGCATCGGCGTGACCATTGCGATGTACACCGTGCTGGCAACGAGCTGGGCGCTGTTTTCCGGACCGACGCATTACATCTCGCTCGCGAGCGCGGCGTTCTTCGGGGTCGGCGCCTATGTCACTGGTATCGGCATCGAGTATTTGCCCTATTGGACGTTGCCGCCGATCGCGGCCGTTTTCGGCGCTGTCATGGCGGCGCTCGTCGGTCTCGCGACACTGCGCCTCTCCGGCGTCTATTTCGTCATTTTCACCCTGGGGCTGGCCGAGTTCGTCCGGCAGATCATCACCTGGAGCCAGAATATCTCGGGCACCAAGGGCATCTATGTCCTGACCTCGATCGGTGAGAAGCATATCTACTGGCAACTCCTCGCTTTGGCCGCGCTGGTGTGGCTGGTCGGCTGGCTGATCGCCCGATCGCGGCTCGGCTTCGCGCTGCGCATCATTGGCGATGACGAAGTGGTGGCGCGCCACTCCGGCATCGACACCGCCCGGGCAAAGATCCTGCTATTCATGCTGCCCGGCGCGGTGGCGGCGATGACGGGCGCTATTCTCGCGCCGCGCTACGTCTATATCGAGCCGGCGCTCGCCTTCTCGCCCATGCTGTCCTTCCAGGTGGTGATCATGGCGCTTCTCGGCGGAACAGGACGCCTCTGGGGTCCGCTCGTCGGTGTGATCCCGTTCACCTTCCTGTGGGAGGCGATCTCGGTGTCGTTCCCCAACCAGACGACGCTGCTGCTCGGTGTGTGTTTCCTGGTGATTGTCTATTTTCTGCCCAAGGGCTTCGTCGGCCTCATTGATGCCGGTCGCAGGAGGATGCAGGCAGGCGAGGCCACGACATGAACACGTTGTTGTCGCTTCGTGGCGTAACGAAACGTTTTGGCGGTCTGGTGGCTGTCAACCGGATGGATTTCGACGTCGCCGAACATCAGGTCCTCGGACTGATCGGCCCCAACGGGTCCGGCAAATCGACGACGATGAACCTCATTTCAGGCGCCTTTCCCGTCAGCTCGGGAGCGATCACCCTCCGCGGGCAACCGATAACAAGCCTGGCGGCCCAGGACATCGCACGGCGTGGCATTTCGCGGACATTCCAGTTGGTCAGGCTGCTGCCCTCAATGTCCGTGCTGGAAAACGTCAAGGCGGGCGCGGTATTCGGTCACCGCCGCCACTGGGGCGCCGACGCGGATGCGATCGCCGAAACCATGCTTGAGAAAGTGGGCCTTGCCGGGCGAGGGCACATGATGGTGGGGCAGTTAACCTATATCGACACCAAGCGCGTCGAGCTCGCCCGAGTGCTTGCGGCCGAGCCAAAGGTGCTGCTTCTCGACGAGTGGCTGGCCGGCCTCAATCCGACCGAGCTGGAGGAAGGTATCCGCCTGATCCGCGGACTGCGCGACGAAGGACGCACCATCCTGCTGGTGGAGCACGTCATGGACGCCATCCGCTCCCTTTGCGACCGATGCGTCGTCATGGCGGCCGGTACCAAGATCGCCGAGGGTACGCCGGCCGAGGTTCTCTCCGATCCGACCGTCATCCGCGCCTATCTGGGAGACGATGATGCTTGAGGTGAAGGGACTGAGTGTCGCCTACGGCCAGCACCGCGCGCTGGAGAACGTGTCGCTGAAGGTCGGGCGTGGCGAGATCGTCGTGATCCTCGGCGCCAACGGCGCCGGAAAGTCGACGCTGCTCAAGGCCGTCTCGGGCATCTGCGAAGGCAAGGTCGCGGGCACGGTCACGATGCAGGGGGCGGATATCCTCGGTCTCGCCGCCAACCGGATCGTTGATGAGGGCATCGCACTCGTTCCGGAGGGGCGCGGGGTGTTCGGCGATCTGACCGTTGCCGAGAACCTGAGGCTTGGCGCGCATGCCATGCGTGCCCGCGAGGACGAAGCCGGAAACCTGGACCGCTTGCTGCGCCTCTTTCCAAAGCTGCACGAGCGTCGCAACCAGGTGGTCCGCACCATGTCCGGCGGCGAGCAGCAGATGGTGGCGATCGGCCGGGCAATGATGTCCAGCCCCGCGCTGCTCATGCTGGACGAACCCTCGCTTGGGCTTTCGCCGCTGTTGTGCAAGGAGCTGTTCCTGGCGCTCAAAAACGTGCGCGACATGGGCATCGGCATCCTGCTTGTGGAGCAGAACGCACGGCAGAGCCTTGCGATCGCCGACCGGGGTTACCTGCTGGAAAACGGGCACATCATTCATGAGGGCAGGGCGCAGGACCTGCGCAACGACCCCGCCGTGCAGGCCGCCTACCTCGGCGGCGGGGTCGCGGCTGCAACGCGCAAGGAAAAGCAGTTCGTGGCGACACAGGTCGCTATGGCTTCGCCTCTTCAGCGCGCGAGTGAACCGACACCCGACAGCATCGCGGCCGCGGCGCTCGCTGCTGTGCAAAAGCCATCGCAACCATCCGCTATCGCGCCGCCAACGCCGAAGCGTGCGTCCGAGACGACGACGACCGTGCCACCGCCTCCACCGCTGGCCGCTACGCGTACGCCGCAGCCTGCACCATCGCCGTCACCGGCCATGCGTGGAACAGCCGATGCGCTGCTGAACGGCGTGTCGATCAGCGACCTGGTCGCCGAGGCGAGCCGAAAGAGCCGGGCCGAGCATGGGCATGCCGTCCCGACCACTCCGTCCCGAGTCGCTACCTATCGCACAGCCCCTACGCCCTACACCGGCGCTTCTCCTGCACTCGACGCCGGGGGCGCCAGCGATGATCGGCTGAAGGCCGTGTTGAAAGAAATCGAGGAGGCTGCTGCCCATGCCCGGGCGTGGCGCTCCGGTGCAAACCGAAACTGAGGAGACCACATCATGCTCGACGTCGTCACGTCCCCCACGCCCGCGGTCAGAGGCATGTTCATCGGCGGCCAATGGGTTCCGGCTGCCCGCACCTTCGAGGATCTCAATCCCTCGGACAATTCGGTCTACGCGCGTGTCCCGGACGGCTCGGCTGCTGACATGCGGCGCGCCATCGACGCCGCCCAGGCGGCCTTCGCCGACTGGTCCGGCCGGGCCTTCCACGAACGGGCCCATCTGCTGCTGAAGATCGCCGATGTGTGGGATCAGCGCAAAGCCGACTTCTGCGCTGCCGCGATGGCCGAAGGCGGCGGATGGAAGGGCAAGGGGTTGTTCGAGGCGGGTTACGTGGCCGAAGTCTTCCGCTCGGCTGCGGCGCTCTGCTACCAGTCGATCGGTGACGTGCTGCCGTCCGAACACCACAAGTTCATGATGGCGACCCGGTTTCCGCTCGGCGTGGTCGGCGTCATCAGCCCCTGGAACATGCCGGGCATCCTCACATCGCGCGGGTTCGCCGCGGCGCTGGCCGTCGGCAATACCATCGTACTGAAACCTTCAGAGGATACGCCCTATTCCGGCGGCCTATACTTCGCAGAGATCCTCGAGGAAGCCGGGATTCCGGCGGGTGTCTTCAACGTGGTGACCTGCTCGCGCGACAGTGTCGGCGAGGTGGGCGACGAAATGATCGGCAATCCGAAGGTCAAGGCGATCAGCTTCACCGGTTCGACCGCGGTCGGACGCCAGATCGCCGCCAAATGCGGTGCCTATCTCAAGAAGGTCTGCGTGGAACTCGGCGGCAAGGATTCGATGATCCTGCTTGAAGACGCCGATCTCGATGCGGCCGCACGGGCCGCGAATTTCGGCAGCTTCATGCATCAGGGGCAGGTTTGCATGTCGACCGAAAAGCTTCTCGTGCACGAGAAGGTCTACGAACCCTTCATGGAACGTTTCCTGGCACGGGCGCGCAAGCTCAAGACCGGACACACCAACGACCCGTCCAACGTCATCGGCCCGCTGGTGAATTCCCGCCAGGCCCAGCGCGTCAAAGCGCTAATCGACGATGCCGTTGCCAAGGGGGCGAAGGTCGAGCTCGGCGGCCGCGCCTGGGACAACTTCATCGAGCCGACCGTGCTGACCCACGTCAACAGCTCAATGAACATCTGGCACGACGAGACCTTCGGTCCCGTCGTCGTCGTCTGCCAGTTCCGCAACGATGGGGAAGCCGCAGCGCTCAACAACGACACGGAGTATGGGCTGACGGCCGCCGTCTGGTCGAAGGACGAGGCGCGGGCGCTCAGGTTGGCCGAGCGGCTGGAAACTGGCATCTGCCACGTGAACTGCCAGAACATCAACGACGAGCCGCACGTGCCGTTCGGCGGAACGAAGGCTAGCGGTGTGGGACGGTATGGCGGCCGCTGGTCGCTGGATGCCTTCACCGAGCTCCGCTGGATCACGCTCGATCGCGGCGGGCGCCATTTTCCGCCCCAGTTCTGACCGGCAGGCGAAAGGACAACACCATGAACGCTTTGGGCTGGATCATTCTTCTTCTTGTTGTCGCGGCTGTCATCATCGTGCTCGCGGCTTCGTTCTACCAGCGTGCCTCTAACGAGGTTAGCCTTGTCCGAACGGGTATCGGTGGTCGAAAGGTGGTGATCGATGGCGGAACGCTGGCGATCCCGTATTTTCACGAGGTTGGCCGCGTCAACATGCAGACGCTCAGGATGGACGTATCGCGCACCGGCGAGAGCGCCCTGATCACCAAGGATCGGATGCGCATCGATGTCGGCGCCGAATTCTATACCTCGGTCATTCCCGAGGAGGCCGCTGTGGTGCGAGCCTCCCAGACGCTGGGCCGGCGGACCTTCCAGGCAGACCAGCTGAAGTCGTTGATCGAGGGGATGATGGTGGATGCGCTGCGTTCGGTGGCGGCGCTGATGAGCATGGACGAGCTTCACGAAAACCGGGGCGAGTTCGTCCGACAGGTACATGAATCTCTTTCCGGCACGCTCTCGAAATACGGGCTCCAGCTCGACAGCGTCTCGCTGACATCGCTCGACCAGACGCCATTCTCCGCGCTTGACGAGAACAATGCGTTCAACGCGGTCGGAATGCGAAAGCTGGCGGAGGTGATCGCCAAGTCCAAGAAGGAGCGGGCGGAGATCGAGGGCGAAAGCCAGGTCAGCGTGCGGCGTGCGGAGGTCGATTCCAACCGGCGCAAGCTGGAGATCGAGCTCGAGCAGCGCCGGGCCGAAATTCAGCAGACGCAGGAAATCGAGCTGCTGCTCGCCCAGCAACTGGCCGAGGTGGCACGCCGCAAGGCCGAGGCTGAAGCCGCGGCGGCCGAAGCAAGGATCAACATGGAACGGGCGATCCAGACCGCGTCGCTGGCGCGCGAGCAGGTCGTTCGCGAGGCCGAGATCAACCAGGCGCGCGCGCTGCAAATCGCCGAGCAGGAGCAAGCCATCCTGATCGCGGCCAAGAGCCAGGAGGAAAGCCGCGCAAAGGCGGATGCCACGGAGGCGCGCGTTGCCGTGATCACGGCTGAAGAAAACCTGGCGACGCTGAGCCAGGTCGCAGAAGCGGAGCGGCGCAAGAGGCTGGCCATGATCGCCGCCGAACAGGAAGCGGAAGCGCAGGCGGTCCGCGTCAGGATCACGTCGGAGAGCGATCAGGTCGCGGCCAAGGTCCGCGGTGTCATCCGCCGCGAGGAAGCGGAGACGCTCCGCGTCATGAAAACTGCCGAGGCTGACGGAGAGGCCGCACGGATCAAGGCCGAAAACAGCCGTTCGCCGGAGCTCGCCGCCATGGAGATGGAGAAGGCGCGTCTTGCCGCGCTGCCCGCGATCATCTGCGAGATGGTCAAGCCGGCGGAGAAGATCAAGGGCATCTCGATCAACCACATAAGCGGCCTCGGACGGACCGGGGAGGGCGCGGACCGACTGCCGTCTCCCGTCGACCAGACGGTTGGCTCCATACTCGACATGGCGGTGAGCCTTCCCGTGATGAAGAAGCTCGGCGAGACCCTGGGCGTCAACCTGGAGGGTGTCATTCCGGACGAGCGCGGCAAGATCTGAGGCGAAGGTCTGCCGTCGCGAACGTCAAGCGCCTTTTGCGACGGCCGCGACCGACCTGGCAAAGTCCGGTGTCGCCATCAGCGCGCGGCAGCGGGCGAAGCGGCCATCGGCATAGGCACGAAAGTCATCGGCCGGATTGTCGTTGGCGAGCTGGATGAGGCCCCAGAGGGTCCAGAGCAGGTCGCACATCGCCTTGTAGATGACGATGCGGCCGCGTTCGGCTGCGGAGGGTTCGCCGCCGAAATAAGCGCTGATCATCTCCTCTTCCTGCTCCGGGCCGAAGCCGCCCTCGACGCAGAGGTCGCCAAGATCCCACATCGGGTCGTTCATACCGGAATATTCCCAGTCGACGATCCACATGCGCTCGCCGGTGTCGAGAAAGTTCTCGCATAGCGGGTCGCAGTGGCAGGCGACGTTCGGCAGAGGGTGGGCGGCCAGCGCTGCACGGACGCTTTCCGCCTCCCTGAGGACATCGTGGTAGCCCTCGGGCAGGTCGACGTCCTTGGTGGACAGAACGCCGAGATAGCTGTCGATCATTGAAAACAGTTCGAAACGGGCCGGGAAGACGGCGCCGCTGTCGTGCAGCTTGCGGAATGCCTTTCCGGCTCTGGCCGGGGCGCCCTTGATCGACCGGAACCGTTCGGGGGTCATGGTAATCGCACCATCCACGAAGCGGGAGACGAAGATCCCGGATGAGGCATCGGCGTACAGGATTTCGGGACCCACCCTGGAGCGGGCGACCGCTTCCGTCGCCGTCATCTCGTTTGCCCGGTCGATATATTCCTCCGTGCCTTTTCCGGGAATGCGCAGGCAATAGTCGCCGATACGGAACACGAGATTCGTCAGGCCGCCGAGACGCTCGATCGGGCCATCATGGTTCGCCAGCAGCGGGATGGTTTTCAGCGTCTGGCGTGCAAATGCAATCTCGGCGTTTTCGCTCATGCCTTCAGCCTCTCCATCTTGGGATCGTAGAGGGTACGTGCGCCCCGGCGCGCCTGGTAGGTCCTGCCGAAGGCTTCGATCTGGAACTCCGTGTCACCGGCAATCTCCGTCGGCAGGTAGCCGAAGGCGATCGTCTTGCCGAGCGTATAGCCGTAACCGGTGCTGGCCGTGGAACCGACAACCTTGCCGTCAAGCATCACCGCTTCGCCGCCGTGGAAGGGTGCGAAGCCGTCGACGGTGTAGGAGACAAGCTTGCGCTTCACACCCTCCGCCTTGATAGCCGCCAATGCATCGCGGCCTATGAATTCCCCCTTATTCAGGGCTACGCAGAACCCAAGCCCTGCCTCGTAGGGGTTGTAGTCGGGCGTGATATCGCCGGACCAGTAGAGATAGCCTTTCTCCATGCGGGCCGCGTCGATGGCACGGTAGCCGACATCGGCGATACCGAACGGTTCGCCGGCTGCCTTCAGCGTGTCGTAGACGTGAGCGGCGTATTCCTGGTCGATGTAGAGTTCGTAGCCGAGTTCGCCGACATAGCCGATGCGCACGGCGAGCGCACTCGCCCCGCCGATCTCGATCCGCCGGGCCGCGAGGAAGGGAAAGGCCTCGTTGGAAAGATCGTCGTCGGAAACGCTTTGCAGGATGTCCCGGGCGCGGGGGCCGCAGATGTTCAACGTGGCGAAACGGTTGGTCACGTCACGAAGACCGATGCCCGGAGGCAGGTGACGGGCAACCCAGTTGCCGTCGCGCACGCCGAAACCGGAGCCGGTGATCAGGTATAGGAGGTCATCGGCAACATGGACGATGGTGACATCAGCCTCGATGCCGCCGCGCTCGTTGCACAGCTGAGTGTAGACTGCCTTTCCGCCCGGCCCCGAGAGATCATTGGCGGCTATCCTCTGCATAGCCTGCAATGCGCCGTGGCCGCTGATCTCGAATTTCGAGAAGGAGGACTGGTCGATGAGCGCTGCGCGTTCACGGATCGCCTTGACTTCTTCTCCGACGGTATCGAACCAGTTCGGCTTACCCTCGAAAGATGGAACATCCTTCCCATCCGAGCCAGCAGGCGCGAACCAATTGGGGCGCTCCCAGCCGAACTTGGAGCCGAAGACAGCGCCGTTCCTTGCCAGCGTATCGTGCAGCGGCGAACGGCGAAGGCCTCGGATGGCGTGGGCTTCCTCGCCCGGCCAATGAACCTTGTAGTATGCGCCGTAAGCCTCGATGGCGCGCTCTTCCAGATAGCGCCCCTGCGCGTGAACAGCGCCAAACCGGCGAACGTCGAACGGCCAGAGGTCCATGCCGGCGTCGCCGTGCAGGATGAGATTGGAGAGTGCCATGCCCGCGCCTCCCGATGCCGCGATACCCGCGGTAAAGCCGCAGGCGACGTAGAAGTTGTCGAGCTCGGGAGCGAGGCCCATGATCGGTTCGCCGTCGAATGATACGGGGATCGGGCCGTTGATCACGGTCTGGATGCCGATTTCGTTGAGGGCCGGGATGCGTGTTGCCGTCGGCAAGGCAAAGAGCTCCAGCCGTTCCCAGTTCGGCTCGAAGAGTTCGCGGCCGAAATCGAGCGGCGGCTTTCCGCGCCAGCAACCTTTGGTGCCGTCTTCCCAACCGCCGATGGCGAAAGAACCGGTGTCCGGTTTCAGATAAAAATTGTTGTCCGGATCGCGCAGCGTTGTGAGGTCCGGCGGCAGGGTCAGCTTCTTCTCGGTGAGGAAATACTGGTGTTCCACCACGCCCGCCGCCAGCGGCACGCCGGCCATCTCGCCGACGCGCTTGGCCCAGAGACCGGCACAGTTGACGAGAATATCGCAGGATATGGTTCCGCCGTTCGTCACCACGCCGACAGCGCGGCGGTTCTCGATGACGATCTCTTCGACGGTGACGCCTTCCTCGATCTTCGCGCCGTTCATACGCGCGCCCTTCGCATAGGCCATGGTCAAAGAATAGGGATCTATGTATCCGTCTCCGGGAATGAACGCGGCGCCCTCTATGCCGTCCTTGACGATATACGGGAAACGGCTCGCGGCTTCCTCGGCAGAGAGGGAATAGCATTCGACGCCGAAGCTTTTCGCCTGCGTCATCGAGCGGCGTATCTCGCTCCAGCGGTCCGGGCTGCCGGCGAGCCTCAGCGACCCGACCTTCTTCCAGGCGATGTGCTGTCCCGTTTCCTCTTCCAGCCGATCGAAGACCGCGACGGAATTCTGCATGAGACGGGTGAGGTTGCGCTTGCCGCGAAGCTGGCCGACGAGGCCTGCCGCATGCCAGGTGCAGCCGTGTGTGAGCATGGCCTTTTCGACCAGCAGCACCTCTTTTGCCCCGTCGCGGGCGAGGTGGTAGGCGACGGAGGTGCCGATGGCACCGCCTCCGATGATCAGGATATGGACGTGGCGATCCGCACGAAATGACATGTCGAAACCTCAGGCCTTGATCTTGTCCATGGCCGGATCGAACATCGGCCCGAAGTGAATGGTCGCCGGCGTTTTTTCCGCCGCGACGACGAGTTCGTAGATGCCGGTCGACAGATAATCGTCGCTCACACCGTCCGGATTGCGGACATAGCCGTAACCGATGTTCTTGCCGAGCGTGTAGCCATAGCCGCCGCTGGTCAGGTACCCCACCGGCTCGCCGTTTCTGAGGATGGTTTCGCGACCGGCGAGCACGATCGACGGATCATCGACGGTGAAGCCCATCAGGCGTTTCTTCAGCGGCTGACCGGCAAGAGTTTCGAGGGCGCGGCGGCCGAGGAAGTCGGTGTTCTTGCGCAGCTTCACGGCCCAACCGAGGCCCGCCTCGAATGGTGTGTCGTTGGGGGTAATGTCCGAGCTCCAGGCGCGGTATCCCTTCTCCAGACGCAGCGATTCCAGAGCGCGGTAGCCGATGGGGCGTATGTCGTGTGGTTTGCCGGCCTCCATCAGGGCCTCATAGACCTTGCCGAGCGCTGCAATCGGGATGTGCAGCTCCCAACCCAGTTCGCCGACGTAGGTGACGCGCAACGCCCGCACGGTGGCGCCGGCGATCGGGATTTCGCGAACATGGCCGAAGGGGAAGGCGGCGTTCGATACATCCGCTGAGGTGACGGCGGCGAGCACATCGCGGGCTTTCGGCCCCATCAGCGAGAGCGTGCCCCACTGCTCGGTAATGTCGGTGAGAGTGCAGTCGAGGCCGTCCGGAATATGGTCGGCTATCCATCCGAAATCGTGCGTGCGGAAGCCAGTGCCGGTGACGATGTAGAAGGTTTCGTCGGCGATACGGGCAACGGTGATATCGGCCTCGATGCCACCACGGGTGTTTAGAAGCTGCGTGTATGTAAGTCGGCCGACCGGCTTGGAGACATCGTTGGCACAGATCCAGTCTAACGCCTTCATGGCGTCGGGACCGGTCAGTTCGTATTTCGAGAAGGACGACTGGTCAAAGACGCCAACCGCCTCACGCACATGGCGGTGTTCGTCGCCGACCGGCTCGAACCAGTTCTGCCGGCCCATGGAGTAGATGTCCTTTGGCTCCATGCCCGTGGGCGCGAACCAATTGGGGCGCTCCCAGCCGAGCTTGGAACCGAAAACGGCGCCGGAGGCCTTCAGGCGGTCGTAGAGGGGCGAGACGACACGCGGACGGCCGCTTTCGTATTCCTCGTGCGGGAAGCCGATCGTGTAGTGCTTACCATAAGCCTCCACCGTCCGGTCGCAGACCCATTGGCGGTCGCGGTGCATGCCGGCGAAGCGTCTGATATCGACGACCCAGAGATCGAGCGGTGCCTCGCCGTCGATCACCCATTGCGCCAATACCCAGCCCGCCCCACCACCGGAGGCGATGCCGAAGGCGTTGAACCCGGCGCCGACGAACATGTTCTTGCATTCGGGCGCGACGCCCAGGATGAAATTGCCATCCGGCGTGAAGCTCTCAGGGCCGTTGATCATCTGCTTGACGCCGACATTCTCCAGCGCCGGCACGCGCTCGATCGCCTGCATCATATGCTGTTCGAAGTGATCGAAGTCGTCATCGAACAGGCGGAAGGCCCAGTCGTTCGGGAGATCGCCGGTCAACCAGGGCTGCGGATTCGGCTCGTAACCGCCCATGACAAGGCCTCCGACCTCTTCCTTGAAATAGGTGCGGCGGTCCGGATCGCGGATCGTCGGGGCGTCGGTCGAGAGACCGTCGATCTTCTCGGTGATGATGTACTGGTGCTTGACCGCCTGCAGCGGCACGTTGATGCCGGCCATGTCGCCGACCTGGCGAGCCCATTGGCCGGCGCAGTTGACGACCTTTTCGCAGGACACGTCGCCTTCGCTGGTCTTCACAGCCGTGATACGGCCGTCCTTCATCTCGAAACCGGTCACCTGAACGTTCTCGACGATCTTCGCGCCGTGCATGCGGGCGCCTTTGGCAAGCGACTGGGTAATATCGGAGGGGCTGGCCTGTCCGTCGGTCGGCAGCCAGCTGGCGCCGACGAGATCGTCGACGTTCATCAGCGGCCACATCTTCTTCACCTCTTCGGGCGAGACGAGATGCATGTCCATGCCGAAGCTGCCGGCGGTGGTGGCCAGGCGCTTGAACTCCGTCCAGCGGTCCTGGTTGGTGGCAAGCCGCAGGCAGCCGGTCATCTTCCAGCCGGTCGCCAGTCCGGTCTCCGCCTCGAGACCCTCGTACAGCTCGACGGAGTATTTCAGCACGCGCGTGATCGAAGCGGAGGAACGAAGCTGGCCGACGAGACCGGCCGCGTGCCAGGTGGAGCCTGATGTCAGCGTGCCCTGTTCGATCAAAAGCACGTCGGCCTTGTGGTCCTTCGCCAGGTGATAGGCTGTCGAGCAGCCGATGATGCCGCCGCCGATGACGACGATCTGGGCATGAGAGGGCAGGGTCATGACGAGTGTTTCCCGTAGACTGAGTAGTAGTGGTCGAGCGCTTCTTGGAGGCGCGTGAGGTTTTCGGCGGTGTAGCCGACGTAGTCGGCGCCTGGCGCGTTGAGGTAGAGTTCGGAGGTCATGCTCCACATCGCCTCGCGCAGCAGCGAGGCACATTGCATCGCGGCCATTGAACGACGGATCTCAGCGGAGGGTTCGCCACCGAAATAGGCAGTTAGAAATTCCTCCGATTGATCGGGTGTCAGCCCCGCATTGGATGTCGCGCCCGCGAGGTCGAACATCGCCGTCGAGAAGCCGGCATATTCGAAATCGATCAGCCACAGCTTTTCGCCATCATCCAGAATGTTCGAAGGCAAAAGGTCATTGTGGGCGAAGACGATCGGCAGCGGCGCCTGTACGGCTTCAAGTTCCTCGGCAAGAACCAGATAGCGGGCGAGTTCGGGGATCATGCGGCTGCCCCCGGCCTGCAGCGTGCGAGCGTAGTCACGCACGACGTGAAACGGCCAGAACATGAAACCGGCGCCGGACACGTGGCGCGGCATCTCCTTGTGAAACCGCCGCAGCAAAAGCGCCACGCGCTGACGCTCGGCAGCCACATCATCGCCGGCAAAGGTCCTCGCCTGGACGAAAGCCGAGACCATGATGCCGGGCTCCGCATACTCCACCTTCGGGGCAAAGCCGGCCTCGTGGGCGGCACGGGCGGTCATCAGTTCACGATTGCGATAGACCTGGTGAAACGGATAGTCGGTGCCGAAGCGGACGACATGGCGGCCCGAGGCATCACGAACGACGAAGCTCTCGTTGCTGAGGCCACCCTTGAGGACGGCAATCTCGATTGCGCCGTTCCAGCAGGGCAGGGCGGCGATTCGATCCTCCATATCAGGGTTGGGTACATGATTGCTCATGCGATCCGCTCCCTGACCCGCGCCGCGCCGGCTGAAATCAGCCGGTCGGCAATGATTGCGATGAAAGCGACGGCAAGCCCGGCGACCAGGCCACGGCCCGTGTCGGCTTTGGTGAGCGCTATATAGACTTCCTGGCCGAGATCTCGGGTGCCGACGAGCGCGGTGATCACCAGCATCGACAGGGCGAACATGATTGTCTGGTTCAGCCCGAGCATGATTTCGGGAAGGGCGAGTTTCAGCTTGATATTGGTAAGGATCTGCCAGGGCGTGCAGCCCATGGCGCGACCGGCCTCCACGACCTTCGGGTCGACACGCTGGATGCCCAGCACGGTATAGCGTATGGCCGGCGCGACGGCGTAGGCGACGATGGCGATCAGGGCGGTGAAGTCGCCGACCCGGAACAGCATAACGGCCGGCATCAGGTAGACGAAAGATGGCAAGGTCTGGAGCGTGTCGATCACCACCTGCAGCCAGCGCCAGAGCCGGTCGCGTTCAGCCGCGAGAATGCCGATAGGGATGCCGATGAGGCTGGCAATGACGACCGCGATGCCGCAGAGGTAGACGGTCACCATCGCTTTTTCCCACTGGCCGGTGGCGGCTATGAGAAAAGACAGGAGGCCGGTCAGGAGTGCCAGCCGAATGCCACCGAGCCGGTAACCGGCAAGCGCCAGCATGGCGACCACGCCGACCCAGGGCAGTTCGGCGAGAAAGCGTTTGAACGGCACCAGCAGGTGCAGCAGCAGTGTCGTGCGGATCGCCTCCAACGCATCGAAGAAGTTGACATTGATCCACTTGACGACCTCGTTCCAGAAGGTGCCGGTCGAGAGCGTGAGGCTATCGGGCAGTGTCGCCAGTGCGGGGGAGATCAGGCTTCCCAGCAGGCCGAGACCGATGACGGCAAGCGACGCGGACAGGTAGGGATGGCGCTGAACGAGGCCTTGGTCGGTTGCTGAAGTCGTCGCAGGAACAGAGGCTTTCCTGGCGAAAGCCTGACTCAGCCGGTCGAGGGCGACGGCAAGTGCAACAATCGCGAAGCCTGCCTCGAAACCCGCACCGATATCGAGGCGGCGGAGGGCGGCGAGCACGTCGAAGCCGAGGCCGCCGGCGCCAATCATCGAGGCGATGATCACCATGTTGAGCGAGAGCATGATGACCTGGTTGACGCCGACCATCAGCGCATCGGCTGCCGAGGGGACCATCACTTTCCAAGTCATCTGGCGGCGCGAGCAGCCGACCATGTGGCCGAGGTCACGAATTTCGGACGGCACGGCGCGCAGCCCGAGGATGGTGATCCGGACCATGGGAGGCATGGCGTAGATGAGCGTGCCGACGATGGCTGCCGTCGGGCCGAAGCCGAAGAAGAAGAGGATCGGCACGAGATAGGCGAAGATCGGGATGGTCTGCATCAGGTCGAGCAGCGGTGTGATGGCCCGTTCGAAGAGCGGCCAGCGATAACCGGCAAGGCCGAGCAGCAGGCCGAGGATCACCCCGATCGGAACGGCGACGAGGATCGAGGCCAGCGTGACCATGGCGCTCGTCCATTGTCCGAAGAGGGCGAGGAATCCGAAGCAGATCACCACCAGCGCGGCCAGTTTGCGGCCGCCGGCGTAATATCCGAGGAGACCAACGAGAACGATGACACCGAGGAACGAGATCGGCGGCACGATCTGGACTGCGGCCGATCCTTGTCCCGACAGGAACCCGGTCGAGAGCAGACTGAGAGCGAGGGTGTAGGGAATATCGATCAGTGCCGCGATGAAACGGGTGAAATCGGTGAAGGTGAAGAGGCCGAAGCTTGCTTCGTTCACCAGCCATTTCATCCACTGGCTGATATGACGCGCGGCCGGGAGCTGCCATGCGCGCGGGTAGTCGAAGGCCCATTTGCCGATCGATGGTCCAAGCCACCAGGCAAGCGCGACAAGGATGCCGGTGATGGTCAGGACAATCGTCGAGGCACGACCGGACCTCGGTGATCTGGAGATTGGGACCGGATCGAGAACCTGGGCTGACAGTTCGCTCATCGGCTCAGCCCTGCATCATCACGTCGATAACGTCGGCGCGTCGCAGAAGACCAACCGGTTGGTCTGTTGCATCGACCACTCCCACGACCTCACCGGCATTTGCGAAGAGGGGAGCAGCTTCCGATACGGACGCAGTCTGGCTGATGGTGATCGCCGGCAATGAAGTTGCAAGGGGGTGCATCAGGGACGAGACCTTGATCACCTTTGAACGGGCCACGTTTCGGGTGAATTCGGCGACGTAGTCGGTCGCCGGCGCGAGAACTAGCTCTTCCGGCGTGCCGGCCTGGACGATCTCGCCATCCTTCATGATCGCGATGCGGTCGGCAAGACGAATGGCCTCGTCGAAATCGTGGGTGATGAAGACGATGGTCTTCTTGAGCACCGATTGCAGTCGCATGAACTCGTCCTGCATTTCGCGGCGGATCAACGGGTCGAGGGCCGAGAAGGGCTCATCCAGGAACCAGAGCTCCGGCTCGACCGCAAGCGAGCGGGCGATGCCGACGCGCTGTTGCTGGCCGCCCGAGAGTTGGCGCGGAAAGACATCTTCCTTGCCCGCCAGTCCGACGAGTTCGATCATGCGACGCGCGCGCTCTTCACGCTTTGCCCGGTCGATGCCCTGAACCTCGAGCGGGAAGGCCACATTGTCGAGGACGGTCAGGTGCGGCAGCAGCGCGAAGTGCTGGAAGACCATGCCCATCTGGTGGCGGCGGATTTCGATCATCCGCGCTTCGCTCGCGGCGAGCAGGTTTTCGCCGTTGAAAAGGATTTCACCTGATGTCGGCTCGATCAGCCGAGACAGGCAGCGGACCAGCGTGGACTTGCCGGAGCCGGACAGTCCCATGATGACGAATATCTCGCCGGTTCTGACCTCCAGATTGACATCCCTGACGGCGCCGACAAGGCCGGCGCGGGCCAGTTCCTCAGGGTTCGGCTTGCCGCCGGCGGCGCCCACGGCTTCCCGTGCGCCTGCGCCGAATATCTTCCAGACATTGCGGCAGACGAGTTTGGCTTCAGTCGACATGACATTTCCGCTGGATGGCAGGACGATTGGCCCGTCGGGGCCGCAGGAAAAGACGATCACCCGCGCCGAGGGAGTGCGCGGGTGACCGCAACCAGCTTGTTACTTCTTGATCCACTCCGACCAGCGGGCCTCATTGGCGCCGATCCATTCGGCGACAACATCCTCGACCTTCTTGCCGTCGAGATCGACCTCGGTGATCATCGCGCCCATTTCGTCGTTGTTGATGTTGAACGCCTTGATGGCCTCGTAGGCGCCTGGCCACTTGTCCTTTACGCCGGACCAGCCGACCTTCCAGATCGGGCCGAAGGGCTTGCCGCAATCATAGGCCATGTCCGGGTTCGATCCCCAGGCCGGATCCTCGTAGCATTCCTTCGTGTATTCCGGGAATTCCACCCACTCGCCCTTGTACTTGGCGGGTGCCCAGTGCGGCGCATAGATCCAGAGCAGGATGGGCGCCTGGCGCTGATAGGCGCTTTCCAGTTCCGCGAACAGGGCTGCGTCGGTTCCGGCGTGGACGACCTCGAAGGGTAGATCGAGCGCTTCCACGCGTTCGTCATCGAACCCGCCCCAGGTGACAGGACCGCCGAGATAGCGGCCCTTGGGGGCGGTTTCAGCCGTCGAGAAGGCTTCGGCGCAGGCTTCATCCTTCAGTGCTTCCCAGTTCGGCAGACCGGGGCACTTTTCCTTCATGTATTCCGGGAACCACCATTCTTCCTTGGCCTGCATGCCTGTTTCGCCAAGGTTCTCCACCTTGCCGGTGGCGGTGGCGGCATCCATGGCCTCGCGGCCCGTCGTTTCCCAGATTTCCATGGCGACGTGGAGGTCGCCGGACTCGAGCCCGGCGAATTGCGCGAGGTAGTCGGCCTGTACATATTCGACGGAATAGCCCGCCTTTTTCAGCACCTCACCCATGATTTGCGTGGTGATCAACTGACCGGTCCAGTCGTGCAGCGTCAGTTTGATCGGATCGGTGGATTCCTGAGCAAAGGCCGGACCGGTCAGGGCGACGCCTGATAGGAAGAGGGCTGTTGCGGCAATTCTCGGCAGGCGGACAAGATCAAGCATTCGAGTTCTCCCAGTAGAGCCCGTTGAAGATGTTGGATCTGGCAAGACACCCGCTCGTCGTTCCCCGTACTTTTCGTATCTCGTGGACGAGGGTGCATGCAGGCAGTCTCGTGCGAGAGCGCTTGGCTTGTCAATCGCATTTTGTGGTTTTTTGTGTTTTTATGCCCGAATATGCCGCTATTGGTTGCGGCGTGCTTCGGGCTTGAGTATTGAGAGCAAGACAAACACCCTGCGGAGCATGACAGGAATGGGCCCCTCGAAACGCCACAGAGACATTCTCCGGCTGCTGGAGCAGGATGGGACGGTCGCCATCGCGGAGCTCGCCCGAAAACTCAACGTGTCGCTTGAAACCGTTCGCCGCGATATCCGGCCGCTCGCCGGCAATGGCAGTGTGGTCAAGATGCACGGCGCCGTCAGCCTGCCGTCCATCGTTGGCGAGGCGCCGTTCGAAAAACGCATGCGGGAAAACAGCGAGGCGAAGAAGGCGATTGCCGCTGCGGTGGCGCGGACCATCCGCGATGGCGATTCCATCATGATGGACACCGGCACGACGACGAGCTTCCTCGCGCGCGAACTGCTTGGCCATCGCCGTCTCACGGTCGTCACCAATTCCTCCGACGTTGCCCGGACGCTGGCGACGGTCAACGACAACCGGGTCTATATGGCCGGCGGCGAGTTGCGCAGCGACAATGGTGCGGCGTTCGGCACCACCGCCATCGATTTCGTTGGCCGCTTCACGGTCACCCATGCGGTGATCTCAACGGGTGCGGTAAACACCGACGGCATGATGGACTACGACCTCGAGGAGGCCGAGTTCGCCCGCATGGTCCTGACGCGGGGGCAGCGGGCGCTGGTTGTGACCGACCACAGCAAGTTTGGCCGTCAGGGGCTTGTGAAGGTGGCCGGCTTTGACGCCGTCACCGAACTGGCGACAGACAAGGCACCGCCGTCCGACATCGCCGAGGCATTGCGGACAGCGGGAGCCGAGCTTTTGCTCGCCTGAGAGCTGACAGCCATCAGGTCTTGCCGAACCCGCCGCCTGTCGGTGTGATAACGGTTACGGCTTCGCCGGACTTCAGGATCGTCTGGGCACAGCCGGGCAGTTCCTCGATCGTACCGTCGAGGCGTCGGATTTCGGTCCTGCCTAATTCCCCCGGTTCGCCGCCGAGGAGGCCATGCGGCTGGATGGTGCGATGCGAGGAGAGGATGGCGCAGTCCATTTCCTCGCGGAAGCGGATCGTGCGCTTCGTGCCGCCGCCGGACGAGAACCGTCCCTTGCCACCCGAGCCGCGCCGGACGTGGAAGTCTTCCAGCACGACGGGGAAGCGGAATTCCAGGATTTCCGGGTCGGTGAGGCGGGAGTTCGTCATGTGCACATGCACACCGTCGGTGCCATCGAAGCCGCGGCCGTCGTTGAGAACGCCAGCCGGAGAACCGGAGCAGATCGTCTCGTAATACTGGTAGGTCTGGTTGCCGAAGGTGAGGTTGTTCATCGTGCCCTGAGATGCGGCCATCGCCCCCAGTGCTCCGAAGAGAGCGTTGGTGACATGCTGGCTGGTCTCGACATTTCCGGCGACCACCGCCGCCGGATAGACCGGCTTCAGCATGGACCCGTCCGGCACCACGATGCGGATCGGCTTCAGGCAGCCGGCGTTCATCGGGATATCCTGCTCCACCATGACCCGGAAGACATAGAGAACGGCTGCACGGGTCACCGGTTCCGGCGCATTGAAGTTGTTCGGTTGTTGCGGACTGGTGCCGGTGAAATCCACCGTGGCTTCACGATTGTCACGATCGACCGTTATCTTGACCTTGATAACGGAACCCTGATCCGTCGGATAGGTGAATTCGCTGTCCGACAGTTTCTCGATGACCCGGCGAACGCTTTCCTCGGCGTTGTCCTGGACGTGCCGCATGTAGGCCTGGACCACGTCGAGGCCGAAATGGGAGACCATCTTTCTGAGCTCCTGAACGCCCTTCGTATTCGCGGCGATCTGGGCCTTGAGGTCGGCGATGTTCTGGGCCGGATTGCGCGCCGGCCAGGCATGGTCGAGCAGCATGGCCTCGAGTTCCTTTTCGCGGAACCTGCCCTTTTCGACGACGAGGAAGTTGTCAAAGAGAACGCCTTCTTCGTCCACCACCGTTGCGAGAGGCGTCATCGACCCGGGAGCCTTGCCGCCGACATCGGCGTGATGGCCGCGCGAGGCGACGTAGAAGAGGATGTTCTCCTCCTTGTCGTCGAACACGGGCGTGACAGCGGTGATGTCGGGCAGGTGCGTGCCGCCATTGTAGGGAGCGTTCAGGGCAAAGACATCGCCCGGCCGGATATTGCCTTCGTTGAGACGGATGACGGTTTCCACCGACCGGTCCATAGAGCCGAGATGCACCGGCATGTGCGGGGCGTTGGCGACGAGGGCGCCGCTGGCGTCGAACACCGCGCAGGAGAAGTCGAGGCGTTCCTTGATGTTGACCGAATGTGCGGTGTTCTGCAGCGTCACGCCCATCTGTTCGGCGATCGACATGAAGAGGTTGTTGAAAACCTCTAGCATGACAGGATCGGCCGTGGTGCCGATCGCCGCGCGACGGGCGAGGACCTCCACGCGCGTCAGCACGATGTGATCGCGGCTGTTGATCTTCGCCTGCCAGCCGGGTTCGACCACGATCGTCTGGTGCGGCTCGATGATGAGGGCTGGCCCCTTGACCACCGCGCCGGGCGTTAAGGTCTTGCGCGGATAGATGCCGGCCTCGTGCCAGCCACCACCGGAAAAGAAGCGCGTCTTACTGTTCGCGTCAGCACCCCATTCCGCGGTCTCGTCGACGGGCTCGGATAGTCCCGCGCCACCACCGATCGCCTCGACCTCGAGCGAATCCACCATGATCGGGCGATCCTCAAAGATGAAGCCGAACTGCTTGCGGTGGGCGTCCTCGAAGGCCGCTATCATCTCCGGTTCCGGACCGAAGGGGATGGGCAGCGCGGTGTCGGTACCCTTGTAGTTCAGGTGCAGGCGGGTGACGGTTTCGGCATCCTCCACGCCCTGGCTGATCAGTTCGTCGAGGACCTGCCGTTCGAGCTCTCCGCGAGTCTCGGCGATTGCCGAATCCGCATCCGCAAGTTCCGTAAGGATAGCGTGCTGGCGAACCGCCCTGATGTCGGCAAGGCCCATGCCGTAGGCCGAGAGGATGCCGGAGAAGGGATGGATGAGCACGGTCTTCATGCCGAGGCTGTCGGCAACAAGGCAGGCATGCTGACCGCCGGCGCCGCCGAAGCACGTGAGGCAATAATCTGAGATGTCGTAGCCGCGCTGGACCGAAATCTTCTTGATGGCGTTCGCCATATTCTCGACGGCTATGGCGAGGAAACCGTCGGCGACTTCTTCAGGCGACCGCCCGTCACCGACCTCGGCCGCCATGTTGGCGAATGCCTCGCGCACAGCATCCGCGTCCAGTGGCTGATCCTGCTGCGGGCCGAAGATGGAGGGGAAGAACTCCGGCTTCAGTTTGCCGACCATGACGTTGGCGTCGGTCACGGCGAGTGGGCCGCCGCGGCGATAGGCCGTCGGCCCAGGATTGGCGCCGGCCGAATCCGGGCCAGCACGGAACCGCGAACCGTCATAGGTCAGGATCGAGCCGCCGCCGGCGGCGACAGTGTGGATCTTCATCATCGGCGCGCGCATCCGGACGCCCGCGACTTCGGTCTCGAAGGCCCGCTCCAGTTCGCCATCGTAGTGAGACACGTCGGTGGACGTACCGCCCATGTCGAAGCCGATCATCTTGTCGAAGCCGGCCAGTTTTGTGGTCTCGACAGCGCCGACGACGCCGCCGGCGGGACCGGACAAGATGGCGTCCTTGCCCTGGAACAGGCTGGCGGCAGTCAGTCCGCCCGAGGATTGCATGAACATCAGGCGGGGGCCGTCGTCAGCACTCAGTTGCAGCTCGGAGGCCACCTGTTCGACATAGCGGCGCAGGACCGGAGAGAGATAAGCATCGACGACAGCGGTGTCGCCGCGGCCGACCAGCTTGATGAGCGGCGACACTTCGTGGGACACTGAGATCTGCGTGAAACCGATATTGCGGGCAATGTCGGCGGCCTGCTTCTCGTGTTCGGGAAAGCGGTAGGAATGCATGAAAACGATGGCGACGGCGCGGATGCCTTTGTCGAATTCCGCCTGCAGGTCCGCCTCGAGCGCCGTCCTGTCCAGCTCCCGTTCGACCGTACCGTCCGCCAGAACTCGTTCCGCCGCTTGGATGACGGATGAGTAGAGAAGTTCCGGCTTGACGATATTCTTGGCAAAAATGTCAGGACGCGCCTGGTAACCGATCTCCAGCGCATCCCGGAAGCCGCTGGTGGTAACAAGGACGAGGCGTTCGCCCTTGCGCTCCAGAAGCGCGTTGGTTGCAACGGTCGTGCCCATCTTGATGGCGCCGATCCTGTCGACCGGTACGCTGTCACCCTTTTCGAGGCCCAGAAGGTCGCGAATTCCCTGGACTGCGGGATCGCGATACGCTTCCGGGTTTTCTGACAGCAGCTTATGGGCGACGAGTGTTCCGTCCGGCCTGCGCGCGACGATATCGGTAAAGGTGCCGCCGCGATCGATCCAGAAATCCCAGAGCCGAGACATATTCGTTCCCCTTGTCTTTATGCTGATTTCGGAAAACGAAAACATTTTATCGATAAATCGTCAATATGCTGTTGACAGAAAATTGCCTGCTAATGCATCATGCCCTCATAACAGGCAAAAACACCGCAGAGTGTTGCCGAAACAAGGGGAACCAGTCGCAATGACCCACGCAATTGCTGCGCGGAGGGCTTTCGATGTCCGCCGCTGATCTGCCCAAACCACCTGGCAAACCCACCGTTGTCCGTCGGCTTTTGGACGGGCTTTACATCGGTGCCGGCCTGCTCGCCGGGGCCTTTCTCGTAGCGATCTTCGCGCTGATGCTGGGCCTCTCCGCGGGCCGGCCTCTCGGGATCGACATCCCATCGGGCGATGATTTTACCGCCTGGTGCATGGCAGCCTGCGCGTTTCTAGGGCTAGCCCATACGTTCCGGTCGGGCGAACTGATCCGGATGGGGCTGCTGGTCGACAGGTTCGAGGGCAGGCTGCGGCAGGTGATTGAAATCAGCTGCACGACTCTGGGGCTTGCGGCAGTCTCCTATTTCGCGTGGTACGCGATCGACATGGTCAGGATGTCCTGGCGTTTCAATGATATCTCGCAAGGGGTCGTGGCGGTCCCGCTCTGGATTCCGCAACTCGGCGTCGCCTGCGGTCTGGCGATCCTGGTGATCGCATTCGTCGACGAACTCTTCAGCCTCCTGCGTGGAAATCCGCCGCGTTACGAAAAGCCGAAGCCGAAGAGCAATGACGAAGTCATCGAGCGCGTCCTGCAGGGAGGAGCATGACATGGAGGCCATGCACCTCGTCGAAACCTCCGGCATCATTCTGGCCTCGCTTTTCCTGCTGCTGCTCGGCGGTCTTTGGATCGGCCTCGCGCTGCTCGTCTGCGGTTTCATCGCCATGCAGTTCGCGCCGGCAGGTATCCAGATCGGTCCGGCGCTCGCCACCAGCGCCTGGGCCGGAAGCGCATCCTGGAGCCTTGCAGCGCTTCCCCTGTTCATCTGGATGGGTGAGATTCTCTACAGGACGCGATTGTCGGATGAGATGTTTCGTGGTCTTTCACCCTGGCTCAACTGGCTGCCGGGGCGCCTGATCCATGTGAACGTGTTCGGTTGCGGGCTGTTCGGCGCGGTTTCGGGTTCGTCTGCCGCGACGACGGCGATGGTCGCGAAGATAACGCTGCCGGAACTGAAGAAGCGCGGCTACAACGAAATGCTCAGTCTGGGATCGCTGGCGGGCGCCGGGACGCTCGGGTTTCTCATTCCGCCCTCCATCATCATGATCGTCTATGCGGTCGCGGCGAATGTCTCGATCCTGCAGATGTTCCTGGCGGGCCTGCTGCCTGCCTTGCTGGTGATGGTGCTTTACACGGGCATGATCGTCGTTTGGTCTCTGATGAGCCCGGGAACATCGCCGCCGCCGGCTCCGAAAATGAGCTTCCGGCAGAAGGTGAGGGAGTCGATCAACCTCATCCCCATTCTGTTGCTGATCGTCCTCGTCTTCTCTTCCCTGATGCTGGGATGGGCGACCGCCACGGAATCCGCCGCATGGGGCGTGCTCGGCTCACTTGTGATCGCCGGCTACCAGCGCAGCCTGACGTGGCAGACCTTCCGCGAGAGCGTCATGGGCGCCACCCGCATGACCAGCATGATCATGCTCATTCTCGTCGGTGCGGGTTACATGTCGATCGCCATGGGTTACACCGGGATACCGAATGCGCTTGCTACATGGGTCGACGGCTTCAATCTCAGCCCGTATGCGCTGATCGCCGTTTTGACGATCCTTTACGTGCTGCTCGGTTGCGCCATCGACGGACTCTCGATGATCGTCCTGACGACTGTTGTCGTCCTACCCATGATCCAGCAGGCCGGTTTTGACCTGATATGGTTCGGCGTATTTCTCGTCCTGATGGTCGAGATGGCGCAGATCACCCCGCCCGTCGGCTTCAATCTCTTTGTGCTGCAGACCATGAGCGGGCGTGACAGCCTGACCGTTGCCAAGGCCGCCCTGCCGTTCTTCGGCCTGCTGCTGCTGACCGTCGCAATACTCACGATCTTCCCGGGCATCGTGATGCTTCTGCCGAAAATGGCATTCCCGGGCTAATAAAGAAGGGAACTGAAACATGACCATAAAATCATCTTTCCTCTCACGCCTTGCCGCAACAGGTGCGATCTTCGTTTCGCTTGCCGTCACCGCCCAGGCCCAGACGGAATGGGTGTTGCCGTCGGCCTATCCGCAGACGAACTACCACGTCGAGAATCTCAATCAGTTCGCGGCCGATGTCGACAAGGCGACGAACGGCGAACTGAAGATCACCGTCCATCCGAATGCCTCCCTGTTCAAGGCTCCCGATATCAAGCGCGCTGTCCAGACCGGTCAGGCTCAGGCCGGCGAAGTGCTGCTGTCGCTGCACGAGAACGAGAACCCGGTCTTCGGTATCGACGTCATTCCGTTCCTTGCCACCTCCTTCGAGCAGTCCAAGAAGTTGTGGGATGCGTCCAAGGAAACAGTCGCCGCAGCACTGGACGAGCAGGGCGTCAAACTTCTCTACGCAACGCCGTGGCCGCCTCAGGGCATCTACGCGAAGAAGGAGATCAATAGCGCCGCCGACCTGAAAGGGCTGAAGTGGCGCGCCTACAACGTCGGTACTTCTCGTATCGCGGAAATCGTCGGTGCGCAGCCGGTGACGGTTCAGGCGGCCGAACTGCCGCAAGCTCTTGCGACCGGCGTGGTCGAGGCCCTCATGACATCGTCGGCGACCGGTGTCGACAGCAAGATCTGGGAGTCGCTGACCCACTACTACGACACCCAGGCCTGGCTGCCGAAGAACGTCATCTTCGTGAACAAGGGTGCCTTCGAGGCGCTTGATCCCGCCATGCAGAAGGCTGTCGAGGAGGCTGCTGCCGCGGCCGAAACCCGCGGTTGGGCGTTGGCTGAGGAAAAGACCAAAGGCTACATGGCTGCTCTGACAGAGAACGGCATGACGGTGGCTCCGCCGAGCGACCAGTTGAAGAGCGACATGGATGCGGTCGGCGCGACGCTGACCGAGGCATGGCTCGAAAAGGCAGGCGATGACGGAAAGGCGATCATCGACGCCTACAAGAAGATGTAATAGGCATGCGGAAACGCCGCCGGGCATCGAGTCGCTGGCGGCGTTTCATCATCGAGGAGGGGTCATGACCGAGGTGCAGCAGGATTTCGGGCCGATAGTTTCGTCAGGCCATCTGGCGAGTGGCGCATTGCCCGCGTTGTCCGAGATCGAGTTCGGATTGATCATGCTCAATCATGCCTTCAGCCGCTGGATGGTGCGCTGCATGGCGGCGGCCGGTGTTCCCGATCTTTCGCCGATGGACATCCTGATCCTCCACAACATTCGCAGCCGCAGCAAACCGAGAACAATTGCCGACATCGGCCTCATCCTCAACATCGAGGATACGCATGTCGTGACCTATGCCATCAAGAAACTGGAGCGTCTCAAGCTCATCCGGTCCGGCAAGCGTGGCAAGGAAAAGATCGTGTCGATGACGTCGGCGGGCGAAGAAGCCTGTGATCGCTACTTCCAGATTCGCGAAACCCTTCTCGTCAAGTCCGTGCTCTCGACGGAAATGTCGTCGGAGAGCCTCTCATCGATAGCCGGACGGCTTCGTGCCTTGTCCGGACACTACGATCAGGCCGCCCGCTCGGCGGCATCCATGTGAGGCGTGTTGTGTTGGCGGGCCTGACCTATCCGATCAGGCTTGCAGGACGTCACGGACGCCTGATCCTGATCGCGGGTATCGTCGCCGGCGTTGCGTTGCCGCCGGTCGCACTGCAAATAGC
The DNA here is from genome assembly GCF_018122705.1 of Ciceribacter sp. L1K23. NCBI lineage: Bacteria > Pseudomonadati > Pseudomonadota > Alphaproteobacteria > Hyphomicrobiales > Rhizobiaceae > Ciceribacter > Ciceribacter sp. L1K23. The sequence continues at coordinate 537,347 of NZ_JAGRRC010000002.1, read as the reverse complement.
ACCTTACATCGGGCCGCTGGTCGCGGCGCTTCTTTTCCTCGCCGTGCTGCGCGTGGGGCCGAAAGCGGCGACCGGTGCGATCGGAAGCGCGCGGCGCTCGCTTCTCGTCGTTTTGCTGCTCCAGTGCCTTCTGCCGGTGGGACTCGCCCTTTTTCTCGCGGGTCTTCAACTGCTGTCATATCCCTTGGCGGTCGCGACCCTGCTCATGCTAGCGGCTGCACCGCTCTCCGGCGGTCCTCATATCGTCGCCATGACCGGACACGATTCTGCGCCGGCGCTTCGCCTGATGGTGCTTGGCGTGGTGCTGCTACCGTTGACGGTCATTCCGGTCTTCTACTTTCTGCCGACCTATGGCAGTTCGTGGCTGGTGCTTGGCGCATCCCTCAAGCTGCTTGCCGTTATTGTGGTTGCCGCACTCGCCGCGACGGCGGTTCGCAAGGCGATCCCCGCCCGTCTCGAACAGGATGCGTCCGAGATTGTTGATGGAATGTCGGCCATCGCGATGGCTGTGGTTGTCGTGGGGCTGATGTCGGAAGTTGGACCGGTGCTGGTCAACGAGCCGCTCCGCTTTGTCAGTATGCTCTGCTACGTGTTTATCCTGAACTTCGGCCTGCAGGTCGCAGCGGCGCTTCTTGCCCGAACGTCCGGTCAGGCTAGCTCTGCCCCATCCATCGGCGTGGTGGCTGGAAACAGAAATATGGCCCTGTTCCTCACCGTTCTGCCCCCTGAGTCGACCGGTGACCTTCTTTTCTTCCTGGGATGCGCCCAGATTCCCATCTATTTGACGGCGGTCGCACTCAACGGATTTTATGGTCGCATCGCCCCCGTGCGAACCGCCGTCGAGCCACGTTCCTGATCCGACAAAGCGGCGAGGACGCCGTGCGATATGACGGAGCATAATCTGGTCATTGTTGTCGCGCATGGAAGCTTCGCTGACATTCAACCGGTGGCATCCGCGCCATGTTTTTGCGTTCCGACAGTCGCCTGACGTAATCGTGAGCGTATCGTGACTGTCAACCTTAACAGAGTTCTCATAAATCGGCGGGACTCTCTGACGAACAAAGCGACTCACTTTCGTCCGGACGCGCAGAACAAAACCATGCACATGTTGACAACATTCCTGTCCTCCCTGCCAGCTCTCACAAAACCTTCCGTCGTTCGGAAGGCCGTCGGCGTGGTTGCTGTTAGCGCGCTGCTGTCGGGCTGCGTCGGCATGGGGCTGGATGATCTGGCGAGCGTGCCGCAACTCTCTCGCAAGGTGACGACGGAGATGTCGAAGAAGGGCATGAAGCCGGAAAGCCCGGTGCTTGTGCGCATCTTCAAACAGGAGAGCGAGCTTGAGGTCTGGAAGGTCGACAAGAGCGGCACTTATGCGCTGTTCAAGACCTATCCGATGTGTCGCTGGTCCGGGAAGCTCGGTCCGAAGAAAAAGAGCGGCGACCGGCAGGCGCCCGAGGGTTTTTATCATGTCAACGCGGGCATGCTGAACCCGAAATCCCAGTACTACGTGTCCTTCAATCTCGGTTATCCGAACCGGCTTGAATCCGCGCTGGGATACACGGGCGAAGCCCTGATGGTGCACGGGGCCTGCTCGTCGTCTGGCTGTTATGCCATGACCGACCAGCAGGTCGGGGAGATCTATGCGATCGTGCAGAAGGCGCTGGCGGGCGGCCAACGGAGTTTCCAGGTCCAGGCCTATCCTTTCCGGATGACAGCCGAAAACATGGCGAAGTATCGCGACGATCCCAACATGCCTTTCTGGAGGACGCTGAAGGAGGGGTATGATTCCTTCGCATTCACAAGGCGGCAGCCGAAGGTATCGGTGTGCGGCGGGCGTTACGTCTTCAATACCGAATTTTCAGGCGGCGAACCCAGGGATCCACTGGCCGCCTGCCCGCCGGCCATGTCGACGCCCGATGCCGCGCTGATGGCGAAGCTTGAGGCCGAACGGCAAAAAATCGAGGTCGCGTCCTCGAACATTTCCCCCGTCTCTACGTTGGCATATGTCGACGGAGGCATGCATCCCAGTTTCCGGGCGATCCTGTTGAAGCAGGGCCCCAAGACGATGGCGGCGAAAATCTCAGCCACCAAATACCCGATAAGCCGGCCGGAAGCGGCGCTTGCCGATCCCTATACCGGCGCACAGTAAGACAGCGAGGACATGCATTGATATCGAATAGACTGAACCGTCGTTCCTTCCTAATCGGAGGCGCCGGAGTGGCGACCACGTTGCTTGCGGGTTGTACGACGACATCGCCCCAGCGGGCCGAGGCTCAACCCGAGCCGGTCGACAACTCCATGTACGCGCTGATGTATGCCGCGATGCCGCAGGAGCAGTTTCCGCTGCCGGCGATCCCGTATGAGAAGATCGATCCACGGTTCTATCGGCAGATGGTGCCGAACGTGACAGGCGAACGTCCCGGCGTCATTGTCGTCGATACCACGAACCATTTCCTGTACCTGACCTATGAGGGCGGCCAAGCCATGCGCTACGGTGTCGGGCTTGGCCGGGCCGGTTTCGAGTGGTCCGGTCGCGGCGTGATCCAGTACAAGCGCGAGTGGCCACGCTGGACGCCGCCCAACGAAATGGTCGCACGACAGCCGGAACTCGAACCCTATTCGATCGCCAATGGCGGAATGGATCCTGGGCTCAACAATCCGCTTGGCGCTCGTGCGCTCTACATCTTCAAGAACGGCGAGGACACGCTTTATCGCATCCATGGTTCGCCGGAATGGTGGACGATCGGCAAATCGGTGTCATCCGGTTGCGTGCGTATGCTCAACCAGGATGTGATCGATCTTTACAACCGCGTGCCCGGTGGAACGCCTATCCTCGTGAAGGGCGTCGGAATGGATGAGGTGCCGGTCGCAGGTTCTGTTCCAGGTTTGCCCGATCAGGTCTAGCTCACGGATATTGCACGCCGTTTGTCGTCGTATATATCGCATAGAGTGAGTTCGTCGCGGTGATGAAGAGGCGGTTCCGGCGGGGGCCGCCAAAGGTGAGATTGGCGACCGTCTGCGGCACGAGAATCTTGCCGAGGAGGATCCCGTCCGGCGCGAAGCAATGGACACCATCGCCGGCGCTGGTCCAGAGATTGCCTGCTGTGTCGATGCGGAAACCATCGGGTAGGCCTTGGTCCACCTCGCAAAACACGCGGCCGTTTGACAGCCTCCGCCCATCGAGAACATCGAAGACGCGGATGTGGCGTGGCAGGGCGTCATTGTGGCTGGCGCCGGAATCAGCAACATAAAGCAGGCTTTCATCGGGCGAGAAGGCGAGGCCATTCGGCTGGTTGAAGTCGTCCGCAACGATTTCCAGTTCGCCGCTCACCAGATCGAGGCGGAAGACGTTTCGCGTCGGCAGGTCGGGTTCGGTACGGTAGCCTTCGTAGTCGGAGAGAATGCCGTAGCTCGGATCGGTGAACCAGATGCTTCCGTCAGATTTCACCACGACGTCATTGGGCGAGTTCAGGCGGCGTCCCCGGTAGCTTTCGGCGAGGATGGTGATCGAACCGTCGATCTCGGTGCGGATGAGGCGCCGACCGCCGTGTTCACATGATATCAGCCGGCCCTGCCGATCGCGCGTGTTGCCGTTGATGAAGTTGGTGTGGTCCCGGTAGACGCTCACGCCGTGGTCGGGAACGTAGCGAAGCATACGCTGGTTGGGGATATCGCTGAAAAGCAGGCAGTTCTGGTCGGCGAACCACACAGGTCCCTCCGCCCAGCGGCAGCCAGAGTAGAGTTCCTCCAGCCTGGCGCTCGAGACGATCAGGTTTTGGAATCGCGGGTCCCGGATTTCGTAGAGGGTGTCGGTTGTGTTGGCCATCGTCTTGCTGCCGGTTTTGATAGTGATGGACATCGGACGGCTCATCGCGTTCGGACGGGACGGCTGGCGACGAGGATGACGGTGATGATGATGACGCCGGTGAGGATCAGGCGGATGCCGGCTCCAAAACCATAGGTGTTGAGCATCGATACCACGAGGAAAAGAAAGAGCGCCGCACCCCAGATGCCGGGCACGTTGGAGTTGCCGCCGGCCACCGCCGAGCCGCCGATGACAACGACCGCGATCGACATCAGCAGGTATTCCGCACCCATGTTGAGCGCCGCGCCACCAGAGAAGCTCGCGAGCAGATAACCGCAAAGCGCGGCCATGATGGCGCAGAGGACGTAGGTGGCGAGACGCGTTCCGTCGACCGGGATTCCCGCCATCCGCGCCGCGAACATGCTCTGGCCGATCGCGGAAATCCAGCGGCCGTAGATGGTCCGCTCCAGAATCCACCATCCGAGGATAGAAAGCACCAGCGCGACGATGGCAAGGTTGGGGATGCCGAGAGTTGTCGCGGTGGTGAAATTGGCCAGCATTTCCGGCGGCTTGATGCGCAGACCGCGATTGTACCAGATCGCGGCCGACTGGATGATGAAGCTGGTGGAAAGGGTGGCGATGATCGGCGGAATGCGCAAAAGCTTGATCAGGGCGTAATTCAACATGCCTATCGCAACGCCAATAGCGATTGCGACGATCAGGCCGAGGAGGATCATCGAATCCTGGCCGTCCATGATCTTCAGGGCGACGGTGCCGGACAGCGTAATGGTTGCCGGGACCGACAGATCGATGTTGCCGGGGCCGAGTGTGATCACCAGCATCTGGCCGATGCCGACGACGATCGAGAAGGCTGCAAAGGTGAGGGCGGCCTGGGAGAGGCCGACGAAACTCGCCCCGCCCGTGAACAGCAGAGTGATCACCCAGGTCGCGAGCGCGGCGACGAAGGACCAGATCCAGGGTTTGGAAAACAGCGTGGTCATTCGCTTCACTCCTTGCCGGCCCGAGCGTCGTGACGGTTGAAGAGAAGGCGCAGGCCCAGCACGACGATGAGGATCGCACCCTGGGCACCGATCTGCCAGTCGGGCGAGATGCGCAGGAAAGACAGGAACGAAGCCGCAAGCGTCAGCGTGAGCGCGCCGACAACGGCACCGATTGGAGAAACACGGCCGCCGACGAACTCGCCGCCGCCGAGGATGACGCCGGCGATGGAGAGCAGCGTGTAGCGCAGCGCGATGTTGGCGTCGGCGGATGTAGTCAAGCCGACGAGGGCCATGCCGGACAGCACAGCGAATACGCCGGCCAGGGCATAGGCGGATGCCTTGACGCGCAGCACCGACCAGCCGGCGCGAGCGACGGACCGGGCATTGCCGCCCACACCGCGGATGACGACGCCGAAGGTGGTGCGCATGATCAGGAGATGAGCGACAACCGCAATGATGATGCTGGCGACGATGGCCATCGGCATGAAGGGCGGCTTGGCGGTCATGATCGTCCGGAGCCATTCCGGTGCCTGACCACCTGGGGCCGGCAGAATGATCACGGCAAGGCCGCCCCAGACGAAGCTCATGCCGAGCGTCACCACGATGGATGGGAGGTCGCGATAGGCGATCATGAAGCCGATCAGGGCGTAAACTCCAACGGCGCCGAGCAGGATCAATACCGCGAGTACGGGCTGGGTCGGCATGAAGGCGGCCGTGACGCACGCGGCGAAGCTGACGAAGGTGCCCATCGAGAGGTCGAGATCGTTGACCGCGATGATGATCATCTGCGCGATGGTGGCGAGCGCGATCGGCACCGCCAGATTGAAGAGCAGGTTGAGACCGGTATAGCTCATCGCACGCGGCTGCAGATAGAAGACGGCGCCGAGCAAGGCCACAAGAGAGACGGCCGGTATCAGCAGCCGCAGGGTGTTGGCCGAGGGCGCCTTCATGCCGCTTCTCCCGTGAAGGATGCCTCGAGCACGGCTTCCTCGGTGATGGCCTCGCCGACGAGTTCCGTGACGATGGCCCCATCCCGGAAGACATAGACCCGGTCGCAAAGCTGAATTTCGTCCATCTCGGTCGAGTACCAGACGAAGGTTCTGCCGGCGTCTGCCTCGCGGCGCAGGGTCGCGTAAACTTCCTGCTTGGTGCCGATGTCGACGCCGCGCATCGGGTCGTCCATCAACACGGCCTGGGCTGTCGTAGACAGGGCGCGGGCAAAGAGCACCTTCTGCTGATTGCCGCCCGACAGGGACAGGATGGGATTGGCGGTATCCGGCGTCCGGATCGCCATTCTTTGCTTCCAGTCCTCGCCGAGAGAGAGCTCCTTGCCGCGGTCTATGGCGGCGAGGCGAGACAGGGCGTTCAGATTTCCGATCGTCAGGTTGCGCAGGATGCTCCATAGGGGAAAGGTGCCGTTGAGCGAGCGGTCGCCGGCGACGAAGGCCACTGGGCTTTCAGCAGTCGGCAACCAGTTGCCGCAATTCTTGCGAAAGAGTTCGAGAAGCATGGTCGTCTGGCCATGGCCCGCGAGACCGGCAAGGCCGACGATCTCTCCGCGGCGCGCCTCGAAGCCAATGCCGCCAAATGGCGAGGGAATAGAGAGCGTGACGGCCTGCTCGGACCGGCTGGCACGTTCCCGACCGGCTGCGCGTTCCTTGACGACGCTTCCCATGGTTTCGACAAGGCTTCGAACGGAAAATTCGGAAGCGGGTCGGTCGGTGACGATCTTCCCGTCCTTCATGACGACGATCCTGCTGGAGGTAGACAGGATTTCGCCGAGGATATGGGAGATGAAGATGACCGACCCGCCTTCCGATACGAAACGGCGTACATAGGCCAGCAGTTGTTCGGCAAGGCCTGCGTCGAGCGAGGATGTTGGTTCGTCAAGAATGACCAGCCGTGGCCTGTCGGGCGCCGCCATGAAGTTGATCGCGATCTCGACCATCTGGCGCTCGGCGATCGAAAGATCGCCGACAGCGGAATCCGCCTGGATATGATGGCCGGGGAAAATGTCGTCGAGCGTCTTGCCAACGAGGGTAGCGGCCCGCTTCCTCCAGCCGAAGCCGGATAGCTGTGCGTGCATGACCCGCGTGTTTTCCGCCACCGTCAGGTTAGGGCAGAGCGACAGTTCCTGGAAGACGCAGCGAATGCCGTTGGCGCGCGCTCCGGAAACGCCGCTGATGGTGTCCGCCGTGCCGTATCGGATTTCACCTTCATGCGGTGTCAGCAGGCCGTTGATGACATTGACGAGTGTCGATTTGCCGGCGCCGTTGTGGCCGACCAGGCCAAGTGCTTCGCCCGAGGTTATGTCGAGATCGACACCGTCGAGAGCCTTCACAGCTCCGAAGGCGACACGCACGCCTTGCACTGAAACGACGGAATTGGATGAAGGCATGGCTGACAAAGCGGGTATGACCTCTGGTCTTGGGTATTCCGGTATCCGGCACTCCGCCGCGCCACCAGGGAAGGGCGGGCGGAGTGCGGTGTCGGTGACGACGCGGCTTACTTGGCCGCCTCGATCACCTTCTGCGCGTCTTCAAGCGAGTATTCAACGTTGGCGACGCCGCCCTTTTCGGTGGTCTCGAGGTTCTTCTCGAGATTGTCCTGGTCGATGCGCAGGAACGGCACGACGAGATCCTTCTTCACGTCCTTGCCATCGAGGATCTGCTGGGCGACCCAGAAGGCGAGCGTGGAGACGCCGGGAGCAATAGAGACCGACATGGTCTCATAGCCGCTGGCATCCTTCTGCTGCTTCCACCACTGCAGTTCGTCCTCGCGGTTGCCCATGACGATGATCGGCGTCGGACGGTTGGCGGCCTGGAAGGCCTGTGCGGCACCGTAGCCGTCACCGCCCTGGGTCACGACCGCGGCGATTTCCGGCAGGCTCGGCAGAACGCCAGCGACAGCGCGCTGCGCCACGTCCTGGGCCCAGTCGCCATGGACGGAACCGACGATCTTGAACTGCGGGAACTGCTTCACGCCTTCATGGATACCGGCGGAAATCTCGTCGTCGACGAAGACGCCGGCGAGGCCCCGGATTTCCAGCAGGTTGCCGCCATCGGGCAGCTTGCCGGACAGGTATTCCACTTGGCTGCGGCCCATTTCCTTGAAGTCGACGGCGATGCGCCAGGCGCAGGGTTCGGTGACGATGCCGTCGAACGACACGACGGTGATACCGGCATCGCAGGCTTCCTTGACCGCACCGTTAAGGGCCGTCGGGGAGGCTGCGTTGACGACGATCGCGTCATAGCCCTGCAGGATCATGTTCTGGATCTGCGCGGCCTGTTCCGTCGCCTGGTTCTCGGCGGTGGTAAACGGATCGGCAGCGGCGACGACGCCCTGCGAAACGGCGTCCTTCGTCACCTTGTCCCAGCTGGTCAGCATGGCCTGGCGCCAGGAATTGCCGGCGTAGTTGTTCGACAGCGCGATCTTCTTGGAAGACGTGTCTGCCTGGGCCGCGATCGGTGCGGCGATGGATGCCATGGCGACGGACGCCATGAGTATGGTCCTGAAATTCATGTCTCTCTCCCTCAATGCCGTCACGCGGCTGTTTCCGGGCCGCTCCTCAACGGGTCGCCGGAACCTTGGTTCTGAGGTCTTGCCCCAGTGACCGAAAGGATGAAGGAAATGTAAAAGCCTGTATAGACGGAGGCGAGCAAACCATATGCGGGGAACCGCAGATCGTTTGCGGGTTCCCGCAAGACACGAAGGTGTAGTAAGGGGGTATGCTATTCGGGAAGAGAGCCGCACCGGGGAGGGTTCGGCGGGAGGAGACGATGCCCAAAGCGTTGTCGGCGGATCTGTTCGCACAATACCTGCGCATATCGCGACTTTTGGCCGGGCAGCTCGATTTCCAGTCGGCGATAGACGCGGTCGCCAAGGAAATCAAGGATATTGTGCCCAACGACCACATGGACGTGTGCATCATTGCGCCTGGGAGCACGTTTCACACGGCGTATGAAAGCGGGATAGAGACGGACTGGAGCCGGCGCCCGCCCGCGAGCATCGACCATAGCCCTTTGCGCAGTCTGTTGCGAGGCGAGGTGGACCGAATCGTGACAGACGATGCCAGCACCGATCCGCAGTTTCATTTCGAGGGGTCGTTTTCCTTTCCGATCATCGAGCACAAGCTGAAGAGCCGGCTTCATGTGGCGCTCAAGGTGCATGGTGAAACGATCGGCGCCCTGTCTTGCTCGAGCCTGCGGGCGGGCGTGTACGGCCAAGGCGATCTCGACAAAGCTTCGGCGATCGGGGACCTGATCGCGCCCTACTTCTACGCTCTCCTGTCGGCGGAACGCGCCAAGAAATCTGCGATCGTCGAGGCCGAGACGCGGGTTCGCGAAGAGGCCCTGCGCCAGGGGGCTGGGCGCCTGACCGAGGCACTGGAGGCCGAGCGGCAGCGCATCGGGATGGAGCTGCACGACCAGACGCTGGCGGACATGACGCGCTTTGCGCGCCGTCTGGAGCGGCTTAGCCTGATGCCCGATCTTCCCGGCGAGATGCTGGAACCTCTGACGCGCAGTCTGCAGCAATCCATGCGGGACCTTCGGCAGATCATCGAGCAGGCGCGCCCCTCCGTACTGCAACTCTTCGGCCCGGCCGAGGCCATCGAGAACCATCTCGAACGGTCGATCCGCGATAGCGGCATGTCGATCGAATGGGAGCTTCTCGACGAGACCGATGGGGCCTCCGCCGAACTGCCGCAGGCGGCATCAGTGGCGATCTACCGGATCGCTCAGGAGGCGATCAACAACGCCATCCGCCATTCTCAGGGCGACCGGGTCGATGTGCGCCTGTGGAAGGACAAGGGCGTTGTGGTGCTCGATATCCGCGACAACGGGATTGGCATGACGACGCCCCCCGGTCTGCGCGGCAGCGGCATCGACAACATGCGTACCCGCGCCAGGCTGATTTCGGCGCAGTTTGCCTGCCGGAGCGACGGGAGCGGCACAACGGTTTCCGTGCGGCTGCCACGGCTGGAACAGGGAGTGAAGATATGAAAGTTCTGATCGTTGAGGACGACCCGCTGCATCGTTCCTACCTGCATGAAGCGGTGAGAACCGCCTTGCCGGAGTGTGATTTCATCCTTGAGGCGTCCGACGGAACGGCCGGCGAAAAACTCGCGCGTGAACATCGCTTCGAACGCATCGTCATGGACCTGCAGATGAGCCCGCGCAACGGCATCGAGGCGGCGCGGACCATCTGGCGCGAGCGGCCGGATACCAGCATCCTTTTCTGGTCGAACTATGCCGACGAGGCGAATGTGCGGGGACTGTCCCGGATCGTGCCGGACGGGGCGGCCTATGGCTATGTGCTGAAATCGGCGTCCGACGAGCGGCTGCGGCTCGCGCTTCGGTCGATCTTTGTCGAGTCACAGTGTGTCATCGATCGCGAAATTCGCGGCCTGCAGCAGAAAAGCCAAGGGCATGCCCATGGCTTCAGCGATTCCGAGTACGAGATCCTCGTCGACATCGCGCTCGGACTGACCGATCGGGCGATTGCCCGACGTCGTCACCTGTCGCTGCGCAGCGTACAGAACAGGCTACAGAGCATCTACCAGAAACTCGGGGTCCAGAGCGCCGTTGATGAGCCAACCGCGGAAGCCTCCTTCAATCTCCGGACACGCGCTGTCACGATGGCCTTTCTGCGCAAGCTCCTGAATCATTCGGCGCTTGAGCGTGCCGAGGCGGAGTTGGCACAGTGGCTGAAGCGTTAGTACGGGAAAACCTGTATGACAGGTTTCATCGCTGCGCTGCCTGGCTATAGTGGCGTCTAAGAATCCCAATGGAGTTTGCATATGACGGCGTCCCTGTTCAGCCTCGAAGGCAAGACTGCTCTCGTCACCGGGTCGTCCCGTGGCCTCGGTCTTGCCATTGCCGAGTCCTTCGCAGCAGCTGGTGCCGATATCGTCATCAACGGCGTTGACGACGCCCGACTGGATGGCACCGCCGCACAGTTGACGGACAAGGGATACCGGGTACGGGCGGAAGCCTTCGACGTCACAGACGAGACGGCCGTCGTCGGAGCGTTCGAGCGTCTGGACGCGGACGGTGTCGCGGTCGACATCCTCGTCAACAATGCCGGCATCCAGCTCAGAAAGCCGCTTGTCGAGTTCACCGCTGCCGAATGGCACAAGGTACTCGACACCAATCTCACCAGCGCGTTCCTCGTCGCTCGAGAGGCGGCAAAACGGATGATCCCGCGTGGTCAGGGCAAGATCATTAATGTCGGTTCGCTGATGAGCAATTTCGCCCGCCCGACCGTGGCGCCCTATACGGCCGCGAAGGGTGGAATCCGGCTCCTCACCCAGTCCATGGCAGCCGAATGGGCGGAGCACGGTATCCAGTCGAATGCCATTGGTCCTGGTTACATGCTGACCGATATGAACCAGGCGCTGACCAGCAATCCGCAGTTCGACAGTTGGGTGAAGGGGCGGACGCCATCACGGCGCTGGGGCAGGCCGGAGGAACTTTGCGGCGCCGCCATTTTTCTGGCGTCGAGCGCGTCGGATTATGTCAACGGCCAGATCATCTATGTTGATGGCGGCATGAGCGCCGTGCTCTGATATCGGGAACCTGGAAATGACGACGCCGCCGGTCATGGACCGACGGCGCATTCTCTATCCAGGAAAACTTAGGCCGCGCGGCGGGGCAGCTTCCAGTTGGGGCGCGGGAAGTGGCAGGTGTAACCGTTCGGATAACGCTCCAGATAGTCCTGGTGCTCGGGCTCAGCTTCCCAGAAATCGCCGACCGGCTCGACTTCCGTCACGACCTTGCCAGGCCACAGACCTGATGCGTCGACGTCTGCGATCGTCTCCTCGGCGACGCGCTTCTGCTCATCGCTGGTGTAGTAGATCGCCGAGCGATAGCTCATGCCGACATCGTTGCCCTGGCGGTTCTTTGTCGAGGGATCATGAATCTGGAAGAAGAACTCCAGGATATCGCGATAGCTGGTCTTCGTGGGATCAAAAACGATCTCGATGCCTTCGGCGTGAGTGCCATGATTGCGATAGGTGGCATTGGGCACGTCGCCGCCGGTGTAGCCGACGCGTGTGGAGATCACGCCCGGCATGCGGCGGATCAACTGCTGCATGCCCCAGAAACATCCGCCTGCCAGGACGGCACGTTCGGTGGTCGTCGTCATGCAATTCTCCTTTCGGGTTGGGTTCCGCCTATAAGTGGGGCTTCCCCGCGCGCAAATCAAATCCGAAACGAGGATGTGATCGCGCGTGAGGTCATCACGCGCGATCGTCTTTCGTCAGTGGTTGTGACGCGGCGGTGTCTTCGAGAGTTGCCGGAACTTGTCGGCTTCCCGGATCGTCGCGCCGTCCGCGAGTTGCGTTACCGTTTGGCGGTAGATCATCTGCCAGGGCGTGGCATCGGCAGGCACCTTCGGGATGCCTTCCGCCTTCCGACGTGCGATCTCGGCATCGTCGACCAGCATGTTGCAGAGGCCCTCGTTGAAGTCGATGCGGATGATGTCGCCAGTGCGAACCCAGGCGAGACCGCCGCCGGCCGCGCTTTCGGGCGAGGCGTTCAGGATCGACGGGCTGTCGGCAGTCCCGGACTGGCGACCGTCGCCGATCGTCGGGAGGCTCAGGATGCCCTTCTTGAGTAGGTGATCCGGCGGCTGCATGTTGACGACCTCGGCCGAACCCGGCCAGCCCATGGGACCCGCGCCACGGATGACGAGGATTGTGTTCTCGTCGATATCGAGCGAGGGGTCGTTGATGCGGGCGTGATAGTCTTCCGAACCGTCGAAGACGACAGCCTTGCCCTCGAACACGCCTTCGCGGCCGGGCTCCTGCAGATAGCGTTGCCGGAAGCCTTCGGACACGACGCTCATCTTCATAATCGCAAAGTCGAACAGGTTGCCCTTGAGCACCAGGAAGCCGGCGCGTTCGCGCATCGGATCGGTAAAAGGCTTGATGACCTCGCGATCCTCGGATTCACGGCCTTCCAGATTTTCCGCCATGGTCTTGCCGGTGACGGTCGGACAGCTACCGTCGAGCTTTCCGGCCTGCAACAATTCCCACATGATCGCCGGCACGCCGCCGGCGCGGTGGAAGCGTTCGCCGAGATAGGCACCCGCCGGCTGGACGTTGGCAAGAAGCGGAATGTCATAGCCGTGGACCTGCCAATCCTCCGGCAGAAGCTCCACGCCGGCATGCTTTGCCATGGCCATCAGGTGCGGCTGGGCATTGGTCGATCCGCCGATGGCGGAGTTGACCTTGATCGCGTTCAGGAACGCTTCGCGCGTCAGGATATCCGACGGACGGATGTTATCGAGCACGAGTTCAACAGCGCGGCGGCCGGTGCGATAGGCCATCTGGCCACGCTCGCGATAGGCGGCGGGAATGGCGGCGCAGCCGGTAAGCGACATGCCGAGCGCTTCCGCCATGGCATTCATCGTCGAGGCCGTGCCCATGGTGTTGCAGTGGCCGACCGAGGGGGCGGAATCGAGCGCAGCTTCCAGGAATTCCTCACGGGTTATTTCGCCGGCGGCGTATTTGCGGCGCGAACGCCAGATCACGGTGCCGGAGCCAACGAGATCGCCGTCGTGCCAGCCGTCGAGCATCGGGCCGCCGGAGAAGACGATGGCAGGGATGTCGACGGTGGAGGCCGCCATCAAGGCCGATGGCGTGGTCTTGTCGCAGCCGGTCGTGAGGATGACGCCGTCGAGCGGATAGCCGTAGAGGATCTCGACGAGGCCAAGATAGGCAAGGTTGCGGTCGAGCGCGGCAGTCGGGCGCTTGCAGTTCTCGAACAGCGGGTGGGTCGGGAACTCGATTGCGATGCCGCCGGCGTCGCGGATACCGTCGCGCAGTCGCCTGGCAAGTTCTAGGTGGTGGCGGTTACACGGGTTGAGGTCGCTGCCTGACTGGGCGATGCCGATGATCGGCTTGCCCGAGCGCAGTTCCTCCGGCGTGATGCCGTAGTTCATGAAGCGTTCGAGATAGAGCGCGGTCAGGTCCAGGTGATCGGGGTTGTCGAACCAGTCCTGCGAGCGAAGCCTGCGGGTTTGTTTCTTGTCCTCGCTCACCGGTTTTCCTCCGTCTGACGGTTGTTGATTTTTTCCAGATGCAGCAGCAGGCCGCTGTGGTCAACGTCCCCGCCACCGTCGGAGACAAAATCCCGGAACTCGTTGCGGACCATTCCGGTCAGTGGCAGCTCGAGACTGAAGAGTTCTGCCATGGCTGCCACGGCGTCGAGGTCCTTGAGCTGCAGGCGCGATGGACCGCCCGGCTGGAACGTCCGGTCCACCATGCGCTTGCCGTGAAGTTCCAGGATGCGGCTTTCGGCGAACCCGCCGCGGATCGCATCGCGGAATTTCTCGCGGCTGGCACCACCGGCCTCGACGAGGATCATGGCTTCGGCGACAGCGCCGATGGTGATGGCGACGATCTGCTGGTTGGCAAGCTTGCAGATCTGGCCCGCACCGGAAGGGCCTACATGGGTGACGCGGCCGAGGGGTGCGAACACGTCCGCGAGGCTTTCGACGATTTTTCCGTCGCCTCCGGCCATGATCGCGAGCGTGCCGGCAGTGGCGCCGACCGTGCCGCCCGAGACCGGGGCGTCGAGATGGTGGACGCCACGTTTCGCAAGCGTTTCGGAATGCTCGCGGGCAATGGGTGGAGCGATGGACGAGGTATCTATGACGATCGCGCCCGTCTTCAAGGCGTCGGCCGCGCCCTGGCTGAACAGGACGTCCGTCACGGCCTTGCCGTCGCTCAGCATCGTGAAGACGATATCGGCGCCGTCAACGGCTTTTGCCGCCGACTCGGCGACGACGGCGCCATCGGCCTTCAGCACGTCGGCTTTTGTTGTGTCGCGGTTCCAGACCGTGACCTCGAAACCTGCACCCAGCAGCCGAAGCGCCATCGGCGCGCCCATCAGGCCTGTGCCGAGGAAGGCTATGTTTCGGGATTTCGTCGCGGTGTCCGTCATCAGAGCTTTCCTCCCAGCTCGTCCTCGATGTGCGCCCTGATGATCTCGTCGAAGGATTTTTCGGCGGTGAAGCCCAGGGCTGTCGCCCGTTTGGCCTCGAAGCCGGGAGCCCAGCCGGCGCACATGCGCATGATCATTTCGTCAGGCTCACGACGGATCAGCTTGACCGCCTTTTCGCCGGCGACGCGGCGGAGCGCCTCGATCTGCTCACCCACGGTGGCGCTCAAGCCCGGCATTGAGAGGTTGCGGCGCGGACCGACCTTTTCCACGTCGATGGTTGCGCCATGGATGAGAAAGCCGACAGCCGAGCGCGGCGAGGCGTGCCAATGGCGGACGTCGTCGGAGACCGGCAGAACGGCTTCCTGGCCAACGAGCGGTTCGCGCAGGATGTTGGAGAAGAAGCCGGATGCCGCCTTGTTGGGCTTTCCGGGGCGGATGCAGATCGTGGGAAGGCGGATGCCGATGCCGTCGAAGAAACCGCGACGCGAGTAGTCCGACAGCAGGAGCTCGCAGATCGCCTTCTGCGTGCCGTAACTGGTGAGCGGCGTCGTGTGGAACTCGTCCGGGATCGGATAGGGCAGGGGCGCGCCGAAGACGGCGATCGAGGAGGTGAAGACGACGCGCGGCTTGTAGCCATCCTGGCCGTGGGCGATGCGTATAGCGTCGAAGAGATAGCGGGTTCCATCGAGATTGATGCGGTAGCCCTTGTCGAAGTCCAATTCGGCCTCGCCGGAGACGATGGCGGCGAGGTGGAAGATGACATCGGGACGGCTGGAGATCAGGCGCTCCGCCTCACCGGGAGCCGACAGATCGATGGTCTCAAGGATGCTTTCGCCCTTGAATTCGGCCGGAGCGGCGGGTGTGACGACATCCACAAGCGTCATCTTCTCGACGGCCTTGCCGTCGAGCTGTCCGTTCTTGGCCAGACGTTCGGCCAGCTTGCGACCGACCATGCCGGCGGCTCCGATGATCAGGATATGCATGAGATTCCTCCTCTAGACGAAGGCGGCATTCGGGAGTTCAGGGCCGCCTCAACAAAACATTTGTAAGGTTGTCTGATAACCTTATATGATGGCGTTGAAAACAGAATAGTTCGGACCGTCACCGGTCCGATGGGGATAGGTAGGAGACGACAGGTGGACGGGCAGGTCAGCAGGACTGGAAACGCGGCTGATGTCGAGGACAAGGTCGCGCACCTCGTGAAGGCGCTCGGTAGCGATCTCGTTCTCGCTGGCGAGGACGTGTTGCGCTACTGCCGCGACTGGCATGGCGACGTGACGACCGGTGCGGTGGCCGTTTTGCGGCCGCGGTCGACGGAGGACGTCGCCGCAGCGGTAAAGGCGTGTGTCGATCTCGGTCTCTCCGTCGTGCCGCAAGGCGGAAACACCGGACTGGTGCTTGGCGCCACCCCGGACCAGCCCGAGAGCCAGGTGGTCATCAGCCTGGAGCGTATGACGCGCGTTCGTCGGATCGACCCGGATGATTTTTCCGCAGTCGTCGAGGCCGGCTGCATTCTGTCGGAATTCAAGGATGCGGTCGCGAAAGAAGGCATGTTCTTTCCGCTCGCTCTCGGAGCGCAGGGCTCCTGTCGGATCGGCGGCAATGTCTCGACAAATGCCGGCGGCATCAACGTGTTGCGATACGGGATGACGCGTGAACTGGTCCTCGGCCTTGAGGTCGTGCTCCCTGATGGATCAATCTTCAACGGGTTGTCGACGCTTCGCAAGGACAATCGCGGTATCGATCTCAAGCAGCTGTTCATCGGGGCAGAGGGAACACTGGGCATAATCACGGCGGTTTCCGTCAAGCTGATGCCGGAACCCGAGCAGGTCGCAACGGCATTGCTGGGCCTCAATTCGCTGAATGACGCCATTGCCCTTTATCGAAGGGCGCGTCGCGATTGCTGCGACCTGATGTCGGCGTTTGAATTCATGCCGCCGCTCGCCTTCGTTCTGGCGCGCGAGGCGATGCCTGATCTCATGATGCCGATCGACGCCGATTACCCTGCCTATGTGCTGATGGAGATGTCCGGTTCGGGTCTGGTCGATATCGACGATCTGATGGAGCGTTTTCTGGAGACGGTCATGGAAGAGGGCGTCGTTGCCGACGGCGTCATCGCCACGTCGTCCAACCAGTCGCGCAGCCTCTGGCTTTTCCGCGAGGGGATGAATGAGGGACAGGCCAAGCGCGGTCCGCATCTGCGCACGGATATCTCGGTGCCGCTCTCCCGGCTTGCGGATTTCGTTCGCGATGCCGAGGCTGCGGTGTTGGAGGTCGTGCCTGACTGCATCAACGTATCCTACGGGCATGTTGGCGACGGCAATGTTCACCTCAATGTGTTGCCGCCGTCCGACCTTTCCCCCGAAGAGAGTGCGGAGCGGATCTACAAGGCAAAGAAAGCGATCAATGGGGTTCTCGACCGCTACGAGGGCTCGATCAGCGCCGAGCATGGGATCGGCCGGCTCAAGCGAAGCGATTATGAAGAGCGGCTTCCTGATGTTCGTCGCAAGTTGCTGACGTCGCTGAAGGCCGCGATCGACCCTGCCTTCATCATGAACCCCGGATGCCAATTGAATTTCGGGGGCAATTCGTAGAAAACCGACGAGGGTGCAGGGAGGTGCAAACTCATGTCGATGGATTTCGCGCAGATCAGGCGCACGGAACATCTGCCGTCGCGGATCGCGGGGCAGATAGGGCGTGACATCGCGGAGGGCAAACTTTCGCCGGGCGCCAAGCTGCCGACGGAGCATGTGCTGGCCAAGGGTTTCGGCGTGAGCCGATCGGTGGTCCGCGAGGCGATCGCGCAACTGCGCAATGAAGGGCTGGTGGAGACGAGGCAGGGGGTTGGTGCGTTTGTCACCGAGCTCGCGTCACGGTCTTCCCTCAGGATCGAGCAGGATGCCCTGCACGATCGATCGAGCTTCCGCGATCTTTTCGAGCTGCGCGTGCCGCTGGAGATTGAGGCGGCCGGCCTGGCCGCGCTTCACCATGATGCCGCCGACCTCGCCAAGCTCGACCAGACGCTGGCTCAGATGACGGGTGCCGACAAATGGACGGAGCAGGGGATCGTGGCCGATCTCGCCTTTCACCGCGCCATCGGTGTCGCCACCAAGAACGAATACTTCTCTCTTTTCATCGGTTTCATTGCGGAGCGGATCAGTCTCGCGATCAACGCCGCAAGGGCGACGGCTGTGTTGGAGGAGATCGTCGAGGTGACGATTGCCGAGCATGTGGCTGTCCGGGATGCTGTGAAGACACGCGATCCGGTGAAGGCCCGCGATGCAATGAGGGCGCATCTGCAGGGAGCGGCCGGGCGGCTCGGGCTGGTCTTGCAGACCTATTGAGGCTGCGCCACGTCGAAAATCGCCGTCTTTCGATGTCGTTAACGGCATTTGGGACGGTGGCAATTTCCCGGCTGGACACCAATGAAAAGTACGACTAAAAACACCCTGAAATGTTGTCAGACATCCTGACAATACGGCAGGTTGGCTGGAGGGTCGACCTGGAACAGCACGAGGAGGTTGGTCTTGCAATCCAGACATGCGCTTCATACTGCAACGATACTGCCGGATGATTCCGGCCAAGCGTTGCTGGTCGGACGTGTCTGGTCCAAGGTCGCCAATGGGCCCTGTCCGGTGCTGGTCCGCGACGGTCACGTCTTCGATCTGTCGTCGATCGCCGCAACAGTCTCCTTCCTCTTCGAGCAGGATAACCTCGTCGCGCGCCTTCGGTCCGCAGCTGACCTGCGGGATCTCGGCGCGCTCGATGGCTTCCTTTCGGGCGAACTCGGCGAACTCCTTGCGCCTGTCGATCTGCAGGCCATCAAGGCGGCCGGCGTCACCTTCGCCGACAGCATGCTGGAGCGTGTGATCGAGGAGCAGGCCAAGGGCGACTCATCGCGGGCGCTTGTTATCCGTGAACAACTCGCGCCCGTCCTTGGCGACAGCCTCCGCGGCGTGGTCGCCGGCTCGGAACAGGCGGCCAAGGTCAAGGCCCTGCTGCAGGACATGGGTCTCTGGTCACAGTATCTCGAGGTCGGTATCGGTCCCGACGCGGAAATCTTCACGAAGTCCCAGCCCATGTCGTCCGTCGGCTGTGGCGCGACGGTCGGTATCCACCCGATTTCGCAGTGGAATAACCCGGAGCCGGAGGTCGTTCTGGCGATCCGTTCCGACGGGACCATTCTCGGCGCCACGCTCGGTAACGACGTGAACCTTCGTGATGTTGAAGGCCGTTCCGCTCTCCTGCTTGGCAAGGCGAAGGACAACAATGCATCCTGCTCGATCGGGCCGTTCATTCGTTTGTTCGATGAAAACTTCACCATCGACGACCTGCGCAAAGTGAAGGTTTCACTGCTGGTCAAGGGTGAGGACGGGTTCGAAATGACGGGCGAAAGCCCGATGGAAGCGATCAGCCGTTCGCCGGAAAACCTGGCAGCGCAGCTGCGCAACCGAAATCACCAATATCCGGACGGAGCCGTTCTGTTCCTCGGAACCATGTTCGCGCCGGTCAAGGATCGGCGTGGAGCCGGGCAAGGGTTCACCCATGAAATCGGTGATCGCGTCGAAATCGCCACGGCAAAACTGGGGCGCCTGGTCAATTGGGTCGATCGCAGCGATGCCTGCCCGGAGTGGACCTTCGGCACCGGCGCGCTCATGAAGAACCTCGCCCAGCGCGGACTTCTGTAGAAAGATAGGGGGAGGATACGGTGCAAAAGCTCATTGATCTCTTTTATCGACTTCTCGACGTCCTCCTGATCTTCCTGCTTTCGGGCATGGCGGTGATGGTGTTCGTCAACGTCGTGCTGCGCTACGCCTTCAATTCGGGCCTGACGGTCTCGGACGAGCTCGCCCGGTACTTCTTCGTCTGGGTTACGTTCATCGGCGCCGTCGTCGCGTTCCGCGAGCACGGGCACATGGGTGTCGAGACGCTCGTCGCGATGTTTGGCCGGAAGGGCCGTGTCATCTGCATGGCGCTCAGCAACATCCTGATCATCGGTGTCTCTGCGATTTTCTTCTGGGGTACCTGGAAGCAGTTCCCGATCAACTGGAGCATGAGCGCGCCGGTTACCGGCCTGTCGATGGGTTTCGTTTACGGCATCGGTTTCTTCACGGGCGCGGGTTGCGTGATCATTGCCCTTGAACGCCTGCTTCGCGTGGTAACGGGCCGGATCACCGATGAAGAGCTTGCCGCATTCGCCGGCGAAAACATGACTATCGAGCATCTGTCGGAGCGTTCCTGATGACTCTTCTGGTATTCGTCGGTTCCCTCCTCAGTGCCATGGCGATCGGCGTGCCGGTCGCGTTCGCCCTGATGTTCTGCGGCGTCATCCTCATGTGGTTCATGGGGATGTTCAACAGCCAGATCATCGCGCAGAACATGATCATTGGCGCCGATACATTCACACTGCTTGCAATTCCCTTCTTCGTCCTGGCCGGTGAGTTGATGAACGCCGGCGGTCTGTCGAAGCGGATCATCGAGTTCGCGATCGCATGCGTCGGACACATCCGCGGTGGTCTCGGCATCGTTGCCATCATGGCGGCCGTGATCATGGCCAGTATCTCCGGTTCGGCTGCGGCCGACACGGCGGCGCTCGCCGCGATTCTCATTCCGATGATGGCGAAGGCCGGTTACAACGTTCCCCGATCGGCGGGCCTCATTGCCTCGGGCGGCATCATCGCTCCGGTCATTCCGCCCTCTATGGCGTTCATCGTCTTCGGCGTGTCGGCGAACGTGTCGATCACCCAGCTCTTCATGGCCGGTATCGTGCCGGGTCTGCTGATGGGTCTGTCTTTGATCCTGACCTGGCAGGTCGTGGTTCGGAAGGATAATATCCAGCCGCTGCCGAAGGCGCCGATGTCGGCCCGTGTGCAGGCTACGGGGCGCGCGGCCTGGGCGCTGGGCATGCCGGTCATTATCCTCGGCGGCATCAAGGCCGGCGTCGTGACGCCGACGGAAGCGGCGGTCATCGCGGCCTTCTATGCGCTGTTTGTTGGCGTGTTCATCTATCGCGAACTGAAGCCCAAGGACCTGCCGAAAGTCATCCTGCAGGCGGCCAAGACGACTGCGGTCATCATGTTCCTTGTCTGTGCGGCCCTGGTGTCCGCCTGGTTGATCACCGCCGCCAACATTCCGGGCGAGATCACGCGCTACATTGCGCCGCTGATCGATCAGCCGAAATTGCTGATGCTGGCCATCATGGTGCTGATCCTGATCGTCGGAACGGCACTCGACCTGACGCCAACGATTCTGATCCTGACGCCGGTGCTGATGCCGATCATCAAGCAGGCAGGGATCGATCCGATATACTTCGGCGTCATGTTCATCATGAACTGCTGCATCGGCCTGATCACGCCGCCGGTCGGCGTGGTGCTCAACGTCGTCAGCGGCGTCGGACGCGTGCCGCTCGGCAAGGTCGTCACCGGCATCCTGCCCTTCCTGCTCGCGCAGGTGGCCCTGCTGATGCTGTTTGTCCTGTTCCCCGAAATCATCACCGTGCCAGCGCAATGGCTGCGGTGATGGGACTTTAACCCAGACCTTTTTCCACCAAGATCCAAAGGGAGGATATTATGAGAAAGCTTCTTCTGACCACCACTGCTCTGGCTTTCGCCTGCTCGGCCGCGGCCCCGGCGTTTGCGGAGTTCAACGACCGCACGATCCGTGTATCCAATGGCATCAACGCCGACCACCCGGTCGGTAACGGCATCGAGGCCATGCAGAAGTGCCTGGACGACAAGTCCGGCGGCAAGCTGAAGCTGCAGGCTTTCTGGGGCGGCGCACTCGGCGGTGACCTTCAGGCCACCCAGGCACTGCGTTCCGGCATCCAGGAAGCCGTCGTAACGTCGTCTTCGCCGCTCGTCGGTATCGAGCCGGCGCTCGGCGTGTTCGATCTGCCGTTCCTGTTCGCCAACTCCGAGGAAGCCTACAAGGTTCTCGACGGCAAGTTCGGCGACATGATGAACGAGAAGATGGCCGCTGTCGGTCTCGTGAACCTCGCCTACTGGGAAAACGGCTTCCGTAACCTGTCGAACTCGGTTCGTCCTGTTACGAAGTGGGAAGACTTCGAGGGCATGAAGGTTCGCGTCATGCAGAACAACGTGTTCCTCGATACCTTCCAGAACCTCGGCGCCAACGCCACCCCGATGGCTTTCGGCGAAGTCTTCTCGGCTCTTGAAACCAAGACCATCGACGCGCAGGAAAACCCCTACGTGACGATCGATACCTCGAAGTTCTTCGAAGTGCAGAAGTACGTTACCGAGACGAACCACGCCTACACGCCGTTCCTCTTCCTCTTCTCCAAGGCAATTTTCGACACCTACACGCCGGAAGAGCAGGCTGCACTGCGGGAATGCGCTGTCGTCGGTCGTGACGTCGAGCGTCAGGTCATTGGCGACCTGAACAAGAAGTCGCTTGAGAAGATCAAGGCTGCCGGTCTGGAAGTGAACGTGCTTTCGCCGGAAGAGCAGGCTCGTATCCGCGAGAAGTCCATGGTCGTCTACGAGAAGCACAAGGCTGAAATCGGCGCAGACGTTGTCGATGGCATTCTTGCCGAGCTTGCCGAGATCCGCAAGTAACCTCCCAGGATCCGGCATTAGCCGGGCCGAAAGAAGCCCGCAACGGAGACCGTTGCGGGCTTTTTTGTGAGGTATTTCAGCAAAGGGCGAAAAGCCGTCGGCTTATTCGGGAACCGACGGAAGGACGGCGTCGCGCTTCTTCAACTGCTGTTCCCGGAAAAAGATGAACATGCCGGAACCGACGATCAGGGACGCGCCGAGCAGCATGGTCGCTCTTGGCACATCGCCGAAGAACAGCCAGCCGAAGATGATCGCCCAGAGAAGCAGCGTATACTGAAGTGGGGCGACGGTTGCGGCGTCGGAGATCTTCAGGGCGCGGTTCACCAGGATGTGGGCGCCCATGGCGACAACGCCGAGCAGGCAGAGGAGCCCGAAATCGGCTGCCGAGGTGACCGGTGACCAGTCGAAAGGTGCAAACACCAGTCCAGCGAGGCCGGCGCCCAGAAGCTGGAAGAATACAAGCGTCTTGTCCGGCGTTCCACGGAGGCTACGCCCCGACAGCAGCATGAAGGCGAAGGCGAGGGTGCCGACAATCGAGATCACCGCAGGCAAGGTGAACATGGCGCCCGATGGCTCCAGTGTGATGATCACGCCGACGAAGCCGATCGCAATCGCGGTCCAGCGCCGCCAGCCGACTTTTTCGCCGAGCAACAACGGAGAGGCGGCGGCAACATAGATCGGCGCTGCTAGCCAGTAGGTCATGACGTCGGCGAGCGGCAGATACATGACCGCGTAATAGAAGCAGAAGACCTCCAGGGTGGAAAACATAACGCGCGCGGCCTGCATCATTGGACGTTCGGCTTCGATGATCGGTTTCAATCCGGCGCGCCAAAGGAAAGGAGCCAGAATAAGAAGCGCGGCGATGCTTCGGATCAGGATCACCTGTCCGAGGCCATAGCTTGCGACGAGCCACTTTCCCATCGCATCGTTCAGCGAGAACATGAACATGCCGAGCAGCATGATCGCTGGTCCCGCCAGGGCGCTGTAACTTCGATGCGTGTCAACCGCGCCGGTCGTAGAATTGGACATCTTTCCTCCCGATAGTCTTTGATGCTTATTGATAGGTCATGTTGTGATTGCGTCCGACACCCGGCGGCTGACGGTGAAGGCGCGGTCGAGATCGGGATTGAGTTCCATGCCGAGACCCGGACCGGGTGGCACTGTGATCATGCCGTTTTTCACCTCCGGCAGCGCCGTTACGAGATCGCGGTACCAGGTCTTGTAGAAAGCCCGCACGCTCTCCTGAACGAGCGCGTTCGGCGCGTTGAGCGACAAATGCGTCGAGGCACAGAGCACGACCGGACCGGTGCAGTCGTGCGGGGCGACGGGCAGGTGCCAGGCTTCTGCCATCGAGGCGATCTTGCGGGCCTCCGAAAGGCCGCCGCACCAGGAGATGTCCAGCATGACGATACCCGCCGCGCCGGTTTCCAGATAGTCCCTGAAGCCCCACCTGGTGGCGAGCGTCTCCGACGCGGAGATCGGAGCCGGTGACGCCTCGGCATAGCGCTTGAGGCTCGACAGGCTGTCCATCTTGATCGGATCCTCGTGCCAGAAGGTCTGGTAGGGTGTTAGCGCCCTGGCGATCTGGATGGCGGGCAGAAGCTGCCACATCGAGTGGAACTCGACCATGATGTCTATCTTGTCGCCGACGGCCTTGCGGATTTTCTCGAAAGGCTCGAGGCACTGCTTCAGGTCCGGCGTTGAGATGTATTGGCCACGGGTTTTTTCGGCGGCCGCATCGAAGGGCCAGATCTTCATCGCGGTGATGCCATCTTCCAACAGAGAATGCGCGAGTTCGTCGGCGCGGTGCAGGAAGCCGTTGAGGTCGTCATAGTCCTTGCCGGTGGCGAGGCCATAGTTGGCGGTGGTCTGGCCCGTCGTCTTCTTGATGTATTCGGTACCGGCGCAGGTGTTGTAGGTCCTGATCTCGCGGCGTGTGAAGCCGCCGAGCAGTTGCGCGATCGGCTGGCCGGTCACCTTCCCGAACAGATCCCACAGCGCAATGTCGAAGGCCGAGTTGCCACGTACCTCTGCGCCTGACGAACGGAAGCCCACATACCCCACAAGGTCTGCGGCCAGCCGGTCGATCTCCAGCGGATCGCGACCGATCACACGCGGTGCAACGTATTCGTGGATATAGGCTTCAACCGTCTCGGCGCCGAAGAAGGTCTCACCGAGGCCTGTCACCCCCTCGTCGGTATGGACCAGAAGCCATAGGAGGTTGGCGCGTTCGGCGACGCGGACAGTTTCGAGCCGGGTGATTTTCATGGTTACTCCGTTAGTCACTCATAGAAGGCCGGCGACGGCGAGCGCCTTGAGGCTCTCATCGAAGTGGCGGTTCATCAATTGCGCTGCAGCTTGCGGGTCGCTGTCGGCGACCGCCTGGGCGATATCGAGATGCAGGCGGTTCATCGCTTCGCGCTCCTGGTCGTTGGCGCGGCTCTTCCAGCCGATCGGCCAGGTTTCGACGATCACGCCTTCGATCGCGCCGATGATCAGCGCAAGGACCGGATTACGCGAGGCCCGGGCGATCTCCAGATGGAGGGCGAGGTCGTGCTCCATGATCAGCGACGGACGGTCAAGCGCACCCTGCATTGCCTTCGCATGATCGAGTATCTGTTGGGCTTCCCTGTCGGTGCGCCGAACGGCGGCAAGCGCCGAAGTTCTCGCCTCGATCGTGCGCCGCGCGTCGAGAAGCTGCTGGATATCGATCTGCTCCGTGAACAGACCGTGTCGGAAGGTCATGGCGATTGACGAATCGTCGAGGGTCGCCACGGTCGGACGTTTGCCGGCGCCGAGATCGATCAGGCGCAAGGCCGCGAGAGAGCGAAGTGCCTCGCGCACAACGGTGCGAGACACCTTCAACTCACTGCTCAGCGCTGCTTCGGAGGGAAGCCGGTCTCCGGGCTTCAGCTCGCTGCGGCGAATAAGGCTAGAAATGTGCGCGACCGCGCTGGTCACGAGGTCGCCGCCCGTTGCGAGGATCTCTTCTTTCATGTGCCTGTCCTATGGCTTTGGACAACCTGTACTACAGGTTTTTCGAGATGCCAAGAGACAGGAACTTGTGGCATCGGGGCGAATGTAGATGGAAGATCGGAGGTCGCCAGAAACGGAAAAACCCGCCGAAGCGGGTTTCTCAACGTAGTCTCTGATAAGGATGGTGGGCGTGACAGGGATTGAACCTGTGACCCCTACGATGTCAACGTAGTGCTCTCCCGCTGAGCTACACGCCCATCCGATGGCGGCGGATAGACCACAAAACCGGCTGATGCGTCAATAGGCTTTTTCCGGTTTTGCGACGAGTTTTTCACGACCCCCTGGAAACAGGCCTAAGCGGCCAGCAACTTGTTGACTTCGTTGACGAGGTCACGGAGGTGGAACGGCTTCGACAGGACCTTCGCGTCCTTCGGAGCCTTCGAATCGGGGTTGAGCGCGACAGCGGCAAACCCGGTGATGAACATCACCTTCAGATCGGGATCGAGTTCGGTGGCGCGGCGCGCCAGTTCGATGCCGTCCATCTCGGGCATGACGATATCCGTCAGCAGGAGGGAGAAGGGCTCTTCGCGCAAACGGTCATAGGCGCTGGCGCCGTTGTCGAAGGACGAGACGTTGTAGCCTGCCTTTTCCAGGGCCTTGACCAGGAAACGGCGCATATCGTTGTCGTCTTCGGCAAGGAGAATTTTCTGATTCATGTCAAAAAGACCGTTACTCACAGTGGCAGGAATGCTTCAATCCGCGACGTTAACCTTTGTCGAGTAAACATCCGGTGAAGAAGCGCCGGCGGCATGGGCCGCAGCGTCACGCAGTATGGACTTCCCTTGGACGCGCTGGCAACATGAGTGGCTAAACAAGTTGGTGATTTGGTAAAGAATGAGGGCGATGGACGGCACGACGAGCGAAGCCGAACTGTTTGAAGTCAGGGAGCCGGACGAGCAGCGCATTCCTTTCGTCTACAATTCTCCCCATTCCGGCCGTCGCTACAACCCAGCCTTTCTGGAGGCCTCCCGTCTCGACGATCGCGCCATCAGACGTTCGGAAGACCACTATGTCGAGGAATTGTTCGGTGCCGCGCCATCCTTGGGCGCTCCGCTGCTTTTGGCACACTTCCCTCGCGCGTACGTCGATGTGAATCGCGAGCCATATGAACTCGATCCGCGCATGTTTGACGGTCCTTTGCCGCCCTTTGCCAATACGCATTCCATGCGCGTGGCCGGTGGGCTCGGCACCATACCGCGGATCGTTGCCGAAAACATGGAAATCTACGGCCGTCGTCTCGACGTTGGCGAAGCGCTGCAGCGGATCGAGACCACCTACAAGCCGTACCATGCGCGTCTGCGCAAGCTTATCGCCCATACACACACGCGCTTCGGCTTTGGTGTCTTGATCGACTGCCATTCCATGCCGGGCAATGTCAGGCTGGCAGGGAACGCCTTGCGCCCGGATTTCATCATCGGCGACCGCTACGGCACGAGCGCGTCTGCCGAACTGTCACGGGCCGCGATCGAATTCCTGGAAGATCTGGGCTTCACCGCCGTGCGCAACAAACCCTATGCCGGCGGTTTCATAACGGAACATTACGGGCGGCCAGCGAGGGGTCTGCACGCGTTGCAAGTAGAGGTCAGCCGTTCGCTCTACATTGATGAGGCGACGCTTCAGAAGAAGCGGGACTTCGCGGCGCTTGCGACCGCGCTTACCCATTTCATGCGGCAGATGGCCGACTTTGTCGAGAGCTTCACCGGTTCGGCGTCACTCGCTGCCGAGTAACTTACCCAAAAAAGAACCGCGCCACTGGCGCGGTTAAGTCTAGGGAGGAAACACCCAAGGAGGGTATTTACAGTCAGAAGACTGTATCCCTACGCTAATGGTGCGTCGCACAAGAGTCAACGGCATTTTGATCCTTTTTTATGCATGCTCATTTTTTATGCGGTTGCATTGCTCGTTGCTCCGCCGATTTGCAAAGTGGGCAAACTTGTTTAAGACCAACGGGCATTTCACGACTTTTCCGGGACCGTTCCATGTTGCCTGATCGCGCCTTCTTCGATCGTCTTGCCGATGCCGCCAAGGCAGAAACGTTGCCGCGGTTCCGTACGGGTCTCGACGTCGTCAACAAGGAAAAGACCGGCTTTGATCCGGTGACCGAAGGTGATCGCGCCGCGGAACTCGCCATCCGCAAACTGATCATGACGGAGTTTCCGGATCACGGCATTCTCGGCGAGGAACATGATGATGTCGGCACGGATCGTGACCACGTTTGGGTGGTTGACCCGATCGATGGAACCCGGGCATTCATTTCCGGAGTGCCTGTTTGGGGAACCCTGATCGGCTTTCGCGAGCACGGACGCTCGATCATGGGATTGATGGACCAGCCTTTTACAGGTGAGCGCTACTTCGCCGACGGCAAGGCGTCCTGGTATTCCGGGCCTGATGGCGAGCGGCAGATCCGCACACGCGATTGCGGGTCGCTCGACAACGCCATTCTCTTCACGACCTCGCCGCACCTCTTTCAAGGCGCGGAGATCGATGTCTATCGCGCGATCGAGCGGCGCGTCCGGTTGTTTCGCTACGGCATCGATTGCTACGCTTATGCGCTGCTCGCGGCCGGGCATGTCGACCTCGTGATCGAAACGGTGCTGAAGCCCTATGACGTCGGCGCTCTTATCCCGCTGATCGAGCAGGCTGGAGGGGTCATCACCACGTGGGACGGCGGTCGTCCGGAAGCCGGGGGATCGATCATCGCCGCGGGCAGTGCCGCGGTGCATGCCGAAGCCATGCGGATGCTCTCAGGCGCCTGAGAGCTCCGCGCCTCCATCAACGAAGGCGTTCTCGAGATCGCTGCCGGGAATGAAAGCCTTGATTGCTTCTATGGCCTGAGCCCTGTAGCGATCCCGCTCCTGCAGGATTTCGTGTCGTGCGCCTGGCACAGGAATGTATTGTGCAGCCCGGAAATATTGGGCCATCGCTTCCTGGGCGGGGTAGGAGACGACACTGTCGCGGACGGGGGAAATAAGCACCGTCGGGACCGTGATCGTGTAGAGGTGCGTCGGCCTGGTGACCTTGCGCATTTCCTTCAGGCACTCGTAGATCCAGCGCGCCGTCGGTGGACCAAGGGCCATCTCAGGATGCTGGTCGAAGATCGCCAGGTTGCGGCGGAAGCGTCTGATGTCCGATGTCAGCGGATTGTCTTCGAAGGCTCGCGAGCTTCGCTCGCCTGTCATGTAACGGCCGCCGAACCCTGTCCAGCACATCAATCGAGCCAGCCAGAACACTTTCGCCGGAGATATCGGCTGTGGCCCGAGGCCGACAAAGGGCGCGGTTAGGACCATGCGGTCGATGCGGTTCGCCAGCCGGGGTGCTGCCGATAATGCCACGAGGCCGCCGGTGGAATGCGCCAGTAGGTAGAAAGGAAGCCGCGTGTCGGGCAAGACGATATGTTCGAGAAACAATTCAAGGTCTCGCACATAGTGGGAAAAGCGACGGACATAGCCCTTGCGTCGATCCTTCAGCATACGGTCGGACCCCGCCTGACCGCGCATGTCGTATGTGGCGACCCAAAGGCCGTGCGCGTTCAGGTCGCGGATCGTCTCGTAGTATTTCTCGATGCTCTCGTTGCGCCCGTGGAGGAGTACAACCGTACCCCTTGCTTGAGGTCTGTCGGTTCGAAAGACGGCATAGCGGAGATTGATGCCCTTATATCCCTTGAAGGTCCCCGACGTGCAGTTATCAGGGACGGGATTGTCCGGCGTCGAATACAGAATGTCGGTTGCGTTGCTCATGGCCGAATCTCGTGCCCGCAAAGGAATTGGTCTGTCTCTCGGATACGGTGAAGCGGCTGCAGCGTCAAAGGGAAAGGCACGTTCTCTGGTGGTATGGTCGTCCTCTTGAACTGCGAGGGGGCGCTTCCCATCTAGAAAATCGGAGGCCGGAAAGGCTCCACATCCGGTGATCGGCATCGCCTGAAGGGGTGCTGAAAACCTCAATCGCAATCGTCGCTTCTCAAGGAGGACACCATGCGCCACGTCGATTTTTCGCCGCTCTATCGCTCCACCGTCGGCTTCGACCGGCTCTTTACCATGCTCGACAGCCTCGGCCAGCCTGAGCAGGCACAGGCCTATCCGCCCTACAATATCGAGCGTACAGGTGAGAATACCTATCGTATCACCATGGCCGTTGCCGGCTTTGATGAAACCGAACTCAGCATCGAGGCTCATGCCCACGTTCTGACCATCAAGGGTGAGAAGGCTGAGGACGATCAGGCCGGGCAGACCGAGTTCCTTTACCGCGGTATCGCCAAGCGCGCGTTCGAGCGGCGTTTCCAGCTTGCCGACCACGTCGAAGTGAAGAGCGCCTCGCTGAAGAATGGCCTTCTTCATATCGATCTGCTTCGCAACATTCCGGAAGCCATGAAGCCGCGCCGCATCGCGATCGCATCCGATGTCGCAAGCCAGCAGCCGAAGGCCATCGAGGCTCACGTCGCCTGAGACGCAGGTTTCTTTTAGACTGTCTCTCAAGGCCCTCCCGACCGGAGGGCCTTGTTGCTTCTACACTAGGATTATTGGTCAGGCCGAAGCGCATATCTTGAGGAACTGGTCGACGTCTTCTTCCGTCGTTGCGAAGCTTGTAACCATCCTCACCAGCATTTCGTCCTCCGCAAGCTTTTCAGGCATGTCGCGCGGCTGCAGCCATTCGTAGAAGCGTGCGCCCTGTTCCTCGGCCTGTTTTGCCGACGTGCGTGGCAGGATGGCGAACACCTCATTGGCGTTTGTAGGCCAAGCGAGGCGGGCCGTGTTGAGAGCGTTGAAGCCCGACCGTAACCGGTCCGCCATTGCGTTGGCGTGGCTCGCGAGGTCCAGCCAGAGGTCGTCCTTCAGATAGGCTTCGAACTGGGCCGCAATAAAGCGCGACTTGGAGAAAAGTTGTGCGGTGCGCTTGCGCAGGAAGGCGAAATCCCGTGCCAGTGCCGGGTCGAAGAAGACGATGGCCTCGGCGCACCAGCAGCCGTTCTTCGTGCCGCCGAAAGAGAGTACGTCCACTCCACGTTTCCACGTCATTTCGGCAGGTGAGGCCCCGAGGGCCTGCAGCGCGTTTGCAAAGCGCGCGCCATCCATGTGAAGGGGCAGCGCGTTAGCCTTGGCGATGGCGGCGATCTCGTCGATCTCGTCTAAGGTGTAGACTGTGCCAACCTCGGTTGCCTGGGTCATGGTGATGGCGGCGGCGCGCCCGTGATGGATGGCGTCCTGCGGATAGCGGGAAATGCGTTCCTTCAGGTTTTCCGGTCGCATCTTGCCGGCGGGTCCATCAACTGGGACCATGCGCATGCCACTGAAGAAGTCAGGCGCGCCGCACTCGTCCTCAATGACGTGAGCTTCGGTATGGCAGAAGGTGAGGCCGCCCGCTCTTGCCATGCTGGCAAGCGACAGGGAGTTCGCAGCCGTGCCAGTGGCGACGAAGAAGACGGCCACGTCACGCTCGAAGACCTCGTTGAATTTCCGTTCGATCGCCTTGTCGAGATCGCTGGTGCCATAGGCAGCGGCGAAGCGGGTCGATTCCCTGGAAAGGCGGTCATTGATTGCGGGATGGGCGCCGGCCCAATTGTCGGAGGCGAAGAACATGGAATAGTCCTGACGTTATTTTCGCGGGTCTTCTGACTTGCCAACTTAACCGGCTGAAAAATGGTCGCAATCCATAACGACGTCGAAAAATGCCGCAGATCCTCATGTCGCAATAAATGGCACGGTGGATCGATCAACGAGAAACAAAATGACATCGTCGGCGCGCTTGTCGCAATCTTTCTGCGCTTCACATTCGCGATGATCGTAGAAACCCTTGCGATGGTGCCGTGTTTCTGGCATAGAGGCTCTCGAAAATGGGTCAGATAAGCTGACCTATTTCGAAGAGATTGGATGACGGGCGACTTCATTTGCGTTAAAGTCGTATTAACCTAAGGCGGCCGCAGGGGCGCTTGCCAAGGTCTGGAGGGAAGTCATGAGCGATATGGTGCGGTCTGAATTGGTCAGCCATGATGCCGAGAGTGCGTCGCGTTCGGCGATCCGAAACACTGGCGGTCTTCCCGGCAGGCAGGGACTTTATGACCCCCGGAACGAGCACGATGCCTGCGGCGTCGGCTTCATTGCCCATATGAAGGGGCAGAAGTCGCACCAGATCGTCAAGGACGGCCTCTTCATCCTGGAAAACCTAACCCATCGTGGCGCTGTCGGCGCGGACCCTCTGATGGGCGATGGGGCGGGGATCCTCGTGCAGATCCCGGACAGGTTCTTCCGCGAGGAGATGGCGAAGCAGGGCATCACGCTGCCGAAGGCGGGCGAGTATGCCGTCGGGCACTTTTTCTTCCCGCAGGACGAGCAGCAGATCGAGCATTTCAAGAAGGTGATCGCGGAGGTCTGTCTTGCCGAAGGCCAGAACCTGATCGGCTACCGCGATGTGCCGGTCGACAACTCCTCGCTGTCCAAGGCGCCAGAAATCGCGGCCACCGAGCCGCGTCAGATCCAGGTCTTCATCGGTGCCGGGCGTGACGCGGCAACTCAGGAGCAGTTCGAGCGTCGCCTGTTCTTGTTGCGGAAGGTCATTTCCAACCGCATCTACGACCAGTATGGCGGCCAGGAGACCGGCTTTTATCCGGTGTCGCTGTCGTCATCGACGATCGTCTACAAGGGCATGTTCCTCGCCTACCAGGTCGGTGCTTATTACACGGACCTCGCCGATCCGCGCTTCGAGTCGGCTGTCGCGCTCGTTCACCAGCGGTTCTCGACCAACACCTTCCCGTCGTGGAAGCTCGCGCACCCCTATCGCATGGTCGCCCACAACGGCGAAATCAACACGCTGCGCGGCAACGTCAACTGGATGGCGGCCCGCCAGGCCTCCGTGTCCTCGCCGCTCTTCGGCGACGATATCTCCAAGCTCTGGCCGATCTCCTATGAAGGTCAGTCGGATACAGCCTGCTTCGACAACGCCCTCGAGTTCCTTCAGCGCGGTGGCTATTCTCTAGCGCATGCCGTGATGATGCTGATCCCCGAGGCATGGGCGGGCAACACGCTCATGAGCGCCGAGCGCAAGGCCTTCTACGAATACCATGCCGCGATGATGGAGCCGTGGGACGGGCCGGCGGCGGTCTGCTTTACCGATGGCAAGCAGATCGGGGCGACGCTCGACCGCAACGGCCTGCGTCCGGCGCGTTATCTCGTGACCGACGACGACCGCGTGATCCTCGCCTCCGAAGCCGGCACACTGCCGGTGCCGGAAGAGAGGATCATCAAGAAGTGGCGCCTGCAGCCGGGCAAGATGTTGCTGATCGACATGCAGGAAGGTCGCATCATCTCTGATGAGGAGGTGAAGTCCTCGCTCGCCCAGAGCCATCCTTATCGCGAATGGCTGGATCGCACCCAGCTGATCCTTGAAGATCTGAAGCCGGTGGAGCCGCGTGCGCTGCGCCGCGACGTGTCGCTGCTCGATCGCCAGCAGGCCTTCGGCTACACCACCGAAGACACCAAGATCCTGATGTCGCCGATGGCGACGACCGGTCAGGAAGCGATCGGCTCGATGGGTACCGACACGCCGATCTCTGCGATGTCGGTGAAGTCGAAGCTGCTCTACACCTATTTCAAGCAGAACTTCGCCCAGGTCACCAACCCGCCGATCGACCCGATCCGCGAAGAGCTGGTCATGAGCCTCGTGTCCTTCATCGGTCCGCGTCCGAACATTCTCGACCATGAAGGCATGGCCAAGGCCAAGCGCATGGAAGTGCGCCAGCCGATCCTCACGAACGGGGATCTAGAAAAGATCCGCTCGATCGGTCACGTCGAAGACCATTTCGATACGAAGACGCTCGACTTTACCTATGATGTGGAGCGCGGTGCCGAAGGCATGCCAGAGATGCTCGACCGTCTCTGCGAGCGCGCGGAAGCGGCTGTTCGCGGTGGCTATAACATCATCGTGCTGTCAGACCGTCAGATTGGCCCCGACCGCATCGCGATCCCGGCGCTCTTGGCGACCGCTGCCGTCCACCATCACCTAATCCGTAAGGGCCTGCGCACGTCCGTTGGTCTCGTTGTCGAATCCGGCGAACCGCGTGAGGTGCATCACTTCTGCTGTCTCGCGGGCTTCGGCGCTGAGGCGATCAATCCCTATCTCGCCTTCGACACGCTGCTCGACATGCACAAGCATGGCGAGTTCCCGCAGGAAGTATCGGAAGATGAAGTCGTCTACCGCTATATCAAGGCTGTCGGGAAGGGCATTCTGAAGGTTATGTCCAAGATGGGCATTTCGACCTATCAGTCCTATTGCGGCGCTCAGATCTTTGACGCGGTCGGCCTCTCGTCCGCACTGGTCGACAAGTACTTCTTTGGCACGGCGACGACGATCGAGGGCATCGGCCTTGCCGAGATCGCCGAGGAAACCGTGGCGCGTCATCTGTCGGCTTTCGGCAAGGATCCCGTGCTTGCCAGCACGCTCGATGTCGGCGGCGAATATGCCTACCGCATGCGTGGTGAAAACCATGCCTGGAGCCCAGATTCGATCGCCTCGCTGCAGCATGCCGTGCGCGGCAACAGCCAGGACCGCTACCGCGAATTCGCCGAGATGGTGAATGACAGCAATCTGAGGATGAACACCATCCGCGGCCTGTTCAAGATCAAGAAGGCCGAAGATCTGGGCCGTAAGCCCGTCTCGATCGACGAGGTCGAACCGGCGGTCGATATCGTCAAGCGCTTCTCGACCGGTGCCATGTCGTTTGGCTCGATCAGCCGTGAGGCGCATACCACGCTTGCGATTGCCATGAACAAGATCGGCGGCAAGTCGAACACGGGCGAGGGTGGCGAAGAGAGCGACCGTTACAATCCGCTGCCGGATGGTTCTGCCAACCCCGAGCGTTCGGCGATCAAGCAGATCGCATCCGGCCGCTTCGGCGTCACGACCGAATATCTCGTCAATGCCGACGTTTTGCAGATTAAGGTCGCCCAGGGTGCGAAGCCCGGCGAAGGCGGCCAGCTGCCCGGTCACAAGGTCGATGCGACGGTCGCCAAGACCCGTCACTCGACGCCGGGTGTGGGTCTGATCTCGCCGCCGCCGCATCACGACATCTATTCCATCGAAGATCTGGCGCAGCTGATCTACGACCTGAAGAACGTGAACCCGGAAGCCGATGTCTCGGTCAAGCTCGTCTCGGAAGTCGGCGTCGGCACGGTTGCCGCCGGTGTCGCCAAGGCGCGCGCCGACCATATCACCGTCTCCGGCTTCGACGGCGGCACGGGTGCCTCGCCGCTCACCTCGCTGAAGCATGCAGGTAGCCCTTGGGAAATCGGTCTGGCCGAGACGCAGCAGACGCTGGTGCTGAACGGGCTTCGTTCACGCATCGCGCTGCAGGTCGACGGTGGTCTGAAGACCGGCCGTGACGTCATCATCGGCGCGCTGCTCGGTGCGGACGAGTTCGGCTTTGCGACGGCTCCGCTGATCGCGGCCGGCTGCATCATGATGCGCAAGTGCCACCTCAACACCTGCCCGGTTGGCGTTGCCACCCAGGATCCGGTGCTGCGCAAGCGCTTCAAGGGCACGCCCGAGCATGTGATCAACTACTTCTTCTTCGTTGCCGAAGAAGTGCGCGAAATCCTCGCCTCGCTCGGTGTTCGCAAGCTCGATGAGATCATCGGCGCTTCCGAACTGCTCGAAAAGGACGAGATGCTCGCCCACTGGAAGGCCAAGGGCCTCGACTTCTCGAAGATCTTCCACAAGGTGGACGCGCCGAAGGAAGCGACCTACTGGACCGAGCGCCAGAAGCACCCGATCGACGACATTCTCGACCGCAAGCTGATCGAGAAGGCGATGCCGTCGCTTGAAGCCAAGCAGCCTGTGGTCTTCGACGTCGACATCAAGAACGTCGACCGGTCGGCCGGCGCGATGCTGTCAGGCGAAGTCGCCAAGCGTTACGGCCACAAGGGCCTGAAGGATGATACGATCCATGTCACGCTGAACGGCACCGCGGGCCAGTCCTTCGGCGCCTTCCTCGCGCGTGGCATCACCTTCGACCTCGTGGGCGACGGCAACGACTATGTCGGCAAGGGCCTGTCGGGTGGCCGCATTATCGTGCGCCCGCCGGAAAATGCCCACATCGTTGCGGAGAACTCGATTATCGTCGGCAATACCGTGCTTTACGGCGCGATATCCGGCGAGTGCTATTTCCGCGGCGTGGCCGGCGAGCGGTTCGCGGTGCGCAACTCGGGTGCGATCGCCGTCGTCGAGGGTGTGGGTGACCACGGTTGCGAATACATGACGGGCGGCGTCGTCGTCGTGCTCGGCGAGACGGGCCGCAACTTCGCGGCCGGCATGTCGGGCGGTGTCGCTTACGTGCTCGACGAGAGCGGCGATTTCGCCAAGCGCTGC
This sequence comes from Ciceribacter sp. L1K23, assembly GCF_018122705.1. Taxonomy (NCBI): domain Bacteria; kingdom Pseudomonadati; phylum Pseudomonadota; class Alphaproteobacteria; order Hyphomicrobiales; family Rhizobiaceae; genus Ciceribacter; species Ciceribacter sp. L1K23. The sequence continues at coordinate 501,628 of NZ_JAGRRC010000002.1, read as the reverse complement.
AACATGGCCATGGTCGAACTCGAGCCGGTTCCGGAAGAGGACGACATGCTGGAGAAGCTGCACCATCACGGCGGCGACCTCATGCACAAGGGTCTTGTCGACGTATCGGGCGACATGACCCGCCACGACGAGGAGCGCCTCTATCAGCTGATCTCGAACCATCTGCATTACACGGGCTCGAACCGCGCCAAGCAGATCCTCGACAGCTGGGCCGAGTATCGTCCGAAGTTCCGCAAGGTCATGCCGGTCGAGTATCGCCGTGCGCTTGAGGAGATGGAACGCATGCGCATGGGCGTTGCCGCGGAATAATTGCCACCTCGGCATCCCGGAGCGCCGGGATGCCGTCGCCCACGGCTCGGCCGTGCAGTTGAAGCTCAGATTAGCAGGACTTTAAAATGGGCAAGGTTACAGGTTTCATGGAAATCGACCGGCAGGTGGCGAAGTATCAGCCGGCCTCCGACCGCATCCGCCATTTCCGCGAATTCACCATCCCCATGTCGGATGCTGAGGTCACCAAACAGGCGGCGCGCTGCATGGATTGCGGCATTCCCTATTGCCATGGTCCGACCGGCTGTCCGGTGCATAACCAGATCCCCGACTGGAACGACCTCGTCTATAACAACAAGTGGGAGGAGGCGATCCGCAACCTCCACTCGACGAACAATTTTCCGGAATTCACCGGTCGCGTCTGCCCGGCGCCTTGCGAGGAAGCCTGCACGTTGAACCTCGAAGACATGCCGGTCGCGATCAAGACCGTCGAGCAGGCGATTGCCGACAAGGCCTATGAGCTCGGTTTCATCGTGCCGCAGCCGGCCACCATCCATACCGGCAAGAAGGTCGCGATCATCGGCTCCGGCCCGTCGGGGCTTGCCGCTGCCCAGCAGCTTGGCCGCGCCGGTCACGAGGTGCATGTCTACGAACGCGAATCCAAGCCCGGCGGCCTGCTGCGCTACGGGATTCCGGATTTCAAGATGGAGAAGAACTTCATCGATCGCCGTGTGGAGCAGATGAAGGGCGAAAACGTCACGTTCCACTGCGGTGTCAATGTCGGCGTCGACGTGACCGTCGAGAAGCTGCTGGCGGACTACGATGCCGTCCTTTATTGTGGCGGATCGGAAACGCCCCGCGAAGCAGGCATTCCCGGCGTGGACTTTCATGGCGTACATGACGCTATGCCCTATCTCGTGCAGCAGAACCGCCGCGTTGGACGCGAAAACATCGACAGCACCGGCTGGCCCTCCGATCCCATCCTCGCAGGCGGCAAGCACGTGGTTGTCGTCGGCGGCGGTGACACGGCCTCGGACTGCGTCGGTACCGCCTTCCGGCAGGGAGCAGTCAAGGTTACCCAGCTCGACATTCGCCCCCGTCCCCCCGAGAAGGAGGAGAAGCTTGAGGTGTGGCCCTTCTGGGCGACCAAGATGCGCACCTCATCCTCGCAGGCCGAAGGCGCGGTTCGGGAATTCCAGGTCGGAACGCTCGAATTCGTCGGTGAAGATGGCGTTCTGACGGGCGTGAAGTGCTGCCAGGTGGACGAACGTCGGCGTCCGATCGCCGGAACCGAGTTCATCATCAAGGCCGATCTCGTCTTCATCGCCATCGGCTTCCGCGGCCCGTTTGCCGACAGCGTGCTGAAGGAAATGGATGGCAGGCTGGCCTTGAACACAGACAAGCGTGGCTCGACGAACGTGATTGCGAACGACAAGGACTACCGGACGTCGGTGGACAGGCTCTGGGCTGCCGGAGACGTACGGCGCGGTCAGTCGCTGGTGGTCTGGGCGATCCGCGAGGGCAGGCAGGCGGCTCGGGCCATCGACGAGGCGCTCACCGGTTCGACGGTTCTGCCGCGGTGAAGCGGACTAGGGTTGCGCGGCCGGGGGCGTCGTCCCTGTGCGCAGCACGGTGAAATCATCGATGCGGCCCGATGGTGCGGGCGGCATCGTTCCGTTTTCGACAAGCATGTCCCGCGGCGTCGGGATCGGAGATTTGACAAGCTGATTCCTGTCCAGAAGCTCCAGCCCTCCATCGAGATTGGGGTCGGAGAGGTCGATCGGGGCTGTCCTGACCACATTCTGAATTTCTGACGGCGGCAGGCTTACCAACTCCGGAAGGTTGCTGCCGTCGAGACGCAGTAGGTCCGGGCTCGTCATGTCTCCCAACAGGCGTCGGGCCGACTTTTCGACATAAAACGCCATCTTCCTCTTGCCGGCCTGTGTCATTCCGATGCCATCACTGCCGCGCAATCTCACCTGCTGGCCATTGATGTCGGAGCCCGTCACCACGAAGCGTCCTTCGACGTCCACGAACCCCTCCCAGATGTCGATGAATTCGCCGCCTGCGGCCGTTACCGTCGAGCGATAGAGGCTGTTCAGCGTTATGGCATCAGCCGTAAACTTCGATGAGCGAAACGCGGGCAGTCCAACCCACAGCAGGGGTATGTTGCGATCACTTGCGAGCTTTGCGATCTCGCCGATCCGACGTTCGTACTCCAGCGACCATTGCGGCGACTTGAAATCATAACTGCCTTGTGGCGTGACGATCTGCTGACGGTCGTTCGCGCCCAGCTGTACCATCAGGATTTCCGGCTTTTCCGATTCCAGGAGCGTCGGCAGTTCGGCCGCCCAGTCGTAATAGTCGTCGCGGACAAGTCCGGAAGAGCCCTTGCTGCGCTCCGACACGACAACGCCTGGCGATGTGACGAAGGCTTCCTCCAGTCCGTCGGCCAGCGCGTCGGCGAAGAAATCGCCCACGACGAGAATCTTCCTGGCGTCTTCAAGCTTTGCCGGCGGTGCTTCCTTGGGAGGCGCTGCCATGATGTTGGTGACGCTGCCGCTCGTGGTCTTCTTCTGCGGGCGCGGCACCTTCGTGCGCTGCTTGCGTGGCTGCGGCGGGGGGGCGGGCTGATAGATCACACGCGGCCCGAAAAGCATCTCAAGTAGGTTCCGTCGACGTTCCTGAGCCTCCGCCATGGACGAAGCGAAGGCGACAAAAGCGAACATCGCCAGACAAGCGACGGTGAAAGCCGCCCTGAAGGGGTGTTTTCCCGAGATTTTCCTACGCGCCATGGCCTCTATACTCATCGGCCAATTCGAACATGTGCATTGGCGAATGCATTACCCGCTGTCTGCGGGGTTTTGTCAATTGCGTAAGGCATCCAAAAGGTGACGAGACGGTTCCCCGTCGATCGTCATCCCAAGACGGGACTGTATCGCCGTAATCGCAGCCTTCGATCCGGAACCGAAATTGCCGTCGATGTTGCCGTTGTAGTAACCCAGTTCCTTCATGCGGCTTTGCAGTTCGAATTTTTCCTTAATGTCGAGACTGCCGTGCGGACGGGGCCAGGACTGCGCCATGCCGCCATAGCCGGCGATTTCATCGGCGAGCAGGCCAACGCCGAGGGCGTAGCTGTCCGCTGCGTTGTACTTCTTGAGCACGAAGAAATTTCGGGTCATCAGAAAGCCGGGGCCGTTGGGACCGCCCAGCATCTTCAGTTCGGCGCGATCATTCGGGAAGCGGAAACCCTTGCCGCTCGGACGCTTGAAACCGAGCTTTTCCCACTGGGCAAGAGTCATCGTCTTGCCTTCGTGCTTGGCGCCGCCCTTTGGTACAATGGTCTCGTAGCCCCAGGTCTTTCCGGTCTGCCAGCCGTTTTTTGCAAGGAGATTGGCGGCGGTGGCAAGGGCATCTGGAACTGAATTCCAGATGTCACGGTGGCCGTTGCCATCAGCGTCAATCGCATAGAGCAGATAGCTGGTCGGAATGAACTGAGTATGGCCCATCGCACCGGCCCACGAACCGACCAGGCCGCTGGCTGACACGTCGCCGCTCTGAAGGATCTTGAGCGCGGCGATCAATTGCGTGCGGGCGAATTTCGCACGGCGACTATCCGCATAGGCGAGCGTTGCAAGAGCACGGGGGATGTTGTGCAGCCTGTCTGTTTTCTCCAGCGCCGCACCGTAGTTGGTCTCCATCGACCAGATGGCAAGAAGCACGGTCCGATCGATGCCGAAATGCCGTTCGAGTGCGGCGAGCGTACGGCCGTGTTTAGCCGCCATCTCCTGCCCCACCGATACGGTGTACGGATTAACGCGAGAGTCCAGGTAATCCCAGATGGCGGACTTGAACTCCGGCTGGTAGCGCGCCTTTTCGAGGACTGCCGGATCCGGCTCGGTCACGCCCGCGAACGCCGCTTTGTAGGTCTTCGTCGAAATACCGTTCTTGGAAGCCGTCGCAGAAAATTCGTTGATCCAGCGAACGAAACCCGCATCAGCACGGGCTTCGAGGGGGAGCACGCTGGACACGAGTGCGAATACGACAGCCGGAACCAGTCCTTTGCGGGAGAGTTTCATGGCGTGATCCTTATGCTCGCATTCCAGTAAGCACCGCCTTGGCGGTGCCATCTTCACCCAGTTTAGAGCGAGTAGGTCAACAAATTCTTTACCATCCGACCTTCGCCCGCGATTGTCTTTTGCATAAACGCAATGATTATACGCTACAGCCGCGGTGCGGTGCACAAAACTTCTATAATGTCCCTCCAGGAGGTAATTTTGGCAGAGAAAAAGAAAATTCGCAAAGCGGTATTTCCTGTTGCCGGCCTCGGCACCCGTTTCCTGCCGGCCACCAAAGCCGTGCCGAAGGAGATGCTGACCGTCGTCGACAAGCCCGTTATCCAATACGTGGTGGATGAGGCTGTGGAAGCCGGCATCGAGCATTTCGTGTTCATCACCGGACGTGGAAAGGCGGTGATCGAGGACTATTTCGACATCCAGTTCGAGCTTGAGCAGACGCTGAAGTCGCGCAACAAAAACGCCGAACTGACTTTGCTGAACGACCTGCTGCCAAAGGCCGGAACGGCGAGCTTCACACGTCAGCAGGAGCCTCTCGGACTTGGACACGCGGTTTGGTGTGCAAGGGATATCGTCGGCCACGAGCCGTTTGCCCTCCTTCTGCCTGACATGATCATGTACTCCGAGAAGGGTTGCCTGCGGGGCATGGTCGAACTCTACGAGAAAGCCGGCGGCAACGTCATTGCGGTCGAAGAGTGCGCACCTGAGCTTGCGCATAAATACGGGATTGTCGGTGTGGGCGAGGAGCTGGAGGGCGGTTTCCGGATCACCGAAATGGTCGAAAAGCCTGCGAAGGGAACGGCTCCGTCCAACTATTTCATCAATGGCCGATATATTCTGCAGCCAGAAATCTTTTCCATCCTGGAAACGCAGGAGCGTGGTGCCGGAAACGAGATCCAGTTAACGGACGGCATGTTGAAACTCGCAAAGCAGCAGGCATTTGCGGGTTACCGCTTCGAAGGGCGGACCTTCGACTGCGGCGCCAAGGATGGGTTCATTCTGGCGAACGCATTTTTCGCGGTGCAGCGCGACGATATCAGGCCTCTGGTCGTCGATCCTCTCAAGGAGCTGCTATCCGCTTTGAGGTAAGTTTCTGCTTAAAGAACATGATCTGCGTTATCGCTTCGCGGTGACGCCGATCGTCGCCCGAATGGTTTCGTCGTCGAGGGCATTATCTCGCTGCGTGTATTCGTAGCCGACGCCAGCGCTCACGGCGAGATAACGGTTTATCTCGTAGCTCAGCGAAGCATCGGCGCCATAGGTCGTCGAGTCTGCATTGTCGAGGTCTGGATAGCGTGTCCAGTCGGTAGAACCGGTCAGGCTTGCGACCAGTCGTTCGCGAAGCTGCTGCGTCACGTTTAGCCGACCTCCGTAGACGACGGAACCGCTGGTGCCTGCGGAACTCGAGGGGTCGAACGAGGTCGAAAGGTCAAGATTGACGTCCGTTCCATAGCGCGGCGACCAGGAAAGGTTGCCGGACAGGGCCAGTGCCTTTAGGTCGTCGAGACGATTGTCGTCAAAATTCTCCATCGCGTAACCGACCCCGATTTCGCCTCGAAGCTTGTCCTCGAAGTCGGCCGCGATACCCACTTTTCCGGTATATATGTCGGAGGATCGCCGGTATCCCGACGGGTCAACCTTCTCATCGTATTGCAGACGTCCAGCGGAGGCCTCGATGAAGGGGATGAGGGCGGGCGAAACTTCATAGCCCAGGCGTGCCGTCACCGTTCCAAGATTGCGATCCCGGAAGGATTGCGACAGCGAGCCGCCGCCGGCGAGCTCGGCATCTGTATGAATCCACCGACTGCCACCGATGCCGACACGTCCCCTCAGCCGCCCGAAATCCCGTTCAATGGATGCACCTGCGTCCAGGCGGTGGATTCCGTATTGGGTCGTTGCGCCGGCGATCGCCTCGTCCGCATCCGGATCTTCGCGACTGAAGTCGTAGCCGGCAGTCAAGCGGGCGGTGGTTTGTTCGGACAAATCGAGCCGCAACTCTCCGTCGATGGCGCTGCCGGAGCCCTCGTCTCCGTCACCCGAAAGAACGTTTTCCCAGGTCCCTTGAGTGTTTACCGTCAATTGATGCCGGGACCAGTCCGATGTCAGCGTGCCTTTGAGCTGGGTGTCCGAATAGAGCGTTGACTCCGATTTGTTGCCCGACTTGATGGTCTCGTGACGAAGACTTTGCGTTAGCGACGGCCGCAAGATCATTGTGCCGAGCCGCACGCCGCTTGAATCCGTAGCTGCGTTGCGCGCGCTGCCTTCCCGGTCAACGGGCGCTTGCGGCAGGTTTTCGCGGCCATCGACCTGGGTCTCGTCCAGGCGAAGGTCGGTGTCGGAGGGTATCGCCGCCGTCGGCATGGCCGATGTGGTGGCGTCCGAAGGCGGTGCGCCATAGGGGTCGACGGGTGCCGTTGTGCCTTGTTCTGGAACTTGCGGCCAGACGGAGGTCTCCTGGGCCGCGGCCTCGCCGATAAACACGCTGGATGCGATGAGTGTGGCGGCCACGGCGTTATGCCGCGGGCGTAACCGGGGAGTGACCCATCCACTGCGGACACACGGCATCATAATCAGCTTGCTCTGCGAAAGTCGAAATTGCTTACCCAAACGTAAAGCCTCGTGGTTAACGTTTGGTTGCCGGCTGCTGCCGTTTGTGATCGCGCGAAGGATGCGCCCTGACATCTTACGTTGTACAAAGGTCGGGGGTGCGTGGACAAGGTTCCGCAAACGAGTTATGGAAGCCGCATGATCAAGAGAGCTGTACAACTTGTTGAAACGAGCGCGGTTGAATCCGCGCTGAGAACAATATCAACCGAGCGTGCGGGGCTTGGCGCCCTCGAGGCGGCTCTTGCAGGACCGCTGACGAGCGCTTTCTGCAACGCGGTGAAGATAATCGGCAGTATTTCCGGTCGTGTGATCGTGACCGGGGTTGGCAAAAGCGGGCATATCGGTGCCAAGATCGCTGCGACGTTCGCTTCAACCGGAACGCCGGCTTTCTTCGTTCATCCGGCCGAAGCAAATCACGGCGATCTTGGAATGATCGCGCGGGATGACGTCATCCTTGCGATGTCCTGGAGTGGTGAAAGTGCAGAACTGCACGGCATCATCTCGTTCTCTCGGCGGTTCTCGATCCCCTTGATCGCTATGACCTCGGGTGAGACGTCGACACTCGGGCGTGAGGCGGATATCGTTCTGACACTTCCGAAGGAGCAGGAGGCTTGTCCGCACGGGCTTGCTCCGACCACCTCGACGATGCTTCAACTGGCTATGGGTGACGCGCTCGCGGTGGCTTTGCTCGAAGCTCGTGGCTTTACGGCGCTCGATTTCCGCACATTCCATCCGGGTGGCAAGCTGGGTGCGATGCTCGCGCATGTGGGCGATCTGATGCACACCGGGGACGCCGTGCCGCTGGTTCCCACCGGCACCCTTTTGCCCGAGGCGATCATGATGCTGGCCCAAAAGCGCTTCGGCTGCGTCGGCGTCGTCGATGAGGAAGGCAGGCTGTGCGGCATCGTCACCGATGGCGATATCGCGCGAGGGCTGTCACGCAATCTTGCCGACATGAGCGTCGAGCAGTTCATGATTGCGGCTCCCAAGACGGTAAAGCCGGATACGCTGGCAACGAGCGCCATGGCGCTTCTAAACCAGCACAACATTTCCGCGCTCTTTGTCGTGGATGAGAATCGCGTACCTGCCGGTATCGTCCACTTCCACGATCTTTTGCGGATCGGCGTCGCCTAATCCGGCTGTCGCTCGACCCGCAATTCGCGTCCGCGACTTTCGATGATCCTGACGCGTGACCCGGCCGGCATGTCGGGTCCCATGACCGACCAATAGGTGTCGTCAAGCCGGACCCGTCCTCGACCGTCTGTGATGGGTTCGTGCAGGGTAGCGGTGCGTCCGACCAGACTTGCCGTGCGCTGGTTCAGCAAGGGTTCGTCCGAAGCCTGCTCGTTTCGGGAGAAGTAACGACGCCCGACGAGCGCTGCCGTTAACGCCAGCAGCGCGAAGACCACCAATTGCAGTTGCCAGACCCAGCCTGCGGACTCCCAGAGGATGAGCGAGAGTATGCCGGTCAACAACGCTGCGATCCCGATCCAGACGAGAAATACGCCTGGAAGAGCGAGCTCAGCGCCCAAGAGTATCAACGCCAGAATCCACCAGCTCCATGGCCCCAGCTCGCCAATCAGGCGGTCGAGCATGGCTCAGCCCTCCTCTTTGGGAGCGAAGGGATTGACCGGTGGTGTGGTTCGCGTTGTGCCTGCCACGTTCGTTCTCGGGGGAGGATTTCGGCTGTCGTCCTTCCCGAACACCTCGCGTGCAATTGCGCCGATCCCGCCCAGCGAGCCAATGAGGCTGGACGCTTCCATCGGCATCAATACAATCTTGGCATTGTTGGCCGTACCGATTTGCGCCAGCGCCTCGGTGTATTTCTGTGCCACGAAATAATTGATGGCGTTGACGTCTCCGGCGGCGATCGCTTCGGAGACGTACCGTGTGGCTTTGGCTTCCGCCTCCGCCAAACGCTCCCGGGCTTCGGCTTCACGATAGGCAGCCTCGCGCTGGCCCTCGGCTTCGAGGATAGCGGACTGCTTGGCACCCTCGGCCCTGAGGATCTGCGCGTTGCGGAAGCCTTCCGCCTCCAGGACCTGGGCCCGCTTTTCTCGCTCGGCCTTCATCTGTCGCGCCATGGCGTCGACGAGGTCCTTCGGTGGCTGGATGTCCTTGATCTCGACGCGGGTCACCTTGATGCCCCATGGACCGACAGCCTCATCAACGACACGAAGAAGCCGGTCGTTTATCGCTTCGCGGTTTGACAAAAGTTCGTCGAGATCCATGGACCCCATCACCGAGCGAATATTGGTCATCGTCAGGTTGAGGATGGCATTTTCCAGATTGGCGACCTGATAGGCGGCCTGGGCGGCATTCAGGATTTGATAGAAGGCAACGGCGTCAGCCGAGACGCTGGCATTGTCCTTCGTAATGACCTCCTGCGTCGGTACGTCCAGTACCTGCTCCATCACGTTGAGCTTGGAGCCGATGCGTTCGATGAAGGGTACGATGAGGTTGAGGCCCGGCTCGAGCGTTCGCGTGTAGCGGCCGAAGCGTTCCACAGTGTAGCGGTAGCCCTGCGGGACGGTTTTGATCCCGGCGAACAGGACCAGGATCACGAGCAGCACGAGGCCGATCACGACGATGTCGAAGCCTGCAATATCCATCGGATGTCTCTCCCTCTGCCCCTTAGCTTTCCCCATCGGATGTCACGGATGTGGTGATCACGTTCCCAGCTGGCAAGCGTGTATTAAACCCAGCCCTGCAGTTCCCGTCGAACCACGTGTTCCAGCACCCGCATCCCCTCATCGCTATCGTTGAGGCAGGGAATATGCGTGAACTTCTCGCCACCGTTATGCAGGAAGTCCTCACCGGCTTCGCCCGCGATTTCCTCCAGCGTCTCAAGGCAGTCGGATACGAAGCCTGGATTGATGATGGCAATCCGTTTGACGCCTTCCTGGGCGAGCTTTTCGACGGTCTTGTCCGTATAGGGCTGAAGCCATTCCTCGGGACCGAAGCGGGACTGGAAGGTCACCATCAAACGGTCCTTCTCCCATCCCAGCGCGTCGCGAAGAAGCCGCGTCGTCTTGTAGCACTGGCAGTGATAGGGATCGCCCTTCATGAAATAGGATTTCGGGATGCCATGATAGGAGGTCAGAACCAGTTCCGGCTCCCAGTCGAGAGTGGCGAGATGATTGCGGATCGAATTCGCCAGCGCCTCGATGTAGACGGGATCGTCGCTGTATTGCGGAACGGTGCGTAGTGCCGGCTGCCAGCGCATCTTGAGGAGGGCCTTGAACGCCTCGTCGTTGACAGTGGCCGTCGTCGCGGCGGCATAATGAGGGTAGAGGGGGAAGACGAGGATTTTCTCGCACCCGTCCTTCTGCAACTCGTCCATCTTCGAGCGGATCGACGGCTGACCATACCGCATCGCCCAATCCACCCTCACATTGGGCAGATCGGTGAAGGAGGCCGCCATCTTCTCTGCCTGGTTGCGGGTGTAGGTCCGCAGGTAGCTTTCGTCGAGCTCCTTGTTCCAGATTTCCTCGTAGGCTTTGCCGACCTTCTGAGGTCGCTTGTTCAGTACGATGCCGTAGAGGATCGGATACCAGTAGAGCGGCGACCACTCGATCACACGACGGTCGGTCAGGAACTCTTCCAGATAGCGCCGCATCGAGCGGTAGTCGGTTCCGTCCGGGGTGCCGAGGTTGACGAGCAGCACGCCGACCTTGCCGAAGCGTACGGGAGGATGGTCGGCGGGCAGGTGGGATCTGTCTGGTGACATATGTGATTTCCAAAAAATGGGTTGGGGGCGGTCGTTCCGTTACGCCCACACGTCGAAAAGAGATCACTCTATGTAACGCAAAATCCGGCCCGGGAAAGCCCGAGCCGGATTTGCACGTGCGGCAAACGGTCTTATTTCGCGGGAAGCGAAAGTTCCTTGCCAATGCTGAGGACGTCGGGGTTCCGTAGCGCGTTCGCCTCGGAAATCTTCGACCACATCATGCCATCGCCGTAGACGTCCCTGGCGATGTTCCAGAGGTTGTCGCCCCTTACCACGGTGTGGGTTTGCGGCTGGGTCGCTGTCGCGGCTGTGTCTGCGGTCTCGGTGGCTGCCGCAGGCGCAGCGGCTTCGTCAGGCGCTGATGAGGCCACCTCGCTTACGCGGCCGTCGGTGTACGGCTTGTAGGGAGAGTTGGCAGCGATGTAGTCGGCAACAACGATTTCGAGGCCTGGGCCGAAGTCATAGGCATTGGTGCCTCCGGTGGCGAAGACCTTGTAGCCGTCGCCGCCGCCGCGCATGTAGTTGTTGGTCGCGACACCGTAGACCTTGTCGGGGTCGATGGCGACGAATCCATCACCGTCCTTGACCTCGACTGAGACGACGCGGCTGCCGGCCGGCTTCGACTTGTCGAATGTGTATTTGAGACCGGAGACCTGCGGGAAGCGGCCGGCGCCCTCCTCGATCTGGCTCAGGCCGTTTTCCAGCGCCGCGACGACGTCCGAGCCCTTGAGCTGGAAGGTCGCGAGCGTGTTCTGGAACGGCAGGACGGTCAGAACCTCGCCCATTGTCACCGTGCCAGCATCGATCGAAGCGCGCAGGCCGCCGCCATTCTGGATGGCAATCGTGACGCCCTGATCCTTGACGCGATCAACCATGGCGTCGGCAACGAGATTGCCCATCGTGCACTCGGCCGCACGGCAGACGTCGCGCGAGCCGTCGATCACGTCCGCGGTCTCGCCGATTTCCTTCTTCTTCAAATCCTCGATCGGCCCGCCGAGTTCGGCGACCTTCGCGGCAAAGGCCTCATCCGGAGCCACCGAGGCATCGAGTAGTTTCGGCTCTCCGGTCGCGGTCTTCACGTTTCCGTCGTCATCGAAAACCACCGTCAGGTCGCCGAGATATTTCGAATAGGCATAGGAGGTGACGATCGGCACGTTCTTGCCAGCCGGGTTCTTTACCATAGTGGGGTAGGGCCCGGCAGCCTTCTCGTCGGTGTTCGACAAAAGCGTATGGCTGTGGCCGCCGACAATCACGTCGATACCTTCTACCGCCGCGGCAATCTCTTTGTCGCGCGGATAGCCGACATGCGAAAGCAGCACGATCTTGTCGACGCCCTGCTGCTCGATCTCCTTCACGGCATCCTTCAGATAGCTGATTTCGTCGGCGAAGAGCACGTCGTCGCCGGGAGACGAGGTTTCGTCGGTGTCTGTTGCCAGTACCGAGACTACCGCAACCTTCTCGGGGCCGAATTCCTTGATGATATAGGGCTTGAACTTGTCGGCGATCGGCGTGTTGAGGCCAGCCAGCGTGTTGCCTGATATCATCGGGAATTGAAGTGCCGCGATGAACTTCGCGAGCTCCTCGGGACCGTCGTCGAACTCGTGATTGCCGATCGCCATTGCATCGAAGCCGATGCCGTTCATGAACTCGGCAATCGGGCCGCTCTTGTAGGTGGTGTAGAACAGGGACCCCTGGAACTGGTCGCCGGCGTCGAGCGTCAGCACGTTCTTGCCCGAGAGTTCGCCGCGGCGCGCCTCGATAGCCGTCTTCATCCGGGCGATCCCGCCGAAGCACTCGTTCTGGCCGGCTTCCTCTTCGGAGCAGGTCGAATCGTACTTGTTGATCGCCTCGATGCGCGAATGGAAATCATTGATGTGGAGGATATTGAGCTCGAAATCGGCAAGCGCGGCGCCGGCCGAAAGGGCAAGCACAGAGGCGCTGAGCAGGCCAAATCTGAGGGTCTTCAACATCACTTTGTCTCCTTTGCTGGATGGCGGATAACAGCTGTCTGAACGCGGCTGCAGCATCCTGATCAGCGACATGTTTCCATCCGCTTGGAGCAACTGCAAGAGAATATTGCGGGTGCGATCCCAAAGCACCTCGTAGCGCAACGACGATTTGTGAAGTGGAGCACGCGAGACAAGATATTCGTTAGCAAATGCTTAAGTTCCGATGGCTAAATCTTGGACCAAGCGAATCTGTAATCCGCCCATGCCGAATGGCGATGTTGCGGCCAAAGACATGACGTCCCGTGAACAGAGCTTCGCATCTGCGAGACCGCAAGATCAGCGGTCTTGCCGAAGACGCAAAACCTGAATTGCCGGAGAGCAACCGTGACAGTCATTGCCAATATGAAAACACTGACCAAGCTGATGTCAGCGTTTCTCGTCATTATCGTCGTCAGCATCGTCGTAAACGTCACGAGCCTGATATCGTCCGGCACGCAGAGAGATGCTGCCTTCTGGACCGATCACACCCACAAGGTGCTTGCGACCGTCGAATCGATGATCATGGGAATGGTCAATCAGGAAACCGGGGTTCGCGGCTATCTCCTGGCGGGAGACAAGGGCTTCCTCGAGCCGGTTACTTCCGGCGAGCAACAGTTCAAAAAGGCGTTCGATGAGGGCCGCGCCCTGACCTCCGACAATGCCGTACAGCAGAAGCGCTTTGCCGATCTTGGGGCGCTCGTCGCAAAATGGGAACAGGATATCAGGAACGAAGAACTGCGTCTGATGGAAGACCCGGCGACCGTAGAACAGGCCCGCGCGATGGAGATCAGCGGTGCGGGCAAGACGTATATGGATGCGATTCGCAAGCTCGCGGGTGAAATCAGCGCCGAGGAAGCCGGTCTGCTTTCGGTCCGTGACAAAATGGCGAGCGATGCCGCTGATCTGACACGCTTGACGATCATCATTGGCCTTGTCGCGATGCTGGCGATTACGTGTATATCGCTCGTCTTGCTCAACCAGTCCCTTATTCGACCGATCCGCGCGATCACCGAGTCCATGGGTCGTCTCGCCGGCGGCGATACCCAGTCGGAAATCCCCTATGCCGGTCGCAAGGACGAGGTTGGCGACATGGCTGGTGCCATCGAGGTGTTCCGCCAGAATGCACTTACCACCAAGCGGCTCGAAGATGAGGCCAATGCAAACCGCTCGCAGTCCGAGAAGGCGCGGGCCGCCGAGGAAGAGCGCGCTGCCCGGGAAGCTCAAAACCTGCGTTTCGCGACGACGACCCTTGGTGAAAACCTCAAGCGTCTCGCGGATGGCGACCTGACCTGTACCATTCAAACCAACTTTGCCAGCGAATACGAATCACTGCGTACTGACTTCAACACCACCGTCAGCCGACTGAGCGAGATCATGGGTGCCGTTATGTCGGCCGTGCACAACATGGACAGCGGGACACGCGAAATCTCGGAAGGAGCTTCCGACCTGTCGCGTCGTACCGAACAGCAGGCTGCATCGCTGGAGGAAACGGCGGCCGCGGTCGATGAAATCACGACCAACGTTACCAATTCCAGCAAGATCACAGAGGAAGCGCGCGGAGTCGCACAGGCTGCGACACGCAGTGCCGATCAGTCGGTCGAGGTTGTCTCGTCCGCCGAGCAGGCCATGCGAAAGATTGAGGAAAGCTCGCAGCAGATTTCCAATATCATTGGTGTGATCGATGAGATCGCCTTCCAGACGAACCTCCTGGCTCTCAACGCCGGTGTCGAGGCAGCCCGCGCCGGCGAGGCCGGAAAGGGGTTCGCTGTCGTCGCTCAGGAAGTTCGCGAACTGGCCCAGCGGTCCGCTCAGGCTGCAAAGGAGATCAAGGCGCTGATCCAGAACTCCAATGCCGATGTCGACAGTGGGGTAAAACTGGTCAGGGACACTGGCGAAGCTCTGAAGACGATCGGCGACTACATTACAAAGATCAACAGCTTCATGGAGTCGATCGCAACGTCGTCGCGTGAACAGTCTGTCGGATTGTCTGAGGTGAATGTTGCCGTCAACCAGATGGACCAGACCACACAGCAGAACGCCGCCATGGTCGAGCAATCGACCGCAGCTGCTGCTTCACTGGCACAGGAAGCGGGCCGTCTCGGAATGCTGGTTTCCAAGTTCAAGGTGGATGGATTGGGAGCCGCTGCGCCCTCCGTATCGGCGCGTCAGTCAACCGCGTCTGCTCGTCCGGCGCCCGCAAGGGGCGTGAGCCGTCCAGCAAGCTCTGGAAATCTCGCGCTTAAGACAGAGGAATGGAGCGAGTTCTGACCGGCTGTACTTGTGCCTGATACGAGAAGGGCGCCTCACGGGCGCCCTTTTTTGTTCTCACTCAGATTTGACGCGCCAACGAGAATTGCGCGCCGCTGTCGGAGGTGCAGTTCAGCTGGTTTGGCGTGACCAGCGCGCAGTTGACCTTCGACTGAGTGTTTCTCACCAGAGAAGTCATGTTGATCTCGACCAGCTTGTCGGACAGCGAGACATAGGTTCCGGATGCGAGAAGCTGATTGGTATCCGTCGTGCGAGTGGAGAACTGGCCGCCCTGGAAGCTGGAGACGATACCGTTCGGATCCACCCAGGCGCCATCGACAGTCGGCGTCTGCTGGATTGGCGGAAGAGGGCGGCGCGGACCTGACGAGGTGCAACCGGCCAAAACGAGCGCAACGGCACAGGCAGCAAGAGCAGTCTTTTTATTCATCGAATTGGCCTCCAGCACGAGCTGTCGCGGCTCCGCCGCGCGGTAGTGCCTGAAACATGGCGTGAAGAGGTGGTGAAAGCAAGGCGCGAGCCCGCAGTAAAACGAGTTATCCCACGTTAGCCGGTCGATTGTCGGCTACGGGCACGCCGCGGCGTGTCGATGGCCCGCCAAGCCGCGGGCCATCGTTGATTGTTGCGACTCAGCGGACGAGGATGTTCCGGAACTGCCAGGGATCCTTCTCGTCCAGGTCCTCCGGGAAGAGGCCCGGGCGGCCGTCGAGCGGGGTCCAGTCGGTGTAGTGGCCTTCCACCGGACCGAGATAGGGCGACTGCACTTCGAGGCAGCGCTTGTAGTCCATCTCGTCGGCTTCGACGATGCCGGCCTTCGGATTTTCCAATGCCCAGACCATACCGGCGAGAACGGCGGAGGTTACCTGCAGGCCCGTCGCGTTCTGGTAGGGGGCAATGCGGCGGGTTTCCTCGAGCGACAGACGCGAGCCGTACCAGTAGGCGTTCTTGTCGTGGCCGTAGAGCAGGACGCCGAGTTCGTCGATGCCGTCGACCAGTTCGTCCTCGTTCAGGACGTGGAGAACAGGCTGCTGGTTGCCGCCGTTGCCGAACATTTCGTGCAAGGAGAGAACAGCGTCATTGGCCGGATGATAGGCGTAGTGGCAGGTCGGGCGATAGACGACTTCGCCATCCTTCTCGACGGTGAAGTAGTCCGCGATCGAGATCGACTCGTTGTGGGTGACGAGGAAGCCGTATTGCGGACCCGGCGTCGGGCACCAGGTGCGGACGCGGGTGTTGGCGCCCGGCTGCTCCAGATAGATTGCGGCCTTGCAGCCCTTCTTGTGCTTCTTGGCGTTCTTCGGCATCCAGTTTTCGTGCGTGCCCCAGCCGAGTTCGGCCGGCTGCAGGCCTTCCGAAATGAAGCCTTCGACCGACCAGGTGTTCCAGAAGACGTTGAGCGGCTTCGGGTTCTTGGTGCGCTGGGTGTCGCGCTCGGCGATGTGCACGCCCTTGACGCCGACCTTCTTCATCAGCTTGGCCCAGCCTTCGCGATCGTTCTGGTCAGGCTCTTCGAACTTGATGCCGATCTCGTTGGCGAGATTGACGAGGCCCTGCTTGACGAACCACGACACCATGCCCGGATTGGCGCCGCAGGTGGAGACCGCGGTGGTGCCGCCGGGGTTCTTCGCCTTTTCCTGGCGCACTGTTTCGCGGAGCGCGTAGTTGGTGCGCTCAGAGTTCTTCATGTTCTTGTCGAAGTAGAAGCCGAGCCAGGGCTCGACAACGGTGTCGATGTAGAGCACGTCGAGCTTGCGGCACAGCTTCATCAGATCGAGCGATCCGGTGTCGACAGAGAGGTTGACGCAGAAGCCCTGGCCTTCGCCTTCCGTCAGCAGCGGTTTCAGGAGTTTCTTGTAGTTGTCCTTGGTGACATGCGCCTGGATGTGCTTGATGCCGTGCTTGGCCAGCAGCTCGGCCTCGTCGTTGCGCGGGTCGATGACGACCATGCGGCTCTTGTCGAACTTGAAGTGGCGCTCGATCAGGGGAAGGGTGCCGCGGCCGATCGAACCGAAGCCGATCATCACGATCGGGCCGGTGATCTCGCCATAAACCGGGTAGCTAGTGCTCATTTCAGTCTCCTTGGAGATGCCGCGGTAGCGTTCGGCGCCAAACATTGCCCCTTTTCGGCCGATGCGGATCGACCTTCCGGCTCGGCTCTAATCACAGTTTTCTGACATAATAAAGAGAGCAGCATTTTATGGTGGCAACCGGTTGATGCTTTTTAGCTCGAAAACGACCTCAACGCCGTCACAAGATCGGCCCGGCGCTCCGCCAGCCCCTTGTAAGCGACCTGTTCGGCGGTCAACCCTTCGAGCTGATCGGCAAGCGCATTTGCGAGCGCCTGGCCGTTCTCGGATGTCGCGAAGGCCTTTACCGGGTCGAGGTAGATGCGGATCGTGAAGACGATATCGCCGGTCGCCGGCAGTCTGCGGAGAGTCTGTCGTTCGACCCGCACGAAGGCGCCGGAGACGTCGATACCCGTGGCCGCCGGATCGGCGGCGGGTCGAACACTGACCGGGTGATAGAGCGCATAACGCCAGTTGATCGACCAGTTGAAACGCTTCGCAGGCAGGTCCGGCTGGAGATTGTCGAAAACGCGGTTGACGATCGTGGCATTGCGCGTCCCGGCCTGAAAGCCGGGGACGTGGGCGTGCACTTTGTCCATCGGCTGCATGAATTTTTCCGCCAGCGACCACGACGAGGGGAAGGCGAGGTGAGCGGCCACGATGGTCCAACCGTCCGGCTTGCGGCGAAGGATGACGAGATCGTCCTGAATGAGCGATCCAGCGCGAAACAGCGGTGGTCTTGCCTGATCCTCTATATCGACGACGTGTCCGGCCACCGAGAGACGGCCGCCCGATCGCGAATAGAGACCGGAGTGTTTTTGCAGCAGGTGGCCCAAGAGGAGATCGAGGCATTCCTGTTGCGAGTCGATGCTTTCCCCGGCCGCACGAAAGATGTCGTCGTACCGCTCATCGGCAAGGCGTTGTTTCTCGCCCAGATAGCGCGCCAGATCGTCGTCCGGTTCGATCCAGCGATCGGGATTGAGCGGAGATAAGCCGATGGAGAAGGGCTTGGACGAACCGTCATAGGGGGTGTAGGCGGACATGCGGTTTCCGGTGCGCCGATTGTGGTGCCGACACTCTTCCGTCAGTCATTCAGCATTTCAAGCCCCTCGACCACTGTCGTCAGCGCGATTTCGGTGATTGTGTATTCCGCGATACCGTGTTCGACGAAGGGATCGCTGGCGACCACGGCTTCGATCGCTGCCCGGTCGCCCTTCGCGAGGATCACGCCGCCGGTCCTCGGCACTTTGCGGCCCGACGCCAGGAACATGCCGAGGTCGTAACCGCGTTTCACCCAGTCCATATGCGGCGCCATGACGGCATCGGCGGTCTCGATCGGCTTCACATAGGTCAGCGACAGGATGAACATCAGGCATTTTCCTCGATCAGTTCGGCGCGGATCAGGCCGCGCAGGGAGTTGCCGACGAACAAGGGGCGTCCGATGAGGTCGGCTGGCTTCAAAGTCTCGCTCTTCGCCTTGCGCTCGCGGATCAGGTCGGCCCTGAGCACGCCCGGCAAGAGGCCGCTCGCGAGCGGGGGCGTGAGAAGGACGCCGTCGAAACCTTCCACGAAGACATTGGTGATCGTGCCTTCGCAGACTTCACCGCGCTCATTGAGCATCAGCACCTCGTCGGCCTCCTCGGTCGAAAACTCGGCGCGTGCCGCCTCATAGGGTTCGCGACGGGATGTTTTGTGGCGGAACAGGGAGTCCTCGGAGTTCAGCCGCGTCTTCGCGATGCGGACACGCCAGACCGTTTCTTCCGGCTGGGGTTCGAACGCCGTGCAGGTGACTTCCACCTTGCCGCGGAAGCTGGAGACGAGACGGACACGAAGGGGTTTTTCGCCCGTCGCCTTTTCCTTGAGTTTTCCCTCCACGTCCTGTGGCTGCCGGAAACCGAGTGCATCCGCCGAGCGGGACAGGCGGCGAAGGTGCTGATCCAGTCGCATGAAGCCCGTCCCCGGCTCCCATCGCATGGTTTCGATCAGCGAGAAATCCATTGGTCCCCTACCGCGAATCGCGCCTTCAGAAGGCATTCCTCGTATTCGGCCTCCGCTTTCGAATCGAAGACGATGCCGCCGCCGACATTGAAGACCGCGCGGCCGTCTTTGAAAAGTGCGAGAGTTCGTATGGCCACCGAAAAACGCATCGGCCCCGCCGGGTCGCAATAGCCGATCGCGCCGCAGTAGATGTCCCGGGGGCCGGTCTCCAGAGCGTGAAGGATCGTCATGGCGCTCAACTTTGGCGCGCCGGTGATCGAGCCGCATGGGAAAAGGGCCTCGAATATCTCCCGAAGGCCCGCTTCCGGCAGCAGCCTGGCCCGCACGTGACTGACCATCTGGTGCACCGTCGGATAGGTCTCGACGTCGAAGAGTTTCGGCACCTCCAGCGTCCCGACCTCGCTGATGCGCGAGATATCGTTACGGAGCAGGTCGACGATCATCCTGTTTTCGGCCTGCGATTTCTCGTCCGCCTTCATCGCAGCGATAATGGCTGCGTCGTCAGCGGGCGACGCTCCGCGCGGGGCGGTTCCCTTCATCGGGTGGGTCTCGATCCATCGATTTCCGTCTACCTTGAAAAAGAGTTCCGGCGAACGGGAGACGATGGCCGGGCCGCCCATCTCGACGAGCGTGCCGTATCGCACAGGCTGGCGCTCGATCAGCGACCAGAAGACATCGGCCGGGGTGCCCTCCCAGCGAACCTCGACGGGCATGGTGAGATTTGCCTGGTAGCAGTCTCCCTCCCTGATGTGGCGATGCAGCCGGTCAAAGCGTGTGCGGTAATCGTCCTGCGACCATTTAGCGACCGGCTCGCTGATCGCGGGCGCGTTGCGTCCCGTCTGCGTCGGCATGACGGTGACGGTATCCGGCGCTGAGAAGACGCCGAACAGAAGGAGAGGAGTCTCGCGTCCCGACGGTGCCAGTGGTGCGAGCTTCGGCTCGAAAGCGAAGCCCGCCTCATAGGATGCATAACCGGCGAGCCAGTGGCCCTCTTTGCGCATCTCCTCAAGCCGTTGCAGGGCGGGACGAACCTCCTCAACGGTCCTTGCTACGACAATTTCGGAGGGCTCCGAGAACAGCAGGGACTGGTTCTCGGGATCGTTCCTGAACAGTATGTAGGGTGGTTCTCGGGTCATTGGCCGTCTGCAATCAACAACGGCCGCGAGGTCGCGGCCGTTCGATAATCATTCGTTACACAGGTGTAGCGTTTTCCGTTCGCCGAGAAACGACGCGTGTGTGTCAGGCCTTGTCCAATGCCTCCAGCTCGTCGATCAGCCCTTCGATCATCGACAGGCCCTTCGCCCAGAAGGAGGGATCGGTGGCATCGAGGCCGAAAGGCGCCAGCAGTTCGGAATGGTGCTTGGTGCCGCCGGCCTTCAACAGCTCGAAATACTTCTCCTGGAAGCCCGTCTCGGCTTTTTGGTAAACCGCATAGAGGGAGTTCACCAGGCAGTCTCCGAAGGCGTAGGCATAGACATAGAAGGGAGAGTGGATGAAGTGGGGAATGTAGGTCCACCACGTTTCGTATCCATCCGAGATCTTGATCGCAGGCCCAAGGCTTTCTGCCTGAACCGAAAGCCAGAGTTCGCCGATCTGTTCGGCCGTCAGTTCCCCGTCCTTGCGGGCGGTATGGACCTTGCGCTCGAACTGGTAGAAGGCGATCTGACGCACGACCGTGTTGATCATATCCTCTACCTTCTGGGCCAGCATGGCCTTGCGCTCGCGCGTGTCCGAAGCCTTGTCCAGCAATGCGCGGAAGGTGAGCATCTCACCGAACACGGACGCCGTCTCGGCGAGCGTTAGGGGCGTCTGGCACATCAGGGCACCTTGTCCACCGGCCAGCACCTGATGAACGCCGTGACCGAGTTCATGGGCGAGCGTCATGACGTCGCGCGGCTTGCCGAGGTAATTGACCAGCACGTAGGGATGTGCGGACGGCACCGTCGGATGTGCGAAGGCGCCCGGCGCCTTTCCAGGACGGGCAGGGGCATCAATCCATTTTTCGTCGAAGAAGCGTCCCGCGATCGCAGCCATTTCGGGGGCAAATCCGCCGTAGGCCGACAGCACGGTCTCGCGCGCCTCGCTCCAGGGGATAATCCGGTCCGCGGCTTCGGGAAGCGGTGCGTTGCGGTCCCAGTAGTTGAGTTGCTCGACGCCAAGCCATTTCGCCTTCATCGCGTAGTAGCGATGCGACAGGCGCGGGTAGGCGTCCTTGACGGCTGCCGCCAGAGCATCCACGACGTCCCGCTCGACGCGGTTCGCCAAATGCCGGCTGTCGGCGATGTCGCCAAAACCGCGCCAGCGGTCCGAGATTTCCTTGTCCTTGGCGAGCGTGTTGGTGACCAGGGTGAAGACCCTGAGATTTTTCGCAAAGACTTCCGAGAGTGCGGCGGCACCCTTGCGCCGCATTTCCGGATCAGCTTCCTGCAGGAGGTTAAGGGTCGCCTCGAGTGCCAGTTCCTCGCCGTCCACGGTAAACCGCAGGCTCGCCAGCGTTTCGTCGAAGAGGCGGTTGAACGCGGCCGCGCCCGTCATCGATTTTTCAAGGAAGAGCTGCTCGATCCGGTCTTCCAACTGGTGCGGCTTGTCCTTGCGCAGGTCGATGATCCAGGGACGATAATGGGCCGCGAGCGAGTCGCGCTCCATGGCCGCATCGACAACCGCGTCGTCCAGGCGGTTCAGCTCGAGCGAGAAAAACAGCAAATGGGCGGACATGTCGGTCAGTTTTGCCTGGACGTCGCCGAAGAACTTGCCGTTGGCGGCATCCGTCATGTCCGAGTAGTAGGTCAGCCCGGCATAGGAGCCGATCTTGCCAAGAAGATCGTCCAGCGCGTCGAGCTCCCTCAGTGCCGCCCCCACGCCGGGCTCGCCCTGTGTTTTGGCGGCATCGCCGAGTTTGCCCTTCCACCTTTCTTCGAATTCCAGACATAGCTTTTCCGCCTTCTTCAAATCGGCGACGAAGGCGTCCGATGTCGGCGATGGGTAAAGGTCTTCCAGTTTCCAGACAGGAAGGTCGCCCAGTGCGGCATCCGTCTTTGCCGCTTGTGACGCCGGCGCTTTCAACGGGTGATCGAGCCACGAGATCGAACGCATCCAGAGTACCCTTCCTGCTTTTCCATGTTGGCAGCAAAGTAGTGAACCGGGCGACCGCCGACAAGCTTGCTGCGTCGCAATGTGCCATTCTTGCCGATTGGTTAAAATCCGAGCGTTTCTTAAAACCCCTTGTTCAAACCTCGATGGCAGGGTCGCGGAACAGCCGAATGACACGGCTGGTGCTCAGAGTGAAATTCGGGAGTTACCGGTGACCGCGCACATTCTCGTCGTGAACGACGATCCGGCCCAGCGTCGTCAGATCAAAACCGCCATCGAATCAAAAGGTCATGTCGCGCTGTGCGCCGATCGGGTGCCAGTTGCGCTCGAAATGCTTCGAACCCGCGCAGATGCCATCAAGTCCGTGTTGCTGGACCTGTCGCTTGACGGTCTCGACTATCGAAGCTTTCTTGCAGCGATGAACCAGATGGCTGTCGATGCGCCCGTGATCGTGAAGACGGGGCAGGGCGACGTTGAACGCGCCGTGGAGGCCATGCGGTCAGGCGCATTCGATTTCATTGTCGAGCCTGTCAGTCCCGAGCGGATCGTGGGCGCTGTCGAAGGGGCCCTGATGTTCAACGGCCGGGATGCCGGAGCCAGGGTGTCGCGACGGTCGCGCTCCGGCCATGTGAGCTTCTCCGATATCGTTTCGTCGAGTGGTGCCATGGCAAGGGTCGTGGAGCTTGCACGCCGCGCCGTCGGTACAGTCATTCCGGTCATCCTGGAGGGCGAGAGCGGCGTTGGAAAGGAACTCGTTGCGCGTGCCATCCACTTTTCCTCCGACCGGAGCGGGAGACCGTTCGTATCCGTCAGTTGCAGCGCTGTCGCGCCCGAGGCCATCGAGGCCGTGCTCTTCGGTGCCGATGATACGGATGATCCCGAAAGCGCGGGCAAATTCGTCGCTGCGGACGGGGGAACCGTGTTTCTCGACGAAATCAGCGCGCTGCCGCTCGCAGTGCAATCGCGTCTGTTGCGACTCGTGCATAACGGCGAGATCGATCGCCAGAATGGTCGGCGTCAGCGGAAAATCGATGTCCGGCTCATTTCGTCGACGCGAAAAGACCTCATCGAAGAGGTCAAGGCCGGCCGTTTCCGCGAAGATCTCTACTATCGCCTCAACGTCTATCCCATCACAATTCCGGCCTTGCGCCGCCGACGGGAGGACATTCCGTTTCTCGCACGGGCCTTCGTCGAACGCTTCTCCGGCGAACAGCGGCTGGTGCGTCCGCTCGGCATGTCACCCGGAGCCCTTGCGCTACTCACCGCGTATGACTGGCCGGGCAATGTCCGGCAGTTTGAAAACGCCCTCTATCGCGCCGTGATCCTCGCCAGCGGGCCGGAGCTGACGGAAACGGACTTTCCCCAGATCGCCGCCGAAGTGCCGAGCGATGCGCTCGGCCGGTCCGAGCGAGCCGAACGCCCGGCCGAACCTTCGCCGAGCAGCGGGCTCGTCGGTCGGCTGTCCGATCACGATACAGCACGACTGACCGCCGCGGCGTCCAATCCGTCGGTGCTTTCGGAAAACGTCATCGTCAGTACCGATAACAGCGGGAATGTGAGGAAGCTGGCGGATATCGAGGAAGAGCTCATCCGCTTTGCCTTGAAATACTATCGCGGCCAGATGAGTCAGGTGGCCCGCAAACTTGGAATCGGCCGCTCGACGCTGTATCGGAAGCTCAAGGATTACGGAATCGATCCCGACGATCCCCAAAAACATGCCGCCTGAATGATATCGATCAATGCGGCAGTGTTAACCCTCGCGCAAAGTTCTTCTGGTAGCACGACATAAATGATCTGTTAGTGTTTCATTCACCAACAGAAAGACAGTTGTGCGACTGTGGCGGATTTGCCATGGTGTTACCGCATTTGGCATTAGATTGGGGTGGCGTGGGACGTCATCTTGAGTACGGGGATCGATTTGCTGAAACGGCCAGCGATAAATGCGCCTCTTTGTGTGGTTGGGCGCAACCGATGGGCTGCACGTAGGCCGGCTGCCGCCAAGGTCATTTTGTCCGCCTTTTTGATGGTGTTGAGCTGCCTGCTGATATTTGGCGCTTCCGCCGGAAGTGCGGCGGCGGAAACGCGTTCCCTGAAAATCCACTTCGTTCATACCGGCGAAAAGGCCGAGGTCGTTTTCAAAAGAAACGGCAAGTACGATGCCAAGGGACTGCGTCAGCTCAGCTACCTTGTTCGCGACTGGCGTCGTAACGAGCCGACCAAGATGGATCCGCGGCTTTTCGATCTCGTGTGGGAAGTTTATCGCCGCGCCGGTGCCAAAGGCTACATTACCGTCGTCTCCGGATATCGTTCTCCCGCGACCAACGCCATGCTGCGATCGCGCTCCAAGGGTGTCGCAAAGGAAAGCCAGCACATGAAGGGCACCGCCATGGATTTCTATATCCCTGGCGTGCCGCTGAAGACACTGCGTGAGATCGGGATCAAGCTGCAGGCCGGCGGGGTCGGTTATTATCCGAAGTCCGGTTCTCCGTTCGTGCATATGGACGTCGCCGGGGTTCGTGCCTGGCCCCGCATGTCCCGTCAGGATCTGGCGCGGCTTTTCCCGGACGGAAAAACCGTACACATCCCGGCCGACGGAAAGCCGTTGCCGGGATATCAGCAGGCTCTTGCGGAGTACAAGAAGCGGCTGAGTTCGAAGCAGCAGATCCTCATCGCCGATGCGGACGAATCGCCCAAGAAGCGCAAGAACCTGTTTGCGATCCTGTTTGGTGGCGGAGACGAGGACGAAGAGGAGGACATCTCGGTCCCTGCGGAACGTCCGACGCTTGTCGCCGCCGCACCCGCGCCCGAACCACCGCCGCAGCAGCCGGTGGTGGAGGCTGCACCGCAGCCTGAGGTGGCGATTGCGTCCTTGAATGCGCCTGTCCCGCTGTCGCGTCCTTCGGTCGCCGCGCAGGATGGCAGCCTTGCAACAGCGCTTTATTCGCCAAACCGCAGCCCGGCCCAGGACGCGTTGACACAGGTGACGGCGGAAACGCCTGCAAACGAAGAGAATTTCGCCGACCTGCAAAGCTACAAGATTCCGGTGCCGACGCTTCTCGGCGCGCGCAATCTGCCGGGACAGGCGGAAGCTGGCGTGATGACGGCCTCGGTGTCTCCAGACGCAATCGAGGCCATGTCGCCGGAAATGGCTGCCGTGCCGGTACCACTCGGACGGCCGGCTATTGCCGAGGCGCTTCTGGCGTCAGCTGATGGCATGGGCGAGGCGGACGTCGATGAAGTCGAGCAGGCGATCCTCTCGCCTGAAGCGGCTGCCGCGATCGAACAGGCCAATACGATCCAGCAGACGGCCGCCGCTGAGCCGGCACCGATAGCGCCCATGACAGTACCGGTCCCTGCCTATGCCGAGGCTGAGGCGGCGATGACAGGCAATGAAACCGGCCCGCAATATATTCGCGTCGCGTCGCTGCAGCCGAAGGCGGACGATGTGGATTTCGGAGACGTGTTCGACGCTCCCAAACCTGTCGACCCGAGCCTCGCAGCGGGACTTCCGACCAAGGGTGGCCGGCCGACCGAAGCTGAAGCGCAGACGGCGAGGATCGCCATGCAGGGCGGCACGAAGCTCACGAAGGATATGATCGCGAGCTGGGCGCTCAACAGCGACCGCTTCGAGGCATCGAAGGCCACGAAGGCGCCGCGGGTGGTGAGCCGAACCCTGACGACCCAGCCGAGCGAGGTTTACTCCGTTGGCTTCAAGAGCAGCAATGTCGTGGTGGATCCGGCACGCTTCGGTATCGTCGCTCCGGCAACGCAGTGAAACGGCCCAATCGCCAGATGATAAGCCACAAAAAAAGCCCCGCGAGGGGCTTTTTTCACGTCGCTATAGCCGAACGCGTCATTCCGCTTCGGGCGGA
This sequence comes from Ciceribacter sp. L1K23, assembly GCF_018122705.1. Classification (NCBI taxonomy): domain Bacteria; kingdom Pseudomonadati; phylum Pseudomonadota; class Alphaproteobacteria; order Hyphomicrobiales; family Rhizobiaceae; genus Ciceribacter; species Ciceribacter sp. L1K23. The sequence continues at coordinate 475,669 of NZ_JAGRRC010000002.1, read as the reverse complement.
TTTTCGATCATGCCGAGGGCGTGCAGGTAGGTGTCGAGGATCAGATCCTCTTCCATGCGTTCCTGCTCGTCCTTCTTGCGGAGTGCGATGACCTTCTTCAGGATCTTGGTATCGAAGCCCATAGCCTTGGCTTCACCGTAGACGTCCTTGATGTCGTCGGCGATCGTCTTCTTTTCTTCTTCCAGGCGTTCAATGCGCTCGACAAAGGCGCGGAGTTGGTCGCGGGCGACGCCGTGGGCATCAGACATCGGTATCTCCTGTATGTAGGCAAAAATTTCGTCGGCGTGACCTGCCGCGAAGCAGGTTCCGCGTCAAGGGAAAAGCGAAGAATGATGGCTATTCTTCGCGCGGCCTGTTGATTTCAAAGGCAGCTTTCTGCGCGTCGGTGGCGTCGGGCTGATTGAGGCGCTTCCACTCTTCATAAGGCATGCCGTAGACATGCTCTCGCGACTCGTCCTTCGTCATCTCCACGCCCGCCGCCTTGGCTGCGTCGAGATACCAGTTTGAGAGACAGTTGCGGCAGAAGCCGGCAAGATTCATCAGGTCGATGTTCTGGACATCATTGCGGTCACGCATGTGCCGGATGAGCCTGCGAAATGCCGCGGCTTCAAATTCGGTCTGCTGCTGCGGGGTGATCTCCGCCATGTCGGCCTCCCTGTCAATCGCTGTAAGGACCCGTCCGAGACGGATGTATCTTGTAGTCGTGCAAGGTCGGGTCAGCATTGAGTCCGGAGAAGATCGGAGCCAGCCTGTTCGCCCAGGCCGCTACACCCTCATCGTCGCCAATCAGGTCCTGTCGGACCTCCAGAAGAGCATGTGGAATACCGCGCCGCATGCAATGATGATACATCGTGTCGCCCTTCAGCGCGCCGTCATACGGTTCGTTGTCGCCGACGATGATATCGCCGGGTTGCCTGAGTGCAGTGAGAAGGGGAGCAACGGCGCGATGATCCGTATCCCAGAGAACGGCCGCATGCCACGGGCGGGGTACGCCTTTCCATGCCGGTGTAAAGGAATGGATCGACAGCACCAGCGGCGCTCGCCCGGTCGCATCCTCGACCTGTCGTATCGTCTGGTCGACGGCGGTGTGATAGGGCCGATGGTATGTGGCGATCCGGTGGTTCCACTCATCCGAAGTGATTGGGTGATTGCCGGGGATGACCGCCCCGTCGGAGATCTTCATGATGAGAGTGGGATCGTCCTCCCCGCGGTTCGGGTCGATCAACAGTCGCGAGAAGCATCCGAACACCGCGGGCACGTTCAATCGTGCGGCAAGAGTCCTAGTGAGCTTTTCCACGCCTATGTCGAAGGCGATGTGCCTTGAAAAGGCGCTTTCGGGTAATCCGAGCGATCCGTACTCAGGTGGCAGGGTGTTTCGGGCATGATCTGCCAGCAGAACCAATCCGCTGTCATATCGTCCCTCTAGGATGTCAAAAGGCGCAAAATCAGTCATGATCTCGGAAAGATGAACGGGATGGGGAGTAGTCGCACGTGACGTGGAAGAGCACAAGCTTTGCCGCTTGCCGGTCTTGTGGCATTATGCGTAGCGATCGCCCCGAACGGAAATTTAATCGATTAGTGTTACGTTGACTTTCCAACCCCACCATCGCAAGAAGGTTGGTGTCGACAAACCGTGGAGTTCTTCGGAAACCGTGCTGAACCGACATACCTTCCCCTTGCCTCGCTGGTCCGGACGAATGAACCGAATCGTATTCTTTTGCGCCTCCTGCTTCCTCGCCGTTTTGTTTGCCGGTGCGGCTCGTGCCGAGTTCCGCGTTTGCAACGGAACGCAAAATCTGGTCGGCGTCGCGATCGGCTACCGAGCGGCGGAAGGCTGGATCACCGAAGGCTGGTGGCAGGTGCCGGCCGCGACGTGCGCGACGCTCATCGAGGGCGAATTGCAGTCGCGTTACTACTACCTCTACGCCGAAGACGCCGCTCGCGGCGGGCGTTGGGCCGGTGACATCAACATGTGCGTGGCGGAGAACGAGTTCAAGATCACCGGGGTCGAGGACTGCTTCGCGCGCGGGTATCAGCAGATGGGATTCAAGGAGTATGACACCGGCCGCCAAGGCAGCTGGATGGTCCAACTCTCCGACACTCCCGGCACGCAGGAAAGTCAAAACTGATGAAGCGTAATCGCAAGGTAAAGATACTGGCGACTTTGGGTCCGGCCTCCTCCGAGGAGGAGATGATCCGCAAGTTGCACGAGGCCGGCGCGGACCTGTTCCGCATCAACATGAGCCATGCCAGCCATGACCTCATGCGCACGCTCGTCCAGAGAATTCGCTCGGTCGAGGCGCAATGCGGACGACCGATCGGCATCCTTGCCGACCTTCAGGGACCGAAGCTGCGCGTGGGAAAATTCAAGGACGGCAGCGTGGAACTCGTTCCCGGCCAAACCTTCACGCTCGATAACAAGGACGAACCGGGCGACAACAAGCGCGTGTTCCTGCCACATCCGGAAATCCTTGAGGCTGTGAACGCCGGCGACAGGCTCCTGATTGACGACGGCAAGCTGCACCTGAAGGCAGAAAAGGCCGATGGAAAGAGCATCGTCTGCACCGTTGTGTCAGGCACCAAGATTTCCGATCGCAAGGGCGTCAGCCTGCCTGATACAATACTGGCCACCGGTGTGCTGACCGACAAGGACCGTACGGACCTTGATGCGGTATTGGCGACCAACGATATCGACTGGGTGGCGCTCTCCTTCATCCAGCGCCCGGAGGACCTTGCCGAGGTTCGCAAGATCGCCAAGGGCCGCGTCGGTCTGATGTCGAAGATCGAAAAACCCCAGGCCATTGACCGTATCGACGAAATCATTGCCCTCTCCGACGCTCTGATGGTCGCACGCGGCGATCTCGGCGTCGAAATGCCGCTCGAGCGGGTTCCCGGTCTCCAGAAGCAGTTGATCCGCGCATGCCGCCGCGAAGGCAAGCCGGTGGTCGTTGCGACCCAGATGCTCGAATCGATGATCACGGCCCCCGTTCCGACGCGTGCGGAAGTCTCCGACGTCGCGACCGCCGTCTTTGAAGGTGCCGATGCGATCATGCTGTCGGCCGAATCCGCCTCGGGCCAGTATCCGGTCGAGGCGGTAGCGACGATGGCGTCGATTGCGTCGACGGTCGAACGCGAGCCGCACTATCCGGGCATCATCTATGCCCAGCGTGCCCAGCCCGAAGCGACGGGTGCCGATGCCATCTCGCTTGCCGCCCGTCAGATCGCCGAGACGCTGAAGCTGCAGGCGATCGTCTGTTACACAGCATCGGGCAATACCGGTCTTCGCGCCTCGCGCGAGCGCCCGGAAGTTCCGATCATCGCGCTGTCGCCCATCATTCAGACGGCCCGCCGCCTGTCGGTGGTCTGGGGTCTGCATTGCGTCGTCTCGGACGAGCCGACCGATCTCGACGACATGGTGAACCGCGCCTGCCGGATCGTCGCTCAGGAAGGCTTTGGGAAGCCGGGCGATCGCATCATCATATCGGCCGGGGTGCCGCTGGGAACCCCTGGAGCCACCAATATGCTGAGAATTGCCTATATCGGCACGGATGGGCTGAGTGGCGTCTGAGGCGTGTGCGGATGTTTTGAGAAAAGGGCGTCGGGTCTCAGTCCGGCGCCCTTTTGCTATTCCGCGTCGCCGCTATCCTGGCTTCCGCCTCCAGAGCCAACCGGGGCAAATCGCGCTCACGACCAGCGATCTTTTCCAGCGCGGCGATAGCAACATCGGTGACGACGTAGTCCGGTTTGTGGCCCAGTCCCTTGATCCACAGCAGTTCCGAACCAGCGATATCGCGTTCCAGGCCGCGCGAATGGATTTCTTCAAGGACGATATCGTCGCTGTCTCCGGTGATGATGACGGTCGGTGCTTCAATCTCCCGATAACGTGGAGCAAATTTCTCGACATAGTCATGCAGGCTTGAAACGTCGATTGCGTTCCAGCGGAACACGTCGGGGCGCAGAACCAAAGCCGCGCCTGTTTCCTCGATGTAACGATCCGGTCTTGGGTTCGGAGCAAAGACGTTAACGGTGGCCGTGTCCAGTCGCGCCATACCGGCGTGAAGCGCTATGGCATACGAAAACAACGGACCCACAACAGGTGTTGATGCGAGGTCATAGTACCAGTCCACGCCGCCGGGCCAAGGATGGGTGGCCGGCGACAGAAAAAGCAGACCGGCCGTCTTGTCAGGATGCAGCACCGCGAAGCTTGCCGCGATCGCGCCGCCGAACGAATGGCCGACGATGATCGCCCGCTTGATACCCAGCTTATCCATCGTGCGTGCTAGCGCGTGGGCCTGGCCATCCGGACGTGCGTTTTCGGCTCCACCCCAGTCGGAATAGCCGTGGCCCGGACGATCGATGAACAGCAGTTCGGCGCGGCCTTCCAGCGCGGAACGGAAGGCATAGGCCTGATCACGAAGGTTGCCGCTGGCGCCGTGGATGAACACGATTGGCGGTAGGTCGGGTGATGGTCCCGCCTGCAGGTGAAGCACGTTCATATGCATGTCGCCGATATCGATTCGAGTTCCGATATTCGGCCAACGCCGCTCCAGCTCCTTGGCGCGCCAGGCGGCAATGCCGGACGACAGGGCGAGAGCCATTGCGAGAACGGCACCGGTTATAATGGACAATGAAGAGAATGACACGATGTGCGGCACCTGACGGCGAAAGGATACCGCCGTGAAGATAGGTCAGATGCGGTTTCCAGCAAGCTTTTCCGAAAGGTTCGTTACGGCTTCCTGCGCCTGCCGGTCCGACGGGTAGATTTCGAGGTAGCGCTCCCAAGCGCGCAAGGCCATTTCCTCGCGACCCGATTCGGCAAGGATAGCGCCCATTCCGGCCAGCGCTCCGAAGTGACGCGGTTCCAGGGTCAGAACGTGATTGATGTCGGACATGGACTTGCTGAACGCGCCCATCGAAAAATGCAGCGTAGCGCGTTTGTTCCAGGCGCCGACGAAGTCGGGCTTCAGGGTGATGGCCTGATCAAGGAAGTCGAGCGCCGCGGCGTTCTTTTCCTTCTTGATGGCGTCATCCGCCCACTGCATCAGCAGATTGACCGTGGCGCTGTCCGAACGGCTCCAGAGCGTGGACAGTCGCGCGGCGATGCTTTGGGCGCTGTCGGGGTTTCGCTGCCGCTTTAGGTCGACCAGAAGACGCTCCACGCTATCCGCGGTCGTCATCTCGTCGGACATGACCGCCGGTGGCGAGGCGGATGCCGCCTCCTCGTCCTGCGCCGTCGCCGGCATGGCAGGAATCAGTCCCAGCAGAAGAATCGGCAAACGAAAAAAGCGCATGCGAACTATGATAGTTCGCCTGCGCCGTGTTTCAAATTCAAAACTTCGCTATCAACAGACGTCGCGGATGTCCGTACGTCGTCGACCTCAGCCCTGGCGGGCCTTGAAGCGCGGGTTCTGCTTGTTGATGATGTAGATGCGACCCTTGCGGCGGACCAGACGGTTGTCGCGATGACGGGCCTTCAGTGCTTTCAGCGAATTCTTGATCTTCATTTTACCGATCCGCGAGGGTTGCCGACGAACCTGCGATTCGCCGAGAGTCTTAAACATTCAAAAGCGCGCCGCGGGGCGCGCTCTTCTTGGGTTGGTGGCAAATACTCCGAGCAAAGCCCGAATGTCAACCGCCGGGGCGACTTTTCAGCCGCATTCGGCAGAAAATCCCGTCATTTCAGCTCGGTGACATGGCCCATCTTGCGGCCGGGACGCGCTTCGGTCTTGCCGTAAAGGTGCACCAGCGTGTTCGTCCGGGAGAGCCATGCGGGAACGTCGGCGATATCGTTGCCGATCAGGTTTGTCATGACGCAGTCGGAATGTCGCTCGGTCGCTCCGAGAGGAAGGCCCGCCACAGCGCGAATGTGTTGTTCGAACTGAGATACGACACAGGCCGCTTCCGTCCAGTGACCGGAATTGTGGACGCGTGGCGCAATCTCGTTCGCGATCAGGCTGCCGTCCGGCAGGACGAAAAACTCGATGCCAATGACACCCACATAACCCAGCCCAGAAAGAAGTTTATCGGCGGCGGCACGGGCCGCTTGTTCCGTAGTGGGGGTGATCCTTGCCGGCACGGTCGATGTATGGAGTATGCCGTTGCGGTGGACGTTTTCGGCCACGTCGAAACAGACTATCGATCCGTCCGTTCCACGCGCGGCGATAACCGAGACTTCGCGCTCGAAGGGCACAAAGCTCTCAAGAATAAGCGGAACGCCACCCAATTCCGCGAAAGCTCCATCCGCTGCGTCGCCGGCACGAAAAACCTTCTGACCCTTGCCATCGTATCCCATGCGGCGTGTCTTGAGCACGCCTTGGCCGCCAAAATCCGCGAGAGCAGCAACGAGTCCGTCCTGGTTGTCGACGGCCCTGAAATCGGCCGTCGGAATGCCGACGCCGTTCAGGAACTGCTTCTCAGTCAGGCGATCCTGGGCGACCTCAAGCGCTTTTGCAGGAGGAAACACCGGGCGCTCCTCGGCAAGCTTATGTGCGGCTTCGACCGGAACGTTCTCGAATTCGTAGGTAATAATGTCGCAGGACCGCGCCAGTTCGGCGAGCGCCGAGGGATCGGTATAGCTTGCGACGATCTGGCGGTTCGCAACCTGAGCGGCTGGGCAGTCTGCCTGCGGCTCAAGGATCATTGTCCGAAAATTGAGACGGGCCGCTGCCATAGCGAGCATTCGCCCGAGCTGGCCGCCGCCGATGATGCCAATCGTGGTCTGCGTCATGGTGCCTCGTCCACCGGATATTCGGCGACGGCCGAACTTTGCCGGTCAATCCAGTCGTCCAGCCGTTCAGCGAGATCGAGGTCGGTAATGGCGAGAACCCGTGCTGCCAGCAGCGCCGCATTGACCGCGCCGGCGCGCCCGATCGCCAGCGTTCCGACCGGGATACCGGCCGGCATCTGGACGATGGAATAGAGGCTATCCATTCCGGACATGGTCTTCGACTGGACGGGAACGCCAAAGACGGGGAGGGGGCAGAGGGATGCAACCATCCCCGGCAGATGGGCTGCGCCACCGGCGCCGGCGATGATCACCTTGAAACCCTCTTCGCGGGCCTCCTTGGCGAAGGCGTACATCCGGTCGGGTGTCCGATGGGCAGAGACGATCCGGGCCTCGTAGCTGATGTCGAGCGCCTCCAGCGTGTCGGCGGCATTCTTCATCGTTTCCCAGTCAGACTGGCTGCCCATGATGATGGCAACGGGCGGACGCTCTTCGCTCATCGTTGCTGCCCTTTCCTCAGGCGATGATGTCGGGGATGATCTGATCTTCGAGCTTGCTCATCTTGTCCTTGATGCCGAGTTTCTTCTTCTTCATGCGCTGGATTCTCAGCGCTTCGCAGCCGACCTGGATCATGGCATTGATCGCGGCATCGTAATCCTCGTGCTCCTGGCGCAGCCTTGCGAGAGCGAGCCTGATATCCGCCTGTTCCTGGTCGGGCATGGTTTTGTCCCCATTCGAGCATGTCACGCTGTTTTCCGGCGTGCCGAAGATTCGCGCAAGCTCCTATCACCAATTAGCGGTAACGGGAAGTTATCCGTATTCCGGAAAATGCCGTTCATAAGGTGCATTTTGGCCTTCGACAAAACACATTGTTCGTGTCACATTACTTTCGCAAAGCCTGAAACTCCCGCGGTTGATGGCGGGAGGTAGGCGACAAGGAAGGACGTGACAAATGACCATACAGGCTCATCTTGAATCGCTCGCCAAGAAGCATGGTGCTCTGGAGGAAAAGCTGAACACGGCGCTCGCTTCGCCCTCCATCGACGACCAGCAAATCGCCGAAATCAAGCGTAACAAGCTGCGTATCAAGGATGAGATGGAACGTCTGAGGGCATCGACCCGCCACTGATCATCGTTCCGACATTGTCAGTACCGTGCCCCGGGGACCATTGCGGTTCGCGGGGCTTTGTTTTTTCAGGACCAGAATTGGTCCAGCCATAGGTTCATGCCGTCGAAGCCCCGGTTGTTGACGGAGTAGATCCGCCGTGTCCCCTCCGATATGACCGTGACAAGACCGCAATCGAGCAGCGCCTTCAGGTGTTGCGACACAGCCGGGCGGCTGATGGGGAGGCCCTTTGCCAGGTCGTTGACGGTTTTGGGCGCGCGCCGAAGTTCTTCCAGGATGTGCCGGCGATTCGGGTCGGCAATGGCTGCGAAGACATCGGGATTGCTCATGTGGAAAAGCCTAAGCGAAACTTTGGTGACCGGCAAGCGGGTTGTGCGTTGCAGCAACCTGCAATCGACTAAAGACCGATCCCGTCCCAAAGCAGTTTCAGGCCGGCGATAAGCGCCATTCCGTACATGAACGGGTAGAAAATCGCCGGCTTCATCATCTTTACCAATTGCGCGCCGGCCAAGGTCGAGACAAGCGCGACGGGCAGGAGGAAGAAGGACAGGGTCAGATTTTCCGTGTCCAGTTCGCCAAGGGCGAAATAGGGGATGACCTTGATCAGGTTTACCAGCGCGAAAAAGCGCACGCTGGCGCCGGTGTAGCTGCGTGGGTCGAGCTTCAGCGGCAGGACGTAGATCTGAAACGGCGGTCCTCCGGCGTGGGCGACGAAACTCGAATAACCGCACACTGTCCCCCAGAAGGTGGCGAGGACACTGTTGTGAGAGCGGGCGGCAATTTCATTGCCCCGGTGCCTGACATAGGTCTCGGCAACGAAACGTAGGACGAACGCCACCGTGATGAGGCCGAGGACAAGCCTCATGGCATTGGCGGACACGTAGCTTGATGTAGCCCAGCCCAATCCGATTCCGAGAATTGCTCCCGGCAACAGGATAAAAAGGGTGCGGCGATCGTTGTACTGCCGCCATGCCCAGAGTGCGACGGCATCCATGACCAGGAGAATCGGCAGGAAAATTGCTGCTGCCTGCATCGGCGGCACAGCGAGTGCCATCAGCGGGACGCCAACGAGAGCGAAGGCGCCACCCAGACCGCCTTTGGAAAGCCCCACGACGGCGACGGCCGGAATGGCGACCAGAAAAAACTCGAATGATGGCAGCATGGGTTTCTGTTGATCCTTTGACCGCACCGGTCTATCGAATTTCCAACAGGGATGCGAGCCCCACGGTATGAAGCACGGGGGCCGCCGAAAGGAATGAACACATGACCACAGCTGACAATCGATGCCGTCTGGTACTCGTGCTGCCTGACATGGCCGATGCCGTGGAGCGTGCGCGAGTGCTTGGCGATGCCCTCAAGGGCGGCGATGTCGCATCGGTGATCGTACCCAAGTACGACCTCGACGATCGTGTCTTTCAGGAGCATGCGGAGAAGCTGGTGCCGGTCATCCAGGATGCCGGAGCTGCTGCGTTGATCGTCAATGACAGTCGGGTCGCGGGACGGGCGAGGGCTGACGGGCTTCATATCGAGGGAAACCAGGAGGCACTGGCTGAGGCGATCGAGAAGCACACGCCGAAGATGATCGTTGGCGGTGGCACCGCCAAGGAACGGCACGCGGCCCTGGAAATCGGGGAATTGCAGCCCGACTACATCTTCTTCGGCAAGCTCGACGGCGATATCAAGCCGGAGCCGCATTCCAAGAATCTGGCATTGGCGGAGTGGTGGGCGTCGATGGTCGAAATCCCCTGCATGGTCATGGGCGGCACGGATCCCGAGTCGGCGCTCGCTGTCGCGGAGACCGGTGCGGAGTTCGTGGCGCTGGGCAAGGCGGTCTTCGCCGATCCCGCCCAGGCGTCCACGATCATCTCTCGTGTGAACGCCCTGCTTGACGAAAAAGCGCCACGGTTTGACGGTTGAAACGGCGCATGGCGTTTCGGGCACACCTCACTTCGGCACTCTTTGCATCGCTGATCAGCCTTGCAACGGCGGCGCTCGCGCAGGAGGGCGGCGGCGATGCCGTCAACCGGCCGCTTGAGGACGACGCGACGACACTTGACCGGACGGAACGTCCGGGAGCCGCTGAACCTTCCGGGGAAGCCTCCGATACACAGATACAAGGTTTGTCCCTTTACCAGCGCATGGGCGCCCCCTTGCCAGAGCCGCCGCCTGAGAAGCCTTATGACGGCCCGCTCGATGAGGCATATGGTGCCTTCCAGCGGGGACTTTATCTCACCGCGCTGGACAAGGCCTTGCCGCGAGCGCAACTGGGCGACCCGACCGCACAGACCCTCATTGCCGAAATGACCACAAGGGGTCTTGGCGTGAAGCGGGATCCGAAGGCCGCCGCCTTCTGGTACGGCCAGGCCGCCGCCGGCGGTGATCCAAATGCCATGTTCCAATATGCCCTGCTCCTGATGGAGGGGCGTCACGTCGAGCGTGACAAGGCAAAGGCCGACGATTTCATGCGCAAGGCGGCTGATGCCGGCAACGCGTCCGCGCAGTTCAACTGGGCGCAGACGCTTGTCAGTGACAATCCCGGACGCAAGGGCCTGCAACTCGCCCTGCCTTACTATGAAAAGTCCGCCGACCAGGGCGTTGCCGATGCCCAATATGCCGTCGCGCAGCTTTACAACACGCTTCCGGGCGTCAGCGACGACAAGCGGGTGAAGGCACGGGACTACATGCTCCGCGCGGCCAAGGCCGGTTTCGACACGGCGGAACTCGACATCGGCATCTGGTATGTCAACGGCATTGCAGGCGAGCGAGACTACGACCAGGGCTTCCATTGGCTCAGCCGTGCGGCGCGGCGCGGCAATGTCGTCGCGCAGAACCGGCTGTCGCATCTTTATATCAATGCACTCGGCACACGTCCCGATCCGGTGGAGGCGGCCAAGTGGTACGTGCTTTCGCGTCGCGCCGGGTTGACGGATGCGGGGCTGGAGGACTTCTATCTCGGCCTTACGGAAGAGCAGCAGAAGAAGGCCATCGACGCCGCGAATCGGTTTCGGGTAAGGTAGCGGCAGCCAGCCGACTAGCAGGATCGCCGCGGCTCTCGGGGTCGACATGGACAATCTTGAACTTTTTGAGCGACTGGGGCTGGCAATCGCCATCGGCGCGGCCGTCGGCGTGGAGCGTCACTGGCGCGAGCGGGAAGAGCGCGAAGGTGCTCGCACGGCCGGCATCCGTACCTTCACGATGTTCGGGATGCTCGGTGGTGTCGCAGGCTTGCTCGAACATGCCTTGCAAAAAACCGGCGGCCTGCCGGGGATCACAGTCGGCGTCTTCCTTCTTTCGCTTTCAATTGTGATGGTGGTGTTTTCCATCAGGGAGGCAATCGCCGAACAGAGTTTCAGCGTCACTTCGGTCATTGCCGCCATGCTGACCTTCGGACTGGGAGCCCTTTCGGTTCTGGGGGATCTGGTGCTCGCCTCTGCTGGCGGGGTTGCGCTCGTCGCCATTCTTGCCGCCCGTGATTTCCTTCATGCCGCTATCCGCCGCCTGCAGTGGGCGGAACTTCGCTCCGCCATCATCCTGCTCGCCATGACGTTCGTGCTCCTGCCGGTGGTTCCCGATCAGACAATCGGTCCCTTTGGCGGGGTATCGCCCCGATCAATCCTCGTGCTCGCGATCCTGCTCGCGTCGATTTCCTTTGTCGGCTATGTGGCGATCCGACTGCTGGGTCCATCCGTCGGTGGTGTGGTGGCAGGTGCAATAGGCGGGCTGGCATCTTCCACCGGTACGACGATCTCCTTTGCCCGGCGCTCTGCCGAGAATCCGTCAACAAGCCAAGCGTTGGCCGCCGGCGCGATCAGTGCCGGTGCCGTCTCGCTCGCGCGGACCGGGTTGTTGGTCGCCACGCTTGCTGCACCTCTCGCAGCGCCACTCTTGCCGTCCATCATTCTCGCGGCCGCCGTCATGGGGGTCTACAGCCTCGTTCTCGCTCGGCGAACCAAAGCGGACAGCGAAACGCAGCCGCCGGCCAATCCATTCGAATTGTGGGCTGTGCTGAAGATGGCGCTCCTCCTTGTCCTTGTCGCTTTCGCCGCCCGGGCGGCAGCGCAGTTCTTCGGTGACGAAGGGCTTGTGATAGCCTCCTTGTTTTCCGGACTGGCGGACGTCGATGCCGCTACCGTCACGATCGCCGGGATGTTGCCGGTTTTAACCGTCAAAGCCGCGACAACAGGCCTGGCGGCAGCAATCGTCGCGAACATGGTGGCGAAGGCCGTTTATGGAACCGTGTCGGGCGAGCGGTCCTTCGCCATGCATCTATGGCTGGCGACCGTCCTTTCCGGGGTTGCCGCGCTGGTCGCACTTCCTGTCACGGGCTTGCTGCAGGCGGGGTGATAGGCTCCTCTCATGCGTCCCCCTTGAACTTCGGCGGTTTTTGTGGTCTTGAACCGGCCCGACGCTTTTGCGATCAGCGCTTTCGCCACGGTTCGCGTCCGCCGCCTTCATTCGCAGCATACCAGGGGAAATGGTCCGATGGCCCGTTCAGCACTTCTCAATGTCATGGTTCAGGCCGCCTTCAAGGCCGGCAAGTCGCTGGCGCGTGATTTCGGCGAGGTGCAGAACCTCCAGGTTTCCGTCAAGGGTCCGGGTGATTTCGTCTCGCAGGCCGACTTCAAGGCCGAGAAGATCGTCAAGGAAGAGCTTCTGAAGGCGCGACCGACCTATGGCTTCCTTGGCGAAGAGAGCGAAGAGATCAAGGGCACCGACGGTGCGCATCGCTGGATCGTCGACCCGCTGGACGGGACGACCAACTTCCTCCACGGCATTCCGCAGTTCGCCGTGTCCATCGCGCTGGAGCGCAATGGCGAGCTTGTTGCCGGGGTTGTCTTCAACCCGGCAACGGATGAACTCTACACCGCCGAAAAGGGGGGTGGTGCCTTCGTCAACGATCGTCGTATCCGCGTGGGTGCAAGAAAGGTGCTTTCGGATTGCGTGATCGGTTGCGGTGTTCCGCATCTCGGTCGAGGCCAGCATGGAAAGTTTCTGATCGAACTGCGTCACGTGATGGGTGAGGTCGCCGGCGTGCGCCGTATGGGCGCGGCAGCGCTCGATCTTGCTTATGTGGCGGCGGGTCGTCTGGACGGTTTCTGGGAAACGGGGCTATCGCCCTGGGATATCGCGGCAGGTCTGCTGCTGATCCGCGAAGCCGGCGGGTTCGTCAGCGACATGAGCGGCGGCAACGACATGTTCACGACCGGGACTGTGGTCGCCGGCAACGAATATATCCGCAAGTCGCTCCTCGACGTCATCAGCAGGCCGATGCCCTGACAACCGGAACGGTAGGAAACCTTTCCGCCAGACCCCTTCAATTCGTCTCAATTTTAAACTAGCCTCCGCGGCGAGATTCCAGGAGGCTGAATAGATCATGGCGAAAGTGAAGCTGGCGGACCTTGAGGGCTCGGAGGTCCAAGGCGAAGGATACGGCACCAAGCTGTCCAGTCCCATGCCGTTCTTCTCCACGATGGTGATTTTCCTGATCATCGTCGGCTTCATAACGGCAATCCTCTACCGGCAGGCGCACGCCGCCTTTGTTACCAATCCCGGTCTGAATGGCCTGATTCTTGGCGTTCTCGCGGTCGGCATCGTTCTGGTTTTCAATCACGTGCTGGCGCTGAGACCCGAGGTTCGCTGGTTCAACTCGTTTCGCGCGGCCGGCAGTGCCGAAAAGGTTGGACGCGAGCCCCGGCTGTTGGCACCCATGCGGGCGCTGATCGGCAATCGTGGCACGGTCGCGATTTCGACAACAGCGCTGCGCTCGATCCTCGACTCGATCGCTACCAGGCTTGATGAGTCGCGTGATATTTCACGCTACCTTATCGGCCTTCTGGTCTTTCTGGGCCTTCTCGGCACCTTCTGGGGTCTGCTGGGCACCATCGGCTCGATCAGCTCGGTGATCCAGTCGCTCGATCCCGCATCAGGAGATGGCGCGGATATCCTGCAATCGTTGAAAAGCGGATTGACGGCGCCGTTGAGCGGCATGGGGACCGCATTCTCGTCCTCGTTGCTGGGTCTCTCCGGATCTCTGATCCTCGGCTTCCTCGATCTGCAGGCGGGGCGAGCTCAGAACCGCTTCTACACCGAGCTGGAAAACTGGCTTTCCTCCGTCACGGATGTCGGTTCTGAGGTTGGCGGCGACAATGCAGAGATGCAGAAGCTCGTCCAGCAGCTGGCGAAGATGGGCGAGGGCGGTGGGTCGGAGCGGTCGGTGGCTGCCATCGCCAACCTGGCCGAAGGCATCCAGGGCCTTGTCAAGAACATGCGTAACGAGCAGCAGATGCTGCGCGACTGGATCGAGGCGCAGCAGGAAGACACCCGCGCGATGCGAAAGACGCTCGACCGGCTGAATGACAAGCTGGGTGAAAAGATCAGCGAGGACAAGTAGTCATGGCTCTTGCTCGCAATCGGCGTCGCGACAGGGGTGTCGACTACTGGCCGGGTTTTGTCGACGCGCTGTCCACCCTGCTGCTGGCGATCATGTTCCTGCTCACCGTCTTCGTGGTGGCGCAGTTCATTCTCAGCCGCGAAATCACCGGCAAGGACGAGGTGCTCAACCGGCTGAACAATCAGATCGCCGAGCTCACCGAGCTTCTGGCTTTGGAAAAGGGTAACAAGCAGGATCTCGAGGATTCGCTGGCCGCCCTGCAATCCTCTCTCGCGGCGTCGGAGGGTGAGCGTTCGCGGCTTCAGGAACTTCTCTCCAGCGGCGCGGGTGCCGCAGACGCGGCCAATGCGCAGGTCGGCGCCCTCACTGATCAGCTCGACGAGGAACGCCAGGTGAGCGCGCGGGCGCTCAACCAGATCGAACTCCTAAACCAGCAGATCGCCGCCTTGAGGGCGCAGATCGCCGCCGTCGAATCCGCTTTGCAGGCATCTGAAGCCAAGGATGCCGCCTCCCAGGCGAAGATATCGGACCTCGGGCGCCGGTTGAATGTGGCACTTGCCCAGCGCGTGCAGGAGCTCAATCGCTATCGTTCCGATTTCTTCGGGCGGCTTCGGGAAATCCTCTCCGATCGCGAGAACATCCGTATCGTCGGTGACCGCTTCGTCTTCCAGTCAGAGGTGCTGTTTCCGTCCGGCGGCGATACGCTCAATCCGGCCGGGCAGGCGGAGATGACGAAACTTGCCGGCGCTCTTCTCGATCTCGCCAAGGAAATACCGGCTGAAATCAACTGGGTGCTGCGTGTCGATGGTCATACAGACAATGTGCCCCTATCCGGTACCGGGCGTTTTGCCGATAACTGGCAGCTATCGGCGGCCCGCGCGATTTCCGTCGTGAAGTTTCTCGTCTCCCAGGGCGTACCCGCCGATCGGCTCGTCGCCGCAGGGTTCGGCGAGTTCCAGCCGCTTGCCGAGGGCGATACACCCGAGGCCCGCGACCAGAACCGACGGATCGAGCTCAAGCTGACCGAACGATAACGGTTGATCGGCATGCTCCCGGGCTTGTGGTTACTCTTACGTATTCGTAAGAATAGCCATGGGCTGTGGAGGAGGACGCGCCTATGCCGGCAAGTCAGTTCGATGTGGCGGTGATCGGTGGCGGTCTCGCGGGTCTCGTTGCCGCGACCGAAGCAGCCGAACGCGGTCTCAAGGTCTGCGTTCTCGACCAGGAAGGCGAACAGAATCTTGGCGGCCAGGCTTTCTGGTCGCTGGGCGGGCTTTTCTTCATCGACAGCCCGGAACAGCGGCGGTTGGGGATTCGCGACAGCCAGGCCCTGGCGCGCCAGGATTGGCTTGGCTCGGCTGCGTTCGATCGGGCCGAGGATTACTGGCCAAGACTGTGGGCGGATGCCTATCTGGAATTCGCAGCCGGCGAGAAGCGGCGCTGGCTGCATGACCTCGGAATGCGCTGGTTTCCCGTCGTCGGCTGGGCCGAGCGCGGCGGTTCGCTCGCCAACGGTCACGGTAACTCGGTTCCGCGCTTCCACATTACCTGGGGCACGGGGCCAGGTGTGCTCGAACCTTTTGTCCGAAAAGCGCGGGCGATGGCTGAGGAGGGGCGGCTTTCTTTCCTCTTTCGGCATCGGGTCGATAGTCTGACTGTCACCAATGGCGTCGTTACCGGTGCGCGAGGCGCCGTGCTTAAGCCGGATGCAGCGGTTCGCGGTGCCGCGACCAACCGGGAGGTTGAGCAAGAGTTCGAAGTCGAGGCGGGCGCCGTGGTGGTCGCGTCCGGCGGTATCGGCGGCAATCACGATCTCGTCCGACGAAGCTGGCCGGTTGAGCGGCTGGGTCCGCCACCTCGTACAATGGTCAGCGGCGTTCCGCAGCATGTCGACGGAAGAATGCTGGAGATTACGCGTTCCGCAGGTGGCGATGTCATCAACGGCGACCGGATGTGGCATTACACGGAGGGTGTCAAGAACTGGGACCCGATCTGGCCGCAGCACGGGATTCGTATATTGCCCGGTCCTTCGTCCTTCTGGTGCGACGCCGATGGAAACCGGCTGGCACCTCCGGCCATGCCGGGCTTCGACACCATGGCAACGTTGAAGGCCATCCGGGCGACAGGCCATGATTACAGCTGGTTCATTCTCAACAAGGCAATCATCAAACGTGAATTCGCTCTTTCAGGCTCTGAACAGAATCCTGACCTCACCGATAAGAACATCCGATTGCTGCTGAAGCGCCTTAGCAAGGAACCGCCAGGGCCCGTGCAGGCCTTCATGGACAAGGGTGAGGATTTCGCTGTCCGTGACACGCTCGAGGACCTCGTTGTCGCGATGAACGAGATCAGCGGTGAGGGCCGGCTCGGTATCCATCACCTGCGCGAGCAGATCGAGGCCCGAGACCGGGACGCGGAGAACAAGTTTGGCAAGGATGTCCAGATGACGGCGATCCGGGGAGCGAGGAACTATCTCGGCGACCGGCTGATGCGTACCGTAAAGCCGCATCGCCTGCTGGATCCCGCGATGGGCCCGCTGATCGGGGTGCGGCTGCATATCCTGACCCGCAAGACGCTAGGCGGCATTCACACCGATCTATCAGGCCGCGTGCTCGACTGGCGCGGTGAGCCGCTGCCAGGGCTCTATGCCGCTGGAGAGGCGGCTGGTTTCGGTGGCGGGGGCATGCACGGCTACAACGCGCTTGAGGGCACATTCCTCGGCGGATGCCTGTTCTCGGGCCGCATCGCGGGACGCGCGGTTGGCTCCTGAGCTTGGTCTTGGTTACTTCGCGGCGACTGAGAAATGCTGCGCACCATTTTCGAACTGCAATCGCGCGAGCTTGGCGTAGAGGCCGCCATGCTGAATCAGGGACTGGTGCGTTCCCTGTTCGACGATCCGGCCGTCGTCGACGACCAGGATGCGATCCGCTTTCAGTACGGTTGCCAGACGGTGGGCGATGACGATCGTCGTGCGGTTCCGCATCAGGCCGTCTAGAGCCTTCTGAACCAACGTCTCGCTTTCTGCGTCGAGCGCCGAGGTGGCTTCGTCGAGAAGAAGAACCGGCGCATCCTTAAGAATAGCCCTGGCAATGGCGATGCGCTGGCGCTGGCCGCCTGAAAGCGTGATGCCGCGCTCCCCGGCCTTGGTGTCGTAACCGTCGTCAAGGCGCTCGATGAACTCGGCGGCCTGCGCCGCAGCCGCTGCGGCCCGCACCTCCTCGCGAGTGGCTCCGGGTTTGCCGAAGGCGATGTTGTCGTGCAGCGATGCGGCGAAGATCGTCACATCCTGGGGTACGATCGCGATGCGGCTGCGGAGTGCCTGCAGGTCGACGGTGCGGATGTCGGTGCCATCAAGGTTGATCGTTCCGCTGACAGGGTCGTAGTAACGCAGCAGCAAGGAAAAGACGGTGCTCTTGCCGGCACCGGAAGGGCCGACAATGGCGACCGTCTCTCCCGGGCTGACGCTAAAGCTCAAGCCCTTTAGGGACGAGCGCGTTGGGTTCGACGGATAGGCAAAGTGGACATCGTGCAGGTCGATCCGCCCCTGAGGTGGCTCGGGCAGCGCCGTCGGCGCCTCCGGCGAGCGAATGGCCGGCACTTCTCGCAGGAGTTCGATAAGACGTTCCGCGGCTCCGCCCGCCTGGGACAGTTCGCCCCACACTTCCGAGAGCGAACCCAGCGCGCCTGCCGCAATGACCGAATAAAGGAGGAACTGGCCAAGAGTGCCCGCGCTCATGGTGCCGTTGAGGACGCTCTGGGCGCCCACCCAAAGGACCGCGACGACGCTGCCGAAGACAAGCATGATGGCAACGCCGGTCAGCACCGCGCGAGCCTTCGTTGCTCCGCGGGCGGCATGATAAGCGCGCTCGACGGCGTCGCCGAAGCGCGCGGCAGCGGCGGCTTCGCCATTGTAGGACTGGACCGTTCGGGTTGCGCCGATCGTTTCGCTTGCGAAGGCAGACGCGTCGGCGAGCGTGTCTTGCGCGAACCGCGACCGTTTCCGGACCGAGCGGCCGAACGCGACCAGCGGAAAGACAATGATCGGGATCGCGGCGATCACGAGAATCGACAAACCGGGGCTCGTGTAGATCATCATGCCGATCGCGCCGAGACAGAGAATGGCATTGCGCAGAGCCTGGGACGCGGTCGCGCCGAAAGCGGATTTTATCTGGGCAGTATCCGCGGTGAGCCGCGAAACGATCTCGCCGGACTGGTTTACGTCGAAGAAGGCAGGAGACAGTCGCGTCACCTGGGCGAAAACTTCACGACGAAGATCGGATACGATCCGCTCGCCGATATTGATGACGTAGTAATAGCGAAGGGAACTCGCCAGCGCGAGAACGACCGCGATGACGATCAGCATGCCGAAGTAATCGTTGATGAAACCACGATCGGCGTCATTGAAACCGTGATCGATCATCCTCCTGACGGCAAGCGGGAGCGCGAGCGTCGTCGCGGCAGCAAGAGCGAGGAAGAAAAGCGCGGCGGCGACCATGCCGCGGTACCGGAGAAGATAAGGTGCCAGCTGCGCGAGCGGCCTCGCGAACTGCCGTGTTTTCGCCGCCCCATTGCTTCCTGTCTTGTCCGTCATGCCGTCTCCTGCCCTCAGGCGCCAAACTCTCGCCTTGGCTCTTGTTATCGTTGCGCCCTTCATGTATAGGCACCGCATCGAATTGGGAAGCCGTAGCCTGATCGGACTACGGCTTCATTTATTGAATACGGTTCCCTGACGCAATTGCGGCAATTGGACCCTCCGGCACATCAGGAAGAGCGCTATGAAGGCTGATATCCATCCCGACTATCACAAGATCAAGGTGGTCATGACCGATGGCACCGAATACGAAACCTACTCCACGTGGGGTTCGGAAGGCGCTGTCATGAACCTTGAAATCGACCCCAAGTCGCATCCGGCCTGGACCGGCGGCAACCAGCAGCTGCTGGACCGCGGCGGCCGCGTTTCGAAGTTCAACAAGCGTTTCGGCGGCCTCGGCCTCTAAGCCGTTTGACCTTGGCGCATATTGAAACCCGGCTCTTGAGCCGGGTTTTTGCGTTATGGGAAATGCGCTTACAGAGCCTCGAGCCTGTCGGCGATTTCTTCCAGCGCCAGATCGTGTTTCTGCGCCAGCGTCAGGCCGAAGCGCTCAAGGTCGGAGATGTTCTTCGGTGTGGCGTCGTCTAGCGCGTCGTTGACGCCGACCAGTGGCGCGTCGAGCCTGAAGTAGTCCAGCTTCTCGCGATTGTCCGTCGTCACGACCGTTGCTCCGTCCGCAAAGGACGGTGGTTCGACGTTGAGCAATTTGTTCAGCTGGTAGGAGGCGGTGCTGGACTGGCCTTGCATGAGCACGGAGATAAGCGGTGTATCATTGGCGGGGTTGATCCATCCGCCAGCGCCCCAGCTTTTCGCCTGCTGGTAGGGGATCTTGCGATTGGCCGAACCGGTGCCAAGCGAGAGGATGACGATTTTCTCGCCGTCGTCGCGCCATCCCAGCTTGCAGCCCTCGACATAGGCCGCCATTGCAGGATCGTTGGCAAAGACTCCACCATCGATCAGCGGCAGCGCCGGAATTTCGCCGTGCTTGACCCTGGCGAGATCCTCCACCAGCGCCGGCTCGAAATAGGTGGGAGCGGCTGACGACCCGCGGACGGCCTGCCAGAAGTAAAACCGTTCGTGATCGCGATCAGCATTGGTCATGAAAACGGCACGGCGTGCGTGAATGTCGTAACCGGTGATGAGCACCTTGGTCAGGGCATCCTTGATTTCCGTCTTCTTGCCGAGCATCTCCGTCAATATCTTCTCAAGAGCGCCGGCATCGTAGCGCTCCTCGAAAAGACCACCGAAATTAGCAATCTTTCGAAAGAGGCCGATGTCGAAGATTTTCGCGCCCTTGCTCTTGTAGAGGTCTAGCAAAGTGGTGGCGTCTGCAGCGGGTTCGGATGGTTGTCCGGGTTTCGGACATGTCAGTCCTGCTGCGATGATCGCGCCCGTCGAGGTTCCGGCGATCATGTGAAAATAACGGTGTAGCGGCAGCTTCTTGCTGCGCTTCCACAGCTTTTTCTCGAGAACAGTGAGGATAACCGCAGGGATCGTACCCCTAATGCCGCCGCCATCGATGGACAGAATGAACTTGGCCATGGCTCCCTCCCTCGCAGAGGAGGAGTTTGCCATATAATCACACGTTGTAAATTGCTAAAACGCAATCTTCCGATGAGGCGCAAAAAAAGCCCGACCTGCGTGGAGCAGGCCGGGCTTCTATTTCACGGGTGCGGATCAGCCTGCGTTGAAAGCCGTGCGCAGAAGATCAAGCTGGGCCTGTACGCTGTTCTCATTGTCCGGAACAACGGAAGCGTCGGACGGCCGGTAGATCTCGCGGTCGAGAAGGGAAATCCGGTTCTGCAGGCGAAGCGAACGCTCAACGAGGTCACGGAAGGCTTCGGGAAGGTCGTTCCAGCCCGGAGCGCTGCGATCGACGTTGAAGCCGTCGAGGCGGACCTTGCTCTTTTCCGACAGAACCTGATCGCGGCTCATCTCGCCGTTGTTCACGGCGCGCTGCAAAAGAAGCCAGGATGCCATCTGCATCAGTCGGGTGGTGAGGCGCATGGATTCGGCGGCGTAAAGTACAGATGCCATACGCGGCAGTACCTTGGCGGCAGAGCGGCCAGGACCGTCCAGATAGGCGGCGGTCTCCTCCACCAGGCCCATCCCCTCGGCATAGATCGCCTTGAACGGCGCCGATGCCGCGGCGCGGCCGGCGAAGCTGATCGTGTTCAAGCCCTGATCGCTCATCGATGTCTTCCCTGTTTAACGCATCACTTGTTCAGGCTGAGGTGCCCTCGTAGCACCGTCCATCTCATGGCTGACAAGATGGTACCAATACCTGAAACGCGCAAGTCGTTTATTAAAGAAGGGTTAATTCCCACAATTTCGTGGAAGGATTAAGGCGACAAAAAAAGAGCCGCAAAAGCGGCTCTCAAGGTAAAACAGGGAGAAAAATCAGACCTATTCGCCAGTCGGTGAAACTGCCTGAATCCAGAAGCTCTGGACGCTCACATCATCTCCCGAAATAGTTAATTGGGCGTTAACGAGAAGCGAAAAATGCGATTCTTCGAGCGGGTTTCCAGTTTTACCAAGTATTGTTTCGCGACAATCTCAGGTCTTGAACAAATTCTCCGCCGCCAGCCGTCCGGCCTGCTTGCGTATGCATTCCGCTTCCAGCCGTTCGATTTCGGCTTTGAGCAGTGCAATGCGCGACCGCAATTCGTCCGCAGCCAGCAGGGAGAGGTCACATCCTATCTCATGTGTCGTTTTGCGTGCGGGCCTGTCGTCATCGGCGATCATGGCTCAACTCCTCATCCGGTGATTCGCTTTGCTCCCCAAGAGGCTGTGCACGAGGATCAAGTGCGAGGCTTTCAGGCGTACTCATTGGGTGCGTTGCCATCGGCGCCGAGGAGAATGTCTCGCGGCTGTCGATGGGAATGGCGGCGCGCAGCCTGCTGCGGAATATAGCATAGGTGGCCAGCGCGATATGCGCGATCGCGGTCACGGCAAAGAGGGTATATGGGCCGAACTGGGTCATCACCGGACCACCCAGCGTGGGGCCGATAATCGTGCCGATGCCGAAGAGCAGCAACAGCCCGCCCGACACCTTGACGAAATTTTCCGACGAGGCGAAGTCGTTTGCATGGGCCACAGCAATTGGATAAAGCGCATTGGCAGCTGCGCCATAGATGGCGACGAGGATGATCATAATGACAGCGTCCTGCGGCTGTATCAGGACAAGCAGGACCGCAGCGATGGCGGCTACTGCGGAGAGCGCGGCAAGCACATAACGCCGGTCAGTCATGTCGGAGGCCTTGCCGGCAGGAAACTGGGCAATTGCCCCAGCGAAGATGGTGATTGACAGCATTGCCGCAATCATCGTCGGCGAAAGTCCTGCTCTCGAGCCGAACACCGCCCCGAGAGTTCCGTAGGCGCCATTGGCGATGCCGATCAGCAGGATGCCGACAAACGAAACCGGCGAGTTGCGATAAAGGCTCTTGAGATCGAGGCTGACGGATTTCAGTGGTTGCGGCGAGGCAGCCGTGGAAAACGTCGTCGGAAGCATGGCCAGGCAATAGAAGATGCCGCAAGCCATAAAGAGGATGGTCGTGGCCGGATCGCCGAGGCCGACCAGCATCTGCCCCCCCACAACACCGATGAGCGTGATCGAGATGTAGAAGGAGAAGATCGCGCCGCGGCTCTCGTTGGTTGCGCGTTCGTTCAACCAGCTTTCGATGATCATCGAGGTTCCGGCCGTGCAGAAGCCGGTGAGGGCGCGAAGTGCAACCCATGCATATTCATCCACGACCATCCCGGTGATCAAGGCAATGATGGCGATGATGGATATGAACCCGGAAAAGGCACGAACATGTCCTATCCGCATCACCAGTTTCGGAGCGTAGAAGCAGCCGAGGACGAAGCCTGTCGCCCACGACGTGCCGAGCAGGCCGAGGATTTCGTTGGAGTAGCCCTCCGCCGATCCGCGGACCGGCAAAAGAAGGCCGTGAAGACCGTTTCCGAGGAAGAGGAAGAGCGTACCCAGCAGAAGGGCGAGGACAGGTATAAGATTTCGTCTCATGATATCGGCAAGTTTCCCGGCTAACATACTGTAGAAAGGGTGCGGTGCAGCAACGTCGCAGCCGGCCGTCCGGTTGCACTATACGAGCCAAACCGCTAACGAATTGCCGAATCCCTTGTCGGGCAAAAAGATGTCTCGCTTTTGACCGGGGCAGATACGCACCGGAGAATGCATGACCAAGATAATCGGCCTTCTGCTGATCCTCGCCATGGTCGTGCAGATCATCAAGCCCCTCGGCCTGCCGGGTCTCCGGCGTCGCCGCGACTTCTGGAAGATTGCGATCATCGCCTTCGTCATCTGGTCTGTGACGTTGCTGATCAGACCTTGAGCTAGTCCGAAACGAGGCTTCCCCGCGTAACCTCGACGCAGTCACCGCTCACGGACACGGACTGCAGCACACCTTGATCGCTCGTCACGTCGACGGTGATGCGGCTCGGGCGACCCATCTCTATGCCCTGCTCGACGAAGAGACGTCGGGAACCGGTAAAGCCGTCCAGGAAGGCGAGGAAAGCGCCAAGGGCTGCCGAGGCGCTTCCCGTCGCGGGATCTTCCGCGACATTGTCGAACGGTGCGAACATACGCGCCCGCACGTGCCCGTCGCCGCAGCGAACGTAGAGAAACAAAGCACAATCGCAATCTTCGTGGGAGAAGGTCTCCCGAAGTGCGGCGAGTGAGGATATGTCGACCGCGGCGCGGCCGAGAGCCTCCAGGTCTTTCAGTTCAACAACGATGAACTTGAGGCCGACCGACACAAAGACCGGTTCATGTGCCGAGATTGCTACCTCGTCGCTGGCCAAGCGGATGCATTGGGCGAGCCTTCCGACTTCGATCAAAGACCCTGTCGTGAGCGGTCCGGGCGCACGGATCGACGCTCCCGTGACTCGGGCACCGTCTCGCATCAGCTTTACCTCCACGAGGCCGGCCTTCTCCTCGAACCTCAGGACATCACCGACAGTGCGCCCGAAGAGGGAACCGAGATTGCCAATGACGAAGGCGGTTCCGACGTTCGGATGCCCGGCAAAGGGAACCTCGGTGACTGGCGTAAAGATGCGTACCGCCGCGGTGTTGGCCGCATCTTCAGGCGGAAGGACGAACGTCGTTTCCGAATAGCCGAACTCGGCGGCGATCTTTTGCATATCGCTGTCGGACAAGCCTGCCGCATCGAGTATGACGGCCAGCGGATTTCCGGAAAACCGTTTCGTGGTGAAAACGTCGACCGTCTGGAAATGGCGTTCCGGCATTACTCGCCTCCGTGTTGCGATGACGAGGCTATAACGGAAAAGCCCGGTCGAAACCGGGCTTTTGTGTCTCGGTGACAATAATCATCGTGAGAGAAACGCGCCAGATGCAGCGGCGTCAGGCCTTCTTCACGCTCGCTGCGTAGATTTCATCGATCGTTTCGGCGAGACTTGCGTCGAATTCCGCATCGCTCATTTGCACGCGCAGGTTCTCCGTCAGCGCGCGCGAGAAGCTTGCGATCATGCCGTGGTTTTTCCGCAATTTTTCGCAGGCGTCCGCGCGGCTGTAGCCGCCGGACAACGCGACGACCCGGATCACGGATTTATGGGCGCCCAAGGGCTCATAGAAACCGTCGACCGTCGGGATCGTCAGCTTGAGCATGACCTGTTCGCCGGCCGGCAGCTTGTCCAGTTGGGCCGCAATCTCGTCTCGAAGAATGGCTTCAGCTGCTTCTTTCGTCGGGCTCTTGATGGAGACCTCGGGTTCGACGATCGGGACCAAACCCTGGCCGATGATCTGGCGCGCCACCTCGAACTGTTGCTTGACGACCGCGGCAATGCCGGTCTTGTCGGCGTGAGCAATAACGGAGCGCATCTTGGTGCCGAAGATGCTCTTGTCGCGCCCCCGGATGAGGAGAGGATCGAGGTCCGGCATCGGCTTCATCAGTTGAACGCCGTTGTCCTCGTCCAGCAGGCCCTTGTCGACCTTCAGGAACGGCACGACACCGCGCTTTTCCCACAGGTAGGACGGAACTGCCTGTCCATCGACATCGCCGTCCATGGTGCGCTCGAACAAGATGGCGCCGATAACCTTGTCTCCGGAAAAGGCCGGAGCCTTCATGATCCGGACGCGCATGGCATGCATCAGGCGGAACATTTCTTCGTCGCCGTTGTAGTCTGCCTCCGCAATGCCGTAGAGCAGCAACGCCTTGGGTGTTGAACCACCGCTCTGATCGAGCGCCGCAATGAAACCGGGCGCCGAGCCGATTTTGTTCAACATCTTCGCGTCCACCATGCTTCACTCCTATCCCAAAAAAATAGCGCGCCGGGCGCTCAAAACGACTTGCAGACCTAGTGACCCAGTGGCCGATACCAGAAGTTTTTTGGAGGGGGAATATGCCGGTAAGTTATTGAAACGATTGAAATCATTTCAATCGTTTAAAATGTTGAACTATTTTAAACAGGTAAGTTAACAGGGATGCGCGGCGTCAATCCGCGCATCCGACGACGGCGACAGCGCTCAGCCTGCTGTGGACAGAACCGAAACACCCGGCAGTTCCTTGCCTTCCATCCACTCCAGGAAGGCCCCGCCGGCTGTCGACACATAAGTGAAGTCATCGGCGACACCGGCATGGTTGAGAGCGGAGACCGTGTCGCCGCCGCCGGCGACGGAAACCAGTTTGCCCGCACGGGTTCTTTCCGCCGCGTACTTTGCCGCTGCGACCGTCGCGGCATCGAACGGCATTATCTCGAATGCTCCCATCGGGCCGTTCCAGACGAGGGTTGAAGCGCGGCCAATCCACTCGTTGACCTTTTCGATCGACTTCGGTCCTACGTCGAGCACCATTGCGTCGGACGGAATGGCGTTGATATCAACAACCTCGTTGGCGGCACCCGCCTTGAACTCGCGGGCAACTACGCCGTCGACGGGCAGAACAATGGCGCAGCCCGCGGTCGCAGCCTCGATCATGATCTGTTTTGCGGTTTCGGCCAGATCATGTTCGCAAAGGGATTTGCCAACGTTCACGCCCTGTGCCGCAAGGAAGGTGTTGGCCATGCCGCCACCGATCACCAGGGCGTCAACCTTCTTTACGAGGTTCTGCAGCAGGTCGATCTTGGTGGAGACCTTCGCGCCGCCGACAATTGCCACCACGGGGCGGGTCGGCTTGCCCAAGCCCTTTTCCAGGGCCTCCAGCTCCGCCTGCATCGTGCGTCCGGCATAGGCGGGCATGTGATGGGCGAGGCCTTCGGTGGACGCGTGCGCGCGATGTGCGGCCGAAAACGCGTCGTTGACGAAAATGTCGCCGTTCTTTGCGAGCTCTGCAGTGAACTCAGGTGTGTTCTTTTCCTCGCCTTTATGGAACCGCGTATTCTCCAGCAGCAGGATGTCGCCATTGTTCATCGCATCGATCGCTTTTGAGGCTTCCGGGCCGATGCAGTCGCCGGCGAATTCGACGCTCTGATCGAGGATTTCCTCCACCGCGGCGGCGATCGGCTTCAGCGACATATCAGCCACGGGCTCACCCTTCGGGCGGCCAAAATGGGCGAGAAGGATGACCTTGGCACCCTTGCGAGACAGTTCCTGGATCGTTGGCGCCACACGTTCGATGCGGGTCGAGTCGCTGACCTTGCCGTCCGCCATCGGCACGTTGAGGTCGACGCGCACCAGTACGCGCTTGCCCTTTATGTCGGTGAGATCGTCCAAAGTCTTGAAAGCCGGCATGTCGTTATCCGTCGTTGTGATTTGAAAGGGTGATGGCGCAGACCTTACTCCGGCTCAATGACAGATCAAACAGATCACATCCTGTTTTCCTTCTCGGACAGGCTTCTTTTGCGAGCGCGATAACGTCGCAGTGCGTCACGGACCGTATGGGCGGTCTCCCGCATATTGAGGAAGATTGGTAGCGTGGTGGCGGGAACGACAGCTTCCAGTGAAATGCCGACAGAGGATATGCGGCCATTGTCGTCAGTACCGCGGACGATCAGAATAACGTTGCTGACGCGGACCCGATCCCCGTATTCCGGATGACTGCCGATACGTGCCTCGATCAGCTCGCCGATGGTCTTGGCCTTGTCCGCTTCGCTGATGAGGCCGGGGCCATAGGCAAGGTCGAGCTCCTCGGCCGGTCGGGACGGTGAGATCGTGAAAGTCCCGAAGAATTCGGTATCGTCCTCGTCCAGCTTGGCCTTTTCCGCGAAGAGGCGGTCGAGCAGCCGCGAATAGCCCGGCGCGATGAAGAGGTAGACCTGATCGTTCTCGCGAAGCCGTCCGGCATACTGGTAGCGCATCGACTTGCCGTCGCGGATGACCAGTGAAGGCATAGCCCAGCGCGGGATGCGTTCGCCGCTGATGATCGGGCTTCCGGCAACGACGCGATACGAGACGAGTTCGTGATTGGCCGCGCCGGGCAGGTCGAGTTCGTACTTTTCGATCGCGCCGAGGCGTGGCGGGACGATGAGGCCGAGCGCTCTCGCCATGGGCTTGATGGTCCAGCCCTGCATCGCGAGAGACAGCATGACGACGATGAACGTGGTGTTGAAGTAGATCGCTCCGTTCTCGATACCACCCAGCACCGGCAGGATGGCAAGCAGAATGGACACCGCTCCGCGCAGGCCGACCCAGGCGATAAAGCCGGTCTCGCGTTGGGTAAAGTCGAAGGGAAGCAGGCTGAGCCAGACTGCGATCGGTCGCGCGATGAACACCAGGAAGAGCGCGAGGATGGCGGCCGGCGCCAGGGTGTTGACGAAGTCGGAGGGTGTCGCCAAAAGGCCGAGTACGAGGAACATGATGATCTGGGCAAGCCAGGTCAGCCCCTCCTGGAATCTCGAAATTGCCGGTCCGGCCGGGATCTTCTTGTTGCCGACAAAAATGCCCGCGACATACACGGCAAGAAAACCACTGCCGCCCACGGCGCCGGTATAGGAAAAGACCACCAGCGACAGGGCCAGCACGACGATCGGAAGGAGGCCTCGTTCAATCCGGATATGACGGAGGATGAGGACGATCACGTATCCACCGATCAATCCCAACAAAAGGCCCATGCCCATCTGCTCGACAAACATCCGCAGCAGACCGAGACCTGCTGCCCATCCTGTTTCTTCACCGCCGTTCTGGGAGACAAGCGTGACCAGAGCCAGCGTCAGGAAGATGGCCATCGGATCGTTCGTTCCGGATTCGACTTCCAGTGTCGAACGCACCTTGTCGCGAATGTTGATACCGCCGATTCGCAAAAGGAAGAACACCGCAGCAGCGTCCGTCGAGGCGACGATCGAGCCAAGCAGCATGCCCTCCAACAGGCTGAGCCCCAGGATCCAACTCGCCACCAGACCGAAGAGCCCAGCCGTCAGCAACACGCCGGCTGTTGACAAGACGATCGCCGGAAAGGCCGCGATCTTGAACGAATGCAACGAGGTTCCGTACCCGGAATCGAAAAGGATGATGGCAAGTGCGATCGAGCCTATCGCATAGGCTGTCTCATAGCTGGAAAATTCTATGCCCAGCCCGTCCACTCCGGCGATCAGCCCGACGAGGAGAAAGAGCAAAAGCAAGGGGGCGCCGAAGCGGAAGGCAAGCAGGCTGGAGAACGCCGCAAACAGGATCAACGCCGTCAACACGAGCGTGACGAGATAAAACGTCTCCAACTCCAGTCACCCCCTTACGAAACATGAAAATGGCCTCGCGCAGCAACGCAGGCCCTTGTCTTCTGATTCCCATTCACTTGGTGAAGGAATATTGAATGGGAATGATGATCCTCTCAAGGCAATGAGACAATTAAAAAAGGCGGACCGACGATCGGTCCGCCTTATGGCTAACAAATACTGAACGATGGTTCAGATGAGCTTTGCGAAAGCTACGGCCGTGTCGGCCATGCGGTTCGAGAAGCCCCACTCATTGTCGTACCAAGAGAGAATGCGCACGAAATTGCCTTCCAGAACCTTGGTCTGGTCGATCGCGAAGATCGAGGAGTGGCTGTCGTGGTTGAAGTCGCGCGAGACGAGCGGCTCCTCGGTGTAGCCGAGGATGCCCTTCAGGGCGCCGTTGGACGCAGCCTTGATCGCTTCGTTGATTTCTTCCTTGGTGGTGTTCTTCTTGGCGACGAACTTGAAGTCCACAACCGAAACGTTCGGCGTCGGAACGCGGATCGACGTGCCGTCGAGCTTGCCCTTCAGATGCGGAAGCACGAGGCCAACAGCCTTTGCCGCGCCGGTCGATGTCGGGATCATGGACAGGGCCGCAGCACGGGCGCGGTAGAGATCCTTGTGCATGGTGTCGAGCGTCGGCTGATCACCGGTGTAGGAATGGATCGTGGTCATGAAGCCGTGGTCGATGCCGACGGCATCATCAAGAACCTTGACCACCGGAACCAGGCAGTTCGTGGTGCAGGACGCATTCGAGATGACAAGATGGTCCTTGGTCAGCTTGTCGTGGTTGACGCCGAAGACGACCGTCAGATCCGCGCCGTCCGCGGGCGCTGACACGATCACGCGCTTTGCACCAGCCGTCAGGTGGGCGGCTGCCTTGTCGCGTGCGGTGAAAATGCCGGTGCATTCCATGGCGATATCGACGCCGAGTTCGCCGTGGGGGAGGGTTGCCGGGTCCTTGATCGCGGTAACCTTGATCGGCTTGCCACCGCCGACGGAAATCGTGTCGCCATCGACTTTGACATCGGCCGGGAACTTGCCGTGGATCGAGTCGTAGCGGAGCAGATGGGCATTGGTCTCGACCGGGCCGAGATCGTTGATGGCCACGACCTCGATGTCGGTGCGGCCAGACTCGACGATGGCGCGCAATACGTTGCGGCCGATGCGGCCGAAGCCGTTGATGGCAACTTTTACAGTCATTACGATCACTCCCGCTATTAAGACAGGTTCAAGTTAATGGATCGGTCGCAGGGGCGAAATGCCCTTGCGGCGTTTGGCCTCAACCGAGCTTGGCGTCCGCCGCGGCGACCACGGCCTCGACCGTGATGCCGAAATATTTGTACAGATCCTTGGCCGGTGCCGAGGCCCCGAACGAATTCATGCCAATGAAATCGCCGTCGGAGCCGATAAACGCGTCCCAGCCCTGGCGGATGCCCGCTTCGATGGCGATCTTCACCGGGGCCTTGCCGATGATGGCTTCCTGGTAATCGGCCGACTGTTCGAAGAAGAGTTCGAAGCAGGGCACCGACACGACACGGGCGGAGATGCCCTTGTCGGCAAGCTGCTTCTGCGCCTTCACGGCGATTTCCACTTCGGAGCCGGATGCGAAGATCGACACCTTGGCATCGCTCGCCGAGATGAGCTCGTAGGCGCCATATGCGCTGAGGTTCTTTTCTTCGTATTCGGTGCGGACCGGCATCAGGTTCTGGCGGGTAAGCGCCAGTCCGGACGGCCGGTTCTTATGATGGAGAGCGAGCTGCCAGCATTCCGCGGTCTCGGTTTCGTCGGCCGGCCGGAACAGCAGAAGGTTCGGGATGGCGCGAAGCGCTGCGACATGCTCCACAGGCTGGTGGGTGGGGCCGTCTTCACCAACACCGATCGAGTCGTGCGTCCAGACGTGCACGACGCGGATACCCATGAGCGCGGCGAGGCGCACGGACGGGCGGCAGTAGTCGGAAAAGATCAGGAAGCCCCCCGAGTAGGGGATCAGGCCGCCGTGCAGCGCGATGCCATTCATGGCCGCGGCCGTCGCATGCTCGCGAATGCCGTAATGCATGTACCGGCCGGAGAAGTCGGTCGGCGTGATCGAGGTCATCTGGCTGGTTTTGGTGTTGTTGGAGGGCGTCAGGTCGGCAGAGCCGCCAAGCGTTTCGGGCAGGAGGCCGTTGATGACTTCCAGGGCATCCTCCGAGGCCTTGCGGGTCGCCACGGTCGGGTTGTTCGCGGCAATCTTCTTCTTGAATGCGTCGATGGTCGCATCGAAGTTGCCCGGCAGATCGCCGGCGAAGCGGCGGTTGAATTCCGCGCGCTTTTCCGCATCGGCGGCGGCAAGACGCTCTTCCCACTCCTTGCGGGTCTTGGTCGACCGCAGGCCAGCGAGACGCCACGCATCGAGAACATCAGCGGGCACAGAGAATGCTTCGGCTTCCCAGTTGAGCGCCTTACGGGTAGCGGCAATTTCCTCGGCGCCGAGCGGCGAACCGTGAACCTTGTGCGTGCCGGCCTTGTTCGGTGCGCCGAAGCCGATAACCGTCTTGCAGGCGATGAAGGTCGGGCGATCCGACTTCTGTGCCTGCTCGATCGCGGCGGAGATGGCTTCCGGATCATGGCCGTCGACCTTGATCGTGTTCCAGTTGACGGACTTGAAACGCGCGATCTGGTCGGTCGAGTCCGAGAGGGATACGGCGCCGTCGATGGTGATATTGTTGTCGTCCCAGAAGACAATCAGCTTGTTGAGCTTCAGATGGCCAGCCATGGCGATGGCTTCCTGGCTGATGCCTTCCATGAGGCAGCCGTCGCCGACCAGCACATAGGTGAAGTGGTTCTGCAGATCGGAACCGAATTCCTGCTCGAGCTTGCGCTCGGCGATTGCCATGCCGACCGCATTCGCGATGCCCTGGCCGAGAGGTCCGGTGGTCGTCTCAATTCCGGAGGCGTGGCCGTATTCGGGGTGACCCGCGGTCTTGGAGTGCAACTGCCGGAACTGCTTGATGTCCTCGATCGTCATGTCCTCATAACCGGTGAGGTAGAGGAGCGCATAGAGCAGCATGGAGCCGTGACCGGCGGACAGCACGAAACGGTCGCGATCCGGCCACAGCGGGTTCTTCGGATCGAACTTCAGATATCGGCTGAAAAGAACAGTGGCGATGTCGGCGGCGCCCATCGGCAGACCGGGGTGACCGGAGTTGGCCTTTTCAACTGCATCCATCGCAAGGAAACGGATCGCATTGGCCATCCGGTTGTGTTTTTCAGGAGAAGTCATGGCGGTTCCGCTTGTTCCGGGGTCTGGAGGAGGGCCGCGCGGGCGGTCCCTTGAAGGCGGCTGATCCATAGCAGGTGGATCGCGCAAGTCAACAAATCCAGAGGTAGGGTGCTTCCTTCGGTGCAAAAAACCGGGAGGCTGCACAACAATGCGGCACTGCATCCGGAGAAGGCGCTAACCGGTCGTGATCCGCCGTATTCCACAGCAAAGGCGTGGCGAGACACGTGCCGTTTCATTGACGCAGCCGCCCCCGCGCGGCTAGTGTCCCGCATCGAACAGGTAGGCCCGACGGGTCGATTCGGTCACCTTTTTTGGAAAAGCCGGGACAGCATAATGCCAACGCAAAGCAAGGTAGAGGCGGCTCTTGGCGCCTTGCGGCAGGCGATTGCCGGCCTTGAGAATGCCATCGACATGCGTCTTGAGGTTCAGCGCGAAAGCAGTGAGGTCGAAGGCGAGGTTAAACGCGTTCACGCAGATCGTGCGCGGTTGGCGCAGGAACTCGACGAGTCTCAGTTTCGCGCCAATCGTCTCGAGGAGGTCAATCGGGAAGTCTCCCGACGGCTGGTGACGGCGATGGAGACCATCCGGGCGGTCCTGGACAGGTAAGTTGCAGATTTTCTACCCCGTACGGGAAAAATGATGGCGCAGGTAACGGTCACAATAGACGGTAAGGCCTACAGGATGGCCTGTGAGGAAGGGCAGGAGGATCACCTCATTGCACTGTCCTCCACCTTCGACCGCTATGTCGGTCATTTGAAGACGCAATTTGGCGAGATAGGCGATCTGCGTCTCACGGTCATGGCCGGTATCATGGTGATGGACGAACTCTCCGAACTGAACAAGCGGGTGGCGTCCCTGGAAAGCGAATTGACGGCGCTGCGCAGTGGACGGGACGAGGTTCTCGCCGGGGCAGAGAAGCGCGAAGAACTGCTTCTGTCGTCCGTTGTCGAACTCACGGAAAAACTAACCGGAATAACGCGGAAACTGACGGGACGTGCAGATCTCGTTGCGTCGACACCCGGGGAGTGATGTCCGAAATCGGCAGGAAGGCTGAAGAGGCCACTGGCGGACGGCACGCTTACCTCCTATATCTGTAACGCGGTCTGCGCCTCACGACAGGAACCACAATCCCTGGGGCCATACTCGATCCAAAGGGAGCTGTCCCTGACCAGGCCCGTGGGCTTGGACATATGGCGCCCACCTACGTTTGTAGGCACCCAGGATCGTAAATCTCCATCGGTTGCCGTGGATCGCGCTTCGTTTTTCAAGACCTGAGACGGTACCGCCAAGACGTAAAAGGCGGCAGCTTTCGCCACCGCCTCATGGTTTTAGGTTAGGCAGTCCGCCTCAGAATTCTTCCCAGTCCGCATTGCTTGCCGCGGCAGTCCCGCTGCCTGTGGAAAAGGCTTTCGACAATGCCGCGGTCATTCGACGGGCCGGCGAGGGAGCTGGAGAGCTTTCCGGGCGAGCGACGGCGATCTGACGCGTTGCCGGGGCAGCCGACGCGGCACTCGTCCGGAACTGTCCGACGAGGCCGGCAAGTGTCGTGGCGCTTTCGGCCAATCGATGCGTGACGGCGGTGGTCTCTTCGACCATGGCGGCGTTCTTCTGGGTGAACTGATCCATCTGGCTGACGGAGGAATTGATCTCGTTCAAGCCGGTGGACTGTTCGCGGGCGGCCGTTGCGATCGACGCTATATGACCGTTGATCTTTTCCACCTGCTCCGAAATCTTATGGAGCGCGTCCCCGGTGGCGCGAACAAGCGTCACGCCGCCCGAGACTTCTTCGCCGGATTTCGTAATCAATGCCTTGATGTCCTTCGCGGCATTTGCCGAACGCTGGGCCAGTTCGCGCACTTCCTGGGCGACGACCGCGAAGCCCTTGCCAGCTTCACCTGCACGTGCAGCCTCAACCCCGGCGTTGAGCGCCAGCAGGTTGGTCTGGAAGGCGATTTCGTCGATGACATTGATGATCTTCGAGATTTCGGACGAAGCGTTTTCGATGCGACCCATGGCTTCGATGGCGTCCGACACGACCTTGCTTGAGCTTTCCGTGCTGCTGCGGGCGGCCTGTGCCATGGACGAGGCTTCGTCGGCGCGGGCAGACGAACTCTTGACCGTCGACGTGATTTCGTCGAGCGCGGCCGAGGTCTCCTCAAGCGAGGCAGCCTGCTGTTCCGTGCGCTTCGACAGGTCGCCGCTTGCGGAGCGCATCTCTTCGGCACTTGCCTGAATGCCGTGGGTCTCGGTCGTCAGCTGCGACAGCGTCGAGTTCAGCTTTTCGAGCGAGTTGTTGAAGTCGACACGCAGCCGCTCAAGGCCATCGCTGAAGGGGGTTTCGATTCGACAGGTGAGATCGCCCTCGCTGAGGCGTTGCAGGCCGCCGGCCAGGGCATCGACCGCCTTTTGGATGCGGGCGTTTTCCTCGGCCTTTGCCTGCTCGCGTGCGCCGCGCTCCTGTTCGCTCTGTTCGCGGGTCTCGTCGGCCTGCCGCTCAAGAGCGATCTTCTGCTCCGCGTTCTGACGGAATACGTCGAGCGCGCGGGCCAGAGCGCCGACCTCATTGCGCAGGCTCTGGTTGGGCACTTCGGTCCCCAGGTCGCCCTTGGCAAGCCGGTTGGCGACCGCTGTCAATTGAGGAATGGGGCCCATGATACGGCGTGCAACAAAGGCCATGATGATCGCTGCAACGATCAGCGTGACAACGGCAGTGATGCCGATCGTCCAGGCCATCTGTTCGGCGATACTGTCGATGTCGGCGGCCCGGACACCGGCATAGAGGATGCCGATGACCTTGTTCTCAGGCGAGAAGATCGGCTGATATATGGTGTAGTAGGGTACTTCGAGAATGACCGCCTCGCCGCGATAGGTGTTGCCCTTGGTCAGAACCGGGTAGACGGCGCCCGTCTGGCCGAGAGCAGTGCCCACTGCCCGATTTCCGTCCGGTTTGACGATGTTGGTCGTGCGGCGCCAGAAGTCCTTGCTTGCTTCATCCCATCCGAAGATCGTCGCAGTTTGGCCGGTCATGCGGCCGACTGTGTCGATCATCGTGTGGCTTTCGAACGTGGCCGGGATTTCCGGTGCAACGATCTTCTCCACGTTGCCGTCCTTGCCCCAAGTCACCTGGACCCCGGGAAGGTCACGCTCGACAATGGTCGCCGCGGTGCGGAGACTTGCGTTCTGTCCTTCGATCGCCTGTTCCGCGATACGTCCGGAAATACTGTGAGATATCGCGAACGCAACCGCAGCAAGCGAAAGAAGGAGGATGATGATCGTCGTGGCGGTAACCGTTCCGACGAGCCCGAAGCGTGAGAGAAGGCGCATAGGTTGTTTCCCCGATTGATAAGTAAACCTACAATTAAATGGCAAATGTTAAATAAGCTTTGCGACCAAAGCGCTTTGAATGCCGGAAGCAAAGGGGTTTACGGCGATTAACAGCAGCACTGGTGCGATATGCTTGCGCTTCGCATATGTCTGCGCATAGAAACGGGCATGTTGCACAAAGACAGAAAGGCGGCCCTGCGCCGCGAACGGCTTGCGTCTCGAGATGCCATGTCCGTGGAGAGCCGAATAGAAGCGTCGCTGGCCATAGCCGATGCCGGGGCTGCTGCTATCGAGGTTTTGCCGGGCACCATCGTATCGGGGTTCTTTCCGATCCGATCGGAGGTTGATATCCGCCCCTTGCTGGCAAAACTGAGGGAGCGTGGCGCTCGACTGGCGTTGCCGATCATCCATGATCGAGAGACCATCGTGTTTCGCGAACTGCTTCCCGGCGCTGAACTCGTCGACACGGGTTTCGGTACCCGCGGGCCCGGTCCTGAGGCTCCCGTGGTCGATCCGGGCCTCATGCTCGTGCCGCTCGCCGCATTCGATGCACGCGGGCACCGCATCGGTTACGGCGCCGGATATTATGACCGCGCGATCGCGCGCCTGCGAGCCAG
This sequence comes from Ciceribacter sp. L1K23, assembly GCF_018122705.1. Taxonomy (NCBI): domain Bacteria; kingdom Pseudomonadati; phylum Pseudomonadota; class Alphaproteobacteria; order Hyphomicrobiales; family Rhizobiaceae; genus Ciceribacter; species Ciceribacter sp. L1K23. The sequence goes on along the minus strand of NZ_JAGRRC010000002.1, from coordinate 440,010 downwards.
TGGCAAGGAGCCGAGGCTGATTGGCATCGCCTTCGACTGTCAGGAGGTGCCGGAAGTGCCGGCGGAGGATCACGATGTCGAGCTGGAAGCATTGCTGACGGAAAGCGGCTTTCGCGTCTTTGGAAAGCAGGTATCGGCATGAGACTTCTATTTTTGGGCGACATGGTCGGCAAGACGGGTCGCACCGCGGTGTGGGACAGGTTGCCGGGCCTGATCTCCGACCTGAAGCTCGACTTTGTCGTTGTGAACGGGGAGAACGCCGCAGGCGGTTTCGGTATCACAGAGGATATCTACCTCGAGACGATCAATGCCGGAGCGGACGTGGTCACGACGGGCAATCACGTGTGGGACCAGAAGGAGGCGGTCAGCTTTTGCGAGCGTCATGACCAGTTCCTGCGTCCGGCCAATTATCCGGCCGGAACGCCCGGCAGGGGCTCGGGTGTTTTCTACGCGCGCAATGGTGCGCGCGTGCTCGTTTCCAACATTATGGGGCGCGTGTTCATGCATCCCGAGCTTGACGATCCCTTCCAGGCGGCCGAGGCGATCCTGGCTGCCTGCCCGATGGGCGAGCAGGCCGATGCGGTGATCTTCGATTTCCATGCCGAGGCGACCAGCGAGAAGCAGTGCTTCGGGCATTTCGTGGACGGACGGGCAAGCCTCGTTGTCGGCACGCACACCCATGTGCCGACCGCCGATCATCAGATCCTGAACGGCGGAACGGCTTACATGTCTGATGCCGGCATGTGCGGAGACTACGACTCGTCCCTCGGGATGGACAAGGAAGAGCCGATCAACCGGTTCATTTCCAAGATGCCGAAGGGCCGTTTCGAGGCGGCGTCTGGCCCCTCCACGATCTGCGGGGTCGGGGTCGAGATATCGGACCGCACAGGACTGGCTGAGAAGATAGCACCTCTGAGACTGGGACCGCGGCTTACCGAAACCGTGCCGGAGTTCTGGCGCTGATAACGCCATTGTGAGTCGGGAGAAGTCCTGACCAGCTTTACCTGTCTCCTGGCCTGCATCATGCTCACCCACGGTCGATCCGACAGGGAGTTCATGATGCAGCTCAGGTTCGCGGTGATCTCTACATTGGCGCTTCTGGCGACAATCTCGCCGACAGCGGCGCAGGATCGGGGAATGGTCAGCCAATGCCAGTTGGTGGCGGAACGACTTCCAAGCGCTCTATACGCCACCTATAATCCGCAGGTCGATGGCACCTTCGCCCCGCTGAAGGCTGCGGCGAGGGACGAGGTCGTCATTACGTATGTCGGTCATTCGACGTTCGAGATAACGGCTCCAGACGGGGTGACCATCGCGACGGATTACAGCGGCTCGCTCAGAACAGCGCGTCTTCCGGACGTGGTGACGATGAACAAGGCACACAGCAGCCACTATACGCTGTTTCCCGATCCGGCGATCGAACACGTCCTCCACGGCTGGCACGAGACGCCGGGCCAAAAGGCCGAGCACAGGCTCGTTGTCGGAGAAAGCTATATCCGCAATGTCAGCACCGACATACGCGGATTCGGCGGGTTCGAGGAAAACGGGAATTCGATCTTCATCTTTGAGATCGCCGGGCTCTGCATCGGCCATCTCGGGCATCTGCATCATGAGCTCACCGACAGCCACTATGCCGAGATCGGGCGGCTTGATGTCGTGATGGTCCCTGTGGATGGCGGACTTACCATGGGCGCGCAGAGCATGAGCGGGGTGATTAGTCGGTTGCGCTCGGCGCTAGTTCTGCCGATGCACCGCCGCGGACCCATTGTCGACAGCTTCATGGCCATGTTCGACGACCGGTTTGACAAGTCATTTTCCGAACACCAGAGCGTAACGGTCTCGATGCGCACACTGCCGAAGAAGCCCCTGATCCTGGTGCTCAGGGGCTTCTGATCACGTGGTTCAGGCGAAGCTGACGTGGCGATGCACGCCGACATCAGGCGTTTTTTCGTCGTTCATGTTTGCCTTCGCGATTTCCCAGCCGAACTTCAGCGGGTTGCCGGTGGAGGCCCAGATTTCACCGTCGTCCAGATGAAGGGCGACAAGCGTCAGCTTGGGATCCGATTTGCCGCCTTCGTACCAGGCCTCGACGATCGAATTCCAGTATTCGTCGATCTTGGCTGCGTCTTTCCGCTCCGCCAGGGAACCGGCGAGGCACGCATGGTAGTCGTGGTCCTTGCCCACGACGCAGAAGTGAGCACGGGAACCGGGACGCAGTTTCTGCACCAGTTCCGAATCCGTCTTCGTGAAGAACCAGATCGTGTTCGTCTTCTGGTCGGCGAAGGGTGCCATAGGCTGCATATGCATGGCTTCGCCCTGCAGGCCCAGCATGCCCGCATGGATATCGTCGATCTCTTCCCACAGCTGGTTGACGGGGGTTTCGCGCGCTTCTGAGAAACTGGCCACTTTTCGATCTCCTTCGTTGTGACTTTCGGAGCCTGAACGAGTGTGCCGCGTCCTTGTTCCAAGCCGACATGGGAGAGTTGCTCCCCTTGAACGGTGCCGCCATCGCGCTTATAAGGCGGCCATTCCAACGAAATAGACCTGATCAGGGGTGCCATGGCTGGCCATTCACAGTTCAAAAACATCATGCACCGCAAGGGGAAGCAGGACGGTATCCGTTCGAAGATGTTCTCCAAGCTCGCGCGCGAAATCACCGTTGCGGCAAAGACCGGTCTTCCCGACCCGGCGATGAACGCCGCTCTGCGCCTCGCCGTACAGAACGCCAAGGCGCAGTCGATGCCGAAGGACAATATCGAGCGCGCCATCAAGAAGGCCTCCGGCGCCGATGCCGAAAGCTATGACGCGATCCGCTACGAAGGTTACGGTCCGGGTGGCGTTGCTGTCATCGTCGAGGCTTTGACGGACAACCGCAACCGCACGGCATCGTCCGTCCGTTCGATCTTCTCCAAGGCCGGTGGCGCACTGGGTGAGACGGGATCGGTATCCTTCTCGTTCGATCATGTCGGTGAGATCACCTACAAGGCCTCCGCGGGCGATGCGGACAAGGTGATGGAGGCAGCGATCGAGGCCGGTGCCGAGGATGTCGTTTCCGACGAGCACGGTCATACGATCTATTGCGGTTTCGAGGACATCGGCGATGTGTCGAAAGCCCTGGAAGCAAGCCTCGGCGAGGCCGAGACCGTGAAGGCCATCTGGAAGCCCCAGAACACCATCGAGGTGGACGAGGAAAAGGCGACGTCGCTGATGAAGCTCATCGACACGCTGGAAGACGACGACGACGTCCAGACCGTCTACTCGAACTTCGAGGTTTCCGATGAAGTGATGGCCAAGCTCTCGGCCTGAGCTTTGAAGAATCAAAAATAAGGCCCGGCTGGTCTCCCAGTCGGGCCTTTTGCTTTACGGGCGGCGAAGCTTATGCCGCTTCGCCCCTGACATTGCCGATGACGCCGACGAGGTCGTTGACGATCTTCTCGATCAGGCCGCGATCGTCGCCTTCCGCCATGACGCGGATCAGCGGTTCGGTGCCCGACGGGCGGATGACGAGGCGGCCGGATTTCGAAAGCTTGTCTTCGGCGTCGGCGATCGCCTGTTTGACGTTCTTGTCTTCGAGCGGCTTGCCGCCGGAATAGCGAACGTTGCGCAACAATTGCGGCACCGGATCAAAGCGGTGGCAGATCTCGCTCACTGTCCTGCCGGTGCGCTTCACGCAGGCGAGGATCTGCAGCGCGGCGACCAATCCGTCGCCGGTCGTGCCGAAGTCGGAGAGCACGATGTGGCCGGACTGCTCGCCGCCGACATTGAAGTTGTTCTGCCGCATGTGTTCAACGACATAGCGGTCGCCCACCTTGGTGCGGGCGAGCGACAGGCCCTTGCCGGTCAGAAAGCGTTCAAGACCGAGATTGGACATGATCGTCGCGACGATGCCGTCGCCCTTCAGCATCTGATCGTTCGCCCAGGTTTCGGCGATAACGGCCATCAACTGGTCGCCATCGACGATGGCGCCGTGCTCGTCGACGATGATGACACGGTCGGCGTCGCCATCGAGCGCTATGCCGATGTCGGCGCGCACTTCGTGAACCTTCTTCTGCAGCGCTGACGGATGGGTCGAGCCGCAGTCGAGGTTGATGTTCGTGCCGTTCGGCTCGTTGCCGATCGTCACGACTTCGGCGCCGAGTTCCCAGAGCGCAAGCGGTGCGACCTTATAGGCGGCCCCATTGGCACAGTCGATGGCAACCCTCAGACCGTGCAGCGTCACGTCACGGGGCAGGGTGCGCTTCACGAATTCGATGTAGCGATAGATATCGCCCTCGACCCGCTTTGCGCGGCCGATTTCGCGCGCCGGAGCGAGTTGCTTGTAAAGATCCTTTTCGAGCAGGTCTTCGATCTGCGCCTCGATTTCATCCGAAAGCTTGTAGCCATCAGGGCCGAACAGTTTGATGCCATTGTCGGCGAAGGGGTTGTGAGAGGCGGAGATCATCACGCCGATATCGGCGCGCAGCGACCGGGTCAGCATGGCGACGGCTGGTGTCGGGATTGGGCCGAGCAGGAACACGTCGAGACCGGCGGCGGTAAATCCGGCGACCAGGGCATTTTCAAGCATATAACCGGAGAGGCGCGTGTCCTTTCCGATCACCACGCGGTGGCGATGTTCGCCCCGCCGGAAGATCGTGCCGACGGCGATGCCGACCCGCATGGCGATGTCAGGGGTCATGGGGAAGGTGTTGGACTGTCCGCGAATACCGTCGGTTCCGAAATAACGACGCGACATGAGTTCTCCTGCAAATAGTTCGGGCCGGGCAGTCAGGAAGGTCTCCCGCGTCTCACCATCCGGGAAACGCTCCTTTACCCGAGCCTCTTAGGCCTGCTCTTGCCACAAAACCTCGCGCCCGGCACGTAAATTCCGGCAAAGGTCGCTCATATAGCGTTACTAAAACAAAAGGCCGCCCGCCGGTAGCGGCGGACGGCCTCGATCTTCAGTTAACCTTACCTCAGTGCGGCTGTGGTTCCATCCCGCCTTCGGGTTCGCCACCCTTCGGCGCATCTTTCTTGGCGCCGGCGGAGGGGACGGCCGAACCGCGGGTCGGAGGCGTGTCGTCGCCGAGATCGCGTGCCGGTTTTTCACCACGCAGCAGCGCCTTGATCTCTTCGCCCGAAAGCGTCTCGTATTCCAGCAGGCCTTCGGCGAGAGCGACGAACTCGTCGTGCTTCTCGGTGAGAATGCGCTTTGCCTCGGCATAGGCCTCGTCGATCAGACGACGAACCTCGTTGTCGATCTTCTGCGCCGTCGATTCCGACACGTTCTTGGACTGGGCGACGGAATGACCCAGGAACACTTCCTGCTGGTTCTCGCCATAGGCAACCTGGCCGAGGATGTCGGAGAAGCCCCACTGCGTCACCATCGCGCGGGCGAGCTTCGTCGCCTGCTCAATGTCGGAGGAGGCGCCAGACGTGATATTCTCCTTGCCGAAGGTCAGTTCCTCGGCAACACGGCCACCCATCATGATGACGAGGCGAGAGATCATCCACTTGTAGCTCATGGAGTAGCGGTCGCCTTCCGGCAACTGCATGACCATGCCGAGTGCACGACCACGCGGAATGATCGTAGCCTTATGTAGCGGATCGGCCACCGGCACGTTCAACGCGGTGATCGCGTGACCCGCCTCGTGATAGGCTGTGAGCTTCTTCTCGGCCTCGGTCATGGCGGAGTTGCGGCGCTCCGCACCCATCATGATCTTGTCCTTGGCGTCCTCGAATTCCTGCATGGTGACGACGCGCTTGTTACGGCGTGCAGCTGTCAGGGCAGCCTCATTCACGAGGTTCATGAGGTCGGCGCCGGAGAAGCCGGGTGTGCCGCGTGCGAGAACCTTGAGGTCGACATTCGGCGCCAGCGGCACATTGCGGACGTGCACCTTCAGAATGCGTTCACGGCCGATGATATCCGGGTTCGGCACGACCACCTGGCGGTCGAAACGACCGGGCCGCAGCAAAGCCGGGTCGAGTACGTCCGGACGGTTGGTCGCGGCGATCAGGATGATACCTTCGTTGGCTTCGAAGCCGTCCATCTCGACGAGGAGCTGGTTCAAGGTCTGTTCGCGTTCGTCGTTACCGCCACCGAGACCGGCGCCACGATGCCGGCCGACGGCGTCGATTTCGTCGATGAAGATGATGCAGGGCGCGTTCTTTTTGGCCTGCTCGAACATGTCACGGACACGGCTTGCGCCGACGCCAACGAACATTTCCACGAAGTCCGAACCCGAGATCGTGAAGAACGGCACGTTTGCTTCACCCGCGACGGAGCGGGCAAGAAGGGTTTTACCGGTGCCTGGCGGACCGACCAGCAGAACACCGCGCGGGATACGACCACCCAGACGCTGAAACTTCTGCGGGTCGCGCAGGAACTCGACGATTTCCTCAAGATCCTGCTTGGCCTCGTCGACCCCGGCGACATCCTCGAACGTCACGCGGCCATGCGCCTCGGTCAGGAGCTTGGCCTTGGATTTGCCGAAGCCCATGGCTCCGCGCGAACCGCCCTGCATCTGGCGCATGAAGAAGAGCCAGACACCGAGGATCAGCAGCATCGGGAGAAGGGTGCCGATATAGCTCAAGAAACCGGATGACCCGTCCGTTTCCGGACGTGCGACGATCATCACGTTCTTGTCCTGAAGCTTGGTCAGCAGACTATCGTCGATCACCGGAGAGTAGGTCTGAAACGCCGTCCCGTTCTCGGAATATGTGCCGAGGACCCGGTTGCCGACGACCGTCACGTCACGGACGCGACCCGCATCGACCTCGCGGAGAAACTGGGAATAAGGAATTTCGCGCGAACTGCTCTGTGACGGTGACGTCTGGAACATGCTGAACAGCGCGATCAGCAGAAGCGCGATGATCGCCCACAGCGCGAAATTTCGAAAATTTGGGTTCATTGAACTCCCCGGAATGTTCGCCAGCTCACAAGGGCTGCCCGATAATCGAGTAACATAGGATCGCTTCGCGTCGTTGCCAAGGCAAAGCGGCTGCTTCCGTGTCTTTTCCGTCAATAACCACTAAACGGGCGGCGTTAAATACCGTGGCCTCCCGAGAAGGACAGCAATCGCATCCGCCAGCGGGCGGTCAGCATCCGGAAGAAAACGGTCGTAGCCCCCAAGCACGATTTCGCAGTCCACCCTGACTTGTTCTCCGGATTTATTTGCGTTTTCCGTGTCGTCCGAGCCGATAATCTCGGGTAAAATGCCAGAAATATGTTTGATGATCGTTTTGGGGAGCGATGACGCTACCGGCTCGGTCACGCCTTGCTGGTTCGCCGTGACCGTCACATCTTTGGAGGATCTGTTCCGAATGATGAACCGGCCGTCCCACACCACCGATTGCCTCGCAGGGACAAGCAGCGGCAAAATATCGCGCTTTTCCCTCGTGATATAGAGACCTTCGGGGCGCCAGACCAAAAGGCAGCGTCCGATCGTCGCGCGTCCGGACCGGCCGCTACGCAAAAAGTCCATCACGCGGTCTAGGCGCTCGCGAGCAGGAGGGTAGGTCTGCCCGCCCAGAACCATCAGCAAGCCGCCGAACGCGCGGCGGAGACTGTCGTCAGGTTCCCTCAACGCCCGAGCGGAGAAAAACACGGAGGGACCGGCGTGGCCGGTTGCATGTGCGCTTATCAGGGCCGCCGCACTCTGTGCGCTTTCCGACCGTCGTTCATCAAGGCGATCCGCACCCTCCTCTGTTGTCGCCGCCATCAGGCTGCTTCGAACGCGGACCCGCTCATAGCGACCATCCTGGTTGCTCGGGTCCTCGATCCAACCGACATCAGCCTGCCGGAGTTGCTCGCGGATGTCGGACCGGAGAGAGCCGAGCAGCGGACGGGCTATCCACAGATGCCGTTCATAGAGGGTCATGCCGGACATGCCGGCAAGGCCGATACTGTCTGGAAGGGCGCTTCGCGCCTTTCGCATGGCCACCGTTTCTCGTTGGTCGTCGAGGGTATGGCCAGTTACCAGTACATCGACGCCTTCCGCCTTTGCCATCTCGGACAGTAGCCGGTACCGGGCTTCGCGGGCGGCGGCGGGCACGCCCCGGGCAGGCTTGGCGCCGTCCCAACTGAGAATTCGGTGGGCGATCGAAAGTCCGGCACAAAACCGCCCCACGGATTCTGCTTCCGCCCTGGCTTCAGGACGAAGCTGATGGTCGACAGTGGCGGCGAGGAGCATGATACCCGGAAACGCTCCGGTGGAGACAAGGTCATGAAGGAGGAAAAGCAGGCCGGTGGAATCACTGCCGCCTGAAATGGCAACCAGAAGGCGGCGGGGCTTGCGAAGGGCAGTCAGGAAATCCGAAAGAGCCTGGCGCGGGGGGAGGGCAGCCGGCACGGCGCTCACACCGGCAACTCAGCAGCTCAGGCGCTTCTGCTCGGAGGCGACCTTGTTGATCACCGCGCGGGACGCCTTGGGGTAACGTGTGCCGACCTCGCGGAGCACAGCGCAGGCCGTCGCGTTGTCATCGAGCGCGGCCATGGACATGCCAAGCTTCAACAGCATTTCCGGCGCTTTCGGCGATGTTCCGTAGGCCTGGTGGGCATTCAGGAAGGTCTTTGCGGCTTCGTTGAAATTGCCCTGCGAGTAAAGCGCCTCGCCCAGCCAGAAATTGGCATCCGCGATGCGCGCGCTGTTGGGAAATTTGGAAATGAAATCCCGGAATTCGCCTTCGGCGACAGCATAATCGCCAGATAATACATGCCCGTAGGCGGCCTGATAGACATCGTTTTCGCTTCCGAGCGACGCAACCTGGGAGCCGGAGTCCGGCGAGGCTGTAGCGCCTGCGGCATTGCCTGGAGTTGCGGGAGGAAGGTCAACACCCGGCAGCGCCGATGAATTCGAGGCGGAGTCATTGAATGTGGCGCCAACCGGCATGCCGCTCGAATCCAGTTCAATGGAACCAAGCGTCTGTTCCGGCGCAGCGAGCCCGCCCGAAGCCTGGTTGCTGGCGAGGTCACCGACGCTGTCCAGGCCAATGTCACCGCCGGACGTGTCCGGCGGTGTCGTGATGATCTGTGCGACGGAATCGCTCTGCGAGCCCGCCGTCGACGGGCCTGCGTCGCTCTTTCTGACGCCAGATTTCTCGAGTTCCTGGAAGCGGAATTCGTTGTCCTCCTGGAACTTGCGGATCTGTTCCTGCATCTGCAGCAACTGGAAGCTCATTTCCTCGATCCGACCGTTGAGCGAGCGGATTTCCTCCTCAAGCTGCAGGATACGCGTCGCGGCGTCGCCTGCCTGAGCGAGTTGTACCGGCGCCTTGCCGACTGTCGCGCCCGCGCGGCTTTCCGAAACGGGTGCTGGAGGTGTCAGCTGAAATGCGCCTGCCGCCCCCGATAGTCCTGCCAGAGTGGCCGACGCCAGAAGCGCGGCCATGACAAGTCGATTCATGTCTTTGTCCTGTTCTCTTGATTCACGCGCCTTTTGAGAGCGCACAGGAGATTTTTCCAATTGCCGGTAAAAAGCAACCGAAGTTCGGCCAAAGTGTGGAGAAAAGGAAAAGACGGCCCTTCCGGACCGCCTTTGAACTATCAGCCTGTCGGCCGAACTTACATGCCAGCGCCACCGAGAACGGTGACTGCACGACGGTTCTGCGACCAGCAGGAGATGTCGTCGCAGACGGCGACCGGACGTTCCTTGCCGTAGGAGATCGTCTTCATGCGCTGGGCCGGAACGCCGCGCGAGGCGAGGTAGTCGCGAGTTGCCGCAGCACGGCGGGCGCCAAGGGCAAGGTTGTACTCGCGGGTGCCGCGTTCGTCGGCGTGGCCTTCAACGGTGATCGCGTAGTTGGGATACCGCATCAGCCATTGAGCCTGACGATCGAGAGTCTGCTGGGCGTCAGCACGGATCGACGACGAGTCGGTATCGAAGAAGATGCGGTCGCCGACATTGACCGTGAAGTCCTGGGCCGAGCCCGGTGTCGCGGCTCCGGCGCCGAGGCCGAGATCGGAGGCGCTGTTGGGCAGGTTCTTCTTGTTGGCGCAGCCGGCCAGTGCCAGGGTGAGCGCCAGCGCGACAATCGCGGGGTTGCTGGCAAGTTGCTGCATTCGGCTCTTGGCCGGGGCGTTCATGCGGCTCATCGCCGGTCTCCTTGCATTCACTGAGGTTTGTCTAACAGGGTTTCCGGAGGGTAACCGCTTTCGGTTAACCTGGGGAGAAGGAACATGGTTACCAGGACGTAAACTTCCGCTCCGGACCTCCCCATTTTCAGCACTTTGCGGCCAGAAAGAGGCGATTTCACGCCCTATTCAAGAAGCGGTGACCATGCCGGGTCGGACGCGAAGGTCGGGGTGGGAATCTGCTGTTCGTTATACCCTGTCAGATCGATCGAATAGAGCTGCGGACCGCCGGCGCCTGCGTTCTGGCGGAAGAACATCAGCACGCGCCCGTTCGGCGCCCAGGTTGGTCCCTCGTTATGGAAGCCCGACGTGAGGATGCGTTCACCCGAACCGTCCGGCTTCATCACGCCGATCGAGAACTTGCCGCCCGACTGCTTGGTGAAGGCGATCAGATCGCCGCGCGGTGACCAGACTGGCGTGGAGTACGCGCCGTCGCCGAAAGAAATGCGCGTCTGTCCGGAGCCATCGGCATTCATGACATAGAGCTGCTGGCGTCCGCCGCGGTCGCTTTCAAAGACGATGCGGTTACCGTCGGGTGAATAGGACGGGGACGTGTCGATCGCGGCGGTATTGGTCAGCCGGGTCGTCGTGCGAGAGCGCAGGTCCATCGTGTAGATGTTGGAGTTGGCATCCTGCTGGAGGCTCATGATCACACGCTGGCCATCGGGCGAAAAGCGTGGCGAGAAGGTCATGCCGGGGAAGTTTCCGACGACCTCGCGCTGTCCGGTCTCCAGTTGCAGCAGATAAACGCGGGGCTGGTCGTTTTCGAACGACATGTAGGTGATTTCCTGCCGGCTTGGCGAGAAACGCGGCGTCAGGACGATGCTGCGGCTATCGGTCAGCATCCGGATGTTTTCGCCGTCCTGGTCCATGATCGCGAGCTGACGCTTGCGATCTGTCTTTGGGCCGCTTTCGGAGACAAACACGACGCGGGTATCGAAATACCCCTTTTCTCCGGTGATGCGCTCGTAGATGGCATCAGCGATGATATGAGCGACGCGACGCCAGTTCTCCGGCTGGGTGAAGAACTGCTGGCCGGTCATCTGCTGGCCGGCAAAGGTGTCCCACAGACGGAACTCGGCCCGCAGGCGGCCATCACCCTCGCGGCTGACGCGCCCGACGACCAGTGCCTGTGCGTTGATGACCTTCCAGTCTTCAAGTCGCGGAGCCTGGTCTGGGTTCGAAATCTTCTCGATGAAGGCGGTGTGGTTGATGGGCGCGAACAGGCCGGAGCGCTTCAGGTCGGCCTCGATCACCGCGGTGATGCGCGCGCCGATGTCGTCGCCGGACACGAAGTCGGTGATCGCGATCGGCAGCGGCTCGACATTGCCCTTGTTGATGTTGATCTCAACCAGTGCGTTGGCGGGCTGCACGAAGGCGCCCGCGAGGGCCGCGGCGACGACCAGCAGTCGCAGGAGTGTAGACTTCATCATGATATTCAAGCCTTTCAGCATATTCAGAGGGCCAGGTCGCTGGGGTCAAAATTGACCACGACTTCGGACCAGGCGTCGTACTTGTCGCGGGGAAGACTGGAGAAGGGGGCCGATCTGAGAACGGCACGGCGTGCGCCACTCATCAGTACCTGTTGGGTCTGGGGGGAACCGCCCGTGGCGCTGACTTCCGGTTCGCCGACGAGTTCCCCGGATTCATTGAGCTGGAACTTTACCCGGATGCGAACATCGGCGGCATCGGCGAGGCCAGGGATGACCGACCAGTTGCTGGCGATCTGGCCGCGCAGTGCGTCCATTTCGCTCATGCTGAGTTTGCTGCCGTTGGTCGTCTTCTTGCCACCAAGAGCGGCTGTCTGGGTCGATGCCTTGGCGCCACCCGCGGTCGGATCGGTCTTGTTGAGGAGCGCGGCGATCTCGTCCGCGTTGAAGTTGCTCTCCTTCGCCGACTTCGATTTTGCCGTCTCCTGAGTCTTGGTATCTTTCTTCTTGTTTTCGTCCTTGGCGGTCTGCGACTCGGCTGGTTTTTTCTCTTCCGTCTTGGCTTCAGCCGGCTTCGGTGCCGGCGGCTTGGGACGGGCAGCGGGGATGGGGACGTTATCCGGAAGGACGGCCTCCTCCGGCTGCGCCTCTGCCGGCTCGGCGTCTTCGGGTGGCTGTGGGACGGGGTCCGGCGTCACCTCCGGCTTCACTGGTTCGGCCTTGGCAACCTCGACCGGCTTTGCCGGTTCGGCGACAGTCTCTTCCTTGATGATATCCTTGATGTCGTTCGTCTCGTTGTCCTGCGTCGGCTGGACTTTCTCGACCTTCTCCGGAGCGGCTGCGGCTTCCGTGTTTGACGGGCGTGCGTTCGGTGTCGGCACCGCGTCTAGATCGACGTTGTTTTCGCCCACGTTCTGCGCGTCGGGAACACTGTCCGGCCGTTTGGTCGGCGTCGGGGCTGCCGTCTCCGCGAGCGGGGCCTTCTTGTCGCCCTGCTGGATTTGCGTCAGCTCCTCGATCGGTACGATGTCAACCGGCAACGCCTCGACGTCGGCCACCTCGAAGGAGGCTGGGGAGCCGAGCGAGAGCATCGCCCAAGCAAGGACGACACTGTGTAGAACGGTCGATGTGACGAGGCTTGTCTTCATCGCGTTGAAATCAGGTTTCCGGTTCCTGCAGCGTTACGAGGCCGATATTCTTGAAGCCGGCGGCGGAAATTCGCGCCATGACCTTCATGACTGTTCCGTAGGCTGCCGTGGTGTCGCCCCGAACATAGATGCGTTCGTTGTAGCCGGTGGTGGCGATCGCCTCGAGCTTGGGGACTACCTCATCGATGGCGATTGCCGTTTCCTGCAGATAGATTTCGCCCGCCGGATTGACCGAGATGGTGATCGGCTGGGTGTCAGCGTTCATCGCGCGGGCCTGCGTCTCCGGCAGATCGATCGGAACGCCAACCGTCATCATTGGTGCGGCCACCATGAAGATGATCAGCAGCACGAGCATAACGTCGACGAGCGGCGTGACGTTGATTTCACTGACCGGGCCGCGCTTTGCACGCCGGCCACGACCACGTCGGCCACCAGCGCTCCCGCCCGTTGCTCCCGCTGACATACCCATGGTCGTTCTCCAGTCTTGTCCGGTGCCTTACTGCGCGGCCTGGCGTGGCTGCAGCTTCTCGTCGATCTGGCGCGAGAGGATTGCGGAGAATTCGTCGGCGAAGCCCTCCATGCGCGCGGTCAGCTTGCCGGCTTCGCCTGAAAACTTGTTGTAGGCAATGACGGCCGGGATAGCGGCCACGAGGCCGATCGCGGTTGCCAGAAGTGCTTCCGCGATACCGGGAGCAACAACCGCGAGGTTGGTCGACTTCGAACCGGCGATGGCCTGGAACGAGGTCATGATGCCGACGACCGTTCCAAAGAGACCGATGAACGGCGCGGCGGAGCCGATCGTCGCAAGCGAGCTCAGCCGACCTTCCAGCAGTTCGCTCTCGCGAGCCAGCGTCACGTCCATTGCGCGGTCGATACGCATCTGGAGGCCGATCGGCGAGCGCGCTCCGCGTTCGAAGCTCTTCTTCCATTCGCGCATGGCGGCGACGAACATGGCAGCGAGACCGGAATTGTTACGCTCGGCGAGCGTTCGGTAGAGTTCTTCGAGCGACTGACCGGACCAGAACACCTGTTCGAACTGGTCGAACTGGCGGCGGGCCCGGGCGTAGCTCAGATATTTGTCGATGACGATCGCCCAGGTCCACACCGAGGCGGCGACCAGGCCGAGCATCACCAGCTTCACAATCAAGCCGGCTTGCATGAACAAAGCCCAGAGGCTCACGTCCGTGTGTGCTGCGGCCAATCCTACTTGTTCCATCGGTTCATCGCCCCCGAAATCCAAACGCCCGGCACTGGACCGGGCGATCAACAGCATTGCGTCGTTTTATCCTGGGCGCCATCGCTGAACGTCCATTTCGCCTATGCTTCCACTTCGCCTTTTTGCCCTGAAATTCGGCCAAAGGAAGGCGTGCGGCGCACAAATGCCCGCAAATAGAGTAAGACTATATTATGGTTAAGCGTTCGTTATGATCCGGAGACCGATTTGCCGCCGAGAAAGGCCGATGCCAATTGGTCGGGCAGTCTCGTCGGGCGTCCGTCCCGATTGACAACGGCAATCACAACACGGGCCGATGCGAGGATGGCTTCCTCACGTTCTATGAACTGGTGGAGAATCATCTTGGCCCCGCCAGCCTTTTCCGTGCGCGTGCGGATCGTCAAAAGGTCATCCATTCGGGCGGGGGAGCGAAAGTCGATTTCCATCCGGTGCACGACGAAGGCGAGCCCTTCTTCCTCCTCGTCGAACAGGCTCGATTGCTCCACACCCAGACACCGGAGATAGTCCGTGCGGGCCCTTTCCATGAAGTGCAGATAGCGTGCGTGGTAGACGGCGCCGGAAAAATCGGTGTCTTCATAGTAGACGCGCTGCACGAGCCTGTGCCCGTCAGCCGAAAGTTCGCCTGAAATCAAAAAAACATTATCCGACATAAGGTTGACCTGTCCTGGGAAATTCTCTGCCGGTGGTGGAACTCCATGCACCGGCGTCGATTGTAGTTCTGTCACAAATGGGCATTATCAGGATTTGACCCTGATCCGCAAAGGAGACGAAACATGAAAATTGCCGTCATGGGTGGAGATGGTTTCGTCGGGTGGCCGACATCGCTGCACCTGTCGAACGCGGGACACGAGGTCCATATCCTCGACAATCTCTCCCGCCGCTGGATCGACACCGAACTCGGCGTTCAGTCGCTGACGCCGATGGATTCGATCCAGGAGCGCACCCGTATATGGCACGCAGAAACGGGTCGGCGCATTCATTTTCATCTGATCGACCTTGCGAAGGATTATGAACTCCTCAAGGCATGGCTGGCAGACGAGCGGCCAGATGCGATCATTCATTTCGCGGAGCAGCGTGCGGCGCCCTATTCGATGAAGAGCGACCGGCACAAGAACTATACGGTCAACAACAATGTCAGCGCGACGCACAATCTGCTGAACGCGATGGTCGACATCGGCCTGGACGCCCATCTCGTGCATCTCGGCACGATGGGCGTCTATGGCTACTCGACCGTCGGTGCGGCCATTCCCGAAGGCTATCTGCCGGTCGGGATCGATACCATGGGCGGCGAGACCGTGAAGCAGGATATTCTCTATCCTGCCAATCCGGGCTCGATCTACCATATGACCAAGTGCCTCGATCAATTGCTCTTCCAGTTTTATGCGAAGAACGATGGCCTGCGTATCACGGACCTGCACCAGGGCATCGTGTGGGGGACGCATACGGAGCAGACGCGCCTGCATCCGCAACTGGTCAACCGCTTCGATTATGATGGCGACTACGGCACGGTTCTGAACAGGTTCCTCATTCAAGCGGCCATCGGCTATCCGCTCACCGTTCACGGCACCGGCGGACAGACCCGTGCCTTTATCCACATTCAGGACTCGGTCCGCTGCATCGAAATCGCGCTTCGCAATCCACCGTCGAGAGGGTCTCGGGTCGAGATATTCAACCAGATGACGGAGACGCATCGGGTTCGGGATCTGGCGGAGATGGTCTCGGGTCTGACCGGCGCCGAGATTGCCTGGTTGCCCAACCCGCGCAAGGAGGCGGCTGAAAACGATCTCGTCGTTAAGAACGAGAAGTTCCTCGGCCTCGGCCTGCAGCCGACGACGCTGAAGGATGGACTGCTAGGCGAGATCGTCGATGTCGCAAAGAAGTTCGCATATCGGGTCGATCGATCGCGGGTGCCCTGCGTTTCAGCCTGGACGAAGGATATTGCCCGGACCATCAATCGCGATCCGGAAGGCAAGAAACTGAAATCCGTATCATGATGCTCGGAACGGAAGGCCTAACGGGATTGCGTGTCACAACGACGGCTCGATCGCGGCAGGCCTTCGTCACATTGGTGACAAACGACGATTACGTTATGGGCGCAATGGCGCTGGTGCATTCCCTGTTGCGTACCAATACCCGGGCCGACATCGTCGTGTTGTATACCGCGGGCGTTCGCGAGGATGCACTCGCGCCGCTCGTCGCCTTGGGTTGTCGGCTCATGGAAGTGGAACTGCTGCCGCTGTCAGACGGCTTCAACGAACGGCATGCACGCGGCAGCCTTCATGCGGCCGCTCCGTTCTCCAAAGGACGGAAGCCCGCATTTCATTCGCCTCTCGACAATTTCTGCAAAATGCGGCTCTGGCAGCTTGTCGACTACGAAACCTGTGTGTTCATCGATGCCGATGCGATCGTTCTCAGGAACGTCGACAAACTCTTCGATTATCCCGAATTCTCGGCCGCGCCGAACGTCTATGAATCGCTTTCCGATTTTCACCGGTTGAACTCAGGAGTTTTCGTCGCCCGTCCGTCGCTGTCGACGTTTTCCGCCATGCTCGCCATGCTCGACCAGCCGGAGGCCTTCTGGAGGCGGACGGACCAGACGTTCCTCGAGACATTCTTTCCGGACTGGCACGGGCTGCCAGTCACCATGAATATGCTGCAATACGCCTGGTTCAACCTGCCCGAATTGTGGAGCTGGAAAAGCGTCTGCATCCTTCACTACCAGTATGAGAAGCCCTGGGAGGCTGACCATCCGAAGGCGCAGCGATTGCGGCCGCTCATCGATCTGTGGCAGGCTTTCTATCGAAACGAGGGCATCCCCGATATCGAAAACCTCGAGAACCCGTCTCGGGTCGCGGCCGCATGAAGGTCCTCGTCACAGGCGGCACCGGTCTTGTTGGCCGTTACGTCGTGGAAGGGCTTCTCGATGCTGGTTACCAGGTCGTTGTGGCTGGTAGACACGCTCCGGCGGAAGGATGCTTCTCCCGCCCGGTCGGCTTTGTCGAGTATGATCTCGACCGCGATGCGGACCAGTCGCACATATTCGACCACGCATATTATGTCGTGCATGCCGCTTTCGATCATCTTCCCGGACGGTATCGTGGCGGCGAGGGCGACGACCCGGTAGGCTTCCATCGCCGTAACTTCGAGAATTCCGTTCGTTTGTTCGAGGGCGCCCGCCGCGCCGGCGTTCGGCGTTGCGTGTTTTTCT
This sequence comes from Ciceribacter sp. L1K23, assembly GCF_018122705.1. Taxonomy (NCBI): domain Bacteria; kingdom Pseudomonadati; phylum Pseudomonadota; class Alphaproteobacteria; order Hyphomicrobiales; family Rhizobiaceae; genus Ciceribacter; species Ciceribacter sp. L1K23. The sequence goes on along the minus strand of NZ_JAGRRC010000002.1, from coordinate 422,882 downwards.
CCAGCCGGGCGGTGTATGACGGAATCGACAGCGGATCGCCGCTTGAAGAGAGCGTCCGCCTTTCTCCCGCAAGCCTCTACGGTCAGGTGAAACTATCGGCGGAGCGGGCCCTTGCGGAACTGGCTGCTCCCGGGTTCGTGGGAACAAGCCTTCGTGTCACGGGGGTCTACGGGCACATGAGGCCCAACAAATGGGACGGGATCATTAATCGTTACCTGGAGGGTGAAACCGTCTCCTCGCGTGCGGGCTCAGAGGTGCACGGACAGGACGTTGCACTTGCCGTTCGGCTCATGCTTGAGAGCGATGCCGGAAAGGTGTCGGGACAAAGCTTCAACGTCTCCGATATCGTTACCGATACGCATGAGATCCTGTCTGTCGTCAGTCAAGTTGTCGATTGTCCGCACCCGCTGCCAGCGCCGTCGGATCTCTCGCTCGTTGCCGAGATGGAAACGGTCAGATTGCGGTCCCTGGGTTGGCGCCCGGGCGGTCGCGCCTTGCTGGAGAAAACCGTCAGGACCCTGGTCGGGTAAGGTCCAAACGCGTCAGCGCATAAGCCAGTCTTCGTTCCAACCGAGGTCAAAGATCTCCGCCGCCCTTGCCGCGGCATCGTCGCCGACGATGAATTCGTCGAGCTGTGGCGGCCTGATCGTCGTGCCCGCCATCATGGCATGCACCTGTCCGCGATGGTGGGTCTGGTGCTGGAACAAATGGCTCAGGATGTCGTCGCACCGGTCAATCTGGATGCGTGTGCCGCGGTGCACCTCGACCGGTGCTGCGAGCGAGCCGTCCGTCAGACCCTCACAAAAGGCGATCAACCGCTCGTCCACCAATCTTTGCGCCTCCCTAAGTTGACCGATCTCGTGGAACGGTTCTTCATTTTCCCATGCCTTTGGTCCCAGTGTGCCGCCTTCCAAAGCGTCGACATAGAACCAGTCGACGATCAGAATATGGTTCAACGTGGCGCGTATCGACGGGAAGAAGCTCGTTCGTTTGGCTTCCCATTCCCCTAGAAAAAGGTCGCCGACGGCATTGTGCAGTCTAAGGTTGGCGAGCCGGTTGTTGTAGGCGAGCTTTCGAAAGACGCGTGTCGGGTCCGTCATTCGTCGAGGTCTCCATCGTGCCATACGATGTGGCGTGGACTTCCAGGCAGGTCTTCAATTTCGTCAGCAATGAAATAGGGCGGGATGTCGAGTGCTTTCAGCGCTGCTTTCTCTGCCAGCGCCCATTTGAACTCCAGTTCGCTTTTTCCGTCGACGACGCGATGCACGATATTGTCGCGATGAAACGGGAAGCTCTCCGGAATATCCATTTGATAGTAGAAACCGAGTTCGTGCCAGTCACGTCCTTCGTAGTGGAAGAAGTTCTCGACGATCCACAGAAGAGGTCCCACCTTCGCCTCGACGTCGAGTTCCTCTCGCATTTCCCGGACCAGGGTTTCCTGTGACGTTTCGCCCATTTCCGCTCTACCGCCGGGAAAGGTCCAGAATGTCTCGTGCGTGGCGCGATGAACGAGAACGTGGCCGTTACGAAAGGCAAGCCCGGCAATGCGCATCTGGAAAAGGCGATCTTGCTTTTCCTTGATCCTGATCCGGGTACGTTTCGTCATCGGTTCATTCGTCCTCGAGCGTCAACCGGAACTGCGCCGCCTCAAGGTCCTTCGGCGGCTGCATGCCGAGGTGTTTCCAGGCCGTTCCGGTCAGGACGCGACCGCGCGGTGTGCGCTGGATGAAGCCCTGCTGGATCATGTAGGGCTCGATGATGTCCTCGATCGCATCTCGCGGTTCCGACAGCCCGGCGGCGATCGTCTCGATCCCGACGGGGCCACCGCCGAAGTTCATCGCGATCATCGAGAGGTAGCGGTTGTCCAGCTGGTCAAGGCCCATATTGTCGACGTTAAGCCGTGTCAGCGCCTCGTCGGCAATTTCCCGCGTCACCGCTTCTGCCCGGGCGACCTCGGCGAAGTCGCGAACGCGGCGCAGCAGGCGTCCGGCGATGCGGGGGGTGCCGCGAGCACGGCGGGCGATTTCTCGCGATCCTTCGTCCGTCATCGGCAGGCCCATCAGCCGTGCGCCGCGGCGGACGATCGATTCCAGTTCCTCGACCGTATAGAAATTCAGGCGCACCGGAATGCCGAAACGATCGCGCAGCGGTGTTGTCAGGAGGCCGAGGCGAGTCGTGGCGGCAACGAGGGTGAACTTCGACAGGTCGATCTTTACCGAGCGGGCGGCAGGGCCTTCGCCGATGATCAGGTCGAGCTGAAAGTCTTCCATCGCGGGGTACAGGATTTCCTCCACCGCCGGATTTAGGCGATGGATTTCGTCGATGAACAGAACATCGCGCTCTTCCAGGTTCGTCAACAAGGCGGCAAGGTCGCCCGCCTTGGCGATGACAGGGCCGGAGGTCGAGCGGAAATTCACCCCGAGCTCCTTCGCCATGATCTGGGCAAGTGTGGTCTTGCCGAGCCCCGGCGGGCCAACGAACAGCACGTGATCGAGTGCCTCGCCGCGGTTCTTGGCTGCCTCGATGAAGATCTTGAGGTTCGCTCGCGCTTCCGCCTGGCCTGTAAATTCGTCGAGCGACTGCGGACGCAGCGCCGCGTCGAGGTCTTCGCCCTTCTTTTCCGGCGAGAGGATCGGATTGGTGTCGCTCATTATGTCCATTCCAGCGGAGACGTCACTTGCCGACGTTGATCCAGTCTTTCAACAGATTTGGCCGCGCGGGTAAAGAAAAGGTCAGTGTTACCGCGCCAATTCCTTCAGACCCAGCCGTATCAGTTTCGCACTGTCCGCACCGTCACCCGCGTTCTTCAAGGCCGCCGCAACCGCATTGGCCGCCTGGTCGCGAGAGTAGCCGAGATTTGTCAGCGCCGAGACCGCATCGGCGACCGGGGCGGAGGCGACGCCTTCGCCAAGTTCCTGTTTCAAGCCGATATTGGCGCTAGCTTCCCCGGCGAAAGCGGGGGCCTTGTTCTTGAGTTCGGTGACGATGCGTACCGCGACCTTCGGGCCGACCCCAGGGGCACGGGAGACGGACGTCTTGTCCTGCAGCGCGATCGCATTTGCGAGCTCGGAAGGGGTGAGGGTGGACAGGACCGCAAGCGCGACCTTGGCGCCGACGCCTTGCACGCTCTGCAGCAGGTTGAACCACTCCCGTTCCAGGGCGGTGAGGAAGCCGAACAGCTTCAACTGGTCCTCCCGCACATAGGTCTCGATGAACAGTACGACCGCCTCTCCTGGGGAGCCAAGTTTTCCGAGAGTTCGGGACGAGCAGAAGGCTTCGTAACAGACACCATGCACGTCAACGAGAACATAGTCGTCGCCGATTTCCTCGATGGTGCCCTTCAGTTTGCCGATCATGGAGTTGTCCGTCAGGGGTGGGTGTCGGGAGAGATGACATCGACCATCGGAAAGTAGGTCCGGTAGCCTCTGGGATCGCGGGTGAGGATGGTATAACCGCGGATAGCGGCGTGGGCGCCAATCAGGAAGTCCGGCAATACACGGTCGCGCCTGCCACCTGCCAACCGGTACCGCCGGAACGCTACACCTGCGGCGAAAGCGGCATCCCACGGTACACCTTCGCGACGGAATTCACTTGGTGGAAGAAGTTCGTCAACAGCCTCTATGTCGTCGTACCTGACCGAGAACTCGGCATAGATTACCGGATTGATGATCAATGTATCAGTTGTCGCTGCGCGAGAAACGGCTGAGCGCGACCAGTCCAGCCATTTGGGATCTCTAACCGCGATATCGACAAGGACGTTAGTGTCGATCAGTGTCGCCATGCTCAGCGATCCCGTGTCATGGTCATCAGTGTGTCTGCGTCGATTGCCTGATCTCCCGTGCCTTCCAGCGCGCCGAGTGCCTTGAGAACATCCGCCAGTCGCCCTCTGTCGCTATCCATGCGCTTGCCGGACTTGGGCGCTATCGTCAGTTTGCCGGCCTCCACGGTGAAGACCACCTCGCTGTTCGGCTCAATGCCAACCAGCTCGCGAAGATCACGTGGGATGGTGACCTGGCCTTTGGATGTGACGCGCATGACATACTCCTTCCAAGTAAGAAATACTCTTACATGCAGAACAAGTCAAGAACAAAATGATCTTGCGCAAGCTGTTATGACCAGACAGCAGCCTGGAAGACATAGCAAAGGAGATAGGCGAATATTAGCCCGAGGCCTCCGCTCAACCGTTCGTATTCACCACAATCATTCCGCTCCTCAACATGGAATGCGATCACGATGAAGTTGAACAAAACTGGAACGATGGAGTAGCCAAATTTCTCAGAACCGCTTTCGGGAGGGAAAAACCAAAATAGCAGCGTTACTGTCTGCCAAGCAGAGATCAATGTGGCGATCAACGCCCCTATGACCTTGGCTGCTTTCTCCTCGGTGCGCATCGAAGCGAATGCTGCCGTTACCGAGATTCTGGCGAAAAAATAAGCGAACACGCTCTCAAGTACAAAAAAACAAACTAGCTTAGCGCCGGGGCTGCCAAGTGCTGGTCTCTGCGGGACAATCAAGTTATCAAAGAAATTTATGTCAAGCGTGAATAGAAAGCCTGCAATGGTTATAAGAGCGGCAGCTCGATTTAGGCCATTGTCAAACCTTTCTAACATCTTTCAATGCCCTCAGCGTCGGCACCTACACAGTTAGATATAAACGCGTATTTTCTTATTGCGCTAGCCTCCTAGGCCGAGGCCAAGACCTTCCTCATCCTGTCACCGCCCCGGTTGTGGGCATGACAGATGGCGATGGCAAGCGCGTCGGCCGCGTCATTGCCCTTGAACTCTGCCTTGGGCATCAGGATTTTCAGCATCATGTGGATCTGCTGCTTCTCGCCATGGCCGACGCCGATAACCGACTTCTTTACCGCGTTCGGAGCGTATTCCGAGACGGGCAAACCGGCGCGGGCAGGGACCAGCATGGCGATGCCGCGCGCCTGTCCGAGCTTCAGGGTGGCGACCGCGTCCTTGTTGACAAAAGTCTGCTCGACCGCCGCTTCATCGGGCTTGTAGGTGTGGATCACGTCAGCCAATCCGTCATGCAACTGGCAGAGACGGGATGCGAGATCCATGTCGCCGTCAGAGGTTACGGTGCCGGACGCAACGAAGCGCAGGGAATTGCCGAGCGTTTCGATGACGCCCCAGCCGCAACTGCGAAGGCCAGGGTCTATCCCGATGATGCGAATCGTCTGATGCATGCGCCAATCCTAGTCTGTCGGAGGCGGACCCTGCCAGCGGAATGTGAACAAAACAAAAACATTCTGAATCTATGCGGGACAGCAGTCCCTGTTTGCATCCGATCGACCGGCTTCCCATATATGTTGTACGATAGAACAATCTGAGCGCAGGCACTCGTCATGATCCCATTTTCGATACTCGACCTGTCCCCTATCTGCGAAGGCGAGACGGTATCCGACGCTCTGGACGCCAGCCGGCGGATGGCGATCCAGGCGGAGCGTTTTGGATATAACCGTTTTTGGCTGGCGGAGCATCATGGCATGCCCGGCATTGCGAGCGCGGCAACGGCGGTGGTGATCGGCCACGTCGGTGCTGCGACGAAGAAAATACGGATCGGATCTGGCGGTGTCATGCTTCCCAATCACTCGCCGCTCGTCATTGCGGAGCAGTTTGGAACGCTGGAGGCGCTTTTCCCCGGCCGTGTCGACCTCGGCCTCGGTCGCGCGCCGGGAACCGACATGCGAACGGCCCGTGCGCTCCGGCGGAACCTCGAGGCCGGGGCGGAAAGCTTTCCTCATGATATCCTGGAGCTGCAGCGCCTGCTGGGGGCTTCCGCCGGAGACGAAGCGATCCTTGCCTATCCCGGAACGGGCAGCGACGTGCCCATCTGGTTGTTGGGATCGAGCCTCTACAGTGCGCATCTCGCCGCCGCTCTCGGACTTCCCTACGCCTTCGCGTCGCATTTTGCGCCTGATCAGCTTCTCGAAGCCATCGCAATCTATCGCGAACGGTTCCAGCCCTCGAGTCACCTCAAGGCGCCCTATGTCATGGTCGGCGTGATGGGCGCCGTGGCCGATACTGACGCGGAAGCGCAAAAGCTGTTTACTTCGGCGCAGCAGCAGTTCATCAACCTCCGCCGCAATGTCCGCCGTCCGTTCCCGAAACCTGTCGATAGCATGGATGATATGTGGTCCGACATGGAGCGGATGGGCGTCGAGCATACATTGCGCTACGCCGTCGTCGGATCGCCTTCGACCGCAAGTGCTCAGCTTCGGGATTTCCTGTCGGAAACAGCCGCGGACGAGTTGATCGTCTCCATGCCGATCTACGATATCGAGGCCCGGCTGCATTCGGTGGAGCTCTTCGCGGGTCTCGGCGAGATGAGAGCGGCGGCATGAAGTATTTGATGCTGGGTCCCGGCAACAGGACATATCGTCTTTGTGCAATTTATAGTAAACATTCGTAGTTAATCGCACCTTAACCTTTTCGCTTCATTATCCATCGCAGATCATTGGATGGAGCCCGTCTGGGCCGCTGGAGATCAGCGTGGATATTGGAGTTCGAGCGATGAAGATGAGCCTTCTTGGTGCAGCAGCCGTATTGCTGGCCAGCACCGCCGCATATGCTGCAGATGTGTACCAGCCCCAGCCCGAGCCGATTTACAGCGCTCCGGAAGTTCAGGTTTCGGAAGCCTCAGGCTGGTACCTGCGCGGTGACGTAGGTTACGCGATCAACAAGATGCGCGGCGCCGAATACTTCCAGGGCGACAACTCCAACATGGTGGATTTCGAAACCGCCAAGCTGAAGAACAGCTTCACGCTCGGCGTCGGTGTCGGCTACCAGGTCAATAACTACCTGCGCGGCGATCTGACCTTCGACCACATGTTCAAGACCGATTTCAAGGGATCGACCGTCGGTTCCTGCGGCTTCCCGCTTGAGCCTTGCACCTCGTCGGATGTGTCGTCGATGCGAGCCTATACGCTCATGGCAAACGCCTATGTCGATATCGGCACCTACGGGATGATCACCCCTTACGTGGGCGGCGGTATCGGTGGCTCCTACGTTAAATGGGATAAGCTGCGGAACACGGCCTGCCAGGACGACGGCGGCGGTTGCGATGACGAGTTCTCACACGGCGGTGCAGGCAAGTGGCGCTTCGCCTATCAGTTGATGGCTGGCGCGACCATCAACGTGACCTGCAACTGGAAGGCTGACGTCGGCTACCGCTTCCGCCATACCCTTGCCGGCGACATGTTCGGCTATGCCGCAAGCGGCGGCCCCGGTTATGACAAGGGCTTCTACACGCATGAAGTCCGCGCCGGCGCCCGCTATGTCTTCGACGACTGCAGCCAGCCGATCGCCTACGATCCGCCGCCGGAGCCGATCGTCTACAAGTAAACTTTCATACCGGAACACAGAAAGGCCGTCCTTAGGGGCGGCCTTTCTGTGTTCCGGGGACGGGAAGCCTGGAAGTTAGAGGCATCGTTCCGGAGCGCCAAAAATCTTTCTCCAAGCGACAAAGGCGTCTTGACCGGGGGGCGCAACAGGCATAATGACGACGGCGGGACACCTCTCCCCAACGAGAGGCTAATTACCTGGAAGGGTATACATATGGCTGATATCGTCGCCCCCGCCGCGCGTCCGGCGAATGCTCACTTTTCTTCTGGCCCTTGCTCGAAGCGCCCCGGTTGGTCGCTCGATGCGCTTTCTGATGCCCCGCTCGGTCGTTCGCACCGCGCCAAGGTTGGCAAGGAAAAGCTGAAGCTTGCCATCGACCTTACCCGCGAAATTCTGAAAGTTCCTGGTGACTATCGCATCGGCATCGTTCCGGCCTCGGATACGGGTGCCGTCGAAATGGCCATGTGGTCGCTGCTCGGCGAACGCGGCGTCGATATGCTCTCTTGGGAAAGCTTCGGCGCCGGCTGGGTCACCGATGTGGTGAAGCAGCTGAAGCTCGCCGATGTCCGCAAGTTCAATGCCGACTACGGCCTTCTTCCGGACCTGGCGCAGGTCGATTTCGACCGCGACGTCGTCTTCACCTGGAACGGCACCACCTCGGGCGTCCGCGTTCCGAATGCCGATTTCATTCCGGCCGATCGCAAGGGTCTGACCATCTGCGACGCCACGTCTGCCGCCTTCGCGCAGGACCTCGACTTCTCCAAGCTCGATGTCACCACCTTCTCCTGGCAGAAGGTTCTGGGCGGCGAGGGCGGTCACGGCGTGATCATTCTCTCCCCGCGTGCCGTCGAGCGCCTGACGACCTATGTGCCGGCCTGGCCGCTGCCGAAGATCTTCCGGATGACCTCGGGTGGCAAGCTGATCGAAGGCATCTTCGTCGGCGAGACAATCAACACGCCGTCGATGCTCTGCGTCGAGGACTATGTCGATGCCTTGAAGTGGGCAAAGTCGATCGGCGGCCTCGAAGCCTTGATCGCGCGTGCCGACGCCAATGCCAAAGTCATCTTCGACTTCATCGAGAAGAACGACTGGATCGCCAATCTGGCTGTCGACGATGCGACGCGTTCGAATACGTCGGTCTGCGTCAAGATCGTTGACCCTGAGGTGACGGCACTGGATGCCGATGCCCAGGCCGCTTTCGCCAAGGGCATTGCGAGCATGCTCGAAAAGCAGGGTGTCGCCTTCGACATCGGCGCTTACCGTGATGCGCCGGCCGGCCTTCGCATCTGGGCAGGTGCCACGATCGAGACATCAGATATGGAAGCTCTGATGCCGTGGCTGTCTTTCGCTTACGAGACCCAGAAGGCGTCTCTGGCCAAGGCTGCTGCCTGATCCCGGATCAATTCGGCTCCGCCTGACCGGCGGAGCCCCGTAATTCTCATCATTCCATCCAAACGAACTCTCTGAAGGAGGCCTCGTCATGGCACCTCGCGTTCTCGTATCCGACGAATTGTCCGAAACCGCCGTCCAGATTTTCCGTGATCGCGGTGTTGAAGTGGATTTCCAGCCGAAGCTCGGCAAGGACAAGGAAAAGCTCGCCGAGATCATCGGCAATTATGATGGGCTGGCCATCCGTTCGGCCACCAAGGCGACGGAAAAGCTGATCGCCGCTGCGACCAACCTCAAGGTTATCGGTCGCGCCGGCATCGGCGTCGACAATGTCGATATCCCGGCCGCTTCCAAGCGCGGTATCATCGTGATGAACACGCCCTTCGGCAACTCGATCACGACCGCCGAGCACGCCATTGCCCTGATGTTTGCCGTTGCCCGCCAGCTGCCGCAGGCCGATGCCTCGACCCAGGCCGGCAAGTGGGAGAAGTCGAAGTTCATGGGCGTCGAAATCACCGGCAAGACGCTCGGCGTCATCGGTGCCGGAAATATCGGTGGTATCGTCTGCAAGAAGGCGATCGGCCTTGGCATGTCTGTCATCGCCTATGACCCCTTCCTCTCGGCCGAACGGGCCCAGGAAATGGGCGTTGAGAAGGTCGAGCTGGACGAACTTCTGCCGCGCGCCGACTTCATCACCCTGCATGTGCCGATGACCGACAAGACCCGCGGCATTCTCGGCAAGGAAAACATCGCCAAGACCAAGCCAGGCGTCCGCATCATCAATTGCGCCCGCGGCGGTCTCGTGGATGAGGCAGCACTCGCCGAAGCCATAAAGTCCGGCCATGTCGCCGGTGCCGGCTTCGACGTCTTCGAAGTCGAGCCCGCGACGGAAAGCCCGCTCTTCGGCCTGCCGAACGTCGTCTGCACGCCGCATCTTGGCGCCTCGACCACGGAAGCCCAGGAGAATGTCGCCCTGCAGGTCGCCGAGCAGATGTCGGACTACCTCATCAAGGGTGCCGTTTCCAACGCCATCAACATGCCTTCGATCACGGCCGAGGAAGCGCCGATCCTGAAGCCGTTCATCCGCCTCGCCGACGTGCTGGGCTCGTTTGCCGGCCAGATGACCGAAAACCCGATCAAGGAAATCGAGATCCTTTATGACGGCGTGACCGCCGGCATGAATACCAAGGCGCTGACCTCGGCACTGCTCGCCGGTCTCATTCGCCCGCTGGTCGCCGATGTCAACATGGTGTCGGCTCCGATCATGGTGAAGGAAAAGGGCATCATCGTTTCGGAAGTGAAGCGCGACAAGACCGGCGTCTATGACGGTTACATCAAGCTCACCGTCGTCACGGAGAAGCAGACCCGTTCGGTCGCCGGCACCGTCTTCTCCGACGGCAAGCCGCGCTTCATCCAGATCAAGGGCATCAACATGGATGCCGATGTCGGTCCGAACATGATCTACATCTCGAACACCGACGTCCCCGGCATGATCGGCTTCATGGGCTCCACGCTCGGCAATGCAAAGGTCAATATCGCGAACTTCCAGCTGGGTCGTGACAAGGAAGGTGGCGACGCCATCGCGCTGCTCTACGTCGACGGTCCGGTCGATCAGGCCGTGCTCGACCAGTTGACTGCCAACCCGGCCATCAAGCAGGCCAAGCCGCTGGTCTTCAACGTCGATTGATCGACAGCCAGACATGAAATTTTGAACGGCGCGGGACCCAACCCGCGTCGTTTTGGTTTAAAGCCATAACTCGATTGGACTGCTTTTATATATAGAAAATAATATGCGTTGAACTGACGCATGGCGGGTTGTCGCATTGCTTCCGGCCTGAGACACTATAGGTGATGCTTGTCACCTCGGGAGGAAGAAAGGGCTTCGAACGATGTTCGAGAATTTCGACGTAGAGCTGCTGGCGCGCATCCAGTTTGCGTTCACGGTTTCCTTCCACATCATATTTCCGGCGTTCTCGATCGGTCTTGCCAGCTATCTTTTCGTCCTCGAGGGCCTGTGGCTGTGGAAGAAGGATCGGGTCTACCTGGAACTCTTCGATTTCTGGAAGACGATTTTCGCCGTGGCGTTCGGCATGGGCGTCGTGTCGGGGATCGTAATGTCCTACCAGTTCGGCACGAACTGGAGCGTCTTCTCCGATAAGGCCGGGCCGGTCATCGGGCCGTTGATGGGCTACGAGGTGCTGACGGCTTTTTTCCTCGAAGCTGGCTTCCTGGGCGTCATGCTGTTCGGGCGGGAGAGGGTAGGGCCGGGGCTGCACTATCTGGCGACGTCGATGGTCGCACTTGGCACGCTCATTTCGGCCACCTGGATCCTGGCGGTAAACTCGTGGATGCAAACACCGGCCGGCTTTGCGATGAATGATGTGGGGCAGTTCGTGCCGACGGACTGGTGGGCTGTCGTCTTCACTCCGTCCTTTCCTTACCGCCTCGTTCACATGGTTCTCGCTGCCTATCTGACGACGGCCTTCGTCGTCGGCGCCGTCGGAGCCTATCATCTCCTGAAGGGCACGGCGCACCGGCGCGCGGGCACGATGTTTTCCATGGCGATGTGGATGGCGGCCATTGTTACGCCACTCCAGATCGCCGCCGGTGACTTCCACGGTCTCAACACGCTGGAGCATCAGCCGGCAAAAGTGATGGCGATGGAGGGGCATTTCGACAGCCATCCCGAGGGCGCGCCGCTGATCCTGTTCGGCATTCCGGATCACGACGAGAAGCGGGTCCACTACGCTGTCGAGGTTCCCAAGCTTTCGAGCCTGATCCTCAAGCACGACCTGAATGCCCCGATGGACGGACTGGACACGATTCCGGACGAACTGGAGCCGCCGGTGGAGATCGTTTTCTGGTCGTTCCGGATCATGGTTGGCTTGGGCTTCCTGATGCTGGGGATTGGCCTCTGGAGCCTCTGGTGTCGAGTCAGCGGGACGCTGCTGACATCGGACTGGCTGCATCGTGCTGCTCTGACAATGGGACCTGCGGGCTTCATTGCCGTGCTCGCCGGCTGGATTACCACCGAGGTCGGTCGCCAGCCGTATACGGTCTACGGTCATCTGCTGACGGCCGATTCGCTGTCGCCGATTTCCGCCGAGGCTGTCGGCAGTTCGCTGGTCGCATTTATCCTCGTCTACTTCCTCGTCTTCGGCGCGGGCACTTTCTATATCCTGCGGCTTATGGCCCGCCTGCCGCGCGATCCCGAACCGGATCTCGGGCTGGGTCCGATACGTGCGTCCGGCACGACGCCCGCCGCGCAGACCGAGCATGGAGGCAAACATGGCCATTGACCTTGCATTTATCTGGGCGTGCCTCATCGCCTTCGCGGTGCTTGCCTACGTCATTCTCGACGGCTTCGATCTCGGCGTCGGTATCCTGTTTCCGTTGTTCCCGGAGAAGCCCGAGCGGGATCAGATGATGAACTCCGTTGCGCCTGTATGGGACGGCAACGAGACATGGCTGGTGCTCGGCGGCGGCGGCTTGCTGGCCGTCTTCCCGCTCGCCTATGCGACGATCCTGCCGGCCCTCTACGCGCCCCTGATCGCCATGTTGCTCGGCCTTATCTTTCGTGGTGTTGCCTTCGAATACCGCTGGCGGACGCGGCGGGCCGAGTTTCTCTGGGACTGGGCCTTCGCCGGCGGATCGATCGTTGCAACGTTTGCCCAGGGTGTGGCGCTTGGCGCTCTGGTGCAGGGCATACCTGTCGAAAACCGAGCCTATGCCGGCGGCTGGTGGGACTGGCTGACGCCGTTCAGCCTTGCCACGGGTGTGGCACTTGTGATCGGCTATGGGCTGCTCGGGGCAACATGGCTGGTGATGAAGACGGAGGGGGAGCTCGCCGGAACGGCGCGGCGCTACGCGCGTTTGCTGGCCTTCGCAACAGTGGGAGCTATGGGTGTTTTCAGCCTCTGGACCCCCTGGCTCAAGCCGCTCTACCTTGAGCGCTGGTTCAGCTTTCCGACGGTCATCTTTTCCTTCGTCGTTCCCGCGCTTGTGCTTTTCAGCCTGTGGCTCATCATCAAAGGGCTCAAGGATGGGCACGATTCACGACCCTTCGTCGCTTCGCTCGGCCTTTTCGTGCTGGGCTATGCGGGTATCGGGATCAGCTTTTATCCCTATATCGTTCCCACATCAGTGACGATCTGGGATGCCGCCGCGCCTCCCGAGAGCCTGGCTTTCCTTCTCGTCGGGGCCGTGGTGTTGCTACCCATGATCCTCGGTTACACCGCTTATGCCTACTGGGTGTTTCGCGGCAAGATCAGACCGGGCGAGGGCTACCACTGATGGCGGCTGGTTCGACACTCACGCGGATTGCCTGGTTCATTGGCCTGTGGCTTGCCGGGGTCCTGACGGTTGGCGCGGTCGCGATGGTCATCAAGGTCTGGCTTGGCGCGTGACGGATGGCGCGATTGTGATCCGGTGACCCGTTTTCTCACTTCAATTCTGCGCGAGCCATCGCCATATGAGGCTTATCGCAACGTGCGGTCATAGTGGAGGAACAGGACTTTCGATGAGACGCTACGGAAAACTCTTTGCGGTCATGGCCATCGGATTCGCGACCATGCTCGTGGCTGTGGACTTTGCCGAAGCACGGCGGGCCGGTGGCTTCAGCGGCTTCGGTAGCCGTGGTACGCGTACCTATTCCGCACCGCCGACGACGCGGACGGCTCCGACAACGGCCGCTCCGATCGAGCGCAGCATGACGCCGCAGACCCAGGCCACGCGCCCGGCGGCAACTCAGAACCAAACCCAGGCCGGTCGCAATACCGGCGGTATGTTCGGCGGTCTGGCAGGCGGCTTGATGGGAGGGCTTCTGCTCGGCGGTCTCTTCGGCATGCTGATGGGCACCGGCTTCGGCGGCGGCTTCGGCTTCCTGGGCCTGTTGCTTCAGGGCCTGCTGATCTTCTTCCTTATCCGTTGGGCGATGCGCGCGTTCGGCACTCGGCAACCGGCCTATGCCGGTCCGGGCGCTGGCATGGCGCGATCGTCGATGGCCGGTGGTGAAGGCAAACCCAGCTTCGAGATCCCGCGTCTCGGTGGCGGGCTCGGTCGGCCCCGCGCACCGGAAAACGCCGATGAGATCGGTGTGGGACAAGCCGATCTGGACAAGTTCGAGGGACTGCTGAAGCAGATGCAGGCGGCCTATGCCGCTGAAGACTATGCGGCGCTGCGTCGGATCTCGACTCCGGAAGCCATGTCCTATCTCGCGGAGGAACTGGGTGACAATGCCACCCGCGGGCTGAAGAATGTGGTCCGAGACGTCCACCTCGTGCAGGGCGACATCGCCGAGGCCTGGGCCGAAGGCGCGGTTGAGTACGCGACGGTGGCGATGCGATACGAGAGCATCGACTATATGGTCGACCGTACCAGTGGCCATGTTGTCAGCGGCGATCCGGACAATGTCGGCGAGTCGGTGGAAATCTGGACCTTCGTCAGACGGCACGGGACCGACTGGCGGATCGCTGCGATACAGTCTGCCTACGACCAAGGATGACAAACAAAAAAGGCCACCTCCGGGTGGCCTTTTCACGCGCTTTTGCTTGCGGTTACGGACAGTCCCGCAACTGTCTTGCATAGGTGTAGGTGATGTCGGTGAAGCGCTTTGCGCCTCTTAGGGCTTCGGGTCGGCCGCGATAGGCGCCACGTGAATAGCCGACATGTCCCGAATGATAGGCCAGATAAAGATTATACGGGTCGTTGTAGGCGATGCCGTTTTTGATGTGGCTTTGCTGATGGTACCAGCCGATGAACTGCACCGCATCGGCAAAGTTCGTCCGCCGCGCGGCCCATCGTCCCGTCTGCTTCTGATAGGAATCCCAGGTCCCATCCAGCGCCTGCGAATAACCGTAGGCGGTCGAGGCGCGCTTCCAGGGGATGAAGCCCAGCAGCTTCTTGCGCGGCGGCTTGGCGTTGTGGCGGAAACCTGATTCCGTATAGATCGTCGCCATGAGGATCGGCACCGGCACGCCGTATTCCCGTTCCGTCTTTTCAGCCGCTCGCCGCCAGTTGTTGAACAGCCCGTCACGCTGCTCGAAGATCGCGCACGCATTTCGGGTCTGTTTTGGCGGGGAGGCGCAACCTGCAACGCTGAGCAGGAGGGCTACGACAATTACGCTACGCATCGCAAAACCTCTCGTTAACGAGAAGTTTATTGCTTAAACTTTAACGGAAGGTTTTGAGACTTGGTTAACCAGAGGGTCTGCTAAGGTTAACGTGATGCAGCTCCAGGCGGTGCGTGGCTTCAGGGTTCGCGAAGAAGAAGAGGGGCCGGTCTCCCGTCCCCTCCGATCTTCAGATGTTCCGATATCGGATGCGTATCAGATAAACCAGTCGGTGCTGCCGGTCAGATTGACACCATCTACAAGGATTTTCTCGCCGACATGTGCGGCTATGCTGCCGTTGTACGTCAGCAGGGTGGCGCCCCCGAGGTTGGTGACCGTCCAGTCGCTGATCGTCCCGACAAGATCCAGCTTGTCCTCCGCGATATCGAAGCCCGTGATGGAATCGGTCACGAAAGACTTGGCCATGTCGCCGAGCTTGAAGACGAAGGTGTCGGCGCCGCTGCTTGCAAACATGGTATCGATGCCCTTGCCGCCGGTAACGACTGAGGACTTCAGATTAACCGCACTCAGATCGATCGTGTCGTTGCCGAGGCCGGCGTCGATCACGACGGTCGTCATGCTGCCGTCGACGATGCCGTTGCCACCGTTGACCGCGCCGGCGGCGACCACGCCCCCAATGGTGCTCAGCGCATTGCCCTGAAGCAGGGTAATCGTGTCATTGCCAGCGCCGGTGCTGATGTTGAACTTGTTGACCCAGCCGCTGTCATTCGACACGAGCGAAAGATTGACCGTGTCGTTGCCATCGCCGGTCTCGATGTTGCCACGCTTGGCGTTCAGTACGTTGACGGTCGAATTGCCGGTGCCGCCGAGATACACGTCGACATGGACGAAATCCTTGAAGACGACGTTATCCGAGCTTTCCGACACCGCGAGCACGTTTTTTACTGAATTCCAGGCAGTTGCCACGTCGAAGTTGAATTCGTTGGCGCCGGAGTCGTAGACGATTTCAACGGTGCCGCCCGCTCCGGAACCGGACGTGCCGGCGGATGCAACGCTGACACTCTGCGAAGTCAGGAGGCCTCCGTCACTGGAGACGTTCTTTTCCTGCGTGGTGTCGCTATTGAGCAGATTATAGGCTGCTTGATCCACAGTGTCCTGTAGATCGAGTACGGTCGATGCACCGCCGTTTCCGAACGTGACTGTCAAAGACATAAATGCCCCCTTGGGTTGCGTTAAGATCGCCCGCCGCGTTTCCCATGCGTACTGCGGAGGGTTATCAACGCTCAGCTTATATTTTTGAGTCTATGTTTAAGCAATGTTGAAACGAAATTTTTACTGACCAAAATTGGGATGAAACATTTATAGATTGTAAATGAAATGATCATCTATAATGCGATGTGCATGAAATACAGACATCAGTCTGTCATAAAGCGTTTATACAGGACGGGAACTCACCGTTCTTTCTCGCGGCTTGATAAAAACTTCGGCATCGTTGCCCGGATAAGGTGCAATTGATGAAGTTTTTTGCAATGTTTCGTATTGAGGATAGATCTGCAACGCCTGGTAGTTTTTTCATTCTTTCATCGGTTTGACGATCGGAAGCGAATGGGCAATTGGCGTTGGCATGTCTCACACATCGGCTGCCATGGGGGCGTACCGCACCAGTCTGTCGCCTGCCGTACCGGAACAAACCCCGGCAGGTCGCGTTTTTCCGGCACCTTCAACACGGAAAGAGGAGATAGAGATGTTGCACCATGAACCCGGCAAGAACCAGGATCCTTATGCCAAGGACACGGCAACCCTGATCGCCAGCGACAAGGTGGAAGGTACTGCGGTATACGGCATTGATGGCAACCGGATCGGCTCTATCCAGCGCGTACTTTTGGAAAAGCGCGGCGGCCGTGTTGCCTTCGCGGTTCTGAGCTTCGGCGGCTTTCTCGGCATCGGCGATGATTATTATCCGCTGCCTTGGGCGAAGCTCAACTATGATGAGGAGCTCGACGGCTACCGGATCGACATGACCAAGGAAGAAATCGAGAAGGCGCCGCGCTACGCGGATGCCGACGACGAGAGTTGGTATCGCTCCGGCGAAGGTCGCGTCGAGCAATACTACGGCATCCCGCCCTACGTTATGTAAGTTGTATACCTGATTAGCGATCGGGGCCCCGCACGGCGGGGCCCCGTCTTTTATGCGCAGGTCCGCAGGCTTCGATCCATCACAGGATAAAGTCCGTTTTTGAGAGCGTAAGCAGCAGGTTTTTCAGAACCACTGCAAGGTCAGCCCGACCGTCGCCGTTGACATCCGCGAGAATGTGTGTGTCGCCGGAGATTTTCTGGAAGCGCAGTTCACCCGCTTTGCCGTGAAACCCATGGCTGCCGATGAACGTGAACGACTGATTTCCGCCCCTCGTCGTATTCGCATCGATTGCGGACAGATCGATTTTGTCGTGCTGCGCGCGGCTGAAATCGAGAATGGTATCGCGGCCGGCTGATGCGAACGTCGTTTCGGCCACTGATTTAAAGACGAACCTGTCCTGCCCGGTGCCGCCGCTGAGCCGATCCGCGCCATGTCCGCCCTGAATGACGTCATTGCCACTGCCGCCCCAGATCTTGTCGGCGCCGCCGCCGCCGAACAGCGTGTCGTTGCCCGTCCCTCCCTTGAGAGTGTCGTTACCATTGCGACCGGAAATTCGGTCATTGCCACCGAGGCCATCAATGGTGTCGGCCAAGTTGGAGCCCCGCAAGGTGTTGGCGCCGGAGGTCGGACGGATGTAGGCCGGGTCGCCGTCATAAGTCCCGACCAGTTGGTCAAGCGCCCGATCCGGCGCGGCAAAGGGGATGAAGCCGTCCTCGATCGCCAGCTTGTAGAATTTCTCAAGCCGCGAGCCGCCGTTAATGTAATCGACGACGAAAACCGGGATGCCCTTGTCGAGGAAATCGCGTTTGAGAACAGCAATCGTCTCCTCGTCCGGATCGAGCGGGTTGTTTTCGTCGGCGTCGCCACGAAAATACAGATCCTCGACCGCAATGCCGCCGATGGCGTCGAGATAGGCGCGCTTGCGCGTCGTATCGCTGCCGAGGTCGTTGAGGATCCAGGCGCCGTTTTGCGGGATGACGAAGAAGTCCGGATTGGTCTCGCGGGCATGGTCGGTCAGGGCGACGATGAAGTCGACCATGCGCTGGGCAGCCTGCTTGACGTTGGCGGGGTCACCCGTCTCCTTCAGTCTGTCGGCGATCTCCTCGCCCCAGAAATAGTATCCGTCGACGATGTCGAGGTAGGCGGCGTCGAAGCCGGCACGGACGATCGCATCGATCTCGCCGGTCTTGCTGTCGTTGAAGATGATGTCCTGCCAGTCCTTGTCCCAGTAGCGGACCTTGCGGCTCTCCGGCCAGTCCGGATTGACCGGGCCCAGCCAGTCGGGCGCCCGCGCGGTGAGCTTGCCATCCGCTTCGCCGGTCGTCGTCCAGTTCTTGTGCCAGTAATCCCGGAACTCCGACGCTTCCCCGATCGAGACATAGGACACGACGACCGAGCGCCCGCCCATGCCGTCCTTCATGCGGGCAATGTCGCCAGCGCTGAAGCGGTTGGCATCGGTGCCGTCGCGCGACTGGTCGATGACGAGAAGATCATGGGTCGCGGAAGCGAGCAGCCCGACGTTCAGCGGGTTGCCATTGGAGCCCTGCAGTTCGTAGCCCCAGTTGTCGACGGTCACCGTTCCCGACGACGTCTTGAACTTGACCATGTCAGTCTTTCCTTGTCCCGCATTCCTGGCTGGGCTTCCCGATGATCTTAGCGGTCGCCGCCGTTTCGACGTCCACGCTAGTAGGGAAGAATGTCGCGATGATTAAAACGCGGCGTAAAAGTCAACCGGTTCAAGATCTTGCCTCATTCACGTCCGCCTAGAGCCACGGTTCGGAAGGTCAACGAGATTCGCCTTGGCCGGGTGATCGACGCCCCGTCTATCAAGTGAGCAACTTTCAATTGAAATATCCGAGGATTTTTTCGTTTTTGTCATAAGATCGTCGAGTCCAGCAATGCTAGGTGGATTGAAAATGAACAACGGCAGCTACGACTTAGAAACGCTTACCGATCAAGGAGATTTGGGAAAAGAGCCGTCCGAGAAATATTTGGAAAGCCTTTACGTCCTCGACAGTGTGGTACGAGAAAGCATGTCGGTCGCGAAGAGATACGAAGGAATTCCGTCCCCTACCGGCCGCCATTTTTACGCATCCGTTTTGTTTACCGCTATGATCACCCGAGGTGTCAGCATGCTGAACTTAGCGCCGCATACACCTTGGGCGGACAAACGAATCGAGCACTGGGACTACGCGTCTCTCGCGGTTATTTCTCGTACTTTGATCGAGTTGCGTGTGGCTTTTCACTATTTATGTACTGAAGAATGCACGGAGGCTGAATGGCAATGTAGGTGGAATATACTAAATCTGCATGACTGTGTTTCCAGAATTAGGTTGTTCGAGGCGAAGGGTGACGCAGAGGAAGTCAGCCTACTTAAGGTTCAGGCCGATGAACTGCGAGAGAGATTAAAAACAAATGAATATTTTCAAAGCTTGGATTCAAGGCGACACAAGAAATTGCTTCACGGGCAGAGCGCATATCTATTTGCGCTCGAAGAGATGGCAGAAAAGGCGGGAATAGCGCTGGAGATGTTTCGTTTCCTGTATGTTCTTTTCTCAAGCCACGTGCACGCGCTTCCGATGTCGTTCTACCGTATGGGAGGCGATAATCCCGAGAGGGGAAGAGGTTTACCAAGCGAGATAGAACAAGGCTACTCGTCACTATGTCTCTCATTCGCAGCAACGCTGTTCACTGCAACACGCGATGAAGTTCATACCCTCTTTGAAGACATTGTTCCTCCTACGAGCCATGCCCAGACGGAAGGGATCGAAGAAGAGATCGCTGAACCGACACTCAAAGTAGGTGAAACCGCCTTGCATGACGCATCTGAGGAAATCCAGATACGGTTCACAAAGGTGACAGAAGACAAAATCAACGTTGAGTACATTTATAAAAATACTGAAGAGGTAGTGCTTGAGCGTTCAAGCTCCGAACAGGCTGGGGAAGAATTGAAATGGTTCGAGCCTGTCTTTTGGTCGGTCGAGGTCAACGATGGGCCTACGACCGAAAAATTTCTAATAGAGGCTCTGACCGAACCCCACGCTTATAAAGTCGATCACATCAACCGACTTATTAAATTCAAGACGATGAGTGACTAAGATAGGGTGTTTTCACTGCCCTTGGAGGCCAAATGTTGTCTCTGCCCTTGAGCCGCTCCCAAACGCGCTCCAGACCACGAAGCGCCCCCTAGCCTTCGCTATGAACGGCGTTAAGGTTGCGACAGTTACAACGACCAACCTAATCTGAAATGGTGTCCGACCTGAGAGATAGGTGACGTTTTGTACCGAAGACATGGGTAACACTTTTTGCCTTTTGGCGGGAGGTGTTGATGCCGTGGAGAGAGATTTCGGTCCTATGTTCTGAATCGACGAGAACTCACTCGATCGAACCCGCATCCCTGCGAACCCGACCTGGTGTTCTCATATCAAAACGTGACCGTCTGCGTATCATTCATAGAGAAGAATAAACCTCTCCACGCAACGCCGCCGTCCACGTTTCTCTTTCTTCAATCTTCAATTGTCAAATAACAGACGATCGTAACCGTCACGAAAGCCTCAGGCCAAACTTCAAGAGCCCGGCATTTAATTAGCGTTTCAGCCAATTTCAAGAGGTTTTCTCAGAGACAAGAACCAGCGTCGCCAGCAGCGCCGCCGCCCTCGTCAGTGATCGGGGTTATAGATTCGCTTTCCGGACCAGTCAACAATCGTTTTGCAGTTTTGTGAAAATTTCTTTGAAGCCATTGTTTTAACGAGTATATTACGCACTTCTCGATTCGCGAGGCGCTTTTGCGCTCCTTTCCGGAGAGCGAACGCCTGCTGCTATCGGCAGGTCCATAAGAGACTTTGTCGGCTCCCTTAGTTTTTTCACATTCCTCTGCGCATAAGCGACCTTGTGCGAGGCGCGCACGATTTGACTCGCGATGTCCTGTCATGCAGAACTTCGAGCCGGGTCGCCAACAACCAGAACACATTGCGCTTCAGCGGGGATGACGGAATAAGTGACGATCGACCGGACCATGTTGATGTCGCTGGGCAGCGAGGCGCCGATCCTGGCCGAGGGCCACCGAGCGCCTGATCGTCGTGAAATATCGCTTCGCTGGCTCTCGGGCACATTTCTCACGGGCATCACATCATGCGTCTTGATGGGCGTTGCGCTGTTTGCAGCACTGGACGGTCGGCAGCAACTGGCCATTCCGGCCGAAGCCTATGCCCTCAGTGACGCAAGTCCGGAAGTCTACGAGGATGTGAAACGGGGGGCGCGGATAACGGGACCGAAGATCGCAGCCCGCCCGACTGACAAGGCCATCCTGGAAGTGCCGACGGTCATCAAGGATGGGGAACGGGAAGTGGTGCGCAAGCAGCCCTTTTCTCATGTCAAGATGACGCTGGCCGCAAACTACGCGCCGCAGGAGACTTATCCGCCATTCGATCCCCTGGCCATTTTTGCCGCATCCGAAAATGCCGTATCCGCGCTTCGCGCCGGGGCTCTCTATGATTCCGACGTAGAGTCAGAGGTCAGCCTCAAGACTGTTCCCTTCCCCACGCAAGGCAATACCGTTCCCTTCGCGAGCGCCATGAGTTTCGACGAGGTGGAGGAGAATGTGCGGTCGAACGGCTCCGTTCTTACCGACGGTAGCACTCAGGTAGCGGCTCTCTATTACATCGATCCGCGCCGTTTTTCCTCGGATGAAGAAGACGGCCTCGATATTACGGCCGGGCTTACGGCGCGGGTTCTCGAACAGAACATGTCGGTATCGACGGCGGAGATGCCTGATCCCAAAGAGCCGGAATTCGCGGACGACATCATTCCGGCGCGCCGGGCGCAAACCATAACCGCCGCGCTCATGGCATCTGGCTATCCCGAAGATGGAGCAGCGAACGTCGAGCGGGCCGTTGCCGACCGAGTAGGTTCTGGTGAGCTCAACGAAGGCGATGTCCTGAGAGTCGGAATTCTGCAGGCTGGCGATCTCGCGCGTATCGTGCGGATCAGCGTTTATCGAGGCGGCAACCACGCCCTGACACTTGCGGTAAACGACAAGAACAAGCTCGTCATCGGTGCCGAGCCGCCCATGCTCGATGCCATTCACACCGTTTTCGAAGAAGGCGCTGCCCCGATTACAGCATCGCGCGACCTTCCGCGGATTTATGACGGCATCTACCGGGCTGCCCTTTCCTACGGAATGAGCCAGGACATGACGGCGCTGGTGATCAAGCTGCTCGCCTCGAACGTCGATTTCCAGGCACAATTGAAACCGACCGACACCATAGAAGCCTTCTTTTCGGTCGCGGACTCGTCCGGCAAGGCAACCGAGGAATCCGAACTGCTCTATGTGCGCGCCCGGTTCGGCGACAACATCACGACCTTCTACAGGTTCCGCAATCCTGAGGATGACTCGATCGATTACTACGATGAGGACGGCAAGAGCATCCGACAGTTCCTGTTGCGTAACCCAGTCCCGAACGGACGTCTGACGTCGGGCTTCGGCATGCGGCGCCATCCGATCCTCGGTTACTCCCGCATGCACACCGGGACAGACTGGGCCGCCCCGCGCGGCACGCCGATCATCGCATCGGGCAACGGGGTCGTTGAAAAGGCGGGCTGGGCTTCGGGCTACGGCAACCAGACCATAATCCGCCATGCGAATGGCTACGAAACCTCCTACAATCACCAGAGCGCCATCGCCAAGGGCATCCGACCCGGAGCCAAGGTCAATCAGGGTCAGGTGATCGGCTATGTCGGATCGACGGGATCTTCGACCGGCTCACACCTGCACTACGAGTTGATCGTGAACGGTACTAAGGTGGACGCCATGAAAGTGCGCCTGCCCGGCGGCAAAAGCCTTTCGGGCCAGATGCTGGCGCAGTTCGAGGAAGAGCGGAGCCGCATCGACACGCTGTTGGGCCGAGCTGATTCACAGCAAGTGGCTAGCAACTGACAAAAAAGGAGGGTTCCGAAACCACCCTCCTCCACATTCCTCCGAAAATCATTCGGATAGCGGCGCATGGAAGCGACCGCATCCAAGCCAAAAATCTGACGCTTACACTTCCGCGGCAGGCCGCGGCGGTGTTGCGCGGAGCGCCTTATCCGACAACTCGATGATGGGCTTCGGAGCCTCGTCTTCAGGCACCCACTCCTCGAACGTGGCCTTCGGCATCGGCGGCGCTGGCGGCGCAATCTGCACCTGTCCGCTCCGTTCGTTCCGAACGACCTCAAGCTGGCCGGTCAGGATCGCGATCTCTGCCTTCAACTGGCGAATTTCGGCTTTCGAGACTTCGGCGCTTGCCCGCAGCTGACGGATTTCCTCCTGGTCGGACTGCGCGCGGTGATCGAGATCGCGACGCATGGTCTCCATGTCGCGCTCGCGCTTGTTGCGCTGGTTCTCGGTCTCGCGAAGACGCATCGTCAACTCGCTGACCTGAAGGCTGAGGTCGCGGCGGACGGACTCGTTCTCCGTGTTGCCGGCGCGCGCAGCCGACAATTCCTGCGCCAGACGATCGGCGCGAAGCGTGGTCGTCGCGAGATCGGACTTCATTTCCTTGAGTTCGCCCCGGACGGCAGACAGTTCGTCCTCGGCAAGTTTGGCGCGGCCCCGCGCGGTAATCAGCAGTTTCTCCACCAATTCGGCCTTGGAGTTGACGGCCTCATATTTGGTGGACAATTGCGCCATCTCGACGGTCGTCGAACTCTGATGGTTTTCGAGTTCCGCCTGCAGGCGCTTTGCCTTTTCCTCGGCGAACACCAGTTCCTGCCGCAAGCCGGCGGCCTCTGTCGACAGGTTCCGGGCCTGCGTGTCCTGGTGCGAGAGGCTGCGCTTCAACTGGGAGCGCTCTTCGTTCAGCCGGTCTATTTCCCGTGCCTGGGCATCGGCCTCCCGTCGGGACGTCTCGACAAGCACCTGATGCGCCGTCTTCTCGTTTTCGTATTTCTCGCGGAGCTGTGCGAACTCCCGGTTACGCTGATCGAGATCGTGATGCGCACGTCGAAGGAGCGATGCGGTTTCGTCGTACTGCGCGATCCGCTCGTCCAGTTCGCGGGAAACATCCCGCAGGCGGGCATGCACGACCTCCAGATCGTTGGAATTGGCGTCGAATTGCGCCTGTAGCTTGATCAGCTTTTCCCGGTTCTGGTCCAGCTCCAGCCGCATCTGGCTGTTTTCGCTGCGCAGTTCCTTGTTTTCGGCGGAAATTTGCTGGTTTTCGATATCAAGACGGCGACGCGCCGTCGTTTCGTAATCGAGAAGAGAAGCGATCCGGGCACGTTCGGTCCGCAATTCGGAGAGTTCCGCCAGCGCCTCGCCGTGCGCCTTCAGCAAAGAGGACACCCGATTCTGCAGACTTCCAAGCCCGGATAGCAGATCTTCGGAAGACAATTCGCTCTCGGCGACAACGGCGCCAAAGCTCATCAGATCCTGGAGTTCGCCCCGCTCCGCCTGCTGCCCGGCAGCGGCCGACGCAATTTTTCCTTGCTCTTCAACGCGACGAAAAAAACCCATGACCATTGCGCCCCACTCCCGGCCCAGTGTTAAATTTCAACTAACAATAATCAAATTCCGCATGTCCCGCCTTTAAGTCCGTCCAAGGACCTAGGTTAACGTAGGATGAACGCGCTCCTCGCCGCCGTCAAAGGGAAGTTGCAGACAAAGCGCTGTGTTCACAGAAAAGAATGAAGCGACCCGCCTCTAGCGATGGTTGCACAGGATGCTGGACTGGGGAGCGATAGCATGTCCGCGTCCCGCATCTGCAATATTGCGGTCGTTCTGATTGTCGTTCGGAACCGGATGATGCGGCATGATTATTCTGCTTCCGCTATGACAAGATCGATGGTTCCGACACCATCAATACCCCCGTGAAGCAGATCTCCGGCTACCACGGTACCGACACCCGAAGGCGTGCCGGTATAGATGAGGTCACCGGGCGCGAGATGATAGAAATGCGACAGGTGGCTGATGATCTCCGGCACCGACCAGACCATGTCGGAAATCAGCCCCTCCTGCCTGAGTGCATCGTTCACGGTCAGCCAGATCCTCAGTTTCTCGATGTTACCCACATCCTCGGCAGCGGCAATTTCCGAGATGATCGCCGACTGCTCGAACGCCTTCGAAAGATCCCACGGCTGGCGCTTTTCCTTCGCCTTGTTCTGCAGGTCGCGCCGTGTCATGTCGAGCCCGACTGCGAAACCGAACACCGCGTCGTCCGCCTCTTCGACCTTCACCCTAAACGCCGGTCGCCCGATCGCGACGACCAGTTCCACCTCGTGATGGAGGTCACGGGTCCCCGGCGAGTAAGCGATCGAAGCGCCTGAAAGGGTCAGTGCCGTGGCTGGCTTGGTGAAATAGAACGGCTCCTCACGGTCAACCTCATTGCCCATCTCCGCCGCATGAGCGGCGTAGTTTCGGCCGACGCAGAAGATCCGGTGCACCGGAAAGCCGTCTTCCCTGCCTTTGACCGGCACGAGCGGAGCAACGGGAACGGAAAACATCGGCTTCATAGACGGCCCTCCAGCCAAACAGTCTGTAAATTGTCCGACAGGGACTTCTCTTCATCCCTGACCGTACGTCCATAAACCGAGCTCTCCCGCAGGCCAAGCCATCTGTTCTGGTAAAGGAGACCTTCGGCTTTCGTAGGGGGCTCCTTTTTATTGGCGTCAATTGCGGGTAGAAATGGCTGCTGGGGAGCAGTGGGGAGGCTAGGCGCAGATGCTTGAGATCTATGAGATGCCGGGACACTTGGTGCGACGACTGCATCAAGCCGCGGTGTCGCTGTTCATGGATGAGACGGGGAAACGCGGCTTTGACCTGACGCCTGTGCAATATGCGGCACTCGCCGCGATCCAGACGCGACCCGGCCTTGATCAGGCGACGCTGGCGAGCCACATAGCCTACGATCGTGTAACAATCGGCGGGGTCGTGGATCGCCTGGTTCAGAAGGATCTCGTCCGTCGCGAGATCAGCAGCACAGACAGGCGGGCACGCGAACTCTACATGACCGACAAGGGCTTGAAGACCCTGGAAGAGATAAGACCGCTCGTCCGTCAGATGCAGGAGACGCTGCTTGAAGGCCTCGATGCCGACGAGAAAGAGCGGTTCGTCACGCTGTTGCGCAAGGCTGCGGATGCTGTGAACGACCGTAGCCGTGCACCTCTGAAGATGAGCTGAGCTCATCCCTACCCCGTAGTTCTTTGTATTGCGGCGCACCTCGATCAGCAGTTGAGGGAGGCGCGGCACAAGGGATCGGCCCAGACGCCCGCCCGTTGAAGAATTGCCTTTTGCTGCAGCGTTTTTAGTTCGGCGCTGGATATGGCACGCGCAAACCCCGAGCCGACCAGTTGTTCAGCGACACTGTTCGTGCCGACCCGACAACTCACCAGTTTCACGTATTTGCTGAGAACCTCGGTGTCACATTCGAGATAGCGCCCGAATATCGTGCTTCTCAGCAGAGCCCTTGCCTGGGCTCCACACACGAAGCGCCGTCCGTCGTCGGCCTTGCAAAGCCGTTTGGGATCGGGAGCAATGACATCCCGGAGGAGATAGACGCTGCCATCCATCGTGAAGGACATGCCGTCGAAAAAGCTCGTGCGCGGCTTCACCCGAAACCCGGAGAGATAGTGGTCGGCTGGACCGGGTATACGTTCGTAATCCTGGGTCGCTCGGTCGATCCGAACAGGTTTGTCCGTCCATATTGTTGCGTCGTCGCCTGAATACGGAAGCAAGGGAGCAGCCCAAACCGGCGACGCAGAAAGCGCCGACGCCAAAAAGCGCAGAGCAATACTTTTCTTTGACAACATCCGTGGCTACGATCCCGGCGGTTTCTCTATCGCTTTCTGTTCGGGATGTTAACTGACCAATGCTTTCGCTTTCACGAAGACCACGGGATCTCGCCTTTGCCGACAGAATCTATTTTCATCCCGCCCCTCTCTTCCACGGAACTCTCGCCGGCATTTGATGTTTGTCGATTGTCACCTCGCCGCTTCACAAGGAGACGTCCACTCCAGCCCCTCCCAAGGACGATGGATCTCCGGAAGCGGTACGAAACGCTGGTGTCGCACCAGCAATCAAAAACAGGAAAGGTACTAGCCCAATGACCAGAAAGATCGTTCCCGTGATCATGGCCGGCGGCAAGGGAACACGGTTGTGGCCGCTCTCGCGCGTTGCCGCAGCCAAGCAGTTCATCCGTTTTCTGGGTGAGGAAACTTTGTTCCAGAAGACTCTTGCCCGGGTCGCGGACCCGTCCCGCTACGAGCCCGCCGTCGTGATTACGAACGACGAATTTCGCTTTCTCGTCGCGGAGCAGGCACGCGAGGCCGGTTACGACCTTTCCGCGATCGTTCTGGAGCCGGTGGCGCGCAACACAGCCGCCGCTGTAGCGGTGGCGGGACTGGTCGTCGCCCAGAAATTCGGCGATGACGCCCTGATCCAGATACTGCCCTCCGACCATGAGATTAAGGTCGACGACACCTACAAGGAATGCGTGGCGACCGCCCTTGAAGCGGCGGAAGCGGGCAATCTGGTGACGTTCGGCATAAGCCCGACGGAGCCGGCAACCGGCTACGGCTATATCGAGCGCGGGGAGGCATTGCCGTCAGGTGCTTACAAGGTGGCGCGTTTCGTTGAGAAACCGCCGCTCGACAAGGCTGAAAAGATGCTGGAGGCCGGCAAATTCTATTGGAACTCCGGGATGTTCCTGTTCACCGCCGGCAACATCATCGACGAATTGCAGGCGCATGCGCCGGACGTGCTGGAAGCCGCCCGACAGTCGGTCGAGCTGGCCAAGGAGGACCTCGATTTCATCCGCCTCGATCCCGATGCATTTGCACAGAGCCCCAGCATCTCTGTTGACTATGCGGTTATGGAAAAGACCCGGAATGCGGCGGTTGTCCCCGCTGCGATCACCTGGTCCGATCTCGGCAGCTGGGACGCCATATGGAAACTGGGCGATCAGGATGAAAGCGGCAATGTGGTGGTCGGCAACGCGACGGTGGTCAACAGCCGCGACACCCTGGTCATGTCGCGTAACACACATCTGGCGGTGCAAGGCATGGAAGGTATCGCCGTTATCGCCAGCGAAGACGCCGTCTATGTCGGTCGGCTCGACGAGAGCCAGGAGGTCGGCAATCTCGTCAAGAAGCTGGCATCGGAGAAGAAAACCGAATACCTAACCGAAACCCATCCGACATCGTTGCGGCCCTGGGGTGGCTACACGTCATTCCTGCAGGGCGATCGTTTCCAGGTGAAGCGGATTTTCGTCCAGCCGGGGAAGAAACTGTCGCTCCAGAAGCATCACCACCGCGCCGAACACTGGATCTGCGTCAAGGGTACGGCCGAGGTCACCATTGACGGCAAGACCACCGTTCTTCACGAAAACCAGTCAACCTACATTCCTCAGGGCGCCGTTCACAGACTCGGAAATCCCGGCAAGATTTTGCTGGAGATGATCGAAATCCAGACCGGCTCTTATCTGGGCGAGGACGACATCGTCCGCATCGATGACGAGTTTGGCCGCGCCTGATAGGACGAGTTCGGTTTTCTTGCGGGGCGGCATCCACCAGGGACGCCGCCCTTTTGTCCTATTCGCGCAAGCGCCTTCTTGAGCGAGAGGTGTTTTTCTGATAATGACTGTCCGGTCAGTCATAGGAATACACGATGACCAAAACCTCCCGTAGACGCCGGGATCCCGACGAACGAAAAGCTGAGATTATCGCAGCCGCCTTCGCGCTTTTCTCCGAAAAGGGATTTGCTGCGACACGTATCGAGGATGTGGCCGCCCGCGCCGGTATCGCAAAAGGCACGGTTTACCTGCACTTCCCAGACAAGGAAGCACTCTTCACCTCGCTGACTGCCGGAATGGCTTCTCCGATCCTCGCAAGCATGGCGGATCTGGCCGGCAGTGAAGACGCCCCGTCCAAGATCATCGTGGCGCGCCTTTATGATCTAGCTCGGAAGGAAATACTTGGAACGGACAGAAGACACATGCTGCGGCTGCTGATTTCCGAGGGACCGCTCTTTCCAAGCGTTGCCGAATTCTACCATCGAAATGTACTGAGCGTCGGCCTGGGGTTCCTCCGCCGGGTCCTTGAACGGGCCGCCAGTCGCGGAGAACTGCGCAATCCTGGCGTAGCCTCCATGCCCCAGATCGTGTTCGCGCCTATCCTGATGACAGTCATCTGGAGCTCGCTCTTCGAACCTTATGAAAAACTAGACGCCGAGGCGCTGTTCAAAACCTTCCTCGACACGCTGTTTCTTCCCGACACAGGAGAGGCATAATGAGACGTGCAGTCATTCTGGCCGGCGTCGTTGTCGCCGCTTTTGCCCTGATGCCGATGGTTCTGCCGAGCAAAGGCCCCAAAGCCTATCAGGGCTGGATCGAAGCCGATCTGCGTTTCATCGGCGCCGAAGGGGCCGGCAGGCTGACGCAGGTCGCGGTCGCCGAGGGAGAGCCCGTCGAACCGGGCACCCGCCTCTTCAGCCTCGATGAGGAATCTGCCCAAGCGCTGGTTGCCGCCAGGCGGGCCAGTCTGGAAGCGCTGACGGCGCAATATGAACTGGCTCTCTCGGCCCAGAAGCGCCCCGAGGAAATCGAAATCCTGAAGGCGTCGCGACGACAGGCAGAGGCTCAATTGTCGCTATCGCGGCAGGAACTGACCCGAGTAAAGGCGTTGGCCTCGACCGGCACCGCGACACGCGCCAGTCTGGACGCCGCAATCGCCGCCGAGGCAGCCAACCAGGCAGCACTCGACAACGTCCGGGGACAGATAACGCTGGCAGGACTGTCGGCCAGGACCGAGGCGGTCCGTCAGGCGAAGGGAGCGATGGATGCTGCAGCGGCCGAGCTCGCCGCAGCTCAAGTTGCTCTGGAGCGGCTTTCCGTCGACGCCCCGGCCGCGGGCATCGTTCAGACACTCTACTATCACGTCGGCGAGGTCGTGCCGGCCGGTCGGCCCATCGTCTCCCTGCTCGTGCCGGAAGACATGCGTGTGCGATTTTTCGTCAGCGAAACCGAGATTGCCGGCATCGCGATTGGACAGACGGTCCACGTGACCTGCGATGGCTGTCAGCCGATGGATGCCCGCATAAGCTTCGTATCGGAACAGGCCGAATACACGCCGCCCGAAATCTATAGCAGCGAGGAACGCGCGAAACTCGTTTATCGGGTCGACGCAATCCCGAACGAGCCGAGGCAGTTGCGCGCCGGAATCCCGGTCGATGTCTCGCTCGGCCAAATGGATCAACCGCGATGACCCCGGAGACACAGGAGCGCCCGGTTATCGAGGTGTCGAACCTCACCAAGCGCTTCGGTGATCGCACCGTGGTGGACGACCTCTCGCTCACAGTCCGCAAGGGAAGCATTCACGGGTTTCTCGGGCCGAACGGCTCCGGCAAGACAACCACCATCAGAATGCTGTGCGGCCTGCTAACGCCGGACGGCGGCAGCGGCACATGCCTCGGCCACGACATCCGCACCGAAGCCGACCAGATCCGGCGCCGGGTCGGCTACATGACGCAGAAATTCTCGCTCTACCAGGATCTGTCAATCCGGGAAAATCTGGAGTTCGTCGCCCGCGTCTACAATCTCGACGCTCCGAAGCAAAAGGCACGCGATGCCATCCAGCGTCTTGGCCTGTCGGGTCGCGAAAACCAATTGGCCGGCAATCTCTCCGGCGGTTGGAAACAACGTCTTGCGCTTGGAGCCTGTATCCTGCCAGGGCCCGACCTGCTGCTTCTCGACGAGCCCACCGCCGGCGTGGACCCGAAGGCGCGGCGTGAGTTTTGGAGCGAAATTCATGCGCTCGCAGCCGAGGGGCTCTCGGTTCTCGTGTCGACGCATTACATGGATGAAGCCGAACGTTGCCATGAGATCGCCTACATGGCCTATGGCAAGCTCCTTGTTCACGGCACCGTCGAGGAGGTAATCGCATCGACGGGCCTTCATACCTGGAGCGTCTCCGGCCCCGACCTTCACCGGCTTCAACAACAGCTTGAAGCACAAGCCGGCATCGATATGGTCGCACCGTTCGGAACCAGTCTCCACGTTTGCGGACGCGACGAAAGCGCGCTCAATGCCGCAATCGCACCCTATCGCCGGCAGGATGGTCTTCATTGGGAGCCCGGCAAGCCGACGCTCGAGGACACCTTCATCGAACTGATGAACCGCTCCAAGGATAACTTCCAATGAGTTCCGAGCGTTCAAACAACGGTTTCGTGCGCCGTTTCTGGGCCATGACGGTCAAGGAATTCATTCAGATGACCCGCGATCGCGTCACGCTTGCGACGATGATCATGATCCCCGTGCTGCAACTCTTCCTCTTCGGCTTCGCCATCAACACCACGCCGCATCATCTTCCGACCGCAATTCTGATGCGGGAGAACACAGACATAGGCCGCTCCATCGTCGCCGCACTCGAAAACACAGACTTCTTCGATATACGCGGCGTATTGACCCGGGCCGAAGACATGGACCGACTTCTCGCCTCCGGCGCGGTGCTCTTCGTGGTCGAAATTCCGGACGGCTTCGAACGCTCGGTTCGCCGGGGAGACAATCCCGCGCTGCTGGTCGCTGCCGATGCCACCGATCCCGTCGCGTCGAGTTCGGCGCTGGGCGCGCTTTCCGGCGTTGTCGCCAGCGCGCTTGAGGGCAATCGCCACATCGCCCTCGCCGAACCGAGTAAGCCGCCTTTCACGATCATCCAGCACCGCCGCTACAATCCGGCGGGTTCCTCGACGCTCAACATCGTCCCCGGTCTGCTCGGCACGATCCTGACAATGACACTGCTGATCTTCACGGCCCTCTCCGTCACGAGGGAAGTCGAGCGTGGCACTATGGAAAACCTCCTGTCGATGCCAATCAAGCCGATCGAGATCATGCTGGGAAAGATCGCGCCTTACGTGATCATCGGCCTCATCCAGGCACTCATCATCATCGGCGCCGGCTATTTCGTTTTCGCCGTTCCCATTCTCGGCAACCCGCTTACGCTCGCCTGCGTCACCGGCCTTTTCGTGATATCGAACCTGTCGATCGGCTACACCTTCTCCACGATCGCCACCAACCAGTTGCAGGCCGTGCAGATGGCCATGATGTTCTTTTTGCCGAATATTCTTCTTTCCGGTTTCATGTTCCCGTTCGCAGGCATGCCCCAATGGGGCCAATGGATTGGCGAGGCACTGCCGCTGACGCATTACATCCGGATAGTACGCGCCATCATGCTCAAAGGCGCCTCCATCGACGTCCTTGCCCATGATACCGGAGCACTGGCGCTTCTGACGTTGATCGCCATGACGATTGCAGTTCGCCGTTTCCGCCGCACGCTGGATTAACGTCGGTGAGGACTGCAAGGAGCGTCGTGCGCCTTGCTTTATGTCGCTGCATTGCACAAGATCACTCCCAGCCCGGCGGCTTCAAGATCGGGCGCGGAGGGCGAACGGCAATATGGCGATCAAGGCGAGCATCTATCACCTCACGCATTACAAATATGACAAACCCGTCCGGCTCGGGCCGCAAATCATCAGGTTGAAACCAGCCGCCCATTCCCGGACCAAGGTCATCAGCCACTCTTTAAAGGTCTCCCCGCCAAACCACTTCGTGAATCTGCAGCAGGATCCGTACGGCAATTATCTTGCCCGCTACGTTTTTCCGGACCCGGTTACTGAACTGAAGATCGAGGTCGACCTGGTCGCCGACATGTCGGTGTACAACCCCTTCGACTTCTTCACCGAGGAAGAGGCGGTGAAATGGCCCTTCGATTATCCGCAGGACCTGCGCGACGACCTCCATATCTACCAAAAGCCGGAAGCCGACACGCCGGCAATCCTGGCCTTCATGGACACGCTGGACAAGAGCCCGGGCCAGGGCACCGTGGACATGGTCGTTGGCCTCAACGCCCGCCTCCAGAGCGAAATTCAGTACGTCATCCGCATGGAGCCCGGTGTTCAGTCTCCGCACGAAACCCTGACGTCCGGCCGCGGATCATGTCGCGATACCAGCTGGCTTCTTGTGCAGGTCCTCAGGCGCCTGGGCTTGGCCGCCCGCTTCGTCTCCGGCTATCTGATCCAGCTGAAACCCGATTTGGAGGCGCTGGACGGTCCGTCCGGAACGAAGGTCGATTTCACCGACCTGCATGCTTGGGCGGAAGTCTACATCCCCGGCGCCGGCTGGATCGGCCTTGATCCGACATCCGGCCTGCTCACCGGCGAGAGCCATATCCCCTTGGCCGCAGCGCCCCATTATCGGAATGCCGCGCCCATTTCGGGAGGCTATTTCGGCGAGGCCAATACCGACTTCGTCTTCGACATGCAGGTGCGTCGCGTCGCCGAACATCCGCGCATCACCAAACCCTTCTCCGACGAGGCGTGGGATGAACTGAACGACCTCGGACGCAAGGTCGACGCAGAGCTTCAGGCGCGGGACGTCCGCCTGACCATGGGAGGCGAACCGACATTCGTTTCCATCGACGACTTCCAGTCGGATGAGTGGAATACCGGCGCGGTTGGACCGACAAAGCGAGCCCTTGCGGACACACTGATCCGTCGACTACGCGACAGGTTCGCGCCGGGCGGTTTCCTCCATTATGGTCAGGGAAAGTGGTACCCCGGCGAAAGCCTGCCCCGCTGGACCTTCTCGCTCTACTGGCGACGCGACGGAAAGCCGATCTGGTCGGACGAAAACCTGGTCGCGGTCGAAGGAAAGTCCTACTCCGTCGTCCAGGATGATGCCGGACGATTGCTGGACGCAATCGCTAGCGAACTCGATATCGCGCCCGAGATGGTCGTACCCGCCTTCGAGGACCCTGGCGAATGGTTGCTGAAGGAAGGGAACCTTCCGGACAACGTCGACCCGTCCAATTCAAAGCTTGAGGATCCGGAAGAGCGGAACCGCATCGCCCGCGTTTTCGAGCGCGGCCTGACGAAGCCTGCAGGTTATGTGCTGCCGGTTCAGGCCTGGAACGCTAAGGCAGGCGGGCACCGATGGGTAAGCGAGAAGTGGCGAACCCGCAGAGGGCGCATTTTCCTCGTTCCGGGAGACAGTCCGGTGGGGTATCGCCTCCCGCTGGGCTCCCTGCCATGGATCCCGCCCTCGGCCTTTCCCTATATCCATCCGGTCGATCCGACTGTTCCTCGCGGCCCTCTTCCGGACCCCAGGGCCGATGAAGGAAAGCCGCTTCAGGCCGCCCACTTCGAAGCCTTTTCGGACAAGGGACAACCCCAGCAGCGCGCACCGGAAGAGATCGACGGCCACGTTCGAACCGCCATCTCTGTGGAGGTCCGCGACGGCCGCCTCTGCGTCTTCATGCCGCCAACGGAGAAGGTCGAGGATTATCTCGATCTCATCGCCTCGACGGAGCGCGCGGCTAAAAGCCTGGGTCTCCCGGTTCACATCGAAGGCTACGCTCCACCGCACGATGAACGGCTGAACGTGATCCGTGTCGCGCCGGATCCCGGGGTGATCGAAGTTAACATACATCCTGCATCCAATTGGTCGGAATGCGTTGCGACGACCGAGGCGATCTACGAAGAGGCGCGCCAGTCCCGTCTTGGAGCGGACAAGTTCATGATCGACGGCCGCCACACCGGCACGGGCGGCGGCAATCATGTTGTGGTGGGAGGCGCCAATCCGAATGATAGTCCCTTCCTGCGCCGACCGGACCTGTTGAAGAGCCTCGTGCTCCATTGGCAACGCCACCCGTCGCTGTCCTATCTTTTTTCCGGCCTCTTCATCGGCCCGACAAGCCAGGCCCCGCGCATCGATGAGGCGCGCCATGACAGCCTTTATGAGCTGGAGATCGCGCTTGCTCAGGTGCCTGCCCCTGGACTGGGCCAGCCGCCCCTGCCCTGGCTGGTGGATCGTCTCTTCCGCAATCTGCTGGTCGACGTGACCGGAAACACCCACCGCTCAGAGATATGCATCGACAAGCTGTTCTCTCCCGATGGCCCCACCGGGCGACTGGGTTTGGTCGAGTTTCGCGGTTTCGAGATGCCGCCGAACGCCCGCATGAGTCTAGCGCAGCAACTGATGATCCGCGCCCTGATCGCGCGATTCTGGAAAAACCCGACCAGCGGTCGTTTCGTCCGCTGGGGCACCTCGCTCCACGACCGATTCATGCTGCCCCACTATATCTGGCAGGACTTTCTCGAGGTGCTGGCCGATCTCAAGGATAACGGGTTCGATGTGCGACCCGAGTGGTTTACGGCGCAGCTCGAGTTTCGTTTTCCCTTCTACGGAGAGGTCGAGTACGAGGGCTCTAAGCTGGAACTACGGCAGGCGCTTGAACCATGGCATGTCATGGGCGAACAGGGTGCGATCGGTGGCACCGTCAGGTTTGTCGACTCGTCCGTGGAGCGGCTGCAGGTGCGGTTGGAAACCGCAAATCCGGATCGCTACCGGGTCGCCTGCAACGGTCGCATGGTTCCGTTGATGCAAACGGACATGAACGGCGTCGCCGTGGGAGGCGTGCGCTACAAGGCCTGGCAGCCTGCATCGGGACTTCACCCGGTGCTGCCTGTCAACTCGCCGTTGACATTCGACATCTATGATACGTGGTCGGCACGGTCGATTGGCGGCTGTGTCTATCATGTTGCCCATCCCGGCGGACGCAACTATGAGACATTCCCTGTGAATGGCAATGAGGCCCAGGCGAGACGCCTTGCCCGCTTCGAAGCCTGGGGACATACCGCCGGAAATTACGTGCTGTCGCCGGAACCGGTCTCGCCGGAATTTCCGCACACCCTGGATCTCCGGCGGCATCAAGGATTGTAAATGGCGATAGAGGCTGCGGCGGAACACGGATCGCAACGACAGAAAGGCAACGGCGTGCGGGCACGGGACTACCGCCCGTTGACGGGCATTGCCGACGAAATGGTGGACGCCGAGGGCCGCATCCGGCCGGTCTGGCAGAAATTCGTGTCGGCCGTGGAAGCGATGTCGGAGCAGGAACTGCACGAGCGCTTCGCCCGCGCCGATCGCTATCTTCGCGACGCCGGTGTGTTCTACCGAGCCTACGATTCCAGCCAGAACAGCGAACGGGCCTGGCCCTTTTCCCATATTCCGGTCCTGATCGCCGAAAAGGAATGGGAAGCGCTGTCGGCGGGGCTCGTTCAGCGCGCCAATCTTCTCGAAGCCGTGGTAGCGGACATCTACAACGGTAACCGACTTGTGGAGGAAGGCTTTCTTCCTCCCGCTCTTATCGCGTCCAACCCGGAATATTTGCGTCCTCTGGCCGGCATAACGCCGTCTGGAGGGCATTACCTGCACTTCTGTTCCTTCGAGATCGGTCGCGGTCCGGACGGAAATTGGTGGGTACTCGCCGATCGCACCCAGGCGCCATCAGGCGCCGGCTTCGCGCTTGAAAACCGGGTCGCCACGACGCGCGCCTTCTCGGATATCTACGCCGACACCCACGTTCACCGGCTCGCCTCGTTCTTTGGAGCCTTCCGAAACGCCTTGCAGGGCCACAAGCAGAATGCCGACGACCGGATTGCTGTCCTGACACCGGGCACGGCGAACGAGACCTATTACGAACACGCCTACATCGCCCGCTACCTCGGGATAATGCTGCTCGAAGGTGAGGATCTCGCCGTCGTCGACGGCCGGGTGATGGTGCGGACCGTGGCGGGACTGAAGCCAATCAGCGTTCTGTGGAGACGCCTCGACGCCGCCTATGCCGACCCGTTGGAGCTGAACCACAATTCCCATATCGGCACACCGGGCATCACCCAGGCCATGCGCACCGGGAAGGTGACCTTCGTGAATGCGCTGGGATCCGGTATCCTTGAGACGCGGGCGCTGCTCGCCTTCATGCCGACGATCTGTCGGCATCTGCTTGGCGAGGATCTGATGCTGCCCTCGGTCGCGACATGGTGGTGCGGCCAAAAGTCGGAACGCGAGCATGTCTCGCGCAATATCGACCGCATGGTGATCGGACCGGCCTATTCCTGCATGCCCTTCTTCGACGACAACGGCCGGTCCGTACTCGGATCGTCCTTGCGCAGCTCCGCGCAGGATTCCATTGCCCGCTGGCTGGAGACGGATGGCAGCAAGCTGGTTGGCCAGGAGGTCGTGACACTGTCGACGACCCCGGCGCTGGTCGATGGAAAACTGAAGCCCCGGCCGATGAGCCTGCGTGTCTACGCGGCCCGCACGAAAGATGGCTGGCAGATCATGCCCGGAGGGTTCGCCCGCATCGGCAACGATGTCGATGCGACGGCAATCGCCATGCAGCAGGGCGGAAGCGCAGCCGACGTTTGGATCGTCTCGGACAAACCGGTCGAGCACGCCTCCCTCCTCCCAAAGAGCGATACGTTCACCCGCAACATGCCGGGAAGTCTTCCCAGTCGCGCGGCCGACAACCTGTTCTGGCTCGGACGCTACATCGAGCGGGCGGAAGGGACCCTGCGCATCCTTCGCGCCTGGCACAGCCGTTTTGCCGAGGCCGCCGACCCGTCCCAGCCTCTGCTCGCGGACGTGACACGTTATCTGGAAGCCCTCGATGTCGATCTTTCCGAGGAAAAGGGCGTCCCTCAAAGCCTTCTTCGCGACATCGACAGCGCGGTCTATTCTGCCAGCAATATCCGCGACCGTTTTTCTCCGGACGGCTGGCTTGCCCTGAAGGATCTCGCCAAGACGGCAAGGCGCTTCCACGAGCGCGTCAAGCCCGGCGACGATGCCGCCCACGCGATGACGGTGCTATTGCGCAAACTGGCGGGCTTCGCCGGTCTCGTGCACGAAAACATGTACCGGTTTACCGGATGGCGGTTCCTGACGATCGGCCGTTATCTGGAGCGGGGCCTCCATATGACCCGGCTGCTCGGGCATCTCACCCGAGACGACGTGCCCGACGGTGCGCTCGATATGCTGCTGGAAATCGGCGACAACGTCATGACCCACAGAAGACGCTACAATGTCAGCACCGCGCATCTCACGGTGACAGACCTTCTGGCGCTTGATCCGCTCAATCCGCGATCGATCCTGTTTCAGCTGAATGAAATCCGGACCGAGGTCGAGCAATTGCCGAATGCCACCGTGAACGGCCAAATGTCTCCCTTCTTCCGGGAAGCCATGCGCCTGCACTCCGGCCTCGCCGTCATGGTCCCTGAGAACATGACGGCGGAGGTCTATGGCAGGCTGGAAATGGAAATGGAAAAACTGTCGGACATACTCGCTCAAACCTATCTGAGATAAGGCGCCATGCTCTACGATATCTCGCTACGGATGAGTTATGTTTACGATGTCGCGGCCTCCGGCTCGCATCACGTTCTGCGCCTTTTGCCACTGACCCTTTCCGATCGCCAGCGGCTTGTAGCCGGCAGTGTCCATATCGATCCCAAACCCGATGAATCGGCGACATTCATCGACTTCTTCCAGCACCCGGCAACCTACATGCAACTGCGTGCTCCACACGAGCGCCTGGACATCAGGATGCAGGCCCGTGTTTCCGTTCAGGCTCCTTTGCCGACCGCAGACCTCTCTCCCCTTCTCGCAAGACTTCCGGACGAGCTTGCGGATCATTGGGCGCTCGATCCCGACTCGCCTCATCATTTCGTCGGCCCAAGCCCGAAACTGGAGGAGGTCGGCGAAATAACAGACTACGCCAGGGAGAGCGTGACCTCAGGGCAGACCGTCAGGCAGATCGCTGAAGCCCTGTGCGCTCGGATACACAGGGATTTTCGATACGATGCAAAGGCTACGACAGTCGACACAACGGCCAAGGAGGCTTTTGCGCTGAAGCGCGGAGTGTGTCAGGACTTTTCCCACATCATGATCCTCGCACTTCGCGCTCTGGGCATTCCGGCCGGCTACGTCAGTGGATTTCTCCGCACGCTTCCACCGCCAGGGAAGGAGCGCCTGGAAGGCGCTGATGCCATGCACGCCTGGGTCAGGATATGGTGCGGCAGGACGATGGGATGGATCGAACTCGACCCGACGAACAATATCGTCGCGGGGACGGACCACGTCGTTGTCGCTTACGGTCGGGACTACGCTGATGTCGCGCCGGTCATCGGCGTCGTCAAGAGTTATGGCCACCACAAGACCGTACAGGCCGTGGATGTCGTACCTGTTCCATGAGCTGGACGAGGCATCTTTCTTAAATTTTTACGCTACCGCTTAAACAGACTGAGAGGTTTGCACTGTAAAAGCGCGTCAGTGATTTCTGTTCGTGGAAGAACATGATGCTCGACGCTCGCAACAGCAAAAACCCGTTTAAGAAGCTTGTCGCCGACCGCAGCGGCAACTTTGGTATCATGACCGCATTCCTTCTGCCGGTGGTACTGGCCACAGGCGGCATAGCGATAGACCTGACGCGCATGGTCCAGGTCCGGTCGGAACTGCAGAACGCCGCCGATGCCGCATCGCTTGCAGCCGCCACGGCCATGGCAAGCAAGGGCATCAGCGAGGAGGAAGCCGTCGAACTGGCAAGAGAGTTCCTCGGCGCACAGATGGCCAATCTGGTCGGCTCATCCTCAGGCCCGGAAGGGGACGGCGTCAACGAGGAGCTTGAACGTCTGAAGCAGGAAGCGGTGATCAACGCCGTTTCCACCTCCACCTCGAAGTCCGCGAACTCGTTCGACGTGACCGTAAACGCCAATTACACCCTGGGACTGAACGGCCTGACCGCATTGCTGGGCTTCAAGCAGGTGACGCTGGCGGCAACCAGCACATCCCAGAGCGCCACAGAGAGCAAGAATGCGTTGTCGATGTTCCTGGTCGTGGACCGTTCCGGCTCCATGGGAGAAAATACGAATACCGTTAACCCGGCTCAACCGACAAAACAGGAAGCGTATGGTTGCGGATGGAGCACGTGCTATCGAACTGTGACCAACTACATCATCAAGATCGATGCGCTGAAGGCTGCGGTTGCGGACTTGGCGGCACAACTCGATGAGGCGGATCCCGACACCCAATATGTCCGGACCGGTACCGTATCGTACAATTCGTCGACCCAGACCGAGACGAAGCTCGCCTGGGGTACCGCCAAATCGCTGTCCTATGTAAACGCGTTGTCGGCCACTGGCGGCACCGCGTCGACGGGCGCAGTAAAGTTGGCCTATCAATCGCTGATCAAAACAAGCGAAAACACCGCCCACAAAAACAAGAACGGTCAGGTGCCCAGCAAGTACATTGTCTTCCTGACGGACGGGGACAACAACAACACCAGTGATGACACCGCGACCAAGTCCTGGTGCGACAAGGCCAAGGCGGACGGAATTGAAATATACAGCGTGGCCTTCATGGCTCCGTCGCGAGGACAGGCACTGCTCAGCTACTGCGCGAGCACAAGTTCCCACTACTTCGATGCCAACGACGCGGAAGAACTGGTTGCCTCGTTCAGGCGCATCGGCGAGGAAGCCTCCCAGGCAGGTACCCGTCTTACGAACTGATCCCGCGCCAAGTTTGGAATCTCGCAGCCGCAGGTGGGCAGCACCTGCGGCGCTTCGCGTTTGAAAACAGTAATTTGTCGGCTTCGACGACCCCGATCCGGATTTACCCGGCCCGCCAAATCCCATGTTGCATGTGTCCCGCAACGGTGCATAAACTGCTTCGAGGACGTTCGCCCGGTCAATTGAATCGGCCACGTTCATGCAGGGCGAAAACACAAGCGGGGTGTCGAGATGGCGATGAAGACGGAACACAAGACCGATCTGCCGCTTCCCAAACCGCGAGAGACCAATCCGGAGATAATCGCCGCCGAAATCATCGAGCGTCTGACATATGGCATCGGCAAGGATGCAAAGGTCGCCACGCCGCACGATTGGCTCACGGCGACCATCCTGGTGGTACGCGATCGCATCATCGACCGCTGGATGGAATCCACCCGAGGAACCTACAAGTCGAATTCCAAGCGCGTCTATTATCTGTCGCTCGAATTCCTCATCGGCCGGTTGATGCGCGACGCGATGTCGAACCTGGGGCTGGTCGAGGATATTCGCGCCGCACTCGTGACGCTTGGTGTCGATATCGACGTCATTGCCGGCCTCGAGCCGGATGCCGCCCTCGGTAACGGCGGCCTCGGCCGGCTGGCGGCCTGCTTCATGGAATCCATGGCGACCGTCAACATTCCGGCCTATGGCTATGGCATTCGTTACGTCCACGGCCTCTTCCGCCAGCAGATGGCCGACGGATGGCAGGTGGAACTGCCGGAGACGTGGCTGGCCCACGGCAATCCGTGGGAGTTCGAAAGACGGGAATCGTCATACGAGGTCGGCTTTGGCGGCACGGTTGAAACCGTGGTCAACGGCTCAGAGGACGCCCGCTATCTCTGGAAGCCGAGCGAGCGCGTCATTGCGACCGCCTACGACACGCCAATCGTCGGCTGGCGCGGCGAGCGCGTCAATACGCTGCGCCTTTGGTCTGCCCAGCCGATCGACCCGATCCTGCTCGATGCTTTCAACGCCGGCGACCATATCGGCGCTCTGCGCGAAAGCAACAAGGCCGAAAGCCTGACCAGGGTTCTCTACCCGGCAGATGCCACATCGGCAGGCCAGGAACTGCGGCTGAGACAAGAGTATTTCTTCTGTTCGGCCTCGCTCCAGGATATTCTGAGACGCCATATCCAGCAGGGCAACACACTTGCGATGCTTCCCGACAAGGTCGCCATCCAGTTGAACGATACTCACCCGGCCGTTTCCGTGGTCGAGCTGATGCGCTTGTTGTGCGACGTGCACGGCGTGGACTTCGACGAAGCGTGGGAGATCACCCGCAAGACCTTCTCCTACACCAATCACACGCTGCTGCCGGAGGCCTTGGAAAGCTGGCCGGTACCGCTGTTCGAG
The DNA here is from genome assembly GCF_018122705.1 of Ciceribacter sp. L1K23. Taxonomy (NCBI): domain Bacteria; kingdom Pseudomonadati; phylum Pseudomonadota; class Alphaproteobacteria; order Hyphomicrobiales; family Rhizobiaceae; genus Ciceribacter; species Ciceribacter sp. L1K23. The sequence goes on along the minus strand of NZ_JAGRRC010000002.1, from coordinate 381,179 downwards.
CGCCTGCTGCCACGCCACATGCAATTGGCTTACGCGATCAACGCAAAGATACTTCTCTACGCCCGCAAGGACCGTCAGCTTCAGGACGCTGCCATCAGGCACATCTCGCTCATCGACGAAAATGGCGGCCGGCGCGTGCGAATGGGGAACCTCGCCTTCGTCGGCTCGCATTCCATCAATGGCGTCTCCGCTCTTCATACAGAGCTGATGAAGGAGACGGTTTTTGCCGACCTTCACAAGCTCTATCCGGATCGCATTAACAACAAGACGAATGGCATCACTCCGCGTAGGTGGCTGATGCAATGTAACCCGCAGCTTACCGGCTTGATCCGAGAGGCCATCGGGGACGCCTTCCTCGACGACACCGAACAGTTGCGGTCGCTTGATGCGCTTGCGGACGACCCATCGTTCCAGGAGAAGTTTGCAGCCGTCAAGCGCGCGAACAAAGAGCGGCTCTCCAACCTTGTGACAAGCCGCATGGGGATCCGCCTCGATCCCTCCGCCCTGTTCGACATCCAGATCAAGCGCATTCACGAGTACAAGCGACAACTCCTCAACATAATCGAGACCGTTGCGCTGTATGACGAGATGCGCTCGCATCCTGAGCGTGACTGGGTGCCGCGGGTGAAGCTTTTCGCCGGCAAGGCAGCGCCGAGCTATCACAATGCCAAGCTGATCATCAAACTCGCCAATGATGTCGCCCGCGTCATCAACAACGATCCGTCCGTCCGCGGCCTGCTGAAAGTGGTCTTCATCCCCAACTACAACGTATCGTTGGCCGAAACGATGGTGCCAGCCGCCGACCTTTCCGAGCAGATTTCCACCGCCGGCATGGAAGCGTCGGGAACCGGGAACATGAAACTTGCGTTGAATGGAGCATTGACGATCGGAACGCTTGATGGCGCGAACGTCGAAATGCGTGATCATGTGGGCGAGGACAATATTGTGATATTCGGATTGACAGCGGACGAAGTCGCCAAGGTTCGGTCCGACGGACACAATCCGCGCGCAGTGATAGAGGAATCGCGGGAATTGTCGCAGGCGCTCTCCGCAATCGCGTCGGGTGTGTTTTCTCCCGACGACCGTAGTCGTTTCTCTGAACTGATCGAGGGCATCTACGAGCACGACTGGTTCATGGTGGCGGCGGACTTCGACGCATACGCGCGTGCCCAACGGCAGGTGGATGCGATTTGGAGCGACCCGGTCAGCTGGTATTCGAAGACCATCCGCAACACGGCAAGAATGAGCTGGTTCTCATCCGATCGTACGATCCGTCAGTACGCATCAGAAATCTGGGGCGCCTGATGGCCAAATCGCCGAAGAGAGCCGTACAGCCAGACCAGCAAGCACGGCCCTCGCCGGAGGAGATCGAAGCGATCATCAACGGCACGCACGGCGACCCCTTCGCGGTGCTGGGAGTCCATGAGACGTCAAGCGGATACGAAGCCCGCTGCTTTATCCCCGGCGCCGAGAAGGTGACGGCTCTTCTTCTTGACGGAACCGTCGTTGGCGAACTCTCGTGTCGCCATCCGGCTGGTTTCTTTGCGGGACCGGTCAATGTCGACGGCGTCTTTCCGGTTCGCTATCGGGCGGTGCGCGTCGATGCAGAATGGACGGTCACCGACCCTTACAGCTTCTGGCCCGTTCTCGGACCGATGGACGACTATTTCGTCAGGGAAGGCTCCCACCTGCGCCTGTTCGACAAGATGGGCGCTCATCCGATGCGTCATCAGGGTGTCGACGGTTTCCACTTCGCCGTTTGGGCTCCAAATGCCCGGCGGGTATCGGTGGTCGGAGACTTCAACGACTGGGATGGCCGTCGGCATGTCATGCGCTTGCGGCGCGATACCGGCATCTGGGAGATATTCGCCCCGGATGTTCACGCCGGCGCGGCCTACAAGTTCGAAGTGATCGGCAAGAACGGCGAATTGCTGCCGCTCAAGGCGGACCCTTACGCGCGGCGCGCCGAACTGCGCCCCAAGAATGCGTCGGTGACGGCGGACGAACTGTCGGTCAAATGGGAAGATCAATCCCACCGTCAGCACTGGTCCTCCGTGGACCAGAGACGCCAGCCGATATCGATTTACGAGGTTCACGCGGGCTCGTGGCAACGGCGCAACGACGGTTCGATGCTGTCGTGGGACGAGATGGCGGATCGCCTCATTCCCTATTGCGTCGATATGGGCTTCACCCATATCGAGTTCCTCCCGGTTACCGAACACCCCTATGATCCATCCTGGGGCTATCAGACCACCGGGCTTTATGCCCCGACGGCACGTTTTGGTGAGCCCGAAGGCTTTGCCCGATTCGTCAATGGCTGCCACAAGGTCGGCCTGAGCGTCATCCTTGACTGGGTGCCGGCGCACTTCCCCACCGATGCTCATGGCCTGCGCTGGTTCGACGGCACGGCGCTCTACGAGCATGAAGATCCGAGACAGGGCTTTCATCCCGACTGGAACACGGCGATCTACAATTTCGGCCGCACCGAGGTCGTGTCCTACCTCGTCAACAATGCTCTCTACTGGACCGAGAAATTCCACCTGGACGGCCTGCGTGTCGATGCGGTGGCGTCGATGCTCTACCTCGACTATTCGAGGAAGGAAGGCGAGTGGGTTCCCAACGAGTATGGCGGCCGCGAAAATCTCGAGGCCGTGCGTTTCCTCCAGCAGATGAACCGCCATGTCTATGGAACGCATCCCGGCGTGATGACGATCGCGGAGGAGTCCACGTCGTGGCCGAAGGTCTCTCAACCGGTTCATGAAGGCGGTTTGGGCTTCGGCTTCAAGTGGAACATGGGCTTCATGCACGACACGCTGAGCTATTTCCAGCGCGATCCCATTCATCGCAAGTACCACCACCAGGAGATCACCTTCGGCCTGATCTACGCCTTCAGCGAAAACTTCGTACTTCCGATCTCGCACGACGAAGTCGTTCACGGCAAGGGATCGATGATCGCCAAGATGCCGGGCGACGACTGGCAGAAGTTCGCCAATCTGCGGGCCTACTATGCCTTCATGTGGGGCTATCCCGGCAAGAAGCTGCTGTTCATGGGTCAGGAGTTCGCGCAGTGGAGCGAATGGAGCGAAAGCCAGTCACTGGACTGGACGCTCCTGCAATATCATCTCCACGAGGGAATGCGGCGTCTGGTCAGAGACCTGAACTTCACCTACCGCTCCAAACCCGCGCTGCACGCGCGCGATTGCGAGGGCGAAGGGTTCGAGTGGCTGGTCGCGGATGATGAGGACAATTCGATCTTTGCATGGCAGCGCAAGGCGCCCGGAGAAAAGCCCGTCGTCGTGATCTGCAATCTCACCCCGACCTATCGCGAACGTCACGGCATCCCTCTTCCGGCGGAGGGGAGATGGCGTGAAATCCTGAACACGGATGCCGAAATTTATGGCGGCAGCGGTAAGGGCAATGGCGGACGGGTGGACGCGAAGCGGGACGGAGACGGCGCCATACGCGCGCACTTGACGCTGCCTCCTTTGGCGGTTGTCATGCTGGAACAAGAATAGCTTTAGTACGGGAGGGTACCATGTCGGAAAAGAGGATCCAGCCACTGGCACGTGACGCGATGGCCTATGTTCTGGCTGGCGGACGAGGGAGCCGGCTTAAGGAACTGACCGACCGCCGGGCAAAACCAGCCGTTTATTTCGGCGGCAAGGCTCGCATCATCGATTTCGCGCTATCCAACGCGCTGAATTCCGGCATTCGCCGCATCGGCGTCGCGACCCAGTACAAGGCCCATTCGCTGATCCGTCATCTGCAGCACGGCTGGAACTTCTTCCGCCCGGAGCGAAACGAAAGCTTCGACGTCCTGCCGGCCTCCCAGCGCGTATCGGAGACACAATGGTATGAAGGCACTGCAGATGCCGTGTACCAGAACATCGACATCATCGAGCCCTACGGTCCGGAATACATGGTCATCCTGGCGGGCGATCACATCTACAAGATGGACTATGAGCTCATGCTCCAGCAGCATGTCGACTCCGGTGCGGACGTGACGATCGGCTGCATGGAGGTGCCCCGCATGGAAGCCACCGGCTTCGGCGTGATGCATGTCAACGAGAAGGACGACATCATCGCCTTCGTGGAAAAGCCCGCCGACCCGCCGGGCATCCCCGGCAACGAGGATTTCGCGCTCGCCTCGATGGGTATCTACGTCTTCCACACCCGTTTCCTGATGGACATCTTGAGGCGGGACGCGGCGGACCCGAACTCCAGCCGCGACTTCGGCAAGGACATCATCCCTTATATCGTCCAGAACGGCAGGGCTGTGGCACACCGTTTTGCCCAGTCGTGCGTGCGCTCGGATTTCGAACGCACGCCGTATTGGCGTGACGTCGGAACGATCGACGCATACTGGCAGGCAAACATCGACCTGACGGACATCGTTCCCGAACTCGACATCTACGACAAGTCCTGGCCGATCTGGACCTATGCGGAAATCAACCCGCCGGCGAAGTTCGTCCATGACGACGACGGCCGCCGTGGTTCGGCGATTTCTTCGCTGGTCTCCGGTGATTGCATCATTTCCGGCTCGGCGCTCTACAAAAGCCTGCTCTTTACCGGCGTTAGGGCGAATTCCTATTCCCGTCTCGAAGGTGCGGTCATCCTCCCGAAGGTGCAGATCGGCCGGTATGCGCGACTGACCAACGTCGTGATCGACCACGGCGTGGTGATCCCGGAGGGTCTCGTCGTGGGCGAAGATCCGGAAATGGACGCCAAGCGCTTCCGCCGAAGCGAGAACGGCATATGCCTGATCACCCAGGCGATGATCGACAAGCTGGAGTAACGTGGGCTGATGAAAATCCTTTCCGTCGCCTCGGAACTGTTCCCGCTGGTGAAGACCGGTGGGCTCGCCGATGTCACCGGTGCGCTGCCACTGGCACTCAAGGACCATGGCGTCGAAGTCCGCACCCTGCTTCCGGCCTATCCCTCGGTATTGTCAGCGGTCGGAACGACCCGAAAGCTTGTGGATTTGGGCGAGGTGCTAGGCGAACGGGCGACCCTTCTGTCCGTTTCGTTCATGGGGCTGGACCTTCTCCTGCTGGACGCCCCGGGCTTCTTCAATCGCAAGGGTGGCCCCTATCTCGATCAGGCCGGAAAGGACTATCCGGACAACTGGAAGCGTTTTGCAGCACTCGCCCAGACCGGAGCGGAGATCGCAGCCGGCCTCCTGCCCGACTGGCGCCCCGACCTCGTGCATGCCCACGACTGGCAAGCTGCACTCACGCCAGTTTACATGCGCTATGCCGAGGCGCCCGAGATACCGAGCCTTCTGACGATCCATAACATCGCGTTCCAGGGCCAGTTTCCCGCCGAGCATTTCGGGGGGCTGCAGCTTCCGCCGCATGCGTTCATGGAAGTGCTGGAATACTATGGCACGATGAGCTTCATGAAGGCCGGCCTGCTGACCGCGCATGCGATCAGCACCGTCAGCCCATCCTATGCCGAAGAGATTCTTACGCCGGAATTCGGGATGGGTCTTGAAGGGGTTATCGGAAGCCGCGCGCCGGATCTTCATGGTATCGTCAACGGCATCGACGCCACGATCTGGAATCCGGCGAGAGACCCGTCGATTGACAGCGGCTATACGTCCGCCTCGCTGAAAAAACGAAAAGCGAACCGGACCGCATTAGCGCAGGCCTTTTCGATCGACGATGACGACGGACCGCTGTTTTGCGTCATCTCCCGGCTGACATGGCAGAAGGGAATGGACCTGCTGCCGGACGTGGTCGATCAGATTATTGCCGCTGGCGGGAGACTGGTGGTGCTCGGTTCCGGCGAATTTGGCATCGAGGGCGCTCTGGTCCATGCGGCGTCGCGCCATGCGTCACGCGTCGGCGTGAAGATCGGTTATGACGAACCGCTGTCTCATCTGATGCAGGCCGGCAGCGACGCGATCCTGATCCCGTCCCGCTTCGAACCCTGTGGTCTGACTCAACTCTACGGGCTGCGCTACGGCTGCGTGCCCGTGGTCGCAAGGACCGGCGGCCTGAACGATACCGTCATCGACGCCAATGAGGCGGCCCTTGCCTCACAAGCGGCAACAGGCATCCAGTTCTGGCCGGTGACAGTCGAAGGTCTTCGCCAGGCCCTGCGTCGCACGTTCAGGCTCTACCGAGATGACAAGACGTGGGGGCAGATGCAGAAGGCCGGGATGAAATCCGATGTTTCCTGGGGCCGCAGCGCCGCCCGATATGCAGACCTTTATAAAAGCCTCACCTCGAAAGGCCAATGACAGATGATCCTGACGATCACCACCAAACCTTATTCGGATCAGAAGCCGGGAACGTCCGGACTGAGGAAGAAGGTACCCGTTTTCCAGCAGGAGAATTACGCGGAAAACTTTATCCAGTCGATCTTCGACAGTCTCGAGGGCTTCGCCGGCAAGACGCTCGTCATCGGTGGTGATGGCCGGTACTTTAACCGGGAAGTCATCCAGAAGGCGATCCGGATGGCCGCCGCCAATGGCTTCGGCAAGGTTCTCGTCGGCCAGGCTGGTATCTTGTCCACACCGACTGCCTCTCATGTCATCCGTAAGTACCAGGCCTTTGGCGGCATCGTGCTTTCCGCCAGCCATAATCCCGGCGGCCCGACGGAAGATTTCGGGATCAAGTACAATATCGGCAATGGTGGCCCGGCTCCCGAACGCATCACCGACGCGATCTTCGAGCGCTCCAAGTCTATCGAAACCTACAAGATCGTGGAGGCTGCAGACATCGATCTCGACCGGATCGGCACGGCCGATGTGGCCGGCATGACCGTCGAGGTCATCGATTCTGTCGCCGACTATGTCGAGTTGATGGAGAGCTTGTTCGACTTCGATGCGATACGCTCCCTGATCAAGTCGGGTTTCCGCGTCGTGATCGATTCCATGAGTGCCGTCACCGGACCCTACGCGACAGAAATCCTTGAGAAACGGTTGGGCGCCCCTGCGGGCTCGGTCAGAAATGCAATCCCGCTGCCCGATTTCGGCCACCACCATCCGGACCCGAACCTGGTTCACGCCAAGGAACTCTACGACGACGTCATGAGCCCTTCAGGTCCGGATTTCGGCGCGGCCTCGGACGGGGATGGCGACCGCAACATGGTCGTCGGCAAGGGCATGTTCGTCACACCCTCCGACAGCCTGGCAATCATCGCCGCGAACGCGAAACTAGCCCCCGGCTACGCTGACGGCATCGCCGGCATCGCCCGCTCCATGCCCACAAGCGCCGCAGCCGACAGGGTTGCGGAGAAGCTGGGGCTCGGCATCTACGAAACCCCCACCGGCTGGAAGTATTTCGGCAACCTGCTCGACGCCGGCAAGGTCACCGTCTGTGGCGAGGAGAGCTTCGGCACCGGATCGAACCACGTGCGCGAAAAGGATGGTCTTTGGGCCGTTCTGTTCTGGCTGAACATCATCGCCGCCCGACGCGAAAGCGCCAGGGACATTGTTGTCAAGCACTGGGCGGAATTTGGCCGGAACTACTATTCGCGTCACGACTACGAAGGTATCGACACCGAGCGCGCGAATACCTTGATGAGCGAACTGCGGGCAAAGCTCGACACCCTTCCCGGCTCACGGATCGGCGACCTGACCGTCGAGGCGGCCGATGACTTTGCCTATCATGATCCGGTCGATCAATCGGTGTCGAAGAACCAGGGCATTCGGGTGCTCTTTGAGGGGGGCAGCCGTGTCGTCTTCCGACTGTCGGGAACGGGAACGTCGGGAGCGACACTTCGCGTCTATGTCGAGCGTTATGAGCCTGATCCGTCCCGCCACGATATCGAGACGCAGTCGGCACTTGCCGACCTTATCGCCGCGGCTGAATCGATAGCCAAGATCCGCAGCCATACGGTCATGGATACTCCCACCGTCATAACCTGAGGCGAACATCGTGACACAGGCGGAGCCGAGACAGGGTGGCGTCTCGCTGACGAAGACGGGAGCGGATTTCCTCGTCTGGTCGCACCATGCGGAAAATATCGACCTCTGCCTTTTCGACCACACCGGCGAAGACGAGATCGCCCGTCTGCCGATGCAAAGGACAGGCGGAGATCTTTACCAACTGCATGTCGAAGGCGTGCGTGAAGGCGCGCGTTACGGCTATCGCGCCCATGGGCGGTATCAGCCCGATCACGGCTTCTGGTTCGACCCGTCGAAACTGCTGGTCGATCCCTACGCGAAGGAACTCGACCGGCCATTCGCGCATGACCGGCGGCTGAGCGTCTTCGGTGAGGATACCGCCAGTATTGTGCCGAAGGCGATCGTGACGCAGGATCGGCCGGCGAAGGTAGTCATGCCCTTCTTCGGGCCGGGTTCGTTTATCTACGAGCTTGGGGTGAAATCCTTCACCCGCCTTCATCCCGACGTTCCCGAAGCGCAGCGCGGTACGGTCGCCGCCTTGGCCCATCCTGCCGTACTTGCCCACTTGAAACGGATTGGTGTCGACGCGGTCGAACTTATGCCGATCGTGGCCTGGATCGACGAACGCCATCTGCCGCCGCTTGGCCTGACAAATGGCTGGGGTTATAATCCGATCGCCCTGATGGCGATCGATCCCCGCCTTGCACCGGGTGGAGTGAAAGAACTTCGAGACACCGTCGCCGCCCTTCACGCCGAGGGCATCGGCGTGATCCTGGATCTGGTTTTCAACCACACTGGTGAAAGCGATCGTCATGGCGCAACGCTGTCGCTGCGCGGCCTCGACAACCTGTCCTGTTATCGGCACTTGCCCGACAATCCCGGCGTGCTGGTCAATGACACGGGATGCGGCAATACGCTGGCCTGCGACCACCTCTATGTTCGCCGCCTCATCGTCGACTCGTTGCGCCATTTTGTGATGAACACCGGCGTCGACGGCTTCCGCTTCGACCTCGGGCCGATTCTTGGAAGGACTGCGACCGGCTTCCACACGTCCTCCCGTACACTTCATGCCATCAGCAGCGACGAAGTTCTGAGCGACCGTATCCTGATCGCGGAGCCATGGGATGTGGGTCCCGGAGGCTACCAGCTCGGCAATTTCCCGACACCCTTCCTGGAGTGGAACGACCGCGCCCGCGACACGGTGCGACGCTACTGGCGGGGAGACGCTCACATGACGGGCCAGATCGCCACCGCGCTGGCGGGTTCATCCGACATCTTCGGCAAGGAGGATCACGCCGCCAGCAGGACCGTCAACTTCGTGGCCGCCCACGATGGCTTCACGCTTCTGGATCTTGTCTCCCACAGCCACAAGCGCAACGGCAAGAACGGCGAGGACAACCGGGACGGCCATGACGAAAACTTCTCATGGAACAACGGCGTCGAAGGGGAAACACAGGACAGGGCGGTACGCAACAACAGGATCAGGGACGTAGCCGCTCTACTGTCGACGCTGTTCGCCAGCCGAGGCACGATCATGCTGACCGCCGGCGACGAATTTGGCCGCACTCAGCACGGCAACAACAATGCCTATTGCCAGGATAACGAGATGACTTGGCTGGATTGGCAACATGCCGATCAGAGCCTGATTGACCACACGGCTTTCCTTACCGCACTCCGCAAACGCTTTGACGTCTTCGCGGGGACGGACTTTTTTTCCGGCGACTCGGATGTCGAATGGCTGACAGCAGAGGGTACCGCGATGAGTGTTGCGGATTGGGAAGCGGCGGAGGGTTCGCTCCTGACCATGATACTCGCCACCGGTGACACGGAGAGGTCGAAGCCGGCACGCCTGGCGGTCGTTTTCAATCGCAGCCACGATACCCTCGACGTCCAGCTGCCATCGTCGGCGACGACGAAAAAGTGGCGAAAGCTCCCATCCGAACGGGCATCCGCCGCATTCCGCATCAAACCTCGAAGCGTCGAATTCTTCGTCGAGCAGTAACGATTTCATGACCTTGCCGCCAGCGCGGGATATTCCTACGCGTTGACGTCTCCTATAAGCTTTCAGTGTGTTTGGTTCGCAAGTGAGGTGAGATGGCGCGCGAAATTTCCTTGGTCGAGGTCGAATCCCTCGTCGGACAGGAGATCGGCCTGTCGAAATGGATCACCGTCGACCAGACCATGATCGATGCTTTCGCGGCCGCGACGGACGATCACCAGTTCATTCACGTCGACCCGGAAAGGGCACTGGCCGAATCTCCATTTGGTGGAACCATCGCGCACGGCTTCCTATCGCTGTCGCTCTTGTCCGCTATGAACTACGACGCGCTGCCAAAAATCCGCGAACAGACAATGGGGATAAACTACGGCTTCGATCGCGTCCGCTTCATGTCACCGGTCAAGAGCGGCAAACGCATCCGGGGCCACTTCGTGCTGGCCGACGCCCGCTTTCGCGGAGCCGGAATGCTGATGACCACCTACGAGGTTTCCGTCGAGATCGAGGACGAGCGAAAGCCGGCTTTGACGGCAACATGGATCACCATCGTGCAGTTCGATCCCAAGGATCGGCCTCTGTAGAGGACAGTATGACGAACGAAGCTGATATCCGGGTGTCTTTTGTCCGCCAGGCCGAAGCCTGCGAAACACTCGGTTCGGCCTTTACCGGCCGTCTGTGTCGGCTGGCCGCGCAACGCCTGAGCCGGGACAGCGCCGTCGAACGGGTCATTCTTGAGTGGAAGGGCAATCCGACCGGCACCGGCGACGCTCTTGCCCTTCGCCTCGCGGGAGCGCTGCATGCGCTGGTGATATCAGAATCTGATGAAGGTCTTGCGGCCGTCTATCCGCCGGAAAATTCTTCCGACGAAGCATTGTGGCACGCCTGTCGAAACGCCTTCGTTCTGCATGAAAGCTTTATCCTGGACCGGTTGAAATCCGCCCCCCAGACAAACGAGGTTCGCAGGTCATCGGCCCTGTTGCCAGCGTTTCTCACGATCGCGGACCGCTGCGACAAACCGCTCGTCCTGTCCGAGGTCGGCGCAAGTGCAGGCCTCAATCTCCGCTGGGATCGCTATGCCTACCGGCTCGGGGATTTTGCCTGGGGCGATGACAGCAGCGTCGTTCTCGCCCCGGACTGGGAGGGGGAACCGCCACCTCGAGCGCAGGTATCTGTTGCGGGGAGAGCCGGCTGCGATCTCAACCCACTCGACCCGGCCTCGCCCGACGATTGCCTTCGCCTTACCTCGTACATCTGGGCGGACCAGCAGGACCGGCTGGAACGCACCCGCGCGGCATTGGCGATCGCCCGACAGGATGGGCTAAAGGTGGAACGCGCCGACGCAGTCGACTGGCTGGAATCCAGGCTGCGAAGAGATCACGCTGGCCAATGCCATGTCGTCTACCACACGATCGCTTGGCAGTATCTGCCGACGGAACTCAAGCAAAAGGGTGAGGCATTGATCGCCGCAGCCGGCGCAAGGGCAACGACACGCGCGCCGTTGGCCCGCCTGCAGGTCGAGGCTGACGGAGAGCCGGATGGCGCATCGATCAGCCTTCAACTCTGGCCAACCGGCGAGAACCACGAAATCGGCCGTGCCGATTTCCACGGCCGATGGATCAAATGGAAAGGCTGGCCGACCTGATCGGCTAGCCTTATTTTCAATGTGCCTCTTCGGCAGCCTCGTTCAGAAGGCCGAATGCATAATCGGCAAAGGACCGCCAGCACTCGACGCGGAACGTCTCCTCATCGACACGGTAGAGCACGATTTCGATCTTGCCGAAAATCGTGCGCGACACGGCACCCACCGGAAAGACCGCGAGGGACAGGTCCTGCGGGCAGCCAGCGTTGAGAACGGCTTCGGCTGACGGGCCAGACACCAGGATCCCGGTGTTGCGGTGGGAGACATCGGTCGCCGCATGAACGACGCCCGACGCCGCACAGGCGCCCATCAGGTCGCCACCCGTCTCGTCGATCAGAAGCCATTCGTCGGGACCCAGCCAGAACGCCAGCCGGCCCTTGGCTGCCGCGGACGTCTTCGGCTTCACTGGCAGCTTGACGCCAATCGACTTGGAAAGAGCCGCCACTTCGCCTTCGCGGGCGCGCAACGACACGCGGGAAGCGGGTTCCGCCGGCGTGATCCGCACCGAAGCCGAGCCCCCGCGACGGCCCTGCAGAACGGGCTTGCGGATTACCATCTGGTCAGCCATGGATGCGGCCTCCTTCCTTGTCATAGAAGACGGTATCGGTCACCTCGACGGCGACCGTCTTGTCCTTCATCGGCACGAACAGTAATTCGCCCATCCGAGCGCGACCACCCGCGATCATCGCGATCGCGATCGGCTGGCCAAGTACTTCCGACCAGTAAGACGAGGTCACGTGGCCGAGCATGGTCATAGGCTTCGGCTGGTTCGGATCGGCAACGATCTGGGCACCCTCGATGAGCACGGATTTGCCGTCCTTGCTCCTGAGGCCAACCAGTTGCTTGCGACCCTCGCGAACGAGGTCCGGACGCTTCAGTCCGCGAATACCGACGAAATCGGCCTTCTTCTTGGAGACCGCCCAGCCGTAGCCGGCATCGTCAGGCGTCAGCGTACCGTCTGTATCCTGGCCGACGATGATATAGCCTTTCTCGGCACGCAGTACGTGCATGGTTTCCGTGCCGTACTGGCAAGCGCCCAGGCTTTCGGCCCGCGTCCACACCTGTTCGTAGACCGAAGCCCCGAAATCGGCCGGCACGTTGATTTCGTAGCCGAGCTCGCCGGTGAACGAGACGCGGAAGAGCCGTGTCGGAACGCCGCAGAACTTGCCCTCGGCCACGCTCATGTGCGGGAAGGCTTCGTTGGAGATATCGATGCCTTCGACGAACGGCGCGATGATGTCGCGCGCCTTCGGCCCCTGCACGGCAATGACTGCCCATTGCTCGGTCGTGGACGTGAGCCAGACCTTGAGTTCCGGGAACTCGGTCTGGAGATAGTCCTCCATGTGATGCAGCACGCGCGGCGCGCCGCCGGTCGTGGTCGTCACGTGGAAGCGGTCCTCGGCCAGACGCCCGACAACGCCGTCGTCATAGACGAAGCCATCTTCGCGGGTCATGATGCCGTAGCGGCATTTGCCGGGCTTCAGCGTGTCCCATGCATTGGTATACATCAGGTTCAGGAACTTCGCCGCGTCCGGACCGACCACCTCGATCTTGCCGAGGGTGGACGCATCGAAGACGCCGGCGATCTCGCGAACCGTCTTGCATTCGCGATTGACGGCAGCGTGCATGTCCTCGCCCGGCTTCGGATAGTACCAGGCACGCTTCCAGTTTCCGACATCCTCGAAGTCCGCCCCGGCTGCCACTTCAAGGGCGTGGAGCGGCGTTTTGCGGGTCGGATCGAAGAGATCGCCACGCGAGTGGTTGATGAGCGTGCCGAAGGTCACCGGCGTATAGGGCGCGCGGAAGGTCGTGAGACCCACCTGCGGGATTTCCTTGCCGAGCATCTCCGCCGCGATCGCGAGACCGTGCATGTTCGACAGCTTGCCCTGGTCGGACGCCATGCCGTTCGTGGTGAAACGCTTGATGTGCTCGATCGAGTGCATGCCTTCGCGCACCGCCAGACGGATGTCCTTGGCGCAGACGTCGTGCTGGAAGTCGATGAAAGCCTTCACGGCATCGTCCGGACCGGCACCTTCGGCCGCGCCGATCATACCGCCTGTCCAGGCATATGCATTGGCGCCGGAGAGCTTGGTAACGGATGCACCCGTGGCACCAGCAGAGGCGGCCATGGCGGAGCCCGCCGCAGACGCCTCGTCCAGAACGGCCTGCAGGTCGTCCGTACCGTTGCAGGCACCGACGCAGATGCTGTCCTGAGCGTAGATGTCAGGCAGGAAGCGCTGGGTCGCGGCATCGAATTTCAGCTTGCCACGCGATTGCGAGAAGAGATGGACCGAAGGCGTCCAGCCGGCGGAGATCAGCAGCGCATCGACCTCGATCGTACGCGCCGAACCGCCGCCATTGCGCTGCACCTTGATCGACTTGACCCGAAGGCGGCCCGAGGTATCTACGACGGAGTGCCCCGTCAGAACCTCGATACCGAGCGAGCGAGCCTGTGCCAGAACATCCGCGCCCGGCGCTTCACGGCAATCGACGATCACGGGGACGGAGACACCGGCCTTTTTGAGATCGATGGCCGCTTCGTAAGCCGAATCGTGCGCCGTGTAGACGCCGACCTTGGCACCGACGGAGACTCCGAAATGGTTTAGATAGGTCCGGCCGGCGGCCGCCAGCAGGATGCCTGGACGGTCGTTGTTCGCGAACACCATGTGGCGTTCGATCGCGCCTGTCGCCAGAATGACCTTCTTCGCGCGAACCTGCCAGAGGCGCTCGCGCGGCTGGTTCTTCTCCGGCTTCGCCAGGTGATCGGTGACACGCTCGGCCAGAGCCACGAAATTGTGGTTATAGTAGCCGAACGCGGTCGTGCGGTTCAGCACGGTGACATTGGGCATCGCGGCCAGCTTTGCAGCGGTGGCCTGTGCCCAGTCGTAGCCGTTCTGACCATCGACCATCGCGCCGATATCGTGGTGGAAGGCTCCACCCATTTCCGGCTGCTCGTCGCAGATGAACACCTTGGATCCGGCCTCGGCGGCAGCAAGAGCGGCCGCGAGACCGGCCGCACCGCCGCCGACGATCAATACGTCGCAATGGGCGTAGCGGTTGGCATAATGATCCGGATCCGGCTCCTTCGGCGCCACACCAAGGCCGGCGGCGCGGCGGATGAAGGGCTCATAAAGTTTGTGCCACGCAGCCTTCGGCCACATGAAGGTCTTGTAGTAGAAGCCGGCGGCGAAGAACATCGAGAAGGCGTCGTTGATCGCGCCAATGTCAAGCGACAGCGACGGCCAGCGATTCTGCGACGTCGTGATCATGCCGTCGAAGACTTCCTGCACCGGCGCACGCACGTTCGGCTGCCGACGCGCGGCATCGCGCGACACGTCAAGCAGCGCGTTCGGCTCTTCCGGACCCGCTGTCAGGATGCCGCGCGGCCGATGATACTTGAAAGAGCGACCGGTCAGATGAACGCCGTTGGCGATCAGCGCCGAGGCAACGGTATCGCCCTCGATCGCCGTGTAACTGGTGCCGTCGAAGGTAAAGCGCGCGGTTCTGGCCGGCGTCAGGCGACCTTTGCCGGGAATACGATTGGCTCCGCTCATTTCGTCGCTCCCGTTACGACACCCGCAGCAGCGAGCCGTTCAGCGTCAGGCATCGGCTCTCCGGCCTTGTAAGTGAAGTGGATCTTGTCGCTGACGGTATCGCGGGCCGCATTGAAGAACCGGCCGCAGCCATGAATATGGCGCCAGCGTTCGAAGATCAGGCCCTTCGGGTTGTCGCGGAGGAAGAAATAGTCTGCGAATTCGGTATCCGAGATTTCGGCAATATTCGTTGGGCGCGCGATGTGCGCCTCTCCGGCTCCGCGGAATTCGAGCTCGGAGCGCTCTTCCTCGCAATACGGACATCTAATCAGGAACATCTTGTGTATCTTCCTTCAATCAGTGCGCAACGGCCGCCGCGGCGGCTTCGTCGATCAGTCTGCCGGTCTCGAAGCGCTTCAGCGTCAACCCTTCGGCAAGGCGATGCGGCTCTCCACGGGCGATAAGATGCGCAAAGAGATGCGCGGAACCGGGCGTCGCCTTGAAGCCGCCGGTGCCCCAGCCTGCGTTGACGAACAGGTTCGGAACCGGTGTGACGCTCTGGATCGCGGATCGATCCGGCGTGTTGTCGGTGATACCGCCCCACTGGCGCATCATCTTGACGCGACGGAACATCGGGAACAACTCGCAGATGGCGTCAAGCGTGTGCGTGATGATCTGCAGGCCGCCCGTCTGCGAATAGGAATTGTATTGGTCTGTACCGGCGCCAATGACGAATTCGCCCTTGTCAGACTGCGAGATGTAGGCATGAACCGAGTTGGACATCACGACGCATGGGAAGATCGGCTTCATCGGCTCGGACACCAGAGCCTGCAACGGGTTGGAATGCAGGGGCAGCTTGACGTCTGCCATCTCCATGATCATCGAGTTGTGGCCCGAGGCGGATACGCCGATCTTCTTGGCGCCGATGAACCCCTTGCTGGTTTCGACACCGGTCACCTCGCCGTTCGGGCCGCGGCGGATCGCCTTGACCTCGCAGTTCTGGATGATGTGCACGCCACGGTCGGATGCCGCGCGGGCATATCCCCAGGCAACGGCATCGTGACGGGCCGTTCCACCGCGACGCTGCAGAGCGGCACCGTTGATCGGATAACGTGCCGATTTCGAGATATCGAGTACGGGCACGAAGGCCTTGGCCTGCTCCGGCGTCAGCCATTCATTGTCGATGCCATAGAGATTGTTGGCATGGACGTGGCGCATGAATGACTGCTTGTCGTGGATATTGTGCGACAGCATCATGACACCGCGCGGGGAGTACATGACGTTGTAGTTCAATTCCTGCGACAGGTTTTCCCAGAGCTTCAGCGAATGCTCGTAGATGTCCATACTCTCTTCGTAGAGATAGTTGGACCGGATGATCGTCGTGTTTCGGCCGGTATTGCCGCCGCCAATCCAACCCTTTTCGAGAACGGCCACATTGGTGATGCCGTGTTCCTTGGCCAGATAGTAAGCCGCGCCGAGACCATGCCCACCACCGCCGATGATGATCACATCATAGGACGACCGCGGCTCGGGCGAGGCCCATTGAGCTCCCCACCCCTTGTGGGCGCGCAGTGCCTCGCGGGCCACGGCAAAAACCGAATATTTGCGCATTCGCCTTAAAACTCCTGTGGTTTCGGCACTTGGGTATGTCGATAGCAGTCGCAAATCAAGCAGTGTCGCGAAGTCCGTTTTGCGACGCATTGCCACCCGCTTTCGACACCGAGGGAAAAACCGGCGCTGCACCCTATTTTTTTCGTTTGGCCGCCGCCGGCATCTGGACTTGACCCTGCTGATCTGCTATCCCGCCTGCCAAATCGTGGGCAGGAATGTCTCGCGAGCGGAATTTATTGATACATCCGTCTGTCGCCATTGTGACACGGAATTGCAACCAACCAAAGGAACGGGATTAGACGTGCAGGTACTTGTCCGCGACAACAACGTTGATCAGGCGCTCCGCGCCCTCAAGAAGAAGATGCAGCGCGAAGGCATCTTCCGTGAAATGAAGATGCGGGACTACTACGAAAAGCCGTCTCAGAAGCGTGCCCGTGAAAAGGCCGAAGCTGTTCGTCGCGTTCGCAAGCTGGCCCGTAAGCGCGCACAGCGCGAAGGTCTCGTCAGCGCAGGTCGTACCGGCCGTTAATTCGTCGTTTTTTCGACGTTTTCCGATGTTGTAAGGGCGGTTGCGACTGTGTCGCTGCCGCCCTTCAAGTATAATGTTCATGTCGGCCCTCGTGGCGGAAAAGACTAGACGGAAAGCGCGCCTGGCAATGGCTCTGATGACGTACCTTCCCCTCGTGACTTCCCATAGGGCCGCATCGGTCACCGGATTTCGCACCGTGCTTTGCACTGCAGTAATCGCGATCGGTCTGGCAGGCTGCCAGTCCACGCCGTCAACGACGGACGTCATCCGCATCGACCGCGCCCAGGGATCCGAGGAAAACATTGCGTCGCTGACAGCCGTCATCAACGCCAATCCGCAGGACCCCGAGGGATATAACGTGCGCGGATCGGCTTATGGCCGCGCCGGAGAGTTCCGCAAGGCGCTTGAGGACTTCAACCGGGCGCTTCAACTCAATCCGCGCTTTTATCAGGCATACGCGAACCGCGCCCTCGTCTATCGCAACATGGGCCAGCCGGTCGAAGCGGCAAACGACTACAATTCGGCGCTGAAGCTCAATGCGAACTACGACGTTGCCTATATCGGCCGTGGCAACATTTATCGCCAGGCTGGACGTATCGACGAGGCGTTCACCGATTTCAACCGGGCAATCCAGCTCGATACGACCGACGGTCGCGCCTATCATAATCGGGGCCTGATCTTCCAGCTGCGCGGCCAGCACGCCAAGGCGATCGAGGATTTCTCCAAGGCGATTTCGCTCTCTCCGAGCTCGCCGGAACCCTACAACGGTCGCGGCGTGTCCTATGTCGCATTGAACGACGACGAAAACGCCTTCGCCGATTTCAACCACGCCATCGAGCTCAATCAGCGCCTCGCTGAATCGTGGGCGAATCAGGCCCTGATCTATGAACGCCGGGGCGACAAAGCGCGTGCGATGAAGTCCTATTCCCATGCGCTGGGCCTCGACCCCAAGTATGTCCCGGCACAACAAGGGTTGGCGCGCCTGCGAAGCGCTTAGTCCGTCCATCTCGCGACACAAAAAAGCCGGCGTCACCGCCGGCTTTTTCTTGGCCTTGACGATGCGGTGATCACCGCATGAAGAAAACGCCGATGATCGACAGCACGATGAAGACGATGATGCCGCCGAAGAAGCCGGCTGCCGTGTAGAAGCCCGCTGCCATCGCGACGAGAAGTGCGATCAGGATCGCCGTTCCATACTTGGTGCCGGCGATGAAGAAGTCATACGTCTTCTCGTGCTCGGCATAGTTCATCGGCGCGCCGGTTTCGACGGGGCCCGTGTGGTGTTCGCTCATCATCATTCTCCCTCGCCATCAGATGACCCGGCCCGGGCTATCTGGAGTTTTCCGGTCGTGACGACATCGGTCGCCCCGCAGTGTTTCTGAATTACACAAAGCCGGCGCAGAGCGCAATCGGCTCCTGAGCCAACAGCAACGCCGACGACAGCATCCACATTGCGTTAAGCCACATACGCGCGTCCGCCGCGTCCCTTCTTCCTGGTTCGTTCGAGCAGGTTCGAGATGTCCTCGGCGGATTGCGGGGTAGAATAAACATAGCCCTGGATGAGGTCGGCGCAGCGATGCTGATTGATGAGGGCCAGTTGCTCCTTCGATTCGACGCCCTCGATCACGATTTTCAGATCGAGCTGGCGCGACAGATTGACGATACCTTCGAGGAGTTTGAGACGCCGCGAGTCACCCGTGATGTTCCTGACGAAAGACCGGTCGATCTTGACGACGTCAGCAGGCAGCGAATCGAGGTAGCTCAAACTGGAGAAGCCGGTCCCGAAATCATCGATGGCGATAGTGATGCCCATCGCCCGCAACGCCTCCAGAATAGACCTCGCGGTTGCGAGCTCCTCGATCAGGCTGGTCTCGGTGATCTCGAGATGGAGGCGGCTTGCCGAAAGGCCCGACCTTGAAAGCGCGTCTCGCACGACTTGGAGGATAGTGTCGGTTCGAAGATCCTGGACCGAAAGATTGACCGAGACCGCCACATTCTCCGGCCATGCCGCGGCGGCATGACAGGCGGTATCGACGATCAGGTGGGTCACGTGGGCCGCAATACCCATATCTTCCGCCAAAGGGATGAAGATGTTCGGCGGAATGGAACCCTTCGTTGGATGAATCCAGCGCGCCAAGGCCTCGCAGCAGGCGATGCGGCTACCGTCTGGGAGGAACATCGGCTGATAGGCGACAGACAGTGCCCCGTTCTCGATTGCGTCGCGAAGATCGTCCTGAAGTCTCTGGCGCTCGACATAGCGGGCATCCATTTCCTCCGCGAAAAAGGTCAGCCGGCCCCCTCCCCGAGACTTCGATTCGAAGAGAGCAAGATCAAGCTTGATCTGCCACTCCTCCATGGAGGCAACGGCGGGATCGACGGCCATGCACCCCGCGCTGAACGATACGCGGAAACTCATGCCGTCGAGCTCGTAGGCACCGCAGAGGTCGGCGTGGATGCGTCTGAGCCGCTCGATTAGGCTATCGAGCCCGTCGCGGTTCGTTCCAAAGACGATGAACTGGTCCCCAACCAGGTGACCGACAACCTCGCCGTGGGCGAGCTGTTGCAGCCGTTGTCCGATTGCGACCAGCAGGCGGTCACCGGCCGTATAGCCTTTGGTATCGTTGACATGTCGGAAACCGTCGACGTCCAGCAGCAGCAGCGCTGCGGCGGCGATGTCCTCCTGTTCGGACACGCGCTCTGCGACCAGTTCCGCGAAATGATTGCGCTGCGGCAGGCCGGTCAGGCTGTCATACCTGACCATGTGCAGTATCTTGCGCTCCGCCGACGCTCGCGCGGTGACATCCTCGAAGATCAGAACCACGCCACCTTCGGGACGACGGCTGGCGGAAAACTCCAGCACGAGATCATCGGAGAAGGTCATGACGGCTCTCGAGAGCGAGCCGTCCATCAGTTGCGTCAGCTGTCTCTGGATCATGCCGGGCAGCGATCCGCCAACAACGGTATGTCGGACGCCGTATCGCAAAGCCACATCCAGGTCATATCCTTTCAGCCGGTTCCGCTCGCCAAGATGCAGCAGCTCGCAAGCCTTGCGATTGATCACCTGAATGCGGTTTTCGGTATCGAGCATGATAAGACCATGGGTCATGTTGTTGAGCGCCGTATCGAAACGGTCGGCAATCGTCTTCATGTCCCGGGATGCCACGACATTCTCGTGCAGGAACTCGCGCAAGCTCTTGGCCATAGCCTCCGTCGTCAGCATGAAAGGTATGAGCATTGCCGAGAGCACCGCTTTGTATGGATCGTTCGCGAGGAACGCGCCCACGATGATCGGTGCACAGCAGGCGAAAGTCTGCAGGTTGACGGCAAGTCGTGACCCATAGTTCCGCCCGACAACCGAAACCATAGAGGCCATGGCAACGGCAACAGACGCGAGCTCGACGAAGGTATCTTCGTAGACGAAGATGGAATAGCCGCATCCGATGCCCAGGACCGCTGCGGTCGACGCAGCTCCGATCACGTAACGGATCTCCCAGCGGCGTATATCCGCGACCGTCAGCGTCGATTTGTCCGCTCTCGCGAACCGCCGGAACAACAAAATCCGGCTGGCGAAAACGATCATGAACGCGAGAGAAACAAGGAGATAGATCGGGTCGCCCGTTTTGTGGAAGACGACCGCATAGGCCAGGATATGGACGACCATGCCCTTCAACAACGTACTGCTGTTGTCGAACAACGAACTGACGAGAGAGAGCTGAACCTCTTTCGGCGTCGCGATCGTGTTGCGAACCTTCATAGCGTGGTCTCCCGATCACCCTGTCGATTAGACCAAACGCTTTAAGGTCGGCTTTCCAGCGTCGTGAGATTTTTAACGATCCTGCTGATCCACCGCCCACGAGGCCAAATCATGTCGTGTTCTGGAGCAGCCCCCACAGCAACGGAGGACAGACCAACGTCGTTGGCACACGATGGCATCCAGACGCGCTGCTGGTTCAGGGCGAGACATATTTGACGAAAGACAAATGTAGCCCGAAAGACGGAGACCCGTTTGGTTGCAAGGCGTTTGGCCTTGCTCTATGGACAAAGGGGTGCGTCAGGGAGAAAACAATGCGGGCTTTATTGCTGCTGAGCCGGGTGATTGATGCAATCAACGGCGCAATAGGCAGGTGGGTATCTTGGCTGCTTTTGGCTGCCGTTCTCATCAGTGCCGGAAATGCGATCATCAGAAAAATGTTCGACATGTCGTCAAACGCGTTTCTGGAGCTGCAGTGGTACCTGTTCGGCACTGTCTTCATGCTTGCTTCCGCCTATACGCTGCTGAAGAACGAGCACATCCGGATCGATATCCTCTCGAACAACTGGTCCAGGAGGACGCGAAACTGGATCGACCTGGTGCTCCATATCATCTTTCTGGTCCCCTTCTCCTTTCTCATGGCATGGCTTGCATGGCCGTGGTTCTGGAATTCCTACAATATCGGTGAGATTTCCTCGAGCGCTGGTGGCTTGATCGTCTGGCCCGCCAAGGCAGCGGTCTTGGTCGGATTCCTGCTCCTGAGCGCCCAGGCGGTTTCGGAGATCATCAAGCGCGCAGCGGTGCTTGCTGGCGTGCTGGACGAAGACGCTGCGGACAAAAGCGCAGCCGAAACGGCGGGGCAGTGACATGATTGATTTCATTGCCCACAATCTCGCACCCATCATGTTCACCACCGTGATGCTGATGCTTCTGCTTGGCTATCCGGTGGCTTTCACGCTCGCGGCGGGCGGTCTCATCTACTTCGCTCTCGGCGTGGAACTGTCGACGATCTCCCCGGAGATCCGGCTCTTCTGGCCGCTGTTGCAGTCGCATCCGGATCGCATCTACGGCATCATGTACAATGATACCCTGTTGGCGATCCCCTTCTTCACGCTTATGGGACTGATCCTGGAGCGCTCCCGTATGGCGGAGGATCTGCTCGACACGGTCGGCCAGCTTTTCGGCCCGATCCGCGGCGGCCTTGCCTATGCGGTCATCCTGGTGGGTGCGCTGCTCGGTGCCACGACCGGCGTGGTCGCGGCATCGGTGATGGCGATGGGCCTCATTTCCCTGCCCATCATGCTGCGGTACCACTACAACAAGCCGCTCGTATCGGGAACGATCGCCGCGTCTGGCACACTGGCACAGATCGTTCCGCCGTCGCTCGTCCTGATCGTGATGGCCGACCAGCTGGGACGTTCGGTCGGCGACATGTATGTCGGCGCGCTTTATCCGGCGATCATGATCGTCTTCGCCTACTGCGCCTATATCTTTGCCGTCACGATGGTGAAGCCGCATTGGGCACCGGCCCTCCCGCTGGAGGCTCGAACACTCGGCGGCGGCGTGACATCGCTTATCGTCATGCTGCTCATTGCGATCGGCCTCTATTTCCTCGGCCACAACGTGCTTTTCACCGGTATAGAAAGCCCCGAGTGGCAGCTCGTCGCTGCGTTGGCCTTTGCAGTTCTCACTGTCTATGTGGTCGCCATCGCCAACCGCACACTCAATCTCAATCTCATCTCCCGCCTGACACAGCAGGTGATCATCGTTCTCATTCCGCCTTTGGCTCTGATTTTTCTGGTGCTCGGCACAATCTTCCTCGGCATCGCGACACCCACGGAAGGCGGCGCCATGGGCGCGGCTGGTGCCATCGTGCTGGCGGCCGCCAAGGGGCGGCTGTCGATGGCCGTGATGAAGAACGCGCTCGACGCGACCACCAAGCTCTCCGCCTTCGTGATGATGATCCTGATCGGCGCCCGCGTTTTCGGCCTGACGTTCTATGGCATCAACGGCAATGTGTGGATCGAGGAACTGCTGACGGCGCTGCCGGGCGGTGAGTACGGCTTCCTCATCGTTGTCACGATCATCGTCTTTATCCTCGGTTGCTTCCTGGATTTCTTCGAGATCGCTTTCGTCATGGTTCCGCTTCTCGCGCCGGTGGCCGACAAGCTCGGGATCGATCTGGTCTGGTTCGGAGTGATCCTCGGCATCAACCTGCAGACCTCGTTCCTCACACCACCGTTTGGTTTTTCTCTGTTCTACCTGCGCTCCGTCGCCCCACCCTCCGCCTGGAAGGACAAGGTGACCGGCCGCATGATGGACGGCGTTAGAACGATCGATATCTACAAGGGCGTTTTCCCTTTCATCATAATCCAGTTCATCATGATTCTGGTTGTGATCGCCTTCCCGGACCTCGTCTTGCGGTACAAGGGCGACGCGCCGACCGTCGATCCGAACGATGTGCAGATCGAAATCCCGGGCTTCGGACAAGGCAACGGAATGTCGTTGCCGCCTCTCGGCTCAGATGGCGCCGGAGGAGCGCCGGCCTTCGGCTTGCCCCCCCTTGGCTCTGAGGGTGGCAACGGCCAACAGGCGCCCGCCATAGGCCTGCCGCCCCTCGATCTCGGAGGTACTGCCCCTGCACCAGCAACTCCGGCGGCGCCGGCTCTCGACCTCAGCCAGCCGCCCGTTATCCAGTAGCTGGCACAGATGATGTCCGACCTGAAGGACGGCGCCATCGAGCGCCGTTTTTCTTGACTGCCGTCGCGGGACAAAAAAGGCCCGCGCGATGCGCGGGCCCCGAAGTCTTCAAACAGAGGAACCGTTAGAGTTTGCCCGCCCGCTGCTGGATCATCATGAACGTGTCGAAGGTGTACTCGCCGAGCTGAGCCCAGAGGTACGCGTCCTTCTTGAACGCGAGCTGGTCTTCGTAGGTCTTCTTGAAGAACTCGCTCTGCGCGGAGAGCTCGGCGTAGATGCCAATTGCAGCCTGATAGCAGGCTTCCATGATTTCCTGGCTGAA
This sequence comes from Ciceribacter sp. L1K23, assembly GCF_018122705.1. NCBI lineage: Bacteria > Pseudomonadati > Pseudomonadota > Alphaproteobacteria > Hyphomicrobiales > Rhizobiaceae > Ciceribacter > Ciceribacter sp. L1K23. The sequence goes on along the minus strand of NZ_JAGRRC010000002.1, from coordinate 357,243 downwards.
CGGACGCAGCACGGTGCCCTCGGACACCAGCTGCTTCAGCGACGCCGGGTTCTTGGCGTCGTATTTCGCCATCATGTTGGTATTGGCGTAGGCACAAGCGTCCGTGAGGATCGCTTGGTAATGCTTTGGCAGTTCATTGAACTTCTCCAGGTTGAAGAAGCCATGAACGACCGGTCCGCCTTCCCAGAAACCCGGGTAGTAGTAGTACTTGGCGACCTTGTGGAAGCCGAGCTTCGAATCGTCATAAGGGCCGACGAATTCGGCCGCATCGATCGTGCCCTTTTCAAGGGCCGGATAGATATCGCCACCCGCAAGCTGCTGCGGCACGACGCCAACCTTCTCAAGCACCTTACCAGCGAGGCCGGCGATACGCATCTTCAGGCCCTTGAGGTCGTCGACCGTGTTGATTTCCTTGCGGAACCAGCCGCCCATCTGAACGCCCGTATTGCCAGCCGGAAGACCGTAAAGACCCTGCGTGGCATAGAACTCGTTCATGAGCGTGTTGCCGTTGCCCTGGTTGAACCAGGCGTTCGACATGCGCGCGTTGAGACCGAACGGCAGTGCAGTGCCGATTGCGAACGTCGGCTCCTTGCCCCAGAAATAGTAGGACGTGGTATGCGCCGCCTCGACGGTGCCAGCGGCCACGGCATCCACGGCCTGCAGGCCGGGAACGATTTCGCCGGCGGCAAACACCTGGATATTGAAGTTGCCGTCGGTCGCGGCAGCGACGCGTTCAGAGATATCGGTAGCACCACCGAAAATCGTGTCCAGCGACTTCGGGAACGACGACGTCAGGCGCCAGGTAATCTTGGGGTTTTCCTGCGCGATCGCAGGTGCTGCAAGCACGGTGGACGCGGCAGCGCCGGCGCCAGCGACTCCGGCCTTCTTAATGAATGAACGACGATCCATGAATTAAACCTCCCATCATGGTTACCCCTGCCTCTCTGCGAAATACCAGGGGAGTAAGGCGAGATAACCATGCCGTTCAAAGCGTTTCAAGCTTTGAACCAGACGACTTTCGACTAAAGAAGGGTGTCCTCGAACAACTGGCGTTAACATCCGCCAAGTTGGGGCACCAGCGGGCAAGGCCAAACGAATTTCGTTGACTTGGGCTCGCGGATGGAATGAGAAAAGACATCGTCCCCAATCGGAGCCATCTATGTCCAAACCGATTATCGCAGTACCAGCCGACATTCGCGAATTCGATGGCACGACATGGCACGCGGCACAGAACCAGTATGTGAAGGCGGCGCTTAAGGTCGCGGACGTGATGAGCTTCATCATTCCGGCTTTCGTCGAGGGCAATGACGCGGACGCGATTCTCGATCGCGTCGATGGGCTTCTGGTGTCCGGTTCAGCGACAAATGTCCACCCGACTCTCTATGGTGCCGAAGCATCTGAAAAAGATGGGCCCTTTGATCCCGCCCGCGATGCGACCACGTTCCCCCTGATCCGGCGCGCGATCGAGAGAGGCATTCCGCTGCTGGCGATATGCCGTGGCATCCAGGAGCTGAATGTCGCGCTCGGGGGTACGCTCGCGACCGAAATCCAGGAGCAGCCGGGCGTCTGGGACCATCGCAAACCTGCGGATGTCGATCGCGACACGGCCTTCTCCATTCGTCAGGACGTTATCATCGCCGAGGGCTCCTGCATCGCGCGTTATCTCGGCACGGGAAGAGTCGCAGTCAATTCGCTCCACCGCCAGGCGATTTCGAAAACGGCCCCAGGCCTGCAGGTCGAAGCGATCGCAGACGACGGCACGATCGAGGCCGTGTCGGTTATCAATGCCAAGGGCTTCGCGATTGGCGTGCAATGGCATCCGGAATACTGGGCGGAAACCGACCGTCCGTCCCGCTCCCTGTTCCAGGCATTTGGGGATGCCGTGCGCGACTATGCCGGAATGCGGGCAGCCGCCTGAAAGTCAGGGCAACAGGAGCCAGGCCAGACTGGCTCCGTCGGTATCCAGCGACTCGTAGCTGAAGCCGTGCCCACGACCGAGCGTCAGCACCACTTCGCCGTTGCCGTTTGACAACGTCACCGTTCCGTCGCCGTTCTCGATCCAGTTCGCGGCCTGAACGAGGCCGGGCCAGACGGCGCCGCAATCCTGTCCGGCCTCGAAGCTGCGGCTGCGGCTGGTCAATGCGCCGCCCCGATCGACCAGACACACCGTCATATCGCTCAGGTTGGTGACCGAAAACCGCGCTGGCGGTGATGCCAGCCCGGCGGCCAGTTGCGGTGGAATCGACGCCGAGACGAAATCATCCGGCCAATCCTGGCGCTGAGAGAGAAACGGAAGCGTAACGACGGCTGCTAGCCCCGCTCCCGAAATCGAGCTCAAAGCAACGACACCACGAAGTCCCATGAATGCCCCCTGCCCATCGTCCATGAAGCAGAGTGTGCGCTCCGGAACTTGCCGAAAACTGGAGGATGGTCAGACCTTCGAGACAGGCGTCTCTGGTACGGGCGTGATAGGTTTTCCAGTGTCGAACCAGGCGATGAGGTTGTCGACCACCAGATCCGCCATGGCGTTGCGCGTCGGCACCGACGCCGATGCCACATGCGGGAAGAGCGACGCATTCGACAGCTCGATCAACCCCTTCGGCACCTTTGGTTCGTCCTGGAACACATCGAGCCCGGCAGCGGCGATCGTTCCCTCCCTCAAGGCCGCTTCCAGCGCATCCTCGTCAACGGACCACCCACGACCGACGTTGATGAGAACCCCGTTCTCACCAAGCGCCGCCAAAACCTCCGCATCGATGGCCTTGTGGGTTTCTGGCGTCTTCGGCACGATGCAGATCAGCGTGTCCACCACCTTGGCCAGATCGATAAGAGTTGGCTGGTAGGAATAGCTGACATCCGTCCGCGGGCTGCGAGTATGATAGCTGATTGCGACCTTGAATGGCTCGAGCCGGCGCGCGATCTCAATGCCGATTCGGCCGAGGCCGTACAGACCGACATGACGTCCCTTCAGCGACAGCGGCGACAGCGGAAAGGCGCCCTCGCTCTCCCAGCGACCGTCGCGCAGCCAGCTTTCCGCAGCATGGAACCTGCGAACCGTATTGAGCAACAGCGCGATCGTGGTATCGGCAACTTCATCGTTCAAGACGTCGGGTGTGTTGGTGACGACCACGCCTTGGGACGCGGCGGCCTTGGCATCAACGCCATCATAACCCACCCCGAAATTCGCGATGATTTCGAGACTTGGCAGCTTCTCGATCCAGGAGGCAGGAGCGAAGTTGAAGGATGCCATGCCCTTGATGCGCCTTGCCTCGTCGTCCCCGAGCATGAAATCGGTACCCGCCGGTGCCGTGACGATCTCGAAGCGCTCCTGCAATCGCTCAAGGACACGCGGGTGCACCCGTCCGGGCACGAGAATGGTCGGCGTTTCCGTCATCAGTCTTCCTCGTAGTCTTCTTTTCAACGTCGCATGGGGCCGGTCGACTGGCGAATGCGCATCTCCGGCTTGATCAGATGGATACCGTCCGGCTCGTGGCTGCCGGCGAGTTTGTCGAGCAAAGCACGGGCAGCAAGCCGCCCGACCTCCGCCTGACCGTTCCAGACCGTCGTCAGCGCCGGTGTGGCGATGGATGCCTCTTCCAGATCGTCGTAGCCGGTCACGGAAATATCCTGTCCGGGCACCAGCCCGGCGCGGGCGATACCGTTCATCAACCCGATCGCAACGAGATCGTTCCAGCACACGGCGGCGGTCGGCTTTTGCGGCAGCGACAGGAAATGGACCGCGGCCTCGAAACCGCCCTGCTTGGTGCGCGGGCCGGGAATTCGCAGGTTGGGATCGACCTCGATACCGGCCTTGCGCAGCGCGTTTACGTAGCCCTGGTATCGATCCCTGCCGGTCGAGGTCAGGTCCGTGCCGCCAATGAAGGCGATCACCCGGTGGCCCAGTCCGATCAGGTGATTGGTAGCAAGTGATATCCCGTAGCTGTCGTCACCACGATAGATCGGCAGGTCCACGCCCTCCATCGATCGGGCCACGAGGATGGCAGGCATGCCGTTCTGCTCGGACAGCATCACATCCTCCGCCGGCGTCCCGATCGCCGGTGACATGATCACGCCATCGCCACCGAGTTGCAGCAAGGTCTCGATGAACGTTCGTTGCTTTTCGACCGAGTCATAATGGTTGGAGAGGATGAACGTGTGCCGGCTGCGATCGAGTTCGCTTTCGATGGCCTTCAGGATCTCGCCATAGAAAGGGTTCATGATGTCATGAACCACGACACCGATAATACCTGATCTGGAGGTTCTTAGGCTGGCGGCCCGGCGATTGTAGATATAGCCGAGGGCCCGGGCCTGCTCCTTGATCTTTTCTCTGGTGTCCACGGCCACCAGAGGACTGTCGCGCAGCGCGAGCGATATGGTTGCAGTGGAAAGACCGAGAGACTCGGCAATCGTCGACAACTTGACCTTTTGCGCCACGATTCCTCCGTCGGGCTTGTCCCCTCTCCCGCGTCTACCGCGATTAAACCGTTTAATTAAATAGTTTAATTCTCCGATGCAACTGTTTTCGTTTCTCATTCGGACTGTTGCTGGAGATTGTCCTCGACGCTCTGCAAGAGCCGAACCAGAAGTTTCACGTCCTTGCCCGACAGGCCCTGCACAGCCTGCAGACTGCATTCTTGCGTCGCGCGCTCAATCTTGGAAAGGGTATCGGTGCCTGCCGGCGTCAGATGCACCTTCGTCAGGCGGGCGTCCTTGGGATCGGCGCGCCGCTCCACGAAGCCCTGCGCCTCCAGACGCCCGATCGTGCGGGTCATGGTCGGCGCCTTGACGCCAAGCCGTTGGGCAAGAGCGCCGGTCGTCAGCCCCTCCTCCTCCGCCAGAGCCTGGATCACCCCGTCCTGGCCGGCATAGAGGCCGCTTTCGGCCAGATTGCGCGACAACCGCGTCCGCATCGCCCGCGCCGCGTGGATCATCACGGGCCCGAGGTCGCCGATCCTTTCGTCGAGCGCCGCCTTTTTCTTGGCCTTGCCCTTCTTGTCGCCCTTGTCCTTTTTCGACATTGTTCACCCCGCCGCTCGCCGGCATTCGCCGCAGTCCGCACCATCTAAGACAGGCCATGCATACCAGTCAAAGCCGGAGCAACAATTCCATGGTACGTCCCGAACGCGCATTTTCCGAGAACGACCCGGCACTCCCGAGATCAGAACGGAGCGAGTGGATCGCAGTGCTGCCGCTGGGAGCCCACGAACAGCACGGACCCCACCTGCCGTTCGAGACGGACACGCTCATCGCGGCCGGAATCGTTGATCGCCTGATTGAAGCTCTTCCCGAATCCATACCCGCCACGTTTCTCCCGGTTGAACCCGTCGGCTATTCGATCGAACACATGGATGTGGATGGGACCCGAACCCTGCCCTTCGACGAGGCCTGTCATCGATGGCTTGGGATCCTTGCCGATCTGGCGCGCCAAGGCATTCGCAAGGTGGTCCTGCTGAACGCACATGGCGGCAACTCCCCCCTGCTGACGATTGTCGCCACGGAAGCGCGGGTTCGCTTCGACATGCTGGTGGTAGCGACCAGCTGGACCCGGTTCGGCGTGCCTGACGACGTGATTGTCGCGGAACGCAAGGCCATCGACATCCACGCCGGCGATATCGAAACCTCGGTCATGCTCGCTCTCCACCCTGAGAAGGTCGTCATGTCGAAGGCCGGCAACTTCACCTCCCGGCAAAGCCGCTTCATCGAGGACTTTGTCCATCTCCGCGCCTACGGTCCCCACGCCTTCGGATGGAAGATGTCGGATCTCAATCCTGAAGGCGCGGCAGGCGACGCATCCGCCGCAACGGCAGAAAAGGGCGAGGCGCTCATCGCCCACGCGGTAGCCGGTCTCCTGGCGCTCCTTGACGACGTGCACCGCTTCGACATCACGCTCTTCGACCGGTGAAGGCTAGCCTTTGCCGAGCACTCCGCTCAGTCTGTCCCGCCAGAAAGCCAAGGCTTCGTCTTCGGTCCGCACGTCCGTCGCGTAGCTGTGGCGCAGTGCATAAAGCAGCGCCTCGATCCGCTCCGCCGGCGCCGGCAGCCGGTCCGGAACAAACAGACGCGCGAACTCGCCGCGTTCCCTGATCCGGAACGTCGCCGCCTGGTACTCCGCCCGCCCGAATGTGTAGACGGGCTTGCCATGCAGAAGCGCCTCGGCACCGACGCCGGAATTGATCACGCAGACCGCGCAAGAGCCCTGGATAAGACCGTGAATAGAGCCGTCGCTCAGCGAAAACAGTCCCTGCTTGACGCCCTTGGACAAGACGAAACGGACAGCCGCCGACCGGCAGAGCGGATGGCGCTTGACGACGACCGCTATCCCTCTGGCCGCACAGGCCCGACTGACCTCCTCCAGCATGTCGAACATATGCAGTGCCGCCTGCCGCTGGACCGCATCGTCGATGACCTGCAGGGCGACGAAGACATATTGCCCCGCCGGTCGCTCCGGCCCGGTCTCAGGCTGGACATATTTGGACTGGTTTCCGGCGATCAGTTGCTCCCGTTCGGAGGAGATGAAGGCTGCCACCGCCGCGGGGCCGAAAGCGTCAGCCGGCGGCAGTGGCGTATCGCTGAAGGCGCTCCAGCCCGAATAGCCACCGGTGTCGCCGCTGAAGTGGCTCCGGCGATCGGTTTCCTTGACGTGGAGACCTCGTCCCTCGCCACCGACGGTATGGTAGGCGATAAACGCTCCCTCATCAGCCAAAGCGCCGTGCTTGGCGACCCTCATCTCGACCGAGTAGGACGTGCCGTTTTCACGCAGAACCGAGATGATCTGCCGGAACGACCGGCGGATGTCCTCCCTGAACCCCGGATAATCGCGGTGATTCATGCGGAAGGCTGCCACGGGCACATGAACGGTCAGCCTCTCCTGAAGGGGTGTTGCGCCTCCCTGTAAACGTCGCCTCAGCGATGCACACGCAGCGTCTACGACATCCCGCCAAGGCTTGCATTCGACCTCGAGGTCGGCGACACGCTGCGACAACTGGTTCGCAAGCTCAGGACGCGTATCACGGATAGTCCCAATGACGCGCTTTGCGGCATCAAAGTCCATGAGCGAGATATGGAAATCCACGAGCAGCGTGGCGCTTCCAGGCTTTTGCCGGAGACGTGTTTCCAAACGTCCCGCATCGGCAATCGCACGGCGCATCATCGCAGCGAACGTGCGTTCGTCGCCGAGGCCTTCCGCCAACATCGCCACATCGCGCGCCAGGGAGATCATCGGCGACCGCAGAAATGTCAGAAGAAGACGTCCGAGCAGGATCAGTTCGCGCTGCTGGCGATCATATTGGCGGGGGTCATGCCGGATCACGCCGCTGAAGCGCGTGAAGGCCAGCAGCGCCTTCATGCCGTCCCGGCGACCCGTGATCATCTCGCCTAGCCGTTCAGGGAGATTCGCGAGACGGGAAAGAACGGAGCTTTTCGACATGTCGCTCGCAAATCCGCTGAAAGAAAATGTCGCACGCAACGACCAAACGGCATCTTGAGCGTCGATAGGGTAAGGAACCCGGAGTGTCAAACACGGGAACGCCGAAGACCGGCAGAAAGCCTTTGAACTGACGCAAGCCAGCGCCTATATGACGGTAACACCATTACAGGCGCACTGCCGTAACTCCCCTTTCGTCGAGGTTTCCGATGACCGAAGCTGCTGCTGCAAAACCCACTCCCGTGACCGTTCTGACCGGCTATCTCGGAGCAGGCAAGACCACGCTCCTGAACCGGATTCTTTCCGAAAATCACGGGAAGAAATATGCCGTCATCGTCAACGAGTTCGGCGAGATCGGAATCGACAACGATCTGATCGTGGAGTCGGACGAGGAAATCTACGAAATGAACAACGGCTGTGTCTGCTGCACAGTCCGCGGCGACCTGATCCGCGTGGTCGAAGGCCTGATGCGCCGCCCCGGCCGCTTCGACGGCATTATCGTTGAAACCACGGGCCTCGCCGACCCGGTTCCGGTCGCGCAGACTTTCTTCATGGATGATGACGTCCGCTCCAAGACGGAACTCGATGCCGTCGTGGCACTCGTCGACGCCAAGCACCTGCCGCTCCGCCTGAAGGACAGCCGCGAAGCCGAAGACCAGATCGCCTTCGCCGACGTGGTCGTCATCAACAAGACCGACCTCGTCAGCCACGACCAGCTCCACCAGATCGAGGACATCGTCCGCGCCATCAACCCCTCGGCCCGCATCTACTCCACGACCCGTTCGGGCGTCGATCTGGCCAAGGTTCTGGATCAGGGTGCCTTCAACCTCGAGCGCGCTCTCGAAAACGATCCGCATTTCCTGGATCACGACGACCCGGATCACGTCTGCGGACCCGATTGCGATCACGATCACCATCATCACGGTCATGACCATCACCATGATCACGATCATCATCACCACCACGACCATGATCATCACCACCATCACGACCATGGACCGTCCGCCATTCACGACGTCACGGTGACCTCCGTATCGCTGCGTGGTGGCGAGATGAATCCGGACCGCTTCTTCCCCTGGATCCAGAAGGTTACCCAGACGCAGGGACCGAATATCCTTCGTCTTAAAGGCATCATCGCCTTCAAGGGAGACGAAGAGCGCTATGTCGTCCAGGGCGTTCATATGATCGTCGAAGGCGACCATCAGCGCCCTTGGAAGGAAAACGAGAAGCGTGAGAGCCGCCTGGTCTTCATCGGGCGCGAACTTGATCGCGAAAAGCTGGAAGCAAGTTTCAAGGCCTGCGAGGCCACCGCCTGATGCCATCGGTTGCGCCTCTCGATATAGAAGGTCACGTCGTCGCGGCGACCTTCCTTGGTGACATGCCGGTTTTCGCGGCCGCCAGCGGAACCATTCACCGTCTGGACGGCGGAGAAAAGGTGACCGAAGCACACGAAGGCATCCTCGCCTGCGTGAAGGATCCTGCCAACCAGACTCTCGTCACGGGCGGCGAGGACGGCAAGGTTTTGCGGATCGCGCACGACGGGAGCATCACCGAGCTCGCGCATCTGCCTCGAAAATGGATCTCCGTCGTCGCCACCGGTCCGCAGGGTGCGGTCGCGTATGCGCAAGGCAAGACAGCCTTCGTTCGTCTTGCAGACGGCACAACGAAGGAGTTCACCGAGCAGCGGACCGTCGAAGCGATTGATTTCGCGCCCAAGGGTCTGCGCATTGCGCTGGCGCGCTACAACGGCGTCACCCTTCACTGGGTCGGCACCTCCGGCGCACCGATCGATCTTGAGTGGAAGGGAGCGCATACCGGCGTCACATTCTCACCCGACGGGCGCTTCATCGTCACGACGATGCAGGAAAATGCGCTGCATGGCTGGAAGCTGGACGGCAAATCCGGCGCGGACGCCCGCCACATGCGTATGACCGGCTATCCGGCGAAGGTGAAATCCGTTTCCTGGTCGCCCAAGGGCAAGTGGCTCGCCTCCTCAGGTGCGCCGGCCGCGATCGTCTGGCCTTTTTCCGGCAAGGACGGCCCGATGGGCAAGGCGCCGCTCGAACTGGGAACGCGCGCCAACATCATGGTCACGGACGTGTCTTTCCATCCGGCGGAGGAAATCCTCGCCATTGGTTTTATCGACGGAATGATCCTCGCGGTTCGCATCGCCGACGGCAAGGAGGTGCTTTTGCGTCGTCCAGGCAAAGGTGCGATCACGTCGATGGGATGGAGTTCGACGGGCAAGTTGCTGGCATATGCGTCAGACGCCGGCGATTGCGGCGTCATCGACATTTCGGCCTGAACGACTGCCGAAAAAATATGGGGAGCCCGAGGCTCCCCATATCGCTTTCTAGAACCGGTATGTGACACCGCCGCCGATCAGCCAGGGATCGAGCTTGGCCTTGCCGCTCAAGGGAGCGCCGCCGCTGGTGGCCTCGTAGTCGGCCTCGAGGAAGATCTTCTTCACGTCGAAGTTCACACCCCAGTGCTCATCGAGCATGTAGTCGAAACCGACCTGCAAGGCCGCACCGAATGTGTCCTTGACGTCGATGTCATCCACGGCCGAACCGGACTGGTTGTAGAACATCGTGTAGTTGATGCCGGCACCCACATAGGGTTTGAAAGCACCGAAGTCGGTGAAGTGGTACTGAAGCGTCAGCGTCGGCGGCAGAACCCAGGTCTTACCGATCTTGCCGAGGCCAGCGATTGATCCTTCGCCACTGATGTTGGCATAGGTGGTGCCAAGGATCAGTTCGGCAGCGATGTTGTCAGTGAAGTAGTAGGTGATGTCCAGTTCAGGGATCACCGTATCGCTATAGGAAAGGTCGGAACCTGGCACGCCGTCCAGACTGCCACTGTCATTGGTGATGACGCCGAGCCCGCGGACACGGATCTGCCAGGGGCTCAACGACGCCACGGCCGCCTCTTCCGCCGGGGTGAGCGGCGCGAGGTCCGCCGCCGGCGCGACCTGCGCAGTAAGCGTCAGTATGGTGGTTGCGGCCAGCGCTCCAAGGCGCGTGCTCCATGTCTTGCTCATTGTTCTCTCCTAGATGTCAGATTTGGCAGAGCCGCGTCGACTATCGGGGAGCGAGCCTTCAAACGTTTGATTCAAATCAAAGAAAGGGAATTGGAGCTGCTATGCGCACAAGGAGAAACGTATAGTTACAGTTTTACAACATAACAAAATGACAGATGCCAAATCCGGTCATTTGAAGCGCCGGTTTTGACCGGGATAAAGACAAAAAAGTCCGGCCCACAAAGGGGCCGGACGTGTCACGACGGGTCTGTCAGCGATTCTTAGAACTTCACGCCGAGACCGACATTGACCACGTGCTGGCTGAAATCGACGTTGGTTCCGCCGATATCCTTGTCGCCATAGTCGTTGTAGCGGTACTCAAGCCGGCCGAACATGCGGTCGGTGAACGCGTAGTCTACGCCTGCGCCAATCGTCCAGCCATGCATCGTCTCACTGTCTTCGCCGGCACCGGTGTCGAGGTTTGCATCGGTTGCCGTCCAGCCGCCAGCCGCATAGATCAGCGCCCGGTCCATTGCGTAACCGACGCGACCGCGAATGCCGCCGTTGAAGCCCGTTTCGAAATCGGCGCCCGCGACGGAACCGTCGTTCCAATCGTAATCTACGTTTCCTTCGAGACCGACGATAACGCTGTTGCCGAATTCCCAGTTGTAACCGACAAAGCCGCCAAAGCGGCCGCCGTCGAATCCGTCAGAGCCAAAGCCATCGACATCGGCGTCACCCCAGCCGTAACCGCCTTCGACACCGACATAGCCGCCAGCCCATGAGAACACGACGGGCGTTTCTATCGTTGCCGCCGGAGCTTCAGGCACCTCATAGATCGCGTCCGCAGCAAAAGCGGCGCCGGTGGACAGAAGCACTATCGCGGTGGACGTCGTGAGCAATTTCTTGAACATTCGGTATCTCCCCTGAGACTGTGTGCGAACCCCGATCGCGGGGCAGGTGTCTATCACCACCGCCATAACTCATGAACGCAGGGGTAAGGTTCCGAAGGTTCCACGGCCGCTCGAATTTCTTCGGGCTTGCCGTGACGCATTTGTCACAACCGCTCGACGCCATTCGGCGATTTCGGCTAGACTGAACTCTGGAGGCTCCAAATGCACATTCTGCCGCGATCGCTTCTGGCGGGCGCTCTTGCCCTTGTCGCCGCAACAGCCGCTGCGGGCGACATCTGGCGGATGTCCGCTCTGAGCGACCCTGTATCACCACAGACCCCCACCACTTTCCTGGATCTCGCTCGCGCGGTGGTACCGGATTTGGAAGCGACGTCTGGAGGCTGGCGGGGAAACACGATCGCCCCCACCATGGCGGAGGAACTGGATGTGGACGAGGCGTGGCCGGAGGGGCTGCAAGTCAGCAAAGCCGAAGTCATGCACCTCGCAGGCGAGAAGGCGGTGATCATTTTCCTGGATTTCGGCGAGCCGGATGGACAACCCGATGCGCCAGCGTCACTCGCCCTCTACACGCTCGCCGGAGAAACGCCCGTGCTAGGCGATATAGTGAATGTCGGTCTTGATCGGCAGACAGGGATATCAGGCGATACGCGGCTCGTCGATGACAGGACGGCGTTGATTGTCATCGACAATACCCACTCCAACTCATCCCAGCACTACCGAATCACGAGCCTCTATCTCGCGACACCGGAGGAACTCCTTCATGTCGACGATGTCTTCACGTTTTCGGAATCGCTTTGCGGCCTCTGGCGCCAGCAACAAACGGGTGTTTCGGTCAAAGACGCAGTTCCAAGCGGCAAACCCGCGATTTACGTCGAAGTCAGCCTCCACGACGATCCGAAGGAGGGCGACGAATGTGCCGAGCCCATTGCCGTCATCGCCGACCGCACCATCGGCGTTACCTACACGTGGTCTGAGAAAACAAAGTCCTATCAACCTGACTCCGATGCCCTGCAAATGCTCGCTGAAGAGAACGAGCGTCGTTTCTAAGCCTCGCGAAACCGGAAATCGGACAGTCACGACCCGCGCTCGACCGGCGGCTCCAGACGCGGGTTGCGTCGAACCGGTCCGGGAGCGCGGGCCGAGCGAGCGGCGGCCTTTACGCCGCCTGTTCGAGAGAGGTACCGCTCAACTTGCGGCCGGTGGCAACGATCATGCCCGCCGCGCCGCCCAGCCATCCGTCCTTGAGTTCCAGCCCCAGAAAGCGCGCACGATCGAAGGGTCCCGGCATGACGAGATGGCGGGCACGATACGCAAAGAAGCCGAAGCGCTCGTAATAGGCCGCGTCACCCACCAGGAGCACGGCACCGTGGTCGCGCTTCTTCGCTTCCAGAAGCGCTGCACGCATCAGCGCGGAACCGATGCCCTTGCCTTCATGGGCGCAATCTACGGCCAGCGGCCCGAGCAGGAGCGCCTCGATCGGGTTCCCGTCCCGGTCCACGCCGGCCTCGATTTTCCACAGGCGAACGGTGCCGATGACATGACCGGCGCGATCGCGCGCCACCAGTGCGAGGCCCTCGGCCGGGACGCGCCCGCGCCGGATCTTCTCGGAAGACTTTGTCTTGCGATCGGCGCCCATCACCTTGTCGAGCAGCGTCTCGCGCGCCACGACGTCGGCAGGCGTCTCGCGGTCGATGACATAGGCGGGTGCAGGCGCGAAAAGGGCGCGCACGTTGTCGAGAACAGTGGCCATGCTGGCCTCCCGTATCAAGAGTGTTCCGATGATTGTGAAGGTCCGCGCCGGTTGGCCGGCGCGGGAGACGTCAGATGACGTAGGACTTCAGCGGCTCGAAGCCGTTGAACGCCACCGCCGAATAGGTGGTGGTGTACGCGCCGGTGCCCTCGATCAGAACCTCGTCGCCGATCGAAAGCGAGAGCGGCAGCGGATACATGTTCTTCTCGTAGAGCACGTCAGCCGAATCGCAGGTCGGGCCGGCCAGCACGCAAGGCGCCATCTCGTCGGCGTCATGGGCGGTGCGGATCGGGTAACGGATCGCTTCGTCCATGGTTTCGGCGAGACCGCCGAACTTGCCGATGTCGAGGAACACCCAGCGATGCGCGTCATTGTCCGACTTCTTCGAGATCAGCACGACTTCCGCCTTGATCACGCCGGCATTGCCGACCATGCCGCGGCCCGGCTCGATGATGGTCTGCGGGATGTTGTTGCCGAAGTGCTTCTTCAGCGACGCATTGATCGCCTGACCATAAGCTTCTGCCGACGGGATGTCGCGCAGGTACTTGGTCGGGAAACCACCACCCATGTTGACCATCTTCAGGACGATGCCCTGCTTGGCCAGCGAGTTGAACACGCGCTTGGCATCCGCAAGGGCGCCGTCCCAGGCATCGACCTTGGTCATCTGCGAACCGACGTGGAACGAGACGCCAAAGGATTCGAGGCCGAGCTGGTGGGCGTAGACGAGAACGTCGACGGCCATCTGCGGCACGCAGCCGAACTTGCGCGACAGCGGCCATTCGGCACCTTCGCCATCGGTCAGGACGCGGCAGAACACGCGGGCGCCGGGAGCGGCACGCGCAATCTTCTCGACTTCCTCGTGGCTGTCGACGGCATAGAGGTTGACGCCGAGTGCATAGGCACGGGCGATGTCGCGTTCCTTCTTGATGGTGTTGCCGAAGGAGATGCGATCGGCGGTGGCGCCGGCATCGAGAGCCATCTGGATTTCGGCAACGGAAGCGCAGTCGAAGTTCGAGCCGAGCGAGGCCAGGAGCTGGAGGATCTCCGGCGCCGGGTTCGCCTTGACTGCGTAGTAGATGGCGCTGTCCGGCAGGGCATGACGGAAGGCACCGAAATTGTCGCGCACCACGTCGAGGTCGACCACGAGGCAGGGACCTTCCGGACGTCGGGTGTTGATGAAGTCGAGGATACGAGCAGAGGTCATCGGTCTTCCTTCCAAATTCCAAGCTTCCCGAAGCGGCCAGGCTTCGGATGGACAAAGGACGGCGAGACATCGCTCGAAACCAGTCGGTGGAGACACTGGTACCGTACGAACGCTCGACGCGCGAAACGATGGATGAACGCACTCTTGCCTGAGCGCATAAATCCGCTTTGTCTGCCATGGATTGGAGGGAGACCCTACCGCACTTCCGGCAATGATGGTGTGCCTCTTCAGTACCCCGGCTGATGGAAAGCCGGCAGAGAACCAGAAAGGCCCGCACCGTCGTTGCTTCAAGATGTCCTCGCATTTCCCGGTTGGCCGGAATAGCGACTGGAGGGGTTAGTTCCAGGTACCTTACCGATGACCTCACCTTAGGGAAAAATCCCAGTTCGAGGGTCGGCGGACACCCACAGGCACGTGCGACTTTGGGCAAGGACGCAGATAAGAAAAGTGAACGTCATAATCAAGAGGATTTTTTGCCCCTGGTTAATTTCGTCGCGAACTATGCTATTCCTTGAACAATTCACGGCGCACGTTCACAAATGCGGGACGAGCCAGGGGGCAAAATGGATACACTGACAAGAATTAGGGCCTTCATCGACGTGGTCGAGGCCGAGGGCTTTTCCGCCGCCGCACGCAAAACCGGGCGATCCAAGGCGCTGCTGTCAAAATATGTCCGGGAACTCGAGGACGAACTGGGCGCGCTGCTCCTCAACCGTACGACACGCCAGTTTTCGATGACCGAGGCGGGCCACATCTACTATCGCAGCGCCGCCGACATTCTCAAGGAAATCGAGAGCCTGGCGGACCTGGTCCGCGAAAACAACGCCGATCTCAAGGGGCGGCTGAAGGTCTCGGTGCCGCGGACCTTCATTGATGCCGACATCGGACAGTCGCTGATCGATTTCGCCGTCGAGAACCCCGACCTGTCGCTCGATATCGTCGCCGAAGACCGATTCGTGGACCTCATCGAGGAAGGCTTCGACCTCGCCATCCGAATCACCCGGCTCGAGGACTCTGGCCTCATAGCCCGAAAACTCGCCGACTTCCGGATTTACGCTCTTGCAACGCCGGATTTCGTGAAGAAACACGGGCCGCTCGATCACCCGCAGGATCTGTCGCGCGTGCCGGTGCTCATCGACACCAATTCGCGCGGACACAACACCGCCCGCTTTAATCTTCCCGACGGTGGCGGCGTGTCCGTCGCGGTCAACGGACCGATCGAGGTCAACAGCCCGCAGGCGACACTGCGGGGCGCGCGCGCCGGATTGGGTGTCGCGATGATCCCGGATTTCATCGGCCGTCCCTATGTTGAGTCGGGAGAACTGGTACCGCTGCTGGAGGATTTCCTGCCGAACGACCGGGGTATCTACGCCGTCTATCCGCATCGGCGCTACCTGCCGGCAAAGGTACGTTCCTTCGTCGATTATCTGCACGCTTGGTTTCGCAAGAACACATAATTGCCAACACTCCGCACTACCGAGAGCGAAAGACGGAATCACCGGCGGTTCGAGAGATGAACAAAACCCGATTGCTGCTCGCACTCATCCTTGCCACGGCGCCATTGCCTGCGGCAGCCCACCCGCATGTCTTCGCCGAGGCGAGGCTGGAGATCGTCGCGGCAGATGACGGCACGGTACAGGAGCTTCGCAACGTCTGGCGCTTCGATGACATGTTCTCCTCTAGCGTCCTGATGGATTTCGACGCCAATACGAACTTGAAGCTTGAGGAGAGCGAACTCGAGGAGATCAGCGATACGATCCGCCAGTCGCTCGCGGACTACGACTACTTCACCTTCATCAACCACGACGGCAAGCCTGTCGAGATCGCCGCGCCGGACGTGCTGCATGCGGATTTTCAGGACAATCAGCTGCTGGTGATCTTTTCGGTGAAGCCGATGGCCCCGCTGCCGGCTAGCGGTACGCTGTCGTTCGGCGTCTACGACCCAACCCTCTATACGGCGATCGACTTCACCGATGACACTCATCTCGTCCTGGAAGGACAAGGTTTCGCCAAGTGCAAGCATCAGGTCATTCGGCCGGATGCGGACGAGGTCATCGCCCAGAACCAGGCGATGCTGACGGAAGCCTTCTTCGCCGATCCCGTCAACAACGACATGGGCAAGCTGTTCGCGACGCGCTTGGAGGTGACATGCTGAGCGGTCGGCGAGCAGTCTTGATCGCCGCTCTGATTTGCCTCGCCGTGCCCGCCGCCCATGCGCTCGCGGCATCCCCGCTAGGCATCGGCACCGCCGAGCCTTCGTTCCAGACCACCGGCATCTTCGGCGGCTTTCTTGCCTGGGTGAACGAACACCAGCAGGCCTTCTACCGCTCGCTGACGGGCGCGTTGAAAGAGATGCGCGACGATCCGGCTGCACTCTGGAGCCTCATCGGACTCTCCTTCGCCTATGGCATCTTCCACGCCGCTGGACCGGGACACGGCAAGGCTGTCGTCTCCTCCTACCTGCTGGCAAACGAAACCCAACTGAGGCGCGGCATAGCCATCTCCTTCGTCTCCGCCATGATGCAGGCGTTCGTCGCCATTGCCGTTGTGGTGACGGCCTACATCCTGCTGCGCGGTTCTTCCATAAAGATGACGGACGCGACCAATGCGTTGGAAATCGCAAGCTATGCCATGGTGTTGGCCTTCGGAACCTGGCTTCTCCTGAAAAAGCTCCAACCCTTGCTGCCGCGTCGCAAGGCGCTCGTTGGCGATGCTCTGTTCGCCAATTCCGAGGCGGCCACGCTTCCGTCCGGCGGCAGTGGACTGCGTTTCTCCGCTGTCGCTGTCGACCATGACCACAACGCCCTCGCCCCCGGTTCCGTCTGCCCCGATTGTGGCGTTTCTCACCTTCCCGACCCATCAATGCTGCGGGGCGAGCGTTTCACCAGCAAGGAAGCTTGGTCGGCGATCGTAGCGGTCGGTCTTAGACCCTGCTCCGGCGCCCTTCTGGTCCTCGCCTTTTCCGTGCTGAATGGCCTCTATCTCGGCGGCGTCCTGTCCGTCTTCGCCATGGCCCTCGGCACTGCGATCACCGTGTCGGCGCTTGCGATCACGGCCGTCTCCGCCAAAGGTCTTGCAATCCGGTTGACGGGTGCCGGCTCCGGCCTGTCGCGAAAGGTGGGCAACGCGATCGAAATCGGCGCAGCACTCCTTGTCATCCTTCTGGGCGGCACGCTGCTGATGGCCGCCCTTCAGGGTTGACCATTCTCAGCGCTTCTGAAAACGCGAGCGGACCCAGAAAATCATGAAGAAGGCCATGACCCCGAGAGCGCCCACGGCGACCGCAAGCGCCGGCGAATAATCGCCAATCCAGAGCACCAGGCTCGGCAGAAAATAGAAAACGACGCCGACGACGAGGATGATGATCGCCGCGGCAATTGCAGACGACCGGTTGTTGTTTGACGTCTCGTTCACGTGGAAGCTCCGGAAAGCTGGTTACGGATATCGTCGAGACGACGCTTCTGAACGCCGCCCGAGGTGAAGTTGTCAGGGGAAAGCCATTCCTCGAAGGCAGCTTTGAGCGCAGGCCACTCGCTATCGATCATCGAGAACCACGCGGTGTCGCGATTGGCGCCCTTGGAGATCACATGGTTACGGAAGACGCCCTCGAACGTGAACCCATAGCGCCGAGCCGTCGTCTTCGAGGCCTGATTCTCGTTGTGGCACTTCCACTCGTAGCGGCGATAACCAAGATCGTCGAACACATGGCGCGCCATGAGATAATGCGCTTCCGTGGCAAGCGGCGTCCTGCTCATGGCCGGACCGTGCGCGACGCCACCCACCTCGACCACGCCGTTTGCAGGATCCGCCCGCATGTAGTTCGCCATGCCGACCACTTTGCCATCCGCCTTGTTGCGAAAGACATGGGTGAGCCAACCGGCCTTCTTCATCGCATCGAGCCAGTCGCCGAAGTCGTCGAGATCCCTGAAGTCCGGCTGCGTGAAATACTTCAGAAGCGGATTGATCCCAAAACCGCCAAGCCCCTCCCAGAGAGCCTGCAGGTGGCGCGCGCGCTCATAGGGCTCGACCACCACGAAACGCCCTTCAAGCGTTACCGGTGCCGGTGCCGGGGCCTTGTAGCTGGATAGATCGCGCATGGCCGTCTCCTCTTCACCAGAAACGGATTAGGCCAGCCGCCCCCTAAAGGCAACTGGCCCGAGGCGCGGCATCGACGTCACACCTTCGCAGCGGCGGCGACAGTCGCTTCGATATGATCGACAAGCGCGTCAGGCAGGCCAAGCCGTCCGGCGAGCAGGTCGAGGTAGCCGCGCTCGGCCCGGCCATCCGGCTCGATCGCCAGGCGGGAAGCGGTATAGAGTTCGACCTTCTGCTCTTCCGTCTTGGCGGACGCGATGAGGGCATCGAGGTCAGACGGACTGGCCAGTTCCTTTTCAATGAAGGCTTCGGCTTCGGCGCCCAGCCCCGACAATTGGATTTTGTCCATGATCCGCCCGCGCTCAGTCGCGTCGATGTGGCCATCCGCCTTGGCTGCGGCGATCATCGCCCTCACCAGCGCCAGAGCAAAATCCTCGGTCACCTGCGCCGACTGTGGACTAAATGGGGAATCGGCTGGAGGCGGCAACAGTTCGGGAAGGCTGTCGGTCGGGCCGGTGTCCGGTGAGTTGCCGGTCTTGTAGTTGCGATAGGCCAGGTAGCCGAGCCCTGCAATTGCGGCAAGACCACCGAGCTTGACCGCACTGCCAGTCAGGTTGCGACCGGCCTTCGTGCCGAGAAGGACCGCGGCCAGCGCACCGCTCGCCAGCGGATTTTTCTTCGCGAGATCGAGCGCACTGCCGGCCGTACCTTTTACGGTTCCCTGCGTTCCCGGAATCTGCGATCCCAAAAATTGATCCAGTAGCTTCTTGGCATCGAACATCGCGTTCTCCCTGCGTGCGTTTTCACGAGCAAGATAAGAACGCGACCTCCGAATTACAAAGAAACCGCTCTCAACAAAAAGGTGATCAGCCGGAGAGAGCCGCAGCTTCAGCCGCAAGCTTGGTAATGCCCGCCCAGTCTCCTGCCGCGACGAGTTCCTTGGGCGCGACCCAGGAGCCGCCGACGCAGACCACATTTGGCAGCGACAGATAGTCCTTGGCGTTTTTCAGCGAAATGCCACCGGTGGGGCAGAACATGGTGCCGGCGAGCGGAGACGACAGCGACTTGAGATAAGCCGCACCGCCGGCCTGCTCGGCCGGGAAGAACTTGAGCACGTCGTAACCTGCCGCGCGAAGCGCCATCACCTCGCTTGCGGTCGCGGCACCCGGCAGCAGCGGCACTGGCGATGCGGCAGCGGTATCCAGCAGTTCCTTCGTCGTACCGGGGCTGACGATGAATTCCGCACCCGCCTTTACCGCGGCCTCGAAATGCGCGGGATTGAGGATCGTGCCGGCACCGGAGACGGCCCCCTCCACTTCCTGTGCAACCAACCGCACGGCTTCGAGCGCCGCCGGTGTTCGCATGGTGATCTCGATCGCCTTCAAGCCACCGGCGACCAGCGCCTTTGCAAGCGGCACGGCTGTCGCAGCGTCTTCCACGATCAGAACAGGCACGACCGGCTGCAGTTTCAGCACGGAAAGGAGCTTTTCGGTCTTGGAAGTCATGGCGACGCCCTTCTTAAAACGATTGAAATTGGTCAAGGATTAGCCCGCGCCAGTCTCGTTGTCGAGACAAATGCGCGCTGCGCGGCGCAACCGATTTGCCTGTGCCGCGTTTTCGGCTAAGCTTCTTCTAGTGCCGGACCGGGACAGGACGGGTAAGTGTAATGGCCAAGGAAATCGAACGCAAATTCCTCGTCGTCGATGACAGTTGGAGGGCGGCGGTAAAAACGGCGACCGCCCTACGTCAGGCCTATATCGCAAGCAGCGACGACCGCTCTGTTCGCATTCGTACCCGCGACGATACGTCCGCGAGATTGACGATCAAGATCGGCAAGTCGGCTCTGGTGCGGGACGAATTCGAGTATGACATCCCAATGGCCGATGCACGCGAGATGATGCAGCTCGCGCTTGGAAACGTCATCGAAAAGGTGCGATATACTGTCGACGTCGCAGGCTTTGTCTGGGAAATCGATGTCTTTGAAGGGCCCTATCGCGGCCTCGTGATCGCCGAAGTGGAGCTCGCGTCCGAAGCCGATCGCCCGACGATACCGAAATGGGTTGGTCGCGAGGTCACCGGTGACCGCCGATATTCCAATCAGGGACTGGCTACCGAGCGCCTGAAGCCGGAATTGGTCCATGCCCTACCGAATTAGGCCGCGGCACGCCTTTGCGAAGGAAATCCGGCGCATAGCGACAAGCCAGCTGGAAAAAGCCGTCGAGATACTCGAGCAGCAGCCAAGCGGAATCCATGAGGCCGTCCACGAGGCCCGCAAGAAGTTCAAGCGGGTCCGTGGCTTGTACAGGCTCGTGGCGCGAGAACGCGGTGATTTCCGACGCATTGAAAACGCGCGTCTGCGCGACACGGCACGAGCCCTCTCTGCGGTCCGGGATGCAGGCGCGCTCGTCGAAACGGTGAGCCAGCTCGAAGCCCGTTGCAAGACCGAGGGAGAGAGCCAGGCCGTCGCAGCGACGCTGCAGGCCCTGAGGGACCGTCGTGACAGGATTGCCGCAGCAGAAACCGGCCTGTCATCCAAGGTCGCGACCGCAATAGAGGAAAGCCGACAGGCTATCGATGCGATAAACAGCCTTGAGCTGGAGGACGCACCGCGCGACGCCGCCCGATATCTGAAAAAAGCCTGGACGAAGACGCTTGCTGGCGCACACGAGGCGCTCGACGGGTGCCATCATCTGGCCGACCCCGAAAAGTTTCACGAACTCCGCAAGTCCGCGCAGACCTACTGGATGTGCCTTTCACTGCTGCGCGACATATGGCCTTCCGCGATACGCGCCAAGCGGACGGAGGCAAAGGCATTGGTCGATGCCCTTGGTCACGCGCACGATATCTCGATCTTGGCAACCGTGCTGGATGAGGAGCCAGGTTTGCTGGGCGATGAGGAGCTTTCACATCTCCTCAGCCTCATCATCCGGTGGCAGCAGGAAATCCGCCAGTCCGCCCTGGACATGGCTGACCGCGTTTTTGCCGATGAGCCGAAGGTCGAAGCCAGGGTCATCGCAAAACTCTGGGTTCTGGCGTCCAAAAATGAAAGCTGAATGCTGACACGTAATGTCAGCATTCATCTGCTATATCGATGCACATGAGCCGTTCCGTCCGCCTTCTCGACCTGCTGCAGATCCTGCGCCGCCATCGCCAGGCGGTGAGCGGGCAGGTTTTGGCCGACGAACTCGGGATTTCGCTGCGCACCCTCTACCGGGACATCTCAGCGCTGCAGGCCCAGGGCGCCGATATTGAAGGCGAACCGGGGGTAGGCTACATGCTCCGCCCCGGCTACATGCTGCCGCCGCTGATGTTTTCCGTCGAGGAGATCGAAGCGCTGGTGCTGGGATCGCGCTGGGTCTCCAGCCGTGCCGATAACGAGTTGAACGAGGCCGCCCGCAATGCGCTTGCCAAGATCGAGGCGGTGCTGCCCTCCGACCTTCGCAACCACCTGCACAATTCCGGCCTTCTGGTTTACCCCGGCGACGGTGTCGGCGACGGCATCATCGACGTTGCGCTGGTGCGCCGGGCGATCCGCGAGGAACGCAAGCTCGACATCGGCTACAAGGACGTCAACGACCGGCAGAGCGAACGGACGATCTGGCCGATCGCTCTGGGCTACTTCGAGAAGCAACGTATCATCGTTGGCTGGTGCGAACTTCGCCAGGCCTTCCGCCATTTCCGCACAGATCGCGTGGTTCGGCTTGATGCGATCGCAGACCGTTATCCCCGCCGCCGGACACAATTGCTCAAGGAGTGGCGCAGCGCGCTGGAGAGCAATCATGGACATACATACTGAATGTATGTAAATTTGACAAAGCGCAAAGCGAAGCGGAACGGCGGATTTTAAGCCTTCGGCGATTGCGAAAAGCCCGGCCAGACTGTATTTCCGGCGCATGACCGACAGCCTTCAATCCATCCGCCATGAAGAAGGCGGCGCGTTTCTCGTCGCCGCGCTCTATCACTTTGTCCGTTTTCCGGAATTCGAAAGCTTCCGCGAGCCGCTTCTGGCACTTTGTCGCGAGACCGGTGTGAAGGGTACTCTGTTGCTGGCGGCGGAAGGCATAAACGGCACGATTGCCGGTACCGACGAGGGTATCGGACGGGTTCTCGCGTTCATCCGCGCCCGGCCGGAATTTGCCGCTCTGGTGCACAAGGAAAGCAGGGCCTCCAAAATGCCCTTCCTGCGCATGAAGGTGCGTCTGAAGCGGGAGATTGTGACAATGGGCGTCGAGGGCATCGACCCCAACAAGGTGGTCGGCACCTATGTCGAGCCGAAGGACTGGAACGCATTGATCTCCGATCCCGAAACCATCGTGATCGACACCCGCAACGACTACGAAACCGCGATCGGCATCTTCAAGGGCGCGATCGATCCCAACATCAAGACCTTCCGCGACTTCCCCGACTGGGTCCGCAACAACCCCGGCCTGCACAACAAGCCGAAGATCGCGATGTACTGCACCGGCGGAATCCGCTGCGAGAAATCGACGGCGTTTGCCAAGGAACTGGGCTTTGACGAGGTCTACCATCTGAAGGGCGGCATCCTGAAATATCTGGAGGAAGTGCCGCCCGAGGAAAGCCTCTGGGAAGGCGCCTGCTTCGTGTTCGATGATCGCGTCTCCGTCACGCATGGGCTCGCAGAGGGCGAACACAAACTCTGCCATGCGTGCCGCTATCCGCTGACGGCGGAAGAGGTAGCCTCTCCTCTATTCGAGGAAGGCGTCACATGCCCGCATTGCTACAATGAGCGGACGGACGAGGATCGGCAGCGCTACCGCCAGCGGCAGGCGCAGATCGAACTTGCGAAGAAGCGCGGCGAGAAGCATCTCGGAAGCTGAAATCAGGCTGTGACGGCCCGCATGTCACGCGCTGCCTCAGGCGCAGGAGTGACCTTGTGCCGGGCCTTCACGTTTTCGACCTCGTCGCGCAGCAATTCAAATGCAACGATCGCCTTGTGCTGCTCCGGCGTCAGCGACTGCCGGTCCAATTGCTCGATCAGCACCGCCATGGCATCACTGATCTGACCGATCTGCCGGCCGTAACTTGCAACATCGCGCACCACTTCCGCCTCGATGTCCGGATCGGCCGAGGGACCGAGATCGATCTTCAGGTTAAGCAGGCCGAACTGCGAGGCTGCCGGAGAAAACACCCAGGTCCAGGGATTGATCGTCTGCGTGACATCACCCGATAGCGGCAATTGAAAACGTGCCATGTCTCCCTCCACAACCGAAGGGCGTATGATCCGCCGTTATCCCGCAAAACACAAGAGGCATCCGCTTGCACGGATGCCTCTTCTCATCAATGACGTGTTGTCGACTTACCAGGCGGGAACAACCGCACCCTTGAACTCAGCCGCGATGAAGTCCTTAACCGGCTGGCTGTGATAGGCCTCGACCAGTGTCTTGACCCACTCGGCATCCTTGTCCACTGCGCGAACGGCGATCACGTTGATGTAGGGGGCCTTTTCGCTCTCGCGGGCGATCGAGTCCTTGCCCGGGTCGAGGCCGGCCTCAAGCGCGTAGTTCGTATTGATGACCGATGCATCGACGTCATCCAGGCTGCGCGGCAGCTGAGCGGCGTCGAGTTCGGCGAACTCAAGGTTCATGGGATTTTCGGTGACGTCAGCCGGACCGACCTTCAAACCGGCTTCCGCGTTCAGCTTGATCAGGCCCTTGTCTGCAAGGATCAGCAGTGCCCGGCCGCCATTGGTCGGATCGTTCGGAATGGAGATCGTCGCACCGTCGGCGAGTTCCTCAAGGCTCTTCAGCTTCTTGGAGTAGATACCCATCGGGAAGTTGACGGTCTGGGCGACGCTGACGAGTTCAAAGCCACGATCCGCGACCTGGTTGTCGAGATAGGGCTGGTGCTGGAAGGAGTTCGCCTGCAGGTCGCCGTCGGCCAGCGCCTGGTTAGGCACGACATAATCCGAAAACTCGAGGATTTCGAGATCGAGACCTTTCTCGGCCGCGACTTCCTTCACCTTCTCCATGATCTGCGCATGGGGGCCAGGCGTCACGCCGATCTTGATGGTGTCCGCGGAAGCGGTTCCAGCCGAAAAGATGGCAGCGAGCGCGGCTGCCAGAACGAGAGTCTTCATGTTGGTCTCCTTGGTTTCCTGTTTTTCCTTGGGCGGGAATTCAGTTCTTGCGATTTCGCTTGTCGAAGCGTCGTGCCAGCGCGTCTCCGGCGCTCTGCACCGCCTGGACCAGCAGGATCAGCACCACGACGACCGCCAGCATGACCTCGGGCATGAAGCGCTGATAGCCGTACCGGATGCCGAGATCGCCGAGCCCTCCGCCACCGACGGCGCCGACCATCGCCGAATAACCGATCAGGCTGACAATCGTCATTGTCAGTGCCAGCGTGATTCCGGGCCGGGCTTCGGCAAGCAGCACCTTGAACACGATCTGCGTCGGCGTGGCGCCCATCGCCCTAGCCGCTTCGATCAGGCCTTTTTCGATCTCGCGGATCGCCGCCTCCACGAGCCGGGCGAAGAACGGAATGGTGGCGATCGTCAGCGGCACGATCGCGGCGGACGTGCCGATCGACGTTCCGGTGACGAAACGCGTGAACGGAATGATGGCGACGACAAGGATGATGAAGGGCGTCGAGCGCGCCGCATTGACGATCAGGCCGATAATCCGGTTGGTGGTGGGCGCGGGGAACAGCTCCCCCTTGCCGCTGGTCGCCAGGAACACGCCAATCGGCAATCCGATAAGCGACCCCAGCAGTCCGGCTATGGCGACCATCTGCAGCGTCTGCAGCAAGGCCTTGGTCAGTAACGAAATGAGCATCTCAAGCGCCATAGCCGAGCACCTCCCTCGTCAGGCCGGTTTCGGCATAGAATTGCTCGGCGCGCTGCACGACATCGATTGCGGCGGAATACGACACTACCAGCGAGCCGAACGGCTCACCCGCGATTTCGTCAATCGTGCCTGCCATGATGTTGACGTCCGGACCGATGCGCTCGACCAGCTTTGCGGTGAGCGGCTGGAAGGCCGTATTGCCGAAGAAGACCAGTCGCACGAACACCCGATCGCCCCTGCCTGGCTCCGGCTTGATCGCCGACGCCACCCATTCCGGCAGTTTGATGCCGAGCGAAGCGGACAGCAGTGACTTCGTTGTCTCATGCCGGGGGCGGGTAAAGACGTCGAAGGTCCGCCCGCGTTCCACGATGAGGCCCTTGTCGATCACTGCGACTTCGGAGGCGATGGTTTTCACCACTTCCATCTCGTGCGTGATCAGCAACACGGTAAGATCGAGCTCCCGGTTGATCCGCTTGATGAGGTCGAGGATCGACTGCGTCGTCTCCGGATCGAGGGCCGATGTCGCCTCATCAGAGAGAAGCAGCTTAGGCTCGGTCGCCAGTGCCCGGGCAATACCGACGCGCTGTTTCTGGCCGCCGGAGAGTTCCGCCGGGTAGCGCCCGGTTTTGTCGGAAAGCCCAACGAGCTCCAACAACGGGTCCACCCGCGCACGAATGGCATCGCGATCCATGCCGGCGATTTCGAGCGGCAGCGCGACATTGTCGAACACGGTTCGCGAGGACAGCAGGTTGAAGTGCTGGAAGATCATTCCGACCTGGCGGCGCAGCTGGCGAAGTCCCTGCTCCGTCAGTCCGCCGACATCGACGCCATCGACGCCATCGACAAGAATGGTGCCTGATGTCGCGACCTCCAACCCGTTGACGAGCCGGATCAGCGTCGACTTGCCCGCTCCCGAACGACCGATGATGCCGGTGATCGAACCTTTGGGGACCGTATAGTCGATACCGGCCAGCGCCGTGAACTCCCCCTGTCCGCCACGATCGGCAAAGCGCTTGGTGACACCGCGAAACGACACCATGGCAGGCGCCGTCACGGCAGACGAGAAAACGTCGGCACCATCGGGCGCCGGTTGCGTGATATGTTCTGTGAGAGGCATGCGAAACTCGTTTTCGGTGCCGCGAGGAGCGGCAAGATCAGGGCGTGGCTCGGTTCAGATCGAGCGACACATTCGACGCATGAAACGCCGTGCTGACATCCCTGATATTCCTTTCGCCGAGCCTGGCCGGACCAGCGCCACGTAATGACTGTACCGCTTATTGCACTGCCGCGAAACGAATCCCAGAAATGACATTCTCGAAATTGGGAAATATCGGAAAAATCTTCCGATATCTCGCCGATGACCTGAGGATCGATCAGGCGGCCATGAAAACCGGTTCGGGAAAAACCTCAAAACCCGGTTTCGCGAGCAGATACCCCTGAAACAGCTCGACACCAAGGTCCTGAAGCGCGCGTAGCTCTCCCTCGGTTTCTATACCCTCACAGACGGGCGTGATGCCGAATTCACCGAGCATGGCCAGCGTATGCTTGACCACGACGCGGCGCGCCGGGTCAGTGTCGATACCCCGTATCAGGTCCATGTCCAGCTTGACGATATCAGGCTGGAATCGTGCGAGCAGATTGAGCCCGGCATGACCGGCGCCGAAATCGTCGATCGCGGTCTTGAAGCCGATGGATCGATAGGTGAACAGGATGTTGAGGACATGCTCGGTGTTGATCCGCTCACTTTCCGTGAATTCGAAAATGATGCGCTCGGGCGCGAAACCAACCCGCTCGGCCGTTTCAAGCGTCAGGCGGATGCAGGCGCGCGGCTCGTAGACGGCATTCGGCATGAAGTTGATCGACAGCTTCTCCTGCCGCCCGGGCGAAGACAATGCTGCGGCAAGTTCAATCGCCTTCACCCGGCATTGCTGATCGAAGGCATAACGGTTCATCTCCGTCACGCCCGACAGGATACTGTCGGCGCTTTCCCCGGCAAGCCCGCGGACCAACGCCTCCTGAGCGAAAATCGTCCCATCTGTGATATTGACGATCGGCTGGAAAGCCATCGAAAAGGAAAGATCCAGACCGGATCCATTCCTGCATCCTTCGCATGCGACAGCCATTGCAACCTCTTTTGCGGATAGGCAAAACAGATTACGGAAGAACCGGTTAAGTCTTGCCTAAGCCGGCTCCGAGGACCTGTGGTTTCCTTTCGGAAACTCTGACGCGAGCGCGCTATACCACTTGCCGCTCTTCTTGATGATGCGTTCCTGGGTCTCGTAGTCGACATAGACGAGGCCGAAGCGCATCCGGTAGCCTTCGGCCCATTCGAAATTGTCCATGAGGCTCCAGGCAAAATACCCGCGCATTGGGATGCCCTCCTGGATGAGGTCGGCGACCATGCCAAGGTGTTCGACATAGTAGTCAAGGCGCGGTTGGTCATTCACCTCACCGCCTTCCGGCCCCATGTTGTAGCAGGCACCGTTTTCGGTGATGTAGCATTCGGGCAGGTCGTAGCGGTCGTAGAGACCTTTGACGAGCGACTTCAGCGCCGGCGCATAGACTTCCCAGCCGATGTCGGTCTTGACCTTGGAAACGGGAGGTGCCCCTGCGGTCGCAGGGAACTCGGCGCCGGGTGTGGGATCGTCCGCCACGCGCATCGGCGTATAGTAATTCAGCCCCCACCAGTCGATCTTCTGGCTGATCACCTCGAGATCGCCGTCCTCGATGACAGGCATGCGATCACCCAGCGCCGACATGAAGTCGTCGGGATAGTGGCCATTGATGATCGGGTCGAAGAACACCCCGTTGTGGAACTGGAACGCCCGTTCGGCGGCGGCCTTGTCGGCCTCGCTGTCGGAACCGGCGATAACCTCGTGCGCATTGAGAACAATACCCGCCGGCACCTGCGGCGCCACCTGGCGGATCGCGTCCAGGCCAAGCCCATGGGCGAGATTGGTGTAGTGGAGGGCATGCAGCGCCGCGTCCATGTTCTTCTCACCGGGCGCATGGATGCCGTAGAGGTGCGACAGCCACACCGAACACCAGGGCTCGTTGAACGTGGCGACGGCATCGAGGCGGTCACCCAGACGAGCCATGACGACCTTGGCATAGCGCTGGAATGCATAGGCCGTGGACCTCCCGGTCCACCCACCTTCGCCCATCAGCGCGAGCGGCAGGTCCCAGTGGTAGAGCGTCGCGTAAGCCTTGATGCCACGCGCCTGCAAACCGTCCACCAGTTTGTCGTAGAAGTCGAGGCCGGCCTCGTTGATGCGTCCCGTCCCCTCCGGAATGATCCGCGGCCAAGCGATCGAGAAGCGATAGGCCGAGGCGCCCATCTCCTTCATCATGTCCAGATCCTGCTCCCACCGATGATAGTGATCGCAGGCGACCTCACCGTTATGCCGGCCATAAACGCGTCCCGGCATGGCGCAGAACGCGTCCCAGATGGACGGCTTGCGACCATCCTCTTTGGAGGCCCCCTCGATCTGGAATGAGGCGGTGGCGACGCCGAAGACGAAATCTCCGGGAAAACGGTCGGCGAATTGCTTCGGATCGATCATGATCTGCTCTCCTGCGCTCGCGGCGCAGCTGCGCCTGAGCTTCATTGGGATCCGAGGCGCGGTTTAAACCAAACTTGCACCGCAGTGAAGCCGACGCGGCCAATTTCTGCAACGTTTCAGAACAGTCCAGCCAAAAATGCCGGCATTCCTCACAAGTGTTACCGTGTAGCGGGCCAGAACAGGAGGACGGGAACAAATTTGCGGTTCCGCAGTTTATCAGAAAACCAACGCAAGGGGTTTCTTCATGCTGAAATGGGCTTTGATTTTTCTCGTAATCTCGATCGTCACCGGTCTTCTGGGCTTTACCGGCATCTCCGCCGCTTCAGCGGGAATCGCAAAGATCCTGTTCTTTATTGCCGTGGCAATCTTCGTGGTTCTGCTCCTGCTGGCACTGTTTGCCGGCGCAGCCATCGTCTGACAGATCGAAAACCGTTGACAGCAGGGGCCGCCACCCCTGCTGTCACAGACCGGTGCCGGGTCAGAGATTGACCCAGGCGCCGTTCTGTTTTGAGGAAGCCACGCACGCTTCGACGAAGGCGACACCTTTCACACCGTCATCAACGGTCGGATAAACCACCGCCGGATCGGCCTTGCTCCCGTTCTGATAGGCACGGATCGCATGCGCGGCTTCGGTGTAGATCGTTGCAAAGGCTTCCAGGTAACCCTCCGGATGTCCGCCGGGAATACGGCTCACACGGCCTGCGGACGCCCCCGCGCCGGCGCCGTTGCGTGTGATGAGGCGCTTCTGCTCGCCGAAAGGCGTGAACCAGAGATAATTCGGATTCTCCTGTTCCCACTCCAGGCCACCCTTGGTGCCGTAGACGCGAAGCTTCAGCCCGTTTTCATTGCCGGGTGCCACCTGGCTGCACCACAGCATGCCCTTCGCCCCGCCTTCGAAACGCAACAGCACATGGCCGTTGTCGTCGACGCGGCGACCTTCGACGAAACTGTCGAGATCGGCCGCAAGGCTCTTGAGGGTAAGCCCCGTCACGAAGGAAGCGAGGTTGTAGGCGTGCGTGCCGATGTCGCCTGTCGCGCCGCCAGCACCCGACTGGTTGGGATCGGTCCGCCAGACGGCCTGCTTGGCACCGGTCTGCTCGACGGCCTCCGTCAGCCAGTCCTGTGCATATTCCGCCTGGATCACCCGTAGCTGCCCGAGCTTGCCCGACGCCACCATCTCGCGCGCCTGCCGGATCATTGGATAGCCGGTGTAATTGTGCGTCAGGACGAAGACGGCCTTCGCCTTGTCGGCCACCGCTTTGAGCTTCCTCGCATCTTCGAGGTTCGAGGTTAGCGGCTTGTCGCATATCACGTGTATGCCACGTTCGAGGAAGGCCTTCGCCGCCGGATAGTGAACATGGTTCGGCGTTACGATCGAAACAGCCTCGATGCCGTCGGCGCGCGCAGCTTCCTTCTCAGCCATTTCCTCGAAGGAACCGTAGCAGCGATCCGGATCGAGGCCGAGATCCTTGCCGGATGCCTTGGACTTCTCCGCTGTCGACGACAGCGCGCCGGCGACGAGTTCAAAATGGTCGTCGAGCCGCGCGGCCATCCGGTGCACGCCACCGATGAATGCGCCCTGCCCGCCGCCGACCATGCCAAGCCTGATACGCCGCGCGCCAGCCCGTTCGTCCTTGCCTTCGATTGCCATCAGTTTCCTCCATTGGATTGTTTCACTGGAATATCACGCGATCACGGCATAAAATGATGCCACGACGTGAAGAGGAGCCTCGTGCCGTGACCTTCTGAAGACCCGTAAAAGCGAGACAGCGCGCCATTTGGCCCGTCTTGCTGTTGAAACGAACCGGCTCGCCCGCCAGCCTCCAACGAGGTCTTCCTGCAATGCCCCTTCTCGACCCGAACCTTGCTTATCCGATCACGCTCGCCGACGGCACGCCGTACCGGGAGACGATGTACTTGAAGAACGTCATCGATCATCCAAGAATGGAGATTGGCGACTTCAGCTACTTTTCCCACGCCGGGACCAAGGCTGAGACGGCGTCTCTGCTGGCACCCTATCTCTATCCCGTCAGCAGGGAGCGGCTCGTGATCGGCAAATACGTCCAGATCGCGCGCGGCGCCTATTTCATCACCTCGTCCGCCAATCACCCCATGGCCGGTTTCACCACCTACCCGTTTCGCATCTTCCGGCAGGACACGATCAACGGCTACGACGACCTGCCTGTCCGGGACACCATCGTCGGCCACGACGTCTGGATCGGCCACAACGCGACCATCATGCCGGGTGTCACGATCGGCAATGGCGCGATCGTCGCGGCCGAGTCCGTGGTGACCCGCGACGTTCCGCCATACGCCATCGTCGGCGGCAACCCCGCCCGCGTTATCCGGATGCGGTTCGATGACGAGACGATCGAAGCCTTGCAGCAGATCGCCTGGTGGGATTGGACAGTCGACAGGATCGAGCGCAACCTTCCAGCCTTGGAAGGTTGCGATATCGCGGCCCTTCGAACGGCCGCCTGAGCCGATCACAGACCGAGCATCCGCCGGTTGGCGGCGTCGTCGGTGCCGCTGGAGGCAAAGTCGTCGAACGCCTTTTCGGTGACGCGGATGATATGCGCCCGGACGAACTCGGCGCCTTCGCGCGCGCCGTCCTCCGGATGCTTCAACGCGCATTCCCATTCGACAACGGCCCAGCCGTCGAAATCGTTCGCCGCCATCTTCGAGAAAATCGCACCGAAGTCGACCTGGCCATCGCCGAGGGACCGGAAACGGCCGGCGCGTTGCACCCAGCCCTGGTAGCCGCCGTAGACACCCTGCCGGCCGGTCGGATTGAATTCCGCGTCCTTGACGTGGAACATCTTGATCCGGTCCTTGTAGATGTCGATGTTGTCGAGATAGTCGAGGCACTGCAACACGTAGTGCGAAGGATCGTAGAGCATGTTGGCTCTGCTGTGGTTCTTCACGCGTTCCAGGAACATCTCGAAGGTCACGCCGTCGTGCAGGTCTTCACCGGGATGGATCTCGTAGCACACGTCGACGCCCTGCTCGTCGGCATAGTTGAGAATCGGCGTCCAGCGTCGTGCGAGCTCATCGAAAGCCGCCTCGACGAGACCCGCCGGCCGCTGTGGCCAGGGATAGATGAACGGCCAGGCGAGCGCGCCAGAGAAAGTCGCATGCGCCTTGATGCCGAGATTGCGCGACGCCTTCAGCGCCATCTTCACCTGCTCGACGGCCCATTCCTGCCGCGCCTTCGGATTGCCCCGCACTTCGGGTGCGGCAAAGCCATCGAAGGCCTCGTCATAGGCCGGATGCACGGCGACGAGCTGGCCCTGGAGATGGGTCGAGAGCTCCGTCACTTCGACGCCGTTCTCCTTCGCCTTGCCCGCGAATTCGTCACAATAGTCCTTCGACTCCGCAGCCTTCTTCAGATCGATCAGCTGAGGCGCCCAGGTCGGCACCTGAACGCCGACATAGCCTTTTTCGGCCGCCCATTTGGTGATGCCGTCCCAGGTATTGAACGGGGCCGCGTCGCCCGCGAACTGTCCGAGGAAGATCGCGGGGCCTTTGATCGTCTTCATGATTTCTCCTCCCTGAGAATGACTGCAACGTTGCCGCTAGAAGTAAAGGACTTGGCTGTGGCACACAATATTCCGCTCGAAACTTCGCCCGGATGAACCGGGCGAAGTCGTGCCTTGATGATCTGGAGAGGATCAGAACGGCGAGTCGGGGAAGTAGTAGCCTTCCGCGTTCTCTGGCGTGATCAAGGTCGCATCCAGAGTATAGGTGCCGTGGACCGGAACCGCGTCGTAGATCGCCGCAGCAGTCAGTTCCATCGCCGTGCCGACCATCGACGGCGGATAGAGAACATTGACCGGAACCATCTTGTCGCCGTCCATGACCTTCTTGATCATGTCCTTCGAGCCCGCACCGCCGATGATGTACTGGATATCGGAACGGCCGGCCTGCTCGATCGCCTGCAGAACGCCGACGGCCATATCGTCGTCCTGGCACCAGACCACATCGATCTTCGGGTACTTGGTCAGAAAGTCCTGCATGACCTTGAAGGCGTCGTCGCGGTTCCAGTTGCCAAACTGACGGTCGAGAACCTTGACGTTGGAGCCTTCGATACCCTTGTCGAAGCCGTCCTGGCGCTCCTGGTCGATCGGGATCGGCAGGCCGCGGATGATCACGACTTCAGCGTCGGGCGTGTTTTCCTTGATGTATTCGCCGGCGACGCGGCCGAGAGCCGGGTTGTTGCCGGCAACGTAGAGGTCACGGACCGAGTTGTCGTTGACCGAAGGCGCACGGTCGACGATCGAGACGAAGGTGCCCTTGCCCTTGACTTCCTTGATCGCGTTGACGAGCGGATCCGGATCGGTCGGCAGGATGACCAGAGCGTCGATACCCTGGACCTCAAGATCCTGAAGGGCGTTCGCCTGGCTTGCCGGATCGGGCGATGTCTTCACGACGACGTTGAGACCCGGATGCTCCTTCATCAGCAGCTCGGCAACGCGATTGGCGTGGTAGACCACGCCAGCCGTCCAGCCGTGGTCGGCGGCCGGAATGGATACGCCGAGGGTCTTCGTCTCCTGTGCCTGGGCAATTCCGATCATCGCCGTCATGGCGAGCGCAACGCCCATCAATCTCTTGTACATGTTGGTTCCTCCCAATGTGACCGGGGTCCTTCGGCGTGAGACCGGGCGACCCCATGAGCCCGGCCGCCTCACGCTTTGCGCGTCAGCGAGCGCTGGACGAGCATTGCGATGATGATGATCGACCCCTGGATGGCACCGATCAGGTATTCGCTGATGAAATTCGAAAGCAGCATGATGTTGCCGACGAGTTCGAGAATGAACGCGCCGCAGATCGTGCCCCAAACCCGGCCCGCGCCGCCCTTAAGCGCCGTGCCGC
This sequence comes from Ciceribacter sp. L1K23, assembly GCF_018122705.1. Lineage (NCBI taxonomy): Bacteria > Pseudomonadati > Pseudomonadota > Alphaproteobacteria > Hyphomicrobiales > Rhizobiaceae > Ciceribacter > Ciceribacter sp. L1K23. The sequence goes on along the minus strand of NZ_JAGRRC010000002.1, from coordinate 323,597 downwards.
CGACGACCACGGCCGTGATCGCCTGCAGCTCCCACAGGATGCCGGTCGTGGCCGATGTGGAGCCGAGGCGCGGGACGTAGAGCAGGACCGCGATCGCCACGCAGAGCCCTTGGATGACGAAGGCTATGGTGCGGACGCGGTCGACGTTTATGCCGGAATAGCGTGCCACCTCGCGACTGGAGCCGACGGCGACGACATGACGGCCGTAGCGGGTCCGGTAGAGCACGAAGGCGGCAACGGCGGTGACGCCGAGGATGACGACGATCGGCACGGGAATCCCGAGGATCGAGCCGAAATAGGCTGGGCGGTACAGGCTCTGCAGTTCCTGCGAACTCAGCGTGATTGCACCGCCCTGTGACAGCCACGTGGTCAGCCCGCGATAGATCCCCATCGTTCCAAGAGTCGCGATGAACGGCTCGATCTTTCCGACCGTGGTGATGAGGCCGTTGAAGAGACCGCAGCCAGCGCCGATGACGACGGCGACCACGATCGATGCCGTCAACATCAAGGAGGGATCGGTGATCACGCCCGAATTCATGAAAAGGATCATGAGGCTGGCAACAAAGGCCACCATCGAGCCGACCGACAGATCGAGATCGCCCGATGAGATCACGAACGTCGCGCCGACGGCGATGATCGCGATGAAGGCGCTGCGGGTCGCGACGTTGGCAAGATTGGTGAGACCGATGAAGTTCGGATTGACCAGCGCTCCGACGATCAGCAGAAGGATCAGCGCCGCGAACGGCGCAACGGCGCGCATATCGACATCGCGCCAGGACCGGCTGCGTTTTGTTGCGACTTCTGCGTCGTTGCCTGCACTGGTATTCACGTTCATCCTCCCGTCGGCCGCCCGGCCGGATATTGTTGTTCAGCTCGCCGGCGTTTCAGCCGATCGCCTGTTTCCTGAGCCCCGCCGCATAGCGCATGATCGTCTGCTCGGAGATTTCCTCTCCCTCCAGCATTCCCACCAGTCGACCCTCGCGCATCACCGCGACACGGGTGCAAAGCCCGATGATCTCCGGCATTTCCGACGAGATCACGATGATCGATCGCCCTTCGCGCGCGAGCGCGGCGATGAAGTGGTAGATCTGCTGTTTGGTTCCGACATCGATGCCGCGCGTCGGCTCGTCGATGATGATGATCTGCGGCTCCGTCTCCATGATTTTCGCCAGCATCAGCTTCTGCTGGTTGCCGCCCGACATACGCCCGACCCGGACATTGTCGTCCCGCACCCGTATGTCGAAGCGGCGCTTGGCGCGCGCCATCGCCTTGGCTTCGCTCGCGGGATCGAGATAACCGCGACGCACATGCTGCCCGAGCGACTGAAGCGTCAGATTGGGCGTCATGCCCTCCCCGAGCAGCAAACCACGTCCCTTGCGATCCTTGGTCATGTAGGCGAGACCCAGATCCGTGGCCGCCTTCAACTGGGAGGACGGAAGGGAGACGCCGTTGACCAGCACCTCGCCCTTCGCGCGCGGCCGCAAGCCGATCACCGCCTCCATCACCTCTGTCCGGCCCGACCCGATGAGACCGGAAAATCCGAGGACCTCGCCTTTTCTCAGATCGAAATTCACATCACGAACATAGCCTGTCGTCAGATCACGCACCGACAGGACGACCGTCTCGTCCACATCCGGCTCATGCTTTCCCGGATAGAGTGTGGAGAGCTCGCGCCCGACCATCAACTGCGCAATCGCCTCGCCATCGAGCAGCGATGTCGGCGCGGTCTTGACCCACTGGCCATCCCGCAGCACCGTGACCCGGTCGCTGAGCTCCATGACCTCGTCGAGCTTGTGGGACACGAAGACGAAGCTGGTTCCGCCAGCCTTCAACTTCCGGACCTGTTCGAACAGCACGTCCGTCTCTTCCCGCGAAAGAACCGCGGTCGGCTCGTCCATGAAGATCACACGCGCATCACGGCTGATCGCCTTTGCGATCTCCACCATCTGCTTGTCGGCGACGGCCAGCGAGCTGATGAGCGCGTCCTCATCGATATTCGTTCCCAGCATATCGAGCACGCGACGCGTCTCCGCCCGCATTGTCTTTCGGTCAAGAACGCCGAAGCGGCTGACCTCCCGCCCGAGAAAAAGACTTTCGGTAACGGTCAGGTGTTCCGCGAGATTGAATTCCTGATGGATCAGAATGATGCCAAGCGCTTCGGCGGCGCTGTTGGCCGGAAGCGATATCGGATTGCCATCAAAAAGGAGACGGCCCGAGGTCGGGCTCTCAAAACCCGACAATATCTTCACGAGGGTGGACTTTCCGGCGCCATTCTCTCCGACCAGCGCATGCACCTCGCCGGGCAGCACATCAAAGTCTACGCTGAAGAGGACCTGAACCTCTCCGAAGCTCTTTGAAACCCGCTCGGCCGCCAGCACGGGAACGCGTGGCGCGCTTCCACCAGTGTCCATGATTTCCTCCCTGCGGCTCCTCGACCGCTTGAGGATTGTGTAAACCTTTACATGCCCAATGTAAAGGTTTACATTTTCAATCATTGTGGATTTTCACGCATCGGACAGCTTCCGCCCGTGCACGAGAGGCACTAGGGTCGCGGACGATTCCCAGCACAGGATAACCACACGCCGTGTCCATCCAGCCGACTGCCACGATCGAGGACGTCGCCCGCCTTGCGGAAGTATCGATCGCGACCGTCAGCCGGGCTATCCACACCCCTGAAAAGGTTGCCAAATCAACACGCCAGCGCGTGAACCAGGCGATTGCGATCACCGGCTACACCACGAATGCGATGGCCCGGTCGCTGCGCATGGGCCGTTCCAACATGATCCTGGTGCTTGCGCCCGACATCGGCGATCCCAACTTTTCGTCGATCCTGATCGGCCTGGAAAACGAGGCCCGTGCACATGGGTATGGCGTGCTGATAGGCCACACTCAGAACGACCCGGAGCGGGGCCTGGAATACCTGAAATTCCTGAACTCCGGACAGGCAGCCGGACTGCTGCTTTTCACCGGTCACGAGCCGTTTGGCGCACGCGAGATGGGACAGCGCCTGCCGCCGACAGTGGCGGTCTTCGAACCGGTGTTCGGAAGTGCGCTTCCTTACGTGGGTGTCGACGATACGGCAGGCGCGCGCAAGGCGGCCGAATACCTGTTGGCCTCAGGCCATCGCTCCATCGCCTTCATCGGCGATTCCAAGACGCGGCTGGGGCATGTCAGACGCCGTAAGGGCTACGACATAGCATTGGAGGCGGCCCGCATCCCCGTCGGCCAACGCATGGTGATCGACGGCGAGGGTACGATCGAAAGCGGCCGGCTGGCCGTTGAACAGCTCTTCATGCGCGACACGCTTCCGACCGCCTTCATGTGCGTCAACGACGCCACCGCGATCGGCGTCATGAACGGTTTGGCCGCCCGAGGCTACGATCTCCCACGGGATTTCTCCGTCATCGGCTTCGACGACGTGCCGCAGGCGACCTACATGACCCCCGCACTGACGACGATCCGCCAGCCCCGATCGGCGATCGGCCGGCAAGCCATGGCACTGTTGCTCGAAACGCTGACGGAACCTCTGGTATCTCCGAAGGAAATCCTGATCATGCCCGATCTCGTGGTGCGCGGATCGGTGACGATGCCAGGCAAGACATAAAGAAAAGGCGGGGTGCTCGCACACCCCGCCTCGCTTTTTGCATCGTGACGACCTGTCAAACGTAGCGGTTGACCACGTTCTCCAGATATTCCTGGCGACCGGACTTCGGCGCCGGATTGATGTTCTCCTTCTCGACCCGCGCCGCGATCTGCTCGAGCGTGTAGTCGCCCTTCAGCATCTTCTGGGCTTCGGGAGCATCCCAGCCGGCATAACGCTCGGCAAGCGGCTTCGACAGCGCCTTGTCCTCGATCATCTTCGCTGCTGCCTTCAGGCCGCGCGCGCAGCAATCCATGCCGCCGATATGGCCGATCAGGAGATCTTCTGCATCGATCGACTGACGGCGCAGCTTGGCGTCGAAGTTCGTGCCACCCGTGGTGAAGCCGCCGGCCTGCAGCACCTGATAGTAGGCGAGCGCCATTTCCGGAACATTGTTCGGGAACTGGTCGGTATCCCAGCCCGACTGGTAGTCGTTGCGGTTCATGTCGATCGAACCAAAGATGCCGAGCGCCGATGCGAGCGCCAGCTCGTGCTCGAACGTGTGGCCGGCGAGGATCGCGTGGCCCTGCTCGATGTTCATCTTCACCTCGTTTTCGAGGCCGTACTTCTTGAGGAAGCCGTAAACCGTCGCCACGTCATAGTCGTACTGGTGCTTGGTCGGCTCCTGCGGCTTCGGCTCGACCAGGATCGTGCCCTTGAAGCCGATCTTGTGCTTGTACTCGACGACCATGTGCAGCATGCGCGCCATCTGGTCGAGTTCGCGCTTCAGGTCGGTGTTCAGCAGCGTCTCGTAACCTTCGCGACCGCCCCATAGCACGTAGTTCTCGCCGCCAAGCTTCATCGTGGCATCCATGCAGGTCTTGATGGTCGCGGCCGAGTAGGCAAAGACGTCGGGGTCGGGATTGGTCGAGGCGCCCGACATGAAGCGGCGGTTCGAGAAGAGGTTCGCCGTGCCCCAGAGCAGCTTGACGCCTGTCTCTTCCTGCTTCTTGGCGAAGTAGTCGACGATCTCGTTGAGGTTCTTCGTGTTCTCCGCGAAGGTCTTGCCTTCCGGACGCACGTCAGCGTCGTGGAAGCAGTAGTAGGGTGCGCCGAGCAGGCTGAACATCTCGAAGGCCACATCTGCCTTGAGCTTCGCCTTGCTCATCTCGTCGCCATACCACGGGCGGTCGAAGGTGCGGCCGCCAAACGGATCGCCGCCCTCCCAGGCGAACGAATGCCAGTAGGCGATCGCGAAACGCAAATGATCTTCCATCCGCTTGCCGAGAACGACTTCATCCGGATTGTAGAACCGGTAGGCCAGCGGATTGGTGCTGTCCGGGCCTTCGTATTTGATCTTCTGCGTCTTGCCGAAGAAACCTGTGCTCATGGGTATTCCCTCCTTTTGGAATAGACGTCAGGCCTCCCGTTGACAGGGAGGCGAAGCTTCAGATGTTTTTGATCGCCGGGTAGAGCGCCCGATAGCGGCCATAGGCCTGCTCGTAAGCGCCTGAAAGGGCCGAGACCGGCTCGATCGTCTCGGCGGTTTCAGGCGCGGTGCAGACGGAAAGCGGATCGGCACCGGTCGCGGCGATGAGACCAAGCCGCGCCGCGCCGAAGGCGGCGCCGAAATCGCCGTCTGCCGGAATGTCGACCGGCATGCCGAGCGCCGTTGCGATCGAGGCCAGCCAGTAGCGCGAGCGCGACCCACCGCCGATGGCGGTGACGCGGTCGATTTGGGTTCCAGCCGATTTCAGGGCCTCAAGGCTGTCGCGGATCGCAAACGTTACGCCTTCGACCACCGCCTGCGTCAACACGGCGCGATCAGAATCATGGCCGAGACCGATAAACGCGCCACGGATCTTCGCATCGTTGTGCGGCGTACGCTCGCCGGAGAGATAGGGAAGGAAGGTTACGCCGCTTGGTCCCTTCAACGTATCGCCGAGCTCAGCGGTCAGTTCCGCCGCCGACTTGCCGGTGACGTGCGAATGCCAGTTGAGCGCATCCGTGGCGGACAGGATAACACCCATCTGGTGCCAGGTTTTGGGGAGCGCGTGGCAGAAGGCATGCACAGCGCTCTCGGGCTTCGGCAGGTAGGAACCGTTGGCTGCGAACAGCACACCTGACGTGCCGAGCGACACGAAAGCCTGCCCCTCGGCGACCGTGCCCATGCCGCAGGCCGACGCCGCATTATCCCCTGCCCCGCCAGCAACGACGACGCCGGGCGCCATGCCCCATTCGGCCGCGAGATCGGCCCTCAGGCCGCCGGCAGCCTCCGTCCCCTCGACCAGAGCGGGCATCTGCTTGTCCGTGAGGTTGGTCTTTTCCAGAAGCTCGCTGGACCACTGCCGTTTGCCGGTATCGAGCCACGAGGTGCCTGCCGAATCCGACATCTCCGACAGGTATTCGCCCGTGAGCCAGAACCGCAGATAATCCTTCGGCAGCAGCACCTTCGCGATCTTGGCGAACACATCAGGCTCGTAGCGGGCGACCCAGACCAGCTTCGGCGCGGTGAAGCCCGGGAAGACAATGTTGCCGGTGATCGCTCTGAAAGCCGGATCGGCATCGAGTTCCGCCGCTTCGACATGGCTGCGGGTGTCGTTCCAGAGGATGCATGGCCGCAGCACGTCACCGTTTTCGCCGACGAGCGTCGCCCCGTGCATATGCCCTGAAAGACCGATACCCCTGACGGCAGCCAGTTCCTTGCCGAACTTCACCTTGAGGTTCGCGACCGCTTCCTTTGTCGCCCGAACCCAATGGGCAGGGTCCTGTTCGGACCAGCCGGAATGCGGACGGCTGACGTCGAGGGCCGCATGCCCGACGCCGATGACCTTCTGGTCGCCGTCGATCAGCATGGCCTTCACACCGGAAGTGCCGAGATCCAATCCCAGATACATGTTTCGCTCCCTTCCGCCTCTCAGGGCAGGTTGTCTTTCAGGAATATGTCGAGACGGATGCGCTCCTGTGCCTCGACGATCGGTTGTTTGTCGGCCTTGGCCTTGAGCACACGAATGGCGCTTCTGACTTCGTGCCCAGGATCCTGGTTCAGCACTGCGTCGATCAGCCCGAGTTGCAGCGCTTTACGCGTCGTGCCGGTCAATTCATGGGCGATCGTGAAAATGTGCGTTTCCGCCGATCGCCGCTCTAGCGCCCGAACCAGGCCACGATTGCCGGCGCCAAGACTGTAGATGCCCAGAACGTCCGGATGATGTCTAAGCGCGTTGGTGACGAGGTCTTCAGCGATCTTCGGATCGTCCCGTCCCTCGAGAACCGGCAGCACCGAAAGCGATGGAAAGTCCGAGGCGACGACGCTCTGAAAGCCCTCAAGCCGCTCGCGATGGTCCCGCACCAGCATCGAACCCGCAAGCACTAAGAGCGATCCCTGGCGTCCGCCGGCAAAGCGTCCAAGCAGGCTTGCCGCGGTTCGGCCTGCGGAGATGTTGTCGATACCGGCGTAATGCTGCCTTTGTGATGTCGGAAGGTCCGACACGAGCGTCACCACCGGAATCCCGTCCTCGACGAGGCGGTTGATGGCATCTGCGACTTCAGGTGCGTCGACGGCGACCAATGCTACTCCCGAAGGTCCGTCTGCCCTCACGTTCTCGATTGCCCTGGCGAGCGCCGCTGCATCGAAAGCAGGAACGTCGACCACGCGCAGGTCGAGCCGGTCGATGGCGCCCCGCTTGGCGACCTCCTCGACCTCTCGGCGAAGCGCCACCATGAAGGAGTTATCGCTGGTCGGAACGATGAAAACGAAGGGATAGAGCCTGCTCTTGGCGAGATTGGCCGCGGCCACGTCCCGTACATATCCAAGTTCGACGATCGCGTTTTCCACCCTGTCACGGGTGACGCCACGTACGCCGGGACGCCGGTTGAGGACGCGGTCCACCGTGGCGAGGCTCACGCCGGCATGGGCGGCAATGTCGTGGACGGTGGGCTTCATTGTTCCTCCGGCAGCACCCCTATCCGAATTTCTGAGGTACGTAAATCAGAAATCGTCACGCAGAGTTCGAAAGCCGGAAAAGAAAACGCCGCCCCGTTGAAACGGAGCGGCGCGAGGCGGACACGGGCGGTGGATCAGGTCAGTGTCCGGAACCTGCGGGGGCCGCAGCAGCGGGCTTCTTGATCATGAGAACGAGAACGATGAGTCCCGCGAACAGGAACGTCAGCCCCATGAACACATCCATAAAGGACAAAAGCCAGGACTGCTGCGTGACAATGCCCGAAAGCTTCTTGATGGCGGTGACGCTGCCGTCCAGGCCGTAACTGTCATAGTTGGCGCCAACGCTGTTCAGCCAGTCGAGCGCGGAACGGTTGCTCCAGCTCACATGCTCGGAGAGCCGCGCGTAATGTTCGTCGGTCCTCTGGGTGAGCACGGTGTTGATGATCGCAAGACCGACGGCGCCGCCAAGGTTGCGCGTCAGATTGAAGAGGCCCGAGGCGTTCTTGATGCGATCGGGAGGCAAGGTGCCGAGTGCGATATTGTTAATCGGAACCATGCAGATCATCAGCGAGCAGCCACGCAGGATCTGCGGCACCAGCAGTTCGTAGAAATCCCAGTCGGCGGTGATGCCGGTCATCATGTAGGTACCGAGGGCAAACCCCGCGAAACCCATCATCATCATGACGCGAGGGTCGAGCTTGCTCGACAGCATGCCGGCGACGGGCGCGGTCATGAACATCGCCGCGCCTGAAACGAACATGGTCTCGCCGATCATCAGGGAATCGTAACCGCGGATGCGCCCGAGATAGAGCGGATAGAGGTAGGTCAGCCCGTAGAGCCCGACACCCATGATGAAGGAGAACAGCGAGCCAAAGGCGAAGTTTCGGTTCGCGAATGCCCTAAGGTCAACGACCGGAAAGTCCACCTTGAAGACCCGGTAGAAGAAGATCAGTCCGCCGACCAGCATGATGACGGTTCCGATCACGATGTGCTCGTCGCTGAACCAGTCTTTGTTGTTGCCCTCCTCCAGCACGTATTCCAGCGTGCCGAGGAAAAGCGCCATGGACGCAAGTCCCCACCAGTCGAACTTCTTGAACAGCGACCAGTCAGGCTTGTCGAAGTCGATAAGGCGCCAGGTCACGGCCGTCACGATAATGCCGGGGATGACATTGATCAGGAACAGCCAGTGCCAGGACATCGCATGGCTGATGTAGCCGCCGATGGTGGGACCGACCGTCGGCGCCAGCGTGGCGACGAGACCGATGATCGGCGAAACGACGTTTCGCTTCGACGGCGGGAAAATGGTGAAGGCGGCCGCGAACACCGACGGGATCATGCCGCCGCCAATGAAACCCTGCAGCGCGCGGTAGACGATCATCTGATCGATGCTGGTCGCCGTCGCGGCAAGTGCGCTGGCGAGCGTGAAGCCGGCAGCCGACACCGAGAACATCACGCGCGTCGAGACAATACGCGCAAGGGCGCCCGACAGCGGGATCATGATGACCTCGGCAATGAGGTAGGAAGTCTGCACCCAGGAGACCTCTTCCGAGCCGGCCCCAAGTCCGGCCTGGATCTCGGCCAGAGAGGCCGAAACGATCTGGATGTCGAGGATCGACATGAACATCCCGAACACCATCGCGAAAAACGCGATGACCCTCTTCGGATCCATGCGTTCGGCGTTGTGAGCGCCGGCAACCGGCGCCGCTGTCACTGATCCAGCCATGATCGAACCCGCCTTTCTCCGACGGTTTACTTGGCCGCGAGCGCGGCGCCGGCGGGAGCGGTGCGGGTATCGACATCGACGACGACCGACAGGCCCGCCCTCAGATGTCCTCCATCCAGCGCATCCTGCGGGATCGCGATCCGCACGGGCACGCGCTGCACGACCTTGGTGAAATTGCCCGTGGCATTTTCGGCAGGAAGCATGGAGAAGACCGAGCCGGACGCCGGAGCGATCGACGTCACCGTACCCACCAGCGGATCATCGCCAAAGGCATCCACATGGATATTGACCTTGGAGCCCGGCTCCAGGTGAGCGATCTGCGTCTCCTTGAAATTCGCCTCGATATAGAGATCCCGAACAGGAACCAGCGCCGCAAGACGCTTTCCCGTCGAGACGAGATCGCCGGTCTGAACGGCCAGATTGCCGACAACACCATCGTAGGGAGCCTTCAGGACGGTGAAGTCGAGATCGCGTTGCGCCTTCTGGAGCGCGAGTTCGGCAGAGCGGATGCTCGCATCGGCCTCAGCGCGCTGCGCCTTGAGCACCGAAATCTGCGCATCCGCGGCAGCGATGTTCGCATCCGCCGCAGCCATATTGGCCTCAGCCTGTTCGAACTGCGTGCGGGCGCTGTCGAGATCGGCAGTGGAGACGACGTTTTGCGCCTGAAGACCGGTCACGCGCTTGAGCGAGAGGCGAGCGAGGTCGAGGCTCGCGGAGGATGACTGCTGCTGTGCCTTTGCCTGCAGCAGGCTGGCTTCCGCACCCTTGATCTGTGCGTCAATGCGATCGAGCGCAAGATGCTGGCTCTTCAACTGCGCCTCGGCTTGATCGACGGCGATGCGGTAATCCCCGTCATCGAGAACGACGAGCGGTTCGCCGGCCTTGACGACCTGGTTGTCGCTCACCCTCACCGAAGCAACATAACCAGAGACCTTCGGTGAAATGATCGCGATATCGCCTTCTATGTAAGCATCCTCGGTCGACACCATGAAGCGGCCATCGGTCCACCACTGATAGCCGTACCAGCCTCCCGCCGCGAGCAGCGCCGCGACGATGACCGGCAAGACCGGAGAACGACGCTTTTTCGGAGGGGCCGTGTCCACGGATGCGGCAGCTGCCGGAGCAGGCGCCTCGCTCCGGACGTCGATGACCTCCGCTTCCTCATCATTGGAAAGCGAACGAACTGCACCTGTTCTCTGTGAGCCTGACATGGAATTGGACCGTCTTGGTGAACTGAAGATAATCGAACTGAACCGTTCGGTTCGATTTGACATAGAGCGTTTTATCCCCCATATCAAGGGCAATCGAACCGCGCGGTTCGATAAAGTTAACATTTTGAGGCTAACGGCCAGATCGATGGTGAAGACAAACGACATAGCTCAGCAAAGCGCCGACAATGGTCTCGGCACACCAGCCACGCGGTTTGCGGCCGGCGCCGATCCTGCGAAGCGTGAACAGATCATCGACGGCGCGCGCCGCGTATTCATGAAACTCGGCTTCGATGCCGCGAGCATGAACGATGTGACGCGCGAAGCCGGCGTCTCCAAGGGCACGATCTATGTCTATTTCTCCAGCAAGGAAGAACTGTTTGCCGCCTTGGTCGACCGGGAAAAGACGCGCTTTGCGGAATCGCTTCGCGATGTCATGGCCGGCACGAACGACGCCGCCGACGGTCTCGAACGGTTCGCCCGCGCGTTCGTCCAACAGGTGACCGGGAGCGACATGGTGCCGGCTATGCGCACCGTTCTCGGAGTGGTCGATCGCATGCCCGGCCTGTGTCGCCGGTTTTTTGCCACCACGCCCAACAACGCCAAGGCGGTCCTGGAACAATTCCTGGCACGCCAGGTGGCGATCGGCGCCCTGGTTATCCCCGATATCGAACTTGCAGCCCGCCAGTTCATCGACCTGTCGACCGGAACCTTTTTCAAGCTGCGGCTTTTTGACGACATCAAGGGGCCGCCTGCTGCAGAGGAAGTCGACAGGGTCGTAATGAGCGCCGTCTCGATGTTCTTGAAGACCTATCGAGCGGGTTCCTGAACCGGACGTCGATCATCTTTGCGCCTGGCACGTTCCATGATATCGCCTTGCCACCGCAAACCCCGGATCGCCCTACATGCAGGACATAATCCTCCTCCTTCAGAGCCCCGAGGCCTGGATCGCACTCGTGACGCTCATCGTCATGGAAGTCGTTCTCGGCATCGACAATCTCATTTTCATTTCGATCCTCACGAACAAGCTGCCGGAAAACCAGCGTGAACGCGCTCGCCGCATCGGCATCGGACTCGCCCTCGTCATGCGGCTCGGCCTGCTCGGAACGGTCGCCTGGATCGTGCAGCTGACAACACCGGTCTTCACGATCTTCGACCATGGCTTCTCCTGGAAGGACATGATTCTGATCGCCGGCGGCCTGTTCCTCGTGTGGAAGGCGACGAAGGAAATCCACCACAACGTCGATCCCGTCGACCACAAGGAAGACATGGTCGGCGGCGGCGCTGCGATCAACAACTTCGCGTCCGCCATTGGCCAGATCCTGTTGCTCGACCTTGTGTTCTCGATCGACAGCATCATCACCGCCGTCGGCATGACACCGCACCTGCCGATCATGATCGTCGCCGTCATAGTGGCCGTGACCGTGATGCTGGTGGCAGCCACACCGCTCGCGAACTTCATCGAGAAGAATCCGACGATCGTCATGCTGGCGCTTGCCTTCCTGCTGATGATCGGGACGACCCTGATCGCCGAAGGCATGGGGTTCCACGTTCCAAAGGGCTACATTTATGCCGCCATGGCGTTCTCCGCCCTCGTGGAAGTGCTGAATATGTTTGCCAGACGAAAGCGAAAGAAAGACGCGAGCACGGGCGTTGCGAGCCACTGATCCGGACAATGGAAGGCCTTCCCCAGCGAAGGCCTTCTTTTATTGGGTTGCCTGTTTGCTCGCAGTCACTATGAAATCGGTGGAGAGCGATTTGCATATCCGGTCCACAACCCAGTTTTCGGGAGCAAGATGACCTACGAGCAGAGTCTGGCCTTCATCCTGCTGTCCCTGATGATGGCGGCATTCCTCTGGGAAAAGTTTCGCTACGACGTGGTCGCCTGTGTGGCACTGGTTGCCGCGGTCACGCTTGGCCTCGTGCCGGTTAACAAGGCTTTCTCCGGCTTCTCGGACGATCTGGTGATCATCGTCGGAAGCGCACTGATCGTCAGCGCGGGGGTTGCGAGATCAGGCGTTGTCGATCTGGCGATCAAGCGATTTTTCCCGGCTCTGTCGTCTTTGCGTGGCCAGATGCTTCTTCTTCTCGTGAGTGTGACCGTCTTGTCGGCATTCATCAAGAATATCGGCGCCCTGGCGATCATGATGCCGGTCGCCTTCCAGTTCGCTCGCCGCTCGGGGGTGACAGCCTCCGTATTCCTGATGCCCATGTCGTTCGGCGCGCTTCTCGGTGGGCTGATGACGCAGATCGGCACCTCGCCGAACATCGCCGTTTCGAAACTCCGACAGGAAATAACGGGACAGCCGTTCACGATGTTCGACTTTACACCCGTCGGCGCGACACTGGCGGTGGCTGGCATCGTGTTCCTGATCTTCTTCTATTGGCTCGTGCCGCGCCGCGAAAACCAGAACCCTTCATTGCAGGAGGCGCTGGAGGCATCGGCATTCGCAACGGAAGTCGTGGTGACAAGGCAGTCGTCGTCTGCGGACAAGACCCTTCACGACCTGCTCCAATTGGGCGGTGGAGACGTGACCGCAACTGCCGTGCTTCGCGGCGATACGCGGCTCTCGCCATTTGCAGACATCCTCCTGCGCGAGGACGACGTCATTCTGCTCAATGGACCTTCGGAAGCGTTGGACAGGATCGTGTCGCAAGGCAATCTGGCCTTCAGCGGTGACACGACGGTGGGGCGGAAGAAAAGGGGCGACATCTCCTCGGTGGAAGCCGTGATAGGCCGGGGCTCCCCCCTGATCGGGCAGACCGCGAAAGAGCTTTCCCTCGTCCACACCTTCGGCGTCAACCTCCTCGCGGTCAGTCGCCAGGGCAAGCGCATCAACGAGCGGCTGGGCGAACTGACGCTGAGATCGGGCGATGTCGTTCTCTTGCAGGGCCTGCGTCAGCAGATGCCCTCGATCCTGACCGAACTCGGCTGCCTGCCGCTGGCCGAGCGCGAGATCCTTCTCGGAACGGACCGGAACATTCTCATTCCGCTGGTTATCCTTGCAATTGCTATGGGAGCGACAGCAGTTGGCCTCGCGCCAGTGGCCATCGCATTCTTCGCCGCCGCCCTCGCCATGGTCGCCTTTGGTGTAGTCCCCGTCAGTGAAGTCTACCGGGCCGTGGATGGCCCCATCCTTGTCATGCTGGCCGCACTGATACCCGTCGCCGACACGCTCCGGACAACCGGCGGCAGCGACCTGATTGCCGGTTGGCTCAACATGATCGCAGGCGACCTGCCCGCGTGGGGCGCCGTCGGCCTCATCCTCATAACGGCGATGGCCGTGACGCCTTTCCTCAACAACGCCGCCACTGTTCTCGTCATGGCGCCGATCGCGGCGAGCTTCGCGAGCGGACTCGGATACAATCCTGAAGCATTTCTGATGGCCGTCGCCATTGGTGCAGGCTGCGATTTCCTCACGCCCATCGGGCACCAGTGCAATACGCTGGTGATGGGACCGGGTGGATACAGGTTTTCCGATTACGCCCGGCTCGGCTTCCCGCTATCCGTCCTTATTGTCCTGGTCGCGGTGCCGGCACTGCTGATCGTCTGGCCGTTGAACTGAATGGGATGAAACGTCGGTCGGACGGGTGGGGAGCTCGACTGCCACTTCGTTGGCCATGGCGAGAAACCGGAAAAACCGCCATGTTCTCCATCTCCGTCGCGTCCGGTTGACACGACCGACATTCCGTTTGGAAAACGAGCACGGTCAGCTTTGGTTCCGCGTCTTGCGCAATGCCGAGGCCAGCGGCACTTGCCCTGACAATCCGGCACTTTCCCTTGACGTGTTCCCATGAATATGGCCTAAGGCCAACCGGATGGGAAAACCCGCCATCGGCGATAGCCGACGTATGTTTTTCCCGCTTTCAGTCACATCTCGCTGATCCTCGCGACAAGCCTGCGATCACGGCCACGTTAATCAGTACGGGCATTTTCCTATGAGCACATCAGGCGTCCGCGTCCGCATCGCACCCTCCCCGACCGGCGAACCCCATGTCGGGACCGCCTACATCGCGCTGTTCAACTATCTCTTCGCCAGGAAATTCGGCGGCGAGTTCATCCTGCGCATCGAGGACACCGACGCGACCCGCTCGACCGCAGAGTTCGAGCAGAAGGTGCTTGACGCGCTGAAGTGGACGGGTCTCACCTGGTCTGAAGGCCCTGATGTCGGGGGCCCCTACGGTCCCTATCGCCAGTCCGAGCGCAAGGATATCTACCGCCCCTTCGTAGAGCAGATGGTGCGCGACGGCGGTGCCTTCCGCTGTTTCTGCACGCCGGAGCGGCTGGAAGCTATGCGCGAGGCCCAGCGTGCAGCCGGCAAGCCCCCGGGTTATGACGGGCATTGCCTAAACCTGAAGGCCGAAGAAGTGACAGCCCGCATGGAAGCCGGCGAACCCTCCGTCGTGCGCCTGAAGGTGCCGACGGAAGGCTCCTGCGATTTCCACGACGGCGTCTATGGCGACGTGTCGATCCCGTGGGAAAGCGTCGACATGCAGGTCCTCCTAAAGGCCGACGGCATGCCGACCTACCACATGGCGAATGTCGTCGACGACCACCTGATGAAGATCACCCACGTCGCGCGCGGCGAGGAGTGGCTGGCTTCGGTGCCGAAGCACATCCTGATCTATCGACATCTCGGCCTCGAGCCGCCAAAGTTCATGCACCTGTCGCTGATGCGCAATCACGACAAGTCGAAGCTATCGAAGCGCAAGAACCCGACCTCGATCTCCTACTACTCGGCCCTCGGCTACCTGCCGGAAGCGCTGATGAACTTCCTCGGCCTGTTCTTCATC
Organism: Ciceribacter sp. L1K23; assembly: GCF_018122705.1. Taxonomy (NCBI): domain Bacteria; kingdom Pseudomonadati; phylum Pseudomonadota; class Alphaproteobacteria; order Hyphomicrobiales; family Rhizobiaceae; genus Ciceribacter; species Ciceribacter sp. L1K23. The sequence goes on along the minus strand of NZ_JAGRRC010000002.1, from coordinate 308,349 downwards.
CAGATCGCCGAAGGCGAGGAACTGCTGTCGATGGAAGAGCTGATCGAGAAGTTCGACCCCGACCATCTTAACAAGGCCGGCGCGATCTTCGACATCCAGAAGCTCGATTGGCTAAACGGCCGCTGGCTGCGCGAGAAGCTGACACCGGAAGACTTCGTCGCCCGCACGCTCGACTGGGCACAAGAGAACGACCGACTGGTCGAAGGCCTGAAGCTCGCCCAGAGCCGCGTCACCAAGCTCGGCGAACTGCCGCCGCTCGCAGGCTTCCTGCTCGCCAACGATGTGGGCCTCACCCCCGCCTCCTTCGGCGGCTTGAAGACCAGCCCAGCCGAGACGCTCGATATCGTCACGACCGTTCAGGCGGATCTCGAAAAGATCCTCGAATGGAATGTCACGACCATCGAGGAAGAGCTGCGCGCGATTTCCGAGCGCATGGGCAAGAAGCTCCGCGTCGTCACCCCGCCGCTCTTCGTCGCCGTGTCAGGCAGCCAGCGTTCGCTGCCGCTGTTTGACTCAATGGCGCTGCTCGGCCGCTCGGTCGTGCGACAGCGGTTGAAGGTGGCGATCCAGGTGCTGACGTCGATGGCAGGCGCCCAGAACTGAGCAAGGCCCTCCCCCGCCCGGGAGGAGCCAAATGCGCCGCCAGCCGGCGAACCGAAACGAATTGAGCCCTCAAAGGCAACACACGATGACCGAACAGAAGACCGAAACCGCCCTCTCCTCCGACCCGACGGAAGTCCGCCGCCAGAAGCTCGACCAGCTGCGCAAGACCGTCGGCGACGTCTATCCGGCGCATTTCCACCGTACGCTGACGAATGCGGAGTTCGCCGAGAAATACGCCGGTCTTGAGCCGGATCAGGAGTCGGACGACATCGTCACGGTCGCCGGCCGCGTCTATTCATCGCGCAACTCAGGCATGTTCATGGATATCCATGACGCCTCGGGCAAGATCCAGATCTTCTCCCACAAGGACACCACCCCGGAGGAAGCGCGCGCGCTTCTACCGATGATCGACCTCGGTGACATCATCGGCGTCAAGGGCCAGGTGCGTCGCACCAAGCGTGGCGAGCTGACCATCAACGCGCATGAAATCACCATGCTGACCAAGACGCTGCTCCCCATGCCGGAGAAGTATCATGGCCTCGCCGACATCGAGCTGCGCTATCGCAAACGTCACCTTGATATCCTAAGCAACGAGGAATCCAAGCTGCGCTTCCAGCAGCGCTCTAAGATCGTCTCCGGCATTCGACGCTTCATGGAAGGCGAAGGCTTCCTCGAGGTCGAGACGCCGATGCTGCAGACCGTCTACGGCGGCGCCACGGCTGAGCCGTTCAAGACGCACCACAACACGCTGAAGATGGACATGTACCTGCGCATCGCGCCGGAACTGTTTTTGAAGCGCACGCTCGTGTCCGGCCTGTCGGACAAGGTGTTCGAGGTCAACCGCAACTTCCGCAACGAAGGCGTGTCGACCCGTCACAATCCCGAATTCACCATGATGGAATGCTACTGGGCCTATGCCGACTACGAGGACATCATGGGCCTTGTCGAGCGCATGTTCGAGACGCTTGCCGTCACGATCCACGGTTCGAGCGACGTCACCTATGGCGACAAGACGCTCTCTTTCAAGGGTCCCTTCAAGCGCGTGCCGATGCCAGACGCCGTCAAGGAAGCGACTGGCATCGACTTCCTTGCGATCAAGACCGATGAGGAAGCCCGCGCCGCCGCCAAGGCTGCCGGCTTTGCCGTCGAGAAGGATTGGACCTGGGGCGAATGCCTCGCTTTCATCTTCGAGGAAAAGGTCGAGGGCACGCTGATCCAGCCGAGCCACGTCACGCATTTCCCGAAGGACATCTCGCCCTTTGCCAAGGAAGTGCCGGGCGAACCGCGCCTCGTCGAGCGCTTCGAAACCTATTGCAACGCCTGGGAAGTCGGCAACGCCTTCTCCGAACTGAACGACCCGGAAGAACAGCGCAGGCGCATGGTTGAGCAGCTCGAACAGGCCCATTCGCGCGGCGAGAAGGACAAGCAGCTCGACGACGAGTTCCTCGATGCGATCGACCAGGGCATGCCGCCCGCGGGTGGCCTCGGCATCGGCGTCGACCGCCTGATCATGCTCTTGACCAACGCCCCGTCGATCCGCGACGTCATCCTCTTCCCGGCCCGACGCAACCGCGATTGAGGCGGAAAAGACTGCAGACTGTCACGATGACGGCGGCCTTTCGGGCCGCCGTTTGTTTATGGATTGGCGTAAAAATCCACAGCCGGCTCAGTGACCTGCGCTGGCGTGCTCGTCAGCCTTGGTTTTCTCGTCCGTCGTCGGAGGCAGAGCGTGGGAGTCTTCGGCCGGAACATCCGAAGCATGCGAGCCATCCGCCGCGCTGTCAGCCGAACCTGCCGGCTTGGACTTCAGCTTCGCGAGCCATGCCGCACCGGCCGCATCGGCATCGGCCGCATCCTTGGCATGCTCGGCGATATCGGGCGTGCTGGCTTCCGCCTCCTTTGCGGCCGTGGCATCGGCTTCTCCGTCGCCCCACACGAGATCCTGAAGCGAGCCTAACCAGCCCTTGCCGTCCTCCTCGGACTTGGCCGCATCCGCCGCATGTTTTGTCTCTTCGGGGGGCAGTGCTTCTGCGTGATCGGTAGAGGCTTGTTCGCTCACTTCAACAGTGTGACCTGCGGGACTCGAATGTTCTGCCGCAGCGGCATGTCCTTCCCCGGTCGGCGCGGCATGCATCTCTTCCGAGGTCACATGCCCCTCTGCCGCCGCCTCGCTCGTCGCGTGTTCGGTCTCATGGGCGACGGCCGATGCATCGGCGCCGTGCTTGGCTTTGGCCTTCTCGACATGCCCGCCATGCTCGTCTTCTGCCGGCGCCTCAGCGGTGTCGCCGTGCGCCTCCTCGGCCGGAGCGGCATCGTCGCTGCCGAACACCATGCCCGTTATCGATGCGAACCATCCGCCGGATTGGGCCTCTTCGCCATGCGCCGGGTCCGCTCCATGGCCATCCGCGACCGGTGTTTCCTCGCCGTGGCCGTCGGCCTCGCCGTGGCCTGCAGCCTCGCCATGTCCGGCATCGGCACCGTGTCCGGCATCCTCGTGGCCCGAGGCTTCGCCGTGTGCGGCTGGCGCCCCGTGGGCGTCAGTTTCACCATGCGGTGCCGGCGCCCCATGGCCGTCCGCCCCTTCGATCACCGGCGTGATGCAATCCGTCTTGTCGTCAAGGCGCGCGAACAGCGCCTCGACATCGCCGAGCGGCAGGATGATGCGTTCTCCGTAGAACTGGCCGCTCTCGTTGGCGGGTTTGTCGATATAGCGGGCCGAAAACGAAACGCCGGCCGTCTCTTCCGGAACCTTGGCGGGATCGGGAATATAAAGGATATCGGCCCCCACAGCGCGGCCGCGCATGTCGGCGCGGTCGGTCGGACCGTTCTTGTCGAGCACGACGACCTGGACCAGGTCCGGCTTCTTGGCATCGTAAACGGCCGCAGCGACCCTGAGCGCGGTTTTGACGCGTGTCGGCCCGTCGGTTGGCTCGGTGGTGATGAATTTGCGGACCCAGAAACGATCTTTCTTCTGGATCGTCACGGTCTTGACCTCGGTGCACTCCAGGCCGTTCAACTCGGCATAGGATGGCCCCAGCAACTGGTCAGCTCCGATATAGACCGCAGCCGCGCCGGTACCTCCGCACAAGACCGCAACGCCGCCGAAGATGACAAGCAGTTTACGGGACAAGCGGAATTTGCCCGACAGACCTTTCACGCCAGATACTCCGACACGCACTACTCCACATCTTACGCAATACTCCGCCAACTTTTGGCAGACTGTCCTTGAGGAACACTTAACTTGCTCGGTTGAATGCCGCCGGTTCACGCCCTTTTTCGGCATGAAGGATGAAATTGAGAAGCATTCGCAAATTCGTTGACAAACGCGAAAGCCTGACTAGATTTGATTGCGAATAATTCGCAATTGTGGAGATGGACGATGTGGAGACGAATTGCCGGCCTGATTGTCCTGGCCGCCGTGACGATGCCCCTCTCCGCCCAAGCAGCGGATAAACCCAAGGTCGTCACGACCTTCACCGTCATCGCCGATATGGCGCGCAACGTCGCGGGCGATGCCGCCGAGGTGGAAAGCATCACCAAGCCCGGCGCCGAGATCCACAACTACCAGCCGACCCCGCGCGATATCCTGAAGGCCCGCGACGCTGACCTGGTGCTCTGGAACGGCCTGAACCTCGAAAGCTGGTTCCAGAAATTCCTCTCCAACCTCGGCGACATTCCGAACGTCGTGGTGAGCGACGGCATCGAACCAATGAGCATCTCGAGCGGCGCCTACGACGGCAAGCCGAACCCGCATGCCTGGATGTCCCCGGACAATGCGCTGATCTACGTGGAGAACATCCGAAAGGCTCTGGTGGCAATCGATCCGGACAATGCGGCGACCTATGACGCCAATGCGACAGCGTATGCCGAACGGATCAAGGCCGAGATCGCGCCGATGAAGGCCGCGCTGGCCGAACTGCCCGAAGACGATCGCTGGCTCGTGACCAGCGAGGGCGCGTTCTCCTATCTCGCGCGTGACCTTGGGCTGAAGGAACTTTATCTCTGGCCCATCAATGCCGACGCCCAGGGCACGCCGCAGCAGGTTCGCGCGGTGATCGACGCCGTCCGCGAACACGATATCAAGGCCGTCTTCAGCGAAAGCACGGTATCGGCCGAACCGGCAAAGCAGGTCGCCGCCGAGACTGGCGTTCGCTACGGCGGCGTGCTCTATGTGGATTCTCTCAGCGAGGCCGACGGTCCTGTCCCGACCTACCTCGATCTTCTCAAGGTTACCGTCTCGACCATCGTAAGCGGCCTGAAAGGCTGATCATGCACGGAACTTCTAAACAGCCACCGGACGGTCTTTCCGCAAGCGATGTCAGCGTGACGTATCGCAACGGCCTGACGGCGCTTCGCCATGCGTCCTTCTCGATACCAACAGGCACAATCACCGCGCTTGTCGGCGTTAACGGGGCCGGCAAGTCGACCCTGTTCAAGGCAATCATGGGCTTCGTCCCCGTATCCCACGGCTCGATCTCGATCCTCGGAATGACCGTGAAGGAGGCGCTGGCGAAAAATCTGGTCGCCTATGTGCCGCAAGCCGAGGAAGTCGATTGGAATTTTCCGGTGCTTGTCGAGGACGTGGTGATGATGGGCCGTTATGGCCACATGAACTTTCTCCGTATCCCCGGAAAGCAGGACCGCGAGATGGTCGATCGGGCCCTTTCCCGCGTCGGCATGTCGGACTACCGCAAGCGACAGATCGGTGAACTCTCCGGCGGCCAGCGCAAGCGAGTGTTCCTTGCACGCGCTCTTGCCCAGGAAGGTCAGGTTATTCTCCTCGACGAACCCTTCACCGGAGTGGACGTAACGACCGAGGAGCAGATCGTCGCGCTGATGAAGGATCTTCGCGACGAGGGCCGGGTCATGCTGGTCTCCACCCACAATCTCGGCAGCGTTCCCGACTTTTGCGACCGCACGATTTTCGTCAAGGGAACGGTACTCGCCGCCGGCCCGACGGCGGAAACCTTCACCGAGGAAAACCTGAAAGCCGCCTTTGGTGGGGCGCTTCGCCATTTCGTGCTCGGCGGCAGCGACCTGCATGACGACGAGGACGACCGTCGCGAGGTCAAGGTCTTCACCGACGACGAACGCCCCTTCGTCGTCTATGCACGGCCGGAGGCGGAAAAATCCGATGACAAGCCTTCTGCTTGAACCCTTCGGCTACGACTACATGCTGAACGCCATCTGGGTCAGCACGCTGGTCGGCGCGGTCTGCGGCTTCCTCTCCGCCTACCTCATGCTCAAGGGCTGGTCGCTGATCGGTGATGCGCTCTCCCACGCTATCGTTCCCGGCGTTGCCGGCGCCTACATGCTGGGTCTTCCCTTCGCATTGGGTGCGTTTTTCTCCGGCGGCCTCGCCGCCGCAGCCATGCTTTTCCTGAACCAGCGTACGCGGTTGAAGGAGGACGCGATCATCGGCCTGATCTTCACCTCCTTCTTCGGCCTCGGCCTGTTCATGGTGTCGCTGTCGCCCGTCTCGGTGAACATCCAGACGATCGTGCTCGGCAACATCCTCGCCATCTCGCCGTCCGACACGCTGCAGCTCGCCATCATCGGTGGCGTCAGCCTTCTGGTGCTCGGTTTGAAGTGGAAGGATTTCATGGTGACCTTCTTCGACGAAAACCATGCGCGCTCCATCGGTCTCAAACCGGAAGTGCTGAAGGTCGTCTTCTTCACGCTGCTCGCCGCCTCCACCGTCGCCGCGCTGCAGACCGTCGGCGCCTTTCTCGTGGTCGCCATGGTGGTCACCCCCGGCGCTACCGCCTACCTGCTGACCGACCGCTTCGGACGGCTGATCCTGCTGGCGCTCTCGATCGGCGCCGTCACCAGCTTCCTCGGCGCCTATGCCAGCTACTTCCTGGACGGCGCGACCGGCGGCATCATCGTCGTGTTGCAGACTTTGATCTTCCTCGCAGCCTTCTTCTTCGCCCCGAAACACGGACGCCTCGCTGCCCGCCGGCGCGGTCGACAGACGGAGCAGGCGGCATGAACGAGACACTCGAACTGCTCCTTCTCCCGTTCCAGCTCCCCTTCATGCTGTCAGCCTTCGCGGTGACGCTGATGATCGCGGTGCCGATGGCGCTGCTCTCCTGCTATCTGGTCCTGAAGGGATGGTCGCTGATGGGTGACGCCGTCTCCCACGCGGTCTTGCCCGGCGTCGTCGTTGCCTATGTCATCGGCATGCCGCTCGCCATCGGAGCCTTCGTCGCCGGTCTCACCTGCGCCCTGATGACGGGCTACATCAAGGAGAACAGCCGCATCAAGGAAGACACCGTGCTCGGCATCGTCTTTTCCGGCATGTTCGCCCTCGGTCTCGTCATGTTCGTCAAGGTCGAGAGCGATGTCCATCTCGACCATATCCTGTTCGGCGACATGCTCGGCATCCTGCCCTCCGACCTGGTGGAGACGGGACTGATCACGCTCGCCGCAACCCTGTTCCTGCTCGTTCTGCGCAAGGATCTTCTGGCGCACGCCTTCGACAGCCAGCACGCCCGCGCCATAGGGTTGCCAGTGCGGCTGCTGCATTATGGATTGCTGGCTATTCTGTCGCTGACGGTGGTGGGTGCGCTGAAGGCGGTCGGCATCATCCTCTCGGTCGCCATGCTGGTTGCGCCCGGCGCCATCGCCTTCCTGATCACGCGTCGCTTCCAGACCATGCTGATGGCTGCCGTATTGGTGGGGACGTCGGCCACTTTCTTCGGCATCTATTTCAGTTTTCTGATCGACAGCGCCCCGGCACCGACGATCGTACTTCTGATGACCGGCATGTTCATCATCGCCTTCATCCGGACGGTTATCCGAACGAAGGCGATGGCAGATCATAAGGCCGCATCTCAGCAGTAAATCCGGAACTTCTCCCGGATAGCCTGATCGACAGCGGGATCGAAGGTCGATCTCGGTGTATTCTCGAGAATTCGCCGCTTGCGCGCGATCGCCTTCTCTATCAGGTCCGGTCGTCCGTTTTCCACCCACTCCTTCGGGCTCGAACGATCGGCAACGGCCGGATAGACATATTCCGTCTGCATCAGGCTCAAGGTCTGCGGGTCGCCGAGATAGTGGCCCGGTCCTTCCAGGCACACCGACTTCATGGTCTCGATCGACACCGAATCCTCGGTCACATCGATGCCACGTATGCAGCGCTGTACCTGCCCGAGCAGGTCGTCGCCGAGCACCAGCGACTCCAGGCAGAAGCCCAGGAGCGAGGCATGCATGCCGACCGACTCATAGATCATGTTGAGACCCGAAAGTCCCGCCATGACGTTGAGGATGCCCTGCTCCCAGCCGGCCTGCATGTCGGGCAGCTTCGAGTCCGACATGCCTCCGGCTGCTCCACCTGGCAGACCGTAGAACTGGTGCATCTGCGCACAACCAGCCGTCAGCAGCCCCTGCTCGCCGGAACCGCCCGACATCGCGCCCGTCCGCAGGTCGGAAACGAACGGCCAAGTCCCGAAGATCGCCGGGAAGCCGGGCGACATTGCGTTGACATAGACGACGCCCGCCAGGCATTCCGCCACCGCCTGCACGATCGCCGTCGCAAGCGGCGCCGGCGCGGTAGCGCCCGCCTGACCGGCCGACAGCAGGAGAATGGGCATGCCTTCGCGGATGCAATGCTCCATCGTCAGGCAGCTCTCGGTCGCGAATTTCATCGGCGGCACGACGAAGCAGTTGGAGTTCGACACGAAGGGCCGCGCCCGCCATTTGTCCTCGCCGCCGGCGATCATGTGCAGCATGTCGAACCCGCCGGCGACATGGGCCGGATCGGAAAAGCTGGTGCCGACATGTTTCGACGTTCCCGCGCAGCAGGCGTAGAGCGTGTTCATGTCCATGTCGAAATTGTCGGGCACATCCCGGCAGACCATCGCGCGCTGGAAGAAATGGATGTTGTCGAGGTGCTGAACCAGCCGAGCGGCGTCGAGCAGGTCCTTCGACGTCGACTCGCGATATTCCCGCTTCTCGACATCGACCACGTTCACAGCGGCGCCGGCCGTTCCGTAGTAGGTGTTCGTGCCCGACAGCAGCATGTCGAACTTGGGATCGCGGCCAAAGAGCGTGATGTCTCTTGCCGCCTTCGCCAGCATGTCCTCTACCAGCGCGCGCGGAAACCGCAACCGTCCGTCGTCGCCGAGAATGGCGCCGGCCTTCGTCATGATCTCGACGCCCGACGGCGGCGCCTGGCTAAGCCCGATCACCTCGAGCGCCGTTAGCGCGGCCTCGTGGATGCGCTTCACCCCGGCCTCGGTCAGCGGTTTGTACTGACCGCCCGGAAGACCGGGCCGGATCGGCCGGACATTTTCGGCGAGCGGCGCCGCTCGCATCGCCACCCGTGCGGCGCGACCGCCCGAGCGCCGCGATGGCGCGACGGCGCAGGCTTCACCGGGTATTTCGTTGGTTTCCAGAAGACCGCTCATGGGTTTCTCCAAATGTTGGCGGATTGTGCAACGGCGCCTCTCGCCGTCACATCCGCACCCGTTCCGCCTTGGGGTCGTACATCGGCTTCAGCGAAGCCTCAGCCTTGAACCGCTCGCCGGCCACCTCGATCTCGTAGGTCGAGGCAAGCACATCTGCTTCGCTCTCGCCCTCGCAGGGCACGTAGCCCATGCCGATCGCGGCGCCGAGGAAATGGCCGTAATTGCCTGACGTCACCGTGCCGACGATCTTGCCGTCGCGCACCAGTGCCTCGTTGTGGAAGACGAGCGGTTCGGGATCGGTCAGCCGGAGTTGCACCATCCGTCGTTTCAGTCCTGCATCCTGTTTCCGCAAAACCGCATCGCGTCCTATGAATTCGCCCTTGCCCGTCCGGACCGCGAAACCGAGCCCCGCCTCCAGCACGTGATCCTCGTCGGTGATGTCGTGGCCGAAATGCCGGAAAGCCTTCTCGATGCGGCACGAGTCGAGCGTATGGATGCCGCAGAGCTTCAGCCCCACATCGGCACCAGCCTCCTCCAATGCCTCGAAAACGTGCGCCGTCTGGTCGGTGGAGACATAAAGCTCCCAGCCGAGTTCGCCGACATAGGTAACGCGATGGGCGCGGGCGATGCCCATGCCGACCTCGATCTCGCGCGCCGTGCCGAAGGGATGTCCACCGTTGGAGAGGTCGGCGGGACTGACCTTAGACAGCAGCTCACGCGACTTCGGCCCCATGACGCATAGCACGCTTTCCGCCGCCGTCACGTCGGTCACCACCACGAACTCGTCAGGCTGCAAATTCTTCCGCAGCCAGGCGAGATCGCGCTGCAGGGTGGCCCCCGGCACGACGAGGAAAAACGCGGTTTCGGACAGCCGCGTGACCGTCAGATCGCTTTCGATGCATCCCTTGCTATTCAGCATCTGGGTGTAAACGATCCGTCCCGACGGCACGTCCATCTGGTTGGCACAGAGCCGCTGCAGGAAGGCAAGCGCATCGCGCCCCTCGACCCTGATCTTGCCGAACGAGGTCATGTCGAACAGGCCGACGCCGGTTCTCACCGCCATGTGTTCGTCGCGCTGGTTCTCGAACCAGTTCTGCCGTTTCCAGCTGTAGCGGTATTCGCGCTCCTGGCCCGGTTTCGCGAACCAGTTGGTCCGCTCCCAGCCCGCGACCTCGCCGAATACGGCGCCGCGTGCCTTCAGGTGTTCGTGGATCGGCGAACGCCTGACACCGCGCGCCGTCGCCATCTGACGATAGGGAAAATGATCGGCATAGAGCAGGCCGAGCGTTTCGGTGACGCGTTCCTTGAGATAGGCGCGGTTCTTCTGGAACGGCTGGGCGCGGCGGATATCGACCTCCCAGAGGTCGAACGGCGGCTCGCCGTCGTTCATCCATTGCGCCAGCGCCATGCCGGCCCCGCCGGAGGAGACGATGCCGATCGAATTGTAACCGGCCGCCACCCAATAGCCCTTCAGCTCTGGCGCTTCGCCGAGATAGTAGCGGTCATCAGGAGTAAAACTCTCGGGCCCGTTGAAAAAGGTATGGATGCCGGCCGTCTCCAGCATCGGCAGGCGGTTGACCGCCATTTCCAGGATCGGCTGGAAGTGGTCGAAATCCTCCGGCAACTGGTCGAAGCAGAAATCCTCGCGAACTTTCTCGCCGGCCGGCGGCCAGGGCTTGGCCTTGAGCTCGAAAGCCCCGACCAGCATCTTGCCTGCATCCTCCTTGTAATAGGTCTGCTCGTCGGGAACGCGCAGCACCGGCAGCTGCTTCAGCCCCGCAACGGGCTCGGTGACGATGTAGAAGTGCTCGCAGGCATGCAGCGGCACGGTGACGCCGGACTTCGCCGCGAGATCGCGACCCCAGAGGCCGGCGGCGTTGACGACATTCTCCGTCTCGATCGTGTACCGTTCGCCATTCTGCTCACAGACGACACCGGAAACTCGCCCCTCCTTCGTCAGCACCTCGATGACCTTCACGCCCTCGATGATCGTCGCGCCGAACTGCCTTGCACCCTTGGCGAGCGCCATGGCGATATTGGCCGGATCGCATTGCCCATCGAGCGGCAGGTGCACGGCGCCAACGACGTCGGAAACATTCAGATGCGGATACATGGCCTTGACTTCGTCCGGCGAAATCTCGCGCACGTCGACATTGAAGGCCCGCGCCAGCGAGGCCTGGCGGTAGATCTCCTCCTTCCGCTCCTCGGTGAGCGCGACCGTGATCGAGCCGTTCTGCTTCATGCCGGTGCCGATGCCCGTCTCTTCCTCGAGCCGGACATAGAGATCGCGTGAATACTTCGCGAGCCGCGTCATGTTCTGGCTGCCACGCAGCTGGCCGATCAGCCCGGCCGCGTGCCAGGTCGTGCCGCAAGTCAATTGCTTGCGCTCGAGCAGCACCACGTCGGTCCAGCCGAGCTTGGCCAGATGGTAGGCGACCGAGCAGCCGGACACACCACCGCCGATGATGACCGCCCGCGCCTTGGAAGGAATCGGCTTGCTCATGCCTTCAGTCTTTCGTTCGAGGGATCCCAGAGCGGCTGGTCGGGCTGCACCGTCGCCTTGAAGCGGTCGCCGAAGATTTCGACCTCGACCTGTGTGCCGGGCCCGGCAAGGTCAGCCCGCAGCATTCCGAGCGCGATCGACTTGCCGGTGCGATAACCCCAGTTGCCGGAGGTCGTCTCACCGACCACCGCACCGTCATGCCACAGCGTCGACATGTACGGCGCATCGCAATCACCGGCGTCGACCACGAGCGTCACGAACCGCTTGGACACGCCGAGCTGCTTTTCCTTCAGCAGCGCCGCCTTCCCGTTGAAGTCATCTTTCGACCAGTCGATGAAGCGGTCCAGCCCGCCCTGCAGCACGGTGTAGTCAGTCGAAAGGTCGCCCTTCCAGGCGCGATAGCCCTTCTCGATGCGCAGGCAGTCGAGCGCCTCCATGCCGAACGGCTGGAGCCCGTGTTTCTGGCCGGCCGCCCAGACGGCATCGAAGATGTCGGCCGTGTCCTCGATCTTGGTATGCAGTTCCCAGCCAAGTTCGCCTGCAAACGAGACTCGCACCAGTTGCAGCCATTTGCCGGCGATCTGGCACGACTGGTGCGTCAACCACGGCTTCGTCAGATCGGCGTCGGTCACTTCGGCAAGGATCGCGCGCGAGGCGGGACCGGAGAGGATCTGGCAGGAGAAAGCCTCGGTCACATCGTCGATGGTGAAGCTGGCATCGGTCGGCTTTAGCTTTCGCAGCCATTCCAGATCATGCCACTGTGCCGTCGCGGCCGTGATCAGGAAGAAGAAATCCTCGTCCAGCATCATGACCGACATTTCGGTAACGATCCGGCCCTTGTCGTCGGCGAAATAGGCGAGTCCGATGCGCCCCGGCTTCGGCACCTTGCCCGTGATGATCGAGGAGAGCCAGGCTGTCGCCCCAGGACCCTTCACCCGGAAACGCGAGAAGCCGGGAAGGTCGAGAATGCCAGCCGCATCCCGCACCGCGAGGCATTCCGCCTCGATGCGCGGGCTCCAAGGCCCCTTGCGGTCCCAGGTCTGTGTCGCCTCCTCGGAAATGTCATCTCCAGGCTTGGCGTACCACATGGCGCGCTCCCAGCCGTTGTAGGGCTTGAACTGCGCGCCCAGCGCCTTGATCCGGTCGTGGATCGGCGACAGTTTCCGGTCGCGTCCCGCCGGCCAGTAGTGCTTAGGAAAATGCATCGCATATTCATGGCCGTAGATTTCCATGCCCTTGGCGACGCAATAGTCCTGGTCCGAGGCGAACGAGGTATAGCGGCGCGGATCGCACGACCACATGTCCCATTCCGTCTGCCCTTCGGTGACCCATTCGGCCAGAACCTTGCCGGCGCCACCCGCCTGGCAGATGCCGAAGGTGAAGACGCAGGCCTCGAACGCATTCGGAACGCCCGGCATCGGACCGATCAGCGGATTGCCATCAGGCGCATAGGGGATCGGGCCGTTGATCATTTTCGACAGGCCCGCGGTGCCGAGGATCGGCACCCGCTCGACGGCATCGTTGAGATACCATTCCAGCCGCTCCAGATCGTCGGGGAAAAGCTGGAAGGAAAAATCCTCCGGCATCGGGTCGTCGTTCGTCACCCAATGCGCCTTGCAGTGTTTCTCGTACGGCCCGAGATTCATGCCGTACTTTTCCTGCCGGAGATAATAGGAGCTATCGACGTCGCGCAGCAGTGGCAGCTTGTGCCCGGCTTCTTTCGACCACGCCTCCAGTTCGGGAATGGTGTCGAACAGCATGTATTGATGGCTCATCACCATCATGGGCACGTCGCGCCCGAACAGCTTGCCGACCTCGCGGGCATAATAGCCGGCGGCGTTGACCACGTATTCGCAGCGGATCTCGCCCTGCGGCGTCGTCAGCACCCACTCGTCGTTCTCCCGACGGGCTGCCGTCACCGGGCAGAATCGGATGACCTTGGCGCCCATGTCGCGCGCACCCTTGGCGAGCGCCTGCGTCAGCTGCGCCGGATCGATGTCCCCGTCATAGGGATCGTAGAGAGCACCAGTGAGATCGTGCGTCTCGAGAAAGGGATATTTCGACCGCATCTCGTCCGGCGCCAGGATATCGAGGTCCATACCCTGGTATCGGCCCATGCCGACGACGCGCTTGAACTCCCGCAGCCGCTCCTTCGAATGGCCAAGCCGGACAGAACCGGTGACGTGGTAGTTCATCGGATAGTCGACGAGCTTGCCGAGGTCCCGGTAAAGCGTCGCCGAATAGCGCTGCATGTTCATGATCGACCACGACGACGAGAAGGTCGGCACATTGCCGGCCGCATGCCAGGTCGATCCGGCCGTCAGCTCGTTCTTCTCCAGAAGCACACAATCCGTCCAGCCAGCCTTGGCCAGATGGTAGAGCGAAGAGGCTCCGACCGCCCCGCCCCCGATGATCACCACGCGCGCCGTCGTCGGCAGTTCCGCCATGCTTTTTCCCTCGCGATTTTCGCCGAGCTTGGCAAGAAACGAGGGCTCGCTTCAAGAAGAACGACAGGGCTTTATTGATCGATGAATTCGATTAGATTAGCCGGAATTGTCGTGATACGTGGCGCAAAAATGCAGATTGATCTGATTGAGACCTTCATTGATCTGATGGAGACCCGAAGTTTCAACCGCACCGCCGAGCGTATGGGGATCACCCAGTCGACTGTCTCCCACCGGGTGAAGGCGCTGGAGGCGGAATTCGACCGGAAACTCTTCACGCGAAGCAAGGGAGGCACGGTCCCGACGGCCGCCGGTCTCAGGTTTCACGACCATGCGATGGCGCTGCAGCGGCAATGGCACGAGGCCTCCCGCGCTGTCGAAAGTGCCGGCGCCTATGAACATGCGATGCGGCTCGGCATCCAGCAGGACGTCGCCGCCGAGCATGCCGGCGGCCTGCTGCGCGCGATCCGACAGGAAATGCCCTCAACCTCCTTCTACATGGAGGTCGACTACTCCGGCCAGATGAACCGCGACCTTGCGAGCGGCGACCTCGATCTCGCCATCCTCTACACGCCGAACTACCTTCCGGACCTGCATTACGAGCGCATCGGCGACATGACCTATCTGCTGGTCAGCACGCTCTCGCCGCATCTGAAGGACCTGCCGGTCGAGCGCTATATTCGCGCGAACTATTCGCCCGCCTTCGAGCGCGCCCACCGTGTCGCCCTGCCACATCTGCTGACGGCGGCAGTCTCCTCCGGTCAGAACATGGCGATCCTCAGCCTGCTGAAAAGCCTTGGCGGCGGCGCCTTCGTTTCGAGGTCCACCGCATACCGGCTGGCGGACGAGGGCGAGGCCCATATCGTCGTCGATGTCGCGCCGATCGAACAGCCCGTCTACGCCGCGACCTCGATCCGCACCCGCCACGCCTCCCAGCACCGCCGCATCGTTGCGGCGATCACCGATCTTCTCGCAGGCTGAACGCATATCCTAAGCGGCTTTTACTTGGTGCGTGTTACACCCGACCGCCGTGCAACGACATGCTCCCGCCATACCGTAAAGAGGCCGGCGCCGACGACGATCAACGCGCCGAGCACCATGGTCAATCTGAGGCTCTCTCCGAACAGTGCGACGGCGATCGACGATGCCAGAACCAGTTGCCAGTAGGAGATCGGCTGGACCATCACGGCGTCTAGGTTCTCGTAGGCGCGGATCAGCGATAGATGTCCGATGATCCCCGTGCAGCAGAGCGCGCCCATCCAGATCCAGTCCCCGACCGCAATCGGCGTTACGAAGGCCGGTGCCAGCATGTTGATACCGATGAAGCCGACCATGCACATATAGAAGAAGCTAGTCACCGGCGGATCGTCCCTGCTGACCAGGCGCGTCAGGATTCCGTAGAATGCGCCGCACGTTGCCACCGCGAGCGGCAGCAGCATCAAGATATTGAAACCGTCCGCATCCGGCGAGAGGATCAGCAGCACCCCGCAAAGGCCGACGATGATCGCAGTCCAGCGACGCCAGCCGACCTTCTCTCCGAGAAGCGGCACCGACAGCATGGCGACGAGGATAGGTCCCGAAGCGAAGATCGCCTGCGACTGAGCAAGTCCGACATAATGAAACGCCGCGACAGAGATGAGGATCTGGCTCGCCAGCAAAATACCGCGCAAGATTTGCAACACCGGCCTCGTCGTGCGGGCGGCCGTGCGGATGCCACCCGGCGAACGGCGTGCCAGGAACAACGCGAAGGCGGCGAAGGCCCAGTAACGGACCAGTGCGACCACCACCGGAGAATAGGTCGCGCCCAGATGCTTGGATATGGCATCCTGGAAGGCAAAGACCGTAAACGCGGTGAATGCAAACAGATAGCCGAGCGGCGTGGATTTCATCGGGTGTCCGATTCGGGAAAGCAAAGCCTACTCTAAAGGCGGCCTGACGATTGCCAAGCCGCATAATCGCAAGGCTCCCTTGCCAAATCGATAAGAGTGCTGCGCATCTGTCTGTAGTTGCCGGAATTCATTCCGCATGCTCTATAAAAGCCATGGCCTTCACCTTCCGACAGTTGCAGTATTTCGTGGCCGTCGCCGAACAGGGATCGGTGACGCGCGCCGCCCAGAACCTGTCCATTTCTCAGTCCTCCGTCACCGAGGCGATCAAGGAACTGGAGGGCGATCTCGGCGTCGAGCTCTTCGAGCGCCACCCCCGCGGCCTGACCATCACCTATAACGGTCACCAGTTCCTGCGCCACGCGACGAAGATCCTCGCGGACGTCTCGGATGCCCGCAACGTCTTCACGGAGACGCAGAACAGTACGGGCGGCACATTGAACATCGGGGTCACCTCGCTCGTCGCCGGCTACGTCCTCTCGGACCTTCTCGCCCGCTACCGTCGCGCCTGCCCAGGCGTTGAGGTCTCGGCCATTGAGGACAACGGCTCTTATCTCGAACACCTGCTGATCGGCGGTGAGCTCGATGTCGCCGTCATGGTCATCTCCAACCTGCGCGACCGGATGGCGCTGCAGGCCGAGATCCTGGAAACCTCGCCCTACCGTCTCTGGCTACCGATCGGCCATCCACTCGTCTCCGCCGACATCATTTCGATCGCCGACATCACCAAGGAGCCGCTGATCATGCTGACGGTCGACGAAATCGAGGAAAACACTGGCAAGCTGCTCTCCGCACTCGGCGCCCGCCCGCACGTCGCCTTCCGCACCCGTTCGGTGGAAGCAGTCCGCAGCCTGGTCGCGACCGGCGCCGGCGTCGCCCTTCTCCCTGACCTCGTCTACCGCCCGTGGTCTCTGGAAGGCGACCGGATCGAAAGCCGTGACGTGTCGGGCGCGCTGCCCGTCGTGCAGGTCGGCATGGTCTGGCGCAAGGGATCGAGTCTGCCGCAATCCGCGCGGGATTTCGTGGGGATCGCCGAGGCGAGCCGCAGTGGGCGGGTGAGGTAAACTGTAGTGATTGCCCCTCATCCGGCTGCCGCCACCTTCTCCCCGTGAACGGGGAGTAGGCCGGTGTGGCCGTGTCGTGCTCCCTTCTCCCCGCCTGCGGGGAGAAGGTCCCGGCAGGGGGATGAAGGGCATCCCCACGAACCAAGAGAGAATCCGCTGCCATCGGAAAAACCGATACCGCCATTCTGACGAATGAATTTGCGAATGCGGTAAATTCGCGGCAACTTTTCTCCCGGGAACAATAAGGGGCTCGCAAAGCGGCCCTCACAACCGGGAGACCTCGCGATGAAATCTCTTCTGAAGTCTTGCACTGTCCTTGCCACCGTACTGAGCTTCACCTCCGCGGCCGTCGCCCAAGAGCCGCTGAAGGAACTTGGCGCTGGTGAAGGCGCCCTCTCCATCGTCGCCTGGGCGGGCTATATCGAGCGTGGCGAAACCGATCCTGCCTATGACTGGGTCACAGAATTCGAGAAGAAGACTGGCTGCATGGTCTCGGTGAAGACCGCCGCCACTTCGGATGAAATGGTTGCCCTGATGAACGAAGGCGGCTTCGACCTCGTCACCGCCTCGGGCGATGCGTCGCTGCGTCTAGTCGCCGGCAAGCGCGTCCAGCCGATCAACACGGCCCTAATCCCCTCCTGGAGCACGATCGACGAGCGCCTGCAGAACGCCCCCTGGCACACCAAGGACGGCGTCCACTACGGCACGCCCTACGTCTGGGGCCCGAACGTGCTGATGTACAACACCAAGGCCTTTGGCGACAAAGCGCCGGACAGCTGGAACGTCGTCTTTGAAGAAATGACGCTCGCCGACGGCCAGTCGAACAAGGGCCGCGTCCAGGCCTATGATGGCCCGATCCATGTGGCCGACGCCGCCAACTACCTGATGTTCCACAAGCCGGAACTCGGTATCAAGGACCCCTACGAACTGAACGAAGACCAGTACAAGGCTGCCCTCGACCTGCTCCGTGTCCAGCGCACACTGGTCAGCCGTTACTGGCACGATGCATTCATTCAGATCGACGACTTCAAGAACGAAGGCGTCGTCGCTTCCGGCTCCTGGCCCTTCCAGGTCAACCTCCTGAAGGCCGATCAGCCCGTCGCCTCCGTCTTCCCGAAGGAAGGCGTCACAGGCTGGGCCGACACGACCATGCTGCATGCCGACAGCGAGCATCCGAACTGCGCTTACATGTGGATGGAGCATTCGCTCTCGCCCAAGGTCCAGGGCGACGTTTCCGCCTGGTTCGGCACGGTTCCCTCGGTTCCCGCTGCCTGCAAGGGCAATGAGCTTCTCGGCGACGAGGGCTGCGCCACCAATGGTTACGAACACTTCGAACAGATCAAGTTCTGGAAGACACCGGTTTCGAAGTGCGAAAGCCAGGGCGAATGCGTCCCTTATCACCGCTGGGTTTCCGACTACATCGGCGTGATTGGCGGCCGGTAACCGCCATATCTCCCCCCTTGCGGGGGAGAAAGCAAAATCAACGAATTAGCCAAGCGGAGCGAGGCTAAGCGTTAGATTTTGCAAGAGAGGGGCAGAAACCCACGCCCCCTCTCTTGCGATTTCTAGCACTTAGCTAACGCTAAGCTGCTGAAATCGCATTCTCTCCCGCAAGGGGAGAGATGAAACCGGAGTCCCCATGACCGCAGCCGTCTCCTTCTCGAAGGTCTCGCGCCATTTCGGCAGCGTGAAAGCCGTCGACAGCGTCGACCTGACCGTAGAGCCCGGCGAATTCTTCGCCATGCTCGGCCCGTCCGGCTCCGGCAAGACGACCTGCCTGCGCCTGATCGCCGGGTTCGAGCAGCCGACGTCTGGCCATATCGAGATCTTCGGCGAAACCGCCGAGGGCGTGCCGCCCTATCGCCGCAACGTCAACACGGTCTTCCAGGACTACGCCCTCTTCCCCCATCTCAACATCCTCGACAACGTCGCCTATGGACTGATGGTCAAGGGCGTCGCCAGGGCCGAGCGCCACCGCGAGGCCGAACAGGTGCTGGAGATGGTCAAGCTCCCCGGCTACGGAGCCCGCAAGCCCGGCCAGCTTTCCGGTGGGCAGCGACAGCGCGTGGCCCTCGCCCGCGCCCTGGTCAACAAGCCCAAGGTTCTTCTGCTGGACGAGCCGCTCGGCGCACTCGACCTCAAACTGCGCGAACAGATGCAGGAGGAACTGAAGAGCCTCCAGCGCTCGCTCGGCATCACCTTCGTCTTCGTCACCCATGACCAGGGAGAGGCGCTCTCCATGGCCGACCGTGTCGCCGTTTTCAACGAGGGCAGGATCGTCCAGGCGGGCACACCGCACGAGATCTACAACCGCCCCCGCACCCGCTTCGTCGCCGATTTCGTGGGTTCCTCCAACGTGATCGCTCCAGACGCGATGAAGGCGCTCGGTGGCGAAGCCCGCTGGACGAGCCTGCGTCCCGAGGCGATCCGCGTCGTCCCGGAAGGCGGCATTGAAGCTTCCGTGATTTCCACCAGCTTTCTCGGCGCCTCGACCAAGCTCTTTGTAAGGACTGCTGCGACCGCCCTTACCATCTCTCTGCCCGCCGGCCAGCCGGCACCGCAAGCCGGAGAGAGCATCCGTATCGGCTGGTCGCCCGCCGACCCGCATTACATGGAGGAGGCCGCATGACGGCGATCTCCGCACGCGCCATCACGTCTGGCCGGCAGGGTCCGATGGGGCGGCTCTCGGATCTGTTCTGGCGGCGCCCCAACGTGTTGCTGGTCCTGATGCTGGTGCCGCCTCTGCTCTGGCTCGGCATCATCTATGTCGGCTCGCTGGTGGCACTTCTCCTGCAGAGCTTTTTCTCGATCGATGAATTCTCCGGCCTGATCAACTACGAGTTCACCCTCGCCACCTACGCCGAACTGCTGCGCCCGGCCAATTTCGACATCATCCTGCGCACGCTGCTGATGTCCGCCGCCGTCACGCTCGCCTCTGCCATCATCGCCTTTCCGATCGCCTACTATGCCGCGCGCTACGCCAAGGGCCGTTGGAAAGCCGTCTTCTATCTCGGCATCATGCTGCCGCTCTGGTCGAGCTACCTCGTCAAGGTCTATGCCTGGAAGCTGATCCTCGCCAAGGAAGGCATCCTCACCTGGCTCTTCGCCAAGCTGCATCTGACCTGGCTGCTCGACGGCATTCTCGCCATTCCGGTCATCGGCGGCAATTCGCTGTCGATCAGCTACATCGGCACCTTCATCGTCTTCGTCTATGTCTGGCTGCCCTTTATGATCCTGCCGATCCAGGCAGCACTCGAGCGCGTGCCCGGCAACCTGATCGAAGCTTCGGGCGATCTTGGCGCGGATAGCCGCCAGACCTTCCGCCACGTGCTCTTTCCCTTGGCGCTCCCCGGCATCGTCGCCGGCTCGATCTTCACCTTCTCGCTGACCATGGGCGATTACATCATCCCGCAGATCGTCGGCACGTCGCGCCTCTTCATCGGCCAGGCCGTCTATGCCCAGCAGGGCACCGCCGGCAATATCCCGCTCGCTGCCGCCTTCTCGGTCGTGCCGATCGTCATCATGGGCATCTATCTCACCATCGCCAAACGCATGGGGGCCTTCGATGCGCTCTGACCGCTCCCAATCCGCAGGCCTGTCCCTGAAGATTGCCGCAGGCGCCGGCCTCGCCTTCCTGCATCTGCCGATCCTCCTGATCTTCGTCTATGCCTTCACGACGGAGGAAAAGAGCTTCCAGTGGCCGCCACCGGGCTTCACCACCAAATGGTTTGCCGTGGCCTGGAACCGACCGGACATCTGGGAAGCGCTGACGTTGTCGGTGAAGGTCGCCAGCATCGCCACCGTGATTGCGCTGGTGCTCGGCACCCTCGCAGCGGCGGCCGTCGCCCGGACGAAATTTTTCGGCCGGGAAGTGATTTCGCTGCTGGTCATCCTGCCGATCGCGCTGCCCGGCATCATCACCGGCATCGCGCTGCGCTCGGCCTTTTCGCTGGCGGATATTCCTTTCTCTTTCTGGACGATCATTCTCGGCCACGCCACCTTCTGCGTTGTCGTCGTCTACAACAACGCGGTGGCCCGCTTCCGCCGCACCTCAGGCTCGTTGATCGAGGCCTCCATGGATCTCGGCGCAGACGGTTTCCAGACCTTCCGCCATGTGATCCTGCCGAACATTGCGACAGCGCTGCTGGCCGGCGGCATGCTCGCCTTCGCGCTCTCCTTCGACGAGGTCATCGTCACCACGTTTACAGCCGGCCAGCAATCGACCCTGCCGATCTGGATGCTGGAAGAACTGATCCGCCCCCGCCAGCGACCAGTCACCAATGTGGTGGCGATGGTTGTCGTCATCGTGACGTTCCTGCCGATCCTGGGGGCATATTACCTGACCCGCGATACCGACCAGATCGCGGGCAGCGGCAAGTGAGACAATACCGGGGGTGGCCTCTGCCCCCGGCCGAACAAGACGCAAACCGAGGGAGAACGACTATGGACACCCAGATGCTGATCGGCTCGCAATTCGTCGCCGGCACCGAAACGGAAGAGAAAATCCTGAACCCGAAGACCGGCGAGACCATTCTCGATCTGCCGGAGGCCTCGCTGTCGCAGATCGACGCCGCCGCCGATGCCGCCGAAAAGGCCTTCGACAGCTGGTCGGCCACCACGCCCGGCCAGCGCTCGGGCTACCTCCTGCAGATCGCCGATGCGATCGAAAAGGATGCCGATGCCTTTGCCGCACTGGAAGCGCTCAACTGCGGCAAGCCGATCAACGCCGTCCGCAATGATGAAATTCCGGCGATCGTCGATTGCTACCGCTTCTTCGCCGGCGCCATCCGCACGCTGCATGCACCGGTCGCCGCCGAATATCTGCCGGGCTTCACGTCGATGGTCCGTCGCGATCCCGTGGGTGTCATCGGTTCGATCGCTCCCTGGAACTATCCGCTGATGATGATGGCCTGGAAGCTCGCCCCCGCCATCGCCGCCGGCAACACCGTTGTCTTCAAGCCCTCCGAGCAGACGCCGCTTACCGCCCTGAAGATGGCGAAGCTGATGGCCGACATCCTGCCGGAAGGTGTCGTCAACGTCGTGCTGGGCCGCGGCGAAAGCGTCGGTAATGCCATCATCAACCATCCGAAGATCTCGATGGTCTCGATCACCGGCGACATTGCCACCGGCAAGAAGGTGCTCGCCGCCGCCTCGAAGACGGTCAAGCGCACCCATCTGGAGCTTGGCGGCAAGGCGCCAGTGATCATTTATGACGATGCCGATATCGACGCCGTCGTCTCGGCCATCCGCACCTTCGGCTACTACAATGCCGGCCAGGACTGCACCGCCGCCTGCCGCATCTACGCCGCCGACAAGGTCTACGAGCGGTTCGTCGCAGACCTCGCCTCCGCCGTCTCAACGCTGAAGTACAACCAGGCGGACGATACCGAAAACGAGATCGGTCCGCTGATTTCCAAGCGCCAGCGCGACCGGGTCGAAAGCTTCGTCACCCGCGCTGCCGAGCACAAGCACATGCAGGTCGTCGCCGGCGGCAAGCTGGGATCGGACAAGGGCTTCTTCTACGCCCCGACCGTAATCGCCGGCGCAACGCAGGACGACGAGATCGTCCGGCGCGAGGTCTTCGGCCCGGTCGTCTCCGTCACCCGGTTCTCCGATGTCGACCAGGCCGTCACCTGGGCCAACGACAGCGACTACGGGCTGGCTTCCTCCGTCTGGACCAAGGACATCTCCCGCGCCATGCAGACGGCCGCGAAGCTCCGCTACGGCTGCACCTGGATCAACACCCACTTCATGCTCTGCAACGAGATGCCCCACGGCGGCATGAAGCAATCCGGCTACGGCAAGGATATGTCAGTCTACGCGCTGGAAGACTACACAGCCGTCCGCCACGTGATGATCGCGCACTGAGATCATCAGCATAGTTCATGAAAGGCCCTCCGGGGCCTTTCTTCGTTTTGCCCGGCGCGCCTCAGCATCGCATTTACCTTTGCGGTCGATAATCCGTGAGCCCCTCGGACGGATCGTTTATGCTCCGTCCGATCAACGGAGTTTTCCATGCGCCTTCTCGCCACGCTGATGCTAGTGACGACCGCCCTCGCCGCGCCAATGACACACGCGCAAGAGCCTTATGTGGTGCCGGCACCCGATATCTACGGCAACTCGACCGACGACGCCGCGATCTGGCATATCCTCGGCCTTCCGCCCGGACAGACGCTCAATATCTGGTCCGGACCCGGAAACACGTTCCGTGTCATCGGCGTGCTGGAAGAAGGCGCGCCGGTCCGCAATCTCGGCTGCCGCGAACGCGACGGCGGCTACTGGTGCCGCGTCTCCACCTATGACCGCCCGCGCATCAGCGGATGGGTCAATGGCCGCTATGTCTCGGACGAGTACGTCGATCCGGGTCCGGGCGGCGCCTATCCGATACCGGACGATGGCCGCTATCCGGAACCCTATCAGCCGCCGGTGATGCCGGGACGATATGATCAGGTCGGCAACGTCAACTGCCGTTTCGACCCCGACCCGCGCCTCTTCCGCTGCCGCTTCGGCCTGCAGCGACAGGGCACGACAGCGCTCATCGACATCCGGACGCCGCAGGGCTTCACCCGTCAGCTGCAATACCGCGCCGGCCGCTTCCAGAGCACCGACGGCACGGAAGTCCGCTCGCGCAAACAGGGCGGCGACGCCGTCGTCACGGTCGGCGGCTACGAGACGTACTTCGTACCGGATGACGTCGTGCTGGACTGGTAACCGGCTCAGAAGGAAACGACGCCTCACCGGGGTGAGACGCCGCATCGACTAAAGGTTCGGAAAGATCAGGCGGCCAACGCCTTGGCGATCTGGCCACGCAGCGTATCCATGTCCTTGGCAAAGCCCCGGATACCCTCTGCGAGCTTTTCAGTCGCCATGGCGTCCTGGTTCATCGCCCAGCGGAACGTCTTTTCGTCAAGAGAAACCAGCGGCTCGGCGGATGCCTTTTCCGGCGACAAGACTCGCGGCAGGTTGCCTTCGGCGGCATTCAGTTCGTCGAGCAGGTTCGGCGCAATCGTCAGGCGGTCGCAGCCGGCCAGTGCCTCGATCTCTCCGGCATTGCGAAAGGAAGCGCCCATGACGATCGTCTCGATGCCATTGGCCTTGTAGTAATTGTAGATCGAGCGGACCGAAAGCACGCCCGGATCGGTCTCCGACGTATAATTCTCACCGGTCGACTTCTTGTACCAGTCGAGAATACGCCCGACGAAGGGCGAGATCAGGAACACCTTGGCTTCGGCGCAGGCGATCGCCTGGGCCTTGGAGAAGAGAAGCGTCAGGTTGCAGTCGATGCCTTCGCTCTGCAGCACTTCTGCCGCGCGAATGCCTTCCCATGTGGAGGCGAGCTTGATCAGGATGCGCTCGCGTTCGATGCCGCGCTCCTTGTAGCCGGCGATGATCCCGTGAGCCTTCGCGATCGACGCCTTGGTGTCGAAGGACAGGTCGGCGTCCACTTCGGTCGAGACTCGTCCGGGGACCAATTCAGCAAGTGCCGCACCGACAGAAATCGCCAGACGGTCGGCGATGGCGCCGATAACGGCCTCTTGGTCGCCACCCTTGGCCTTGCCCCAGGCGATTGCTTCTTTGAAGGCATCGGCGAAAGCGTCGGTGCCGAGCGCCTTGAGAACGATCGAGGGGTTGGTCGTGCAGTCGACGGGCTTGAGGCGGCGGACGGCTTCGATGTCGCCCGTGTCGGCGACAACAGTCGTCATGGCGCGAAGCTGTTCGAGTTTGGAGGTCATTGGGAGGATCCTTCGGGTGACGTCTGTGACCAGCAGGCACGGGGATCATCCCCACGCCTGAATTGCCCCGACTATCGCCATCACCCTTGGACGAAGTCAAGACATTTGTCTGCATCATTTGACATAAGTTTCAAGTCGGTCGATAGTTCCAGCTGATGTGGATTCACTGTACGGAACCTCCTTGGCCAAACTTCGGCGCGATACCAACACCACCTATACCGAGGCGTCCTCGCTGAGGCTGCGGGCGGCGTGGCTCTATTACAACGAGGGCATGACCCAGAAGGACGTCGCCGACCGGCTGGGGATCAGCCGCTCCACCGTCATCCGCATGCTCGACGAGGCGCTGAAGCGGGCCGAGGTGCAGATCTGGATCAGCGACGATATCGGTGACTGCGTCGAGCTGTCGCTGAAGCTGGAGAAGGCTTTCAGCCTCGACGAGGCCGTCGTCGTGCCCACGCCTGAAAAGCAGGATGCGGCCGCGCTGGCCAAAGCTGTCGGTTTGGCGCTCGGCCAGTTCCTCACCGAAGTCGTCAGCGACGACATGACGATCGGCGTCGGCTGGGGTCGCACGATGACAGCCTCGCTGTCCGGCTTCCGCCCGCCGCGCCGGGAAAACTGCAAGGTTGTCTCGCTGCTGGGCGGCATCGTCGCCGTGCACCAGACGAACCCGATCGACTACACCTGGCGGCTTGCAAGCCAGCTCGGCGCCGAATGCTACATGTTCCTCGCCCCGCTTCTGGTCGACAGCGTCGCCACCAAGCGCGCCCTCATCGACCAGTGCGGCCTGAAGACCATCTACGATCTGGCCGAAGAGCTCGATCTCGCGATCGTTTCCTGCGGCGATATCGGCCCACATTCCACATCGCTGTCGGAAGGCTTCATCAGCAACAGGACGCTGAAGGAACTGATTGCCGCCGGCTGCGTCTGCGACACGATGTTCAATTTCCTCGACGCCGAAGGCCGCGCGGTCGATCATGAAATCAACGAGCGGGTGATGTCAGTGGACCTCGATACGCTGAGGAAAGCCCGCCACATCGTCATCGCCTCCGGCGGCGCCCACCGCGCCATCCCGATCCACGCCACGATGAAACGCATCGGCTGCAATACCCTGATCACCGACGAGGCGGCGGCGAGGGAGTTGTTGAGGCTGGTCGAGTCGACAGAGTGATCAAGGTGTTCCGAAGTCGGCCGGCAGATGACGCTCAAAGTCCATGGCATCGTGCAACAATCGGCCGACGCCAACCAGACCGGGTCTGATGATCCGGTAAAGGACGATATGCCTTGGGCGACGGACTAGGCTCGAACCACCAGTACGGTCGCGACTGAAGCGCAGATGGTAACTGCGGATCGTCTCCCCTAGCTCCGGCCGGGCGAGACTGCCGCGATCAATTGCTCGTAGCGCAGACGCGCCTGCGGTCCGAAGGTTTCATGCGTGTAGATGAGAATATCGACGATATCGGCGCGGGCGAGGAGCGAAATCCGGATATCGCCCATTGCAACTAACCCTCTGAAGGACCGCTCTTCTTTGCGGCTTCGCGGCCAAGACTGGCGACAAAATCCTCCAACTCGTCATTCTTCACATCGACATAGCGGCTCTGCTCAAGTTCGGCGAACCCCGCCTGCGCTGCTTCGCGCAAGGCGTTCATTTTGGCGGCCTCCAGTGTGTCCCGCTGCTCTATCAGCCGCAAACCCTCGCGCAGCACCTCGCTGGCGTTTTGGTATCGGCCAGACTTTACCAGCCGGTCGATGACCTCTTGATGATGATCGGTGAGAACGACGTTGCGCGTTGGCATGGCAGCTGCCTCCTGAGAGCTGCATGGTAACAGCAATGGCATAAACTGCCAATGCACGCACCTCACCCCTGCCCGGCCTCCCAGCCCAACATCGCCCGCTTGCGCGTCAGCCCCCAGTGATAGCCAGTCAGCGCGCCGCTCTTGCCGACGGCGCGGTGGCATGGCACGACGAAGGACACGGGGTTCCGGCCGACGGCGGCTCCCACGGCCCGGCTGGCCGTCGGCTGACCGATCCTCATGGCGATGTCGGAATAGGTGACGGCCTTGCCGAGCGGGATGCGCAGCAACTGCTCCCAAACCCGAAGCTGAAAATCAGTACCGATCATGACTACCCGCAGGGGCTGGTCGCACGACCATTGCGATGGATCGAAAATACGCGTGGCGTAGGGCGCGGTGCCCCCCTGGTCGGCGACATAGGTGGCAGCGGGCCAACGGGAGGTCATGTCGGCAAGAGCCTCGGGCTCCCTTCCCGAATCCGCGAACGCGAGCCCGGCCAGCCCGCGATCGGTCACCATGACAAGCGCGATACCGAAGGGCGACGGATGGAATCCGTAGCGAATCGTTAGCCCCTCTCCCTTGGCTTTCCACTCACCGGGGCTCATCGCCTCGTGCGTGACGAAAAGGTCGTGCAATCGGCCGGGACCGGACAAACCCAGTTCCAGGGACGCCTCAAGCAAGGGCATGCCCTCCGCTCCCAACAATCGCTTTGCGTGGTCGAGCGTCACGGCCTGCAGAAAGGCCTTGGGCGACAGACCTGCCCACCGGGTAAAGACCTTTTGCAACTGCGTCGGCGACTGCCCGAGCCGGGCTGCGATCGTCTCCAGCGACGGCTGCTCCCGGTAATCGAGCGTCAGCATCTCGATGACTTGCCGCACGGTGTCGTAGTCCGAACCTTCAGGCGTGATGTCGATGGTCGTCGAAAGATCGATATGCTGTGCGAGCGTCATGGCAAAGTCCTTTTGATGACGCGGATTTCACCATGCCCGACGGGCGGAAACCACCCGATTCTTGCATATCTAGAGAAAAGCCCTGCCGAACTAGATCCGGCGCTTCACCGTCGCCAGCGCACCCTTGAACGCCCGGGCAAAGCTCTCGCGATCGTCAGGATTGAGAAACGAGCCGATATCTGTCCGCCGTCCCTCGCCCGACACCGCCATCGATACGATGCCGATCTCGCTGTGTCGCTTGACGAAGAAACGCGCCCAGAACGGATTGAAGCGATGCTCGGTCATGCGACCCGAGGGCGAGAATTTGCGAATGGAGAGATTGGTGCGCGACACCTCCACCTCTTCGCGCGCCCGTGCGGCACGGTAGTTCAGCCAGAAGGCACCGTAGAGCAGGATGAAATCGAGGCCGAAGAACAGCCCGATCGGCCAGGCGCCTGTCGCAAGGAAAAATCCGCCCTGCACGGCGCAGAGCGCGCCTGTCAGCAGGATCAGGATACGGAAGCCTTTGCGGCCCAGGGAACGGTATGGCACGAGTTCCGCGAGGAAGATCGGCTTTTCATCCGCCCTGACGAGATTGCCTTCGCTCATTTTTCCAATCTATAGATCGAGGATGACGAGTCCCAAGCCGAAATCCAGCACCCAAAACTTGAAAAAGTCAATTCCGGCCCCGGCGCGCCGAAAGCCCGCGTTCCGGTCCGCCTATACGAAGGCGGAGCTGGAAGAGATATTCCGCCGCTTCTCGATCCAGAGACCGGAACCGAAGGGCGAACTGGAACATGTGAACCCGTTCACCCTGGTTGTGGCGGTAGCGCTCTCCGCGCAAGCCACAGACGCGGGCGTAAATAAGGCGACGCGGGCGCTGTTCAAGGTGGCAGACACGCCGCAAAAGATGCTTGAACTCGGTGAGGGGAAGGTCCGCGACTACATCAAGACTATCGGCCTCTACCGCAACAAGGCGAAGAACGTCATCGCCCTCAGCCAGATGCTGGTCGACGACTTCGGCGGTGAGGTGCCGAAGACCCGCGAGGAACTCGTGCGCCTCCCCGGCGTCGGCCGCAAGACCGCCAACGTCGTCATGTCCATGGCCTTCGGCATCCCGACCATCGCCGTTGACACTCACATCTTCCGCATCGGAAACCGCATCCGACTCGCACCGGGAAAGACGCCGGACGAGGTGGAGGAGAAGCTCGAGAAGGTCATCCCGAAGCACTACCTCTACCACGCCCATCACTGGCTAATCCTGCACGGGCGCTACTGTTGCAAGGCGCGGCGTCCCGAATGCGAACGCTGCGTCATCGCCGATATCTGCAAGTCGCCGGAAAAGTCCTGCGACGTGCCAGCCCCGCTCGTCGAACTGCCGCCGCAGATGATCGGCGCCGCCGACTAGCCGTCGGTGGTCACGGCCGGGTCGTCGGCAGGCCGTCGACCAGGGTTCGGATGGCAATCTCGTACTCGATCCGCCGCCCGCCGGCATGGATTTCTAGCGCCGCCCTGTCGAAGGCGGACGACAGCAGCGCGGTGAGCGCGTCCAGCCCCTTCAGCGAACCGCCGGCCTCCTCGAGGTAGGCCTTGAGCCCCTCCTTCAGTCGCGCCTCCGATTTCTCGGAGTCGATCTTCGCCACGGCTCCAATCCCCAGAACCGCAGGCGCCTCAAGCAGCATCAGGCGCGTGCGGCCCGGTTCTCCCATGGCATCGAAATAGGCCTGGGCGCCAAGCAGCAGGGCTTCGCGCGCGGTGGCGGTCTGCGCCGACTTCGCCTCGATGGCCGCTGCAACGGCTTCCGCCTCGGCTTCGATGACAGCCTGGAACAGCGCCTTCTTGTCCTCGAAATGATGATAGAGGGCCCCGCGCGTCACCCCGGCCGCCGCCACGATATCTGGCGTCGCGGTATCGGCATACCCCTTCTCGGCGAACAGTGCCCTCGCCGCCGCGACCAGCGCCTGCCGCGTCTGTTCCATGCGCTCGCGTGTGTTTCTCGCCATACGACCCTCTTTACATACATTCTGCATGTATGTTAACTGCCGGAATAGATACATGCAGAATGTATGTTAAATCGCGATGGAGGGAAAGCGATGAAAACGACCAGCTACTATCCTGTCATCATGACCGCCAGGATCACGGAGACGACGGAGTTCTATCGCCGGCACTTCGGGTTCGAGCCCCTGTTCGAAAGCGACTGGTATGTCCATCTGCAATCGACGGAGGATGAGAAGGTCACGCTCGCGATCCTCGATCCGTCGCACGAGACCGTGCCTCCACAAGCCCGGAATTCCGTGGCCGGCCTCATCCTGAACTTCGAGGTGGAAGACCCGGACGGAGTCTATCTTGCCTGCAAGCGCGCTGGCCTGCCGATCCTCAAGGACCTGACGGACGAGGACTTCGGCCAACGGCATTTCATCACCACCGACCCGAACGGTGTGCTCATCGACGTCATCAAGCCGATTCCGCCGAGTGCCGAGTTCGCGGTAATGTACGACGCGGCCGCCTTGCCGATCTGATCAGACAGAGGGCACCGGCTTCCGGGCCGACAGCATCTTGTGCAGATGCACCATGAAGCTCGCTGCGAAGAGCGGCGTCAGCAGGTTGAGGATCGGGATCGCGAGGAAACCCGCGATGACCAGTCCGCCAACGAAGACCGTACCGGAATTCTCAGCCCGGAAACGCCTTGCCTCTTCCGTCGAGCGGAACCGCATCGCGGCGAATTCGAAGAACTCGCGACCGAGCAGATAACCGTTCACCAGAAAGAAGGCGATGATGTTGATGCCAGGCACGAAAAGCAGGAAGAGCGCGACGAGGTTACCGAGAATGACGACGCCGAAAAATTTCAGCGAGGCGAGGATCGCCTCGCCCATCGGCATGGCCTTGCCCGGAGGATCGGACGGATAGTCCCGTTTCTCGATCACCTCGGCGACGTCGTCGAGGAAGAGACCGGCGATGATCGCACTGACGGACGACAGCAGCAGTGCCAGGGCCAGGGCGAGACCGATGCTCGCGAAGATGCCGAAGACGAAGGCAAGCCAGCCGGCCCACTCGGGAAGCTCGGGAAAGAAGGCCTGAATCCACGGCACCACGAAGGCAATGAAGGCTTCGCGGAAGGCAAGCCACAGACCGGCAAGCACAAGCGCCGTCAACCCCAGCACCTTCCAAAAGACGGACCGTGTTTCCGGCGCAAAGAGATTGCGCAGTGCCAATCCGGCGGCATCAAAAATCATCGCAGCCTCGTAAGTTTATGCCAGCCGCATGTAGGAAGACCGCCAACGGCTCGCAAGACGACGATCCCGCCAGCAACTCAGCCGAGCCGATAGAGTTCCGTCCGGCGCTCCTCAAGATAGGGGTTCTGGCGGCGGCACTCGTCGTAGCCGGCCGGATCGATATCCGCGACCAGCAACGTCTCGCCTAGACCGGCTCGTGCGATCTCGTCGCCATCTGGACCGACGATGACGGAGCGCCCGCAATACCCGGTCTCGCCTTCCGCGCCGCAAAGGTCGGCGTAGAGAATGAAGATACCGTTCTCGAGCGCCCGTGTCGGCACGACCTGATCCGCGATGCGGCGGCTGATCTCGCCAACCGGCAGCGCGGTCGGAACGAGAAGCAGTTCCGCACCGGCGAGCGCGGCGGTGCGGACATATTCGGGAAATTCGACATCGTAGCAGATGATCATCGCCGTCTTCATTCCGAGTAAATCGAACACCACCGGCTGCTCCGATCCAGGCCGGAAGGCGGCGCGCTCCGCCGGTCCATAGAGATGGCCCTTGCGGTAGAACTCACTGGTGCCGTCAGGGCGAACCAGAACCGAGGAATTATAGACCACCTCTCCATCGCTTTCCGGAAAGCCGACGCAAATCGCGATTCCGGTGTCAGAGGCGAGGCGCGACAGGGTCTCGACTGTTTTCCCGTCACGTCCCTCGGCCACGGCTTCGAACCGTCTTCCAAGAGCGTAGCCGCTGGTCGCAAGTTCCGGCGCTATCAGAAGCGTCGCCCCCATCGCCGACGCTGCCTTCGCGGCTCGGCCGATCTTTTCGAGATTGGCGGCGACATCACCTGAAACAGGCTGCATCTGGAGAAGGGAAACACGCATGAAACGACTCCTGGCTTGCCCCCGGGTCATCCGCATGAGACCGATGGCGGCAGAACAAAGCCCGTGAAAAGGGCAGATTTCACCCTGCGACAAGGGCGACCGGGACGACATACATCCCGCGAGAACCCGCGCAGAGGCTCTGACGTTCTAGCATGCCGGAGAGGAAAAGACAGGGCGCAGCGCCAGCCTCAAACCTGAACGAGATGACCGTCCGATACCTCGCGGTAGGTTCGCTTTGGCGGCGTGTAGCCAACGGGCCGAACGGGGCTCTTGATCTCGTCGGTCGACACCATCCGCTTGATGTTGCGCCGCGCCGGATCGGGCACGGGAACCGCCGCCATGAGCTTTTTCGTGTAAGGATGCTGCGGATTGTCGAACACGGCCTGGCGCGGTCCGATCTCGACGATCTCACCGAGATACATGACGGCGACGCGGTGCGAGACGCGCTCCACCACGGCCATATCGTGACTGATGAACAGATAGGCCAGATTGAAGCTCTGCTGCAGGTCGAGCAACAGGTTGCACACCTGCGCCTTGATCGACACGTCAAGCGCGGACACCGCCTCGTCGGCAACGATCACCTTAGGGTCGAGCATCAGCGACCGAGCGATCGCGATACGCTGCCGTTGGCCACCCGAAAACTCGTGCGGAAAACGGCGCATCATGTCCGCCTTGAGCCCGACGCGCTCCAAGAGGTCGGCCGCCTTCTCCCTGGCCTGCGCCTTGGTGCCGAGTCCGTGCTCGATATAAGGCTCCATCACGGCCGAACCGACGGACATGCGCGGATCGAGACTGGCGAACGGATCCTGGAAGACCATCTGGATGCTGCGCCGCATCTTGCGCAACGAAGACCTGTCGAGGCTTCTCACATTGTAGCCGTCGAGCGAGATTTCTCCCGCGGTCGGCTCGACAAGCCGTGTGATCGAGCGCCCTGTGGTCGACTTGCCGCAGCCGGATTCGCCCACCAGAGAGAGCGTTTCGCCGGGCTTCAGGTCGAAGGACACATCCTCCACCGCGTGCACGGCGCCGCTCTGGCGACCCAGCAGGCCGGAATGGATGTTGAAGCGCGTCGTCAGGTTCTTCACCTCCAGTACCGGCCGTTCGCCGGCGGCGGGCAAGGTACCGTCTTCTTCGGGACGCGTCGTCTCGCCAGTGGCAATGTCGATGACGGGAAAGAGGCGGGGACGCTCAAGGCCCGACATCGACCCCAGGCGCGGAACCGCGGACAACAGAGCCCGCGTATAGGGATGTTTTCCCCGGTTAAAGATATCGTCAGTCGGACCCGCCTCGACCGCATCGCCCCGGAACATCACGATCGTGCGATCCGACACCTCGGCCACCACGCCCATATCGTGCGTGATGAAGAGAACCGCCATGCCCTCCTCTTCCTGCAGCACCTTGATGAGGTCGAGAATCTGGCCCTGAATGGTCACATCGAGCGCCGTCGTCGGCTCGTCGGCGATCAGGAGCTTGGGCTTAGAAGCGAGCGCCATCGCGATCATCACCCGCTGGCGCATACCGCCCGAAAACTGGTGCGGATATTCGTCGAACCGGTTTTTCGCGTTCGGAATGCGAACCTTTTCGAGCAGCCGGATGACCTCGGCCTTGGCTTCGGCTTTCGAAATATCCCGATGGCAGGTGATCGCTTCGGCGATCTGCTTTCCGATCGGAAAGATCGGATTGAGCGAGGTCATCGGCTCCTGGAAGATCATCGAGATGTCGTTGCCGCGAACGCGGCGCATCTCCTCGTCACCGAGGGTGAGCAGGTTGCGGTCACCGAGCCAGACCTTGCCCTCGATCCGGCTCGCATATTTGGGAAGCAACCGCATGATCGAGAGCGAGGTCACGCTCTTGCCCGATCCGGACTCGCCGACGATCGCGACCGTTTCCCGCGGAGCGATCTCGAAGCTGACATTGTTGACGACCGAACGCCACTCGCCGCCCACGTTGAAGGATGTCGTCAGGTTCTCGACCCGCAGCACCGGCTGGCGGGAGACTGCTGACACATGATTGCTGACGGTGGAATTCTCCATCTCGTTCCCCTCTGCAAAGAAGCCTGTGCGGCGTCGCGGACATCAGGCCGCGAGTGCCGTCTCCGCCAGCGTGACCCAGTAACTGATGCCATAAGGAATGGCTTCGTCGTTGAAGTCGTACTTCGAATTGTGCAGGTTCGCCGTGTTGCCGTTGCCGATGAACACGAACGAGCCCGGTCTGCTTTCCAGCATGTAGGAAAAATCCTCGGCACCCATGGCCGGGGGAAACTCGTCGCTGACGGCCTTGTCGCCCGCGACCTTTCGCATGACGTCAAGCGCGAAGGCCGTTTCGTTCTCGTGGTTGAAGGTGACGGGATAGCCGCGGCCGTATTTCACCTCTGCCGACGCCCCAAGGGCCGTCGCCACGCCTGTGGCCACCGCATGAATGCGGCTTTCGGCCATGTCGCGAAGCTCCGGCATCAGGGTCCGGACGGTTCCCGAGAGGGTTACCGTATCGGGAATGACGTTGTACGCGTCGCCGCCATGGATTTTCGTGACCGTCACGACAACCGAACTCAACGGATCGGTTTCCCGCGCCGCGATCGATTGCAGCGCGACAACCACCTGGGCTGCAGCCAGCACCGGGTCGATGCTCTTGTGCGGTTGGGCCGCGTGACCGCTGCGGCCCCTTATGACGATGTCGAACTGGTCGGCCGCCGCCATCACCGAACCCTTGCGGGTCGCGAAGGTGCCGACCGCCATGCCCGGATGATTGTGCATGCCGTAGACTTCGCTGATGCCGAACTTTTCCATCATGCCGTCCTTGATCATCGCGAGCGCTCCGCCGCCGCCTTCTTCGGCCGGCTGGAAGATTACAGCGATCGAACCACGGAAGTTGCGGGTCTCCGCCAGGTACTTGGCCGCACCCAACAGCATTGAGGTATGTCCGTCGTGCCCGCAGGCATGCATCTTGCCAGGCGTCTTCGAGGCCCATTCCACACCGCTCTGCTCATGGATCGGCAGCGCGTCCATGTCGGCGCGGAAGCCAATCACCGGACCGTCGCCACGACTTCCCCTGATGATCCCGACAACGCCCGTCCGACCAATCCCGGTCTCCACGACGTCGCAACCGAATTCCTTCAGCTTCTGCGCCACGAAGGCGGCGGTGTTGTGCACTTCGTACAGAATCTCGGGGTTCTCATGAAGATGGCGACGCCAGGAAGCGACCTCCGGCTGAAGTTCGCTGGCGCGGTTCAGAAGCGGCATGAAAGGACCTCTGTTTATCGTTCCCACTTGTTTTTCGCGTGATACTGCGCTTGTCCAAAGCGCTTTTGCAAGCGCCAATTTTCCAGCTTGAACGGAAAATAGCCGTATGCTTAGATGGCCTAAATTTTGATCGGCTACCCCATCGCGATCAACCTGGAGACGATGGAAACCGAATATCAGCGGAGGTACGCAAATCAAAATTTCGTTTTAAGGTCAGCGCCTTATTCAAAGCGACCTTGAACACCGGCATCCCTCGAAGCATGCCGGCCTGCACACGCAGAAGAAGCTCCACCAAAAAATCAATAAAGGGGAACTGAACATGAAAAACTTCCGTATTCTGCTGGCCACGTCGGCCGCCGCGATCGCCCTTGCGGGCACGCCGGCGCTTGCCGAGCGCGGCACGGACGGCGACCTGAAAATCCTGTTCTGGCAGGCGGTCTCCACCATGAATCCGTATCTGTCGGGCGGCACCAAGGAGGTGTATGCCGCATCGATGGTCATTGAGCCGCTCGCCCGTTACGACGAAACCGGCGCGCTTGTTGCGATGCTCGCCGCCGATATTCCGACGGTTGAGAACGGCGGTGTCGCCGAAGACCTCAAGAGCATCACCTGGAAACTGAAGCCCGACCTGAAGTGGTCGGACGGCACGCCGGTCACGGCCGACGACGCGATCTTCACCTGGAAATACTGCACCGCCCCCGACGGCGGCTGCGCCCAGGGCGCCTATTTCGAAGGCGTGACGAATGTCGAGGCCGTCGATCCCTCGACCATCAAGGTTTCCTTCGCCGAGCCGAAGCCCTACCCCTACAGCGCCTTCGTTGGTGCCCAGTCGCCCATCATCCAGGCCGCCCAGTTCAAGGACTGCATGGGTGCGAAGGCCCCGGAATGCACATCGGCGAACTTCGGCCCGATCGGCACCGGCCCCTTCGTCGTCAAGGAATTCAAGCCGAACGACGTGATCTCCTTCGAGGCCAATCCGAACTATCGTGATCCGGCCAAGCCTGCCTTTGCGACCGCCACGCTGAAGGGCGGCGGCGATGCTGCTTCGGCTGCCCGCGCCGTTCTCGAAACCGGCGAGTTCGACTACGCCTGGAACATGCAGGTCGAGCCGGAAATCCTGGCGACGATGGTTGCCGCCGGCAAGGGCGAACTCGTGACCGCCTTCGGCACGCAGGTCGAACGTATCGACCTCAACCACTTCGCCGTCGACGCCTCGCTCGGCGACAAGCGCTCGACCAAGGAAGCCGGCCCGCATCCGGCGCTCACGGATCCGGCCGTCGCCAAGGCGCTTTCTCTCGCCATCGACCGTGAGGTCATCGACGAAGTCGGCTACGGCGAAGCCGGCCAGCCGACCTGCAACATCCTGCCTGCTCCGGATATCTACAAGTCGACCAATGTCGACTGGTGCCTGAAGACCGATGTCGACGCCGCCAACAAGCTGCTCGACGATGCCGGCTGGGTGATGGGGTCCGACGGCGTGCGCGAGAAGGACGGCTACAAGCTCTCCTTCCTCTACCAGACCTCGACCAACTCGGTTCGCCAGGCAACGCAGGCGCTCGTCAAGGACATGTGGGCCCAGATCGGCGTACAGGTCGAGCTGCGCAACATCGCCGCCAACGTCTTCTTCGGCGGTGACCCGGCGTCTCCGGACACCTTCCAGAAGTTCTACGCCGACGTGCAGATGTACACCAACAACTTCGACGGCACCGATCCCGAGAAGTACATGGCAGGCTGGATGTGCGACAAGATCCCGTCTCCGGCCAATGGCTGGCAGGGCGAGAACATCGTTCGCTATTGCAATCCGGAATACGACAAACTGGTCGCTGAACTCGGGAAAACCGCAAAGCTGGAAGATCGCGCCGCGATCGCCATCAAGCTCAACGACATGCTGACGGACGAATTCGCCCAGATACCGCTGATCCACCGCGGTAGCGTCTCGTCCCACTCGGTCACCCTCGACGGCGTCAAGATGAACGCCTGGGATTCCGAACTCTGGAACGTCGCCGACTGGTCGCGCAAGAAGTAATGCCGCCTCGCCGGGCCTGTGCTTGCCACAGGCCCGGCGAACGCATGTCTTCGTGACAGTCTGGAGACCATCCGATGTTCACCTACACCATTCGGCGATTGCTGTTCGCAATCCCGACGCTGCTGGTTATCAGCTTCATCATCTTTGCCCTGCTCGACCTCGCGCCCAGCGATCCGCTGAGCGACCTGCCGCTGACCATTCCTCCCGAGGTCCGCGAACAGATCCGCGCCGCGATGGGCCTCGACCAGCCTTTCTTCATCCGCTACCTCCTGTGGCTGCAGCAATTCTTCATCAACGAGCCGCTGAACATTTTCGAAAGCATGACCGGCATCGTCGTCGGTGATGGCGAACGCTTGCGGGTGCTCTCCTGGGCAACCCGCAGTCCGGTGGTCGACCTGATCGCCCAGCGCCTGCCACAGACGCTCTGGGTCGTCGGGCTTTCCTACCTCTTCGGGGTGCTGCTTGCGATCCCGATCGGAGTGATCTCGGCCTACAAGCAGTATTCGATCTTCGACCAGATCGGCACCTTCGCCTCGATGGTCGGCTATTCGGTGCCGACCTTCTTCACCGGCGTGCTGCTGATCGTGATCTTCAGCTCGCACCTGCAATGGTTTCCTTCGGTCTACGACACCAACCTCGTGGTCAACGACTGGTCGTCCTTCGTGGCGCAGGTGAAGCAGATGTTCCTGCCGGTGCTGGTGCTGACGCTCTACAATACCTCGCAGATCAGCCGCTTCGTCCGCTCGTCCATGCTCGACAACCTGCATATGGACTATGTGCGGACCGCCCGCGCCAAGGGCGTGAGGGAAAAGGTCGTTCTGCTCGTGCACGTGCTGCGCAACAGCCTGATACCGGTCGTCACCGTCATCGCCCTCGGCGTTCCCACGATCTTCTCCGGTGCGATCATCACAGAGCAGATCTTCCGGGTGAATGGCCTCGGACAGCTGCTGATCACAGCAATCCAGGGCGCAGACCTGCCGCTGGTTCAGACGCTGACCTTCATCTTCGCCTTCCTGATCGTTCTATTCAACCTGATCGCCGACGTTCTGTACGGCATTCTCGACCCGAGGATCCGCTATGACTGACGCGACCGTAACGACAATCGACGAACGCCCAGCCGGCTCCTTCCTCGGCGACCTGTGGAAACAGTTCCGGGCTCATCCGGGTGGCGTTGCCGGGCTGGCCGTCTTCATCCTGATCCTGCTCGTGGTCTATGTCGGGCCTTTCATCCACACCATCGATCCGAACAAGATCGACATCCGCGCCAAGAACCAGGGACCGTCCTGGACCCATCCGTTCGGCACGGACAATCTCGGCCACGACATGCTGGCGCAGGTCATGGCCGGCGGCCAGATTTCGCTCGCCGTCGGCATCACCGCCATGCTTCTGGCGCTGTTCCTCGGCACGCTGGTCGGCGTTCTCGCCGGCTACTTCCGCCGGCTCGACGGCCTACTGATGCGTATCACCGACCTGTTCCTCGCTTTGCCGCTGTTGCCGCTGCTGCTCGTCATCATCATGCTGTTCAGGGATTCGCTTCGCTCCGCCTTCGGGCCGGAAACCGGCATCTTCATCCTGATCGTGACGGTCATCGGCATCACCAGCTGGATGCACACCGCGCGTATCGTGCGCGGCGACGTGCTGGCGGTGAAGAGCCAGGAATTCGTGCTTGCGGCCCGTTCCAGCGGCATGTGGGAATACCGCATCATCCTGAAGCACATCCTGCCCAACGTGATGAGCTCGATCATGGTCTCGGCCACGCTCGGCATCGCCTCGGCGATCATCACGGAATCGGCGCTATCCTTCCTCGGACTCGGCTTCCCGTCGGACTTTCCGACCTGGGGCCGCCTGTTGTTCGACGGGGCAAACTTCCTGCAGATCACGCCATCGCGCGTCATCTGGCCGGGCCTGGCGATCTCGCTCACGGTCTTGAGCGTCAACTATATCGGCGACGCGATCCGCGACGCGCTCGACCCGAGAACGCTCCGGCGTTGATCTCGAACGACGGAAGGGCGTCCCCGACGCCCTTCCGGTTCACAAACCGACCACTTCGATCTTCGACCCGTCGAAAAAACGCGAGAGCCGGAAGTCGTGCGGATCGACGCAGGGTGTGCCACCCGTGACCATGTCGGCCATCAGCCGCCCCGAACCCGGACCGATGCCGAAGCCATGTCCGGAGAAGCCGGTGGCGATGAAGAAGCCGGGCATGGCATCGACTGCCGAAATCACGGGAACCGCATCCGGCGTGACATCGATGAGCCCGGCCCACCGTTGAGCGATTTCGGCATTTTTGAACACCGGATAAGCATCCTTGAGCTTCCTCAACGCGTGGTCGGTCCACTTCGGCGCAGGGACCGGATCAAGCACGCGGACCTTCTCGAACGGGCTCTCACGGTCGAGCGCCCAGCGCGACGGCTGGGATGCCTCGTCCATGAACCGGCGTCCGATGCGGAAACCGAGCGAACTCCACTCGTTTTTCAGCGCCGTAAAGAACTTTCCCGCATAGCGGAAACTGTCCGGAACTATATCAACGAGATTGTCATGACCGGAGGCAACCGTATAGCCGCCGTCCTGCCGTTTGCGGAAGGCGAAATCCTTGGCGTAGAGCGTCTGCTCCGGCCCGCCCTCCACCGGTGTCGTGCGGATCACGGTGTTCATCACCTTGAGCTGCGGCAGGTCGATCCCGAGACTGCGCGAGAAGAGGCTCGACCATGCGCCGCCGGCCAGCACGACGGAGGAGCAGGCGATCGGTCCCCGCTCTGTGACGACGCCTGAAATCCTGCCGCCGACCGTCTCCACACCGCGCACGGCGCATTGCGTGAGGATATGAGCACCCTTGTCGCGCGCCGCTTCGGCGATCGCGGGTGCAGCCTTCTGCGGTTCGGCACGGCCGTCGGATGGAGTGTAGAGGGCGCTTCGGACCGACAATTTCAGTCCAGGATAAAGCCCGCGAAACTCGGCCGGATCGACCATCCGAGACTTCAACTGATAACGTCCAAGCTCTTCCGGCCAGCGCTCGTTCTGCACCTCCTCCGCCTCGTCGGCGGAGACGAACACGATACCGCATTGCCGATAGCCCGTATCGCGGCCCGTTCTCTGATCGAGCCCCTGCCAGATGCGGATCGCCTCGGCCATCAGCGGCACTTCGCGCGGATCGCGCTGCGAGATCCGCACCCAGCCCCAGTTTCGGCTCGATTGCTCCTCACCGATCCCGCCCTTTTCACAAAGGGCGACCGAGACACCCCGTTCGGCGAGTTCGAGCGCCGTAGACGTTCCGATGATGCCGCCGCCGATGACGACGACATCGACGCGCGACGGCAGGGTTTCATCACCCCTAACGGGAACGACTTGGGGACCCGGCATGGCTAGTGCTCCAGATTCGAAAGACGGCCGCGACGGTCGTCGCACGCCTCAAGGAAGTCACTTGCCTATAGCAGGCCACGCCACACCCGTCACGACGGGTGTGGTAGTGCACCGCGCACCGTCAGTGGTATTTCGATTGCTCGGCGCTCAGGATGCTGTCGGCATCGAGCGAACGGATTGGCAGCCGCGTGTCCTGCGGCACCTCGCCGGACAGCTGCAGCGCCAGATAGCGCCCGCAGCAGACCCGGAGGAACGACGTGAAGTTGCCGAGATCGTGCCCGGCATCGATCGATTCGTGATAGAGCTTGGTGATCAGCTGGATAACCGTCATCCCGTCGCGTCGGCCGATCTCCTCCAGAACCGTCCAGAAAAACGTTTCGAGCCGGACGCTGGTGACCATGCCGTCGATCCGGAGGGATCGCGTAGCGCTGTCCCACAATGCCGGATCAGCCTGAATGAAAAGCTTGCACATGGCGTCCTCCCGAGATGCCCATCATGATAGTACGCCGGGCGGACAGCCTTTGCCAGCCCCCGCCCGGCGCCGCTGCATCATGCAGCGAGCACCGCGATGAACTGTGACAGCCACGCGGGATGGGCGGGCCAGGCGGGCGCCGTTACCAGCTTCCCGTCAGTGACCGCCGCATCGATGGCGATGTCGGCATAGATTCCGCCCGACATTTCCACCTCGGGACGGCATGCCGGATAGGCAGAGCACGTCCGCCCCTTCAGCACGTCAGCGGCCGCGAGGATCTGCGCGCCGTGGCACACGGCGGCGACCGGCTTGTCTGCCTCGAAGAAGTGCTTCACGGTGGCGATGACTTCCGGATTGAGGCGAAGATATTCCGGTGCGCGGCCGCCGGGAATGACAAGCGCATCGTAATCCGCCGCCTTCACATCGGCGAAAGTGGCGTTCAGCGCGAAATTGTGGCCTCGCTTTTCGCTGTAGGTCTGGTCGCCCTCGAAGTCGTGGATCGAGGTTGCGATCGTCTGCCCGGCTTTCTTGCCGGGGCAGACGGCATGCACCGTATGCCCGACCGCCAGCAGCGTCTGGAACGGCACCATCGTTTCGTAGTCTTCGGCGAAATCGCCGGCAAGCATCAGTATCTTCTTCGACATGGACATCCTCCCTCCATTGGACGGTCGGACGCTATCAAAGGCGCGACTGGCGCGGGTATTAGCGCGTTACTACAGGGGAAATTTCCCGTGCGGAGTCAGCCGGTCCAAAAACCTTCATGCACGACGGCCGATTCCTCTTCCAGCAGCGGCCCCACGACCTCGACGCAGCGCTGACCGCTGGCTAAGACGGTCGTGCACGGTAGATCCATGGTCAGGTTTTCCGGATCGGGGCCTATCAGATCCTTGAGCGCCCGTTCGCTCATGCCATGGACGACACGACCGACACCGGTCCAGTAGACGGATCCCGCGCACATCGCACAGGGTTCGGCGCTGGTATACATCGTGCACTTGCGCAGGAAATCGACGTCGTACTTCTTCGAGGCTTCCGTCATCAGGTTGCGCTCGGCATGGCCGGTCCGGTCGCCTTGCGTCCCGCATGTGTTCATCGCCTCGAGCAGCACCTCCCCGTCGGGACCGGCGAGGATCGCCCCGAACGGATGATCGCCCCGCGCCCGCGAGCGTTTGGCGACCTCGATCGACAGTCGAAGCAGCTCGATGTCTCTTGTGGAAGGTTCCGTCATTATGCTGCTCCCTGGACGTCCGTGGAAAATCGCCGGGAAGCTAGGACGATTTTCCGGAAGCAGCAAGGCTGCACGGACCAAATATTGAGCAAAATAAATTCTGCTTAAAAATTGATCTAAGAACAAACGCCGACGGATTCTTTTTAATCGCTTGGCAAACCGATCCGGCCCGAAAAGCCGTCACACACCACCAAAATCAACTGGCACGAATTCTGCAAAGATGTTGGCGAGTAGAAGCGGTCAGGGTGATCCCGGGACATTGCTCACCTGAAGCCTCACCAGTTCGAAGCCGATGATGCCGCTTGCACTCTTTTCAACGAGAAACGCACCGAAACAGGAGAAGGAATGGCCATGTCATTCGCCAGCATTTGCAAACGTCTGTCCGCAGCATCCGTGATCGCCGCCTCCCTTGGAGGTGCGGCAAATGCGGCCGATCAGGTCGTCTTCCAGCTCGACTGGCTGCCGGGCGGTGACAAGGCCCCGATCTATGTCTGCATGGACAAGGGCTTCTGTGCGGAAGAAGGTATCGACGTAAAGGTCGAGCCGGGTCGCGGATCGACCGAGGCGATCACCCGCCTCGCCGCCGGCACCTCCGACATCGGCTCGGCCGACATCGGCGCCCTGATGGCCGCCAAGGTGACCGACAAGGTCGGCATCACGGCGGTCATGTCGATCTTCAACAAGGGCCCGCACGCCTTCTTCGCCCTGAAGGACAGCGGCATCGCCAAGATCGAGGACGTCAAAGGCAAGCAGGTTGCAACCTCCCCCTTTACCTCGTCGAACGTCTTTCTGCCGCTGGTGCTCGCCGACAAGGGCTTGAGCGAGAGCGACATCACGCTGACGAAATCCGATCCGGGCGCCCTTGGCCCGATGCTGATGACCGGCGCGACCGATGTCATCATCGCCTGGATGACCAATGTCTCGATCTTCAACGCCCAGGCCAAGGAAGCCGGCAAGGAACTGGAGATCATGCCCTGGTATGCCGCCGGCCTCGACCTCTATTCCGCCTCGCTGCTCGCCTCCGACAAGTTCATCACCGAACGCCCCGATGTCGCCAAGCGCTTCGTGAAGGCGTTCAAGAAGTCACTCGAATACGTGAAGGAAAACCCGCACGAGGCAGCGGTTTCCGTGAACAAGCTGGTGCCCGAACTCGGCGTGGAGACGGTCGAGGGCGCGATCATGGACACCATGGTGCTGGAGTTCAACGAAGTTACCGACAAGGATGGTCTCGGTGTCTTCGAAACCGCGCGACTGGCGGAAACCTGGAAGCGCGTCGCCGCGGCCCAGAAGTTCGAGGCGGGCGCG
This sequence comes from Ciceribacter sp. L1K23, assembly GCF_018122705.1. Taxonomy (NCBI): domain Bacteria; kingdom Pseudomonadati; phylum Pseudomonadota; class Alphaproteobacteria; order Hyphomicrobiales; family Rhizobiaceae; genus Ciceribacter; species Ciceribacter sp. L1K23. Next base: position 265,260 of record NZ_JAGRRC010000002.1, on the reverse strand, counting down.
CTCGACCCGGAAAGCGTCGTCAGCCGCGATTTCCTGGCAGAATGACCTCATGACGGCAGGCACGAATTTTCCCGCGATGTCCTTCAAGGCCATGGGCCAGGTCTACCAGACCTCGTCCGGCCCCCTTGAAGCCCTGAAGAATGTCGAGTTCGAGGTCGCCCGCCATCAGTTCGTGGCGGTCCTCGGGCCCTCGGGTTGCGGGAAATCGACGCTATTACGATCCATCGCCGGGCTTCTCCGCCCGACATCCGGATCGGTCGAGGTGTTCGGCCTGCCGGTCACGGAACCGCGCGACGATATCGGCATCGTCTTCCAGAAGCCGACGCTGCTGCCCTGGGCGAATATCGAGGACAACGTCGTCTTTCCCGTTCGCCACAAGACGGGCCGGGTCTCGGCCGAGGATCGCGACCGGGCGCGCGACATGCTGGCGAAGGTCGGCCTCGCCGGCTTCGAAAAACGTCTCCCGTCGGAACTCTCCGGCGGGATGCAGCAGCGCGTCGGCATCGCCCGCGCGCTGCACATGAACCCGGACATCCTGCTGATGGACGAGCCCTTCTCCGCGCTCGACGCGCTGACGCGCGAGGAGATGGGTTTCGAACTCGTCCGCATATGGGAGGCACAGCCGAAGACGGTGCTCTTCATCACCCACTCGATCAGCGAGGCCGTGCTTCTGGCTGACCGGGTGCTGGTGATGAGCGGACGACCCGGTACCGTGGTGGAGGACATCATGATCGACATACCCCGCCCGAGAGGGGTCGAGACCACAAGCTCGCCGGCAATGCAGACCTACTCGGCGCACCTGCGCCATCTGTTGTTGAAGAGAGAGGTTTGACCATGGCCGGAACCTCCGCCACGCGCCGCTGGATCGACATGCCGGGCGTGCTACCCGTGGCAACCTTCGCCCTGATCGTCATCCTCTGGGAGGCGTCGACCCATATCTTCGCGATCCCGACATTCATCCTGCCGGCGCCAAGCCGCATCCTAATGACCGGTTTCGGCGACATCGACGCGCTACGCTGGCTCGACCATGTCTGGGCGACGCTGCGGGTGGCGCTGATGGGCTATTTCCTTTCGATCGTCATCGCATTGCCGATCGCCGTCGTGCTGACACGATCGAAGATGCTCTCCGACGCGCTCTATCCGATTCTCGTGGTCGTCCAGTCGACCCCGATCGTCGCCGTCGCACCCATCATCATCGTCGTGCTCGGCACCGGCGACGCGCCCCGTATCGTCATCACCTGCCTGATCACCTTCTTTCCACTCGTCGTCTCGACCGCGACGGGATTGTTGGCCACCCCGCCCGAACTCATCGAGCTGTCAAAAAGCCTGCGCGCGCCGACGCACCGCGAGATCACCCAGATCCGGCTGCCCTATGCCATCCCCTACATCTTCTCGGCGCTGAAGATATCGGTGACGCTGTCTGTGATCGGCGCCGTGGTGGCGGAGTTCGTGGCGGCGGAGAAGGGTCTCGGCTATTTCATCCAGTTCTCGACATCTTTCTTCAAGCTGCCGCAGGCCTGGGCCGGTCTGGCCGTGCTGGTGCTGATGTCGCTCCTGCTGTTCCAGCTGGTATCGCTGGTGCAGCGCCTCTTCTTCCCCTGGAGCCTGCCGCAGAGCCGGTGAGCGAAAAGGGAGATGGCGGCGAAAGCCGCGCTTGCCCGGCGGCGATATCCGCCGGTTCAGGAGTAGAAGCAGTCAGGCGCCATACCGGCGTCGGGTCATTGCTCCTTTTGGAAGATGCCGGATCGTCCGGTGTCGTTCGACTGACAGGAGACAAGGAAATGAGTGCAGCAAACTACGGCCTGGCCGAACTCAACAAGGAAACCACCGTCGGCGGAGAAGGACTTGAGGCCGACCGCCAGATCCTCCAGATCGACATGAGCGATTTCGAAAACCGCAAGGCGGAGATCGCCGAGCAGCTCTGGGAGGCGGCAACAACCGTCGGCTTCTTCCAGCTCATCAACCATGGCATTCCGCAGGAACAGATCGACGAGGCGTTCGAATACGAGGAGCGCTTCTTCGCCCTGCCGGCGGAGATCAAGGCCAAGTATCCCCTGCTCAAGGGCACGAACTCGGGCTGGGAATACAAAGCGCAGGTGCGCCCCTCGACCGGCACGGCAGACCAGAAGGAAAGCTACCAGATCACCCTTCCCCGCATGACGGTTCTCTGGCCAAGCGAGGAGGAACTTCCCGACTTCAAGGCCAAGATGATGGCCTTCGAGCGGGCGAACTGGGAGCTTGGCATGAAGGTGCTGTCGTGCTTCGCGATGAAGCTGGGCTTTACGGAAGACTTCTTCACCACGCTGCATGATCCGTCGTCGAAGGAATACCAGAGCACGCTTAGGCTCCTGCACTACTTGCCGCTCGTCAATCCGAAGCCGGAGGACTACACCTACTGGCGCGCCGGCGCCCATACCGACTACGATTGCCTGACGCTCCTGCACCAGCGCCCCGGCCAGGGCGGCCTACAGGTGTGCCCCGGCCAGGAATACGAAAGCCAGGCCTGGACCTCGATCCCGCCGCTGCCGGGCGTCGTCACCTGCAATATCGGCGATATGCTGATGCGCTGGAGCGATGACAAGCTGCAGTCGACCCTGCACCGGGTGCGCATGCCGAAGCCTGACGAATCCCACGGCCCCCGCTATTCGATGGCCTTCTTCTGCCAGGCCAATTGCGACGCGGTGATCGAGGGACCGGAGAAGAAGTACGAGCCGATGACTGCGCACGACTACCTGCAGATGCGCATCGCCGCCAACTTCGGCGGCACCAAGGCCAAGCGCTGATATCGACCCGACCTCTGTCTGCGGCGGAACGCTTTCCTGCGTCCGCCGCAGAATCGCGTTAAGACAGGTGCGAAAAAGGAGGCGACCATGGCCCTTTACAACCTGCTGACCGATATCGACGGTGTCTCCGTCGGACATGTGACCGATCTGACGCTCGGCTCCGGCGTGACGGCGATCGTCTTCGACGAGCCTGCAACCGCCTCCGGTACGGTACTCGGCGGCGCGCCGGGCGGGCGCGAAACGGCGCTTCTCGACCCGTCCATGGTGGTGCAGCAGGTCGATGCCTTTGTCCTGTCCGGCGGATCAGCCTTCGGACTTGATGCCGCCGGCGGCGTGCAGGCCGGCCTTCGCGAGATCGGTCGGGGTTTTACGGTGGGTCCGGTCAAGGTCCCGATCGTGCCGCAGGCGATCCTGATGGACCTCTTAAACGGCGGAGACAAGGACTGGGGTCTGCATTCTCCTTACCGCGACATGGGATACGCCGCGTTCAAGGCTGCATCGAAAGAGCCATTTCCTCTCGGCACCCTCGGAGCCGGCACCGGTGCCACCACGGCCACGATGAAGGGCGGGCTGGGATCGGCGAGCATGGAAACGCGGAACGGCACCCGGATCGCGGCGATCGTCGCCGTCAACGCCATGGGCTCGGCAACCGTCGGCACCGGCCCGCATTTCTGGGCCGCACCGTTCGAGCGCGCCGGCGAGTTCGGCGGACAGGGACTACCGGAGACCTTCACCCCATCAGACACCGCGTTGCGCGCCAAGGGCATAGACATCACGGCAACCACGATCGGCGCGGTCGTGACGGATGCGACGCTGACGAAGGCACAGGTCCATCGCCTGTCCATCATGGCCCATGACGGCCTCGCCCGCGCCATTCTTCCCGCGCATTTGCCCGCCGACGGCGACACCATGTTCGCGGCCGCGACCGGCCGACGGGAGCTAGCGGACCTCGCCGAATTCATAGAACTTTGCCACCTCGCAACCGTGGTCACCGCGCGCGCCATCGCCCGTGGCGTGTTCGAGGCGACGGCGCTCCCGTACGACGATGCACAGAAATCCTGGCGCGACCTGTTCACGTGAGTGGCGGCGCGCAAACCGACACAGAATCGTCATGCGACGGCGATAAGCACGGGGCCGAAACAGGTGGGTCGAGTCGATCCCCGCCCTCTCCCATGCGTTCACCGGAAAGGTCTGGCCATGCTGATGCAGATGAACTCGCAGGATCATGCGGCCGGCTCCAACGGGCGGACGGTGCTCACCAATGCCCGGATTGTTCTCGCCGACAGGATCGTCGACGGGGACGTCGTCATCGAAAACGGGCGGATCGCCTCCGTCGAAACCGGAAATCATCAGGGCCATATCATCGATCTCGGTGGCGACTACCTGATCCCCGGCCTCATCGACATCCACACCGACCATTTCGAAAAACACGTCTACCCGCGCTCGCACGTCCGCTGGGATTTCATGCGCGCCGCGCTGGCCCACGACGCCCAGATCATCGGTGGCGGCGTGACCACTGTGTTCGACAGCCTCTGCGTTGGCGCTACGACCGACAATCCCGAACGCGCCCAGATCCTGAAACCGATGATCGACGCGCTGGAGAAGGCGCAAGGAGCCGGGATGATGCGGGCCGAGCATCTGGTGCATCTGCGCTGCGAGATCACCGACGAGGAAACCCCGGCATTGCTTGCCGCCAATATCGAGCGTCCGATCGTGAAGATGATGTCGGTGATGGAGCACCTGCCCGGCATCCGCCAGAGCCGCGACATGGACGCTTACGTACACCGTGCATCCAAATCCACCGGCGAGAGCCATGAGGTCGTCCGCCGCAAGATCGAGATCCTGCTGGCCGAAAAAACCCATATCGGCGCCATGGTGCGGCCGAAGGTGGTGGCACTCGCCAAGGCGCATGGCATGCCACTGCTTAGCCACGACGATACCGACATCGAGCATGTCGACCTGGCCGCCGACGAAGGCGTGACGATTTCCGAATTCCCCTGCACGCTGGAAGCGGCGCTCGAAGCCCGCCGACGCGGCATGCTGACCGTGGGCGGGGCTCCGAACGTGGTCCGCGGCGGTTCGCAATCGGGCAACATCGCCGTTCGCGACCTGCTTCTGCAAAACCTCGTCGACATCCTGGCCTCGGACTATGTCCCGCGGTCGATGCTAGATGCCGCTTTCATGATCGCGGACGATCCGGAGCTCGACTTCGACCTGCCAGCGGCACTGCGGATGGTGACGAAGACGCCCGCTGAGGCCGCGGGCCTGACCGACCGCGGCGAGATCGCCGTGGGCAAGCGGGCAGACCTCGTCCGGATCGGACTGCACGACGGCCATCCCTATCCGAAGCAGATCTGGCGCGAGGGTATCCGGGTCTCCTGATGGGAGACGCCCCGTCTGTTATTCGTGCCAGGCCGAGGCGAATATCCTCAGCCAGTTCTCGCGGCAGATCTTCGCGAGCGCATCGTCGTCATATCCAGCGTTGGAAAGAGCATCGACCAGCATCTGGTTGCCTGAGGCATCGCCGATCGCGGCGGGAATGGTCGCTCCGTCGAAATCGGAGCCGAGCGCGACGCAGTCGATGCCCATGCGTTCGACGAGATAATCGATGTGCCGCACCATATCGGAGAGCGGCGTATCCGGGTTGTCCCGCGCATCAGGCCGCAGCATGGTCACGGCATAGTTGAGGCCGACCAGTCCCCTACGTTCACGGATCGCATCGAGCTGCCGGTCGGTCAGGTTGCGGGCGACCGGCGTCAGTGCATGCGCGTTGGAATGGCTCGCGACGAGCGGCTGGTCTGAGGTCTTCGCGACATCCCAGAAACCCTTTTCGGTGATGTGCGCGAGATCGATGACGATCCCGAGCCGGTTGCACGCGCGCACCAGATCGAACCCGACGTCCGTCAGACCTGGTCCGGTATCCGGCGACATCGGATAAGCGAATGGTACGCCATGCCCGAAGATGTTGTGCCGGCTCCAGACGGGTCCCAGCGAACGGAGGCCGGCAGCGTGAAAGACCTCCAACGCGACAAGTTCCGCGTCGATGGCCTCGCAGCCTTCCATGTGCAGCACCGCCGCGAACACGCCGTCCCGCATCGCATTGCGGATCTCTCCGGTCGAGCGGCAGAGGCGCCAGGCACCTGCCCGATCAAGTCGCAGGGCAATTGCCGCCATGTCGAGCGCGATGTCGAGCGAGCTACCCCGCTGCAACGGCGCTTCCATCGGCGTGTTGTAGTGCCCGTCGGGACCGGCTTCCTGCAGGGCAAATTCCTTCATCGACGGGATATAGATCGCGCAGAGACCGCCAGTGAGGCCGCCGGCCCGTGCCCGGGGTCCATCGATATGGCCTTCCCGCGCGCCCTCGGAGAATTCCACGACCGGATCGCTCCCGGCATGGCGTCCGCGCCATAGCCGCAACAGCACGTCGTTGTGCCCGTCAAAAACCAGATTCATGTGGAAAGACCTGTGAATGCAAAGCGATGATGTCAGCCTAAAGCAATTCCGGCCGAACTGGGAACGGGTTTTGCCGTTAGAATTGTGTCAAAACAATAGACTGGTGAAGGAAGAGGGTATTTCAAGCCCGGCAGGCGTTGTCAAAGCGCAGGCGCACGTGACAGCCAGTCGGTGTTGCGTTCATAAAGCAAGCCGAGCGACAGAACCCCGTTGTCGCCACGCGGCCGTCCGACGATCTGGATCCCTGCCGGCAGGCTGATTCCGGGACCGCCGAAGCCCGTAGGCATCGCAACGACGGGAAGACCCGCCATGCTGGGGCCTATCACCACTTCCATCCAGCGGTGATAGGTATCCATGGATCGACCGCCGACCTCGCGTGGCCAGGTCAGCTCCGCGTCGAACGGAAAGACCTGGGCGGATGGCATGACCAGCGCCTCGTAACGCTCGAAGACGGTAAGCAGATATTGGTACCAAGCGGTGCGGATGGCCGAGGCCTCGTAGACGTCGCCTGCGGGGACGCGCAGTCCTGACTCGATCTCCCAGAGAACTTCGGGCTTCAGCAATGACCTCTTCGCCGGATCCTCGTACAATGCTTTCATACTGCCGGCGCTGAGCCAGCTCCTGAGCGTGGTCCAGGCCCACCAGACCTTGCCCATGTCGAACTCCGGCACCACCGGATCGACGTGGTAACCAAGCGCCTCGAACACCGGCAACGCCGAACCACAGACATCCAAAACTCCCTGTTCAAAGGGCAAATAGCCGCCGAAATCGCCGAGCCAGGCGATCCGCTTGTCCTTCGGGTCGGGATCCGTGAGCGTGACAGCCGCTGACGGCAGCGAGGACGGATCGCGGGGATCGAAGCCCGCCTGCGTTTCGAAAAGCCGCGCCACGTCCCGCACCGAACGCCCCATCGGCCCAAGTGTCGCCAGCTGGTTCAGATAAGCGTCGCGACCGGGTAGCGACGGGATGCGGCCGAAACTCGGACGAAAACCGACGACATTGTTGAAGCCCGCGGGGTTGCGAAGGGAGCCCATCATGTCCGAACCATCCGCCACGGGCAGGAGCCGTGCGGCCAGAGCCGCAGCCGCACCGCCGCTCGATCCTCCGGCGCTGCGGGCGAGATCGTACGGATTGCGCGTCACCCCGAAAACGGGATTGTAGCTGTGCGAGCCGAAACCCCATTCCGGCGTATTGGTCTTGCCAATGACGATGGCGCCGGCTTTTTTGATCCGCTCCACCTGGATGTCGTCGTAGTCTGGAACGAAGTCGGCGAAGAGCGGCGAGCCATAGGTACAGCGGATACCCTTGGCCTCGCTCAAATCCTTGATGGCGATTGGCATGCCATGCATCCAGCCACGTGAATGTCCGTCCCGGAGTTCCCGGTCACAGGTCCTCGCTTCGGCCAGCAGAACCTCGGCCGGACGAAGACTGACGATCGCGTTGATCCGGGGATTGAACGCAGCGATCCTCTCCAGGACCGTTTCCATCACCGCCTCACAGGACAGACGCTTTCCGTGAATGGCGTCGGACAGCTCCGACCCGCCGAGCGAGGTAACCTCAGACATGGAAAATCCTTAAGCCGCTATCAGGACATGCTGACCAACATGTCGCCGACCGATGTCTTGCTCGTCAAGGCCGGAATAAGCGGTCGCGGACGGCCCGGAAACCACCCGGGAAAAAATTTCGGAACCTTGAGAAATAAAAATGGTCAAACGACCAATTTTAGTGCAGCATCCCTTTCAAACGACGACCGGAGGAAAGAGCCGGACGCAGGAATGACAGGGGAACTACCGGCTCCAAAAGGGCGCACCGCCCGGAATCGCGAGCGTCCCTGATCATTCGAGGGAGTGAACAGAAAACCCCGATGAGTGGCATGTGAATTGCGTCGAAGGACGACAAGGCAGCGACGGACCGAAAGATCTGGCGCAACCAACGGGAATATTCTGGAACGACAACGAGACCGGGGAAAAGTCTTGAGCACAAAAGAGAGCGTGGCGATCGATATCCGGGACGTGAGCCGCATTTACGGGTATGGCGAATATCAGGTGACCGCGCTCGGCGGTGTCTTTCTTCAAATTCGCGAAAACGAGTTCTTCACGCTTCTTGGACCATCCGGCTGTGGCAAGACCACGCTGCTCCGGCTGATCGCCGGCTTCGATTTCCCGACAAACGGTGAAATCCTCCTGCACGGCGAGGACATCGCGCCGCTTCCGCCCTTCAAGCGGCCGGTCAACACGGTTTTCCAGAGCTACGCGCTCTTCCCGCACATGACGGTCGCGGAGAACATCGCCTTCGGCCTCCAGATGCTTGGCCGACCAAAGGAGGAGACCAAGGCGCGCGTCGACGAGATGCTGGAACTCGTGCACATGACGCAGATGCGCGATCGGCAGGTCAGCCAGATTTCCGGCGGCCAGCAGCAGCGCGTGGCGCTGGCTCGCGCACTGGCTCCCAAGCCGAAGGTTCTGCTGCTCGACGAACCGCTCTCCGCACTCGATTACAAGCTGCGCAAGGAAATGCAGATCGAACTGAAGCGCGTTCAGGCAGAGACCGGCATCACCTTCATCTTCGTTACGCACGACCAGGAAGAAGCCCTGACGATGTCGGACCGGATCGCCGTCATGTCGAACGGCGAGGTCCGGCAGGTCGGAACCGCACGCGAAATCTACGACAGGCCAGCCGATCGTTTTGTCGCCGACTTTATCGGCGAGTCGAACTTTCTCGAGGGCTCGATCAAGGCCCGGAATACAACGACGGCGACCGTCGGTCTCGCCGCCGGCGCCGAGATCGAGGCCACACTGCCGGAAGGCGGCGCGCCAGACGGTAAAGTTACCGTCGTCATCCGACCGGAACATGCGAGCCTCGGCAAACCCGGCACCGGTCGCTTCGACGGTGTGCTGGAAGAGGCAATCTATTTCGGCACGGACACGCATTTTCACGTTCGCCTCGACAGCGGCGAAGCCTTCATCGTACGCGAACAGAATGTCCGTTCCGGAGGCGAAGAGCACCAGAAGGGCGATCGCGTTGCCGTTCAGCTCGGGCGCGACGCCGCACAGATCCTAAGGGCCTGACCATGAGCGGGGCACAAAAAGCCGCCGCCGCGGCGAAAACAAAAACGATCCGCAATCGCTGGCTTCTGAGCGGTCCGGCCCTCGTCATCATCCTGGTCGCCGCCATCGGACCACTCTTCGTCATGCTGCTTTATTCGTTCATGGAAAAGGGCGACTACGGCGACGTCAAACTCTGGCAGTTCTCTACGGAAGGCTGGGTATCCGTCTTCTTCACACGCGATATCTTCGACGACACGCTGGGTATCGCCGACGCGCATCTGGCCATCATCTGGCGCTCGATCAAGCTGTCCTTCTACACAACGATCCTCACCCTCATCCTCGGCTTCCCGACCGCCTATTTTATCGCGACGCGGCCGGCAAGGACCCGGGAAATATGGGTGTTCCTGGTCACGATCCCCTTCTGGACCAATCTCCTCATCCGCACCTTCGCCATGCAGCAGGTGATCCGCAACGAAGGCCTCCTGAACAATGCGCTGATCTGGCTTGGCATCATCGATAGCCCGCTGCAGATCATCTATACCGACACCGCCAACCTGCTCGGCATGACCTATGTCTACCTGCCGCTGATGGTGCTGCCGCTCTACGCCTCGATCGAGAAACTCGACTTCCGCCTGATCGAGGCCGGTTACGATCTCTACGCAAACCGGCTGCAGGTGCTCTGGCGCATCATCATACCCCTGGTAAAGCCGGGCCTGATCGCGGGTTCGATCCTCGTCTTCATCCCCTCGCTCGGCGCCTACGTTATTCCCCGCGTGCTCGGCGGCGGCAAGAACATGATGCTCGGCAACCTGATCGAACTGCAGTTCGGCGCGGGCCGCAACTGGCCGCTCGGCGCTGCGATCTCCATCACGCTGATGGCGCTGGTGATGATCGCCCTGCTTTTCTACGTGCGCAACGCCTCACGATCGGGGGCCGGCCATGCGTAAGACCCAATTCAACATCCGCACACAGCCCGGCTTCGGCTTCATCGCCCTCTTCACTTTCTTCGCGCTGTACCTCCCGATCGCGGCCCTCGTCGTCTACTCGTTCAATTCCGCTGAGTCTCTCTCGCAATGGGGCGGGTTCTCGACGCGCTGGTTCGTCTCGGCCTGGGACAACGATGCGGTTCAGAGCGCGGCTATTCGCTCTCTGGTGATCGCGCTCTGGTCGGCAGCGCTCGCCACGATCGCCGCGACCATGGCGGCGCTGGCGACGACGCGGACCGAACCCTATCGCGGTCTCACCTTCAAATATGCGGTCATCAACCAGCCGCTCATGGTGCCGGAAATCGTGACCGCCGTGGCGTTGCTGATCGTCTTTTCCAGGATCAAGGTCTGGACCGGCTATTCGGGCCTCGGCTACCTCGTACTCGCCCATACCGCCTTCTGTATCCCGTTTGCCTATCTTCCAATCCGGGCACGGCTGGAAAGCATGGATCTGACGCTCGAACGGGCCGCCGCGGATCTTTACGCCACGCCGTGGATGACCTTCCGGCGGGTCACGCTGCCATTGCTGCGGCCGGGCATCATCGCCGGCTTCATGCTGGCCTTCGTCACCTCGCTCGACGACGTGGTCATCACCGAGTTCGTGAAATCGGGCGGACAGGATACGCTGCCGACCTACATGCTGGGCCAGCTGCGCCGGGAGACCACGCCCGAAATCAACGCCATCGCCACGGTCTTCCTGGCCCTGTCGGCGGTGCTGGTCATGATTTTCTTCTTCATCAACAAACGAAAACAATAACAAACCGACATCCGAGCAAAAGAGAGGAACGGACTATGAAAATGAAATGGATGACGACCACCGCGACAGCGGCGATCACACTGCTGGCCTTTGCCGGAACCGCCTCGGCAGCCGGCGAACTGAACATCTACAACTGGGGTGACTACACCAGCCCGGAAATGATCAAGAAGTTCGAGCAAACCTTCGACGTGAAGGTGACGGTCACCGACTACGATTCCAACGACACGGCGCTTGCCAAGGTCCGCGCCGGCGGCCACGGCTTCGACATCGTCGTGCCTTCGGCCAACTATGTTCCGATCTGGGTCAAGGAAGACCTGCTTCTCGAAGCCCGTCCAGACCAGATGGAAAACTTCAAGAACGTCGATCCCCGCTGGGTCGATGTCGCTTGGGATCCGGGCCGTCACTACACCGTTCCGTGGCAGTGGGGCCTGACCGGCATCGGCGTCAACACGGCCGTCTACAAGGGCGACATCAATACCTCCGCGATCTTTCTCGATCCGCCGGAAGAGCTGGTCGGCAAGATCAACGTCGCACCCGAGATGAACGACGTGCTGTTCGCCACCATCAAGTATTTCGGCGGCGACTGGTGCACAACCGACAAGGACGTGCTGCGCAAGGTGCGGGACAAGCTGGTCGAGGCCAAGGCCAAGTGGCTCGCCATGGACTATAGCGTGACAGAGAAGCTGCCGACCGGCGACTACGCCGCCGTCTACTACTGGAACGGCGCGATCATGCGCTCTCGCGAGAAGAACGCCGACGTCAAGTTCGGCTATCCGAAGGAAGGCTTCCCGTTCTTCATGGATAGCGTCGCGATCCTCAAGGACGCCAAGAACGTCGAGAACGCCAAGCTGTTCATGAACTTCATCATGGATCCGGAAAACGCGGCGATGATCTCGGCCTTCGCCAAGTATGCCAACGGCATCAAGGGTTCGGAACAGTTCATGCCGCCGGAAATGCAGACGGCACCGGAACTCGTCGTCCCGGCCGAGTTCGAGTCAGCCGGTGAATTCCTGCAGAGCTGCGAACCGCCGGTGCAGGAGCTCTACACGAAGATCTGGACCGAACTGCAGAAATAAGCCGTCCGATCCAGCGATATGAACGACACGGGAGGGTGCCATCACCCTCCCGACGGATTTTCTTTTGCCATGACAACAGAATTCGAGAAGCGCTACGGTTTTGCCCGCGCCGACGTGACGCTCGCCAACTGGCGCAACACCCCCTACAGCCGGTGGAGCTTCCACAATGTCGAGGAGATCGTGCCGACGGCACGGATCGCCTGCAGCGTGGAGACCCCTGAAACGGAAGTCGTGTCCGACCTGCTCGACCAGCCGATGGATACCGGCCTCGCCTCGGCGACCACGCCGCGCGCTTTCCTCGAATACGCCCACACGGACGGCTTCGTGCTGATGAAGGCAGGCAAGATCGTCGCCGAATATTATGCTGCCCATTCCGGCATCGAGAAGAGCCACATCATCTTTTCGATCAGCAAGTCGATGACCGCGCTGATCTTCGGCATTCTGGAGGCTGACGGCGTTCTGGACGCCGACAAGCCTGTGGTGCACTACCTGCCCGAGGCCGCCGGCAGCGCCTATGGCGACTGCACCTGCCGGGACGTGCTCGATATGCGGGTCAGTCTTCGTTTCGAGGAATCCTACCTGAACCTCGACGGCGACTACGGTCGCTACCGCCGGGCCATGCTGTGGAACCCGCCTCTCCCGGGGCAGCCGGTCGATACCATGCTGGGGCTGCTGACGAGCCTGAAGAAGGGCGATGGACCCCATGGCGGCCCGTTCCACTATCAGTCACCGAATTCGGACCTGCTCGGCATCATCATTGAACGCGCCAGCGGCCGCAGGATCGCCGACCTGATGTCGGAACGGCTTTGGAAACCGATGGGTGCGCTGGGCCATGCCTCGATCACCGTCGACGGCGTCGGAACCGCCCGCACCGCCGGCGGCATGAGCATGCGGGCGCGCGATCTGGCTCGGGTTGGCGAGATGCTCCGACTTAATGGCGTCGCGAACGGCAATCAGGTCGTGCCGACCGCCTGGGTCGCGGACATGCAGACGGCCGGCAGCCATCAGGCCTGGGTCGACGGCGACGAAACCTTCCTGCCCGAAGGCCGCTATCGCAGCCAGTGGTACCAGTCGGGCCTCGAAGACGGCGCCTTCTGCGCTATCGGCATCCACGGCCAGTGGCTCTATGTCGACCCGTCCACCGAGACGGTGGTCGTCAAGCTGTCGTCGCAGCCCAATCCGCTCGACGACGAACTGAAACAGGACAACTTCGCCTTCTTCCGCGCGCTCTGCCGCGTCTGACCAGGCTTTATCGGAACGAGATACATGAGCAAGGCCGACATCATCATCAAGAACGCCGTCGTGCTGACGATGGACAAGGACAATCCGAAAGCCGAGGCCCTAGCGCTCTCCGGCAACCGGATCACAGCCGTCGGCAGTCTGTCGGAGGTCGAAGCCTTCGCGTCGCCCGCCACGAAGATCCTCGACGCCGGCGGCGCGACCGTCATGCCGGGCTTCAACGAGGCCCATATGCACATCTTCCCGGGCTCCGTCTCTCTGCGGCAGCTCAACCTCCATGGCGTGCAGGGGTTCGAGGCCCTGAAGGAAAAGATGCTCGCCTATGCCGCCCAAAATCCCGACGAGCCGTTGCTGATGGGCTTTTCCGCCGACTATTCGATCATCGGCCTCAACGAGCCTTGCACCCGCCAGCATCTCGACGCCATCATCTCCGACCGTCCGTTCATGATGTTCGCGCCTGACCACCACACGGCCTGGGCCAACACGATGGCGCTCGAAAAGGCGGGCCTCCTTCACGGGAAGGACGTCGGCATCGGCAACGAGGTGGTCATGGGCGAGGACGGGTTGGCGAGCGGTGAGCTGCGCGAGGGCAATGCCTTCGGCCCGGTGGCTGCACTCGCTTCCACGGGCGGGCGCGAGGAACTCGGCATGGTCACCGGCATGGACCCGGAAAACGTGACGCCAGAGCAATACGCCCTCGACCGCGCCATCCTGAAGAACGGGCTGGAGTACTGCGCCTCCTGGGGCGTCACCTCGATCCAGAACTTCGATGGCAACCACTACCAGCTCCGCATCATGCGCGACCTGGAACAGGCGGGCGAGCTGCCCTGCCGCATCCGCATTCCCTTCCACATGAAGAACTTCATGGATCTCGCCGAACTGGACAAGGCGGCCGAGTGGAAACGAGAGTTTGCGACCGACATGCTGCGCGGCGATTTCGTCAAGGTCTTCATGGACGGCGTGCTCGACAGCCAGACGGCGTTCATGCTGGACGGTTACGGCGACCGCCCCGGCTATACCTACGAGCCCCTCTTCACCGCCGAGGCCTTCAACGCGATCGCGACCAAGGCCGACGCACTGGGCCTGCAGGTTGCCGTGCATGCAATCGGCAGTGCCGCCATCCGCCAGACGCTCGATGGATACGAGGCCGCCGTGAAAGCCAATGGCAAGCAGGACCACCGTCACCGCATCGAGCATATCGAGGTAATCCATCCGGACGACATCCCGCGCTTTGCCGAACTCGGCATCGTCGCCTCCATGCAGCCGGTCCACTATCCCGGCGGCACCTGCTTCCCGGCGGAGCCGACCACCGACAAAATCGGCGAAGACCGCTGGGACTATGCCTATGCCTGGCGGACGATGAAGGAGGCCGGTGCCACCGTCGTCTTCGCCTCCGACTGGCCGGTCTCGCCCGTCTCTCCGTTCCAGTGCATCCAGGACGCCCTGACCCGCAAGCCGTGGAAGGACGGCCTGAAGGACCAGCGGTTCACGCTCGAAGAATCGCTCGAGGCCTACACCTCGATCGGCGCCTGGGTGGAGTTCATGGAAGACCGCAAGGGGGTGCTGAAGCCGGGCTTCCTCGCCGACGTTGTCATCCTCACGCACGACATCGAGAAGGTGCCGGCGGACCAGATCATGGATACGGTTCGCGCCGCCGTCACGATCTGCGACGGACGCATCACGCACCGGGCCTGAGAGAGTACCATGGGACAAGCAGCCGACATCATCATCCACAACGCCCGCATCCTGACCATGGATGAGGCGTCACCCGTGGCGCAGGCCATCGCCATCGCCGGCAACCGCATTCTCGCGGTCGGCGACGACGCGGAAATTCAGGCGCTCGGGACATCGGCGACACGCATCGTCGACGCCGCCGGGGCGACGGTCATGCCGGGTTTCAACGAAGCCCACATGCACATCTTCGGCGGCTCCGTCGGTCTCGGCGAGCTGTCGCTCTTTCAGCTGAAGGGGTTCGATGCCCTCAAGGCGAAGGTGCGGGACTACGCCGCCAAGAACCCGGAACTTCCACTGCTGGTCGCCCAATCGGCCGACTATACGATCCTGTCGGAGGAGGAGCGCGTCACGCGCCATCACCTCGACCGCATCATCCCAGACCGCCCGTTTCTGATGTTCTCCCCGGACCACCACACGGCCTGGGCGAACACGATAGCCTTGGAAAAGGCCGGGATCCTCCATGGCCGCGATGTCGGCGTCGGCAACGAGATCGTCATGGGCGATGACGGCCTCGCAACCGGAGAATTGCGGGAATCGAACGCGATCAGGCCAGTTTCCGGCATGAGCGCGACGGGTGGCCGCGAGGGTCTCGGCGTCGGCACGGGCGGCGACCCCAATCACGTCACGCCGGAAGAACGGGCCGGCGACATCGAGGTTATCAAGCGCGGCCTCGCCTATTGCGCCTCGCATGGCATCACCTCGCTCCAGAACATGGACGGCAGCCTCTACCAGCTGGAAATGCTGCAGGAGATCGAGGACACCACAGGCCTTCCGGTGCGGGTCCGCATGCCCTACCACATGAAGAACTTCATGCCGCTGAGCGATCTGCAAGAAAAGGCAGCAGTCTGGCGCGAACGCTTCGACAGCGACAAGCTGCGCTGCGACTTCGTCAAGATGTTCATGGACGGCGTCACGGAAGGCGAGACGGCCGTCTTTGTCGATGACTACAGCCACAAGCCCGGCTGGAAGGGCGAACCGCTGTTTTCGGCGGAGCATTTCAACCGGGTTGCCGTGGAGGCCGACCGCCTTGGTCTCCCGATAGCGGTCCATGCTATCGGCGATGGGGCAGTCCGCATGGTGCTCGACGGCTACGATGCGGCCCAGCAGGAAAACGGTCGTAGCGACCGCCGCAATCGCATTGAACACATCGAGGTCGTCCACCCGGACGATGTTGCCCGTTTTGCCGCCACCGGTACCATCGCGTCCATGCAGCCCACCCATCCGCCGGGATCGGCCGGCCTGCCGCTGGAACCCTATCTCACCTATATCGGCCGAGAACGCTGGCCGCATGCCTTCGCCTGGAAAGCGCTGAAGGACGCAGGGGCGACCGTCGTCTTTTCGACCGACTGGCCGGTCTCGCCATTGCCGCCGCTGAGCTGCATCCGCGACGCGATGACCAGAAAGCCCTGGGCCGACGACATGCCGGATCATCGTCTTACGCTTGAGGAAACCCTGACGGCTTACACGCGGACCGGCGCCTGGGTCGAATTCATGGAGGATCGCAAGGGCATGTTGAAGCCGGGTTATCTCGTGGATGTCGTGATCCTGTCCGCCGATATCCACTCAGTCTCTCATGAAGCTATCGCCGACATTCCGGTACGGATGACGATCTGCGACGGTCGCATAACCCACGAGGCAGCCTGACGACGATGGATGAGCCAGCCGACGCGCAAATCCGCAAGCCCGGCCTTAAGGGAGCCGGCGGTACCCGAAAGGGAGTGGAAACGCGCGCGAGGATCATCCGGGGTGCCCGCGAGGTGCTGGAGAGCGGCGGCATAGAGGCGCTGACGACGCGCAAGATCGCTGCCAGCGCAAACGTTCGCCTGGCGACGCTGCACTATTATTTCGACAGCAAGGAAGCTATCCTGCTCGCCGTTCTCGACGAAATGATCGCGGATATGCGCAGCCGCTATCATACAGCGCCGCTTGTCGGGACACCGGAGGAGCGGATTGCCACGCTGCTCCGGCTCATCTGGTATTACATCGGCGAGACGAAAGATCGCCAGCTGGCGCAGATCGAACTCACGCTCTACGCTTTGAGGACCAAAGGCTCCGAATGGCTGGCCGAGCGTCAGTATGCCGCCTATATCGATTTCTACAGCCAGTTCATCCTGGATGATCCGCGCATGTCGGAAGAGGACCGCTTGCGGATTTCGCGCGCCGTCGCCCGCTTCATGTTGATCGGCATCGACGGCCTGATTCTGCAGAATTTCGCGTTGCACGACGAAGCCATCGCGCGGGAAAGCGTCGAAGTGCTGGTCGAGGCGACGCAGGCCTATCTGCGGCGCCTCTACAGGTCAAATCAGGTGGAGTGATCAGTCCGCTATGTCGACGAGAGCGCCGCGCTTCTGGACCACTTGGGCGGCCAGACGCGATCCCCTCTCGATCGAGGTCCGAAGTCCGGCACCGCCAAGCCGCGCGGCTATGAAGCCCGCGTTGAAGCTGTCCCCAGCGGCGGTCGTGTCGACCACGGTCTTCACGGCAACCGGTTCGTAGGTCGCGGCCTCCTCGCCGTCCTGCGCATAAACGGTCCCGGCGCCGTTTTTCACCACGACGCAGCCCACCCCAAGCGCCCGATAGCGAGCAATGGTCGCTTGCGGATCGGTATCACCGAACTCCCGCTGATCTTCGTCGAAAGACGGAAGCACGATGTCAGCGACGCTGGCGGCAGCCGTGATCGTATCACGCATGGTCTGGGCATCTGGCCACAACCGCGCCCGCATGTTCGGGTCGAAGACGATCGTCGCGCCATTGCCCCGCGCCGTTTGCAGCGCTGAAAGAAAGGCGTCCCGATCCTCCGCGTCAATGATCGCCATCGTGATACCGGAAAAGAGAACGAGCGAGCGTCCGGCAAGGGCTTCGGCGAGAGCCGCCCTGTCTGACGCTAGCCGCTTGGCGGCTGACGTGCCACGCCAGTAGATGAAGCTCCGTTCGCCGTTTGCGAGTTCGATCATGTAGAGGCCGACGGTACGGTCGGAAAGGCGGCGGATGTGGCTGGTGCCAACGCCGCCATCGCCCATGAACGCGATCATCCGGTCCGAAAGGCCATCCGTACCGACAGCCGTGTAATAATCGACGGTCGTTCCTTCCGGCATCAGCCGCGCCAGATACCACGCCGTATTGAAGGTATCGCCGGCAAAACCCCGGCTGTAGAGCCCATCCTGGGTGGGCGCCATTTCCACCATGCACTCGCCGATGGAAACCATGCTGCCTGTCATCGTTCATCCTCTGCAAAATAGCTGCCGTGACTATCACGGATGCGGCCGATGATCGACTTGATTCGGTAGAGATGCTCGCGCATCACGGCGGCGGCGCGATCCCCATCCCTGGCGCGCAGGGCTTCCAGGATCATCTTGTGGTCGTCGAGCGCTGTCTGCGCGCCGAAGGAAAGGCTGAGATAACGCACGCGGTCCATATGGGCCTTGCTGTCGCGGATCAGCGCCCAGGCAAACTCGTGCTCCGATAGATCGCATATCTGCTTGTGGAAATCGTCGTCGAGCGAGTGGAACAGCACCTTGTCGGCGGCATCGACCGCCTTCTGCTGTTCGACGATCAAGGCCTCGAGGCGGTCGATCTGGGCGTCGGTCAGACGCTCGGCCGCCGCGCGGACGGTCTCCATTTCAAGCGCTGTGCGGATGAAACGCGCCTGCATGACTTCCCGCACGGAAATATAGGTCACCACCGTTGCCCGTTGCGGACGGATCAGCAGGAAGCCGAGTTGCGACAGGCGGTAGAAGGCGTCTCTGACAGGCTGTCGCGACACCCCCATGTATTTCGCGACCTCAACCTCGGACAGCTTCGTTCCAGGCGGCAGTTCGAGCTCGACCACCTGGTGATAGAGGCTCTCGAACACCTGATCGGTCACGGACGGAAGCCGGCTCACCTCTACCGTACGGAACTGTACCTGGTCAGCCATGCAAACCTCCGTTGACTCATGCTGCATACTAACATATTAGATGACCAGCCCAATGCAATAACTCTTTCTTCATATGTATTTTACGATCGGTTGGGAGGCCATCGGAATGCTCGACGAGGACCGGCTTTTCCCAAGTGAATCAAGGACAAGGGGAATTGCACGCGACCTCTATGCCGGCATTCGCGATCTGCCCATCGTAAGTCCGCACGGACATACAGACCCCCGCTGGTTCGCCGAAAACAAACCCTTCCCGGATCCGGCGCAGCTCTTCGTCACGCCGGACCACTATGTCTTCCGCATGCTGTGCTCACAGGGGATCGCGCTGACCGACCTTGGCGTGCCGAGAATCGATGGCGGGCCGACCGAAACCGACGGACGGAAGATCTGGAGGCTCTTCGCGAAGAACTACCATCTCTTCCGAGGCACCCCGAGCCGCATGTGGCTGGACCATGCTTTCGAGACGGTATTCGGCCTGTCACAACGGCTTTCCGCCGAAAATGCCGATCATCACTACGATCACATCGCCGACTGCCTGTCCAAGCCCGAGTTCCGCCCGCGTGCCCTGTTCGAGCGGTTCGACATCGAGGTGATCGCCACGACGGAAAGCGCGCTGGACGATCTGCGCTGGCACGAGATGATCCGTAAGTCCGGCTGGAAGGGCCGCGTTGTCACCGCCTACCGCCCCGACAGCGTCGTCGATCCAGAATTTGAAGGCTTTCGCGCCAATATCGAGCGCTTCGGCGAACTGGCGGGAACCGACGCGACGACGTGGACGGGCTATCTCGAGGCCCACCGCATTCGCCGCGCCTTCTTCAAGTCCTACGGCGCCACGAGCTCCGATCATGGCCACGCGACCGCAAGGACGGAAAATCTGGCACAGCAGGAAGCCGCCGCCCTTTTCCAGAAGGCGCTGGCAGGCAAATGTTCGCCCGAGGAAGCCGACGTCTTCCGGGGGCATATGCTGACCGAGATGGCGCGCATGAGCCTGGAGGATGGCCTTGTCCTGCAGATCCACCCCGGTTCCTGGCGCAATCATTCCGCCGAAGTCATGGCCCGCCACGGCCGCGACAAGGGTTTCGACATTCCTACCCGCACCGACTATGTGAAGGCTCTGAAGCCGCTGCTTGACGCCGTCGGCATGCAGCCGGAGCTGACTGTCATCGTCTTCACCCTCGACGAGACGAGCTATTCCCGCGAACTCGCCCCGCTTGCCGGCGCCTATCCGGCGCTGAAGCTTGGGCCCGCCTGGTGGTTCTTCGACAGCCCGGAGGGGATGCGCCGCTACCGTGAGCTGACGACTGAAACAGCCGGCTTCTACAACACCGTCGGCTTCAACGACGACACCCGTGCCTTCTGCTCGATACCTGCGCGTCATGACGTCGCGCGGCGGGTGGATTGCGCCTATCTCGCAACTCTCGTGGCCGATGGGCGGCTCGCGGAGGATGAGGCCCGCGAGGTCGCGCACGACCTCGCATATCGACTTGCCAAGCAAGCATACCGGCTCTGAGGAACGGCCGGTCTAAAACGGAGGAGTGAAACATGAAATTGATGAAGACAATCGGCCTGGCGATGCTGGCATCGGCTGCCATGGTCATGGCAACGGTCTCTACCCAGGCGGCAGAACGCGTTCTGCGGTCGTCCGACACGCATCCGGACGGCTATCCGACGGTCGAGGCCGTCAAGCAAATGGGCAAGCTGCTCGAGGAGAAGACCAATGGTCGTCTCGGCGTCGAGGTGTTCCATTCGGCTCAGCTGGGCCAGGAAAAGGACACGATCGAGCAGACCCAGTTCGGCGTCATCGACTTGAACCGCGTGTCGCTCGGGCCGTTCAACAACATCATCGAGGAAACTCAGGTTCCCTCGCTGCCCTATATCTTCCGTTCGGTCGATCACATGCACAAGGTGATGGACGGCCCCATCGGCGAGGAAATCCTGAAGGCGTTCGAGGCTCATGACCTCGTCGGCCTCGCCTTCTATGATGGTGGCTCGCGCAGCTTCTACAACTCGCAGAAGCCGATCACGTCGGTCGATGACCTGAAGGGCATGAAGTTCCGCGTGATGCAGTCCGACATGTTCGTCGACATGGTCGGCGCGCTCGGTGCCAACGCCACGCCGATGCCCTATGGCGAGGTTTACTCCTCGATCCAGACCGGCGTCATCGACGGTGCCGAGAACAACTGGCCGTCCTACGACAGCTCGGGCCATTTCGAGGTTGCCAAGTACTACACGCTCGACCAGCACCTGATCGTGCCGGAAGTGCTCGTCATGTCCAAGAAGACCTGGGACAGCCTGTCGGCCGAAGACCAGGCTGCGGTGAAGGAAGCCGCCAAGGAATCGGTTCCCTACATGCGTGACCTCTGGCAGGCGCAGGAGAAGAAGTCGGAAGAAAAGATCCGCGCTGCCGGTGCGGAAA
Source organism: Ciceribacter sp. L1K23 (assembly GCF_018122705.1). Lineage (NCBI taxonomy): Bacteria > Pseudomonadati > Pseudomonadota > Alphaproteobacteria > Hyphomicrobiales > Rhizobiaceae > Ciceribacter > Ciceribacter sp. L1K23. The sequence continues at coordinate 243,856 of NZ_JAGRRC010000002.1, read as the reverse complement.
TCGTCACCGATATCGACAAGACGCCGTTCATCGAGGCGATGAAGCCGGTCTATGACAAGTATGTCACTTCGGACAAGCTGAAGGACCTCGTCCAGCGCATCCAGGAAACCCAGTAAGTCAATGCCTTCGCCTGCCGCCCACTGGGCGGCAGGTTTTCTTGCCTGGAGAGAACGACCTTGCAGACCACCATGAAAAGCCTGGCGCGATGGATGGACGTCGTGTGCCGGATTGCACTCTGGACAGCCGGTATCGGCCTGGTCCTCATGACAGCCTTTATCTTCGCCCAGGTCTTTTGGCGCTATATCCTGAACGACAGCCTCACCTGGAGCGAACCGGCCTCGGTGATGATCATGGGCTGGTTTATTTTTCTTGGCGCTGCGGTCGGCATCCGCGAGGGCTATCACCTGTCCTTCGACGTTCTGCTCTACCTTCTGCCACAACGCGGGAAGGAGGCGATGCACACCATCTCGGACCTTTTCGTCGCCGCTTTTGGCGGAGGCATGATCTTTTACGGCAGCCAGCTTGCCCTCAAGACGGCGGGGAACGCCATTCCAAGCCTCGGTATATCCGGCGCCTTCGACTTTATCCCGATCGCGGCCGGCGGTGTTCTGGTGCTGCTCTTTTCGATCGAGCGCGTCCTGCGCCGCGCGGCGGGCCTTTCAACTGCACGCTTCGGCGAAGCCGAGGTAGAGGACTGAGCGATGGAATACTGGGTTCTTTTTGGTTCGTTTGTTTTTCTCCTTCTGATCGGCACGCCCGTCGCCTTCTGCCTCGGCGTCTCCAGCTTCGCGACGATCCTCTATCTCGGGCTGCCGCCGGTGGTGGTGTTCCAGCGCCTGAATTCCGGCGTCTCGGTCTTCGCCCTGATGGCCATTCCGTTCTTCATTTATGCCGGCGACCTGATGGTGCGCGGCGATATCGCCCGGCGGCTGGTGGCCCTGGCCGGCTCCCTCGTTGGCCATCTTCGCGGCGGCCTCGGCCAGGTCAACATCCTGGCTTCCGTCATGTTCGGCGGCGTGTCCGGCTCCGCAGCGGCTGACGCGTCGGCCGTCGGCGGCCTGATGGTGCCGCAGATGAAGGCACGCGGCTACGATGTCGACTATGCCGTCAACATCACCGTCGTCGGCTCGATCATCGCCCTGATGATCCCGCCCTCGCACAACATGATCATCTATTCTATCTCCGCCGGCGGCAGGATCTCGATTGCCGATCTCTTCACCGCCGGCATCATCCCTGGCTTCCTTCTGGCACTCTGCCTGATGGTCGCCGCCTGGTTCGTGGCCAAGCGTCGTGGCTACCCGACGGAATCATTCCCCGGCCTTCGCGCCATGGGCAGCCTGTTCGTCTCGGCCGTGCCCGGCCTGATCCTGATCGCGATCATCTTCGGCGGCGTCCGGTCCGGCATCTTCACGGCGTCCGAATCCTCCAACATTGCCGTCGTCTATGCTCTTCTTGTTACCTTGCTCGTTTATCGCACGTTGAGCTGGGAAGACTTCAAGGAAGCGACCTTCGCCGCCGTTCGCACCACCGCCATGGTCCTCATGGTCATCGGCTGCGCCGCGGCCTTCGGCTGGCTGCTCGCCTATCTCAAGGTTCCGACCGCGATGGTGGCGCTGCTGCAGGGCATCTCGGACAATCCGATCGTCATCCTGCTGCTGCTCAACGTCGTGTTGCTCATCCTCGGCACCTTCATGGACATGTCGCCGCTGATCGTCATCACGACCCCGATTTTCCTGCCGGTTGCCACCGCGTTCGGCGTCGATCCGGTGCACTTCGGCGTGATCCTGATCCTCAACCTCGGCATCGGCCTGTGCACGCCGCCGGTTGGAGCTGTGCTCTTCGTCGGCTGCGCTGTCGGGCGGATCACAATCTGGCAGGCCATGCAGACGATCTGGCCCTTCTACGGAGCTGCCGTGTTCGCCCTGCTGATGGTGACCTATGTCCCGGCGCTGTCGCTCTGGCTGCCCTCGCTGTTCCACTAGGAGATACTGATGCCGCATCTCGTACGCGAGTTTCCGACCGTCACGACCGGCGAAGGCGTCACGCGCCAGATCCTGTCGGATAGCCCCGAACTCATGGTCGTCGCCTTCCGCTTCGAGAAGGACAGCGTCGGCGCGCTCCATAACCATCCGCACATCCAGTCGACCTATGTGCAGTCTGGCGTGTTCGAATTCACCGTGGGCGACGATCGCGTCGTCGTCCGCCCCGGCGACAGCTTCGTCATCCCTACCATGGTGACCCATGGCTGCCGCGCCATCGAGGCGGGAACGCTGATCGACTGTTTCACGCCCCGCCGCGACGATTTTCTCTGAGAAGGACCAAACCATGTTGAACGTAGAAATCCGCCACGCCATCAGCCCCGAGACGGCGAAGACCTTCGGCACCGAGGAACTGCGGCGGAACTTCCACGTCGGCGACATCTTCCGCGCGGGCGAGATCACGCTGATCTACACCCATTATGATCGCATGATTGTCGGCGGCGCCGTTCCGGCCGGCGGATCGCTAAGGCTCGACGAAGTCAAGCCGTGCGGCACCGCCTCGATCCTCGATCGTCGCGAACTGGTCGTCGTCAACATCGGCGGAACCGGCACCGTGAAAGCCGACGCCGAATACGTCATGGGCAAGGGCGACATGCTCTACCTCGGCATGGGCGCCGGACCGATCACCTTTTCCGGCGACGGCCGCTTCTACATCCTCTCCGCACCCGCCCACCAGACCTACCCCTCGCGGCTGATCAAGATCGACGAGGCGGCGAACATGTCGCTCGGCTCGGCCGAGACCTCAAACGAGCGGACGATCTATCAGTTCGTCCACCCCGACGTCATGAAGTCCTGCCAGATCGTCGTCGGCATGACCAAGCTGAAATCCGGCTCGATCTGGAACACCATGCCCGCCCACGTGCACGATCGGCGCATGGAGGCTTACTTGTACTTCGATCTTCCCGAGACCAGCCGCGTCTTCCACATGATGGGCGAGCCGAACGAAACCCGTCATATGGTGCTGAAGAACGAGGAAGGCGCGATCTCGCCGCCGTGGTCGATCCACTCCGGCGCCGGCACCAGCGCCTACACCTTCATCTGGGCCATGGCCGGCGACAATGTCGACTACAAGGACGTCGAGATGGTTTCCATGGAGACCCTGCGATGAACGGCATCTTCTCGCTTGAAGGCAAGCGGGCGCTGGTGACCGGCTCCAACACCGGCATCGGCCAGGCGATCGCCGTCTCGCTCGCCGGCGCTGGCGCGGAGGTCATCTGCGCCGGCCGCTCCTCGGTCGACGAAACGCTTGAACTCATCAGAAGCAAGGGCGGCAAGTCCGTCGGGCTGAAGCTCGATCTGGCCGACCCGATGGCCGGACGCGACGTCTTCGTCGATAACGGGCCGGTCGACATTCTCGTCAACAACGCCGGCATCATCCGCCGCGCCGACGCCGTCGACTTCAGCGAGGCCGACTGGGACGAGGTGATGGACGTAAACCTCAAGGCTGTCTTCTTCATGAGCCAGGCCTTCGCCAAGGCCGTCCTTGCCCGCAACGGCACGGGCAAGATCGTCAACATCGCCTCGCTTCTCTCCTTCCAGGGCGGCATCCGCGTTGCGTCCTACACTGCCTCCAAGGGTGGCGTCGCCGGCATCACCAAGCTGCTCGCCAATGAGTGGGCCGCCAAGGGCATCAATGTGAACGCCATCGCGCCCGGCTATATCGAGACCAACAACACCGAGGCACTGCGCGCCGATCCTGTTCGCAACAAGGCGATCCTCGACCGCATTCCGGCAGGCCGCTGGGGCGAGCCGGAGGATATCGGCGGCACCGCCGTCTTCCTCGCATCGAACGCCGCGAAATACATTCATGGCGCTGTACTCAACGTCGACGGAGGCTGGCTTGCCCGCTGATCTGCCCCGCCTGCACTGCCCCGACACCGCGCGGGCGAAGACCGGCATCGTCCATCTCGGCCTCGGCGCCTTCTACCGCGCCCACGGGGCCGTCTACATCGCGGAAGCGATGAAGGCCTCCGGCGGCGACTGGGGCATCGTCGGCGTCAGCCTTGTGCGACCGGACCAGCGCGATCTTCTTGCCCCGCAGGGCTTTGCCTATACGGCGGTCGAACTTGGCCCGGACGGGGAAAAGCCTCAAGTCGTCGGCGTCCTGAACGACGTCCTCGTCGCGCCGGAAAACCCGGCCGCCGTGCTCGAGATCATGGCCGCGCCCGGCACCCGTATCGTGACCTCCACGGTCACCGAAAAAGGCTACTGCCACGAGCCGTCGACCGGGCGCTTGAATCGCGAGCACCCGGATATCGTCCACGATCTCGCCCATCCGGAAGCGCCGAAATCAACGATCGGCTTTCTTGTCAGGGCCCTCGCCAAACGCCGCGCCGCCGGCATCCGGCCCTTCACCGTTCTCTGCTGCGACAACCTGCCGGAAAATGGCCGGGTGGTGCGCGGCATTGTACTGGAATTCGCAACCCTGGTCGATCAAGGCCTCGCGGACTGGATCGCGGCCGAGGGCCGATTCCCCTCCACGATGGTGGATCGCATCGTCCCGGCGACCAAGCCCGAGGACGTCGACCGCCTGTCCGGGCAAACCGGTGTTCTCGACCTGTCTCCGGTGATGCACGAGCCTTTCCGCCAATGGGTCGTGGAAGACGACTTCGTCGATGGCGAACGCCCTGATTTCGCGGCGGTCGGCGTCGAGCTGGTAAAGGACGTCACGCCATACGAGCACATGAAGCTGCGTTGCCTCAACGGCACCCATTCCTCGCTCGCCTACTTGGGTTATCTCGCTGGCCACGAAACAATCGCCGACACTGTCGCCGATCCGGTATTCGCCGCCTTCGTGAAAAGGCTCTGGTCCGATGAGATCGTGCCGGTCCTCGATCCGCCACCGGGCGTCGATCTCTCCCGCTACACCGCCTCGCTGTTCGACCGCTACGCAAATCCTGCCATCCGCCATCGCACATGGCAGATCGCCATGGACGGATCGCAGAAGCTGCCGCAACGCATTCTCGGAACGGTCGCGGAAAACCTCGCCGCGGGCCGGATGCCCAAAGGCCTCTGCCTCGCGATCGCGGCATGGATGCGCTACGTCGGTGGCGTCGACGAAAAGGGTCAGGCTATCGACGTCCGCGATCCCCTGGCCGCTGAACTGAAGCAGATTTCCGACCGGGGCCATTCTGCGGCCGAAAAGGTCGATGGCCTGCTCTCCATCAGGAAGATTTTCCCTGAACAACTCGCATCGAACAAAAGCCTGCGCGACGAACTGGTCCGCTCCTACGAGCGGCTTGTCGCCAACGGCGCGGGCGCGACCGTGAAAGACATGACACATGCTTGAAAGCTGGCGCTGGTATGGCCCCTACGACAAGATCAGCCTCGCTGAAATCGCCCAGACCGGGGCAAGCGGCATCGTAACCGCCCTCCACGAAATCCCCTACGGCGAAATCTGGCCGGTGGAGACGATCAAGGCCCGCAAGGCACAGATCGCCGGCGATACATCGCTGGCATTACATTGGGAGGTCGTGGAAAGCCTACCGATCCATGAAGACATAAAAAAAGGCACGGGCGACCTCTCGACGCTGTTTGCCAACTATCGCCAGTCGCTGGCCAATCTGGCAGCCGCCGGCATTTATACCGTCTGCTATAATTTCATGCCGCTGCTCGACTGGACCCGCACCCGGCTCGACACGCCCGTCGCCCGAGGCGGCACGTCCCTCCGGTTCTCCGCGCCGCAAATGGCGGCCTTTGAGCTCTTCATGATGAAACGCGAAGCAGCGGAAGCGGACTATCCGGAAGAGGTGCGTCGCGAGGCAGCAGTCTGGTTTCAGTCATCGGATGAGAAGGACCGCCAGGTCCTTCTCGACAGCATCATGGCCGGCCTTCCGGGCGCCTACGACCGTTATGACGTCAAGGGCCTCCAGACAGCGCTGCAACGCTACGACGGCATCGGCCGCGATGAGCTTCGCGCCAACTACGCGCGTTTCCTTTCCGAGGTCATCCCGACCGCCGAGGAGCTCGGCATGCGCCTCTGCGTCCATCCGGACGACCCGCCACGCAATATTCTCGGCCTGCCACGGATCGTATCCTGCGAGGACGACATTGCCTGGATTTTGGGGCAACAGGACGAAAGGGCGAACGGCCTTACGCTCTGCTCAGGCTCGCTGGGCGCCAATCCGAAGAACGATGTACCGGCGATTGCCCGGCGCTTCGCGGATCGCATCCACTTCGCTCACCTGCGAAATGTCCGCAAGGATGCCGATGGATCGTTCGAGGAAGCCGCCCACCTTGACGGCGACACCGATATGGTTTCGCTGATCAGCGCCTTGCTCGACGAGGAGAAGCGCCGGCGCGATGAAGGCAGGAAAGACAATGTCATTCCTTTCCGACCCGACCACGGCCACGAACTCTTGAGCGATATCGGACGCGGCACCCATCCGGGCTACCCGCTGATCGGTCGCATGCGCGGCCTCGCCGAACTGCGCGGCATCGTCCGCGCGTTGTCCCACGAGCGCGTTTCCTTCGGCTGACCCAGGACCAGGCGGACCATGATAGCCGAAAAAGAAGAACCGGCGGCAGGAGCACCTGCCGCCGGTTCTTTCGATTTTGGAATGTCGTCTGACCTACTTGATCATCGGCAGCAGGCTGTCGATCGACTTCTTGGCGTCACCGTAGAACATGCGCGTGTTGTCCTTGTAGAACAGCGGATTCTCGATGCCGGAATAACCCGTGCCCTGCCCGCGCTTCGAGACGAACACCTGCTTGGCCTTCCACACCTCGAGCACAGGCATGCCGGCGATCGGCGAGTTCGGGTCTTCCTGGGCGGCCGGATTGACGATGTCGTTCGAACCGATGACGATGACGACGTCGGTTTCCGGGAAGTCCTCGTTGATCTCGTCCATTTCCAGAACGATGTCGTAGGGCACCTTGGCCTCGGCCAGCAGAACGTTCATGTGTCCCGGCAGGCGACCCGCGACCGGATGGATAGCAAAGCGCACTTCCTTGCCAGCAGCTCGAAGCTTGCGCGTCAGTTCCGACACGGACTGCTGTGCCTGGGCAACCGCCATGCCGTAGCCGGGCACGATGATGACCGAGTCGGCGTCGTTGAGCGCATTGGCAACGCCTTCGGCATCGATGGCGATCTGCTCGCCCTCGACCGTCATCGCCGGTCCGGTCGTATTGCCGAAGCCGCCGAGGATGACCGAGATGAAGCTGCGGTTCATCGCCTTGCACATGATGTAGGAGAGGATCGCACCCGACGAACCGACAAGCGCGCCGACGACGATGAGGAGGTCGTTCGAGAGGGAGAAGCCGATCGCCGCTGCCGCCCAGCCGGAATAGCTGTTCAACATCGACACCACGACCGGCATGTCGGCGCCGCCGATGCCCATGATCAGGTGGTAGCCGATGAAGAAGGCAAGCAGCGTCATCAGGATCAGCGTCCAAATGCCGGCGCCGCCGACATAGAGGAACAGCAGGATCAGCGACAGGATCGCCGCGCCGGCGTTCAGCATGTGACCGCCGGGAAGCTTCTTGGCCTTGCCGTCCACGCGTCCGGCGAGCTTGCCGAAGGCGATGACCGAACCGGTGAAGGTGACGGCACCGATGAAGACGCCGAGGAAAACCTCCACCTTCAGGATCGTCAGTTCGACCGGCGTCTTGTGGGCGAGGATCGCGGCAAATCCGTCAAGCGCCGCGCGGCTTGCCTCGTCGAGAGCAGCAACGTTTACCGCCTCGATATGGGCATTGTAGCCGATGAAGACGGCGGCAAGACCGACGAGCGAATGCATCGCCGCAACGAGCTGCGGCATTTCCGTCATCTGCACGCGCTGCGCGACCACCCAGCCGATCGCCCCGCCGGCGGCGATCAGGACGACGGAGAGCAGCCAGTTTCCGTAGCCAGGTCCGATCAGCGTGGCAAAGATCGCGAGACCCATGCCGACAATGCCGTACCAGACCGCGCGCTTGGCACTTTCCTGGCCGGAAAGGCCGCCAAGGGAAAGAATGAAAAGAACCGCCGCGACGACGTAGGCGGCCGTCGTGAAACCATAATCCATTGTCCGCTCCCCCTTACGACTTCTGGAACATGGCAAGCATGCGCCGGGTGACCATGAAGCCACCGAAGATGTTGATACCAGCCATGAACACCGAGAGCGCGGCAAGGATAAGCACGAGCCAGGAACCGGACCCTATCTGCATCAGCGCCCCGAGGATGATGATCGAGGAGATCGCATTGGTGATCGCCATCAGCGGCGTGTGCAGCGAATGGCTGACGTTCCAGATCACCTGGAAACCGACGAAACAGGCGAGCACGAAGACGATGAAATGCTGCATGAAACTCGCCGGCGCGAAAAGCCCCGCGAGCAGGATCAGTGCTCCGCCGACGCCAAGCAGCGTGAACTGCTGCTTCGTCGCTGCCTTGAAGGCCGCAGCTTCCTGTTGCCGCTTTTCCTCAGGCGTCAATTCCTTCGGTTTTTCCTTCGGCTTGGCGGCCGCGATCGCCTGGATCTTCGGCGGCGGCGGCGGGAAGGTGATCTCGCCCTGATAGGTCACCGTCGCGCCGCGAATGACGTCGTCCTCCATGTTGTGAACCAGCACGCCGTCCTTGGCCGGCGTCAGGTCCGTCATCATGTGGCGGATATTGGTGGAATAGAGCGTCGAAGCCTGCGAGGCCATGCGGCTCGGGAAATCGGTATAGCCGACGACGGTGACGCCATTGTCCGAGACGATCTTCTGGTCGGCCACCGTGAGGTCGCAATTGCCGCCGCGCTCCGCCGCAAGGTCGATGATAACAGAACCGGGCTTCATCGCCGCGACCATGTCGGCAAGCCAGAGCTTCGGCGCGTCACGACCCGGAATCAGCGCCGTCGTGATGACGATGTCGATATCGGGCGCGAGTTCGCGAAACTTCGCCAGCTGCTTCTCGCGGAACTCCGGCGAGGACGGAGCGGCATAACCGCCGGTCGCCGCTCCGTCCTGCTGCTGGTCGGTGAAATCGAGGAAGACGAATTCGGCACCCATCGACTCGATCTGTTCTGCCACTTCCGGCCGGACGTCGAAGGCATAGGTGATCGCGCCGAGAGAGGTCGCCGTGCCGATGGCCGCAAGACCCGCGACGCCGGCGCCGATGACGAGCACCTTGGCCGGCGGCACCTTGCCCGCGGCCGTCACCTGGCCGGTGAAAAAGCGGCCGAAATTGTTGCCCGCCTCAATGACGGCGCGGTAACCGGCGATATTGGCCATCGACGACAGGGCATCCATCTTCTGCGCGCGCGAGATGCGCGGCACCATGTCCATGGCGATGACGTTGGCGCCCTTCTCCTTGGCCTGCTCCAGCAGGTCCTTGTTCTGGGCCGGATAGAAGAACGAGATCAGCGTCTTGCCGGCCGTCAGCCGGGCCGTTTCCGTCTTTTCCGGCGGGCGCACCTTGGCAATCACGTCGGCTGCCTTGTAGAGTGCTGCGGCGGTCTTGACCACGTCGACCCCGACCGCCTTGTAGGCCTCGTCGGAAAAGCCGGCCGCCTTGCCGGCGCCCGTTTCGATGACGCACTCATATCCGAGCTTCTGCAGCTGGATGGCGCTGTCCGGGGTCATGGCAACGCGTGCCTCTCCCGGAAAAATCTCCTTAGGTGACCCGATCTTCAAACCCATCTCCCCTGACCTCTCTGGTTGTCCGACTGACACGTCCTCTCCAGTCGTAACAGCCACGGTTGTGACCGAAAAGGTGTTTTAGCCGGTTGGGCGAGGTTTTGAAGGGCCGATTCACGGCATACGGTACGCCCTGCAACCCTATGCCGGACTCCAAGCGCTTTGGGTTTCCGCCGATTGCGAGCGTTAGCCCGCCAGCTTCGAAGCCGCCAGATATGCTCCCGTCGCAGCCGATGCCGTCAGGAATGTCCCCCACGCCATGTCAACCAGGCTGATGGTCAAAGACCAGCCCTTGAGGGTCGCAAGATTGGTCATGTCGTAAGTGCCATAGGCGAGGAAGCCAAGGATGGCACCGGCGACTGCCGCTGTCATCCAGGTTCCATTGTTGAGCGCCGGAGCCACCGCGAAATAGACGATGCCCCCGATGAAGAAGAGGTAGAACAGGCCCGCCGCAACGAAATTGGGTTGGGCAAGGAGGAGATCGCCGATATGCGACCGGTAGAACCCGATCGCTACCCTTGATAGCCAGAGGTAATCGAGACCGAGGAAAACAACAGCCGCTGCCACGTAGGCCACTATATAGGTCATCGTTTCACTCCCCCTTTACGCCCTTTAAATGCCGAGTATCGGCTGAACAAGCCGGACCAGCGGGCTCTTGAACTTCAGTGGTGCATCCGTCACGGCAAGACAGATGCAGTCCTCGTCCTTGCCTGCCACCGGCTGATGCTGAAGATCCTCATCGGCCTCCTCCAGATCGCCCCGACCGAAACTGTCGTGCCCGTCGCTAAAGCTTCCCTTCAGCACGAGCGTCAACTCCCGACCCCCGTGGCCATGCTCCGGAACCGGCTTGCCCGCCGGTATCTTCAAGAGACGCACGCTCGTCGTCGGGTCCCCCGTGGGGATCTTGATGTGGTAGGCACCCCGGCCGAGCGCCTTCCATTTCAAGGCATCGACATCAGCCCCGAAGTAGGACCGCAGCGGCTCAGGCAGGATCGCTTCCGTCGCCTCCACCCGCCGGGCGGGCATGGGAACGTTTATGGCAACACCGCCGGCTTCCGAAAGCCGAGCCTTCATCCGGCTCCACGAGTCGTCGGTATCCTCTTCGGCCACTGGGATGTCTTTCAACAGCGCTCCTCCCGCGGCCTCGATGGCGGCCAGGCGCCTGCGGCCCTCGGGAGACAAAGCGAGATGGGACGCGACAGCAATACACCACCCCTCGCTGAGCGAACCGGTCGCATATTCGAGAAGAAGCTCGTCGCTCACCTGATGCACGATGGTCATTCGCGTTCCTCCAGGGCCGATCTCAACTTGCCGAACGCCATGCGGATGCGCGACTTGATCGTCCCGAGCGGAATATCGAGCTGTTCGGCAAGCGTCCGGTGCGACACCTCGTCAAAAAACGAATATCTCAACAATTCCAGTTGTTCCGGTGGTAGTTTTGCCATTGCCTCATGAAGGCGTTTGGCGTCGATTTTTGCGTCGTAGGCTGCATCGGGCGCAGGCTCGTCATCAGGCACGAATGCCGGATCGGTCGGATCGAAGACCGGTCGCTGCGCCTTGCGGAAGGCTGAAATTCGAAGATTGCGGGCGATCGTGAAGACCCATGCCTCGACGTTCCCGCGCGACGGATCGAAGAGCGCCGCCTTGTTCCATACCATCATCATGGTCTCTTGCATTAACTCCTCGGCCATCTGGCCATCGCGGCACTGCCGGGTCATGAACGCCTTCACGCGCGGAGCGAAGTAACGAAACAGCGTTTCGAATGCCTCCACGTCGCGCGATTGCGCCACCGCCATAAGCAGGGCCGGCATATCCGGCTCCGTTGTTGCACTGTTTTCCTGCTTCATAGGCCTCGAAATACCTCTGCGTTTCGGCCCAGACACGGCTTTCAACCGAACAGGGCCTAGACGGTCATTGTGGCACGCAAGGCCATTTGAAGGAAACAGTAGTGTCATGCCGGCTTCTACGTGGCACCAGATATGCCGGATCATCCGCAGTAAAAAGATTTTTCGGCGTCAATCCGCTCGCTCCGACACGACGTAAAGTAAAGCATCTGGAAACCAGGAATTCGTCGAATGGACCACCTCCACAACATCGTCCCCCTTCATCACAGGCGCCGGATCGCGGTGATCGGTTCCGGCATATCCGGCCTCTCGGCCGCGTGGCTGCTGTCCCGGGGAAACGAGGTGGTCCTGTACGAGGCGGATAAGCGCCCCGGTGGACACTCCAACACGGTGGACATTGAAGGGTCCAACGGAAAGGTCCCGGTCGACACAGGCTTCATCGTCTACAATGAACGGAACTATCCCAACCTCGTGGCGCTCTTCGAGCATCTGGGAGTGAAGACAGACCCGTCCAACATGTCGTTCTCCGCCTCGTTGCGCGGCGGCACGTTCGAATACTCGGGGTCCGGGCTCGGTGGCCTGCTCGGCCAGCGGACCAACGCATTCCGCCCCCGTTTCTGGCGCATGGTGAGAGGCATACTCGAGTTCTACCGTCAGGCGCCGGAACTGCTGAAGCGCCGGGATCTTGATGGCGTGACACTCGGGGAATACCTCGACGCGAACGGCTATGACCACGGGTTCGTCGAGGATCACCTGCTTCCGATGGGCGCCGCGATCTGGTCGACTACCGCCGCGGACATGCGCGCCTATCCTCTAATCGCCTTCATCAGGTTCTTCGTGAACCACGGGCTGGTCGTCCTGAAGGACCGGCCTGCCTGGCGGACTGTCAGTGGCGGTAGCCGCGAATACGTCAGCCGCTTGCTTGCGGATTTTCGCGGAGAGGTACGCCTTGGTCAGCCGGTTCGAAGCGTTCGCCGCGATGCGAATGGCTGCACCGTCACCGGCATGGACGGTCACGCCGATCGTTTCGATCAGGTGGTCATCGCGACCCACGCGGACCAGGCTCTCGCCATGCTTGAGGATGGCGACGATCTCGAACGGAAGACACTTGGCGCTTTCGACTATACGCGCAACACGACCATCCTTCATACCGATGAGAAACTGATGCCGCGTCGGAAGCGCGTCTGGGCGAGCTGGAACTATATCGGCGAGGCCGGAGACGATGACGGCAATGCGCTGTGCGTGACCTACTGGATGAACAAGCTGCAAAACCTCCAGGATGTTCCTCCGGTCTTCGTAACGCTGAACCCAAGCCGCCCGATTTCAGAGGACAAGATCCTCGCCACGTTCGATTACGCCCATCCGCTCTTTGATGCGAAGGCTCTTTCCGCCCAGCAACGTCTGTGGCACCTTCAGGGCCGGCGCAACACCTGGTTCTGCGGTGCCCATTTCGGCAGCGGTTTCCACGAGGATGGACTGCAGTCGGGACTTGCGGTTGCCGAGGCGTTGGGGGGGCTTAAAAGACCGTGGCGCGTCGAAAACGAATCCGCTCGCATATTCATTGACCAACAGTTGGTGGCGGCAGAATGACGGTGAAGTCCGCGCTCTATCCCGGCGAGGTCGTGCATGTAAGGCACCGACCTCGTCCGCACGAGCTGCGCTACGGCGTTGTGTCATTCCTCCTGCATCTCGACGAACTGGAGTCCCTGGACCGCAAGTTCCGCTTCTTCGGCTACAACCGGTTCGCACCTTTCACCTTCGATGACCGCGACCACGGGACGGGTGAACGTGGCGATCTGAAGCGGTGGGTGCTGGAACAGGTGGCAAGAGCCGACATTGCGACCGACAGTCTCGACGTGACGGTTCTGTGTTACCCGCGCGTCTTCGGCTACGGTTTCAATCCGCTCACCGTCTACTTCTGCAATCGCCCGGACGGGTCGACCGCAGCCGTACTTTATGAAGTCTCAAACACCTTCCGCGAGCGCCATACCTACGTGATCCCGGTGTCGACAAAGGGGACTGCGATCCGCCATAGCTGCGACAAGGAAATGTATGTCTCGCCCTTCATGCCGATGGACTGCCACTATCGTTTCCGCGTGGTGCCGCCGGACAACAAGGTCCTCATCGCCATCGACGAACACGATCGGGACGGGTCGCTGCTTTTCGCGAGCTTCTCCGGCCGTCGCAAGCCGTTGACGGAGACCGGTCTCATACTGACCGCGCTGAGATATCCGCTCATGACCATGAAGATCATGGGCGCAATCCACTGGGAAGCGCTGAGGCTTTGGCTGAAGCGAATTCCGGTTCATCGACACAAGAAAGCACGGGACCCGATCGCAACGTCGATCGTGTTGCCGGCACAGGCTGCGGGGAGCGAAAGAGCATGACTCACGTCGAACAACAAACCGTACCGTTCATCGCGGCCGCGGCGCCATTCTGGCAGAGACGGCTGCATCGCTGGGCGGGTCGTATAGCGCGCGGACATCTTCGCATCCTCTACCCCGATGGCTCCGAACAGATCGTCGAGGGCAAGGAGGAAGGGCCTTCCGCCGTCTTGAGGCTGCACAACGCCCGCCCGGTCTGGCAGTTGTTCTGGGGTGGTGCTCTCGGCTTTTCCCGGTCCTACATGGACGGGGATTGGGATAGCCCGGACGTCGCCACTTTCCTCGAGTTCGCGCTCGCCAACGAGGAACGCTTGCAGACCGTCACCAGGCCGGCCGGCGTGTTCAAGACACTCGCCCGCCTGCGGCATCTGTCCCGACGCAATTCCCGATCCGGCAGCCGCAAGAACATCGCCTTTCACTACGACCTAGGCAACAGCTTCTATGCGAAATGGCTGGACGAGACGATGACCTACTCATCGGCTCTCTACGCCTCGGCCGACCAGCCCCTCTCTGATGCGCAGACAGCGAAGTACGAGCGCATCGTGCAGGAACTTGGCATCGGCCCTGACGACCATGTGCTGGAAATCGGATGCGGCTGGGGCGGCTTTGCCGAACACGCCGCGCGAACCACCGGATGTCGCGTGACGGGCCTTACGCTCTCCAAGGAACAGGCGGCCTTTGCTCGTGACCGCCTGGAGAAAGCCGGACTTGCCGATCATACCGATATCCGCATCGAGGACTATCGGGATTGCGGTGGCCAGTTTTCCAAGATTGTCTCCATCGAGATGTTCGAGGCTGTCGGCGAGGAAAACTGGAAAACCTATTTCGGCCGGGTCCGGGACCTCCTGGCTCCAGGTGGCAGGGCTATGATCCAGGTGATCACGATCGATGAAAGCAGGTTCGAGCATTACCGTCGCGGCGCCGATTTCATCCAGACGTACATCTTCCCCGGCGGCATGCTGCCCTCGATCACGGCCTTCAGGCAAAGCGCCGAAGGAAACGGGCTTGCCGTCACCGAAACATTCCGCTTCGGTCGCGACTATGAACGAACGCTGCTTGAGTGGGACAAGGCCTTCGTCGCCCACTGGGCGACGATCAAGCCGATGGGTTTCGACGAGCGCTTCTACCGGATGTGGCGGTACTATCTGCACTACTGCGCCGCCGGTTTCCGCACCGGGCGGCTGGACGTGGTGCAGTTCGAGCTGAACCGGCCCTGACGGGGCCGGTCAATCTTTCCGGAGCATTCGCTTTGTCAGCGCAAACCTCAGGCGATACGGGAGATAGCTCAAAAGACGCATCGACAGCGCCATTTTCCAGGGAAACGAGATCAAGAAACGATCGTCTTTCAAGCCGGATAGGATCGATCTCGCAGCCTCCTCGGCGGTGACGATGAACGGCATCGGGAAATCGTTCTTGGCTGTCAGCGGCGTCTCGACAAAGCCTGGTGCCACCACGCTAAGCTTCACGCCGTTGCGTTCGAGTTCCGGGTAGAGCGCCTCGCACATGTTGATAAGCGCCGCCTTCGTGGCGCCATAGAAGGCAGCGCCCGGCAGGCCCGTGTAGCCGGAGACCGAAGAGACGACGGAAATGCGGCCCGCGCGGCGGGACAGCATCGGCGGCAGAAGCGCCTCGAGACAATGCGCCGTACCGACCACATTCAGATCCATCATTCTTTGCAGCTTCGCGCTGTCGAAGGCTTTGGGATCGTCCCGCTCATAGGTTCCGGCGCAAAGCACGGCCAATGAGACCGGGCCGTTTGCGGCCTCGATCTGGGCAACTGCCGCGCTGACTGCCACCTTGTTCGAAATGTCGAGCGGCAGCGGTACGATGCGGCCTGTGCGCTCCGCTGCAAGGCTG
Source organism: Ciceribacter sp. L1K23 (assembly GCF_018122705.1). NCBI lineage: Bacteria > Pseudomonadati > Pseudomonadota > Alphaproteobacteria > Hyphomicrobiales > Rhizobiaceae > Ciceribacter > Ciceribacter sp. L1K23. The sequence continues at coordinate 228,136 of NZ_JAGRRC010000002.1, read as the reverse complement.
GCCAGCGCAGCCTCGCCCCGAGCGCTGGCGACGACCGTCCAGCCGTCATCGACAAGTGCCAGACAAAGCGCCCGGCCTATCCCCGAACTCGCCCCAGTGACCCAGGCGACACCGCGATCACCGTAGACGACATTTTGCTCGGCCATGTTTGATCCTTTCTGCTTCTCTCCCCAGTCTACGAGGAAACGGGCGGGACGGATCAGGTCGGGTCCGGACGGGTGATGATGAAGATCGCGCATGCCACCAGCACGCCCGCAACGCCGATACGGACATAGGGCGACTGCGACCCCGCGAACCAGAGGACGCCGTAGCTTGCGGTCATCATGCTCACGGAGGCGAACTTGGCGGAACGCGATATCGCGCCCTCGCGCCGCCAGTCGATCAGGGGCTTGCCGAGCCGTGGATGATCGAGCAGCCAGCGCTCGAAACGTGGAGAGGAGCGTGCGAAGAGTGCGGCCGCAAGAATGATGAACGGCGTCGTCGGCAGAACGGGCAGGAAGATGCCGATCACGCCGATGGCCACCGACAGCCACCCAAGTCCTATGAGGACAAAACGCATAGAGCCGAATCCGTTCAGGTTGATGCGACACCAACCCCTCGGGCGGCATCGTTATCAGAACCTACATCATCGAATGCGGCCCCGGTAAGAAATTGTGCTTCACACTCAGGTTTTTCGCGTCAGAACGCGCGACACACTGTCCTTCCAGCCGTCGATCGCCTCGCGGCGTTCAGTGCCATCCATGGAGGGGGCAAAACGCCGGTCCCGCTTCCAGTTGGCCGAAAAGCCCTTGGCGTCCGGCCAGACACCCGCCTTCCAGCCCGCAAGCCATGCCGCTCCCAATACGGTCGTCTCAAGGATGACCGGTCGATCCACTGGCGCGTCGAGGATGTCGGCAAGCTTCTGCATGGTCCAGTCCGAAGCGACCATGCCGCCATCGACGCGCAGCACCGTGTCACCACGCCCATCGCTCCAGTCCTTCTTCATCGCCTCCAGGAGATCGTAGGTCTGGTAGGCGACGCTTTCCAGCGCCGCGCGTGCGAACTCCTCAGGGCCGGTGTTGCGTGTGATGCCGAAGACTGCACCACGTGCGTCTGCATCCCAGTAGGGAGCTCCGAGACCGGTGAAGGCTGGCACCAGATAGATGCGTTGGTTCGGGTCGGCCTTGGCCGCGAGCGATCCCACCTCGGAGGACACACGGATAAAGCCAAGTTCGTCGCGCAGCCATTGCACGGCAGCACCTGCGATGAAAATCGAGCCCTCAAGAGCATAGGTCGTTACGCCATCAATGCGGTAGGCGATGGTTGTCAGCAGCCGGTTGGAGGACGAGACTCGCTCTGTGCCGGTATTCAGCAGCGCGAAGCAACCGGTGCCATAGGTCGATTTCATCATGCCGGGTTCGAAGCAGGCATTGCCGATCACCGCTGCCTGCTGATCGCCAGCCACGCCGAGGATCGGGATTTCCACACCGAAGAGCGACGGATCGGTCTTGCCGAAATCAGCGGCGCAATCCTTAACCTCCGGCAGCATCGGTTTCGGAATCTCCAGAACGTCAAGCAGTTCGTCGTCCCAACGGTTCTCGTCGATATTGTAGATCAGCGTCCGCGAGGCGTTCGTGGCATCCGTCACATGCGCCTTGCCGGCGGTCAGCTTGTAGATCAGCCAGCTGTCGACGGTTCCGAAACACACCTCGCCGGCCGCCGCCCGGTCCTTCAAGCCCGCCGTATTCTTGAGGATCCAGGAGAGCTTGGTCCCGGAAAAGTAGGGGTCGAGAAGCAGGCCGGTCTTCTTCGTGAAAAGCTTCTCCAGCCCCTTGTCCTTCAACTCGTCGCAGAAACGTGCTGTACGCCTGTCCTGCCAGACGATGGCGCGATGCAAGGGTTCGCCCGTCGCGCGATCCCAGACCACGGTCGTCTCGCGCTGGTTCGTGATGCCGATGGCGGCGATGTCGGAGGCGGAAACGCCGGCCTTGGAAAGCGCCGTGCGGATCGTCGAAAGCACGCTCTGCCAGATTTCGTCGGCGTCATGCTCCACCCAGCCGGACTGCGGGAAGTGCTGGGCGAATTCCTGCTGGCCGATGCCGACAATGGTCATCTCCTTGTCGAAGACGACCGCGCGGCTGGACGTGGTTCCCTGGTCGATGGCGAGAATATAGCCTGCCATGATTGCTTTCTCCCTTGCCCGGACAACGGATGACCGGGGCGCTGGGCGCCCCGGTCTTTTTATAGAAACAGAATGTATGTTACTTCTGCCAGCTCTTGACCAGTTCGTCGTAGTTGACAGTCATCGGCTGTTCTTTTTCGTTCTCGATCTTCAGCTGCGGCGCAAGGTTGCCCTTGGCGACCGCGTCTGCGTTCCAGTAGGCCAGGTCATGCTCTTCGGCAAGTTTCGGGCCGATATCACCCTGGACGCCGGCGCGTTCCAGACGCTCAAGCACCTTTTCCTGCTCGGCGCAGAGCGAGTCCATGGCTTCCTGCGCCGACTTCGCACCCGAAGATGCGTCGCCGATCGCCTGCCACCACAGCTGGGCCAGCTTCGGATAATCAGGAACGTTTGTACCCGTCGGCGACCACTGCAGGCGAGCCGGCGAGCGGTAGAACTCGACGAGACCGCCGAGCTTCGGAGCACGCTCGGTGAACGACTGGTGGTCGAGGGTCGACTGGCGGATGAAGGTGAGACCAACATGGCTCTTCTTCACGTCCACGGTCTTGGAGGTGACGAACTGTGCGTAGAGCCAGGCGGCCTTTGCACGATCTTCCGGGGTGGACTTCATCAGCGTCCACGAACCGGCGTCCTGGTAACCGAGCTTCATGCCGTCCTTCCAGTAGACGCCATGCGGGCTCGGAGCGAAACGCCACTTCGGCGTGCCGTCCTCGTTCACAACCGGCAGGCCTTCCTTGACGAAGTCGGCGGTGAAGGCGGTGTAGGTGAACATCTGCTGGGCGATTTCACCCTGCGACGGGACAGGACCGGATTCGGAGAAGGTCATGCCCTGTGCGGCCGGAGGAGCATACTTGCTCATCCATTCGAGATACTTCTCGATGGCGTAGACCGAGGCAGGGCCATTGGTGTCACCGCCGCGTGCAACGCACGAGCCGACCGGGCGCGAATTCTCGTCGACCTTGATGCCCCATTCGTCGACCGGAAGGCCGTTCGGGATGCCCTTGTCGCCGTTGCCGGCCATGGAGAGCCAGGCATCGGTGAAGCGCCAGCCGAGCGACGGGTCCTTCTTGCCGTAGTCCATGTGGCCGAAGACCTTCTTGCCGTCGATTTCGCGACCGGTGAAGAACTCGGCGATGTCCTCGTAAGCCGACCAGTTGACCGGAACGCCGAGGTCGTAGCCGTACTTCGCCTTGAAGTCGGCCTTGTTCTTTTCGTCGTTGAACCAGTCGTAGCGGAAGAAGTAGAGGTTCGCGAACTGCTGGGTCGGCAGCTGATAGAGCTTGCCGTCCGGGGCGGTCGTGAACGACTTGCCGATGAAGTCATCGATGTCGAGGGTCGGGCTGGTAACGTCCTTGCCTTCGTTCGCCATCCAGTCGGTCAGGTTGCGGACCTGCTGGTAGCGCCAGTGGGTTCCGATAAGGTCGGAGTCGTTGATGTAGGCGTCGTAGATGTTTTCGCCCGACTGCATCTGGGTCTGCAGCTTCTCGACGACATCGCCTTCACCGATCAGATCGTGGGTGATCTTGATGCCGGTGATGGCGGTAAACGCTGGCGCCAGCACCTTGGATTCGTATTCATGCGTGGTGATGGTTTCGGAGACCACCTTGATGTCCATGCCGGCAAAGGGTTGTGCGGCATCGACGAACCACTGCATTTCCTTTTCCTGATCCGCCCGCGACAGCGACGAAAGATCGCCGATTTCCGCGTCAAGGAATTGCTTTGCCTCGTCCATGCCGGCGAAGGCGGTGCCGGTCAGTGCAAGCAGCAGGGCTGCCGTTGAAGTCAAAAGGTGCCGTCGCATAGGTTCCTCCCGGTTGTGCGATTGCAGTTCAGCTTAGAAGGTCACCGGGCCTCCACCCGGCAACCGCATTGGCTTGCCTCAGACGAAGCGGAATACGCCGACCGCGTAGACCACAGACAAGGCGAGAGCCCACCACAGGTTGGGTCCGACGAGACCCAACCATGCGAGATGAATGAAGGCGGAGCCGAGCAGAGACACGAAGAGCCGGTCACCGCGCGTCGTTTCGAAGCGCAGGATGCCGACCCGCGGGTTCCCGCCGGGCACGAAGTATTCCCAGACGCCCATGCCGGCGATCAGGGCGAAGATGATGATGAAGAACAGCGCCGTGGGCAGCGTCCAGGCCATCCATGAGAAATCCATGTCGCTTCCTCCTCAGACGCGGCCCAGGGCAAAGCCCTTGGCGATGTAGTTGCGGACGAAATAGATGACGAGCGCGCCGGGGATGATCGTCAGCACACCGGCGGCGGCGAGCACGCCCCAGTCCATGCCGGACGCCGAAACCGTTCTGGTCATCGTCGCAGCGATCGGCTTGGCATCCGTGGTCGTCAGGGTACGGGCAATCAGAAGTTCGACCCACGAGAACATGAAGCAGAAGAAGGCGGCAACACCGATGCCCGATGCGATCAGCGGCATGAAGATCTTTACGAAGAACTTCGGGAAAGAATAGCCATCGATATAGGCCGTCTCGTCGATCTCCTTCGGCACGCCCGACATGAAGCCTTCGAGGATCCAGACCGCCAGCGGCACGTTGAACAGGCAGTGTGCCAGCGCAACGGCGATATGCGTGTCGATCAGTCCGAAGGCAGAATAGAGCTGGAAGAACGGCAGCGCGAAGACGGCAGGCGGCGCCATGCGGTTGGTCAGCAGCCAGAAGAACAGGTGCTTGTCGCCAAGGAAGCGGTAGCGCGAGAAGGCATAGGCCGCCGGCAGCGCCACCGTCACCGAGATCACCGTGTTCATCACCACGTAGATGATCGAGTTGATGTAGCCGTTATACCAGGACGGATCGGTGAAGATCACCATGTAGTTCCTGATCGTCGGGTTCTGCGGCCAGAGCGCGAAGGTCCCGAGGATTTCGGAATTCGTTTTGAAGCTCATGTTGACCAGCCAGTAGATCGGCAGGATCAGGAAGATGATGTAGATCGTCGGAACGAGAAAGGCGTAGCGGCTGCGGTTGTCGTGGCTCATGGTTCCCTCCTCACTTCTGCTCGGCGTCGCTGTTGGTCATGACGGTGTAGAAAACCCATGAGAGCAGCAGGATGATCAGGAAGTAGATGATCGACATGGCCGCCGCCGGACCGAGGTCGAACTGCCCCACCGCCATCTTGACCAGGTCGATCGACAGGAAGGTGGTCGAATTGCCGGGACCGCCGCCGGTGACGACGAAGGGCTCGGTGTAGATCATGAAACTGTCCATGAAGCGCAGGAGAACGGCGATCAGCAGCACCCGCTTCATCTTCGGCAATTGGATGTAGCGGAACACCGACCAGCGCGATGCGCCGTCGATCTTGGCAGCCTGGTAATAGGCGTCCGGGATCGATACGAGACCGGCGTAGCACAGCAGCACGACGAGGCTTGTCCAGTGCCAGACATCCATGACGATGACGGTGATCCAGGCGTCGACCGGGTCTTGCGTATAGTTATAGTCGATGCCGATCGCGGTGAGATAGTGGCCGAGGAGGCCGATGTCGACGCGGCCGAAGACCTGCCAGATGGTGCCGACGACGTTCCAGGGGATCAGCAGCGGCAGCGCCATCAGCACCAGGCACACCGGCACACCGAGGCCGGTCTTCGGCATGTTGAGCGCGATGAAGATGCCGAGCGGGATCTGGATCGCCAGGATGATGGCGGAGAAGATCAAGTTGCGCGCCAACGCATCCCAGAAACGGTCGGACTGAAGCATGTCCATGAACCAGTCCGTACCGGCCCAGAAGAACTGGTTGTTTCCGAAGGTGTCCTGCACCGAGTAGTTCACGACCGTCATCAGTGGGACGACCGCCGAGAAGGCCACCAGCAGCAGCACCGGCAGCACCATGAACCAGGCCTTGTTGTTCCAGGTCTTTTCCATCGGTCAGCCCCCCATGCCCACGCGCCAGGAATCGGCATAGATTCCGATTGCATCTTTCTCGAAGGTCACCTTCGCATCCGCCGGGATCGCCTCGTCTTCCGGGACCACGATCGCGAGCGGCTGTCCGCAGAAGCTCGCCCGGACGATCTTGAGCCGCCCGATATCCTCGACCTTGCCAACGCTGATCGGCATGCCTTCGCGGCCGAGCCGTACGAATTCCGGGCGAATGCCCAGCTCGACTTTCGTGGCGTTTCCGACCTCTGGCGTTCCCGCAAGCGCAATCGCTTGATCGCCGACCTTCGCCATCGCCCCATCGACTTGCGCCGGCATGACATTCATGCCAGGCGAGCCGATGAAGTAGCCGACGAAGGTGTGGCTCGGACGCTCGAACAGTTCCGCCGGCGTGCCGATCTGCACGATCTGGCCGTCGTGCATGACCACGACCTTGTCGGCGAAGGTCAACGCCTCGGTCTGGTCGTGCGTGACGTAGACCATGGTGAAGCCGGACTGGCGATGCAGCCGCTTCAACTGCGAGCGCAGCACCCACTTCATATGAGGGTCGATCACCGTCAGCGGCTCGTCGAACAGGATGGCGTTCACGTCGGACCGCACGAGTCCGCGACCGAGCGAGATCTTTTGCTTCTGGTCGGCGGTCAGTCCGTTTGCGCGCTTCTGTGCCATGCCGGCGAGATCGGTCATCTCCAGGATGTGCTGCACGCGCTGCTTGACCTCGGCCTCCGGCACATGCCGGTTGCGCAGCGGAAACGCCAGGTTATCGAACACCGTCATCGTGTCGTAGACGACCGGGAACTGGAACACCTGGGCGATATCGCGCTGCTGCGTCGGCAGGTTGGTGACGTCGACGCCGTCGAACATTATGCGGCCGTCCGACGGATGCAGAAGTCCCGAGATGATGTTGAGCAGCGTGGTCTTGCCGCAGCCCGAGGGACCGAGCAGTGCATAGGCGCCGCCATCATCCCATTCGTGATGCACTTCCTTGAGCGCGTAATCGCCGGCAGCCTTGGCCTTGGCGCTGTAGGCGTGGCGGATATGTTCGAGATTGATGCGTGCCATCCCCGCCTCCCCTTAATCCGACTCGTGACCGGCGCCGATGAGCGATCGACCGGTCTTGGTGTCGAAGGCCATCAGGTGGCGGGTGTCGAGATGAACATCGATCGTCTGGTCGGGATCGATGTCGTGAATGCCATGTGCCAGCATCACCCATTTCGATCCGGCGAATTCCAGATGGATGAAACTCTCCGACCCGGCGATCTCAGAGACCTGGGTCGAGGCGGTGAGCTTCTGTGTGGAGGGCCGCGCTTCGAGGAAAAGGTGATGAGGCTGGAACGCGAGGGTCACCGGTCCCTCCGGTATCCCGGTCAGATAGATTGGAACGGGCAGGACAGGCTGACCATCTCGCAGGAACTGGTCACCGGAACGGACGAGGTCGATGGTGTTGAGCGGCGGATCGGCGAAGGTCCGGGCGGTGGTCAGGTCGACGGGATTGCGGAACACCTTGATCGTCTCGTCGAACTGGGTGACCCGACCCTCGCTAAGGGTGGCCGTGTTGCCGCCGAGCAGCAGCGCCTCGGAAGGCTCCGTCGTCGCATAGACAAAGATCGCACCGGATTCGGCGAAGATCTTCGGCAGTTCCTCGCGCAATTCCTCGCGCAGCTTGTAGTCGAGGTTTGCAAGCGGCTCGTCGAGCAACACGAGGTTGGCGTTCTTGACGATGGCGCGGGCCAGCGCGGTACGCTGCTGCTGTCCACCGGAAAGATTAAGCGGCGTGCGCTCCAGATAGGGCGTCAGCCGTAGCAGTTCGGCCGCCTTGCGCACCTCGCGATCGATCGTAGCCTTATCCTTGCCGGCGATCCGCATCGGGGAGGCTATGTTCTCATAGACGGTGAGCGCCGGATAATTGATGAACTGCTGGTAGACCATCGCAACATTGCGCTTTTGCACCGGGAAGCCGGTCACGTCGACGCCGTCGAACATCACCGTGCCGTCAGTTGGCCTGTCCAGCCCGGCCATGAGACGCATGAGGGAGGTCTTGCCGGAGAGCGTCGGTCCGAGCAGGACGTTGAGCGTTCCCCGCCGCAACGTCAGATCGGTCGGGCGGATATGATATCCGCCACCGGCAATCTTCGACACGTTTTTCAGTTCAAGCATTCCTCGGGCCTCCCAACCCTCGGTTCGTCCCGGTTCGCTACCCGCCTCAGGCGGCGCGGCGAATACCGGCCATGTAATTTTCCAGACCCGCGGCTTCCTCGGCCGTCAGGAACAATCCCTGTTTCGTGCGACGCCAGAGGACATCTTCCGCCGTCCTTGCCCACTCCCGCTCAACAAGCCAGCGAACCTCTGCCTCATAAAGCGTCCCGCCGAAGTGCCGTCCAAGACCCTCCGCTCCGGTGACCCCAGAAAGCATCGTCGACGCGTCCGTCCCGTAACAGCGCACAAGGCGCTCGGCGTGCCTGTCTCCGATAAAAGGATATTTGCCGAGCAGGAACTTCACCTGCTCTGCGTAGCCATGCACTGAAAAATCGCCACCCGGCAGCTTGCTTCCAGCGGTCCACGGCGCGCCCTTCGCGCCGATCGCCTCAGCGATTTTCTCCAGAGCATGTTCCGCAAGCCGCCGGTACGTTGTGAGCTTGCCGCCGAACACATTGAGCAGCGGCGCATCGTCCGTCTGCTCCAGTTTCAGCACGTAGTCGCGCGTCGCCTCCTGCGCCTTCGAGGCACCATCATCGTAAAGCGGACGAACCGCCGAATAACTCCACACGATGTCGGAAGGACGTATCGGCTCCGAGAAATACTCGCTCGCGGCATTGCAGAGGTAGTGAACCTCTTCGTCGCTGATCTTCACATCCTTGGGATCGCCCTTGTAGTCGCGGTCCGTCGTGCCGATCAGCGTGAAGTCGTTTTCGTATGGGATCGCAAATATGATCCGGTTGTCCGGATTCTGGAAGAAATAGGCACGCGGATCGTCGAACTTCTTGCGGACAACGATATGCGACCCCTGCACCAGGCGCACATTGTGGACGTTGTTGCGGCCGAACGTGCCCGTCAGAACATTATCGACCCATGGACCGGCGGCATTGACGAGCATGCGCGACCTGACGGTAGACATATCCCCGTCAGCGTGCCGCATGGTGATGATCCAAAGACCGCCATCGCGGCGCGCCGAGGTCACCATGGAGCGGCTATGGATGACCGCGCCGCGATTTTCCGCATCGCGCGCGTTCAGAACAACCATGCGGGCGTCATCCACCCAGCCGTCCGAATACTCGAATGCCTTGCCGAACACAGGCTTGAGAGGCTTGCCCGCGGCATCGCGCTTCAGGTCCAGCGTCCTGGTCGGCGGCAAGAGCTTGCGACCGCCCAGGTGATCGTAGAGGAAAAGACCGAGGCGGATCAGCCAGGCTGGCCGGATGCCGCCCTTCTGGTATGGGAGCACAAAACGAAGCGGCCAGATCACGTGCGGCGCCATGGCCCACAGCACTTCGCGTTCCATCAAGGCTTCCCGCACGAGACGGAATTCATAATGCTCGAGATAGCGAAGACCGCCGTGAATGAGCTTGGTTGCGCCTGACGACGTACCCGAAGCGAAATCGTTCATTTCAGCAAGAGCGACGGAGTAGCCGCGACCGGCAGCATCCCGCGCTATACCGCATCCGTTGATGCCGCCGCCAATAACGAAAAGATCGAAAATCGTACCGTCCGACATGTCGCTCCACCCATTTCGCATTGCAACATATCACGCAAATGCGAAAGACAATATTATCTAAAACGAAAGAAAATCGAATGTCAAACGAATATCCGACTCATCCTATGTCGAGGATATCAGCAGAAGTTTCAACCAGTCGCACGTCGCTGTCGGCGCAGATCTGGCGGATCGCGTCTACCGGACAGTGATCCGTGATGAAGGTGTGGACCTGGGAAACATGGCCGATCCTGACAGGGGCGGTTCGCTCGAACTTGGAGGCGTCGGTTACGAGGATCACATGTCGTGCATTGGCAATGATGGCCTGGGCAACCTTCACCTCGCGAAAGTCGAAATCGAGCAGAGCCCCGTCCTCATCGATAGCGGAGACGCCGATAACGGCGAAATCGACCTTGAACTGGCGGATGAAGTCGACAGCCGCTTCGCCGACGATGCCGCCGTCAGACCCTCTGACAACGCCGCCGGCGATGACCACTTCGATCGATGGAAACGTCCTCAACCTGTTGGCTACATTGATGTTATTTGTGATAACCATCAATTCGTGATGGTCTTTCAGCGCATCTCCGACAGCCTCCGTGGTGGTACCGATATTGATGAACAAAGAGGAATTGTCGGGAATGATGGCGGCGGCAGCCCGGCCAATTGCCTGCTTTTCGGCGGCGGCCATCGAGCGCCGCGCCTCGTATTTGACGTTTTCGTTGCCGGTCGGAAATACCGCTCCGCCATGGATGCGGGTAAGCGACCGGCTGTCGCAAAGATCGTTCAAGTCCTTGCGGATTGTCTGTGGTGTCACTTGAAACCGCGCGGCCAGTTCCTCCACCAGAACCCTGCCCTCGGCCTTGGCGATCGCCAGAATTTCCATCTGCCTTCCGCTGAAGTGCATCGCTCCCTCATTTTTCGTTTTTCTTCGATCTTACGGGAAAACGAAAATGCGGCAAGCGAAATAGAAAATTCAAGGACGAGCATCGACCAAAGAAATTTCGAGCCCGGTTTCAGCACGCCCGACGGCCTTATGGAACAAACCTGCGTTGACGTCGTTTTCCTGTCGAAATTCATCAAGGAGGCAAGACAATGCTCTATTATGCACTGGTATTCCTGGTCGTGGCGCTGATTGCAGGCGCTCTAGGCTTCGGCGGCATCGCAGGCGCGTCCGTCGGTATCGCGAAGATCCTGTTCTTCGTCTTTATCGTCCTGTTCCTGCTGTCGCTGGTCGGCGGTTTCTTCCGCCGGGCATAACGCCCACAAGTTCCCTGCCCCGATCCACACGAAACACCCGGTCTCCAGCCGGGTGTTTTCGTTTGTCGCGGCTAGTGTCGTCTGGTGGACACCTGCATGCCATCGACCCAGACATCGGCGATATTGGCCTTGGATGCGGTGAAGACGATCTTCTGCAGAATGCCATCTCCCTGATCAAACTCCTCCCACAGCCTCATCGAGCCTTGTGGTGCTCTGGTATCCACGACGACGGCATCAAACCGGTAGCCGGGTGCAAACTGGCCGACCGGAAGGTCGAGTGCCCTCGCACCGCCGACTGTCGCGATGTGGAAGGCAATCCGGAAATCGACGCGCGCCGAGGTCCCGCTTGCCCTGAGATTGGCTGGTCGCTCCGGATCGACCCCGCTTTCCAGCATTCTCGACACGGTGATCGCCGCGCGACAGTTTTCCAACATCGATGCGCTGGGGCCGCCGGAAATATCCGTGCCGAGGCCGACATGGAGCCCCTTCTCCAGCGCCGCGCGCAATGGAAAGACGGCGCCAGCGAAATAGGCATTTGATAATGGGCAATGTGCGACCGCCGCCTCGCGGACCCTGATCTGTTCCATATCGGACGAAGTTAGCAGATTGGAATGCGCCAGCATCGTGTGCCGGCCCAGCAGGCCGAAACGATCGAGGCTTTCGGTATCGGTCATCCCGTGGCGCTTCAGCACATAACCGTGCTCCCAGTCGCTTTCCGAGCAATGGGTCTGCACATGGCAGCCACACTCACCGGCAAGCGCGCCGAGTCCTTCCAGAGTCGCATCGGTGCAAGAAGGGATGAACCGTGGGGTAACGACGGGATTGACCCGTCGCGTCTTGTTGTCCGGATGCGCCCGAACGTAGTCGATCAGCGCACGCGTGCCGTCGATCGCTTCGTCCGACGAGGCATCACGGTAGTAATCCGGGCAACTGTCGGGATTGTCCATCGCGACCTTGCCGATAAGGGCGCGCTGACCCTTCTCCAGGCATGTATCGACGAGGACACGCGTCGCGTCCTGATGCACGGTGGCGAAATAGAGCGCCGTCGTCGTGCCGTTCGCAATCAGATCCTCCACCAGCAGCGAATAGGCACGTCGCGCGAAGGCGATGTCTGCGTACCGCGCTTCCAGCGGAAAGGTGTACTTCTGCAGCCAGACTTCCAGGGGAACGTCGAGCGCGGTGCCCAGTTGCGGATATTGGGGCGCGTGTACGTGGCAGTCGACGAAACCCGGCAGAAGATAGGAGCCTTCCGGCAGCCGCTCCAGGCGCCCCTCGTCGACCGCTTGCGTCTTCAAGGTGTCGTATTCTGCATCACCCGGCCGAACCACCGAGCGAATGACACCGTCCGCATCCACGTCGATCAGCACATCCTCGAGAACGTCGATCTCTCCCGCCACCGGCGCATGAAAGCCGGAGGCCAGAAGAACGGTGTCGCGTATGTCGGTCATGCGCACTCCATACGAAATCCAAAGCCGTACCGGCTCTAAAGGCTGCGGTTCCGCAGAGCCAGCGCCGCCTCGCGGAAACGGCTCCGGATTTCCGGCTCGTCCACCCCGGCCACCTGCCGGTCCTCCATAAGGATCCGGCCGTCGCAGATCGTCGTCACCACATCATCGGCGCGCGCGGAATAGACGAGCGCCGCCGCGACGTCGTAGACCGGTAGGCAATGCGGCTTGTCGACATCGACGATAATTACGTCGGCCTTCTTGCCCGGCGCGAGCACGCCGGTCTCGGGCCGGTTCATGGCCTTCGCCGCCTCGCAGGTGGACATCTCCAAAAGTTCGCGCGTTTTCAGGAACTCGACGTCATGGGTCTTGTCCTTGTGGATCATGCCCGCGAATTTCATTTCCTGGAACATATCAAGCGTGTTGTGGCTCGCCGGACCGTCGGTCGCCAGCCCGACCGTGATGCCTGCCTCGCGCACGCAACGCAGCCGCAGTGTCCCGGAATCGAGCTTGGCGTTGCAGCAGGGGCAGTGTGCGATCTTCGTTCCCGTTTCCGCGAGAATCCGGATGTCGGTATCATCGAGCTGCGTGCAGTGCGCTGCCGTCACATCGGGTTTGAGAAAGCCGAGATCGTTGAGCCACTGCACCGGACGGGTGCCGTAGGTTTCAGCCACATAGGCAATCTCCTGTTGCCCCTCCGACAGGTGCGTGTGAATGGCGAGCCCAAGGGCGTCGGCCACCTCGCGCACCTTGCGGAACATCTCCTGCCCGCAGGAATAGGGCGCGTGCGGAGAGAGCGCCACGTGGATACGATCGTTACCGCTGCGGTGATGAGCCGTAACCTTGTCGTCAAACCGGTCGAGCGCCTTCCAGGCCCAGTCCTTCACATCGGCATAGACGCCACGGTCGGCGAAACCGTAGCCGAGCGTCGCGCGGAGCGGCACCTTTTTTAACGCCTCTGTCTGCGGCGTCACGGAATAGGCGTCGAAGTGCTCGTTGAAGGTCGTCATGCCTGATTTCACCATCTCGACCAGCCCCATGAGGCTCGCCCAGTAAAGCGTTTCCGGATCGAAATTGCGCTTGAGCTTCCACATGGTGCCCAGCCATTCGAACAGCTGCACATCCTCCAGCAGGCCGCGCAGCAGCATGTTGGAGGCGATATGGGTGTGGCAATTGACGAAGCCCGGCATCACGACCCGACCACCGGCGTCGATGACCTTTCCTGCGCCGGCGAGATCGACCTCCGCTGCCGCACCGACGGCGAGGATGCTGTCGCCCCGGATCGTCAGGCTGCCCTTTTCGATCATGGCGGACCCACCCATCGGCAGGATTGTCGCGTTGACGATGGCGATATCCGGCCCGGCGGCGATCTGCTGCATCAAGACATTCTCACGCTGCCATTATCGACGTGCCGTAGGTCACGCCCTTTTCCTTCAGCCACCGGCGATAGGCGATGGAGGAAGCGTCGGCGCGCGTCGGGATTTCCTTGCGCGGCTCCATCGGTAGGAGGACCGGCCGCTGGTTTTCCAGGATGATACGGTCCTGCAGGAAGATCAGTTGCTGGAAGTGGACAAGTTCCGTCGTCGTGGATTCGTCGTCGATCAGGTACATTACCGGATGGGCGCGGCAACAGTCCGGATCGAGCGGCTGAACGAACAGGCAGATCACGTCCCAGCGATTGGCAGAGTTCGGACAGGTCTTGTAGAGCAGCGTCGTGAACGGGGTCATGACCCGGTAGATGTAGTCTGTCATGATGCCGTCCTTCGCCGAAAGTGCGGCCTGCGGCTGGAAGAACTGGCAGTTGGTGGCCCAGACCTCATCGACGTCGCGACGGATCTCGGCATTGTAGTGCATCACCTCGGTATTCGGCTCGGCGCCAAGAATATCCGTGTGCACGAAGGGAAAATGAGCCATGTCGAGGAAGTTCTCGACGATTCGCAGACCGGATGCCTTGACCGTAACTGCACCGCAGTTGACGTGACGACGATCGGTTTCATCCGCCTCCGGAAGCTGAAAGATCTCGCCCGCCGGTTGGCCGACGGTCGTCCAGAGGAAACCGAAGCGGCGTCGGATCGGCAGCGGGCCATCGATACCCTCGGCGGTAACCGTTATCTTGCCATCCGGCGCGCGAACCACCGTCAGCTCGTATCCGAGCAGGCGATTTGTCGACCGACCGAACGGGATCAGCGTTTCGGTGTCGATGGGATACCATTGGTCGAGAGAAGCTCTGTCCGTCGCTTTCATGGGGACTGTCCTTCTATTGTTCGTAGATACGGTGCATCACCGCTTCATGCCTGTCGAGCAGCCGTTCGACATCGAGCGAGACAAACTCGCCCTTGTCGATGATCTTCCGGCCATTGATGAAAGAATAGTCGACCTTGAACGGCCCGCACATGACGAGCGCCGCCAGCGGATCGCGCTGCGTGCCGGAAAGGCCGAGCTGCTTCAGCTTTACCGCGATGAAATCGGCGCTCATGCCTGGCGCGAGATAACCGATATCGTCGCGGCCGAGGATATTCGCCCCGCCACGCGTCGCCATGGTCAGCGCCTCGCGGGCCGACAGAGCAGACGGCGTGCCGCCGAAACCGCCGCGTCCGCCGGGGGTCTCCGACAGATATTTGTTCGGCGCCACCCGCTGCAGCATCATCGCAAGCCGCGCCTCCATGAACATGTTGGAGGTATCGTTCGAGGCCGAACCATCCACACCGAGACCCACTGGCACGCCCTTGTCCAGCATCTCCCGGATCTTCGCGATCCCCTGTCCGCAGCGCATGTTGGCCGAGGGACAATGGGCAGCGCCAGTTCCGGTGGAGGCAAACAGGTCGATCTCTTCGGACGTCATGAAGATCGAATGCGCGAACCAGACATCGGAACCGAGCCAGCCGACGCTTTCGGCAAAATCGACCGGGCGCATCTTGTAGATATCGTGGCAATAGACCTCTTCGAACAGATCTTCCGCCAGATGAGAATGCAGATGCACCCCGCCGTGCGAGCGCGCCAGTGCCGCAGCGTCTTTCATCAGCCCAGGCGTTACCGAAAACGGCGAGCAGGGTGCGAGGATGATGCGGCTCATCGAATGCCGGGAATTGTCGTGGTAGGCGGAAATCAGACGCTCCGCATCCTTGAGGATATCCTCCTCCTTCTCCACGCAATTGTCCGGCGGCAAGCCACCCTGACTTTGGCCGCGGGACATCGCGCCCCGCGCCGCGTGGAAGCGAAGCCCCAGATCGGCCGCCGCGTCGATGGTCGCATCCAGCGTGCAGTTGTTGGGGAGGATATAGAGATGGTCCGAACTTGTGGTGCAGCCCGACGCGATGAGTTCCGCCATCGCCATGCGAGCCGAAACGCCGATTGCGTCGTCATCAAGGTTCGACCAAATCGGATAAAGCGTCTTCAGCCAGACAAGCAGTTCGTCGTCCTGCACCATTACCCTAGTGAGGTTCTGGTACATGTGGTGATGGATGTTCACCATGCCGGGCATGACGATATGGCCGGACAGATCGAGAACCTCGTCTGCCTCTGTGCGTTCGAATTCCGCTGTCGTTCCGACCGCCTCGATCACGTTGTCGCGGATCAGTATCGCCCCGTTTTCAAGCTCGCGCGCTCCGTCGTCGAAGGTCGCGAGATGGGCGATGTTCCTGACCAGCAGCGTTCCCATCAGCGAACGCTCCGGTAATACGGCTCACCGAGTGCGGCGGGTGCTGCCATCAGGCGACGCATGCGCTGCCAGGCGATAACAGGGACGATGATGAAGGCGATCGTTCCGAGATACGGAAGCATCGACAGGAAGGCCGGCGCGATGGCCCAGCCACGGGCCTGGCCGACGAAGCCGAGTGCCGTGATGAAGCCGAACAGTAGGCCCGACAGTGCCGCCGGGATCGGCCGGTAACCGGCGAAGATCACAAGAGCCACCGCGATCCATCCGCGCCCGGCGACCACGCCATCGGACCAGGAGGGCACGAAAGCGAGCACCAGGTAGGCCCCGGCACCGGCGGCAAGCGCCGACCCGGCCGCGACATAGCCGAAGCGGATCAGGCCGACCGGAATACCCGCCGCATCCGCCGCCGCCGGATTTTCGCCAACGGCCCTGAGGTTCAGCCCGTGACGCGTGCGGAACATCAGATAGGAAAGGCCGAACGGCAGGATGATATAGATAAGGTAGACCAGAATGTTCTGGCTGAAGAAGGCCGGCCCGAGGATCGGGATCTGCGACAGGATCGGGATCTCGACGCCCTGGAAAGTAACCGGCACCGGCATGCCGGAGTAAGCCTTGCCAATGGTCTGTGCCAGACCGGTTCCCATCAGCGTCAGCGCGAGACCGCAGAGAACCTGATTGGCTCTCAGGCTGACCGTGGCGAAGGCGAATAACGAGCCGAATAGCGCCCCGACAACCAACGCGGCAATAAAACCGAGCAGCGGCGAAGGGATCGCAACCACGGTCGCAACCGCGGTCACCGCACCCATCGCCATCAGGCCTTCGGCACCGAGATTGACGACGCCGACGCGCTCGGCGAGCACCTCTCCGATGGCAGCCAGCGCCAGCACGCCGCCCGCGAGAAAGGCCGTTGTGAAAAGACCGGTCAAGAGATCCATGGTCGTCTAGCCCTCTCAGGTCTTGTCTTTGACGATGCGGTAGTAGGAGAGTTCATCGCCGATCGCGGTGAGGAACAGGATCAGTCCGGTGATGGCGAGAACCGTCGATGTCGTCAGCCCCTGTGTCTGCAGGATGATGCCGGAATTCAGGATGAAGGCCATCAAGGCACCTGCGAAGATAACGCCGATCGGCGACCCCCGCGCCAGAACGGCCACCATAATGCCGAGATAGCCGTAATTATTGGAAATGCCGCCCTGCAGACGATGCACCGTGCCGGCGATTTCCAGCATGCCTGCAACGCCCGCGATCGCGCCGGAAAGCAGCATCACCGTGATCAGATGCTTCTTCGCCTTGATGCCGGCGTATTTGCCGGCCGACGGATTTGAGCCGATGAGGCGAACCTCGTATCCCCACTTCGTAAAGCTGAGTACCACAGCCATGACGACCGCAAGCGCCACGGCGATCGGCAGACCCCAGTGAACTAGGCCCCAGAACTCGGGCATCTCGGCCGGAATGCGCGGCGTTGCGGAGTTGGCGACACCGCCACGCTCGCGCCAGACGTCGGTGGAGACGTAGAAGACGAGAAGGATGGCGACGAAGTTGAGGAGCAGCGTGGTGATCAGCTCGTTGACGTTGGCATAGGCTCGCGCCAGCGTCGGCACGAGGATCCAGACGAGCCCGCCGAAAGCCCCGGCCACGAACATCGCGATCAGGCTCCATGCATCGGGCAAGGGAATGAAGAGCCCGACCGCAGAGGCTGCAAACGCGCCAGCATAAAATTGTCCCTCCGCACCAATGTTCCATGCGCCGATCTGCTGCGCGACGGTCACCGACAATCCGGTTAGAATCAGCGGTATGACCAAGAGGCCCAGATCTTCCATGCCGAAGGAAGAGCCAAACGACGAGTTGACGACCTGCCAGCCGAGTTCGAGCGGGTTCTTGCCGGCAAAGGCGAGAATGATACCGGCAAAGACGAGCGCCAGCGCGATCGCGGCGATCCGGGCACCGACCGCCATGCCGGGATGCGAGGATGGAAGGCGCTGAAGGCGGAAGTTATTGGCCATGGGACACCCCGTGCGCGATCTGGCTCCGGCCACCCATCAGTAGGCCGATCTGCTCGATATCGACATTGTCGTTCTTCACGACACCCATGATCTTCCCTTCGTAGAGAACTGCTATCCTGTCCGAGAGGTTGAGCAACTCCTCGAGTTCCTCCGAGATCAACACAATCCCGGCACCGGCGTCGCGCAGCTCGACGATGTAGCGCAGCATGGTGTTGATCGCCCCGACATCGAGGCCACGGCTCGGATAGGCCGCGACGAGCACCTTTGACG
The DNA here is from genome assembly GCF_018122705.1 of Ciceribacter sp. L1K23. NCBI lineage: Bacteria > Pseudomonadati > Pseudomonadota > Alphaproteobacteria > Hyphomicrobiales > Rhizobiaceae > Ciceribacter > Ciceribacter sp. L1K23. Next base: position 209,776 of record NZ_JAGRRC010000002.1, on the reverse strand, counting down.
CCACGCGCATCTCGCGCCGGGCAACCAGACGCTGCTGGTTGCCGCCGGAGAGGTTGCGGATCGGCATGCCGAAATCCGGGATTGCTACCTCGGCCGCAGCCGCGATCTCCCTTGCAAGTGCAGTCGCAGCCGCAGGCTTGTAGAGCCCGCCACTGCTGACGGGTGGCTTCACATATTCCCGCATCACCGCATTGACCGCGATGCTGAGCGCCGGCGCAAGGCCGCTGTGAAGTCTGTCTTCCGGGATATGGCCGATGCCGCGAGCGACAAAATCGGCGGCATCCGCTTTGGTGATGGCCGTTCCCTCAAGAAGGATGCGGCCGGATGAGGGCGCGCGTGTTCCGGTCAGCACATGGGAGAGTTCGCGCTGGCCATTACCGGCGACCCCGGCAATACCGACGATTTCGCCTGCATGAACGGCGAGATCAATGTCCGAGAGGGCCAGATGGCCCGCATCGTCGAGAACGTCCACCGCTTCGAGTTTGAGGATCGGTTCGGCCGACACAGGTGCCGCACCGGCCGGTCGTTCGCGCATATCTGCGAGCACGATATCGCGACCGACCATCAGCCGGGCGAGTTTCGCGGGGGTACAGTCGGCGGCAAGCTCTGTCGCCACCTTGCGCCCCTGTCGCAGAATGGTGATGCGGTCAGAAATCTCCAGAACTTCGTCCAGCTTGTGCGAGATGAAGATCACCGAATTGCCGATCGATACGAAATCGCGCAATGCCTTGAAAAGTTCCCGCGCTTCGGCCGGCGTCAGCACGGCGGTCGGCTCGTCGAGGATCAGCACCTTCGCCTTGCGGGCAAGCACCCGCAGGATCTCGACGCGCTGTTGCTCGCCCGTCGAAAGATCGGACACCCTTGCGGCCGGACGGGTCTGCAGATTGAATTTCGCGGCAAGCTCGGCTGTACGGGCCTCCAGCAAAGCGGCGGACGCCCGACGCGGCGTCTCGCTCCAGCCGAGATGGATGTTTTCAGCAACGGTAAAAGCCTGCACCAGCTTGAAGTGCTGGTGTACCATCCCGATCCCGGCGGCGATCGCCTGCAGAGGAGACGAGAATTCCTGTCGGTATCCGTCGATGATGATCTCTCCGGCATCCGGCTGGTAAATGCCGGTCAGGATGTTCATCAATGTCGACTTGCCGGCGCCGTTTTCCCCCAGCAGCGCATGAATTTCACCGGGCTGCACGTCGACGTCGACATCGGCATTGGCGATCACGCCGGGGAAGTATTTCGCGATACCTTTAAGCTGGACGAGCGGGGGAGTGCCTGACGGCGCCACGTATCGGTTCGGGCCTTCGATCATTCGCAATACCGTTGAGGGCTGTCATTTGAGGGGAAGGCCTTCGTGGCCTCCCCCGTTTCGCGCAAGTTGGATCAGAGGCCGGTGACGCCTTCGACCGACCAATCCCAATTGTAGAGCTCGAGTTCGGTCATGCGCTGGCCTGCGGCGACCTTCACATTGCCCTTCGAGTCCTTGAGTTCGCCCTCAAACGGCGACCAACCGCCCATGATCTTGGCGCGAACCTCGTCAGCGGCCTTGCCGACCTCGGCAGGAACCTTCTCGCCCCAGACGTCGCGATCGACACCCTTGCCCATCTCGAACAGGTTTTCAGTCGGCACCCATTCGCCGGCGAGACGCTTCCGCACCTGGTCGACGTAGAAGTCCTTGAAGTCGATGATGATCGAGGAAACATACGAGTTCGGGCCGTAGCGACGGATGTCCGTGTTCCACATCGCGGCCCAGACGCCACGCTTCTCCGCAACCTGCAGGTAGCCGGCTTCGTCCATGATACCGAACAGGAAGTCGCAACCGTTGTCGATGAGCGCAGTGCCGGCCTGGGTAGCGGCCTGCGGATCGAACCAGGAGTTGATGACGATGGTCTGCAATGTCGCTTCCGGATTGACGGTCCGCGCGCCCATCAGGAAGGCGTTTGTCGAGGCGTAGACCGAGGCGACCGGGAAGGAAGCAACATAGCCGAGCTTGCCCGTCTTCGACAGGTGACCGGCGGCGACGCCGAGTACGTAGGTCGGATACCAGTGGGCCAGATAGTACCAGCCGAGATTATCCATCGTGACGTGGCCGTTGCACTCCATGAACGCGACTTCAGGAGCGCGACGGACGACTTCATGCAGGAAGTCACCGTTCGACGATGTGTCGAAGATCATGTTGGCGCCTTCGGAGACGAACTGGCGATAGGTGCGCGTCGCGTCAGCCGAGTAGGGAATATTCTCTACTTCAAGAACCTTCTTCAGGTTCGGGAACGCCTCCTTTACCGCGAGCAGCCCCTGGTGATGCGACCAGGTCCAGCCTTCGTCGGTGATCGGACCGACATGGCCGAAGCCAATGACGGCATCTTCTTCCTTGATGGCAGCCAGCGGCGTGGCGGCGAAGGCGCGCGACGTCAGTGCGCCCGGCAGCATCAGCGATGCGGAGCCGGCGGCAGCCATGTTCAGGAAGCCGCGGCGGGAGAGGTTACGCAGGTCGATCATGATTTCCCCTTCTGTTCTGAAATTGCGACGCAGGTTGCTCCCCGCCGTCGCGTCGGCCATCGATTAAGCAGGCAACTAGCGTGCCAACCCGTTTTGAGGGGTTTTTGGCATGCTGGTCCGCCGAAGCCTGCCAGCCGACGGAACCTTCAAGGCATTCTCGCCGGGTATTACCGGACAGGCTGCGCACGCGGAGCAAACGCGCCGCGCTACACCGTGTTGCGATGCAAAACCCTGGCGATAAGGCAATCTTCCAAACCGGATATGTTCCGCATAGACGGATATTGTGGATGATAGCGGTGCGCAAAAGGCAACAAGTTAACAAAAAAATCCGCTTGAATTTCGCAAACGCGAACGCTTAGAATGCTCAAAATGACATCAAGTCTATTTTTTAGGCAAATGCCCCGATTAGAGCGGACCTTGCGCGTGCAAACCTTTGCTCCCCAAACGTCGTCGACATCCTGTCCCTTCTCTAAAGCGGAGCGGCGGGCGTGACGGATATGATCGCCGACTTCACCTTCAAGGGGAACCTCGTTTGCGAGAGCTTCCTGGGATTTGCCCGCCACCGCGCGGCGCGGCTCGATTTGCAACTGGACATCGCCCGCTGCGACGACGCGTCGGCGCGCATGAGCGTGACGGGTGCCGAAGCTCTGGTCGACATGTTCGAAATGGCGTGCAGCCTGGGCCCCTATGATTGCCTGATTACAGATATTGAGCGCACCGACCGCTCAAGCTGAATTGGACCTGTTGCGAAGGAGTTGGAAATGACCGAGCACGGCTGGATACCGGTGGCACTGTCCGCCTCAATAGAGGCCGGAACCTCTGCCGGAGCGGTGATCGACGGCGCCGAGGTGGTGGTCTGGCGTGACAACAAGAACGCCGCACATGTGTGGGAAGACCGATGTCCCCATCGCGGCATGCGCATGAGCTTCGGCTTCGTGCGCGGCGACCACATCGCGTGTCTCTACCACGGCTGGGCCTACGATACGGCTGGCCAGTGCCAATACATTCCGGCCCATCCGGATCTGGAAGTTCCGAAGACCATCAAGATCCCGACCTACTCGACCGTCGAGAAGAACGGGATCATCTGGACCGCGCTCGCGGAGGGCGCCGACATCGCCGGCGTTCCCGATGTGGCGGCTGACGCAACACCGGTTCGCAGCCTATACGTCGACTGCACGCCCGCGACGGCCTTCGCGGCACTGAAAACGACCTCGCTCCCGCAACCCTCGGGACCCGCAATTCCTGCCGCTCTCGACGCCGTGCTGCACAATTGCTGGCGGCTGACTGCCGGCAACACAGAGGTTCTGATCGCCTGTCAGTCGATCGGCAACAACAGGACCGGTCTTCATATCGTCCTGCTGGGCGCGACCGCGCATACGGCGGCGCTGCGCGCACCTCTCGCCCGGTGGGCGGAACAGCTGCGCCACGCGCTGGAGAACTCGGCCACGCCCGCCATGGCGGAGGTCGCCTGATGGCCGCGATAACTCTCTACAATTACGAACTCGAGGACAGCTGCTACCGGGTCCGCTTGCTGCTGAAGATGCTTGGCCTCGAATACACAACATTCGCCGTCGACATGGTTCCCGGCAATGAACACAAGTCGCCGCCGATGCTGGCGCTCAATCCCCTCGGCGAGATTCCGATCCTGACCGATGGCGAGCTGACGCTTTATGGAGCGGAGGCCATCATGACCTATCTCGCCGGCGCCTACGATACGTCCGGCACCTGGTTGCCCAAGCAGCCCTCCCATCTGGGCCAAGTCATGCAATGGCTCGCCTTTTCCGCCGGACCGCTGAAGGCAGCCATGACGGCACGCCAGGTTTCGCTCTTCGGGCTGCCCGGTGACTTCGAGACGCTGAAAGCGCAGAGCCGCAAGGCGTTCCGGATCATGGACGATCACATGACGCTTCGGCAGATCGACGCCAAGGACTGGTTCGTCGGCGATGGCCCGACGCTCGCCGATCTGACGCTCTTTCCCGCCTTTGCGCTCAGTCGCGACTACGGCATCGACCATGACGAATTCCCGGCGCTGCGCATCTGGATCCGCCGGTTCCGCGCCCTTCCGGGTTTCATCACCATGCCCGGAATCCCGGACTATCACTGATATCCGTGTGGGCCGACCGTACCGGCCTGCCTCCATAAAGAGAGAAGGACCCCCACATGGCGCTGACCCGTTTCTCCGTCGCACCGCTCTCCGGCATGACCCGCACGCTCGCGGGTGTCGCGTCCGGGCGAATTTCGCCCGATCTGGTTATCACCGGCGCGAGGGTCCTCTCGACCTATTCCGAACGCATCCTGCCAGATCGCGAAGTCTGGATTTCGGGAGGCCGCATCGCCGCCGTCAAACCGGCCGGAACGTACAGAAACGGCACAGCCAGGCTCTATGACGCCAAAGGCGGCATCATCGCGCCCGGCCTCGTCGATCCGCACATCCACATCGAGAGCTCGATGGTAACGGCCTGCGCCTACGCGGAGGCAGCACTGCTGAACGGCACCACGACCATCTTCTGCGACAGCCACGAGATCGGCAACGTGATGGATGTCGCCGGCGTCGAAGCGATGCTGGAGGATGCCCGCCACGCACCGCTCTCCATCTTCCTTACCGTGCCCTCGACGGTACCGGCCACCTCGCCGGAGCTGGAGACCGCAGGTGGTGATCTGACACCCGACAAGATCGCGGCCCTGTTCGACAAATGGCCGGAAGCCGTGGCGCTCGGCGAGAAGATGGATTTCGTGCAGGTCGCCATGGGCGACGAGCGCAGCCATGCCTTCCTTGCCGCAGCGCTGTCGCGCGGTCGCCCAGTCTGTGGCCATGTCTACGGCCGCGAATTCGTCTCGGCTTACGCGGCGTCAGGCGTAACCGATACCCACGAAGCGATCGACCGCGACATCGCCGACGACATGCTGGAGGCCGGTATCTGGCTATTCCTGCGCGGCGGTCCGCCGACCACGCCCTGGCATTCGCTGCCGGAAGCCATCAGGACCGTCACGGAACTCGGTGCCTCGCACAAGCGCATCGCGGTGTGCACCGACGACCGCGATGCCGACGACCTCCTGACCTTCGGTCTGGACTGGGTGGTCCGTGAAGCAAAGCGGGCCGGCATGACGCCGGAGCAGGCCTGGGCGATGGGCTCCCTGCACGGCGCGACCCGCTACGGCATGGAAGGCGAGATCGGCGGCATGGGCGGCAGCCGCCGCGCTGACCTCGTGCTGCTCGACGACGATCTTAATCCGGTCAGCACCTGGTATGGCGGCGAACTGGTCGTCGACCAGAAGAAGATCACGCCCGTTCTCGACGAAGCGCTTTCGAACCTCTGGCGCTATCCGGAAGCCGCCTATCATACGGTCAAGCTGCCGAAGGCGCTGAAGCTCACGCCCGAACTCCCGACGGAAAAGGTCACGGTCAATACCATCAAGACCGAACTTCCAGGCATCATTCTCGGCCACGTGAAGATGGAACTGGAGCCTGCCAACGACTGGCAGACCCATTTCGATCGCCACGGTCTCTGCTTTGTCACGGTTATCGAGCGTCACGGCAAGTCGGAGGGCAACGTCGCCTTTGGCCTGCTTTCAAACTTCTCGCTGAAGAGCGGCGCGGTCGCCTCCTCCGTCGGACACGACAGCCACAACATCATCATCGCCGGCACCAACGAAGCCGACATGCAGGTGGCGCTGCGAGCCATCGAGGAACATCAGGGCGGCGCCTGCGTCGTGCAGGACGGGAAGGTGACAGCCATGGTGCCGCTTCCGATCGCAGGCCTCCTCTCGGATAAGCGCGTTCACGAGGTGGCGAAGGAAGTGCAGGCGCTGAAGGTCGAGTGGGAGAAGGCCGGATGCACCATTCCCTACATGGGTTTCAACCTCATCCCGCTGTCGGTCATCCCGGAAATCCGCATCACCGACAAGGGTCTGGTGACCGTTCCGCAGATGGAAATCGTGCCGCTCTTCGACGCGGCGGAGTGAAAGCATGGACCCGTATCGCCTCGGACTTGTCGCCACCCGCATCCACTATTTTCAGCTGGTGGCGCGGATGGGATCAATCCGGCAGGCCGCGCTGACGCTGAACGTAGCCCCCTCTTCCGTGAGCCGCATCCTACGGCAGCTTGAGGACGAGTTGGGAACGCTGCTGTTCGAGCGAGTTCGCCAGCGTCTCAAGCTGACCTCGGCCGGTGAGCTTTTGCTTTACCACGCGCGGGTCAGCCTGTCGGAACTCAACCGTGCCTGCAACGAGATCAACGACCTGCACGGACTCCACCGCGGCACGGTGTCGATCGCGGTCGTCGAGAGCGTCGCCCGCGGCCTGATGCCGTCCGCGCTTGAGGCCTTCTGGAGCAAGCACCCCGGCATTACGGTGGACGTCAAGGTCATGGGCTCGCAGCAGGCGATGACCGCCGTCAGCGACGGGGACTGCGATCTCGCCGTCGTCTTCGATGTTCGCGTGCCCCGCACGCTCCGGCGGATCGCAACCGCATCGCTACCCCTCGGCGTGCTCGCCCTTCCCGGCTCCGAATTCGCCGACCGCAGGGAACTGAAGCTGTTCGATCTGGCGAATGCGCGCGTGATCCTCTCGGATTCGAGCCTAATGCTCGGGACGTCCGTCGAAGAAGCCTTCAACCGCTCGCTCGTCGACCTCACGCAACGCTCCCGCACGAACTCGATCGGCTTGATGGTCGATCTCGCGAAGCGCGATCTAGGAACGGTGCTGCAGACGCGGGTCGGCATAGAGCAGGAACTTGCCGACGGCGTGCTGCGCTTCGTGCCGCTCCGCGACGGGCGCCTCCCGCCCCGCAAGCTCATGCTGCTTTCGCGTTCGGAAAAGGAAACCTCGGACGCCTCGTCAGCGCTCGGCCATCTGCTGGAGCAGTCGATCATTCGCTTGAACGAGCAGAGCGGCATTTGACGATGTTGCGCAGGATGCAACGATATCGTCAAAAACAACCTTCTATTCGGAACAAGTTCGATTTGCTTTCCTCACCCGGAAACGAGGAAATGCCATGAAACAGTCATCCGTAGACGCCGTCATCCGCGGCCTCAAGAAAGCGGGAGTAAGCGTCGTCTGCTACCTTCCCGACTCGCTCTTCAAGGAGCTTTATCCGGCGCTCGACGCCGATCCAGATATCCGCACCATCCGCGTCACCAACGAGGGCGAGGGTGCTGCGATCTGCGGCGGCGTGTTCCTTTCCGGCAAGCGCGCTGCGCTGGTGATGGAAAATTCCGGCCTGCGCGCCTCCGTCGAGCCACTCGCCCGCATGGGCCTCGGCGCCGGCATCCCGGTCGTCATGCTCATGAGCTATCGCGGCGAACTGGGTGAGAACAACTGGTGGGCCATCCCCCATGGCATCACCATGGAGCCGGTGCTCAACGCCTTGCGCATCCCCTACCGGGTCGTTCGCGAGGAGGACGAGATCGAGCAGTCGATCGTTGATGCCTACAACTGGTCCTACAACGCCTACTATCATTCGGCCATCGCGCTTGGCGGGAGTATCGTCCGATGAAACGCTACGACTGCATGAAGCTTTTAGCCTCGCGCCTCAATGACGAACTCGTCATCCTCTCGCTCGGTGCCTCCGTCGACGAATGGTACAACGCCGCACCGCACATGCGCGAGGCGAGCCTGTTCCAGCAACAACTCGGCTGCGTCACGCCCCAGGCCTTCGGCCTTGCGGCCGGCCTTCCCCATCGCAGGATCATCTCGCTCGATACCGACGGCGGCATGATGTTCAATCTCGGCATTCTAGCGACCCTCGGCAATGAACAGCCGAAGAACCTGTTCACCGTCGTCTGGGACAATGAGTGCTATCAGTCGATCGGCGGCCCGCCGACCCACACCGCCTTCGGCCGCGTCGACATCGCCGCGATCGCCCGTGGCGCCGGCGTCGACAACGCCTACACCGCCCGAACCCTGGAAGAATTCAAAGCCCATTGCGAGGCCGGCCTCAAGGCCGACGTGCCCTACATCGTCGTCGCCAAGGTGGCGGGAACGGTGCAGCCGGACATTAAGCGCAAGCACTCCGACGGCCGCGAGGACAAGTACATCTTCGTCCGCCATGTCGAGGCCACCGAGGGCATCGTCATCATGGGTCCGAGCGAGCATAACTGACAGTTCAAGGACCGACATGCCAGAGACTTCCGTCCCGATACGCCCACTGCAGAAGGCCTACGACTATATCGTCGTCGGATCCGGGTCGGGTGGTTCGCCGGTCATCCGCCGACTGATAGACGGCACGGACGCGACGGTGCTTCTGATCGAGGCCGGCGAACCCGGCATCGGCGTCGCCGAGATCGAGGACCCGCGCGAATGGGTACCGCTTGGGCGTGGCAGATGGGACTGGGGCTACGACTACGCCCCGTCTCCGCTGGTCAACGGCCGCACCATCGGTATCCCCCGCGGAAAAGTGCTCGGCGGCTCGTCCGCGACCAACGCGCTGATGTGGTATCGCGGCAACCCGCTCGACTATGACGCCTGGGAAACCGCGGGATGCGAAGGCTGGTCGTTCCGCGATGTCCTACCGTATTTCAAGCGCGCCGAAGACTGGGAAGGCGGCGAAACCACCTGGCGCGGCGCTGGCGGTCCTCTCAAGATCACAACGAGCAGGATGTTGCACCCAGTCGCACGCGCGATGCTGGAGGGCGCCCCCGAAGTCGGCATCCCTGTTATCGCCGACCCGAACGCTGCCACCAATGAAGGCGCCTGCCCGTCGAACTTCAACGTGCTCGACGGCAAGCGCTGGAGTTCGGCGAAAGGTTATCTCCACCCGATCCTGGAAAACGAACGACTGACGATCCTGACTGGTTCGCAGGCGATCGGCCTTGTCATCGAGAACGGTCGCTGCACCGGCGTGCGCCACCTCGTTGACGGCAAACCCGTCACAACGCTGGCAACGACCCAGGTCGTGCTGGCGGCCGGCGCCATCGACACGCCACGCCTGTTGATGCTCTCCGGCATCGGCGACCCGGCCGAACTCGCCCGCCTCGGCATCCCTCTCATCCATGCCCTGCCGGGAGTGGGTAGAAATCTGCAGGACCATCCGCTGGTGCAGGCCGTGGTCTGCCGCTCGAAAAAGCCGCTGGGGCCGAAGACAGACAATGGCGGCGGCACCATGCTGAACTGGAAATCGCGGCCCAATCTCAAGCAGCCGGATGTCCATTCCTTCCCCGTCCAGGGCAACAGCGCAGAGACGCGCCTGCGCGAACTCTACGACATGTCCGGTGAGGTGTTCTCCATGGGCGCCGGTCTGATGCACTCGAAGAGTGTCGGCTATCTCCGCATGCTGACAGCCGATCCCTCCGGACCGCTCGAAATCCAGCCAAACTACCTCGCCGAGCAATCCGATCTCGACGCGCTCGTCTCAGCCGTCGGCACGGTGATGGATCTGGCCGAAACAACGGCCTTCGCCGAGATCTTTGACGGCTTCGTCGCCCCGGATCGAAGGCTGACGAAAACCGAAACGGTGGAGTTCGTCCGCAACGGCTGTTCCACCTTCTTCCATCCCTGCGGGACCGCGAAGATGGGCAAGGACGAGATGTCCGTCGTCGACGCTCGCCTCTCGGTCCATGGACTGCACGGCCTGACGATTTCGGATGCCTCGGTGATCCCGATAATCCCGACCTGCAACACACACGCGCCGGTGACGATGATCGGCGAACGCGTGGCCGACTTCCTCATGGGAGCGGCCTGAAACTTGCTTGCACGAAACCGTCGACCAGAGGTCGCGGAAAAGGATGACGATGACCGGCATGATCCTCACAGCTGACTATCTTCTGACCATGGATGATGCAAACAGCGTCATTCCAAAAGGCGCAGCCGCCATAGAGGATGGGCGCATTCTCGCTGTCGGCCCTCTTCAGGAGATTGAGGCTAAGCATCCGGATCTGACTATCCGCAAGATCGACAATGCCGTCCTGATGCCTGGCTTGATCAACGCCCACGCCCACTCCGGCTTCCTGCGCGGCACGGCGGAACATCTTCCTGTGTGGGACTGGCTGACCATCCACATCAATCCGATGCACCGAATGCTCCAGCCGCACGAGGCGGAGGTTGCTTCCCGGCTCTGCTATGCCGAGTCCGCCCTCGCCGGAACGACGACGGTGGTCGACATGTGGCGCTACATGGACGGCAGCGCTCGCGCCGCGCAAGCGATCGGCACGCGTCTGGTCGCCGTGCCCTATGTCGGCGAGCATCCGGATTACTATTATTTCGACACGCTCGACATGAATGAGGCCATGATCGAAACCTGGCACCGCAAGGCCAATGGCCGCGTCAATGTCTGGGTCGGGCTTGAGCACTTGTTTTACGCGGACGAGGCCGGCCAACGCCGTGCCATCGAGATGGCCAAGCGCCACAATACCGGCTTCCACACACATTGTTCAGAAGCGGAAGTCGAGATCCAAGGCTTCATTGACGTCTACGGCAAGCGGCCGATGTATATGCTGGAGGACCTCGGCTTTTTCGAAACGCCGCGCACCATGCTGGCCCATGCCGTCTGGCTCGACGAGGCGGAGATCGAACTGATCTCGAAATACAATGTTTCCATAGCGCACAATCCTGTCTCCAACATGAAGCTCGCCTCCGGCATCGCGCCGATTGCCGACATGCTCGCCCGCGGAATTCCGGTCGGCCTCGGCACGGACGGCGAGAAGGAGAACAACAATTTCGACATGTTCGAGGAGATGAAAGCCGCATCCCTCCTCGGCAAGCTGCGCCACCGCGACGCCGCCGCCATGGATAGCTGGCAATGCTTGCGCATGGCGACGATCCTCGGCGCTAAGGCTATCGGCCTGGACCACGAGATCGGCTCCCTCGAGGGCGGCAAGCGGGCCGACATCATCGCGATCAGAACCGACACGCCGCGCATGACACCATTGTTCGGCGAAGGCCCCTATTTCAATCTCCAGCACAATCTCGTCCATGCTGTGCGCGGCGGAGACGTTGCCATGACCATGGTCGACGGCGAGATCATCGTCGAGGACGGATTCCTGAAGACCGGCGACGTCAAGGAAATCATTGCCGATATCCATGCCATGGCCCCGGATCATTTCGCCCGTCGCGCCAAGTGGCTCGCCGAGAACGGCGGCGGCACCAAGCAGTGGATCAGCGAGAAAGGAGGCACGTCATGAAAACCACCGATCAGGTAGCCCTGGACGACTGGTACGCGATCGCCACCGCGAGCGAACTGACGAGCAGAACCGTCAGGACACGATTGCTCGGTCAGGACATCGAATACATGCTGTCCGAAGGCGGCTCGCCTCTGGTTCGGGAAATCCTAGATGACGGCCGGCATGGCCCCGCACTTCCCGTTAAGGAACGATATGGCTGCCTGTTCACCAGTCTCGGTACGCCGAGAAAGGATATCGTCCATATCGAGGAGGCGGAGGAGGAAGACCGCCGCTTCGTGCCCTGCGGCTGGGTTACGATGCGCGCCTCGGGCCTGCGGGTGGTCGAAAACTTCCTCGACATGGCGCATTTCCCCTTCGTCCATACCGACATTCTCGGCTCCGAGCCGCACACCGAGGTTCCGGGCTACCAGAGCGAGATCCGCCGCGATGTCGACGAGGTCTGGGCGACCAACTGCACCTTCTTCCAGCCGCGCATAGCAGCGACCGAGGACAAGGGTGATTTCGTCCACCTGACCTACCGCGTGCCCTCGCCTTTCGTGGTCATGCTCTACCGCGTCTGTCCGACCTCGCCGAACCGGCTGGACGCCATCGCCCTGTTCATCCAGCCGATGGAGGAAGGCCTCTGCCGGGCTCAGCCGGTGATGTATCTCGTTGACCAGACCTCGACCCATAAGTCACTGCTGAACTTCGAACAGGTCATTTTCCTGCAGGACCGGATCATCGTCGAAAACCAGCGTCCCCTGCTGTTGCCGCTCGAGCCGCGCGCCGAGATCCCGACGCGGGCGGATTCATCATCCATCGCGTATCGCCGCTGGCTGAAGGAAAAAGGCATCCGCTTCGGCACCACCGCGGGAGGATACTGATGACCTTAAGAAGGAAAAGGGCCGCATGCGCGTGTTGAAGCCCACCTCCCTTCAAGAGGCACTCGGCATCACCTCATCCGATCCCGACAGCCGTTTGATTGCCGGCGGTACGGCGCTGCAGCTTGAATGGGCCAGGGGCTTGCCGAAACCGTCGACGATGATCACTCTTGCGAACCTGCCCGAATTGCGCGGGATTTCGCAGGAAGAGAACTCGATCCGCATCGGGGCGCTGTGCACTCTTGCGGACATTATCGGCGAAAAAGCCATAGCCGACCATTTTCCGCTTCTCCATTCGGCTCTCACGGTCGTCGCCGGACCGGCGGTCCGCAATCTCGCGACCATCGGCGGCAATATCTGCGGGCGAACCGGCTGCCTGCTGCCGGCTCTGCTGGCGCTCGATGCGGAGCTCGAAGTCGCGACCACGAACGGAGCCGAAAGATACCTCCTCACAGCGTGGCTTTCGGAACCAACAGTTCACGCAACGATTCTCGTCGCGATACACCTCCGTCCGCAGCTATCGAGTGAACGCTATACATTCCGGAAGACGGGGCTGCGCGCCGCCTTCACGCCGAGTGTGATAAACGTCGCGGGACGGTTCCGTCTTCAGGAAGGACTCGTCACCGAACCCCGCCTCACGATCGGCGGTGGTGTCGTTCCTGTCACTCGCCTGGCCGAGGCGGAAGCGATGATGGCGGGATCCGACGCCGGCTCCATCGATTGGGCCGCGCTGCACGCTTGTCTGCTCGATAAGATAACCGCCCCGGACGACGATTTCCGCTCCGGGAGCTACCGTCGCCGCGTCGCTGCAAACGCACTTGTTCATGGATTGGGAGGCCCCTTGCCTCCGATACGCTCGATACATCCGACCACCCCGCTTCCGCAACCAGAGCCGCTGGACAGCGAAATCGTGCTTTCCCGCGCGCGACGGTGCAACCGCTGGCACATACGGCCGGACATGGCTGACAAGATACGCGGCAGGCTCGGCTACCTCACGGACAAGCGCGAGGATGGCATGCTCGTCGGTCGCATCCTGCGGGCAGGCATTCCACACGCCCGCATTCTCTCCATCGACACGACTGCCGCGGAAGCCCTGTCGGGGGTCGTCGCTGTTGTCACCCATCGCGATATCGCAGGATCGAACGCGTTCGGAATTGTCATCCAGGACCAGCCGGCGCTCTGTCACGACAAGGTCCGCCACAAGGGCGATCCGGTGGCGGCGGTGGCGGCCATCGACGCAAAGACGGCGGAACGAGCACTCGCGCTGATCAAAGTGGAATACGAGCCGCTGCCGCTCGTCGACACCCCCGAGGCAGCGCTCGCCGATAATGCCGCGCTTGTTCACGATGGTGGCAATCTGCAACGGGAGCTGTTCTTCCGCCGTGGCGACGTTTCGGTCGGCTTCGAAACTGCCGCGTTTGTCGTGGAGGAGACTTACGTCACCCCGCGCCAGATGCACGGTTTCATGGAGACCGAAGGCGGTTACGCCTTCATGGAGGAAGGCGGCACGCTGAACGTCTTCGTCGGCGGCCAACACGGCGGTCGCGACCGGCTGCAGCTGTCACGGATACTGGCAATGCCGGAGGAAAAGATCCGCGTCGTCACCTCGCCCACGGGTGGCGCCTTCGGCGGCAAGGACGAACTGTCGGTCCAGCCGGCGCTGGCTTTGCTGGCGCTGAAATCGGGCAAGCCCGTCCGGCTGCAACTGTCCCGCGCAGAGTCCGTGCTCGCCGGCCAGAAACGCAATCCGATGACCATCCGGATGAAGACAGCCTGCGATGCGAACGGAATGCTCCTCGCACAGGAGGTGGAGGTGCTCGCGGATGCCGGGGCCTATGCCTCCCTTGGCCCCGGCGTGCTGGAAACAGCGCTCGAACACGCGACCGGTCCCTATGCGGTGCCGAACGTGTCCACCCATGGACGGTTGGCCTATACCAACAACGGCACCTGCGGCGCCTTCCGCGGCTTCGGCGCCAACCAGATGACCTATGCCGTCGAGTGCCAGATGGATCGTCTGGCGCGGCTCGCGGGATTGTCGCCTGTGGAAATTCGCGCCCGCAATCTCCGGTCCGCCGGATCGCCCGGTTATCTCGGACAAGTCGTCTCGAAATCCGAGCGCATCGCCGAAATGCTTCATGCCGCCTCGGCCTCGGAGTTGTGGCGCAATCCGCAGAGGCCTTCCGCCGATGGCGAATGGATCATCGGTACCGGCATGGCGATGAACTATCAGGGCAACGGCTTGGGTTCGGTCGTACCCGACCCCGCCGGCGGACGTCTGGCGTTGACCCCCGATGGCTTCATCGAAGGAGCCTACGGTCTGGATGAAATGGGTCAAGGACTGCTGCCACTGATCCAGGCGACGGTCGCCGCCGAACTCGGCTGTGCCCGGGAAGACGTGAAAGCGACGGTTGGCGATACCAGAATTGCGCCCGAATCCGGTTCCACCACAGCCTCGCGCGGCACCTATGTCGTCTGGGAATCCGCGAGAAGGGCGGCGCCGGAATTTTCGCGGAAAGTCCGTTCCGCCGCCGGTGCGCTGCTCGATCGAGACCCTGAAACGCTCGTCTTTGCCCCCGGCGGATTGGCCGAACGCGGCTCCAACAGCGGCGACATCCTCCTCTCCTATCATGATCTCGCCAAGGCCACACCCGAACCCGACCTGCCGTGCGTGGCGGTCGCCTACGAATTTCCGAAGACGGATTATCCAACTGCGAACGCCCGCTACATCTTCGCATTCGGCGCCGCGATCGCCAGGGTCGCCGTCAGCCGCGTCACCGGACAGGTTCGTGTTCTTGACCTCCACCAGCACTCCGCCGCAGGTCCCGTCATGGACGTCGCCGCCTATCTTGGCCAGCTCGAAGGTGGCGCCGTGCAGGGGCTGGGCTTCACCCTGACGGAGGACGCGCCGATGCGCGATGGCGGCTATCTCACCGCCAACCTCGACACGTACATGCTGCCCGGTATTCAGGACACCCCGGAAACCATGAGAATCTTCGCGCTCGAGGGACTGGATGCGGACGATGACCTCGGCCCCCGGGGATCCGGCGAGCTTGGCATCGGCGCGGTCACGCCGGCGATTGCCAATGCCGTGGCCTCAGCGATCGGCTATTGGCCCGCCGTGACCCCCATCCCGCCCGAAGCGATTCTCGAAGCCTTGGCGGTGACGGCATGACGACACGCTTTCATTTGAATGGTAAGCCCGTCGTCGTGGCCTGCGCGCCGGACACCCGCCTTGCCGACATCCTGCGCGATCACCTCTCCACGACCGGCACGAAAGTTGGCTGTTCCGTCGGCCGCTGCGGCGCCTGCACGGTGCTGATGGATGGCAAGGCGGCGAACGGCTGCCTTCTGATGGCCTTCCAGATCGACGGTACGCAGATCGTCACCATCGAAGGTTTGGAAAGCCACGCGCTCGGTGCTGCCATCGTGGCGGGACTGGAAGAGGAAAACGCCTTCCAGTGCGGCTATTGCGCGCCGGGCTTCACGATCGCCTTGACCGCCCTTCTGGACGAGAAGCCGGATGCGACGGAAGCGGACATCCGCGCCGGAATCGAAGGCAATATCTGCCGCTGCACCGGCTACCATTCCATTATTCGCGGAGCGCTGAATGCCGCCCGCCGCGTTCGCGAGCAATCTCGCGCCAACGGAGACTGACATGACGATCGCCATCACCAACTCCGAGCCTCGCACAGAAGGCGCGAGAACCTTTCTCGCGAGGCGCAAGAAACAGTTGTTCATCGACGGTACCTGGCGGGACGCGTCCGACGGCGACTTCTTCGAGACCTTCGATCCGGCATCAGGGAAGCTTCTTGCCGAGCTTGCCGGAGGAACGGCCACCGATGTCGACGCGGCCGTCGCAAGCGCCCGCTCCGCACTTGGTTCCCACGAATGGAAAGGCCTCACCCCGTCGGCCCGCGGCAAGCTACTCTGGAAGATCGCCGAACTGATCGACGCCCATGTCGAGGAACTGGCGGAACTCGAAACGCTGGACCAGGGCAAGAGCTACAAGACAGGTCGCTTCGGTGAGATTCCGGCCTCCGCCGAGCAGTTTCGCTACTACGCGGGCTTTTGCACGAAGATATTGGGGACCACCATCCCTACGTCCATCGCCTACCAGCCCGAAGGCAAGCAGATCTTCGCCTATACGACCCGAGAGCCGATCGGAGTCGTGGCTGCAATCACACCCTGGAATTCGCCCATGCTGATGGCGGCCATGAAGCTGGCACCGGCGCTGGCCGCCGGCTGCACGGTGGTTCTGAAACCCGCCGAGGAAACGTCGCTGACGGCGATCCGGCTGGTCGAACTCATGATCGAGGCTGGCCTGCCGAAAGGCGTCGTCAACCTCGTCACAGGTTTCGGCGAAACCGTGGGTGCGGCGCTCACCGCCCATCCCGATGTCGACAAGGTCGCCTTCACAGGTTCGACGGAGGTCGGCAAGCTGATCGTCAGGGCGGCACAGGGCAACCTCAAGAAACTGACGCTCGAGCTCGGCGGCAAGTCGCCGGCGATCGTCATGCCCGATGCGGACATGGCGCTGGCGATCCCGGGCATCGCACGCGGCATCTTCTCAAATTCCGGTCAGGTTTGCGTCGCAGGCTCGCGGGTCTATGCGCACCGGACAGTCTTCGAGGAAGTCGTCGAAAAAGTATCGAAAGCTGCCAGCGCCCTGAAGCTAGGCCACGGCCTGGATGAATCTACCGATCTCGGACCGCTCGTCAACCGCAAGCAGTCGGACCGGGTCGCGAGCTTCATAGCGGAGGGAACCGCCGATGGCGCTCACATCGCAGCCGGAGGCCGGCAGGACGGCGAATTCGGCACCTTCTTCGAACCCACCGTCGTAACATCGGTCCGGCCCGACATGCGCCTGATGCGCGAGGAAATCTTTGGCCCGGTAGTCGCTGTCACGCCCTTCGACGACGTCGAGGAAGCCATCACCTATGCCAACGACAGCCCCTATGGTCTGGCTGGCAGCGTCTGGACGCAGGATCTTTCCTCGGCGCACCGCCTTGCCGCCAGCGTCAGAGCCGGCACGATCTGGATCAACTGCCATTCCTATTTTTCGCCGGAACTGCCCAAGGGCGGCCACAGGCAATCCGGCTGGGGATACGAGAACGGCGCCCAGGGTCTCGAAAACTACCTGGAAACCAAGACGGTGTGCGCCGTCATCTGACAAATGGTTATTGCGGCGTGATCGCGAGTTTCACCAGCCGGAACGGACTGGAGACGGTGTTGGCCGCGACGTCGAGGATGAAGCCGCCGACGCTGCTCAGATCCTGCCGTTCGGCGGTGAGCTTCGGGTAGAGAGCCGCAAGCTGGACGTAACGATCGTGGTTCAGCGGATTGGTCGGCGAGATACCCGACACATCGACGAGCAGGATTTTCTCTCGTTCCGCCACCTGCGCGACCACCGGATCGGCAACGTCGAGAGCGCCGATGCGGCCGTTGCCGGTCAGAAACTGCGACGCCTGCAGCGCACGATCGTCCTTGGAAACCAGGATCGTCAACGGCGGCGACATGGGACCTATCACTGCCATTTGCTGCCGGAACACATCGACGTCGATGTCGGGTGCCGCAAGCATGACGTTGAGTTTTGCGAGCACGTCGGACCGGTCGCTCAGCTTCAACTGCCGCAGCGTCTCGACCACGAGCCAGCCACCCATGCTATGTCCGAAGAGAAGCACCCGGCCTTTGCCGCGACCGGCCGTCAAACGCGTCAGCGTCTCGGCGAGATAGTCCCGCGAATACGTCACGGATTCCTTGTCGGCAAGATAACCGGTCACCGCCGCCTGGGAAGGCCAGGCAAAAAGCACCGGCACGCCCTCGACATTGGCATCGGCCGACATCTGCACCACGCGGAAGAGAGACTCCTGAAAGTTGAAGTTGAAGCCATGCACGAATACACCGACATCGGTGCCATCCGAAGCTTCGATTTTAGCCTGATTGCCCACTTCCCGGTAAAACTCGTCCGCCGACAAGGTCCGTTGCGCCGTGACTGCAAATGTCTTGGCCGGATCGGGATGGCCGCCTTTCGGCCACTCGATCTCGCCCGCCTTGTGCCCCGGAGGAACCGATACGGTATAAGCCGCAAAATTCAGTTCGGGTGCCTTGCCGTCGGTGTATCCGAGGCCTTCCTTGTTCTCGCGCGTGGTGGCGACGTAGACGGTGACCTGCTTGGTGTCCGGCAGCGCCGATTGAGACAGGCTCAGCGCCTCCGGCCCCGGTCTGCCGGCACAGGCGGTTAGCGATAACACCGCGCAAAGGCCAAAGACGAACTGAAAGGCGCGAACAAGAGTGATGCGCCGGGCGTCACCTGAAAACGTCATGTTGACTGCTCTTTCACCAACAACTTGTGAACCCGCCCAGATGCGCTGAATACCATCCTCACGGTGAAGGGCAAGGCCCCAGGCCGGTCGTCACGCCACCCTTTATCACACGACAGCGCCCGTGTCGCGAATCCAGCAGAGACGCGTCGCGAACACCGCATTGGGTGCACTGCAAACCTGCTCTATTGTCAATCACAGGAGGTGCCGTCCGGACACGGGCGGAGAATTGGGAAGCCGGTCAGAATCCGGCGCTGCCCCCGCAACGGTGGTGGAGTGAAGAACCGGCAAATTGCCACTGGGAGGAGTCCTGGGAAGGCGTCGGTTTGATCCGCAAGGATGCTCCAGAGCCCGGAAACCAGCCTCGGGAGATAAGT
The DNA here is from genome assembly GCF_018122705.1 of Ciceribacter sp. L1K23. Classification (NCBI taxonomy): domain Bacteria; kingdom Pseudomonadati; phylum Pseudomonadota; class Alphaproteobacteria; order Hyphomicrobiales; family Rhizobiaceae; genus Ciceribacter; species Ciceribacter sp. L1K23. The sequence goes on along the minus strand of NZ_JAGRRC010000002.1, from coordinate 190,609 downwards.
TCATTACGATCGCGGTGGGCGGTCGGGGACAGGTCGGCCACGTGCCTTTGCGCGCGTGTTCAGTCCTGCTCGTCCACCGTCCATTTTTAAACGAGGACGAAGACATGGACTTGCAGAATACTGTATTGCGGCAGTTGAAGAACCGCCGGGAAGGCTTCTCCCTCGAGCAGCCCTTTTACATCGATCCCGACTATTTCAAGCTCGACATGGAAACGATCTGGTATCGCGACTGGCTGTTTATCGGCCATGACTGCGAAGTGCCGCGCGCCGGAAACTATTTCACCGTCCAGATCGGCGATTATCCCGTCGTCGTCGTGCGCGGCAAGGACGGCGTCATCCGCGCCTTCCACAACACCTGCCGCCATCGTGGCCACCGCGTCTGCACGCAGGACAAGGGTGCATCCGCCAAGCTCGTCTGTCCCTACCACCAGTGGACTTACGACCTTGACGGCTCGCTCGTCTTCGCACGCCAGATGGGCGAGACCTTCGACAAGTCTGAATTCGGCCTGAAGCCGGTCGCCTGCGAGAGCGTCGCCGGCTACATCTTTATCTGCCTTGCCAACGAGCCGACTGACTTCGCACCCGTCCGCGCCACCATCGAGCCCTACATGGCGCCGCACCGCCTCTGGGAGGCGAAGGTCGCCGCCCGGACGACGATCATCGAAAAGGGCAACTGGAAGCTCGTCTGGGAAAACAACCGCGAATGCTACCATTGCGCCGGCAACCACCCGGAACTCTGCCGCACCTATCCGGAAGCACCGACCGCCACAGGCGTTCAGGGCGCGAAGGATGATCCCTTCATCGCCGAGCACTGGAAACACTGCGAGGACGGAGGCCTGCCGAGCGAATTCCGGATGGATCCGACCGGCCAGTTCCGCGTCGCCCGCATGCCCCTCATTCAAGATGCGGTCAGCTACACCATGGACGGCAAGCCGGCCGTTCGCAGACCCCTTTCCGACGACGTGAAAATCTCGCGCATCGGCACGATGCTGCTGTTTCACTATCCGACGACCTGGAACCACATGCTGGGTGATCACGCGATCTCCTTCCGCGTCCTGCCGCTCTCGGCCGAGGAAACCGCCGTCACCACCACCTGGCTGGTCCACAAGGATGCGGTCGAAGGCGTCGACTATGACGTCGATCAACTGACCCACGTCTGGAACATGACCAACGACCAGGACCGTGCCATCGTCGAGGAAAACGCCTTCGGCATTCGCTCCCCCGCCTACGAACCCGGCCCTTACTCGGTCGAACACGAGGGCGGCGTCATGCAGTTCGTCGAATGGTATGTCAATTTCATGATCAACCGTTTGCAGGGCGACAAGTCCCGCCTGTCCGCGGTGGCCTGACATGAACATCGCCGTTCCCAGCTATCGCCATGTCGACGAAATGCGCCCCTGGTCGGACCGGGAGCACATGCTCGAATGCGTCGCCGTCACGCCGGAAGCGCCTGACGTCATGACCTTCACCTTCAGGCCGGATCGCTCCGGCCTGTGGTTCCGCTACCTTCCCGGCCAGTTCGTGACGCTGGAAATTCCTGTCTCTCCCGAACCGGTGATGCGCACCTACACACTCTCCTCCAGCCCCTCCCGGCCTTACACGGTGGCAGTGACGGTCAAGGCGCAGAAGGAGTCGATCGGGACCCGTTGGATGTTCGACAACCTGAAGCCCGGCATGCGGTTGAAGGCGATCGGCGCGCTTGGCGACTTCTCCTATGCAAAGCATCCCGGCCGGAAATACCTGTTCGTCTCCGCCGGCTCCGGCATTACGCCGATGATGTCGATGACCCGCGACATGAGCGACCGGGCTCCCGATAGCGACATCACCTTCCTGCACTGCGCCCGTTCTCCTGATGACATCATCTTTCGCTGGGAGCTTGAGGCCAAGGCGCGGGAAATGCCGAACTTCACGCTTGGCCTGATCATCGAGCAGCTCGGTCGCGGCCAGCTCTGGTCGGGGCTCAAGGGGCGCATCGACAAGGCGAAGATCGCGCTTTTGGCCCCTGACTTCCTCGACCGGACCGTCTTCTGTTGCGGCCCCGAACCCTTCATGGCGACGGTGCGCGAGGCGCTGGCCGGTGCCGGCTTCGACATGAAGAACTATCACGAGGAAGCCTTCCAGCCGGTAAAGCCTGAACTGCCGGTCGTTGTCGCCGATCACTCCGACGGCGCCCAGCCGACAAAGGTCATCTTCTCGATGTCCGGCAAGACGGGCCTTTGCGAACCGGGTCACACGCTTCTCCAGGCCGCCCGCGCCAACGGCGTTCGGATCGGTGCCGCCTGCGAATCTGGCCTCTGCGGCACCTGCAAGGTCATGAAGATTTCCGGGCAGGTCGAGATGAACCACAATGGCGGCATTCTCGATGACGAGATCGACGAAGGCTACATCCTCGCGTGCTGTTCGCGGCCTCTCGGCGAGGTCGAGATCGAGGCCTGAGATCGATATGAAAACGCCGGGCGTCCCGGCGTTTTTTGTGTAGCAGGCTAGGCGTCTGAAAGCAGTGCCTTCAGACTGTCAAGCGTATCCGCCTCGGCGGATGGCTTGTCCCAGCGCAGCCTCGAAATGCGCGGGAAGCGCATGGCGACGCCGGACTTGTGCCGGCTCGACCGGTTGAGCCCCTCGAAGGCGATCTCCAGCACCAGCCCCGTCTCGCGGTTCGCCCGTACCGAGCGCACCGGTCCGAAGCGGTCGATTGTGTTGTCGCGCACATATTTGTCGATCTGCCGCAACTCCTCGTCGGTGAAGCCGAAATAGGCCTTGCCGACAGGGACCAGTTGTAGCCCGTCTTCGCCCTCGTCCCAGACACCGAAGGTGAAGTCCGAATAGAGGCTCGACCGCTTGCCGTGACCGCGCTGCGCATACATCAGCACGGCATCAACGGTATAGGGATCGCGCTTCCACTTGAACCACGGCCCCTTCGGTCGTCCCGCGACATAGGCCGAGTCCTTGTGTTTCAGCATCACACCCTCGATCACCGGATGAGGGGGCGCCAGCCTCTGCCGGTCGAGATCGCTCACATCGGCATAGGTGACCTGCGGCGAGAGGTCGAACCGGGTTTGGTCCAGCCCATCGACGAAGGCTTCGAGCAGCTTCCGCCGCTCGTCGAAGGGTAGAGAGCGTGTATCCTTGCCGTCGAGCATCAGCAGGTCATAGAGCCGCACGAAGGCCGGATACTGTTTCATGAGCTTGTCGGGCACCGTCTTGCGGTTCAAGCGTTGTTGCAGGTCCGAAAACGTGCCGACATGCTGCCCCGGTACGCCGACGAGCAATTCGCCGTCCAGCACCGCCTCGAAATCGATCGCGCCGAGCAGGTCCGGAAACGTGCCGGAGATATCATCGCCAGTACGCGTGTAAAGACGCTGGACGCCACCTTCCGACGAGACCTGGACGCGGATGCCATCCCATTTCCACTCCGCACGGTAATCCTCGGCAGTTACGCGGTCATAGTCGCCCGTCTCCAGCGGATTGGCGAGCATGACCGGTCGGTAGAGCGCCGCCGCCGCGCTGACGGGCTTAGCCTCCCGACCCTCAAGCCAGGCGAAAAGCTCAAGGTAGGGCGGCTCCAGCCCATGCCAGAGCTCCTCGATTTCGGTGACATCGACACTGCCCATATTGGCAAGCGCCTGCTTCGCGAGCCGTGCCGATACGCCCATTCGCATGCCACCGGTCATCAGCTTGATCAGCGCGTAGCGCCCCGAGGTATCCAGCGCATCCATGAAAGCAACAAACTTGGCCGGCGCCGCGCTGCGCGACGTCGCCTGTAGGGTTTCGACCACCTCGCCAAGCGTCGGCTCTTGCATATCGTCCGCGCTCGCATCGTCCGGCCATATCAGTGACACCGTCTCGGCCAGATCGCCGACGTAATCATACGAGTAGCCGAACAGAACCTCGTCGATCCGCTCCATCGCCAGTCCGCGGATCACCGCCGGTTTGATACCGACGATGTCGAGCCCGCCCGTCAGCGCCGCCAGCGCATAACCGCGATCAGGGTCGGATGTGGCGGAGAAGTAATCCGCCATAAGCGTCAGCTTGCCGTTGCGTGACGGCGTGAGGACCAGGCGATCGAGCAGTTCGGAAAAGGCGCGCATCACTCGTTCTCGTCTTCGTAGCCGACGAGGTGCAGCGGCTTGGCCCGGATCTGGTTGAGCTCGCACCAGCGCACCAGCGCTTCCTCGCGGCCATGGGTGACCCAAACCTCAGAGGCGCCCGTCTCCCGGATCGTCTGCGTCAGTTCCGGCCAGTCGGAATGGTCGGAGAGAATGAGCGGCAATTCCACGCCACGCTGCTTTGCCCGCTGGCGGATTCGCATCCAGCCCGAGGCGAAACATGAAATCGGATCAGCGAACCGCCGCGCCCAGCGATCGGCAAAGGCCGATGGTGGACCTATGACGATGGAGCCGGCGAAATCGTCCCGCCCACCCCGATCGACAGTCGCCGGTTCGAGCAGACCGAGATCGATACCGAGGCCTTGGTAGTAATCGCAGAGCTTCTGAAGCGCGCCATGAATGTAGATCGGCTTCTCGTACCCGTGACGTCGCAGCAGCCCGATCACCCGCTGCGCCTTGCCCAGCGCATAGGCGCCGACGATATGAGTGCGCTCGGGAAACTGCTCGACGGAATGCAGAAGCCGGCCTATCTCCTCGGCATCTGGCGGATGCGTGAAGACCGGCAGCCCGAATGTCGCTTCGGTAACGAAAACATCGCAAGGAACCACCTCGAAGGTGGCGCAGGTCGGATCGGAGCGTCGCTTGTAGTCACCTGATACGACGATCCTCAGCCCCTTGTGCTCGACGGCAATCTGCGCCGAGCCCAGCACATGCCCGGCCGGATGGAAGGAGACCCGGACTCCGTTTATGTCGACGGTTTCCCCATAGCAGACCGGCTGCCTCTCGCCGGTAAAATCCGAGCCGTAGCGGATCGCCATGATGTCGAGCGTTTCGGTCGTTGCAAGCACCTTCGCGTGTCCGGACCGCGCATGGTCCGAATGTCCATGCGTGATCGCGGCGCGCCCGACGGGACGAACCGGATCGATATGGAAATCACCGGGCGGGCAATAGAGACCCGCGGGAGTCGGGATCAGCAGTTCCGAAGGGCGGATCATGCTTTTGAAGATAGGGGCGTATTGAAGCTTTGCAAGCTGCCTCAAACTTGCGGAAATGGCGGGTCCGGATGCGCCACAAAAAACGGCTTGAGGTCCGTTTCGGCGACCGCCTCGATCCTGTCCGGCGACCAGCGCGGATTGCGGTCCTTGTCGATCACCGCCGCGCGCACGCCCTCATAGAAATCCGGTAGATCGAGAATAGCCGCCGAACCGGCGAACTCCCGGTTGATGCACTCCTCCAGGCTGGCACTCGCCCTCCCCAGCCGCAGCATCCTCAGTGTGATCTTCAGCGAGGTTGGCGACCGCGTCAGCAGCCGCTCCCTGGTCTTCGCGGCGAACTCGCCCGGTTCGCGATTCAGGGCGGCAAGGATGTCCTCGATGGTGTCGAAGCCAAAGGCGCGGTCGATAAGATCCACGTGCTCAGTCAGCGTAGGCGTTCCAGGATCGGTCGCGAACCTCAGCATAACCTCATCGACCTCCACCCTCCCTGAATCGGGAGAAAGTGCTGCGAGAACGCCGCGAAGCTCCGGTAACCGATCGCTGGCAACGCAGAAATCAGCAAGCCCCGCAAGGATTGCATCCGCCGCGCCGATGATCTCGCCGGTAAGTCCGAGATAGGTGCCCAATTCCCCGCCTTTCCGCGTCAGAAGCCAGGTTGCGCCAACATCGGGAAAGAAACCGATCCCCGTTTCGGGCATTGCGAGCTTCAAACGCTCGGTCGCGATCCGGTGGCTGCCGTGGGCCGAGACCCCCACGCCGCCGCCCATCACGATCCCGTCCATGAAAGCGACATAGGGCTTCGAAAGGTGCGGAATGCGCGCATTCATGCGGTACTCTGCCCACCAGAACCGCAAACCTTGTCCGTCCCCGGCCTTGCCGCTCTCGTGCACCATGCGGATGTCGCCGCCGGCGCACAGCCCCCTCTCCCCCGCCCCGGTGATCAGGATCGCCGCGATAGCCGGATCAGCTTCGAAATCATCGAAGGCGGCGTCCATGATATGCACCATTTCCAGGTTCAGGCTGTTGAGCGCCCTCGGTCGGTTGAGCGTGATGATGCCCAGAGAACCTTCCTTCGTGACGACAACAGGCGCTTCGTCCATGATCTTCCTCCATGATGCTTGATGCGGATTGAAGCGTATGGGGCGCCTCGATCAAGCGCCACTTTCGTCGATTGATCAGACGATGTCGTAGGGCATCGCCCGGCGCACCGTGTGGTCGACCACAAGCTTCCGCTTGATCGGCGGCACCGCGCGGCTCGCGCATTTCGTCCGCTCACAGATCCGGCAGGAAATGCCGATCGGGTCATAACCGGCGCGGTTGCCAAGATCGAGGTCATCGGCGTAGACGAAGGCATCGGCGTAGGAAATCTCGCAACCAAAGGCGAGCGCGTAACTGGGATGTGTCGTCCGGAAACCGCCAGCGCCCTTGTTCACCTGCGTCGCAAGACAAAGGTACCGCACCCCATCCGGCGTCTCGGCCATCTGCCTGATGATCCGCCCCGGTGTCTCGAAGGCCTGGTGCACGTTCCAGAGCGGACAGGCGGCGCCAAAGCGCGCGAATTGTAGCTTGGCGGCGCTGTGCCGTTTGGTGATGTTGCCAGCGCGATCCACACGGGCGAAGAAGATCGGCACCCCCTTCAGCCCCGGGCGTTGCAGGGTCGAAAGGCGATGACAGACCTGCTCCAGCGAAGCGCCGAAGCGGGCGCCCAGCAGCTCCACGTCGTGCCGCAACTCGCGCGCAGTGGTCAGGAACAGGCGATAGGGCAGGATCAACGCGCCGGCGAAATAGTTGTGCAGGCCGATGCGACAGATCTCCTGCGCCTCTTCTGTGCGGAAGGCCGCCTGACGTAAAACGGCAGCGATACCGTCGGCGGCCGCAAGCTGGGCAATCACCAGCGCCAGCTGGAAGTCGCGGGTCGCGGCCGGCGCATAGCGGTTCAGGGTCAGTACCTTCGTCTTCGGATCGAACCGCCTCAGCGTCTCGTCCGCCGCCTCGCCGCGCGCGACCCGGACGCCATACTCCCTTTCGAGATAGGACACCAGCACTGCTTGGTTATCGCCGCCGCCGATCGAAAGCCGACCAGCGAGCGCTTCAGCCACCGTGTCGATGTCGTGGATGTAGTTGTCGACGAAATGGAAGAAGTCCCGCACTTCCTCATAGGGCGTCGGCTCGACCGGCGCCACGCCCCCCAGCCGGTCGTCGAAGCTTGCGATCTGCTCGCTGGCGCGGCGATAGGCCTGATGGCTGGCGATTAGCGCATGGGCGAAGCCCGGCGCGTTCTGCGTGACGAGCTTCAACTCCTGCAGGCTCGGCGAATAGGTTTCGTAAAGCGGATCGGAAAGCGCCTCGCTCAGCGCCGAAAGAAGCCGATCGTCCTGGCCGCTGGAGAGCGCGGTGATGTCGATCCCGAACTTCTCCGCCAGAGCCAGAAGCACGGACGCCGAGACAGGCCGCTGGTTGTTCTCGATCTGGTTGAGATAACTGGTCGAAATGCCGATCATGTCGGCGAACTGCCCCTGCGTGGCGCCGTTCGTCTGGCGGATTTCCCGCACCTTGCGACCGATAAAGAGCTTGCCGACAGCCATTTTGCAATTTCGCAATTTACACTTCGCAAATTTATAGTTCCGCAGTTGCACCTGTTCAATCATTTTCTTTGCCAACAGGGCCGGTTATCTGCAGAAATCGAGAGGGTAAAACCTCTTTGGAAAGGCTTTTGGGAATGTCGGGAGGAAACATGCACGCCGTACTCGATCAGCTTGCCGCTCGTCGTGCCGAGGCCCATTTGGGCGGCGGTCAGCGGCGTATCGACGCCCAGCACGCCAAGGGCAAGTTGACGGCGCGCGAACGCATCGCGGTCCTGCTCGACGAGGGCAGCTTCGAAGAATACGACATGTACGTCACTCACCGCTGCGTCGATTTCGGCATGGGAGACCAGAAAGTGCCGGGCGACGGTGTCGTCACCGGCTGGGGCACGATCAACGGCCGTCAGGTCTATGTCTTTTCCCAGGATTTCACCGTGCTCGGCGGCTCGCTGTCGGAAACCCATGCCCAGAAGATTTGCAAGATCATGGACATGGCGATGAAGGTGGGCGCGCCCGTGATCGGTCTCAACGATTCAGGTGGCGCTCGTATTCAAGAGGGTGTGGCCTCGCTGGCCGGCTATGCCGACGTCTTCAAGCGCAATGTCGACGCCTCGGGCGTCATCCCGCAGATCTCCGTCATCATGGGCCCCTGCGCCGGTGGTGCCGTTTACTCGCCCGCCATGACCGACTTCATTTTCATGGTCCGCGACAGCTCCTACATGTTCGTCACTGGCCCGGACGTCGTAAAGACCGTCACCAATGAGATCGTCACGGCGGAAGAGCTCGGTGGCGCCTCGACCCATACGAAAAAATCCTCCGTCGCTGATGGCGCCTACGAGAACGATATCGAGGCCTTGGAACAGGTCCGCCTGCTCTTCGACTTCCTGCCGCTGAACAACCGCGAAAAGCCGCCGGTCCGCCCATTCCACGACGATCCCGCCCGGGTCGAAAACCGCCTCGATACGCTAATCCCCGACTCGTCGAACAAGCCGTACGACATGAAGGAACTTGTCCTTGCGCTGGCCGACGAGGGTGATTTCTTCGAGATTCAGGAAGCTTTCGCCCGCAACATCATTACCGGCTACATCCGCATCGAGGGCCAGACCGTCGGCGTGGTCGCCAACCAGCCGATGGTGCTCGCCGGCTGCCTGGACATCGATAGCTCACGCAAGGCGGCCCGCTTCGTCCGCTTCTGTGATGCCTTCAACATTCCGATCCTCACGCTGGTCGACGTGCCGGGCTTCCTGCCTGGCACCGCCCAGGAATATGGCGGGGTCATCAAGCACGGCGCCAAGCTCCTCTTCGCCTACAGCCAGGCGACCGTGCCGATGGTCACGCTGATCACCCGCAAAGCCTATGGCGGCGCCTATGACGTTATGGCCTCCAAACATATCGGCGCCGACATCAACTATGCCTGGCCAACCGCCGAAATCGCTGTGATGGGCGCCAAGGGGGCAGCCGAAATCCTTTACCGCTCGGAACTCGGCGATGCCGACAAAATCGCGGCGCGGACGAAGGAGTACGAGGTCAACTTCGCCAACCCCTTCAAGGCGGCAGAACGCGGCTTCATCGACGAGGTGATCATGCCGCACTCGTCACGTCGGCGAATCGCGCGGGCCTTTGCCAGCCTGCGCAACAAGCAGGTCGGCACGCACTGGAAGAAACACGATACCATACCGCTCTAGAGGCGGACCGGAAACGACGGCTGAATAATTTTGAATTGACGGATAAAAGGGAGGTCGGATCGAACTATTGCAGCGACAGCCACCTATATGGGGTACGTCACGCAATTTCGTTGACCGAGAAAGGACCGATTTCCATGAGCGACCCGAAATTTCCGCCCGAGAAGAACCTGCCTGCCGGCTACGTGCCGCCGAAAGTCTGGACCTGGGAGCCCGGCAACGGCGGGGCCTTCGCCAGCATCAACCGCCCCACCGCCGGTGCCCAGACCGAGAAGGAGCGCCCAGTTGGCAAGCATCCGCTGCAGCTCTACTCGCTGGCGACGCCGAATGGCCAGAAGGTGACGATCCTGCTCGAGGAATTGCTCGCCGCGGGCCATTCCGGCGCTGAATATGATGCCTGGCTGATCAACATCGGCAAGGGCGACCAGTTCGGGTCCGGCTTCGTCGAAGTCAACCCGAACTCAAAAATCCCGGCCCTGATGGACCACGCGCCCAAGGATGGCGGCAAGCCGATCCGCCTGTTCGAGTCTGCATCAATCATGACGTATCTGGCCGAAAAGTTCGGCGCCTTCCTGCCGACGGATCTGCGCGCCCGCGCCGAGACCTTCAACTGGCTGTTCTGGCAGATGGGCTCCGCCCCCTTTCTCGGCGGCGGCTTCGGGCACTTCTATTCATACGCGCCGATGAAGATCCAGTACGCCATCGACCGCTATGCGATGGAGGTAAAGCGGCAGCTCGACGTGCTGGACCGTCATTTGGCCGACAACGAGTTCATGGCCGGCAGCGAGTACACGATCGCCGACATGGCAATCTGGCCTTGGTACGGCCGCATCGCTTTGCATGGCGCCTATGACGATGCCGGCACGTTCCTGTCCGTCGATGACTACAAGAACGTTCAGCGCTGGACCAAGCAGATCGCCGCCCGTCCCGCTGTCAAGCGCGGCGTCATGGTCAACAAGACCTCGGGCGACCCGTCCGAACAACTGCACGAACGCCACGACGCCTCCGACTTCGATACGAAGACGCAGGACAAGATCGGCAAGGCGTAAGGAGAACGCGGATGGCGAACCTGCCCGACATGACCAAACATCGCGGATTTCCGGGAGGCATGCCGGGCACCGGCGTCCAGTTCACCATCCGTCGCGCCAATCCCAGGGGTGTAACGCCCCTGAAAGCCCTGCCGCGCAAGGCGCGGCCGGGCACCAAGGAACACCGCATCGACGCCGCCTTCCTTCATGCGCTCTGGCATCACTTCGGATCGGAGCCCTTCGAGCGAGGCAACCTGGATGCGGCTCGACTGAGCCTGCTGTTCGGCCGCGAAGTGGTCCCCGCGGAAAAGGATTTCGACCCGCTGTCATACGAGGCGATGCTTGTCATCGACGAGAAGGTGGCGCGGCAGAACTTTCCCGAATCCTTCGACGACGTGTTCGAGGTCTGACGGATGGCGAAGGAACCACTCATGCCGAAACACCAGGGCTTTCCACTCGGCCTGCCAGGCACGCAATGGCAATACACCCTGCGTCGTGCAAACCCGAAGGTCACCCCGCTCAGCAACTGGCCGCGCCATCGCACCATGGACCAGACGGTGGCGCTTGCCGACATCGGCTTCGTCCAGGCGCTCTGGCAGGCTTTCGGCACCGAACCCTTCGAGCGTGGAAATCTTGATGGCGAACGCCTCTGCCGGCTGTTCGGTCGCGAGGTGATCGCCGCCGAACGCGGCTTCGATCCGCAGTCATATTTCGCAAAGCTGAAGCTCAACGAATCCCTTGCCGGGAAGAACTTTCCGGAGGCCTTCGGCGAGGTGAAGGACGAGCAGAGTGTAGCGAAAGGCTTGAAGAAGAAGGTGCGGGATTAGCGGGCATGCCGACACTCCTTTTCTGGAAAGGACATCGTTTTCTTTTCTACTCGAAGGAGATCGGCGAGCCGCCACATATTCACGTCCTGAAGGACGGAAAGCAGTTGAAAGTGTGGTTGCGGGATCTCGGTGTTGCCCGCAACGCAGGCTTCGCGGCCCATGAGGTGAATGCTATCCTCAAGGTTGTCGCCGAACACCGGCAGGGTTTCGAGGAGAGGTGGAATGACCACTTTGGACATTGACGAGCGACAGCTGCAGGTCCGCTCCGTGGACGTCACGGACGACAGCATCATCTTTGACATGGTGGACGGGCGCAGGATTGTAGCGCCGCTCTGGTGGTATCCGCGTCTTGCGAAAGCATCTCCCGAACAGCGTGCCAAGGGTGAAATTCTCCCCTTTGGTGACGCCGTCGGCTGGGAAGACATCGACGAATACATCAGCGCCAAGGCGCTCATCATCGGAGGCGCCGCTCCCGGCGCCGTCCCGCCTGCTCAAGCTGCCGAGTAAACGCCATGATCCAGAAAATCCTTATCGCCAACCGCGGCGAAATCGCCTGCCGGGTGATCAAGACCGCGAAGAAGCTCGGCATCAAGACGGTCGCCGTCTATTCAGACGCCGACCGCAATGCGCTGCATGTCGAGATGGCTGACGAGGCGGTTCACATCGGCCCGGCTCCGTCCAACCAGTCCTATATCGTCATCGACAAGATCCTCGAAGCGATCAGGCAAACAGGCGCGGATGCCGTTCATCCCGGCTATGGCTTCCTCTCGGAGAATGCCGCCTTTGCCGAAGCGCTGGAAAAGGCGGGCGTGACCTTCATCGGCCCGCCGGTGAACGCGATCCAGGCCATGGGCGACAAGATCACATCAAAAAAGCTTGCTGCGGAAGCAGGCGTCTCGACCGTGCCCGGCCATATGGGCCTGATTGCCGATGCCGAGGAGGCAGTGACGATTTCCGACCAGATCGGCTATCCCGTGATGATCAAGGCTTCCGCCGGCGGCGGCGGCAAGGGCATGCGCATTGCATGGAATGCCGATGAGGCGCGCGAAGGTTTCCAGTCGTCGAAGAACGAGGCGAAGAATTCCTTCGGTGACGACCGCATCTTCATCGAAAAATTCGTCACCGAACCGCGCCATATCGAAATCCAGGTGCTGGGCGACAAGCACGGCAACACGCTTTATCTAGGCGAGCGCGAATGCTCGATCCAGCGGCGAAACCAGAAGGTCATCGAAGAGGCACCTTCACCGTTCCTGGATGCCGCGACCCGCAAGGCCATGGGCGAGCAGGCCGTCGCGCTCGCCAAGGCTGTCGGATATCACTCGGCCGGCACGGTGGAATTCATCGTCGATGGCAGGCAAAACAAGTTCTACTTCCTCGAGATGAACACGCGCCTGCAGGTCGAGCATCCCGTGACCGAGCTCATCACCGGGCTTGATCTCGTCGAGCAGATGATCCGCGTCGCCGCCGGCGAGAAACTCAGCTTCGGCCAGGACGACGTGAAACTCAACGGCTGGGCGATCGAAAGCCGGCTCTATGCCGAAGACCCCTACCGCAACTTCCTGCCGTCGATCGGCCGCCTCACCCGCTACCGCCCGCCGCAGGAAGGCCAGACGGCAGACGGAACCGTTGTTCGCAACGACACCGGCGTCTACGAAGGCGGCGAGATCTCGATGTACTACGACCCGATGATCGCCAAGCTCTGCACCTGGGCACCCGATCGTCTCACAGCGATCGACGCAATGTCGAAAGCGCTTGACAGCTTCGAGGTCGAAGGCATCGGCCACAACCTGCCCTTCCTGTCGGCGGTGATGCAGCAGGAGCGGTTCCGCTCCGGCAAGATCACGACCGCCTATATTGCCGAGGAGTTCAAGGACGGCTTTCTTGGCGTGACCCCGGATGCGGCTTCCGCCGAAAAGCTAGCTGCACTCGCCGCCGTGATCAACCACCGCCTCCAGGCACGGGCGATCCAAATCTCAGGGACGATCGGCAACCATCCCCGCAAGCTCGGCCACGACTGGGTTGTCAATCTCGCCGGTGGCGACCATGCACTGGCTATTACCGAAGGCACCGGCAATACCCGCGTCGTATTCGCGGCCGGCAACGAGCTTGTGATCGCCACCAACTGGCAACCGGGTCAGACACTCGCCCATGTCGACATCGGTGGCGACACACTCTCCGTTAAGGTTGACCTGAAGGGCCCCGCCATCAGGCTGCGCTGGCGTGGCATGGATATGACCGCTCGCGTCCGCTCGCCGCGTGTCGCGGCACTCGCCAAACTGATGCCCGAAAAGCTGCCGCCGGACACCTCCAAGATGCTGCTCTGCCCGATGCCGGGCGTCATCACCGGGGTTGCTGTCAAGGAGGGCGAGATGGTCGAGGCAGGCCAGGCGCTTGCCACGGTCGAGGCAATGAAGATGGAGAACATCCTGAAGGCCGAACGCCGTGGCACCGTGAAGAAAATCGTCGTCAAGCCGGGCCAAAGCCTGGCGGTGGATGAATTGATCATGGAGTTCGAAGGCTAATCGCCAAGCGCAGGAATGGATCGGTTCGCAGTCCATGCGGAGCAGGGAGAAGACCGGATGACCAAGAAAACCATCGCCGACTGGCAGGCGCTTGCCGAGAAGGAATTGAAGCGTCCGGCAGAGAGTCTCGTCTGGGAGACGCCGGAGGGCATTCCGGTGAAACCGCTTTATACGGCAGACGACATCGCTGGCATCAACCATCTTGACAGCCTGCCGGGCTTTGCCCCCTTTGTGCGCGGACCGCGAGCCACCATGTATGCCGGCCGGCCATGGACAATCCGGCAGTATGCCGGCTTCTCGACAGCGGAGGAGAGCAACGCCTTCTACCGCAAGGCGCTTGCCGCCGGCCAGCAGGGCGTCTCGGTCGCCTTCGATCTTGCCACCCATCGCGGCTATGACTCGGATCATCCCCGCGTCGAGGGCGATGTCGGCAAGGCGGGTGTGGCGATCGATAGCGTCGAGGACATGAAAATCCTGTTCGACGGCATTCCATTGCAGGACATCTCGGTGTCGATGACCATGAATGGCGCCGTCATTCCGATCCTCGCCAATTTCATCGTCACCGGCGAGGAACAGGGTGTCTCGCGCGAAAAACTGTCCGGGACCATCCAGAACGACATCCTCAAGGAATTCATGGTCCGCAACACCTACATCTACCCGCCCGAACCCTCGATGCGGATCATCGCCGACATCATCGAATACACTGCGAAGGAGATGCCAAAGTTCAACTCGATCTCGATCTCCGGCTATCACATGCAGGAGGCAGGCGCGACGCTGGTGCAGGAGCTCGCCTTCACGCTGGCCGACGGTCGCGAATATGTGCGGGCGGCCATAGCCAAGGGGCTCAATGTCGACGACTTCGCGGGCCGCCTGTCGTTTTTCTTCGCGATCGGCATGAACTTCTTCATGGAGGCGGCGAAGCTGCGCGCCGCCCGCCTGCTCTGGACCCGCATCATGCAGGAATTCGAGCCGAAGAAGGCGTCGTCCCTGATGCTGCGCACCCATTGCCAGACTTCGGGCGTCTCGCTTGCCGAACAGGACCCCTACAACAACATCATCCGCACCGCGTTCGAGGCCATGTCGGCAGCCCTTGGCGGTACCCAGTCGCTACACACCAATTCCTTCGATGAAGCGATCGCCCTGCCGACGGAGTTTTCCGCCCGCATCGCCCGCAACACCCAGCTGATCCTGCAGAACGAGACCGGCGTGACCAAGGTCGTCGACCCGCTCGCCGGCTCCTACTATGTCGAGAGCCTGACCAACGAACTCGCGGAAAAAGCCTGGGCGCTGATCGAGGAGGTCGAAAGCCTGGGAGGCATGACCAAGGCTGTCGATGACGGCCTGCCGAAGCGCCTGATCGAGGAAGCCGCCACCCGCAAGCAGGCCGCCATAGATCGGGGCGAGGAAGTGATCGTCGGTGTCAACAAGTTCCGCCTGGAAAACGAGGAACCCATCGACATCCTCGAAATCGACAATACCGCCGTCCGGCTGTCGCAGATCAAGCGCATCGAGCAGACGCGCCGCCAGCGCGATCCACAGCAGGTGGAGGCGACACTCGCACGCCTCACCGAAATCGCCCGCAGCGGAAAGGGCAATCTGCTCGAAGCCTCGGTCGAAGCCGCCCGTGCCCGCGCCACCGTAGGCGAAATCTCGGATGCCATGCGTGCCGTCTTCGGCGACCATGCCGCAACACCTGAGGTCGTGCATGATATCTACGGCAAGGCCTATGAAGGCGATCCGGAAATGGAGACGCTGACCAATCGTCTGAAGGAGTACGGCAAGGCCGCTTCCAAGCCGCGCATCCTGATCGCCAAGCTCGGCCAGGACGGCCATGACCGGGGCGCCAAGGTCATTGCTTCCGCCTTCGGCGACATCGGCTTTGATGTCGTGGCGGGACCCCTCTTCCAGACACCGGAGGAGGCAGCCGATCTCGCCGTCGAGAGCAAGGTTCAGGTCGTCGGCATGTCTTCGCTTGCCGCTGGCCATAAGACGCTTGCTCCGCAACTGGTCAAAGCGCTGAAAGCTAAAGGTGCGAACGACGTCATCGTGGTCGTCGGCGGCGTCATCCCGCGCCAGGACTATGATTTCCTGCTGGAGCACGGCGTCTCCGCCGTCTTCGGTCCGGGCACCAATGTCATGGATGCCGCACGCTCCGTACTTGACCTCCTTGAGGGGCGGCTCCGAAACAGTTGACGCGGGCCGCCGGGAGGGAGACGGATGCTGCAATATGATTACATCGTCATCGGGGCCGGCTCGGCGGGCTGCGTGCTGGCTAACCGTCTGTCCACTGATCCAAGACATCGCGTCCTGCTCCTCGAGGCCGGTGGCAGCGATAACTATCACTGGATCCACATCCCGGTCGGCTATCTCTACTGCATCAACAATCCCCGAACCGACTGGTGTTTCCAGACGGAAAAGGAAGAGGGGTTGAACGGACGCGCGCTCAACTATCCGCGCGGCAAGGTGCTCGGCGGCTGTTCCTCGATTAACGGCATGATCTACATGCGGGGACAGGCCCGCGATTACGATCTCTGGCGCCAGATGGGATGTGAAGGCTGGGGCTGGGACGACGTACTGCCGCTGTTCCGCAAGTCGGAGGACTTCCACAAGGGCGCCGACGAGATGCATGGCGCGGGCGGCGAATGGCGCGTGGAAAAAGCCCGCGTTCGCTGGGCCGTACTCGACGCCTTCCAGCAGGCGGCGGAAGAAGCTGGCATCCCGCGAACAAGCGATTTCAATCGAGGTGACAACGAGGGCTCAGGCTATTTCGAAGTCAACCAGCGCTCCGGCATACGCTGGAATACCGCAAAGGCCTTCCTTCGCCCGGCCGTCAAGCGGGGAAACCTGAACGTCCTCACGAAGGCGCATGTCATGCGCCTGATCGTTGAGGACGGTGTGGTGACAGGCGTCGAGGTTCAGCACGACGGGATGGCAAAACGCTTTTTCTCGCGCCGGGAAGTCGTCCTGTCTGCCGGAGCTATCGGCTCGCCTCAGATCCTCGAACTGTCCGGCATCGGTCGCGGCGACGTCTTGCAAAACGCGGGTGTGGAGGTGATCAAGGAGCGACCATCCGTCGGCGAAAATCTTCAAGACCACCTGCAACTGCGCCTCGCCTTTAAAGTAACCGGCGTTCCTACACTGAACGAAAAGGCTTCGCGGCTGCTCGGCAAAGCAGCCATTGGACTGGAATATGCGCTGCGTCGCTCGGGACCTATGGCGATGGCTCCGAGCCAGCTAGGCATTTTCACCCGTTCCGGTCCCGACAAGGAGACGCCCGATCTGGAATTCCATGTCCAACCCGTCTCGCTGGAAAAGTTCGGCGAACCGGTCCACGCCTTCCCGGCGATCACCGCAAGCGTCTGCAATCTGCGGCCGGAGAGCCGCGGCCACGTCCACATCAAATCGGCGGATTTTGCGTCACAGCCCGCGATCACACCGCGCTATCTTTCAACGGAAGGCGATCGCGAGGTCGCCGTTCGGTCGATCCGCATCGCTCGCAATATCGCAGAACAGCCGTCTTTCGCCCGCTTTTTCCCGGAAGAGTTCAAACCAGGCCTCGCCTTTCAGTCGGATGAGGAGTTACGGACAGCCGCAGGAAACATCGGCACCACCATCTTCCACCCCGTCGGCACCTGCCGCATGGGCGCAGATCCCGACAGCGTTGTCGATCCGCGTTTGCGGCTAAGAGGATTGCACGGGCTGCGCATTGCCGATGCTTCGATCATGCCGACGATCACCTCCGGCAACACCAATTCTCCGACGATCATGATCGCCGAGAAGGCGGCCGAGATGATCCTCGCCGACAATCGTTGAGGGAACCCATTCGGCATCCGGCGTGTTGAGTGCGAGATCCAGTCTCTCGGAGAATCCCATGGCGCCGCGCGTCTTCTGGAAAGGCTACCTCAAGCTCTCGCTTGTGACGTGTAGGGTGACGATGACACCCGCCGTTACCGAATCCCGCAAGATCCGCTTCCACAACGTCAATCGACGCACCGGCAACCGTGTGCAGAGCGACTACGTCGATGCGGCGACCGGCAAGCCGGTGGATGACGATGACCAGCGCCGCGGTTATGAATATGAGGACGGCAAGTTCGTGCTCTTCACCGACGACGAACTGGCGGAGGTGGCGCTAGAGAGCACCCGCACGATCGATATCGCGAAATTCGTTGACATCGACTCGATCGACTGGATCTGGTTTGACAGCCCTCATTACCTCGCCCCGGCCGACAAGGTCAGCCAGGAGGCTTTTTCGGTTATTCGGGAAGCGATGTCGAAAACCGGTACCGCCGCGATGTCCCGGATCGTGCTTTACAGACGGGAGCACCCCTTGCTGATCCTGCCACGTGATCGCGGCATGATCGCCTGGACACTGCGCTATGGCGACGAAGTTCGTGCGGTGGACCAGGTTGACGCTGCGCCTTCTGGAAAAAAGCCCGCCCCAAAGATGCTTGGCATGATGACCGACCTGATCGAAAGCCATCGTCAGGAATGGTCGCCAGACCTCGTGAAGGACCCGGTGGAGAAAAAGCTCCGTTCGATCATCAACGCACGCAAGAAGTCCGGAAAAACCAAGTCGGAGCCGGCCAAGAAGCCGGATACGCGTCCGCGCGGGGACAATGTCATCGACATCATGAGCGCTCTGAAACGCAGCCTGGAAAGCGAAAAGAAGGGCGGCAAATCCAAAAGCTGATCACCCACCCGATTTTGCGGCCTTCGCTTTGCTCTCAGACGTGATTGGCGCGGCCGAAGCGCGGAAATCTGCCCACGGGTCGCTCTCCTGAGCGTCCAGACGTGCCGGCAGGTTATCGACTGTGAAATGCGCCGGTCCGATATCGGGCGTCAGTTCGTCCCATGCAAGCGGCGTCGACACAGGCGCGCCCGGCCGCGCCCGCGTGGAATAGGGTGCGACCGCCGTCGAACCGCGACCATTGCGCAGGTAGTCGATCAGAATGCGTCCGTTCCTTTTCGCCTTGCTGACTGTCGAGACGTAACGCTCCGGATCATCCTTCGCCATGGCGTCGGCCAGCGCCTTCATCGCCGCCTTGACGGTCGCCCAGCGCGCTTTCCGCTCCAGCGGCGCAACCACATGCAAGCCTTTGCCGCCAGAGGTCTTCAAAAAGCCTGTCAGACCGATGCGTTCGAAACGCTCGCGCACCTCGATCGCGGCATCAATCACCGCCTGCCAGTCAACGCCGGGACCGGGATCGAGATCCATGATCACCATGTCGGGGCTTTCGATCGCACTGAAGGTCGAGCCCCAGGGATGGATCTCGAGCGCCGCGCCCTGAACAAGGGCGATCAGACCGTCGAGATCGCGGATTCCGACATAGTCCTCGCCGTTCTTGTCCTTGGGATCCTTGAACCGAAGAATCTCCTTCCGCATTCCACGCCAGGAATGCTTCTGGAAGAAGGATTGCCCCTCTATACCCTCCGGACAACGCAACAACGCAAGCGGGCGATCGACGATAAAGGGAGCGATGCGAGGCCAGACCAGTTCGTAGTGACTCGCCAGCCCTTCTTTTGTGACACCCGCATCCGGCCAATAGATGCGTTCGGGATGGGTTAGTGGAACCGTGCGTTTCGGCATCTCGGTTTTTTCCGACACGGGCTTCTCCCTCACGACGGCTTTCGCTGGCTTGTCTTCTCGAAGGCCTCGGAAAGAAGCATGGCGCAGATGCTGGTCCGCCGTCCAGCCGCGAAACTCCACTTCGGCGACGCATTCAGGCGAGACGAACTGCACATCCCGGCGCTCGAGGCCCGTCAGCCGGTTGGCGAATGGGCTCTTGTCTTGGCGGAGCGGCTGCAGGCGTTCGAAAAGATCGCGCGCAACAGCCTGGGAATAACCTGTTCCGACACGACCGACATGGCGGAGTTTGCCGTCCTTTTCGAACACGCCCATTACCAGCGATCCGATGGCGGAAGGATCCACCGACGATGGCGCGTAACCACCGATCACCAGTTCCTGACGGGCGCTGCACTTGGATTTTACCCAGTCGTTGCCCCTGCCCGATTTATAGATTCCGCCTGTACGTTTCGAGATGATCCCTTCGAGGCTGAGGCGGCAGGCGTGCTGAAGGACGAGCTTGCCGCTCTCCTCGAACTCCTCGCTGTAACGCAGCGGGGCCTTTGCTTTCCCCAGTAGAGCCCGAAGACGTTCCTTCCTCTTCGTCAACTCGACCCTCCGCAGGTCGAAGCCGTCAAGATAAATGAGATCGAACGCGTAGAAAGCGAAGCGATCGAGCTTCCCCTCGGACAGATCTTTCTGCAGCAGCGAGAAGTCGCTGATGCCAGAGCCGTTCTCGACGACGACTTCCCCATCGATCAGCGCCTCCTCCACGTCCAGATCGGCGAAGGCGGAGACGAGATCCCTGCCGAAGCGGTCGGTCCAGTCGAGCCCGCCACGCGTCAGGAAACGGACGTCGCCGCGCTCGATACGGACCTGCAGCCGATAGCCATCAAGCTTGATCTCGTGCAGCCAGCCCGGACCCGTGGGTGCGGATTTGACGAGTTTCGCGAGCTGAGGTTCGATGAAATCAGGAAGCAACCCGCGCGTGCTGCCGGGAAGCGCCGCTTTTACCTTCGTCCTGGAGCCTGCCGCCTTGGCCTTTGTGGGTCCTTTGCCCTTGCCTATTTCTCGCGTTTTCCTGCCGCCAGCCAAATCGTCGATGCTGCGATCGCTGACTACTGATAGCGGCAACTCCTCGAGAATATCCGGATCGTCCTCCTGCCGGGCAAATTCGTCATCAGACTTGATCAGCAGCCAGTTCTCCCGGCTCTCCTCCCGCGTCTGCATACGCACCAGGTGCCAGCGACCCTTGAGCTTTTCTCCGTCGAGGGTGAATTCTATATGGCCTTTCTTCAGCGCCTTGCGAATGTCCCCCTCGGGCTGCCAGGTGCCGCGGTCCCAGACGATCACTTCACCGGCGCCGTAATGACCTGCGGGGATCGTGCCTTCGAAGCCGCCATAGTCGAGCGGGTGGTCTTCGACATGGACCGCAAGGCGCTTCTCCGCCGGAACCAGGCTTGGTCCCTTCGTGACCGCCCAGCTTTTAAGGACGCCGTCCACTTCCAGACGGAAATCATAATGCAGGCGTCGCGCAGCATGTTTCTGGACCACGAAGCTGCGTCCCTTCGACGGGCCCGTTTTTCCCTGTGGTTCCGGCGTCGCCTTGAAGTCCCGCTTGCGATTGTAGGTAGCAAGAGACATCAGCCAGCCTTTCTCCTGCTTCCGCTATCGCTTGCAGCGGTCTTCTTTCGGCCCTTGCTTTTTCCACCCTCGCCGGCGCTCTGGCGCAGCGCATCCATAAGATCCGTGACGTTCGACGCCGCCCGGCGCGGCAGCTTCTTCGGCTTGCGGCCTTCGATTTTCGCCTTCACCAGTTCGGCAAGCGCATCGTCATACCGGTCCTCGAATTCGGCGGGATCGAAGGCACCCTGCTTGGTGCCGATGATATGCCGCGCGAGATCCAGCATCTCGCGGGAGATGCGGACATCCGGGATGGATTTCAATGCCTCGTCAGCGCTCCGCACTTCGTAGTCATATTGCAGGGTGGTGGCGATCATGCCATCCGCCGTCGGCCTGATGAAGAGGTTTCGCAGGCGCCGAAAGAGGACCGTCCTCGCCAGGGCGCCAACCTTCTTCTTTTCCATGCCACGGCGGATAAGCTCGAAAGCCTCGGCCGACTCCTCGTCGGAAGCCACGAGAAAATAGGGACGCTCGAAGAAAACCGGATCGATGTCGTCAAAGCCGAGAAACCCCTGCACATCGAGCGCCTTGTCGCTCTTCGGCACGAGCGATGTGATCTCCTCGGCCTCGAGAATGACGGTCTTGCCGTTAGAGGTCTCGTAGCCTTTGACGATTTCGTCGCGCTCAACCTCGCGTCCCGTTTCGCTGTCGACCATGCGACGGCTGACCCTGTTCCCGGTTTTGCGGTTGATGATGTGAAAGGAAACCCTGTCAGCGGAAGACGTCGCTGCATAAAGCGCGACCCCACAGCTCAGCTCGTCGACGGACAATTCGCCTTTCCACAACGCACGATAGGCCATGCACGCTCCCACCTTCCTTGGCGGTGAATGCGGCACGGCGATTATTGTTCCTGCTGTCCGCTTCAGTTGAGATCGCGAAGCAGACGCCCATGGCGACGAACCTCGGTCAGCACCTCGCCGAACCGTTCGATACCCTTTGCCTGCATCATCGACTTGAGCTTGATGAAGGCGTCCGCGGTGGCGATCGTATCGCCAAGTGCGGTGTGCCGGTCCTCGTCGGCGATCGTGATCCCCAGCCGCTGCGACAGGGCGTCGAGACTGTGTGTCTCGCTCTGTCCGAAGACGACAGCCGAAAGCAGAACTGTGTCCAGGATCGGATTGGCGAAGTGAATGCCGATCTCGCGCTCGCGGCGCCGCAGGAACTCCATGTCGAACGGCGCATTATGCGCCACCAGCACGGACCCCTCGGCAAATTTGTGAAAGCGCTCGATCACCTCACGCACCGATGGCGCATTGACGACCATGGCGTCCGACACCCCGTGCACGGCAGTCGACGCCGCAGGGATCGACCGACCCGGATTGACCAGCGTGTCGAACACCTCGCCCTGTACGCGCTTGCCGTTGACGACACGCACAGCGGCGATCTGCACGATCTCGTCACCCTGCTCCGGTAACAGCCCGGTGGTTTCGGTATCGAACACGACATAGGTCAGGTCATCGAGACGGGCCTCACTGATACGGTCATATTGCAGGCGTGACAGGAGGTCGAAGTCATAGACCACAAAGCGGTCGCCACCGTGCCGGGAGACCTCGCGTCGCTCTGCCTCCGGCAGGCGCAGGACGACGCACTCGTCGGGCGGCACCTGGCCCCGGAAAAGAGACGCACCGTGGCCGGCCACGACAGCGAGACCCGTCAGGCCGCCACCGGTCCCATCGAGAGGCTCCGCCAGCCATTCCTTCAAACGTTCGTCCGAGACCCGACTGCCACGCCAGGACAAGCGAAGTTGCGCGCCTTTTTCCTCGGGGACGAGCGTGAGGAAAAGATCCTGTGCCGAGCATTCCCGCACAACGCGCTCCGTTACGTGCCGGATCAGCGCCACCATATCGAAGCTGTTGCAGCGAACGGCATAGGCACCCCACGGCCCGCCAAATTCAGGCGCCATCTCTCCCAGACTGGAGCGAAGATCACGGCTGATCAACGCGGCGTCGATCAGCGTCATCGGCCATGTATCGGAACGACAGATTGCATATCGATCTTCAAGGTCCGCAGCCTTGGACAGCAAATCCGCGAAACCGGGCGATCCTGCATCGCTTGCGCTCGCCTTCAGTGTTGGCAGGAACTGCTCGAACACTTCGGCAAGCAGCGCATCCCGGCGGGCATAGGACGACAATTCCGCCGATACATCGCGCAGCGTCATCACATAGGCGCCCGGATCGTCGCCCGCATCGCCCACGAGCCGTATACGCGCGGCAAGCCTGCGCCGCCCGGAAGGCGTCGTGCAGAGAAGCTCCATCGCCGACCGGTGGCCGGTTTCCAGGAGCCGGTGATGCGCCTGGCGGATGGTGCTGTCATCGAGATAGTCGAACAGGCTCTTGTCGAGGCAGACGGGACGCTTCTCGTCCGACAGAAGTTGCACGGCAGCGCTGTTGTAGAACACCAGATGATGCCGCCCGGTGCAGAGCAGAACGCCGGGAGGAACATCGGCGAGCAGATCCTCCAGCTTGCCCTTGTCGGCGGATAGGCGGGCGGTTTCGCGGGCGACCGACTCCGTCAAGGCACTCCTTGTTCGCGTCAGGGTCACGGCGGCGGCAGAGGCAGCCGTTGCGAGTTCACCAAGATAGCGCGCCGACTCCGGGTTAAGGTCTTCGGCCACATCGGCATGCGTGCGGGCCAGAATGGCGCCCGCCAATCCCTGCATGGGTCGCGCCAGATGCGTGTCGAACAGATACCAGACCCAGGTGATCAGCCCCACCATGGCGAATGCGGCGGCCACACCTCCTTGAACAAATGCGTTCAGCATCTCGGGGGCACCCTGGCGGTGATAGCCGAACCACAGCCCCACGGCGAGCGCCACCACCGACCCCACCGCCAGCGCGGCGAAGAACAGCAGGATACGCACCCGCAGGCTCAGCTTCTTGAGTACCGCCTCCTCCAAGGTCTCCTCCCTCGCTTCCTTGAAACAGCATACAGCACACGCGGCATCTCGGTTTGATCAGGATCAGGAGCCACGCCCTGACAGCATCAGCTGCAGGCCGCGCGCAACACGGGATCATCGGCGGGCAGATCCGTCCATGTCGCCCCGCTGATCGCTCCGTTTTCCTCGACCTTGATATCCGAGGTCAAAAGATCGGCGCGGCGGTTCGCCTTGCAGTCGAACAGCACCTTCACGCGCGCCACGCGCTGCCAACGCGATGCCAGAATGACATCCACCAGAACCTGATCGGGAAGATTGGCATTGCGCTGGATGGTGCGCTTGTCGACCGCGGTAAATCGGTTGATCACCGGCTTGTAGTAGGACCATGGACGCCACGGTGCCGTGGTCTCGTTCCTCCATGCGATCACCACCTCTGGCGGCGAGCCTGCGATCATACGTCCATACCAGCTGTATTCGCTCCAGACGGTGTAGGTCAGCATGGCAAGGCCTGCACAGGCCGGCACGATCCATTTCGGCAAGCGCCCCTTGCTCATCCATAGCACACCGGAAGCAATACCACCCGCGGCGAAGGCGGACACGATCGCCGCGATAAACTCATAGAACATGATGAAACCTCAAACGGGGGCACTGCGTCCGTGGCCGAGCGCCGATTGCATTGTCCGCACGACGACAAAGGCATCACGCAGATGCGATCTTTCGAAGTCGCCGAAATCATAGGGAGCGAGAAAGTTGTCTGGCTTGCGTCCCGCGCGAATTTCGGCCGCCTGATTGCGTAGCCGCATTTCGGCAATCAGATCATAGGCGGCAACGAGATCCTTTGCACCGGCGCCGGAGATCACGCCTGCCTCTTCGGCCGCGAGCAATCGTGCTCGAGTGTTCACCGGCGCCAGCCTGCCCTGCAGCGCATACACACGCCCGAGGTCGACGACCGGAACAACACCATTATGCTTCATGTCGATCTGGTTGCGATGCTCGCCGCTACGCACGGTGGCAAACCCTCGCAGGAGACCAAGCGGCGGGGCATGCTTGAGAGAGTTTGCGATCATGTGCGCAACGAAAAGCTCGTTCTTGCTGGCACGTTCCAGCGTTTCCCCCTGCAATTCGTCGAACAATGCCCGCGTCCCGCTGATCGGACGGAGGTCAAACATCACGCTTGCCAGCATCTGCGCCATCGGATCGGGCCTGCTGATCCAGCCGGAGAAGTATTCCCGCCACACCCGCACCGGCTGGCACCAGCGCTCGTTCGTCGCCATCATGTCCCCGGGGCAGAAATAGTAGCCGCAGGCATCGAGATTATGACTGACGAAGCGGGCGAGCTGTCTGTACCACTCACGATCGGTATCCCGCACCTCGTCGGAAATGAAGATGCAATTGTCCTGGTCACTGACGCCGGTCTGCTCCTGACGCCCCTGGCTGCCGCAGGCCAACCAGACATAGGGCACCGGTGGCGGCCCGAGCTCACGCTCGGCCATCACGATCAGCCGGCGCGTTACCGCGTCGGCGATATCAGTAATATGCCGGGTCACCACCTCGTGTGCGCTGTTGCCGCCGACGAGTTGCACCAGCAATTGAGGGATGCGGCCGGTGATTTCCCGCATCTCCTCGACCGTTTGAGCCGTGGCGATATCGTGCACAAGCCGCGCAGAGGACACAGCCTGGAACCGTGTCAGATCGGTCTGCGTCACCATCCCTTCGAGCCGCTGCCCGGAGAGGACGGGTAGATGACCGACCTTGTGTTCGAGCATCAGATGCAACACATCCGAGCCGAGGGCATCGGGGGGAA
The DNA here is from genome assembly GCF_018122705.1 of Ciceribacter sp. L1K23. Classification (NCBI taxonomy): domain Bacteria; kingdom Pseudomonadati; phylum Pseudomonadota; class Alphaproteobacteria; order Hyphomicrobiales; family Rhizobiaceae; genus Ciceribacter; species Ciceribacter sp. L1K23. The sequence goes on along the minus strand of NZ_JAGRRC010000002.1, from coordinate 164,942 downwards.
GTCCGCTGACATCGCGTGTCATCACGCTCCGCACCGTGGTCTTCGACACGCCCAGCCCCTCAGCGACCACACGCGTCGCAAGGTCGCGAACGGTAAGCATGCCGACGAACGCTCCGTCCTCGATCACACCCAGGCTGGAAACCCGGCGGTCACGCATGATTTCGGCTGCCAGTTTGACGGTGTCGGAAGGCGCGCATGTGATCGGGGGCTTCGACATCAGGTCGGCCACCTTCAGTGTATTCAGATCGCTGCGCCGCGTATCGTTTGTCCGGCCGCGGGTAAAGAAGCGCTGGTAGGCCGGATGGTCGGCCATCAGGCGCTTGAACTCGGACGTCGGCAGAAGAAGTGCCGTGGTGTCCGTCCGTGCCGTCGCGCTGGTCACCGCCAGGCCGTCGCGCAGCAGACCGCGTTCGCCGAGTGAATTGCGCGGCGAAAGTTGCGAGACGACCGTCCCGGTCGCATCCCGCACTTCGACCGAGCCTTCCATGATCAGGAAGAGCCCCGGCAATGGTTCGCCGAGCGTATAGATATCGGCGCCGGCGTTGAAACGAAGACTGGAAAAGCGGCTCGCGACGAGAGCAAGCTCGTCACCCGGAATGGTGTCGTAGGGATGGACCGTCTCGAGAAAACGGACGATGTCGGTTGTGCTCAGTCCCATTGGCCCCTCATGCGATCGCTGCGCGACCGTCCCCGCCGGAGGGAAAAGACAAGGGCGGCTTTCGCCGCCCCTGCCGATATTTGGATCGTCTCAGTGAGCGATCGCCGCACTTGCACCGCGCGGAACGCGGATCGATTCGACGAGGTCCTGGACTTCCTGCGGCGGCTCCGCAGTCATCATCGAGACTACGTAGGCGACGGCGAAGTTCAGCAGCGCGCCGATCGGACCGAAGGCGGTCGGCGGGATACCGAACAGGTAGTTCGCCGGTACGTTCTCCAGCATGTTCGTGCCGGCGATGAAGAACCAGCCGAGATATGTGAAGAGGTAGAGGCAGGTAACGACCAGACCGACGATCATACCAAGGGTGGCGCCGGTCGAATTGATGCGCTTCGAGAAGATGCCCATCATCAGTGCCGGGAAGATCGTCGCTGCGGCCAGACCGAAGGCGAGAGCCACCGTTTGTGCCGCAAATCCCGGAGGATTGAGGCCTAGCAGGGTAGCGACCAGGATCGCGCCTGCCATGGCCACGCGGGCGACCATCAGTTCGTTCTTTTCAGAAATACCCGGAACCAGCCAGTCCTTGATAAGGTCGTGGCTGACGGCCGAGGAGATCGCGAGCAGAAGACCTGCTGCGGTCGACAGAGCCGCTGCGAGACCGCCGGCGGCGATCAGGGCGATGACCCAGCCCGGAAGCTGTGCGATTTCCGGATTGGCGAGAACGAGGATGTCATTGTTGATGGTAAGTTCGTTACCAGCCCAGCCCCGCTCCGTCGCCGTCGTGGCGAACGAGTCGGCCTTGTCGTTGTAGTACTGGATGCGGCCGTCGCCGTTCTTGTCCTCGAACTTCAGGAGACCGGTGACTTCCCAGTTCTTCATCCAGTCCGGACGCTCTTCATAGAGAACCGCGTCCTGGCTGGTGCCGTTCGGGAAGATCGTGTCGATGATGTTGAGGCGCGCCATCGCACCGACAGCCGGAGCGGTCAGATAGAGAAGCGCGATAAACACCAGGGCCCAGCCGGCGGACCAACGGGCGTCGGCCACCTTCGGAACCGTGAAGAAGCGGATGATGACGTGCGGAAGACCGGCGGTACCAATCATCAGCGACAGCGTGAAGAGCGTCATGTTGAGCATGGAGCCCTGCGACGTATAGGCATTGAAGCCGAGGTCGGTCACCACTTGGTCGAGCTTCGTCAGCAGCGGAACACCGGCTTCGGCATGGGTCGAGAACAGACCCAGCGGCGGAAGCGGATTTCCGGTGAGCTGCAGCGAGATGAAGATCGCCGGAATGGTATAAGCGATGATGAGAACGACGTACTGTGCAACCTGGGTATAGGTGATGCCCTTCATGCCGCCGAGAACGGCGTAGGCGAACACCACGGCTGCCGCGATCCAGAGGCCGGTTGAGACTTCGACTTCGAGGAAGCGCGAGAAGGCCACGCCGGCACCGGTCATCTGACCGATAACGTAGGTGACCGAGATGATGATCAGGCAGACAACCGCGACAAGTCGGGCCGACTGGCTGTAGAAGCGGTCGCCGATGAACTGCGGAACGGTGAACTTGCCGAACTTGCGCAGATATGGGGCGAGGAGCAGAGCCAGGAGAACGTAGCCGCCTGTCCAGCCCATCAGATAGGTCGAGTTGCCATAACCCACGGCGGCGATGAGGCCGGCCATGGAAATGAACGATGCCGCCGACATCCAGTCGGCCGCGGTGGCCATTCCGTTCAGGACAGGATGAACACCGCGGTTTGCCGCATAGAACTCTGCCGTGGAACCGGCCCGGCTCCAGATGGCGATGCCGATGTAGAGCGCGAACGACGCGCCCACAATCAGCAGATTAAGCGTATACTGATCCATGTTCGTGCCTCACTCCTCGTCGACGCCGTATTCGCGGTCGATCTTGTTCATGTAGTTCGCGTAAACGAAGATCAGCGCAATAAAGACCAAGATCGATCCTTGCTGCGCAAACCAGAATCCGAGATCGGTCCCGCCGACCGGAATGCCCGACAGCATGGGACGCAAAAGTATGCCGAAGCCATAAGAAACGACTGCCCAGATCACCAACGAAATGTAGATGATGCGTTTGTTGGCAGCCCAATAGGCATTGGACGAAGACTTGTCCGCCATGTGCAACTCCCTTTTTCCTCCAAAACCGGCGCATCAAATCGAGGCACCGTCCCCTTCCACACACCGGCTGCCCTTAATGCTGATCCTCGACAGCAGGCGGCGATATTGGAATTTCAACTCTTAAAGAAGGAAATTTCGGGCGTACACCCTTGCCTTGGTATTAGACGGGAGTGACTTGACGAACGCCATTTCCTCTTGAGTCGGCGACATATGCGGCCTGCAATTGCGGACCTTTGAGGCTTGGGAGACGAGATCAAGATAGTATTCCGCCGATCGTCAAGGCGAGCGGAAGGGTGGAGGAGCGCACCGGGGGGCAGGCGCGCTCCTCCCACGGCACCGTGGTATCAAACGCCGTCTGGCATGGGGGGCAAAGACGGCATTGCACGGCACCGTGACGGCCTTCCCGAAGGAAGGCCGATGGGAAATCCGAAAAGCCTGGATAACTCCGCGACGCACGGGAGCGCCCGGACGGAGAGGGAACGGGAGAAGCAGAGGATGGAGCAGCGGGGCAAATGCGCGATTCCCGCATCCGGACGGATGCTCGGCCCGCAAAAAGCCAGTGATCCCGCGCTTGGCGCAGGTCTAACCATGCACGTCATGTGCGCTTCAGTCCTCATTTTTCAGTTCCACGCGACATCATCCGCGGGCTCCCCAAATCGGGGACGACCCAGCGATAATTGGCAAAACTAAAGGATTTCCTAATCGCGTGAGTGCTCAAAACGGTCCGGCAGTTAATTCCGGGTTAAGCCGGTTTGCCACCCGGCGCGATGCTCGCCCGTTAACTCCGGATAAAGGCCTCTCCTGCAGGAAGGCCTGTGCCAAAACGGGACTCTAGTATGGTCCGACGCCTGTGAAGAAACCACGGAGCGGTTGCAAACACCCCCGTCTCGGAGAGTTCCGGAGCAGGTTTCGCCACCTGAGTGACGGCATCCGGCCATAAGTGGATATGGCGGCAATCTGCAGAAATGGGAAAAGCCGACCCTGTTTTTCGGAGGGCCGGCCTGGATTTGTTTTGGGGTGGGCTTCTGGAGCCGCGAAGCTATCCGATCGTCATCAAGCTGGCATTGCCGCCGGCCGCCGCAGTGTTGATGGAGACGGAGACTTCTTCGAGAAGCCAGTTCAGGCAGTACGCATCCGTACGACCTGCGGCATCGCCACTAGCCGCCTGCGTCAGCACGAGTGGTCCTTCCAGGGCTGCGATCTTTGCCTGAACGGCGAGTACCCTTTCGGCGTCACCTTCGACGAGAGCGCCGGCGAACGGACCATCCTTCGCCCAGTCCGACGACCACGACAACCGCGCCACCACCGACGCCGGCAGACCGGCAAGAGTGTCCCGCAGTCCAGAACCCGCATCCACGACCGCGAAATTCCCCGTTGCAAGCACGGAACCGATTTGACCGATCAACCCTTTCTCGCTCTGCGGCACGAGAAGAATACGCCCGCGCGGGTGAAGGCTGTAGAGATTGGCCTCGCCGACGGGACCCGGCAATTGCGTCTCAAGCCCCAAGGCAGCCTCGCCCCCCTTGTCCCGCGCGATTGCCGCCTCCCCTGTACGCCCTGTCTCTTCGAGCCAGCGGGCGAAGTCGACCAGCGCCGGATCGATAGCGTTCGAGCCGTGGCGGGGCGGAACGGGCGGAGTTTCCACAAGTCGGCCAATGTATAGCCGCCCGCCGGCCTTTGGGCCGGTGCCCGAGAGCCCCCGGCCGCCGAACGGCTGCACGCCGACAACCGCGCCGATGATATTGCGGTTGACATAAAGGTTGCCGGCCTTAACGCGCGACGTCACGTGGGCGATGGTCTCGTCGAGCCGCGTATGCAAACCGAACGTCAATCCATAGCCGGTGGCATTGATGTCATCGATCAGCCGCTCGAGATCGGCACGCCGGTAACGGATGACATGCAGGACCGGCCCGAAGACTTCGCGTTGAAGATCCTTCATCGACTGAAGTTCGATGATCGTCGGTGCAACGAAGGTTCCTGCATCGGTTTCGCGAGGCATCGCGATCTGTTCGACCTTGCGGCCGTTGGCGCGCATGCCGTCGATATGCCGCTCGATGTTTGCCTTCGCCTCCGCGGTAATGACCGGACCAATATCCACGCTAAGGCGGTCCGTCCGGCCGATGCGCAATTCGTGCAATGCACCCTTCAGCATCGCCAATATCCGGTCGGCGACATCTTCCTGGAGGCAAAGCACGCGAAGCGCTGAACACCGCTGTCCGGCACTGTCGAAAGCCGAGGCAATAACGTCAGCCACAACCTGTTCGGCAAGGGCCGAGGAGTCGACGACCATCGCATTCTGGCCGCCGGTCTCGGCGATCAGCGGGATAGGCCGGCCATTCGCCAGCGTCCGGACCGACAATTGCTTCTGGATCAGGCGTGCCACCTCAGTCGACCCCGTGAACATCACTCCGGCCGTCTTGGGCGAACCGACCAGCGTCGCGCCGGTGCGGCCGTCTCCGGGCAGGAACTGCAGGGCACCCGCTGGGATCCCCGCCGCGTGCAAGAGGCGCACGGCCTCAGCAGCGATCAGCGGCGTTTCCTCGGCCGGCTTCGCCAGTACCGGATTGCCGGCGACGAGCGCTGCGGCGATCTGGCCGGTAAAGATAGCCAGCGGGAAATTCCAGGGACTGATGCACACGACGGGTCCAAGCGCCCGGTGCGCCGGCCCCAGCGTGCGCCGGGCCTGTTCGGCATAGTAACGCAGGAAATCGATCGCCTCACGAACCTCCGCGATGGCATTGGGCAAAGACTTGCCGGCTTCACGCACGATAAGTCCCAGGAGGATCGGCATGCGATCCTGCATCGCGTCGGCCGCTCGATCAAGCATTGCCGCGCGTGCTGCGGGCGCTACGAGGCTCCATTCGCTTGCGGCATCGGCGGCCAGATCCATGGCGCGAAGCGCATCTTCTTCAGACGGTTCAAGCACCTCTCCGACAATATCGTTGTGGTCTGCCGGATTGAGAACGTTCCGCGCCTCCCCGCCGGTGTGACCGGTCGCCAGCAGCGGCTCGGCCTTCCAGATCATGGAAGCGCTCTCCATCAGTGCCGTCGACAGTGCGGCGAGCGTCGCCTCATTCGACAGGTCGAGGCCGGCGGAATTCGTCCTGCCCTTGCCGAAGATATCCGCCGGCAGCGCGATCAGGTCATGCTTAGCTCCCGGCTGCGCCTGGGCGCGGACGACATCCACGGGATCGGCGACGAGTTCGTCCACGGAGACCTTGGGATCGGCGATACGATTGACGAAGGAGGAGTTCGCACCGTTTTCGAGGAGGCGACGCACGAGATAGGCAAGCAACGTCTCGTGCGTACCGACAGGTGCGTAGATACGGCACGGCCGCGCGAGCTTCTCCGCGCCGACCACTTCTTCATAAAGGGGCTCACCCATGCCATGCAGGCACTGAAATTCGTAGTCGCCCACTGTGAACTCGGGACCGGCAAGATGATAAATCGCGGCCAGCGTCTGGGCATTGTGGCTGGCGAATTGCGGGAAGATGACATCCCGCGCGGCAAGCAGCTTTCGGGCGCAGGCGATGTACGACACATCCGTGTGGACTTTGCGCGTGAAGACAGGAAAATCCTCAAGCCCATCGAGCTGCGCCCGCTTGATCTCTGCGTCCCAGTAGGCGCCCTTCACCAGTCGAACCATGATGCGTCGATCGGATCGGCGAGCCAGGTCTATGATGTAGTCGAGCACGAACGGGCAGCGCTTGCCGTAAGCCTGCACTACAAAGCCAAGCCCGTTCCAGCCCTTCAGATCTGCATCGAGGCTCAGATCCTCCAGCAGATCCAGCGACAGCTCCAGCCGATCGGCCTCCTCGGCATCGATGTTGAGGCCGATGTCGTACCCCTTTGCGATCGCCGCCAGCGCCTTCACCTTGGGCAAAAGCTCGCCCATGACGCGACCAACCTGCGCGCGGCTGTAGCGTGGATGCAGCGCGGAAAGCTTGATGGAGATACCTGGCCCTTCATAGATGCCGCGTCCTCCTGACGCCTTGCCAATGGCGTGAATGGCCGTCTCGTAATCGCGGTAGTACCGTTCAGCATCTTCCGCCGTGGTCGCCGCCTCGCCCAGCATGTCGTAGGAATAGCGGAAGCCCTTTTCTTCCATCTCCCGAGAGCGCCGCAGGGCTTCATCGATCGTTTCCCCCGTGACGAACTGCTCGCCCATCATCCGCATCGCCATATCGACGCCGCGGCGGATAACAGGTTCTCCGCACCGGGCGATCAGGCGCGTGAGAGCAGCCGACAGGCTGCGGTCATTGACCGTCGCGGTGAGCTTGCCGGTAACGACAAGCCCCCAAGTGGCGGCATTCACGAAGAGCGAGCGTCCACCGCCGAGATGTGACTTCCAGTCGCCTTCGGAGATTTTGTCGCGGATCAGCGCGTCGCGCGTGGCATTGTCGGGAATGCGCAGCAAGGCTTCCGCGAGACACATCAGCGCCACGCCCTCCTGACTCGACAGCGAGTATTCGTGCACCAGCCCCTCGACACCCGAACCTCTGTGTTTCGCTCTCAGCGCCTGTATCAACTGACGGGCTGTCTGGGCGATTTCACCCTTCATCCCGGCATCGATGGTTGCTGCAGCGAGAAGCGGCGCCATGCACTCAGCCTCCGACCTGCGGTAGGCCATGGTGATCGTTCGCCGCAATTCGCTTTGCGGCCGGACCGGCGGCGCGAATTCGGCAAAGGGCGCTTGGTTGAGCGTTATCGTGTCGGAAGAGCGAGCGGCGTCAGCGGTCATGTCGTCACCTGAGTGGAGGAAGCGTCCGTACGGGCGGATCGGACTAATCATACCGTGGAACAGCGGAAGTTTCCGACTTGATTTGACAGCAAATTAAGGTGAATTGAATGGAAAATTGGCAAAATGAAGGAAAGACGACCATGGAACCGCTGCACGACAGTGAACTTGACCAGTTTGATCTGCGAATCCTCGAAATCCTTCGGCACGAAGGCCGTATTTCGGTGACCGAACTTGCGGCCCGTGTCGGTCTGTCCAAGACGCCATGCCAGGTCAGAATGAAGCGGTTGATCGACACCGGCTATATCGAGGGCTTCAAGGCTATCCTGAACCCTCAGAAGCTTGGCCTCGACCACGTTGCTTTCGCCGAGGTGAAACTCTCGGACACGCGTGAGGAAGCATTGAATGCATTCAACGCGGCTGTCAGGAAGATTCCCGAGGTTGAGGAGTGCCACATGATCGCCGGCCGCTTCGATTATCTCCTCAAGGTACGAACGCCCAACATACGCCGTTACCGTCATGTGTTGGGCGAAAAGATTTCAAGCCTGCCATTCGTCGCCAACACCTCGACAAACGTCGTGATGCAGTCGATCAAGGAGAACTGGAATTAGGGATTTCTTTGCGGCGGTATGCAACCGGATTACCGCAACAATCCCTGACCGCCATCGACCCAGATAGGGGAACCAGTCACATGGCGGGACGCATCGGACGCGAGAAATGCAACCACTTCGCCGACGTCCTCTGCCTCCGCCGGAACGCCATCAGTTAACGGAATATCGCCTTCCGGCCATTCGACGGGGATTGCCGTTTGATCCTCATGGCGCCTCGACGTGTTGTCGTCGATGTCCGTCTCCACTGCGCCGGGGCATACCGCGTTGATGCGAATCCGGTGGCGGCCGAGCTCGAGGGCCAATTGCTGCACCATTGCCACCTGCGCCGCCTTGGTCGCGGAATAGGCAGTGGCGCCGGGAGAGGTGAAGGTGCGTGTACCGTTGATCGAAGAGATGACGATGATTGATCCGCCTTGGCGTTTGAGCAGCGGAACGGTGAGGTGAACGGTCAGAAAGGTTCCCCGCAGGTTGACGGCGATCGTCTTGTCCCATTCGTCCGGCTTGAGATCGTCAATCGGAGCCCACACACCGTTGATGCCGCCGCTGGCCACCACGACGTCCAGCCTTCCGAACCGCTCTTCCAGATCGTTAAGCGCGCGCCGCATCTGGTCCTCATCCGAGATATCCGCTCGCAGCGCCATGGCGTCCCCACCGGCTGCCTTTATCTCGGCGACCGCACGCTGGTTTTCGGAATCCGTTCGCCCAAGAATCGCGACGGCATAACCCGCCTTCGACAACGCGAATGCCGATGCCTTGCCGATCCCCGACGCACCGCCTGTCACCAATGCCACTTTCGCCATCTGACGCCTCCCGAGATGATCTGACCGGCAACGCCCGGTCCTCTCCTCCAGAACGCCGCTTGCGTCAAAACGATCCCGTGCGGTCGATGCGGACCAGTCAATTGTGACAGTCCACGAAACTTTGCCGCCTCCCTTCCGTTGTCCAGTAAGCACCTTGGTGGAGGAAGCAAAATGAAGACTGCGGTTGAAGAGCTGGAAGGCAGGTTGAATGCGCAGCGCGAGGTTCTGATTTCGCTGCTGGCAATGATCATGAAGGACCGGCCGCCACCGGACCTGCGCTGGCTGGAAGACGATGCCGTTCCCCGCAACGGGGAGGAAGATCCGGGCGTTGTGCCGTCGGTCGCTTTTGCAACCCAAGGAGCAATGGCCACCGAGATGAGAGCAATTCTGGATGCCGCGCGCTCACGCGCCAATGCAGGATGATCATCCGAGCCATGGGACTGCGTGGAAGTAATCCCACTATGCGCAAGAAAGGAGAAAACCGATGACGATTTCAGAGCGAAGCCGGAAACTGCTCGCTACGGCCGGAACGGTTGCCCTCGCCGCCTTTCCGGTTCACACCACGTGGGCACAGGAAAACGCTGATACGCCTGATACAGCCACTGAGACTCGGCAGCCTGCAGATACGTGCACGATTACACCCGACAGTGAGGAGAAGGTCGAGACGGATACCACGCAACTCTCCGAGACGCTGGACGAGTGCGGAAGTGTGCTGGAACCGCCGACCGTTGGTGATCAGGAACTCGTCGAACCCGCTCCGCCAGTCGGCGAGACGCCGGTCATCGAACCCGATGAACTGCCCGCGAACCCCTGATGCTTGGGCCTTGTCTCTTCAGTAAGGATCCTTGAGGACCTTGCGAAGATAGGCACCATAAGCGCTCTTGCCATAAGCTGTGGCAAGAGCCTCCATCTTCGCCTCGTCGATGAAGCCGGAGCGGAAGGCAATTTCTTCGGGGCAGCAGATTTTGAAGCCTTGGCGACGTTCGAGCGTAGCGACGAAATCGCTTGCGTCACGCAGGCTGTCCGGGGTGCCAGTATCTAGCCAGGCGTATCCTCGACCCATCAGCTCCACGTTGAGTTTGCCTCGTTCGAGGTAGGCTTTGTTTACATCCGTGATTTCGAGTTCACCGCGTGGCGAGGGCTTCAAGTTGGCGGCGATCTCCACAACCTCCGAATCGTAGAAGTAAAGCCCTGTCACCGCCCAGTTGGACTTTGGCGCAACAGGCTTTTCCTCAATCGACAAGGCCTTCATACCGGCGTCGAATTCGACAACGCCGTACCGTTCCGGATCATTGACGTGATAAGCAAAGACCGTGGCGCCATCGGGTCGTGAGGCTGCACTCTTCACCAGGTCGGTAATCCCGTGACCGTAGAAGATATTGTCGCCAAGCACGAGACAGGACGGCGAAGAGCCGACGAAATCCGCACCGATGATAAAGGCCTGCGCCAACCCGTCCGGCGAAGGTTGAACGGCATAGGACAAGGAGATGCCGAGCCGCGAACCATCGCCGAGCAGTGCTTCAAAGCTCGGCAGGTCACGCGGTGTCGAAATGATCAGGATGTCCCGGATGCCGGCCAGCATGAGCGTCGACAGGGGATAGAAGATCATCGGCTTGTCGTAGACAGGAATGAGCTGCTTCGACAGGACCGACGTCATCGGATGGAGACGCGTTCCGCTTCCGCCCGCAAGAATGATGCCCTTCATGATCTTCTCCGTAAATCCGAACAAACTGGAAGTAATTGGTGGTCAGGGAAGCAGCCGCCGGACGATGCTCGCCGTGGAAACCTGCCATTGCGGCAGCATGACGCCGTGAGCATCGTGGAGCCGCGAGCAGTCGAGCCGCGAATTGGCCGGCCGCTTCGCCGGTGTCGGATACTCGCTGGACGGAATGGGGTTCACCTGGGCAAACGGCCCATTAAAGGTTTTGGAAGCCGTGAATATTTCAGTAGCGAACTCCGCCCAACTGGCCTCGCCCTGCCCGGTCATATGGAACACGCCCCGCAAGCCTGCGCTTCGGTCCGAAATCAGGTTTCTGCCAACCGCGAGAATGCCTTCGGCGATATCAAGTGCCGACGTCGGATTGCCAACCTGGTCAGCCACCACAGACAGCGTGTCCCGGCTTTCGGCGAGCCTCAGCATCGTCTTGAGGAAATTCTTGCCGAACGGACTGTAGACCCAGGCGGTCCGAAGAATCGCATAATTGTCGGTAACTTGCTGGATCGCCATTTCTCCGGCGAGCTTCGAACGACCGTAAGCGCCAAGGGGGGCGACCGGATCATCCTCGCGGTAAGGCGCGGGCTTTGAACCATCGAACACATAATCGGTCGACACATGAACGAGCGGGACGCCGAGTTTGGCCGCTGCCTTGGCGATCTCCCCAGCGGATATACCATTGATCCGCGTTGCGAGGTCTTCCTCGGTTTCCGCCTGGTCCACCGCGGTATGCGCCGCAGCGGAAATGACGAGATCCGGTCGTGTCGCCTGGATGGCGGCAGCCACTCCGTCAGGCTGAGCAAGATCGAGATCCGGACGGCCGATCGCGACGATCTCGATGTCGCCGGCCGCTCCACCGCGCTCGATCAAGGAAGTGACCACCTGCCCCTGCAGGCCGGTAACGACAAATCGCAGACGCGTCATGCGGTTGCCTTCTTTGGCTCGATCAAACCGAGACGAGTACCGGAATAGCCTGCGCGCAAAGGCTCCCACCACCAGCGGTTTTCGAGATACCAGGCAACCGTCTTCTCGATCCCCGTGTCGAAATTCTCCTGTGCCTTCCAGCCCAGTTCCTCTTCGAGTTTTGTCGCATCGATCGCATAGCGGGCATCATGACCCGGACGATCGGTCACATGGGTGATGAGGCGTGCATGGGGCGCGCCGGCGGGATGGAGCTTGTCCATCAAGGCGCAGATCCGCTCCACCACATCAATATTGCGGCGCTCGTTGCGGCCGCCGACATTGTAGGTCTCGCCTATCCGACCGCGTTCGGCGATCACATCCAGTGCGCGCGCGTGATCCTCGACATAGAGCCAGTCGCGAATATTTGTTCCGTTGCCGTAGACCGGCAGCGGCTTGCCGTCCAGAGCATTCAGGATCATCAGGGGAATGAGCTTTTCCGGGAAGTGGTAGGGGCCGTAGTTGTTCGAGCAATTCGACACAACGACCGGAAGCCCATAGGTCCGCGCCCACGCCTTGGCCAAGTGGTCGGACGATGCCTTTGAAGCGGAATACGGCGAACTGGGATCGTAGGGCGTTTCCTCGGTGAAAAGCCCCTCCTCACCCAGCGAACCATAGACCTCATCCGTGGAGACGTGCAGGAACCGGAAGGCCTCACGCTCGTCCATCGGCAACGCCGACCAGAAGGTCCGCGCGCACTCCAGCATGTTGAAGGTACCGATCACATTCGTCTCGACGAAGTCCCTCGCACCGGTAATCGAACGGTCGACGTGGCTTTCGGCCGCCAGATGCATCACCCGCTGAGGTTTGAAGCTTTCGAAAGCTTCCGCAATCGCCATACGATCGCAGATATCCGCTTTCAGGAAACGATGGTTCTGCTGGTTGTCAACCGCCTTCAGCGAAGTCAGGGTTCCGGCATAGGTGAGCTTGTCGACGGTCAGGACCTCGTAGCCCTTCTCCAGCACCAGATAGCGAACGACAGCCGAGCCGATGAACCCAGCTCCTCCGGTTACCAATACACGCATGGTCTTCTGTCCTTTCGCCCGCGTCAGCCGGCTGCCAATGAAAATGTGAATGCGGTTTCCAGATCGCGCAGCTTCGGTTGCTGTTTGTCCTTAACCGAGAGGACGGCCTTGTCCGGCGCGACCGGCCAGGCGATCGCAAGCTCGGGATCGTCAAAGGCAAGGCCGCGATCATGCTCGGGACTGTAATAGTCTGTAACCTTATAGCTGACCTTGGTGTCCGGCTGCAGCGTGCAGAAGCCATGCGCGAAGCCGGGCGGAACCCAGAGCATCTGCCCGTTTTCAGCCGACAGTTCCGCACCCACATGGCGGCCGTATGTGGGAGAGCCGACGCGGATATCGACCGCCACGTCGAGGATCGCTCCCGCGATGCAGGACACGAGCTTACCTTGTGCGCGGGGCTCAAGCTGGAAATGCAGGCCTCGGATCGTTCCAGGATCCGCCGAGAGCGACTGGTTGTCCTGCACGAACTCGAACGGACCCACCATCTCCTCGAACAGGCTCTTGCGGAAGGTCTCCATGAAATAGCCCCGTGCGTCGCCGAATTTCTTCGGCGTCAGGAGCACGACTTCAGGTATCTCCAGTCTTTCGAACTGCATGCTATTCATCCATCTATAGGCCAAGACCCGTTTAAGAAATAGCCTTCTGGGAAGCGACGGTATCGATTGGCGATGACCAGCGCTTGCCGCGTCCACTGCGGACGATCGCAGAGACCCCCGGCGACTTGAACACCGGCAGGCAGAAGCGTCGGGCGAAGAGCAACAGGCTGCGGATATGCGCGCGGCCGGCAAAACTCAGCGGGCTCGCAGCACTCTGTCGTTGGTGATCATGCACGAGCGCAAAACCCGGGAAATAGACCACTCGGCGACCGCTCATCCAGATCCGTGCGCAGAGATCGACATCTTCCATGTAGAGGAAATAGCTCTCTTCCATGCCGCCAAGGCGCGCAAAGAGATCGCGTCGAATGATGAAGCCGGTGCCCATCACCCATTCGGCATCGAACGGACGGCCCTTGTCCGTCTCTTCCACCATCAGGTGGCGATCGACGCGCTTCGGCATCATGCCCTCGAGGCCCTTAAGCCGCCGCATCGCAATGTCGAGGATGGAATAGAAGCGACGCGCGCCGTACTGTCGGCTTCCGTCAGGATTGACAAGATCGAGGCCTGCAAGCCCGATATCATGCATTTCGTCGAGCTGATCGAGCACCGGCGTCACGGTGTCTGAATCGAAATAGGTATCCGGATTGAGCACAAGCAGGTAGTCAGCATCGATACCTTCGGCGCCGAAATTGACGCCCGCGCCGAAGCCGCCGTTCACAGGCGATACCTTGATGCGGATATCCGGCATCGCCGCCGCCATTTTCTCGACCGAATCGTCACCCGAGCGATTGTCCACTACGGTGATGTTGTCGGGGCCGGCAATGCCGCGCTTGCGAAGCGATCCGACGCTTCGGATCGTCAACGCCGGCGTGCGGAAGTTGACGAGAATGACGTGCAGTCTTTGTCTCTCGGCCATAGCTCTGTCCTCAGGTTGCGATACGGTTGCTTCATGCCGCCGTATCCTTCACGAGTTGCCAGAGGCGCTGCGCCGAACTATCCCAATCGAAGTCCTCACGTCTTCGTCGACCGCCTGCTATCAATCGCATTCTCAGGTCCGCGTCGGATGTGATCCGATCCAGACCCTGTTTTATCTCCTCCACGGATTCAGGGTTGACCAGTAGGGCGCCCTCCCCGGCGACCTCCGGCATTGCTGACACGTTCGATGTTAGGACCGGCACGCCGCAGGCATAAGCCTCGACGATCGGCAGTCCGAAACCTTCGAACAGTGAGACATAGGCTACAGCCAATGCACCACGGTAGAATGACGGAATCTCTTCCGAAGGCAACCTTCCGGAAAAAACAACGTCCGAGCCGACGGAAAGATTATCGGCAAGTGTGGCAAGTTCATCGTTGCGCTTGCCGGTCAGAACAAGCTTGATGCCTCGGGAAGGCAAAGTTGAGGCAGCGAATGCCTTTATAAGCCGGTCGAGATTCTTGTAGGATCGATGATTTCCACCGTAGAAAACATAGGGATATCCCGGCTGGTGGACCGGTCCTGCCTCATCGAAACAGGATTCGTAGCCGTTGTAGACGAGATGGACCTTCTCCGCCGGCATGCCCGACCACTCGAGAAACTCCTGCCGCGTGAACTCCGAAACGCAGATAACGGCACTGCAGCGCCGGTAAAGCGGCTTGTAGACGAGATCATAGTAGGCCCGCTTGGCAGCACCATAGAACCGGCGATGCGTCAGGTCGTGGACGATGACGACCGACGGTAGACGCGAGAACACCGGTGGCACGAAACCTGCGCTGTAGAAAACGCCCTTGCGACCGCGCCCCATCAGCGCACGACTGATCGCAAGCGGCGATAACGGCGAGCCGATGCGTCCGCCGACACCGATATCAACGATCCGCATGCCGGCCGGCAGCCGCGCCTCGAGTTCGGTCTGCACCTTGCCGATTCCCGTTTCTACCGGCCAACGGCGGTCGGCAAAGATCGTTACGGTCTTGCTATCGGTTTCACCAGAATGCACGCATTATTCCTTTGCTCTTTCCTGCCGTCAGAATGAACCTGCACATCAGGATGGACTGCCGAGCAGCGCGCTCCGGAAGGCCGGGACGAGACGCTTGTTGCCGAATTCGTTGAGATGGTTGTCGTCGTAAAACAGCGGATGGCCGCCCGGTGCTGCCTCGCAACTTCCGCCCGGCGGGCAGAAGGCTTCGAAACTGTCGATAGGGGTGATGCCGCAATCCTCGGCCAGGCGGTCGATCAACCGGTTGGCTTTGCGGAACGTCGAGTCATATGTGGTCCGAGAGAACTGCACGTCTGGCGCCTTGCCCGTCCACATCAGCGAATAGGCGACATGCCGCGGCAGATAGCTTCCCGGCGCCGGAACCGGCCGCAGCATGAAGACTTTCCGGTAACGGCTGGCGCCGCAGGCGAAGGTGCCACGGCCATTCTCGACCGGCGTTCCGAAATCCAGCCGCGGCTGCAGCGCTTCGTCGAAGCTTGCCACCTGAGCGGCCATGAAATCGTTCGTCAGCGTCTCCGGGCCGTAGTCGGCGCGGTTGACGATCACGAGCGGGATTGACGGATCCTCGGTCTTCAGGCGCTGGAAGACCAGCCGGTTGAAGATACCGCATTCGACGCTCAGGAATGTCCCGACTCCCACCATGGAAGGGCATCCGGAAAGCGCAAACACGCGAACCGATCCGTGTCCCGCGAGCGCCTCGACCAACCCGGTCGCAACCGCATCCGCATGACTGTCGCCCATCAGAAACGCCTTGACCGGCCCTTCGCCGAGGACGCAGTCCGACAGGACCTTGCCGTCGGTGGAGTCGGACATGCACTGGCCACGTCGAGGGTTGAGTTCCCTTGCGGCACCGTCAGCAAGCGCAATTTCCGGAGAGACCCTTTCCGACATACCTCCGCTGCGACCAACGGCAACGCCGGCGGGGATGGGGAAGGCGACGAGGACGGCGGCGAGGGCCGTCTGCGGAACCGCCCCGCCCCGGCGGAAGAAATTCTGCGCGGGCACCTCGACGAGCGTGTACGACAGAAAGCCCAGAACCACGGACAGACCCAGACCCGCAACGATCCAGAGCGGATCGTGGCTCACCTCGCCGAACCGCATCATCACCGCGACCGGCCAGTGCCACAGATAGATGGAGTAGGACCACAATCCGAGATAGTGGACAGGCACGAAACGGCCAGCGACGCCGCTGACATGACCGGAGCCGATCACCAGCGCGGCGCCGAGCGTCGGCAAAAGCGCGTAGGCGTTCGGCCACGCACCCTGATGGAGCACCACCATCGAAAGCAGCAGCGCAAGCCCGCCGTAGAGCGCAGCTTTCGCCAGAAAGGCATTGCGCAGGATCGTCTCGCGATGCACGGCGAGAAGGCCGCCGAGCAGCATCTCCCAAGCGCGCGTCGGCAGGAGGAAGAAGGCAGCGGACGGCTTCCAACCTGATGCGTAGATGCAGAGCCCCAGCGACAGAAGGAAACCCGCCCAGAGCAGCGGCGTCCGGATCCGGCGCAGGAGACCCACCTTTTCGACCGCCAGAAGCACGACCGGATAGATCATGTAGAACTGCCACTCCACCGATAGCGACCAGGTGTGAAGCAGCATCTTGTATTCTGAGCCGGTGTTGAAATAGCCCTCCTGCTGCCAGAACACGACATTTGAGTAGAACAGCGCTGCGGCGAAGATCTGGTTGCCGATGCGCTCGTAATCGAACGGCGGGATGAGAAAATAGCCGCCAACCAGAACGACGGCGCAGAGGGTCGCCAACGCCGGATAGATGCGGGTGAAGCGGGCCCTGTAGAAGCTCCAGAGCGTAAAGCTCCGCCGGTTGAGACCGGAGAGTATGATCGTCGTCATCAGATAGCCCGAGATGACGAAAAAGACGTCGACACCGATAAAGCCGAAATCAAAGCCGGCAACCTGAAAGTGGAAAAGGACGACGATCGTCACCGCCAGCGCGCGCAAGGCGTTGATCGAATGATCGAAGCCGTCGCGGGCAGGAACGAAAATCCCCGACAGCATCGGCGTCGCCATGCCGTCCCTGAAAAGCAGAGAACCCGACTTTGCGCTCATCGCAAGACCTACCTTCCCCTTCAGCGGCAAAACGCCAGAAACGGTCAATTCAGTCTGTCGGCCCACCCCCGCAGGCGCTCGCGAAACGCGCTCGCCCGGTAACGCGCCTGCCCGACATGCCCCTTGGCAAGCGACGCGGCAGCGCCGACCAGAGGGCGTCCGGCCATATAGGCAACGAACCAGATGGGGTAGCCTTCCATGCGCATGACACGGCCAAAGCCGCGATTGTAGCGGCGGCCGCGATCGAATGCCGCCTGATCGAAGACGGCCAGCGGCTCGGGATGCATGATGCGCAGCGCGGGATCATAAAGACCTTTGGCGCCCTTGCGCAGCGCCCTCAAAAGCAGTTCGGTCTCTTCACCCGCACCCCAGATGGTGCCGGAACCGACACCGAGATCCTCGTTGAAGAGACCAGCGGCACGGAGCGTGCTCGCGCGATAGAAGGTGGTGTAGGAGGTCTGACTGGTCCAGATGTTGAACCGGTCGATGACATGCGGCTCCGTCCCCCAGCGTCCCTGCGAGGGAACGCCGGCCGGCGTGATGCTCATGCCGGTATAAACACCGAGATCGGGATCGCCCTCGAACGCCGCGCGCACGCGCTCCAGCGTATCGGGGGGATAGATGCAGTCATCGTCAGGAAAGGCGACGATCTCGCCCGTGATATGCGCAAGCCCGAGATTACGCCCCCGGGACAGCCCTTTGCGGGGATCGCGGAGGTAAAGCACAGGCAGACGCCCCTCGAACGCCTTCACCGCCTTTTCCGTGTCATCGTCAGCACTCTGATCGACAATGATGATCTGCGACGCCTGAACGGACTGTATTTCCAGCGATTCCAGAAGCTCCCGGATCTGTCGGGACCTGTTCATGGTGGAGGTGACGAGGGAGATTTGCAACAGAAAACACTCCTAAGCAACAAGCGGCCACACGTTTACGCCTGTGAGTAGTCTCGCTTTATGACTTCGCTGGCACTTGAAAGCTTCTCTACTGCGGTTGCCATCGCGGCATCGGAACTTAGCGAAGGCTGCGCCAAGGTCGCGTTGACGAGCGATTTGACAGCGTTCGCGAAATAATACCGATCACTCAGCCAGATTGCTGGTCCAAGCATCTGTCTAAACCGATTCCCACCACGACCAGTTTTCTGAACCCATGCCTCGTGCGTGCTTGAGGGACTCAGCTGAACAGGACGCAATTGGATGTTCAATGCTTCCGCCCAATCAAACCACTTGAAATGATGGGATTTGTGAAATGGCAGAATCGGTACCCACGGCACTCTCAAGGCATCCGAAACAATTGCCCCGTGCATAGCCTCAGCAATAACAACTTCACTCTGCTGAATCTCAAGTAGGATTTCTTCGACGTCTCTACGAGGATCAAGAAAGTGAACACCCGCCGCTTCTGAAGCTTCCGACCATCGACCTCGATGCAAACTTTCCCAATGCGGCATGAAAGAAAACTTGAAACGCTTGGGTACAGACTTTCTGCCGTATGTGTTCAACAACACGGCGGTGTCGGCTGCAACCTTCGAGCTATCGAGGTTCAAGCAAGCGGCGGTGCGCGGACCTCGCACACAATAGACTTTCCATTTCTCGTCGAGAACCGGAGGCTTTGTATACCCGCCATAACCTGACCCGAAAACAATTTTCGTCGGGTCTGTCGGGTGATGGTCAAACAATATAGAGCCAATTCCCAAGAACAGATTTTGCTCGTCGTCAGAGAAAAAATTCGGGAAGACCCTCGGCAGGAGCCAAGAGTTAAGTTCGTCGCCGAAATTAGGTTCAGCACCGCGATAGAGGTAGAGCTTCATTTCTGGTACTCATATTTCGGGTAAAATTCCAGAAACCCGCGCAACAACATGAGCGTCGAGGCTGGCGATCTGTACGCGAATACGTCGCTAATAAAGCGCTTAATCACCTTGAGCCGGTTCGGTGAGCGAGCATGTTTTGCATAGACGGCACCGCCACCGTAGTCGTAATAACGGCCGCGCGAGGCAGCTTCTGCATCGACCCGACGGTGATCATGAGAAACCTCGGGACCCGGAAAATATCCACCGGCCCATCCCGCAAATGACACTCGAAGTGCCAGTTCCCACTCCTCACCAGCAAGCGGCGTACCTGCTCCAAATCTGACGTCAAATAACCCCACGGAGCGGATGGCTTTTGTCAGGAACGCCATGTTCGAGCCTTGTATTAGCCCTCTCGGTACCACGTCGCCCGCATTGACCCAACGAATCTCGGTTCCTTCATAACAACCTAGCCAGGAATGTTGGGGGTTGTGTCGGCGTATTTTACCCGACCCGTATCCGATATCATGCGACGAGAAGACTGACGCCCACTCGTTGATCAGACTCGGGCTGGCATAGCAGTCATCATCGATGAAGACACAAAAGTCGCCCTCGATTAGCTCCACTGCCCTGTTGCGACCTGCGGAATTACCGGGCTCAAAAGTCTGCAAAACGACGCAGTCAAAACGCGTCTCACGTTCGAACTCCTTGGAGAGCTCGTAAGAAACTCCATCATCGGAGCCATTATCCACGATAACAACCTGTAGATCGACTACATCCAACAAGTTAATATTACGAAGGCATTCTCTGAGCCTGTCGCCACCGTTTTTAGTACATAATACCAGAGTGGCCTTCATGTCACCCAAGCTCTCTCAATTAGCATCACACCTATTCCCCAAAAACGATCGGGAAATATTATTTTGGATATGGATTGCATCCAAAACACCGCTGGATATACACCGGTTATTCAGCTGACACAAACGATTAAATTGCCACCAGCGGCACGCTTGAATAAGGGACCTCCTGTCACAGGCCTTAAAAACGGGGCTAGGTAAAGCGACCCTAACATGTATTATTGCACTGCAATATCGACAACTCAATGACGGATGTAAAGTGACACTCGAACATCGCAAAGTCGGACGCTCACGAGCTGCCATGGTAAGCGTTCTTTGGTCTGCCCTTAATTATGCGATGCCAGCGCTGGCGGGCCTTATCATATTCAGCCTTTGCTCTCGTGTTCTCAGCCCATCCGAATTCGGCCTGGTGGCTCTAGCAGCAAGCATAGCCTTGTTTTCGGGAGGCTTTACGCCCGCAGGTTTCGGGGACGCTTTGATTCAGCGAGAAGAAATCGACGAGTTACACCTAGACACCTTGTTTTGGCTTTGCGGCGCCACGGCGGCAATCGTCTATGCCGCGTTGGTCGCACTAGCTTTGCCCTTGGGGCAATGGTTCGACGATGATCGGCTTCCGCTTCTTTTGATGCTTTGCGGAAGCCGTGTAGTGGCTGACAGTTTAGCTGTCGTCCCAAACGCAATTTTCGCGCGTACTATGCGCTTCAATCTGCTCGCGCTACGTACAACGATCGCATCAATTGCGTCCGCTCTGTCTTGCCTGCTACTTCTTTCGCTTGGCTGGGGAATTTGGGCATTAGCCGTGTCATATGTGGCGTCTTCGATTGTGGGAGCCATCGTGGCCCTGATTTCCGTTAGCTGGCGGCCGCGGCTTAGGGTTAGTAGAAATGCTTTACGTCAACTTTGGAACGTGGGCATATTTTCGTCGCTGAACAGATTCCTTCAGGTTTTGAATGCAGAGCAAATCCTCGTGGGCGCTCTACTAGGAACAACGGCATTAGGCCTATACAGCTTTTCTCGGAGGATATTCCAGATAGTCAACGACCTGATTGCAGGCGCGCTTAATTCTGTTTCGTTCGCACTTCTCTCTTCTTTGCAGAGCGAACGTGACAAATTAAAGGATGCCTTCCTCTTGGTTACATTTATATCCGCAGCTGTCACATTCCCCATATTTTTAGGAATCGCAGCAGTGGGCGATCAACTGATTCCAATTGCATTCGGAGATCAGTGGGCTTCTGCAGTACCCATTCTCCAGATTTTCTGCCTGATTGGATTGCTTAGCTCAATTGGGATCCTTCAGGCCTCGCTAATAGGGAGCCATGGCAGAACGGATTGGTGGCTTTACTACCAAGCATCTCAACAGCTAGGCACCGTCGCACTTGTATTGCTGACTTATCCATACGGTGTTCATGTGATGGTCGCAGCGATCGCAATTAAAACCCTGATGCTTTTTCCAATAAGCGTTCGTCTTTGTCTGATGATAGTCGACGTTAAACATATCACTTACCTAAAGAGGCTTCTTGGACCAACGACAGCAGGAGCAGCACTGCTGGCATCGGTATGGTTGGCGCGTCATTTCACGTCCGGAAATGTTGACCCCATACTGCAGCTAGCTGCTATGATTGCTAGCGGAGGTTTGGCCTATATCGCAACGCTGGCCATTGTCTCCAAAAAGGAGCTTATCCAAATCCGGACGATGGTTGCCAGCCGAAGACGACCATAACCAAGGCGTAGTCACGGCTCCCGTCGTGGCGCTTGATTTTTGTAGAAATGAGAGACGCTCAATTGGCTTTGAACGGCGTTGCGCCAAGCCATGTACCCTTGAAGCAGGTAAAGATCGTGCTGAGTTGGGGTCGCGCCCAATGCTACGACCTCATACATAGTGCCTCTCCAACTTCTCGCGGCGAGCGGATCATCCAACACCGCTCCCGCCCCGCGTCCCAGCGACCAAAGTGCAGACACCGGGACCCCCTGCAGTTCCACCAGGCTCTTGGGCAGCGGCAGCAGCGTCGCCGAGGGTGTGGGCGCGGCGTTCTTGCGGGCGGTGCCGGTCCAGACCGAGGTCTGGAAGAGGTTGGCGGTGCTGCGTTCGCCCATCACCCGATTGGGTGAGGCGCCGCTGGAGATGATCGCCGGATAATCGCCATCCGGCACCGCCGCATCGCTCGGGAAAGTGGCGACGGTGCCGTTGCGATAGCGCATCACGAAGATCCAGTAGGCGGGTGCGAAGGGCGCTGAAGGCGCGAGAAAGCGCGTGTTCGCCGTTTCCGGCCAGACGATCGCCGGTCCGCCATCCGAGGCGGCCGGTGTGTAGTCGGGCTGGTTGGCCACCGTGGCCTGCACCATCGGCCGCACACCAAACTGGTCGGCGATGGCGCTCACCCGGCCGCTCGACGTCGTGATGCTGCGCTTCGGGTCCCACCAGCCTCCATTGATGCGGTAGCTCGCCGGCAGGTCCGTCGGCATCCACATCTTGATCGTATTGCTGGTCTGCGGCCCGAGCCGGTAGGTGATGGCCGCTCCTTCAAGTGCCATGGTCATGGTCCATTCGGGCCCGGACGCGCCGGCGATCGGCACGCCGTCGGCATGCCATTGGCCGCCGGGCCGGCTCGCCCGATAAAGCGATCCGGCATAGCCGCCGCCGGACGCGATGGCGATGGTGAGCGAGGGGGAAGAAAGGCGGCTGGTGATATCGAGCGAAAGTGAAAGCATGGCTGTCTCCTTTGGTTGGCAGACAAGTCTAGGGGCGTTCGGAAAAGGGGGGACGCGAGCCTCGGAAAAAAGGACGATCAACCGAAAAAAGATTTCGCCTGCCCAGCCACCGCCTTTATTGCACCGCACTCTGCCCGTTCAGTCAGCGTACTCACCATCTACCCTCACCCCTCCCAAGGAGTTGATGATGAAGCCATTTTCGCGACTCGCCGCCGCCTGCCTCTCCGCGGCGCTGACGTTTCTCCCCTTCACCGCGATCGCCCAGGATCAGGCAAATCTCGTCGCCAATGGCAGCTTTTCGGGCGGTCTTTCGCCATGGTGGCGGCAGGGATCTTCGGTCAGGGTGCAGGAGGTCGATGGCCGCAACGCCGCCCTCGTTCCCGCCGGCATGGTGGTTCAGGAACGAATAGCGGTGACGGGCGGCCGCAACTATCGTCTGTCGATGGACATCCGCGGCGAAGCGACAGACCCCGGCACCATCTACGTGCAGATGAGCTTCCGCGGACCTGGCGTGTCGGCGGACTGGCGCGGCCCTTCCGTGGTGACCCTCGACGGCCGCAGTGACGGCAACTGCGCCGCCGCTCCCGCTCCGCGAACCGAGCGGGCTGCGCTCGTTGCCGGCGGCGGACCGGCCGAGTGGCGAACGCGTGACGTCGTCTTTACCGCGCCCGCCAATTCCGACCAGATGATCCTCTATCTGCGCAAGGCGCCTTGCTCACCCGGTGCGGCCGCCTTCACCGGCGTTTCCGTTACGCCCACCGACGCGCCGGCCACATCGGCCACAGAGGCCGTCCGCCTGGCACTGGCTGCCGAACGACTTCCGAGGCCAGCAGGCACACCGGAAAACGACACGCTGCTGCAGAGCCAGATCACCCGCGCCATCCCGTCCGACGGCCGCCACCGGCTGGCTGCCGCCGGCGCCATGGCCATGCGCGTTCACGTCGGTTCGCGGGAGGATCTCATGACCCTGCAGGCGGCCGTGGACCTTTCTGATTTATCAGCCCGCGTCGCAGGCGCCACCGCGCCGGCCCACCTGTCCACAGACGAGGCCGTGGCGCGGGAGCCGCTGCTCATCGTTGGCCGCAGCAATGCGCTTTCGCAGCGCGCCTTCACCGATGCGGACTTCGCAAACCTCGGCGAAGACGGCTTTCTGATCCGCTCGTTTGGCCCGCATATCGCAATCGCCGGTCGAACCCCGCGCGGCACCATGTACGGGGTCAACTGGTTTCTCGACCGCCGGCTTGGCATCCGCTGGCTTGCACCCGATGTGACCCACTGGCCGCGAAAGCCGGACATCTCGCTTGGCGTCCAGCGTGAGCGGCAGGTGCCGCGCTTTACCTTCCGCGAGGTGCTGAGCATCGAGGCGCAGGACAAGGCCTGGCGCCAGCGCAACCTGATGAACGGGGAGTCACACGGTCCGTCCTTCCAGCCCTCACCGCCGGCGATCGACAGCTGGAACCGCAGCTGGGCGAGCCAGGGGATCATCGCCAACTTCTACGAACTTCTGCCACCTGCCACCTACCAGGCCGCCCATCCGGACTGGTACGCCGGCGGACAACTGGCGATGATGAACGGCGAGATGCGTGCGGAGATGGCGCGCGTCGTCGCCGAACGCCTGCGCGACCTGCCGGACTATCGGAGCATCTGGTTTTCCACCCACGACATGGACTGGGGCTGGGACATGGATGCGGAAAGCGCCGCCTTCGCCGCCGACCACGGCGGTCACCCCTCCGCGCCACGGCTCGACATGATGATCGACGTGGCGGCGAAGGTTCGCGCCGAACTCCCCGGCGCCCGCCTCGCCTTCAACGCCTATCACTGGAGCTTCACGCCGCCGGAAGGCATGACCGTTCCGGACCATATCCTGGTCTATCCGATGACGATCCACGTCAATTACCGGGATGCGCTGAACGGTCCGGCAAACGAGGCCCTCGGCCGCGATATCGCCGGCTGGAATGCGATCGCGAAAAACGTGCTCGTATGGGACCACATCACGAACTTCGCCGGCTTCATCCAGCCGACACCAAACATTTTTCCCATCGGCCGCTCGATCCGCTGGCTCGCGTCCCTCGGCAACGTGCAGGGCTATATGGGGGAAGGCAGCTTCAACACCCCAGGGGCCGAGTTCGCGGCACTCCGGGCCTGGATGATTTCCCGGCTTCTCTGGAACCCGAACCAGGACGTCGAGACGTTGGTGCGCGAGTTCTGCGACCTCTATTACGGGCCGGGCGGCTCGGCGGTCATGGAGTACATCCGCTTCTACCACGACAAGATCGCCCGCACCGACGACGTTCTTGCGGAAAAGACGACCGTCGACATGGCCATGTTCGACGCCGAGTTCGTGCGGCGCGCCGAGGCGCTGTTCAACACGGCCGAGGCAGCCGTTCGCGGCACACCGTTCGAAGCGCGCGTCCGTGAGGCGCGCATGCCCGTCGACTACGTCATTCTGCTGCGTCGTGCGGAATATTCCGTGCTCCGCAGTGATATCGGTTTCGATGTCATATCGACGCTGGAGCAGCGTCGTGAACGGTTTCGACGCGCCGTCACCGAAAGCGGCGTGACACAGTACATGCAGGGCGACGGCATCGCCGCCTTGGAGGACATCCTCGATATTGAGCGAAGTGCGGCCCCGAAGCCGGACATCGCCGCTGGCGCGACGGCATGGAAGGATATTCAGGACATCTCTTTCCAGCGCTTCGCCGGAAGCAAGAGCCCGATCGTGGCGGACCGGCTCGCCTCCGACGGCGCCGCCATCGCCCTTGACCGCAGCTCGACAGGATGGAACACGCAGCTGAAGTTTGACAAACTGCCAAAAACCGGGACATGGTGGCTCTATGCCGCCCTTCGGACCGAAGGCGCGACCGACGGTGAAAGCGTTGCAAGACTGGGTGCCGCGCCACCGATGAACTGCTTCACGACGATCAGGAACGGGCCCGGCATGACGGCATCATATCGATGGTTTCAGGTACCGGGCGGTCCATTTTCCCACACATCGGACCATTCTTTCAGCATTTACGTCCAACCGCTGGGCGGGCCGGAGGGATCACGTATCCTGATCGACCGGATCGTCGCCCTTCCCGAGCCCGCAAGTGGGGTTCCTGCTGCCTCGGTGGAAGGAAACTGCGGTTGACCTACTACTACAACGATCTCCCGTCGCGCATGTCCGGTCGCCCCGATACGGTGGAGACAAAAGCGCCCGCCCGAACGGTCTGGGATATTCCGGCCTTTCTTTTGTGCGCGGGACTTCTCGCTTTGCCCTTCCAGGTGGTTCAGGTATCGATTGCCCAGCCCGGACACCTCTGGATGCTGGCCACGCTCGGTTTCATGTTGCTCTACCGATCGGTACGATTCTCCACGGCGGAAGCGCTCGTTTTCGCACTGTTTCTCGGCGTAACGGTCATCCTGACGTTCCTGCAGGACTATCCGCGGGTCAAGAGTGTGGAACAGCTCAGCAAGTTCGCCTTCTTCTATCCCGGCTTCTATCTGGTGGGCCGCTGGCTCGGGTGGCGGTTTGAAAACAGGCTGATTCCGCTGGGATACGTCTTTCTGTTCAGCTTCCTTCTCTTTCAGTATCTCACCCAGGCACTGTCGCTGCCCGTCATTTACCAGGAAATCAACTTCGGCCAGGGGGCTCTTCATGGTACGTTCCGGGAGCGGAACTGGCTTGCCGTCTACTTCCTGCTCTTTTCCTACATCCTTCTTTTGAAGGACGCGTCGCGGTGGAAATTTGCCTGGTTCTTCCTCCTGAACGGGCTCGTGATGCTGCTCTCCGGGTCGAAGACAACTTTCGTCGCGGCCGGCATCATCTTCCTGTTCCAGTCGCGCCTGCCGCTATGGATGAAGCTCGTGCCCATGGCCGTGGGAGCCGTATTTTATCTCTCCGTGTTTTCGGATGAATTCAGCGAGGAGAAGCTGAACGTGAAACTCGAGGAGGAACGCGGTCTCGCGTTTCAGGCGAGCATCGAACTGATCGAGAAGAACCCGGTGGGTTACGGGCTCGGGTTCGTGGAAGCCTATTTCGGCAGCAACTCTCTTGAAATCCGCGGTCTGGGAGAAGGTACGAACTCCGTCTTCTCCGTGCCGCTCGACCTGATGATCGTTGCCGGCTTCGCAGGCATCGCCCTCTGGCTGGTGATTTTCGTCGGCGTTGGAAATTCAGCCGTTCTTGCTTTGGCGCCAATAGCGGCACTATCGCTGCTCAATCCGCTGCATCAGTCGGAGCTGGTATATTTTTTCATTGGCTTCATCGTCACGCTCGCCCGCATGAAGGCACGCAAGCCAAGTGTGACTTCCGTCCATCGACCGTGACTGATGCAAACCGTCTGGCCTAGAGTTTGAAGCCCGAGGCCTTCAGGACTTTCTTTCGCTCTTCAGGCAATCGATCGAACACGGCAAAGACACGCGGGCTAAGAAGGTCGCCGGGATCTTTCAGTGTTCGCGCTGCCTCCCATGCTGGAGCGTAGAGCAAAAGCGTCCGCAGATCCGCGTTCAATGCTTCCGCGGCCAGATCCAGGGTTTGTTCGCTCGCCTTTCTCCAGACAATGAAGCGTGCCTTCACGACTTCGCCATTCGCCGGCGCATAGCGGACCGACTGCTGCAGCAGAAACGACAGTAGAGGCGGCTGCTCGGCGATGGCCCAACGAACCATCGCCAGACGCAGCCAGAGATTTCCATCGCTGGGCGAGCAGCCGATCGCATGTTTAATGTAACGGTCCGCGTTCTCCATGGCGGCCGCCCATGCATCATAGCGAGCAAAGGAATTCTGCCGGTCGAGATCGGCGAGGATCACCCGCAGACCGTCACCGACAATGTCGCTTCGGCAGACGCCCTCGTTCGAAACCGCCATCGCCTCCTGCGCATAACGCGAGAGCACGGCCGCATCAAGCTGTGCTCCATCCTGCAGCCGATCGGAAAGATAGGAAATCGACGCGAAGCGCACTGATGCCGCCAGTTCCCGGGCGGCAAGGCCTATGGTTGCGGCCGCTGCAACGGCGAGCGCCACGAGAGCCAGGCGAGATCCGACGACACCGTCACGACGCATCGCGGTAATAGGATGAATAGCGAGAGTAGTAGTATTCGCTCGAACCGTAGTCCCGGTAGAGATCCATCTTCTTCTCGTCGACCTTGTTAAGGATCACGCCGGCGCAACGGCGGAAGATTTCGGAGTCGTTTTCCAGACACGTCTTGACCATCTTCCGAGAAGTGCGTCCCCATTCGATCACATAGAGGAAACTGTCGATCCGCGAGGCGATTGCGCGTGCATCGACGACCGGCGCCAGCGGCGGAAGGTCGATCACGACATAGTCGAACGTACTTTTCGCCGTCTCCAGAACGGTTTTCATGGCAGGAGAGGAAAGCAGTTCCGACGAATGCGGCACGCGGCGCGTCACGACCGACGGCAAAAAGCCCATCTTCGTCTTGAGGTCGAACATCAGCATGTCCTTGATCGGCCGCTTCTCGATCAGCGCCTCGAGAAGTCCCGCCTCCGCGTGACGCCCGATCGCGCGGGTCGACCCGGGATTGCGCAGGTCGGCGTCGATCAACAGGACCCGGGAGCCCTGCATCGCAAGAAGCTCGGCGAAATTGATAGCAACCGTGGACTTGCCTTCGCCAGGCAGGCTCGACACGACGCCGATCACCTTCGCGGTCTCGCTCTGGCTCGGGCCGGACAGATCGACGGCGATCTTGGCACTGCGCAAGGTTTCGGCGAACATCGAAAGGGGATGTTCCAAGACGTAGCTCGTCACCGAATTGACGTGCCGGATGTGACGCGGGTGATCCTGCAGATTGTCGGCCGTTCTTGCTTCCATCGACTGCGCAAGCGGCGCGGTCCCCAGGAATTCGACACCGAGTTCGCGTCGCACCTGGTCTCCGGTCCGGAAGAAACGGTCTCGAAACTCCCTAAATGCACCGATCCCGGCACCGACCAGTCCACCAAGAAAGATCGAGAAGGCCAGAACGAGCTTCTTGTTCGGCTCGCTCGGTCCCTTGGGGGCGACAGCGCTGCTAATCACACGCGCTTCCGTCACGGGGAAGGACTGCTGCTGGATCGCCTCCTGGTAACGCTGGAGGAAGGTCTGATAAAGGTTTTTGTAGGTATCTGCCGTCCGCTGTAGCTCGCGCAGTTGCACCTGGGTTTCGCCGGCAAGCGCGGTCACGCCTTGCGCCGCGTCCACGCTTTCCTGCAGCGCCTTCTCCCTCGCTTCAGCGACGTTCATATCGCTCTGGTAGCTCTCCGCGATACGACCGAGTTCCTCGAACATCAGCCGTTCGAACTCCTTCATTTCGCTCCTCAAGCGTACCGCCTGGACGTGATTGGGGCCAAGTCGCCGAGAGATATCTGCCTCTAGCTTGGAAGCATCCAGGTATTTCCGCCGCAGTTCGTTCGAGATCGAACTGTCCAGCACGTCATTGACGATCGCGTCGGTCTTGCCCGAACTGATGATCTCCTGGATCCGGTCATAACGAGCCCTGGTTCGCGCCGTCTCGGCGCGCGCCACGATCAGTTGGCTGTTCAGTTCGGACAGCTGCTGGTCACTGATCAGCGTGTCTCCCGCCGCCACAAGACCATTTTCCGTCCTGAAACGCTGGACCGCCAGATCTGATTCGAGAGCCTTCTGCTTCAACTCGTCGATGCGCTCGAGCAACCAGTCGCTGGCGCGACGCGTCGCATCGTACTTGGAGTTCAGCTTATCGAGCAGGTAGGCCTCGGCAATGCCGTTGGCGACGCGAGCTGACAAATTCGGGTCCGTAGACGTGTACCGAATTTCCAGTACGTAGGTTTTACCGACACGGCGAACTTCGGTGTTGCCGGTGATCAGATTGATGGCGGCAAGCCGTTCGGCCTCCACCTCGTCGGCAGTCTTGACGTCTTCGCTGCTGAACCAGTTGAGTGGGTTG
Organism: Ciceribacter sp. L1K23; assembly: GCF_018122705.1. Lineage (NCBI taxonomy): Bacteria > Pseudomonadati > Pseudomonadota > Alphaproteobacteria > Hyphomicrobiales > Rhizobiaceae > Ciceribacter > Ciceribacter sp. L1K23. The sequence continues at coordinate 135,433 of NZ_JAGRRC010000002.1, read as the reverse complement.
GCGATGAACTTGATGCCATCGACCATCCGGCCGAGCGGCGACGCGGCTTGGTTCATGAACAGCTTGTCGTCAACGAGCTTCCGCTTTTCCACTACGGACGCGGCAATCGTTTCCGACTTCAACAATTCGAGCTGGCTGAGTACGGTAGGTTCGTCATCAATGGCAGAGCCGATGGCTGCCAATTGGTTGACGATCTCGCTCTGGCTACGGTCGATCAGAACGGTCGTGAGAGCGGTGTACCGAGGCACTGCTGTCGCCACGTAAATCACAGCAAGCACGACGAAAAATGCGGTAGCGGCGGCAACCACACGCCACTGCCGTCTCACGACCGCCATCAGGCGGTCGAAATCAATCTTGAAATCGATATTGTCATCCCCCGTACCGTTGCCCCCACCCCTTGAGAACATGTTATCCGGAGACAGCAAACCGGTACCTCGCGACTATAAGTGTTAAATCAGAGCATGATGACGACGATCAGTTCGTCGGGCTCACGCTGGTTCCGTCGTTTCCGGAGGAGAAGCCACCGCCGCTGGCGACAAAACCAGGCGCACCAGACTGCCCGACCGTAGTGTCGCCGCCGATTCCGGCGGAACCAAGACCGCCTCCTCCGCCGCCGCCACCACCGATGTCACCGCCGCCGCCGACTGCGCCGATTGCGCCCAACGCAGCCGTTTGGACCTCGTTGCTCGCCGCCAGGAATGCCGTCAACAACTCCGGCGAGTTCAGCTCCGCTACCTTCTGCTGAATCAGACCGGCATATTCCGGATTTACAGGGGCACAAGCCCTTGCCGCGCGGGCCAAGCCGGTACCCATCGCCGCTTTTTGATCGGCGTTGGCTTGGGGAACCGTGCTCAACAGCAGGTCAAGTGTGGCCTCGCTCGAGCCGACCAGCGCGCGCACCTCGCTCGACATCCGCAGGCCGCCCGTCGGATTATCCGAAAGCAGCGCAGCGGGATTGCCCGTAAATGCCGAGATGGCTTCATCGTTCATTCTCGCCGGCCCCTGGAAACACGCACCACCAGCCTGCGCGAAAGCAAACGTCGCGGCAAAGGACGAAGAAATCGTAGCCAGCAACAGGGCTGCGCCGGCGTTCCGTACAGTCTTGTGAATGGACATTGTAGACCTCTCTTCAACAAGGATGTCCGCGGGCAGACCTTTGTACCGCGTCCCGCAATTTGAGAGACCCGGCGACAAGTTGCCGGGCCGAAACCAAACCATTAATCTGTCAGTTCGCGTACCGCATCGCGAGTGGTCACCGCATCGGAGCTTACACCCGAAACTGTCGAGGAGACGCTGTTCACGATACTCAAGAACTTTGTCAGCTCAACCGAGTCCGAGTTCGAGATATACAGGATGTCCTTATCCTGCATCGCAAACTGCTGGGCCGCAAAGAAGGCAGACGGGTCTCGCAGATTGGCGCGGAAGATAACCGGAATGCTGTCTCCCTCGAACGCCGAAGTGTCTATGCCAAGTGCCTGGAGCGTCTTGCGGTCAACCGAACGATAAAGGGCAACCTGTGCGGGGTCGGCCCGACTGTCGAGCAGACCGCCTGCCTTCGCCAACGCATCTGCCAGCGTGAGCGACGATTCCTCGAAGTCATACCGCCCATTGGTGCCCGATGCACCGAATGCAAGGTATGTGCGGCGCTCGCGGTCGACGAAGATGGTATCGCCAGGCGCCACGAAAATATTCTCTGCCGGCGTCTTCGACAGCTTTTCGTAGGAAATCGTAGCCGTCCGTCCGCGGCGGTGCAACGTGATGTTCGTTTCCACTCCCGGAGACGAAAGACCACCCGCCGTGGAGATCACATCAAGAACACGTTCCCCGGCAGAGGTCACGGTCACTTTTTGCGGGCTATTGACATCACCCAGAACGGCGACCTGGCTGGAACGGCTCGAAGAAACCGTAATGACGACCTGCGGTTCAATGGCTCGATTTGCCAGCAGATCCTCGATCTCCTGTTCTACCTGCTCCTTGGGACGCCCGGCGGCGGCGATGCGACCGGCGTATGGCACGGAGATATTACCGCTACTGTCGATCTGCTGAGGTGGCAGCGTTATGTAGTTTCCAGGACGGCTACCCGCATCCGCAGGAATGAAAAGACCGCCCGCCTGCGCCTCGAAAATCGACACTTCGACCGTATCTCCGGTCCCAAGCGGAATACCGGGAGGACCACCCCTTCCACCGCCAAAACCGCCCTGAAGCGAAGTAGCGACATCAGACTTGAAGTGGCTGAGTATACTCTTGTTTATATCGATGAGAACGTAGTCGATACCGACCTTCTTCCCCTCGGACGACAGCTTCACAGCCGCCTGCCCCTCAATCGCACGAGGCGCCGGGCCGGATGCGGGAAGCGCTGTGCAGCCGCTGAGTGCAGCCGCGAGGATAGCCACGGAAAAGTGCGCTTTGCTTACCAACATATTTCCGCCCGATATAAAAGTCTAATTTTCACAAATTCTATGACACGCGATCCGATCAGCGGCCAGCCTCCGGGAGACCTAAACAACGCCCTGAAAAACAATCTAGCAGCACTTGTTGCCGCAGCGCAACATCCTGCATCGTCATAAATTTATTAAGATTTGCAACATCTTGATGTATTGAAATGCACTTGCCCAATTTAAGTGCAGGACTAAGCTTTATTGTGCGAAATCTGCCGCGACAGACAGATCGTCACGATTGGAGCCATAGCGGCCGAGAAGAAAAGCGCCATTCCCGGCAACTGAAGGGAAAAGTCGAGCGCGGAGTGCACCATCGTCATCGCCAGAATGGCAATGCCGATCACCGGATAAATTCGAAGCCGTCGACGCGCTCTCAAACCCGACACCAGAATCCGTGACAGAAGCACCAATCCGGTCGCCAGAACGGGGACAGCAGCAACGCCCAGCCCCAACATTGCCTCGAGATACACGCTGTGAGCGCGTTCCCACACGCCATAGAGCCCACATTCCGGTAGACGAAACGCCGCGAAAGACTGGAGGAAGGCACCAAACCCGGTGCCCGAAAGCCAATTCTGACCGATCGCGGTCAAAATAGAAGGATAGATACAGAACCGCGGATCGGAGAGTCCGCCCACATCCGCCCGCAAGAGAACCTGACCGGCAAATGCCACGAGCACGACTGTTGTCCCAAGGACGATCCCGGCGATGCGCAGAAATCGTATCGCTCGCCTCTGCGGCAACCTTCCCACCCCCAGTCCCTCACCACCTGCCTCGCGATCCGCGGCTGCAAGCACGAGAAGCAGGACCAGAGCGAGAAAGACGCTCAACGTACCCGCCCGCGAGACCGTCAGCAGCAAGCCGACGGTACTGAGACCGAGCAGGATGACGTCGAACAGCAGTTTCCAGGCCTTGCGGCGCTCCGGTGTAGCAAGCCTTTGCCCCATGATCAGCGACAGTGCCAGGCGATGGCGCCGCCGCAGCACCGCATCGACGATGAGACCTGCAAGCACCAGGATAACCAACCCCAGAAAGGTCGCAGCAGTATTGCGGTTGACGAAGGTACTGGTGAAGCTATCGAGGTAGAACCGCTTCTGCCACAGCAGGAGTGTGTCGGGGAACGACATGTACTGCAGCAGCGCCAGCGCTGCCAGTATACCGCCGGCGCGCGCGAGCGTTCCAACTGCCCAGACAGCGTCGTCATCGGTCCGAAAAATCAACAGACCGGTACAGAAAAGCAAAAAAGGAGCCGATATCTGCAACAGGCTGGCGATCGTATCTGCCGGAGCGACTGAAATGACCGCGCCTTCGCCACCGGTGACGCTGTTGGCAGCCGCCCACGCGGCGTCTGCAAATGCACCGGGAAAGGGAAGGTAAGCCTGGAAGCCGATGAGAAGCGCAAGAAATAGGAAAAGAGCGACGGTATTTCGGAGTGTCGCCATCACATAAAGCGGCCGCTGGGCGAAACCGATCACCGCCAGGCTCAAGAGAGCCGTGACACCCGCGAAAACAGCCTGCGCCTCGATCGACACCGAGCCCCTTGGAAGAAGGGCAAGCACTGGTATCGCGACAAAGCACCATCTGAGAACTGATTGCACCCGCCACTCCACTGTCTGACGGGCTTTTCAACAAAGCTGCCGCCGAACAGGGCCGGGATCGACCGTCTGGCAGGCATGCGTGTGCCCCCGCGGAGGTTTATCCATCCGAACGGGGGCAAGCAAGATGCTGCTCGGCTTTTACATGGCCATCCAGAGGCGGGGATTGTCGCCGGACTGGATCTTGATCCAGCGAAGATCGGTTTTCTTCCAGGGCTTGATGGCATTGGTGCGATTGTCGAGAACGAGATCGCCCTCGCTTGTCTTAACGACCAGCACCGCGTGTCCCTCACCGGATCCGGTCCGCGCCACCGCGATCCGCAACGCCCGGGGCGACCAGCCCATGGCAATCAGGCGCTTTCGCTTTGTAAGGGCGAAATCCTCGCAATCACCGCTGTTGACGGCGATCTTCCAGACATCGCCGAATTCGTCGAAGCCATTGTCGTTCACCGGCCGGATAGAAGCGTTGATCGATGCGTTCACACGACGCAACTGCTTCTCGCGATGGTCGGTAAGAGCGATGGTCGACACGCCGGCCGACGCGCGGCATTCTCCGGGGTTCTCCATGCAGAACTTGACATGTGCGAAGGGAGCCAACGTCGGGCGTCCCGCGACGATGAAGCTGACCGTCGGATTGTTCCGCAGATTGCGGGCCAGGCCACCTGGGCCAGCCGCCTGAACAGGCTCGGAAAGAACAAACGCCGTCGCCGCGACGACAGCCGTTGCAAGCAGTTTCTTCAGCATGACCTTATCCCCGTTCATCTCTTCTTTTCTTCTGGCGGGGAACGCATCCGAAGGTGTTCGATGACCCCGATGCGTCTTGGTTCGAGACCGAAGCCTTCGACCGCCTTGTACCAGACACTACACGGGAGGTTTTTCGACCGACTTAAGCAGAATGATTCAATTTTACGGGATGACGCATTTATCCCGTTTTGGCACGACTGGGTGACGTACCATGTCCCAATGCTGTAAGAATCATCCGACCGATTCCGACTAGTGACTTCAGCGACGGCGAACGGCAGGTATCATGAGAGGTATTTTGGAGCGCGTTTTCGGACGGGTGGCGCCGACCGGGAAACAGCGGAGGCCGAGGCACTTCTTCAACCGCATTCCGCGCACTGTCTACGTAATCGGTGACATTCACGGCTGCCTGAAGGCGCTTCTCGATCTGGAGCGGAAAATCGTCGATGATGCGGCGTTCAGAAGCGGGATCAAGCTTCTGGTCTATCTCGGGGATTATGTCGATCGTGGCCCCTCGTCGGCGCAAGTGATCAGCCATCTCCTGAAACCGCCACCACGTGACTTTCGGCGGATCTGTATTGCCGGCAATCATGAGGAGATGTTTCTCGAGTTCATAGCCGGCGGCTGTCGTAACGATGCCTGGCTCGAGATGGGCGGTCTGCAAACCCTGACATCCTACGGCGTGCAGATGACTGGTCAGCCCAAAAAAGACCTGGCTGCGGACATTCAGGAACGCGTCCCGGCCACGCACCTCGATTTTCTGGCCGGTCTGCCGTCCCTTGTGCGCATGGACGGCTACTGCTTCGTGCACGCCGGCATAGACCCGGCCACAGGCCTTGAGGAACAGAAGGATCGCGTGCTGATGTGGTCGCGTCCAGGGGAGTTTACTTGGCCCGACGATGACATTGGCTTCACCGTCATTCACGGCCACACACCGGTCACCCACGTGGACGTGGCACCCAATCGCATCAATGTCGATACGGGCGCGTTCATGACGGACGTACTTTCAGCCGTGCGGATCACCAGCGACGGCACAACGATATTCACCTCGCGCTGAGCCGCTCGACACCTCGCTGTTTTTACAGGCTTCCAAACACGGTACGGATACGATTTAGTTCCAGCCATCGCAGTGGCGACGTGCACCGGCCAGGCGATATCCGTCCGATGATCAAATCGAGGTCGACTATGTCAAATCATCTTAAATTCTACATCGACGGCGCTTGGGTCGACCCCGTTGCGCCCAGTACCCTCGATGTTATCGATCCCTCGACCGAGGAACCCTTCACGCAGATATCTCTAGGTTCGAAAGCTGATGTCGACAAGGCGGTTGCCGCAGCGAAAACGGCCTTTGTCACCTTCTCGCAGACATCGGTCGCCGATCGCCTGGCGCTGCTGCGCAAAATTCTGGAAGTCTACAACGCGCGATTTGAGGATGTCGCCCAGGCAGTGAGCCGCGAGATGGGCGCACCGCTGTCTTTCGCCCGCGACGCGCAAGCATGGGCCGGACGCGCGCACATGGAATCGACCATCGCCTCGCTTGAAACCTATGAGTTCTCCGAAAAGCGCGGCTCGACGATGATCGTCAAGGAGCCGATCGGCGTTTGCGCGCTGATTACACCGTGGAACTGGCCGCTCAACCAGATCGTCTGCAAGGTCGCGCCGGCGCTCGCCGCCGGCTGCACGGTCGTTCTGAAACCTTCCGAAATAGCGCCGATCTCCGGTATCGTCTGGGCCGAGATCATGCACGAGGCCGGCGTTCCGAAGGGTGTGTTCAATCTCGTCAACGGAAATGGCCCTGATGTCGGTCAGGTGATGGCCGGCCACCCCGACGTTGACATGGTCTCGTTCACCGGCTCGACCCGCGCCGGCATTATCGTCGCCAAGACGGCGGCCGATACGGTCAAGCGTGTCGCGCAGGAATTGGGCGGCAAGTCGCCCAACATCATTCTCCCAGACGCGGATTTGGAGCACGCGGTGCGTCAGGGCGTGCAGGGCTGCTTCGGCAACTCCGGCCAGTCGTGCGACGCGCCGACCCGCATGCTGGTACCGGCCGACCGGCACGATGAGGCGCTAGCTTTCGCAAAATCCGAGGCTGAGGGTTTCGTCACCGGCGATCCCCGCGACGAGAAGACCGTGCTCGGACCCGTCGTCAGCCAATTGCAGTTCGACAAGATCCAGCGCCTCATCGAAGCTGGTATCAAGGAGGGCGCTACGCTCGTCACCGGCGGCCTCGGTCGCCCGGAGAACCTCAATCGCGGCTACTACATCCGCCCCACGATCTTCGGCAACGTTTCCCGCGACATGACCATCGCCCGCGAAGAAATCTTCGGGCCGGTGCTCTCGATCCTACCCTACAGCGACGAAGAGGAGGCGATCGAAATAGCAAACGACACCGTCTACGGTCTCGCGGCCTATGTCCAATCGACCGATATCGGCCACGCCCGAAACGTCGCAGCGCGCATGCGGGCCGGCTCCGTCTATCTCAACTATCCCGAATGGGACACCTTCGCCCCCTTCGGCGGCTACAAGCAGTCCGGCAACGGTCGCGAGTACGCCGATTGGGCGATCCACGACTTTCTTGAGATCAAGGGCATCGTCGGTTACGGCGACTGAGAGCGTACAAATCAAAGGCAACCGGCCTCATGGCCATTTGCCGGGCCGGTTTGGGCTCGATCACCTCAAATATTGAAAGACTAACGGATTTTGCATGTCGGAAAACCTCGGAAAATCGGTGGCGCAGCTCGCCGTCCTCCTTCAGCAGCGGGCACTCGACCCTGTCGATCTCGCGGAGGAGACATTGGACGCAATGGCCAACCATCCGGACAAGGCGATCTTTACGACCATGACCGCCGACCGAGCGAGAACGGAAGCCCGCCTCTCCTCCGAACGCATCCGCGGGGGCCGTTCGCACGGCCTGCTGGACGGCGTGCCGATCGCGTGGAAGGACCTCTTTGATCTCAAGGGTCTCTCGACGACCGCCGGCTCGGTCGTTCTTAAAAGCGAACAGCCGGCGAGTACGGACGCCGACGTCGTGACCGCGTTGAAATCCGCCGGGATGGTCTGCATCGGCCGAACCAACATGAGCGAATTCGCGTTCTCGGGCCTCGGCATCAATCCGAATTACGGGACGCCGCGCAATCCGCGCTCGACCGACGTTCCAAGACTCCCGGGAGGCTCCTCTTCCGGCTCGGCAGTCGCCGTCGCGGCCGGACTGGTACCCGTTGCGATGGGCACAGACACTGGTGGCTCGGTCCGCATTCCAGCCGCCTTCAACGGGCTGGTCGGCTACAAGGCGAGCCGCAGCCGCTACTCGATGAGCGGCGTCTATCCTCTGGCAACCAGCCTCGATTCCCTCGGCCCCCTTGTCCGTACCGTCTCGGATGCGATCTGGGTCGATGCTGCGATGCGGAGGATGACCGCGCCGTCCATCCCGGCCACCTCTATTGCCGATCTGAAACTGGTCGTTCCGGAAACGGTCTTCTTAGATGGCGCCGAACCGGGCGTGGTAGCGGCGTTTGAGGCTGCTATCAGCCGGCTGGAGAAGTCAGGTGTGAGGGTTCGCCGACAGGCTTTTCCGGAAATCTCTGAAATCTTCGAACTCATGACGCAACACGGGGCGCTTGTCACCGCCGAAGCCTATGTGTTGCATCATGAGCGCCTGGCCGGACCGGACGCCAGCCGGATGGACCGGCGCGTCGTTCAACGGGCACGTCTCGGCGAAAAGATCAGCCTCGTCGACTACGTGAAGATTCGACAAGCCCGCGAGCGTCTGACGCGCTCCTTCGCCTCGAAGCTGTCGTCCGGCGAACTGATCGCGTCACCGACCCTTCCCCATGTGGCACCGCCGATCGAGCCGCTGCTGGAGAACGACGACTTGTTCTTCGCGACCAACGGCAAGACGTTGCGCAACACGCTGATCGGCAATTTCCTGGACTGGTGCGGTGTATCGCTACCCTCCGGACAAGGCGACGCGGGCATGCCGGTCGGTTTCCTTCTGTCCGGCCTCAAAGGCCACGACGAGGCCGTGCTCTCCGCGGCATTCGCGATCGAGCATATCGTCGGCGGCCTCTAGGAGCCGCCGACCCTCAAAAGTTCAATAGCCCGCTTTGATCTTTTCGAACTCGGCGATCATCTTCTGCCGCAGCTCGATCGGCATCGGCGACTGGAACAGCGTATTCGAGACGAACTTGTCCACATCGGCATAGCCCTTGTCGGCGAGGATCTGCGCATCGACCGCGGCCATGCCCTTGGCATTGGCATGACCATAGCCCCAGCTCTCGACGATGTAGGCAGCGACATCAGGGGCGGAGATCGCATTCAGGAAATCATACTGCTTTTCCTCGCTGCCCTCGGCCCCTTTCAGCCGGACATAGCCGCACACCCAGGTGGAAAGCCCCTCGGTCGTATCGCGTTTCATCTCTACCGGCACACCATCCGCAAGCAGCGTGGTGGCGGTCTCGTTCCAGGCCCAGGCGAGATCGACCTCGCCGCCGGCGATCGCCTGGCTGAGATCGGTATTGTCCGTCCAATAAAGACGCACATTCTTGTGCACCTCGCGAAGGAAGTCGGAGGCCTGCTGGAACTGCTCGTCGATCAGCGTAGTCCAGTCCTTGACCCCGATCGCCAGGCTGGCGAGCGCATAGGCATCATCGACATTGTCTCCGATCGATACCCGGTCCTTGAACTTCGGATCGGCGAAGGCCTTCAGCGACGTGACCTCCTCCGGCTTGACCGTGTCGGTCCGGTAGGTGAGCAGGGTATTGCCCCATTCGAAGGGCAGGAAATAGGCTGTGCCGTCCGGCCCGGTCATCAGGCCCTTCATCGACTGGATGCCGGGGAGCACGTCGTTCCAGTTCTCCAGCTTTGCGGTATCCAACGGCTCAAGCAGACCCGCGTCACGCCACTTCGAAACACTCTGCGAGCAGGGGTGCGCGAGATCGGCCTTGAAGCCGGAGCGAAGCTTCTGGAACGCCTCTTCTTCATCGCCGAAGAACGAGAACTCGGGCTCCTCGCCATGTTTTGCAGCATAGGCCGGATGGAATGCCGGGTCCTCGTAGCCGGACCAGTCGAATATGACGATATTGTCTGCGGCTGATCCCGGCAAAGCCGTTGCAGCCAAAAAGCCCGCGGTCAGAACGGCGAGGACAGATTTCCCAAAGGCAGAGGTAGTCGACATGGTTTTCTCCAGTTCCGGTTTGCTGTTCCCTATTTTGAAATTGGACCCTCGCGGGTCATGTGATCAGGAAAGGCGGCGACGATAAATTCTATCGCAGCCGCATGCGCGCCCTCTCGCGCTAGCCCGTCACTCATCATCAGACGCCACCAAAGCCCCTCCAGCGTGGCGCACAGTGCGAGCGTCATCGCCTTCGGCTCATAACTGTAGCGACCCTCCGTCTTCATTTGCGAGACGAGATCCTCGAAAAGCTGCTGGTACCGCGCATCCCGCGCACCACAGAGCGCCTGGTAGGTCGGACGGGATTTCGCCTCACCCCAGAAGGCGCACCAGGCGGCAAGCTTGCGCTTGGTCGTAATCTTGCGGTCGAAATCGGCGGCAACGAGCGTCCATAGTTTCGCCGCGGCGCTGGATCCGGCCTTTTCCAGCGCAGCCATCCAATGGGAGGCATATTCGTCGGCCATGTGCTGCAGCGTTGCAATCAGCAGCTTGTCCTTGCTCTCGAAGTGGAAATTGACGATGCCGCGCGACAAGCCCGCGCCATCGGCCACGTCGGCAAGCGTCGTCTCTGCGTAACCACGCTTGGCGAGAGAGTCGATCGTCGCCTCGATCAGTTGCTGGCGTCGCGTTTCCTTTGAGGCCTTGCGGCCGCGCTTTTCGGTCTCTGCCCCATCCTGCCGTGCGGCGGCGGTGTCTTTCATACCTTTGGCCCAATCATCATCTTCGGGATCGCGCAGCATCATCATGTCAGCCGATCTGCCTTGTAACCGCGAAGATGAGTGGGACAGTGCTCTCCGCTGTCAAGGACCTTCTGCATCGCCGTCCACGTACGAATGTTCTTCTCCACATAGGCCTCGCCGACCGCAGCGACGGCGGCAGCGCGCAGTGGCCCTTTCAATCTTTCAAGTTCGCCGCGAGCAACCTCGCGATACCAGGCATTTCGGCTTTCCGCCGTAACATTGACAAAACCCGCCTGCTCCATCGCCAAGATGTAGCGTCGTGCCGAAGCCATTCCGAAACTCAGCCCTTCGGCCGCTATATAGTCACGCATGTCATCCGACGGTTCGTTATCGTGACCGATAAGCCAGTCGGAGGCAGCGAAAACGCCTCCTACCTTCAGCACCCGATAAATCTGCGCGAATAGCGCTTCCTTATCAGACACATGCACCAACGCGTCTTTTGAAAAGACGAAGTCAAAGCTGTCGTTAGGGAACGGCAGCGGTCCTGGCAGGCCTTGGATGAAGTCGACCCGACCCGAAAGTCCGGCCTTTTCGGCCGCCCCCCGGGCTCGCTCGATGACGGGCAATTCCACATCGAAGCCGGTCATGCGGGCCGGCTCGAATGTGCGGGCAATGTGAAGCGTAATGCCGCCTGCCCCGCAGCCAATATCCAATCCGGACTTGCCCCTGAGATCGAGGCCTGCAAGCACACGATCGACCTCCTCCGGCCCGCCAGGCGAGAGATAACCCTCACCCCACAGTACCTCCAGAAAGCGGATCGCCTGCTCGTCATACTCAGGCTCATGGACTTCTTCGATCGCCATGCAGACCTCGTTCGGATCACCTCGAAATCCTAGCGCATAATCGCAGGATTGCAACAAACTTGCTGAATGTTCATTCAATACGTCTGGACAAAATTCCTGATTTCGTGCCACTTTCCCCTCATGCACTGCAAACGAGGGGTAAAATGAAGACCCATGACGTGGTGATGATTGGCGGAGGGCACAACGGCCTCGTGGCGGCCTGCTATCTGCAGCGGGCCGGGCTCGACGTGCTCGTTCTTGAAAAGAACGACTGGGTCGGCGGCGCCGCGACCAGCCGCGAGCTCACCCCCGGCTTTCTCTATTCGAACTGCTCCTATGTGTGCTCCCTCTTCCGGCCGGAGATCATGCGTGATCTTGAGCTGCCGAAACACGGTCTGCAGGTGATTTCGTATGAAGGCGGCGCTGTCTTCACCCGCGACGGAGATCATCTGGCCTCCTACCGCGATCACGACAGTCACCGCCGCGAATTCGCCCGCTGGTCGAAACGCGACGCGGAAGCCTATGACCGCTATGCGCGCGACGTCACGCGCCAGTGCCGCTTCATCCAGCCACTCCTGATGCGCACCGCGCCGGACCCCTTCTCTTTCAAGCCACGCGACATCGGCGAGCTCCTATATATCGCCAAACGCTTCGGCGAATTCTCGCCGGCTGAAATGGCCCGCACGCTGCGTTTCTGGACGATGTCCATTTCGGACTTCCTCGACGAGTATTTTGAAACCGACGTCATCAAGGCCTATCTCGCCCTCTCCGGCATCATCGGCACGGCGCTCGGCCCGATGTCGCCCGGCACGGCCTATGTCCTGCTGCATCATTACATGGGCGAGGTGGACGGCTCCGTCGGCGCATGGGGCTATGCCAGAGGCGGTATGGGCGCCATAACCAAGGCGCTGGCAAACTCATTTCAGGCATCGGGCGGAACGATCCGCACGGGCGCCGACGTCGACAAGGTCCTGACCCGCAGCGGCGAGGCAACCGGCGTGGTGCTCGTGAATGGCGAGGAAATCCGTGGCCGCACGATCGTTTCCAATGCCGATGTAAAGCGCACTTTCCTCGGAATGGTCGAGGAAAAGGATCTTCCGGAAACCTTCATCCATCGCGTGAAGCACTTCAAGATGCGGGGCTCCTCGGGGAAGCTGAACATCGCGCTCGACAGCCTGCCGGAATTTCCCGCGCTGCCGAAAGGGTCGAGCTGCATCCGCGGCGACATGCATTTCACCGATTCCGTCGAACGCATGGAGCGCGCCTACGACGACTGGAAGGCGGGGCATTGGTCCGCTGATCCTTTCGTCGACATGATGATCCCCACAACGCTCGACCCGACGATGGCACCGCCCGGAAAGCACTTCATGAGCTGCTTCGTGCAGTACTGTCCGCCCAAGGTGGAGGGCCGGGACTGGACAGATGCCGACCGCGACGCCTTCGCCGAGACCGTCGTCAGCCAGATAGCCGACTATTCTCCCGGATTCCGGGACCGCATCCTGCACATGGAGGTCCGCACGCCGCGCGAGATCGAGGCGGAGGTTGGCCTGACCGAGGGCAATATCTTCCAGGGCGAACTGACCTTCGACCAGTTGCTCTTCAATCGCCCAGTTCCCGGCTACGCCCAGTATCGAAGCCCGGTGAAGGGGCTCTACCTCTGCGGCTCCTCCACCCATCCCGGCGGCGGGGTCATGGGCGCGCCAGGCCGCAACGCGGCGGTGGAAATCTTGCGAGATCTCAAACGCGACCGCCAGCACATGAGTGAAGCCCATGACGTCATTTGATGTGATTGTGATCGGCGGCGGGCACAACGGGCTCACAGCCGCGACAAAGCTGGCAAAGAGCGGTCGCAAGGTCATCGTGGTGGAAGCGGCTGATCGTGTCGGTGGCGCGCTCCGTGGCGACGAATTCCATCCCGGTTTCCGGGCCGACGGCCTCGCCCACATCGTCAACCGGCTCGATCCGGAGGTCGCAACACTGCTTGATTTATCCGCGATCGAAAACGCCAGACCCGCATCCACGGCGGTCCTGTCGATGGAGGGGACGGCCGCAATCCTTGAGGGAGGATACGGCGAGCGGTTGATCGGCGTATCGCCCAACGAGGAGCAGGCGTTCGCTGCTCTTCGCAGAAAACTGCTCTTCCAAGCGGACATCCTGAAGCGCTTCCTGAGGCGGCCTCCACCGCAAATCGGCAACATCACCGCCGGTGACCTGGCAGCCTTTGCCTCGGCCGGCTTCGGCCTTATCCGCAAGGGCCGTGAGGAAGGCCGCGATTTCCTGCGCATGCTGTTGATGAATGTCGCAGATGTCGCCGATGAGTATCTCACCGACGACCGCCTGAAAGGTCTGCTTGCGTTCGACGCGACTTTGGGCATTCATCTCGGTCCGCGGTCACCGACCTCACTGCTGGGCCTTTACTATCGGCTGACCGGTGAGGCGATGGGCGCCGCCGGCGCGCAATTCATCCCGGGGGGCGGCATGGGCGCGCTGGCGGCGGCCTTCGAATCCGCCGCCGTCGAGGCCGGCGTCACCTTGCGATGCGGGTCTGCTGTCGCCCGTATTCACGCCGATCACGGGACGGTCAGCGGCATCGTCCTTGCAAATGGCGAGGAATTGACGGCCCCCGTGATCGTCTCCGCGATCCATCCGAAGACGACCTTTCTCCAGCTTGTCGATCCGGCCGAAACCGGCACCGGTTTCCTCCGCAGCATCCGCAATATCCGCTCCAGGGGCAATGTCGCCCGCCTTGATCTCGCCCTTGACCACCCGCCAGAGTTTATCGGCCTTGGAACCGGGCAACTCAAAAGCCGGATCGTCATTTCCCGCTCGATCGATCACGTGGAGACGGCTTTCAATCCGGCCAAGTATGGGGAATTTTCTGCCGACCCGGCAATGGAGATCGTGCTGCCGAGCCTGCACGACACGAGCCTTGCACCATCCGGCGCCGCCACCCTCTCCGCTCTCGTGCAGTTCGCGCCTTACGACTTGAAAGAGGGTTGGGAGAGCGGGAAGCCGAAGTTCGAAGCCATCATACTCGATGTTCTTGACCGCTATGCGCCCGGCATCCGGACCTCCGTTCGCGCCTCCCGCCTGATGACACCAAAGGAGATCGAGACGACTTACCACATGCCCGGCGGGCACTGGCATCATGGCGAGCTGCAGGCGGATCAGCTACTCGTTAATCGACCGGTCAATGCCGCCTCCGGCTATGCCACCCCGCTAAAGGGGCTTTATCTCGCGAGCGCGGGCGCCCATCCGGGTGGCGGCATCTCCGGCCTGCCTGGTCTTATTGCCGCCAGAACGATCCTTGCTGGAGACCGCCGATGACCAACGCTACCGCCATCCGCCGGAGCCTCCAGCGCCACATCTCGACACCGCGGCTGGAAACACCCTTCCATCCGCGACTGTCGGTCCTTTCAACGACAAGCGACTGGTACAACTGGGCCGGCTACAAGGCACCGCATTCGATCTTCGACAGCGATCTCGAATACTTCGCCATCCGCTCCACCGCCGCTCTCTTCGATATCTCGCCAATGGTGAAATACCGTATCAAGGGGCCCGACGCGGAATCTCTCCTCAACCGCGTGACACTCCGCGATGTTCGCAAACTGAGCCCCGGCCGCGTCCACTACACGGCCTGGTGCGACGATGAGGGCCACGTCCTCGATGACGGCACGCTGTTCCGCCTTTCGGATCGGGATTTCCGCCTCTGCTGTCAGGAACGTCACCTTCCCTGGCTCGCCGACAGCGCCATCGGCTTCAACGTCGAAATCGCCGAAGAGACCGACGAGATCGCCGGACTGGCCCTTCAGGGACCGACAAGCTTCGCGGTTCTTTCTGAGGCCGGATTTGCAGGCGTCGAACATCTGAGACCTTTCCAACTCGCTCTGTTCGAGCATGATGGCGGCGCGGTCGTGATTTCGCGGACAGGCTTTACCGGCGATCTGGGCTACGAACTCTTCGTCCCAGCACCGTCGGCGCTATCGCTGTGGGACCGGCTCTGGCAGGCCGGTCAATTGCTCGGGGTTCAGGCCATCGGCTACGACGCGCTGAACCGCGCAAGGATCGAAGCTGGCTTCATCGTCGCCAATGCCGATTTCGTCACCGCCGAAGCGGCGTTGAGGGCGGACCGGGAACGCCTGCCGGACGAGATCGGCCTCGACTGGATGATCGATCTTGAAAAGCCCTGGTTCAATGGCCGTGACGCCATTCTCGAGGCGCGCCGCAAGCATAGCCTGCGCTACATTCTCGTTGGTCTCGAGATCGAAGGCAACATTCCCGCCGAGCACGCGCTCGTCTATCATCGGCAGAAGAATGAAGCAGGCCTTGTCAGCGCTGCTATCTGGTCGCCGCTTGCAAAACGCAACATCGCGATCGCCACCCTGGAACGTCCCTTCGGCGAACGGATCGCCGACGATCTCTGGGTCGAGATCTATGCGTTGCGGGAGCTTCAATACCACAAGATGATGAAGCGCGCGAAGGTCGTGCCGCGCCCGTTCGTCAAGCTGGATCGCCGATCCGCCAACCCGCCCGGACGGTTCTGAAGAGCAGGCTATGGACTCCGAAACGGCAGTGCAATGGGAGCTTGTGAACACACCGGTCGGCGAGGAATGGTCCGGACGGGCTCGCTATGCGGCAGCGATGTTCTTCCACAAGCGCGGCGAGATGGATGCGGCGACGCTGGAGATCTATCGCTATCTGGCGCGTCTCGATTTCGAGGATCCGC
Organism: Ciceribacter sp. L1K23; assembly: GCF_018122705.1. NCBI lineage: Bacteria > Pseudomonadati > Pseudomonadota > Alphaproteobacteria > Hyphomicrobiales > Rhizobiaceae > Ciceribacter > Ciceribacter sp. L1K23. The sequence goes on along the minus strand of NZ_JAGRRC010000002.1, from coordinate 119,241 downwards.
TTGCCGCTCTCAAGCGATACAAGATTGGCGACGACTGGATCGCTCGGGCTCAAGCCGGCCGCTCCACCCGGTGACTTAGAGAATGCGCTCCTCCGGCTCGTCCTCGGCCAGCGGCACGAAGGCGTCCGGATCGAAGGCAAGCCGGATCGGCGCCCCAAGCGGCAGATCGTCGGCACCGTAGGTGTTCGTCTCGATCATGGAGAGCGGTGCCTCCAGACCGTCCACCAGAACCGACAGATGGGTCGTCTCCCCGAAATAGGCACGGTCCACCACCCTGCCCTGAAGTTCGTGGTCGGCCCGCTCCTCGTCCCACAGCAACCGCAGCCGTTCCGGCCGAATGCCAAGCGTGATCTTGCCGTCGGCGGACATAAGTCCGGGTGTTGCCGGAAGTTTCAGACGGCCGAACCGTTCAGTGTCGACGGCAATCAAACCGCCGGCCGTATCGACCACTGTCCCGGAAAGGAAATTGATACCGCCCAGAAAATCGGCAACCCGCCGGGTGCGGGGATGCTGGTAGATTTCCTTGGGTGTCGCCACCTGTGCGATCCTGCCGCCGAACATCACCGCGATCCGGTCGGAAAGCGCTAGCGCCTCATACTGGTCATGGGTAACGAGCACGAACGTGATGCCCACCGCCTTCTGCAACGACCGAAGTTCCGTCTGCATCTCCTCCCGCAGCTTCTTGTCGAGTGCCGACAGCGGCTCATCGAGCAGCAGCACCTTTGGCCGCAGTACCAGCGCACGCGCAAGCGCAACGCGCTGCCGCTGCCCACCCGAGAGTTCGTGACCCCGGCGCTTGCCAAGTCCCGTCAGCCGCACCTGCTCGAGCACCGCGCCGACTCGGCGCTTCTCCTCGGCGCTCTCCAGCCCCAGCCGCTTCAGCCCGTAGGAGACGTTTTGCTCGACGTCGAGATGCGGAAAGATCGCATAGCTCTGGAACACCATATTGGTCGGACGCCGGTTGGGTGGCACGCCGATCATCGTTTCGCCGTCGATCCGGATGTCGCCGCTGCTGGGTGTTTCAAAGCCCGCTATGGACCGGAGAAGTGTCGTTTTCCCGCAACCCGAGGGACCGAGAAGCGAGAAAAACTCCCCCGCTGCAATGTCCAGCGAGACCTCCGACAGAGCCTTGTAGATGCCGTAGAACTTGTTCACTCCGGAAATCGCGATCATCGGCTTCTCATGCATGCAATGTTCCTCCGGAAGAAACCTGGCGCTCCGCCCGACGACGCAACAGTTCCGCCGCCACGAGGAGCAGGATCGACAGCAGCAGCATGATGCTTCCGAGCGCCAGAACGCCGGGCAGCTTGGCGGCAAACCGCAACTGCCCCCAGATGTAGACCGGAAGCGTCGGCTCGGTTCCCGACAGGAAGAAAGCCAGCAGGAACTCGTCGAGCGAGATGGTGAACGACACCAGCAGGCTCGACAGCACCGCTGGCGCCACGACCGGCAGCGTCACCCTGCGAAACGTCCCGAATGCCGTCTCGCCGAGATCGAGCGAGGCTTCTTCGAGCGACCGGTCGAAACCATCGAAACCCGCCGTCAGCACCGACATGGAATAGGGAAGACAGAACACCGTCTGGCCGAGGATGACGGTGGCAAGCGAAAGCTCCAGCCCGATTTGCAGGATGATCATCAGCAGCGAAACGGCCACGATGATCTCCGGCAGGAAGAGCGGCGCCATGATCAAACCGGTCGCGGCACGGCGTCCCCGGAAGCGATAACGCGTGACGGCACGGGCAGCGCAGATGGCAAGACCCGTAGACAGCAGCGAAACGCAGACGCCGATGATCAGGCTGTTGAGCGCCGCGTCCAGCATTTCGCGATTGCCCCAGAGCGAGGCGTACCACTTGGTCGTGAAGCCTGCGAGCGGAAAGCGAGTCGCAGCGGCATTGTTGAAGGAGAAGACCGGCAGCAGCAGGATCGGCAGGTAGAGAAACACCATGTAGATGGCGACGAAGACGGGCAAAAGCCGCCAGCGCGATGATCCCGCCACCCTCATCGGATCCGCCCCACGATGAACTTGAGGGACAATGCACAGACGGCGGCCATCAGTGTCACCACAGCCATCGTCGTGACCGAGAGTGCCGCACCCAGCGGCCAGTTCGCCCCCTTGCCGAACTGCGCCTGGATGGCGGTCGCGATCATCACGCCATCCTTGCCGCCGACGAGCTTCGGCGTCACGTAATCGCCGACTGTCGGGATCATCACGATCAGCAGTGCCGAAATCACTCCCGGCAAGGAGAGCGGCAGCACCACTCTCAGAAAGCTGCGCACCGGTCCGTCGCCCAGATCCCGTGCAGCCTCGACCAGCGAGCGATCAATCTTTTCCAATGAGACGAAGATCGGCAGGATGGCGAACGCCGCCCAACTGTGGACCAGCGTGATGACGACGGCATTGGAATTATAGAGGAGTGAGGCGATCGGCTGGTCGATCACACCGGCGGACATTAAGCCTGTGTTGAGCACGCCCTGGTAACCGAGGATCATCTTCCACGACATCACCCGGAGCAGGTAACTCGTCCAGCAGGGGATCGTGATCAGGAAGATCAGCAGGTTCTTGTGCCGGCCACCGTGAAACGAGATGAACCACGCGACGGGGTAGGAGATCACCACAGTCACCACGCTGACCACAAGCGAGATGATCAATGAACGGACCAGAAGATCCTGGTACATTGGCTCCGTCAGCGCGGCACGATAATTGCCCAGTGTCAGCGTACGATCGATTTCCAGATAGTTCTGGCTCCAGAAACTGTAGGCAACGACGGTCAGGATCGGAACGCCGAGCAGTGCGATGGCGTAGATCAGGGTGGGAGACACCAGCGCGAGGCCGGTTGCCTCTTCGCTGTTTCGCCACGACCCGCGTGAGCCCACCTCACCGGGGCGCTGCCGAAGGTCTGCGCTCGCGGCAAGGGCCATCAGACCCCTCCCGTGGCCGACCAGCGGCGACAATCGCACGCTATCGATCGCCTCATCCTGTTCCCCTTGGAGCCTTTACGGCCCTCGTCCTTCTGTTTTCCAAGATGAACGCAAATGCCGAAGGATTGCAAGCGAAAGATTTCCGAATCTGATTGAACGGCCATTCAATATAGTGTTATTACTCTCATGAAATTCATGGAGTTGCGACTGCAAAAGAGAGGAGCCGCGAAATGGCTGCCGAACCCAAGTTGTCGATGGATATATCGACCGTCGAAGATGCCCTCGTCACCGACGCGAAGGCCCATCTCATCCAGCCGTGGCCGACCTCCGGACAGATCGGCGCCGAGGCCCGCAGCGGCCTCATGGACGGTGACGGAATTTATGTTACTGACATGGAAGGCCGACGCCTGATCGATGGCCCGGCCGGCATGTGGTGCACCAATGTCGGCCACCGCTGCGAGCCCATCGCGCGCACGCTTTACGACCAGGCGATGGCTCTCTCCTACAGTTCACCCTGGTACACGATGAGTGAACCGTCGGTGCGGCTCTCGAAGCGGCTAGCCGGACACGCGCCCGGCGACCTGGAGCACGTCTTCTACACGACAGGCGGATCATCGGCTGTCGAGACGGCGCTGCGCTTCATGCAGTTCTCGAACAACGTCACCGGCCGCGCTGAGAAGAAGTTGATCATCGCGCGACAAGGCGCTTATCACGGATCGACCTATCTTTCGGCATCCCTCAACGGGCGTCCCCGCGACCACGACTGGATGGACAGCGCCAGCGACCTCGTCGTCAAGCTGACATGCCCCAATCCGTTTCGCCGCCCGTCGGACATGACCGAGCCGGAGTTCTGCGATTTTCTCATCGGTGAACTCCGCGACGTGATCGAGACGCGCGGTGCAGAAAACATCGGCGCCTTCGTCGCCGAACCGATCATGGCCTCCGGCGGGGTCATCGTCCCACCGCAAGCCTATCTGAAGCGCATGCGTGCCCTCTGCCAGGAAAACGACATCCTGTTCATCGCCGACGAGGTCGTCACCGCTTTCGGACGTCTGGGTCATGTTTTCGCCTCGAAGGAGGTCTTCGACATCGAGCCCGACATCATCACCTTCGCGAAGGGCGTCACCTCCGGCTATTTCCCTCTGGGCGGCGCGATGATCTCGTCGAAGCTCTTGGAACGGCTGCGGTCATCGAACCACTCCGACGCAATGTTCGCCCACGGCCTCACCTATAGCAGCCACCCGATCGGCTGCGCCGTGGCCCTCACCAATCTCGACCTCCTGGAGCAGGGCTTGCTGGCACACGCCCAGGAAATCGCACCTTACTTTCAGAGCCAGTTGAAGACTCTCGAGGATCTGCCGCTGGTCGGCGAGGTGCGAGGTCTCGGCCTGATGGCCTGCGTCGAATGCGTCGCCGATCGCAAAAGCAACAATCCGCTTGCACTCGACCTCGAAGTCGGCAAGCGAATCGATGCCCACTGCCAACGCCTCGGACTGCTTGTCCGCCCGTTGATCCATATGTGCGTGATGTCGCCACCCCTGACGATCACCAGACCGCAGATCGACGATCTCGTCTCGATCCTGCGACAGGGTATCAAGCTCACGATGGATGAACTCGTGCGCGAAGGACTGTGGCGCGGCTGACGAGCGAATGAAAAGGGGCGAGCCGTCGCTCGCCCCAAATACTGCTGCAGCCTCGCCGTCACGGGTGGCTCGACATCCTGCCGTTGATCTCCGCCATGTCCCGCTCATCCGGCGCCTCGTCGAGCGTCATGACCGGCAGGACCGCGCGCAGATGATCGTGATGCGTGCGGACACCATATTCGAGGTCGGACAGATAAAAGCCCGCGAATGCCTTCGAGGTCATCGCCTCGTTCGACCAGACCGTCAGTTGCACGTCTTCGGCCTGGGTGTCCCGGTCGATGCGCATGGCAAGATAACGAGCCAGTCTCTGTGCCCGGCTCTCGTCTTTGTACCGGTATACGCCGCCTCTCAACATCGTCTTCCCGACGGCAACCGGAAACTCCTGATAGAACTGCACCGTCTCCGGCGTCACCGCGATAACGGTGTTGGGAAAGAAGCCGTAGTAGATCCAGGCGGTCCGCAACTCTTGCGGAAGATGCATGCCCTCAGGGGCGACGTTCCTGTACATACGCACGCTCCAACGCCGTCCGGCATGCGGATTGTAGGTTGCGAACGAGCGACAGAGCCCATCGACGAACGGTTCGTCGTAGTAGGTCGAACCATAGAGATCCTGAAGTGCCGGATGCGCCATCGCGACGTGATAACCCTCGTTATCGACATCGCGCACCGACTTCCAGTTTACGGCCGACCCCTGCGTCCACAGACCCGCCGTCGGAACCATGTCGGTACTGCGATAATGGGCAAGCTCCGCTTCGAAGGGTTTGGCGAGTTCGGCGACGGACGGCTGCGGCCCGGGCTTCATGCGAATGAACACGAATCCCATCCAGACCTCTGTCTCAATGCTCGCCAGCGCGAACTCGTCCTTGTCGAGAGGCGGAAAACTGTCGGGCCGTGCTGCGCCGCGCAGCGTGCCGTCGAGATTGTAGACCCAGCCATGGAACGGACAGACCAGCGCTCCGCGGCAACGGCCCTTGTCATCCGCCACCAGCCGCGAGCCGCGATGCCGGCAGATGTTGTGAAAGGCCCGAACTTCCCCGTCCTTGTCCCGCAGCACGAGCACCCGTTCGCCGACGATGTCGAGCGTGATGTACTGTCCGGCCTCGGGAATGTCTGAAACGTGGCAGGCGATCTGCCAGTGTCGCCGGAAGACATGTTCTTTCTCCAGCTCCAACAGCGCCTCGGAATGGTAACACCAGCCGGGCAGCCCTCTGCGATCCCAGCTCTTTGGCACCGAGATGTCGCGCACATGTGTATTCATGGCGAGCTCCTTCTTGCTGAACGTTCATTCAATATAAGCACAGAAGCCCCTGGCAGGAAAGCTGTTAGACTTCTTCTTTTGTCAGCAAATCCGGAATGCGTAGGCGAGAGGCATTCAGCGGGCGGGAACCGACCGCGTGCTATTCATCGCGCACGAACGCGATTCCGCCAGAATTGGTGCGGATGGAGAAGGGGTAGATATCGATAGCCGACCATGAAACAACGGTCGGCCGGCACGCGCTTAGATGGGGAAGGCGCCGATGATGTCGGCCTCGGAAAAGACCAGGCCGGGCAGGAAGCCCTGCTGCTCAAAGTGTGTCCGTCGCGACGAGTCCGCTGTGAAGACGGCGGTGTGACTGACGAATGCGGCCACCTGCTCCGTCGGCGGAGCGATCACCGAGATCCGTGGATCGAGCCCCAGCTCGAACAACAAACCCGCCAGCGATTGTATGTCGGTCACACCGTCAAGAGCCAGCAGCCGGATGTCCGGCGCGGCATTGACCTTATGGGCAAGCGACTGCACCGCGCACATCAAGGGCAGCTTCTCGCCAATGTCCTTCACCTCCGGGATGTGCCCGAAGCCGTTGTAGCAGAGGCGAGCGTAGACTTCGTAGGCCTTCGGAAAGTCCTTCTTGGAAAACCACATCCGCAAGGCGACCGTCATGCGCTCCAGTGTCAGCGTGGTGCACGCCCTGTCGAACCGGGCCTTGTTTTCGGGACCAAGATCGATCTGCTTTCTGAGGGAGCCGAGATAGAGCAGGTACTCCAATCCTCCCTTGTAACGATCCCAGGCATGCATCGCTTCCTCGTTGCCCGCCTGCACGCCGCGAGCAATCGCGGTACGCGTGACGGATCGGTAGAATGGCTTGTCGAGGAATCCCACGGCACCGATATCGATCGCATGCGCCAGGAAGGCGAAGGCCCAGAAACAGAAGTGTCGCTCCACGTAGATTGTACGAAGCGCTTCGGTTCGATAGACGCAGATTTCAGGAAAGATGTGCCTCTCCGTGATGAAGGAGAAGAGGGCGAGGAAATTCCAGCGTGGGAAGCGGCGCGGTGTCTCCACGTGGTAGAAAAGCCTTCCGTCCTTGTCAGCGATTGCGTCATAGAGCGACCAAGGCGCATGGCACACGACCATATCGGGATTTTCATCGAGATGGTCGATGACGGCTTTGAGGTTGTCCCAGATCAGCAGGTCGTCATCGGCAAGGTAGAGCGCATACTCTCCCCGCGCATGGCCGAAGGCATTGGCGAGGTTTGGCCATCCGCCACCATTTGTGTTCCGCCTCAGATATCGGATCGGCAATCCCTCGGCGATAAAGCGCTCGACCACTGCCGTTGTATCGTCCGTCGAAGCATTGTCGGAAATGACGATCTCGTGGCTGAGATCCGTCCCAGCCTTGTCCGCAAGCGTTCCGAGCAAATGCTCCAGAAAGCGCGCCCGGTTGAAGGTCGGGATGCAGATGCTGAGCTTGATGTCGGTCATGACCGTTCCTTTACGTAAGCGGCAAAGGCCGCATCCCTGTCGCCGATCAGCGAGGGTTCTGCCGGCCACTGAATACCGAAGGCGGGGTCGTCCCACCGCGCGCCACGGGCTGCCGCCGGCACGTAAACCGTCGACATCTGGTAGAAGACCTCGCAGTCGTCGTCGAGCGTCAGGAAACCGTGCGCGCAGCCCGCCGGAATGTAGAAAGCGTTGCGCCTCCTCCAGTCGAGCTCCACAGCATCCCATAGGAGATAGCTCGGCGAGCCCGGTCGAAGATCCACGGCTACGTCAAAAACCCGGCCGCGCGTAGCGCGCACCAGCTTTGCCTCGCCGTACGGCTCCGCCTGATAATGCAGTCCGCGCAAGGTCCCTTTCTTGGGATTGAGTGACGTGTTGCACTGGAGAAATTCGCGGGCCAGCCCGCGCGCTGCAAAAGTCTCGCGACAGAATGTGCGCGCAAAAAGTCCGCGCTCGTCCTGATGCGGTTCCGGATCGATAAGGAAAGCGCCCGAAATTCGGCTCTCGGTAAACTTCATCCGATCACCTGCAAATGCGGGATCGCCACCACGAAGCGACCGCCCCAGGAGGCGGCGTCGATGGACGACACAATCTCCGACGCGATGTTCCATGGTAGGATCAGCACGTAATCCGGACGCGTCTCGGCAAGTTTGTCCGGCGAAAAGATCGGCAGACGACTGCCGGGAAGCAGATGCCCCTGCTTATGCGGACTGCGGTCAACCACGTATTCGATCAGATGGGTTCCGATGCCGCAGAAGTTGAGAAGCGTATTGCCCTTTGCAGCAGCGCCGTAAGCAGCAACCGTTTTGCCCTCCAGCTTGGCCTGACGAAGAAATGCCAGCAAACCGTCCCGCACTGGCAGGACGGCGCTCTGGAATGCAGCATAGCTGTCGACATCCGTCAGCTTGGCATTCGCCTCGTCATTGCGCACCTTGGCAACACGCTCACTAATGCGGCGTGTCGAGCTACCCTCATCAATACAGGCGGAGATTCTGAGACTGCCGCCATGGGTCGGAAGCTCCTCGACGTCGAAGACGATCAGGCCGTGACGCGAGAACACTTTCTCCACCGCCAGGAGTGACAGGTAATAGAAGTGCTCGTGATAGATCGTGTCGAACTGAACGTTCCTGATCAATTGCAGCAGATGCGGAAACTCGAGGCTGATCGCGCCTTCCGGCTTCAGGAGCATCGCCAAGCCGGCAACGAAATCATTGATATCGGGGACATGGGCAAGCACGTTGTTGCCGATCAGCAGATCGGCCGCATACCCCCTCGCCCTAAGGTCGGCGGCCGCCTCTCGTCCGAAGAAGCGGCATTCGGTTGGCACTCCCGCCGCACGCGCCACGTCCGCCACGTTGCGGGCGGGCTCTATGCCGAGAACCGGGATTTCCCGTTCGACGAAATGCCGGAGGAGATAGCCGTCATTGCTCGCGACCTCAATCACCTGGGATGCGGTTGTCAGTCCGAAACGCTCGATCGCACCGATAGCAAACCGGCGAGCATGTTCGACCCAGCTGTCGCTGAAGGACGAGAAATAGGCATAGTCGCTGAAGATATCCTCCGGCGACGCAAACGCGTCAGCCTGGACCAGCAGACATTCGGCACAGACGAAGACCCGCAGCGGATAAACCGGATCGGGACGGTCGGCCAGTTCGGGCTTTACATAGGAGTTGGCAAGTGGCGTCACCCCGAGATCGGCGAAGAGCTGTGTCAGCGGGGCCGAACAGAAGCGGCAGGCGTGTGAGGTCATGCAGCCAGCCTTTCATAGTCTGCGATCTGACGGAGCGTAAAGGCCCGCATGTCGGCCCGGGATAGCATGGCCTTGTACCAGCCACAGGTCCATTCGATGGTTTGTGCGCGATCCAGCCGTGGCCGCCAGCCGAGCGAGCGGTCTGCGAGGGTCGAATCGAGGGTCAACTGGCGCGCTTCGGGCGGGTGAGACCCTTCGACTGGTATCCAGCCAGTCTGCATACCCCATACTGAAGCCAGTTCATCGGCCAACTGCGCGACGGTCGCGACATTGCCCGGATCCGGTCCGAAATTGATCGCCGGAGGGACGTCATGGCGAGCCCCCGTCAGAGCCTGCGCATAGGCAAGGTAGCCGCCCAGCGGCTCCAGCACATGTTGCCAGGGCCGTGTCGCCTCCGGATAGCGCAGCGCCACCGGCCTGCCATCGCCAAAGGCACGCACCGCATCGGGAACGAGCCGGTCCTCCGACCAGTCGCCACCGCCAATGACGTTGCCGGACCGGGCGGTCGCAAGACGAATACCAGCCTTCTCCATGAAGCTGTCGCGATAGGACGCGCAGACGATCTCGGCGGCCGCCTTGGACGCGCTGTAGGGGTCCTTGCCGCCGAGCGGATCGCTCTCGCGATAGGGCGCGCCGTTTGCGTTTTCGGCATAGACCTTGTCCGTCGTCGCCACCACTACCGTCCGGACAGAGCCGCACGACAGGACGGCATCGAGCAGATTGACCGTTCCGCCGACATTGACGGCAAAGGTCGCGGCCGGCTCGCGATAGGAGCGCCGGACAAGGGATTGCGCCGCGAGGTGAAAGACGATCTCCGGCTCCGCACGCTTCACCAGGTCTGTCAAGCCGGACGCATCGCGGATGTCGCAGATGCTGTGCGCCTGCCCGCCCCAATCTCCCATCAATCCGTACATCGACGGCGCCTGGTCCGGCTGGAGCGCAATGCCGCTGACGTTCGCGCCCAAATGCTCGAGCCAGAGACACAGCCAGCTTCCCTTGAACCCAGTATGCCCCGTCACCAGAACACGCTTTCCCGTCCAGAACGACATCAGTCCCAGACCTTCCACGGCGCGCGCCCGGAGTTCCAAAGATCCTCCAGCATCATCCGCTCGCGCAACGTGTCCATCGGCTGCCAGAACCCGTCATGCCGATAGGCGGCCAGTTGCCGGTTGTCGACGAGCGCGTTCAGCGGCTCGTTTTCCCAGACCGTCATGTCATCCTCGATGAGATCGATGACCGAGGGATCGAGAACAAAGAAGCCGCCGTTGATGCGTTGCCCGTCCCCCTTCGGCTTCTCGAGGAATTTACTCACGAGATGACCATCGAGCGCGGCGGCACCGAAGCGACCGGGTGGCGAAACCGCGCACATGGTGGCCTTAAGCCCATGTGACCGGTGGAAGGCGATTTCGGCACTAATGTCGACATCGCCGACACCGTCGCCATAGGTGAGGCAAAAAGGTTCATTGGGATCGAGATAGTCCCGCACCCGGCGGATGCGGCCCCCCGTCATCGAGTTGAGGCCCGTATCGACAACCGTCACCCGCCAGGGCGGCGCCTCACGTTGGTGATATTCGATCTGCCGCGTGCCGAGTTCGATGGTCACGTCGCTGTGGTGCAGGATCAGGTTTACGAAGTATTCCTTGATCATGTAGCTCTTGTAGCCGGCACAGATGATGAAATCCGTCAGCCCATGATGGGAGTAGATATTCATGATGTGCCAGAGGATCGGTTTTTCCCCGATCTCGACGAGCGGCTTCGGACGAAGAATCGTCTCTTCGGCAAGGCGGGAGCCAAGGCCCCCGGCGAGAATTACGACTTTCATTCCATCAATCCGGCCGGTGCATGGGTGCCGAGGCACCGTCATGAGATCGTCTTAGCTCCCAGACTTTGTGTGAACCTTGACGGATGTGCCTGATATCACTTCACCAGCCAGGCACCGGGTGCGTTGGCCCAGGGAAACCGCGTGAGCGGCTTCTCGATCTTCCGTGCCCGTGCGAAATCGTCCCAGGCGATCGTCTCTCCTGGCCATTTGCTGGTCGCATATTCGTCGAGAACCAGCACGCCACCAGGCACCAGCCGGTCCCAGCACTCCTCAAGTATCACCCGCGTCGGCTCGTAAATATCGACATCGAGATTGAGCAGACAGAAGCGAGTCTCCGGGTTTTCTTTTAGCCATGCCGGCAGCGTCTTGCAGATATCGCCCTTGACGATGCTGCCGCGGTTCGCTGGGATTACGGAATCAGCATTGTGAAGGTCGAGCAATGCCTGGAACTCATCAAGAAAGCTCCCGGAACTCAGTCCGCCGATTTCCTTTTGGATGTTGCCATCGGTCCCGCCGTCCTGTTCCGCGAGATCCGGAAAACCTTCGAAGCTGTCGAAGCCGATGACCTTCTTGTGGGTGGCGGTCGGCGTGAAGGTTTCGAGAAACTTGTGCCAGCTGAAGAACGATTTGCCGAAATAGACCCCGAAATCCGCATAGTGGCCAGGAAGATCGATCGTCAGCTTGAAGAGCTCATAATGCGCCAGTTGTCGAATGAACGAACGGCGGCTTGCATAGACCGGAAACAGGTCGAGATAGTGCCGCACATCGTGGGGCCACTTTTCGATGAGCTTGTTCAATTTCTGGAAGAACGCATCTTCACCGGCAGACGGATAGTAGAAGGTATCGGATGCCATCGGTTCTCTCCTTGGCTCATGCCGTTCGGCGATGTCTCAGATCCGGCGAAGGAAGCCGTCGGCTGCCGCCGTGATCGCGATCTTGTGCTCGATCGTCTTGTCCGTCTCGAAGGCGAGCCTCTCGCCGTCCGCAGCCTTTCGCCCCTCAGCCGACAACAGGCGCTGATACGCCCACACCGCCGTCTTAGGATTGTCGCCCCTGCCCCAGGGGCGATCGGCACACATTTCGTCTGGCAGGTCTTCGACGCCGGTATCCCAGACGACGCAGTATGAACCCTTCGACGTTAGCGGTGCATAAGCCTCCAGTTCGGCCAGCACATGCTCGTGCGTATGGTTGGAATCCAGAAAGACCATGATGCGGTCGTAGCCGTGAGCATGCGCCTTTACTTGCTCCACGACCTCCGGCGCGATCGACGAACCTTGGATCGTGACCATCTTGTGCGCCATCGGATGGCTCTCGATCGCGGCCCGATTGTGCGCCCTGATATCGATGTCGACGCCGACGACCTTGCGGCGGCTTGCCCGCGGATCGAGAACGGCGCCCGCCTCGATCGCATCGCAATAGTCGAGCATGGCCAGCATGGAGGCGCTGAGCACCAGTGATCCGCCATGAGCGATCCCGGTCTCGATGATCAGGTCGGGCCGACAGGTCCAGATCAACTCCTGGATCGCATAGACGTCCTGCGGCACCTGGATGACCGGCCGACCGAGCCAGGTGAAGTTCTGGGCGTATTCCTTGCGGATCGATTCGCGGACCCAGATATTCGTGAGGCCGATGAAATCGCGGTCCTCGCCGATCCTTCGGATATTTCGGGCAACACGTTGGCGAAAGTCTTCTACGGGATCCATGTTCATTTCCTGAGCGGTTCGGGTCAATCAACCCAGCAATAAAGTACGGTCTCCATCAGCTGCGGCGAATGGTGACGAAGGGCGAACTTGTAGTCGGGAACGAGAGACCGGATGTATCCGGAGATCGCTGGCAAGTCCGAGGGGTAGTGATAGACACAGATGGCGAGCTTCGGCCGGCAGACTGCAATCGTCTTGGCCGCCCCGGCAAGCAGAGCCATCTCCATGCCCTCGACATCGGCTTTGATGAAGGTCGCCGGCGCCCCGGCCAGGTATTCGTCGAGAGATACGGTAACGACGTCACCCTCGGATGAAGGATGGAGCGACATGCTCTGCAATTGGCCGCTCGCGGTCGCGCCGGCCATAATTGCGGCCTGATCCCCGAGTCCCGCGCGATTGAGCTGGATGACATCCTCATCAAGAGCCCATTCCTGGCGCAGTCGGCGGCCGCGTGCTTCCAGCGCATCGAACTGTCGCGGAGACGGCTCGAACGCGTATATCTTCTGGAAGACTCCGGCATTGGCCCAGATGAAGCGCTCGACGCTGTCACCGACATAGGCGCCGGCATCGACATAAATTTCCTTCGCCGCACCCGCAAACCTAGGCAGACAGAAATATTGGTCGCGCTCCAACACTTCCTCAAGCGGAGCGTGGTCGCCAGTCAGCATGGCCATCATGACAGCGCGAAGGGTCAACCGAGAATGATCGTCAGCCATCAGCGCGTGGGCGTCAATGAAGGCATCGAAATGCCGCGCAACATACCAGGCATCCATCGAACACCAGGGAATGCCAGACGGGCTAATGACAGCTGCAACTTGCTGAACGGAGTGCCGGGCCGTGATCAAGATAAGATCAAGATCCGTCGAACCTATGTCTTTCGGAGAGGAAATCGGCAGGCCGCAAAAAACCTCTCCATGCCGCGCTGTGTTTCCATCGAAACACCCGGTCGGCTCTATTCCAAGGCTCCGCAAAAATTCCACGGTCCATCGACCGAGAAAGCCGGTGCCATAGATGCCAACTTTCAGCGAATGTGTCAGCATGCCTGCCGGCGCCACGTTCAACACCTGGTCACGCTGTCTCTCGAGTGCCGCGATAGAAACGTCAGCAGTCACTGAAGCTCCTCCGGCAAGGCATAGACAACCGCCCCCGTCCCGCACCAGCTGTGCAGCCGCATCAGGAAACGGTAGCCTCTTAGTTCGCTCATCAGCCAAGACGGCGTCCGCCAGATGCCGTCGTCATTGTGATAGATGGTCGCGGCGATGATCGGCCGGCACCGGTTGATCGTCTCCATCCCACCCTTCAGAGCGTCGAGTTCTCCGCCTTCAAGATGAAGCTTGAGGAAATCGGGCGAAAGGTTGAGCCCGTCGATGGTAGCGGTCCGCAAAAGGCGATTACCTGTCTGGGACAGCTGAGAGGCATAACCGAGCCCATCATGGAACAGCCGCTCCCGCTTGGTGGCATCGAGCGCCTCGTTGAGGATTGTTACCCGTCCCGACATGTCATCAGGCTTGGCCGAAAGGCCCTGCCTATGAGCAGCGGCATTTTCCAAATCCGGCTCAATGGCGACCACATGGGCATCGTTGCTTTCGGTGTTGGCCAGAAAGCGGTCGGTGACCCGACCGTCATAGGAACCGCCGTCGACAAACATCCGGACACCGCCGATATGCGCCATAATCTCCGGGATGAAGAAGCGATCGCCTCCCCTGACCGGTGCGTCCTCGAAGGTCCACTCCTCCCTCAATCGCCGCCAGGCGATGAACTGCAGGTGATGAGCCCTTGAAACATCGTCCTCCCAGCCGGACAGGACGCGCGCGGTTTCCTCCATGTCCTGCGGGGAAAACGCGCCGACGAACCAGCCGTTCGAAAGCGGGTGAACCGCTCTCAGGCTCTCGGCTACGTCATAGAACGGAACGACGTTTCCCCAGCCGTCCCGCGCCAATGTTTCTGCCAGTGTAAGGAAGGGTGCTGTTGCAACACATACTGCCAGCTGAGCAGTCGCTTTAAGGTCTCTGGCGACCTCATCGGGTGCGAAAACCGGAAGCCCTTGCCAAAAAGCGTCCTGCCGCAATCGCTCGGCGTTTCGATCGACAAGCGCTGCGACCTCGATACCGAGGCCGCAGCAATAATCCCGTGCCAGCCGGCCCAGGTCGCCGCCCCCATACAGGACGAGAGGTGGCTGGACAGCCGCCGGAAAAAACCGACACTGTGCTGCATCAATACCGCGTAGAAGCTCCCCGGCCGTTTTCGCATCGGGCACGCTATCGAAGGCGCGGCTTCCATATCCGGACAACCCGGTCCGAGCGCTAGTGTCGTCTGCAGGGCGCACCTGCTGGGCAAGCGCCATCTCAGTTCCGCCTTGCGGTTGTTGCCGACTCTGTCACGATGGCCGAATTATCCATGGATTCGCGATGAAAACTCCTGTGTTTCTTATCAGCAACGACCTTTTGCGAGCCTTGCCGTGAGCACCGTCCTCCTGACCGGAGCCACCGGCTTTGTCGGTCGACAAATCCACCGTCACCTCGTTCGACAGGGCCACGACGTTAGAACCGTCGTCAGATCCTGCAGCGCTATGCACCTCGCCGCCCAATCGTCGGACATCGTCGAGACTGACAATCTTTTCCGGGAAAGTGTGGAGTGGTGGGCCGAAGCGTGCAGAGGTGCGGACACTATTATCCACAGCGCCTGGTACGTTAAACATGGCGTCTATCTCGACGCGCCGGAAAATGCGGAGTGCGTGGAAGGCACTTTTGCCATGGCCGAGGGAGCCACCCGCGCGGGTGTCGGCCATGTCATCGGCATCGGCACCTGCATGGAGTACCGGTTGCCGGGCGATCGTCTCGACGTCGCCTCGCCTGTCGAGCCGTCGAACTTTTATTCCGCCTGCAAGCTTTCCACCTACCATATGCTGCGGGAGTGGTTCGCCCCGCGCGACACGCTCTTCTCGTGGTGCCGCATCTTTTATCTCTTCGGCGAAGGAGAGGACCCTCGTCGGTTGGCCGCCTATCTCCGCGGCAGGATCGAGGCGGGTGAGGTCGCCCGCCTGTCCGCCGGAACCCAGCTTCGCGATTTCCTCGACGTGCGGACAGCCGGCGCGATGATCGCAAGCGTCGCGAAGACGCGCCAGCCTGGCGCAATCAATATTTGTTCAGGTGAACCAATCACGATTCGCGCCTTCGCGGAACGGATCGCGGATGCTTACGGCAGACGGGACCTGCTGGAGTTCGGCGCGATGGCACCGCACCCCTCGGACCCGAGCGCTGTCGTCGGCGTCTGCAATCTCGAAGGTGCATCGATGCTGCTGGAGAGCCTGAATGAAAGCACAGCTGAAGCCGAGAATTAACCTCGACGACCGGACTGCCCTGGAGACGGTGATTCCGCTGGAAACGCCGTTCATCGTCTTTGTCGATCCGGCAAGTTCGTGCAATTTCAAATGCACCTTCTGTCCGACGGGCCATCGCGACATGATCGCGGAAACCGGTCGCTACCAGGGCGCGATGAAATACGAGGTGTTCCAGAAGGTCGTCGATGACCTCGGCGAATTCGACAGGCCCATCAAGGTCCTTCGTATGTACAAGGACGGCGAGCCTTTTCTCAACAAACGCTTCGCCGACATGGTCGCCTACGCCAAGAAGAGCGGGCATTGCGACTACATCGATTCCACGACCAACGGCACATTCATCACGCCCGAGCGCATGGGACCGGTCATCGAGGCCGGCTTGGACAAGCTCAACATCTCCGTCGACGGCATGACGCGGGAGCAATACCAGCAGTTCACCGGCTTCAATTTCGACTTTGACACGTTCGTCGAGAACGTGAAGTGGCTCTACGACAACAAGGGCGCGATGGAGGTCTCCATCAAGATTCCGGGTGAACTGATCACCGAAGCCCAGCGGCAGGAATTCTTTGACACCTTCGGTGACTATTGCGACCGCATCTTCATCGAGAATTTCGCCCCCTGCTGGCCGGAATTCGACATCGAGAAGCATACCGGCGTGAAGATCACGGGCGGAATCTACCAGCAGGAGATCGGCGACACCGACACCTGTCCTTACATCTTCTATGGCTACTCGGTGAATGCCGACGGCCTTGTCAGTTCCTGCTTCCTTGACTGGGGCCGCAAGCTTGTTATCGGCGACGTCCGCAAGGAGACGATGAAAGATATTTGGAACTCCGACCGCATGAATGCGCTCCGCCTACAGCACCTCGAAGGTCGCCGACGCGAGAATAGCGTTTGCGGCAATTGCGGACAATTGAGCCACTGCCTTCCAGACAACATCGACGCCCACCGGCCGTTGCTGCTCGACCGGTTCAAGGGCCATCTCGGAGCACGCCATGTGGGTCCGGCGCCCGGAGGACTTAAGATTCCCGACCTGAGCGCCGCAGAATGAAGATCCTCCACATCACCGCCCATCTCGGCGGCGGCGTCGGCAAGGCGCATTCAAGTCTGATCAGTGCCGACGCCCTGTTCGTCAGACGCCACTATGTGCTGCTCGAGGAACCGCGCGATACCCGCTACGCCGAAAGCCTCGTCAAAAGCGGGGCCACGCTGACGATAACCCCCAGCAAGGCGACTATTCTGCAGCTGGCCGCAGAAGCTGACATCGTTCAGATCGAGTGGTGGAACCATCCACGTCTCTACCATTGTCTCTGCGAAAACGACTGGCCGGTCATGCGCACGCTGATCTGGTGCCACATATCCGGCCTCACGCCGCCGCTTATTCCGCCGGCTTTGCTGCCGATCGCGGACCGTTTCATGTTCACATCGCCATGCTCGCTCGCACTGTTGGACAGAACCAGCCTGCCGGCTGCGTCCCGCGCCAGGATCGGTGTGGTCAACAGCGGCTTCGGCTTCACCGCGAGGCAGCGTCGCAAGGGCATCACCCGACGCGACGGATCGGTCGCCTATCTCGGCACCGTCAATTTCAGCAAAATGAGCCGGGACTTCTTTTCGGTGGTCGATGACGCTGGCGACAGCAAGTTGCCCGTCGCCATATGGGGAAGCATCGAAGACAAAGGCGAGGTCATACATGCCGCCAACGCGATGCGACGCCGGGAGCGCGTGCGCTTTATGGGACATGCGGCGGACCCCGCTTCCGTGCTGCAGGAAGCCCAGATCTTTCTCTACTTGCTGAAACAGGATCATTTCGGTACGGCCGAAAACGCCCTCGTTGAAGCGATGTCCTGTGGCTGTGCGCCCCTGGTTTTCCCCAATACGCCGGAACTGGCCATCGTCACCGATGGTGAAACAGGCTACGTCGCCGAAAATGCCGACGACGCGGCAAGACGCCTGCGCTGGATGCGTGAGAATCCGGCGGAGATAGAGGCGATCGGGCGCAACGCCGCAGAACACGTCGCCGCCACACGTCTTCCCGTCTATAGCGCCACGGCCTTCGCCCGCCTCTATGGAGAACTGTTGGTTCGGGAGAAGCGGCGTGTCGAGTTCCGGGCCGTTCTCGGAACAACCGCCGCTGACTGGTTTATGGGGACGCGAAACCCGTTCGCCGACGACCAGTCCGTGTCACCCACTCCCGGCGACAGCGCATCGAAGGGAACATTGTCGCATTTTCTGTCGTGCTATCCGCAGGACGAATCGTTGCTGGAGCTGGCGGCCGCCTCGGGCTGATTTCGACGTGTAGCCCGACGCTCGCCGTTTGCACTCGACGCTCTATTGTTTGGCGCACCTTCTCAATTCCGCTAAGGAAGAACAACGCGGGCACGATCGAGAAGGAGCGTCCATTGACGGAAACGGACAAGATCACCCATCGACGTGGTTTCGGCGTCTCCGCCGTGTACGAGACGCTTCGAAACGAGATTATCGAACTCAGGCTCGCACCCGGCAGCCCGCTCGACGAACAGCAGCTTTCCGACCGCTTCGCACTCTCCCGCACTCCGATACGCGAAGCCCTGGTGCGGCTCGCGGCCGAGGGGCTCATCACAACGCTGCCAAATCGCGCCACGATCGTTGCCAACATCGATTTTCTCGCCCTGCCAGAATTCTTCGACGCGCTCACGCTCATGTACCGCGTCACAACGCGGCTTGCCGCGGCGCGACACCTACCGTCCGACATCGATGCACTTCGCGATATACAGGCGGCCTTTGAACAGGCTGTCGGCAAGCGGGACGTGCTCGCAATGATCGCGACAAATCGCGATTTCCACGTGGCAATCGCGCAGGCCGGTCACAACCGGTATTACACCGACCTTTTTACTCGATTGCTGGATGAAGGCCGTCGCATCCTGCGCCTCTACTATTCTTCGTTCAACGACATGCTGCCCCGGCAATATGTCGCCGAGCATGAGGAGATCATCACGGCGATTGTCGATCATGATGTCGACAGGGCAGACGCTCTGGCCTCTGCCCACGCCGACCAGATCGTCACACAGATCCGCTCCTACATCTCAGCAGAATCGAGAGACCGCATCGACCTCTGAAGGCTGCCCCGATCGGGATCAGAGGCGTAACTCGACCCGAACTCAAATCTTGTATTTTTTTTGTCGACAAGAATTCGACATAGTGCTACCAAGCGCCATGTTCCACTGAAACAGGCCGGGCAACACCAGCGCCGGTGGCAGGATGCGAAAATGACAGCTTCAGTCTTTACGGGATGCATTCCCGCCCTCATGACGCCGTGCAAGGCCGACCGCACGCCGGATTTCGATGCGCTCGTCCGCAAGGGCAAGGAACTGATCGACCTTGGCATGTCCGCAGTCGTCTATTGCGGTTCGATGGGTGATTGGCCGCTGCTCACCGACGAACAACGCCAGGAAGGCGTTCGCCGTCTCGCGGAAGCCGGCGTCCCGGTTATCGTCGGCACCGGCGCGGTGAACACGAAATCTGCCGTCAGCCATGCCGCGCATGCCGCGAAGGTCGGCGCAAAGGGCCTGATGGTGATCCCGCGCGTGCTGTCGCGCGGCTCTTCGGTCAGTGCCCAGAAAGCTCATTTCTCCGCCATTCTCGAAGCAGCGAGCGGACTGCCGGCGGTCATCTACAACAGCCCCTATTACGGCTTCGCAACCCGCGCCGACCTCTTCTTCGACCTGCGCGCCAGCTTCCCGAACCTGATTGGCTTCAAGGAATTCGGCGGCAAGGAGGACATGACCTATGCGGCTGAAAACATCACCTCTGGCGATAACGCCCTCACGTTGATGGTTGGCGTCGACACCGGCGTCTACCATGGCTACGTCAACTGCGGCGCCGGCGGCGCGATCACCGGCATCGGCAATGCGCTTCCGAGGGAAGCGCTGCATCTCGTCTCGTTGTGCGAGAAGGCCGCCAAAGGTGACCCGCAGGCCCGCCGCGACGCGCGCGAACTGGAGGAGGCTCTTATGGTGCTCTCGACCTACGACGAAGGCCCGGACCTCGTCCTTCACTACAAGTACCTGATGGTACTGAACGGAGATGCCGAATACACGCTGCATTTCAACGAGACCGACGAACTGAGCCCGTCGCAGCGCCGCCATCTGGAAAACCAGTACACTCTCTTCCGCACCTGGTACGCCGCCCGCTACCCGGCCGCCTGATTGTCTCCGGACCACGGAAGGTCGCTCACGGGCGGCCTTTTTTCGTTCTGAAGCGTAACCCTCAGCTGACGTGACGCTCGAACTTGAAGACATCGACCGGCAGCGACGTGCCGCCGTCCAGCGCGAGGTCGGCCAGAATTTCCCCCACCACGCTCGTGAACTTGAAGCCATGGCCGGAGCAGGCCGAGCAGATCACAACGTTCTTCTGGTGCGGTATAGCGTCGATAAGGAAATCCTCGCTCGGCAGCATGGTGTAACGGCACGTGGTCGATTTCATTCTCACCGATGCCGCGCTCGGCAGCCGCTTCCTTGCGAAACCGTCGAGCAGCGCCCGGTCGGCATCGTTGACCGGCGGATTCTCCAGGTCGGGATCGATCGACTCCCGGAAATGCGCATGCCGCCCGATCTTGACGCCGTCCGTTCCGATCACCGGAAATCCGAAATAAGACCCTTCCGGACCCTCGTCGCGCAGGAAGCACGGCATGCGTTCGGGCTGCGCGACGAAACCGTCACTCGGCTGATACCAGGCGACCACCTGGCGGATCGGGTTCGCCATGCCACGCAACTCTGGTACCAGCTCCGCGATCCAAGCCCCGGTTGCAATCACGATCTTGCGCGCCCGATAACGACCTTCGTTTGAAAGAATCGTGACCCCATCGTCGGACGGCTCCACTGCCGTGACCCGCTCGCCGAAATGCATGACGGCACCATCGGCGGCCGCAAGCTTCAGATAGCCCATGATCGCAGCTTCCGGCCGGATATAGCCGCCCTGCGGATCGAAGACGCCGATCTCGCCCTCATCCAGCCGGAAGGCTGGAAACCGTTCCGCCATTGATTTCTGGTCGAGCACGAGATGCGGAAGACCGTGCAGTGCGCTGGATTTCAGCGTGCCTGAGACGATCTTGCTGTCTGGCATCCCGATCTGCAGCACGCCGGTTACCGTTAGGATATCGGCACCAAGCCGCGTTTCCAGCGACCGCCAGTTCTCGTAGGCGCGTTGCAGCAGTGGCACATACGACGGGTCTTCGAAGTAGCCAAGCCGGATCAGTCGGCTGTCTCCATGCGACGAACCCAGCGCATGCGCCGGATATTTCGCCTCGATGCCGATGACCTTGGCACCGCGACCGGCGAGATAGGCGAGCGCCGCGCTCCCCATAGCGCCGAGACCAATCACCGCAACATCATATATCGTCGTCATCAACCAAGCTCCGGCGTATTGTTTTGTGAAAATTTCATCCTGCATCACGGTAGAACTCTTACACGGTCTCGCGACGACACAGAATGTCCGTACACCGGATCAACTACCCCAGACGACCGCCTCTTCATGGCGTTTGATCAGGTGGCGGAGGTTCTCGAAGCTCGACCGCACGAAGGATGAAAACTGCTCGACCGCCGGAGACCGTGGCGCATCAACACGCCTGAGGATGGCAAGCGCCCTCTCCGGATGTGGAATGTTGATCGGCAGGGCGGTAATCGTCTTTTCCTTGCGCTGCGCAAAGACCACGCTATGCGGCATGACGGTCAGCGCATCGGCACCCTTCAGATAATTGACGACACTCGCCAGCGACCCGCCGGAATAGCGGATGCGGATTTCCGTCGCTCCGAAGGAGAGGAGCAGTGCTCTGAGGTCGGCCAAAAGCGGGCTGCCCGGCGGCGGCGCCACCCAGGAATAGTCGAGAAGATGGGACGGCTGCACACGGCGCTTCAACAGGAGCGGATGGGTCACGCGGCATGCGATGACATTGCGGCCAGGGAGGATCTGCTGGAAGGCAAGCCCCGAGCCTTCGTCGAGAATATCGATGGGGCAGATAGCCAGATCGATCTGATCGGCCTTCAGCGCTGCGCGCAGGTCCGGGAAATAGCCATAGGACTGGTCGATCCGCACATCCGGATGGGTCGCCTGGAACTCGGCGCACATGCCGGCGATCAGTGAGTCCATGAAGAAGGGACTGCCGCCGACACGCACCAAGCCGCTTTTCCCGACCCGGAAGCTTTCCATGAGATCGGAGGCCTTGCGCGACGCCGCCAGCATGGCAAGCCCGTGTTCTGCCAGCGCAATCCCGAGCGGCGTCGGCTGCAGCGGGCGCCGACCCTTGATGAAGAGCGGTTCGCCAATCCTCTTTTCCAGCATCGACAATGTGCGCGACACCGCCGGCTGCGCGAGACCCAGGAGGGCCGCACCTTCGGTCACGCCGCCCGTTTTGACCACGGCAGCCAGCTGGATCAGATGTCGCTCGTCGAACTTCATAACGGATTGTTATATTGTCACCCAAACAAATCATCAATCCTGCATGCAAGCCCTGCTAGCTTCCTCTCGACCAGCAATGCGGATTTGGGAGGAGATGCATGTCGCGGGCCGCCGAACTCATCACCTTCGATGAAGCGACGTCATCAGAGGCTTTCACGAGCCGCTTCGGCACGCCCGATGACGCAACCGCCCGCCTGCTCTCCGCCGTGGTCTGCCATGTCCATGAACTCATCAAGGAGTTCCGCCCTAGCCAGGAGCAGTGGCGCAAGGTCCTCGACTTCCTGACCGAGGTCGGCCACGCATCGGACGAACGGCGCCAGGAATGGGTGCTGTTTTCCGATCTCGTCGGCGCCTCTGCACTTGTCGAAGAGATCAATTCCCGCCGTCCCTCGGGTGCTACCCCCAACACGATCCGCGGTCCCTTCTTCCGGACCGACACCCCGGAACGGGCCTTGGGGAGCTCCATCTCGCTGGATGGCGCAGGTTTACCGTTGCTTGTCGAGGGCCGCGTCGAAGATCTCGACGGCCTGCCGATCACGACCGCCGAGATCATCACCTGGCAGGCAAATGCCGAAGGTTACTACGAGAACCAGCAGCCGGATCTCCAGCCGGAATTCAATCTGCGGGGTCTGTTCCGTCCGGATCAGGGTGGCAAATTTCATTATCGCACGGTCCGGCCCGCCGGCTACGGCGTACCCGGTGACGGGCCAGTGGGCCGGCTGTTCGCCCAGGCGGGCTATCCGCTGCACCGTCCGGCCCATCTTCATTTCGTCGTCCGCGCCCCGGGTTTCGAGACGATCACCACCCACATCTACGACGCGGATGATCCGAGACTCGGCGAAGACGCGCTGTTCGGCGTTCGGCCGGAACTGGTGCATTCGTTCGAGCAGACCCTGATCGACGGCAAGCCGGCCTCACGCGTCAACATCCGGTTCGTCATGATCCGTGCCCGTCCTGGGAGGAGCAAATGAAGAGCTTCACCTATGCCGGCAATCCGGCCCGTATCCTCTTCGGTTCCGGCCGCAGCGCCGAGGTCAGCAGCGCCGTTGAGGCGCTGGGCTGCCGCCGCGCGCTGGTCCTGTCGACGCCCCATCAGAAGGCGGATGCGGAAGCCCTCTCCGATAGGCTTGGTAGCCTCTCCGTCGGCATCTTCTCCGGTGCCGTCATGCACACGCCCGTCGATTTGACGGAGAAAGCGCTGAAGGTCGTCAGGGAAACGGACGCCGACTGCGTCGTCTCGCTCGGCGGTGGCTCCACCACCGGGCTTGGCAAGGCGATTGCCTACCGCACCGATCTGCCGCAGGTCGTCATCCCCACGACCTATGCTGGCTCCGAAGTTACGCCGATCCTCGGCCAGACCGAAGGCGGGCGAAAGACCACGGTCCGAAACGCGAGCATCCTGCCGGAAGTCGTCATCTACGATCTGGATCTTACGCTCGGCCTACCCGTCGGCATGAGCGTCACGAGCGGCCTCAACGCCATGGCCCATGCGGTCGAAGGTCTCTATGCCCAGGATCGCAACCCGGTCTCGACGCTGATGGCGCTCGACGGTTTACGCGCCTTCAGGGATAGCCTTCCGGTTCTGCTGAAGAACCCTCGTGATCCTGATGCGCGGGCGGAAGCGCTCTATGGCGCCTGGCTTTGCGGCACCGTGCTCGGCACAGTCGGCATGGCACTGCACCACAAGATCTGCCACACGCTGGGCGGCTCCTTCGATACGCCGCATGCCGAAACCCATGCAGTCATGCTGCCGCACACGGCCGCCTTCAACGCCGAGGCCGCCAGTGAAGAACTCGGGGCAGCCGCCGAACTGTTTGGCGGTTCGATAGGCGGCGGACTCTGGGATTTCGCCAAATCGATTGGCGCGCCGCTGTCGCTCAAGGATTTCGGGCTCACTGAAGCCGATCTCGATCGCGCTGCCGATATAGCGGTCGAGAACCCCTATTGGAACCCGCGTCCGATTGATCGGACGTCGATCCGCACACTTCTGCAACAGGCCTGGGAGGGCGTCAGGCCCGACTGACCGATGAGACATCTCGCGCGCTGCGCGCTCTTTGGGAGGAGAGACGATGATGGGAGGAAACATGATTACGCGACGCAAATTCTTGCAGACCACAGCAGCCGGCGGCGCCATGCTGGCGACCTCGGGCCTTGCGGCCCCTGCGATAGCGCAGTCTACAGCCGTGAAGCTCGGCTATGTCAGCCCGCAGACCGGGCCGCTTGCTGCCTTCGGTGAAGCCGACAAATTCGTCATCGACAGCTTCCTTGCGACGACGAAGAAGATGGGCCTGAACTACGAGGTCGTGGTCAAGGACAGCCAGTCCAACCCCAACCGCGCCGCCGAAGTCGCCAAGGAACTGATCGTCGACGACGAAATCAACCTGATGCTCGTCTCCTCGACGCCGGAAACCACCAATCCGGTCTCCACCACCTGCGAAGCCGAGCAGATCCCCTGCCTGTCCACGGTCGCTCCCTGGCAGCCCTGGTTCATAGGCCAGCAGGGTAATCCCGGCGACCCGGCCAGCTGGAAGCCCTTCAACTACGCCTACCACTTCTTCTGGGGTCTTGAGGACATCATCGCCGTCTTCACCGGCATGTGGGGCCAGATCGAAACCAACAAAAAGGTGGGCGGTCTCTTCCCGAACGACGGCGACGGCAATGCCTGGGGCGACAAGGTCGTCGGCTTCCCGCCGGTGCTCGAAAAGCTCGGCTACGGCCTGACCGATACCGGCCGCTACCAGAACCTGACGGACGATTTCTCCGCCCAGATCAATGCCTTCAAGCAGGCCGAGACCGAGATCCTCACCGGCGTGATGATCCCGCCTGACCTCACCACGTTCTGGAACCAGGCGAAGCAGCAGGGGCTCAAACCCAAGATCGCCTCGATCGGCAAGGCGCTGCTTTTCCCGCAGACGGTGGAAGCCCTGGGTGATGCCGGCCACAACCTCTCGACCGAAGTCTGGTGGACGCCGTCTCATCCCTTCACGTCTTCGCTGACAGGCGAGACAGCTGCCGATGTTGCGACAGCCTTCACCACGGCGACCGGCCGCCCATGGACACAGCCGATCGGCTTTGCCCATGCGCTCTTTGAACTGGCGGTCGACGTCATGAAGCGTGCGGAAGACGTGACGGATGGCGATGCCGTTGCCAAAGCCATCGGCGAAACCAAGCTCGACACGCTGGTCGGGCCGATCGCCTGGAACAACGCCAACCTGCCGCCCTTCGCCCAGAAGAACGTCGCCAAGACCCCGCTTGTCGGCGGCCAGTGGCGCCTGAAATCCGGCGGCGGCTACGACCTCGTCGTCGTCGAGAACGGCCAGGCAACGAACATCCCGCTCGGCGGCAAGATGGAAGCGCTCAGCTGAACCCTGTGAACCCATGGCAGCGGCGTCCCGATCGTTCCGGGTCGCCGCCAGCCTGACGGAGGAGTGTCCATGCCGATCCTGGAATTGAATGGAGTGTCGAAATCCTTCGGAGCCCTCGTGGTCGCCGAGGACATCGGCTTTTCCGTCGAACCCGGCGAAGCGCTTGGCGTCATCGGACCGAACGGTGCCGGCAAATCGACGCTGTTCAACCTGATCACCGGCAACCTCTCCGTTGCCAAGGGCACTGTTCATTTCGATGGTCGCGACGTGACCACTGTCCCGCCGATGCAGCGCTGTTTCGCCGGGATGGGCCGCACCTTCCAGATCCCCCAGCCTTTCGAACGGCTGACGGTCTACGAAAACCTGCTCGTCGCCGGCGCCTTCGGCAGCGAAAGCAGCGAAGCGGACGTCGCCGAGTTCTGCGCCGAAATCCTGGTCGAGACGGGCCTGATCGCCAAGGCCAACCGCCCGGCCGGCAGCCTTACCCTGCTCGAGCGCAAACGGTTGGAACTTGCCCGGGCCCTTGCAACCAGGCCCAAGCTTCTGCTCCTCGACGAAATCGCCGGCGGACTGACCGAAGGTGAGTGCCGGCAGCTGGTCGCCACGATCAAGCGGGTCCACCAGCGCGGCATGGCGATCATCTGGATCGAGCACGTGTTGCATGCCTTGAACGCCGTCGCCGAGAAGATCCTCGTCCTGAACTTTGGACGGGTCATCGGCCATGGCGACCCGCAGACCATCATGAATTCGCGCGAAGTGCGCGAAATCTACCTGGGCATGGAGGTCTGAACCATGAGCCTCATCGAAACGAAAAACCTCACCGCCTTCTATGGCGATTTCCAGGCCCTGTTCGGCGTCGACCTCGTCCTTCATCCCGGCGAGACGATTGCCGTGATCGGCGCCAATGGTGCGGGCAAATCGACACTGATGCGATCCATTGCGGGCGTGTTGCGCAACCAACCGGATGCGATCCGCCATAAGAACGAACCGATCGGCGCGCTCGCCGCCCCCGACGTCATGGCCCGCGGCATTGCGCTGGTCCCGGAAGGCCGCCGGCTTTTCCCCTCGCTGACCGTTGAGGAAAACCTGCTCGTCGGTCGCCACGGCCGAAAGGTAAGCGGTCCCTGGTCGCTTGAAACCGTTTACGAGCTTTTCCCAATCCTGAAAGAGCGGCGCCGCAATCCCTCGACGGCACTCTCCGGCGGGCAGCAGCAGATGGTCGCAATCGGCCGCGCGCTAATGTCTAATCCGGAAGTGCTGCTCTGCGACGAGTTGAGCCTCGGCCTCGCCCCCGTCGTCATCAAGGACATCTACGCCGCCTTCCCCTGCATTCGGGAAACGGGTGCCGCCATCGTCATCGTCGAGCAGGACATCGCCCAGGCGCTGCAGGTCGCAGACCGTGTCTACTGCATGATGGAAGGTCGGGTCACCCTTGAGGGGCGTCCGGCAGAGCTCGACCGCGCCGATATCCACGCGGCCTATTTCGGAGCGGAAACCCATGAACTGGCTTGATACCATTCTCCAGGGCATTCTGCTCGGCGGGCTTTACGCTCTCTTCGCGGCGGGTCTGTCGCTCGTCTTCGGCATCATGCGGCTCGTCAATCTCGCCCATGGCGACCTCATCGTCTTCTCGGCCTTCCTGATCCTGCTGCTGGTCTCCACGCTGGGGCTCAATCCCTTCGTGGCGGCCCTGATCGCCGGTCCGCTGATGTTCGGGATCGGTTACCTGCTGCAATATCACCTGCTGAACCGGACACTGGGCAAGGACATCCTGCCGCCGCTGCTCGTGACCTTTGGGCTGTCGATCGTCATCCAGAATGGCCTTCTCGAAGCCTTTACGGCCGACAGCCAGCGCATCCCGGCAGGCGCGCTGGAACAGGCATCGCTCTCGCTTGGCGGCATCAATGCCGGCGTCATGCCACTGCTCACCTTCGCCTCCGCGATCCTGGTCATCGTCGGCCTGAACCAGCTGATCTACAAGACAGCGCTTGGCCGTGCATTCCGCGCAACGTCAGACGATGTTGTTACAGCAGGTCTGATGGGCATCCGCCCGAACCAGATCTTTGCCATCGCAACCGGCCTTGCCATGGTGATCGTCACCATCGCAGCGCTTTATCTTGGCACCCGTGCCAATTTCGACCCGACCGCCGGGCCGGCGCGCCTGATCTACGCCTTCGAAGCGGTCATCATCGGCGGCCTCGGCTCACTCTGGGGCACGCTTGCCGGCGGCATCATTCTGGGTGTCGCACAAACGCTCGGCGCCGCCATCAACCCGGAATGGCAGATCCTATCGGGCCATATCGCCTTCCTGCTCGTCCTGCTGTTCCGTCCGCGGGGTCTTTTTCCCCGCGCAGTCGATTGAGGTGACGATGAACGCCAACAGAGAAATCCTGTCGAACGTCATGCGCCCGACGCCATCCTGGCGGGTGGAGACCCGCACCCGCCTGTCATCGCTGTTTTCAATCGCAGCCATCCTCTTCGTGCTGCTCCTGGCAGCCGCCCCCTTCGTCGTCTCGCGCGGCGTGGTGCAGGATCTCTTCTTCATCCTCACCATGCTGGCGCTCGCGCAGAGCTGGAACCTGCTGGCCGGTTATGCCGGGCTGATTTCCGTCGGCCAGCAGCTCTTCGTCGGCTGCGGTGCCTATGCCCTCTTCGGCTTCGTGATCCTTCTCGGCCTCGACCCGATCCTGGCCATCCCGCTGGCCGGCCTCTTCGCAGTGCTGGTCTCGATACCGACGGCGTTCTTCGCCTTCCGCCTCTACGGTCCGTATTTCGCCATCGGCACCTGGGTCATCGCCGAAGTGGGCCGGCTGCTCTTTGCCCAGTGGAAGGCGCTTGGCGGCGGCACTGGTACGTCGCTCCCGCGCGAGGCAACGCGCGACATGTTCGGCGTGGCGCTGCTGGAAGACTGGTTCGGCATGCGGGCTGCAACTGCCGCCGATGCCGTCGCCTTCTGGCTGGCACTGATCGTGCTCGTCCTGACGATCTGGTTCGTCTACCGCCTGCTGCGCTCCAAGCAGGGTCTGGGCCTTGCCGCCGTTCGCGACAACGAGACGGCAGCCCGTGCTCTCGGAGTCGATGCCCTCCGACTGAAGCTCGTGATCTATCTCTCGACCGCGTTCATCACCGGCATCGTCGGCGCGATCATCTATCTGCAGAAGGCCCGTATCTCACCCGACGCTGCCTTCTCGCTCACCGACTGGACGGCCTATGTGCTGTTCATCGTCATCATCGGCGGCATTGGCACCATCGAAGGGCCGATCGTCGGCGTCATCATCTTCTTCCTGATGCAGAATGCGCTGTCGAGCTACGGGTCCTGGTACCTGCTGCTGCTCGGGGCGATTGCCATCATCACCATGCTGTTTGCGCCACGCGGGATCTGGGGCCTGATCACCGACCGCACCGGCATCGAACTCTTTCCGGTCCGCCGCACCTTGAGGGGCGGATCGCTTGAACAAACGACAAAGGGAGGGCCACATGGCTGACATCACCACCGACGTCCTGATCATCGGCACCGGGCCGGCCGGCTCCGCGACGGCAGCCTTGCTCGCAAGCTACGGCCTCGAGCCCATGGTCATCAACCGCTACCGCTGGCTTGCCAACACCCCGCGCGCCCACATCACCAACCAGCGCACGATGGAGGTTCTGCGCGATCTCGGCCGCGACGTCGAGGACGAAGCCTATATGTTCGCGACCGAACAGGACCTGATGGGCCAGAACGTCTTCTGCACGGCGGTCGCCGGCGAAGAGATCGGCCGCATGCAAAGCTGGGGTAACCATCCGCTCTCGCGCGCCGAACATCTCCTGTCCTCGCCCGGCCGGATGAACGACCTGCCACAGACCTATATGGAGCCGCTGCTCTTCAAGACGGCCTGTTCGCGCGGCGCGCAGTCACGCATGTCGACGGAATATGTGAGCCATGTGCAGGATGCCGACGGCGTCACCACCACTTGCCTTGACCGCCTGACCGGCAAGCAATTCACCGTGCGCTCGAAATTCCTGGTCGGCGCCGATGGCGGCAACTCCAAGGTTGCCGAACATGCCGGCCTCACCTTCGAAGGCAAGATGGGTGTCGCCGGCTCGATGAACATCCTGTTCGAATGCGACCTCTCTCGCTACGTCGCCCACCGTCCCTCGGTGCTCTACTGGGTCCTGCAGCCGGGCGCTGATGTCGGCGGCATCGGCATGGGCCTCGTCCGCATGGTCCGCCCGTGGAACGAGTGGTTGATCGTCTGGGGTTACGACATCAACCAGCCGGCACCCGCCGTCGACGAAACCTTCGCCACCAAGGTCGTGCGCGATCTCGTCGGTGTCCAGGACCTGCAGCCGAAGATCAAGTCGGTCTCCACCTGGACAGTCAACAACATGTACGCAACATCAATGTCGAACGGCCGCGTCTTTTGCATGGGTGACGCCACCCACCGCCATCCGCCTTCGAACGGTCTCGGATCCAACACCTCGATCCAGGATGCCTTCAATCTTGCCTGGAAGCTCGCCGCCGTCATCCGCGGCCAGGCCGGCATGGGCCTGCTCGACAGTTACCAGGCCGAACGCGCACCGGTCGCCAAGCAGATCGTCACCCGCGCCAACAAGTCGATCGAGGAATTCGGCCCGATCTTCAAGGCGCTCGGCCTGCTCGATTCCGTCGACCCGGTGAAGATGCAGGAAAACATGGATGCCCGCTGCAACGACACATCAGATGCGGAGAAGCAGCGTGAGGCGATCCGCCAGGCGATTGCCCACAAGGTCTACGAATTCGACGCCCATGGAGTCGAGATGAACCAGCGCTACAAGTCCGACGCCGTCGTCACCGATGGCCAGCCGGAACCGGCCTTCGAGAAGGATGCCGAACTGCACTACCAGCCGACCACCTGGCCCGGCGCCCGCCTGCCGCATGTCTGGCTCTTCGGGCCTGAAGGCGAGAAGGTTTCGAGCCTCGACCTGACCGGCCATGGGGTCTTCACCGTTCTGACCGGCATCGGCGGCGATGGCTGGGTGGCGGCCGCCAAGTCCCTGTCGAAGGAGTTCGGCCTGCCGATCACGGTCCACAAGATCGGCCCCCGCCAGACCTGGCAGGACTTCTCCGGCGACTGGGCCCGCGCCCGCGAGATCCGCGATTCCGGTGCACTACTCGTCCGTCCGGACCATCACGTCGCCTGGCGCGCGGCAGCCGCCGTTAAGGACCCCGAAGGCGAGCTGCGGCGCGTCCTGAAAACCATTCTCGACCGGTGAGGATCAATCATGGAAGCGCATGAAAAGGGCTATTTCACCGAGGAGACCTCCGTTGAAGTCGTCACTGGCCGCAACGCCAACGCCAAGGACGAGCGGCTGAAGCAGGTGATGGAAGTCATCACCCGCAAACTGCACGAGGCGGTCAAGGAACTGGAGCCGACGCAGGACGAGTGGATGGAGGCGATCCTCTTCCTCACCCGCACCGGCCAGATGTGCAATGAATGGCGGCAGGAATTCATCCTGCTGTCAGACGTGCTTGGCGTCTCCATGCTGGTGGACGCGGTCAACAATCGTAAACCCTCGGGTGCTTCGGAAAGCACGGTGCTCGGCCCCTTCCATGTGGCCGATGCCCCCGAATTGCCGATGGGCGCCAATATCTGCCTGGATTCCAAGGGCGAGGACATGGTGATCGAGGGCCGCATCCTCGACACAGAGGGCAAGCCGATCGCGGGTGCCGTGATCGATGTGTGGCAGGCCAATGACGAGGGCTTCTACGATGTCCAGCAGAAGGGTATCCAGCCCGACTTCAACCTTCGCGGCGTCTTCCGCACCGGGCCGGATGGGCATTACTGGTTCCGCGCAGTGAAGCCGAAATTCTACCCGATCCCTGACGACGGCCCGGTCGGCCAGTTGCTCGGCAAGCTGGGTCGCCACCCCTACCGGCCAGCCCATCTGCACTACATCATCAAGGCAGAGGGATACGATTCGCTGGTCACCCACATCTTCGATCCGGACGATCGGTATATCCATTCGGATGCCGTCTTCGGCGTCAAGGAAAGCCTGCTGGCGAAATTCGACCGTCGAAAAGACCCGCAGCGCGCCGCCGCCTACGGCTTTACCGAAGAGTTTTGGGAAGTGAAACACGACTTCGTGCTGGTTCGTAAGGACTGAAATCCGCAGTCCGGCACCGCCCTATCCCGAGCATCCGCTGATCGCTGACGACCGGACACGAAAAAATCCTCGACCACCGGGCCGAGGATGAGATCTTAGCCGGAATGTGACATACGAGGGCGCAAGCCGCGCCCTCGATGCCTCCTCAGGCCAGGGCTTCCATCTGACCGGCCACCGGAATATTCGGCGCGGTCTTGTTGTCGACGATGACGAGCTCGAAGGTGCCATCGTCCTTACGCCGCCACTGGCCGCCGACCAGCGGCGTCTTGGTGACGTTTTTGGCGGCGAACGGCGGTACACCCTGGCCGTTCCACTCGACATGACCGACGATCGTATCGACTTTTGAAGCGGCAATAGCAGCTGCAACACCTTCCGCATCCGTCACGTCATCCACGCGGCCCATGACATCGGTCGCCATTTCGAACAGCGAATGAATGAAGCCGATCGGCTGGGTCCAGGGGCGGCCAGTCTTCGCGGTGAAATCGGCAGCGAGTTCGCCCGCGCTCTGGCCCGTCAACGACGATTTGAAAGGGTGCTGCGCCGACCACCAGACTTCCGATGATAGGTTATGGCCCGCAGGCCCAAGCGTTTCGACCGATTGCGGGAAGAGGATTGCCTTGGCGACCGTGACCGCCTTCGGATTGAAACCCTGCTGTTTGGCCTGGTTCCAGAAAGTCGTGAAATCGGGCGGAATAACGACGCCGGTGATGATGTCACATTGGCCCTGCCTGAAGGCGTTGACTTGGGCGGTGAAGTCGTCCGTCAGGTTCTGGTAGCGACCCGGATCGAGAAGCCCGAAGCCGGCCTGTGCCAGTCCCGGCTTCAAGCCGACATTCGGATCGCCCCAGGCATTGCCGTCGGCATCATTGGGGAAGAGGCCGCCGACCTTTCTGTTGGTATCGAGCTGACTCCACATGTTCGTGAAGACGGCGATGACGTCCTCCAGCCCCCAGAAGTAATGGTAAGCAAAGTCGAACGGCTTCCAGCTCTCCGGATCGCCTGGATTGCCCTGCTGGCCTATGAACCAGGGCTGCCATGGAGCCTTGGTCGAAATGCAGGGCATGCCCTCGGCCTCACAGGTCGTTGCAACCGGATTGGTGTTCTCCGGGGTCGAGGCGACCAGCATGAGGTTGATCTCGTCCGACAGGATCAGTTCCTTCGCCACGTCAGCGGCACGGTTCGGATTCGACTGGCTGTCCTTGACGATGATTTCGAAGTTCTTGCCTGCCTCGGTCGCGAGGAATGAGGCGATATTATAGGCGTCGCTTTCCCCGAAGCTCGCCAGCGGCCCGGTCTGCGGGCTGACATAGCCGAGCCTGATCTTGGCCCCTTGAGCGATCGCTGGTGCTGCGAGGCCTCCGAAGCCATAGGCGAGACCAGTGGCGGCCCCTGCCTTCAGCAGTTTTCTGCGCGTAATCATGCTGTCCTCCTCCCGTTGTGTCTTTGAAACTAAGCCGCGACGCGGCGAAATGGCCGGCTCCCCTCCGCAAGATCCTGAAGCATGGCATCAAGCGCCGCGACCTCCATCTCGGACGCCTGATGCGTTCGTCCCGGAAAGAGCTCACACCGCAGCCTCGCCCGCGCCCTCCCAAGCGCCTCGGAAGCTTCAGCAAAGGCGTGGACAGGTATCCAGGGATCCTGATCCGAACCTGTGAGATAGACGGG
The DNA here is from genome assembly GCF_018122705.1 of Ciceribacter sp. L1K23. NCBI lineage: Bacteria > Pseudomonadati > Pseudomonadota > Alphaproteobacteria > Hyphomicrobiales > Rhizobiaceae > Ciceribacter > Ciceribacter sp. L1K23. The sequence continues at coordinate 85,724 of NZ_JAGRRC010000002.1, read as the reverse complement.
CATGCCGTCGAGATCGCGCTCCGGGCGCGTGTCCGAAGACTGGCCGACCCGACAGCCCGTCAGATTGACCATGGCCCCATTCCAGGGGCCATAGGTCATCGCATATTCAAGCGACAGGCAGGCGCCCTGGCTGAAGCCACCGATGAGAAGCGGCTTGTCCCGGCCTCCGGCCTGTCGCAGGGCCCCCGCCAGCCCGTGAAGATAGTCAAGTGAAGTGCCCAACTCGCTGCGCGTTGCCTCTGTCAGGGCATCCGTGGCACGTGCCGCATACCAGGATTTTTCCGCAGCGCGCGGGAGACAGAAGGACACGCTGCGCACGGAGAGCCGTCCAATAACCTGCTCAATCATGTCCTCGGGCGATTGGGTGCGCCCGTGGACGAATACGCAAAGCACATCCGCATCCTCTGGCGCCAGACCCATGATCAGCGGCTCGCCATGATTGGCCATGATCGCCCCCCGGTCAGAAGTTGGCAGGTTCGAGGCCGGCAATCAGTTCCTCACGGCGGTCCTCGAACCACGGCGGGAAGACGAGCGTGGAGCCGATCGCATCCGCCGGCTCATCCTTTGCCCAGCCCCCCTCGACCGACCATGCGATCTCAAACAGCGCGCCGCCTGGCGAGCGCACATAGCAGGACTTGAAATAGTTGCGGTCCTTCTGGTCGGAAACATCGGTGAAACCCAGCCCTTCGATGTGAGCCTTAAGCTTCAACTGGTTCTCCTCGTTGACAGTGTTGAGCGCCAGATGATGGATGGTGCCGCCCGAGAGCGTCCAAGTGCCCTGTGGCCCGGTCGGCTGGTGCAACACTTCGACCATGCTTGACGGCCCACCATTGTTGGGAACCGAGAACATCAGGCCCTCGTCGCTGTCGGCCTCCTTTTTCATCGAAAGGCCGACCGTCAGGAAGTCGTCCATCGAGGTGCGGTCGAAGACGGCGATCGCCGCGCCGTAGATACCGCGGATGCCATGGGCCGCGCCGATCCCCTCGCTGGCATTGGCGATCGGCTCGCGCGTATCAGCCGGGCTTTCCACCAGTTCGTGATCAATCCCGCAAGGATGGGCGAGCGCAACACGCGTCAAGCCGAAACGACTGGTCTTCTTTGCCGCAATGCCCCTCTGGTTCAGGCGATCGACCCAGAAGTCGGCCGCGCCCGCCGGAATGGAAAGCTGGATGATCTTCGACTGGTTAGTGCCGCGCTTGCCGTAGATTCCCGGTTTCCTGAAGGGGAATGTGGTGACGATCGTCGAGGGATCGCCACTCCGAGCACCGTAGTACAGGTGATAGACGGGGATCACTCCGTCAAAAAGCACGGTTCGCTTGATCGAGTGCAGGCCAAGCGTCTTCGTGTAGAAATCGTAATCCTCCTGTGCGCCGTCTGTGCTCAGCGTCAGATGGTGGTATCCCGATATGAGCGACATGCTTTTCTCCTCCTCGCTGCGCGGGCGGGTTTGGAGCCGATATGGACCGAACGGGCCCTCCCGCAGCGTAGCTGCTGCACCCGTCCTCCTCCTGTCCGACCGGATCCTTCCCGATGATCCGACTATATATATGCGGGGACTAGCTGTTGATAAAATTGCTTATGTCCTGTATAGCAAATTGCTATGAAGATTGATGAGCGCCATCTTGTGCAGCTCGCGGCGGTCGCGGAAACCGGGGGCGTCACGGAAGGCGCAGCGCTGCTCGGAATGACCCAGCCTGCGGTGTCGCGCACATTGTCGATGCTCGAGCGGCGGGTTGGCGAACCACTGTTTACACCAGGGAAACGTCCGCTTCAGCTGACCCCGCTCGGGCAGCAGCTTGCAATACAGGGCCGCTCCATCCTGAGTGCCTCGCGCAAGGCGGCCGAGATCGTTCGCAGTTTCCAATCCGGCACGGCAGGCCGTATCAAGGTTGGGGGCGTTCCGTTCTTCATGGACGCGGTTATCTCGCAGATGATCGCGTCCTTCCAGCTGCGCGAACGCGACATCATGGTCGAGCAGTCCTACGGCAACTTGCCGGACCTTCTGACGGAGCTTGACTCCAGCCAGATCGACGTCGCGATCACACCGATAGGCAGCACCGATCTCAAGGCCGATTTCGATTTCCAGCCGATCCTTCCAGGTCGAAACGTTTTGACCTGTGCTGTCGGCCATCCGCTTCTGCGCAGAAGACGGCTGAGCATAGACGACATCATCACCTATCCTTGGGTGGCGCCGCTACCCGGATCGCCGCTTGTGCTCGACCTCCACAATATCCTCATCACGCTCGGCATCAGCGAACTCCAGGTTCGCTATTCGGGCGGCTCGCTCCTGTCCGTCGTCAACTACATCGCATCGACCGACGCACTGGCGATCCTTCCACACTCCGTGGTCTTTTCGTTCAAGGGCGAAAACAAGATATCGATCGTTCCCGTCGACATTCCCCAGCCGGAGCGTACGCTCGGCATCATCACCAAACGCAAGACCTATCCAAACCCGGCTTGCCGAAAGTTCCAGGATCATATCGTCAGGGAATTCACGGACCTCAAGAAGGTCATCGAGAGACACGAAAAGTCGATAGTCTGGGGACAGGGTCCATTCCTGCCGGAGCGTGAACGATCAGATTGAGGCAGTTTTCAGTTCCCGTCTGGTCAACCTAACTCTACCGAGGGCGAACGACCTCCGCCCCGCGATCCTTCAACTCGTCAATCGACGCAATACCCATCAGCGCAAGGCTGATCAAGATCTCCCGCGCAAGAATCCCGATGACGTCGGTCACGCCCTGCTGACCGGCGGCGGAAAGTCCATAGGCATAGGCACGGCCGAGCATCACCCCGTCCGCGCCGAGCCCGATCGCCTTGATGATATCGCTGCCGCGACGAATGCCGCCATCCAGCATGAGGCAGAAGTCCGGGCCTACCGCAGCGCGGATGGCCGGAAGCGCCCGAATCGTGCTCGACGCCCCGTCCAGTTGCCTGCCGCCATGATTGGAAATCACCACGCCGTCGCAGCCGATATCGCGCGCCCGCACCGCATCCTCGGGGGCAAGAACACCCTTGATAACAAGCTTGCCCGTCCATCTCTCCCTGAGCCAGGCGATATCCTTCCAGGACAGGGACTTGTCGATCCGACGGGAGAGGTTTGCTGCCTGCTCCAGCGCGCCTCGACCGAATTCGGGCCGGTGCTCGATGGCCCGAACCGAGGGCATACCGGAAAGCGCGACATCGGCGAGCCAGCGTGGCTTCATCGCCAGACGCGCGGTAAGACCCGGCGTGAGGCGTGTCAGCGAGCGAAACCCGTTGCGCACGTCCCGTTCCCGGATACCGGTGATCGCCGTGTCGACAGTCACGAACAGCGTATCCACACCGGTGCGTTCCGCCGATTGCAGGAACTCCTCGCAAAGCGATCGATCCTCCAGCACATAAAGCTGGAAATGCAGCACCCCGTCGGTGACCGCCCGGAGGTCGGCAAGCGAGGCGATGGAAAAGGTCGATAGGCAGAACGGGATGCCGGCGGCGCGGGCCGCACGCACGGCCTTCTCTTCTCCCTTGCCGGCATAGAGCCCGAGAAACCCGACCGGGCCCAGCATGAACGGAAGCGGATGACGAGCACCTAGAAAATCGGTGGAGAGATCCTGCGGACGCGGCTCGACCAGGACGTTTTGGCGCAACTCCAACTCCGCGAAATCCGCCCGGTTGGCGCGCATCGTCAGTTCGTCGAACGATCCGCCGTCAATATAGTCGAAGAAGATTTTCGGCAGACGGCGGCGGGCGAGATCGCGGAAGTCGTGAACGTTGACCGGCGTCATGTCAGTCCCTGTCGGGATCGATCAGGTCGAAGAACCGGGACATGGCATCCTCGCCCGCCACCGGTTCGCTGCCGGCCATGACCGCGATCGAAAGACCAAGCAGCGAAGACACCGGGTTATGGGTGGTAACGCCGGCGCGCAGGTTCATCACCAGCGTCGGGCAGAGGAACAGCCCGAGCCGCACGACCCGCCGCCAATCCACCGGAAGCATGTCCCGCGCCTTCAGTTTCGCAAGCAGCGGACGCCACAAGGCTTCGGCCTTCAGGTCGAGAAGGGCTTTGCGCACCGGACTTGGTTCGAAGTCGGTGGTGACGCGGAAGAGATCTCCGTCGAGTATAGCACTCGCCTTGTACCGCTGCGCCGCCATGGCCGGGTCATAGAGCCACAACGGGTGGGCGAGAGCGTTGTGGAACGTCGTCTTAACCTCGGCGAGTAGCGTCGGAATGTTCTCGCCGGCAAAGGCGGGGTCGAAGAAGGAGAGTTTTGCCTCGCCGTCCTGCTCTTCGTACCAGACATTGGCGTTGTGGGCGTCGCCATGCGCCGTCACGCCGCCCGCATCCGCCAGACGCTGAGGCGCCAGCTGGTCATGCGCTGCGTCGAAAAGCGCCCCGATGCTGTCGCGATATTCAATGCCGTTCACGACGAACCGGCAACGCGACAGCGTATCCCAGTCGACGGCCAAACCGGGGAACTCAAAGCTTTTTCCGACATAGAAGCTTGCCATCCGTCCGCCCGGATAAGCGCCCGTCGGTGGATCGATCAGCCGCTGGTGGAACAGGCGATGCACCGGCTCGGCAGTCACCTGCTCGGCGGTTACCGGATGCAGCGTGTCGAGATAGACCTTCAGGACCGCCTCGCTCAGCCGGCGTTCCGCCTCTACGGCTCTTTGCCTTGCCACGGGATCGTCCTCTAGGTCCAGTGCCCTTAGGACGTCGGAGAACCGGGGATCGGTCCGCCGGCGGTAAACAAGGATCTGTTCTCCCGGAAGCACCGACATCAGCAGCGGCTGATCGACCGGAAGACCGGCGCGGGCAAGAATATCGGCCCGGTAATACTCGCCGTTCATCGCTTCCTCACCCTCCTCCTGGTGAAATTTGAAGAAGAAGGCGCCGTCGGCAGTCTCGAAGAAGCCGTTGAGCGAGTTCAGGCTGTACTGGTCGTGGTTGATCGTGACGTTTTCCGCGTTGATCTGGAACAGATCCCGCAGCAGGTCGGCAAGCAGCCGTTCCGCCCTGCCGTCCCCGGCTTTGGCGATTTTCCTGATTTCTGCGGTGCGACTTGTGGGCTGTCTCATAATTTTTCCAATAGGTCTTTCTGGCGCCGGGATCGATGTCACTTGCCACCGTGCAGGTAGCGGCTGCCGAGCGAATAGCGGCTGCCGACATAGGTCAGCGTGTTGACGGTGGCGATGACCGGCCCGGTCCAGGTCTTGCGATGGAGGACAAGGCAGCAGTCTGCGGGGCGGATGTGCAGCAACCGTGCCTGATCCTCCCCGGCCGGCAGGGCGCTGATAAGATGCTCAACTTCGGTCAACGGCGTGGCGTTTTGTAGGTAGTCATAGGTGGCGATGGTCGTAAAATCCTGCTCGACATAGCCTGAAACGAGGTCGGGATTGACGTAGCGCTCCTCGAGCTGAACCGGCAGGTCGTTCTCGAAATGGATGACGACCGAATGATCGACAGGCTTTACCGTCTCGAATTCGAAAGCGAGCAGCAATTCCGGATCGGGCCGTTCGATGCGTTCCAGCACGACCACCTCGGCCCGATGACGGCTGCCGCGCGCCTTTATCTCGGTGATGATGTTGCTGATCTCGATGAGCGTCGATTGCGGCTTCGGCGGCGCGACGAAAGTACCAACGCCCTGAATACGCCGGAGATGGCCTTCGGAGGTCAACTCGCGGAGCGCCCGGTTGACGGTCATACGCGAAACGCCGAGGGCGGAGACGAGTTCGTTCTCCGACGGCAGCCGGCTGTTGCGGCTCCATTTGCCGCTGCCGATATTGCCGAGGACGAAATCCTTCACCTTCTCGTAGAGCGGCGAGGCGGAATCCGAGAGCGTATTCATGTTCACTGTCTCCACTGCCGCCCCGAAAGGCCGTCTCCGGGATGACGTGACGGACCAGATCTAGCCCGCCACCTCGATGATCGTCTTGAGCGCCTTGCTCTCGCCGCGCAGCAGGCGTTCATAAGCCTTAGGCACGTCGTCGAGCGACGGAAGCACCTCGATGAAACGTTGCAGCGCGGGTGCGAGATCGGCCAGCAGGCCCACAGCTTCCGGCAATTCGTCTGCGAAGGCATGGCAGCCGACGAGCGAAATCTCGCGCTCGACCAAGACGTTGGGGTCGAAATCGAGCTTGCCATGACTGATGCCGACCAGTGCCAGCGCTCCGCCGCCCGACAGGAGATCGAGCGCCCGGGCAATCGCCTGAATGCTGCCGGTCGCATCCAGCGCATGGCGAAGCCGCCCGCCGGAAAGCGCCGTTTCAATCTCGTCCTTGTCGAGACCGACGACCGAGCCGCCGGTCACGCTTGCGACCAGATCAGCCTTCTCGGCATTCAGATCGGCAAGCAGCAACGGTCCATCATGGAGCCGTGACAAGAGCAGAGCGCTCAACCCGCCGATCGTGCCGCAGCCGATCACGAGAACAGGCTCGCCGGCCGGAACAGCAAGGCGACGGACCGCATGCAATGCCACTGCCAGCGGTTCGGCCATGGCTGCGATATGCGCAGGAAGCTCCGCATCATGTCGGACGAGCAATCGCGCCGGCAACTGCACGGCCTCGGCGAAACCGCCGTCACAAACCTCGCCGACGAAACCGAGCGCCTCGCAGACATTGCTTCGGCCGCTTGTGCAGGCCGGACAAGTGCCGCACCAAATGCGCGAATCGGCGGAAACCACGTCACCGACAGAGAAATCGCTGACACCGTCGCCGACCGCTGTCACGCGACCGCAGAACTCATGCCCCGCGGTAGACGGGCGTCGCGAGATCCACTGGCCGGTGCGATAGTTGTGCAGGTCTGAGCCGCAGATGCCGGCGGCGCGGACCTCGATATTGACGAAGCCTGCCGGCGGAGTAGCCGGCGCGGCCACCTCCTCCACCCTCAGATCCTTCGCATCGAAAAGCCGTACCGCCTTCATGGCTCAGCCACCCTTCTTCAGATAGGCGTCGCGCACCGGCGAGACTGCAAGCGCATGCGACGAGAAACCTTCGTAGATCGCCAGATTATGCGAGTGTTGGGCGAACTCCGGATAAGCAGGCGCCGTGACATAACCGATCGAACTGCGCTTGACGAAATCCGTGACCGACAGCGGCCCGAAGGTCCGCGCCCAGCGGCTGGTCGGCAGCACGGCATTCGGACCGAGCGAGAAGTTGGCGATGCTGACAGGCGTATGGGTACCCATCAGGATTTCGGACGCCTCGGTTATGTGACCGAGATGGATGAAAGGCTCTTCAGACAGAAGCTCCAGATGCTCGGGAGCGTAGGCGTTGACGAAGGCGTAGCTCTCCTCGATCGACGACGTGAGAACGATGCCACCGGTCTTGCCGGTCAGGACAGCGGTAGAGAAGGCGACGCGTTGTTCCGTCATCCGCGCCCAATGCTCGGGCAGAGCCGCCAATGCCTCCTCGGCAACCCGACGGCTATGGGTAACGAGATAGGCTGACGAGTCAGGTCCATGCTCCGCCTCGATCAGCAGGTCGAGCGCCGCAAGACCGCCATGTACCGTATCGTCGGCAAGGATCATCACCTCGGAGGGACCTGCCGGAAGACCGGTGTCGATCACACCCGACAACGAGCGCTTGGCGGCAACCACCCACGGACTGCCCGGACCGACGATTTTCAACGCCGGCTTTACGGTTTCGGTACCGTAGGCGACGGCGGCCACGGCCTGCGCGCCACCGACCTTGTAGACGGTCTCGACACCAGCGAGACGAGCGGCGACGAGCGTCGCGGCATCGACCGAACCATCCGGCGCCGGCGGCGTCACGATGGAAAGATTGGGCACGCCGGCGACCACGGCCGGGACAGAAGTCATCATGGTTACCGAGGGAAACGAACCCTTGCCGCGAGGAACGTAAAGCGCGACCGACTGGATCGGCGTGAACCGATCGCCGGCAAAGGCACCGGGACGGATTTCCTTCAGCCACATCGCTTCGGGTTTCTGCTCTTCATGGAAGTGTCGAATATTGTCGATGCCGAACTGGATCGACTCAATGACGCTCTTGTCGACCAGCTTGAAGGCGGCATCGAACTCGGCCTCGGTGACCTTGAGATTGGCTTCGGTCACATCCGCCTTGTCGAGTTCGCGACCGAAACGGGCGAGCGCCTTGTCGCCCTCGGTGCGCACGGCTTCCAGGATAGGCGCGACCTTTTCGATGAAGCTCGAAATATCGGTCTCCGAGCGGCGCAGCAGGGCGGCCTTCTCATCGGCACTAAGCTTGGAGTATTCGTAGAAAGACACATGGGTCATCGTCTTGTCCTTGGTATGGGGCCGGCAAGTGCCGAAGGCTCATTTCGATTTGAGGAAGATGTCGAGACCAACGAGGCGGTCGAGCAGCGCGATCGCCAGACCGGCGCAGGCGATGAAGACCACCGAGATAGCGGCGAGATCCGGCGTGATGATCGAGCGGATGGAATTGTAGATCTGCACCGGCAGCGTGACGCTGCGGGCATCCACCAGAAGCAGGCTCACCAGAAACTCGTTGAGCGCCAGGATGAACATCAGCAGCGATCCGGTGATCACGCCCGGCAGGACCGCCGGCAGGGTGATGTAGAGGAAGCGCTGCAGCGGCGGCGCCCCGCAATTTGCGGCCGCCAGTTCAAGGTCGGGCGACAGGTTGCTGGCGCTCGCCGTCACCGCCCAGATCATGAAGGGCAGGTTGATGACGCAACAGGCGATACCGAGCGGCCAGAGCTGACCGACAACGCCCATCTCGCCGAAGACGAGCATCATCCCGATACCGGAGCCGATCAGCGGGATGGTGAACGGCAGGAGCAGGTAAACCTGGATCGTATTCGCAAACCGTACCCGGTATTTCGCCAGCGCGATGCCGGCGAGCGTGCCGACGGGAATGGCGATTGCGGTACATATTGTGGCGACGATCAGGGATCGCACGAAGGCCTGTCGCAGATCGGCCGCCTGCGCGATCTTGCTGTACCATTGCAATGACAGGCCATCCGGCGGGAAGGTAATGATGTTGCCGGCCGTAAACGATGCTCCGAGCACGACGATGGTCGGCGCCGAGAGCATGACGAGCGCTGTAGCGACAAAGGCCCAGAGCGTAATGGTTTTGCTGCGGCTGCCGGTCATTTGCGCGTCTCCCCTAGAGCGAGCGTCCCGGCACCGAACAGGGTGAACACCACGCCGACCAGGATGGAGCCGACCGCCACAAGCAGCAGCGACAGCGTGGCGCCCAGTCCTTGGTCGGAGGTGCGGAAAAACTGGTCGTAAATCGCGTTGGCGATGAAATCTTGCGTCCCGCCGCCGAGAATGGCGGGAATGGCAAAATCGGTCAGCGACAGCGTCACGACAACAAGACCAGCACCGACCAGTCCAGGCCGGGAAAGAGGAAGTACGACATGGCGGAAGGTGCGGACCCAACCGGCGCCAAGCGATGCGGCGGCCGATTCCAGCTCGCTGGGGATCGCCGTCAGCGCCGGCGCCAGCATCAGCACGGCGAATGGCAGCATGTACTGGACGAGACCGAAAAGCACCGCTGGGTAGTTGTAAAGGAGACGCATCGGCGGCACGCCGACAAGTCCAAGCGCTTCGTTGACCATGCCCTGGTTGCCGAGAATGATCAGCCAGCCGTAGGCGCGCACCACCTGGCCGATGAAGAACGGAAGAAACAGTGCAACGAGCAGAAACTTGCGCAGCGCGGAGGACGGCGTGCGCACCATCAGGTAGGCATAGGGAAAGGCGAACAGCAGCGTGATTGCCGTGACGATCACCGATCCCATCAGGCTGCGGCCGGCAACGGTCGCAAAAAAGCTCTCCGTCAACGCCCGCTGATAATTGGCGATCGTATAGTTCTCCGACATCAGGAAGGTCGTTGTATCGAGCGTCCTCAAACTGGTGTCGCCGATCTGGAAAAGACCGAGCACAAGCAGACCCACCAGCACCACGGCAGGCAGCAGCATCAGGTATGGAAGGCCTCGTTGAAAGCTCGACGGCCAGATCATGGCCGCAAGGCGTTCAAGCACATCCATGACGCGCCACGTCAGGGGATATGCGGCACGGGGAGCGCGCATGTTACCGATCCTCGGGGTGGGTCCCAGCGAAAGCGCGAAGCGACTTTGCTACGGACCGCATATCAATTCATCTCTCAAAGTGCCCGCCGCCAGAGGGGAAGCGGCGGGCAGGCAGGACCATCAGCCCTGCATGATTTCCTTGAACTTGGCGAACCACTGGCTCTCGTTCTCGACCTGAACCTTGGCGGAGATGCGGATCAGGTGCTTGAAGTCCTCTTCCGTCGTCGGATAGGAGGGGTCGCCGACGAGATCGGCCGGCGGAGTGATGCCGGGTATGACGCCGGGCAGACCAAGGCCATCAAGCCAGATCTGCTGCGCTTCCTTGGTCAGAGCGTGGTTGATGTATTGCTTGGCCCAGTACAGCTCGTTTTCCGGCAACCCCTTCGGAATCCACAGACCGTCAGTATCGAACTTGGCGCCCTCCTCCGGCACGACCCAGGCGATGTCGATGCCGTTCTTCTTGGCTTCGCGGGCATTGGTCGAGATGGTGCAAGCGGCATCGATTTCGCCGTTCTGGAACCAGGTCGTGAAATCCGGATCCTCGCCGAGCAGAGGCTGCTGCTCCTTGATTTTCGCGATGAAGTCCCAGGCAGGCTGCATGTTGTCCGGGATATCTTCCAGTTTGCCACCACCGGCAACCTGGGCCGGGAAGTGGAAGCCGATGCCATCATTGTAGAGCGCGATGCGGCCCTTGAGCTTCGGATCGAGCAAATCCTTCCAGGACTTCGGCGGACCGTCCGGGAACGCCGACGGACGATAGGCGAGCACGTAGACATAACCGTAAGTGTTGACGATCGGATAGCCGTCAAGGCCGACCGGCTTGGCGAGATCGGTGGCATCCTTGAGGTTTGGCAGGTCCGACAGGTCCTCGGTGACACCGCGCAGCGCCGACTTGGTGGCGTTGGTCGTCGTATCCCAGTTGATATGGATTGGCGGAACGCGACCCTGGGCGACCGCGGCCCAGACCTTCGGCTGGATTTCATTGTCTTCCGTCAGGTCGTGACGAACGGCAATGCCCGTCGCCTTGGTGAAGCTGTCGGAGACGCCGGCCTTCAGCGCGTCGACCCAGCTGCCACCCCAGGCGCGAACGATGATTTCGGCCGGCTTTTCCGGCTCTTGCGCGAACGCGCGGCTGACACCGAGGGTCGACAGGCCCGCCGAAGCACCGGCTGCGGCCATCGACGCCAGCAGCGTGCGGCGACGCATTTGCGCGGACAGGAATTTTTCATGCGACATGACTAGATTCTCCTCTGGCTGGACCTTCTCGGGGTCATTTTTGAAAGACATGCATATCCCTTGCATTCCAGCCGAGACGAACCTCGTCGCCAGGACCGAACTGCAGATGCGATTCCGGATCATGGTCGAAGACGCGCATCAGTGCGTCAGCCAGTCCCGGAACCCGGATTTCGTAAACCACGCGCTCACCCTCGAAGATGCAGTCGACGACCTGCCCGTCGACGACGATCTCGAGACCGTCGAGACGGCCGCCCTTCGGTGCGATACGGATTTGCTCGGCGCGCACCGCTCCGGCACACACGGCGCCGACCACGAGCGCGGCATCGGCGATGACACCCGAGAGACGCATGCCGTTCGCCTCGAGTGAGACATTACGCTCTGCAAGATCGACAACCTTGCCTTCGATGAAATTGGTCACGCCGATGAAGTTTGCGACGAAGGCATTGCTTGGCGCGCGATAAGCGTCGATCGGCCGCGCCTTCTGCTGGATTTCGCCGCCGCTCATGACGATGATCTCGTCCGACACCACCAGCGCCTCGCGCTGGTCGTGGGTCACATTGATTGTCGTCACGCCGAGCTCCTTCTGGATGCGGCGGAACTCAAGCTGCATTTCCTCTCGCAGCTTGCGGTCGAGTGCCGCGAGCGGCTCGTCAAGGAGCAGCAGGTCCGGCTCGAACACGAGGGCGCGCGCGATCGCGACGCGCTGCTGCTGGCCGCCGGAGAGTTCGTTAATCCGCCGGCCGCCATAGCCGCCGAGGCGCACGAGATCGAGATAGCGCTCCACTTTTGCCGGGATGGTGCGCGCATCGTGACGGCGCATCTTGAGCGGGAAAGCAACATTTTCCGCCGCGGTCATGTGCGGAAAGAGCGCCAGCTTCTGGAACACCATGCCGATCGCCCGCTTGTGCGGCGGCACGGCGCTCACCGGCTGGCCATTGATGAAGATCTCGCCGCTGGTCGGCCGGTCGAAGCCGGCGATCATGCGCAGAAGCGTCGTCTTGCCTGAGCCGGAGGGGCCGAGGATCGTCAGGAACTTGCCCTTCGGCAGATCGAACGATGCACTGCGAACAGCATGCACGTCACCGAAGACCATACCGACGTTCTGAACGGAAACAGCAATCTGGCTGGCCGGCTGGACCGGACGAAGGCTGGCTGAAACGGCGCCCATGGCATTCCCTTGTCGTGCTACATCAGCCGGACAACGCCGCCGAGAAGCTCCCCTTATCTGCCCGGCGGCACTTGATCCGCCAGGGCCTTGCGTTAACTTGTCTATACATATTCATACAAGCACCGTCAACCGAACTTGCGTATTTTTTGCGCCGCAAACCTTGATGTTTAATATTTGTGCAGTCGCGAAAAAGATAGACTGTTCCCAATCAGTCTTGCCGGCTGACAGGTGAAAAGCAAGCAAGCTGTGCGGGAGTTCCATGCCGCATAAACTGCCGGTAGGGCGCGATAGACGCCGCCTGATCAGATCGACGCCAGATAACCGCCATCGACCGGAATGCAATGGCCGGTGATGTAAGCTGCCGCATCGCTGCAGAGGAAGACGGCAACGCCCCCTATGTCGCTATCCTTGCCGAAACGACGCTGGGGGATTTTCTCCAGCATGCGGGACTGCCAGTCGTCGTTCTCGTAGAAGACTTCGGTCATCGCCGTTCGGAAATACCCTGGCGCGATAGCGTTGACACGTATATCATGCGCCGCCCATTCGGTCGCCAGCGCACGTGTCACGCCGAGCAATCCGGACTTCGAGGCGCCATAAGGCACCGCCGTCGGAATGCCGACATAGGACGTCAGCGAGCAGAGATTGACGATCGCGCCCCCGCCCGTGTCAGCCATGATGCGACCAGCTGCCTGAGCGCAGAAAAACGCACCCTTCAGATTGGTCGAGAGGATCTGCTCCCAGAGCGCTTCGTCCACGTCAAAGGATGGCCGTACATTCTCGAAGCCGGCATTGTTGATCAGGATATCGAGGCCGCCCAGCGCCTCCGCCGCCGCCTTCGTAACGCTTGCGCAGGCCTCGACGTCGCGCACGTCCTGGGCAAGCGTCACGGCGCGCCTGCCGGCCTTTTCGATCAGCGTACGGGTATCGGCCAATCCCTCAACCGTCCGCGCGGTGACCGCCACATCGGCACCGGCCTCGGCAAGGGCGCGCGCGATCGACTGGCCGATACCGCGACTGGCGCCTGTTACGAGGGCACGGCGGCCGGAAAGGTCAAAGATGGGACGGGACATGACGGCTCCTTGTTTCGAGTTCCCCGGCAGAAATCACAGCATTTTCGAAATGTCATGTCTATACATATATACAGACTGACAATCCCGGCCTATGATTGCGACCTCGCAAACGCACCTCATGGAGACTGCAAAATGGCAAACCCTTCAAGCCCAATCCGGCAGGAAATCCGCTCGATCGCCCCGTACAACGCCGGATTGACGCTTGATGAGGTGCGAGCCAGATACGATGTACCGGACATCGCCAAACTGGGCTCCAACGAGAATCCCCTTGGTCCCTCCCCGAAACTGCGTCAGCTCTTTCCCGACATCGGCGAATTGGCCCGGCTCTATCCCGATCCACAGGGTCGGGCCCTGTGTCGGCGCCTCGCCGCCGATTTCAGAGTGGACGACGGACGGGTCATCCTGGGCAACGGCTCGGAAGATCTGATCGGCGTCATCTGCCGCTCGGTGGTTCGGCCCGGCGACACCGTGGCGACGCTCTACCCCTCCTTTCCCCTGCATGAGGACTACACGACCCTGATGGGCGGCAAGGTCGAGCGAATTGCCGTTACGGACGATCTGACAATCGACATGGACGCGCTCCTGGATGCCGTTTCCCGCAAGCCTCGGATGCTGATGTTCTCGAATCCGATGAACCCCGTTGGCTGCTGGCTGTCACCCGCGGAACTGTCTAGGGTCATCGCCGCCCTCGATCCGGAAACGCTCATCGTCGTCGACGAGGCCTATGCCGAGTATGCCGCCGGCGAGGACTATCCGGACGCGGTCGCCATGCTGAAGGATAGCGGTCGCAACTGGGTGGTGCTGCGAACCTTCTCCAAGGCCTTCGGGCTGGCCGGCCTGCGCATTGGCTACGGCATTGTCAGTGACGCAAGCCTCTGCGACTTCTTCAACCGCGCCCGCACACCCTTCAACACAAATGCCATCGCACAGGCATCCGCCCTTGCCGCGCTCGACGATGACGAACATCTGCGACACTCACTCGAGCTTGCGCTGACGGAACGAGCGCGTCTCCGGACTGCGGTGACGTCATTGGGTTATCGGATCGCACCGTCGAAATGCAACTTCCTGTTCATCGACATGCGGGCGGACGCTTCCCAGGTGGCAGAGGCTCTGCTCAGGCAAGGCGTCATCGTCAAGCCCTGGAAGCAACAGGGCTTCGAAAGCTTCATCCGGGTCAGCATCGGTTCGCGCAAGGAAAACGACCAGTTCCTCCAAGCTTTGGCGGCGCTGGACGACCCGGCCTGAAGCTCGTCACCGCGAGGCGGGCGTGAATCGGGCGACGAGGGCATGCGTGTCGCCCGGATATGTCAGACGGACCTGCGTGATCGGCCCAAGCCCACTCCAGGTGCGACGCTCGACGACAAGGCAGGCAGCTCCCTTGGTTATGCCGAGCATCGCGGCGATCTCGGTCGAGGCGGAAACGGCACGAATGCGGTGTTCGGCCGTGCTCCAGGGCACCTGTCGGACCAACCATTGGCCGGGGGGATGAGCCGTAAAATCGGCACTTTCCGCCTCGGGCACGTTGGCGAGGTTGATGAGCCGCTCCTCGATGCAGAACTGTCGCGTTCCGGCGAAATGGATACAGGTCAACGACAGGACCGGCGCACCCGGCGAAACCTCCAGAAGCCGCACATCCGCGGCGTCCGCTTTTCGTATCCCGCTCCGTTTCAACACGAACGAATACGGGAGGTTCAGCGACTTCACCTCCGCCTCGATATCGTTGATCTCAAGAACGGCGGACTGTGCCTGCGGCTGCGTCACGAAACTGCCGAGTTTCTTGCGACGCTCGATCAGCCCGGCCTTGGCGAGCTGCGTCATCACCTTGTTCACCGTCATCCGGGAACAGCCGTACTGCGTGGCCAGATCGACCTCAAACGGCAAGCGATGCCCCGGCGGCCAGTCGCCGGACACGATCTTGCCCTCGATATCGTTCAGGATGCGCTGATGCAGGGTCGGGTCCCGGCTGATGATGTCCACCACGTTTCGCCGCTTTCGCTTTGAGCCTCACGCTCCTGTAGCGCAGCCTCGGCCGAAGGGAAATATTCACGTCACCTGCGGCCGTCAATCAGCGACCAGGTCGGCCATGGCGGCACGGAACTGGTTGGCAATCTCTTCTCGCCTCACATGCCGTCCGCCCTCGACCTGCTTGCGACCGCCTGCCCAGACGGCGTCCACCGCGATGCCGCCGGCAAAAATCCAGTGATCTAGCAGCCGGTCACCCTCGACATGCGGCGCCCCGGACGCATCGAGCGCGACGATGTCGGCATCGCCGCCGACCTCTAGGCCTGTCGCGGATTGCAGTGCCGCATTGCCGCCAATTCGGGCTCCGTCGAAAAGCTTGCGCCCTGTCGATCCGCCCGGATCGGCGACCACGTTGCGCGCCCGCCGTGTCAGCCGCTGCGAATATTCCAGAACCCGCAATTCCTCCGGCAGCGAAATCAGGATATTGGAATCGGAGCCAACCCCATATCGCCCTCCTTCATTTAAGAAGAGCGGCGCATTGAACACACCATCACCCAGATTGGCTTCGGTGATCGGGCAAAGCCCGGCAACCGCGCCACTTCGTGCCATCCGCCGCGTCTCGTCATCCGTCATATGGGTCGCATGGATAAGGCACCAGCGATCGTCGACAGGCATGTTGTCGAGCAGCCATTGCACCGGTCGTGCACCTGAAAAAGCAAGGCTGTCCTCCACCTCCTTCACCTGTTCGGCGACGTGGATGTGCACGGGGCCGGTTCCGGCAAGCGGCAGCACCGCGCCCAGTTCCTCCGCGGTCACGGCTCTCAGGCTGTGCGGAGCTATCCCGAGCACGGCGCCGGCAAGCGGGCGAAGGAGCGCCGCGCATCTTTCCACCAACCGGCCGTAACTCTCCGGCGAGTGAACGAAGCGCCGCTGGCCCTCGATCGGCGGCTGCCCGCCAAAGCCGGAATGGGCGTAGAAAACGGGCAACAACGTCAGGCCGATACCGGACTCGACCGAGGCCGCCGCGATGCGGCCTGCCATCTCGGCAATGTTCGCGTAGTGACTGCCATCCCTGTCATTGTGCAGATAGTGAAACTCGCCGACCCGCGAATAGCCGGCCTCCAGCATTTCCATATAAAGCTGGGCGGCCACCGCCTCGACATGATCGGGCGTCATGTTCAAGGCGAAACGATACATGGTGGTGCGCCAGCTCCAGAAGCTGTCGTCTGCCGGCCCCCGCGTTTCGGCAAGACCCGCCATCGCCCGCTGGAACGCATGGCTGTGGAGATTCGACAGGGCTGGCACGACGACCGCCCGGCGATCATCACCCGGCTCGGCATCGACATCCGTCACGATCGCCGCGATCCGCGCGCCATCGATGGCGATCCTGACATTGCCGGCCCAGCCGTCGGTCAAAAGTGCGGACTTCGCATGGATCGTGATCACGGGCATCCTCTCCGTTTCGCCAGCGCCACTATGCCTCGCGCATCACTGGCATCAAATTTCGTCTTGCCAAGTTTTCCGTTATGTATATACATGTTTTCAAGAAATGAAAGGGTCAAGACAAATGACCGGGAACGAATCTGCAATAGGACACGGTGCGCGGCCGGAGCGACAAACGCTCTGGTCCAATGCTCGCATCGCAACGCTGGATCCGTCGAAAGTAGGCCTCGGGATCATCGAGAGCGGAGCGATCCTGGCCCGTGGCGGACGAATTGAATGGGTCGGCGAGATGGCCGATGTCACGCAGACCATGCAATCCGACTCCGTGTTGAATGATCTTGGCGGCCGCTGGGTCACCCCCGCGCTGATCGACTGCCACACCCACATCGTCCATGGCGGCAACCGCGCCCGCGAATTCGAGATGCGCCTCGCCGGCGCCACCTACGAGGAAATCGCGCGCGCCGGTGGCGGCATCGTTTCGTCCGTGAAGGCCACCAACGCGCTGTCCGTCGACGAACTCGTTTCCGAAAGCCTCCCACGTCTGGACACTCTGCTGGCCGAAGGCGTCTCCACGGTCGAGATCAAGTCAGGTTACGGCCTCAACATCGACGCCGAACTCCGAATGCTGCGCGCCGCGCGCCGCCTGCAGGAGCTTCGCCCCGTCCGCATCGTCACCTCATGGCTCGCCGCCCACGCGACACCGGTCGAGTATCGTGGCCGCAACGGCGACTATATCACGGATGTCGTCCTCCCCGGCCTTGATCTGGCCCACATGGAAGGCTTGGTCGATGCCGTCGACGGCTTCTGCGAGGGCATTGCATTCTCGCCGGAAGAAATCGCCCGCGTCTTCGATCACGCCAGGGCACTCGGCGTGCGCGTCAAGCTGCATGCCGAACAACTTTCCGATCTCGGCGGCGCGAAACTCGCGGCGAGCTATGGCGCGCTCTCCGCCGATCATCTCGAATATCTGGACGCCGACGGCGGCGCCGCCATGGCCGCATCAGGAACCGTCGCCGTCCTTCTGCCCGGCGCCTTCTACGCCATCCGCGAAACCCGCAAACCGCCGGTCGCCGCGCTGCGTCAGGCCGGAACCCGGATCGCTGTCGCCACCGACTGCAATCCCGGCACATCGCCGCTGACCTCACTGCTGCTCGCCATGAACATGGCGGCGACGCTCTTCGGCCTGACCGTCGAGGAATGCCTTGCCGGCACGACCCGCGAGGCTGCCCGTGCCCTCGGCCTCCTTGGCGAAACCGGCACGCTGGAAGTCGGCAAATCCGCGGATCTCGCCATCTGGAACATCGATAGCCCGGCCGAGCTTGTTTACCGCATCGGCTTCAATCCGCTCGCCGGCCGCATCTTCAAGGGAGAAGGCAAAAGCCTATGACGATCACCCTCAAGCCTGGTCAGGTAAGCCTGTCCGAACTCTCCGATATCTACTGGAATGGCACGAACGCCGTCCTCGACCGTTCGTTCGATGCCGGGATCGTCAAGGCTGCCGAACGCATTGCCGCGATCGCGGCCGGCAACGCCCCCGTTTACGGCATCAATACCGGCTTCGGCAAACTTGCCTCGATCAAGATCGATGCCGCCGACACCGCGACACTCCAGCGTAACCTGATCCTTTCTCATTGCTGCGGCGTCGGCGCACCCATGCCGGACAATGTCGTCCGCCTGATCATGGCGCTGAAGCTCGTCTCCCTCGGCCGTGGCGCATCCGGCGTGCGCCTGGAGCTCGTCCGCTTGATCGAAGGCATGCTGGAACGGGGCGTGACCCCGGTGATCCCGGAAAAGGGCTCCGTCGGCGCTTCCGGCGACCTCGCGCCGCTCGCCCACATGGCCGCGGTCATGATGGGCCATGGCGAGGCCTTCTTAGCCGGAGAACGCCTCGATGGCGCCACCGCGCTTAACCGCGCCGGCCTGATGCCCGTCGTGCTCGCCGCCAAGGAGGGACTGGCGCTGATCAACGGCACCCAAGCCTCGACCGCTCTGGCACTCGCCGGCCTGTTCCGTGCCCACCGGGCAGCGCAGGCGGCGCTCATCACCGGCGCCTTGTCGACCGACGCCGCCATGGGCTCGTCCGCTCCCTTCCATCCGGATATCCACACGCTGCGCGGCCACAAGGGCCAGATCGATGCCGGCGCCGCGTTGCGGCAACTGCTTGAAGGCTCCGAAATCCGCAACAGCCACGTCGAGGGCGACGAACGCGTGCAGGATCCCTATTGCATCCGCTGCCAGCCACAGGTCGACGGTGCCTGCCTCGACCTCCTGCGTTCGGTGGCCCGCACGCTGGAAATCGAAGCCAACGCAGTCACCGACAATCCGCTGGTTCTCTCCGACGGTTCGGTGGTCTCGGGCGGCAACTTCCATGCCGAACCCGTCGCCTTTGCCGCCGACCAGACCGCGCTCGCGATCTGCGAGATCGGCGCCATCGCGCAGCGCCGCATTGCGCTCCTTGTCGACCCGGCTCTGTCCTATGGTCTGCCAGCCTTCCTCGCGAAGAAGCCGGGCCTGAACTCCGGCCTGATGATCGCCGAGGTCACGTCCGCAGCGCTGATGAGCGAGAACAAGCAGATGTCGCACCCGGCATCAGTCGATTCGACGCCCACCTCCGCCAACCAGGAAGACCATGTCTCGATGGCCTGCCACGGCGCCCGCCGCCTGCTGCAGATGACCGACAACCTGTTTGCCATCATCGGCATCGAGGCGCTTACCGCCGCGCAAGGCGTGGAGTTCCGTGCTCCGCTCGCGACGAGCCCGGAACTCGTGAAGGTCATCGCCACGATCCGCTCCGCCATTCCGTCGCTGGAAGAGGATCGCTACATGGCGCCCGATCTGGTTGCCGCGTCCGAACTCGTCTCATCCGGCACGCTCACCGCCGCTATCTCTTCCGGTTTGCTGCCGGTTCTGGAGACCTGACATGTCGGTTGTTGAAGTCATCTCCGGCACATCACCCGTCATCCTCGCCTTCCCGCACACCGGAACGAACGTTCCCGACGCGATCTGGAAGCGTCTCAACGACAACGGCAAAATCCTTGCCGATACGGACTGGCATATCCACGACCTCTACGCAGGCCTCCTGCCCGAGGCGACGACGGTCCGCGCCACCTTCCATCGCTACGTGATCGACGCCAACCGCGATCCTGAAGGCGTCAGCCTCTATCCCGGCCAGAACACCACGGGACTGGTCCCGGAAACGGACTTCGACGGACAGCCGATCTGGCGCGAGGGCGAGGAACCGGATCCAGACGACATCGCTGAACGCCTGCGCGATTTCCACGCGCCCTATCATGCGGCCCTGTCGGCCGAGATCAAGCGGGTAAAGGCAATCCACGGCCTGGCCTTCCTCTACGACTGCCATTCGATCCGCTCGCATATACCCTTCCTGTTCGAGGGCACCTTGCCGGACTTCAATATAGGCAGCAATTCCGGAGCTTCCTGCGCTCTGGAATTCGAGCGAGTCACGGCCGAAGTCGCGGGATATGCGCCCGGCTATACCAGTATCGTCAACGGTCGGTTCAAGGGTGGCTGGACGACGCGGCACTACGGCCGCCCAGGCGATGGCGTCCATGCTCTCCAGATGGAGCTCGCCCAGTCGACCCACCTCGCGACCGAGGAACCACCCTTCGACTACGATCCCGAAAAAGCGGAAAAGCTCCGCGTTCACCTGAAATCCATTCTCGGCCGGATCGAGGCCGTCGCTTACGAACTGAAAGCCATGGGGACCTGACATGACCAACCCGCGCCACAACATCAGGGAAGTCCGCGCACCACGCGGCAACGAACTCAACGCGAAGAGCTGGATGACGGAAGCACCCTTGCGGATGCTGATGAACAACCTCGACCCTGACGTTGCGGAAAACCCGCACGAGTTGGTGGTCTATGGCGGCATCGGCCGCGCCGCCCGCACCTGGGCCGATTTCGACAAGATCGCCGAAACATTGAAGACGCTGACGGAAGAAGAGACGCTGCTCGTGCAGTCGGGCAAGCCGGTGGGCGTGTTCCGCACCCACAAGGACGCTCCGCGCGTGCTGATCGCCAATTCCAACCTCGTCCCACACTGGGCGACCTGGGATCATTTCAACGAGCTGGATAAGAAGGGACTGGCCATGTACGGCCAGATGACCGCCGGCTCGTGGATTTACATCGGCACGCAAGGCATCGTGCAGGGCACCTACGAAACCTTCGTCGAAGCCGGCCGCCAGCATTACAACGGCAATCTCAAGGGTAAGTGGATCCTGACAGGTGGTCTCGGCGGCATGGGTGGCGCCCAGCCGCTCGCAGCCGTCATGGCCGGCGCCTGCTGCCTGGCTGTTGAAAGCGACGAGACCCGCATCGACTTCCGCCTGCGCACTCGTTACGTCGATGCCAAGGCAAAGACGCTCGACGAAGCACTGGCCATGATCGATGAGTGGACCAAGGCTGGTGAAGCCAAATCCGTCGGCCTGCTCGGCAATGCCGCCGAAGTCTTCCCAGAACTGGTGGCCCGCATGAATGCCGGCGGCCCGCGCCCCGACATCGTCACCGACCAGACCTCGGCGCACGACCCGCTGAACGGCTACCTGCCGGCCGGCTGGACCGTCGCCGAGCACAAGGCGAAACGCGAGACCGACCCGAAGGCCGTGGAGGCTGCGGCCCGCGCCTCGATGAAACGCCATGTCGAAGCCATGGTCGCCTTCTGGCATGCTGGCGTCCCGACGCTCGATTACGGCAACAACATCCGTCAGGTCGCGAAAGATGAAGGGCTGGAAAACGCCTTCGCCTTCCCCGGCTTCGTGCCGGCCTACATCCGCCCGCTCTTCTGCCGCGGCATCGGCCCGTTTCGCTGGGCGGCGCTGTCGGGCAACCCGGAAGACATCTACAAGACCGACGCCAAGGTGAAGGAACTGCTGCCCGACAACAAGCACCTGCACAACTGGCTGGACATGGCGCGGGAGCGCATTTCCTTCCAGGGCCTGCCGGCACGCATCTGCTGGGTGGGTCTGGGCGACCGCCACAAGCTCGGCCTCGCCTTCAACGAGATGGTCAGGAACGGCGAACTCTCCGCCCCGATCGTCATCGGCCGCGACCATCTCGATTCCGGATCTGTCGCCTCGCCAAACCGCGAGACCGAAGCGATGAAGGACGGCTCCGACGCCGTGTCCGACTGGCCGCTCCTCAACGCCCTGCTCAACACCGCATCCGGCGCCACCTGGGTGTCGCTGCACCACGGCGGCGGCGTCGGCATGGGCTTCTCCCAGCATTCCGGCATGGTCATCTGCTGCGACGGCTCGGAAGATGCCGACCGCCGCCTGGAACGCGTGCTCTGGAACGACCCGGCCACCGGCGTGATGCGCCATGCGGATGCCGGCTACGACATCGCGCTCGATTGCGCGACGGAAAAGGGTCTCCGCCTGCCGGGCGTCCTCGGAAACTGAGCCTCAGGATGCGCATCCAGCGTTCGGAAGAACACAAGGTCATGCCGTGGAAGAACGGCCTCGGCGTCACCCGCGAGGTGGCGCTGGCGCCTTCTCCGCGTCCGGACGCGCCGTTTCTCTGGCGCCTGAGTCTCGCCACGATCAGGGGTTCCGGACCGTTTTCCCTCTTCTCCGGCATCGACCGGACCATCGCGGCGCTGAGTGGCAAGCCCGTACGATTGATGGTCGATGGTAAGGAAGACGCGACGCTCGATGCTCTCGGGGAACCGTACAGCTTTTCCGGAGACGCGGTGGTCGAGGCGATCACCGAGGGCGGCGAGACCACGGATCTCAACATCATGACGCTGCGCGGCTCCGCCACGCACCGGATGAGCCGCCTCGTCTGCTCGCAGTCACTGGCGGTAACCACCGAACACGAGTTCAACATGATCGTGTTCACGAGCCGAGCTACGATCACGGCGAATGGCAATGCGGAACAGGTCGATGCGTTCGACGTCCTACTTGACATCGGACGCCATGAAAGTCTGACAATCAAGGCAGCCACGCCGACGACAGCCTACCTCATCGGCATAGACATTGCCGGCTGAAAAGACAAAGGGCCGGATCGATGATCCGGCCCTTTGCTTCTGTATGACTGTCCTTACCGAAGATCGCCCGGAAGAATATCATCCGGGATGTTCTGGTATGAGACCGGCCGCAGGAAGCGACGGATCGACATGGTGCCGACCGAGGTCGCGCCGAAGTTCGTCGATGCCGGGTAAGGTCCACCGTGAACCATGGCTTCGGACACTTCCACGCCAGTCGGGAAGCCGTTGGCGAGCAGACGGCCAGCCTTGCGCTCCAGGATCGGCATCAGCTTCTTCGCCACGCCGGTGTCGCCGGCGTCCATGTGCAGCGTGCAGGTCAGTTGACCGTGCAGCGACCGCGCCATCTTCAGCATCTCGTCCTCGTCCTTGACCTTGACGATCAGGCCGAGCGGACCGAACACTTCCTCGCCCAGCACTTCGTTGTCCAGCCATTCCTTGCCGGAGGTCGCGAAAAGGTAAGGCGTTGCATTGCGCAGGTCGCAGGTGCTGGTCAGCAGTTCCTGGACACCCTTGGTGCCGGCAATGCGGTCACGACCGGCGCGGTAAGCCGCCGCGATACCATCCGTCAGCATGGTCTGAGCACCGACCGGCTCCAGCGCCTTGGTTGCTGCTTCGATGAAGGCATCGGCATCCGGACCGTCGACCACAACGGCGATACCGGGATTGGTGCAGAACTGGCCGGCGCCCATGGTCAGAGACCCTGCCCAGCCCTGGGCAATCTGGCTTCCGCGTGCCTTGATCGCTTCCGGCAGGATAAACATCGGGTTCACCGAACCCAGTTCGCCGAAGAACGGGATCGGCTCAGGACGGGCGGCGCAAAGATCGAACAGGGCACGTCCGCCACCGAGCGATCCGGTAAAACCGACCGCCTTGATCAGCGGATGCGTGACGAGCGCCTCGCCCACGTCACGCGAATTGGCCTGGACCAGCGAGAACACGCCGGGATGCATGCCGCACTTCTTGATCGCGGCATGAATGGCCTCCGCGACGATCTCGCCGGTGCCTGGATGGGCCGAATGTCCCTTCACGACAACAGGGCAACCGGCTGCGAGCGCGGCAGCGGTATCGCCGCCCGCGGTCGAGAAGGCCAGCGGGAAGTTCGACGCGCCGAAGACCGCGACCGGGCCGATTGGCCGCTGGACCAACTTGATGTCCGGGCGAGGCAGCGGCTTGCGATCCGGCAGCGCCTCGTCGTGACGACGATCGAGATAGTCACCCTTGCGGATATGGCTTGCGAAGAGGCGCAACTGGCCGGTCGTGCGGCCGCGCTCGCCCTGAAGGCGCGCTTCCGGCAGGCCGGTTTCCTGGCTACCGATCTCGGTGATGGCTTCGCCGCGCGCCTCGATCTCGTCGGCGATCGCCTCGAGGAAAGCGGCCCGCTCCTCACGCGTCGTGTAGCCGTAGGTCCAGAACGCTTCTTCGGCCGCCTTCACCGCTTGGTCGACGAGTGCCGGCGTGCCGCCCGAAAACTCATGGGACGGTCCGTGGGCCGGGGAGGATTTGAAACGGACGTCTGAGCCGATCCACTCTCCTGCGATCAGGTTCTTGCCGTGCGGTGTAAAAGTCATCGAATATTCCTCTTCCGGTCGGTGGTCGGTTGGTTTCTTGCCCGACCTTCTGGCGCGCCAGGGATCGAGCGTCCAGCCCCTTGTCGCGAATTATCATACTTTTTCTGATTTTTCTCCAGACGCGGAGAATACAGGCCAAACATGACGGCCCCAAGATTGGCTCATGACGCTTTATGTAAGCAGATTGGCAGGCGGAACAAGCCCCTTGTTGACCTCATAACCGTCTCACGCCAACGCCTTGCCGTAGCGTTCGAAGCTGCTTTCCAGAACCGTCGTGCCTGCACCCGGGTGTTCCGGCCGTCTATAGACACCCTCGCGGACGTCGATCGGCTCCTCGAAATGGTCTTTGATCCACGGAATGTACTCAAGGATGGTGGACGCGGGATGCCAGTAGCTCAGGTGGACATGCACCTGGCTCATCTCGCCCGCATGCGGAACGACCGGCAGACGGTGGGCGAGTGCCAGATCCGCGACCTGTATATACTCCGTGATTCCGCCGAGACGGGTCACGTCCGGTTGAACATAGGAGACAGCACCCGCACTTATGAACGAGCGAAACGCATCGACCGTATAGAGCTGTTCACCGAGCGCGATGGGGATGGATGTGCCGCGGGCAAGAGCCGCATGCCCCTCGACATCGTCATACCAGAGCGGTTCCTCGAACCAGTAGATGTCGAGGTCGCGCGCGGACGCGCAAAACCGCATGCATGTCGGCAAGTCCCATTTGCCGTTGCCATCGATGGCAATGCGCACCCCCGAGCCGACGCGTTCGCGCACGGCGGAAAGCCGGGCGATATCCACATTGGAATCATCGTGCCCGACCTTGATCTTGAGCCGGCTGAACCCCTCCTCCTCAACCGCCCGGGCTGCTCCGGCCAGAAGGTCCGCAAGGCCGAAAGACAGCCAACCGATATCGGTATTGTAGGCCTCCACGCGATCCGTGCGGGCACCGCCCAGATAGCTCCACAGAGGCTGGTCCGCCGCCTTTGCCTTGATATCCCAGAGCGCCACATCGATCGCGGCAAGGGCCAGATGCGTTATACCGGCACGACCGACCCACTGAAGCGCTGGATTGCGGGCCAGCTTTCGCCAGAGACGGGAATGGTCGGAGGCGTCCTCGCCGATCAGCAACGGCGCGTAGCAGTCGCGGATGCAGGCCGTGAT
Organism: Ciceribacter sp. L1K23; assembly: GCF_018122705.1. Lineage (NCBI taxonomy): Bacteria > Pseudomonadati > Pseudomonadota > Alphaproteobacteria > Hyphomicrobiales > Rhizobiaceae > Ciceribacter > Ciceribacter sp. L1K23. The sequence goes on along the minus strand of NZ_JAGRRC010000002.1, from coordinate 60,094 downwards.
GAGACGGTCTGACGCCAGATGGGCGTGCGTCCCGGTAAAACCATAGCCTGAGCGGCCATCCGAGGTGGTGATCTTCGCCCCGACCACGCCCCAGTGGGTGATACTGTGCGTGGAGTCGGAAATGGAATCGGAAGTCAGCGGCAGATGTACAATAAAGGGTTCGACTTTGGTTATTTTCATATGTTTGTTCCTCCCGGTTTCCGTCAGTCGTCCGACGCGAACACGGCATTGGACATAAAAGTCGGCAGGTCACGCTGCCACCGATACGCATTCAGTCATCGAGCCTTTCGAGATAGGAAATGTCCGCCGGCGCGATGATCTTCGCCACCGCTTCGATCCTGTGGATTGCCCTCTCACGCGAAACCTTGAGATGATGGACCAGGAAACCCTGCGCCCTGGTCACCTCACCGGCAATGAGACTGTCGATGATATCCAGATGCTCCGGCAGGAACGGCTCCGTCACGAACATCTCCTCGGTCCAGCGGTAGAGAAAATGATGCGCCACCAGAAGCGCCTGCGGCAGCCTTATGGCCCGCATCAGGGATCCGTTGTCGCAATAGCCGAGTAACTCGACATGCAGGTCCTGCTCCAGCGTATCCAGCATCCTGCCGTCGACATCCTCAGGCGAGGCGATCGCGGCCTCGACATTGGCTTTCAGCCTCGGCAACAGGGCGGCGGGAAGAGAGCCAAATGCCTTTTCCAACGCCAGCGGCTCAAGCACCCAGCGCAACTCGTAAAGCTCATCGACTCGCTTCGCCGTCAGCGCCGGCGCATACCACCGGCCTTTGTCATCCTTCTGAACGACGCCGCGTTGCTGAAGGCGGGCGATGACGTCGCGTGCCACCGTGCGGCTGACCCCGTAGTGCCTCGCCAGAACGGCCTCGTTGATTCGCCAGTTCGCCAGCGACGTGCGTGACACGATCTCGATCTCGATATCCGGATAGAGGATTTCCCAACTTGGCAGAAAGTGGATTCGGCTGTCTTCCGAGCCCACCGGGTCTCGGCCGGATCGGACGATGTCGGGCGCGCGGACTTCGTATCCCTTCGCCCCGTTCTTCCGGACAAGCCCCGAGCGTTCGAGCGCGAGCAGCGCCTGCCGCGCCGGCGCGCGGCTAACACCGAACCGCTCGGCGACACCCGTCTCCGTCAACCGGGCGCCGTCGGCGAACACCCCCCGTTCGATATCCGCCGCGAGGACGTCGAAGGTCCTCTGGTAAAGCTTCGGCGCCAGCGCGCCCCTGTTGTCGTGATTTGTGTCCGTCATCGCCACGCTCCGGGGATTGCATGATCCCTAAGCCATGTATAGTGTACACACAATACAGAAAAGCGGGAGGAACCTATCTCCATGTTGCAGGCAAAGCCACGGAGCCGCATCGCACTTGCCGCGATCGACCGGTTCTGCCGCGATATTCTCGCGGCGTGCGGAGCGAATCCGGCAACGGTGGACGCCGCGACACGGGGCATGATGCACGGCACCCGATACGGGATCGACAGCCATGGCGTCCGGCTGTTGCCCCACTACGTGAGGGGTTTGGAAGGCGGGCGCCTGAACAAGAGGCCTGCCCCGCAAACCGTCTCGGCCTTCGGCGCGGTGGAGACGCTCGATGCCGACAATGCCCATGGCGCGCTCGCCGCCTATACCGCGATGGATCGGGCGACAGGGCTGGCGGACCGGTACGGCATCGGCGCGGTCGCCATCCGCAATACCTCCCATTTTGGCCCGGCCGGCGCTTATTCGATCCACGCGGCAAGGCAGGGCTTCATAGGCCTGACCTTCTGCAATTCGGACAGTTTCGTGCGACTGCATCAAGGTGCAATGCGATTTCATGGGACGAACCCGATCGCCGTCGGCGTGCCCGTGGAAAATGGCGATCCATGGCTGCTGGACATGGCGACCAGCGCAATCCCGTACAACCGCGTGCTTCTCTACCGCAGCCTGGATCAGGCGCTGCCGGAAGCCGTGGCATCCGATAAGGCGGGCATCGACACACCGGATCCCCGGTCTGTCGAAATGCTGGCGCCCCTGGGTGGCGATTTCGGCTTTAAGGGGGCGGCACTTGCCGGTCTCGCAGAAATCCTCAGCGCCGTGCTTACCGGCATGAAGCTCAGTTTCGATATCGACCCGATGCCGGGACCGGATTTCTCCAAGCCAAGAGGCATGGGGGCATTCGTAATGGCCGTGAAACCGGAAGCCTTTCTAGATCGGGAGACGTTCGTCGCTGGAATGAAACGATACCTCGAAACCCTGCGCTCCTCTCCAACGCGAGAAGGTGGCCACGTCATGGCTCCCGGGGACAGGGAATGGACGGAGGCGGCCAGACGTGATGCCGAAGGCGTCGAACTCGACCCGCAGACCCTGGAGTCTTTCGCGGTTCTGGCGAACCAATACCGGGTTGCGATGCCATGACGACAACGGGAAGCCTCCAGGCCATCGGATTGAGGAGCGGTGGAATTTTTCAGGGGACGGTTGACGCGACATCACTATCGGCGTTTACTGACAATTGGTAAGGCCACCTTACCAGACCGGCTTGAGGAGGCCGTGGGGAGGACTGGGATGTTTGTCGCGCTGGAACCGCGTCGCCTCTATCGGCAGGTCGCGGATCAGATCCGTAGCCTGATCGATGCTGGTGAACTCGCGCCCGGCGCCAGGCTGCCGGCCGAGCGTGACCTCGCGGAGCGTCTAGCTGTATCTCGCCCGACGATAAGGGAAGCGCTTATCGTCCTGGAGGTGGAAGGCCTGGTGCAGATTCGCATGGGATCGGGCATCTATGTCTCGAGCAAGCCGACCACACCGCACGCCATCCAGCCTTTTCAGGACACGGACGGGCCATTCGAAATCCTGCAGGCCCGCTGCATCGTCGAAAGTGCTGTGGCAGAGGAGGCTGCGCGGCATGTGACACCAGAAGGCATAGCACGGCTCGATGAGATCCTGGAGCGCATGGAACAGGTCCTCGCCGACCCTTCGGAAGCCGTTGCCTCGGACTTCGCGTTTCACAGGGCCATCGCGACCATGATCGGCAACACGGCTCTCCAACACATGATGGGCATGCTGAGCCACAAGCGCACCTCGCCTTATTTCGAAAAACTCGCGAGCTACTTCGAAGGCCCCCACACCTGGAGGCTCGCGCTGGAGGAACACATAGTCATTCGCGATGCGATCGCAGCGGCCGATCCGGCCGCCGCGCGCGAAGCGATGCGTCGCCACCTGACACTGGCGCAAAAGAGATTCTCGGAGAGCTTCGGGGAGGAGCAGCCGAGATAATGCCGGTCGCCGGACCATCAGCCCGGCCGTCGGAAACGCATATCTGGGATCATTTTTGGAGGATACGATGAAATTCAGATTGAAGACCTTGATGGGTGCAGCCGCTGTGATCATGGCGTCGACCCTCTCCGCCCATGCGGAAACGCTGCTCAAATGGGCACATGTCTACGAAACGTCGGAACCCTTCCACACGGAGTCCGTCTGGGCCGCCGAGGAAATCGCCAAACGCACTGAAGGTCGCTACAAGATCGAGGTCTTCCCGGCCTCGCAGCTTGGCAAGGAGGCCGACATCAACCAGGGCCTGAAGCTCGGCACCGTCGACATCATCATCTCGGGGTCAAGCTTCGCAGCCCGCGACTACAAGCCGATCGGCGTGACCTACTATCCCTACATCTTCCGCGATCCGAGCCACCTGCTCGCCTATACCAAGAGCGACATCTTCAAGCGCCTGACGAAGGGCTACGAGGAGGCGACCGGAAACCATATCACGGCGGTCACCTACTACGGCACGCGCCACACGACCTCGAACCGCCCAATCGCAAGCTGCGCCGACATGCAGGGCCTCAAGATTCGCGTGCCCGACGTGCCGGCCTACCTGGCGATGCCGCGCGCCTGCGGCGCCAACACCACGCCGATTGCCTTCGCCGAAGTCTATCTGGCGCTCCAGAACGGCACCGTCGAGGCCCAGGAAAATCCGCTGACGACCATCGAGGCCAAGAAGTTCTACGAGGTCCAGAAGAACATCATCTTGACCGGCCACATCGTCGACCACCTGAACACGGTCGTCTCGAAGAGCCGTTGGGAAAGCCTGTCTGACGAGGACAAGCAAATCTTCACCGAAGTGATGCAGGAGGCCGCTTCGCGCGCGACCAAGATCATCGAGGAGCGTGAAAACGGTCTTGTCGCCGATTTCAAGGCAAAGGGCATCAACGTCACCGAGGTCGATCGGGCTGACTTCGAGAACACCGTGCTCGAAAAGGTGACCTTCGAGGAGTTCGGATACAACAAGGCCGACTGGGAAGCCATCCGCTCGGTTCAGTAAACGAAGAGACCTGGCGCCGCGCCGAGCGGCGCCAGGTCTGCGGACCTCAGGGATGGAGTTTTACACATGTCGGATAAGGATCACCCGCCGATCAGCGTGGATGAAATGGCGCACGCCTTCGAGGAAGAGACCGGTCCGGTCGATCTCTCGCCCTACGCTGTCGAGGATTGGCTGACCATGCTGGTCTTCTGGGGCATGGCGTGCTGCGTGTTCCTGCAGTTCTTCACGCGCTACGCGCTCAACAACAGCTATGCGTGGACGGAAGAGATCGCGGCCAATTGTCTGGTGATCGTCGTCTTCCTCGGATCGGTCATGTGTGTGCGCTTGGTTCGGCACATCCAGGTTGATCTGCTGCATCGCCTTTTGCCGCATGGCGTATCGCGTGTGTTGCAGGTCATGGTCGACATCGTCGTCATCGGTGCCTTCGCCTATGTCACCTGGCTGATGTGGCGCTACATGGACATCGTCGGCAGCGAACGCATGGTCACGGTCGACCTGCCGCGCGGGATCGTCTTCTACACGGTTCTCGCCGCCTTCGTTCTGATGCTGCTGCGTTCGATCCAGAATTTCATCAAGGACATGATTAGCCAGAAAACGGTTCGCGAGCAGGCTGATGAAGCCGGTCCGCAGGGAGTTTGAATAGTGCTGCTTCTTATTGGGTCATTTCTGCTTCTCCTCATCCTCGGCACGCCTGTCGCCGTCTCGATGATCGTCGCCTCGCTCAGCTATCTTCTCGTCTACGGCGTCGCCCCGGACATCATCACCGCGCAGCGCATGATTGCCGGTGTCGAAAGTTTTCCGCTGATCGCAGTCCCGTTTTTCATCCTTGTCGGCAACCTGATGAACATCGCCGGCGTCACTGGCCGTATCTACCACTTCGCTTTGTCGCTTGTGGGCTGGATGAAAGGCGGACTTGCGCAGGTCAACATCATCGGCTCGGTGGTCTTTTCGGGCATGTCAGGCACCGCCCTTGCCGATGCTGCCGGCATTGGCACGATCGAGATCAAGGCGATGAAGGACCACGGCTACCCCGTTGAGGCAGCGGTCGGCGTCACTGCGGCCTCCGCGACGCTCGGCCCCATATTTCCCCCTTCCCTTCCCTTCGTCATCTACGGAATGATGGCGAACGCATCGATCGGTGCGCTTTTCATGGCCGGCATCCTGCCCGGGATCGTGATGGCCGCATTGATGATGCTGACCGTCGTGTTCTTTGCCCACCGCAAGGGATGGGGTTCCGACACGCCTTTTGAGCTCCGCCGTCTCGCCGGCGCTTCACTCGAAGTCTTAGTGGTCCTGTGTTTTCCAGCCGCCGTCTATATACTGATCCTTGCGGGACTGTCGGTGAACGTCGCGGTGTTGATAGCTCTCGCTGCCCTGATCGCTCTCGACTGGTTTTTCGATTTCTCGGCGGTGATGGCGCTGATGACGCCGGTGCTGCTGATCGGCGGCATGACCATGGGCTGGTTCACGCCGACCGAAGCGGCTGTCGCGGCCGTCATCTGGTCGCTCTTCCTTGGCCTTGTGCGCTACCGCACCATGACCTTCCGCGCCCTCGCCAAGGCATCCTTCGACACGATCGAGACCACCGCCTCGGTTCTCTTCATCGTCACCGCTGCTTCCATCTTTGCCTGGTTGCTGACGGTGAGCCAGGCGGCGCAGCTGTTCTCCGACTTCATGTTCTCGCTCACCGATAACTGGTGGACCTTCCTGATCATCGTCAACATCCTGCTTCTGATCGTCGGCGCCTTCCTCGACACGATCGCGGCGATCAGCATTCTGGTTCCGATCCTGATGCCCGTCGCTGCAAGATACGGCATCGATCCCGTCCATCTCGGCGTCGTCATCACGTTGAACCTGATGATCGGCCTCCTGACGCCGCCGGTCGGCATGGTGCTGTTCGTGCTGTCGAGGATTTCCAAGCTATCGGTCGAGCGAACGACGCTGGCGATCCTGCCATGGATGATACCGCTCTTCGCAGCCCTTCTGCTGATCACCTTCGTTCCGCAATTGACGTTGTGGCTGCCGACCCAGCTCGGCCTTATTCGCTGACCCGAGCCGGCCGTCCATCGGCCGGTTCCAGGCCATACTGATGGAAAGAAACTTCGCCATGCTGACGCGGGTGGCACGCCTTTACGGAACGCGCGATCTGAGGGTCGAAACGCACGATAGTCCCGACCCCGGGCCTGGCGAAGTACGCCTGCGCATGGCGGCTGGCGGCATCTGCGGTTCTGACCTCCATTACTATCAGGACGGAGGCTTCGGACCGGTTCGCGTTCGTGAACCGATTATCGCCGGTCATGAGGCAAGCGGCATTGTCGAGACCGTCGGCAGCGGCGCTTCTCACCTCGCGCCCGGCATGCTGGTGGCCGTCAATCCCTCGCAGCCCTGCGGCCAGTGCCGCTTCTGCGACCTTGGCCAGACGATCCATTGCCTCTCGATGCGTTTCATGGGCAGCGCAATGCGCCTTCCTCACGAGCAGGGCATGTTCCGGGATCGTCTCACGGTTCCCGCCATCCAGTGCCATCCGGTCGCCAAAGGCGTCACGCCGGCGGAAGCGGCCTGTTCCGAGCCGCTGGCCGTCTGCCTCCACGCAGTCGCCCAGGCCGGTGACCTCTCCGGCGCGAGCGTGCTCGTAACGGGTGCCGGTCCGATCGGCCTGTTGACGGTCGCAGCCGCGCGGCACGCAGGTGCTGGCCGGATCGTGGTAACCGATCTCAGCGACGCGGCGCTCGGCCGCGCTCCGGCGATGGGCGCCGACGAGACCATCAACGTCGCGCGGGATCCCGCAGGCTTGTCACCCTACGAAAAGGACAAGGGCCTCTTCGACGTCGTTTTCGAATGCTCCGCCGCCGCCCCTGCTCTCCGCAGTGTCTTCGCGGTCATCCAGCCGCGTGGTACACTGGTGCAGCTCGGCGTCACCGGTGACATGAGCTTCCCGCTCAACGCTCTTGTGAGCAAGGAAATCGTGTGGCGGGGTTCGCAGCGCTTTGACCGGGAATTCGCACTTGCGGTCGATCTCATCTCGCGCCGCGCCATCGACGTGCGCCCGATCATCACCCACAGCCTTCCCCTTGCCAGTGCGGTCGAGGCCTTCGAGCAGGCCGGCGACCGCTCGGTAGCCTGCAAGGTACAACTGACATTCGACGAAGCAGGATGACATCGATGCCTGCCGCCATGAACCGACCTCAAACATCAGCGAACAACCATGACCGGATAATCCGATGAAAGCCCTTCTCTGCAACGAACCCGGCAGCCTCTCCCTCGTCACGCGTCCCGAGCCGGTGAGGCGTGACGGCGAGGTTCTCGTCCGCATCCGCCACGTCGGCATCTGCGGCACCGATTTTCACATCTTCGCCGGCAAGCATCCCTTTCTCGAATATCCCAGGGTCATGGGGCATGAGCTCTCCGGCACCGTCGAGGAAGCTCCCGCTGGCAGCCGGCTGCGCAAGGGCGATCCGGTCTACATCGTACCCTATCTATCCTGCGGCCACTGCCAGGCGTGCCGACGCGGCCTGACCAATGCCTGCCGAAACATCAGCGTTCTCGGCGTCCACTGTGATGGCGGCATGGCAGAGTACCTTTCGGTGCCGGAACAGAATGTTGTTCCCACCGGTTCCATTCCCTTGATCGATGCCGCCATGATCGAATTCCTTGCGATCGGCGCGCATGGCGTGAAGCGTGGCGGCATCGCCGCTTCGGATCGCGTGCTCGTTACCGGTTCCGGTCCGATCGGAATGTCGGCGATCATCTTCGCCAAGGCCCGCGGCGCCCATGTCACCGTCATGGACACCCGCGAGGATCGCCTTGCGTTCGCCGTCGATGGGTTGGGCGCCGACGCAACGATCTTCGCCGACACCGGCGCTGAAGCGGAGGCCGCGCGCCAGACCGGCGACGAATGGTACGACGTCGTCATTGATGCCACCGGCAATGCGGTGCCTATGCAGCGCGGCTTCAACTTCCTGGCCCACGGTGCTCGCTACGTCCTGCTCTCTGTTGTCCGGCAGGACATCACCTTCTCCGATCCGGAATTCCACAAGCGGGAAGCGACGCTTATTGCGAGCCGCAACGCCCAGCCGGATGATTTTGCCGAAGTGGTCCGGCAGATGGAAGCCGGCCGCGTTCCGACACGGGCACTCAACACCCATCAGGGCCGTCTTGATGACGGTATCAGGCTTTTCTCCGAATGGTCTCGTCCCGAAGCCGGCGTGATCAAGGCAATTCTGGAGGTCTGATCCGGACCGAAACGCAAAAGGACCCGCTCGTCATGAACGGGTCCTCTCGCTGCAGCGCCTGTTGGCGGATCAGGCGTGCGTCTGGTGTTCCACCGCACGGAAGACGACATCGGCGCCTTCGTCGGTGTGCGTCTCCCCGATGTGAACCGGTTCCGTCGTCTCGTGCTGCACCAGGGGCCGGTTGCCGGCCAGCCGGCGGATCAACACGTAAAAGACAGGTGTCATGAAGATGCCGAAGAATGTCACGCCGATCATGCCGGAGAACACGGCGACGCCCATGGCGGCGCGCATTTCGGCCCCTGCCCCCGTCGACAGCACGAGCGGTACCACGCCCATGATGAACGCCATCGAGGTCATCAGGATCGGCCGCAGGCGCAACCGGCTGGCCTCGATCGCGGCCTGAACCGGCGTCCTGCCCTCGAATTCGAGCTCGCGGGCGAATTCCACGATCAGGATCGCGTTCTTCGCCGATAGTCCCACAAGGACGACGAGGCCGATCTGGGTGAAGATATTGTTGTCACCCCCGGTGAGCCAGACGCCGGTCAATGCCGCCAGCACGCTCATCGGCACGATCATGATGATCGCGATCGGCAGCGTGAGGCTTTCGTACTGGGCGGCGAGCACGAGATAGACCAGCAACAGGGCCAGCGGGAAGACCACGACGCTCGAGTTACCCGCGAGGATCTGCTGGTAGGTCAGGTCCGTCCATTCGAACTCGATGCCGGGCGGCAGCGTATCCGCCGCGATCCGCTCGATGGCTGCCTGTGCCTGGCCCGACGAGAAGCCGGGCGCCGGTCCGCCGTTGATGTCGGCCGCCAGGAAGCCGTTGTAACGCGTGGTGCGTTCCGGTCCTGTCGTACTGTCGACCGTCAGCAGGGCCGAAAGCGGGATCATCTCGCCCGACTGCGAACGCACCTCCAGCTTGCCGATATCCTCGGCCTTCGCCCGGTAGGCGGCGTCGGCCTGCACCCGGACGCTGTAGGTCCGTCCGAAAGCGTTGAAGTCGTTGACGTAGAGCGAACCGAGATAGATTTGCAGAGTCTCGAACACATCCGTCACCGCCACGCCGAGCTGCTGCGCCTTGGCGCGGTCGATATCGGCATAGAGCTGCGGCACGTTGATCTGGAAGCTGGAAAACAGCCCCGCAAGCTCCGGCGTCTGGTAGGCCCGGCCGAGGAACGCCTTGGTTGCCCCGTCCAGTGCTTCGTAGCCGAGACCTGCGCGATCCTCGATCTGCAGCTTGAAACCACCCGTCGAACCAAGACCATTGACCGGCGGCGGCGGGAACATCGCGATGAAGGCGTCCTGGATGCCGGAGAACTTCTGGTTCAGCTGCATCGCGATCGCCCCGCCAGAAAGCTCCGGAGTCGTCCGCTCCTCGAAGTCGTCGAGCACAGCGAAAACGATGCCCGAGTTGGAGCCGATCGTGAAGCCGTTGATCGACAGACCCGGAAAGGCAATTGCATGGGCCACACCCGGCTGTTCGAGGGCAATCTCGCTCATCCGCTTGATCACCTCTTCCGTCCGGTCGAGCGTTGCGCCATCGGGAAGCTGGGCGAAGCCGATCAGGTACTGCTTGTCCTGGGCCGGGACGAAGCCGCCGGGAACGGTGGTGAACAGCGAATAGGTCGCGCCGAGCAATGCCAGATAGACGATCATGATCAAGGACTTGCGCGAGACGAGCCCTTCAACGCTGCGTCCATAGCCGTTCGATGCAGCACCGAAAATCCTGTTGAAGCCCCGGAAGAACCAGCCGAGCAGGAAATCCATCCCGCGCGTCAGCCAATCCTTCGGCGCATGATGGCCCTTCAGCAGAAGCGCCGCCAGCGCCGGCGACAGCGTCAGCGAATTGATCGCCGAGATCACGGTGGAAATGGCGATCGTCAGCGCGAACTGCCGGTAGAACTGACCCGACAGACCGCTGATGAAGGCGAGCGGCACGAACACCGCGACCAGAACGAGAGCGATGGCGATGATCGGCCCGGAGACCTCCCGCATCGCTTTGTATGTCGCCTCCCGCGGACTGAGACCATTCTCTATATTGCGCTCGACGTTCTCGACAACAACGATCGCGTCGTCGACCACGATACCGATCGCCAGCACCAGGCCGAACAGCGTCAGTGCGTTGATCGAGAAGCCGAAGGCATACATCACCGCGAATGTACCGATAATCGAGACGGGAACGGCGATCAGCGGAATGATCGAGGCCCGCCAGGTCTGCAGGAAGATGATAACAACGAGCACCACGAGCGCCACGGCTTCCAGCAGCGTGTCGACCACCTTCTCGATCGACGACCGGACGAACTCGGTAGTGTCGTAGACGATCTCGTAGCGAACGCCTTCCGGCATCGCCAGTTGCAGTTGGTCCATGGTGGCATGCACGTTGTCGGCGATCTCGATCGCGTTCGAGCCTGGGGCCTGGAGCACGGCGATCGCCACCGCCGGATCGCCATCGAGCAGCGAGCGCAACGTATAGTCGGCCGCGCCCATTTCGACGCGCGCGACGTCCCTCAGCCGCGTAATCTGGCCCTCGTCGCCGGTCTTGACGATGATGTTGCCGAACTCTTCTGGCGTGCGAAGGCGTCCCTGGGCATTGACGTTCAGCTGCAGGTCGACGCCGTCGAGATTGGGCGAGGCACCAATGATGCCCGCCGCCGCCTGGACGTTCTGCGAACGGATCGCGTTGGTGATGTCGCTTGCAGCGAGCCCGTTTTGAGCTGCCTTCTGCGGATCGATCCAAACGCGCATGGCATAGTCGCCGGCGCCGAACACCTGGACCTGCCCCACGCCTTCGATGCGCGCCAGACGGTCGCGGATGTTGAGCGTCGCATAGTTGCGCAGATAGGTTACATCGTAGCGATCCGTCGTCGAGACGAGGTTGACCACCATGATGAAGTCAGGCGAGCTCTTCACCGTCGTCACCCCGAGCGCCCGTACCTCGGCCGGAAGCCGCGGTTCGGCCTGCGACACGCGGTTCTGCACCAGCTGCTGCGCCTTGTCGGGGTCGGTCCCGAGCTTGAAGGTGACCGTCACCGTCAAAACGCCGTCGGACGTCGCCTGGCTGTTCATGTACAGCATGTCCTCGACACCGTTGATCTGCTCTTCGAGCGGTGTCGCGACGGTTTCGGAGATGACCACCGGGTTCGCGCCAGGATAGGTGGCGCGCACCACGATCGATGGCGGCACGACCTCGGGATACTCCGAAATCGGCAGCGATCGCATGCCGATCAGGCCGGCGACCACGATGAGGATCGAAAGCACGGCCGCGAAGACCGGTCTGTCGACGAAGAAACGGGAGATATTCATGTCAGGTCCCTCTCCGGGATGAAATCTGGACGAACGAACCCGCATCGCCGGTCGAGGGACCGGCGATCGGTATCGGTATTGGGGAAATCAACGGGCAGCGGTGCTGCCCGCTTCACTCAGTTGACGGCGGCGACGCTTTCGGGCGCCTGCGGGTCGACCAATGCGCCGGGACGAATACGCTGCAAGCCGTTGACGACGATCCTGTCGCCATCGGCAAGCCCGCTTTCCACGACCCGCTCACCGTCGATCAGCTTGCCAAGCTCGACCGGGCGATAGCCGACCTTGTTTTCCGCATCGACCACGAACACGAACTTCTTGTCCTGGTCGGTACCGATGGCCCGGTCGCTGACGAGGATCTTGCTCTCGGGAGCCGGTTCGCCCATGCGGATCCGCACGAACTGGCCGGGAATAAGCCTGCCGTCGGGATTGTCGAAGATGGCGCGCACGCCGATTGTCCCGGTCGCTGCGTCCACCTGGTTATCGACGAGTTGCAGCTTGCCCTGGATTGCCTTGCCGTCACCAGCCAGCGTCTCGATCTCGACCGGGATCATGCCAAGGTCCTGCACGCCGTTTTCCGCCGGGATCCGGGCAAGCGCCCGCGCCACGAACTGTTCGCTCGCGTTGAAGCTCGCATAGATCGGATCGACGGAGACGAGCGTCGTCAGCGCGGGGGAGGCTGAGCCGGCCGCGACGAGGTTGCCGACGGTGATCTCCACCCTGCCGACCTTGCCGGCGACGGGGGCCTTCACCTCGGTGTAGTCGAGCTCCAGCTGAGCCGATTGCAGGGCCGCCTCGGCGCTGCGCAGATTAGCCTGCGCATCGGTGAACGCGTTCTGCCGCTGATCGAGATCGCTCTGCGAAATCGTGCGGTTTTCCGAAAGTCGACGTCCGCGTTCCAGTTCGAGCCGGGCAAGGTCAAGCCGCGCCTCGGCCGATGCAACCTGGCCCTGGGCCTGGGAAACGGCTGCCTGATAGGGCGCGGGATCGATCTTGAACAGCAAGTCCCCGGCCTTCACCAGGCCGCCCTCGCGAAACTCGACGGACTGGATGGCGCCAGCGACGCGAGAACGGATCTGTACCCGGTCCACGGCCTCCAGACGGCCGGAAAACTCTTCCCAGCTTCGGACGTTACGGCCTTCTACCGTTGCAACCGTAACCGGGATTGCCGGCGCTTCAGCCGATGCCGTGGTGGTTTCTGCAGAGGCCTTGGTCGGCAGGTCGAAAAAGACGGTAGCAGCGGAAATGGACGCAGCAAGTCCCAGGCCGGTGCCCATAAGGGCCCAGCGTTTGCTCTTCGATGTCATGGCTTTCTTCTCCTTACGGACCGCGGAGGATCCGCTCGATTATCGAATTTTCAAATGTGATTACTGAATGGCGACTTCCTTCACGAAGCCGTTGAATTCGCACCTTACGTGTTCCTCCCAGACGGGAGCCTGATTTGTCTTGCCGCCATAGATGGAGACCCAGCCGGTTCCCTCTGGCAGAATGTCTTTTCTCACCTTTACCCCTGCCGCCGCCAATTTTTGGCAGTAGCCGACTGACTCATCGAGCAGCGGATCGTCTTCCGCCGACATCACCAGCGCCGGGGCCATGCCGGACAGACGCGAGCACATGCTCGGCGCAGCATAAGGGTGGCACCGGCCGGCGCTGAGATAGTGGTTCCAGCCATCCGCCCAGCGCTCACGCATGCCGATCGCATCCGCTTTCCTCATGGACTGCGAGCCCATGAACGGGTCGAGAAGCGGCGAAAACAGCACCTGGCCGTCAAGCTCGTCGGCATAGTAATCGCGCGCCTTCAAGGCTACCGCCGCCGCCACATTGCCGCCCGCCTCCTCGCCGCCGACCAGCAACAGCGACTTGCGGTCGCCAAGCCCTGCCCGCTTCTTTGCCAGATAGCTGAACAGCGAAAAGCCAACTTCGAGAGGCTTCGGAAACACGCCCCCGAGAGGCGTGTTGTAGTCGGGCACGACCACGATAGCCCCGGTACTGGCGATGCAGGCCGCAACAGCACTGTCCCTCAGTCCAGCCTCCATGAACGATCCGCCATGGAAGTAGATCAGTACCGGCGGTCCCTTGCCGAACTCTCCGCCTTTGTAGATACGCGCCTGGACGGGGCCTGCGGCCACCTGGTCCAGCGTCATATCCATGATCTCGACACTCATCTGCTGCTCCTTCACACCCGGCCAAACGGCGCCGGGTGGCGAGTATGGCGGCTTCTGCGGGGAAAGGCGACAAGCTCATTTCGGAGACCTTCTTCGGTTGCGAAGCGCACCCTAGAACCTCAACAAAACTTCAGGTAAAGACCCCTTGGCATTTTTTCGCCCGTGGCCACCCGCCGTCACCATTCCGCAGCACCGCCACGGTTGTTCTTGCTCGATAACAACTTATCTTGTCTTGGCGGTCGAACAAGCATATCAAATATGACCACACTGTTCCGATTTATGAATAATATCGCAATGCAAACTGCGAGAGGACGTTCTTATGGACCAGCTTTCGGCCATGAGGGCATTTCTACGGGTTGTCGAAACCGGCAACTTCACGCGCGCCGCGGAAGCCCTGCGCCTGCCGAAAGCCACGGTGACAAACCTGATCCAGGGCCTTGAGGCACACCTCCAGACCAAGCTTCTCAACCGCACGACGCGCCGCGTGATCGTCACGACGGACGGTGCGCTCTATTATGAACGCGCGGCCCAGATCATTACCGAGATCGACGAACTCGACGGCAGCCTGACGACCTCCCAGACCAATCCCGGCGGCCGCCTGCGCGTCGAGATGGCGGGCGTTCTGGCCGATATGGTCGTCATTCCGTCGCTCGTCGATTTCTACAAGAAGTACCCGGATATCCGCATCGATCTCGGCGTCGGCGATCGGACAGTCGATTATCTCGCCGAAAACGTGGACTGCGCCTTGCGTGGCGGCGTTCCCGCCGATCAGTCCCTGATCGCCCGCCGGGTGTCCGAACTCAGCCTCGTCACCTGCGCATCGCGCCACTACCTCGAAAAGTTCGGCATACCGAAGAGCCCTCACGAGATCGAGGAGAAGCATTACTGCGTCAATTATTTCATGGCGCAGACCGGCCGGACGATGAACTTCGAATTTCTGAAAGATGATGAAAAAGTCGAGGTGTCGGGAAAATACATCGTCGCCGTCAACGATGCACGCAGCTATGTCACCGCCGTGGAGCAGGGCCTGGGCATCGCCCAGGTCGCCCGCTTCATGATTGTGGACAAGCTGCAGTCAGGCGAACTTGTGGAAATCCTTCCCGACTGGAAGGCGGAGCCCATCCCGCTCTACATCGTTTATCCGCCGAACCGGCACCTGAGCAACAAGGTGCGGGTCTTCGTCGACTGGCTGGTCAAACTTTTGGCCGACGTCAAATGCGACGAATGACGCGGTCCTCCTGTCAGCCTTTTGGCCAACTATAACCCTAACGCCGCCGATCAGCCGCCAGGATTTCCCGCGGAATCTGGTCGAGCGATACGGTCTTCTCGACCCCACCGTGAGCGATCGCCTCCTTCGGCATGCCGAAGACAACCGAGCTTGCCTCGTCCTGGGCGACGGTGAAAGCGCCGACGTCGTGCATTTCCTTCATGCCGCGGGCACCATCATCGCCCATGCCGGTCATGATCACACCCATGGCATTGGCGCCTGCGGCCCTCGCCGCCGACCGAAACAGCACATCGACCGATGGCCTGTGCCGCGAGACCAGCGGCCCATCCTTGACGGAAACGACGTAACGCGCGCCCTGCCGTTCCAGCATCATGTGCTTGTCGCCGGGGGCGATCAGCACATGGCCGCGCAGCACCGGGTCGCCGTTCACGGCCTCCTTTATCTCTACGTCGCAGAGACTGTTCAGGCGTTTGGCAAAGGCCGCGGTGAATTTCTCCGGCATATGCTGGACGATGACCATTCCGGGCGAGTTGGCCGGCATCTGCTCAAGCAGCACGCGCAGCGCCTCGGTACCCCCTGTGGAAGCCCCGATGCAGACGACCATCTCCGTGGTCTTCGCCATGGCGCGGCCGGTCGGAGGCGGTAGCACCGCATCGGCAGTCAGCTTCGCTGCTGGCGATCCCGCGGGAACGATTGGCCGTTTCCTGTCCAGGCGCGCGATTGCAGCCCCTTTCACCGCATGGCGAATCCGCGAACCCGATTCCGCCAGGTGGTCCGCTGCGGCAATCTTCGGCTTGAGAATGACATCGACAGCCCCGGCCTCAAGCGCCTGCATCAACGTTTCCGATCCTGCCTCGGTCAGAGACGAGCACATCACGACAGGGATCGGCCGCTGTGACATCAGCTTGCGCAGGAAGGTGATACCATCCATCCGAGGCATCTCGACATCGAGCGTGATGACGTCGGGAATCTCCTCCTGGATCTTCTTGGCCGCCACAAAGGGATCGGCGGCGGTACCCATCACCTCGATCTCCGGATCTTCTTCCAGCACCTGCGTCAGCACCTGCCGGACGCTGGCGGAGTCATCGATGATCAGGACCCGGATTTTTCTGTTGAGTGTGGGCATCAGACTTTCTTGAACACCGTATTCGCAACTTGCTTCACCGGCAGTGGTATCCCGGTCACCGTCTCGGAGTGTCCGACGAACAGAAAACCGCCTTTGACGAGGCAGTCGCACAGCCGCGAAAGCACCCGCGCCTGCGTCGGCTTGTCGAAGTATATGAGCACATTGCGGCAGAAGATCATCTGCATCGGATCGCCCATGCGGTAGGCATCGTCCATCAGGTTCAGCCGTCCGAATCCGATCATCGAGCGAAGATGCGGGTGAATCCGCACCTCGGCGCGAGACGGATCGCGGGAAACCATCAGATATTTGCGGCGCATCTCCGGCGGAACGGGTTGCACCATATCGGCCGAATAGATGCCCCGCCGCGCCGCCTGAAGGACATCGGTGGAAAGATCGGTCGCGTAGATCTTGTAGTCGATCCCGCCCTGGCGCTCGGCGAAATCCTGCATCACCATCGCCATCGTATAGGGCTCGGCACCAATCGAGCAGGCCGAACTCCAGAGCCGCAGACGTTTGTGTCCGGCTGCGACGAGCTCGGGCAGCGCCGTTTCCGTCATGTATTCGAAGTGTTTGGGCTCGCGGAAAAAATCGGTCTTGTTGGTGGTGACCGCGTCGATCAGGAAAATGCCTTCCTTTTCGATGCCGTCATGCTTGAACAGATAGTCGCAGTAATCGTTGAAGGTCGGTATGCCCGTGGCGCGAAGACGTCGCCGCAGCCGCCCTTCCAGCATCGTCATCTTCGAGGACGGCATCTTGATGCCGCTGTAGTCGTAAATAAAGCCGGACAGCATTTCGAAATTGCGATTGCTCAGCCGGTCTTCGGCCTCGCGAACTCTTGCTACTGCAGCCACGCCATTCCCCATCTTTTTTCTGGCCGCCTGCCGCCCTGTTCGGTAGCGTTTCTGCCGGCCGCCGCTCAAAATTGCTTCTTCAGAAATTCCCCCGAAAAATACTGGAGGGTTATGTTTAACAACCCGTGAATGCAGCGTCGCAAGGCGACCAGATCGGGGTCGAGATAGGTAGTCCTATAATCAATTATTCATCTTAAATGCAGGCAGTCGTCCGCGATGCGGGATTTAGGACGACAATTTTACCAAGCATTACCCTGTTGTTACTACGGTCGACCCATCGAATGCGAGGGACACGGCGTGAAGAACATGGCGGCGGCATTGCGCGTGGAGCAGGTCTCCGGCGAGCAGGATCTTGTTGAGCGACTGGAAGGCGCGCGCGTCAGGATCGAACAGCGTTTTCTTGACGGCGGAGCTGTCCTTCTCGGCGTGCTCGATGTCCTCAACCGAATGGTTAGCTCTCTTGAACATCTGTCGGCCTCGATCGATGAAAAGACGGCCGAAGCGACCATCGGCAAACTGCTCGAAACCGTGGAGCAGCTAAAGGCCCTGCCTTCCATCGAAACCGATCGACAGCAGAAACTGGCGAGCGTCGTGACGACCGAAACCTCTCTCGGCTCCTACATCGCCGACATGCAGGAAACGCTGCGTTATTTGCGCACTTTCGCAACCACGGCCAAGATCACCGGCGCGGCGATACCCGACTTCCAGAGTTTCGTCGAGGAGATCCTTGAACGCATCCAGTTCGGGACCGACCAGGTGAACGGCCTGTCGGAGAAGATCAAGGCCCTTGACGCCATCACCGGCAAGGCCGCAAAGGGCGGAAACGAGGCGCTCGAGAGTTTCCGTCGCAGCATCCCGCCGATTGTTGACAACCTGTCCAGGAATGCCGGCGAGCTGACCACCCAGCGCCGCCGGCTGGCCGAACTGGCGCAGAAGGTTGCGGGGCTCGCACGACAGGTGCAGACCAAGGCCGCAACCACGCTTTCAGCCATGCAGATTGGCGACATAACCCGCCAACGCATCGAACATTGCCAGTCCGCCTTCGAGTTCCTCGACGATCATCTCCGATCCGAGGAAGCAAGGTCCCTGACGGCGGAAAACCGCCAGACGCTGACCGCCTTCGTACAGCATCTCGTCCACGAGCAGCTCGCCGAGATCGCCCGCGACTTCGACCGGGAATGCATGACGATCGTTCGCACGATCGAGAGCTTCCGTGCCGATATCGACGGTCTTCTGTCCCTGCAGGGCGATATGGGTGGCGGCCAGTCGGCCGATCAGGCCATCCGCGTTCTGGAGACCGACATCGGATCCGCTCGCGCGCTGGTGCAGGATATCGAACAGGCAGCCGAAAAGGCGAACGGCCTGGGCCGCGGAACCATTGCGACAGTACAGGAATTGCTGAAAGGTATCAGCACGATCCAGCTGGTCCGCACCGACATCCAGTACATGGCCCTCAACACCAATCTCCGCTGCAGCAAGCTCGGCGAGGAAGGCAAGGCCGTCAACGTCGTGACCGCGGAACTGCGCGTGTTCTCCGGTCGGCTTGATGAGGTGGCGGAACGCGTGATCGTTGCGCTGAACTCTTTGGAAGAAGACGCCGGCAAGCTCGGCGACACAGGCGGCACGACGGAGTTGAGCCTCGATGCTCGACTGGAGGAAGCCCTGGAAAGCATCAGAACGGCTGGCGATGCGATGGAAGAGGATATGGCGAGCCTTCGAGCCTGTGGCGCCGACGTCTCCGACACGGTGACGCGAAAGATTGCCGGGCTTGATTTCCGCGCCGAACTGGGCGACGTGCTGGCGGAGTGCTCCACCCAAGCGCAGGACCTGATCGTCGATGCAACCCCCGATGCTTCAGGCATCGCCGAGGCGCTTCAGTCGGTTGGAAACCGCATCTACCGAACCTACACAATGGCCTCCGAACGGGAGATCCACGCGCGCATATTCGGGACCGAGATCGAGGTGAGCGCTCCGGCGGCTTCGGCGCCGACGAGTGACGAAGACCTCTTCGACGAAGCCCTGTTCTGAGTCCCGGCTACAGCTCAGGCGGCGTCCCGTTTGCCGGATGTCCGGGGGATTACCGACTGCCCCGGCAGCAAACGCAGCAGTTCGTCGGCGTAACACTGCGCATTCTCAAGGGCGCGGGCGAGATTAGTGACCCGCTCAGGGTCCATCGTGTGCAGCGGGCCGTTGTGGTCGAACATATCGCGGAAGGCAGCGCGTTCGATGATCGGCGTCGAAAACACATGCACGCCGCGGCTGGCAAGCAATTCCTTCACCGCCTGTAGCGCCCGCGTCGTCACGATCGAATTGACGCGCGTCAGCAGTACCGAATGTGGAATTCTGATATTGGCCCGCTTGTCGAGATAGGCAAGCAGTTCCAGAACCTGGGCCCCGCCCTGAGCATCCATGGTGCACCCCTGCACAGGGATGATCACATGATCGGCGAACCCGAGCGCCGTTGCCAGCAGCGGGCTGCAGGCTCCGGGCAGGTCGAGGATGACGAAATCGCTCATCCGCTTGCCGGCCTCAACCTCCTCCTGGATGTTGCGCGCCGTGACATAGCTGACGATCTTCAGGCCGGGCACCCGCCCGCATTTTTCGGACCAGCGTGAAATCCAGCACTGCGGATCGCAATCGATGACCGTCACCGATTTCCCCCGTCTCAGGAGTTCGCCGGTCAGTAGGTGAACTGCCGTGGTTTTTCCGGCGCCGCCCTTGGTATTGGCGAAAGTGATGACCGGCATCGGCCCCTCCTGTAAAGTATATCTCGGTGCGAAAGCGACCTCACGGGGCGCCGATTGCGTTCTTGCCAGTAAGCATTTGGAGGTGGCACGAAGCTTTCGCGCCACCGACCCGATCAGGCGCTCTGCTTCAGCCTTGGCTGGCCGCCGATGACGCCGGCCTCGTCGCCGAAGAGCTGCGTCAGGTCGATCAGCACCACGAAGCCCGTCTCCCGCCTGACCACGCCGGCGATGTAGTCGGAGTTCCATCGCGTGCCGATGTCAGGCGCCTGTTCAAGCTGATCGCAACGGAACGGCGTTACCTCGAACACCTTGTCGGCGAGGAGGCCAAGCGAAAGCGCCCGCCCCCCTGCCTGGACGTCGAGCACCAGCACACGCGTGTGCTCCGTCTTGACCGTGCGTTCCATGCCGAGCTTCAGCCGAAGGTCGATGATCGGAACGCCCTGGCCCCGGACATCCCTCAGTCCGAGAAGATAATCGGGACCGTGAGGAATCTTGAAAACATCCTCATGATCCAGAATCTCGCGCACCACTTCCACCGGCACGGCGAAGATCTCCTCGCCGAGACTGAACGTGACGTATTGGGAGTCCGAGCTTGCCATGGCTATGCGCTTTCCTTGAAGTTGGCGTCATCGCTGTCGGGTCCGCCCATCGACATGTCGAGGGAGAAACCCTTGGATCGCGATGACGAGGCCGACGTTGTTTTCACCGGGGTGGAGGACGCGCGTTTTGCCGGCGCCGCCATCTTGGCGGCCGTCGTCCGCAGTTTCTCAGCATGGTTCGGCTCTGTACGCGACCCGCTGTCCACCCGGAAGAAGGCGATGGAGGCCTGCAATTCTTCAGCCTGTGCCGCCAGTTCTTCCGACGTCGCTGACATCTCTTCAGATGCGCCGGCGTTCTGCTGCGTCACCTTGTCGAGCTGCTGGATCGCCTCGTTGATCTGCGACGCCCCGATATCCTGCTCGCGGCAGGCCGCCGAGATTTCCGAGACGAGTTCTGCCGTCTTGCGGATATCGGGAACCAGTCGGTTCAGCATCTCGCCCGCTTCCGTCGCGACCGTCACCGTTTCACCGGACAGGGCCGAGATTTCGGCTGCCGCTGCCTGGCTGCGCTCGGCAAGCTTGCGCACTTCGGAAGCAACGACCGCAAAGCCCTTGCCGTGTTCGCCGGCACGGGCCGCTTCCACGGCAGCGTTCAGGGCCAGCAGATCGGTCTGGCGGGCGATTTCCTGAACGATCGAGATCTTCTCGGCGATCGTCCGCATCGCGCCGACGGCACGGCCCACGGCCTCGCCGCTCGCCTGGGCGTCCGTGGACGACTGGCGGGCGATCTTTTCCGTCTGGGCGGCATTGTCGGCGTTCTGCTTGATGTTCGCCGCCATCTCTTCCATCGAGGCGGAAGCCTCTTCGGCAGAGGAGGCCTGCTCGGTGGCACCCTGCGACAGCTGCTCCGAGCTGGACGACAGTTCCTGGCTGCCAGCCGACACGTTGGTTGCGGCCGCCATGGCATCCGCGACGACAGCGCGCAAACGTTCCACCATGATCTCCAAGGCCATGCCCAGCGTGTCCTTGTCCGACAGCGGCTTCGGCTTCACGGTCAGATCGCCCTCGGCGATCTGGTTTGCGAGGTGCGCCGTGTTGCGCAGGTTACCGGTCATCACATTGATGGTGTTAACCAGATCCTTGATTTCATCATTGGTCTTGATTTCGATGTTCTGGTTGAGATCGCCGATAGCGACGGCCTCCGCCACCGCCATGACCTTGCGAAGACCGGTGTTGATGCCGAGTGCGATCCAGACGGCTGCACCGAGCGCCAGGACCAGGGCAGCACCGGAAATTGTAAGGATGAGTGCTCTGGTCGTCGCATACTGCAGATTGGTCTGCTCGTCCGCCTCGACCATCTGCGCCTTCGCAGACTCGATCCGGATATTGATGACTTCCTCGATCTTATCCATCACGGAGCGCGCCTCAGCGGTGGCAATTCTGATGGCCTCAGCGCTGTTGCCGCTGGTCGCGAGATTGCGAACCCGGTCGTCCAGGCGGAAAAGCTGCTCTGCCTCCTTCTGCACATCCTGCCAGGCCTGACGACCAGCCTCCGTCGACGCTGCTCCGACCAGCCATTCCAGCTTCTCGGAAAAGTTCTTGCGGTTGCGATCGCTTGCCTCCAGAAATTTTGTGACGTCGCTGCTGTTGGTTGCGGTCGCAAGATTCATCTGCGCCCGCGCGATGCGAAGCTGAAGATTGCCCAGGTTTTGTGCTGCCTCCAGGCGCGCGGCAGGACCCGCAATGAGATCACTAATCGCCTGATTGAGGGACGATAGGCTGGAAATTGCGTAAACAGAGGTTCCGGCCATCATCAAAATAATGATGCCGAATGCCACGGCAAGTTTGAGTTTTATGGTGAAGCGCATGTTCTTTGTCCCCGATACATCGCTAAATTATGACCAACACAGCTCCCAGACCCGAGGCGCTGCAAAATTGAGGCGGTGACGATCGTCGCGATGATCATTCGCTTGTCCGATGCCGTCACAGGTCCACGATCACGGGTGCCGGCGTATACACTCGCCGGCCTCGACGCCCGGCACCCGTGACCGGCGCCTGGCGTATTTGCGATGAGCGAAGCCGTTGCTCCGCTCATCTGGATTGGCTTACGACAGCGACACCCTCACGAGCGGCCCCGTACGGTTTTCATCACGCGCTTTCGCGGAAGTCCGCGTCGTCGCTGTCAGGTCCGCCCATCGACATATCGAGTGCAAAGCCCTTGCCCTTGGCGGCCTTGGCCGGAGCGGGCTTGCGGGTTGCGGTCGATGCCGGCTTCTTGGCGGGCTGCGCCATCTTCGCGGCGGTGGCCCTCAGCTTTTCGGCATGGTTCGGTTCGGCGCGCGCGGAGCTGTCGACGCGGAAGAAGGCGATGGAGGCCTGAAGTTCTTCCGCCTGTGCCGCCAGTTCTTCCGACGTCGCCGACATCTCTTCCGAGGCACTGGCGTTTTGCTGTGTCACCTTGTCGAGCTGCTGGATCGCCTCGTTGATCTGCGAGGCGCCGATGTCCTGCTCGCGGCAGGCCGCCGAGATTTCCGAGACGAGTTCTGCCGTCTTGCGGATATCGGGAACCAGTCGGTTCAGCATCTCGCCCGCTTCCGTCGCGACCGTCACCGTTTCACCGGACAGGGCCGAGATTTCGGCCGCTGCCGCCTGGCTGCGTTCGGCAAGCTTGCGCACTTCGGAAGCAACGACCGCGAAGCCCTTGCCATGCTCGCCGGCACGGGCTGCTTCCACAGCGGCGTTCAACGCGAGCAGATCGGTCTGGCGGGCGATTTCCTGAACGATCGAGATCTTCTCGGCGATCGTCCGCATCGCGCCGACGGCACGGCCCACGGCCTCGCCGCTCGCCTGGGCGTCCGTCGATGACTGGCGGGCGATCTTTTCCGTCTGGGCGGCATTGTCGGCGTTCTGCTTGATGTTCGCCGCCATCTCCTCCATCGAGGCGGAAGCCTCTTCGGCAGAGGAGGCCTGCTCGGTGGCACCCTGCGATAGGGTCTCGGAGCTCGACGACAGCTCCTGGCTGCCCGACGAGACGTTGTCGGCCGCCGCAAGCGCATCGGCGACGACACCGCGAAGACGCTCGATCATGGTATTGACGTTACCCAGCAGTTCGCCGATCTCGTCCTTCGTGGTGATCTCGGCGAACTTCGTCAGGTCTCCGTCCGCGACGTTCTGGACGACGCCGACGGCGCGGCTGAGGCCACGGTTGATCGACAGCACGATCCAGATCGCGGCCGCTGCGGCAACGACAACCGCGATTGCCGAAGCGGTGATCATGATTGCCCGGGTATTGAGGTACTGCGCATCCGAAGCCTCGTCGGCCTCCTTGAGCCGCGATGCCTCAAGCTTGACCACCTCGTCGAGCAACTGGTCGATTTCCGTGGTGACCGTGCGGGCATCGGTCGTCGATATCCGTGTTGCCCCTGCCATGTCGCCGGCAAGCGCCAGTGAGCGAATCTGATTGTCCGAACGCCGGAATTCGGCCGTCAGACCATCGAGCTTGTTCCAGAGAATCTTGCCCTGTTCGGTTGCCTTGCCGAGGATAACCTGGAAGGTCGCGTCGAACTCCGTGCGGGCCTGGTCACTGTTCGAGATATAGCGGTTGGTTTCGGTCATGCTGGTCGAAGCCAGCATGTTCTTCTGCTGGCGGATCTGCTGCAGCTGCAGGATATTCAGTTCCTGCGCCAGCTTCAGCCGCTCTGCCGGTCCTTGAAGGACATTTTCCAGCGTGTCGTTCAGCGTGCCGAGACTGGTGATCCCGTAACCCGCCGTACCGACCAGCACGGCCAGCATGAAGCCGAAGGTGAGAAACAGTTTGAGTTTGATGGTGAACCGCATTTTCGTCTCTCCTGTCCCCTAGAGAGGGGTGACTGTCGAACCCGAACGATCCTGCTGCGACGAGAAGATCGCCTGAAGGTTCGGGACAATGATGAATTCGCCGCCGCGCTTGACGAGGCAGTTGATGTAGTCGGCCCGCCAGCGCATGCCGACACTCGGCGGCGGTTCGCTGGCATGCTTGGTGAGCATCGTCACCTCATTGACCTTGTCGGTCCGGATGCCGAACAGCGTCGGTTCGCCGTTGAGCTCGAGCTCGATGACGATGATGCGGCTGTCGATGGTGATCTCCGTCGCGTCCATGCCGAAGGCGAGGCGGATGTCTGCAAGCGGGATGATCTTGCCGCGGAAGTTGATGACGCTCGCCACGAACGGCTTGCTGCCCGGCACATGCGTTTCCGGCAGCAGGTCGAGGATTTCCTGCACCACCGTCGCCTCGATGGCGAAGGTCTCGCCGTTGAGGTTGAAGGTCAGGACCGAGAGTTCCTCTTCGCCGTCCCAGATATTTTCATAATCGGGTTTTCGTGCCGCCTGGCTCATGATGCTGCCCGCAATTGCGCCTCCTGTTGCTGCCCGACGGCGACCAGGTGCGTGACATCGAGGATCAGGGCGACGCTGCCGTCGCCGAGGATCGTCGCGCCCGAGAATGTGACGACGTCGTTATGCAGTTTCGACATGGACTTGATGACCGTCTGGTGGTCGCCGATGATCTGGTCGACGACGAGCCCGACGCGCTCCGATCCGGTCGAGATCACCACCACCTTCTGGTGCGGATCAGGCTGCGTGCCGGTGCGGAAGAGTTCGCGGAGCCTGAGGAAAGGCACCAGACTGTCTCGCAGCGAGATGAAGCTGCGGCCGCGCGAGCGCAGGTCGTCCTCGAGCGACAGCTCAAGGCATTCCTCCACCGCCGAGAGCGGGATCACGTAGCGGCCGCTGCCGACACGTACCAGCAGGCCGTCGATGATTGCGAGCGTCAGCGGGATTCTGAGCGCCACCTCGGCGCCAACACCCGTTTCGCTCTTGATGTCGATTCCACCGCGCAGCGCCTCGACCGTCTTCTTCACCACGTCCATCCCGACGCCGCGGCCGGACAGGTTGGTGATCTGCTGCGCCGTCGAAAAGCCCGGCTGGAAGATCATCTGCAGCAGTTCCTGGTCAGTCAGCTGGGCACCGGGCTGCACGAGGCCGGACGCTTCGGCCTTGGCCCTGACCCGCTCGCGGTTGATCCCGCGCCCGTCGTCGCGGATGGTAATCACCACCTCGCCGCCGGTCTGGGTGGCCGCGAGGATAACCTTGCCGACCGGGTCCTTGCCGGTCGCCACGCGTTCGTCCGGCGTTTCGAGACCATGGTCGATCGAGTTGCGGACCAGATGCACCAGCGGATCGGCGAGCCGTTCCACCACGGTCTTGTCGACCTCGGTGGTCTCGCCTTCGGTGATCAGCTCGATCGATTTGCCCGTCTCGCGCGACAGGTCGTGCACCAACCGGCGGAAACGACCGAAGATGCTGCCGATCGGCACCATTCTCAGCACCATCATCGTATCGCGCAACTCGCCCGACAGACGCTCCATGTCTTCCGATACGTCGCGCAGCTGGATGTCGGTGGTCGCATTGGCAAGCTGCGACAGACGTGACTGCGCGATCACCAGTTCGCCCACGCGATCCATCAGCTCGTCCAACCGTTCGGCTGGAACACGGACGTTTTCGACATGCTTCGCCTGCTTGCCGTCTCCGGTCGCAGGGGTTTCAGCCGCAGCCTTCCGGGTTTCCGGTTTGCTTTCGGGTTCCGGGCGTGTGGGCATCGCTTCGACCGCAGCGACCGGCGCGGTGACTGCCGTGGTGACAGCCTCGGTGATCTCCAGCTCCATCTCGTCGATGACGAAGATGAACACGTCCTCGATGTCAGAACGCGGCCGGTCAGTGGTGAGCGTCACCGTCCAGCCGAGATAGAGCTCGGACGGCGTCATGTCGGCAAGCGCCGGCAGCTTGGAGCGATCGGCAACGATCTCGCACTCACCAAGCTCGCGCAATTCGTCGAGCAGCCCGAGCGGGTTGGTACCGTTCGCCATCGAATTGGCCGGCAGGCGCATCTTGAGCGTGACGGTCCTCCGTCCGGCTGGCTGTTCGGGTGCTGCTTTTGCCGGCGACGCGACAGCAGAGACTGCCGTGCTAGCGCTACCATCAGCCGAAACCGCGGCATGCAGTTTTGCCAGCAGTTCGCTGCTCTTTGCGTCATGGTCGCCGTTCGGTCGGTCAACCAGCGCCTTCATGTGGTCCTGCGCCTCGAGAACGACGGCGATCAGTTCACCCGTCGCCTGGACCTCACCCTTGCGCACCCGGTCGAACGCCGTTTCGCAATGGTGGGTGAAGGCGGCCAGCGCCTCGAAGCCGAACATCGCGCCCGAACCCTTCAGCGTATGAAGGCCGCGAAACACAGCGTCGATCTGGTCCTGGTCGGAGAGATTGTGGAGAAGATCGAGCAGGCCCGCCTCGATCTGCTCGAAGAGTTCCGCCGCTTCCGTTCGGAAGACGTCGATGGGGTCGAGTGAGGTCATTTACCGAGAACCTTCCGCGCGATTTTCACCAGGCTTTCCGGATCGAAAGGCTTGGTGATCCAGCCGGTTGCGCCGGCTGCCTTGGCGCGGCTCTTCATGTCCGCGTCGGATTCAGTGGTCAAAAAGATGATCGGCACGCCCATATGGGCCGGCGACTGGCGCAGCGCCTCGATCATCTGCAGCCCGTTCATGTTGGGCATGTTCAGGTCGGTGACGATGAGATCGTAGCTGTCGGCCTTCGCCTTGTTCAGGCCGTCGAGGCCATCGACAGCTTCCGTGACGCGGTAGCCGGCATTTGATAGCGCTATCTTCGTCGTCATGCGAACGGATGCGGAATCGTCGACTGTAAGGATGTGGGCGCTCACTGGTTATTCTCCTGATGGTACCAAAACCGGTTGAAGGCACCGCCGCCGCCGGCCGAAAGCCCGGCGCGGTCGAGCGTCCTTCGTGTGTTTTCATTGGCGGGTTGGGCAAGGCGCAGCGAACGCCCCTGTCTCTCGGCGTCAAGACGCGCGGCCTCAAGCAACTGGATGACACACAGATCCGGGTCGGCCGCCGCGTCCAGTTCGATCACCGCGTCCGGATTGCCGGCGATCGCGCCTGAGATTAGCCCGTGAATCTCGTCGATGCAGCGTATCGACGGCACCGCCGGCAGCTTCACCGCAGCACCCGCGCCCTGATCGGCTTTCTTTCGCATGATAGTGTCCCCTCGCATTCGGCCCACCCGGGCCCTGTTCAAACCGCCAAGCCGATCTCCCGGCGTTGGGCTTCATCCGCCTCGCTCGCCGACGGACTTCCCATGATTTTCACGATCTCGGACCAGCGACGCTCGAAAGCGTCGACGCAGGCCGGGTCAAACTGCCGTCCGCGACCGGCAATGATCTCGGCACGCGCCTCGTCCAGCGGCCATGCTCGTTTGTACGGACGCTCCGAACAGAGCGCCTCGAACACGTCGGCCACCGCGACGATACGCGCCTCGATCGGGATAGCTTCGCCGGCCACGCCGTTCGGATAGCCCGTCCCGTCCCATTTTTCGTGATGCCCCGCCGTCACCAGGCAGGCGACCTTCACCAGATCCGAGGTGCCGTTCTCGAGAATCTTCACCCCTATGTCGACGTGGCGCCGCATCTCGGTGATCTCGTCCGGCGTCAGTGTTCCCGGCTTGGAGAGTATGGAATCGGCGATCCCGATCTTGCCGATGTCGTGCAGTGGCGCGGCGAGATAAAGCATGTGCGCCCGCTGCGCGTCGAAGCCCAGTTCGAGCGCGATCAACTGCGAAATCTCCGCAACACGCGAGATGTGGCTTCCCGTCTGGCCGTCGCGATATTCGACCGCCAGCGCCAGCCGCCAGATGATCTCCTCCTCGCGGGCGACGACGTCCCGCGCCGCCGCCTGGAAGTTCACCTCCAGCTCAGAGGCGCGCTCCTCGAGCCGCAGTTGCGCGTCGCGCAGTTGCAGCAGATTGCGCAGCCGCGCGGTCAGCTCAGTCGGGTCGAAGGGCTTCAGCAGGAAGTCCGTGGCGCCGGCCTCGATCGCCCGGATCTTCACGTCCCGGTCCAGTGCCGACGTCAGCATCACGATCGGCACGTTGCGATAGCTGTCCAGGTTGCGTAGCGACCGGATCAGTTCGATACCATCGAGCTCGGGCATCATGAAGTCCACCAGGACGGCGTCGAAAGTAACCTCGCCGCAGACGTTCCGTGCGTGGATCGGAGATCTGAAAGATTCTAATATTAGATTCTTACTATCTTTAAAGATGTTTTCGATTTGTGCGAGGACAGAAATACTGTCGTCGACGACCGCGACTTTCATTGATTTTTCGCCTGCCCCGGAGCCCAAATCTAAAATCCATTCCGATGGAAAAGTCTTAAAAGGTCGATTGACTCTGTTGCCCCCGAATCAATTCAACCAAGATTAGAATGCCGGATGTATGGTCGCAGTGTGCGAACTTTTTGCACACGAAATATTGTCCAGTATAATTTGTAGATTGGTGAAATTATCATCGACGAGAATTGAGAGGCCGATATTGGCGTGGCAACCGCACCTCGCGCCGAAAAATACGCATACGTCTCATTTTTCTAAAATAGTACGCAAGTTGTATCGGCCGGCCTGAAAATAATTTCGGTCGGCTATTCAAGTAGATCGACATGTTGTGCCGGCGACATCTGTTCTCCGACAAATAACATTGCCGTACTCAGCCCATGCAGATGGGTTCCACGACCCTTGGAAAAACGCCCTTAACGCCGCCGGCACGCTTCGGCTGCAATGCGCATTCCTCTGGAGCGCACCCCTTGACAATCCTTACCGCTGATACGTCCCGCCGGCGTGTGGACACCTGAAAAGAGTGTTGACGGTCCGCCGAATTTTGGAAATGCTATGATGTCAGACCAATTTGGAGAGGCGACGTGTCAGGGATGCGGAACGACAGGCCGGCGATCGCGCCGCTCCCGCCGATGGATCGGGCCCGTCAGGTCACCGAGACGCTGGCATCCTACATCGACAGCGCCAGGCTGGCCGCCGGCGACAGATTGCCTGCCGAGCGCGAACTGATGGCGGCCCTGGGTGTCGGCCGCTCGACCATCCGAGAGGTGATCCGCCATTTCCAGGCGCTCGGCGTCATGGAAACCCGCAAGGGCAGTGGCACCTATCTTCTGAAGCCGATCACCTCGGCCACCATCCACATGCCGCTATCGGTCGATACGGCCAGCGTGCGCGACGCGCTGCTGCAAACACTGGAAGTCCGGCGCGGCATAGAATGCGAGGCGGGCATGGTGGCCGCGCGCAAGCGCACCGCCGCCGACCTCGCCAACATCGAACGAAAGCTGGACGAGATGGAACGGGTGCACCTTGAGAAAGGCAGCTCCGGTCCGGAAGACCTGGCCTTCCACCTCGCCATCTACGATGCGACGCATAATCCGCTGTTTCGCCAGCTTCTGGAACAGATGCGCGAGGCCTTCGAGCGTTTCTGGGAAAAGCCCTTCGACCGTCCTGACTTCGCCCGCCGGTCCTTCCCCTATCATCGCACGCTATTCAACGCGATCGCCGCCCAAGACACCGAGGCGGCGCGTCGCGAGACACTGAAGATCCTCGACGTCGTCGAGGAAGACATCAAGGAAATGTCCAAATGATCAACGGCGCCGATCCGTTCGACCACGCCTCCCTTATCGTCGCCCACGACGAAACCAATGCCTTCGAGGCCGTGGTGCCGCCGATCGTCCAGACGTCTCTCTTCACCTTCGAGACCTATGATGAAATGGTCGCCACCTATCGCGGCGAGATCAACCGCCCCGTCTATTCCCGCGGCCTGAACCCCACTGTGCGCCATTTCGAGGAAATGCTGGCGAAGCTCGAAGGCGGCGAAGACGCGCTCGCCTTCGGCAGCGGCATGGCGTCGATCTCCTCCACCGTTCTGACCTTCGTCGAGCCCGGCGACCGCATCGTCGCTGTGAAGCACCTCTACCCCGACGCGTTCCGCCTCTTCGGCACGCTGTTGAAGCGCATGAAGGTCGAGGTCACCTATGTCGATGGCACTGACGAGGACGCCGTCGAAAAGGCCATGCCCGGCGCCAAACTCTTCTACATGGAAAGCCCGAGCAGCTGGATCATGGAAACCCATGACGTGAAGGCGCTGGCTGCCATAGCCCGCCGCCACGGCGCCGTCTCGGTCATCGACAACAGCTGGGCAAGCCCGATCTTCCAGAAGCCGCTGTCGCTCGGCGTCGACCTCGTACTGCACTCCGCCTCCAAATATCTCGGCGGCCACAGCGACGTCGTCGCCGGCGTCGTCACCGGCTCGAAGACCCTGATCGACCGCATCCGTGGCGAGGCCTTGCCTTACCTCGGCGGGAAGATGTCGCCCTTCGATGCCTGGCTGCTGATCCGCGGGCTGCGCACTTTGCCGATCCGCATGAAGGCCCATGAAGCCTCCGGCCTCGACATTGCGAGGCGTCTGAAGGCGCTCGCCGTCGTCGAACAGGTCAACCATCCGGGCCTCGCCAATCAATTGCCGCCGGGCCTCACCGGCACGTCGGGCCTCTTCTCCTTCGTCTTCCGTGAAGGCGTCGATATCCGCGTCTTCGCCGACACGCTCGATCTCTTCAAGCTCGGCGTCAGCTGGGGCGGACACGAAAGCCTGATCGTCCCGGGCGAAGTCGTGCTGCAGCAGAAGGCCCAACCCAATTCCGCCCATGCCTTCGGCATGAATCCGCGGTCCGTACGTCTCCATGTCGGCCTCGAGGGAACCGAGGCGTTGTGGAGTGACCTGGAGACGGCGATCGCCGCCGCCACCCAACCCTGAAGCTCCTGTCGAACCAACCAAAACAGTGGAGGAACTGCTAAAATGAAAACCCTTTTGACAGCTGCCCTGATGAGCGCCCTGATGGCGGGAACGGCTTTTGCCGATACCACGCTGAAGCTCGTTGAAGTCATCACCAGCCCCGAGCGCACAGAGACGTTGAAGTCCATCGTCTCGACCTTCGAGGCGGCCAATCCCGGCACCAAGGTCGAGATTATCTCTCTGCCGTGGGGCGAAGCCTTCCAGAAGTTCGCCACCATGGTCTCGGCCGGCGAAATTCCGGACGTGATGGAAATGCCCGATACCTGGCTCTCGCTCTACGCCAATAACGGCCTGGTCGAAAGCCTCGAGCCCTACCTGAAGGACTGGGACCAGACGGCCGACCTGTCTGACCGCGCTCTCGAACTCGGCCGCGATGTCAATGACACCGCCTACATGCTGCCCTACGGCTTCTACCTGCGCGCCATGTTCTACAACAAGAAGCTGCTCGCCGAGGCCGGCGTCTCCGAGCCGCCGAAGACCATGGACGAGTTCGCGGAAGCCTCGAAGAAGGTTTCCGCTCTTCCCGGCAAGTACGGCTACTGCCTGCGCGGCGGGCCGGGCGGCCTCAACGGCTGGGTCATGTTCGGCGCCTCGATGGCGGGCGACAATGCCTTCTTCACCGAGGACGGAACCTCCACCTTCAACTCGGAAGGCTGGGTCAAGGGCCTGACCTGGCTGATCGACCTCTACAAGAACGGCTATGCGCCGAAGGATTCGGTCAACTGGGGCTTCAACGAGATCGTCGCCGGCTTCTACAGCGGCACCTGCGCCTTCCTCGACCAGGATCCGGACGCCCTCATCGCCATTGCCCAGCACATGGGCGAGGACGACTATGGTGTCATGACCATGCCGAAGGGTCCCGACGGCAAGACCTTCCCGACCATCGGCTATGCCGGCTGGTCGATGATGTCCGCCAGCGAGAACAAGGACCTCGCCTGGAAGCTGATCTCGACGTTGGAAGGCAAGGAAGGCAACGTCGAATGGAACAAGCGCACCGGCGCGCTTCCGGCGCTGAAGTCGGCTGAAAGCGATCCGTTCTATTCGAGCCCGCAGTTCAAGGGCTGGTTCGAGGAACTGGCCGACAAGGATGCGGTTCCGACGGTCATGCCGACCCATCTGGAAGAGTTCGCCTTTTTCAAGGACTCGCTGGTCATCAAGACCTCGCAGCAGGCACTGCTCGGTGACATCACCCCGCAGGAGCTGGCTGACCAGTGGGCCGCCTACCTGACCGAGGCCCAGAAGAAGCACCTCGCCAAGCAGTAATCTCTCCCGTGCGGGCGGAGCCAGCCGCTCCGCCCGCACCTGAAATCGATTGCCCGAACGGAAAGCCGACCGATGACCTCGACCGCCCGCGCCGATCACCGACGACCGCTTTTGAAGCGGCTCGCCGATGCCTCGGAACCCTATCTCTACAGCGCGCCGGCGCTGATCCTGATCGTCGCCGTCATGCTGGTGCCGCTGGTGCTCGGCATTTCCTATGCCTTCCGCGATATCCAGTTGCTCAACCCCTTCTCCGGCGGCGTCATCGGCCTCGACCATTTTCGCACGCTGAGCCAGGATCAGGATTTCTACCGGGCGCTGAGAAACACGCTCTGGTGGACCGGCGCCTCGGTCGCGCTGCAATTCGTCCTCGGCCTGATCCTTGCCCTTCTCCTCGACAAGCCCTTCTATGGCCGCGGCCTCGCCCAGGCGCTGGTCTTCCTGCCATGGGCCGTCCCGAGCTTCCTCGCCGGCCTCAACTGGGCCTGGCTGTTCAACCCGGTCATCGGCCCTCTGCCGCACTGGCTCTTCGCCATGGGCATTCTCGACGCGCCCAACAATATCCTCGCCGATCCTGACCTCGCGATGTGGGGGCCGATTGTCGCCAATGTCTGGTGGGGCATTCCCTTCTTCGCCATCACGCTTCTCGCCGCTCTCCAGGCGATCCCGCGCGACCTTTACGAAGCGGCCTCCATCGACGGCGCCGGTCCTGTCCAGCGTTTCCTGTCGATCACCCTGCCGTTCCTGGCACCCACCATCGCCATCACCGTGCTCCTGCGCACCGTCTGGATCTCGAACTTCGCCGATCTCATCATCGTCATGACCAATGGCGGCCCGGCCGACCGCACCCAGATTGTCGCCTCCTACATCTTCACCCAGGCCTTCAAGCGGCTGGATTTCGGCTATGCCTCAGCCATCGCGCTCGTGCTTTTGGTGCTGCTGCTCGCCTATTCCATGCTGATCGTGCTCCTGCGCCAGTCGCTGCTGAACAAGGATTGAGACCATGAGACCGTCAAAGATCATCCTGACCGGCGCCCATCGCCTCGCGATCCTCGCCTATATCGCCGTGGCGCTTTTCCCGCTCTACTGGCTGCTCAAGGTCTCCGTCACCCCGAACCGCCTGCTCTACAGCGAGGGGGTCAGGATGTGGCCGTCGGAAATGACATTCGACCACTTCGCCTTCGTCATCGCCCACAGCGCCTTTCCGACCTTCTTCAAGAACAGCCTGATCGTGGCCGGATCGACCGCCGTCGTCGTCACCATCCTCGCTTCGCTCTCCGGCTACGCGCTGTCGCGCTTCTCCTTCCGGGCCAAGTACTGGATCGTCGCCCTGATGCTGCTGACACAGATGTTCCCGCTGGTCATGCTGGTCGCGCCGATCTTCAAGATGCTGTCGCCGCTCGGCCTCACAAACAGCCTGACCGGCCTCGTCATCGTCTATTCCGCCTTCAACGTGCCATTCGCCACCTTCCTGATGCAGTCCTTCTTCGACGGCATCCCGAAGGACCTGGAGGAAGCCGCGATGATCGACGGCGCCACGCAATTCGTCGCCTTCCGCCAGATCATCCTGCCGCTGACGCTACCGGGCATCGCCGCCACCCTGGGCTTCGTCTTCACCGCCGCCTGGTCGGAACTGCTCTTCGCCCTGATGCTGATCTCGGGCAACGACGCGGCCACCTTCCCGGTCGGCCTCTTGTCCTTCGTCTCCAAGTTCTCCGTCGACTTCGGGCAGATGATGGCCGCCGGCGTGCTTGCGCTCATCCCGGCCTGCCTCTTCTTCCTCCTCATCCAGCGCTATCTCGTGCAAGGCCTCACGGCCGGCGCGGTCAAAGGCTGAAAGGTCTAAATTCCATGGCTTCCATCGACATTTCCGCCATCCGCAAGAGCTACGGCACCTTCCCGGTCCTGCACGGCGTCGATCTCACCATAGAGGACGGCGAGTTCATCGTCCTCGTCGGCCCCTCCGGCTGCGGCAAGTCCACCTTGCTGCGCATGATCGCAGGCCTCGAGGACGTGACGTCAGGCGAGATCCGCATTGAGGGCCGCCGCGTCAACGATCTCGCCCCGAAGGATCGCGACATCGCCATGGTGTTCCAGTCCTACGCGCTTTATCCGCACATGTCGGTCGCCGATAACATGAGCTACAGCCTCAGGCTCCGGAAGACGGCGAAGGAGAAGATCACCACTGTCGTCGCGGCCGCCGCCTCCAAGCTCGGCCTTGATCCGCTGCTCGCGCGTCGCCCGAAGGCGCTCTCCGGCGGCCAGCGCCAGCGCGTCGCCATGGGCCGCGCCATCGTCCGCCAGCCGAAGGCCTTCCTGTTCGACGAACCGCTCTCCAACCTCGACGCCCGCCTGCGCGAACAGATGCGCGCCGAGATCAAGAAGCTGCACGGCGAGCTCGGCGCCACATCCATCTACGTCACCCACGACCAGATCGAGGCGATGACGCTCGCCGACCGGATCGTCGCCATGCACGGCGGCGTCGTCCAGCAGGTCGGCTCGCCGCTCGACCTCTACGACCGGCCGGCCAACCTCTTCGTTGCCGGCTTTATCGGCTCGCCTGGCATGAATTTCCTCGAGGGACGTTACGTTGCCGAGAATGGCGCGACGGCCGTGGTCTTCGCGGATGGCACCACGGCGGATGTCGAGCCGCGCGCTGGCCTCGCCAGCGGCACGCCCGTCACCCTCGGCATCCGTCCCGAGCACGTCATGATCTCGACAACAGGAGCGATCGAGGCCGGCGTCGACCTGATCGAACCGACGGGCTTTGGCATCATTATGCATCTGTCGGTGCATGACCTGCCGTTCAAGGTGTTTACGCTTGATCGCGAGGTTCTGAAGTCTGGTTCGAAAGTACGCGTCGACTTCCCGAAAAAACACCTGCATATTTTTGACGGAGCGGGAAAACGGGTCGACTGAACCCTGATCGGGAGGACATGGCATGACCGACATGACGCGCCTGAAGGATCTCGAACGCCAGACCCATTGGCTGGCGTCCTGGATGATCCACAACGCCAACCACCTGCGCGAAAAGGGCGAGGTCAAGGTGGGCGGCCACCAGGCCTCCTCCGCCTCCATGGTCTCGATCATGACGGCGCTCTATTTCCGCGCGCTGCGCCCCGAGGACCGGGTGGCGGTCAAGCCGCATGCGTCACCGGTCTTCCACGCCATCCAATATATCATGGGCAACCAGACCCGCGAGAAGCTTGAGAATTTCCGCGGTTTCGGAGGGGCCCAGTCCTACCCCAGCCGCACCAAGGATATCGACGACGTCGACTTCTCCACCGGCTCCGTCGGCCTCGGCGTCGCGATCACCGCCTTCGCCTCCATCATGCAGGATTACATCCGCTCGAAACCCTGGGCGAAGGATCGGCCGACCGGCCGCATGATCGCGCTCGTCGGCGATGCGGAACTTGACGAGGGGAATGTCTACGAGTGCCTGCAGGAAGGCTGGAAGCACGATATCCGCAACACCTGGTGGATCATCGACTACAACCGCCAGAGCCTCGACGGCGTCGTGCGCGAAGGCCTCTGGCAGCGCATCGAGGCGATCTTCACCGCCTTCGGTTGGGACGTCCGCGTCCTGAAATACGGTGCCCTTCAGCAGGCCGCCTTCGCCGAGCCCGGCGGCGAAGCCCTGCGGCGCTGGATCGACAACTGCCCCAACCAGCTCTATTCGGCACTGACCTTCCAGGGTGGCGCCGCCTGGCGCAAACGCCTGTTGGACGAGATCGGCGACCAGGGCGATGTGACGGCGCTGATCGAACGGCGCTCCGACGCCGAGCTCGCCGAATTGATGGCCAATCTCGGCGGACATTGCCTGGCCTCGCTGACCGAAGCCTTCGACGCGATCGACCATGACCGCCCGACCGTCTTCCTCGCCTACACCATCAAGGGCTGGGGAACGCCGCTCGCAGGCCACAAGGACAACCATGCCGGCCTGATGACCAAGGCCCAGATGACCGAATTCCAGGCCGCGATGGGTGTCGCGGAAGGTACCGAATGGGAGCGCTTCTCGGCGATCCGCGATACCGACGGATTGGAAGAGTTTCTGAGGTCGGTCCCGTTCTTCAAAAATGGACGGCGTCGCTTTGGTGCCGAAAAGATCGTCTCGGACGGTCCAGTCCTGCTCGACGACCGGGAACTTTCGACTCAGGCCGGTTTCGGCAAGATCCTCGATGAAGTCGCACGGCGAGGGGGCAGTCTGGCGGACCACATTGTAACGACTGCCCCCGACGTGACCGTCTCGACCAACCTCGGCCCCTGGGTCAACCGCCGCGGCCTCTTTGCCTCGGACCACGAGGAAGATACCTTCCGCAAGGAACGCGTCCCTTCCACCCAGAAATGGGCCTTCTCGCCGGAAGGCCAGCACATCGAACTCGGCATCGCCGAGATGAACCTCTTCCTCTTGCTCGGCGCCGCCGGGCTCTCGCATTCGCTCTTCGGCGAACGCATCCTGCCGATCGGCACCGTCTACGACCCCTTCGTCTCGCGCGGCCTCGATGCGCTGAACTACGCCTGCTACCAGGATGCCCGCTTCATGATCGTCGGCACGCCCTCCGGCGTCACGCTCGCGCCCGAGGGCGGCGCCCACCAGTCGATCGGCACGCCGCTGATCGGCATGAGCCAGGATGGGCTCGCGAGCTTCGAACCCGCCTTCCTCGACGAACTCTCCGTCATCATGGACTGGTCTTTCGACTACATGCAGCGCGACGGCGAAGGTGATCCTGACGAACGGACCTGGCTTCGTGACGAAACCGGCGGCTCCGTCTATCTGCGGCTTTCCACCCGTCCGCTGGAACAGCCCGTACGCCGCGAGGATTCAGCCTTCCGGCAGGGCGTCATCGACGGCGCCTACTGGCTGAGGAAACCTGGCCCCAACGCTACGGTCGTTCTCGCCTACCAGGGTTGCGTTGCCCCTGAGGTCATCCGCGCGGCCGGCCTGCTTGGCGAGGACCGCCGCGACATCGGCGTGCTCGCCATCACCTCGGCCGACCGCCTGAACGCCGGCTGGACCGCGGCCCAGCGTGCCCGCCGGCGTGGCGTCTTCAATGCCAGCGGCCATGTCGAAACCCTGCTCGCCGGGCTTCCCTCCCATTGCACGCTCGTGACAGTCACGGACGGACATCCCGCCACGCTCGGCTGGCTCGGCGCCGTCCATGGCCACCGGACGATCCCGCTTGGCGTCGAGCATTTCGGCCAGACCGGCACCGTCGCCGATCTCTACCGGCATTTTGGCATCGACACCGACGCCATCCTCCGCACGGTCTCCGCCCTCACCCCCGGCCGGCGCGCCTACGGATAAGGGGACCGTCACCGGTCCCCTTCACTCTTTTCGATCTGGTTGATTGGCCTGTCAGAAGTTCTGGTAGGAAGAGATCACCGCAGCCACCTGCTCCGGCTTCATCGCCTGCAGCTGTGTTGTGGTGATCGCCTGGATCTGGCTGCTGGACAGGCTGGTGATATCGCTGGTCGAAAGCCCCGCGAGCGCCGCCGTGCTGATCGCCGCGATGTCCTCCAGCGAGAAGGTTGCGAGATCTTCGGTCGCCAGCGCATCGATCTGCAGCGAACTCAGGCCCGCAACCTGCTGCGGCGTTAGCGCTTCGACCTGCTCCGGCGTCAGCGCCGCCACCTGCGCACTGGTCAGGCCGATCAGCGAGGCAGGGTTCAGTGCCATGATCTGCGCCGTCGTCAGGGCGGCAAGACTTGCGGTCCCGAGCGCCGCCAGCTGGATGGCATTGAGCGCGCCCAATTGCTCTGAGGTAAAGCCCGCCACCTGCGCCGTTCCGAAGGAATTGATCTGGCGATAGCTGAGCGCCGCCATCTGCGCCGTGCTGAGCACCGCGATCTGGTCCGAGCTCAACCCGGCGATATTGCTCGTCGAAAGCCCCTGGATCGCCGCGGCACTGATCGCCTTGATGTCGTCGGTCGTG
Organism: Ciceribacter sp. L1K23; assembly: GCF_018122705.1. Lineage (NCBI taxonomy): Bacteria > Pseudomonadati > Pseudomonadota > Alphaproteobacteria > Hyphomicrobiales > Rhizobiaceae > Ciceribacter > Ciceribacter sp. L1K23. The sequence goes on along the minus strand of NZ_JAGRRC010000002.1, from coordinate 21,681 downwards.
AACACGGCGAAGTCAGCCGTCGTCAACGCCGTCATCTGCAGCGATGTCAGCGCCCCGATCTGTGTCGAGGTCAGCGCGTCGAGCTGCGCCGAAGACAGAGCATCGACCTGGACCGTCGTCAGGCTCGCCACCGACTTCGTGCTGAGTGCCGCAACCTGTTCGGTCGTCAGTGCCGCGATGCCGCTGGTCGGCAGGCCGGAGATCGCGTTCGAGCCGAGCGCTGCGATCTGCGCGGTCGACAGGCTCGCGACCTGGCTCGTGGCAAGGGCGCTCAGCTGAGCGGAGGTCAGCGCCCCCACCTGCGTCGTCGTCAGCGCCGCAAGCTGCAAAGTCGTCAGCGCCGCCATCTTGGTCGCCGACAGCCCCGCTATGGCCGCCGTGCTGATCACCGCCAGTTCCGCGGTGGTGAACGCCGCAAGATCGGCCGTGCTCATGGCATCGATCTGCGCCGAGGTCAGGCTTGCGATCTGCGCCGAGGTCAGCGCTTCGGCCTGGGCGACCGACAGCGCATCGATCTGCCCGGTCGTCAGTGCCGCGATCGCCCGGGTGCTTAGGGCGGCGACCTGATCTGTCGAAAGGGCCGCGATCGCATCCGAAGACAAGCCCGCCACGCCGGCCGAACTCAGCGCTGCGATCTGCGCCGTCGTCAGGCCTGTAAGATCAGCCGTGCCGAGACCAGCGACCTGTGCCGAGGTCAGCGCGCCGATCTGCGCCACCGAGAGCGCCTCGACCTGCGTCGCCGACAAGGCGTCGATCTGCGCCGAGGTCAGGCCCGGGATCGCCTTGGTGCTGAGTGCCGCGATCTGGTCGGTCGAGAAGGAGCTGATATCCGAAATCGACAGACCGGCAACGCCAGCCGAGCTCAGGGCCGCGATCTGCAGCGTGCTGAGGCTGGCGATCTGGGCGGAGCTCAGCGCATCGATCTGCGCCGAGGTCAGCGCCGCGATCTGTGCCGTCGTCAGCGCCGCCAGTTGCTCGGTCGTCAGCGCCGCCAGCCGGTCGCCGGCAAGACCGGAGAGAGCCGCGGTGGTGATCGCGGCAATGTCTGCGGTGGAGAAGGTCGCTATATCCTCGGATGACAGCGCGCCGACCTGGGTCGAGGTCATCGACGCCACAAGCGCCGGCGTCAGCGCCTCGACCTGAGCCGTGGTCAGCGCGTTGATCTGGCTGGAGCTGAGCCCCGTCACCGCAAGGCTTGTCATGGCTGCTATCTGCTCGGTCGACAGCGAAGCGATCGCGCTGTTCGACAGGACCGCAAGCTGTGTCGAAGTGAGCGCCGCGATCTGGCTCGTGCTCAGCGCCGCAAGCTGCTGCGTCGTCAGCGCCACAATCTGGTCGGTGCTGAAGGCGGCGATCTGCGAATTGGAAAGACCGGCGAGCAGTTCCGTGTCGAGCTGAGCGATGTTGGCAGCTGAAAGTCCGGAAATCCCTGCTGCGCTGATCGCGGCAATCTCCTCGGTGGTGAATGTCGCCAGATCAGACGTGCTGAGAGCGGCGATCTGCGACGAGTTGAGGGCCGCGATCTGGCTTGCGGTCAGCGCCTCGATCTGCGCCGCGCTCAGTGCATCGACCTGACTGGAGCTCAGGCCGGTAACCGCGCGTGTGCTTAGCGCTGCGATCTGCTCAGTCGTAAACGAGGCGAGATCGCTTTCCGACAGCGCCCCTATCTGAAGCGAGGAGAACGCTGCGATCTGGGCGGTGTCGAAAGCGGCAAGCTGTAGCGTGGTCAGGGCGCTGATGTGGTCGGTGCGAAGCGCAGCTATCTGCGTGGCCTTCAACGCGGCAAGCTGGTCCGTCGACAGCGCCGCGATCTTGTCGGTCGACAGCCCGGTGATTGCCGCGGTGCCGATCACCGCAATCTCTTCCGGCGTGAAGCTCGCGAGATCCGAGCTGCTGAAACCGGCGATCTGCGTCGCCGTCAGTCCGGCGATCTGGGCCGACGTCAGGGCTTCGACCTGCGCATCGGAGAGCGCGTCGATCTGCGCCGAGCTCATGCCGGCGACGGTCTTGGCGGCAAGAGCCGCGACCTGCTCGGTCGAAAGCGCCGCGATCTTGTCGGTCGGCAGGCCGGAAATCGCGAGCGAATGCAGCGCCGCGATCTGCGTCGTGCTGAGAGCCGCGATCTGCTCGCTGGTGAGTGCCGCAACCTGGTTGGTCTTCAGCGCCGCGATCTGCAGCGTCTTCATCGCCTCGATCTGCTCCAGGCTGAGCGAGGCGAGTTTGTCGGTCGAAAGCCCGGCCAACGCGGCTGTACTGATCGCCGCGATGTCGGCTGTCGAGAATGTCGCGAGATCGGCCGAGGAGAGGGCGGCGATCTGTGCCGACGTCATGGCACCGACAAGCGCCGGCGTCAGCGCTTCGGCCTGATCGGCCGTAAACGCCGCGATCTGGGTGGCGCTGAGACCGCCGACGGCCCGCGTGCTGATCGCGGCGATCTGGTCGGTGGTGAGTGCCGCCAGCGCGTCGCTCGAGAGCGCGCCGAGCTGCGCGGAGGTAAGTGCGGCGATCTGCGCGGTCGTCAGTGCCATCACCTGCTGGCTGGTGAGCGCGTTGACCTGATAGGTCTTCAGCGCCGCCAGTTGCACGGCTTTCAGGGCGGCGGCATGTTCATCGCTCAGGGCTGCTATGGTGTCGGTCGAGAGCCCGGCAAGGCCAGCGGTGCTGATCGCGGCAATCTCGTCGGTGGAGAAGGTCGCGAGATCCTCTGAGCTCAGCGCGGCAATCTGGGCGGAATTCATGCCGGCGATCTGCGATGCCTTGAGCGCCTCGACCTGATCGGTGGTCAGTGCCGCGATCTGCGTGGCCGAGAGACCGGCGATCGCCTTCGAGCTCAGCGCCGCGATCTGTTCGGTCGCGAGCGCCGCGATATTCTCCGATGAGATCAACCTGAGCTGCGCCGAAGTGAAGGCTCCGATCTGCGCCGCGCTCAACGCCGACATCTGCTCGGTCGTCAGCGCCGGGATCTGGTTGGTCTTCAGCGCCGCGATGTGCGCCGTCTTCAGCGCCGCGATCTGGTCGTAGCTGAGCGCGGCAATGGCCGCCGTCGACAGCCCGCCGATCGCCGCCGTGGTCATTGCCGCGATCTCGGCGGTGGTGAACAGCTCGATATCGTCGGCGCCGAGCGCGCCGAGCTGCGAGGCGGTCATGTTTCCGATCTGCGATGCGCTGAGCGCCTCGACCTGCGCCGTGCTGAGAGCCGCGACCTGGGCCGACGTCAGCCCCTTGACCGCCAGTTTGCTGAGCACGCCGATCTGCTCGGCGGTGAGCGCAGCGACGCTTGCGGTCGACAGCGCCGGGATCTGTACGGAGGTCAGCGCCGCGACCTGGGCCGTCGTCAGCGCCGCCAGCTGGTCGGTGGAGAGCGCGGCGATCTGGGTCGATCTGAGGGCGGCGATCTGCGCCGTCTTCATCGCCCCGATCTGCTCCGAGGTCAGTTCCGCCAGCTTGTCGGAAGAAAGACCGATCACGGCAGACGCGCTCAGGGCTGCCATGTCGTCAGTCGAGAAGGTCGCGATATCCTCGGCCGACAGGGCCGCGATCTGCGCCGATGACAGCGAGGCGACCTGCGAGGACGTCAGCGCCGCCACTTGCGCGGTCGAAAGACCGGTCAACTGGGCCGAGGTCAGGCCGGGAATGGACTTGGCATTGAGCGCCGCGATCTGGCCGGTCGTGAACGCGGCCAGCGTATCGGCCGACAGGCTCTTGACCTGCGCTGCGTTCAGTGCAGCGATCTGCGACGTGGTCAGCTGGGAGATCTGCCCGGTCGAGAGTGCCGGAAGCTGGGTCGTCCGCAAGGCGGCGATCTGGCCTGTCTGCAGGGCGGCAAGCTGCGCGCTGGTCAGCGCGCCGATACTGTCCGCCGTCAGGCCGACAATCGCCCACGATTTGAGCGCGGCGATATCGGACGTGGAGAAGACAGCGATATCCTGCGACGTGAGCGCGGCGAGCTGTTGCGATGTCAGGGCTCCGGACTGCGTCGAGGAGAACGCCGCGATCTGCTCCGTCGATAGCAAGTCAATCTGCGCCGATGTCAGGCCGGGGATGGCGAGCGTGCTGAGGGCCGCCACCTGCGCCGTCGACAGCGTCTCTATGGAAGAAGAGCTCAGCGCACGCACCTGGGTCGAGTTCAGCGCTGCGGTCTGCGCCGTTGAGAGCGCGGCCACCTGCGCCGTCGACAAGGCGGCGATCTGTGCGGTCTTCATCGCGGCCATCTGCGCGGTCGTCAGCGCTGCGATCTGCGCCGTCGTCAACACGGCGATGCGGTCGGTCGCGAGACGCGCCACCGAGCCGGTGCTCATCGCGGCAATATCCGCGGTCGAGAAGGTCGCAAGTTCATCGGCCGTCAGCGTCGCGATCTGCACCGAGCTCATCGCCGCAATCTGGGCCGAGGTCAGCGCCTCGACCTGCGCCGTATCGAGCGCGGCGACCTGGCGGGTATTGAGCGCGGCAACCTGCGTTGAGACGAGGCTTTCGATCTCGTTGGTCGTCAGGATGGCGATCTGGTCGAGTGTCAATCCGGTGATCGACGTCGGTGCGATGGCGCGCAACTGGGTCGTCGAGAAGACCGCCAGGTCTTCCGTTTCCAGCGCACCGATCTGGGCCGAGGACAGAACCTTGATCTGCGTTGTCGAAAGCGCCGCAACGTCTTCCGTCGTCCAGGCTGCGATCTGCGCGGTCGACAGCGCGCGGATCTGGACGGTGGTCATCGAAGGTATTGTCGAAGTCATGAACGAAGCCCTTTGAGGTTATGCCATCGCTTTAAAAACCTGGCGTCCTGCCCCCGCAGACGAGAAATGCCACCCCATAATCCGGTTGCCTGCGTGGTGGCGAAGAGCCCTTCCCGGCCCAAATCACCAATGCGGCAGGCGCCGAAAATCGGCATACCGGCATGTTCGCTGATGGTTTTGATGCAGCAGGCTTGTCCGAACCTGAACGAATGCCCGGTCTCGGCGGCACAACATAAAACTTGACAATTCCAGACCATATTTTAATCGGTCGACGATCAGCCGGAACGGAAAGATGCGGATTGCCGATGCTCGGGCCGACACGCGGATGGATGAACAAGCGACGGATGCCGTCTTGCCTGCGCGCGCCCGTCCGCTTGACCCGCGCTTCGACGGCGGGCTGACCATGCACGGCGCCCTCAACGACACTTTCCTCTCACAGCGCATGTCGCTGATCTTTAGCGTCATGCGGATCGTCCGTGACCGCCAGGCGGCCGAGGATCTGGCGCAGGAAACCTACTTGAGGGCCCGAAAGGCGATCGAGGCCGGACCGATCGAACATATCGAGGCCTTCCTCCACCAGACCGCCCGCAACTTGGCGATCGACCACCACCGCAGACAGGTGCTCGCCGGCAATGTCATCCGCCCCGACTGGTCGCCGGACGAGGTCGCCAATGTGGCCGCCGACCTGCCGTCGCCTGAGGACAGCCTGATCCACCGCCAACGGCTCTCTCTGCTTTATGAGGCGCTATCCCGGTTGCCGGCACGCGCCCGGAGGGTCTGGGTGCTGAGCCGCATCGAAAAATGGCCGTATCCGAAGATCGCCGACCATCTCGGCGTCTCGCCGAACACGGTCTACAACGACCTGAAGATGGCGATAGGACATTGCCACGACGCTCTCGCGAAGATCGATCGGTTGTGAAACGAAGGCCGGAGGAGGGGACCATGCAGCATAGCGAAGCCACTTTTGTGAGATCCGCCGACCGGGATCGTCATCATGACATGGCAAGCGCGTCACAGATCTGTCCCTGGGTTATGTAAGTGGAAAACGACAAGGCCCAGCGCCTCGACCCGACGACCGGCTATGTTCATTCCGATCCGGTGACGGATTCGGCTCTTGACTGGCTGTTGAAGCTGGACGCCCATCCGGCGGACGCGACGATCCGTGCCGGTTTCGACGCCTGGTGTCGCCAGGATCCGCGCCATGCCGCGGCCTTCGCTGACCTGAAGCGCACTTGGACGCTTCCGGAGCTCGACCTTGCGACCCGCCGGCTTGCGGATTCTGCCCCTCCGGTTGCGACGGCTCGCGCTTTGTCTCCCACGCAGCGAAAGCGTCCGGTGACGCGCTGGATGGGCGCGATCGCCGCCACCCTCCTTCTCGCGTTGGCTCTCCAGCAATACTCTCGCCTCGCCCTCGACTGGGAGGCCGATTACCGCACCGAAACCGGCGCCACCCGCGAAATCACCCTGCCCGACGGCTCCCGCGTGACGCTCAACACGGATTCGGCGGTCGCGCTCGATTTCGAAAACGGCCGCCGCGCCGTCACCCTGCTGCAGGGCGAAGCCTTTTTCGACGTCGTCCCCGATACCATCCGCCCCTTCACGGTCGCCGGTCATTATTCAGAAGTGACCGTCATGGGCACCGGCTTCTCCGTCCGCACCGGCGAGAACGAGGATCTGGTTGTGCTTGACCATGGCAAGGTTGAGGTCGCCCGCCTGCCCGAACGCACCGATACGGCTGTCCTCGACCCCGGCGAAGCCGTGAAGGCGACGGCGACCTCCCTCTCCTCCGTCCGCCCGGTTGACACCGTGGCCTCGCTCGCCTGGCTCGAAGGCCGCATCGTCTTCGACGGGCAAACGCTCTCTTCCGTGCTCGACGATCTCCGCCGCTACTACCCCGCCCCGGTGATCGTCGCCGACGATACGGTCGGGCAAACCCTCGTCAGCGGCAACTACCGCCTCTCCGATCCGGAGGGCACGATCCGCTCGCTGGCGACCGCCGCCGGCGCCACGTTCACCCGGCTTCCAGGCGGAATTATAATCCTTCGCTAAATCATCAACTTTTTTTGTGAGATCCGTCTCCGCCATTCGTCAACTGTTGAAAGCGGCTGCCCGAGCGGCATCCGCATGTGGTGTCGAGTGTGCGAAGGGGGTTCCCGATGGGGCGTGAAAGTGGTGTGGTTCGAGACAGCAGAGCGCGGCGCGAACGCCAGGGCAGACAGGGCGGCAGGCTTCTGACGCGGCTCATCGCCAGCACGGTCCTGACAGGTGCGCTCACCCTGCCGGCGATGCCCGTTTTTGCCCAGCAGGCGGTGAGCTTCTCGATTCCCGCCCAGCCGCTCTCCTCGGCGATTGCCGCCTTCATCCGCGCCTCCGGCTGGGAGGTCGGCTATTCCTCGCCGATCGTCGCCGGCAAGACCTCGAACGCCGTTACCGGCGCGATGCCGCCGGCTGAGGCCCTCCAGACCCTGCTTGCCGGCACCGGCATCACGGTTCAGGTCACCGGCGCCACCAAGGCAGCCCTCGTCGATCCGACCGCTACCGCTTCGGCGCCCGCCGCCGATGGCTCGACCGTTCTCGAAACCATCACGGTAGAAGGCGCCGGCGGCAACGCCATGATCGGCCCCGGCACCGGCATCGTCGCCACCGGCTCACAGTCCGGCAGCAAGACTGGCACGCCGCTCGTAGACGTGCCCGCCTCCGTTTCCGTCGTCACCCAGGCCGAGATGACGACGCGCGGCGCCGCCAAGCTCGACGAAGTCCTGAACTACACCGCCGGTGTGTCGACCGACATCTACGGCTCCGACGACCGCTACGACTTCTATCTCATGCGCGGCTTCTACCAGGGCGGCACCGGCAACTACCGCGACGGCCTGCCGCTGCGCATCAACAGCTTTACCGGCAGCCGCATGGAGCCCTACGCCATGCAGCGGGTCGAGGTGCTGAAGGGCTCGACCTCGACATTGTTCGGCATGAACAACCCGGGCGGCCTTGTCAATTCCATCACCAAGCGGCCGCAGGAGGAGAAGTTTGGCGAGGTCTACACCACCGTCGGCGAGGACCACATCGAAACCGGCACCGATTTCGGCGGCCCGATCGACGACGACGGTGTCTGGACCTACCGCCTGACCGGCAAGTGGCAGGACGGCAGCAACGGCGTCGACTTCAGCGAGGACGACCGCGTCTTCATCGCCCCGGCGCTGACCTGGAGCCCTGATGACGCCACTTCGCTCACCATCATGGGCGACTACAACAAGCGCGACAGCAACACTTCGCACGGCGTGCCTTTCGGCTCCGACATCGATTCCGAGACCTATCTCGGCGAACCCGATTTCGACAGCTTCGACACCGTCGAGAAGAACATCGGCTATGCCTTCGAGCACGATTTCGGCAACGGCCTGCAGGTCCGGCAGAACGCCCGCTACACCGATCTCGACCTCACCTATGAATCCGTTTACGGCGGCACCACCAACCCGGCCGACAACCGTAACGCTCTCGCCGTCTACGGCGAATCCCAGCGTTTCGCGATCGACAACCAGCTACAATACGATGCGAGCTTCGACCGCTTCGACAGCCGCACCCTGTTCGGCATCGACTACACCTGGGAAGACGCCACCGAAAGCCGCGCTGACGGCACTGCCACCGGCATCGATGCATCCGACCCGGTCTATTGCGGCCGCGCCTGCGTCACCCTTCCTGCGCCGACGGTCACCGACAGCACCATGAAGACCACCGGCATCTACGCGCAGGAAGAGCTGACCCTCGATAACCGCTGGATCCTGACGCTTGGCGGCCGCTACGATTTCGTCGAGCAGACCAGCGAAAGCGGCGGCTTCACCATGGAAAGCACCGACGAGGCCTTCACCGGCCGTGTCGGCGTGACCTTCAAGGCGACCGATCAGCTCTCCGTCTACGCCAGCTATTCGGAATCCTTCCAGCCGGTCGCACCGATCTACGCGACCTACCTGACGAATCCCGAGCCGCAGGAAGGCACCCAGTACGAGATCGGCGCCAAGTATCAGCCGGAAGGATTTGACGCGATCTTCTCGGTTGCCTACTTCGACCTGACACAGACCAATGTCGCCCAGTGGACCGGCCCGCTTCCGACACAGGTCGGCGAGGTCAACGTTCGCGGTCTCGAGCTGGAAGGGAAGGCGGCGCTGACCGACCAGGTCAACCTGACGCTCGCCTATTCCTACTGGAACGCCGAGATCACCGACGACAGCACTGCCACCAATATCGGCAACCGTCCCCAGCTCGTGCCCGAACACATCGCCTCCGCCTGGGTCGATTACACCATTCCGGGCAACGGCACCTTCGGCGATCTCACCCTCGGCCTCGGCGCCCGCTATGTCGGCAGCACCTATGCCGACAATGCCAACACGATCGATCTCTCGTCTCGCACTCTCGTCGACGCCTCGATCAGCTACAAGGTCACCGACAATGCGACGCTCGCCGTCAACGCGACGAACATTTTCGACAAGGAATACATCTCCCATGTCGATACGTTCAGCAACACGGCCTACTACGGCGACCGCCGCGCGGTGAAGGCCACGCTCCGCTACACCTGGTAAACAGGGTTCGAAAACATCAGAAACGCTCCCCGAAACACTCGGGGGGCGTTTCCGCTTTCAGGCGACACGGATCAAAGCACCGGGGAAGATGATGACGAACCTCGAAACCTTCACCCTCACCGGCATCGCGATCCCGACCGATACCGCCCACATACTGAACGAGATCGCCGAACATTTCGTCGAGCACTCCGAGGTCGAGCGGGGCGAAACCACCGTCGTGTTGTCGAGCGAGTACGGCCGCGTCGAAACCCGTGCCGTCGACGGCCGGCTGCTGATCGAGATCGCCTGCCCCACCGCCGAACTCCTCGAAGCCATCCGCACGGTCATGGCGGAACATCTCTTCATGTTCGCCGGAGACGAACCGCTGGAACTGACCTGGTCGGACTCCACCCAGAGGCAGGCGCTGCCGGACCTGCACGAAGTCACCGTTGTCTCGGTGATGGATATCACCCCACGCATGCGCCGCGTCGTCTTTGACTGCGCCGATCCCGACCCCTTCCTCGGCGGTGGCTTCCATGTCCGCCTGCTCATTCCGCCGAAGAATCGCACCCCCGTCTGGCCCGCGCCGCGTCCCGATGGCCGCATCGCCTGGCCGGAGGGTGAGGATGCGCTGGCCGTGCGCGTCTACACCATCCGCGCCGTCGATCCGGATCGCCGGCAGCTGACGGTCGACTTCCTGCAACATCACGACGGCGAGCACGACGCCCCCGGCGCCTGCTTTGCCCGCGACGCCCGTCCGGGCGACCGGCTTGCCCTCCTCGGCCCCGGCGGCGGTGGCGTACCTCCCGGGCGGCGCGTGCTGCTCGCTGGCGATGAAACCGCTCTTCCCGCCATCGCCCGCATCGCCGCCGAAGCCGCGCCCGAGACAACCATAACAGCGCTGGTCGAGATCGAGGACGACCGTGAACGTCAGGCTTTGCCATCGACTGCCCACCTCGATGTGCGATGGCTTGTCAGGGATGGCCGCCCCGCCGGTGCAGCAGGTCTGCTTCCCGAGGCAATTGCCAGGGAAATGGCCATAATGGAAGAGGCAGCCTATGTCTGGGTGGGCTGCGGCAAGAACGAAGCCCGGATCGTGCGCAAGAGCCTGAAGGCATGCGGTCACGATCGCCATGCCATGTCCATCGCCGCGTACTGGCAGCCCTGAGGCTGACCCCGGAAAGCGCCCCAAGACGTCACATTTTTTGCGCTGGTAGCGCTGCCAACGCAAAATGATGCTCTCGAATAACTTATGCACGAAAAACTCGCAGGATTCCCCATTGCGCGGGGCCTGCACAATGTCTATGCAATGGCTACGACAGAAACCGACGCCGACGGAACACTCCAGCGCTGACGCAGCAGGGGGTCTCGGACAGGCCAGAGACAACATGACCGATTATCAGAAAGCCCTCGGGCTTTTCCGGCCGGTGACGGCTGCGGCCATCGAAGACGCCGAACTGCGGGCCCGGATATCCGGGCTGCAGGAGGGGATGCTGCGCGACGGCGTCAAGGCCGTCTGGCTCGATGCCTCCTCCTCGCTGACCTACTACACGGGCCTGTCGCTCGGCCTGTCCGAGCGCATCCATGGCGCCATCGTGCCGGCCCAGGGCGAACTCGTTTATGTCAGCCCCGCCTTCGAGGAGCCCAAGCTCCGCACAATGCTGCGTATCCCCGGCAACGTTGCAGTCTGGGAAGAAGACGAGGATGCATTCGCGCTGATCGCCTCCGCGATCGCCCGCCTCGATTGCCCCGGCGCAACTCTGGCGCTCGATCCCGCCACCCCCTTCGTGTTCGCCGCCGCCCTGATGCAGCTCCATGACGGCCCGGCCGTCTCCGCCCAGCGGATGATCGTCGCCCAGCGCCAGATCAAGAGCGCGGCCGAAATCGCCATCATCCAGACGGCCATGGACGCCAGCTACCGTGTCCAAAAGGCCGCTTACGAGGGCCTTCGCCCCGGCATGGCCACTACCGAGGTCGCCGATTTCGTCAATGCCGCCCACATCGCGCTCGGTCTGAAGCCGCTGTTCGTCGCCGTCCAGTTTGGCGAGGCGACCGCCTATCCGCATGGCGTACCGTATCCGCAGACATTGTCGGATGGCGACATGGTGCTTGTCGATCTCGGCGGCATCCTTCACGGCTACCGCTCAGACATCACCCGCACCTACGTTTTCGGCACGCCGACCGAAAGGCAGCGCACGCTCTGGAACCTGGAGCGCGATGCGCAGGCAGCCGCCTTCGCAGCCGCCCGTCCCGGCGCGCCTTGTACGGACGTCGATGCGGCAGCCCGCCGCGTGCTCGTCGAGGCCGGCTTCGGTCCCGGCCATCGCGTCCCTGGCCTGCCCCACCGTACCGGCCACGGCCTCGGACTCGACATTCACGAGGAACCCTATATCGTCGGCGGCAATGCCACGCCGCTGGAGCCCGGAATGTGCTTTTCCGTGGAGCCCATGCTGTGCCTTTACGGAGAATGCGGCGTGAGGCTGGAAGACATCGCCTACATGACGGCGGAAGGACCGAAATGGTTTTGCCCGCCGGAAACGAGCCTCGATCGGCTCTTCGCGCCAGGATCCTCGTGAGGAGCTGGTGGCCGATGACCGTCGAGCTCGTCATGAGCCGTCGGTCGGCGGCTGAAGGGACGAAGAAGGATGAGGTCCGGAAAAGGACCCGACAAAACTCAGTGAAGAGGGAAAGGACAATAACATGAAACTGCTGACCCGCAGCCTGCTCGCGGCCACCGCCATCATGATGGCTTCGGCCATGCCGACCATGGCGAAGACCTTCGTCTACTGCTCCGAGGCATCGCCCGAAGGCTTCGATCCGTCGCCTTACACCGCCGGCGGCACCTTCGACGCTTCCGCGCATCCGATCTACAACCGCCTGACCGAGTTCAAGAAGGGCACGACCGAAGCCGAACCGGGTCTGGCGGAAAGCTGGGACGTTTCGGAAGACGGCACCGAATACACCTTCCACCTGCGCAAGGGCGTAAAGTGGCATTCGAACGAGAAGTTCACCCCGACGCGTGATTTCAACGCCGACGACGTGATCTTCAGCTTCAGCCGCCAGGGCGACACCAGCAACCCGTGGCACGAATACATCGCCGGCATCACCTACGAGTACTACACCTCGATGGACATGCCGAAGCTGATCAAGTCGATCGAGAAGGTTGACGACTACACCGTCAAGTTCGTCCTGAACCAGCCGGAAGCGCCGTTCCTCGCCAACATCGCGATGCCGTTCGCTTCGATCGTCTCCAAGGAATATGCCGATACGCTCGAAGCTGCCGGCACCAAGGAAGACTTCAACAACCTGCCGATCGGTACCGGTCCGTTCAAGTTCGTCGCCTATCAGAAGGACGCGGTCATCCGCTACCAGAAGAACCCCGACTACTGGGGCACCGCGCCGCTCATCGACGACCTGGTCTTCGCAATCACCCCGGACGCAGCCGTTCGCCTGCAGAAGCTGAAGGCCGGCGAATGCCACCTGATGCCGTACCCGGCTCCGGCTGACATCGACGCCATCAAGGCCGATTCCACCCTGAAGCTCGACGAGCAGGCCGGCCTCAACGTCGGTTACCTCGCCTACAACACGACCGTCGCTCCGTTCGACAACGTCAAGGTCCGCAAGGCCCTCAACATGGCGATCAACAAGGAAGCCATCGTCGACGCCGTCTTCCAGGGCCACGCGGAAGCCGCCAAGAACCCGATCCCGCCGACCATGTGGTCGTACAACGAGTCCATCCAGGATGATCCCTACGATCCGGAAGCATCCAAGAAGATGCTCGAGGAAGCAGGCGTCAAGGATCTCTCGATGAAGATCTGGGCTATGCCGGTTCAGCGTCCGTACATGCCGAACGCCCGCCGTACCGCCGAACTGATGCAGGAAGACCTGTCGAAGGTCGGCGTCAAGGCCGAGATCGTCTCCTACGAGTGGGGTGAATACCTCGCCAAGTCGATGGAACCGGGCCGTGACGGCGCCGTCATCCTCGGCTGGACCGGCGACAACGGCGACCCGGACAACTTCCTCTCCGTTCTCCTGAGCTGCGCTTCGGCCGGCGAAGGCGGTGCGAACCGCGCCTTCTGGTGCAACGAGGAATTCTCGGACCTGCTGCAGAAGGCCAAGGTCACGTCCGATCCGGCCGAGCGTACCAAGCTCTACGAAGAAGCCCAGGTCATCTTCAAGGACCAGGCTCCGTGGCTTACCATTGCGCACTCGACCCAGTACGTGCCGATGCGCCAGAACGTCACGGGCTTCGTCATGAGCCCGCTCGGCGACTTCACCTTCGAAACCGTGGACATCACCGAGTAAGTGATCGTCCTCTAGGGGCAACTTGGACACGCGGGGCTTGTGCCCCGCGTGTCTTTTAGGGAAAGAGGCGCATGATCCGTTTCATCCTCTCCAAGCTTTTGTATCTGGTGCCCACCTTCCTGGGGATCACCATCATCGCATTCTCCTTCGTGCGCATCCTGCCCGGCGATCCGGTGCTGCTGATGGCCGGGGAACGCGGCGTCACACCGGAGCGCCACGCGGAACTCTCCGCCCAGCTCGGCTACGACCAGCCTGTGGTGTTGCAATATTTCGATTTCCTCGGGCGGCTGCTCCAGGGCGACCTCGGCAATTCGCTGGTCACCAAGAAGCCTGTCATGACCGAGTTCCTGGCCCTGTTCCCGGCAACGGTCGAGCTTGGCCTCTGCGCCATCATCATCGCCACCCTGATCGGGGTGCCGGTCGGCGTCATCGCCGCCATCAAGCGGGGCAGCTGGTTCGACCAGATCTCGATGACGACAGCCCTTGTCGGCTTCTCGATGCCGATCTTCTGGTGGGGCCTGCTGCTCATCATCCTCTTCTCCGGCATCCTGCAATGGACACCGGTCTCGGGCCGCATCTCGCTGATGTTTTTCTTCCCGCAGGTTACCGGCTTCATGCTGATCGACAGCCTGCTCTCCGGCCAGAAGGGTGCCTTCGCCTCTGCTGTCTCGCACCTCATCCTGCCGTCGATCGTGCTCGCCACCATCCCGCTCGCCGTCATCGCCCGCCAGACCCGTTCGGCCATGCTGGAAGTCATGGGCGAGGATTATGTCCGCACCGCCCGTGCCAAGGGCATGCCGCCAAGCCGCGTCATCGGCGTGCATGCGCTGCGCAACGCCATGATCCCGGTCGTCACCACGATCGGCCTGCAGATCGGCGTTTTGATGGCCGGCGCCATCCTGACGGAAACCATCTTCTCGTGGCCCGGCATCGGCAAGTGGATGATCGATTCCATCGCCCGCCGCGACTATCCGGTCGTGCAGTCCGGCCTGCTTCTGGTCGCCGCGCTGGTCATGATCGTCAACCTTCTGGTCGACCTCACCTATGGCCTCATCAATCCGAGGATCCGCAACAAATGAGCGACGTCACCAATACCCCGGCCGTGAGGCTGACAAACGCCGCGATCCGCCGCCGCATGATCAGCGAGTTCTGGTTCTACTTCCGCCAGAATCGTGGTGCCGTTCTCGGCCTCGCCGTCTTCATCCTTCTGGTGCTGACCGCCGTCTTCGCGCCGCTGATCGCCCCCTATGACCCGACGGTCCAGTATCGCGACGCACTGCTCTTGCCGCCGGTTTGGCAGGATGGCGGCAGTTCTGCCTACCTGCTCGGAACCGACGCCGTCGGTCGCGACATGCTGTCCCGCCTTATCTACGGCGCCCAGTATTCGCTGTTCATCGGCATCGTCGTCGTCTCGATCGCCCTTGTCGGCGGCATTGTCATCGGCCTGATCGCCGGCTTCTTCGGCGGCTGGGTCGATACCGTCATCATGCGCGTGATGGACATCATCCTCGCCTTCCCGTCGCTGCTTCTGGCTCTCGTGCTGGTCGCCGTCCTCGGACCCGGCCTCACCAACGCGATGATCGCGATCGCCATCGTCTACCAGCCGCATTTCGCCCGCCTGACGCGCGCTGCTGTCATGAGCGAGCTGCGCCGCGAATACGTCACCGCCGCCCGCGTTGCCGGTGCTGGCAATGTCAGGCTCATGTTCAAGACCATCCTGCCGAACTGTCTGGCGCCGCTGATCGTCCAGGCGACGCTGTCGTTCTCGTCCGCCGTGCTCGATTCTGCCGCGCTCGGCTTCCTCGGCATGGGCGCCCAGCCGCCGGCCTCCGAGTGGGGCACCATGCTCGCCGAAGCCCGCGAGTTCATCCTCCGCGCCTGGTGGGTCGTAACCTTCCCCGGTCTTGCGATCCTCGTCTCGGTTCTGGCGATCAACCTCATGGGTGACGGCCTGCGCGACGCGCTCGATCCCAAGCTGAAGCGGAGCTGACACCATGAGCCTGCTGAAAATCAGAAACCTCACCGTCAAGTTCGCCACCGCCGCCGGCGCCTTCACCGCCGTCGATGGCATCGACGTCTCGGTCGACAAGCATGAAGTGCTGGCGATCGTCGGCGAGTCTGGCTCGGGCAAATCCGTGTCGATGCTCGCCGTCATGGGCCTCCTGCCCGACACCGCCACGATCACCGCCGACGAGATGACCTTCGAGGGGCGCGATCTGCTCAACATGTCGGCCCCGGAACGGCGCAAGCTGATCGGCCGGGAGATCACCATGATCTTCCAGGAGCCGATCGCCTCGCTCAACCCGTCGTTCACGGTCGGCTTCCAGATCGAGGAGGTGCTGCGCCTCAACCTCGGCATGTCCAAGAGCCAGGCGCGCGCCCGCGCCATCGAGCTCTTCAAGGCCGTCGGCATTCCCGAGCCCGAAACGAAGATCGACGCCTATCCGCACCAGATGTCGGGGGGTCAGTGCCAGCGCGTGATGATCGCCATTGCGATCGCCTCCAAGCCGCGCCTTCTGATCGCCGACGAGCCCACGACGGCTCTGGACGTGACGATCCAGAAGCAGATCCTCGATCTCTTGATGGATCTTCAGGAGGAATACGGCATGGGCCTGATCCTCATCACCCACGACATGGGCGTGGTCGCCGAGACAGCCGACCGCGTCGTCGTGCAATACAAGGGCAAGAAGATGGAGGAAGCCGACGTGCTCGACCTCTTCGAAAACCCGAAGAACCCGTATACGCGGGCCCTCCTGTCGGCCCTCCCCGAGAATGCCACCGGCGACCGTTTGCCAACCGTCTCGGACTTCATGGCCCAGGAGAATGCACAATGACAGCAGTCGTCGAAGGAAAGGCGATCACACGCGATTACCACGTGCCCGGCGGACTGTTCGGCGGCGCCAAGACCGTTCAGGCGCTGAAGGGCGTCGACTTCGCCGTCGAGCGCGGCAAGACGCTCGCGATCGTCGGCGAGTCGGGCTCGGGCAAGTCCACGCTCGCCCGCATCATCGCGCTCATCGACCCGGCCTCGTCAGGCGAGCTGAAGATCGACGGCCAGCCCGTCGATATCGCCCGCAAGCGGCCCGGACCCGACATGCGCTCCAAGGTGCAGATGGTCTTCCAGAACCCCTATGGCAGCTTGAACCCGCGCCAGAAAGTTGGCGACGTCCTGATGGAGCCGCTGGTCATCAACACCAGGATCCCGGCCGCCGAACGGCGCGAGCGGGCCGAAGCCATGCTGGTCAAGGTCGGTCTCGGTCCGGAGCACTTCAACCGCTATCCGCACATGTTCTCCGGCGGCCAGCGCCAGCGCATCGCGATCGCCCGCGCGCTGATGCTCAACCCCTCCCTGCTCGTCCTCGACGAGCCAGTCTCCGCCCTCGACCTCTCGGTCCAGGCCCAGGTCCTCAACCTGCTCGCCGACCTTCAGGAAGAGTTCGAACTCACTTACGTCTTCGTCAGCCACGACCTGTCGGTGGTGCGCTACATCGCCGACGATGTCATGGTGATCTCCAAGGGCGAGGCGGTGGAACAGGGAACCCGCGAGGAACTCTTCGCCGACCCGAAGCACCCCTATACCCGCCAGCTCTTCGCCGCGACGCCGGTCACCGATGTCGAGGCGATCCGCGCCCGCGTCGAACGCCGCAAGGCCGCCCGTGCCGCCATGGCCTGACACAAAAATCCGGTTGCCGGCAACGGCAACCGGCTTCCCGCCGCGATGACACAAGCATTTCAAACGGAATGCGGATCGGGGCATACTGGCCGGAACGATCAACGGACGTTCCGCATGACAGTTCTCCACACTTCCCGCCTAACCCTCACACCTTGCACGCCGTCAGACAGCGATGATTTCATCGCGCTCGAACGGGATGGCGAGGTCATGCGCTTCCTCAATGGCGGTCCCGTCGATCACGCCACCATCGGAGCCGACCCCGGCTTCCTGATGCCGAGAGGCACCGAGCCCTATGTCTGGACCGCCCGCCGCACGATGAACAATGCCTTCGTCGGATGGTTTTGCCTCTGGCCGGAGAGCGATACGCTCGCCGAACTCGGCTATCGCCTGCGCCGCGCCGACTGGGGCCAGGGTCTTGCCTCAGAAGGCGCCTTGGTGCTCGTCGACTACGGCTTCTCGAGCTGCCGCTACGATACGATCACCGCCACAACCATGTCCGTGAACCACGGCTCCCGCCGCGTCATGGAAAAGCTCGGCATGCGCCACGTCAGCACCGAATACCCGCACTGGCCCGTCCTGATTCCCGGCAGCGAAGAGGGTGAGGTCTGGTATGAAGTGAAGCGGGAGGATTGGGAAGCGGCTGAGAGATAGCCGGATCAGAACATCGCGGAGAGATCGCGCCGACCATCGACGACCCTAACGATCACGATCGTATCCACATGCCCATCATCGCTGTCGGGATTGATTTCGTAGAGGACGACGTAAGGCGCCTCTACCAGCATCCGGGCAGAACGAAAAATCTCTGGATGTCGTTCACCAAGGCGCGGATGATCCGCCAGCAGCCCGACCTTCTGGCGAATGCGCTCAAGATAACGCTCCGCGGCAGCCGGCTGCTCTTTGCTGATGTGGATATAAATCGACTTGACGTCGGCGCGAGCCCGAGGCGTCCAGAGAAGCCTAGTCCTCATCGCGGGCAGCCATCGACTCGGCGCGCGCTTCCGCATGCAACGCGTCGAAGTCCACCTCAGTGGCTGGTCCGCTGGCCTTGCCCTCTTCCCACAAGGTTTTCAGCGTGGCGATATCCGCCCGCCGTTGCATCCACTTAAGGGACCAGTCCCGAAGAGCCTCCCGAACAACCTCGCTGCCGCTGGCATAGGCACCGCTCTCCACCGCATCCCGCAGCAGTTCGGCATGCTGCAATGTCATCGAAACACTTACCTTCTCGACGTTGGCCATGTGTAGCTCCCGCAATTGGTAGCAATTTTTACTACCAATTCCCGCCCGCGACAAGGCGATCCGTCCTGTCGATGAAAACCACCACCGTCGCTTCACAAAAGAAATCCGCCACGGAGCCTCCTAAGCCCCGTGGCGGATCACCTTCATATCACGGACGCCCTCTCAACGGGCGCCACGCTTACGCCGCCTGATCGACCGCGGTCTTCACCCGAAACAGCAGCCGGTCCGAACCCGCATCCACGGCGACGGTCGATCCATCCGGGATGTGACCGCCGAGGATCTGCTCGGCGAGCGGGTCCTGGACGAACTTCTGGATCACCCGCTTCAAGGGCCGCGCGCCGTAAACCGGGTCGTAACCCTTGTCGGCCAGCCATTGCCGGGCGTCGCCGTTGAGCTCGAGCACGACCTTGCGGTCGGCCAGAAGCGCCAGCAGACGCTGCATCTGGATATCGACGATCGCGCCCATTTCCGTCCGCTGCAGGCGGTGGAACAGGATGATCTCGTCGACGCGGTTCAGGAACTCCGGCCGGAACGACGCCTTCACCACATCCATCACCTGATCGCGCACCTGGTCGGTATCGGCCCCTTCCGGAAGATTGGTCAGATACTCGGCCCCGAGGTTCGAGGTCATGATGATGATTGTGTTCTTGAAGTCGACCGTGCGGCCCTGGCCGTCCGTCAGGCGACCGTCATCGAGCACCTGCAGGAGCACGTTGAACACATCGGGATGCGCCTTCTCGATCTCGTCGAACAGCACGACCTGGTAGGGCTTGCGGCGGACGGATTCCGTCAGCGCGCCGCCTTCCTCGTAGCCGACATAGCCGGGAGGCGCCCCGATCAGCCGGGCGACCGAATGCTTCTCCATGTATTCCGACATGTCGAGCCGCACCATCGCCGTTTCGTCGTCGAACAGGAAGCGCGCCAGCGACTTCGTCAGCTCCGTCTTGCCGACGCCCGTGGGACCGAGGAAGATGAACGAGCCGATCGGCCGGTTCGGGTCCTGGAGCCCTGCGCGCGACCGGCGCACGGCGCGGGAGACAGCCTGCACGGCGTCACCCTGGCCGACCACCGTCTTTGCCAGTTCGTCTTCCATCCTCAGAAGCTTGTCACGCTCGCCTTCCAGCATCTTGTCAACAGGAATGCCGGTCCAGCGGGAAACGACATGCGCGATACCATCGGGTGTCACCACCTCCTGCACCATGTTGCCGGCGCCGGACGCATCCTGTGCCTCGGCCTCGACCAGCTCCTTCTCGAGCTTCGGGATCACGCCATAAGCCAGCTCTCCGGCCCGCTGGAACTCGCCCTGCCGCTGCGCGATCGCAAGATCGTTGCGCGCCTCGTCGAGCTGCTTCTTGAGGTCGGCGGCAAGGCCGAGCTTCTGCTTTTCCGCCTGCCAGCGCGCCGTCAGCGCATCGGCCTGCTCTTCCAGAGAGGTGAGCTCGCTTTCGAGTCGTGCCAGCCGGTCGGCCGACGCCGCGTCGGTTTCCTTCTTCAGCGCCTCGCGCTCGATCTTCAGCTGGATGATCCGGCGATCGAGTTCATCGAGCTCTTCCGGCTTGGAATCCACCTGCATGCGAAGACGCGAGGCGGCCTCGTCCATCAGGTCGATCGCCTTGTCGGGCAGGAACCGGTCGGTGATGTAGCGGTTCGAAAGCGTCGCGGCCGCGACGATCGCGCTGTCGGCGATCCGCACCTTGTGATGCTGCTCGTATTTTTCCTTCAATCCGCGCAGGATCGAGATCGTGTCCTCGACCGTCGGCTCGTCCACCATGACAGGCTGGAAGCGACGGGCAAGCGCCGCATCCTTCTCCACATGCTTGCGGTATTCGTCGAGCGTGGTGGCGCCAACGCAGTGCAGCTCGCCGCGAGCAAGAGCCGGCTTCAAAAGGTTCGACGCATCCATCGCGCCGTCAGCCTTGCCGGCGCCGACCAGCGTGTGCATCTCGTCGATGAACAGGATCACCTCGCCGTTCTCGGCCTGCACCTCGTTGAGCACGGCCTTCAGCCGCTCCTCGAATTCGCCGCGATACTTGGCACCGGCGATCAGCGCGCCCATGTCGAGCGCCATCAGCTTCTTGTCCTTCAGGCTCTCCGGCACGTCGCCGTTGACGATACGGAGCGCCAGGCCCTCGGCGATCGCCGTCTTGCCGACGCCGGGTTCACCGATCAGCACGGGATTGTTCTTGGTCCGGCGCGACAGCACCTGGATCGTCCGACGGATTTCGTCGTCACGACCGATGACAGGATCGAGCCGACCCTCGCGGGCCTCGGTCGTCAGGTCGCGCGCGTACTTCTTCAGCGCGTCGAAGCCCTGTTCGGCATTGGCGTTGTCGGCAGTGCGGCCCTTGCGCACCTCGTTGATCACCTGGTTGAGCCCCTGCGCGGTCACGCCTGCCTTCTTCAGCGTCGCCGAAGTCGAGGCCGAGCTTTCGATCGCGAGTGCGAGCAGCAGGCGCTCGACGGTCACAAAGCTGTCGCCCGCCTTCTTGGCGGCGTCTTCGGCGGTGGAAAACACCTTGGCCAGCGGCTGCGCCAGATAAACCTGTCCGTTACCGCCGGAAACCTTCGGCAGCTTGGCAAGCGCGGCATCGTTGGCAAGCCGCGCCTCCTTCGGATCGCCGCCGGCGCGCGTGATCAGCGACGACGCCATGCCCTGGTCGTCGTCGAGCAGCACCTTCAGAACGTGCTCGGGCGTAAACTGCTGGTGACCCTCTGAAAGCGCATGGGTCTGCGCCGACTGCAGGAAGCCGCGCACGCGCTCGGAATATTTCTCGATGTTCATAGCCTGTCTCCATTTCCCTCTCGCCCTTCAGCGGCACGAGATGGCGCCTTGAGATGAGGCCCCCTCAAGAGGCGGGCCGGGAAGCGTTTTTCCGCTCCGTTGATGTGGATATGGGAAGCGATTTGAGGGCTTTAAAGACCGCCCCGTTGCAAAAATGTCGCGGCCTTGCCCACCGCTTGACAATCGTCAGGACCAAAGAAAAACCCCGCCGTCCGATCGGACGACGGGGTTCGTCGAAAGTCCGCCTGGCGGATTTTTATTCGTTGTCGGCCGTGACGAGCGCCGGGGCATCGCCGCCGCGCGAACGCTTGGCCGCTGGCTTCTGCCCGCCTTCGGCAGCGGCTTCTGTCGGCGCCGCCGCGGCTTCGGCCCCTGCCTCGCCGCCCTCGGCGCCATCGCCCCGGCGGG
>NZ_JAGRRC010000010.1:0-527 GCF_018122705.1 Ciceribacter sp. L1K23 | reverse complement strand
CATGACCTTTGAAATGTCGGTTGGTGACCGCATTGATCAGCGCCAATTGCTGGCCGACCTTGTGGCGCAACAATATCGCCGTCAGGACATCAACTTTATCCGTGGCTCTTTCCGCGTGCGCGGCGATACCATTGAAATTTTCCCGGCTCACTTGGAAGATGCAGCGTGGCGCATCTCGATGTTCGGTGACGAAATCGATGCTATCACTGAGTTTGACCCGCTCACCGGGCAAAAGACTGGCGATATGAAGTCAGTCAAAATCTACGCCAACTCCCACTATGTCACCCCGCGCCCGGCGTTGAACGGTGCCATAAAAGCCATAAAAGCCGAATTGAAGGAACGACTTGCTGAATTGGAAAAAGGCGGTCGCCTGCTGGAGGCGCAACGTCTTGAGCAACGCACACGCTATGACATTGAGATGTTGGAAGCGACGGGCGTTTGTGCTGGTATCGAAAACTACTCGCGCTATCTGACCGGGCGTGCGCCGGGCGAACCGCCACCAACCTTGTTTGAATATATCCCCGATA
>NZ_JAGRRC010000001.1:3835171-3960498 GCF_018122705.1 Ciceribacter sp. L1K23 | reverse complement strand
CCTTCGGTGAGGCGCTTTCTAGGCCCACTCCAAAAACAAGTCAACTCATAACTCAAAAAAATCACGAAAAAGATACAAGTGACTGAAAAGAATGGGGGATTATGGATTCCCGTTCGGTTTGTGCCGGAAATCAGGGCTACGGGAAACCCTCGTCAGGTTAGCCCTTCATGATCAGGATGAGGACCAGAAACATTGCCGGCACGGCCGCCAACGCGGGCAGTATGATTGCAGGGTAACCGAAGAAAACGATCGCCAGGATCCACAGGAGGACAAGGTTCACAACGAACAGGATCTTCGCCGTAACAGGGCCAAGGACCGCTTCCTTCAACATCCATCCAAATACGGGAACGTGGTAGATCACTCGGGTCAGCATGAAGATTCTCGGTTCAACATCAATCGAAGTTGGCTTTCATCAAACACGTTAGAAGACATGAATCCCGCGGACAATGCGGCAAATTGACGAACCGCATGTAGCGCGTTTTTCCGTTTGCACGCATCTAGATCTGGCCTTAGCATCTACCCGCTGACCACACGTCATTTCAGGTGAGATTTTGTCGCAACCGGGCAGAACTGGGGCCAGCGCTTTTGTACATTGAATGAGAAGGTTCCGCCGGAGGCGAATGAGGCCGGCGGTGAAAAGGGAACACGGTGAGGATTACCCATCAGGGGCCGAAACCGTGGCTGCCCCCGCAACTGTGAGCGGAGAGCGAAGTCCAGACTGCCATTGGCCATGGCCGATAAGGCGGACCGAGCAACGACCCGCGAGCCAGGAGACCTGCCTTCGCATCGGCCACCACACGCGTGGCATTCTCGTTAACCCGCGCGGTGGGCGCGGAAGAAAGGAACAGAACATGCATATCGAACCTGGTCTCGTCGATGGGACCAAGATCCTGCTCAGCTACGCCACCGCGGCCGTTTCGGCCGGATTGATGGCAAAAATGGCGGTGGACACGATTCGCCGCGATGGCGGCGTCTCTGCACTTGCGATCCGCAGCGTCGTCACGACCGCTTTGGTCTTCTCGTTCTTCGAGGTGCTTCCGCACCATCCCGTCGGCGTCTCGGAAGTTCACCTTATCCTGGGCTCGACACTGTTCCTGATGTTCGGCGCGGGGGCCGCCGCGATCGGCCTGACAGCCGGTCTGCTGCTGCAGGGACTTTTCTTCGCGCCGTTCGACCTGCCGCAATATGGCATGAACATCACCACCTTGCTTGTTCCACTGTGGGCTCTGAGCGCCCTTGCCGATCGCATCATTCCAGCCGGAACACCGTATGTCGAAGTGTCCTACAAGCAGGCACTCACCCTATCCACGGCCTACCAGGGCGGCATCGTCGTCTGGGTCGCATTCTGGGCGCTCTATGGGCAGGGAATGAGTGTGGAAAACCTGTCCGAGGTCGCCACCTTCGGCGCGGCCTATATGACTGTCATCCTCATCGAGCCGCTGGTCGATCTGGCCGTGCTCGCCGCTGCCAAGGCACTGCACACATTCAGCCGTACGCCCGTATTCAGCGCGCGGCTGCACAACGCCGTGACCTAAGGCGTTGCCGAAAAGACTTGGACCTTCGAACGCGCGGCCCCCGCCGCGCGTTTTTCTTTGAACCTGATGTCGTTTTAAGGTACCGCGCCAGTTGTCGCCGGCGTCACCGGTCCTATGTCGAACCCATGAGGAGAACGCCATTGCGAATCCTGTCCGAAGCCTATTTCCCCGAACTGCCGAACTACTACCGCGGCAAGGTGCGGGAGAATTACGATCTCCCGGATGGCCGACGCATCATCATATCGACAGACAGGCTGAGCGCTTTCGACCGCATCCTCGCATGCATTCCATACAAGGGTCAGGTCCTGACGCAGACGGCCCGTTACTGGTTCGATGCGACCAAGGACATTTGCCCCAATCACGTTCTGGATTATCCGGATCCGAATGTGGTGGTTGGACAGAGGCTGGACATCCTGCCAGTCGAGATTGTCGTTCGTGGCTATTTGGCCGGCACCACGGGCACCTCCATTCTTACCCTATATAAGAAAGGACAGCGCACGATGTACGGCATTACGCTTCCGGACGGGATGCGCGACAATCAGGAACTTCCTGAGCCGATTATCACGCCGACCAGCAAGGCGTTTGATGGCGGTCATGACGAACCTCTTACGGCAACCGAAATCGTCGAGAACGGCCTCTTGACGAAGCCACAATGGGAAACGCTGTCGCAATACGCGCTCCGGCTCTTTGCCCGCGGTCAGGAACTGGCCTCCAAGAGGGGGCTGATCCTGGTCGACACGAAATACGAGTTCGGCATCGACAAGAGCGGTGCGATCATTCTCGCGGACGAGATCCATACGCCCGACAGCAGCCGGTACTGGATCACCGACTCTTATCATGAGAGTTTCCAAAAAGGTGAGCGACCCCGTAGTTTCGACAAGGATTTCGTCCGCTCCTGGGTGGCGGAACGCTGCGATCCTTACCGCGACGACATTCCGGAAATTCCAACGAAACTGATAGAGGAGACATCCGCCGTCTACATCAAGGCATTCGAGGCGATTACGGGGCTCCGGTTTGAACCGGACAATCGCGAAGCGACGCCGCTGGAGCGTGTGCGTCGCAACCTTACGCCTTTTTTTTCCGGACGGTGACCGAGCTGTGACGCCAGCCAGAAAAGTCTTTGTGTCGGAGCGTTGCGGCGAAAGCGCCGCTGCGAGGGGAGACATTTCTCAGCCCCGGCGCAGAATGCGCAAGCCGGCAAGCGAAACACGCAATGACATTCTTGACACGGCAGAGGCGCTTTTCCGCTCACGCGGATACGCAGCGGTCGCGATAGCCGACGTCGCCGCCGAACTGGAGATGTCGCCCGCCAACATTTTCAAGCACTTTCACTCGAAGACCAAGCTCATCGATGCGATTGCGACGCGCCATCTGTCGCACGTCGTCGACAGACTGGACATCATTACAGGCGCCGGACCGGCGCCGGAGCGGTTCCGCCACATGGTGCGAACGCTAATGGAAATTCATCTCCGGGACATTGAACAGAACCCCTACATCTTCGAAATGATCCTGCTCTCGACGGATCTGGAATTGAAATGCGGTGATTTGTATCGGGATATGATGATCGAGAGGATCGACCTGATCATCAGGCAGGGATGCGAGGAGGGATCGTACTGCGTGGACGATGTGGAGCGATCGGCACGAACGGCGTTCTTCGCTCTGGCAAGCGTTCTTCACCCGGTGATGATCGCGAAGGAAAGCGCTGACATATTGGCAACACGCTGTGACGAAATCGTTGACCTGATCAACGCGGCACTGCAACGCACCCTTGCCAGGTGATGATCCTTGACTTACGTCACTTGACGAATATGGCCGGTTCACTTCTGGGTGTGTCGGCGCCTATCGCTGTCACCGTTCGAGCCTGACCATTTCTGGATCTCGCACTTCGAACCCTACCGGATACGACAATGACCCGACATGTGAAGCTGGCTACGGCTCTGATCCTCGTTTCGACTCTGATCGCGGGCTGCAGCGATGGCGGCACGTCGGGACAGCAGGCCGGCGCGTCCAACGAGCGGCCGCCGACCCCGGTAAGCGTGGTCATCATGTCAAGCGCGGAACAGCCGATAACAGCCGTCCTGCCCGGCCGGGCCTCCGCCTACCAGGTCGCCGACATCCGACCCCGGGTGAGCGGTGTCATCAAGGAGATCGCCTTCAAGGAAGGAAGCGAGGTTTCCGAGGGCGACCTTCTCTACAAGATCGAGGACGACACCTATCGCGCCGAAGTGGCACAGGCGCGGGCGAGCCTCGCAAGAGCCGAGGCCGGTGTTCCGACGGCACAGAGCAATCTGGCCCGCTACGAGCGCCTGGTGAACAGCGGTGCGACGCAGATTGAATATGAAAACGCCAAAGTGACACTTCTTCAGGCCCAGGCCGACGTCGCGCAGGCGAAAGCCGCACTCAACGCGGCCGAGATCAATCTCGGACTGACGGAAGTACGGGCGCCCTTCGAGGGCGTGACGAGTGCATCCCGGTTTTCCATCGGCAATGTTGTCACAGCCAATCAGACCGACGCGCTGACGACACTTCGCCGGCTTGACCCGATTTACATCGAACTCACAGAGTCCAGCACGAACCTGCTCCGTCTCCGGCAATCCATTGCCACCGGACGTCTTGACCAGGCCAGCAGTGACGGTTCGGCGCCCATCAAACTTCTTCTCGAAGATGATACGGAATATCCGCACGTCGGGACGCTGGACATGTCGGAGATGGCCGTCAGCGAAACCACCGGCACCTATTCCATGCGCGCGCTGTTCGACAATCCGGATGACCTCATTCTTCCCGGCATGTACGTTCGCGCCGAGGTGACGGTCGGCAAGGAAAAGGGCTACCTCATTCCACAGCGGGCTGCCACGCGCAACGCCAATGGCGCGCTGGCCGCAAAATTCGTCGGCGCGGAAAACAAGGTCGAGACCAGGACATTCGAGGAAAGCAAGGTATCGGGCAATTCGTGGCTGGTGACCGAAGGCATCGCGGATGGCGACAAGCTCATCGTGGACGGCTTTCAGTGGATTGGGGACGGGGCGACGGTGTCTCCGGTCGAGGCGACAGTCGACGAAAAGGGTTTCGTGGTCGAGACCACCCAGGCAACTGCGCCTTCGGCGCAGCCCTGATTGAGCGGCAAGCGGACGCGGAAGATTCAGGGATCCACATGTCTAAGTTCTTCATTCATCGCCCGATTTTCGCCTGGGTGATCGCCATCGTGATCATGCTGGGCGGAGCCCTTGCGATTTCGACACTGTCGATCTCCCAGTATCCTGAGATTGCACCCACCACCGTGCAGATCTCGGCAAGCTACAACGGGGCGAGCGCCGAGACGGTCGAGAAGTCGGTGACATCCATCATCGAGGATGGCATGACGGGTCTTGATGACCTGACATACATGACATCCAGCTCGAGCACCGGCCGGGCTTCCGTCACTTTGACGTTTGGCAACAGTATCGAACCCGACATCGCCCAGGTGCAGGTGCAGAACAAGCTGCAACTGGTGCAGTCGCAGCTCCCGGACATCGTGCAGCAGGCGGGCATATCCGTCACCCGCTCGACCTCCAGCATCCTGCTTGTCGGCGCGCTGGTCGCGACCGACGGCGATCGCTCTCCGGTGGAGCTCGGCGATATCTTCAGCACGCAGATCGAGGATCAGATCAAGCGCCTGGAGGGCGTTGGAAGCATTGAGGTATTCGGTACAGGTTACGCCATGCGCGTATGGCTCGATCCGTTCAAGCTCAACAAGTTCCAGCTGACGCCGACCGACGTGACGTCCGCAATCCAGGCACAGAACACCCAGGTGTCTGTCGGGTCGCTGGGCGGAGCTCCCATGATCGAGGGCCAGCAGTTCAACGTGACCGTGACGGCGCAAAGCCAGTTGCAGTCCGTCGCAGACTTCGAATCG
Organism: Ciceribacter sp. L1K23; assembly: GCF_018122705.1. Lineage (NCBI taxonomy): Bacteria > Pseudomonadati > Pseudomonadota > Alphaproteobacteria > Hyphomicrobiales > Rhizobiaceae > Ciceribacter > Ciceribacter sp. L1K23. Next base: position 3,955,071 of record NZ_JAGRRC010000001.1, on the reverse strand, counting down.
ATCATCTTGAAAGTAGAGACTGACGGGGCAACCGTCCGACTGAGCGACGTTGCGCGCATAGAGATCGGACAGGAAAGCTACGGCACCAACACCCGTGCCAACCGTAATCCGGCTACGGGCTTCGCGGTCAACCTGGCAACGGGCGCCAACGCGCTTGACACGGCTGAAAGGGTGAAGAGCGCGCTTTCAGCAATTGCGCCGTCGCTGCCTGAAAATGTGATCATCACCTATCCGTACGACACGACGCCGTTCGTCGAACTGTCGATCGAAAAAGTGGTGCATACGCTTTTGGAGGCGATCGTCCTGGTCTTCTTCGTCCTGCTGATCTTTCTGCAAAACCTACGCGCGACCTTCATTCCGATGATTGCGGTCCCGGTTGTGCTGCTCGGAACGTTCGGTATCCTCGCCATAACCGGCTACTCAATCAATACCTTGACCATGTTTGCAATGGTTCTCGCAATTGGTCTTCTGGTCGATGACGCCATCGTCGTCGTTGAAAATGTTGAGCGGATCATGTCGGACGAAGGGCTTTCGCCGCTCGAGGCGACGGAGAAGTCGATGGGCGAAATAACCGGCGCGATTATCGGCATCGCGCTCGTCTTGACCGCCGTGTTCATTCCGATGGCGTTTTTCGGAGGATCCACCGGCATTATCTATCGGCAGTTTTCCATCACCATTGTATCCGCAATGCTGCTGTCGGCCGTGGTCGCGCTCATTTTGACACCTGCGCTGTGCGCAACGATGTTGAAGCCCATCGATCATACCAAGGAAAAGCGTGGACTGGGTGGATGGTTCAACCGGAATTTCGACAAGACCACCAACGGTTACGTGTCGACGGTCGGTTATCTGTTGAAGCGTCCGTTGCGGGTCATGTTGATGTTCGCGCTTGTGATTGGGGGCTGTGCCTGGGTCTTCCTCAGAATGCCAAGCTCGTTCCTTCCCCAGGAAGACCAGGGCGTGCTTATGACCATTGTCCAGCTCCCCAACGGCGCGACGACTGCGCGGACCGAAGAGGTCATCAAGAAGATCGAGGACTACTATCTCGAGAAGGAGCAGGCCGCGATACAGGACGTGTTCGCCGTATCGGGCTTCTCCTTTACCGGCCAAGGCCAGAACTATGCCATGGTGTTCGCGAAACTGAAGGATTTCGACGAAAGAACGGCGCCGGAGCAGGCCGCCTCGGCGATCGTCCAGCGGGCGATGGGTTACTTCTTCACCCTGCGCGATGCGATGGTCTTTCCGCTACAGCCTCCGGCGATCCCGGGTCTTGGAACATCGAGCGGCTTCTCGATGTACCTTGTCGACAGCGGCAAGAACGGAACCGACGCGCTGACAGCGGCGTCACAGCAACTGCTTCAGCAGGGTAATTCGAACGCGAAGGTAAGCTCCCTTCGCTCCAACAGCCCCGACGCCGAAAGCCAGCTGAAAATTCTGCTGGACCAAGAAAAGATGGGGGCGATGGGATTGGATCTGGCGACCGTCAACTCCATGCTGTCGATCATTTTTGCCGGTCGCGATGTCAACGACTTCACACTCAATAGCGAGCTCAAGCCTGTCTATGTCCAGGGTGACGCGCCATACCGGATGCAGCCTGATGATATCGGCCACTGGTACGCAAGGAATGGATCTGGCGAGATGGTGCCATTCTCGAGTTTCAGCGATGTCGAATGGGTTGGTGGACCGCCAACTCTGGCCCGTTTCAACGGCGTCAGCGCAATCTCGCTCGATGGCTCGTCTGGACCTGGTGTGAGTTCCGGAGATGCAATGGACGAGATGGAACGTCTGACCGCAGGTCTTGGCGGAGGATACACTGTCGCCTGGCAGGGCATATCCTACCAGGAGCGTTTGTCCGGCTCGCAGGCACCGATGCTCTATGCCCTGTCGATCCTGATCGTGTTCCTTTGCCTCGCCGCGCTGTACGAAAGCTGGTCAATTCCCTTTTCCGTCATCATGGCGGTACCCGTGGGAGTCCTCGGTGCTTTGGTTGCCTCCTACTATCTTGGACAATCGAACGACGTATACTTCAAGGTCGGGTTGCTAACGACGATCGGCCTGGCAGCCAAGAACGCTATTCTCATCGTGGAGTTCGCAAAGGAGCGACAGGCGCACGGGATCAGCCTGCTGGATGCAACTCTGGAGGCGGCGCGTCTCCGACTGCGTCCGATCATTATGACGTCGCTCGCATTCATCCTCGGCGTTCTGCCACTTGCGATCGCCACCGGTGCGGGCTCGGCGGCGCAAAACTCCATTGGCATCGGCGTCTTGGGGGGAATGCTGTTCGCGACGCTCCTCGGCATTTTCTTCGTGCCGTCATTCTTCGTCATCATTATGCGATTGGTAAGACGGGAAAACCGGAAAGAGCCCCTGTCCGCCGATTGATATAGTTGATAATTTATGAACGATTTCGCCAGCACATTCGTCACTGGCGAATCAGAGCCCGGGGCCGGCAGCGTTTGAGACGGAATGACGCCGTCTTGCTGTCACCTCCAAAGTGAAAACAGGATAAGATGATGATATCCATTCGCGCAGCCGCTCCCCTGGCCCTCCTCCTGCTGACGGGTTGCGTCGTCGGTCCGGACCACAAGGCACCGGAGATCACTCTTCCGCAGAAATTCGCGGAAGGCGGCGTCGAAAGTGCCGGCGACGTGAGCACCGTGGCCTGGTGGACGGCATTCAAAGACCGGCGACTTGACGGCCTCGTTTCTCAGGGTCTCTCACAAAATCTGGACATTCTTCAGGCGCTGGAGCGTATCAACCAGGCAGAGGCAGATGTCGTTACGGCGGGTGCAGGCTCTCTCCCAAGCCTCTCAGTCGGCGCAAGCAATAGCATCAGCCAGACAAATGGAAGCTATCGTTCCAGCGACCGCACCACGACGACGAGCGGTGAACTGAATGCCTCCTGGCTTCTGGATCTGTTCGGCCAGTACCGCCGTTCGAAGGAAAGCGCGGAGGCGTCGCTTGATGCCGCATATGCCTCCGTAGACACCGTCAAGCTCGCCTACCTTTCGGAACTGGTGACCTATTACATCAACGCTCGGTACTATCAGGAACGCATCGCGATTGCCCGCAAGAATCTGGCTTCTCGCCGGGAGACGCTGGACCTGACCAAACTGCAACTGGAGGCAGGCGCCGCATCCCGTCTTGATGTCGTCCAGGCGGAAGGCCTCGTTAATTCGACGCTGGCGGACCTCCCGAGCCTTGAGGCCGGCTTCCGTCAGTCCGCGAACCACATTTCAACGCTCTTGGGTCTGCCTGCTTCGACCTTGATGAACGACCTGCAGAAGGGCGCGCGCCAGCCGGTGCCCAGCCGCAGCGTGAGAACCGGCGTTCCGGCGGATCTCATCCGCAACCGACCGGACATCCGTCAGGCTGAACGACAGCTTGCGGCTGCTACGGCGGCAATCGGCGTTGCAGAAGCCGATCTTTATCCGTCGATCTCGCTGAGCGGATCAATCACGCCGAGCTACGTTCATAGTTCGCTCGCGCACGGAAGCACCACCACCTGGGGCTTCGGCCCAAGCCTGAACCTTCCGATCTTCGATGGCGGCGCGCGACGCGCTAATGTGAAAAGCAGGGAGTCTGCTGCACGTGAGGCCTATCTGGTCTGGAAGCAGACCGTCCTCAATGCAGTTGAGGAAGTGGAAAACGCTCTCGCTGCCGTCACCCGGGATCGCCAGGCGGTGAACGCCTTGTCGGCAACGGTGCGTTCCTATGAGGAATCGCTCGAATTGTCGACCGCCAGCTATCGCGACGGCGCCTCCTCGCTGCTTGATGTCTTGGATGCGCAGCGGTCGGTGTCCACGGCGCAAGCCAGCCTCGCACAGGCGGTTCAGCAGATGGCAAACGACTTTGTCGCCCTCAACGTAGCGATCGGTGGTGGTTACGCCTTCGACGGAAAGAGCATGTAAGCGCTCAAAATTTTTACCACCTTGGCAGCCCGAACGGTTGCCAAGGTGAATGTTTCGGGTCAATAATCCGCCTCGGCTATCCGAGCGGCGAATACCTCGCAGATGGGCGCGACGGGATCTCACCGGCGGCACGGCGCCAGCAGCGCGACAGCGTCTCACGGGCTTAACGCCACGGCGAAACTGCCACGCAAAGCACGCAACACATCTGGTCAGGCAGGCAGAACTCAGACCGGCTCACGGCTGATCGCTTGCGAAAGAGGTTCGACATGAAAAACACCGAAGTAGCGGCACGCAAGAACGAAGCCATTTCACGCGGCGTCGGTATGACGACGCAGATCTATGCGGCCCGTGCGGAAAACTCCGAAGTGTGGGATGTAGAAGGAAATCGTTATATCGATTTTGCTGGCGGCATCGCCGTTCTCAACACCGGCCACCGCCATCCGAAGGTCATTGATGCCGTAAAGAAGCAGCTCGATGCCTTCACCCACACCTGCCATCAGGTCATGCCCTACGAGAACTATGTCGCGCTGGCTGAACGCCTGAACAAGCTCGCACCCGGTGACTTCGCCAAGAAGACGATTTTCGCCACGACAGGTGCCGAAGCGGTCGAGAACGCCGTGAAGATTGCGCGCTGCGCGACCGGACGCTCGGCCGTCATCGCCTTCACGGGCGCCTTCCACGGCCGCACCTTCATGGGCATGACACTGACGGGCAAGGTTGTTCCCTACAAGGTCGGGTTTGGCCAGATGATGGGCGACGTGTTCCACGTCCCCTTCCCGCTTGAAATGCATGGCATCAGCGTTGAAGAATCGATGGACGTGCTCGACAAGCTGTTCAAGGCCGACGTCGATCCGAAGCGGGTCGCGGCGATCATCATTGAGCCGGTTCAGGGTGAAGGCGGCTTCTATCCGGTTCCTCGCGCGCTGATGAAAGGTCTTCGTGACGTTTGCGATGAACATGGCATCCTGCTCATCGCCGACGAGGTTCAGACCGGCTTCGCCCGCACGGGCAAGCTGTTCGCCATGGAACATTATGATGTCGTTCCGGATCTTGTAACGATGGCGAAAAGCCTCGCTGGCGGGTTTCCGCTGTCGGCCGTGACGGGACGCGCAGAACTGATGGATGCGCCAGGCCCCGGCGGACTGGGCGGTACTTATGCCGGCAATCCGCTTGCCATCGCCGCCGCCCATGCCGTTCTCGACGTTATCGAGGAGGAGAACCTTATCGACCGCGCCAATCAGTTGGGCGCCCGACTGAAGCAGAGGCTGGAATCCCTGCGCGCCGAGGTCTCCCAGATTTCGGACATCCGCGGCCCTGGCTTCATGGTGGCAGTCGAATTCGGTCAGCCGGGGGCGGTGAAGCCGAACGCCGATTTTACCAATGCTGTCCGTCTCAAGGCCCTGGAAAAAGGTCTCATTCTTCTCACCTGTGGCGTCTATGGGAACGTCGTCCGGTTCCTTGCACCGATCACGATCCAGGACCAGGTTTTCAATGAGGCCCTCGATATCATCGAGGCCTCGATCCGCGAATGCGCCGAAGAGGCAAAATCATGAGCATTTCCCCTGCACTGTCCTCGAAACTGAAGGACCCCTCCCTCGCCACCGACAAGGCTCTCGTCGGCCTCGATTGGATGTCCGCAAGCGAAAGCGGCAAGACATTCGAAGTGACCAACCCATCCACCGGGGAGGTCATTGCCGTATTGCCGGACCTTGGCAAGGTCGAGGTGGCGCGTGCGATCGATGCCGCTCATTCGGCCCAGAAGAAGTGGGCCAGCAAGACCGGCAAGGAGCGCGCAGCAGTCCTGCGCAAGCTCAACGACTTGATGGTTGCGAACGCGGATGATCTGGCCACGATATTGACCATGGAAATGGGCAAGCCATGGCCGGAAGCGCGTGGAGAAATCCTCTACGGTGCTTCTTACGTCGAGTGGTTCGGCGAGGAGGCCAAGCGTGTCTATGGCGACACCATACCTGGCCACCAGCCGGACAAGAGGATCATCGTCGTCAAGCAGCCGGTTGGCGTTGTCGGCGCAATCACCCCATGGAACTTTCCGAACGCGATGCTGGCACGCAAGATGGCTCCGGCGATCGCTGTCGGCTGCGCCATGGTCTCGAAACCTGCAGCTCAGACCCCCCTTTCGGCGCTCGCGCTTGCGATTCTGGCCGAGAGAGCGGGCGTCCCTGCGGGCATATTTTCCGTCTTGACGGCAACGGATGCCGCTATGGTTGGCCAGGAGTTCTGCAGCAACGACAAAGTTCGGAAGCTGACCTTCACCGGCTCGACCAACGTCGGCCGCATACTGATGCGGCAAGGCGCCGACAAGATCATGAAGCTTGGTCTTGAACTTGGCGGCAACGCACCTTTCATCGTCTTCGATGACGCGGATCTCGATGCTGCGGTCGAAGGTGCGATGATCTCGAAATATCGCAATGCCGGACAGACCTGCGTCTGCGCCAATCGTCTTTATGTTCAGTCGGGTATCTACGATGCCTTCGCTGCGAAACTGGCGGAGAAGGTGGCACAATTGAAGGTAGGCGACGGTTTTGCAGAAGGCGTCACCACGGGCCCGCTGATCGACGCAAATGCGATCAAGAAGGTTAAGGAGCACGTTGCGGACGCCGTGTCGAAAGGCGCGAAGATCGAGCTTGGTGGCGAGTCTGCTCAGGGTGGGGATCTGTTTTTCCAGCCCACGATACTGACCGGCGTAACGTCGGCTATGAAGGTCGCGACCGAAGAGACATTTGGTCCCGTGGCACCGCTCTTCAAGTTCGATACGGAGGAGCAGGTGATCGAAATGGCAAACGCCACCGAATTTGGTCTGGCGTCCTATTTCTACTCGAAGGACGTGGCGAAGGTTTTCCGGGTCGCAGAAGCGCTCGAATACGGAATGGTAGGCATCAATACCGGCCTGATCTCGACAGAAGTCGCGCCCTTCGGTGGCATCAAGCAGTCCGGGCTGGGCCGCGAAGGCTCCAAATACGGCATCGATGACTACACCGAGATCAAGTACATGTGCCTCGGCGGAATCGCATGAGCATTTGAGGCCCCCGATGAACCGGGGGCCTCGCCTTGCCGATCGTCAAGACGCGGGTAACGTATCCGCTATCTGTTGCCCAAGATCGGCGAGTGTTCGGAAATGGGCGGCCCGCGCGCTGGAATTACGCCAGAAGAAGCCAATGTCGCGCTCGCCCTGCCAATCCTCGAGATCGATCAGAGCCACCCCTTCGTCCTTGGCAAATTCCGAACGAACGTAGAGTTCCGGAAATAGGGAAATTCCCATCTCGATCGACACCATCTGGCGCAGAGCGTCCAGACTTGAGCCTTCGTAGTCCTCGGCGATGAAGGCCCCGGAAATGACCGCGAGATTTCGGGCATCGTCCAAGAGCCGGTGACCGGGTCCGAGACTGAGAAGCTTCTGCCCCTTGAGTTCCGAGACCCTCACGCCCGAGCGCGAGGCAAGATGATGTCCTCTCGGCACGCCGACAAAGATCCGCTCTCGGTGAATGATCTTGAAGTCAAGCCCGCTTTCCAGTCCCTGCACCGGTCCCAGGCCACAATCGATCTCTCCTTGGAGGACCGCCTTCTCCAGGAGGCGAGGCCGCTCTTCCCGGATGTAGATTTTCAGATCCTTGTAGCGTGCATGCAAGCGCGGTAGCAGATAAGGCAGGAAATACGGACCGAAGGAAGGCGCGACGCCAAGTCGAACAGCGCCCCCAAGATTGTTCTTTGAACTGGACGCCAGCGCCCGAAGCTCGTCCAGGCCGTTCAATATGACCTTGGCCGCGGCGATCACCTCCGCGCCAACAGGAGTGGGCATCATTTGCCCCGGCAACCTCTCGATCAATGTCACCCCCAGTTGCTTTTCGAGCTGAGCGACCTGAACCGACAATGTGGGCTGTGAAACGTGGCATTTGCGCGCCGCGTCACCAAAGTGCCCGGTCTCGCCGAGGGCTACCAGATATTCAAGCTGCCGAGGCGTGGGTCGGTAAACCATGATAGATGAAAGCTATCACAATGGTTAAATCAATCAATTGGAACAATACGCCGAATCTCCCCATGTTGGAGGAACAAGAAAGGAGCTAGGCATGAAACCACTTCTAAAGGCTCTGATGAGCCGCCACGCAATTCTCGCAACCAAGATCGCCGAAGAGCAGCGACGCCCCCTGCCGGACACGATCCGCATTCAGTCGCTCAAGCGGATGAAGTTGCGCCTCAAGGAGCAGATCGCGATGCTCGAGCGTGCTGGCGACTTCGGCGCCTCGTCCAGAGCCGTTTCATCGGTGCGATAAAGCAACGAGGTCGGCCTGTCGTCATTCCGCCGCAGAGATCAGGCCTGACCATCCAAAGCCGGTGGCCATGACGGTCACCGGCTTCATCTCTTACCTTCGGACCGAGACGACAAAGCCCGCCACCGGGACGGGCCTTGCTGAAACTGAACTGCTGATGTCAGTTCTTGGCGCGCTCGACGTACGAGTTGTCCTCGGTCGCGATCACCACACGTGTTCCGGCATCGATATGCGGCGGAACCATCGTACGGATACCATTGGAGAGGATCGCGGGCTTGTAGGACGAGGATGCCGTCTGACCCTTGACGACGGGTTCTGTCTCGACGATTTCCAGCGTTACGTGGCGCGGCAGTTCGATCGCCAGCGGAACGCCCTCGTGGATGGAAAGCACGCAGGTCATGCCTTCCTGGAGATAGGCCTTCTGGTCCCCCATCGTTTCCACGTCAACGACCACCTGATCGTAGCTTTCGGGGTTCATGAAGTGGAAGCCTTCACCGTCTTCGTAGAGGAACTGGAAATTGAGGTCCTCGACAAAGGCGCGTTCGACCTGTTCGGTCGTGCGCCAGCGTTCGGACACCTTCACGCCATCGACGATGCGACGCATGTCGACCTGGGTCACAGGCGTACCCTTGCCTGGATGAAAGTTCTGGGCGGTGAGAACGACGTAAAGCTTGCCCTCGACTTCGAGAACATTGCCCTTGCGGACCGACGAGGCGATGACCTTGACCATTGGAATTCCTTGTATATGTGCAAAAGCCGTCGTAAAGGACGACCCACCGCCCCAGACGTCTGAGATTTTCATGGGCGCACCTAACCTAAATTTGTCGAAATAGCCAGCCCCGAAGCTGTTTGCGCCCGGAGAGCCGTCGCCATGAACTCAGCCCAGCCCGCTTCGCCCTGGTGGTCACCTGAGGTTCACGCCGATCGACGCCCGTTCCTTCTCGGCAGAAATGCGATCAAGGCTGAATTTCGCGCCTATTTCGCCAGGAGGGACTTTATCGAGGTCGAGACGGCAGCGCTTCAGATATCTCCGGGCAACGAAGCGCATCTGCACGGCTTTGCCACCAAACTGATAGGCAACGACGCGGTACCACATGCTCTCTATCTGCACACCTCTCCGGAATTTGCCTGCAAGAAGCTTCTCGCCGCCGGCGAAACGCGCATCTCGTGCTTTGCTCAGGTTTACCGCAATCGCGAACGCGGCCCACTGCATCATCCAGAATTCACGATGCTGGAGTGGTATCGCACCAGGGAGAGCTACGAACGCCTGATGAAAGATTGCGCCGAGCTGTTGGGACTCGCCGCGGAAACCGCTGGCGCCAAGACCTTCGTTTTTCGTGGGAAATCGATCGATCCGTTCGCCGAGCCCGAACGCGTTGCTGTCGCCGAGGCATTCGAGCGTTTCGCCGGCATCGACCTGCTGTCATCCATCAGCAGGGACGGCTCGACGGACCGGGATCGGCTGGCCGATGATCTACTGCGCGCCGGCATACGTCTGGCGGACGACGATAGCTGGGCGGATCTCTTCAGCCGTGTCATGGTGGAGAAGATAGAGCCGCGTCTGGGACAAGGTCGCGCCACGATCCTCGATGAATATCCTGTAAGCGAAGCAGCTCTAGCGCGGCCGTCGTCGGCCGACCCGCGTGTTGCGGAACGCTTCGAGCTCTATGCGTGCGGCGTCGAACTGGCCAACGCGTTTGGCGAGCTTACAAACCCGGATGAACAGAGGCGTCGATTCAAGGTCGAGATGGCCGAGAAACTGCGTATCTACGGCGAAAGCTATCCCATAGACGAGGATTTGCTGACGGCACTGTCGCTGATGCCGGAAACATCCGGCATTGCACTAGGCTTCGACCGGCTGGTGATGCTGGCGACAGGCGCCCGCCGTATCGACGAGGTCATATGGACGCCGGTTGCGGAGATCGGCGTTTGAAACGTGATCTTAAATCGGTGGAAGATCTGGTTTCCGCGGGCTTGGTGCATGCCGAACGCAGCGAGGTGTTGCAGGCCGTTGCCCGACGTTATGCGGTCGCAATAACGGCAACCGTGGCGTCGCAGATAAGTGGCGATGATCCCTCCGATCCGATCGCTGCTCAATATATACCATCGGATCTCGAGCTTCGGGAGATGCCTGACGAGTTGACCGATCCCATCGGCGATCATGCCCATAGCCCGGTTCCGGGAATCGTCCATCGCTATCCGGATCGCGTTCTGCTGAAGATCGTCGGCGTTTGCCCGGTCTACTGCCGCTTCTGCTTCAGGCGCGAAATGGTCGGGCCACAGGGCGATGGAAATCTGTCAGGGCACGAACTCGCTGACGCCATCGCCTATATCGCGGAAACACCGGAAATCTGGGAAGTCATCCTGACCGGCGGCGATCCGCTGATCCTTTCGCCCCGACGGCTGAGGGAAGTTGCTGTCGCGCTGTCCGGGATAGCGCATGTCAAAATCCTTCGAATTCACACCCGCGTGCCGGTGGTCGATCCCGACCGCATTACGCTGGAACTGATCGAAGCCCTCAAGGCGTCCGGAAAGACGATCTATGTCGCGCTTCATGCCAATCATCCGCGCGAGATGACGTCCGACGCCATGACCGCTCTTGCTCGGCTAGCGGATGCCGGCATTGTGCTGGTGAGCCAGTCTGTGCTTCTGAAAGGCGTGAACGACAATGCCGAGATACTGGCGGACCTCATGCGAGCCTTCGTCGCAGCGAGGGTCAAACCCTACTATCTGCATCATCCAGATCTTGCGCCGGGTACGAGCCATTTTCGCCTGAGCATCGCCGAAGGCCAGGCGATCATGCGTTCGCTGCGCAGTCAGCTATCCGGGCTATGTCTGCCGTCCTATATTCTCGATCTGCCTGGAGGGCACGGCAAAGTTGCTCTCGGCGAAGATAACGTGCTCAGGCAAGAGGATGGGACCTATCGCATCCTCGATCGTGCCGGAACTGAACACCGTTACCGTGACTCATAAGCTGAAGTGGGTCTCACTACTCTGGCCGCGCCAGCCTTGCCACGGGAGGTCATGCTTATTTAACTAAGCCATTTAGCTCAATCTTATGTTTTCCGGACTACCTATCGAAGAAATTCGAATGAAGAAGTTGGGATGGAAACCATGAACGACACAATTCGTACCCTGCTCGCCAAGCTCGGTGGTTTACCAGTTTCGGTCGATACACTCAGCGACGAGAGCGACCTTTACGTCGCTGGCCTTTCGTCTTTCGCATCGGTTCAATTGATGCTGGGTCTTGAGGACGCATTCGACATCGAGTTTCCGGATCACCTGCTGAACCGCAAGTCATTCCAGAGCGTCGCCGCGATAGAAGCCGCATTGAAATCGATCCTGGATGCCAGAAAGGTCGCGTAATGGACCTTTCCGCCGAAGCCCTCGATAAATCGCTGAAAGCACGCGTCACGCGCGTCGCGACCAAAGCCGCGGCCTATGCGGACGAGGTCGACAGGGTCGGCCGCTTCCCACGCGAGGCGGTTGACGCGATGAAAGCGGAGCGTCTGCTCTCGCTTATGATTCCGAAGAAATTTGGTGGCGAAGGTTTGTCCTATTCCGAAATCGCCGAAGTCTGCACCTTGCTCGGGCAAGCCTGTGCGGCGAGCGCGATGATCTTCGCCATGCACCAGATCAAGGTATCGAGCCTTGTCGAGCACGGCGAAGACGCGGCATGGCACGAAGACTTCATGCGTCGCGTTGCCGCCGCGCAGCTGCTTCTGGGCTCCGCGACGACCGAAGGCGGTATCGGCGGCAATCTACGCAACTCAATCTGCGCGATCGAAGTCAAGGACGGCGTCTGCCGACTGGAGAAGGACGCGACGGTAATCTCCTATGCGCGGGAATCCGACGCGATCCTGATCACATCGCGCAGCCATAAGGACGCGGCGTCTTCGGACCAGGTTATGACCGTTTTCCTGAAGGACCAGTACACGCTCGAACAGACTCATGTTTGGGATACGCTCGGAATGCGCGGAACCTGTTCCGACGGTTTCCTATTTCGCGGCGAAGCACCAGCGGAGCAGATCCTGCCGCACCCGTTCGCCGAAATTGCAGCGCAATCGATGCTGGCCGCATCTCACCTTCTCTGGAGCGCTCTCTGGTACGGCATCGCTGTCGATGCCTTCACGCGGTCGCAAAACTTTCTCCGGGCCGCGGCCCGCAAGGCGCCGGGCACACAGCCGCCCGGCCTCGTCCAACTCGCGGAAATCTCTTCCGAACTACAAACGATACGGTCTACCATTCTGACCGGGCTTTCGACCTTCGAGGACGCGCGTAAAAATTCGGATCGTCTGTCGTCTATGGGTTTTGCCGTCGCGATGAACAACATAAAGGTTGCCGCGTCGGAAAAGATCCTGACCGTCATCAATCAGGCGATGCGCATTTGCGGCATCATGGGCTACAAGAACGGCACACCCTACAGTCTTGGCCGCCATCTGCGAGATGCACATTCTGCGGAGTTGATGATCTCCAACGATCGCATTCTCGCAAACACGTCACAAATGCTCCTGGTACATAAACAGGATACGAGCTTGCTGGGGTAAGACCATGGATATGCAACGGACGTTTCTCGACCGCCTGTTCGAATCGGGCCTTCTCATCGACACCGGCGTCGAAGGGCTCTATGGCCGGAGCGGCCAGTTCGAAGATGTCATCTCCGCCTTCGAGCGCCTGATCGACGGTTTCGGTGGCGCGGACGGCGCCGAAGCGATCCGCTTTCCGCCCGGCATGAACCGCGCTTACTTCGAAAAGAGCGGTTACATGAAGAGCTTCCCTCAGCTTGCCGGTACTGTTCACAGCTTCTGTGGCTGCGAACTGGACCATGTAAGCCTGCTGAAATGTATGGAAGAAGGCGGAGACTGGACGGGCGAGCAGAAGGCGACCGACATCGTGTTGACGCCGGCAGCCTGCTACCCGCTCTATCCCACGGTCGCCAAACGCGGAGCCCTTCCGGCAAACGGCGGACTCTATGATCTCCAATCCTACTGCTTCCGGCACGAGCCATCGAACGACCCGGCCCGTCAGCAGCTGTTCCGCATGCGCGAATACGTCCGCATGGGCACACAGGCAGACGTCACCGAGTTCCGCCAGCTCTGGATGGACCGCGGCGTGAAGATGATGGCGGAAGTCGGCCTGGAAGTAACGATTGACATCGCCAACGACCCGTTCTTCGGCCGCGCCGGAAAGATGCTCGCCAACAATCAGCGGGATCAGAATCTGAAGTTTGAATTGCTGATACCGATCACCTCAACGACCAATCCGACAGCCTGCATGAGCTTCAACTATCATCAGGACGCCTTTGGACTGAAATGGGGGCTGACCTTCGAAGACGGCTCGACGGCTCACACCGCGTGCGTCGGCTTCGGCCTCGAGCGTATTGCTCTGGCACTCTTTCACCATCACGGTCTCGACGTGAATGATTGGCCGGAAAAAGTGCGTTCCGCGCTCTGGACCTGAGCGATGTCGTCAGTATTCGGCGATCTCGACCCCGCTGCCCACCAGCCGCATGCGCTTCACGCGGCTGACCGGATGTGGCCGGAGACCAACTGCTATGTAGACCTCTGGATTGAGGTGCTGGCCGCCCATGGCGTCGCCCCAGAGGCGATGCTTGCCTTCGCCCTGACACAGGACTTCGAAGGCGACCAGATGACCTTCTTCAAGGTCCCGCTCGAGGACCTTGAAGCGCTGTACGACATCCGGGTCACCGAACTTGCGATCTTCGACCGGGTGGAGTCGCATGTCCTGGAGCAGATCGGCCGGGGTCGCCTCTGCCTGGTGGAGATGGACAGCTATTTCATGCCCGACACGCGCGGCGTCGGTTATCGACAGGAGCATGGCAAGACAACGGTGGCCATCAACCGGCTGGACCTCGTATCGAAGTCGATGGATTACTTCCACAATGGCGGCTTCTTCCGCGTCGAAGGGAAGGATTTCGAAGGCCTGTTTCAGACGGACGGTCCTGACGACGGACTGCCGTTCCTGCCATACACCGAATTCGCAAAGTTTCCCGCGGCGCCTGCTTCGGCCGCGCGACAGCATTCGATCGCAGAGCGCTTGCTGGCGCATCACTACGCCAGGCGCCCGAAGAACAACCCCCTCGTCTCCTTCGCAACGGTATTTCCGGCACAGGTTGAAACCGTGGCAGAGCGACCATTCGGCTTTTTTCACAAATACGCATTCAATACGCTGCGCCAGTTCGGTGCAAACTTCGAATTGCTAGCAAGCCACCTGCTGTGGCTTGACGCGGTGAGGTACGAAGTTGAGGCACAGCAAGCGCTGAAGATATCCGAGATCGCGAAATCCTCCCAGTTTCAGCTTGCTCGCGCCGTGACACGGAAGAAGTTCGAACCGCTGGCAACGGTTCTGGACCCGGCGGCCGAAGCGTGGGAAAAGCTGATGAACGGGTTGGGCGAGAAGATCGCTTGAGGGGACGCGATGGGGGTCAGAACGATCCAGCTCGGAGCCGATGAGCGGCCGCTTGAAGGTGGCTGGGAATTGCTTGTGACCGAAGGGGGCCGCTATCAGCGACCGTCGGACATCCCACGGTCCGCAATACGCTTGGCGGCTCTGGTCCCCGGAACCGCCGCTGGCGCCCTCTCGGCAGCCGGGCTTTACGACCTCAATGAACCTGAGGGTCTTCTCGAAAAGGACATCTGGTATTTCCGCTCTCTTGAAGGAGAGGCGCCGGGGGCGGCCGTTCTTCGTTTCGAGGGACTGGCGACGGTCACGGAAATCTATGTGAACGGAGAATTGGCGCTGACATCGACAAGCATGTTTGAATGCCGCGAGTTGGCCCTTCAGCTGACCGGTCGGGACGAACTGGTTCTGTGTTTTCGCGCCCTGGCCCCGCATCTGGAGCGTCGCGGCCCGAGGGCCCGCTGGCGCCCGCAGCTGTTCGACAATCAGGGCCTCAGATCTGTGAGGACGACGCTGCTCGGCCATATGCCGGGCTGGTGTCCATCCATTCATGCAGTCGGCCCGTGGAGACCGATCAGTCTCGTGCGACCCGGCAAAAATTTCGCATCGAATTTACGCCTGTCGGCGTCCTTGGGCGACGGCGGCACTGGGCAGCTGTCGGCGTCCTTCCGACTTGCGACGCCAGCCTCATCGGTCAGGTTGACATGCGACGGCCATTCCTCGGCTCTCTCAAGCGATGACGGAACCCACTTCTCCGGTAGCCTTCTCATTCCCGACATCGAGCCGTGGTGGCCGCATACTCACGGCAAACCGGCACTCCACGACGTGCAGCTGACGATCGATGGCCAAACCCATGGCCTTGGGCTCGTCGGATTCCGAACCATCGCCGTGGAGCATGGTCCCGACGGTCGCGACTTCCGACTTTTCGTAAACGGAGAACGCATTTTTTGCCGGGGAGCGGTATGGACGACTGCGGATCTTCTGAACCTGTCGGGCTCGGCGGAAACCTACGCTCCTTGGCTCATGCAGGCTGCGGACGCTGGCATGAACATGATCCGCATCGGCGGTACGATGACATATGAGAGCGCCGACTTCTTTCGGCTTTGCGACAGGCTGGGAATCCTGATCTGGCAGGACTTCATGTTCGCCAACTTCGACTATCCCGTGGGAGAGGAAGGCTTCGCCGACCAGATCCGTCGCGAGATCGAAACCCTTCTGTTGCCGGTCCAGGTATCGCCCTCGCTGGCAGTGCTGTGTGGCGGCAGCGAGGTCTACCAGCAGGCGGCAATGCTCGGGCTTCCCGAACCAACATGGCGCGGCGCATTTTTCACTGAGACCCTGGCATCTGCTGCGAGCGAGTTCCGGCCCGACGTCATCTATGTGGAAAACTCACCAAGCGGCGGCGCCATGCCGTTCTCGCCCAACCAAGGCGTGACGCATTACTACGGCGTCGGCGCCTATTGCAGGCCTCTGGAAGACGCCCGCCGGGCAGAAGTTCGATTTGCGGCGGAGTGCCTCGCATTCGCCCACGTACCCACGCAGGCAACACTGGACGAACATCTCGCAGTGCCGGCGGTCCATGATCCACGCTGGAAATCCCGCGTCCCCCGCGACCGGAATGCATCGTGGGACTTCGAGGATGTCCGCGACCACTACCTTCAACTGCTTTATGGCTTCGACCCGACACGTCTCCGCCGCGAGGATCAGGGGCGCTATCTCGATCTCTCGCGCGCGGTCACTGCGGAGGTTGTCACCGAGACCTTCGCGGAGTGGCGCCGTCCGGGCTCCTCCTGCAATGGTGCCCTGGTCTGGACGTATCAGGATATTCTTCCAGGCGCCGGCTGGGGTGTCATCGACTCCACCGGCGAACCGAAGCCTGTCTGGTATGCGCTGAAGCGCGCCTTCAGGCCTCTGCAGCTTGTCGTCTCCGACGAGGGCACCAACGGCCTCTACGTGCACGCCCTCAACGAAAGCAGTCGCACGAGGAATGTGATCATCAGGCTTACCTGCCTCCGCGACGGGCGTCAGAAGGTCGTATCGGGCGAAAGCAGCACTGCCCTCGCACCGCGATCGACATATTCGATCGCTGCAACCGACATGTTTGGGGCGTTCTTCGACACGACCTACGCATTCCGGTTCGGTCCTGTTCCGCATCACGTAACGGTGGCAACGATGCACGACGCCGAAACCGGCGAGATGCTTTCCGATGCATTCCACTTCCCGCAAGGACGGGAAACGGCGTTCTTCGATCCCGAGATATCGATCAGCCTGCGGAAGGATGACGTCTGGACAATGACAATTGAGGCGGATCGCTTCGCGCAATCCGTCAGCGTCGATGCGCAAGGCTTCTCCATGTCTGACGATTGGTTTCATATGGGACCGGGACAAAGGACGATCCGCCTGACGCCGCGACCGGGAACATCGTCCGACCTGCTGCCGACCGGGACCCTCACAACCCTTGGGTCGCGTCGAGTATGGCGCTTCTAGCGCTTGCCGAGAGCGGCCCGATAGACCCCGGCATATTTTGCCGCCACGCCATCCCATGAGTACATCGCGGCTTCCGCCTTGAGGGTTGCCCGCACCTCGTCGGGGGCAACCGAAAGTCTCTCGAAGGCCGCGCCGATACGTGATGCCGCATCTTCAGGCTGGGAAAAGTCGGCCAGTGTGATGTCGGGGTGCTTGTCCGAAAGCGACCGATAGGCCGCGTTGGGGTGAAGCACAGGAAGAAGTCCGGCAGCCATCGCCTCGACCGCCACCAGACCGAACCCCTCATAGTCCGAGGCGGACACAAAGATGGAAGCGCGGGCAAGAAGCTCTCTTATGCGTTCGTTTTCGGGCGACAGATGGACGGCAATATGATCGGTGAGCCCGCGGCTTGCGATCAGAGCATTTATGTCTTCCGACGAAAGATCAGAGGGACTTCCGACAATGTCAAGGCGCCAGTCATCGTTCATCGCCACTAGCGATCTCATCGTGTCGAGCAGCCTGTCCAGTCGCTTGTTGACGGAGAAGCGACCGATCGTCGCCAGTCGCCGGGCCGGTTGATCAGACCTCTCGACCGCAAACTTCTGGATATCCACGCCGTTTTCCACCAGCATGCTTCTTCGCGGGGCGATCTTTCTGAACAAATCAAGATCGGACTGGCTGCAGCATACAAGCGACTGATATGCGACGGCGGACATTCGGGTCACGGTCCGAAACCACAGTTCCTTGATCGTCCGGTACTTCGGCGTGTGGAAGAATCCGCCGTGCGTCGTCGCAACCATCGGCTTCCCGTGAAACGGCCGGCTCCACGCGAGCGCATCGAAAAAGAAGTCGACGGCATGTACATGTATCAGGTCTGCATCGCCAATCTCGCCGACAATCGATGGCGCAACCGGATAGCGGCGACTGCCGTACCATGGGATGCGAACCACCTCTACTCCACCCAGGATTTCTCGCGGTGGCAGCGTCCGGTCTGGATCGGAGAAAAGTCGGTCGCATGTCACCACCCGGGTCCTGAACCCTTGGGCCGGTAGTGACGCGGCAAGGTTGGCAACGACATCCTCCAATCCGCCACGGGCCGGAGCGTACTGTCGGACAACCTGCACGACCAGAGGCAGACCGGGATCTTGTGTCGATGCAGACAACGGATTCCTCCGAACGTTCTCGCGCGCTCCGTTAACGGAGGGCGGTGAGCCTTACGTGTACTCAACTATCTCTTAAGATGGTGTGAGATTGCCAAAGCGGTTTACATCCTCCTTCCTTCAGAAGTCGTTAACCATGTTTTGCCACTGTTGACGATAAACGGACCCCTCCGTTTTGAGCCGTTCTCTCGGCCCAACTGAAATGAATGCCGCGCAGGCGGTCCTGGCGAGACTATGGACATCGACATCGTACAGCTACCGGGCATCCTGAGGCGCCGCTGGAGTTACATCGCTATTTTGGCGGGCGTTGGATTTCTGTTCGCCCTGCTCTACGCGCTGCAAATCACCCCCCTCTATTCCTCATCGACGCAACTCATCATCGACACGCGCGACCTGACGGTCGACAATACGAATGGCGCATCGGCCGCGACATCATCGCAGCAGGAGCTGTCAAACCTCGACACCCAGCTTTATGTCGTGGTGTCGAGAGCCGTGCTCGACCGGGTCGTCAACGATCTCGACCTGACAGCGGACGATTTCCTGCTTCCCCCGGCGAGCCGACAAAAACTATCGGCCGAGGAGGTGCTGGCAGCGGCGTCTGGCGCATTGAAACAGCATCTCACGGCCGAACGGGCTGGCCAGTCCCAGGTTATCGTCGTGACGGCCCAGCATCCTGTCGCGGAGAAGGCCGCCAGGATCGCGAATTCGGTCGCTGACAATTATCTGAAGCAGATTGAGGAGACACGCGCTGACGCCGCTCGGCGTGCGAGTTCCGCCTTCCAGGTGCAGGCGGATGAACTGCGTGATCGCGTCCTGAAGGCAGAAGCAGCCGTCGAACGATTCAAGGCGGAGAACGATCTCGCGAGCACCGGAGAAGGCCGGTTGGTGATCGACCAGCAACTGGCAGGCCTCAACGAACAGCTCATCACCGCCCGCGGCCTCGAGGAACAGCAGCTCACGATATACGAACAGGCAAAGCGTCTGACGATGGAGGGTATCAAATCCGGCGGAATTCCGGAGGCTCTCCAATCCCAGACCATCGAGGTCTTGCGCGATCGCTATGTCCAGTTGCTCGATCGCCAGACCCAACTTGAAGCCAATCTAGGCGCCAATCATCCGCAACTGCGCGCGATCCGCTCGCAGGTCGCCAACATGCAGAGAGCGATCGAACTTGAACTGGCGCGGCTTCGGCAGTCCATGGAAAGCAGCTACCAGCGGGCGGCCGCAAACACGGAGGCTCTGCAGCGACGACTTGAGAACCTGACGAAAAGCAGTTTCGACTCCGGGAACTCGCAGATCCGGCTGCGCCAGCTGGAGAGCGAAGCCGAAACCGTCCAGGTACTCTACAAGTCCTTCCTCAACAGGGCGGAGTCACTGGGCCAGCAGCAGAGCCTTAAGACCAACAATTCGAGGGTGATCACCGTCGCGACGCCCGGAGCGGGCACGTCCAGGCTCGTGCTTTTGATTATTGTGGTCGCGGGGCTCACGTTCGGCATCATCCTCGGCTCCGTTGTTGCGGTCGCTCATGAAATCGTGGTGCGCACTTTCGCGGACAGCAAAGACGGCGCGGAAGAAGAGGATATCCCCATCCTGGCGCAGCTTCCCGATCACAGGCCCCCATCGCAAAACGGCTTATGGTCACGAATGGTGTCGTCTCGAAGCCGGACAGAGGCGGATCGTGCAGCCGAGTGGAATAAGAAGATAACCGTGCTGGCACGCCAGCTGGCGGACGAGGTCGGGGAAGAACCGTCACCGTCGCTGGTGTTCGTTTCGAAAGACAAGCCAAGGGGCGCAGCGGCTGATCTCGTCCCCGATCTTGTCCAGGCACTCGTCGATCTGGGCTATGACGTCCGCTATGCGGCTGGCAGCTGGGAGCGTGCCGAAACGCGGCACAGGGCGGGGCGCCCGAGCTTGGTCAATGCTATCGGCAGGGATCAAATCAATATGGGAAGAAATCCTGATCAATTGAAATATCAGTACTTTTCAAGTGGCACCCAGGGCCGTCGGGTGGCTGGCCGACCGAGCGTGTCCCGCTACATAGGTGCGCCTCCAGAAGGCCCTTTCCTGACGATCGTGAATGCCTGCGGAACCGACGCCATGGCGGGTCTGGACGCTCTTTTGCCGATAGCGAGCGCGGCCATAGTCGTCCAGGAAGACCGTACGGACATCGCGCCTGTCCTCGATCGTCTTGACGGTTGGCACGACATAATCATGGGACGTATCGTCGTCGAGAACGGGGACTAACTCGGTGGCGGCGACCAAAATGGAAACTGTAAACGGAAGATCGGGCGTCGCATGGAAGGGTCGACGCGCATCGTCTACCCCGGATCATGTTTCATATACATCCCAAACAACCGCGCCCGCCTATGTGTCTCCCCTGGCGATAATGGCGGTAATGGGCTCGCTGACGCTCAACCTCTTCCTCTGTTTCGTAAACACGCGGGTCTTCGGGATCGGCCAAAGCCATCTGATGCTGGCCGAAATGGCAGTGGTGGGTACCGCTCTCGTAGCGGCCATGAGCAGGCAGATCGGACTGTATGCGGTTGCTGCTCTCTTCTGCAGCTATATCGTCTTTCTATCGGCTCTGAGGCAGGAGAATGACCTGAAGGTGCTGCGCGATGTATTGATCGCAATCGCCTTCTATTTCATGGGCCTCCGTTCGGCCAATCTGAAACTTGCGGACCGGCTTGTCGCGGCGAGCGCGGTTCTCGTGCTGCTCGTGGGCTTCTTCGAGTATTTCGCGACGGACGTCTATCTCCAGTATTTCAACATCCTCGGCTATTACATTGCCCGCGGGACCATCAAGGTTGAAGAAGCGTTCGGGGCCACGACCGGGCTTTTCGGCAGCGGAATGCGCCCCGAGGCGCGAACATTGCTGCCCTTTCTCGGCGAACACCGGGTCTCCTCCGTCTTTCTTGAACCGGTGTCGGCCGGAAACTACGGTGCGCTGATCTATTGCTGGGCTCTGACGCGCGCCGGCATGAGGTGGCGACGCTTTGTGGTCATGGCGGCTCTTGCGGTGATCATCATGGCCGACGCCCGGTTCGGCTTTTTCACCTGTATCCTGGTCACGTTGCTGCTGCCATTCTTTCGGATAATTCCCAAACTGGTCTGGTTCGTAGCACCGTTTCTTCTCCTCGCCGCCCTGGCATCCTACGGGATTATCAGTCAGACGGACGGTGGCGCCAATGACATAGCCGGGCGCTTCAATGTGACGGCACACCTGCTGGCCCAACTGTCCCCCTCCGTCGTTTTCGGATGGCAGACAACGGATCAGTTTACGGCGGACTCCGGCTTCGCCTATACCTTGACGCAATTCGGAATTGTCGGGTTCATCATGCTGTGGGGCGCAGCGGTTTATGCCCCCGCCAGGACTGCGGGCGGCTGGCGATTTCACGCAGCGGTGCTAGTCTATCTGTTGCTTCTGATGCTGATCAGTAATTCGTTCTACTCGATCAAGACCGCCGGCTTGATGTGGTTCCTCGTCGGCGTGATGGACAAGGTCGATCTCGCTGCACTGGGGCAGCGACCTAGAGCCGCCAAGGGCACCTACGGTGAGAGCTCCTTGCCTGGAACTAATGCTCCAGCGCCGCACAGATCTTTCCGGAGGAATCGGAAAGGAATGGCTGAAGCGCCGAAAGTTGGGGCCGGTCGCCTTTCCCGGTCGGCTGGATATTGAGCGGTTCGCTTTCCGGCCACCAGTCACCTGCAACCCAATAAGCCCACCCGACCCAGACATCGTCGGCGGTCTCGACGACCGCGGTGGCCTCCTCCAGCCCCGTGCGGCAGGAGGCGTCGGTCGGAACACCAAATTCTCCGAGATAGCCGCGCTTGCCGTTCTCCCGAAGCCAGGTCGTAAAGGTCTGCAAGGCAGCGATGGCGTCGTCCGCTCGGCTGCAATTGCCCTTTGTTCCGGAAAAGTCGTCGTCGAAGTACTGATGAACCTCATAGGCAAAATTGTCAGCCGGATCGACGACACCGAGCATGACCGTTGCGTGGTTCCCGCCGTCTTCATCCCGTTGCCACGCGTGTGCGCCGGTCCAATGCGTACCCGGAACCAAGACCAGATTGTTCGCATCGACGGCGCGAATGGCTGCGATCGCAGCGTTTGTCGCTGACACCCATTGGTGTGTCGGAATGTCGAATGGCTCGTTCATCAAACCGAAAGAGATGTCGTTGGCGTTGGCGAAACGCTCCGCCAGTCGCCCCCAAAAGTCCGCGAAGGCTGCATCATCAGGCAGGTCCGGCGAGCCGACCACTTTATCGCGGTATCGGGCGTAATTGTGCGGATCGAGAACGACGCTCATTCCGAACTGTCGGGCGAGCACAACCGCTTCCTCGATGAGGCGCAAATGATCGGGATCGAGCTCCTTGAACAGCTCTGGCTGCAGTCGCTCCCACCGGAACGGGAGCCGGATCGAGGTAAAACCCTTTTCGGCGAAATAGGCGACCGTGTGCTCCGACGGATAGACGTAGTCCTGGAAAACGTTGCCGCCGTCTCCTCCGAACTCGGCCCCGGAAAGGTTTATTCCCCGAAGACAGCCACTGGCGTTTGCTGGCGTCTGGCCTGCGAGGCCAAGCACGAGGAGCCCGGAAGCCAAAATCCTGTTGACCGCGTTGCCGTCTCTTCCGATCATGACCGCCCTGTCCTCTTTCCGGAAGACTAGATACCGGGCTATCACCGGTCAATGCCGCGTCGCCTTTATGGTTGACGACCGACCAACCAGATCGAGAGTTTGGCGTTCATGACCACACCGCTTGCGACGTCGCCGGAGAGCGTCGGTATCGTGCTCATCCCTGGCTTCGCGCTGATGTGCTATGCGTCCGCCGTGGAACCGCTTAGAGCCGCCAATCTGTTGGCGGGTCGGGAACTCTACCATGTCACCACGTTCGCGCCGGAGGGCGTTTCTGTCACATCCTCTTCGGGCGCGGTGGTTCCCTGCGTACCGATGGGATCGGCAAAGCAGAGGGTCGACAGCCTCTTCGTCATCGCCGGAGGGCATCCTTCCGGATGGAATTGGCCCGTCGTTCACAAGGTCTTGCGTGGAGCGGCGCGCGAAGGCGTCACCTTGGGGGGTATATCGGGAGGCCCGTATCTGCTTGCCGCGGCCGGTCTTCTGGCCGGCTATCGGTTCACGATCCATTGGGAGCATACGCCGGCGCTTCGTGAAGCCTTCCCCGATTTAAGGCCGGTCCCGGCTCGCTACGTGGTCGACCGGAACCGGTTGACATGCGGAGGCGGTATCGCCCCTCTCGACATGATGCACGCCCTGATCGCGCAGCGACACGGTGCGGCATTCGCGACGAAAATCAGCGACTGGTATCTTCATACGCACGTGGGTTCGTCCGCCGCTCCCCAGCGTGCATCGGCCGCCGAGCGTCATGGTCTGCACCATGAAGGCCTGCTTTCCGTTTTGGAGAAGATGGAGACGACGCTTGAGGCTCCACTCGACCGCTCGGCGATGGCCCGCTTTGCCGGCGTCAGCGAACGCCACCTCGACAGGCTGTTTGCGACGCACCTGTCCTCGACATTCACGGCAGAATATCGGCGATTGAGGCTTGAGCAGGCCCGAACACTGCTTCAGCAGAGTGCGCTGACGATATCGGAAATCGCGGTGGCATGCGGGTATTCTACGCCGGCCCACTTCGCGCGGTCTTATCGTCAGCAGTACGGTACCGCCCCAAGTGCGACCAGACAACGTTGAGGGGGCACTTACCGCCATTCAAGTTTAGTTTCCCCAAATGAAATTTTTTTTCCCTTAATTGATCGCGCCTACGTCGTCTGCTAAGTCGTAGAGCAAGGTTGCCGGTCCGGAACGGGAGAAGACGCGATGTGCGGAATCGTCGGGTTGTTTTTGAAGGATGAGGCGCTCGAGCCGCTTCTTGGCACGCTGCTGTCGGACATGCTGGTGACCATGACCGACCGCGGCCCCGACAGCGCAGGCATCGCCATCTATGGCAACCATTCCACAGGCAACGCCAAACTTACCGTTCAGTCTTCCAAACCTGCCGAGGACTTCGTCGGGCTCGCGGATCAGCTGTCGGTCCAGCTCGGCGTCGCCGTTGGGATTGAGCAAAAAAGCACACACGCCGTTCTCGGTCTGCCTGGGGCAAACCTGGAGGCTGCGCGCGACTGGATCACCGCAAACCGTTCTGGGATCCGGATCATGAGCGCTGGTGAAACCATAGAGATCTATAAGGAGACCGGGCTTCCGCGGGACGTCGTATCCCGCTTCGGCATCCGCGCCATGAGCGGTTCCCACGGGATAGGCCACACTCGAATGGCGACGGAGTCAGCTGTGACGACGCTCGGTGCCCACCCGTTTTCAACTGGCGCCGACCAGTGCCTGGTCCACAACGGCTCGCTGTCCAATCACAACAACCTGCGGAGGGAACTGCGAAGGATCGGGATGACCTTCGAAACGGAAAACGATTCCGAAGTCGCCGCCGCCTACCTGACGGCAGAAATGGCGCGCGGAAAGAACCTCGGCGAGGCGCTCGGGGGCGCCGTGGAGGACCTTGATGGTTTCTTCACCTTTGTCGTCGGAACCAAATCGGGTTTCGGGGTCTTGCGCGACCCGATCGCCTGCAAGCCGGCCGTGATGGCGGAAACCGACCAGTATGTTGCTTTCGGCTCGGAGTACCGCGCCCTGGTCGGTCTGCCCGGCATAGAGACAGCCCGCATATGGGAGCCGGAGCCCGCGACCGTCTATTTCTGGGACCACGAGAAGACCGCCTGAGGACATCATGCAGACATTTGATCTCGCCACGAGCCCGCTTCGTGAACTGAACGAGGCCCTCCACGCCGTGGCCAGCGGCAGCAACCATACCCACTTCGAAGTGTTGAACCCACGCGGCAGCCATTCGGTCGCCGTCGGTGTCGATGCCCCTGTCACGGTCGATGTGCAGGGCAATGTCGGCTACTATTGCGCCGGCATGAACGCCCAGGCGACCATCAATGTTCATGGCTCCGCCGGGCCGGGTGTCGCCGAAAACATGATGTCGGGCACCGTGGTTATCGACGGTGACGCAAGCCAGTACGCCGGCGCCACCGGCCGCGGCGGGCTCCTCGTAATCAAGGGCAATGCCGCCTCCCGCTGCGGCATCTCGATGAAGGGGATCGACATCGTCGTGCGCGGCAATATCGGCCACATGTCGGCCTTCATGGCACAGTCGGGTAACCTCGTGGTCTTGGGTGACGCCGGCGAAGCTTTGGGCGACAGCCTCTACGAGGCGAGGCTTTTCGTTCGCGGCAATGTCAGGAGCCTCGGCGCGGACTGCATCGAAAAGGAAATGAGACCGGAGCATCTCGATCTGCTGCGCTCGCTTTTGCAGCGGGCCGAAATCACGGACGCCGATCCGGCCGACTTCAAACGCTATGGCTCTGCTCGCAAGCTCTACAATTTCAACATCGACAACGCCGACGCCTATTGAGCGGGGAGAGATCAGATGAGCTATCGCAACCCGACCACCACGCCGCGCAAGTCAGCCACCTTCGATGACTATACCCTTTCCGAAATCCGGCGCGCTGCGGCAACCGGCATTTACGACATTCGCGGCGGCGGCGCCAAGCGCAAGGTCCCGCACTTCGACGACCTTTTGTTTCTCGGCGCCTCGATTTCGCGCTATCCGCTGGAAGGCTACCGCGAACGATGCGACACCAACGTCGTGCTGGGCTCTCGCTTCGCGAAAAAACCGATCGAACTGAAAATCCCGATCACCATTGCCGGCATGAGTTTCGGCTCCCTCTCGGGCCAGGCCAAGGAGGCTTTGGGCCGCGGTGCCAGCCTTTCGGGGACTTCGACGACCACTGGCGACGGCGGCATGACGGAAGAAGAACGCGGTCATTCCTCGATCCTCGTCTACCAGTATCTCCCCTCCCGCTACGGCATGAATCCGCGCGACCTGCGCCGCGCCGATGCGATCGAGGTGGTCGTCGGCCAAGGCGCGAAACCTGGCGGTGGCGGCATGCTGCTGGGCCAAAAGATTTCCGACCGCGTCGCGGAGATGCGAACCCTCCCCAAGGGCATCGACCAGCGCTCGGCCTGCCGGCATCCCGACTGGACCGGGCCGGATGATTTGGAGATCAAGATCAATGAACTGCGTGAGATAACCGACTGGGAAAAGCCGATCTATGTGAAGGTCGGCGGCGCCCGCCCCTATTATGACACGGCTCTCGCCGTGAAGTCGGGTGCCGACGTCGTTGTTCTCGACGGCATGCAGGGCGGCACGGCCGCGACCCAGGAAGTGTTTATCGAGCATGTCGGCATGCCGACCCTCGCCTGCATACGCCCGGCCGTGCAGGCGCTGCAGGACCTCGGCATGCACCGGAAAGTCCAGCTCATCGTCTCCGGCGGCATCCGCAACGGTGCCGATGTCGCGAAGGCGCTGGCGCTCGGCGCGGACGCAGTCTCGATCGGCACCGCTGCGCTTGTCGCGATCGGCGACAACGATCCTCGCTGGGAGGCGGACTACAACGCCCTTGGCACCACCGCCGGCGCCTATGACGATTGGCATGAGGGCAAGGATCCCGCCGGCATCACGACGCAGGATCCTGAACTCTCCAAACGTCTCGATCCTGTCGCCGCCGGTCGTCGCCTCGCAAACTATCTCAAGGTCATGACGCTGGAGGCGCAGACGATCGCGCGCGCCTGCGGCAAGAACCACGTTCACAATCTCGAACCGGAAGATCTCTGCGCCCTTACCATCGAGGCCGCCGCGATGGCCCAGGTACCGCTTGCCGGCACCGGCTGGATACCCGGCAAGGGAGGCTTCTGACCAATCTTCAGTCTCACCATCAAAGTGTCGTCCATAAAATCCATAAGGGGAACGAAATGACACTGGATCTCGAAAGCTATGCAAAGGCGCATGGCGTCAAATATTTTATGATCAGTTACACGGATCTCTTCGGCGGACAGCGCGCCAAGCTTGTACCCGCCGCAGCGATCAAGGCCATGCAGGAGGAAGGCGCGGGTTTCGCGGGTTTTGCGACATGGCTCGACATGACGCCGGCTCACCCGGATCTCTTCGCCTTGCCGGACGCGTCGTCCGTCATCCAGCTTCCGTGGAAGAAGGAGGTCGCCTGGGTCGCCGCCGACTGCTGGATGGAGGGAAAACCGGTGGAACAGGCTCCGCGCAACGTGCTGAAGAAGCTGATAGCGGAAGCAGCCGAAAACGGAATGCGTGTGAAGACCGGCGTCGAAGCGGAATTCTTCCTGATCTCGGCCGACGGCAGCGAGATTTCCGACGGTGCCGATACGGCTGAGAAACCCTGCTACGACCAGCAAGCCCTCCTGCGACGCTATGACGTGATTTCCGAAATCTGCGACTACATGCTGGAACTCGGCTGGCGCCCGTATCAAAACGATCACGAGGACGCCAACGGCCAGTTCGAAATGAACTGGGAATTCGACGACGCGTTGAAGACGGCGGACAAGCACTCCTTTTTCAAATTCATGGTGAAGTCGGTCGCGGAAAAGCACGGATTGCGGGCGACATTCATGCCGAAGCCCTTCAAGGGCCTGACGGGCAACGGCTGCCACTGCCACATCTCTGTCTGGGACAACGACGGCAAGATCAACGTCTTCGCCGACGACGGCGCGGAATTCGGGCTTTCCGAAAAGGGGAGAAACTTCCTCGGCGGCATTATGGCCCATGCCTCGGCGATCGCCGCGATCACCAATCCGACCGTCAATTCCTACAAGCGCATCAACGCCCCCCGGACCATATCCGGTGCGACCTGGTCCCCGAACACCGTTACCTGGACAGGCAACAACCGCACCCACATGGTTCGCGTGCCGGGTCCAGGGCGGTTCGAACTGCGTTTGCCGGATGGTGCCGTCAACCCCTACTTGCTCCAGGCGGTGATCATCGCCTGCGGTCTGAATGGCGTGAGAACCGTGGCGGATCCCGGACCGCACCACGACATCGACATGTACCAGGAAGGTCATCTGGTGAAGGACGCTCCCCGTCTTCCGCTCAATCTTCTCGACGCCTTGCGTGCCTACGACGGGGATACGCTGCTGAAGGACGCAATGGGAACGGAGTTTTCCGCCGCCTATCTTAAGCTCAAGCACAACGAATGGAACGCCTATGCCGGCCATTTCACCGAGTGGGAGCGTCTGACGACGCTCGACATCTAGGACGGCAACGGACGCATCCCTTCGCAACGGGCGACATCTCATCCTCGTCGGCGCCGGACCTTTCCGGCGCCTTTTGATTGGGATAGACACGGCCAGCGAGTTTTTGCGCGAGGAGAAAGCATACCGATGACCAGTTATGTATTGACGGTTTCCTGCAAGTCGACCCGGGGCATAGTCGCCGCCATTTCCGGCTATCTGGCGGAGCAGGGTTGCAACATCGTCGACTCCTCCCAGTTCGATGACCTCGACACCGGCAAGTTCTTCATGCGCGTCAGCTTCATCTCGGAGCAGGGCATCAAGCGCGACAAGCTGGACGCGGGTTTTGCACCGGTGGCGGAAAAGTTCGCCATGACCTGGGAACTCCATGACGCCGCACAGCGCATGAAAGTCCTGTTGATGGTGTCACGCTTCGGCCATTGCCTCAACGACCTGCTCTACCGCTGGAAGATCGGCGCGCTGCCGATCGACATCGTCGGTGTCGTCTCCAACCACTTCGAATACCAGAAGGTCGTCGTCAACCACGACATCCCCTTCCACCACATCAAGGTCACCAAAGACAACAAGCCGCAGGCCGAGGCGCAGCTCCTCGATCTCGTCGACCAGACCGGAACCGAGCTCATTGTGCTCGCCCGCTACATGCAGGTTCTCTCCGACAGCCTTTGTGCGAAGATGTCCGGCAAGATCATCAACATCCACCACTCCTTCCTGCCAAGCTTCAAGGGTGCAAACCCCTACAAGCAGGCCTTTGAGCGCGGCGTGAAGCTGATCGGCGCGACGGCTCACTATGTCACGGCCGATCTCGACGAAGGCCCGATCATCGAGCAGGATACGGTGCGAGTGACCCACGCGCAGTCGCCAGACGACTACGTCTCTCTGGGCCGCGATGTCGAAAGCCAGGTTCTTGCCCGCGCCATCCACGCGCATATCCATCACCGGACCTTCATTAACGGAAACCGCACCGTTGTCTTCCCGGCGAGCCCCGGCTCCTACGCATCCGAGAGAATGGGCTGAGCAGTCCCGGCCGAGGGATCGGCTTCTGCGAGGAACACCAATACATTAGCCGTGCGTTCAGCGGATGGACGCACGGCTTTCCTCTGATAATCTGGCGCGAATCGATTTCGGGAGAGATGGGTCATGCCGGATACCGCACTGCTTGAGCGAACGGCGCTGCCGCGACCATCCATCTCAGCGGACCACGCGGCGGAGATTGTCGAGCGGCATTACGGTATCCAGGGGACTATCCGGGAACTCGGCAGCCAGCAGGATCGCAACTACCTCGTCGACACCGGTGAAGACAGGTTCGTTCTCAAGATTTGTCATTCGGAATACGCGACGAGGGAACTTGAGGCGCAGAACCATGCCATGCGCCACCTCGCGCGACAAGAAAACATGCCCCGGGTGCCGCAGCCGGTGGCAAACGGCGCTGGGGCGGAAATCTTCCGCGAAACTGTCGACGGGCGTGATTATCAGTTCCGGCTGCTGACCTTCCTCGATGGTGAACCGCTGACGAGGCGCAAACACCTCGCAGAACCCGTCGTCCGGCAACTCGGCACGCTGTCCGCTCGCGTGGCGACCGGATTGGCGGAATTCCGGCATCCCGGACTGGAGAGAGACCTGCAATGGGACCTGAGAAAGGCCGGACCCATTGCGCTTTCGCTTCTTGCCGGATTAAGCGATCACCAGAAACGCGACCGCATCGCCAAGGCCATGATCGCAGCCATGCGCCGTCTGAAGCCACTGACGTCGGACCTTCGCACGCAGGCGATTCATCACGATATAACCGACGACAACGTGGTCGGGATGCTTCAAAGAGATGGGCGTGTGCATCCCGATGGGGTCATCGACTTTGGCGACGTGCTGAATGGGTGGCTCGTAGCCGATCTCGCCGTGACCTGCGCATCGCTGCTGCACCATGCCGATGGCGATCCTTTCTACATTCTTCCTGCAATCGAGGCCTATCACGCCATCTATCCTCTGAAAGAGAGCGAACTCAGGGCCTTGTGGCCGCTGGTCGTGGCGCGCGCCGGCATCCTCGTCGCAAGCAGCGAGAAGCAGCTGTCGATCGAACCGGACAACGACTATGTGCTCGGCAACATCGAGCACGAATGGACGATTTTCGATATAGCCACCTCCGTCCCATTATCGCTGATGGAAACTGCGATCCTCCGGCGCCTGGGTCTCGGGCGGGACATGACATTGCCAGCCATCGGCCGGCTGTTGCCGGATTTGCCGCCGGAGCAGTTCGGGCTCACGGATCTGTCGGTGCAAAGTCTCGACTTCATTGCGGACAATTGGGCGGACCAGGAAATCGACTGGAAGCTCCTGGCGAAGGCCGCCGCTTCGACGGGGGTCGCAACCACGCGCTATGGCGAACATAGACTCTCCTATACGAAGGTGAGAAGCGAGCGCGAACCCGCTACGTTCGCCCTGCACGTCGACGTCTGCCTGCCGGCTGCCTCGCGCGCGATTGCACCATTCGCCGCCGTTATCAGCCGCAATGGTCATCGCCTCATGCTGCGGTCGGACGACCTCGTCCTGCACGTGGACGGCCTGGATTGCCCCCTTGATGAGGGTATGACGGTCGACGCTGGACAAGACATCGGCTTGATCGCCGGCGAGCCTGGGTCCGTTGGCGGACTTCGTCTGCAGTTGTGCCGGGATCCCGACCTTGTTCCACCCTTGTTCTCGCGCCCCAGCCATGCCGGCGCATGGTCGGACCTTTGCCCCTCTCCATCCGCCCTCCTCGGGCTAGACATTGAGGCACCGCGTCTGCGTCAAGAGGAGCTGCTTGCACTGCGCCACCGGCATTTCGCGAAGCCGCAAAAGAACTATTACGCCCACCCGCCCGAGATCGAGCGCGGCTGGAAGGAGCATATGTTTGCCATCGACGGCCGGTCCTATCTTGACATGGTCAACAACGTGGCGATCCTGGGCCACGCCGACCCGAGACTCGCCCGCGCCGTGGGTCGGCAATGGGCGATGCTGAACACAAACTCCCGTTTCCACTACGCTGCCGTAGCAGAATTTTCAGCCAGGCTTGCTCAGTTGGCGCCGGACCCGCTGGATACCGTATTCCTGGTCAACAGCGGTTCGGAAGCCGTGGATCTGGCTCTGCGTCTTGCATGGGCCCATACCGGCTCACGCAACACGATCAGTCTGCTGGAGGCCTACCACGGCTGGACCGTCGCCAGCGATGCGGTATCGACTTCCATTGCCGACAACCCGCGGGCGCTCGAAACGCGACCGGACTGGGTTCATCCGGTCACGGCACCAAACACGTATCGCGGACCCTTCCGGGGGCCGCAGTCGACACGTCACTATCTCGAATCGGTCCGCGCCAAATTGGAGGAAATCGACGAGAGCGGCGGGGGTTTGGCAGGTTTCATCTGCGAAAGCGTCTATGGCAATGCCGGTGGCATACCTCTTCCGCCCGGATATCTGAAGGAAGTCTATGTCCTCGTTCGCGAGCGGGGCGGCGTCTGCATAGCCGACGAGGTACAGGTCGGATACGGTCGGCTCGGCCACCACTTCTGGGGATTCGAGCAGCAGGCAGTGGTTCCCGATATCATCACCGTCGCGAAGGGCATGGGCAATGGCCAGCCGCTCGGCGCCGTCATTACCACACGGGCGATCGCCGACAGCCTCGAACGGGAGGGCTATTTTTTCTCTTCCGCGGGAGGAAGCCCTGTCAGTTGTGTCGTGGGGATGACAATTCTCGACATCATGCGCGACGACCGCCTCCAGGAAAATGCACGGATCGTTGGCGATCACCTGAAGGCGCGACTCGAGGCCATCGTCCAGCGTTTCCCCCTCGCCGGCGCCGTTCACGGGATGGGACTGTATCTCGGACTGGAATTCGTCCGTGATCGCGAGACGCTCGAACCGGCTACGGAGGAGACAGCAGGAATCTGCGATCGTCTGCTCTCTCTCGGCGTCATCATGCAGCCCACCGGAGATCACCTGAACGTCTTGAAGATAAAACCACCGCTTTGCCTGTCGCGCGAAAGCGCCGACTTCTTCGCTGACATGCTCGAAAAGGTTCTTTCGGAGGGCTGGTAGGATATGTACGTCGCCAACCACCCACCCATTTCTTTGAGATGACATAGAATTACGGTAGCCTCGGCTATGGCCAAAATACTTTCCATCGCACTGAACCCAGCAATCGACATTTCTGGCGAGGCCGAAAAGGTCCAGCACACCCACAAGACCCGCACCCATAACCAACAGCAACATCCCGGTGGCGGTGGCGTCAATGTCGCGCGCGTGATCGCGGAACTGGGCGGCACCTGTGATCTGCTCTACCTGTCCGGAGGTGCCACGGGAACATTGTTGAATGCGATGCTCGAACCACTACCGATCGGGCTGAAGCCGCTCCCGATGCACGATCCTGTCCGTGTCGCCTACAATGTCCGCGACATGTCGACCAATCTCGAATACCGCTTCGTACCGGAAGGCCCGCTGGTCACCCAAGAGGAACTGGCGTCCGTCTTCGATGCGGTGGAGACGAGCGAGGCCGACTATGTCGTTGCCAGTGGCAGCCTGCCGCGCGGCGCGCATGAAGATACCTATGCGCGCATGGCCGACATCGTGAGTCGGCGCGGCGGACGCTTCATCCTGGATACCTCGGGAGAGGCTTTGAAGGCCACTCTACGGCAGTCTCACGTCTTCCTGGTCAAGCCAAGTTTCGGCGAACTCCAGAGTTTCGTCGGGCGCAAGTTGCACCACGGCAATTTAGGTCCCGTAGCGCAAACGCTGACCAGGGATGGCGTTGCCGACTATATTGCGGTTACCCTCGGAGGCGATGGTGCGATCCTGGCCACTGCCGACGAGATCATCCATCTGCCCGCGATCGAAGTAGCGGTGCAGTCTGCCGTCGGTGCCGGCGACAGTTTTGTCGCCGCGATGACCTGGGCGATCTCGCAAGGCTGGAATGTCGAACAGGCCTTCCGCTTCGGAGTGGCGGCTGGCGCTGCTACCGTTATGACGTCAGGCACGGAACTCTGCCGCCGTCAGGACGTCAATGACCTCTACGCGAGCCATACCGGCTGCTGACCGACACTGGATGGCATGTCCATCGGCCTGCGACGCTCGGCGGCCAAGTTATTACTTGTCATTTCAACTCAAGTTTATTATCGGAGAACCATCGCCGCATTGCTTGGCGCGCGCTGCCATGCCGCGTGTCGAACGTATCAATTTTTTGAAAGGGCGTCCCGATGATCGATCGCCGGATGGGACAGACCATCGCGTTTCTTTTCGTTCTGTGTGCCGCAGTCGCCGGACCGCGCGCTGCGTTTTCCCAGGCGGCACAGACACCCGCCACAAGTCCCGCACCGACGGAGGCAATG
Source organism: Ciceribacter sp. L1K23 (assembly GCF_018122705.1). Classification (NCBI taxonomy): domain Bacteria; kingdom Pseudomonadati; phylum Pseudomonadota; class Alphaproteobacteria; order Hyphomicrobiales; family Rhizobiaceae; genus Ciceribacter; species Ciceribacter sp. L1K23. The sequence continues at coordinate 3,921,344 of NZ_JAGRRC010000001.1, read as the reverse complement.
TCGCCACCTCAACCGATGTCCGTCGAGCAGTCGACTCCAGCCACGACCATTCCTTCCCCCACGCCGGAAAAACCGTCCGTCGCGACGGATGTGGAAGCCACCGAAGCCGGACCGGCGATCTCCACTGCGCGGGCAGACATCCCGCATGATCTGTCTCCCATGGGCATGTTTCTCGCCGCCGACTGGGTCGTGAAGTCGGTGATGATCTCGCTTGCCTTCGCATCGCTGGTCACCTGGACTGTATGGCTGGCAAAATCGCTGCAGATGGCCGGTGCGCGTGGCCGGGCGACGGGAGCGCTGAAGCGGATCGGCAGCGCCCGCACCCTCGACGCGGCACTTCAGGCGGTTGGCAAACGTCGTGGCGTCGTCCCGACAATGCTTCAGGCCGCTCACGAAGAACTCAGATACTCCGACGCCGCTATCGATCACTCTGGCAATTCCGGCGCCAAGGAGCGTGTGGGTTCGGCATTATCGCGCATAGAAATCCGCGCCGGCCGCCGCATGGCCAAGGGAACCGGCGTACTGGCAACGATCGGCTCGACCGCACCCTTTGTCGGCCTGTTCGGTACCGTCTGGGGGATCATGAACTCCTTCATCGGGATTTCCGAATCCAACACCACGAACCTCGCGGTGGTCGCACCGGGTATCGCCGAAGCTCTCCTCGCCACAGCCATCGGCCTCGTCGCGGCCATTCCGGCCGTCATCATCTACAACGTCTTCGCCCGTTCGATCACCGGGTATCGGCAACTGCTCGGCGATGCTGCCGCCGAAATCGAACGCCTGGTCAGCCGCGACCTCGATTTCCGTAAAGTTCCGGGGACGGCAGCGGCCGCCAAGATAAAACTTGTGACGGAGTAGGAGCATGGCCGGCGGAATCCGTGAAAACAATGGCGCCGACGAGCTGGTCGAGAACCATGAGATAAACGTCACACCGTTCATCGACGTCATGCTCGTTCTCCTGATCATCTTCATGGTCGCGGCACCGCTGGCGACAGTCGATGTCAACGTCGACCTGCCGGCATCGACCGCGACCCCGGCAGAGAGACCGGACGAACCCGTTTATGTCACCTTGCAGGCGGACCGGACGTTGAACCTGAACAACGATCTTGTCGCCTCCGAGGGACTGGCCCGCGAACTAGACCGGGTAACCTCCGGTAACAAGGAAACGCGTATATTCCTGCGAGCCGACAAGACGGTCGGCTACGGGGAGTTCATGGATGTGATGAACCTTCTCCGCGACGCCGGATACCTCAAGATCGCCCTGGTCGGTCTGGAAGCGATCCCGCAGCCGGTCTCGCCGGCGGAGGAGACGCCGCAGGAGGAACCGCGCTAATGCCGTCAGGTCACCTGCGTAAAAGCGCGTCATTCGGCGAACTGGCCCTGTGGACCGCCGCCGGGCTGGTGGTGTTTGCGGCGCATGCGGGTGCTGTCATGGCGGTGCTGCGTGAGCCGCCTCCGGCTGCGGCCGATTCCGCGCCTCCGGCAGCGATCATGATCGAGCTGGCAGCCGAACCGGAAGCGATCGAAACGGACGAAACCCAGCTCGTTCCGGATGAGGTCGACGCCGAAGAGATCAAGACGGAAACGATAGAGCCCCCGAAGGAACCGGTGGAAGAACCGCAGCCGGAACCGCAGCCTCTGCCCGAGCCAGTAGAGGAGCCGATACCGGAAGCGACGCCCGAACCTGAACCCGAGGTCGTCGAAAAAGTGGAAGAACCGCTGCCTGAGCCCCCAGACGAGCTTGAGCCGCTTCCGGAACCGGTGGAGGAAATCGATCCGATCGAAGAGATGGCACTCGCGCAACTCGAAAACGTCGAGGTGCCACTCCCGATGGCGCGGCCGCCGCTTCCCGAAAAGCCGAAGGACAAGCCGAAGAAGGTTGAAAAACCCGCTCCGGCAGCCTCACAGGCTGCCCGCAAGGCGAAGGCTGAGGTTAAGCAGTCAAATCGCGTGGCTGCCTCACAGACCAGCAGCACCGCAGGCAATGCGTCCGTGTCGCCGGCGAAATGGCAGTCTCGGCTGATGTCCCACCTGGAACGGCGCAAGCGGTATCCGTCCGAGGCTCGGAAGAAGAAAGAAGAAGGAACGGCCTACGTCCGCTTCACCATCGACACGTCTGGAAATGTTCTGTCGGTCTCCCTGTCTCGATCATCGGGATACCCGTCGCTGGATCAGGCCGTTGTCGACATGGTGCGGCGTGCATCCCCCGTGCCCGCCCCACCTCCGGGTGCCAACAGGACGATCGTGGCGCCGGTGCGATTTAACCTGCGCTGAGCTCCAACACCGCGTTCACAACCTGATCGATCGGACGGCTGGTATCGATACGATGCCAGCGAAGATCGCCCGGATCCCTCAGCAACTGGCGATGCAGGACGTCAAGGTTGGCATCAGACGGCCCCTTGGGACGGGAGATGACGCGGGACGCAAGCGTCTCCGCATCCGCTTCCAGCCATATACCGGTGAACGGCACGCCAAGCTTCGCCGCAAGAGCTTCCGTCGCGCTGCGCTCCTCTTCCCGATCGAAGACCGCATTGATGATCACGGTTCCGCCCGCCATCAGAAGCCGCTCCGCTTTCTCGCGCAGCGCGTCGTAGACTTTCTGCGAAACATTCTCCTGGTAGGCCGCCGACGGTAGGCGCTCGTTCGGACTTACGCCAAACATCGCCTTGCGGATGCGATCGCTTTCCTCGATCCGGACACCAGGCGCACCGCTGACAAGAGGCGCCAGCCTCTCGGAAACAGTCGATTTCCCCGTACCGCTGAGGCCACCGACCACAACGAAGTGCGGCTTCCGCGGTGCCAGTAGGCATTCGGCCAACGCGAAATAGGACCGCGCCAACCTGGCGAGTTCGCCGAGATCTCCGGCACCTTCCTCGACCTGGGTTGCCGTCACGTGGGCGCGGACGGCCGCCCGGACCGCCATGAAGAAAGGCAGCAACGGGTAGCCCACCTCGTCGGCTGTCTGGTCAAGATACCGGTTCATGACGATGCTGGCGAGGTCGGCATGTCCGCGATGCCAGAGATCCATCAGCAAGAACGCGAGGTCATAGAGAACATCGACTGTGGCGATCTGGTCGTTGAAATCAATGCAGTCGAAAAGCCGCGGCCCGGCCGGGCTCATCACGATGTTTCTGAGATGCAGATCGCCATGACACAGCCTGACCTTGCCCGTTTTTTCGCGTTCATCGAGCGTCCGGGCATGGTCTGCCCACACGCGCCTGAATGTTCCGGTCAGTTCGGTGACACTGTCGATGTCGAACACATGGGAGGTGGCGAAACCGGCCTCGTTGATCGTCAACACGCCGGCCATATTTTGCGAGCCGCTTGTCTCCCGAACGACCGGAGCCTTTGCATGAAACCCCGCGATGATGGTCGCCGTCTCCTCCATCAGGGCAGGAGTAAGTTTGCCGTCCGCAACCATCCGGTCAAAAAGATCGTGCTGGGAAAACCGGACCATCTCGACCACGACCTCCACTGGTTCTCCTGGCCCATCAAAGGCGAGACTGCCATCCGCTTGGCGCGTGATGACGCGCACGCCCCGATAAAGCTCGGGCGTCGCGCGGCGGTTCAGTTCCACCTCACGGTCGCAGTAGGTCCGGCGCAGTGCGAGGCTTGAGAAGTCGACATAGGGCAGCCTGATCGCACGTTTCAGCTTGTAGGCCCGGTCTCCTGCAAGAAACACGATCGAGATATGGGTTTCGATCCGCCTGATGTCTTCGGAAAGACCATAGGTTTCAGGCGATTGTAGAAAGGCGATGGCGTCAGACTGGTCCTCAATGTGCATTGGACGGTCCAGAAATTGCTGGGGCATCCGATACTGGCGCAAAGAATGGGCACTGACCAGAGTGGCAAACGCCGCAGGTGTGAAAAGGCCACGACCGACTGGGCGTGGCCTTTTCTTATTGCATGATCAGTCGATGTCGAACTGGACGCCCTGCGCGAGCGGCAGCGTACGACCGTAATTCAGCGTATTGGTCGCCCGGCGCATATAGGCACGCCACGCATCCGATCCGGACTCGCGCCCGCCGCCGGTTTCCTTCTCACCGCCGAAGGCGCCACCGATTTCCGCCCCGGATGGGCCGATGTTCACATTGGCAATGCCGCAGTCCGACCCCCGCGCCGATAGGAAGGTCTCAGCCTCGCGCATGTCGTTCGTGAAGATCGATGACGAAAGCCCCTGCGGCACATCATTGTTCATCGCCAGCGCCTGGTCGAATTCCGAGTACTTCACGACATAGAGGATCGGCGCGAAGGTTTCGTCCAGCATGGGACCGGCCTGCGATGGCATCTCGACGATCGCGGGGCGAACATAATAGGCATCACCCGCATCATTTTGCAGCAGACGTTCTCCACCGGAGACCTTTCCTCCGGTAGCCCGTGCCGCCTCGAGAGCGTGCTGCATGCGATCGAACGCACCCTGGTCGATCAGAGGGCCGACAAGCGTCCCGTTTTCCAGCGGATTGCCCACCGTCACCGAACCATAGGCCTGCACCAGCCTCGGCACGAGCTTGTCATAGACATCCGCATGCACGAAGAGCCGGCGCAACGTCGTGCAACGCTGTCCCGCGGTACCCATGGCCGCGAAGGCTACGCCGCGCAGCGTCAGGTCGATATCGGCACTGGAGCCGACGATCGCCGCGTTGTTGCCACCGAGCTCGAGCAGCGAACGGCCAAACCGCGCCGCCACCTTCGGCCCGACAGCGCGACCCATGGCGGTCGAACCCGTTGCCGAGACCAGCGCTACCTTCGGGTTGTCGACCAGAGCCTCGCCGACCGTTCGTCCGCCGATCAGCAGGGTCGAGAGATGCGCGGGCGCCTTGCCGCCTTCGGCGACGAAGCGGGAGATCGCTTTGTCCAGGATGGCGTGGGTTGCAATCGCAGTGAGCGGGGTCTTTTCCGAGGGCTTCCACACGATCGAGTTGCCGCAGACAAGCGCAAGCGCTGCGTTCCACGACCAGACCGCGACGGGAAAGTTGAACGCGGAGATGATGCCCGTGACGCCGAGCGGATGCCAGGTCTCCATCATCCGGTGGTCGGCGCGCTCGGTCGCGATCGTCAGGCCGTAGAGCTGCCGGGAAAGGCCAACGGCAAAGTCGCAGATGTCGATCATTTCCTGGACTTCGCCGAGGCCCTCGGACGTGACCTTGCCGACCTCGATGGAAACGAGACGCCCGAGCTCCTGCTTATGGGCGCGAAGCTCCTCGCCGAGAAGACGAACCAGTTCGCCCCGCTTCGGCGCCGGCACCATGCGCCATTCGATGAATGCCCGGTGAGCCGCTTCGATGGCCGCGTTCGTGTCGGCGGACCCGACCTCCGCGACCTTGGCGATCTGCTCGCCATTGATGGGCGACCGCACGACCAGCGTGCCACCTGTTGATGTTTCGGCCGATACGCCGAGCTTTGACAGGATCGCGCTCGCTTCAGAGGCGAGTTTCAGGTTGGCGAGGGTCATGATGTTCCTTCTGATCTTTCTTGTCTATTTTTGACGGGCCTGCCGGCTAAAGCCGGGCCCCGGTGAAATGGGCGATCTGCGCCCCGGCCTCGTAATAGGCGCCCTTGAGCTGGCGGTATTTCGCTTCGACCACATCGCTCACGGGCAGTGGAAGATCGTCCTCCCCAATCTCTCCCAGGATGAGGCGAGCAAGCGTTTTCCCGAACACTGTTCCGGGAGCGATACCACGACCGTTGTAACCCGAAAAGCCGACGACATTCCGCCCGAACCTGTGGAAGCGCGGCACCGCATCCGGCGTCATGCCGATCTGCCCATACCACTCGGACTCGAAGGAAACCTCCCCAAGCTCGGGGAAAAGCTTCCGGATCGCGCGCCTTGCCCAGTCGCGGTGGATCGTCCGGCCCGTATTGCGAAGCGCACCGACGCTGCCGAACACCAGACGACCGGCCTTATCCATCCGGAAGGAGGAAAGGACTTCGCGTGTGTCCCAGCAGCCTTCGCGCCCTGGAAGGATACGCTTCAGCTGGCTGTCGGAAAGCGGCGCTGTTGCGAAATTGAAGTAGGGAAGCAGGACCTGCTCATTGCGAACCGCCTCCCAGGGACCGGCCGAATAGTATTCGGACGCGACGATGATCCAGTTCGCCGATACGGAGCCGGCGGCGGTCTTGACTGTCCAGCGACTGCCTTTCCGCTCGGTATGGACCGCGGCACTTCCCGTATAAATCTCGGCGCCGGCGGCGATGGCAGCCCTCGCGAGACCGCGCACATAGGCGAGCGGCTGCAGCGTGCCGGCACGCATGTCGAGCAACGAACCGGCATAGGCGTTGGTCCCTATGCGCGCTGCCGTTTCGTCCGCTGACAGCAAGCGGACGTCGGCGCCTCGCGCCGACCATTCCCTGAAACGCTGCTCAAGCTCTCTCAATCCGGACGCCCCAACCGCGCAGTGCAGCGTACCGTTCGTCTCCAGCTCGCAGTCGATACCGTGCTTGCCGATGACTTCTCGCACGAGATAAGGCGCGTTGCCCAGAAGATCGAGCGCGCGCTCGCCATGAACCGGACCGAGAACGTTCGGGATTTCGGACGGCAGCACCCACATGCCGGCGTTGATCAGGCCCACATTCCGGCCGGCGCCGCCAAAGCCGATTTCGGTCGCCTCCAGCACCACCGCCTTCACGCCGCCTTGGGCGAGATGCAGGGCCGCAGATATGCCGGTATAGCCGCCCCCGACGATGACGACGTCGGCATCCACATCTGTCTTCAGCACCGCGGTTTCCGGAGCGGGTGGGGCCGTCTTTTCCCAAAGCCCGTGAGAAAGCGGATCGTTCAGCATGGCTGTCTTCCAATGAACAGGACTGCCGGATTAGGGCAGCGAAGCTGGGCCGGATCGTGGGCCATTCCGGTTCGGTCTCAGGGCGAACCCGAAATAACCTCTGGAACCCCCGGTAGGTTGAATTTAGGAGAGGATTTTTCGGGGCTCCAGCGATATTTTCTCAAGAGTTCATTCCAGTGGGGTATAACATGTTGCCTGCCCGGCGCTTCCTTCCGTCGCTTTCGCTTCTCGCCGCCTTCGAAGCTGCGGCAAGGACCGGCAGCATCACGGCGGCAGCGAAGGAACTGGATCTCACGCAAAGCGCGGTCAGTCGTCAGATAAAGGCGCTTGAGAACCAGCTCGGCATCGAACTTTTCCTGCGCGAACGACAGACGATACGCCTGACGATCGCTGGAGAGAGCTATGCCCGCGAAATCCGCGATGCGCTCCAGAGAATATCGACCGCCTCGCTCAACCTTCGCGCCAATCCGAAAGGCGGTACGCTCAACCTCGCGATCCTGCCGACCTTTGGAACGCGCTGGCTGGCACCGAGGCTCGGAGCATTTTTGTCTGCCAATCCGGGGATCACGATCAACCTCGTCACTCGTCTACGCCCCTTCGACTTCCGTCTGGAATCGATCGATGCGGCAATCCATTTCGGCCAGCCTTCGTGGCCAGGTGGCGAATTGAGCTTTCTGATGAAGGAGACCACCCTCCCTTGCTGCAGCCCCGCGTTCAAGGCAATGCACAAACTCGATCAACCGGCCGACGTGCTCGATGTCCCGCTCCTGCATCTCGCAACACGTCCCGATGCCTGGGAGCGCTGGCTGACACATTGCAACGTTCCGTTCGAAAGCGTCACGGGCATGCTCTTCGACCAGTTCGCCACCGCCGCGCAGGCTGCGATCGGCGGCATCGGCGTGGCGCTTCTGCCGGTGTTCCTCATTCAGGAGGAGCTGCGGCGCGGCCAATTGGTCCCTGCGATCGATCGGGAAATCGAGAGCCGCGAGTGTTATTACCTTGCCTACCCCAAGGAACGCATGGATTACCCGCCACTCGCGGCCTTCCGGGAATGGATCACCGCGGAAATCGGGAGCACGGAGACCGGCCGACCCGATCTCGTTTCAACGGGCTGAACTGGGTTCGCAGGCTCAGGCCCCGCTCCCGGACAGCCAGCGCGCCATGCCCTCGGCCGCAGCGCGCCCCGTAGCGAGACAGGCAGTCAGCAGGTAACCCCCCGTCGGGGCCTCCCAGTCGAGCATTTCCCCGGCAGCGAAGACGCCGGGCCACCCCTTCAGCATGAAATTCCCGTCAACGGCCTCCCAAGCCACGCCACCGGCCGTGGAAATCGCTTCGTCGATCGGCCGAGGCCTGACAAGCGGCAGGCGCAGCGATTTGATCGCGGTCGCGAGATGCTCCGGATCCCGGCGAACGTCGTCGTCGACGAACTCCCGTACCAGAGCGGCTTTTACGCCGTCGAGACCAGTCGCTTTTCGCAGCCGATTGGAGAAGCTCGCTTTGGGATCAGTCCGTCGAAGTGCGGCAGCCAGGGCGTCCGCGCTGCGATCCGGAACAAGATCGAGCACGAACTCGCCCCTCCTCCCCGCCAGAAGATCGTCCCGGAGCGCCGACGCGTGACCGTAAACAAGGCTTCCTTCGATACCGTGACGCGTGATGACGAATTCCCCCCGGCTCGTCCCCGCGCTCGACGTCGCGACCACCGATTTGACCGGCGCGCCGGCAAAGCGATCGGAGAAGTAGGGTGTCCAGTTCATATCGAAACCACAATTGGCCGGAAGCAACGGCTTCAGGACGACCCCGCGATCCGCCAGGAGCGGCACCCATGATCCATCGGAGCCAAGCTTCGGCCAACTCGCCCCACCCAGAGCAAGAAGCAGCGCGTCATGCTCCACCGCAAGCGGACCGTCAGGCGTATCGAAAACGGCAAGCCGATCGCGGAAGCCGGTCCAGCGATGTCGCACGTGAATCCGCACGCCTTGCGCCTCGAGTCTCGCCCGCCAGGCCCGAAGAAGCGGTGATGCCTTCATTGCTTTGGGAAAGACACGGCCGGACGTGCCGACAAAGGTTTCCGCGCCCAGTCCGTCGGCCCATCTTCGAACCTGGTCTGACCCGAACCGGTCAAGCGCCATCCGCAACCTTTGAGCCGACGCTCCGTATCGCTGTTCGAAACGCTCGTGGGGTTCAGAATGGGTGAGGTTCAAGCCGGATTTCCCTGCGAGCAGGAATTTCCGTCCTATCGTCGGCATCGCCTCGTGGATATCCACGTCATATCCTGACCCCGAGAGCCATTCGGCGGCCGCAAGCCCGGCAGGTCCTCCACCAACGATAACGATTTTCCGTTTCGACATCGCTCGGCTTTAGCGCAAGCCACCACCCAAACCAAGCCTATGCGTTGCAAGGACTTTCGACTATAGAAGGCCCGAAGGAGATTGACGGGATGCCGGATGCCAGTTTCGATGTGGGAGCGCGCCTGAAGGAATTGCGCCTGTCGGCAAAGCTGTCGCAGCGAGATCTCGCCGGACGCGCCGGCGTGCCGCACGCGCAGATTTCCAATATCGAGCAGAACAAGACGAGCCCGTCCGTCTCCACGCTCCGCAAGATCCTGACAGGCCTCGACATGGGGCTCGCCGATTTCTTCGAGGAAGACAGAGTCCGTCGCGAAGGCCCCTTTTTCACCGAGGATGACCTTCTGGACCTGACGTCGCGCGTACCCGCCAATGCCGAGGGTCAGGGTATGCTGCTTCTGCGGCAGATCGGCGACGCGCGCGCCTACAATCTTCAGGTATTGCACGAGCAATACGCCCCGGGCGCCGATACCGGCGAAACACGCCTCCAGCATTTCTCGACCGAGGGCGGCTTCGTCGTCGAGGGCGAAATCGAGATCACTGTCGGGGACGAGGTGCGACTCCTGAAGGCAGGGGAAGCCTATCTGTTCGACAGCCGCATCCCGCACAGGTTCCGCAATGTCTCCGACCGCAAGGCCGTGGTCATATCGGCCTGCACACCACCCTATCTCTGACGCGAAGCATCGCGTTCAACTGTGCAGCCCCGGTGCCTCGTGGCCGGTGCGCTCGACATATTCCGTGTAACCACCGCCATACTGATGGATGCCCTCAGGCGTGAGCTCCAGCACCCGATTGGACAGCGCGGCCAGGAAATGCCGGTCGTGTGACACGAAGAGCATCGTACCCTCGAAGGCCGACAGGGCCTTGATCAACATTTCCTTCGTATCGAGATCGAGGTGGTTGGTCGGCTCGTCGAGAACCAGGAAATTCGGCGGGTCGAACAGCATGGCCGCCATCACAAGCCGTGCCTTTTCGCCACCTGAAAGCACCCTGCAACGCTTCTCGACATCGTCACCGGAAAAGCCGAAGCATCCGGAGAGCGCCCGCAGGGGCGCCTGTCCCGCCTTCGGAAAGCGCTCCTCCAGCCATTCCAAGACTGTGCTGTCACCATCCAGCAGGTCCATGGAGTGCTGCGCGAAATAGCCAAGCTTGACGCTCGCACCGATATTCACGGAACCCTTGTCCGGCTCGGCCGCCCCCGCAACCAGTTTTAGGAGCGTCGACTTGCCCGCACCGTTCACGCCGAGAATGCACCACCGCTCCTTCCGGCGCACCATGAAGTCGAGCCCCTCATAGATCGTGCGGCTGCCATAGGCTTTGTGCACACCCTTGAAGCTGGCGACATCTTCACCGGACCGCGGCGCGGGAAGAAAATCGAATGCCACCGTCTGGCGCCGACGGGGCGGCTCCACCCGCTCGATCTTGTCGAGCTTCTTGACCCTGCTCTGCACCTGCGCCGCATGCGAGGCGCGCGCCTTGAACCGCTCGATGAACTTGAGTTCCTTGGCCAGCATGGCCTGCTGGCGCTCGAACTGCGCCTGTTGCTGCTTCTCGTTTTGCGCCCGCTGTCCTTCGTAGAAGGTGTAGTCACCGGAATAGCTGGTGAGCGATCCGCCGTCGATTTCAATGATCTTCGTGACGATGCGGTTCATGAACTCGCGGTCGTGCGAGGTCATCAGCAGCGCACCGTCATAGTTTTTCAGAAAATCCTCAAGCCAGATCAGGCTTTCGAGATCGAGATGGTTGCTGGGCTCGTCCAGCAGCATTACGTCCGGTCGCATCAGCAGGATGCGCGCCAGCGCCACGCGCATCTTCCAGCCGCCCGAAAGCCGGCCGACATCGCCATCCATCATCTCGGGTGAAAATGACAGGCCCGCCAGCACCTCGCGCGCACGGCCCTCGAGCCCATAACCGTCGAGTTCCTCGTAGCGCGCCTGCACTTCGCCATAGCGCTCGATGATCGCGTCCATCTCGTCCATGCGGTCCGGATCGGACATCGCCGCCTCGAGTTCGCGAAGCTCCGCCGCGATCTCGCTGACCGGACCGGCGCCATTCATCACCTCGGCCACGGCCGGGCGGCCCGACATTTCACCCACATCCTGATTGAAATAGCCGATGGTGACACCCTTATCGACCGAGACCTGCCCCTCGTCCGGCAGTTCCTCGCCGGTGATCATACGAAACAGCGTCGTCTTGCCGGCGCCATTGGGTCCGACCAGCCCGATCTTTTCACCGCGATTGAGCGCGGCGGACGCTTCGATGTAGAGGATGCGGTGACTGTTGGACTTGCTAATATTCTCGATGCGGATCATGGGAACGCCTGCCTGGTTGCCCGTCGCCTATGCCACGCGGGACCGTGAAGGTCGAGGCCTTACATCTCGTCGAGTTATCGGAAAGAGCGGATGCGTCCGCAGCGGTGTCAGCGATTGTCAATGATACGCAGAGGTCTGGAACAGCGTTCATGCTGCTCCAGACATTTTCTTGCCGCCTACAGCGTGAAATAATCCGCCGTCAAAGTGACAGCATCATCCAGATGTATGGCGAAGTCCGCTTTTTTATCACCGTTCACATCAGCGTAGATGTAGGTGTCCGACGCCATCTTCTCGACCCGAACTTCGCCGCCTTTGCCCGTGAAGGCCTTGGCACCGATAAAGGCAAATGCGTTGTTTCCGGCAACCTTGCTGTTGGCATCGATCTGCGAAAGATCGATTTTGTCCCCATCAGCTCTCGAGAAGTCGAAGATCGTATCCCGGCCGGACGCCGTGGTCGTAGAGTCCGAGAGGGCCTTGAACACAAACGTGTCCTTCCCCGCTCCGCCGTAGAGGTCGTCAGCCCCGGCCCCACCGGAAAGAGTATCGTTTCCTGCGCCACCGCTGAGCTTGTCAGCCCCGGCACCGCCCGTGAGAATATCGTTCCCAGAGCCGCCGCTGAGTGAATTGGCGTTTGCGTCGCCGTAGAGCTTGTCGGCATATTTCGACCCGACAAGGTTCTCGATCGAAACGTAAGTATCCCCTTTGGCCTCGCCGGTTCCGCTGATGCCGGCTGCCAAACTGGCTGTGACTCCGCTTGTCGCGTTTGCGTATGACGCCGTGTCACTTCCCGCGCCGCCAGACAGCTTGTCTGCGCCCAGCCCGCCGATCAGGACGTCATTTCCGGCCAGGCCGAACAAAGTGTCCGCATAGGCGGTGCCCGTGATCTTGTCGTTTCCTGATAGCAGTAGCTTCAGACCATCCGTTGCCGTGCCGTCGATAGTGTTGCTTAACGCAACAGCCGAAAGCTTCAGGTCCGTCGCGGCAAACAGAACCTTTCCGTTCGTGACCTGGGTAATCGCATTCACGCTACCGCTTTTGAGACCGACAATCTCTCCGCCGTCCATCTTGTAGGTGAGGCCTGATCCTTTGACTTCCGTATAGTTACGGCTATCTTCAAAAATCTTGAAGCCACTGGATTTCGGCGTGGAGTTGTTGTCGTAGTCAAAAAAGTCCAGCTCTCCGAACTTGCTGAAATCGAAACCCTTTTTTGCTCCTAGCGGACCAAGAGTAATATTTGCCATGTCCATTCCTATATATCTACCGCCATCGGTAATGGACGGTTGGTAGGACATGGCGACTTAATGTCGGCTAAATCGAATAGATTCAACTGTATGCTTTAACTCGTTTTTCCGGATTTGGCGACCAGGGTCGCAAAGCGATAGCGGCGTGCTTCAGGCGGTTAGCTGCACGGCCGATCTGGTCGCAATGGTCCAGGTCCGCGACTATCCTCGATGCTCTTCAAAACGACAACGCGCCAAAAGGCCCTCGGCCGTGCCGAAAGCGCCTCCCACACAAAATCTGGCTATGACACGCGGGACCGCAATTTTCGAAGCAGAGGACCTGAAGCCTTTGCACTCGGGTATCTGTCCGACCTGAGAGATAGGTGACGTTTTGTACCGAAGACATGGGTAACACTTTTTGCCTTTTGGCGGGAGGTGTTGATGCCGTGGAGAGAGATTTCGGTCTGGAGCAGAGGACTTTGCAAACCATCGACAACCCGTTCGGCACGAGGTTGTCACCCATGTCTTAGGTACACGATGTTACCTATGTCTTCGGTATGGACAATCCGAATTTGGCGGAGAGGGTGGGATTCGAACCCACGATACCCTTGCGAGTATGCCGCATTTCGAGTGCGGTGCTTTCGACCACTCAGCCACCTCTCCATTGGATCGCTGAAGGCACCATGGCGGTGCGGAGGGCTTCATAGCGACAGTTTGCATGACTGGCAAGGGCGTCGCATCACGATTTTCATGCTTTCGCCTTGACAGCTTTCCGGCCCTCGCGTATGCGGACGGGCGAATTAGACATGGGCGTACTGTGTCCTGATTTGCCTGCATACTTGCGGGTTTCGCCGACAGGGCGAGGACGGTCTTACCGCTACTTTCTCTGTCATCCCGACTGATAAAAAGACGGCCGCCACTCTAGGCAGAGCCGGAACGAACATGAAAGGAAAAAAAATGTTCGCAGTCATCAAGACCGGCGGTAAGCAGTACCGCGTAAACGCCAACGACGTGCTGACCATCGAAAAGCTGGAAGCCGACGCTGGTGCAACCATCGAATTCACCGAAGTCCTCGTTGTCGGCGAAGGTGCGGACGCCAAGTTCGGCGCTCCCTTCGTCGCTGGCGCCAAGGTCACGGCCGAAGTCGTCGAGCAGACCCGCGGCAAGAAGGTCATCGCCTTCAAGAAGCGCCGTCGCCAGAACTCCAAGCGTTCGCGCGGCCACCGCCAGCACCACACCGTGGTGCGCATCACCGACATCGTCGCCGCCTAAAGCGCACACAGGAACAAGGTTTAAAGGAGAAATCCAATGGCACACAAAAAAGCTGGCGGTTCGTCGCGCAACGGTCGCGATTCTCAGTCCAAGCGCCTTGGCGTGAAGAAGTTCGGTGGCGAGATCGTCATTCCGGGCAACATTATCGTGCGTCAGCGCGGCACCCAGTGGCATCCGGGCGCCAATGTCGGCATGGGCAAGGATCACACCCTCTTTGCGCTCACGGCTGGCAATGTCGACTACCGTACGAAGGCCAACGGTCGAGTGTACGTGTCTGTAATGCCGAAAGCCGAAGCAGCGGAATAAGCCGGTAACGCTCTAAAACAGCCGGCGTCTCATCGACCCGGCTGATGCAGACAGGCTCAGTCTAGAAAACAGGGGAGATGGGGCGCCACCCAACTCCCCTTTTTCTTTGCCTTTTCAACCAGAAGGAGACTGAGACATGCAAAGCGAAATGTTGAGGGACGGGCCATCCAGGCCCCCCGAGGAACGGCTGAGGCCGGATCGGTTACGGAGCGATTGCCCCGTCTTGTTGTCGCAGCGGCTCGTCTTGAGGGCGCCGCACGAGGAAGACATCGACGCCCTTGCCAATCTCGCCAACAATGCCGCCGTCGCGACAATGGTGTCGCGCATGCCGCATCCCTACACGATCAGGGACGCCGCCGATTTCGTGCGACGTACCAAGAATGGCGAGATCGGCAAGTGCGTCTACGCCATTACCAAAGCGGAAAACGGCGAATTCCTCGGTTGCTGCGGTCTCGAACCGCACGCCAACGATGCTGATACGCTGGAGATCGGCTACTGGCTGGGCGAACCGTACTGGAACAGAGGCTACGGGACGGAAGCCGCCCACGCGCTGATCGATATGGCCTTCCGCACCCGCGAGATCGTCCAGATCGACGCCCGCTGCCGCGTCACCAACATCGCGTCGAGACGCGTGATCCAGAAGTGCGGCTTTCAGTTCCAGGGATCAGGGATGGCCAGCAGCCTCGCCATGGGCGGCATGATGCCGGTCGAGTGGTACCGCCTTGATCGCAAGACCTGGATGTCGCTCAAGAGCTGGGGAGAAATGCGATGAACGCGATTCTCTCCCCCACGCTTCTCCGGGGACCGGGGCCCTGCCCGACCGTCCATACGACACGGCTTGTGCTCCGGCCGCATCGGACGACCGATGCCGACGCCATTGCCGAGTCGCTTGGCGATTTCGAGGTCGCGCGCATGCTGTCGAGAGTGCCCCTGCCGTACGACCGTCAGGATGCGCTCGACTGGCTTGCCACCGCAGCATCGACGTCCCTGCCCGGCTGGAACCTCGCGATCACCACCGGTGACGACGTGCATATCGGCGTCGTGGCGATCGAGCTCCGGCACGGGCAATGGCACTTGGGCTACTGGCTCAACCGCTATTTCTGGGGCCGGGGCTTCATGAGCGAGGCGACATCCGCGGTGGTGGAGCGGTTCTTCCGTCGCATGCCGGAGGAGATGCTGCACTCCGGCGCCTTCGCCGACAATGGCGCGTCGCTCAGGATTCAGGACAGGCTCGGCTTTGCGATCACGGGCCGGGGTGACCTCTACTCGCGGTCGCGCGGTGCGATGGCGCCACACATCACCACGCGTCTGGGTCAGCCGGATTTCCGTCCGATCCTAGCCGCGTGACATCGGTGACGGTACGTCAACGGCGTGCCGTCACCAGTCGATATCGACATGCACCGGAAAATGATCGGAGCCGACGGCATCGACGTCGACGAGAGCATCCACCAATTTTGGCGCCAGGCCCGGGCTGAGAAAGCAGTAGTCGAGATGTTTGCGTGCGGCGTGGTTTCTGTGATCGATCCAGCTGTAGCTTGCGGGCGTCAGCCTGCCGGCTCGTGCCAGCGCGTCGACGACCTGTCCATGACGCGCCGGTCGTCCGTAGAAATAGTCCTCGAGCCCCACCATCTCGATGTACTCCGGCGAATCCGGCACCATGTTGAAATCGCCCATGATGACGAAATCCTCAGGCAGCGGGACTTCGTCCAAGCCGAACTCCGCCGCGCCGGTCAGAGCCCCTCCTTCGGCGACGAAGTCGAAAGCCCTGTCCTTCAGGTAGCGGATCTGGGCAATTCTCTCGCTCGGCGAGACGTGATCCAGATGAACGGAATAGATGCGGATCGGACCGCCGGGCGCGGCGATCACCGCTTCGCTCGCGGCACGCTGCAGGTTGAGCTTGTCGTAGGTGCGGGCCCGCGGCAGGAGCAGCATCCGGTTCGCCAGGATAGGCCATCGGGAGAGAATCATGTTGCCGAACTGGGCGCGGCGGTCGACGAACCGGTCGGCTATGCGTTCATAAGAGCGGTGCACGTCGCATGCAGGCCCGTAAACCCAGTGAAAATCCGGCAACAGGGCGGTGATCTGCTCGACGAGGTCGACGCCCCCATTGCTCGCCCAGTTTCGCGTCACCTCCTGCAACGCGATCACGTCCGCGTCCTTGATGTTTTCGATGATCCGCTTCGGGTCGAAGATGCCGTCGAGACCGACGCCAAACTGAATGTTGTAACTTGCGAACTTCACGATACTCTTTGACCTCTGGGGCATCCGGCTATATCGATGGCGCCGATCGGCGCGCACCCTGACACAGAATTGACGGCAGCAGAATGAAATTCCTCGATGAAGCAAAAGTCTATATCCGCTCGGGCGATGGTGGCGCTGGCTCCGTCTCGTTCCGGCGCGAGAAGTTCGTCGAGTTCGGCGGTCCGGACGGCGGTGACGGCGGCCGCGGCGGTGATGTCTGGGTCGAAGCCGTCAACGGGCTGAACACGCTCATCGACTTCCGCTTCCAGCAGCATTTCAAGGCGAAGACCGGCATGCACGGCATGGGCCGCAACCGCACAGGGGCAAACGGCACGGATGTGACGCTGAAGGTTCCGGTCGGCACCCAGATTTTCGAGGAAGACAACGAGACGCTGATCGTCGATTTGACGGAGGAGGGCCAGCGCTTTCGACTCGCCAAAGGCGGCAATGGCGGCTTCGGCAATGCCTATTTCAAGTCCTCCACCAACCAGGCGCCGAACTGGGCTAATCCGGGCCTCGAGGGCGAGGAAAAGACCATCTGGCTTCGGCTGAAACTGATCGCCGATGCCGGGCTCGTCGGACTCCCGAACGCCGGCAAGTCGACCTTCCTGGCAACCGTGACCCGGGCACGGCCGAAGATCGCCAACTACCCCTTCACCACGCTGCATCCGAACCTCGGCGTGGCAACCGTCGACGGCAGGGAATTCATCCTCGCCGACATTCCGGGTCTGATCGAAGGTGCCCATGAGGGTGTCGGCATTGGCGACCGCTTTCTCGGTCATGTCGAGCGCACCCGCGTGCTCCTGCATCTGGTTTCCGCCCAGGAAGAAAATGTCGGCAAGGCCTACAAGACCGTGAAGCACGAGCTTGAGGCTTATGGCAACGGGCTGGAAGAGAAGCCGACGCTGGTCGCCCTTTCGCAGATCGACGTCCTCGACAAGGACGAGCTCAAGAAGAAGGCGAAGGAACTGAAGAAGGCCAGCGGCCAGGAACCCTTCCTGTTGTCAGCCGTCACTGGCGCCGGCATGACCGACGCCCTTCGCGCCTTGCGCGACGTTATCGTCTCCGACGGCGGAGGGCTCGACGACGAGCTTCCCGAGCGCACGCGCAAGCCCCGCCACCGCGACCTCCACGACGACGATGGAGACAACGACGAATGACCGTTGATCGCAAATTGCTGTCGACCTACCGCCGCATCGTCATCAAGATCGGCTCCGCCCTCCTCGTTGACCGAAGCACCGGTCTGAAGAAGGCCTGGCTCGACGCGATCTGCGATGACATTGCCGCGTTACGCTCAAAAGGAGTCGAGGTACTGGTCGTGTCGTCGGGCGCCATCGCTCTCGGACGAACCGTGCTGTCCATGCCAAAGGGCGCTTTGAAGCTGGAGGAAAGCCAGGCGGCGGCGGCTGTCGGCCAGATCGCCCTTGCGCGCCACTGGTCGGAAAGCCTTTCGCGGCATGACATCGTCGCAGGCCAGATCCTGTTGACGCTCGGCGATACCGAGGAGCGCCGGCGCTACCTGAATGCCCGCGCGACCTTGCAGCAATTGTCGAAGATCGGCGCGATCCCGATCATCAACGAGAACGACACGGTGGCGACAACGGAGATTCGCTACGGTGATAATGATCGCCTTGCGGCGAGGGTCGCGACGATGGCGGGGGCCGACCTTTTGGTGCTCCTGTCCGACATTGACGGACTCTACACCGCCCCGCCCCATATCGATCCGGCAGCGCATTTCCTGGAGACGATCCACGAGATCACGCCTGATATAGAGGCCATGGCCGGCGGCGCCGCCTCCGAACTGTCGCGTGGCGGCATGCGTACGAAGATCGACGCGGGCAAGATCGCGACCGGTGCGGGCTGCGCGATGATCATCGCATCCGGAAAGATGGTGAACCCGCTCTCGGCCATCGAAAACGGCGCGCGCCATTCCTGGTTCGCGCCATCATCAATGCCTGTGACCGCACGGAAGACCTGGATCGCCGGACAGTTGCAGCCGGCTGGCGCCATTCACGTGGATGCCGGCGCGGAAATTGCGCTTTCTGCCGGTAAGAGCCTTCTGCCCGCCGGTGTACGTTCTGTCACCGGACAGTTCAGCCGCGGCGACACGATCGCGGTCATCGGCGGAGAGGGTCGCGAGATTGCCCGTGGCCTTGCCGGGTACGACGCGGAGGACGCGCGCAAGATCGCCGGCCGGAAATCGGCGGAGATCGCGGAAATTCTGGGCTATGCCGGCCGCACCGCGATGATTCATCGCGATGACCTCGTCATGACCGAACCCGCCCACAAGCGTCAGGGCGGGAGACTGAAGGAGGATGCAGCGCATGCTTGATCGGATTGATACCGAGAAGCGGTCCGTCGAAGAACTCATGCTGGAGATAGGACGAAAGGCACGCTCGGCCGCCCGTCCACTCGCGATCGCTTCGACGGAGCAGAAAAACGCCGCGCTGCATGCCATGGCGGACGCAATCCTCGCCGCTGAAGGCAACATACTCGCAGCGAACGCACGAGACCTGGAAAATGCAAAGACTTCTGGTGTCGCTACCTCGTTCATCGACCGCCTGACGCTAACGCCCGATCGTGTTCGCGCGATAGCCCAATCCATGCGCGAGATCGCCGATCTTCCTGATCCGGTTGGCTCCCTGATCGCCGAATGGGACCGCCCGAACGGACTTCATATCGAACGCGTCCGCACGCCTCTGGGCGTCATCGGCGTTATCTACGAAAGCCGGCCGAACGTCACCGCCGATGCCGGCGCCCTGTGTCTGAAGGCTGGCAATGCAGTCATCCTGCGCGGCGGTTCCGATTCCGCCCATTCCTCGCGGGCGATCCATTCATGTCTTGTCGAGGGCCTGCACAAAGCCGGCCTCCCGGCAGAAGCAATCCAGCTCGTGCCGGTCACCGATCGCTCCGCCGTCGGCGCCATGCTCGGCGGTCTTGACGGTGCGATCGACGTGATCGTGCCGCGCGGCGGCAAGAGCCTCGTGGCCCGCGTTCAGGCCGAGGCACGGGTCCCGGTCTTCGCGCATCTGGAAGGCCTCTGCCACGTCTACGTCGACAAGTCGGCGGAACTCGACATGGCGCGCGCGATTGTCGTGAATGCCAAGATGCGCCGCACCGGCATCTGCGGGGCAGCCGAGACGCTGCTGGTCGACAGGGCAGCCGTGAAGACGCATCTGCTACCCCTGCTGGAGGCGCTGAAGGCCGCCGGATGCGAGATCCGTGCATCCCGTTCCGTCCTTGATCTGGCGCCCGGATTCAATCCGGCAACCGAGGACGACTGGCGCACCGAATATCTGGACGCGATCATCGCCGTCGATCTGGTCGACGGTATCAGCGGCGCCATCGAACACATCATCAGATATTCATCGAACCACACGGAGGCAGTCATCGCCGAAGATCCGGTGGTTGTCGAACGCTTCTTCAACGAAATCGACTCCGCCATTCTTCTACACAACGCCTCTACGCAGTTCGCCGATGGCGGCGAGTTCGGCATGGGCGCGGAGATTGGCATTGCCACCGGGAAGATGCACGCTCGTGGTCCCGTCGGCGTCGAGCAACTGACTTCTTTCAAGTACAGGGTGCGCGGCAACGGGCAGATCCGGGCCTGACGTGACCGAAGCAGAAATCCCCGCGTCCTATCTGAAGATGCCACATGCCGAACGGGGCATGGTGGTGGGATTGTTCGGCGGCTCGTTTAACCCGCCGCACCAGGGCCATGCGCTCGTCGCGGAGATAGCTCTGCGTCGCCTTGGACTAGATCAACTGTGGTGGATCGTAACGCCCGGCAACCCGTTGAAGAGCCGCGCCGCCCTCGCGCCTCTTGGCGAACGGCTGGCCCTCAGCGAGGGTTTGGTAAAAGATCCTCGCATCAAGGTAACAGCGTTCGAAAAAAACCTTGGAACGAGCTATACGGCGAGCACTCTGGCCACTGTAAAGGCTCGAAACCCGCATGTCCGGTTCATCTGGGTAATGGGCGCGGACAACCTGAAGAGCTTTCATCAATGGCAGCACTGGCAGAGGATCGCCAACACCTTCCCGATCGCCGTTATCGATCGCCCGGGCTCGACACTGTCATATCTCTCCTCGAAGATGGCACGCACCTTCGATTTCGCCCGCATCGACGAAGAAGACGCCGGCGTGCTCTGGAAGAAACCTGCGCCCGCATGGACATTCATTCATGGCCCCCGCTCTACGCTGAGCTCGACGGCGCTCAGGCAGCAACGATGAACCGTACGGACCGTTGCAATTCGCAATGGTTTCAACCCGGCATCTTGAAACATTAACACAACGATGCCACCTTTCATAAGCGAGCCATCGAATGGAATCGCGAAGTGCTGTTCTGTGAAGGAAAGGGAAAACTCTGACGACAGTGCACACGAAGGGAAAGACCTCCAGGGTCGTCCCGAAAAGCCCGGAACGCGGTGCTGATGCCGCCTCCCGCGCGCTTGAACTGGTCCTCGCAAGCCTCGAGGACTCCAAGGCAGAAGACATCGTCACCATCGACATCGCCGGTAAATCCGCTCTCGGAGACTTCATGGTCGTCGTCTCCGGTCGGTCGAGCAGGCATGTGTCAGCGATCTGCGACCACCTGAT
Organism: Ciceribacter sp. L1K23; assembly: GCF_018122705.1. Lineage (NCBI taxonomy): Bacteria > Pseudomonadati > Pseudomonadota > Alphaproteobacteria > Hyphomicrobiales > Rhizobiaceae > Ciceribacter > Ciceribacter sp. L1K23. The sequence continues at coordinate 3,900,270 of NZ_JAGRRC010000001.1, read as the reverse complement.
TACCGATCTGAAGGATGAAGATTTCGGCTCCGCCAGGGTCGAAGGCCTGGAGACCGGCGACTGGGTGCTGATCGACACCGGTGACATTATCGTGCATGTGTTCCGACCCGAGATACGAGAGTTCTACAACATCGAAAGGATGTGGGCGGCTCCCGATATCGAGGAAGGCACCTTGCATTGATCGATGGCCGCTGGCAGCGGCCTGACAAACCGGACCCGTATGCCTCGGCGCCGCTCGGCGGCGGGGTGAGTGTCGGGTTGAATGGAGAGCGCGCATGCGCATTGGTATTCTGGCGGTCGGCAAACTGAAGGCCGGGCCGGAAAAGGAACTTGCGGCGCGTTATTTCGACCGGTTTGCAAAGGCGGGGCCTGCTATCGGTCTGGAGCTCGGACGCCTCGTGGAGCTGCCGGAAAGCCGGGCTTCGGCCGCTGACGGCAGGAAACGCGAGGAAGCTGCCCTTCTGGAGAAGGCGGCACCCGAGGGGGCGGTTCTTGTTGCCCTCGACGAGCGCGGCAAGGCCTGGAACAGCCAGGAACTCTCTACCTATATCGGCAATATCAGGGACCAGGGGCAGCGCGACCTGGTGTTTGTCATCGGCGGCGCGGATGGTCTCGATCCGGACCTGCGCCAGCGGGCCGGGCTGATTCTCAATCTCGGGCGTCTCACCTGGCCGCATCAATTGGTGCGCATCTTGATCGCCGAGCAGCTGTACCGCAGCGTCACGATCCTCTCGGGCCATCCCTACCACCGGGCATGACCGGTCCCGACAAGCAGAGATATCAAACGCGTTGGCGGCCTTTGTTTCGCCGGAGTCCGAACCTGTATTGCGTCATCGGCGCAATATGCGGCAATTGGCGTATGAACCAGCGATTCGGGAGCTCGGGGAAAACCCGTCTCACCGGCGGCGTGCTGATGGCACTGCTGCTGGGCGGTGCGTCGTCGGTGGCCCAGCAGCCGCCAACACCGGCTGCCACAACCTCTCCCGCGACTGCCTCTAGCCCCGGTCCCGACGCGCCGGCCGCAGTCGATCCGACGGACACTCTTCAGAAAAAACGCGAAGAGGTCGCCAGGGAGTTGAAGCAGCTTTCCGACACGATGGAGCTTTCAGCGACAAAGTCTGCGGAACTTGAGCAGAAGATCGCCGCGCTCGACAAGACCTCCGAGACCCTGCGAACCGCCCTGATCGAATCGGCGGCGCGCCGAAAGGAGCTCGAAAGGCAGGTAGCAGAGAGCGAGGAAAAGCTCGCTGGCTATCGGGTCAGGGAGGACGAGATCAGGCTTTCGTTCCGTGAAAGGCGTGCCGTGCTTGCCGAAGTACTCGCGGCGCTGCAGCGCATGGGACGCAACCCGCCGCCGGCCCTGCTTGTGACGCCAGAGGACGCACTATCGTCGGTTCGCACGGCAATCCTTCTCGGCGCGGTTGTTCCTGGCATCCGCCAGGAGACCGAAAGACTTGCGGGAGACCTGCAGGAACTGGTCAACCTGCGCAAGAGCGTCGACGAAGAAAAGACGGCCTATCTTGCCACCATGACCAACAGGCAGGAGGAGGAGCGCCGCATGGATCTCCTGCTGGCGGAAAACGACCGTCTGGCGAAAATCAACGCGGCGGAGCTGGAACGGCAGCGCCGCCGCTCGGAAGAACTTGCCGCCAAGGCAACGGGTCTGGAAGGACTGATCACGTCCCTCGAGAGCGAGATCGCCTCAGTACGCGACGCCATGCGGAAAGCGAGGGACGAGGAGGAGCGCCTTCGAACAGAGGCCGAGACACAGGGACGTGATTCCGGACAGCAGACCCTGCCCGACAAAAACCGCATTACGCCCGCATATCTTTTTTCCGAATTACAGGGCAAACTGGAACTGCCGGCGACGGGCGAGGTATTGCGCCGTTTCGGCGATCCTGATGGCACCGGACACGAAGCCAGGGGCATGGTCGTAGCGTCCATGCCGGGGGCGGTCGTGACGGCACCTGCGGATGCCTGGGTTGTATTCGCCGGCGAGTTCCGTAGCTATGGACAGATGGTGATTCTGAATGCGGGCGACGGCTACCATATTGTGCTGTCCGGCATGGATCGGGTGAACACGCGACAGGGAAGTTTCGTGCTCTCGGGCGAGCCCTTGGCCACCATGGGCGAAAAAAGAGTGGCAAGCGCAACGGCATTGGCGCTGGAAACGGACCGGCCGACGCTTTACATTGAGTTCCGCAAAGACGGAGTACCGGTTGATTCACGCCCATGGTGGGCCGAGAAAGACGCTGGAAAGGCAGGGAATGATACCTAGAGTTTCTTTTGTCCTCATCGGCGCCCTCATGGGCGCGACGGCGATGAGCCTCGTTTATTCGGCTGGAATTCCGGCCCAGGCCGCCGGCGCTTCCACCTATCGGGAGCTGTCGATCTTCGGTGACGTCTTTGAGCGCGTGCGCGCGCAGTACGTGACCGCACCCGACGAAGGCAAGCTCGTTGAGAATGCCATCAACGGCATGCTCACTTCGCTCGATCCGCATTCGAGCTATCTGAATCCGGAAGCCGCCGCCGACATGCAGACCCAGACAAAGGGCGAGTTCGGCGGCATCGGCATCGAAGTGACGATGGAAAACGAGCTGGTCAAGGTGATCGCGCCGATCGACGATACACCCGGGTCGCGCGCCGGCATCCTTGCAGGCGACTTCATCTCCGAGATCAACGGCGAACAGGTTCAGGGCTTGAGCCTGCAACAGGCCGTTGAGAAGATGCGCGGCGCCGTCGGAACGCCGATTAAGCTGACCATCCTTCGCCAGGGTGCAGACAAGCCGATCGACATTTCCGTCACCAGAGAGATCATTGCCGTTCGTGCGGTCAAGTCGCGCGTCGAAGGCGATGTCGGCTACGTTCGCGTCATCTCGTTCACCGAGAAGACCTATGACGACCTCGAGGCAGCGATCAACAAGATCAAGGCCGAGGTCCCCGCCGACAAGCTGAAGGGCTATGTTCTCGATCTTCGCCTCAATCCGGGTGGGCTGCTCGATCAGGCCATCTACGTATCGGATGCATTCCTCGAGCGCGGCGAAGTCGTTTCGACCCGTAGCCGCAATCCCGACGACACGCGCCGCTTCAATGCCACCGCCGGCGACATCACCGACGGCAAGCCTGTTATCGTCCTCGTGAACGGAGGCTCCGCCTCGGCGTCGGAAATCGTGGCGGGTGCCCTTCAGGATCTGCGGCGTGCGACGGTTCTCGGGACCCGCTCGTTCGGCAAGGGCTCGGTACAGACGATCATACCGATGGGCGACCGCGGTTCTCTCCGACTGACGACGGCGCTCTATTACACGCCGTCGGGCAAGTCGATCCAGGGCACCGGCATCGAGCCGGACATCAAGGTCGAGCAGCCGCTTCCAGAAGAGCTGCAGGGCCGGGTCCGCAGTGAGGGCGAGTCTGCATTGCCGGGTCATATCCAGGGCCAGAACGAGACCGACGAAGGGTCGGGTTCCATCGCCTATGTTCCGGAAGAACCGAAGGACGACGTCCAGCTGAACTATGCGCTTGATCTCTTGCGCGGGAACAAGACCGATCCGTCCTTCCCGCCCGACCCGAACAAGCCGGTCGCGTCCAAGTGATGACGTCTGGAGAAAACCAGATGAAGATGGATGAGGGAAGCTGAGGCTTGGGCTCCGACCTCCACCGTCCGTTGGGTCAGGATATCAAGGGCCGCCGCAAATCTCGCGGCGGCCTCTTTCGTCGCGTTGGCGGTATCGCAACGGTGATGACAATAACGGCGGCCTCCCTCTATGTGTCGGTGAGCCCGCTTCCTCTGCAGGATCCACCGGTTTCTGTATCGCAGGTTTCAAACCCCGTTGACGTGGCCGCGCGTGGGTCGACGTCCTCCACGCCATCGCAACCGCCCTCGGGGATCGCCACGGCGCGACCGGATTCGGCCGCCAACGTCACGCGCCAAACCATGCCCGACGGCAGTGTCGTCACAACCTATTCCCCTCGGCCACGCGATGGCGGCGGACCCGTTCTCATCGACGCGCAGCGCATCGGACAGGACCCACGCGCCGCAACCATGCCGAACGAACTCCTCCTCGAAGACAGCTCCTACGGCCGCCTTCCGACCGTAGGTCCCGATGGCCTGCGTCCGGTCGAACAATATGCCCGGCCCTGGTCCGGCGCGCGCGGCACCCGTATCGCGATCGTCATCGGAGGACTTGGCCTGAGCCAGACCGGCACGCAATATGCCATTCGCGAACTGCCGGAAGAGGTGACGCTTGGATTCGCCTCAACCGGCAACAGCCTGCAGAGATGGATGCAGGAGGCCCGCCGCACCGGCCACGAGATCATCCTGCAGGTTCCCATGGAGCCCTTTGATTATCCGGCTAACAACCCAGGTCGCGGCACCTTGCTGTCGTCAAATTCCGAGAAGCAGAACCTGGCAAACCTGCGTGAAGCCATGGCGCTGATCACGAACTACACGGGCGTCATGAACTACATGGGCGGTCGCTTTCTCTCCGACGCGAACGCGCTGGAGCCTATGATGCGGGAGATAACAAACCGGGGACTGCTTTTCCTCGACGATGGTTCCTCCGCAAGCTCGCTCACGGGCGAATTCGCCAAGGCGCTGTCGACGCCGCATGCTTTCGTCGATCTGCAAATCGATCAACAGATCGACGAGGCGTCGATCTTGAAGCGGCTGGATGATGCCGAGCGCATTGCCAGACGCAACGGGTTTGCCGTGGTGCTCGGCTCCGCCTTCGAGGAGACGGTGCGCGCTGTGGCGAAATGGAGCGACGAAGCGCGGCTGCGCGGTATAGAAGTCGTGGGAGTGTCCGCCATTGCACTGGAGAACCAGCCATGAAATCCGAAACGACGCATAAAGACCGACCGAAACTGCGGGCCGAAGACCTGCCATACCGGCCCTGCGTCGGTATCATGGTGCTCAACCGCGAGGGCCTGGTCTGGGCGGGGCGGCGGATTCCGGAAGGCAACTCGGAATATGACGGCTCGCCGAAGCTCTGGCAGATGCCGCAAGGTGGGATAGACGAAGGGGAGGACCCTTTCGCCGCGGCGACCCGAGAACTCTATGAGGAGACCGGCATGCGCTCGGTCACTCTTCTGGCCGAAGCCGGGCGATGGATAAACTATGATCTGCCACCAGAACTGATCGGGATCGGCTTGAAGGGACGCTATCGCGGACAGACGCAGCGCTGGTTTGCCTTCCGCTTCGACGGCGACGAAAGCGAAATCGCGATCAACCCGCCACCCGGAGGCCATGAAGCGGAATTCGATACCTGGGCCTGGAAACCGATGCGCGAACTGCCGGACCTGATCGTTCCGTTCAAGCGAACGGTCTATGACGCGGTCGTGGCCGAATTCAGCCACTTGGCCGACTGATCCGGGACCGGCGGCCAGCCGAGAGCGGCTTTGCGAGGTCGTCCAACAAGACAATGAAAAAGCCGCGGCATAGCCGCGGCTTTGCTACGTCGCCGAAGGCTGGGCGCTGCTATTCGGCCTGGTCGGCCGAGTCGGCGTTGAGCAGGCCGTATTTCTCTTCGCCGAGCTTCGACAGCAATTCGAGCTGCGTTTCGAGGAAGTCGATATGACCTTCTTCGTCGATCAGCAGTTCCTCGAACAGCTTCATCGACACATAGTCGCCGGCGTCGTGACAGATATCGCGGGATTTCTTGTAGGCGGTGCGGGCATCGTATTCGCCGGCGAGATCGGCCTCCAGCACTTCCTTGACGTTCTGGCCGATGCGCAGCGGAGCGACCGTCTGCAGGTTCGGATGACCTTCAAGGAAGATGATCCGGCCAACCAGCTTGTCGGCGTGCTGCATCTCCTCGATCGACTCGGCGCGCTCCTTCTTCGCAAGCTTGGTGTAGCCCCAGTCTTCCAGCAGGCGATAATGCAGCCAGTATTGGTTCACCGCGCCCAGCTCGAGAAACAGGGCCTCGTTCAAACGCTCGATTACCTTCGGATCACCCTTCATGGCCTCGTCTTCTCCTTGGTGTGTTCACCGGATGCATGGTCGCAACCAGTCTTTAGAATTATTATAAACTACACTACGTGATTTTTTCGGGAGCGTAAATCCGGTTTCGCCGGTCGCTGGTTCGTCACGCAGTTTTCCCCATGGCAAGCACCGGATCAAGCCGGCCTGCGCAAGGAGTGATCCTTGATACTTGGAAATGGCGAAGAGAAAGAGGTTGCGAATACACAAGATCCGAGGATTGCCGGATCGATGTCGTGAAAAATCGCGCGATATCGGGCAACGGCAGGAGTCGATGTCGGTCCCGACAATCAGGCGATGCGCCCCATTTTCTGGCGGCGCTCGGCCAGATGGGCCTGCTGCTCCTCATGAAACCGTTTCAGGCGCTCGATGAAATCGACGACGTTCGCGTCATCGGAGCGACGCTGCACATGATAGTCTTCGGTGGTCTGGATGATCAGATCGACAACGTTCGGGAAGCATCCGCAGCAACGGCCGCGCTTGCCCATCGCATGATAGACTTTGGCGGGGACGATCAGCTGCCAACAGTCCTCATCGAGCAATTCGGTGATGACGGACCTGATCTCTTTGTCGGTAATGTAGTTGCAGCTGCAGACCAGCATCGACAAGCCTATCGGCAAACATGAGTTTAGACCTCCCCTTTTTGTATATCCGGATGAGCTTTGTCAAGAAAATTTCCGGGCTGCCGATGCGGCTCAATGGAAGTTTCGCCCCTTGGGCATCACCTGAACCGCTTCGCGCACCGCCTCGTTCCGGGCATGTTTTTTCTGCCGCTGGTCCACCGGCGACCTGAGCGCTTCGTCGGCGCGATCGGTGCCGGCAAATCGCCTCTGCTCGCGTTTGAGAACCGCAAGACGCGCGCTCATGTCCTCAAGATGGGTGGCGACAACGTGGATGACACCATCCTGCTTTTGCAGCCGGCCGTGGACGGCGACGAGACGCGCGCCCATCACCACGGGCCGATATTTCTGGAAGATTTTGGGCCAGACGATCGCATTCGCAACGCCGGTCTCATCTTCCAGCGTCATGAAGATCACGCCCTTGGCCGAGCCCGGCTGCTGGCGCACCAGAACGAGACCGGCGATTTTTATCCTGCGGCCATCGGGTACATCCGGGAGCCGGTTGCTGGGCGTGATGCCAAGGGCGGTCATGTCGGCCCGCATGAAGGAAACCGGATGAGCTTTGAGGGATAAGCTGAGCGTCCGGTAATCGTTCAGCACATGCTCCTGGACCGGCATGAGCGGCAGGGTCACGCTCGCTTCGCGCTGCCATTCCCCACCCGTCATGAGGGAGGAAAACAGCGGCATGGCCTCGCTGGCCCGACTCGTCTCAAGCGCCTTCACCTGCCAAAGGGCCGCGCGGCGATCGAGACCCATCGAGCGAAACGCATCCGCATCGGCCAGCTTTTCGATTGTCGCACGGTCGAGACCGGACCGCTCCCAGAGATCGCGCACCGAGACATAAGGCCCGGTCTCGCGCCGCGAAACCAGCCTGTCGATGTCCGCCTCCGAAAGACCCTTGACCAGCGAAAAGCCGAGACGGACGGCATGTCGACTTTTCATGATGCCGATCATGCGTGCATGACGTCTCTCAACGGCTTCCCGCCTGATACCGGTACCCTCGGTGCTCCCCAGCACCTCCAGCGTCGAGTTCCAGCAGGACGAGTTCACGTCGACCGGGCGCACCTCCACGCCATGCTCGCGCGCATCCCTGACGAGCTGGGCCGGCGCATAAAAACCCATCGGCTGGGAATTCAGGATCGCCGCGCAGAACACATCGGGATAGAAGGCCTTGAACCAGCAGGACACATAAACCAGGAGAGCGAAGGAGGCGGCATGGCTTTCCGGAAAACCGTATTCGCCGAAACCTTCGATCTGGCTGAAACAGCGCTCTGCGAAATCGCGCTCATATCCCTTCGACAGCATGCCGTTGACGAAACGGTCCTTGAAGTCGGCGACTTGTCCGGTGCGCCGGAACGTCGCCATCGCGCGCCGCAGCCGGTCAGCCTCCGCCGGGGTAAAACCGGCCGCCGTGATCGCGATCTGCATCGCCTGTTCCTGGAACAGCGGCACACCGAGCGTGCGGCTCAGAACCGGGATCAGCTCTGGATTCGGATAAGCGGGTTCACGCCCGAATTCCCGCTTTTCCTGTCGCCGCTTCAGATATGGATGCACCATGTCCCCCTGGATCGGACCCGGACGAACGATTGCCACCTCGATCACAAGGTCGTAGAAAGCCCGGGGCTGCAGTCGCGGCAGCATGCTCATCTGCGCCCGGCTTTCGATCTGGAACACGCCGAGCGTATCGGCCCGGCAGATCATATCGTAGACTTCGTCCCGCTGGTCATTAATGACCGAAGCGAGCGTCATCCGCCGATCGTAGTGGACCTCCAGCAACTTCAGGGCCCGCGCCAGGCAGCTCAGCATGCCGAGCGCCAGCACGTCCACCTTGAGGATTTTAAGCGTATCGAGATCGTCCTTGTCCCATTCGATCATGTAGCGGCCATCGGCCGTGTTCATGATCGGCACGATCTCGTCCAGCCGGTCCCGCGTCATAACGAACCCGCCGACATGCTGGGAAAGATGCCGCGGAAAACGCTGCAACAGGCTGCCATATTCCATGACGCGCTGCGTCGTCTTGTCCGAAGCATCAAGCCCTGCCGACTTGATCTGGTCCTCGCCGAGCGCCGCCTGCGACCATCCCCAGATCGAACCCGCCATGGCGGATTGCACATCCTCGGAGAGACCGAAGGCCTTCGCCACCTCCCGGCCGGCAGACCGCGCCCGGTAACAGATCACCGCCGCTGTCAGCGCCGCATGCTCGCGGCCATAGGTCCGGTAGATGAACTGGATCACCTCCTCGCGCCTTTCATGCTCGAAATCCACGTCGATGTCCGGCGGCTCCTCCCGCTCGGTCGAGAGGAACCGGTCGAACAGCAATGTCGTCGTTTCCGGATTCACGTCGGTGATGCGAAGGCAGAAGCAGACGGCCGAATTGGCCGCCGACCCCCGCCCCTGGCAGAGGATGCCTTCCGCCCGCGCATGCTGCATGATCTTGTAGACGGTCAGGAAGTAGGGCTCGTATGCCTTGCGCGATATCAGGTCGAGTTCGTACTCGATGAGATTCCTGACCTTCTCAGGTATGCCTTCGGGGCCCGCAAATCGTTCCGCCGCCCCCTCATAGGCAAGTCGCCGCAAGGTTAGGCTCGGAGGCTCGCCCTCCACGCTTTCGTCAGGATATTGATGCCGGCTCAGTTCATCGAGCGAGAAGTTGAGACGATTGAAGAACGCCGCCGTCCGGGCGATCGCCTCGGGATAGTCGGACAGCATGGGTTGCAACTCCTCCGCCGTCTTCAGATGCCTCTCGGCATTGGGAGGAAGCCTGAAGCCAGCGTCGGCGACCGTCACATGCTCGCGGATGGCGGTCATGACATCGGACAGCGGCTTCCGGTCGGGCAGGTGATAGGCCGGCAGGTTGGTGGCGATCAAAGACAGGCCCTGCTTTTGCGCAAGACGGGAGATTTCCCGGAAGCGCTGCCGGTCGAGGCCGTTGTAAAGGGGGGCAAGGGCCATATGCAGCCGCTCACCGAAACAGAGGCGGAGCCCTGTCAGCCGCTCCGCGAAATCCGCACTCCTCACTTCGTCGATCGCATCTGGCGGCAGGACCACGGCCAGCAGGTCTCCGTTCCATTGCTGAAGATCCGCGTCGTAAAGAGTGCAGGCGCCTTTCTCCGAACGCAGGTTTCCGGCGCTCAGCAGCCGGCACAGATTGCCCCAGCCCCGACGGTTCATCGGATAGACGAGAAGGTCCGGCGTACCATCGGAAAAAACGAGACGCGCACCCGGTTGATACGGATAGGGTTTCGTCCTCCTGTCCGGCCTGGCCTTGGCGGCGGCATGCATCCGCACCACGCCGGCCACCGTATTGCGATCGGCAAGCCCGAGACCGGCTATCCCCAGGGCTTCGGCGGCCAGAACCATCTCTTCGGGATGGGACGCGCCACGCAAAAACGAAAAATTGCTTTGCGCGCCAATCTCGAAAAAACCGGGCGTCATGCGAATATGCCTTGCATGAACCAGCCGGGGTCGGTCGCCCCGCGTTCGTAAAGCCCTTGCCGATAGATCCAGTAGCGACGACCCTCGGCGTCCTCGACCCGGAAATAATCGCGTTCCGAGGTGTTGGCGTCCTCGAGCCACCATTCCGGCGTCAGGCGTTCGGGACCTTCGGAGCGCACGACGCGGTGACGTATCCGGCGCCACTGGAAACTCGCCGGCGGTCCATGCGGAATTTCCGCCAGAACTGTGACGGGTTCGGCTCTCGAAAGCAGCCTCAGCGGGCGTTCGAGACGGGCGGGAGCGTCGACAGGGGATCCGACGCTCTGAACATGATCCGTCAGCGACACGGCCCCGCTGGCTCGCTCGGGCCAGTGACTGGCAAGCGAAACCGGAACCTTGAGACAACCCGGACCAAGCCTTGCCGACACCAGATCGATGAAGTCAGGAAGGGAATCGTTCGGCGCGCTTTGCTCCGTCAACAGTTGCGGCATGCCGTCCCGAAAGGCCTCGCTTGCCAGAACATTGAGGCGAACGAACTCGAAGCCGAAGCCGGCATCCATGTCGTCAGCGGCCACCTCGAGCCTTTCCCTGTAAAGGGCTGCGATGCGTTTCGGCTCGCGTAGCGGCGCAGCGGTACCCACCTCGATCCGGAAGACGCGTCCGTCGACGCGGAACAGGAGAAGCTCGAAAAGCCGCCCTCCCTCGCCGCGAGCCTCCAGCCCGGGCTTCAGGCCCGCCGCCAGTCCCTCCGCCAGATCGAGGATCATGTCACGATCACGGATCGGCTCGACCAGATGCCGTTCGACCGACAACATCGCGAGCGATCGTCTGGGCGATATGGGCTCCCCGACCCGGCCCAGCGCCTGGTCGAGACGCAGGAGAACGGCGGCACCGAAGCGGCGCGCCAGCGGCGCGCGCGGCAGGTCAATGAGGTCGCCGACCTGCTTCAGGCCCATGCGGACCAGGCCTGCCACCACCTCGCCGTCGAGCCTGAGGCTCGCGACCGGCAGCGATGTCAATGCCGCTTGCGTATCCCGCTGCTCGACGACACGGACAGCGCCAAACCGCGAGAGAGCCCATGACAGGCCGGCGGTGGACGAAATCGCCCCCTTCGCGTCAAGCCCCATCGACCTCAGTCGCGCAAGAACATCGTCCAGCATTTTCGCCTCGCCGCCAAAGAGGTGGGCGCAGCCCGTGATATCCAGCAAAAGGCCGTCCCTGCCATCGAGTGCCACCAGCGGGGTATACCGGTCGCACCAGTTGGCCAGGGCATCCAGCAGCCGCTGATCCGCCTCCGCATCGGCTTCGGATACGTCGAGATCCGGGCGGATCGCCCTTGCCTCGGCCAATCCCTGGCCGATACGCAAACCGATGCCTTCCGCAAGCGTGTCGATGGCGGTCAGTTGCCTGGCGTTACCGACCTGTCCCGAGCAAACGATCGGAGGCGCGTCAGGACGCCCGGTCGAGCGCCAGGAGGCGCCCCATTTCCCCCTTGCGATCCGATCTGTCGCCAGCCGCGGAAAGCTGATCGACAGGATGCGGCGATCGCTGGAAGACAGCGGATGGCAGGTAGGCAAGGCGACGTTCATGGCTGCTCCACTCCAGTAGAAATTCGGAAAAGACAGCCGATCGGCTCTTTTCCACGGTCAGTCGAAAGAGAGGGTTGCCGAGGGCCATCGGCATCGGCTGTTCAAGGGAGTTGCGGATCGCCGAAGGCGCGGCTTCCACGCGCAGCCGCAGCGAGGCGCTCGACGCCTCCTCCTCGCCAGCCTGGCGCATCAGAAGCAGCGTCCCTCCGGCACTCCGTGCCTTGAGGCCGAGGCGTCGACTTTCCGTCAGGCCGAATTGCCGGACATTGCCGTGCACCTCGAGAATGACGGTCGCAAAAGCGCCGCAGGCCAGCGCTTCGTCGGCAAGCCACAGCGCATCCTCGATCCGTCTGGGCAGGGCGTAAACCAGCTCACCGCGGCGATGCCCGAAATCGTCCAGTCCCGGCGCGTAAGGCAGACCCGCCTCTCGCGCCACATGACGGTCGCCGATCAGAAGGATCTTGCCATCAGGCCTCACCGAACGACAGCATGACAGCGCCAATGCAAACCCACTCGCCGCCCCAGCATCCGCCAGGCGGGCGCTTCGGATTTCGATAAAGGCGCCGCCCTGCTCCACCTCCTCCATGATCATCGACAGGGGATCGCCCGACTGTCCCGCCGCACCGCGCTTAGCTTGGACCAGGAGGGCGTCATCGCCGTCCCGCATCGCCACCTCGCGCGCCATTTGGGCCGGCTTGCCCTCGATCCGGGCAACCGCTTCACGAAGCGCAAAAAGGGTCTCTCGCGTCATGGCACGCTCTGCCATGGCGTTCACTCCTGTCGGTTTGTTCTCTATATGTTCCTATGGATTCCAGAGCTCTCTAAAAGAGTCAACTACCGAAAATGTGAAATTATTCCTTGCCCCGATTCTTCACTCGTAAAGATCGGGCAAAAAGCCTATATGAGGCGCCAGAAGGAGTTTGCATGGCGCGTATAGACCACACGTCGGACTGGCGAGAACGCCACGCCCCGACGATCAGCACGTTCGAATCCCTGGCGATCGAGGCCTACGGCCACTTGCCGGAGGAATTCCGTGCTTTGACGACGGATCTGATCATCGAGATCGCCGACTTTCCGACGGATGACGTCTTCGAGGACATGGCCCTCGAAACCCCGTTTGACCTGCTGGGTCTGTTCGAGGGACGAGGCATTTCGGAACGCTTCACCATGGAAACCGGCGAGATGCCCAATCGCATCACGCTCTATCGGCGTCCGATCCTCGACTACTGGGCCGAGAACGAGGAAACGCTGGGCGACATCATCACCCACGTCCTCATCCACGAGATCGGCCATCATTTCGGCCTGTCGGACGACGACATGGAGCGGATAGAGGAAAGCGCCGAGCAGGCCGCCGCCGAACGATAGGATAGACTGTCCGCCGGTGCCTTCATCGCATCCGGGAAAGCTTACTGCTCGCCCAGTTTCATGCTCGGATCGTAATCCTTGCCGTGCACCGTCTTCACCACGGCCTGCCCGCAATAGAGACGGTTTTCGGCCGCATTGAACGTATGCTGCGGCGAACCGTGCAGTTCCCAGCCCTTGTTCAGCGCATCGGTGACGCGATGGCAGAAGGATGCGTCATCCGGACCGGTCAGGAAGCGATAGAGTTTCATTGTTCGGTGCCTTTTCTGTCATTGATGAGAGCGGCCTTCATCACAACCCGCTCAGCCTGTTCGAGATGGAGGCGCTCGATCATGCGCCCGCCGCTGTTGATAACGTTGAGTCCGGCGGCGGCCGGATCGGCAAATGCGGCGACGATCATCCGCGCCTCGTCGAGGTCCTGATCCGTCGGCCCGAACCCGGCGTTGGCAGCGGCGATCTGCGCCGGATGAATGAGCATCTTGCCATCGAAGCCCATGGCGCGCCCCTGGGCGCATTCCCGGGCATAGGCATCGAGATCGTGAAAATCGTTGCAGACGCTGTCGATAATCTCGATTCCGTAGGCCCGGCCGGCCAGAACGACCTGCATCAGCCAGGGGACGAGATAGGTCCGCTGCCGATCCGGAAGAACCCCGGTCTCCTTGCGCAGATCGTTCAGCCCCACCACGAAGCATTCCAGTCGTCCGCCCGCGGTTCGTCCGTATTTCGCGATCGCGGCGGCGTTGAGAATGCCGTGCGGCGTCTCCATCATCGCCCAGATCTTCAGGCTATCCGGCACATCCGCTTCCGCCAGCAGATCCGCCACCGTCTGCACGTCTTCGGGCTCGTTGACCTTGGGAAGCAGAACCGCATCGGGCTTCAAGGCAACGACAGCCGCCATGTCGGCGTCGAAGAAAGGGCTGTCGGCGGCATTCACCCGGATGACGGTTTCCCGTTTTTCGGGCAAACCCTGGGTGAAGAAGGCGCGCAAATTGTCGCGGGCTTCCGCCTTCCTGTCCGGCGCGACGGAGTCCTCCAGATCGAGGATCACCCCATCGCAATCCAGGCCCCTGCTCTTGTCCAGCGCCCGCATATTGATCGCCGGCACGCTCAACAGGGAGCGGCGCAATCGGATGGGATGGGGGCGGTCGGTGGCGAACATGTCCTTCTTCTGCCAAGCTTGTGATGCCGGTGCAAGCGGCTTGTCGGGCGAAAACCCTTGCAATCATGGCCGACAGGGGTCACTTTAGTGGGCGTGAAAGGAATCCGCACAATGAACAATCTTCGCTCCATAGCCCTTGCAGCAGGCGGAATCGTCATTCTGGCTCTCGCGGCCGCATTCACCCTGTCGCTGACCCTCGTGCTCGGAGCCGTCCTGACGGCCGTCATCGGCATTCGCATGCTGGCGCTACGCTTCAGGGAAGCACGGGTTCCCGTACGGGCCAAGTCCGGCAAGACCGATATGCGCGTGTGGAACGACGGTCGCGGCACGATCATCGACCTCTGATCGCGATCGTCCTGGCAGCAGGGACACGATCTCCTTGGCGGAGCGTACCCGTTTGGCCAAGTTAGGCCTTCAAATCCGCCGAAATTTGCTCTAAGTGCAGCGCAATTGGCCGAAATGAATTCCGAAGGCGGGATCTGATGGAAAAGTTCACAAAGCTCACCGGCGTCGCTGCGCCGCTCCCGGTCGTCAACATCGACACCGACATGATCATTCCGAAGGACTACCTGAAGACGATCAAGCGGACGGGTCTGGGTACCGGCCTTTTCGCCGAAGCCCGCTACAAGGAAGACGGCACGGAAAATCCGGATTTCGTGCTCAACAAGCCCGCCTACCGCGAGGCGAAGATTCTCGTTGCCGGCGATAATTTCGGCTGCGGCTCCTCGCGCGAACATGCGCCATGGGCGCTTCTCGACTTCGGCATCCGCTGCGTGATCTCCACCTCCTTCGCCGACATCTTCTACAACAACTGCTTCAAGAACGGCATCCTGCCGATCGTCGTCAGCCAGGAAGACCTCGACAAGTTGATGGATGACGCCAGCCGCGGCTCCAACGCCGTGATCTCCGTCGATCTCGAAAATCAGCAGATCACCGGTCCGGACGGCGGCACGATTTCCTTCGAAATCGACGCATTCAAGCGGCATTGTCTGCTGAATGGCCTCGACGACATCGGCCTCACGCTGGAAAAGGCATCGTCCATCGCGGCCTTTGAAAAATCCAACGCGGCCTCACGCCCCTGGGCATAACGCCCTGCCGACGGGGATCCCGCCATAAAACCGTTTCTTCCCAGACGATATGAGCCGGTCGCGTTCGGCCTCCTCCTGTCGGGCATGATGTCCTGCATCGTGTCCGGCCTTGCGACCGCGCTCGGTGCGGGCATCGATGGCGCCTTTCCGCTGTTGTGGCTGCGGGCCTGGGTAGCCTCATGGGCGATCGCCTTTCCGTCCGTGCTGCTGGTGGCGCCCCTGGTGCGGCGCATTCTTGCCAGGGTTGTCGTACGCGACTGAAAAACCTTTGCCGACATCTGTACCGTTAGGCCTTCCGGCGTCCTTGAAAAGCCTTGGCTTGACCGTTAGAAGGCGGCAACTCGTTTCAGATTTTTGGGAGGCCTCGCCTTGACAGTGCGCAATCTTTTTCTCCTTCCAGGTGACGGCATCGGCCCGGAAGCCATGGCCGAGGTCCGCAAGATCATCGCTTTCATGAACGCCGAGCGTGGCGCCGGTTTCGAGACCGACGAAGGTCTCGTCGGCGGTTCGGCCTATGATGCGCATGGTGCGGCGATTTCCGAAGAGGACATGGCGAAGGCGATGAAGGCGGATGCCGTCCTGTTCGGCGCCGTCGGCGGCCCGAAGTGGGACGACGTGCCCTATGACGTGCGCCCGGAAGCCGGTCTTCTGCGTTTGCGCAAGGATCTCGAGCTTTTCGCCAACCTGCGTCCGGCGATCTGCTATCCGGCTCTCGCCTCCGCCTCCTCGCTGAAGCCGGAACTCGTCGAAGGCCTCGACATCCTGATCATCCGCGAGCTCACCGGCGGCGTCTATTTCGGCGAGCCCAAGACCATCACCGATCTCGGCAACGGCCAGAAGCGCGCCATCGATACCCAGGTCTACGACACCTACGAAATCGAGCGCATCGCCTCCGTCGCCTTCGAAATGGCCCGCACCCGCAACAACCGGGTCTGCTCCATGGAGAAGCGCAACGTCATGAAGTCGGGTGTTCTCTGGAACCAGGTCGTCACCGCCACCCACAAGGACAAATATTCCGACGTCAAGCTGGAGCACATGCTGGCCGATGCCGGCGGCATGCAGCTGGTGCGCGCACCGAAGCAGTTCGACGTCATCGTCACTGACAACCTGTTCGGCGACATGCTCTCCGACGTCGCCGCCATGCTGACAGGATCGCTGGGCATGCTGCCGTCCGCCTCGCTTGGCGCGCCGGATGCGAAGACCGGCAAGCGCAAGGCGCTCTACGAGCCGGTCCACGGCTCCGCTCCGGATATTGCCGGCCAGGGCATCGCCAACCCGATCGCGATGATTGCCTCCTTCGCCATGTGCCTGCGCTACTCGTTCAACATGGTCGACGAAGCGGACAAGCTGGAAAAGGCCATCGCCAATGTCCTGGAAAAGGGCATCCGCACCGGCGACATCATGGCCGATGGCTGCACCAAGGTCGGTACTGTGGAGATGGGCGACGCCATCCTCGCGGAATTCCGCGCGCTTCTCGGTTAATTCCAGGGCAACGGCCGGTTTTCCGGTCGTCCACCTGTTTTAAATCCTCGTTTGCCGCACCCGCCTCCCTTTCGAGGCTTTCTCCAGTGCGGCAAACAATCACTTTGCCGTGATCCGACGCGCTGTAGGAGCCGACAAACTCCGAACATGGATCCCTCGGTACACGAAAACCTCGATCCTTCATGATCCGAAATCGCTTTTGAAGCGTTAGAGCCATTGACACCAGCAAATGGCGTCGCACCACGCATCGTACGGCAAGGCCGCACGGTGCGTGTTGCGAGAGAGTTCATGGAGACCGACATGAAATCGACAGCAGCCGAAAAGCAGCTTTTCCGTGCCGCGCAGAACGCGCCTTATCTCGCGCGAGAAGAGGAACGCGATCTCGCCTTGCGATGGAAGAACGCCCAGGACAACGAGGCCCGTAACAAGATCGCCCACGCCCACATGCGGCTGGTCATTGCCATGGCCTCGAAATTTCGCGGCTTCGGCCTTCCATTGGGCGACCTCGTACAAGAAGGCTACATAGGGTTGCTCGAAGCGGCGGCAAGGTTTGAACCGGAACGCGAGGTCCGTTTTTCAACCTATGCCGGCTGGTGGATCAGAGCCTCCATGCAGGATTATATCCTCCGCAACTGGTCGATCGTTCGCGGTGGCACGAGCTCCACCCAGAAGGCGCTGTTCTTTAACCTAAGGCGGCTCCGCGCCAAGCTCGCCCAGGGCGACAATCGTCTGACGGATCTGGCCATCCATCAGGAAATCGCCGCCGCTCTTGGCGTCAGCCTTGCCGATGTCCAGGCAATGGATGCGAGGCTGTCAGCCAATGACGCCTCGCTTCAGGCTCCGGTGGCCGATGGCGACAGCAAGACCGAAAAGCTGGAAATGTTGCCAAGCGAGGAACCCCTTCCCGACGAACAGGTCACCAGCATGATCGATGGTCAACGCTGGAGTGGCTGGCTGAAGGATGCGATGCTGGAATTGAACGAACGGGAAAGCCGCATCATCAATGCCCGCCGCCTGTCCGAGGATGGCGCGACGCTCGAGGAACTTGGTGTCGAGTTCGGCATCTCCAAGGAGCGCGTCAGGCAGATCGAAACACGGGCAATGGAAAAACTGCGCGCCGCCCTGATTCACAAGGCCCCGACCGAGCGCGAACTGGTGTCCTGACGCCAGTCGCGCATCATTCCGAGATAATCTTGACCTTGCTGCCGACGGCGGGCACGTCGGTGGACTTTAGCGCATTGATCATGCGAAACAGTTCGAGCTTCCGCTCCGTGCCCATCATCCGACCGGCAAGCGATGCCAGCGTATCGCGCGGCCCGACCGTCACCACTCGCACCCGCAAGGGCTTCAGAGAGGCAGCCTCCTGAGGCGTGATCCGGCGGAAGCTCGATCGCAGCACCTCCGCCGTCGCGTCGAGCGCCGGGCTGCCCTTAGGCACCGCTGTCAGGAAGCGGAATATCTGTGAGCCGATACGGATGACGGTAATGTCGAAATCCCAACGGTCTGCCGAGGCGCGTGCTTTTGCCGCCTCAAGCCCATTCACGCGGATCGATTGGATGGTATCGGGGAGAAGCCCCGTCACCCAGCCACTGGAAATGTAATTGGTGAGACTGCCCCGCTGACTGTCCGCCACGCCATCGAAGCGGATGGCCACATCTCCGGCTCCGGTGGCGAGCACGGCCTCGACCTTGTTGTCGATCTGGAAGCCTTGCGGCACATCGAAACGGATGCCCAGGCTACCGTGTAGGAAGGTCTGGCCGCGAACATAACCCTCCTGCGGACTGTCGCCGTAGAGCAGGCCGTCGATGCCCTGCAGATAGTAGTCGCGCCCGCTCTCCCCGTGCGTTCCCTCGGGTCCGAATGCCCGCGCATGGCGACGGGCGAGTTCGACGCGCTGCGGCGCATTCGGGTGGCTGGACAGGAAGTCGAGGCTCTGGTCCGCCGCCGGATCGACAGAGGTGAACTGGCTGTAGCTGGCCATCGATTCCAGGAAGCGTGCCGCCGCGTAGGGGTCGTAGCCGGCTTCGCCCAATGTCCGCACGCCGATCACGTCGGCCTGCAATTCCTGCTGACGGGAGAAGGCCGCCAGGCGCAGCTTGCCACGCGCCAGCGCCTGTTTGCCGGCCAGATCGCTCGACAGGACCTCGGCCACGACGCGGCTGGCGATGACCTCGGCCTCCTCTCGCCGCTGCCGTTCAATCCCGTGATTGGCGGTTACGTGGGCCATCTCGTGGCTCAGCACGGCGGCGACCTCGGAAGCGTCGTTGGCGAGTGCGAGCAGCCCCCGCGTCACGTAGAGATAGCCGCCGGGCAAGGCAAACGCGTTGATCGCAGGGGAATTGAGGATGGTGATGCGATAGGATTGCGCCGGATTCTCGGAAACGGCCGTCAGTGCGCCCGCGATCCGGGCGACCAGACGTTCGGTCTTCTCGTCATGATACTCGCCGCCATAGCTCGCGACGATCCGCGGATGTTCGCGCGCTCCCATCTGCGCGCGCGGGTCATCCTTCTGCACCTGTTCCACGATCTGCGGCGTGGACGAAGGACCGATACTGGATTCGTAGGATTGGTCGAACAGCGACTGGCAACCGGCAAGGGCGGTTCCGAGCAGGAAGACGGCTGTGCCCCGGCGAAGCACGGAAAGGAGGTCGAATGGCCGCGCACCACGGAGGGTCGGTGCGCTCGTACGGATCATGATCTGCATCTCGACCGAATCACCTGCTCCCACAAGAGGACGTCCCCACGCACGCGTCCCCGACCGCCAATATTCTTCAAAGGGAGCCCTGCCCTTTTTCGGCATTCCATTCCCGCAACGCCGCAAACAAGCATAACGCAAGCTGCTCAATAAGATAGTTTCGATTCTGAAGAATCAAAGAGTGCCCGTGACGGGATGCCGACATGCAACACTGCCGCCACGCGCGTCCATTGCACCGGCGCACGTCCAAAATATGGCACAGACTGGGAAGAGACCGGTCAGCCGCGTAAAAACCGCTCTATCGCGGGAGAACCGGTCTTCTCCTGAAACACGGATGTCGGGCCGCTGAACAGTACATGTCCCTCCTCCAGGAAGAGCACGTGTTCGGAGAGCCGCAGCACCTCGTCACGGTCATGGCTGATCATTAGCACCGTATTGCCGGTTTCTGTATGAAGATCCCCGAGAAGCCGTGCCATGTCCGACCGGAGACCCGGGTCGAGCGCCGCGAAAGGCTCGTCCAGAAACAGCACCGGCTTCCTGCGAACCAGCGCCCTCGCAAAGGCGGCTCTTTGCCGCTCGCCCCCCGATAGCGTCGGCGGTTTGCGCTTTTCGAACCCGCCAAGACCCACCGTTCCCAGGGAACGGGAAATTTCTTCCCGCTGCTCAGGATTGAGTCTGAGGGAGGGATCAATCCCCAGTCCTACGTTCGTGAAGAGATCGAGATGGGCAAACAGGTTGTGGTCCTGGAAGACGATCGACACCGGCCGGTCCGCAGGATGATGGACCGTGACATCCTGTCCGCCGATCAGAATCCGTCCCCTGTCCGGCTGCTCGAACCCGGCGATCAGATTGAGAAGCGTGCTTTTGCCTGCCCCGGACGGACCTGCGATCGCCGTGACCCTGCCGCCTGGGATGACGCAGTCGAAGGCGAAGTCCATCCGACCCAGACGCAGTGCGACGGTCTCAATAACGATGTCGGTCTCAGACATGGGCCACCGCCTCCCTTGAACGTTTGGCGCCTGCGGTCCCGAGCATGGTGAGAGCTAGGCAAATGACACCGAGAATGAGCGCCAGCCCGTCCGCGTCATTGGTGCGGTAGCTGCCGAGGCGACTGTAGATCAGCCACGGCAGCGTGGTGACGTCCTCCGCGCCAAACAGCGCCACCGCCCCCATGTCGCCAAGCGACAGGGCCATGGCGAAGGATACCGCCATGGCCAGCGGTCGCGCCAGCACCGGCAGATCGATACGCCACAGTTTCACGAAGCCTGAAATTCCGAGGCTCGCCACGAGCCGTCCGGATATGCGCCTGTGATCCTCGACCGCGGGCGTCAGGATACGCAGGACGAACGGCAGTGCCATCAGGGCATTGATCCCGATGACGATAGCGGGCGCGAAGCGTGAGATCTCGCCGAGCGGCCGAAGAATGAGGAACCAGCCGGTCGCCAGCACGATGGCGGGCACCAAAAGCACCAGCGACCCTGCCGCCGACAGCGAACCGGATAGCAGACGGGACGCCAGTCCGGACCCGCGCACCCGCAAAGCGATGATGGCGCGCACGAGGAGCAGAGCGAGCCCGGTCGACAACAGAGCGGCGCTGCCGGCGATCGAGAGGCTGGTCACTGCAGCGGACAGGAACGCCGGCTCGATCAGGAGAGCGAAGAGATCGGCCCGCAGTCCCGACACAAGGATCGACATCAGCGGCAGGCCGAGGAAAAGCGCCGCGGCAAGAATCAGCAACCCGTCCTGCAGGCGGACCAGACCGGATCCCGCGTCAAACCGCCGTACCGGCCGCTCGCTTCCGGCAATCGCCTCGTCGGGCGCCGGCAGCAGGCTGATTACCGCAAGCAGCGCGCCCGTCACGCCGATCTGCAAAACGGCCAGCGAGACCGCGCGCGCCGGATCGAAATCGAAGCGCAGCGCCTGGTAGATCGCCACCTCCAACGTCGTCGCTGCGGGTCCCCCGCCGAGCACGAGGACAAGCGTGAAGCTCGTGGCGCAGAGCATGAACACCAGCCCCGCGACCTCTGGCAGCAGCCGCGCGACGACAGGCCACTCGACGAAACGGAATGTCGCGGAACGGCCCATGCCGAGTTCCGCCGAAAGCATCCAGTATTCGGCGGGAACCCGCTCCAGCCCGGCCAGAAGAAGCCGGGCGGCGAGCGGCATGTTGAAGAACACGTGGGCGAGAAGAATGCCCGACAGCCCGTAGATGGAGAGCGGCTCGTCCACGCCGATCCCCAAAAGCAGCGCGCTGACAAGTCCGGTCCGGCCCCAGATGCCGATCAGCCCCAGCGCGCCGATCAGCACCGGCAGCCCCATCGGCACCGCCATCAGACGGATCAGCCAGATCCGGCCGGGAAACTGCCTTTGCCGCGCGAGCGCGAGCGCGACGGGAATGCCGAAGAGAAGCGACAGAAGCGTCGACAGACCCGCCTGCAACAGGGTGAAGCGCAAGGCCGGCAGGATGACGGGATCGGCGACGAGCGAGGCAAAACCCTGTCCCGATCCGATGGCGAGCAGAGCCGCGACCGCAGCCAGGATGAACGCCAGGATCGCGACGAGGCCAAAGGCCCCGCCGGCGACATGCGTCATCGTCTGCCTGCGGCTCAGCACGGCGTCACTTGGCCATGGCGGCGAGCCACTCGTCGACCCAGGCTTTCCGGTTAGCCGCGACCTCGTCGGAGCTGAACAGCAGCGTCTTCTCCGGCTGCACGAGCTTGCCGAAGGCGTCTGGCAACGGCTCGGAGGTGGAGGTGACAGGCATCATCCAGTTGTTGGTGGGGATCGCATCTTGGAAGCCGGGCGTGATCATGAAGGACAGGAACTGCCGCGCCAGTTCCTTCTGCGGCGCAGTCTTCAAAAGACCGGCGACCTCGATCTGGATGTAGTGCCCCTCCGAAAACGCCGCCGCCTGATACCGGTCCGTGTCCTCGGCCACCATGTGGTAAGCCGGCGAGGTCGTGTAGGACAGGACCATCGGCACCTCGCCCTTCGTGAACAGCCCATAGGCCTCCGACCAGCCCGGCGTCACCGTCAGCACGCGATCCTTGAGCTTCGCCCAGGCGGCAGGCGCCTCGTCGCCGTAGACGGCCTTGACCCAGAGAAGCAGTCCGAGCCCGGGCGTCGAGGTGCGCGGATCCTGGATCGCGATCTTCACGGAAGGGTCGCCATCGACCAGCTCCTTGAGGCTTGCAGGCGGCGTCTTCAGTACCTCTGTGTCATAGACGAAGGCAAAATGCCCGTAGTCGTAAGGCACGAACACGTCGTCTGAGTAGTCACCCGGCACCTTGACACCCGAAGTATCGATGCCGTGCGGCTCGAACAGTCCGGTATCCTTGGCCTCGGTCACGAGGTTGGTATCGAGCCCGAGAACGATATCGGCCTGGCTCGTCTCGCCCTCAAGCTTCAGCCGTGTCAGAAGCGCCACTCCATCGGCCACGCCGACGAAATCGACCGTGCAGTCGCATGTCTTCTCGAACTCTTCCTTCACCTTCGGACCAGGACCCCACTCCGCAATGAAGCTCTCATAGGTATAGACGGTCAGCTTCCGTTCCGCCGAAAGGGCGGCAGCCTGCTGCGTAAAGGCAAGAACGAGTGACGCGGCAAGGCCGCAAATGGCAGGATATGAACGACGGTTCGGCATGACGCCCTCCTCTTGTTGACAAAATCGGGGATAGGGCGTCGCTTGGGATACGCGTCTAATCCCTCCGCCGGTGTTAACCGGATCAGGTTCCGCGGGTTGGCGATGAAGCCTCTCAGCCAATCGTCCGAAAAGGACGAGGGGCACCCCGTTAGAGCAAGCGAAGAGATAACGCGATGGGTCCCGCCTGGCAAGCCTCCGCGACGCCCGGCTCAAGCGCCCGTGACCCACGGTTCGACGACCGCGCGCTATCCCATGGCGGCTTCCGGATCGTCATGTGGCGGTATAGGAAATAGGCTACGCGGGGCATCATCACCGAGACGGGACGCATGCGGATTTCAGACCTTGCAGCAGTGACAGCCACCACAGATACGACAGCGGCCAGCATGGAGCTGAGCTTTGGCCGCCAGTTGAAAATAGCCGCCGACAGTTTCTGGCAATCGGCCTCCCGCAACCGGATCATCGGCTTCGCGATCGCCCTCCTCGGCGTCATTCTGCTGACCGCCTATGGCACGGTGCTGCTGAACCAGTGGAACGCGCCTTTCTACAATGCGCTCGAACGACGCGATCTTCCCGCCTTCATCAAGGAACTGCAGAATTTCGCGGTGATCGCCGGCTGCCTCCTGCTGCTCAACGTCATCCAGACCTGGCTCAATCAAATGACGGCGCTGTCCATGCGTGAAGGTCTTTCCCGCGATGTCGTCGACCAGTGGCTGACCGACAGGCGCGCCTACCGCCTTTCTGTCTCAAGCCCGCTCGGCATCAATCCGGATCAGCGACTGCACGAGGACGCGCGCAAGTTGGCCGAGATGACCGCATCGCTGGCGATCGGCCTCGTGCAGTCGACGATCCTGCTCGCCTCCTTCGTCGGCGTCCTGTGGACGCTGTCCAACGACTTCGTCTTCCACGTCGACGGCCGCAGCTTTGCTATTCCCGGCTATCTCGTGTGGGGTGCGCTGCTCTATGCCACGGCGGCCGCCCTTCTCAGCCAACTCGTCGGCCGCAGCCTGTCGCGGCTCAACGCCGAGCGATATGCGAAAGAAGCAGATCTGCGTTTCGCCCTGATGCGCGCCAACGAAAATCTCGAGGCGATCACCTTGGCAAGGGCAGGCGAGACGGAGCGTCGCCATATCCACGAAACCATAGACACGGTGCTGGCCACCATTCGCCGTCTGGCGCTCGCGCTCACCAACCTTACCTGGGTAACGGCCGGCTTTGGCTGGTTGGCGATCGTGGTCCCGATCCTCATCGCCTCGCCGGCCTATTTCGCCGGCACGATCACGTTCGGCGGGCTGATGATGGCCGCGGCGGCCTTCACGCAGGTCTATTCGGCGCTGCGCTGGTATGTCGACAATTTCGGTCAGATCGCTGACTGGCAGGCCGCGCTGATGCGCGTCACGGTCTTCCGCGCCGCGTTGACGAGCCTCGACGGCGACGTCTCAGATAAGACATCAATTGTCCTTGAGACCGGTCCGACCGACAGTCTCGCCATAGAACGGCTGGAAGTCTGCGCTCGACCCACCACATCCGGCTGCGAAACCGGTTTTCGCTTGCATGAGCAAGATGCCGTGATCCGGTCCGGCGACCGCGTGATGATCAATGGCGACCACGGCATCAACCGGAAACTGCTGTTCAACGCGCTCGGCGGGCTCTGGACCGATGGCACCGGCATGATCCGCCTGCCGGAAGGGGAAGCGATCCACTTCGTTCCGCAACAGCCGTATCTGCCCGAAGGAAAACTGCGCAGTCTGCTGGTCTATCCGGCACCCTCGGCGGATTTCAGCGATACGGATATGGTCGCGGCGCTGACGCGCGTCGGCCTCGCCAATCTCTCGAGCCGTCTGGACGAGCGTAACCGCTGGGACCGGCAGCTCGACAAGGATGAACAGGCCGAACTTGCCTTTGCCGGCCTTCTGCTGCGACGTCCCCGCTGGATCGTCTTTGAGGAAGTCCTGGAAGGCTTGGAACCGGAAACGGTGGGCCGGCTCGTCGGCGTGATGCAGGACTTGTCCGACTCGACCCTGATCTATATCGGCCGTTCCGCGGCCTTCAACGAGGCGCTATCGCCGAAGCTCCTGCATCTGGAAAAACTGCCGACGGCACCGTGACCGACGGCCGGGGCCGTCAACCCTCCAACTCCTCGCGCAGCATTTCGAGCTCAAGCCATTCCTCTTCCATGCGGGTGATGTCCGCCCGCAGCTTTTCCATCTCGGCTGCAAGCCGGTTGAAGGTCGCCGGGTCCTTCGTGAAGAGGTTCGGATCGGCCATCTTCGCCTCGCGCGCGGCGATCTCGGCTTCCGCCTTTTCCATCTCCTTCGGCAGGTTTTCGAGCGCGAACTTCTGCTTGTAGGAGAGCTTACCTTTGCCCTTGTTTCCGCTCTCCGAGGTGGCGGTCGAGTTTGCGCTCGCCTTGGCTTTTTCTGCTTTCTCCACCCGCTTCCGCTCGTCCTCGGCGCCCTTGCGCTGGGCCAGCATGTCGGAATAGCCGCCGGCATATTCGATCCAGCGACCGTCCGGCTCCTCCGGATTGGCGGGCGCGATGGTCGATGTCACGGTCCGGTCGAGAAAGTCGCGGTCGTGGCTGACGAGAATGACCGTGCCCGGGTATCCGGCCACGATTTCCTGTAGAAGGTCGAGCGTCTCGATGTCGAGGTCGTTGGTCGGTTCGTCGAGGATCAAGAGGTTCGAAGGCTTCGCCATGATCCGCGCCAGCATCAGCCGGGCGCGCTCGCCGCCCGAGAGATTCTTGATTGGCGTACGGGCCTGCTCAGGCTGGAACAGAAAGTCCTTCATGTAGCCTGTCACGTGCTTCTGCTCGCCATTGACCAAGAGGTTCTCGCCGCGCCCGTCCGTCAGGTAGTGCGCCAGCGTGTCCTCGAGGTTCAGGTCCTCGCGCTTCTGGTCGAGCACGGCAATCTCAAGATTGGTGCCAAGCTTGATCGTGCCGCCGTCCGGCTCCAGTTGCCCCGTCAACATTTTCAGGAGCGTCGTCTTGCCGGCACCGTTCGGGCCGACGAGGCCGATACAGTCGCCCCGATGGACGCGGATCGAGAATGGTGCAACGATCGTCCGCTCGCCATACGCCTTGGTGATCTTGTCGGCCTCGATGACCAGCTTGCCGCTTTCCCTGCCCTCGGCAACCGAAGCCTGGATCGTGCCCTGCGGCCCCTTGTGGCCGCGATACTGGGCACGGAGATCCTGGAGGTTTCCGAGCCGGCGCATGTTGCGCTTGCGCCGCGCGGTGACGCCATAGCGCAGCCAATGTTCCTCGCGCTCGATCTGCCGCCCGAGCTTGTGCTGCTCGATTTCCTCTTCTTCCAGCACCTTGTCGCGCCATTCCTCGAAATGGCCGAACCCCTTGTCGAGCCGGCGCGACAAGCCGCGATCAAGCCACACGGTCGCCGTCGACACCTTTTCGAGGAACCGTCGGTCGTGCGAGATCAGAACGAGAGCGCTGCGGCTCTGCTGCAATTCCCCTTCCAGCCATTCGATCGTCGGCAGGTCCAGGTGGTTGGTCGGCTCGTCGAGCAGAAGAATATCCGGCTCCGGAGCCAGCACCCTCGCAAGCGCCGCCCGGCGCGCCTCGCCACCGGAAAGGCTCTTCGGGTCTTCCTCGCCGGTGAGACCCAGATGCGAGAAAAGATAAGTAACCCGGTAAGGATCGTCGCCCGGCCCGAGCCCTGCTTCCGCATAGGCCTGCACGGTCGAATACCCGTCGAAATCGGGAGCCTGCTCCAGATAGCGGATGGTGGACGACGGATGGCGGAACACCTCGCCCGACTGCGCCTCCACCATCCCGGCCGCAATCTTCATCAGCGTCGATTTGCCGGAGCCGTTACGGCCGACAAGGCAGATGCGGTCGCCCGGCTCCACCTGGAGGCCGGCGCCGGCGAGCAACGGCGTGCCGCCGAAGGAAAGCTGGATGTCGTCGAGTTTCAGGATGGGAGGTGCCAAGGGCTAGACTCCGGAAAGATCATAGGGGCGGGCGAGCAGCATGGCCCGGCCACGGGAAAGGGAAAGCGAGATCGGACCCTCTGCGACATTGGATATCGTCCGCGACGACCCGAAGGTCAGGTTGAAATCCTGAAGCGGATAACGCGCGTTGCGGATCGTCAGTCCTTCCAGCGCCGTGAAACCGAGCACTGAAAACAGGGCGCCCCGTGGCAATTCGAGAATGAGTTCGCTGCCGTCGGCAAAGGGATAGGCCTCTTCCTCGCCGGAGGTCAGCACCACTTCATACCCGTCTTCGGCGAGACCCAGAGCATTCAGATAGTGCTGCAGCGCATGATCGGAACGCTCTCCGCCGAGCGCGCCGGCGAAGATCAGCCGTGTCGCACCGGCCGCGATCGCTTCGGCGACGGCGATTTCCCCGTCGGTCGCGGCCTTGGCAGCAGGATAGGTGCGCCGCTCGACGCCCGGAAAATGCGCGATAAGGGCGGCGTCGCTGCTGTCGAAATCGCCGACCCACAACTCCGGGACCACACCCAGGCTTGCCGCATGCCGCATGCCGCTGTCGGCCGCGATCACACGGCTGCCCTCCGTCAGCGACCGGAGGCGATCGGTGACGGTGAGGTGGCCGCCGAGCAACAGGGTGAACGAAGTCGATGTCATGCGCCTGCCCTTAGCGCATCTTCGCGCAAAAGGGAAAGACGAATGCGGCGTCGCCGGCGTCGGTGACGCCCTGCTTGCGCGGAACCGGTCGCGTCACTAGGTTTCAGCCGGAAACGAACGAGGCTCGGATACAATGCAGTTTACCGGCACCGCCGACTATATCGCCGACAAGGATCTGATGATCGCCGTCAACGCCGCGATCCGGCTGGAACGGCCGCTGCTGGTGAAAGGCGAACCCGGCACCGGCAAGACCGAACTCGCCAGGCAGGTTGCAAAAGCCCTCGGCCTTGATGTCATTGAATGGAACATCAAGTCGACCACCAAGGCCCAGCAGGGTCTCTACGAATACGATGCCGTGTCGCGCCTGCGCGACAGCCAGCTGGGCGACGAGCGGGTCAACGACGTTTCGAATTATATCCGCAAGGG
Organism: Ciceribacter sp. L1K23; assembly: GCF_018122705.1. Classification (NCBI taxonomy): domain Bacteria; kingdom Pseudomonadati; phylum Pseudomonadota; class Alphaproteobacteria; order Hyphomicrobiales; family Rhizobiaceae; genus Ciceribacter; species Ciceribacter sp. L1K23. The sequence goes on along the minus strand of NZ_JAGRRC010000001.1, from coordinate 3,872,186 downwards.
CAAGCTCTGGCAGGCGTTCGCGGCAGGCCGCAAGGTCGTGCTGCTGATCGACGAGATCGACAAGGCCGACATCGAGTTCCCCAACGATCTGCTCCAGGAACTCGACCGCATGGAATTCCATGTCTACGAAACCGGCGAGACCGTGAAGGCGGAAGTGCGTCCGATTGTCATCATCACCTCCAACAACGAAAAGGAACTGCCGGATGCCTTCCTGCGCCGCTGCTTCTTCCACTATATCCGCTTTCCCGATGCCGACACGCTCGCCCGTATCGTCGACGTCCATTATCCGGGCATCCGGAGCGATCTGCTGCGCAACGCGCTCACGAGGTTTTATGAAATCCGCGAAACACCCGGACTGAAGAAGCGGCCCTCGACATCGGAAGCGCTCGACTGGATCCGCCTGCTGGTCGCCGACGAGGTCGATCCCGCCGATCTTCGTGGCGACGCCAGGCAGGCCCTGCCGAAGCTCCACGGCGCACTTCTGAAGAACGAGCAGGACGTGCATCTTTTCGAGCGGCTGGCCTTCATGGCCAGGCGCGAAAACCGGTAACCACGACCGCACTGCGGCAACGTTTTTCGTTGATTCGCGCGCCGGACGGGCGTAAATCAGCCTCTCCTCGTGGTGATTTGGCCGGCCGGCTTGCAGCCACGTTAAACAAGTCGCTAAAGGGCCGAGGCAAGTTCAAAGACTTTCCGAGGACCGGTGGCGATGAAGAAGCCGCCGGTGTTTTTGTATGTGCGGTCAGCGACCGCCATGGCAAGGGAAGTCGAACAACATGCCGATCAGGATACCCGATACACTGCCCGCCTTTGAAACCCTCGTTCACGAGGGTGTGCGGGTGATGACAGAAACGGTTGCCGTCCGCCAGGACATCCGCCCGCTTCAGATCGGGCTTCTCAATCTCATGCCGAACAAGATCAAGACCGAGATCCAGTTCGCACGGCTGATCGGCGCCTCGCCGCTTCAGGTGGAGCTGTCATTGGTGCGCATCGGCGGCCACAAGGCCAAGAACACGCCCGAGGAGCACCTGTTGTCCTTCTACCAGACCTGGGACGAGGTGAAGGACCGCAAGTTCGACGGCTTCATCATCACCGGCGCGCCGGTCGAGACCTTGCCGTTCGAGGAGGTCACCTACTGGCCGGAACTCGAACAGATCCTCGACTGGACCACGACGAACGTGCATTCGACCATGAACGTCTGCTGGGGCGCCATGGCGGCGATCTATCATTTCAACGGCGTGCCGAAGCACACGCTGAAGGAAAAGGCGTTCGGTGTTTACCGGCACCGCAATCTGGCGCCGTCGTCCGTCTATCTCAACGGCTTCTCCGACGACTTCCAGGTTCCCGTCTCGCGCTGGACCGAGGTTCGGCGCGCCGACATCGAAAAGGTGCCGGACCTGAAAATCCTGCTCGAATCGGACGAGATGGGCGTCTGCCTCGTACACGAGAAGCGGGCGAACCGCCTCTATATGTTCAATCACATCGAATACGACTCGACCTCTCTGGGCGACGAGTATTTCCGCGACAAGTCGGCGGGAGTCCCGATCAAGCTGCCGCACAACTATTTCCCGCACAACGACGACACGCTGACGCCGCTCAACCGCTGGCGCGGCCATGCGCACCTGTTGTTCGGCAACTGGATCAACGAGATCTACCAGATGACACCTTACGACCTGAACGAGATCGGCAAGGAGGTTTGAGATGACAGAGCCGGTGATACGACCCCTCCAGGCGGCCGACGAAGCCGAGTGGCGTCGCCTGTGGAAGGCCTATCTCGCCTTCTACGATACCGAACTCCCCGAGGAGATCTACGCCTCCACCTTCTCCCGCCTCATCGGCGGGGGCGCCAACGAGTATCGCGGCCTTCTCGCCCTCGTCGACGGCAAGCCCGTCGGCCTCGCGCACTATCTCTTCCACCGCTCCTGCTGGCATATCGACAATGTGTGTTACCTTCAGGATCTGTTTGCCGATCCGGACGTTAGGGGCGTGGGGATCGGCCGCGCGCTGATTGAGGCCGTCTACGAGAAGGCACAGGCGGAAGGGTCGAAGGAGGTCTACTGGATGACGCAGGAATTCAATTCCACCGCCCGCCGCCTCTACGACCGCATCGCGGAAAAGACACCCTTCATCGTCTACCAGCAAAACTTTTAGGCCTCGATGTTCGTCCCGTTCTTCCTCAGGCTGAAGGAGGCAGGCGTTCCCGTAACGCTTCGCGAATTCCTCGCCTTGCTGGAAGGCATGCGCACCGGCATCGCCGATTTCGACGTCGAGGCCTTCTATTTTCTCGCCCGCGCGACGCTGGTGAAGGACGAGCGCCACATCGACCGCTTCGATCGCGTCTTCTCCGAAATCTTCGGTGGGCTCGAGGCCCTGTCCGGCACCGGCGACGGGATCGAGCCGACGGACATCCCCGAGGAGTGGCTGCGCAAGCTCGCCGAGAAACACCTCTCCGACGAGGACAAGGCGCTTATCGAGTCGCTGGGTGGCTTTGACAAGTTGATGGAAACGCTGCGCCAGCGACTCGAGGAACAGAAAGGCCGCCATCAGGGCGGCTCGAAATGGATCGGCACGGCAGGCACCTCGCCCTTCGGCGCCTATGGCTACAATCCCGAAGGTGTGCGCATCGGCCAGGAGGGCTCGCGCCACCGCCGCGCCGTGAAGGTCTGGGACAGACGCGAGTTCCGCAATCTCGACGACACGGTCGAACTCGGCACCCGCAACGTTAAGGTGGCGCTGCGTAGGCTGCGCCGTTTCGTCCGCGAAGGCGCCGCCGAGGAATTCGATCTCCAGGGCACGATCCAGGCGACCGCAGAGCACGGCTATCTCGATGTGAAGACGCGCCCCGAGCGGCGCAACGCCGTCAAGCTGCTGATGTTCTTCGACATCGGCGGCTCGATGGACGATCACGTCCGGGGCGTCGAGGAACTGTTCTCGGCCGCCCGCGCCGAATTCCGCCACATGGACTACTTCTACTTCCACAACTGTCTATACGAACGCGTCTGGACCGACGCCCGCCGCCGCCAGGTCGATACGATCGCCACCGAAGACCTCATCCGCACCCATGGCCCGGACTACCGCGTAATCCTCGTCGGCGACGCCGCCATGAGCCCTTACGAGGTCAGCCAGCCCGGCGGCTCGGTCGAGCACTGGAACATCGAACCGGGCGCGGCATGGCTGAACCGGCTGACCGGCCATTTCCGCAAATGCCTCTGGCTCAATCCGTTGCGCGAGGACTATTGGGGCTATACGGCATCGGTCGGCATGATACGGTCGCTGATGAACGGCCGCATGTTTCCCTTGACGCTCGGCGGCCTGGAAACGGCGGCGCGCGAGCTGTCGCGTTGAACAAAAATTCTGGGAGAACCCGCATGAGCAGACCCTCCATCGAAACCTTTGGCACGACGCCCTCAGGCGAATCCGTCGGGCGCGTGCGTCTCGAAGGCGGCGGGCTCACGGCATCGATCGTCACCTGGGGCGCCGTGATCCAGGATCTGCGCCTTGCCCGTCACGACGCGCCGCTTGTGCTCGGTTTCGACACGCTGGACGCCTACTTGAAGCACTCCCCCTACTTCGGCGCGACTCCCGGCCGCTGCTCGAACCGCATCGCCGGCGGACGCTTCACGCTTGACGGCAGGAGCTACCAGCTTGAACTGAACGAAGGCGCCTATGGCCACCTGCATGGCGGTAGCGACTGCATCGCGGTGCGCAACTGGACGATCGCCGACCTCGCGAAGGATCGCGTCGTCCTTGAGATCACCGATCCCGATGGCCGCGCCGGCTATCCCGGCAACTGCACGGTCCGGGCGACCTATCACCTGAAGCCGGAGGGAACGCTGTCGGTCGTCTACGAAAGCACGACCGACGCGCCGACGCTCGCCAATATCTGCCAGCACAGCTATTTCAACCTCGACGGCCAGGATGACGCGCTCGGCCACGATCTGATGATCGCCGCTGATCACTATCTCCCGGTCGATAACAGGCTCATTCCGACCGGCGAGATCAAGCCGGTGGAGGGCACCGCCTTCGACTTCCGCAAGCTCACACAGATGAAGCGCTTCGACGGCGACGCCCAGGTCCGCTACGACCACAATTTCTGCCTCTCCGCGAAGCGGCAGGCAAAGCGGAGCATCGCGCTTGCACGCAGCATCAATTCCGGCGTGTCGATGGAGGTCCGGACCACTGAACCTGGCGTGCAGTTCTACGCCGGAGTCTATCTCGACGTCCCTGTCCCCGGCCTCGAAGGCCGCAAATATGGCCCCTTTGCCGGCTTCTGCCTGGAAACCCAGACCTGGCCGGACGCCATCAATCACGAGAATTTCCCGAACGCCATCCTGCGGCCCGGCGAAGTTCTCCGCCAGGAAACCGACTACGTCTTCTCGAAGACCTGACGAACAGGCGACACCGGGGCGGAGTTAGTGCGACGGGCTGGCGAGTTTCATCAGCACCAGCCCGCTGATGATCAGGACGGCGGCGAGTATGCGGACAAGACCCGCAGGCTCGCCGAGCACCGCGATCCCGACGGTAAAGGCGCCGACGGCGCCGATGCCGGTCCAGATCGTATAGGCGGTCCCGAGCGGCAGGCTGCGCATGGAAAGCGACAGCAGCGCAAAGCTCACGATCATCGCCGCGACCGTCACCAGCGTGGGAACGACGCGCGTAAAACCGTCCGACTGTTTCATGGAGAAGGCCCACAGGATTTCGAACAGTCCTGCGGCGAAAAGATAGATCCAGGCCACGATTTTCTCCCGGTCAAGCAACCGGGCCGTCCCGGACATCTGCCCTTGAAGGGGGAGGACGTGGCCTCGCACACAACTATGTGGGGGTTTCCGGACGCGAGATCAAGAACACTTGAGACGTCGTCATCGACGCGGTTTCGATCAGAATATCGGGAGGAAAATTGGAGCGGGTGAAGCGATTCGAACGCTCGACCCCAACCTTGGCAAGGTTGTGCTCTACCCCTGAGCTACACCCGCTCACAGCGACGATCCGGGGGTAGTCGGTGGATCGAAGGTCACCGCGTTGCGGCGACGGGCGCTATATGGCTCAGTCCTTTTTCAAATGCAACAAGGAAATGACGAATCCGCGGAGAAAAAATTCATTGGTCCGAAAAGTCCCGGCAAACGCCCGGAAAACGGGGCACGCCAATGATTGCCAACCGCGCTCGCGGATCGTATCACCTCCACGCGCCTCCTTCCGGAAGCGCTGATGCAGCAGGCCGAAGGAACGAGAATGACCGACACCAGCGAAACCATCCCTCCGAAGACAGCCGAGGATCTCTTCCGCTTCCTCGACGACCTCGGGATCAGCCACAAGACGAAGTATCATCCCCCGGTCTTCACCGTCGCCGAATCGGTCTCGCTGCGCGACGAAATTCCCGGCGGCCATACGAAGAACCTGTTCGTGAAAGACAAGAAGGACAACTTCTTCCTTCTGACGGTCGAGGAAAACGCGTCCGTCGACCTGAAGACCGTGCACACGCTGATCGGCGCGGCGAGCAAGGTGTCATTCGGAAAACCGGAAAAGCTGATGGAGTATCTCGGCGTCATTCCGGGCTCTGTCACCGCCTTCGGCGCCATCAACGATACCGGCCATAACGTGACCTTCGTGCTCGATGCCGATCTGATGCGGGAGGAGATCATCAACTGCCATCCGCTCTCCAACGACGCCACCACCTCGATCGCCCGCGACGATCTTATTCGCTTCATGGAGGCGACGGGTCACACCCCGCTTGTCTTGAAAGTCACGGCCTGACATACGATCTTAGCGGCAACAGCCGGCGGCGGCCGAAAGAACACCGGGAGACCATCATGAGCGACAGCAACAACCCCTACGGCGGCGGCTACGGCGGCCAGATGACGGCCCAGGCTCGATTCTCAGAGGCACCGGCGGCTGCTGCGGGCGCAAGCCACGTGAAGGACACCACCACGGCCGGCTTTGCCAAGGACGTGATGGAAGAATCCCGACGGCAGCCGGTTCTGGTCGATTTCTGGGCACCATGGTGCGGCCCCTGCAAGCAGCTCGCACCGGTGATCGAGAAGGTCGTGAACGAGGCCGGCGGCCGGGTGAAGCTCGTCAAGCTCAACATTGACGACCATCCCTCCATTCCAGGCCAGCTCGGCATCCAGTCGATCCCCGCAGTCGTCGCTTTCGTCGATGGCCGCCCGGTCGACGGCTTCATGGGCGCGGTTCCCGAAAGCCAGGTACGCCAATTCATCGACCGTATCGCCGGTCCCGATGCCGGTGACGCCGGCGCGGCCGAGATCGAGGGTGCGCTCGAGGAAGCCCGCACGCTTCTTGCGGAAGGTGCTGTGCAGGAGGCTGCCCAGCTTTTCGGTGCCGTCCTCCAGGCAGACCCTCAGAATGCCGGCGCCTATGCCGGCATGGCCGAATGCATGATCGCCGCCAACCAGCACGCGCGCGCCAGCGAATTGCTGGCCAACGCGCCGGAAGAGCTGGCGAACGATCCAGCCGTCCAGGCGGTCAGGAAAAAGCTCGAGCTCTATGAGGAAGCCCGCAAGCTCGGCGATCCCGCGGCTCTTGAGCACGCCCTGGCGCTGAACCCCGACGACCACGAATCGCGCATGAAACTCGCCAAGATCCGCAATGTCGAGGGCAAGCGCGACGAGGCGGCCGACCACCTCTTGCTGATTATGAAGCGTGACCGCACCTTCGACGACGACGGCGGGCGCCGCCAGTTGCTCGAATTCTTCGACGCCTGGGGACCGAAGGACCCTGCCACGATCGCGGCTCGGCGAAAGCTGTCGTCCATCCTCTTCTCGTGACGCCGCGGCACCCTATCTAGCGATGGGACCTGCGTGGTGACAGGACGATGGGACGGTACGGCTCGGTCCCCGGAGCCGAAAGGACGTAAACAGGATGCAAGTCGGAAACGCACGCTATCTGGGCGCCGATGACCTCCCGGAGACATTGCCGGTCTTTCCGCTGGGCGGTGCGCTCCTTTTGCCCGCCGGCCAGCTCCCCCTGAACATTTTCGAGCCCCGCTATCTGGCGATGATAGATGCCGCGATCGCCACGGACCGGCTGATCGGCATGGTGCAACCCTCTCTCACCGAACCGTCGGAAGGCGAGACCGCGTCGCAGCGTCCTCCGCTCGCGACCGTCGGCTGCATCGGCCGCATCACCGCGCTCTCGGAGACCGGAGATGGGCGCTACATCATCTCGCTCAGCGGCATTTGCCGTTTCCGGCTTCTCGATGAAACGACGAAAAGCGAACCCTATCGCACGTTCCGGATCGTTCCCTTCATCTCCGACCTGACCTGCGAGGACGAGGAAGCGACCGTCAACCGTACGGCGCTGCTGGCCGCTTTCAGGGCCTACCTGATGGCCAACAAGCTTGAGGCCGACTGGGAGAGCGTCGAACGGGCGAGCAACCTCACCCTCGTCAACTCCCTCTCGATGATGTCACCCTTCGGTCCGGCCGAGAAGCAGGCCCTGCTGGAGGCGCCGGACCTGAAGACCAGGGCGGAAACGCTGATCGCCATCACCGAAATCGTGCTCGCCCGCAATTTCGGCGACGCCGACAATATTCTGCAGTGAGGTAACATGGACACGGACCTCGGCAAGGGCGGCGTCGACACCAAACTGCTCGACCTGCTCGTCTGTCCGCTGACCAAGGGCCGCCTTCACCACGACCGCGAGGCCAATGAACTGGTGTCCGAGAAGGCGAGGCTCGCCTACCCTATTCGCGATGGCATCCCGATCATGCTGGTGTCGGAGGCCCGCAAGATCGACGATTGACGCGGCAGCGTCTCAGAGCACCTGGCCGGCGAGCAGCCTGGGCGCCGGGCCGGACGTTCCGGCCGCCTCCGAAATGAAGTAGGACTTCAGCGCCGGGATACGGTCGACCACACCTAGACCCATGTCGCGCAGCACCCTGAGCGGACCGAAATCGTTCGAGAACAGCCGGTTCAGCACATCGGTCGTCACACCCATCCGGAAGGTATCGAAACGGCGCCAGGTCTGGTAGCGGTCCAGCACATCCAGCGCGCCGATGTCGAGACCCAGGCGATCCGCCTCGACCACCGTTTCCGCAAGCGCCGCCACGTCCTTGAAGCCTAGGTTGAGACCCTGGCCCGAGATCGGGTGGATGCCGTGTGCCGCATCGCCGGCCAGCGCCAGGCGCGGTGCGACGAAGGCGCGCGCCAGCGTCAGCCCCAGCGGAAAGGCCTGCTTCTTGCCGACCACCTTCAGCGCGCCGAGCTTGTGGCCGAACCGACGTTCCAGTTCATCCTCGAACACGAGATCGTCGGAGGCCACCAGCCGGTCTGCATCCTCGGTCCGCTCCGTCCAGACGAGCGAGGACCGGTTGCCCTTGAGCGGCAGGATTGCGAACGGGCCGGCGGGCAGGAAGTGTTCCTCCGCCGTTCCCTCGTGCGGCCGCTCATGCTCGACCGTGGTGACGATGCCGGACTGGCCGTATTGCCATTTGACGGTCTTGATCCCTGCCATATCGCGCAGTTTCGACCGTACCCCATCGCAGGCGACCACGAGGCGTGCCTCAAGGGTTTCCCCGTCCGACAGCATGAGCTTGGCACTCGCCGACCCGGCCGAAAACTCGGTGGCGCGGACCCCGTTGCGCACGGATATGCCGAGCCGCTCGCAGGCGCCCAGCAAGGCGCCGACCATGGCGGTGTTGGGGATCATGTGGGCAAAGGGGCGGCCGTCCTCGATCGCCCCGTCGAACGTCAGGAAAAGTGGACGCACGGGATCGCCTGTCTTCGAATCGGTGACGATCATCCGGTTGATCGGCTGCGCCTCCGGTTCGATCTCGTCCCAGAGCCCGAAAACCTCGAACATGCGGGTCGCCGCGGCGATAATGGCGGACGCGCGCGGATCGTTTCGCCATACGCCGGCGGGCGCCGCCTCGATGACCTCGACGGACAGATGCGGCGCCGCCTGCTTGACGGCGACGGCGGCCGCCAGGCCCACATATCCGCCTCCGACGATGATCATGTCCGGCATGTCGCTATCCTCGTCCTTTGTTTCGACCTCTGGGCGGTATATAGAACAGTCTCAGACCACATCCTAGAACCGGAACGCCTATTAAAATGTCGCAGCAACATGCAAGGTCCGCCGCCATGGATCAGCTCCTCGTCACGCTGGACCTTGAAAAGCTTGAGGAAAATCTGTTCCGCGGAAGTAGCCCCAAGGTTGGTTGGCAGAGGGTGTTCGGTGGTCAGGTGATCGCCCAGGCACTGGTTGCCGCGCAGCGCTGCGTCGAGCCGGATCGCCTCGTTCATTCCCTGCATGCCTATTTCATGCGGCCAGGCGATCCATCTATCCCCATTGTCTATCAGGTGGAGCGCATCAGGGACGGCGCCAGCTTCACCACCCGTCGGGTTGTGGCCATCCAGCACGGCAAGGCCATCTTCTCCATGTCCGCCTCGTTCCAGCTCGACGAGCCGGGTTTCGAGCACCAGGTCGATATCCCTGAGGTCACGCCGCCCGACAGCCTGATGGACGAACAGGAATTCCAGAAGTTGTTCCTGGCCGAGGCGCCGGAGAACGTGAAGCGATATTGGGGACGCGAACGCCCGGTCGAATTCCGCCCGACATCGATGGCGCACTACATCTCCAGGGAGAAGCTGGCACCGCAAGCGAATATCTGGGTGCGGACGACTGGCCCGGTGCCCGATGATCGCCCCCTTCAAGCGGCTGTTCTGGCCTACCTTTCCGACATGACACTGCTCGACACCTCGCTCTACGCGCACGGCACGTCGATCTTCGATCCGGATCTGCAGGTCGCCAGCCTCGACCACGCGATGTGGTTTCATCGCCCCTGCAGCCTCGACGACTGGCTCCTGTACACTCAGGACAGCCCAAGCGCATCGGGGGCGCGCGGAATGACCCGGGGAAGCATCTATAGCCGCTCCGGCGTATTGATCGCTTCGGTGGCCCAGGAAGGGTTGATCCGCAAAAAGGCAAATGCGTAATTTATAGGCAGAATCGCAAAACTGCCCAAATTTCGCCCGCTTATCGCCCGTTCAACTGCCTCTTTCTTGGCAGCATCATTTATAGTCTTTACTTTTCAATAACTTATTACGCCATTCGAATCTGGCACGCCCTTTGAATGTATCTCGCCAGTCGCTGCTGAATTGATCGCCAGCGGCCGGAGAGTCGGCCCCGTGCCGAAGATAAGCAAAGGATGGGAAACCAGATGAAGATTGTGATGGCCATTATTAAGCCGTTCAAGCTCGACGAGGTGCGCGAAGCCCTCACCGCGGTTGGCATCCAGGGCCTGACCGTGACGGAGGTCAAGGGCTATGGGCGCCAGAAGGGGCACACCGAAATCTATCGCGGCACCGAATACGCCGTCAGCTTTCTGCCGAAACTGAAGATCGAGATCGCCGTCGGCGGCGAGATGGTCGACAAGGCCGTGGAAGCGATCGCCTCCGCCGCCAAGACCGGCCAGATCGGCGACGGAAAGATTTTCGTCTACTCGATCGACCAGGCCGTGCGCATCCGCACCGGCGAAACCAATTCCGAAGCTCTTTGAAGACGGCTGTAAGGGGAGTCATTTCTGATGTCATTCACCAAGTTTTCCGCAACCCTCGGCGCCGCCGGCGCTGCGCTGCTGGCCCCGGCCATCGCCTTCGCGCAGGAAGCCGCACCGGCAGCTGCTGAAGCCGTGGCCGCCGCTCCGGTTCCGGACAAGGGCGATACCGCCTTCATGTTCCTCTGCACCATCCTGGTGCTGTTCATGCTGATGCCGGGCCTCGGCCTGTTCTACGGCGGCCTGGTCCGCGCCAAGAACATGCTGTCCGTTCTGATGCAGTGCACGGTCGTCGGCGCGGCGATCATGCTCGCCTGGGTCATCTACGGTTACTCGTTCGCCTTCGGCGGCTCGACCAACGCCTTCTTCGGCGGCACGGCCAAGCTGTTCCTGTCCGGCGTCACCATGGATTCCACGGCTGCGACCTTCTCGGACGCCGTCATTCCGGAGTTCATCTTCATCCTCTTCCAGATGACCTTCGCCGCCATCACCCCGGCGCTGATCGTCGGCGCCTTCGCGGAACGCATCAAGTTCTCCGCGTCGGTTCTGTTCTGCCTGCTCTGGGTCACCTTCGTATACTTCCCGATTGCCCACATGGTCTGGGACGCAAACGGCCTTCTCTTCGGCTGGGGCGCTCTCGACTTCGCCGGCGGCACCGTCGTTCACATCAACGCAGGTGTTGCAGGTCTCATCGGCGCGATCATGGTCGGCAAGCGTACCGGCTACGGCAAGGACATGATGGCTCCGCACTCCATGACCCTCACCCTCGTCGGTGCGGCCATGCTCTGGGTCGGCTGGTTCGGCTTCAACGCCGGCTCGAACCTTGAGGCTTCCGGCGGCGCGATGCTCGCAACCGTCAACACCTTCATCGCCACGGCTGCTGCGATCGTATCGTGGGTCGTTGTCGAAAGCTTCACCCGCGGCAAGGCTTCGATGCTCGGCGCCGCTTCGGGCATGATTGCCGGCCTCGTTGCCATCACGCCCGCTGCCGGTATTGCCGGTCCGATGGGCGCGATCATCATGGGTCTGCTCGTCTCGCCGATCTGCTACTTCTTCATCTCGGTGATCAAGAACAAGTTCGGTTACGACGACACCGCTGACGTCTTCGGCGTTCATGGCGTCGGTGGCTTCTTCGGCGCGCTGGCAACCGGCATCTTCGCCTCGTCCTCGCTGGGCGGCATCGGTTACGCCGAAGGCGTCACCATGGGCGGCCAGTTCATGACCCAGCTCTACGCGGTCCTCGTCACGATCGTCTGGTGCGGCATCGGCTCGGTGATCCTCTACAAGATCACCGACATCATCGTCGGCCTGCGCGTTCCGGTCGAAGCCGAGCGCGAAGGTCTCGACCTCGCCTCCCACGGCGAAGCCGCTTACCACTCGTAATAGGCGATCGCGCCGGCTGGCCGGCGCGGCTCGACCTTCAAAGAAGCCCGGATCGCAAGGTCCGGGCTTTTTTCGTTGCCGTCGCCGCCGGACGCTCCATGGTTAATGCCACATTAACCCTGGGCGACCTAGACTACCGACCGGTTTCGGTCTGTCCGCCTTGTTCAGGCGTGCCCGAAACGCGCGCTCCGAGTACAAGTCAAGGCAGGACCATGAGCAGAAGCCATTCGGCCCACGTGGAGGATCACTCCAACCGCTTCGCGCTGAGCGCATTCGTCATCCGGCAGTTGCTGGCGCTCGGAGGCTTCGCGATCTTCCTCCTGTTGATGCTCGCCGTCGCCGCCCTTGCGACCTGGAACGTCGCGGACCCCAGCTTTTCCTACGCCACCAGCAACGAGCCGACGAATATTCTCGGACGGCCGGGTGCCGCCTTCGCCGACATCATGATGCAGTTCCTCGGCCTCGCGAGCGTTCTGTCGCTGCTGCCCGTGCTGGCCTGGTCGCTGGCGCTCATCGCCGGCCGACGCATCTACCGGCTTCCCGCCCGGGTCGGCACCTGGGTTCTGGGCTCCCTGACAGCGGCCGCCTTGGTCGGCTGCGTGCCGCCGCCGGCCACGTGGCCGATCCCCAACGGCACCGGTGGCGTTCTCGGCGACATGCTTCTGCGCTTCCCCGCCCTCTTCATCGGCGCCTATCCGACCGGCACCGCCGGTCTGGTGATCGGATCCCTGTTCGCCCTTCCGACCCTGTGGCTCATGCTGTTTGCGTCCGGCCTGATCGGCAACGAGCCGCGCGAGGAAGATCTCGTTCCCCGCCAGGCTGCGCCGAAACGCCGCGAGGAACCGCGGCTCGACGACGACGAGGCGGAAGGTTTTGCCTTCGGCTCCCTGGCGCTCGGCGCCATGACCCATGGCTGGTACACCGCTCGCGCCCGCCTGCGCCGTCTGTTCGGCATGAAGTCTCGACCTCAGGACGACTTCGACCAGCCCTACGATTTCAACGAGGACGACGCCGACCACTTCGACCCGCCGCATCGTGCCCGCATGATCCACGAGCCCTCGCTTGACTCCGGCCTCGACGTCGCGCCCGAGCCCGCCCGCGTCCGGCCGAAGCCGATCATCGCTGCACCACCGGCCGCCACCCGCGCGGCGCCGCGCTTCGATGACGATCCGCCTTTCGATGTCGATGACATGCCCCTGCCGGCCGGCATCCTCTCCGATGACGACGATGACCTCGACGAGGTAAAACCGACCATCCGCGCCAGACCCGCGGACGATCGGGCACCCCAACGCGTCGCCGCCCCCGCGGCCCGGCCGAAGCCGGGTTCCCGCCTGGAGCGCGAGGCCCAGGGTTCCCTGATCCGTCCGGAAGGCTTCCAGCTTCCCTCCGTCCACCTCCTGGCCGAACCCAAGGCCGTTGCGCGCGATGCGACGCTGTCGAAGGACGCGCTGGAGCAGAATGCGCGCATGCTGGAAGGCGTGCTGGAAGACTTCGGCGTCAAGGGCGAGATCATCCACGTCCGCCCCGGCCCGGTGGTGACGCTCTACGAATTGGAGCCCGCCCCCGGCATCAAGTCCTCCCGCGTGATCGGCCTTGCCGACGACATCGCCCGCTCCATGAGCGCGATCGCCGCGCGCGTCGCCGTGGTGCCGGGCCGCAATGCCATCGGCATCGAACTGCCGAACCAGTCGCGCGAGACCGTGTACCTGCGCGAACTCGTCGCCTCGCGCGATTTCGAGACCAACAAGGCAAAACTCGCGATGGCGCTCGGCAAGACCATCGGCGGCGAGCCCGTCATCGCCGACCTCGCCAAGATGCCGCACCTCCTCGTCGCCGGTACCACCGGCTCCGGTAAGTCGGTCGCCATCAACACCATGATCCTGTCTCTCGTCTACCGGCTTCCGCCGGAGAAGTGCCGCCTCATCATGATCGACCCGAAGATGCTGGAACTTTCCATCTACGACGGCATTCCCCACCTGCTCTCGCCGGTCGTCACCGATCCCAAAAAGGCGGTCGTCGCGCTGAAGTGGACCGTGCGCGAGATGGAGGAACGCTACAAGAAGATGTCGAAGATCGGCGTTCGCAACATCGACGGCTTCAATTCCCGCGTCGAGCAGGCCATCGCCAAGGGCGAGGTGCTGACGCGCACCGTGCAGACCGGCTTCGACCGCCAGACCGGCGAAGCCATGTACGAGACCGAGGAATTCGATCTCCAGCCGATGCCCTACATCGTCGTCATCATCGACGAAATGGCCGACCTGATGATGGTCGCCGGCAAGGATATTGAAGGTGCTGTCCAGCGTCTGGCGCAGATGGCCCGCGCCGCCGGGATCCACGTGATCATGGCGACCCAGCGTCCGTCGGTCGACGTCATTACGGGTACGATCAAGGCGAACTTCCCGACCCGCATCTCCTTCCAGGTGACGTCCAAGATCGACAGCCGCACCATCCTTGGCGAGCAGGGCGCCGAACAGCTGCTCGGCATGGGCGACATGCTCTACATGGCCGGTGGCGGCCGCATCCAGCGCGTCCACGGCCCCTTCGTCTCCGACAACGAGGTCGAGGAAATCGTCGCCTACCTCAAGACCCAGGGCGCGCCGGAATATCTCGATGCGATCACCATCGATGACGACGACGAGGATGAAGGCGGCGGCCCGGCCGGCACCTCGAACCTGTCGGAATCCGATGATCCCTACGATCAGGCAGTCGCCGTCGTCCTGCGTGACGGAAAGGCCTCGACCTCCTATATCCAGCGCAGGCTCGGCATCGGCTACAACCGTGCGGCCTCGATCATCGAGCGCATGGAGAAGGAAGGCCTCGTCGGCCCGGCCAACCACGCCGGCAAGCGGGAAATCCTCGTGCCGACCGAAAGCGACATTATCGAACGATAGGCCGCGGGCGAAAAATGCGCGTCACGAAGACGCCGCGATTTTCGCCCATGAGAGGCCAGCAAAGGAGAATCGAATGACCGCCAACAGCAAGTTCCGCCCGGGTTCAGCCCTGTCACCGATCTCGCGCCGTGCCTTTGTCGCCGGCGCGGCCGCGGCTGGTGCCTGCCTCTGGCTGAACGCGCCGATGGCGCTCGCCGCCTCGGGTCCGCCCGAAGAAGCGCAGAGGGTCGCAGACCATTTCTCCTCGGTGAAGACGATGATGGGCGAGTTCGTCCAGTTCGGCCCGCGCGGCGAGCAGACCGGCGGCAAGTTCTACATCGAGCGCCCCGGCAAGCTGCGCTTCAACTACGAGAACCCGTCGCCGATGCGCGTCATCTCGGATGGACGCAACGTCGTGATCGGCAACATGAAGCTGAAGACCTGGGACATCTATCCGCTGTCGAAGACACCGCTCAGCCTGCTTCTCTCCGACCGCATCGACCTCAATCACCAGATGGTCCGCGGCGTCAAGCAGGAGGCCGACCTGACGACGATCGTGCTCGGCGACCGGACGATCTTCGGCGATTCGACCATCACCCTGATGTTCGACCCGAAGAGCTTCGAACTGCGCCAGTGGACCATCACCGACGCGCAGGCCAAGGACACCACGGTCATGATCTTCAACGTCCAGACCGGCGTGAACTTCGATGCCCGCGTCTTCGAGGTCCCCTATGCCGACGTCCACAAGCGCGGCGGCTAACGACAAGGGATAACCAGGCGCCGGCCCGCGTTTTGCCGGCCCGGCTCTGGCTTTGCGCCGCATCCCCCGTTAAGTTCCGCCGCATCTTTGATAGCGTATGGACTGTCGGCGCATGGCCTTTTCCCTGACCACCTGGAACATCAATTCGGTACGGCTTCGCCTTCCCATCGTCGAACACTTCCTGAAACTGAAGAATCCGGACATTCTCTGCCTGCAGGAGATCAAGTGCCTGGAAGACCAGTTTCCGGCCGACGCGTTCAGGGCCCTCGGCTACGAGCACATCATCCTGCACGCCCAGAAGGGCTATCACGGTGTCGCGACCATCTCGAAGCTGCCGCTGACGGAGGACTACAGGCACAATTACTGCGGAGTCGGCGATGCGCGCCATATCTCCGCGATTTTCGAACGCGGCGGCCGGCGCATTCGGCTCCACAATTTCTATGTCCCGGCCGGCGGCGACGAGCCGGACCGGACCATCAATCCGAAATTCGGCCACAAGCTGGATTTCGTCGAGGAGATGAAGGTGCTGCGTTCGGATGCCGAGGCCGACACCTCGTCAATTCTCGTTGGCGATCTCAACATTGCGCCGCTTGAAAACGACGTCTGGTCGCACAAGCAGATGCTGAAGATCGTCTCGCACACGCCGGTCGAGACCGAGGGCATGATTGAAATCATCCGGGCTGGAAACTGGGTGGATCTCATGCGACAGAACGTCGATCCTTCCGAGAAGATCTACACCTGGTGGAGCTACCGCGCCAAGGACTGGGCCGCTGCGGACCGGGGCCGCAGGCTTGACCATATCTGGTCATCGCCGGATCTCGGACCGAGGCTGCAAGACATTGAGATCCTGCGCGAAGCGCGTGGCTGGGAGCGGCCGTCGGACCACGTCCCCGTCACCGCCACCTTCGATCTTTGAATCGGACGTTCGGCGCTACTGGAAACGATGCTGTAGCGCCGACGCCTGTTGCGCGAGTGCTGCGATCGTATCACGGATACGGTTTTCGACGGTGCGCGCCATCTCGGGATACTCCTCGATCAGGCGATGAAAGAGCGCGCGCGTGATGCGGATCACGTCGCCTTCCTCGAGCGCTACGGCCGTGAATTTCCGTTCCACCATCGTAGCAAGCGCAAGCTCGGAGAGAAGCGTTCCCTCGCCGACCACGCTCTCGATCACCTTGCCGCCATCCCGACCTTTTCTGGAAAGCTCGAAACGGCCTCCGGCGACGATATAGGCGCTCTCCGCCGGCGCGCGCTCCTGGAACAGCACCTCGCCGGCTTTGACCCGCCGGTGCTCCGCGCCAAAGGCGATCAGCCGCAACTGCTCGCGATCAAGGCCTTGAAAAAGAGGAACCGCAGCCAGCAGCGCTATGTCGTCGTTGAGCGCCATCCGGCAGCCTCCTGTCAGGGTATGATCTTATAGCCACCGTTTTCGGTGACCAGAATCTCTGCGCGCGAGGGATCGCGCTCGATCTTCTGCCGCAGACGATAGACATGCGTCTCGAGCGTGTGCGTCGTCACGCCGGAGTTATAGCCCCAGACCTCTTCCAGCAAGACGTCGCGTGTCACCACCTTCTGGCCGGCGCGATAGAGGTAACGAATGATCGCGGCCTCCTTTTCGGTGAGGCGGATCTTCTTGCCGTCTTCCGTCGTCAGCAGCTTCTGGCTGGGCTTGAAGATATATGGCCCGACGCCGAACGTCGCGTCCTCGCTGTTCTCGTGCTGGCGCAACTGCGCGCGGATGCGGGCAAGCAGCACTGCGAACCGGAAGGGTTTCGTCACATAATCGTTGGCACCCGCCTCCAGCCCCAGGATCGTGTCCGAATCGGTATCATGTCCCGTGAGCATGATCACGGGCGCCTTGAAGCCGTTCTTCCTCAGAAGCTTGACCGCCTCGCGACCGTCCATATCCGGCAGGCCCACATCCATGATCATCAGGTCGACCTGCCCGGTCCTGACCGCCTGGATCGCCTTGGTGGCGTTGGCCTCGTCCATCAGGGAAAATTCCTCATAGAGCGAGAGTTGCTCCACCAGCGTGCCGCGGAGATCGTCATCGTCATCGACCAGAAGAATGGTACGCGCGGTCATCTCGTTTAACTCCCTTGTCTGCCCGGCCGGACTTCGCATGCCGTTCCGTGGCACGACCAGAACACAATAGCGTGTTGCTCTTGGTGCGGTGCTATGAATACACTCCAATTCACAGGCAAAGCAAAATCTCGTGAGCGAAATGGGGCGGAAACCGCGCGGTATCAAGGGCAAGACGACGCCGATCGTCGTCAGGACGGCCCCGCGTGACAGGTGCCGCGCGATTTTGCAGTTCGGCAGCCTCCGTTTGCCGGCGGCGCTTGGCCGCTCAGGCATCACCAGCCGCAAGCGCGAAGGAGATGGCGCTACGCCGAGGGCGGTCATGCCGGTTCTGGATTCCTATCGCCGCGGCGAGCGACGCCTCGCCCTGCTGTCGCAACTCCCTGTGAAACGCATCCGCCCCGATATGCTGTGGTGCGACGATCAACGTCATCCTGCCTACAATCGGCCGGTCAAAGCGCCTTTTCCCGCCGGTCATGAGAAGCTCCGGCGTTCCGATCATCTCTATGACATCTGCATCGTGCTTGACTGGAACATCCGAAGCCGCCGGCGCGGTTGCGGCTCTGCCATCTTCTTCCATATCGCCCGCCCGAACTATTCTCCGACAGAAGGATGCGTCGCAATCTCGTTCAGGGACATGCAGCGCCTGCTGCCGAAACTGACGAAGGGCACGCGGCTGATCGTCCGGTAATGCCCTTCCATGCCCGCCCGGACTACCTATGTAGGGAATGCAGAATTGCCGGCCGCCCGGCCCGGCCTTTGTTCTTTTCCGTTTCACGAAGGATGTTTCACATGACCGATCAACCCATGATCACCCTTAATGACGGCAACGCCATCCCGCAGGTCGGCCTCGGCGTCTGGCAGACGCCGAACAACGAGGCGGCGCCTGCCGTGAAGGCGGCACTCGATGCCGGTTACCGCCACGTCGATACCGCCGCCGTCTACGAAAACGAGGAAGGCGTCGGCGAAGGCATCCGCCAGTCGGGCGTTTCCCGCGGCGATATCTTTCTCACCACCAAGCTCTGGAACGGCGACCAGGGCTACGACCAGACGCTGAAGGCCTTCGATGCCAGCCTGAAGCGGCTTGGCACCGACTATGTCGATCTCTACCTGATCCACTGGCCGTCACCGAACCGCGGCCTGTTCGTCGATACCTGGAAGGCCTTCGTGAAGCTCAAGGAGGAAGGCCGCGTCAAGTCGATCGGCGTATCAAACTTCTATCCCGAGCACATCGAGAAGATCGTTGGCGAAACCGGCGTCGTGCCTGTCATCAACCAGATCGAGCTGCATCCGGATTTCCAGCAGAAGACCGCACGCGCTTTCCACGAGAAGCACGCGATCGCCACCCAGTCCTGGAGCCCGCTCGGCCAGGGCAAGCTCCTGAACAACCCGGTCATCGGCAAGATCGCCACGCGCCTCGGCCGCACGCCGGCGCAGGTGATCATCCGCTGGCACATAGAGAAGGGCCTCGTGGTGATCCCGAAATCGGTGACGCCGTCGCGCATTCGGGAAAACTTCCAGGTCTTCGATTTCGGCCTCCCGGCCGCCGACATCGCAGCGCTGGATGCTCTGGACAGCAAGGACGCCCGCATCGGCCCGGATCCGAAGACGGCAACCTTCTGATTCACGCGAGACAGGATCGGGCGAGCGTAGGATCGCCCGATCCGTGTCAGAGACTGACCAGAATGGCGCCTGCGGCAACGACGATGCAGGAGAACAGTCGTCTCGGAGTCAGCCGTTCGCCGAGGAATAGCGTCCCAATAAGCACGGCGAAGACGACGCTCGTCTCCCGTACAGCGGTCACGAGGCCGGCCGGGGCGAAGGAATAGGCCGCGACCACGAGGCCATAGGCCGCCATGGCCACGACCCCTCCCGCCACGGCCTTCCAGGTCAGGGGCGAGGACAGGTCGATCCTGAGCCGCCGTCTGGCGACCAGATAGCTCAGAGCCAGCATCACACCAAAAAGGAAAAGCACCCACATGGCGTAGGCAACGGGGTTATTGACTTCGCCCACGCCCCTGGAATCGACCGTCGAGTAGCAGGCGATGATCAGCGCCGTCGCGAACGCAAAGGCAAGCGACGAGGTCACCGCCCGTCCCTTGCCGAACGACAGGCTCATGATACCGGCCGCCACCAGCAGCACGCCGGCACTCTGCCAGAGCCCGAGCACCTCGCCGAAAAGAACGAATCCTCCGACAGACACGAGCAGCGGTACCGTTCCCCGTACGATCGGATAGACTTGTCCGAGTTCGCCATGTCGATAGGCCGCCACCAGGAAGTGGCTGTAGGCGACCTGCAGCACCGACGAGGCGAGAATGAACGGCCACGCCGAGGCACCCGGCAGAGGGAAATAGAGAATAAACGGCAGCGCTATGACGGAGCCCGCGAGACTCATCACCGTCACCGACCACAGCCGGTCGGCGCCGGTCCGAAGGAACGCATTCCAGCTCGCATGCAGGATGGCGGCGATGAGCGCGAGAAGAACCGCGATGGTGCTCACGAGGCCACCATCGGTGGGCCGGACCGGTCGCGGTCCGCAGTCGGTATCGAGCGTATCATGAAGGCTTCGGAGGGTTTTTGTGACAGTTTTATGACGGCGCGACGATAGCCTGTTTTATGGCCTTTTCAATCGCCTGCCACACCCTTCGACACAAAAAGAAAGCCGCCCGCGAGCGGACGGCTTTCAATCAGCGAATTCCGGATTTTAGCTCCAGTCGCGAATGTCGACGAAATGGCCGGCAACCGCGGCAGCGGCAGCCATCGCCGGCGAGACGAGATGCGTGCGGCCCTTGTAGCCCTGGCGTCCCTCGAAATTGCGGTTGGAGGTCGAGGCGCAGCGCTCGCCCGGCTTCAGCCGGTCGTCGTTCATCGCCAGGCACATCGAGCAGCCCGGCTCGCGCCATTCGAAACCGGCGTCCTTGAAGATCTTGTCGAGACCTTCTGCTTCCGCCTGTTCCTTGACGAGACCGGAGCCCGGAACGACCATCGCCGATACCGTCGAGGCAACCTTCTTGCCCTCGAGCACGGCGGCGGCGGCGCGCAGGTCCTCTATGCGGCCGTTGGTGCACGAACCGATGAAGACGCGGTCGATGGCGATATCGGTGATCTTGGTGCCCGGCTTCAGGCCCATGTAGTCGAGCGCGCGCCACTTCGAGGTGCGCTTGTTCTCGTCCTGGATGTCATCCGGGTTCGGCACGACGCCCTGCACCGAGATGACGTCTTCCGGCGAGGAACCCCACGAGACGATCGGCGGCAGGTTGGCGGCGTCGAGCACGACGACGCGGTCGAAATGGGCGCCCTCGTCGGTGTGCAGCGTCTTCCAGTATTCGACCGCCTGGTCGAAGGCCGCACCCTTCGGCGCGCGCGGCTTGTCCTTGATGTATTCGAAGGTCTTTTCGTCAGGCGCGATCAGACCGGCGCGGGCGCCGCCCTCGATCGTCATGTTGCAGACGGTCATGCGGCCTTCCATCGACAGCGAGCGGATCGCCTCGCCGGCGAACTCGATCACGTGGCCGGTGCCGCCGGCCGTGCCGATCTCGCCGATGATGGCAAGAATGATGTCCTTGGCGGTCACGCCCTCGGGCAGCTGGCCGTCGACGCGCACCAGCATGTTCTTGGCCTTCTTCTGGATCAGCGTCTGGGTCGCGAGCACGTGCTCGACCTCGGACGTGCCGATGCCGTGCGCCAGAGCGCCGAACGCGCCATGCGTCGAGGTATGGCTGTCACCGCAGACGATCGTCATGCCAGGCAGGGTGAAGCCCTGTTCCGGACCGACGATGTGCACGATACCCTGGCGCTTGTCCTTCTCGGAATAGTACTCGACGCCGAAATCCGCCGCGTTCTTGGCGAGCGCCTCGACCTGGATCCGGCTTTCCTCGTTCTTGATGCCCTCGTGACGATCAGGCGTGGTCGGCACGTTATGGTCGACGACGGCGAGCGTGCGGCCCGGCTGGTGCACCTTGCGACCGGCCATGCGCAGGCCCTCGAACGCCTGCGGGCTCGTCACTTCGTGCACGAGGTGACGGTCGATGTAGAGAAGACAGGTGCCGTCCTCCTGGCGGTCGACCAGGTGATCGTCGAAAATCTTGTCGTAAAGGGTACGGGGTGCGCTCATGGGCGTTGTTCCATCCAGACTGGGAAATGACTTTTATTGTGTGACGAGAGAGACGCGATGACGGGGACAAGCCCGCCTGAGGTCAGCCTAGGCGGCTGTTGAGCGCCCCGGACACGCACGCAAAGAACCGTGCCGGCAGACGCTTGTGGTCCTGCAGCACGATGAACTGGTTCGCGAGGCATCCGAATTTCGATCCCATGAGGGGCTCAATACCAGTTTTCCGAAAAATCGGCAATGGATTCGACGCGAGCGCGGCGTGACACGTTTTTGTCATAAGGCATTCGCCAAAAAATGCTTCATCTTCCTGACCGAACGGAAGGACGACGCATGAATACCCCCATCCACGACGAGATCAGCCGCATCAAGGACGAGGTGCTCGACAGCTTCGACGAGGAGCTTGAGCAGCAGATGGACGAGGACCGCCTCGACGAGATGGTCGCCGAAGGCCTGTCCGAACCGACCATGGACCGGAGGGTCTATTTCCGCGAACTCTTCCGGCTGCAGCACGAACTCGTCCGCCTTCAGGACTGGGTCCAGTACAAGAACCTGAAGGTCGTCATCCTGTTCGAAGGCCGCGATTCGGCCGGCAAGGGCGGCGCCATCAAGCGCGTGACCCAGAGGCTGAACCCGCGTGTCGCCCGCGTTGTGGCACTTCCCGCGCCCACCGAGCGCGAGCGGAACCAGTGGTATTTCCAGCGCTACGTGCCGCATCTGCCGACAGCGGGCGAAATGGTGCTGTTCGACCGCTCCTGGTACAACCGCGCCGGCGTCGAGCGCGTCATGGGCTTCTGCACGCCGGAGCAGGTCGAGGAATTCTTCCGCGATGTGCCGGAATTCGAGCGCATGCTCGTCCGCTCCGGCATCATTCTCCTGAAATACTGGTTCTCGATCACCGACGAGGAGCAGGAGTTCCGCTTCCGCATGCGCATCAACGATCCGCTGAAGCAGTGGAAGCTCTCGCCCATGGACCTCCAGAGCCGCATCCACTGGGAAAGCTACACCCGCGCCAAGGAAGAAATGCTGGATCGTACCCACATTCCCGAAGCCCCCTGGTGGGTGGTGCAGGCCGTCGACAAGAAGAAGGCGCGCCTCAACATGATCGCGCACCTTCTCTCGCAGATCCCCTATGAGACCGTGCCCAAGGAACACATCGTCCTGCCCGAGCGCGTCCGCAACGCCGACTACATCCGCCACCCGGTCCCGCCGGAAATGTACGTGCCCGAGAAATACTGAGCGGGTCAGCCGATCCGGAACACATAGGCCTTGAGCAGCACATCCGGCTCGTCGATCGCATAGGCGCGGAAGAACGGGCTTTCCTCCACCGGGGTCCAGATGCCCCGGCTGGAGAGGCGCCCGAAAACCCCGGCGAACCCGCCGCTGTCGAACACCTTGTCGCGCACGGTAAAGATCGCATGCCCGCCGGGCCGCGTGATCCGGCAGAGCTCGTAGAGCCCGCTCGCCGGCGCATGCCCTTCCGTGAACACCCCGGTCGAGAAGAAGGCCGCGAAATGATCGTCCGCCCACGGCAGCGTCTCGCCGAGCGTCGCCCGCTTCAGAACGTCGTAGGCCTCGCGGCGGGCCGCCAGCGCCAGCATCTCCTCGGAGAAATCCAGCCCCTCGACAACGGAATAGCCGAGCGCCCGCATCGCCGGCCCCGAAAGCCCCGTACCGCATCCGGCGTCGAGCAGCGGACCGGCATCGCGGGGCACATGTCGGCTGACCCAGGCTGAGATCATGAAGGGCAGGCAATAGCCGGAGGAAAGGTTCTCGCGATCGTAATCCGTCGACCAGGTCGAATAGGCCGACGCCAGCTCATCGCCGGACTGCGCCTTGTAGACCTTCTCCAGCCCCTCGCTCCTGCGCTCGCTCATTCCCGAGTCCCCTTTTCCCGCATGCGTTTTTCTACCTGCCGCAGCAGCAGCGACAACCCGATCGTCAGCATCAGGTAGATATAGGCGACGATCGAATAGGTCTCGAAGAAGCGGAACGAGCCCGAGGCATAGATCTTGCCCGCCTGGCTGATATCCGCGACACCCAGCACCGAGACCAGCGAGCTGTCCTTGACCATGGCCACGAAATCGTTCGACAGCGGCGGGAAGATCACCTTGATCGCCTGCGGCAGCACGATCAGCCGGAACCGCTGGTAGCGGTTCAAGCCCAGCGACATCGCGGCCTCGATCTGCCCCCTGTCGACCGACTGGATGCCGGCCCGGAAGATTTCCGCGATGAAGGCGGAATAGCCGATCGTCAGCGCGATGATCGCCCGCCACATCAGCGACACGTCGCGCACCTGCAAGGGGGCCAGCCATCCGTCTGCCGTAAAGGGCGAAATCACGAAATTGTAGGCGGCCACGAAACCGGGCGCGCCGACGAAGGCGATGTAGAACAAGAGCACGAGGATCGGGATGCCGCGCACCACCTCGATATAGAACCGCGCCGCCTGCCGCAGGACGACGCTGTCGGCCATGCCGGCAAGTGCGATCATCAATCCGAGACCGGTCGCCAGCGCAAAGCCGACGACCGTGACGAACACCGTCACCCAGATGCCCCGCGCGACCGTGGTGAACACCTGCGCATAGATGTCGTTGACCGCGATGACGACGGCAAGGCCGATCGCGATGACGGCAAGCGCGACCAGCCACCAGGGCCGGTCGCCGCGTTCATCCCCCTTGGGAAGCGTCTGGAAACCCATGCGGCGACCGCCCCCGGCTCAGGCGGTCATTCGCCCATCTTGTAGTCGAGGAACCACTTCTTGTTCAGCGTGTCCAGCGTGCCATCCGCCTTCAGTTCGGCGATGGCCGCATTGATCGGCGCCACGAGATCGGACCCCTTCGGGAAGATGAAGCCGAAATCTTCCGAGCCAAGCGGACCGCCGACAACTTTCAGGCCACCGCCGGAAGCATCGACATAACCCTGCCCGGCCGTTCCGTCGGTCAGCACCATGTCGACATCGCCCGTCTTCAGCGCCTGCACCGTCGCCCCGAAGGTCTCGAACAGCTTGATGCGGGGATTGGCCTCGTCGCCATCGAGAACGCTGTAGACCGCGGTGTAGAACGGCGTCGTGCCCGGCTGGGCGCCGACCAGAAGGTCTGCATTGTCGGCAAAGCTCTTGGCGTCGGTGAACCGGCTTTCGTCGCCGCGCACCAGCATGAACTGTTCCGAGCGCATGTAGGGGTCGGAGAAATCCACCTTCGCCTTGCGCTCGTCATTGATCGTGATGCCGGTCATGCCGACCTGATACTGGCCGTCGGATACGGACTGGATCATCGCGTCCCAGGAGGTGTTCTGGTACTCGACCGTCATGTTCAGCCGTTTGGCGATCTCGTTCATCACGTCATATTCCCAGCCGATCGCCTCACCCGTCTTCGGGTCGACAAACTGCAGCGGCGGATAGGCGTTTTCCGTCACGACCACGACCGTCTTGCCGCCAAGGTCCGGCAGTTCGGCGGCAAGGGCGGATACGGGAGCAAGAGCAAGGGCGGCAAGCCCGGCGAGAAGTGTGCGCAAGTTCATCATCGTCAGCCTCCAAAAAAGCCAGATTGAGCACGCCTCGCCGATCGGTTTCAAGGAAAAACTGGAACCCCGGTGCGGTCAAACACGTTGGCGAATGAGGTAGGGGACCACCATCCAAAAAGCGGAACGGCAATTTGGCAGCAAACGGGTCATCGACGAGCGAGCAAGATCGCGGCCGGGACAGCACGGCGCCCAGCGAAATACCTGTCCGGGGTCTTCGTGACGTCTTCTGGCGGGTGGTCGAGCAGGCAGACCGCGACCGCATCGCCCTGGTCAGCGCCGGCGTCAGCTACTACCTGCTGCTGGCGCTCTTTCCCTCTCTGACCGCCCTGGTATCTCTCTACGGTTTCTTCGCGGACCCATCGACCATTTCCGGCCACATCGAATCCCTCCGCCGCATCCTGCCGCCGGGTTCCTCCGAAATGATCCAGGAACAGCTTGCCGCGCTCACCCGGCAGGGCTCGCCGTCGCTGGGCGTGGGCTTCGCCACCGGACTGGCCATCGGCATCTGGAGCGCGCGGAACGGCATCATGGCTCTGTTCGACGCCATGAACGTCGCCTACAACGAGCGCGAAAAGCGCGGGCTGCTCGAACTCAACCTCCTGGTTTTCGCCTTCACGCTCGGCCTGTTCGTCCTGCTGGGCTTCATCACCGCCGGCCTGGCCGCCCTTCCGGCCTTGTTCGCCTTCGTCATCCCGGACAGCTGGCTGGAGCCGGTGCTGATGATCCTCCGCTGGCCGATCCTCGTCCTGCTCGTCGGTTTCTCGATCAGCTGTCTCTATCGCTACGGTCCGAGCCGCGAGCCGGCGAAATTGCGCTGGTTGAGCTGGGGCGCCGTGATCTCGACCGCCGCCTGGCTGCTGGCCTCGCTCGCCTTTTCCTATTACCTGCAGAATTTCGGCAACTACAGCGCCACCTACGGCGCCTTGGGCTCCGTCGCCGGCTTCATGGTGTGGAGCTGGATGTGCGCCCTCATTTTCATTCTGGGCGCCGAGATCAACGGCGAACTCGAACATCAGACATGCCACGATACCACGACGGGAGAACCACGGCCGATGGGCGAACGCGGCGCCTTCGTCGCCGATACCGTCGGGCGTGCCGCCGACTGAACCGGCGTCACGCCGATAGATGCAATGGCCCGTGACAAGGAAAGGCCGGAACATCGTTTCTGATGTTCCGGCCTCTTGACAATCAAGGTGGCCCGAAAGCCGCCCTTCTGGTTCCCTTTCAGGAATAAAACTTATTCGGAAGCGGCGTCCGAAGCAGCAGCGGCTTCCGCTGCGGCCTTGGCTTCAGCGGCTTCGGCTGCTGCCTTTTCGGCGGCCAGTGCCTGTGCTGCTGCAACCTTTTCGGCTTCGATCCGTGCCTTTTCCTCGGCAACGGCGGCGCGCTCGGCGTCGTTCAGCTTGCGGGCGCGGGTACCGGTGTTCTCGACGATACGAGCCGACTTGCCGCGACGATCGCGCAGGTAGTAGAGCTTGGCGCGACGAACCTTACCGCGGCGAACGATCTCGACGCTTTCGACCATCGGCGAATAGACCGGGAATACGCGCTCGACGCCTTCGCCGTAGGAAATCTTGCGAACGGTGAAGCTCTCGTTGATGCCGCCGCCGGAACGAGCGATGCAAACGCCTTCATAGGCCTGCACGCGGGTACGGTTGCCTTCCTTGACGGTGACGTTAACGCGCAGCGTGTCGCCAGGCGAGAATTCCGGCAGCTTGCGCTTGGCTTCGATCTTGGCAGCCTGTTCGGCTTCCAGCTGTTCAATGATGTTCATCTGTCTAACCTTCGATTCTTCTGAAACAGCCAGAGCGCTCGACAATAATCCTTGGGCCAGGCCTCCGGATTTTGCCCTTGCGGGCGGGAGCGGGTACGCATGCTCTTTGTTTGCTGGCAGACGGGCAAAGCCCATTTCCGGGTGCGCAAATACACCACTCTCGATGCTTTGTCACCCCCTAACGCAAACCGAATCTGCCCAGAGGCCAGCGGCTTGCGAAGCCGTTTCGAACCACCTATCACCGCAGGACGTCCACTGGGAGGAAAGAAATGTCCGTCGCCACCATCATGCTTCTCTTCGTGGCAGGCTTTCTGTCCGGCGTGATCAATGCCATCGCCGGAGGCGGCACCTTCCTGACTTTCGGCGCCATGACCTTCGCAGGCCTGCCCCCGATCGCCGCCAACGCCACCTCCTCGATCACGCAGTTTCCGGGCTACATCACCTCGACGCTCGCCTACCGCAGCGAGTTGCGCAGCGCCTGGAAAGGTGCCGTCGTCCTCGCCATTGTATCCGCCGTCGGCGCTCTCGGCGGCGCGCTCTTCCTGGTTTCGCTTTCCAATCCCGCCTTCCGCAGCATGGTGCCATGGCTGCTGATCGCCGCCACGCTGGTCTTTGCCGCAGGACCGAAGCTTAGGCCGAAGACGACAGGTGAAAGCCACCCGGCAACACCGCTCGGCATCGCCATCCAGACGGTAACCTCCTTCTACGGCGGCTTCTTCGGCGCCGGCATGGGCATCATGATGCTCGCTTCGCTCGGTCTCGCAAGCGGCGGCGACTATCATCGTCTGAACGCGCTGAAGAACTTCCTGTCGATCGTCATCGCTGCTGTGGCGATCGCCGTCTTCACCTCGGCCGGCGCCGTCTCCTGGCTGCATGCGGCGATCATGGTGCCGGCCGTGGCGCTCGGTGGCTATACCGGCGTTGCCGTCGCAAGGAGGGTTCCTCAGGCGCTGCTGCGCTGGACGGTGGTCGCCTTCGGCCTGGGGCTGGCTGTCTACTATTTCATGACGGGTTGAGGCTGGAGCGGAAGGACGACCGCCGGTCGGCCGATCAGGGCGCCTTCGGCAGAAGATCCGGCCGCCGTTCCCGCGTCAGTTCCAGGGCCTGCTCGCGACGCCACGTGTCGATCGCGCCGTGATTGCCCGAAGTCAGCACCGCGGGGATTTCCCGTCCCTCGAACACCTGCGGCCGCGTATAGTGCGGATGTTCCAGAAGACCGTCCTCGAAACTCTCGTGCACGCCTGAGAGATCGTTGCCCATCACGCCCGGCAGGATGCGCACCACGGCATCCAGCAGCGTCAGCGCCGCCGGCTCGCCACCGGACAGGATGTAGTCGCCGATCGAGACCTCTTCGAGATTGCGCGCCTCGATCACCCGCTGGTCGACCCCCTCGAAGCGGCCGCAGACGATGACCGCGCCGTCACCGGCCGCGATCTCTCTCACGCGCTCCTGCGTCAGCGGTCGCCCACGCGGGCTCATCAGCAGGCGCGGCCGCGTATCGCCGTCCAGGGACACCGAATCGATCGCCCGCGCCAGTACGTCGGGCTTCAGCACCATGCCGGCGCCGCCGCCGGCGGGCGTATCGTCCACCGTCCTGTGTTTGTCCGTCGCAAAATCCCGGATCTGCACGGCCTCCATGGACCATTGCCCACGCTCCAGCGCCTTGCCGGCCAGCGATTGGCCGAGATGGCCCGGAAACATGTCGGGATAGAGTGTCAGAACGGTCGCCTTGAAGGTCATGGCCGTCGCTCAGTCGTCCGGCAGGAAGGGCGTACCCTTCTTGCCGCCGGATTTGCCGTCATCGGTATCCTTGAGGCCCGCCGCGATCGGATCAACAAGCAGCCGTCCGCCTTCGAGATCGATTTCCAGCACCGCCGCCTCCGAAAACGGAATGAGCACCGGCCGCTTTCCCGGACCTTTCAGTTCCAGGAGATCGCCGGCGCCGAAATCGTAGATGCCCGTGACCGCCCCGTAATTGTTGCCGTCGTGGTCGTAGACCTCCAGCCCTTCGAGATCGGCATAATAGAACTCGTCGTCTTCCAGTTCCTCGTCCGGCAGCGCCCCGCGATCCACGTAGAGCTCAAGACCGTTCAGCGCCTCGGCGGCATTGCGGTCGTTGACGCCGCGGAAGCGGACGATCACGACGTTCTTCGCCTCGCGGATTTCGAGGATTTCAAACACCCGTCCGTCGAGAGTGCGCAGGTTGCCGTAATCGCCGATCGATGTCGGATCGTCGGTATAGGCCTTCACGCGCACTTCGCCGCGCAAGCCCTGGGCGGCGCCGATCACGGCCATCAGAACGGGATTTTCGAGCTTCGTCATAGCAGGATTTCGTCCGGTTTGTTCGGCGCCTCTTCTAGGCCGAAACCGGCCGAATTGAAACAGAAAACGGCCGGCGGGAGACCCGGCCGGCCGTCATCACTTTGAGAGCGCGCCGGATTATTCGGCGGCGGAGGCTTCTGCTGCGGCGGCAGCGGCCTCGGCTGCCTTAGCTTCCTTTTCCTTGATGCGCTCAAGGGCCTTCTTGCCAGGCTTTGCCTTGTCCGGGTTGTTGCGAGCTTCGCGGGTGGCGAGACCGGCTTCGGCCATGAAGCGCAGAACGCGATCGGTCGGCTGTGCGCCCTTGGCGACCCAGTCCTTGATGCGCTCGACATCAAGCTCGATGCGCTTTTCGCTGTCCTTCGGAAGCATCGGGTTCCACGAACCGACCTTCTCGAGGAAGCGACCGTCGCGCGGGCTGCGGGCGTCGGCAACGACGATCTGGTAGTAGGGACGCTTCTTGGAACCGCCACGGGCGAGACGAATTTTCAGTGCCATTGTTCTAACTCCTTGGGACTGTTTGGCCGCCTGGTCTCAGGCGGTCTTTTCTGTGGTGCCGCCATGTTCGGCGGCGATGGCTTCATGATGCCGGATGACTTCCTTGATGATGAAGTTCAGGAACTTCTCGGCGAAATCCGGGTCCAGATGGGCCTCCTGCGCCAGCCGGCGCAGACGGTCGATCTGGTATTCCTCGCGCGCCGGATCGGACGGCGGCAATTCGTGTGTGGCCTTGAGCACGCCCACGGCCTTGGTGCAGCGGAAGCGCTCGGCCAGCATGTGCACAAGTGCAGCGTCGATATTGTCGATCGACTGCCGGTAGCCGGCTAACTGTTCGCGAATCGCGGGATCGATCATCGGCGCCCTCACTTCTTCTTCGGCAGGCCGGGCAGGCCGCCACCGCCAAGACCCGGCAGTTTCGGACCGCCGAGGCCAGGCAATCCACCGCCACCGAGACCCGGCAGGCCACCGCCCTTGCCGAGCCCCATGGCATCCGCCTGCTTGGCGAGCTGTTCGAGCTGCTTCGGGTCCATCGACGAGAGATCAGGCATTCCGCCCATGCCACCCATGCCGCCCAATCCCATCTTCGAGGCGAGGCCGCCCATCATCTGCTTCATCATGCCGGCGCCCTTGCCCTTGCCGCCCATGGCCTTCATCATGTCGGCCATGCCGCGATGCATCTTGAGAAGCTTGTTGATCTCGGCGGCATCCGTGCCGGAACCGGCCGCGATGCGCTTCTTGCGGGAGTGCTTCAGGATATCGGGATTGGCGCGCTCGGCCTTGGTCATCGACGAGATGATCGCGAGCTGGCGATCGAACGTCTTGTCGTTCATGCCGGTGGCCGCGAGCTTGTCCTTCATGCCGGCCATGCCGGGCATCATGCCCATGATGCCGCCCATGCCGCCCAGCGACTTCATCTGCTTGAGCTGCTCGGCCATGTCGTTGAGGTCGAACTTGCCCTTGGCCATCTTCTCGGCCATGGCCCGCGCCTTCTCGGCGTCGATGCTTTCGGCGGCCTTCTCGACCAGCGAGACGATGTCGCCCATGCCGAGGATACGGTCGGCGATGCGGCGCGGATGGAACTCCTCGAGCTCCGTCATCTTTTCGCCGACGCCGATCAGCTTGATCGGCTTGCCGGTGACCGCGCGCATCGAAAGCGCCGCGCCGCCACGGCCGTCTCCGTCCATGCGGGTGAGAACGAGGCCGGTGATGCCGACACGCTCATCGAAGTTGCGGGCGAGGTTGACGGCGTCCTGACCGGTCAGCGAGTCCGCGACCAGCAGGATTTCGTGCGGGCCGGCCTTCTTCTTGATGTCGGCCATTTCCACCATCAACGGTTCGTCGATGTGGGTACGGCCGGCGGTATCCAGGATCACGACGTCGTGGCCGCCGAGCTTCGCCGCCTGCACGGCACGCGCGGCAATATCGGTCGGCGACTGGCCGGCGATCACGGGCAGCGTGTCGATCTTGGTCTGCTCGCCGATCTGGCGCAATTGCTCCTGCGCGGCCGGACGGCGCGTGTCGAGCGAGGCCATCAGGACCTTCTTCTTCTCGCGCTCCGTCAGTCGCTTGGCGATCTTGCCCGTCGTGGTGGTCTTGCCCGAGCCCTGCAGGCCGACCATCATGATGACGACGGGTGCCGGCGCATGCAGGTCGATCGTGACGCCTTCCGAGCCCAGCATCGCGATGAGCTCGTCATGGACGATCTTGACGACCATCTGACCCGGCTTGATCGATTTCAGCACCGCCGCGCCGACGGCCTTCTCGCGCACCTTGTCGGTGAATTCGCGCACCACTTCCAGCGCGACGTCGGCTTCCAGAAGCGCACGACGAACCTCGCGCAGGGCGGCGGAGACATCCGCCTCCGACAGCGCGCCGCGGCCGGTCAATCCGTTCAGGATGGATCCAAGGCGGTCCTGGAGGTTTTCAAACATCGGCTCTTCCTTGTCGCTTCGGGGTTTTCAGGGAGTGCCCGAAACGTTGGTCTTTTCCGCGACGAAAACAAGAGACAAAGCCAAGAAGCACCCGAGGGCGCATCGCGCTGTCGGGTGTTGACCTCCGGGATCTCTTTATACCTCTAGGGGTCCCGGTCGGCGGCTCGGAGTCTTACTCTCGTCGCAGATTTCCGCCGCATAAACAGGAAGCGCCGCAAAAAGTCAACCTTTCCCGCGGAACCGGTCGTCGGGCGGATATCTCCCCCTCAAAATTCGGGATAATTTAGAGAAAATTGATTTTTTTCAGAAATCATCCGCATACCTATTTTTGGAGGCGGGGATTTTATCATGACGGACACCAATATTAAGCGGCCGCTCTGGATCAAGCTGACGGCCTACGGCTTTGCGGCCGTGTTCTTCTCGAGCATCGCCATCGGCGGCGCGGCCTGGTATCGCCAGTCGATCATGAACGAGGAGGCTCTTGCCAAGGAACTCGAGTCCGACCTGACGCTGGTCCAGTCGGACATGGACGGCCAGAAGAAGCTCGCTTCGTCCGTCGCCCTGGCACTGGCCGGTGAGCCGGAAACCGCCCCGCTCATCGAGGCCGGTTCGCGCGAGGAGATCCTCAAGCGTTTCGACAACAGCCTGCCGCAGATCGTAGAGGCCGGTGGCGTCCAGCTCATCACCTTCGTCAGCGCCAAGGGCGAGGCCGTCGCCCGCATCCATGCGCCTGACAAGTTCGGCGACGATATGACCGGCCGCCGCAAGACCATCGTCAACGCAATCTCCTCCGGCAAGCTTGTCGCCGGTACAGAACCCGGCCGCACCGCCGTCAGCATGTTCGCCTCCGCTCCGGTCA
Organism: Ciceribacter sp. L1K23; assembly: GCF_018122705.1. Classification (NCBI taxonomy): domain Bacteria; kingdom Pseudomonadati; phylum Pseudomonadota; class Alphaproteobacteria; order Hyphomicrobiales; family Rhizobiaceae; genus Ciceribacter; species Ciceribacter sp. L1K23. The sequence continues at coordinate 3,839,564 of NZ_JAGRRC010000001.1, read as the reverse complement.
TCCGCGACGGCACCGTCGTCGGCGTCGTCGATGCCGGCACGAGCCTGACCAACGACTACTTCAAGCCGCTCGCCGAAAAGATCGAGGGTGAGATCGGCGTCTACGTCATGGTCGAGGGCAAGCTCACCCAGCAGGCCTCCACCTACGGTGACAAGCCGATGCTGAGCGAGGAAGACCTGAAGGCCGCCTTCGATGGCCAGCCAGAGCGCCGCATGATGTCCGAGGCAGGCCGACACTTCGTCGTCGAGGCCGCCCCGTTCGAAAACTTCTCCGGCGCCCGCATCGGCGTCATCGTCATCGCCTCCGACGTCACCCCGATCGTCGAGGGCAGCAGCAGCGCTGTCTGGACCACCGTGACGGTCAGCGCCGTCGTCGCGATCCTCGGCGCGCTCGGCTTCCTCTTGTTCGCCCGCTCGCTCGCCGGCGCTATTGCCCGCATGACCGCGACCATGTCGCGCCTCGCCGCCAACGACATGTCGGTCGAGGTGTCAGGTGCCGATCGCCCCGATGAACTCGGCGCCATGGCCAAGGCCCTGCAGGTCTTCAAGGACAACGCCCAGAAGACGCTCGAACTGGAAAACATGACAGCCGAGCAGCGCGCCCAGGTCGAAGCCGAACGCCGCCGCGCCTCTGATCTCGAGCACGCCCGCGCCGAAGCCATGGCAAAGGCGACCAGCACGCTCGCCAACGGCCTGTCGCATCTGGCCTCCGGCGATCTCTCCTTCCAGATCGATCAGCCGCTGCCGGAAGACTTCGAAAGCCTGCGCAACGATTTCAACCGTGCCGTCTCCCAGCTTCGCGAGACGCTTTCGGCCGTGTCCGTCTCCGCCGGCGCCATCGACGGCGGCACCCGCGAGATCAGCCAGAGCGCCGATGACCTCTCCAAGCGCACCGAGCAGCAGGCCGCCTCGCTCGAGGAGACCGCCGCAGCGCTCGACCAAATCACCGTCAACGTCACCAATTCGTCGAAGCGCGCCGAAGAAGCCCGCACGGTCGCGATCCAGGCGAACGAAAGCGCCCGTAAGTCGGGTTCGGTCGTCGCCAGCGCCGTCGACGCCATGGGCAAGATCGAGCAGTCCTCCGGCCAGATCTCGAATATCATCGGCGTCATCGACGACATTGCCTTCCAGACGAACCTGCTGGCTTTGAACGCCGGCGTCGAGGCCGCCCGTGCCGGTGAGGCCGGCAAGGGTTTTGCCGTCGTCGCCCAGGAAGTCCGCGAACTCGCGCAGCGCTCCGCCAAGGCCGCGAAGGAGATCAAGGACCTCATCCGCAATTCGAGCGAAGAGGTCGAAAGCGGGGTCCGTCTCGTCAGCGAGACCGGACAGGTGCTGAAGACCATCGAGGACTATATCGTCACAATCAACCAGCACATGGATTCGATCGCCACCTCGGCTCGCGAACAGTCTGTCGGCCTCTCGGAAGTCAACACAGCCGTCAACCAGATGGACCAGGTGACCCAGCAGAACGCGGCCATGGTCGAGGAAGCCAATGCCGCGAGCGCGACGCTCGCAAGCGAAGCCAATCGCCTGCGCGATCTGATCAACCGCTTCCAGCTCGGCCACGTCTCGACCGGCGCCGGCGCGCTCCGCGCCACTGCCGCGATGATGGCAGCCCCGTCCCGGTCCGCCACGCCTGCGCAGGCCCGTCCGGCGCCGCGCCAGGTCGCCTCTGGCAGCGCCGCTGCTGCCGCGGCCTCCAAGGACTGGGAAGAGTTCTGATCCAAATGTCATCAATCCCGAAGGGGCCGCCGCATCGGCGGCCTTTTCTTTTGCCGGATACCCCACCACCTATGACGGCATCGCGCAAATGTGTTCCGCCTCTGCAAGCACGCCGCTTCTCAGGGTGCCGGTTCCGCTGCTAAGGAAGCACCATGAACCGTCGCAATTTTCTGAAATGGCTGTCGCTCGGCGCCGTCGCCACGATCGCGGCCGGTGTCACCGCACGCACGGCCTTCGCCGGCAACCGCTATTACACCGGCCCGGTCTCCGACCATTTCAACGGCACCCATTTCTTCAATCCGGGCGGCGAGGAGCCGCGCGGCCCCTTCGACCTGCTGCGTTGGAAATTCGGCGGCGACAGCAAGGACTGGCCGGATACCTATCCGAGCCCCTTTCCGTCGGCCTTTCCCGAGACCCGTCTTGATGGTGGACGGCTGGTGGTGACCATGGTCGGCCACGCCTCCATGCTCATCCAGGCCGGCAATCTCAACATCCTCACCGATCCGGTCTGGTCGGAACGCGCCAGCCCCGTCACCTTCGCCGGTCCGAAGCGGGTCAACCCGCCGGGCATCGCCATGGCGGACCTGCCGCCGATCGATATCGTGATCGTCACCCACAATCACTACGACCACCTCGATCTGGCGACGCTGTACACGCTGCAGAGCCGCGACAGGCCCCATTTCATCACGCCGCTCGGCAACGACACCATCATCCGCGCCGAAGTGCCGGATGCGCGGATCACCGCTGTCGACTGGGCCGACCGGATCGAGATCGCTCCGGGTGTCGCGATCCATTGCGAGCCGTGCCATCATTGGTCGGCCCGCGGGCTCGGCGACCGCCGCATGGCGCTGTGGGCCGCCTTCGTCATCGAAACGCCAGCCGGCAAGATTTACCACATCGGAGATACCGGCTTTGCCGAGGGCAAACACTACGCCGCCGCGCGTGAGAAACATGGCGGCTTCCGCCTCGCCATCCTGCCGGTCGGCGCCTACGAGCCGCGCTGGTTCATGAAGGGCCAGCACCAGAACCCGGAGGAGGCCGTCGAAGGCTTCCGCCTTGCGGGCGCCGCCTATGCCATCGGCCACCACTGGGGCACGGTGAAGCTCACCGATGAGGCGATCGACGAACCGGTGATCGCGCTCAACAAGGCGCTGGACGAGCGCGGCATCGCCCGCGACCGGTTCCGTCCCATGCGCCCCGGCGAGGTGTTCGAGGTTCCGCCGGCCATCACCTGACACCGGGCGGAAAACATCGACATGGCATGATTGCCTCTGGAACGGACCGTCCGGCGCGCCCATATGGTGACGGACGCCGAAGAGGGAAGATATCAGCAGTGCCGAGAAAACCTGCCAATCCATATTATTTCGGCCCGCCCACCGACCATTTCGACGGCGTGCGCTTCTTCAATCCGGGCGGCGTTGAACCAGGGACGCTCAAGGATGTCTGGAAATGGCAGACCAACGGCCAGAAGTCGCGCTGGCCAAAGAAAGTGGAATTGCCAAACCCGGCCCGGCCCGCCGACCACGTCAAGGGCGCCGATCTGCGGGTTACCATGGTGGGTCACGCCTCGATGCTGATCCAGGTCGCCGGCATCAACATTCTGACCGATCCCGTCTGGTCGACGCGTGCCAGCCCGCTCTCCTTCGCCGGGCCAAAGCGCGTCATCCGCCCCGGCATTGAATTCGACGACCTGCCGCCGATCGATGTCGTGCTCGTCACGCACAATCACTACGATCATCTGGACATGAAGACTCTCGTCCGCCTCAACGAGGAGCACGGCCCGCATTTCGTCACCCCGCTCGGCAACGACACGATCATCCACAACGTCATCCCGGAAGCGAAGATGTCGGCCGTCGACTGGGGCGACAGGCTCGACTACTGGGACGGGCTGTCGATCATTGCGGAGCCCTGCCACCATTGGTCGGCGCGCGGCATGAACGACCGGCGCATGGCGCTCTGGGCCGCCTTCGTCCTCGAGACCCCGGCCGGCCGCATCTACCATATCGGCGACACCGGCTTTCACGACGGCATCAACTATCGCGCGGCGGCTGAAAAATACGGCGATTTCCGCCTCGCGATCCTGCCCGTTGGCGCCTACGAGCCACGCTGGTTCATGAAGGGCCAGCACCAGAACCCGCAGGAAGCCGTCCAAGGCTTCCGCATCGTCAACGCCGCCTACGCCATCGGCCACCATTTCGGCACCTTCCAGCTCACCGACGAGGCGATCGAAACCCCCGTCCACGACCTGGCCATCGCCCTCGAAGCCGCGGAAATCGCTCCTACCCGCTTCCTGCCGCTCCGCGCCGGCGAGATGTTCGACGTCCCGGACAGGTAGCCCCCGAAGCCTGCGCACGTCGTGCCCTCCCTCCAGCCTCATGCTGACGCGCGCCGAAGGCGCCTCGAAGCACGAGGCTGGCCACTGGGGGTGCCCTCTCTTGCAAAATCTGAGGCTTGGCCCTGAGCGACGTTGGTTGGCGTGGCTTTGGATCCTCGGGTCATCCTCGGGTTTAATGTTCGGCCCTGATACATAGCTGACAGGTGTTCATAGACATGCCTGACACTTTCCGGATCGATTCTGGGAGGTGGCGATGACTTGGGAGACGAAGTCCGTGGTGGATCAACGGTTAGAGTTCTGCCGCCTTGCCGAGCTTGAAGGGGCGAATGTCTCGCAG
>NZ_JAGRRC010000001.1:3717411-3835071 GCF_018122705.1 Ciceribacter sp. L1K23 | reverse complement strand
TGCCACCGGGGTCCGCGGAAAATGGTCTCCCTCCGGCGACATGGGGGAGGACGGGTTTGCAGCCAGGCCCGTCATCCAGCCCTAACCGGGCGCCGGGTGTGTCTGTGGGGCACGGAAGGGAGCGCGGGGTATGCATGCGGCGCGGGCCAACGGACCTGACAAGTCCCGGCGGCGCATGCGGGGTGGGGGTTTATCCTCCATCGGAAACTCGACGCTCTCGCAGAGAGGCCGAAGTCGCGGATAAAAACCGCCGAACGGGGTACCGGAAGGTACCACTATACTAACTAAACGAGGTGCCCCCGGTACCCCGTCCGCTTCCCCTTTTGTCTGGAGTTACGGGGAAGACATTACAGGTGATGCCGAACCGGAGGGGGAGAGCCTCTGCGGGGTTTTGGGGTGCGCACTGGTAATTTAAACGCTTTTCCGCCATATACAGGCGAGAACCGAAGAACTTGGACGGCAAATGGATAACACGGTCGAATTCGCGAAGATGAACGGGCTTGGCAACAAGATCCTGGTCGTCGACATGCGCGGCCGCAGCGACCGCGTGACGCCGGCCACGGCGGTCGCGCTCGCCGCCGATCCGGCGACCGCCTTCGACCAGATCATGGCGATCCACGATCCGAAACTCACCGGCACCGACGCCTTCATCGACATCCTCAACAATGACGGATCGAAGGCCCAGGCCTGCGGCAACGGAACGCGCTGCGTGGTGCAGGCGCTCGCCGTCGAAACGGGCCGGAAGGTTTTCACCTTCCAGACCGTCGCCGGCATCCTGAACGCCGTCGAGCACGAGGACGGAACCATCTCGGTCGACATGGGCAAGCCGGTCTTCGCCTGGGACAGGATACCGCTCTCGGAAGAATTTCACGACACGAGCCGCATCGAGCTGCAGATCGGCCCGATCGACGCGCCGATCCTGCATTCGCCCTCTGCCATGTCCATGGGCAATCCGCATGCTGTCTTCTGGGTCGATCGCGATCCGATGGACTACGACCTCGAACGCTTCGGCCCGATGCTCGAAAACCATCCGATCTTTCCCGAGAAGGCCAACATCACGCTCGCCCAGGTGACCTCCCGCACGACGCTGGTGACACGCACCTGGGAACGCGGCGCCGGATTGACGCTCGCGTGTGGGTCCGCCGCCTGCGCCGCCGGCGTCTCGGCCGCCCGCACCGGCCGGACCGAGCGCAAGGTGACCCTCACGGTCGCCTCCAGCCCCAACCGTGGCAAGCTTGTCATCGACTGGCGCGACGATGACCACGTCGTCATGACCGGTCCCGCCGAATGGGAATGGTCCGGACGGCTCGACCCATCGACCGGGGATTGGCAGCGCGACGCGGAGGCCAGTGCTGCGGCGGGAGCCTCGCCGACGTGAGCGGCATCGACGTCATCACCTTCGGCTGCCGCCTCAACACCTACGAATCGGAAGTGATGAAGGCGGAAGCCGTTAAGGCCGGTCTCGACAATGCGATCGTGGTGAACACCTGCGCCGTCACCGGCGAGGCCGTCCGCCAGGCCCGCCAGGCGATCCGCCGCGCCCGCCGCGAAAACCCCGCTGCAAGGATCATCGTCACCGGCTGCGCCGCCCAGACGGAGGCCGAAAGCTTCGCGGCCATGCCGGAAGTCGATGCCGTTCTCGGCAACGAGGAAAAGCTGAAGGCGGAAAGCTACCGGCGCCTGCCGGATTTCGGCGTCGCCTCGGAAGAAAAGCTTCGGGTCAACGACATCATGAGCGTTAGCGAAACGGCGCCGCAGATGGTCTCCCATATCGACGGACACGTGCGCGGCTTCCTGCAGGTCCAGAACGGCTGCGACCACCGCTGCACCTTCTGCATCATCCCCTACGGTCGCGGCAATTCCCGCTCCGTGCCGATGGGCGCCGTCGTCGAGCAGGCCCGCCGGCTGGTTGAAAACGGCTACCGCGAAATCGTATTGACCGGCGTCGACGCCACCAGCTACGGCGCCGATCTTCCCGGCACGCCGACGCTCGGCCTGCTTGCGAAAACGCTTCTGAAGCAGCTCCCAGAAATCCAGCGTCTGCGCCTCTCTTCCATCGACAGCATCGAGGCGGACCGGCATCTTTTCGATCTCATCGCCGACCAGCCGCGCTTCATGCCGCATCTGCACCTCTCGCTGCAGCACGGCGACGACATGATCCTGAAACGCATGAAACGCCGCCATTCCAGCGCCGACGCGGTCGCTTTCGCGACCCAGGTCCGGCGCCTGCGCCCCGGCTTTGCCTTCGGCGCCGATATGATCGCCGGCTTCCCGACGGAGACGGACGAGATGGCGGCAAATTCGGCGCGGCTCGCCGAGGAGATCGGCATCGCCCATCTGCACGTCTTTCCCTACAGCCCGCGCCCCGGCACACCCGCCGCCCGCATGCCGCAGCTCGATCGTGCGCTGGTCAAGAGCCGCGCTGCGGCACTCCGGGCCGTCGCCGAACGGCTCCATGCGGATCATCTCGGAAGACTGCTCGGTAGCCGACAAACAATTCTGGTGGAGATGAATGGCATGGCGCATACCGAGGACTTCACCCTCGTCGCCGCGCCCGGCCTCGCGCCCCGAAGCCTTGTCGAAGTTACCATCACCGGCCACAATGGCCGCCACCTCGAAATGCATCACGCGGCCGCGACAGCGGCCTGACGGACGGTTCCCCATGGCACTCGGTTTCATCAAGAAAGTCTTCACCTTCGGCAAGGAGAAGCCCGGCGACGACACGGCCCCGGACGTTGCGGCGCCGGATGTCGGCGCTGTCGAAGCACCGCTCGAACCGCCGGCGGCGGAGATCTCGCCTGCGAAAACCACCGCGACCGAAGCGGAACCCTCGGCCCTCGATGCCGGGCCGGCCATGCCGATCCTGACGGACGAGCCGGAACCGCCCGCTCCGGAACGCGCGCCCATCGCCGAGGCGTTGGAGACGGAGGTCTTCCATCCCCAGCCCGAACAGCCTGCCGACCTCCCCCGCGGCGAGATCGAACAACCGGCCGCGACACCGGCCGCCCTGCCAAAGGGCTTCGCCAGCACCACCGATCGCAGGGAGCCTGAACCCGAACCGGTCGCGGCGCCGCGCCTCACCTGGTTCCAGCGCCTGCGCGCCGGCCTCTTCCGCACCTCCTCGCAGCTCACCGGCCAGATCGCCGCGCTCTTCACCAAGCGCAAGCTCGACGAGGAAACGCTGCAGGATCTCGAAGATCTGCTAATCCAGTCGGACCTGGGCGTCGAGACGGCGATGCGCATCACCGACACGCTCTCCTCCGAACGCTATGGCAAGGAGGTGACGGGCGAGGACGTGTCGCGGATCATGGCGAACGAGATCACCAAGGTCCTGAAGCCTGTCGCCCGCCCGCTGGAACTCGACCTCAGCCACAAGCCGCACGTCATCCTCGTGGTTGGCGTCAACGGCACGGGCAAGACGACGACGATCGGCAAGCTCGCCGCAAAGCTCTCGGGCTCCGGTCTCAAGGTCATGCTGGCCGCAGGCGATACGTTCCGCGCCGCTGCGATCGAGCAGTTGAAGATCTGGGCCGACCGCACCGGCTCGACCTTCATCGGCACCAAGCTCGGCGCCGATGCCGCCGGCCTTGCCTACGAAGCCTTCGAGAAGGCGCGTTTGGAGAAATCCGACGTCCTGATCATCGACACCGCCGGCCGCCTGCAGAACAAGACCGAGCTCATGGCGGAGCTCGAAAAGATCGTCCGCGTGCTCGGCAAGCTCGATCCGGACGCGCCGCACACGGTACTCCAGACCCTTGACGCCACAACCGGCCAGAACGCCCTGCAGCAGGTCGAGATTTTCCGCAACGTCGCCGGCGTCAGCGGCCTGATTATGACAAAATTGGATGGCACGGCCCGCGGCGGCATTCTCGTCGGCATCGCCGCCAAGCACAAGCTGCCCGTCTATTTCATCGGCGTCGGCGAAGGCATCGACGACCTCGAACCCTTCGAGGCGGAAGATTTCGCCCGGGCCATCGCCGGCCTCGCGCACTAGGAAACCAGGATCAATGGCCAATTTCGATAGCGACACCAAGCCGACGTCAGAGGAAAAGCAGCACCCGATGCTGAAGTTCGCGCTGGAGATGGGACCGCTGCTGGTCTTCTTCTTCGCCAACCTGCGCGGAGAATGGCTGGTGGAGAAATTTCCGGCCCTTGGCGAACTCGGTGGCCCGCTGCTCGTCGCGACCGGCCTGTTCATGGCCGCCACGGTGATTTCGCTCGTCGTCTCGAAGATCGTCTTCAAGCACCTGCCGGTCATGCCGCTGGTGTCGGGCGCGATCGTTCTGATCTTCGGCTCGCTGTCGATCTGGCTGCAGGACGAGACCTTCATCAAGATGAAGCCGACCATCGTCAACACGCTGTTCGGCGCCACATTGCTGGGTGGCCTCTACTTCGGAAAGTCGCTGCTCGGCTACGTCTTCAACGCCGCCTTCCAGCTCGACGCCGAAGGCTGGAGGAAGCTGACACTCCGCTGGGGCATCTTCTTCCTCTTCCTGGCCGTTCTGAACGAGGTTGTCTGGCGCAATTTCTCCGATGACTTCTGGGTCAACTTCAAGGTCTGGGCGACCATGCCGATCACCATTGTCTTCACGCTGGCGCAGATGCCGCTGATCATGCGCCACCAGGTCTGTGACAAGGCCGAAGAAGCACAGAGCAAATGACGCCGCTGTCCCACGCCTCGGGCCAGTCCCGTTCAGCGACTTTCTGGATGATCGTCTTCGCGGCGCTCATCGTAGCCCAGGCCGTCACGCTCTACCTGATGGGGCGGGTGCTGATCTGCGAATGCGGCTACGTCAAGCTGTTCGAGCCCGGCGTGAACACGTCCGGCAATTCCCAGCATATCGGCGACTGGTACACGCCCTCCCACATCATCCACGGCTTCCTCTTCTACGGGCTGGCGTGGCTGGTCATGCGGAGGCAAAGCATCGGCACGAAGCTGGCGCTCGGGAGCGTGATCGAGATCGCCTGGGAGATTCTCGAAAACTCGCCCCTCATCATCGACCGCTATCGCAACGAGACCATGGCGGTGGGTTACGCGGGCGACAGCATCCTGAACTCAGTCATGGACACCGGCTTCATGGGGGCAGGCTTCTTCTTCGCCGCCCGCGCGCCCGTCTGGCTGACCGTTCTGGTCGCGATCGTTTTCGAACTCCTCACCGGCTACCTGATCCGCGACAACCTGACCCTGAACGTGCTGATGCTCGTCTGGCCGGTCGACGCCATCAAGGAATGGCAAGCCGCGCTCTAGGGCAAGTCCGGGGCTAAAGCGGTTGCCATCCGAGAATTGCGAAAAACCGGACAGATCAGCTCGACGCCAGCGCCTTCTCGATCGCCGGCATGAGGCCTTCCTTCAGCGAAATCGGATCGAACGGACCGACCTTCTTGTAGAGGATGGTCCCGTCGGGTCCGACGAGATAGCTCTCCGGAATGCCGTAGACCCCCCAGTCGATCGCCGCCTTGCCGTTCGGATCGACGCCGATGGCGCTGTAGGGATTGCCGAGTTCGCCAAGAAACCGCAAGGCGTTGTCGTTGCGGTCCTTGTAATTGATGCCGACGATCGTGAGCCTCGGATCCTTGGCGAGCTCCTTCAGGATCGGATGCTCGTCCCGGCAGGGCACGCACCAGGAAGCGAAGACGTTGACCAGCGTCAGCCTGCCCTGGATCGCAGCATCCGTCAGCGCCGGCAGGTCCGAGCCCTCGAGCGGCGGCAGAGAGAGGGATGGCGCCTTCGTGCCGAGGAGGGCCGACGGGATTTCGGTGACATTCTTGCCGTGCACATCCTGGTCGTAGAGCATCTTACCCGCCGCACCCGCAATGATCGCGAACACCGCAAGCGGCGCCAACGCGACGACATAGCGTCCGACACCGCCGCGGCGCGACTGTGGCTTCCGGTCCGGGTCCGCGCTCATCGCTGCTCGCCCTCATCGCCCGTTGGCTGCGACGAGCGACGACGGATGCCGGCGGCGTCGAGCGCCTTCAGTTCGCGCTGCCGCGCCCGGCCATCCAGCCAGGTCCAAAGCGCTGCGACGCCGATCAGGCCGAAGGTGATCGCGTAGGAAAGGAAGATATAGAAATCGTGGCTCATGGCGTCACTCGCCCCGGCCGGCCATACGGGCCGCCATTCGCCGTTGCGACGATACCCGTCGACGCCAGATCTCGTTGCGCATCGCCATCATGTGCAGCGTGAAGAACAGGAAGGTGAAGGCAAACGCCATCACCAGCAGCGGCCAGAGGAATTCGGGATCGATGGTCGGGCCATCCATGCGGATGACGCTCGCCGGCTGGTGCAGCGTGTTCCACCATTCGACCGAGAACTTGATGATCGGGATATTGACGAAACCGACGAGGATCAGGACGGCGCTGAGACGCGCCGCGCGCGATGGATCGTCCATGGCCCGGTTCAGCGCGATCAAACCGAGATACATCAGAAACAGCACGAAGACCGACGTCAGCCGCGCATCCCAGACCCACCACGTGCCCCACATCGGCTTGCCCCAGAGCGAGCCGGTGACGAGTGCGATCAACGTGAAAACCGCACCGAGTGGTGCAGCCGCCTTGTGGCTGACATCGGCGAGCGGATGACGCCAGACGAGCGTCCCGATCGCCGAGAGCGCCATCACGGAGTAGCACATCATCGCGAGCCAGGCCGCCGGCACGTGCACATACATGATGCGAACGGTCATGCCCTGCTGGTAGTCGCCTTCGGAGCTGAAGCCCAGATAGAGCCCCACCGCAAACAGGACCAGGGTAATCGCCGCCATCCATGGGATCACTTTCGCCGCCAGGGCGAGGAATCGCGTCGGATTTGCCAGATCGGTAAATTTCGTAATCGCCAGGGTCATATCGTTCATGGAATTCTTCTAACCTCGGAAGCCTGCCCCAGCAATTGATCCTGGTCAATCCGCACTGTTGCGCAAGGCAAGGGCGGCGGCAACCGGACCAAGCACGGCGAAGAACAGCGTGATGGCGACCAGAAACAGAAAAGGCGGCATGAATGGGGCGGGATCCTCCACCGCGGCATAGGAAGCACTGACGCCGAAGATCAGCACGGGAATGGCGAGCGGAAGAACGAGAATCGACACCAGAAGCCCGCCGCGCGGCAGCACAACGGCAACGGCCGCACCGGCCGCACCGATGAAGGTAATAGCCGGCGAGCCGACCAGCAGCGTCAGCATGACCGCGCCGATCGCGACTTCGCTCATATTCATGAACAGTCCGAGAAGCGGCGAGGCAATGACGAGCGGGAGGCTGGTCGCTGCCCAGTGCGCCAGACACTTGACGAACACCGTCAGCACCAGCGGCGTCTCCTGCATCAGCATCAGGTCGAGCGACCCGTCGTCGCGATCGGCCTGAAACAGCCGGTCGAGACCGAGAAGGGCCGACAGCAACGCGCCGATCCAGACGATCGCCGGTCCGATGCGCGACAGAAGGTTCAGGTCCGGGCCGACACCGAACGGAATGACGGCGACGACGGTCAGGAAAAACAGCACGCCGATCAGCGCGCCGCCCCCGGCCCGCACGGATAGCTTCAGGTCGCGAAGGAAGAGAGCGATCATAGGGATTCTCCCTCCTCCAGATAGTCGAAGCCCTTCATCACCAGCTGACGGGCGCGCTCCAGGCCGAGCGGCTGGTGGGTGGCGGCAATGGCGATCCCGCCGCGGGCAAGATGAGCCTCCACCAGACCCGCGAACATCCGGTCGGCGCTAGCGTCGAGCGCCGCCGTCGGTTCGTCGAGAATCCAGAGGGGACGATGGGCAACGATCAGCTTGGCCATGGCGAAACGTCTCTGCTGACCAGCCGACAGATATCCATAGGGCAGATGGGTGATGCCTCCCAGTCCGACGGTCTCTGCTGCCTCCTGAACATCGAGCCCAACTCCGCCGGGAAAATCGCCAAGATAGGTCTTCCAGAAGGCGAGGTTCTCCAGAACCGTCAGCTCCTGCTTCATCGCGTTTCGGTGGCCCAGATAGTGGCTTGCCTCGCCCGCCGGGCGAGGACCTTCGCCCGAACGGTCGTCGATCACCGCCCGTCCGGCCTCCGGTCGGAGCAGCCCGGCGATCACGCGCAGCAAGGTCGACTTGCCCGACCCGTTCCGGCCGGTCAGAATTAACGCTTCGCCGGCCCCCATTTCGAACGAAATGTCCCTGAAAATCAGCTCCTCGCCGCGCCGCGCAGCCAGACTTTCGGCAACCAGCCGCATCCCGTTCGCTTCCCGGCAACCTTTCGGTCACCTAATTAAAATTTTGTCGAAATTCGCCATTCGTTGGTCTGGCACCTTTCTTAGAAATTATCTATAAGACCTGCAACCACGCCAGCGGCCGGCGTGAAGGTTCATCCTTGTGCCGAACTTGATGATTGCAAAGGCAATTTTCTCGGGCGGACAGCGGAAATGGTCGCACCCGCATCCTGATGTGCATGAAGTGCATAGGCGTCCGCACGAATGTGTTGGCTCTCAGAATAAGCGGGGTTCTTATCCGTGTCCAAATCGCTCGACAGTTTCAATTGTCGGTCCACTCTGAACGTGGACGGCAAGGAATACGTCTACTACAGCCTTCCGAAGGCTGAGGCCAATGGTCTCGGCGGGGTTTCGAAGCTCCCCTACTCGATGAAGGTTCTGCTCGAGAACCTGCTGCGCAACGAAGATGGTCGCTCGGTCACCAAGGCCGACATCCAGGCCGTTGCCGAATGGCTCAACAACAAGGGCCTGAAGGAAGCCGAAATCGCCTACCGCCCGGCCCGCGTGCTGATGCAGGACTTCACCGGCGTTCCCGCCGTCGTCGACCTCGCGGCCATGCGCGACGGCATCAAGGCGCTTGGCGGCGATCCCGAGAAGATCAACCCGCTTGTGCCCGTCGACCTCGTCATCGACCACTCGGTCATCGTCGACGAATTCGGCACGCCGACCGCCTTTGCGCGCAACGTCGAGCTGGAATATGAGCGCAACGGCGAGCGCTACCGCTTTCTGAAATGGGGCCAGCAGGCCTTCAAGAACTTCCGCGTCGTTCCCCCGGGCACAGGAATCTGTCACCAGGTCAATCTGGAATACCTCGGCCAGACTGTCTGGACCAAGGAAGAGGATGGCGAAACCACGGCCTATCCCGACACCTGCGTCGGCACGGACTCGCACACCACGATGATCAACGGCCTGGGCGTGCTGGGCTGGGGCGTCGGCGGTATCGAAGCCGAAGCCGCCATGCTTGGCCAGCCGGTTTCCATGCTTCTGCCTGAAGTCATCGGCTTCAAGCTGACCGGCAAGGTGAAAGAAGGCGTCACCGCGACCGACCTCGTGCTGACCGTCGTGCAGATGCTGCGCAAGAAGGGCGTTGTCTCCAAGTTCGTCGAATTCTTCGGCCCCGGCCTTGATTCGATGTCGCTCGCCGACCGCGCGACGATCGGCAACATGGGTCCCGAATACGGCGCCACATGCGGCTTCTTCCCCGTCGATGGCGAAACCGTCAACTACCTCACCATGTCCGGCCGCACCAAGGACCGCATCGCGCTTGTCGAAGCCTATTCCAAGGCGCAGGGCATGTGGCGCGAAGGCGATGGTTCGGACCTCGTGTTCACCGACACACTGGAACTCGATCTCGGCGACGTCGTGCCCTCCATGGCCGGCCCGAAGCGTCCGGAAGGCCGCCTGCCGCTCGAAACCATCGCACCGAACTTCGCAACAGCGCTGGAAGGTGACTACAAGAAGCCCGGCCAGCTCTCCACCCGCTATGCGGTCGAAGGCGAAAACTACGATCTCGGCCATGGCGATGTCTGCATCGCGGCGATCACCTCCTGCACCAATACCTCGAACCCGAGCGTGCTTATTGCAGCCGGCCTGCTGGCCCGCAATGCCGTGGCAAAGGGCCTCAAGTCCAAGCCTTGGGTGAAGACTTCGCTCGCACCGGGATCCCAGGTGGTCGGCGAATACCTCGCGAAGTCCGGCCTGCAAGTTTCGCTCGACGCACTCGGCTTCAACCTCGTGGGCTTCGGCTGCACCACCTGCATCGGCAATTCCGGCCCGCTGCCAGCGCCGATCTCGAAGACGATCAACGACAAGGGCCTGATCACCGCCGGCGTCCTGTCGGGCAACCGCAACTTCGAAGGCCGCATCTCGCCGGACGTCCAGGCAAACTACCTCGCCTCGCCGCCGCTGGTTGTTGCCTATGCGCTGGCCGGGTCGGTGCAGATCGACCTCACCAAGGAGCCGCTCGGTGAAGACCAGAACGACAACCCCGTCTATCTCAAGGATATCTGGCCGACCTCCCACGAGATCCAGGAATTCATCCTGAAATACGTCACCCGTGAACTTTACGAATCGAAGTATGCGGATGTCTTCAAGGGCGACGAGAACTGGCAGGCTGTCCAGGTTCCCGCCGGCCAGACCTATGCCTGGGACGACAAGTCGACCTATGTCCAGAACCCGCCCTATTTCGTCGGCATGGGCAAGACCGGCTCAGGCCTGAAGAACATCAAGGGCGCTCGCGTCCTCGGGCTCTTCGGCGACAAGATCACCACCGACCACATTTCTCCGGCCGGTTCGATCAAGGCCGCCTCTCCGGCAGGCGCATACCTGATGGAAAACGGCGTCGGCGTCGCCGACTTCAACCAGTACGGCACGCGTCGCGGCAACCACGAAGTGATGATGCGCGGCACCTTCGCCAACATCCGCATCCGCAACCACATGCTCGGCCCGAACGGCAAGGAAGGTGGCTACACCATCCACTACCCGTCGAAGGAAGAAATGTCGATCTACGACGCGGCGATGAAGTACAAGGAAGAGGGCACGCCCCTCGTCATCTTCGCCGGCGTCGAATACGGCAACGGCTCCTCCCGCGACTGGGCGGCAAAGGGGACCAACCTGCTCGGCGTCAAGGCTGTGATCGCCCAGTCCTTCGAGCGCATTCACCGCTCGAACCTGGTCGGCATGGGGGTCGTTCCCTTCACCTTCGAGGAAGGCACGACCTGGGCTTCGCTGAACCTCAAGGGTGACGAGACTGTCACCATCGAGGGCCTGGAAGGCGAGATCAAGCCGCGCGAGAAGAAGATCGCCAAGATCACCTACGGCGACGGCTCGGTGAAGGACGTTCCGCTTCTCTGCCGCATCGACACGCTCGACGAGGTCACCTACATGGAGAATGGCGGCATCCTGCAGACCGTTCTGCGCGACCTCGCCGCCTGATCGCTGACGGCTTGAAAATCGAGAATGCCGCCGCCCGTTCGGCGGCATTTTCTTTTGCAAGAACCCCGTTCCGGCTCACCCCATCGTGACTTCCCGTTGATTTTCGAAGAGGGTATGTCTCTTGCCGTCCCCGGCCCGATAGTGCATTGGGGCGAAACATCGAACGGGACGATCGGAACATGACACGTTGGCTTTTCGGATGGACGGTGGTGCTTGCGCTGGTCGCGAGCGGTTCCGTGCACGCTGGGGACAGCGTGACGCCGAAGGGTGTCGTTGAGATCTTCACCTCCCAGGGATGTTCCTCCTGCCCGGCCGCCGACAAGACGATGGGCCAGCTGATCTCGCATCCGGACATCGTCGCCCTCGCCTATCATGTCGACTACTGGAACTATCGCGGCTGGACCGACACGATGGCGTCCCCGGAACATACCGCGCGCCAGTACGGCTACGCCCACACCCTCGGTCGCAGCGGCGTTTATACGCCCCAGGCTATCCTCAATGGTCGCGAGCAGGCAAAAGGCAATGACGTGAACGCCCTGACCACCAGGCTAGAGACGCTGAAAGGCAGCGGCAAGGGCCTCGACATCGCGGTGAACGCTGCCAAGATAGGCGACGAGATCGAGATTACCGTGGGAGAAGGCGAAGGGCGGGCCGACGTGGTCGTGGCCTACTTCAAGCATCGGAGCGATGTCGAGATCGGCAAGGGAACCAACAAGGGGACCAAAGTCGCCAATTGGAACAGCGTGACGGACGTGCAGACCGTCGGCATGTGGACCGGAAAACCGATGCGCTTCGTGTTGCCGGCGAAAGTGATGGATCGGGGTGGCAGTGACGGCTTTGCCGTTCTCGTCCAGACGACGGGTCCCGATGGCCAGCCATCCGCGATTCTCGGCGCGGCTATGCTGTCGAAGTGGGGGCATCCCGGCTAGGCGAGAGGCTTGATGTCCGGTTTGGACCGGCGGTCCGGCCTGGAAGCATTGGGGGGCTGGGGGCAAGGGGTCAATGCACCAGACCGGACCTTTTGGCGCGAGCGCCAACCGGAATTGCACCATGGCTTTGGAATCAGGCGGTGTTTTGTCCAAAATTGGGCAGGACCAAAAAAGGGTATTCGCCGCGATCCGGGTGCCGCGACGGCATTCGGAAGACTTGCTTTTTCCCGGTAGTCGGGCACAGTGTCATCCATCTGTCATGTCGATGACGAGGAGATACGATGACGGATCATCCCGATGTGCCGCGCGACGGCGTTCACGATGCGGGTGCCGACGGCGCATCCATCATCGATTTACGGGAATACCGACAGAGTCTCGATCCCCTTCCGGTTACGTTTCACCGCCGCGAACTGGATGCCATCCTTTGGATCTATGGGCGGATGGTGGGCGAAGGCGAGTGGAAGGATTATGCGATCGATCACATGAAGGATCGGGCCGTCTTCTCCGTCTTCAAGCGTTCCGGCGAGCTTCCTCTCTATCGCATAGAAAAGAACCCCAAGCTGGCGGCGAAGCAGGGAGCCTTTTCGGTCATCGCAACAAACGGGCAGATCCTGAAGCGGGGCCACGACCTGAAGCAGGTGCTCAAGGTTTTCGACAAGCACATGAAGCTGGTCGAGTAAGTCAGCCGCGATAAAGCGTGCCCGGGTAGCGGTCAGGGTCTGGCGATGTCGTCGTGCCTTCGCCGAGCGGCCGCTGCATGAACACGGTGTCGAGCCAGTTTCCGTGCTTGAACCCGGTGCCGGCCATCGTTCCGACCATGGAAAAACCGCAGGCATTGTGAAGCGCGACGGATGCCGCGCTCGCCCCACCGATGACGGCCGCCATCTGCCGAAAACCGAGGTCGGTCGAAAGACGAACGAGCTCGTCAAGGAGCCGTTTGCCCAGCCCCTGGCCGCGGGCCCCTTCGGCAAGATAAATCGAATCTTCCACCAGCCAGCGATAGGCGGGACGTGTTCGAAACGCGGAGGCATAGGCATAGCCGACGACACGACCGCCTTCATCGACAGCCACGATGTAGGGATAGCCCTGCTGGACGATCGCCTCGTATCGCGACAGCATTTCGGCTGTATCGGGCGGAGAAAGCTCGTAACTCGCCGTTCCCGTCAGCACGGCATCGGCGTAGATGCGCGTAATCGAAGGGATATCGTCGGAGGTGGCGGCGCGCAGAAGCGACATGGAAGGATCTTCGAATTGGAATGACCGCTGACAGTAGCCAGAACGACGGCCGTCGCGCAACGGTGATGCGTGGACGCGAGGTGTCGCCGGAGCTTATCCTTGACTTCGTCGGAAAATCTTCTAAGAGCAGCCGTGAAAGGATTTGCGGATGCACGCGTGGCCAGTTTCCATCGTCTGCTCTTCGCGTTCGGCAGGAATTGCCGGCGTGGAATTCCGTATGTCTTCCTCATCGAAAATCACGGCCAAAACGACGACGAAAACCATCTGACGTCTCTGGCCACCGCTCTCTCCCCGGCACGGCCGGGGACAAGGAAGGCTGCTTACCCACGCGCCCTTCCCCCTCACGAAGCCGAGGAGAGAAAGAAAGAGAGCAGGATTCATGGGTTTCAAGATTGCAGTAGCGGGCGCCACCGGTAATGTCGGGCGCGAAATGTTGACCATTTTGTCGGAGCGCGGCTTTCCCGCGGACGAAGTCGTGGCGCTGGCATCGGCACGCTCCCAGGGCACGGAAGTTTCCTTCGGCGACAAGACCCTGAAGGTCCAGAACCTCGAGAACTACGATTTCTCCGACACCGATATCTGCCTGATGTCGGCCGGCGGCAGCGTCTCGCAGAAGTGGTCTCCAAAGATCGGCGCCCAAGGATGCGTCGTCATCGACAATTCGTCGGCCTGGCGCTACGACGCCGAGGTTCCGCTGATCGTTCCGGAAGTAAACCCCGACGCCATCGCCAGCTTCTCCAAGAAGAACATCATCGCCAATCCCAACTGCTCGACCGCGCAGCTGGTCGTGGCGTTGAAGCCGCTCCACGATGTCGCGAAGATCAAGCGCGTCGTCGTCTCGACCTACCAGTCGGTGTCCGGTGCGGGCAAGGAAGGCATGGACGAGCTCTTCACCCAGACCCGTGCCGTCTTCGTCGCCGATCCCGTTGAGACGAAGAAGTTCACGAAGCGCATCGCTTTCAACGTCATTCCGCACATCGATTCCTTCATGGAGGACGGCTACACCAAGGAAGAGTGGAAGGTTCTCGCCGAGACCAAGAAGATGCTTGATCCGAAGATCAAGGTGACCTGCACGGCGGTTCGTGTTCCCGTCTTCATCGGCCATTCGGAATCGGTCAATATCGAGTTCGAGAACGAGATCACGGCCGACCAGGCACGCGATATCCTCCGCGAAGCCCCAGGCTGCCTCGTCATCGACAAGCACGAGAACGGCGGCTACATCACACCTTACGAGTGCGCTGGCGAAGATGCGACCTACATCTCACGTATCCGTGAGGACGCGACGGTCGAAAACGGCCTGAACATGTGGGTCGTGTCCGACAACCTCCGCAAGGGGGCTGCCCTCAATGCCATCCAGATCGCGGAACTTCTCGTCAACCGCGGCCTTATCAAGCCGAAGGCGTAAGCACACCAGGAAAGCCCGGCCTTTTGGTCGGGCTTTTTCTGACACTCGCAACGGCACAAGAAGATTTGAATTCCTAAGGGCCACGCGAAATATTATGGCTTCCAAAGATAGAGCGCCCGCGAATCACCATTGCGGGCAGGCAAACCGGAAACACCAGTGAGGTATTGATGCGATCCGCGATGTTCATGGCCGCCTTGCTTACCGCGACCTTTTCTTTTGTATCGGCAGGCAGCGCAAATGCGGCGGCATGCGGCAACAACGCCTCAGGTTTTCCGGCATGGGTGGAACAGTTCCGCCAGGAAGCGGCGGCCAACGGCGTAAAGGCAAGCGTCGTCGATCGCGCCCTGTCTTCGGTCTCCTACAGCACCGCGACCATCCGGGCCGATCGTGGACAGAAGAGCTTCAAGCTGTCCTTCGACCAGTTCATGCAGAAGCGCGGTGGGCAGACGATCATTTCCCGCGGCAAGGCGATGAAGAAGAGCAATGCCGCGATGTTCGCCCGCATCGAACAGCGCTACGGCGTGCCCGCGGGCCCGCTGATCGCAATCTGGGGCATGGAAACCGGCTTCGGCTCCTTCCTCGGCAAGGAACACACGCTGTCGGCGGTCGCGACCCTCGCCTACGACTGCCGGCGATCCGATTTCTTCAAGGATCAGCTCTATGCCGCCCTGCAGCTCGTCGGAAGCGGATCGCTGCGCCTTGACGCCCGCGGTGCCGCCCATGGCGAGATTGGCCAGACCCAGTTCCTGCCGCGCAACGTGGTGAAGTTCGGTGTCGACGGCGACGGCGACGGCCGCGTCGATCTGGTGCGATCGAGAGCCGACGCTCTGGCGTCCACGGCCAACTTCCTGCGCGGCCACGGCTGGCGGCCCGGAGCAGGCTACCAGCCAGGGCAGCCCAACTTTGTGGCGCTACAGGGATGGAACGCAGCCTCCGTCTATCAGCAGGCGATCGCCTATATCGGCGCACGGATTGACGGCGAATGAGCGCTACCGCCTGGGCGGTCAGGTTCCGGTGGCGGAGGATGTCCGTCGTTCCGGGAACACGTCGTTGATCTCACCGTCGATCACCACCCGATTGCGGCCGGAAAACTTCGCGGTATAGAGAGCCGTGTCGGCCTGCTTGATGACGGTCGCGAGGGAGAAAGACCCGGACTCCGTGAGGGCGCTTGCGCAGCCGAAGCTGGCGGTGACCGAAAAAGCCGTCCCGTTCGGCAGGACAATCGTCTCCGCCTCCACGGAAAGCCTCACGCGCTCGGCAACGGCCGCCGCCGCCTCGAGCTCCGTATCAGGCAACAGCGCCAGAAACTCCTCACCGCCATAGCGGACGATCACGTCCTGGCTGCGGAAGCTTGCTTTCGCAAGCTGTGCTAAACGCTCCAGAACGATATCACCGGCATCGTGACCGTGCACGTCGTTCACCTGCTTGAAGCGGTCAAGGTCAAACAGAACCACCGACACCGGTTTTCCCTGGAGCCCGGGATCAGACAACAAGGTGGACGCGGCATTCTCGAAGCCGCGACGGTTCAAAAGCCCAGTCAGGATATCCGTTGCGGCGGCTCGGCTGAGGTTACCCACCAGCTGCTCACGCTCCTCGATGAGCCGTCCGACGACAACGACACCCTTTGTGCCCAGGACAACGACGATACCGATCAACAAGATAAAAAGCCCGATAAGGGAAGTGAGGAAATGCAGTTGACGCTCCGAGGTCAATGCAAGGGCCTCACTCGTGGATCGAAGGCTGGTAACAGAATTCCACACAGCGCGGTCCCATGCCGCCCCCCTGGCGACCTGCAACTCGAGCCATCGGCGATCGTTCTCGGGCGAAGGATTGAGGCTCCACCGGGACACCGATTTTCTCATATCGGCCAGCGCCAGGCCGGGACCTGAGGATTCAAAATCGGCGACAATCCGATAGGGTCGATAATCGCTTTTCCGCCCGAACTTTTCGACTGCGACGTCGTAGAGCACGGCTGAAGCAAGATAGCTGCTTTCGGCACGGGTCGACCACGGCAGCCCGCGCAGATACTCCTGACCGTGAAAGGCAATGGTAAGCCCTGCTTCATTGGCCTTCAGAAGATCAAAAAGCATTCTGAGCTCGACGGCGAGCCTCGGGTCGTTGACCTGTGCGCCTATCCATTCCGCCAGGGCTAGACATGACAACGATAAGGATTGATAGACCGAAAGTACTTCCGCGTTGGAGGGACGGTCGCCGTCGACCTCGATGCGGAACGAGACAAGCCGCGCAACGGCCACATCGAACTGGGTCATCTCGTAGAGAGGTTCTGCCAGGGATGCCGTGACCGCTTCAAAGCTTTCACGCACATTGGCTATGCCTCTATCGACTTCGGAACGCTGGGATGAGAGATTTCCCTTTCCTGTGACGATCTGCGCAACCCCCAGAACGTTTTCCGCTTCCCGAGGCACCGTCAGCGCCGACAGCTGCGCGAGCGACGAGAGGAGTTCTGCACGATCGCGGTCCGCTTCCATCACCTGATATTGCCGATAGTGCGTATCGACGATCATCACGGATTGCACGCCGAGGGCGACGGACGGCAAGACCATTGCCGCGACGACGATGCGTCTGATGCTCAAAATATCCAAGCGCACTCCCGCAGCTGATCAGCCGGACCCAACGGATATCGGATCAAGATCGCCACTCTAGGCGCGGAATATAAAAATCCCCTAAATCAGGGGGAGAAGATGACCCCGATCAGGTTTCAAGCCGGACAAAATCCTTGGAGACGTGGTCCATGATCCAGAGTTCGCCATTGCTGATATCGAACCAGGCACCATGGATCTGCAGCTTGCCCCGCTCTTCCAGAATGCGCACGCACGGAAAAGTCCGGAGATTGGCAATCGAATTCCGGATCGAGACACGCTCCATCGCCGTCTGGCGCTCGGCCATGGTGAGGATCGAATTGCTCTGGATCTGCTCGGCTGCCGGACGAACGAGATTCATCCATTTCCCGATAAAGTCGCCCGGTGAAAGCGGTTCCGCATGCGGATCGAGGACGGCCTTGATCCCGCCGCACCGCCCGTGTCCCATCACGATGATGTCTTTGACGCGCAAGGATTGCACGGCAAACTCAAGCGCTGCGGATGTCGAGTGATACTGGCCGTCCGGTTCGTATGGCGGTACCATATTGGCGACATTGCGCACCACGAAGAGTTCACCGGGTCCGGAATCGAAAATCGTTTCCGGCGCGGCGCGGGAATCGCAACAGGCGACGACGAGCGTGTGAGGCTTCTGTCCCGTTTCGGCCAACTGGCGATATCGCTGTGCCTCACCGGCATAGCGACCGCTCATGAAATTTTGATAGCCCTTAAGAAGTGCGGAGGGAAAAGCGTTCATGGCTTCGAATACTCCGACAACACTGGGAATTCAACCTTTCGCCGCCGCCGCGCTTCACCACCCAATCGACTGAGCATCCCGCGATTGGCGCCTATCGGCCGTTTTGGCACCGGGTTACAACGGGAGCTCGGCAGTAGCTACATCATTTTGTAAAGATTGGCCCTGCATTCTCGGCTAAATGAGCAATACCGGAGGAAACGATCATGCCGAACGCACGAAAGACCAAACGCGAGCAACGCTTCGACAGCGCGCGGATGATCGCCGAGGCCATAGGCGAGCCGTTCGTCGCTCCCTCAACCCTTTTCGCCCGGGCAAGCGCCGATGACCTGGAAAACTACACCCCTGAAATGCTTGCCTTTTCAGCCGTTCGTGCGGCAGCTGACCTCGCCGCCTGGGACGGCACGAAGCCGAGTGTCATTGCCGCACCGCTGTCTGGCGTCGAGCCGGCGGGCGTTCCGGTCGTCGTGCTCTCTATCGTCGACGTCAACAAACCGTTCCTCTACGATTCGGTCATGGGCGAAGTGACGGCTGCCTGCCGTGACCTCTACCTCGCCATCCATCCGATTCTCGCCATTGACGCGACGACAGGAGCGGCAACGCCCGCAAACATGGCGCTGGAGGGCGTGGAGCGGCGCATAAGTTACATCCAGCTACATCTCGCACCGCTCGGAGCCACTCAGATCGAGGCGCTGATAGAGCGGCTGAGCCATGTTCTCAGTCAGGTCAAGCTGGCATCGAGCGACTGGAAATCGATGTTGTCTACGCTCGACGGAGCCATCGCACAGTTGCGATCGTATGAAGCCGGGCGCCGTAAGTCCGATCGGGACGAGGCCGTTGCCCTTCTCGAGTGGCTGCGCGACGACAATTTCACCTTCCTCGGGATGCGGGAATACATTTATTCAGGGGACGGGACCGATGCGCAGGTAAGACGCGGAGACCAGCCTGGCCTCGGAATTCTGTCGGATCCCGACGTTCTGGTGTTGCGACAGGGCAAACACGCCGTCATGACCACACCCGAGATCCTTGCCTTCCTGCAGGGACCTGACTTCCTGATCGTCACCAAGGCCAACGTCAAATCGGTGGTTCATCGCCGGGCCTACATGGACTATGTCGGCGTGAAGCGGTTCGATGCCAATGGCAGGGTCGTCGGCGAATTGCGGATCGTCGGACTGTTTACCTCCACGGCATACACGCGCTCGGTCAACCAGATCCCGCTGCTGCGGGCAAAGGTCGAGCGGACCATCGACCACTTCGGGTTCGATCCCCAAAGCCATTCCGGACGAATCCTTCAGAACACCCTCGAATCCTACCCGCGTGACGACCTGTTCCAGATCGATCCGGATCTGCTCACCCGGTTCGCCGAGCAGATCATGGATCTGGCCGAGCGACCGCGGGTCAGGGTTCTCCCGCGTATCGATCGCTTCGACCGGTTCGTGTCCCTCATCGTCTATGTTCCGAAGGAGGACTACAACTCCCTGGTTCGCGAGAAAATCGGCGAGTACTTCTGCTCGGTTTATGAAGGCCACGTTTCCGCCTATTACCCGGCTTTCCCCGAGGGCGGTGTGGCACGCGTCCATATCATTATCGGACGCTCCGGGGGCAAGACGCCAAGGGTCGCGCAGCCGCGCCTTGAGGAAAAGGTCCGCGAAATCACCACCCGCTGGGACGACGAGTTCCTCGCCAAGGCCGGCCCCCAGGCATCCAACGTTCAGGTCGGCCGCGCCTACCAGGAGACATTCTCCCCGGAGGAGGCCGTGTCGGACCTTCGCCATATACACGCGTGCGTCAGCGGACCCGGCATCAGCATCGAGTTCCATGAAGCGGACACGGGTGCCGGAACAGGTCTCTACCTGAAGATCTTCCATTCGGGAGCGCATCTGCCTCTGTCGCGGCGTGTCCCGCTTCTCGAAAATCTCGGCTTTACCGTCATCAGCGAGCGCACATTCGATATCACGATCGCCGTCGGCGACGAAAACCGCCTGGTCGTGTTGCACGACATGGAACTGCAGCTGCAATCCGGCGGACAGTTCACTCTCGCAAGCGACGGCCTCCTGGCGAAGGAAGCCTTTTTGGACGCCTTCAATGGCCGCGTCGACAACGATGCCTTCAACAGGCTCGTTCTCTCCGCCGGCCTTACGGCTAGAGCGGTCACGGTCCTGCGCGCCTACGCCGCCTATCTGCGCCAGGCGGGGATTGTCTACTCGCAGGAATATATCGCCGACACGCTGACCAAATATCCGCGTATCGCCGAGGCGATGTTCAGCCTCTTTGTTGCAACGTTCGATCCCTCCTTGAACGAACGAAGCCGGGCCCAGCGCACAGCCGATATTCGTCGCTCGATCGAAGCCGGACTTGCTGGCGTCCCAAGCCTCGACGAGGACAAAATTCTGAGGCGCTACCTGAACGCGATCGAGGCGACGCTGCGTACAAATTACTTCCAGACAACCGATGGCAAGCCAAAGCCGATGTTGGCGTTCAAGTTCGATCCGGGCCGGCTGGAGGGTCTGCCGGAGCCGCGTCCGTTCCGAGAAATCTTCGTCTTCGGCGTCATGGTGGAAGGCGTTCATCTGCGCTTCGGAAAGGTCGCGCGCGGCGGCTTGCGCTGGTCTGACAGGGCACAGGATTACCGCACCGAAGTCCTGGGTCTTGTGAAGGCTCAGCAGGTGAAGAACGCCGTGATCGTTCCCGTCGGCGCCAAGGGCGGCTTCTTCCCGAAGAACCTTGGCACCGCCACCAGCCGCGACGAATGGCTGCGAGCCGGCACCGAAGCGTACAAGACCTATATCAGCACTCTGCTGTCGATCACCGACAACATCGAAGATGGCAAGGTGGTGCCCCCGGCCGAGACGGTGCGACTTGATGAGGACGACCCATACTTCGTGGTAGCCGCCGACAAGGGCACCGCTACCTTCTCCGATACCGCCAATGGGCTGGCGCAGGATGCGGGTTTCTGGCTGGACGACGCCTTCGCATCGGGTGGATCAGCCGGTTACGACCACAAGAAGATGGGCATTACCGCACGCGGCGCCTGGGAGGCAACAAAGCGCCACTTCCGTGAGATGAACATCGACATTCAAACGACGCCGTTCACCGTGGCGGGCGTTGGCGATATGTCCGGCGATGTCTTCGGCAATGGCATGCTGCTGTCCGAGAAGATCCGGCTTGTCGCCGCATTCGATCACCGTGATATCTTCATCGACCCGGATCCGGACATGGACCTCTCCTTCGCGGAGCGCAAACGACTTTTCGAACTGCCGAGATCGAGCTGGCAGGATTATGATCGGAGCCGGCTGTCCAAGGGGGCGATGATCATATCGCGCAACCAGAAAACAGTCGCTCTGACGCCAGAGGCACAGAGGGCAATCGGTCTCTCGCAGGACAAGGCGTCTCCGTTCGAGATCATGTCCGCGATCCTTCGCTCGGACGTGGATCTTCTGTGGTTCGGCGGAATCGGGACCTATATCCGGAGCGCGACCGAGACGGATGCCGAAGTCGGCGACAGGGCGAATGACGCGATCCGCGTTACCGCCGACGAGGTACGCGCAAAGGTGATCGGCGAGGGCGCCAACCTGGGTGTGACGCAAAAGGGTCGCATCGCCTTTGCCCTTGCCGGCGGCCGGATCAACTCCGACGCTATCGACAACTCGGCTGGCGTGAACTCTTCGGACGTCGAGGTGAATATCAAGATCGCGCTTGCCCCCGCCATGAAGGAGGGTCGGCTGCCGCGGCCTAAGCGTGACCGACTGCTTGCAGAGATGACCGAAGAGGTCGCGCGGCTGGTCTTGCGCAACAACTACCTGCAGACACTCGCGATTTCACTGACGGAACTGAAGGGTGGACAGAACCGGGAAGAGCTCGGCCGCGTGATGGGCGTGCTGGAAGCGCAGGGGCGGCTCAATCGACGCGTCGAGACCCTGCCGGACAATGACGCCTTCGCCGAGCGGTATGGATCGGGCCGGACGCTGACACGGCCGGAGATCGCGGTCCTGCTGTCATACGCCAAGATCGTGCTGTTTGATGAACTGGTCGCGAGCACGCTGCCTGACGATCCCTATTGCGAGAAGGTGCTTCTCGACTATTTCCCGGCGAAGATGCGCAAGTCCTTCAGGCAGGACATCCTCGATCATCGGCTGAGGCGCGAAATCATCGCAACGGTTCTCGCCAATCATGTCATCAACCGCGGCGGCCCGGGCTTTATCGTCAGCATGGTCGACGCCACCGGCGCCCTGTCTGCCGACATCGTCAAGACAGCTCTTCTGGTCCGCGACGCTCTCGACCTTCCGGCCCTCTGGGCAAGGCTCGACGCCCTGGATGGGAAAATAGCCGGCGATGTCCAGAACAGGCTCTATGCCGGTGCCGGAAAGATTTACTTCGACCTGACCCGGCTTCTTCTCGAAACGGGAACGGTGACGTCCGATCTGACCACCGCTCTCGAGAACCTGTCAAAGGCGGTCAAGGCGGCCGGCACGACGATCCGGCAGATCCAGCCCGCCAGTGTCGCGGAAGAGGTTGAACGGGAAATCGGCGAACTGGTCGCGGCCGGCGTACCGCGCGATGTCGCGGTCGATGTCTGCCATCTCCAATCTCTGGTGATCACGCCTGAGATCATGCAGATAAGAGACCTGACGCGGATGACTTTGGCAAAGGCCGCTGAGGGCTATTTCGCGGCCACGGCGGCATTCAGGATAGACGACCTGCTGTCTTTGGCCTCCCGCGTCACCACCGCGGACCACTACGACAGCCAGGCGCTGATGCGTGGCGTGGACCGGATTCGCGAAGCCCGCAGGCGAATCGTGTGCGCGGCGCTGACGCAGCAGGGCAATGACCGGGATCCCGTCGGACGCTGGGCTGCGGAAAATGCGAGACGCCTCGATCGGGTCCGCGACGAACTGCGGGTGCTCATCGACAGCGGAGAGGCAAGCCTGGCGAAAATCGTCGTGGCCGCCGGTCTCGTGAGCGATCTTGCGGAAGACCGGACAACGTGAGACTGTTTGCTCTCTTCAACGGTGAAAGGTCGTCTTGAGGCATGAGCAGCGCGACGTCGGTGGACGGATCGGCGTCGAAGGTCGCCCAGAGGGGAATCGTCGGCTGGATGTTCTTCGATTGGGCGGCGCAGCCGTTCTTTACCGTGATCACCACGTTCATCTTCGGGCCATACCTCGTGTCCCGCATGACCGAAGACCATGCCGCGGGCCAGGCGGCCTGGAGCTATACGATCACCATATCCGGAATCGTGATCGCGCTCCTGTCGCCGATTCTCGGCGCCATCGCCGATGCGACCGGTCCCCGCAAACCGTGGATCGCCATCTTCGCCGCCGTGAAGATCCTCGCCCTCGCGGCGCTTTGGTATGCCACGCCCGGCTCGAGCCTCGTCTTTGCGCTGACCCTCATTGTCCTGGCCACGGTCGCGGCCGAGTTTTCCATCGTTTTCAACGATTCGATGATGCCTGGCCTCGTGTCGCCCTCGGAGGCGGGACGGATTTCGAACATCGCCTGGGGTCTGGGTTATCTGGGTGGCATGATCGTCCTGATCATCATGGTCACGCTGCTGGCCGGCAGCCCCAACACCGGCAGGACGATCCTGGGCCTCCAGCCGCTCTTCGGCCTTGACCCGGCGCTCGGTGAGGATGCACGCATCACCGGTCCGATCTCGGCAGTCTGGTATCTGATATTCATACTTCCAATGTTTCTCTTCACACCGGACCAGCAGCGTCGAAAACCCTTCGCCGCCGCCGTTCGAACTGGTCTCGGCGAAATCCGGGCCACGTTCGGAGAGCTGAAGAGGCGGCGCGGAATCCTGAGATTTCTCATCGCTCGCATGATCTACCAGGACGGTGTCAACGGGCTACTGGCATTGGGCGGGACGTTTGCGGCCGGCATGTTCGCCTGGCAGACGCTCGAACTCGGCGTTTATGGGATTATTCTCAATGTTGTCGCCATCGGTGGCTGCGTGTTCGCTGGGCGACTGGACAGCAAGATCGGCTCAAAACGGGTCGTGGTCATCAGTCTCGCGCTCCTGACGATCGCGACCGTCGGTATCGTCTCGACAGGACCGGGCTTCACTCTCTTCGGATGGCTGGAACTCTCAACTACCGACCATGGCGGCTTGTTCGGAACGGCGGCGGAGAAAGCCTATATACTCTACGGTCTGCTGATAGGCCTCGCATTCGGCCCCGTCCAGGCATCGGCCCGATCCTATCTGGCGCGCAGCGTTTCCCCGGATGAGGCAGGCCGGTATTTCGGACTGTTCGCCTTGTCGGGCCGCGCCACGGCGTTTACAGCGCCACTGGCCGTTGCCGTGGTGACGACAGCGACCGGCTCGGCGCGGATGGGCATGGCCGCGCTCGTCGTATTCCTGCTCATCGGACTGCTGGCGATGCTGCGGGTGCCTTACCCCGCGCACCAACCCGAGAGCCAAGGCCGCGCCTAACGTAACGGTTCGTGGATACCCACCCGAAACCGGCTTAATGCCGGAAATGGCGGACACCCGTGAACACCATGGCGACACCGTGCTCGTCAGCGGCGGCAATCACCTCCTCGTCGCGCATGGATCCACCCGGCTGTATAACGGCCGTCGCGCCCGCCGCAATTGCCGCAAGAAGTCCGTCGGCGAACGGGTAGAAGGCTTCCGAGGCCACGGCCGATCCGTGCGTCAACGGCGCTTCGAGACCCATGGCGCGCGCGGCGTCCTCGGCCTTCATGGCGGCGATCCGGGCCGAATCGACGCGGCTCATCTGACCGGCGCCAATGCCCACAGAGCGTCCATCCTTCGCGTAGATGACCGCGTTCGATTTGACATGCTTGGCGATCTTGAAGGCGAACTTCATGTCTTCCAGCTCCGTCGGCGTCGGGGCGCGCTTGGTAACGACCTTGAGCTGCAGGTCCTCCACCACCAAATTGTCTCGCGACTGGACGAGAAGGCCGCCCGACACCGTCTTGGCCGTCAACCCGGCGGCGCGGGCGTCAGGGAGCCCGCCCGCTTTCAGCAGGCGGAGATTGGGCTTGGACGCGATGATGGCTCGTGCCTCTTCGTCAACGTCAGGCGCGATGATCACCTCCGTGAAGAGCTTGACGATCTCCGTTGCGGTCGCCGCATCCAGGGTCTGGTTCAGCGCGACGATCCCTCCAAACGCCGAGACCGCGTCGCAAGAAAGCGCGCGCATATAGGCATCCACGAGCGTCGCGCCGGTCGCTACGCCGCACGGATTGGCGTGCTTGATGATGGCGCAGGCCGGCCCGTTCTGTGGCAGGAATTCCGCCACCAGTTCATAAGCCGCATCGGTGTCGTTGATGTTGTTATAGGAAAGCTGCTTGCCCTGAAGGAACTCG
The DNA here is from genome assembly GCF_018122705.1 of Ciceribacter sp. L1K23. Lineage (NCBI taxonomy): Bacteria > Pseudomonadati > Pseudomonadota > Alphaproteobacteria > Hyphomicrobiales > Rhizobiaceae > Ciceribacter > Ciceribacter sp. L1K23. The sequence goes on along the minus strand of NZ_JAGRRC010000001.1, from coordinate 3,809,648 downwards.
GCGGTTGCGACACCGGGACGGCCTTCGCCGGTGACGTAGAAGGCGGCCGACTGATGCGGATTTTCACCGTAACGCATCCTCTCCTTCAAAGCGCCCCCGATCGCGCGGTAATCCGGCGTCTCGATGGCCAGCGTTTCGCAGAGCCAGTTCGAAATCGTCGCATCGTAGGCGGCGGTACGCCCGTAGGCCTTTGCCGCCATGCGCTGACGATATCCATATCGTGTCGCCCCACCGTTTGACGAGAGTTCCTCGAGCAGTCCCCGGTAGTCGGAGGGATCGGTCAGAACCACGACATAGGCGTGGTTCTTGGCGGACGCCCTAATCATGGCCGGTCCACCGATGTCGATGTTTTCGACGGTGGTCGGGTAATCCCCGCCCTGGGCACGGACCTCCTCGAACGGATAGAGATTGATGACCGCGAGATCGATGCCCTCTATCCCATGCTCCGCCATCGCCGCCGCGTGCTCGGCATCATCACGTATGGCCAGCAGGCCACCATGTACGTTGGGATGAAGGGTCTTGACGCGACCATCCATGATTTCGGGAAATCCGGTAACGTCGGAGACGTCAGTCACCGGCAGGCCGGCGGCGGCTATGGCCTTGTGCGTTCCGCCTGTCGACAGAAGGCGCACGCCTGCGTCGCTAAGCGCCTGCGCGAGGTCGATGACACCTGTTTTGTCGGATACCGACAAAAGGGCCGTCTTTACCGGAACGAGATCGGGAACAGGGGTTTTCTTCGATACGACGGCCATGGCGCAACTCCGCTCTGCGTGGATTGAGGCTCACGGTGGAAACCTTCGCGGTGCGCCTAGCACAGCTTTCGCCGGGATGAAACCGCGCTTTGGCTGGAGAGCGCCGTGTCGTCAGGCACTATAGGTAAACGACCAGACGATCTCCGGCGTGAGGAACGTCAACTCGATCTGTTCCGATGGCCGTGTCCCTGACGGATCGGCGAAGAAAACGTCCTCCGTTAGGGCAGCCGTGCCGGCAATGGCCTTGAAGGTCCAGCTTCCGCCACTCGCGCTATCGAGTCGGATCGTCTGCTCGTCAAGTTGCGTGCACGTGACCGAAGGGTGCACATGAAAGCGCGCCAGCGCCGGCTCCGGATAGACCCCCGTCGCAGGCTCCCTGTCCGGCAGAAGGATCCGGTCCCGACCGATGATCTTGTTGCCATCCGCGCTGAGACGGATTTCGCGCTCGTGCAAAACACCGTACCGCCCGAGATAACCATCATGCCGTGCCAGGAGGCGGTCGCTGCCATCCGTCCCTGTCTGTCTGTTGACATCGATCTCCCGGACGCCGTCCACGAAGATCGGACCGAGAAAATCGGATCTCGAGATCCGACAGGAAGACCGGTCGCCGAGGATCACGGTGCTGTGGGCTGCGGTTTCGCGCGCGATCTCCCGCAACTTGTTTCCGGCGAACCGGGGCGACCCGCAATTGACGATGAAACGCTGCCGGCCGGAGGACATCTCGAAGGAAAGACAGCCCGCATGCGCGACGCGCGAAAGGTCGTCCGACAGAGGTCGACCGACATCGGTGATGATCACGGTGTCACCCGCCGACAGCCTTTGGAACTGGCTGTGGGGCAATGCCTTGAATGGCTGGCCGGCGGTCTCGTCGTAGCGCAGTACCGCCATCAGATCATTGGCGAATGTCAAAGTGGCGCCGTTGAACAGCGCAAGATCGCCGCCCTGATGCCGGAAGAAGCGGATCGCCGGAAACATGCGATCGATCGCCGGGATGAGGCGGTTTGGCACCTCATGGCCGAGGTTTATGTAGGTTTGCCGGAGCGGCAGGAGGTCGAGCAAAAGCTCGACGGCGGCCTGTGGGTTTCGCGAGATATGTCCACCATCCGGTAGTATTTGCCGCTCGATCTCACGATCGAGTGCCCGGGACGCGCGGCGGATCGATGAAGTCGAATTCTCCATCGCGATCGAGGCAAAGGCCAGGGCGATGCGCGCCCTGAACCGCGGAAGACCGTCGGGCGCAAAATCGCACATTCGGTCCAGATAACGGACGTGGTGGTAGACACTCGACAAAAAGCGGCGATAGAAGCCGGCATCGGCGCCCTGCAGCACGATCGGGGAATGGGACAGCCAAGCGATAAGGCGTTGTGCAGCCACGTCAGGTTCCCACGCCCCACCGGTTGCCCAGGAGCCGTATCGATCGATCCAGTCGTCGAGAATGAACCGCGTTCGTCCGCGGCATTCATCATCCTTGCTGGAACGGATATGCCGGAGCCAGGAAAAGGACTGCAGGCGGACGGAAAAAAGCTCCGACGGCATGTCGTGCGCGAAGGGCGAGTCCTCGCCAACCTCCAGAATGCGACCCGCCAAAGGAAATCGTCCCAGCATGATCTCCTCTGCAACAAAGGGATCAATCGCCCGCAGATCGGTCGGCGCAACAAGCAGCTTCGTCCGCTTCCAGCTGCCAAGCCGCAAACGGGGCTGCATGGCGGATCGACGGAGCGTCCTGCGCCATAGCTCACGCACATAGAGCCGAATCAAGCTTCCTCGCTCTCAAACCCGTGGCGCATCCGCGACGAGCTCACCTGTACGCACAGCGCTTTGACCGCACTTTTCGCCCACCGCCGATTTGGAGATGCGACCACGGTCACGGCGCCTGTTTTAGCAGGTTCGAAATCTGATTCATCTGGTCTTTGAATTAAGATTTCATGAAAGGCGTCTGAGAACGCAGGCGTAGAAGCCATCCATTCCACCCGCAATGCCGTCCGCTGCAGGCAGCAGCATGTCCGGCGTGGTGCGGAATTCTCCCTTTGCGGTTATGGCGGTCTCGAGACCTGGCCAGTTCTCCGGTAGCACCGGTTCGCGCGCAAAATCGCTACGGTTCGACAAAACGTTCTCGACCAGCATCTCTCCTTCCAGCGGATCAAGCGAGCAGTTCGAAAAGACCAGCAGACCTCCTGGCCGGACAAGTGTCATGGCATGGCGAAGCAACCGTCCCTGCACCTCGGCCAGTTTCCCGATATCCTCCGGCGACTTGGTCCATAAAACGTCCGGATGACGTCTGATAGTGCCTGTCGATGAGCACGGTGCATCAAGCAGGACTGCGTCGAATCCGTCACCGGCATCCAGCGCAAGCAGATCCGACTTCACGGTTTGCGCGCTCAGCCCGAGGCGCGAGAGATTGGTCTGCATGCGGCGAAGACGATTGGCCGATTGCTCGACTGCAACCACCTCGGCACCCGCAAGCAGGAGCTGCGCGGTCTTTCCGCCGGGCGCCGCGCAAAGATCTGCGACGCGCCGGCCGGCCAGAGTTTTGCCGAACAGTTGGGCAGGCAGACAGGCCGCCGCGTCTTGAACCCACCAGGCGCCATCGTCATATCCATCAAGCTCGGAGACAGCACCCTTGAAGGCCTGCAGACGCAGACTTCCAGTCGGAAGCAACCGGCCTTCCAACCGTGCTGCCCAGACTTCGGGATCCTGCTTGACCGTCAGATCGATTGCGGCAGGTTCCAGGATCGCCTCAGCGATGCTGATGGCACGTTCGCGGCCGTAGGCGTCGACAAGCCGTTGCTCGAACCACGACGGAACGCAGGCGATACCCGACACCTCTTCCAGCAAGATTGCTTTGTCACGACTGACGCGGCGCAGGATCGCATTGACCAGTTTGGCGAAACGCCTGTTTCGCGGATCGCGGTTGGCCATTTCCACCGCGAGATCAACGGCGGAATGATCTGGTATGTCAAGATAGAGGATCTGGGCCGCACCCGTCACCAGCACGTGCTGCAATGAACGGGCACCGGCAGGCAGTGGGGTCGCGAGAAGGCGGTCAAGGATTGCTTCAATGCGCGGCAGATAGCGTAGCGACGATTGAACGATCGCGCGCACCAAGCCTCGATCTGTCGGATCGAGCGCCAGATATGCCGGATTTCCGTGTTCTGGGTCCAGCATGCCGTCGAGAGAGGTTTTTCGATCCACCACGGCGGCCAGCAATCTCGCAGCCGTTGCGCGCGCCTCCAGTCCGGCCTTCTCGGGCAAAGTTCCCCGACCTTTAGGGGAGGCGACATTGCCCTTTGTATTTGAATTCAAGACCAGGGACCTTTACGTGAACTTGTTCCGCCACGCCCCCAGCCCGTGTCCGGCACAGTGCGCGACCTGCGCCCCGCCTTAGCAGCGACATCCCGGTCGGTCGAGCGAAATTGCCCGTCGGTAGCCATCTGTTCCAACGCCGCGATCCGGTTTTCCGTGTTCGGGTGCGTGGAGAAGAGGTTGTCCATCCGTTGCCCCGACAGGGGATTGATGATGAACATGTGCGCCGTGGCCGGGTTCCGCTCGGCATCGTCGTTGTGAATTCGGGTGGCGGCGCCGGCGATCTTCGCAAGCGCGGACGCCAGCCAACGGGGATTGCCGCAAATTTCCGCGCCCCGCCGATCAGCGGCATACTCGCGTGTGCGGCTGATCGCCATCTGAACCAGCATCGCAGCGAGCGGAGCCACGATCATGGCAATCAGGATGCCGACGAAACCTAGCGGGTTGTTCCGATCATCCCGGCTTCCGCCAAAGAAGAAGGCGAAGTTCGACAACATCGATATCGCGCCAGCGAGGGTCGCGGTGATCGTCATCGTCAAGGTATCGCGATTTTCGACATGCGCGAGTTCATGAGCCATCACCCCGGCCACCTCTTCGGGCGAGAGACTACGCAGAAGACCGGTCGACGCTGCGACCGCGGCATTTTGCGGATTACGGCCGGTGGCAAAGGCGTTCGGCTGGTCGTTTTCGAAAACGTAGACGCGCGGCATGGGCAGGTTCGCCCGCGCCGTCAGATCCTTCACCATGTTGTAGAATTCAGGTGCCGTCCGCTCATCCACCTCCTGAGCGTGATAGGCAGACAGCACCATGCGGTCAGAGTTCCAGTAGGAGAAGAAATTCATCCCGGCGGCAATCACGAGCGCGATCATCATGCCGCCCTGGCCACCGATAAGATAACCAACACCCATGAACAGCGCCGTCATGAAGGCGAGCAACATGGCAGTCCGTATGAGGTTCATGGCGTTCTCCCGTGCAAATCCACCCCAGGGGTTGGATCATCGATCAGTCTGCCTTAGATTTAAAAAGCGCACGTCAAGTTTCAATAATGGCAAGGAACGATTCGGTCATGGGCGCCAATGCGGACAATGACAACAATGCGGGACAGACCGCATCTGGCGATGGGAATCAGAGGGCTCTGAGTCCCGCGGCCAGGCGAGCGCTTGCGGAAGCTGAGGCGCGGCGCCGCGATGCGACTGAAAGTCCGCCCGCGGTAGAGATCGGCGGACGCGGCGGTTCCGATCCCGCTCGTTTCGGCGACTGGGAGATCAACGGTCGAGCCATCGATTTCTGATCGTTGGCACCGTTGCACGCTGGCAGAAAGAGGAATATATTCCTCTCATGTTATCGCTGCGACACATCACGGCCTTGCTTCTGGCGCTCGCGCTTCCTGTGCAGCATGCCGAGTCACGGCAGCGCCTGTCCGGGCCTGTGACGGCCAATCTCCTCGAAGTCATTGACGGTGATACCTTGCTCGTGGAGGCCACGCCGTGGCCGGATCATCGCATCGTCACCTATGTGCGACTGAGAGGGATCGATGCGCCAGAGCTTCGCTCGTCCTGCCTCGAATCTCGGCGTCGGGCCATCGAGGCGAAGGACGTGCTGAAGAGCCTTGTCCCCGAGGACGCGACGCTTGAATTGACGGACATCGCCGGCGACAAATATTACGGCCGGATCGTCGCTGCGGTCCGCCTCAAGAATGGCCAGGACCTGGGGAGCGCGATGTTGTCGGCAGGCCTCGCAAGGCCATACGACGGTGGCCGAAAGGAACCGCCTCTTTGCTAGATTGATGCCCCTCCCGTTTGCGCAGGAGGGGCGAAACATCGTCAGGGAGCGCGGTTTTGCCGATTGGCGATCAGGTCATCGACCACACCCGGATCGGCGAGCGTTGACGTATCTCCGAGCGCGCCGAAGTCGTCCTCCGCAATCTTTCGCAGGATGCGCCGCATGATCTTGCCGGATCGCGTTTTCGGCAGTCCGGGAGCGAACTGGATCTTGTCCGGAGTGGCGATCGGCCCGATCTCGGTGCGGACATGTTTGACGAGGTCCTGGCGGAGCTTGTCGTCACCCTCATGATCCGCCATCAGAGTCACGTAGCAATAGATGCCCTGACCCTTGATGGGGTGCGGGTAGCCGACAACTGCGGCTTCGGAAACGAGGTGGTGCGAGACGAGCGCCGATTCGACCTCGGCGGTACCCAGACGGTGGCCTGACACATTGAGAACGTCATCGACGCGTCCGGTAATCCAGTAGTACCCATCTTCGTCGCGGCGGCAGCCATCGCCGGTGAAGTATTTGCCCTTATAGGTGGAGAAATACGTCTGAATAAAGCGCTGGTGGTCACCGTAAACCGTCCGCGCCTGACCGGGCCAGCTGTCGATGATACACAGATTGCCGTCTGCTGCCCCGTCGATGACATTGCCTTCGTTATCGACGAGTTGCGGCTGAATGCCGAAGAACGGACGGGTGGCCGATCCGGGCTTGAGATCGGTGGCGCCGGGTAGAGGCGTAATCAGAATACCTCCAGTTTCAGTTTGCCACCATGTATCGACGATCGGCGAGCGCTGATCGCCAACCACGTTGTAATACCATTCCCAGGCTTCGGGATTGATGGGCTCGCCGACGGAACCGAGGAGGCGGAGGCTGGACCGCGAAGATCTCTTCACGAAGTCGTCTCCGGCTCCCATGAGAGCGCGGATGGCGGTCGGGGCGGTGTAGAAGACGTTGACCTTGTGCTTGTCGATCACTTCCCAGAAGCGTCCCTGATCCGGGAAATTCGGCACACCTTCGAACATCACCGTGGTGGCGCAGTTCGCGAGCGGACCGTAGACGATGTAGGAGTGCCCCGTGACCCAGCCGACATCGGCGGTGCACCAGTAGATCTCGCCGTCCTTGTAGTCGAACACGTATTCATGCGTCATGGACGCGTAGACGAGATATCCGCCGGTGGTGTGCAGGACACCCTTCGGCTTGCCTGTCGATCCGGACGTGTAAAGGATGAAAAGGGGGTCTTCCGCCTTCATCTTCACCGGGTCGCAATGCGGCTTAACCTTCGCCGTTTCCTGATGATACCAGAGGTCTCGGCCGGGTGCCCATTCGATCTTGCCGCCGGTTCGCCGGACGACAAGCACCTTGTTGACGATCACGTACTGCTTGGCGGCAATATCAATGGCGATATCGGTGTTTTCCTTCAACGGCACGGGCTTGCCGCCGCGAACGCCCTCGTCGCAGGTGATGACGAATGTCGACTCGCAATCGACGATACGACCTGCCAGCGCTTCAGGCGAGAAGCCACCGAAGACGACGGAGTGGATGGCGCCTATGCGGGCGCAGGCGAGCATGGCATAGGCCGCCTCCGGAATCATTGGCATGTATATGGTGACGCGATCACCCTTCTTCACGCCATTTGCCTTCAGCACGTTCGCGAGGCGGCACACCTGCTCGTACAGCTGGTTGTAGGTGATCTTCTTGTCGATATAGGGGTTGTCGCCTTCCCAGATGATCGCCGTGCGTTCGCCATGGGTTTTCAGGTGCCGGTCGATGCAGTTGTAGGACACATTGGTAATGCCGTCCTCATACCATTTGATCGGGACCTTGCCTCTGAACGAGGTGTTCTTGACCTTCGTGTACGGCTTGAACCAGTCAATGCGCTTGCCATGCTTGTCCCAGAACTTGTCCGGATCCTCGACACTGTCCTGATACCATTTCAGATATTTTTCGTTATCGATCAAAGCGCGGCTCTTGGCCGACTTGAGAACCGGATAGGTCTTGGCAGACATGAACTCCTCCTCATGTGTATGCGCAGGCTTTTTCGAAGGTCCTCGCCCCCAGCCATTCGAGTTCATTCATAGCAAAATGCGCCGACCCGACAATTAGACAAAGGTCATTGCGGGACAAAGAATTGCAATTCGCGGGATTTCCGGCTATACGACCCTAAATTCCCGGAAATTGTGGTTTAAACCCACGGCCCGCGAGCACCGGCGCGGACGGAGAGAAGGACTATTTTCAGATGGCTCAAGCATTGCTCATGCCGAAGGCGACCGCCGTATGGCTTGTGGACAACACGGCGCTCTCATTCGACCAGATCGCGCAGTTCTGCAAGCTCCATCCGCTCGAGGTAAAGGCAATCGCCGACGGCGAGGCAGCGCAGGGAATCAAGGGGCTCGACCCGATTTCGACCGGCCAGTTGTCGCGCGAGGAAATCAAGCGCGGTGAAAACGATGTGGCATACAAGCTGAAGCTCTCGGAGCCGAAGGTTCGCGTCCCGGACTCGAAACGCCGTGGGCCCCGCTACACTCCGGTTTCCAAGCGTCAGGACCGCCCGAACGCCATTCTCTGGCTCGTCCGCAACCATCCTGAACTGAAGGACGCCCAGATTTCGCGTCTCGTGGGCACGACCAAAAGCACGATTGAACAGATCCGCGACCGGACTCACTGGAATTCGACCAACCTCACGCCAATGGACCCGGTCACTCTCGGCCTCTGCAGCCAGATCGATCTCGATCTCGAGGTCGAGAAGGCATCCAAGGGCAGACCTTTGCCGACCGCTGCCGAGCTGGGCGCAACCCTGCAGTCCGCCAACGAGACCGAGTTCCTCGGCAGCGACTATCAGCGCGAGGAAGAGAAGGAAATCGACGCCAACGCCGTCTTCGCCAAGCTGCAGTCGCTGAAATCGACCCGCAACGAGGATGATGAGGACGACGATCGGTTTTGATCGTTGCGACCTCGAAAGCCCGGCCCTCGACCAGGCTTTTATTGCACTGTTAAAACAACTTGATGAACACGCCGACGCTGGCTGCGCGTCCCTGGGCATCGATGACAGTCAGCTTGGAATAGCCACCGCCTTCAGGGCTCCATTGGCTGACCCTCGAGCGGCTCTGCTCGGCCATAGGCTTCCCATCCGCGAGCCACCGGAACGGTGGCCTGCCATCCTGGAGTTTTAAAGCCAGCGGTAATGGGGTGCCATCGACTGCGCGTCCGAGTTCGACCTGAGCACCATCGGGCGGATAAACGATCTGGGGCGCCTTCTGCCGGCCAGACAGTTGCAACAGTCCATCGGAATCCGTCGAGAAGCGACGAAGTGATGCCGGAAGATCAGCGAGAGCACGTCGCATTACGCCACCCGGAGCAGGCGGAAAGGGTGTTCCCACCAGGCCGGACCGCTCAAAGGCGTCAAAAAGAATGGGCGCGGCGGTGCCATAACCCGTCATCCCTGGGACAGCGCCATTGTCGGGACGCCCAACCCAGACGCCGATCACGTATCGACCGTCGAAACCGACCGACCACGCATCACGATAGCCATAGCTGGTGCCTGTCTTATAGGCTATGCCCATGGATCTGCGCTGGGGCGGTGGCGTAACGCCGGTAAGCACGTCAACCACGTTCCATGCGGCGCTGGCCTCCATCATGGCGGCATCATCGACGTCGGGTCCCGGCTCGCGAATCCCGTCGGTCAGGCGCACCGGCCGGCCGCGATTGCCGAAAGCGGTATAGAGCTGCACAAGCTCGCGAAGCGTTACTCCGGCGCCCCCGAGTGCGATGGCAAGCCCCGGCGCCTCGTCGCGCGGCAGCTTCAGATCGACCCCCGCCCTTCGAAGGCGAGCGGCGAGTTTCAGCGGGCCCACCGTGTCGAGCAGCTTCACGGCCGGGACGTTGAGCGATAGCTGCAACGCCTGTCGCACGCTGACGTCGCCTTGATAGGCCATGTCGAAATTCCTGGGACGGTAGCCGAAGAAGTCGGCCGGTCGATCTTCAACCAGAGTCTCCTGCGCAACCACGCCTTCTTCGAACGCAAGTGCATATATGAACGGCTTGAGTGTTGAACCGGGCGACCGCTTGACCGTCGTCATATCGATCCAACCGGAGCGAGTCGGGTCGAAATAATCCGCCGAGCCGACCTCCGCTATGACGTCGCCGGTTCGGGCATCCGCCATGACGATCGCCAGAGCCACCTTGTCATCGAGCCGGGCCACCGATTCGCGCGCGACGGCCTCCAGTTGCTCCTGTATCGACTTGCGAATCGTCGACCGATGCTCCCAAGCATCCGGTTGCCGCTTTATTGCTGCCTCGGCCAGATGAGCGGCAAGCGCCGGGAGCTGGCGCCGCGCCTTTTGGACCGGCGTCAATTGCGCACGTTGAACTTCCGTCTCTTCAACCAACCCCAGCGAGAGGAGCCTCTTAAGGACGCGCGTTCTCGCATTGGCCGCATTCACCGGATGGCGATCGGGACGGCGGGCCTCAGGCAGCTGCGGCAGCGCTACGAGAAGAGCGGACTCTTCCAGCGTCAAACGGGTCGGCTCCTTCCCGAAATAGGCGAGACTTGCCGCCCGAACGCCTTCTATATTGCCGCCGTACGGTGCGAGCGTCAGATAAAGGTCCAGGATCTGCTTCTTGCTTAGCCGGCTCTCGATTTGAAGCGCCCTGAAAATTTGAACGAGCTTTGTCGTGAACGTGCGGGGCCGACCCGGATCCAGAAGCCGGGCCAGCTGCATTGTCAGCGTCGAACCGCCGGAGACGATTCTGCCATTCCCGACCAGTTGGCCAGCAGCGCGCAGAAGCGCAAGAGGATCCACTCCCTGATGGTCCCAGAACCGCCGATCCTCATACGCCACCAGCATGTCGATCAGTCGCGGATCGACATCACCTGTCTCCGTTCGCAGACGCCACCGCCCTTCGGGGGTGGCGAACGCCCGCAGCAAACCGCCGTCGGCATCTAGCAGTTCCGTCGACACGATCGACGCTTTCTCCAGGGGAGGAGGAAACCTCTTGTCAACCCAGAGGACACCCGCAGTCGATGCGGCAGCGGCCAAGGCCGTGAAAAGACCCAGCGCCAGGAACAGTCGGGTGTTCACGGACGCGCCTGCACTGCCATCCGGCCTGTCGCAGTACGAGCCTGCAGTTCCGGCCGATACATATCTTCCACGTAGGCCGCAGGATGCTCATACGTGCCGGGACGAACTGCACGGACCACATAGGCCAGGCTGATCACGTCGTTGTTGCCTTGGGGCCTGTCGATCGCAGCGACGAAGCGGTCATCGCGGAACTCGAGGTGGGCGGTTTCGGTCTCGCCGATCCAGCTGAAGTTTTCCAGTTTTGCGCTGTCGACGAGGCTTGGATTGTCGATCTCGAATCCAGCCGGCAGCAGATCGGTGATGAGTATCTGCTGCGGAGAGTCGAGGCTCTCCGTCACCTCCAGCACCACCACGTATCGCTCGTTCTGACTGGCCTCCGAAATGTTGGCCTCGTTGCCGCTCATGTCGTAGTAGCCGCGATTGATCGTAAAGCCGCCGCCACCGGCAGCGAGCGGCACGGCTGGCGCGGCCACCGTCGTTATTGCGACCGACACATTTTCGGTACCTTCGTTTGTGATCGCGAGCGTGTCGGAGAGGATTGCGGACCCTTCCAGCCTGGTTCTGTAAGCACCGGTGTGCGCAGTTCCGTCTACAGCCAACTTGATCCCATTGTCGCCAGCGGTCAGCGCCCGTGCCGCTAGCAGACCCCAGCTCAGTTCCTGCGTGCTGATATAGCGCTTCTGCTTCCAGTCGCGCTCTACCATTCGGGTGAGTTCGGGCACGATCGGTGGAACTGGCTGACTTTCCGCCGCCAGCGCCAGAATGGCAGCCGCATCGCGTAGCGGCGATCCATAATTTGCGTTGTCGTAGCTGATCTTGGTGATGGACGCCTGCTCGGACATCTGCACCGCATCTAGGAACACTGACTTCGAACGTGTCTCATCCCCATACAGTGCGAGCGCCGCAGCCAGATGCGCCTTGGCAAGGGGCGTTGGAAAATCGTTCAGCGTCGTATCGACGTAATACCGCAGGTCGCTCAGCGCCGCTTTCCTGTTCCGGGCAAGCACATAAAGCGCATAAGCGACGGAGTTTCCCTGGACCCTGATGTCAGGGCCATAGCCAACCTGGTTCTGAAGGTTGTCGAGTGCCTGGACCAGAGCTTCAGCCGGAACGTCGTACCCCTTCTCGCGCGCCCGTGTCAGGAAGTCCGTGACATAGGAGTCGAGCCACATATCGCCATATCCGGGTCCCCAGAGACCAAAACTCCCGCTGGACGACTGGAAGGACAAGAGACGGAATATTGCGTCCTGAACCCGTTTCTCGATCTCTTCGCTTTCCGGCAGTCCGGTCATGGACGCGATCTCGTTGAAGTAGAGAAGCGGCAATGCCCGGCTGGTGGTCTGCTCGGCGCAGCCATAAGGATACAGATCGAGACTCATGAGCATGGCAGCGGGATCGAGGCCAGATGCGCGGGTGACATTGACGCTGATCGATGCGTCATCCAGCAGGGTGTCTGACAGCAGCTCACCATCGACGGCAAGCGTGGCGCCGGGTGACAGCGTCAGTTCGCGACGCTCCGTGATCGGCAGCGCCGCAGGGCGGACGCGGAGATCAAACCGGCGCTCCAGAAGCAATCCGCTGCCGTTCGTCAGAGCAAGATCTATTGTCCCGCCCCCCGCCCGGACAGCGGATAAAGGGACCGTGATCGCCGCCGTCTTCCCAGACGTCAGCTCAATCGTCCGCATCGCATCCTGCGGTACAATTGCGAGGACCGAGTTCGAGGACAAAGCGATATCGAACCCGCCCGAAGGGACATCGGTTGCAGCGAATTCAATCCGAAACTCGGTTTCGTCTCCCGGAGCCATGAAACGCGGCAGATTTGCGCTAATGACAACCGGGTCGCGCACCACGACATCTTTGGCGGCGTGGCCCACGCCCTGTCTCGACCAGGCGACGGCCATCAGACGGACGGTGCCGTTGAATTGTGGGATATCAAACGAAACCTCGGCTTTACCTTCGGCATCGAGGCGGATTGCACCGGAGAAGAACGCCACCAGCGTCTCTTTCGGAGGATCCCCCTGCAGTGGCGTCTGGGCGCCGTCGCCTCCCGTCCGAACGCGCCCGGCGGCTCCGAGAGATCCATCGATCAACTGCCCATAGAGGTCCCTCAGTTCCAGGCCAAGACGCCGCTGCCCGAAGTACCAACCGTCGGGATCTGGCGTCTCATGGCGCGTCAGATTGAGGATACCCACATCGACGGCGGCGACCACGACGTAGGCTTCGTCATCGCTGCCCGCTCCGCTGACAGTGATGGGAATTGAGAGGGGCTGACGCGGCTCAATCTTGTCGGGGGCAGCAAGATTGACCGAGAGTTTTGCGGAGCCGGGATCCACGGTTGCCCACGCAATACCGATAGCTCGGGACGGCATTCGGCTTTCGATGGCATCTCCTGGCCGGTGGAGCGAGGCGGTTATGTAGGTGCCTCCACCCCACGCCTCTGTCACGGGCAGGCGAATTTCTGCCGCGTTTCCGTCAACGGTTACGTTAAGTGCTGTCAGCAACCTGTCTGTACCAACGGTGACAAGGAGCTTGCCGGCAAACCTCGGCGACACCTTCAGGACAGCGGTTTCACCCACCAAGTAGCTTTCGCGGTCGAGAGATATCTCGAGAGCATCCGGGGTCTCCGTCGATGCCTGTTCCACGTACCAACCCGCGTCGAACTCCACGCTGGTAGCCGGAGCGTCTACCGATGTGCCCTCGACCTCCAGGCGGTATCGGCCCCAAGACACTGGAATGGACAATTCCGCACCGTCGGAGGTCAGATCGACCCGCCCATCCGCTTCCTGTCTGGTTGTGACGACGGGCTCGAAACGCCACGAGGTTCCCTCCCGGTACCACTGATAGTTCCGCTCGAGCCTGAGCAGTTTCCAACGCAGGCCCGACGCTTCCTGTCGATTGCCATCGCTGTCGACAGCCAGAACGTGGAAGCGCGCCAACGCATTCTCGGAAACCGATCCATCGAATTCAGGCTTGATACCGATCATCTGGCCATCCTGCCGAACAGGCAGTACCAGTTTTCGTTCCACCGCTCTTCCTCCGCCATCTCCCAGACGGACAACGATCTCGGCATTCAACATCTGCGTCGTGACGGGAACTTCATCCACGAGGATGTCGAGAACGGCATTTCCGGCATCGTCCAGCGGCTGAGCGTCATCAATCGGAATCCGGCTATCTTCGGAGGACTCTTCATCAACCAGACCGAACTGGTATCCCTCGAATCCCTGGCGCGTCCGCGTCGGCCGCACCGTGATTTCTCCCTCGTAACTCAGTCCGGCGGCCGGTGCTCCGTAGAGATAGCGCCCGGAAATTGCCACCGACTGGGGTGTTCCCGGCTCGATTTCTGTGTCCGTGCTAGTGAGATCGAACTCGATACGGTCCGGAACGAAGTCGTCCACGAGGAACGTCTTGCGGGCGATCGCCGATTGCTTCGGGTCCGCGTGGACCGATACGGTCCATGTCCCCCGCATGGCATTGGCCAACAGGGGTAATTCCAGGAAATGCCCGCCCAGATCACCACCCTTGCTGACGATACGTCTATATTCGACGCCATCGGGCCGAGCGAATATGAACGTCAACGGCAGGCCTTCGATCGCGGAGGCATCTCCATCACGCGCCAAGGCCGCCGTATGGACGACTTCCCCTGGACGATAGATACCGCGCTCTGTCCACGCGAAGATGTCAATTGCCCCAGGTGCGGGACGACCGGTCACGCCCCGATCCGACAAATCGAAGCCGGCTTTGGTCATGTCGAGAAATACGTAGTCATCCTCACCCTTGCGGGCTGTCATGACCGCGGGAGAAAGTGCCGCTTCCCCCCTCACGAGGCCGGCGGCGAACATCGCGCGACCTTCCTTGTCGCTTGTCGCTGTGCCGAGAATCTCGTTGTTCTTCGCCAGGAGCTGTAGCTCAACGCCTTCCAACGGTTCGGCAGTTGCCAGGGATCGAACGAACACGGAAAGACCGTCGGTCCCGGCGAACGTCGATAGCCCTATGTCCGAAACAACAAACCACTGTGTCGCACGACTGTCCCATTCTTCGGAAGGCTTGCTGGGAATCGTCGCCGTCAGGACATACACACCCGGCCGACGTTCCTTCAGGATTTCGTCAACGGGCACGCTCGTGACGACGTCGCGGTTCACGTCCGACGCTGTTTCCAGCGTGCCCTTCCAGACAATTTCGCCTGTTTCCGCTTCGATCCGCTCGGCATCATAACCGTCGAGCTGGTTGAGGAAGCGTCCACCGGCAAACATCGGCGCAATGCCTCGCTCGCCAATTCGGAAGAGAGACAGGTCGACGCTGTCGGTATTGATGGTGACAAGCGGGATACCACGGCGTGCAGTAGACGGGAGAACGAAATTCTCGCCGGTGAAGCGCACCGAGGGCGCGCGGTCCCGCACATAGAGATCGAGATTTACGGCCTGCGGCAGGTCTTCATCCACCGACGAGGGAAGCCCGGCCCGGACGAGAAGTTGGTAGCGTTGTCCGTGGACAAGTCCTTCCACGCAGATCTGATTTTCCTTCGTACTGACAGCCTGCGGCGCCTTCCCATCGAGAAGAACGAAGTTCTCGTAATCGATACCACGCTTGACCAGCGGCTCCGAGAACTGCACGCATGCCCGCGGCGTGACACCATCTGAATCGATCGAATGATCAATGACACGGAATCCATACCGCGCCCGCAAATCCTCATAAGCGGCCACCACAGGTGCGGCTTCGACCAAAGCGAGACTTTCCCTATACGCAGACAATGCGGCGCGATAGTTTTCCGTTGTTGCGAGGGTTTCCGCAAGCGCGACCAGCGCGCCGGCGCGACTGCCGGCCGTACGACTGACAAGATAGGCATTAAAGGCGAGCGGAACACCTTCAGCCCGAAGGTCGGGATTGCCGACGATTCGATTCGCTGCACGTGCCGCGTCGAGCCAGATTTCTGGATCTTCCGCCTCAATCGACAAGGCCGCCTTGTATGCCGAGAGAGCGCCCTCAGGCCGCCCAGCAGAAAGCTCCGAGTGAGCGAAACCAATAAGACCGGCAAAACCCATTCCGGCATAACCATCCGGCAAGGAAAGGTTTGCCTTCTGATCGCGTGCCTGCTGGCGAATGGCCTCCGAAACAAAGGCAAGCGCGGGAGGAGCCCCCAGATCGACATTGTCACCGCCCTCGACCACGCGCCCCGCGATTGCTCCTGGGAAAGCGTTGGGTGTTTCGAAATCAGATTTCAAAAAACACCAGCGTGCCTTGGGATTATAGGTGAACGCGCGACAGATATCGTCTTCCACGCAGGTCTGCTCACACTGCTCCAGTGAGACATTTCGCTCGGTTCGAAGGTCGAAGCCAAAGTAATCGGCATCGGTGGTTGTGACGACCGTCCTCGTCGTCTCCGAGGCATTTGATATGAGAGTGGAAAACGAAACGATCAAGGTTGCGGAAGCAACCGCAAGAAACCGGCGCCTGGACATCCTGTCCCTCCCAAGGCTTGGTGTATGGCACCAGTTTTTCAGACTTCTCGGCCTTGTCAATCACGACAGCGTGACGCCAGTAACGAGTCGATCGGATGGACGCTGAGCTTTCCGGTTTTCGCCTGCACTGTCTCACCGGATTTCAGTTGGCTGCGATACCGTTCTGCTTCAGCACCACCGAAATTTCGTCAAGGATTGCCGGATCGTCGATCGTGGCGGGCATCTTCCAGGGCATTCCGTCGGCGATCTTCTGCATCGTTCCTCTCAGGATCTTGCCTGACCTTGTCTTTGGCAAACGTTCGACTTTCATGACAGTCTTGAATGCCGCTACAGGCCCGATTTCGTCTCGAACCAGTTGAACAACCTCACGTTGGATCGCCGAAAAGTCCCTGTTGACGTTGTTCTTCAGGACCAGGAAGCCGCATGGGATCTGGCCCTTCAATTCATCGGCAATACCGATGACCGCGCACTCGGCGACATCCGGATGCATCGCGCAAACCTCTTCCATCGCACCCGTCGACAGACGGTGGCCGGCGCAGTTGATGATATCATCGGTGCGCGCCATGACGAAGACGTAGCCATCCTCGTCGACCATTCCGGCATCCGCCGTCTTGTAGTAACCCGGGAACTCATCAAGGCATGACGACCGGAAACGCTCGTCGGCATTCCAGAACGTGACCAGGCACCCCGGCGGCAGAGGCAGTTTTACGACCAGGTTGCCAAGGGTCCCGGACGGTACCGCATGGCCCGCGTCGTCGAGTATCTCGATATGGTAGCCGGGCATCGGAACGGCCGGCGAGCCGTATTTAACCGGAAGAAGTCCCAATCCGACAGGATTGGCAGCGATGGCCCAGCCCGTTTCCGTCTGCCACCAATGATCGACGACTGGTATCTTGAGGTGTCTCTCCGCCCATTTGATGGTCTCCGGATCGGCTCGCTCACCGGCGAGGAACAGGGTCCGGAGCCCCTTCAGATCATATTTGCGGATATGTTCGGCATCCGGGTCTTCTCGCCGGATCGCTCGAAACGCGGTAGGTGCCGTGAACAATGCCTTTACGTCGTGCTCCGCACAAACCCGCCAGAACGTTCCGGCGTCAGGTGTGCCGACCGGCTTGCCTTCGAAGATGACCGTGGCGTTCCCTGCGAGCAGGGGTCCGTAAACGATGTAGGAATGCCCGACGACCCAGCCGATATCCGAAGCAGCCCAGAAAACTTCGCCGGGTTTGACGCCGTAGATGTGCTTCATTGTCCAGGCGAGGGCGACCATGTGCCCGCCATTGTCGCGCACGACGCCCTTTGGCTGGCCGGTGGTGCCGGAGGTGTAAAGAATGTACAGCGGATCTGTTGCGCCGACCGGAGTACAGGCTATCTCCGTTCCCTTGGCCTTTTCGACCTCGATGGCGTGCGCGAAATCCACATCGCCGTGCTCGTAGCGCAGGGGGGCGTGCAACTGGTCCCGTTGGAGAATGAAGCAATACGCGGGCTTAGTTTTCGCCATATCGATGGCATGGTCGAGGAGCGGTTTGTAAGCAACCACGCGACCTGGTTCCAGACCGCAGCTTGCGCTGATGACGGCCTTGGCCTCGCAATCGTCTATGCGCGTGGCGAGTTCGTGCGCTGCAAACCCGCCGAAGACCACCGAGTGCACGGCACCGAGCCTTGCGCAAGCCAGCATTGAGAACACAGCCTCGGGGATCATGGGCATGTAGATGATAACCCGGTCACCCTTCCCGATGCCGTGGTTCTTCAAGACGGCAGCAATCGCCTTCACCTCGGCGAGGACGTCGTTGTAGCTGTAGATCCGCTTCGTGCCGGATGCGGGACTGTCGTAGATAACGGCCGTCTGCTCACCACGGCCGGCATCGACATGCCGATCGATGCAGTTGTGGCATGTATTGGTTTCCGCCCCGGCAAACCACCGCCCGTACACGCCCTCGGACGGAGAAAATACCTTGGACGCTGGTTTAAACCAGTCGATGCCCTCCGCAGCAGTCGCCCAGAAGGCCTCTGGATCATGCTCCCAGGTTTCATAAACCTCCCGGTAACGCTCCGACATGACTGTTCCTCCCGACGCCAGTGCACCTGCCCCTATTTAGGGGAACGAGGCTGCCGGTGGAAAGCCAGACGAAAGCGGTATCGGATTTGCTCTTCGTCAAATCGTCGGGTTATCGGGAGCCGAAAATGGCGGAGCCAACCCTCACATTCGTCGCCCCGAAGGATACAGCGGTCTCGAAGTCCCCCGACATTCCCATCGACAGTCGCTCGACACCTGCCTCTTTCGCGAGCTTTGCAAGGAGCGCGAAATGGGGGCCAGGGTTTTCGTCGACAGGAGGAATGCACATCAATCCGATCACGGAAAGTCCCAGTTGCTCACGGCAGAAAGCAACAAAGGTGACGACCTCCTTCGGATCGATCCCGGCCTTCTGCGGTTCGAGACCGGTGTTCACCTGTACATATACTGGCAACTGACGCCCCTGCCTGCGCATCTCGTCGGCAAGGGCGCGTGCGATCTTCTCCCGATCCACCGTCTCAATGACATCGAAAAGAGAGACGGCGTCAGCGGCCTTGTTCGACTGGAGCGGGCCGATCAGATGCAACTCCACGCCGGGCGTTTCAGCTTTCAGAATGGGCCATTTCTGTTGTGCCTCCTGCACTCGGTTTTCACCGAATACACGCTGTCCGGCCATTATCGCATGACGAACAGTATCTGCATCGAAGGTCTTGGAGACGGCCACCAGCTGCACCGAACCCGCTGGGCGCCCGGCGTCGCGCGTTGCGCTGTCAATTCGGCCCAATATGTCCAGAAGCCGTTCTTCAAGCGTCATGATCATTCCGTTCCCTGTCTGCCGTCTCTGGTTGGATCGAACGTGCCATCCCATATGTAGGCTGTCTTAAAACCACGCTACCCCTTCTTGTCAAAGAGGAAGCTGTAAGGGTGGCCCTAAACTTGACGCTTGGGCGGTTTCATGGTGAAGGTCTCGCCCAACTTCTCCTGATTTCCGGAATAACACGACATGAGCAGCGAACGTTACAACCCGCGCGAAGCCGAGCCTCGTTGGCAGTCCCGATGGACCGAGGGCGAGGTCTTCAAGACAGACAATGACGATCCGCGGGAGAAATACTACGTCCTCGAAATGTTTCCGTATCCCTCGGGCCGGATTCACATGGGACACGTTCGCAATTACGCCATGGGCGATGTGGTTGCCCGCTACAAGCGAGCGCGCGGCTATAACGTTTTGCATCCGATGGGATGGGACGCTTTCGGCATGCCGGCGGAAAACGCCGCGATGCAGAACAAGGTTCACCCGAAGGACTGGACCTACCAGAACATTGCGACCATGCGCGGACAGCTGAAGTCCATGGGGCTTTCGTTGGACTGGTCCCGCGAGTTCGCCACGTGCGACGTGGACTATTACCACCGTCAACAGCATCTCTTCCTCGATATGATGGAGAAGGGACTGGTCTATCGCAAGCAGTCGAAGGTCAACTGGGACCCGGTCGACCAGACAGTTCTGGCAAACGAACAAGTGATCGATGGCCGCGGCTGGCGATCCGGCGCGCTGGTCGAACAGCGCGAGCTGACGCAGTGGTTCTTCAAGATAACCGCGTTCAGCCAGGATCTGCTAGACGCTCTGGACGGTTTGGATCAGTGGCCCGAGAAGGTCCGCCTGATGCAAAAGAACTGGATCGGCAGATCGGAAGGCTTGTCCATCCGCTGGCAATTGACCGACGCAACTGCTCCGGCAGGTTTCAACGAGCTCACCGTTTACACGACGCGGCCGGACACCCTGTTCGGTGCATCGTTCATGGCGATCGCGGCAGATCACCCGTTGGCCAAGGCCGTTGCCGACAGCAATCAGGAGATTGCAGCATTCTGCGAGGAATGCCGTCGCGCCGGCACGTCGCTGGCGGCTCTTGAAACCGCCGAAAAGAAGGGAATGGATACTGGTATCAGGGTCCGTCATCCCTTCGACTCTTCGTGGGAACTGCCCGTCTACGTCGCGAACTTCGTGCTGATGGACTATGGAACGGGTGCCATCTTCGGCTGCCCGTCCGGCGACCAGCGCGATCTGGACTTTGCGAGAAAGTATGGTCTTCCCGTTGTGCCTGTCGTCAGGCCCAGTGACTCGAACGATGAGAACTTCTCGGTCGGCGACACCGCCTATGATGGCGATGGCATCATGATCAACTCGCAATTTCTGGACGGCATGTCCAACCGGGAAGCCTTCGACGTGGTGGCCGACAAGCTGTCAGGCACGCTTCTCGATGGGGCTCCCCAGGGTGAGCGGAAGGTGAACTTCCGTCTCCGTGACTGGGGTATTTCAAGACAGCGCTATTGGGGCTGCCCGATACCGGTCATCCACTGCGACAGCTGCGGCGTGGTCCCGGTCCCGAAGAAGGACCTGCCCGTGAAGCTGCCGGACGACGTTACGTTCGATGTTCCCGGAAACCCGCTGGACCGCCATGCCAGCTGGAGACATGTCGCCTGCCCGGTGTGCGGAGCAGCTGCCCGGCGCGAAACCGATACGATGGATACATTCGTCGATTCGAGCTGGTACTACGCACGGTTCACAGCACCATGGCAGGACGAACCGACGGATCCCGATGTCGCCAGCCGGTGGCTGCCGGTCGACCAGTACATCGGCGGCATTGAGCACGCCATTCTGCATCTGCTCTACTCGCGGTTTTTCACCCGCGCGATGCGCGAGACCGGCCATGTCTCCCTCTCGGAACCATTCAAGGGTCTGTTCACGCAGGGCATGGTGGTTCACGAAACTTATAGGCTGGGAAGTGGCGCCAACGGTCAGTGGGTCTCTCCGGCAGAGGTCCGGATCGAGGAGGTGGACGGCACACGGCGAGCCGTCCTGGCCGCCAGTGGAGAAGAGGTCGCGATCGGCTCCATCGAAAAAATGTCGAAGTCCAAGAAGAACGTGGTCGACCCTGACGATATCATAGCGTCATACGGCGCGGACACCGCGCGCTTCTTCGTTCTGTCGGATTCCCCGCCGGATCGGGATGTGATTTGGTCCGAGGCCGGGGTGGAAGGAGCTCATCGTTTCGTCCAGCGTGTCTGGCGACTGATATCCGAGGCGTCTGAGGTTCTGCGAACCGTGAAGGCAAATCCGGCTAAGGACGGTAGCGGCCTGATCATTTCCCAAGCAGCCCATAAAACCTTGGCGGCTATGCAGGGAGATTACGACCGGCTGTCGTTCAACAAGGCCGTAGCCAGAATGTACGAGCTTGTGAATGTTCTGGCCGGTCCGCTGACCAGGGTTACTGCGGAACCCGCTGACGAAGCCTACATCGCTGCTGTTCGTGATGCTGTCGAGATTCTTATCCATCTGATTGCACCGATGACCCCGCACCTGGCGGAGGAATGCTGGGCCACCCTTGGCAATGAGGGTCTGGTGTCACAGGCGCGGTGGCCGCAGGTCGATCCCGCGCTGGTCGTCGAGAACGAAATCGTCCTTCCCGTGCAGATCAATGGTAAGAAACGCGGTGAATTGACAATTGCGCGCGACGCGACCCAGAATGAAGTTCAAGATGCTGTTTTGGCGCTGGATTTCGTTAAGAATGCACTTGATGGCCAGAAACCGAAGAAAATCATCGTTGTGCCGCAAAGGATCGTGAACCTTGTCGTTTAGTCGTGTCCCTCTCCCGGTGCATCGCGTGCGCGCGACTTTGTGCCTCTTTGCAATCGCCATTGTCCTCCAGGCCTGCCAGGTTCGTCCACTCTACGATGACACGTCAGCAGCAGCCGAAAAGCTAGCGTCCGTGACCTTCTCGGAAGCGACCGATCGCGTATCGCTGGCCGTCCGAAACCATCTGGTGTTTCTGACATCCGGCGGCGCGGGAGAGCCGGTGACCGCAGAGTACGAAGTCGAACTCGACGTAAAGTCCCAAACCATCGGCGTATTGCTGGAACAATCGTCAGATACCGCCAATGCAGGTCGTGTGGTCGTGACCGGTGATTACGTCGTTCGCCGTGTCAGCGATGGCACCGTGTTGCGCTCAAGCCGGAGACAGGCCGTGGCTCTGGTCGACTTTCCGTCGCAGGAGTTCGCCAAGTTGCGCGCCATCCGGGATGCGGAAAACCGGGCGGCCAGGCAGCTTGCGGAACTCATACGCGCCGATTTGGCGACTGTCCTCGGCCGTTAGAGAAACGGCGACGGATAGGCGAAATGACCGAACTGAAGTCTCATGAATTCGATTCGTCGATCGCGAGAATCTCGAAATCTTTCAGGATATTCGTGTTCTACGGGCCGGATAGGGGACTTGTCTCGGAGCGAGCATCTGAGATTGCCGCATCCATCGGCATCCCATTGAACGATCCATTCGCTGTAGTAAGGTTGGACGGATCGGACCTTCAGGGGGATGCTGGACGCTTGGTGGACGAGACACGGTCTCTCGGTCTTTTCGGCGGCGACAGGCTGGTCTGGGTCAAAGCCAGCGGCAGCGAAAAGGCTCTTACCGATGGCTTGGAGATAGTTGCCGAAGGGCGGCTGGAAGGCTGTCACCTCATAGTTGAGGCAGGGGACGTCAAGAAAGGCGCGGCTCTTCGCAAGATTGGGCAGTCATCATCCAATATCGCTATGGTCCCTTGTTACGCGGACGACAATCGCGCAATAAGTGCACTCATCGACGCGGAACTCTCGAAAACCAGGCAACACATCACCCCCGCAGCTCGGGAGTATCTCCTCAGCCTGCTGGGAGGCGACCGCCTGGCATCGCGCAATGAATTGAGCAAGCTTCTTCTATATTGCAAAGGTGCGGACCAGATCGACCTGGAGCAGGTGTCCGATATCATCGGCGATGCGAGCGTCGTCTCGGTGGACGAGGCTGTCGACGCTGTGCTGAAGGGCGACCGCGAGGGCTTCCTGCACGCGGCAAAGAAGGTGGTCGCGTCGAAGACGCCTGTTTTCATGATGCTTCAGGCGTGCCTCAAGCAGTTCCAGCAGCTCGATGCCATGCGCTCGGAGATGGAAGACAAACGCCTCCAGCTGGGACAGATATTACAAACCGCCGGTCGCGGCATACATTTTCGCAGAAAGCCTCTCGTCGAACGGGCCTTGCGGGGCTGGTCATCATCGGATCTGTCGCGGGAAACCGCGCGCCTACAGTCGGCGATATTGCAGACACGCCAAAAGAACGCGCTGGAGGCGAACATCGCCATATACACGTTGCTTTCGACAACGCTTCAGTCCGCGCGTCGATTGCGATAACGAACCTCTAGGACTGACCAGATTCCAGCAGTCTGCAAACCACCTCGAGTTGGTCGAGACTTTTATAATTGATGCGTATCTGGCCGCCATCTCCCTTGTGGCTTATCGTCACCGCCAATCCGAGCCGGTCCGACAGACTACGCTCGAGTGCGACGGTGTCGGAATCCTTGGGCTCCTTGGCCGCTCCAGCCGAAGAGATCGTTTCGCCTCGGATATGATTCTGCGCCAGCCGCTCCGCGTCGCGGACCGACAGTCCCTTGTGCACGATGGTCTTCGCCAGCCCGACCGGGTCTCCCGTCGACACCAGCGCTCGGGCGTGGCCGGCGGAAAGAGAACCTTCAGCCAACATTGTCCGCACTTCGTCTGGAAGCTTGAGAAGTCGTAGACTGTTCGCAACGTGGCTACGACTCTTGCCGATAACCTCGCCAAGGTCGTTTTGTGTATAACCATGCTCGGCGATCAACTGCTCGTACCCGAGCGCTTCTTCGAGCGGGTTAAGGTCAGAACGTTGGACGTTCTCGACAATGGCAAGCTCAAGCGCCGTCCGGTCGTCGACATCTCGCACTATGACGGGAATTTCGACCAGACCGGCCAACTGCGCTGCTCTCCAGCGCCGCTCACCGGCGATAATCTCATAGCGGTCCGATGATAGGGTGCGAACAACGACCGGCTGCACGATACCGTGCTGGCGGATGGATCCCGCCAGATCCTGCAGCTCGTCTTCGTTGAAGTAACGCCGTGGATTGCGAGGATTACGGGAGATGAACTCGATGGGAACCGAGCGATCTGGATTGACGGCGGACTTCCGAGCCGCACCATCCACCGGTTGATCCATTTCGCCGATCAGCGCCGCCAGCCCCCGACCCAGCCTGCGTTTCGAATGATCATCACTCATGCTTCACTCACTTCAATAGGGCAATAACTGTATCAGGCGGCCGCCTTGCGTTGACGCTCGCGTTGTATGACCTCGGACGCCAACTGCAAATAGGCTTGACTCCCTGCACACTTTAGATCGTACAGGATTGCGGGCTTCCCGTAAGAGGGAGCTTCGGAAACACGAACATTACGGGGAATAAGCGTGTGATAGACCTTATCGCCTAGATGCGTTCTCACATCAGTGACAACCTGCTGGGCAAGATTATTCCGTGCGTCGAACATCGTCAGCACGATACCCTGTATGTCAAGGCTCGGATTGATCGTCTGCCGCACCTGGTTGATCGTTTCAAGCAACTGACTCAGGCCCTCCAGAGCGAAGAACTCGCACTGCAGCGGCACCAGTACGGAATGTGCCGCTGCCATGGCGTTCATTGTCAGAAGATTGAAGGACGGCGGACAATCGAGAAGGATATAGCTATATTCTCCTCTCAGATGATCGAGTGCCTTCTTGAGACGAAAGACCCTGTCATTTTGATGGGCGATTTCCATCTCGAGGCCGAGCAAATCGAGGGTCGAGGGCACGATTGAGAGATTGGGGACCGCTGTCTTCAGGGCTGCCGCTGAAAGCGTCTGCTCCCCCGTCAGGACATCGTAGGACGAAAGGCGACGTTCTTTGCGCTCGATGCCGAGTCCCGTACTGGCATTACCCTGCGGATCGAGGTCGACGATCAATACCCGCTCACCGATCGCAGCGAGCGCTGTCGCCAAGTTTATCGCGGTGGTCGTCTTGCCCACCCCACCTTTTTGATTGGCGATTGTGATGACTCGAGTCAATTCGATTGCCATGCCGCACCTGATCAACGGTTAATAGTTGCGCGCCAGACTCTTAACGTCGAGGATCACGGAGTCGGCTTCGATAGCGCTACGATGTAATACCAGATCGAACTGCCAGCGGTCACGCGCTTTGTCGATTTCCGCACGGTAATCCCGCCCTTTATGAAACAAGCCTCGGGCCGACTGCGAGAGCCACGGAGCTGAATACTCGAATAGCATATCTAGACTTGCCAGCGCGCGCGCTGAAACAATGTCTGTCTCGATGTCATTTTTGGCGAAGTCTTCGATACGGACGGCATGTACCTCACCACGACCACCGGTCTCCAGAAGCGCGGCGCGAAGGAACGACGCCTTTTTTTGGTTGCTCTCGACGAGATGAACCCAACCGTCACCACGCTCGGCCATTAGAATAGCAATGATCAGTCCGGGGAAACCTGCCCCGCTCCCGAGATCGATCCAACGTTTCGGTAACTCAACGAGTGATGCTAATTGCAGACTGTCCGCAATATGTCGTGTCCATACATCTTTTTTCGTAGACGGCCCGATCAGGTTGATTTTGGCGGACCATTTTTCCAGGCAGTCAACAAAGACCTGTAGCTTATCCACTGTTTCACGTGAAACACCATCTAAGAAATCGTTCGATAGCGAGTTCACGACGCTTCTCTCTCCAAATCGCGTTCTTGTCGCTTCAGCGTGGCAAGGATCAATGCGACTGCCGCCGGGGTCATTCCATCGACTTTTGAGAGCTGATAGATATTTTCCGGTCTCGCTGCGTGAAGCTTCGCCTGGAGCTCCCGAGAGAGCCCCGGCATTCCATGAAAATCAAAGTTCGGCGGAATTTTACGTTGTTCTTCTGCGCGGATACTGACAGCGTCCACGTTCTGCCGATCAACATAAACAGCATAAGTCGCCTCGTTGCCGAGCGCCTCCACCACCTGTCTGTCGGCCGACCGCAGCTGCGGCCAGAGAGCGCTCAGGTGATCCCAGCTGATTTCGGGGTATGAAAGTAGCTCCAATCCATTGCGTCTTCGCCCGTCCTGATTGACGGAGAGACCAGCCGCCGCCGCTTCTTTCGGCGTGATTGTCAGTTCCCGCAACATCCTGCGAGCATCCTCGATCTTCTGCTGAAAGCGGCCAAACTTCGCAGCACGGTCATTTCCGACACAGCCAGCCCGAATCCCCATGGGTGTCAGTCTCAGATCGGCGTTGTCTGCACGAAGAGTCAGCCTGAACTCAGCGCGTGACGTGAACATCCGATACGGCTCCATCACACCGCGTGTGGTGAGATCGTCAATCATCACTCCGATGTAGCTCTCCGTTCGACTGAAAGCGACGGGCTCGCGGGAGCCGGCCCTCAAAGCGGCATTCAGTCCCGCCACGAGGCCCTGTGCTGCCGCTTCCTCGTATCCCGTCGTGCCATTGATCTGGCCGGCGAGGAAAAGACCCGACACCTGCTTGCACTCCAGACTGTTCGAAAGCTGCGTGGGGTCCACATAATCGTATTCAATGGCATATCCGAACTGTTTGATCGCGACCTTTTCCAAGCCGGGTATCGTGCGGATAAATGCCTCCTGCACCTCTTCAGGCAGGGACGTCGATATTCCGTTTGGATACACGGTGTTGTCGTTCAGCCCCTCGGGCTCAAGGAATATCTGGTGGCCGTCCCGCTCGCCAAACCTGCTGATCTTATCCTCTATCGAGGGGCAGTACCGTGGTCCCGTTCCCTTGATCTGACCCGAATACATCGCGGAAAGAGACATGTTCCGCTGAATTATCGCATGAGTCTCACGCGTCGTACGCGTTATTCCGCATTCAATCTGCGGAGTCGTTATCCGGTCTGTCATGAACGAGAAGGGAACGGGATCTTCATCTGCTGGCTGCATTTCCAGGCTATTCCAGTCAATCGTGTCGCGGTCCAAGCGCGCAGGTGTACCCGTTTTAAGCCGGCCCAGTCTGAGCCCGAGATGTTGAAACGTTCTCGACAATCCCGTAGTTGGCGCTTCTCCGACACGGCCGGCGGGGATCATTTTGGTACCGATATGAATCAGCCCATTCAGGAACGTGCCGGTGGTTATCACCACGGCTCCAGAGGAGAGGTTAGTGCCGTTGGCCAAAGTTACGCCAACCACGCGATCGTCATCTAGAACCAGATCAGCAACGTCCCCTTCAATCACGTCCAGGCTGTCTATGGCCGCGATTGCCGATTGAACCGCCTCTCTGTAGAGCTTTCGATCCGCCTGCGTCCTAGGACCTCGAACCGCCGGTCCCTTTTTGCGGTTCAACAACCGGAACTGAATTCCCGCCGCATCCGCGCAACGACCCATCAAACCGTCGAGAGCATCAATCTCGCGAACCAGGTGTCCTTTACCCAAACCACCTATCGCCGGATTGCAGGACATGACGCCGAGAGCGGCTCGTTTATGGGTGACAAGCGCAGTACGACAGCCGAGACGTGCCGCTGCTGCTGCGGCTTCGCAACCGGCGTGCCCGCCGCCAACAACAATTACGTCATAGTCCATAGTCTTCACCGTTGTGTTTCACGTGAATCATCACTTGCCGATGCAAAACTCTGAGAAGATAGAATCCAACAACATTTCGGTGTCGATTCTACCTGTGATCCTGCCGATCTCATCAGCGGCCTTACGCAACAATTCCGCGCGGATTTCAAGGTTAAGATGCGTCTCGTCCAGCGCCCGGCGCAACCAGTTCAATCCGCAAACGAGGTGCTCCACCTGCCTGACCCTTCCGGGAACGAGCGACATACCGGCACCCCTACTCTCTATCTCGCCGATAATTAACTGATGCAGCGCCGTCAAGCCGGTGCCGTCTCGAGCGGAGATCAAGATATCATAGCCTGATGCGGGTCTTCCCACGATCGCGTCGAGTTTGGTACCAATGGTTCGTATCGACACCGAGTCGATGTCAACCGGATTAATAGGTGGTAAAGAAGCTTCATTGAGGACCAGAACAAGATCCGCCGACTGCATGGCGACCTTTGCGCGCTTTATTCCCTCCCGTTCGACCGCATCGTCAGTCTCCCGGAGTCCTGCCGTGTCGGAAAAGCGAACGAGATAGCCGCCGATATCAACGTCGCAATTGATGACGTCTCTCGTCGTCCCAGCTACCTCGCTGGTAATGGCCACATCTCTCTCGGCAATGGCGTTCAAAAGCGTCGACTTACCGGCATTTGGAGGGCCCACCAATGCAACCTTATATCCGGCCCGAACCACCTCACCTCTGTTGGCGCCACTGATATGCTCCGCCAACTCGCCGGCCAGACTCCCTAGTTGCTCCCAGATCCGGTTGCCGACGTCGTCCGGAATATCGTCTTCCTCGGGAAAGTCGAAGTCGGCCTCTATCGAGGCCCGGGCAGCCAGCAGCACTCCGCGCCACCGCTCGTAGAGCTCGGACAAACGACCAGACGCTTGCTCGAGAGCCTGCTTACGCTGCATCTCTGTTTCGGCAGAAAGAAGGTCCGCTAGTCCTTCTATCTCGATCAGATCGACTTTCCCGTTCTCCAGCGCCCTGCGCGAAAACTCGCCGGGCTCGGCCATTCGACAATTGGCTCGTTTCCCCAGTTCACCCAGTAGTGCGGCCACCACTGCTCTGCTCCCATGCACGTGGAATTCAACACAATCTTCGCCCGTGAAAGATTTGGGACCCTTGAACGCCAACACCAGACCTTGATCGATCGTCTCGCCAGTGGACGTTCTCAATTCCCGTAGGGACGCCAACCTGGGAGACGGAACGGATCCGGCAAGTGTCTCGCAAAGCCTGAAGGCCTCAGGACCGCTGATCCGCACGACCGCGACACCTGCGGGCAGGGCACCTGAAGACAAGGCGAATATCGTATCAGATGAACTCATCATGGACCTTACATGCCAGCGGCGTCCCACCAGAACAGCTTAAGCAAAAACGCCCCACACTCGGCGGGGCGTTAGGTCTTTCTGCGAATACCCAGAACTCAGGTGTTCATGGAATCGAAGAAATCCCCGTTGTTTTTTGTTTGTTTGAGCTTGTCGATAAGGAACTCGATTGCATCGGTCGTTCCCATGGGCGCAAGAATACGACGAAGAACAAAGATCTTCTGGAGATCCTGCCGAGGAACGAGCAAGTCTTCCTTTCGTGTCCCGGACTTCAGGATATCCATGGACGGGAATATTCGCTTGTCCGCAACCTTCCTGTCCAGAACAATTTCGGAGTTGCCGGTACCCTTGAATTCTTCAAAAATGACTTCATCCATACGGCTGCCGGTATCGATCAGAGCCGTTGCGATGATCGTCAGCGAACCACCTTCCTCGATATTGCGAGCGGCGCCAAAGAACCTTTTTGGACGTTGCAAGGCATTGGCATCGACACCGCCGGTCAGCACCTTGCCCGACGACGGCACCACCGTGTTGTAGGCCCGCCCGAGACGCGTGATCGAATCCAGCAGGATAACCACGTCCCGTCCATGTTCAACGAGACGCTTTGCCTTCTCGATGACCATTTCCGCGACCTGAACGTGTCGTACGGCCGGCTCGTCGAAGGTCGACGAAATTACCTCGCCACGAACCGACCGCTGCATGTCGGTTACTTCCTCGGGACGCTCGTCGATCAGAAGGACGATCAGATAGCATTCAGGGTGATTGGCAGTGATGGAATGCGCGATGTTCTGCAACAGTACGGTCTTACCGGTTCTCGGTGGTGCCACGATAAGTCCGCGCTGACCCTTACCGAGCGGCGCCACCAGGTCTATGACGCGTGCCGACAAATCCTTGGATGTCGGATTATCCAGCTCCATCTTGAAGCGCTCGTTCGGATAGAGCGGCGTCAGATTGTCGAAGTGGACCTTGTGCCGGATCTTTTCGGGATCCTCGAAATTGATCGTGTTGACCTTCAGCAGCGCAAAGTACCGTTCGCCTTCCTTCGGGCCGCGAATCGGCCCCTCCACCGTATCCCCGGTTTTCAGCGAGAACCTACGGATCTGAGACGGCGATATGTAGATATCATCCGGACCCGGAAGATAATTGGCGTTGGCGGATCGCAAAAAGCCGAAACCGTCCTGCAAGACTTCGACCACCCCCTCACCAATGATCTCGACATCCTGCGACGCCAGCATCTTCAGGATTGCAAACATCAGTTCCTGCTTTCGCATGGTACTGGCGTTTTCGACCTCAAGCGATTCAGCGAAAGTCAGAAGATCGGTAGGGGACTTGCTCTTAAGTTCTTGTAGCTTCATTTCGGCCATGAAGAGTAACCACGTACATTTCGAATTCAGGGGAGAGCGGCGTGTTCGTTGCGTTTCGGCTTAATTGCGAGGGGAGCGCAAATTATGGAATGCTACGCAGGCCACGAGGATGAGGTTGCGGGAAAAATAGCCTGTCGGCCAATCAGCCGCAAGGCAAAAAGGAAGAAACTGCATTACCGCAGTCACACCGCCTAGAACGGCTTCACTACAACGAGGATCACTATGACAATCATCAGAATTGTCGGAACCTCGTTCGTAATCCTCCAGAATCTCCCATTCCCTATATACGTGCCTTTTGCAAAAGCGCCAACGGCCCGACCAAAATAAAAGTGCGCGGCCGTCAGAGCGACGACAGATAGCAACTTGAGATGAAGCCATCCGCCGCGAAAGCCGAAGACATCCCATGCAAGATACAGGCCGAAGACCCATGACAAGATCATCGCTGGTGTCATTATGAACCGGAACAGCCGACGTTCCATGACGGAAAATGTCTCCGCCTGGACTGAATTCGGCTGCGCATCGCAATGGTAGATGAACAGCCTTGGCAGATAGAGAAGGCCGGCCATCCACGATAGCACCGAGATCACATGCAATGCCTTTATCCAGAGGTAACGCTGTCCATCCTCGAGGAGAAAAAGCGCCAACGCGCCCGCAACGAAGACCGAGAGCGCTATCATGGCCCTGCGCCCCGCCGAGCGGCCCTTGTCCCTGGATTCACTCATAACCTGTTCCGGATACGCTTGACGAGGCGATCGACATTCTCTGGATCCGCCTGCGGCGTAATGCCATGACCGAGGTTGAAGATGAAGGGTCCTCCGCCAAGGGCTTCCAGTATCCTGTCGACGCCTTCGTCCAGTGTCGTGCCGCCCGCGACTACCCTCAACGGGTCCAGGTTGCCCTGAACCGCACCCTCACTCTGCAGCTCTTTCGCGAAGGACAGTGGGACTGTCCAGTCGAGGCCGATCGCGTCTGCCTTGGTGATCCGGCGGTAATCTCTCAACTGAACGCCAGCGCCTTTAGCAAAAGCTATAACCTTCGCTCCTGGACGCACCGCCCGAACCATCTCGATCATACGGGCTACAGGACGGGCACAGAATTTCTCGAACTCAACCTCTCCCAGCACACCGGCCCAAGAATCGAAAATCTGCACAGCGTCGGCGCCGGCATCCAGTTGATCAATGAGATAGCCTGCGGAGATCTCAGCAAGAACATCCAGGAGACGGGCGAACTCTAAGGGGTTCTGATAGGCAAAGAGACGCGCGGGTGCCTGGTCGGGTGTTCCATGTCCCGCGATCATGTAGGTGGCGACTGTCCAGGGAGCACCGCAGAAGCCGAGCAACGTCGTTTCATCGGGCAACGCGGAGCGCAGGCTTCGAACGGTTTCCATAACCGCTGAAAGCTTGTCCGACGAATAAGCCGCCTCCAAGCGCGCTATGTCGTCCACGGAGATCGGATCCATTTGTGGTCCATGACCTTCCGTGAACCGAACATTTCGTTTCAGCGCATCGGGGATCACCAAAATATCGGAGAACAGGATCGCGGCGTCGAAACCGAAGCGCCGGATCGGCTGCAATGTGACCTCGGTGGCCAGTTCAGGCGTGTAGCAAAGGTCCAGGAAACTTCCTGCCTGCGCACGTGTCTGTCGATACTCCGGCAGATAGCGCCCTGCCTGTCTCATGAGCCAAATCGGAGGTGGGCTTAAAACCTCCCCGTCGAGCACATCAACGAGGCTGCGTCGGTGTTTTTTCACAGGGGTCCCTCTAACCAAGAAAGATAGTTTGAATCTTTTTCTATTTCTAAGAGTCTATGGGTATCAAGGATTATCAGTGTCGCACAGCCCATCAACAGCAGCTTCCCGTCCGACTACATTCGAACGAAAATCGCCTAGCGGCGGGGATAACAATATCGGATACCAAATAACTTTGATTTTATAAGGTGTTACAGGAAATCTTCTATTTCGTTTGCTGTGGACAACCTCTGAATTTGGCGATGCCACGCCTCACTTTTACCCATTGTTAACACCCCTGCCTATGCGATACCGATGGAGCACGGGCGTGTGGATAAGTTGGCTGTCCACCCACAGCCTCTCGAGATGGGGTTCACGCTTCCCAAGGTTGTCCCCGGTTATCAACAGCCACGGAACCAAAACGTGGAGAACAAGAAAATCTTCTTTCATCTTCACCTGATTTCGGATTCTACGGGTGAAACGCTGATTTCGGCCGGGCGTGCCGTATCGGTGCAATTTCGGGACTTCTCTGCCATAGAGCATGTCTATCCGTTGATCCGAAACCGCCGACAGCTCGAAAGCGTCGTGGAGGAGATAGATAGGCAACCGGGTATCGTTCTCTACACCGTGATCGATCAGGAATTGTCGGCGCTGCTGCAGGAGCGTTGCCTATCCTTGGGAGTGCCGGCGGTAAACGTCTTGGAACCGGTCATGACGACGTTTCAGTCCTATCTCGGCGTTTCGTCTCGCCGTCGGGTCGGCGCACAGCATGCGTTAACGGAGAACTATTTTGCCCGTATAGAAGCTCTGAACTATACGATGGATCACGACGATGGGCAGATGGCCGACGATTACGATGATGCGGATGTCGTTATCGTGGGTATAAGCCGGACCTCGAAGACCCCGACAAGCATCTACCTCGCCAATCGAGGAATCAAGACGGCGAATATTCCCATCGTACCGGGAATCCCGCTTCCCGATGCCCTTTTCAGCGCAACACGTCCTCTGATTGTCGGCTTGATCGCCACGAGCGACCGCATTTCTCAGGTACGGGAAAACCGCGACCTGGGCTCGGTGGACCTGTTGCGCGAGGGTCGGTATACGGACCGCGCTGCAATTGCCGAGGAACTGAAACACGCCCGATCCATCTGCTCAAGACATCAATGGCCGATCATCGATGTAACGCGCCGCTCGATCGAGGAGACCGCCGCGGCGATCTTGGCGCTGAGACCCAAGCTTCGCTAGGCCGATATGACGGAGACACTGATTTATGACAAAGCGGCTCATCCTCGCTTCGACAAGTCCCTTCCGAAGGACGCTCATGGTGAATGCCGGCCTGGCATTTGAATGGGAGGATTCCGGCGTCGATGAAAGGGCGATAGAGGACGCTGGGGGAAGGTGGGATCCGGTAACGCTTGCCGCTACACTTGCCAAAGCCAAAGCGGTGGCGGTCAGCCTACGAAACCCGTCAGCGCTGGTTATCGGCTCGGATCAGGTATTGTCGTTGCAAGGGCAACTTCTTCACAAATCGAAATCGATTGCTGACGCGCGGGAAGTTCTTCTCAGGCTGCGTGGGCAAACACATGAGCTCAACAGTGCAGTGGCGGTCGCCCTGAATGGACAGATTGTCTGGGAGCACGTGGATGTCGCGCACATGTCGGTAAGGGAGTTTACGGAAGAATTCCTCAGCTACTACGTGGAGTCAGTCGATGAGAAAGTCTTGCGAAGCGTCGGGGGATATCAGCTTGAGGGCGTTGGCGTACAACTGTTTGACAGGATCGATGGCGATTATTTCACGGTACTCGGTCTACCGCTCGTTCCTCTGCTCGACTTCCTGAGAAGGGTAGGAGCAGCACATGCTTGATTCACGTGAAACACAGTTAATAAGAGCTTTCATTCTCGGTTTCCCCGTCAAGCACTCACGCTCGCCGCTCATCCATAACTACTGGATACGCCAGCTAGGCCTCCATGGCGTTTACGAAAAGGTCGAGGTGGCGCCGGAAAACATAAGGGCTTTCTTTGACCGGCTTAGAAGTTCAGAGTCGGGCTTTGTTGGCGGGAATGTCACGATTCCGCATAAAGAAGCGGCCGCTGCCTGTGCCGATCATTGTGACGACGTCGTGAGAGAAATCGGCGCGGCGAACGTTCTTTGGCTTGAGAACGGTCGACTTTACGCCAGCAACACCGACGCTGCGGGCTTCCTCGCGTGCCTAGATGAGGAGGCGCCAGGATGGGATAAAACGCAACGTGCCGTGGTCATGGGCGCCGGCGGTGCGAGCCGATCCGTCGTTTATGCGCTAAGGCAGCGCGGTCTGTCGGAAATCCACGTGGTGAACCGCACCCTGGATCGAGCGCAGGAGCTGGTCGATCGCTTCGGGGCGAAGGTTCACGCACATCAAATGGACAGCATTGGCGAGGTCATTGCAGGGGCTGGGCTCTTTGTTAACACGACATCCCTGGGAATGGGCGGCAGCAACGTACCGGAGTTGCCTTTTGACAGGATGGCATCGAATGGTGTGGTGAACGACATCATCTACACTCCGCGGCTTACACCGATCCTGATGCAGGCGGCTCGCGCCGGTCGGGTTTCGGTGGGTGGACTTGGAATGCTGTTGCATCAGGCGGTCCCGGGCTTTGAGAAGTGGTTTGGCCAAAGACCGGAGATAACGGACACGCTTCGTCAGATGATCATCAGCGACGTGGATCGAGAGACATGATTCGTCTGGGTCTCACCGGCTCTATCGGCACCGGGAAATCGACAACGGCTCGAATGTTCGCGGAAGAGGGTCTTCCCGTAAACGACGCCGATGAGGTTGTTCACCAACTGTATTGCGGGGAGGCCGTGCCGGCAGTGAAAAAAGCCTTTCCCGAGAGTGTGCTCGACGGCTGTGTCGATCGCCAAATCCTGTCGGGATTGCTAGCTAAGAATCCGGCTAGGTTTCATGAATTGGAAGCAATCGTTCACCCCTTGGTGGTCCAGAAAGAACGTGAATTCTTACTATTCCAAAAGGCAGCGGGCGCTGACATCGCGGTGCTGGACATACCCCTTCTGTTCGAAACAGGCGCCAACCAGAGGGTCGACAAGGTCGTTGTCGTGACCTGCGACCCCGAGACCCAGCGGCACCGCGTGATGGCGAGACCTGGGATGACGGAAGAAAAGCTGAGGATGATTCTGTCGCGCCAGATGCCAGACGAGGAAAAGCGTCGACGGGCCGACTATGTGATCGATTCGGGTCGCGGCATGGCAGACGCCAAAGAGCAGGTCCGGACAGTGATAGACGGCTTGAGAAATTTAGGAAAGTAGCCGATGCGCGAGATTATATTCGATACCGAAACCACGGGACTGGAGTTCAAGAACGACCGGGTCATCGAAGTGGGGGGCGTGGAGTTGCTGAATCACTTCCCGACGGGGCGGACATTTCATGTCTATATCAATCCCGGGGAACGCAAGGTTCATCCTGATGCTCTCGCGGTGCATGGGATAACGGACGAATTTCTCAAAGATAAGCCGATTTTTTCCGAAATCGTAGCGGAGTTGCTGTCTTTTTTCGAAGGAGCTCGCTGGGTTGCCCACAATGCGAATTTCGACATGAGCTTTATGAATGCGGAATTCGAACGCCTCGGTCTTCCCCCGATAGGCACCGAGCAGGTTGTGGATACGCTGGCCATGGCCAGGCGCAAACATCCAATGGGGCCGAATTCCCTCGATGCATTATGCCGGCGATATGGCATCGACAACTCCCATCGAACGAAGCACGGAGCTTTGCTCGACGCAGAGCTGTTGGCCGAAGTCTATATCGAAATGCAGGGGGGGCGACAGGCCGCCTTGGGACTTGTGCATACGGAAGCGGGCGCCTCGAGGCGTGCAGAGGATACCGCGGAAGAGATTGTGCTGCTCGACGCGACAAGACCTCATGCGCTAGCCGAGCGTCTTACCGCCCACGAGATTGAATGTCATGGAGCGCTCCGCCAAAGGCTCGGCGCAAAAGCGATCTGGAACAAGTACGAATGAAAAGCCCCGGTCGAAGCCGGGGCGTAGCTGACGTCAATAAAAGGAAAATCAGTTTGGGGCAGCAGACACCTGAGCCCTTGTCTTCTCCTCCGCCATCCGCTGGGCGAACATCTGAGCAAAATCGATCGGGTCGATCATCAGAGGGGGGAAGCCGCCATTGCGCGTCGCATCGGCGATAATCTGCCGCGCGAATGGGAACAGCAGACGCGGGCATTCGATGAACAGAAGCGGCAGCATGTGCTCCTGCGGGAAACCTGCAATTCTGAATACACCGCCATAAACGAGCTCCGCCGCGAATACGACCTTGTCTGCGTCTTTCGCTTCTGCCGTCAGGCTGAGAACCACGTCGAAGTCAGTATCCGAAAGCGGATTGGCATTAACGTTGACATTGATGTTGATGGCCGGCGCCTTGTCACGCGCCTGCAGAGACCGGGGCGCCCCAGGATTTTCAAAGGACAGATCTTTGATGTACTGGGCAAGAATGTTCAATGTCGGGCTTGTTGTTGCCTGAGCGCCGTTCTCGTTGGCCATAATGGTCCTCGCATATTGAAGTTTGATGGCCATCTAACATTTCGATATGGGCCTTACAACCCTCCGACCTCTCGGCAGCCTGCTGGCTTAAGAAGCCTCACGAAACTGTTCGGCTTCCGTATTTGAATGATCGGCATTTGCAGACTATATGAAAAAGCGGAATTTAATTGGAGCGATGGCCGGGTTCGTATGGGATCGAATGAATTTGTAACGCTGTTCTTTTTGGTGGCGGCTGTGTTGATCTTTCTGCAGCTGCGCAGCGTGCTGGGTCGCCGCACAGGAAACGAAAAGCCTCCCTTCGATCCTTACAGTCGGAGGGACTCGACCAAGCTGCCCGAGGGCGAAGATGGAAAGGTCGTCACGCTCCCCAAGAGAGAGGTGAATGACGACGGAAATCGTTTCGCCGTGGCAGACTCGTATGCCCCCACCGGCACCGCTCTCAACAGCGGACTTCGCGAAGTGTTGAAAGCCGACCAGAACTTCAGCCCGCGTGAATTTCTGGATGGCGCCAAGATGGCCTATGAAATGATTGTTTCGGCCTTCGCTGAGGGAAACCGACAAACTCTGTCCTCTCTTCTGTCGCCCGAAGTCATGGAAGGGTTTGACCACGCTATCCGAACCAGGGAAAGCCGCGGTGAAAAGGTTGTGTCTACCTTCGTCGGTATCGAAAAGGCGGACATCGTGCAGGCTGGTGTGAGGGATAATGAGGAGCATGTGACCGTCCGCATCACCTGCCAGCTTATCCAGGCGACATACGACAAGGACGGTAAAGTCATAGACGGGGATGCGGACGTCGTGTCTGAAGTGAACGACATCTGGACCTTCGCGCGGGACGTGCGGTCTAGAGACCCGAACTGGAAGCTCATTGCTACTGAAGCGGATCAATGACCGGTCGTCGCGCCGACTTCACACTGAAGCCCTGCACCTTCGCAGACTTGCCGAGGTGGGAAAACGATGATGCGACATGCCTTCTCGAACCGCTACGGAAATGCCTCGACTACGTAAAGAAAACCAAGCCGTATCGGGTGGGCAGTCTCGGCCTGCTGTCGGACGATCTGGCTGCAGTGGCGACGACCATTCCCACAGCGGCATCAACCACGCCTGAACGGGCGCGTCACTTTTTCGAAACCAGCTTCGTTCCCTTCATGATTCAGCCGTCCGATGGGCGCCGGGGGTTCGTAACCGCGTTCTACGAGCCTGTCGTCGAAGTCTCCGATCGTCCTGACGACGTGTATTGCTATCCGTTTTATCGGCCCCCAGTGGATCTGATAGAGATCGCCGACGGAAACCGGCCGGATGGTTGGCCCGCCGATTACCGCTTCGGCCGTCGAACCGGCGAAGAAATTTCGATTTATCCTGACCGAAGGGCGATCGACAGTGGCCTCCTTGAGGGCAGGGGTCTTGAGATAGCCTGGGCTAAATCGTCGGTAGATGTCTTCTTCGCCCACGTACAGGGCGCGGCGCAACTTCTGTTCCCGGACGGACAAACTAGAAGAATCACCTATGCCGCAAAAAATGGACATCCATTTACCGGGATAGGTCGACACCTAATCGACATTGGAGAGATCCCGGAAAGCCAGATATCCATGCAGGCGATCCGGGCGTGGCTTCGCGACAACCCCGCGCGCGTGGAAGAGATTTTGTGGACGAACCGCTCCTACATATTCTTCCGCGAAAGCTTGGTCGATGATCCGGCTCTCGGCCCGATCGCTGCTGCAAAGGTCCAACTTGTTCCCGGGCGGTCGCTCGCCGTCGATCGGGAAATTCACACGTTCGGCTTTCCGCTTTTCGTCCACGCAGAGACTATCACGCACATCGATGATGAGAGACCCTTCGCCCGGTTGATGTTGGCGATGGATACAGGCTCGGCCATTGTCGGACCCGCCCGTGGAGATATCTTCACGGGCTCCGGGGATCTCGCCGGCGAGCATGCGGGAGCGGTGAGAAGCGCCGCAGACTTTTACATTCTGATCCCGAAGGATGCGGCATCGAGGTACATCCCATGAGCCGGGACAGGAAGCTCACGCCGGAAGATCGGATCCTGTGGGGGCGGATCGCTCGCACGACGCGTCCGTTGCCGGGCCGACTGGAGGAGATGCTTCAGCTCACGGAGGAATTCGAAAAGATAGTCCCTGAAGCGGGCGGTTCCAAGGAGGCCAGTGTTGCGGTCACCCCTCCATCCCAGCGCGACGCAGCGCGACGTGACAAGGTTGGCGGCGTGCACCATCCGTTGGAGCGGCCCGTGAAGCGAAAGTTGTCTCGGGGGCGACTGGCTCTTGAGGCGCGACTCGACCTTCATGGTTTGATCCAGAGCGAGGCGCACACGGTGTTGCTCGATTTTCTGATCCGGGCTCACGAGCGAGGTCTCAGGCACGTTCTCATCATCACCGGCAAGGGAAGTTCCCTGGGAAGTGATGGGGCATTGAAGCGTGCCGTCCCGATGTGGTTCGCAAATCCCCAGTTTCGGTACCTGATATCCTCGTATGAAACTGCCGCACACCATCACGGCGGTGAGGGGGCGCTCTACGTTCGTTTGTCGCGTGGGGGGAGAGAACCGTCGTGACTCCCTTTGCAGAATTGGTGCGCGACCTGCGTCGTCAGAGAGGGGTGTCGCAAAAGGAGATGGCGTACGCCATAGGCGTCTCACCGGCATATCTCTCGGCTCTCGAACACGGGAAACGAGGCAAACCGAGTTTTGATCTGCTGCAACGGGTCGCCGGCTACTTCAACATCATCTGGGACGAAGCCGAACAACTGTTTCAGACTGCTGGCGTCTCCGACCCAAAGGTTACCATCGATACGTCAGGTCTCCCAACTCCCTACACCGCATTTGCTAATGCTCTGGCGGCTGAAATACGAACGCTTCCGATCGAGTCCCTTCTGGCTCTTCAGGAAGTCCTCGACCACGCGCAAAAGCGTGGTAACTGACGTGTTTTCCCCCTGTTTTGACTGCCTGCGGCCTGCGGATGTTTTGATCGCTCGAACAAAACCTCTATAGTCCCGCGTAACGCTGCGGCTGATTCGAAATAGCCGTTTTGCCTTAAATGGAAAGAACCTTGATGAGTGACATTCCTGTAACTGCAACCGCAGATTCGTCAGAATACGGCGCCGATTCGATCAAGGTGCTGAAAGGACTTGACGCGGTCCGGAAGCGGCCGGGGATGTATATCGGCGATACGGACGATGGTTCGGGCCTGCATCACATGGTCTACGAAGTCG
This sequence comes from Ciceribacter sp. L1K23, assembly GCF_018122705.1. Classification (NCBI taxonomy): domain Bacteria; kingdom Pseudomonadati; phylum Pseudomonadota; class Alphaproteobacteria; order Hyphomicrobiales; family Rhizobiaceae; genus Ciceribacter; species Ciceribacter sp. L1K23. The sequence continues at coordinate 3,769,638 of NZ_JAGRRC010000001.1, read as the reverse complement.
TTGACAACGCGATCGATGAGGCGCTCGCCGGTCATGCTGACCTCGTGACCGTCACTCTTAATGCCGACGGATCCGTGAGCGTAACCGACAACGGGCGTGGTATTCCAACCGATATACACTCCTCCGAAGGCGTGTCGGCTGCTGAAGTTATCATGACGCAGCTGCATGCTGGCGGCAAGTTCGATCAGAATTCCTACAAGGTGTCTGGCGGACTTCACGGCGTGGGCGTCTCTGTCGTCAACGCGCTGTCCACCAAGCTGACGCTCCGCATCAGGCGTGGCGGGAAAATCCACGAGATGAGTTTCACCCACGGCGTGGCTGATGCACCGCTTCGCGTCACAGGTGATTATGAAGGACGGTCGGGCACGGAAGTCACCTTTCTGCCGAGCCCGCAAACATTCACGAAGATCGAGTTTGATTACGGCACCCTCGAACATCGATTGCGAGAGCTCGCTTTTCTGAACTCCGGAGTGAGAATTCTGCTTACGGATCGCCGTCATTCGGATGTCCGGCAGGACGAGATGATCTACGATGGCGGTCTGGAGGCGTTCGTTTCGTATCTCGACCGCTCTAAGAAGCCCTTGGTCGAAAAGCCGGTTGCCATTCGCGGAGAGAAGGATGGCATCACGGTTGAAGTGGCCATGTGGTGGAATGACAGCTACCACGAGAACGTGCTCTGCTTTACCAACAACATTCCTCAGCGGGATGGCGGGACGCACATGGCGGGGTTTCGCGCGGCTCTGACCCGCCAGATTGTCGGCTATGCCGATACGGCGGGAATTACCAAAAAGGAAAAGGTGTCGCTGACTGGCGACGACTGCCGCGAAGGCCTGACGGCCGTTCTGTCCGTCAAGGTTCCCGATCCCAAATTTTCCTCTCAGACGAAGGACAAGTTGGTATCGTCAGAGGTAAGGCCGGTGGTGGAGAGCTTGGTGAACGAGGCGCTCGGAACCTGGATGGAGGAGCATCCTACGGAGTCGAAGGTCTTGGTCGGAAAAGTCGTCGAAGCCGCGGCAGCTCGTGAGGCGGCTCGCAAAGCCCGAGAACTCACACGCCGAAAAGGTGCCCTCGATATCGCCTCTCTTCCGGGCAAGCTCGCCGACTGTTCAGAGCGGGATCCCTCGAAATCCGAATTGTTCCTGGTCGAGGGCGACTCGGCGGGCGGGTCGGCCAAACAGGGGCGTTCGCGCGAGACGCAGGCAATTCTGCCCCTTCGAGGCAAGATCCTCAACGTTGAGCGCGCGCGCTTCGACAAGATGTTGTCGAGCCAGGAGATCGGCACGCTGATCACAGCGCTCGGAACGTCGATCGGCAAGGACGAGTTCAATCCCGACAAGCTTCGGTATCACAAGATCATCATCATGACGGACGCCGACGTCGACGGTGCGCACATCAGAACGCTTCTTCTGACTTTCTTCTTCCGGCAGATGCCCGAGCTCATCGAACGGGGACATCTCTATATCGCACAGCCGCCGCTCTATAAGGTGACGCGCGGAAAATCAGTGCAATACCTGAAGGACGAGAAGGCGCTCGAGGACTACCTCATCTCAATGGGTCTTGACGACACGACGTTGCAACTTGGATCTGGTGAAGTCCGTGCGGGTGCTGATCTCCGGGAAGTCATCAACGATGCGTTACGTCTGCGTTCGCTGGTGGAGGGATTGCACTCCCGTTACAGCCGAAACGTTGTTGAACAGGCGGCAATCACCGGGGCTTTGAACCCCGAACTGACGCGCGACAAAGCCCGCGCCGAGGCGACGGCGGCTGAGGTTGCACGGCGGCTCGATCTTATTGCCGAAGAGACCGAACGCGGCTGGACCGGTCACGTGACAGATGAAGGCGGGCTGCGGTTCGAGCGCATGGTTCGCGGCGTAAAGGAAGTCGCCGCTATCGATGTCGCCCTTATCGGATCGGCGGATGCTCGTCATATCGATCAGCTTTCCACCCGTCTTCAGGAGGTTTACGCAAGCCAGCCGCTCCTTTCACGCAAAGACGGTCAGACGCAGATCTCCGGGCCGCGCGCGCTGCTCGATGCAATTTTCGCATCCGGCCGCAAAGGACTGTCGATGCAGCGGTACAAGGGTCTCGGCGAGATGAACGCCGAACAGCTCTGGGAAACAACACTCGATCCGAACGTGAGATCCCTTTTGCAGGTCCGGGTGGCTGACGCAACGGATGCCGACGGCCTCTTTGCGCGACTGATGGGGGACGAGGTGGAACCGCGTCGCGACTTCATTCAGGAAAACGCGCTCAGTGTAGCCAACCTGGATATCTGACGTTTTCACGTGAATCAGGCGAGGTCTGATTCACGTGAAACACTAGTCGACCATCAATACGTGTCTAAAGGCGATTTCGCTGAGCGGCCGACGACCACTCGGCGTTTCGTCGCCACTTGGGATGCCTTCGCGTATCTTGCCGATTGCTACTGCTACCTCTACCTGGTGATCTTGCGGAACACGCAAAACCTCAGCCGCACGCACAAAGTTGACACCACCCATTGCGTGGGCGGCCAGCCCACATTTCAATGACTGCAAAGCGATAGCCATCCAGGCCGCTCCCGCGTCAAAACTGTGGCTGCGAAGCGGCCTTGTTGAACCGTCCGGTCGTCGGCTCAACGTGTCGGAAATTACGAAAATCAGAGCGGAAGCATTTCTAGCCCACGCTTTGTTTCCGTCATCAAGAAGTTCAAGCGCCGTCTCGAATTCGTGGTCTTGACGCAAGAAATAGATAATTCGCCATGGTTGACGGTTAGATGCAGAGGGAGCCCAGCGGGCAGCCTCGATAATTGTCAGCAACGTATCATGGTCCATGTCCTCGCCGGTGAAAGACCGAGGCGACCACCTGTCTAAAAATATGGAATCGATCGGGAACTCCGAGATTCTTCCGTTCGATGCTGTCATGTCCGATCCTCTTGGCATTCGTGCGCTTATCGCGAACGCTCCTGTGATTCAAATTTCCTAAACCAGCCTTTGGAGAAGAAAATTTAAGTTCGGGGATCTATGATTTACCGCATGGAACCACGCGAGCAAGAGAGCGTTTTCGCGGGTGCAACAAAAGCGTTACACATTACGCGAACTCTGATAGCGTTTGATGCATGTAACGAATGATCGTTCCCGAACGGGAAGGGGTGGCCAATGTTCTACCAATTGTACGAGATGAATCACGCGTTCATGGCGCCCGTCCGGGCAACTGCGGATGCTATGAATCTCGCCTGGAAAAACCCCTTGAACCCATGGTCACATACCGTCGTTGGGCGGTCTCTTTCGGCCGGGTTTGAAGTCTTCGAACGTGTGACACGCCGGTACGGTAAACCCGCTTTTGGGCTTCCCACGACCACTGTCGCTGGCGAGAGGGTCGCGGTGGAGGAAGAGATCGTATGGCGCAAGCCCTTCTGCGACCTGATCCATTTCAAGCGACATCTGACGCCCGGTGCGGACAAGGGCCCGCGTATCCTCGTCGTTGCGCCTATGTCGGGTCATTATGCCACTTTGCTTCGCGGCACTGTCGAAACGCTGATGCAAAACGCAGACGTCTACGTCACCGATTGGATCGACGCACGAATGGTGCCGGTCACGGAAGGCGATTTCGATCTCGATGATTACATCGACTACGTCATCGAGATGCTGCATCACTTGGGTCCGGATACCCATGTAGTTGCCGTCTGCCAGCCTTCGGTTCCGGTTCTAGCGGCCGTTGCCGTGATGGAAGGGGATGGGGACACCTGCGCGCCTTCATCGATGACTCTGATGGGCGGTCCGATCGATACGCGCATCAATCCGACCGCCGTGAACCAGCTGGCACAGGACAAGCCGCTCGAATGGTTCCGCGACAACGTCATCATGCAGGTGCCGTGGCCACAGCCCGGTTTCATGCGCCAGGTCTATCCGGGCTTTCTGCAGCTTTCCGGCTTCATGTCGATGAACCTCGATCGTCACATGATAGCGCACAAGGACTTCTACATGCACCTCGTCAAGAATGACGGGGACTCGGCCGAGAAGCATCGCGATTTCTATGACGAGTACCTGGCTGTCATGGATCTGACCGCGGAATTCTATCTGCAGACGGTCGATACGGTCTTCATCAAGCATGCTTTACCCAAGGGCGAGATGATGCACCGGACGAAGCGCGTCGACATGACCGCGATCCGCAATGTCGCGCTCCTGACAGTCGAAGGCGAAAACGACGATATCTCCGGTGTCGGCCAGACCAAGGCGGCGCAGACGATCTGCACCAACATTCCCGACCACATGCGTATGCACTACATGCAGCCGGACGTCGGTCATTACGGGGTCTTCAACGGCTCCCGCTTCCGTCGTGAGATCGCTCCGCGGATCATCCAGTTTGCTAAGACGCACACCAAGAGTGTCAAGGCGCAGACACCGGTCAAGCGCGTCATTAAGGGCGGCAAGGCCCTCTGATACTTTTGACAATCCGAATTTAAGAAGCGGATTCAGTCGGTTCTCCGATTGGGTCCGCTTCTTTCTTGAAGCCCGCCCGCGCATTTCCCACATCGAAACCATCGGACGGCATTCCGCCGCCCGCGAGAACGAGGTTATCGATGATGAACCAGTCAGCACTGCTTCGGCCGGATTGGACTCCGGCAACCGTCGCCCTGATGGTGCTCGGCTTCATGGTCTTCTGGCCGCTCGGTCTGGCCATGCTCGCCTACATCCTGTTTGGCGAGAAGTTTCAGAACTTCAAGCGCGAAGCCAATCGCAAGGCCGATACGGCTTTCGCCTGGTGCCGCACCAACAGCTACTCTGCCTCTGGCTCGACCGGCAACGTCGCCTTCGACGACTGGCGTAAAGCCGAGCTCGAGCGTCTGGACGAAGAGCGTCGCCGTCTGGACGAGATGCGCGCCGAATTCGACACCTATGCCCGCGAACTGCGTCGGGCCAAGGACCAGGAAGAGTTCGATCGCTTCATGCGCGACCGTCAGCATGTGAAGACCGCGGACCAGTCCGGTCCGACCCAGGGCTTCACCGGCAACTGATCCGGCACATAGCTCTGAAAGAACGAGGTCGGCGCCATCGCGCCGACCTTTTTTTGTTGCTGTACAAGACCCAGAATCGGCTAGAACACGAATCATGTTCCCCCTGCTGAAAAAGCTGACACCTCAGAGAGCACCGGCGATCCAGCTGGAGCGGGCGATCGCCGTTGACGGCCGGTCCATCCCGCTCACCATCCGCAAGAACAGCCGCGCGACCCGGATCACGCTCAGGATCGAACCGGGCGGCCGGGCGTTGAAGATGACCATTCCACCGGGCCTCCGAGAACGCGACATCGATGATTTCCTCGATCGGCACCAAGGCTGGCTTAGCACCAAGCTTAAACGCCAGAAGACTGCAGGAAGCATCGAGGATGGCGGTGAGATTCTCGTCCGGGGCGTCCCGCACCGCATCGTTCATACGGGACAGCTGCGCGGATTGACCCAATCGATCGACAGCGAGATCGGCCACGTCCTCAGCGTCAGCGGCCTTGAGGATCACCTGGCTCGGCGTATTGCCGACTTCCTGAAGAAGGAAGCGCGCCGCGATCTGGAGCAACTGGTGGCGCTTCACGCCAAGACGGTCGGGAAGCCGGTCAAGAGCATGACCTTGAAGGACACCCGCAGCCGATGGGGATCCTGTTCCTGGGACGGAAAGCTAAGTTTTTCTTGGCGTATCGTCATGGCGCCGCCGCTTGTTATCGACTATCTCGCAGCCCATGAAGTCGCCCATCTCCGCGAGATGAACCACGGTCCGGCCTTCTGGGCGCTCTGCGGCAAGCTCTGCCCTCGGATGGATGAGGCCAAGGCCTGGCTGAAGCGCCACGGCTCGGCGCTGCATGCCATTGACTTCGACTGAGCTGCCAGCGACCTTTCAGCCTTTGTCGCAAATTGGCTCGACTCTTTTTTGTTTTCGTGCGACTTCGCTGCCATGAGACCCGATATCAAGATCTGCGGACTGAAGACGCCGGAGGCGGTCGATCGTGCTGCCGAACGCGGCGCGAGCCATATCGGCTTCATCTTCTTCGCCAAAAGCCCGCGCAACATCGAGCCAGACATTGCAGGCACACTCGCCGACCGCGTCCGTGGTCGGGTGAAGAGCGTTGCGGTGACGGTCGATGCAGACAACGACGATCTCGACGAGATCATCGCCTTGATGCGTCCGGATATCCTGCAGTTCCATGGTCATGAGAGCCCGGAACGCCTTTTGACAGTCAAGGCGGTCACCGGACTGCCGATCATGAAGGCATTTTCCATTCGCGATGCCGATGACCTGAAGAGGATCGAGCCCTATATTGGGATTGCCGATCGTTTCCTCTTCGATGCCAAGCCGCCGGTAGGCTCCGACCTGCCGGGCGGGAACGGCGTCACCTTCGATTGGCGTCTCCTGCGGTCGCTTGACGACAGCGTCGATTACATGCTTTCCGGGGGCCTCAACAAGGCCAACATCGCAGAAGCTCTGCGGGAGACCGGGGCGCGGGCAATCGATATCTCATCCGGAGTGGAGTCCGCCCCGGGCGTCAAGGATCTGCAGATGATGGACGAGTTTTTTGCGGCCGTTGCCGAAGCAAGTCGCGCACAGCCGGTTTCAGGGAGTGTCAAGTGAACCAGTCACCCAAGCCCAATTCCTTCCGTGAAGGTCCCGACGAAGACGGCCGTTTCGGCATCTTCGGTGGCCGCTTCGTCGCCGAGACGCTGATGCCGCTGATCCTCGACCTGCAGGCGGAGTGGGAAAAGGCAAAGACGGATCCGGAATTCCAGGCGGAGCTGGCGCATCTCAACACCCATTATACCGGTCGTCCGAGCCCGCTTTATTTTGCCGAGCGTCTGACGGAAGAACTCGGTGGCGCGAAGATCTACTTCAAGCGTGACGAGCTCAACCACACCGGCTCGCACAAGATCAACAACTGCCTCGGCCAGATTCTGCTCGCCAAGCGCATGGGCAAGACCCGCATCATCGCCGAAACCGGCGCTGGCCAGCACGGCGTAGCCTCAGCGACCGTCGCCGCCCGCTTCGGCATTCCTTGCGTCGTCTACATGGGCGCGACCGACGTCGAGCGTCAGGCCCCGAACGTCTTCCGCATGAAGCTGCTCGGTGCCGAAGTGAAGCCGGTCACCGCCGGTCACGGTACCTTGAAGGATGCCATGAACGAGGCGCTGCGCGACTGGGTCACCAATGTCGACGACACCTATTACATGATCGGCACCGCTGCCGGCCCGCACCCCTATCCGGAAATGGTCCGTGACTTCCAGTCTGTGATCGGACGAGAAACACGTGAGCAGATGCTGGCTGCCGAAGGCCGCCTGCCGGACATGCTGGTTGCCGCCGTCGGTGGCGGTTCGAACGCAATCGGTCTCTTCCATCCTTTCCTGGATGACGAGAGCGTGCGGATCGTCGGCGTCGAAGCCGGTGGCAAGGGTCTGGAAGGCGAGGAGCATTGCGCTTCGCTGACCGCGGGCACGCCGGGCGTCCTGCATGGCAACCGCACCTATCTGCTCCAGGACAATGACGGCCAGATCAAGGAAGGTCACTCGATCTCCGCTGGTCTCGACTATCCCGGTATCGGTCCGGAGCACTCCTGGCTCAAGGATATGGGCCGCGTTGAATACGTCCCGATCAACGATGACGAAGCGCTTGCCGCTTTCCAGCTCCTGACACGCACCGAAGGCATCATCCCGGCGCTCGAGCCGAGCCACGCCCTCGCCGAAGTCATCAAGCGCGCGCCTGGCATGGACAAGGACCAGATCATCGTGATGAACCTCTGCGGCCGCGGCGACAAGGACATCTTCACTGTCGGCAAGATTCTCGGTATGGGGCTCTGATCATGACTGCGCGTATGGACCAACGTTTTGCTGCCCTTAAGGCAGAAGGCCGCCCGGCTCTCGTCACCTATTTCATGGGTGGCGATCCGGACTACGACACGTCGCTTGCGATCATGAAGGCCCTGCCGGAAGCCGGCGCCGACGTTATCGAGCTCGGCATGCCCTTCTCGGATCCGATGGCCGACGGCCCGGCAATCCAGCTTGCCGGTCAGCGGGCATTGAAGGCCGGCCAGACCCTCGTGCGCACGCTTGATCTGGCCCGCGAATTCCGCAAGACGGACAATGAGACGCCGATCGTCATGATGGGGTATTACAACCCGATCTACGTCTATGGCGTCGACCGTTTTCTCGATGACGCACTGGCTGCCGGCATCGATGGCCTGATCGTCGTTGATCTGCCGCCGGAAATGGATGACGAACTCTGCATCCCGGCCCGCAGCCGCGATATCAACTTCATCCGCTTGGCGACTCCGACCACCGACGACAAGCGTCTGCCGACCGTTCTGAAGAACACCTCGGGCTTCGTCTACTATGTCTCGATGAACGGCATCACCGGTTCGTCGCTGCCGGATCCTTCGCGAGTTGCTGGCGCCGTTCAGCGTATCAAGGCGCATACGGACTTGCCGATATGCGTCGGCTTCGGCGTCAAGACCGCCGAGCATGCGCGCCTCATCGGCGCCAATGCCGATGGCGTTGTCGTCGGCACTGCGATCGTCAATCAGGTTGCTACCAACCTCACAGCCGATGGCAAAGCGACGGCGGATACGGTTCAGGCCGTCGCCACGCTGGTGCGCGGACTGGCAAGCGGCGTGCGTTCCGCCCGCCTTGCTGCTGCCGAATAAGCACCCCATATGGGCTTTAAACATCAGGAGTAAGCCGCGTGAACTGGATCACCAACTATGTGCGCCCGCGCATCAATTCCATGCTTGGTCGCCGCGAAGTTCCGGAAAACCTCTGGATCAAGTGCCCGGAAACGGGCGAGATGGTCTTCCACAAGGACCTGGAAGAGAACAAGTGGGTGATCCCGGCTTCGGGCTACCACATGAAGATGCCGGCCAAGGCCCGCCTGACCGACCTCTTCGACGGCGGTCAGTACGAGGCTCTGCCGCAGCCGAAGGTGGCGCAGGATCCGCTGAAGTTCCGCGACTCCAAGAAATACACCGATCGCCTTCGCGACAGCCGCGTGAAGACGGATCAAGAAGACACGATTGTCGCCGGCGTCGGCACGGTGCAGGGCCTGAAGCTCGTGGCCGTCGTCCACGAATTCAACTTCATGGGCGGTTCGCTCGGCATCGCCGCCGGCGAAGCGATCGTGAAAGCCTTTGAGCGCGCGATCAAGGAAAAGTGCCCGCTGGTCATGTTCCCGGCTTCGGGTGGCGCCCGCATGCAAGAGGGTATCCTCTCGCTGATGCAGTTGCCGCGCACGACGGTAGCCGTCGACATGCTGAAGGAAGCCGGCCAGCCCTACATCGTCGTCCTGACCAACCCGACTACGGGCGGCGTCACGGCGTCCTATGCCATGTTGGGCGATCTCCACATCGCGGAACCGGGCGCCGAGATCTGCTTTGCCGGCAAGCGCGTCATCGAACAGACCATCCGCGAAAAGCTGCCCGAGGGCTTTCAGACTTCGGAATACCTGCTGGAGCACGGCATGGTCGATATGGTGGTCAAGCGTCATGACATTCCTGACACGCTGGCTCGTGTCCTGCGAATGATGCTGAAAAAGCCGCAGCCAGACACTCGAAAGAAGCTGCCCGCGCCTGAGGCCATTGCCGTCTCACCTGCTTAATCCGCGCCGCACCGAACAGCTGTCGACGAGATCATAGAAATGACCAAGCCCGCCATCAGTGAGGCAGAGCTGGAGATCGAAAGGCTCATGGGCTTGCACCCAAAGGGCTATGATCTCTCGTTGACGCGCATCACCCGTCTTCTTGAAACGCTGGGAAATCCCCAAAAGCGTTTGCCTCCGGTCATCCATGTGGCCGGAACAAACGGGAAAGGCTCTGTGTCGGCTTTTTGCCGTGCACTGTTGGAAGCCGGCGGCATGAGCGTGCACGTTCATACCTCACCGCATCTTGTCAGATGGCACGAGCGATATCGCCTTGGTCGAAAAGGTGAACCCGGACGCTTTGTGGAGGACGCAAAGTTTGCCGATGCTGTTCGGCGCGTGGCTGAAGCCAATGCGGGCCAGCAAATTACCGTATTCGAAATTCTGACCGCTGTCGCATTCCTGCTCTTCTCCGAGGAACCTGCTGATGTTGTGATTATGGAAGTGGGCATGGGGGGCCGCTTCGACTGCACCAACGTCATCGACCAACCCGCTGTTTCAATCGTCATGCCCATATCTCTCGACCATCAAGCGTATCTCGGCGATCGCGTCGAACTGATCGCCGCGGAAAAGGCGGGGATAATGAAGCGCGGCTGTCCAGTCGTGATTGGTCATCAGGAGTTTGACGCCGCGCTGGAGGTTCTCATGACCACCGCTGAGCGACTGTCCTGTCCCATGAGTGTCTATGGACAGGATTACTTCGGTCACGAGGAGTTCGGCCGATTGATCTATCAGGATGAGTTCGGTCTCTCCGATCTTCCGTTGCCGCGGCTTCCCGGTCGTCATCAGTACGCAAACGCAGCAGCGGCCATCCGTGCGGTGAAGGCGGCAGGCGTCGTATTGACCGAAGACATTGTCGCCAAGGCCATGACGACGGTGGAATGGCCGGGACGACTTCAGCTTCTGACAGAGGGAGCGCTCTATGCAGCAGCTCCTGACGGCTGTGAGTTGTGGGTCGACGGCGGCCACAATCCCGGCGCCGGAGAGGTGATAGCCGAGGCAATGGCGAGTTTCGAGGAGCGCACATCGCGCCCCCTTGTTCTCATCATCGGAATGCTCAACACCAAGGACCCGACCGGCTATTTTCAAGCCTTTGCAGGTATCGCGTCTCACGTTTACACCGTTCCCATCAGGGGAACGGATAATGCCCTTGATCCGGTTGTCCTGGCGGATGCTGCTATGGATGCCGGGCTGGTGGCGGAGCCCATGTCGAGCATCCTGGACGCTCTTCACGCCATAACGGAGCGACAGCAGAAGGATGTTGCCGCCCCCCGCGTCATGATCGGTGGGTCGTTATATCTGGCAGGTAATGCGCTTGCAGACAACGGCACTCCCCCGAAATGAAGAAGCCCGGCGTACCGGGCTTCACATTCATCGACTTATGCTAGCAGTGAGCTTAAACTGCTCCAGCGATCCAGCTTGACAAAGCTGTTTTGGGGGCCGCTCCGACCTTGATGTCGGCAACCTCGCCACCCTTGAACATCGCAAGAGTCGGAATAGACCGAACGCCGAATTTGGCGGCGAGCTCGGGGTTTTCATCGATGTTCAGCTTGGCGATCTTGACCTTTCCAGCCATCTCCTGCGAAATTTCTTCCAGGCTCGGTCCGATCATCTTGCAGGGGCCGCACCATTCAGCCCAGAAATCCACGATGACAGGCTCAGCAGATTCAAGAACCTCCGCCTGGAAATTTGCGTTGTCGACTTTAACCGTAGCCATGATTGCTCCTTTCGCGGTCGAAGTATCTGACAGACATGTGAGAACGTTGGCCCGCCTTTTCAATGGGGCCTGTATTTCACAGTGTGTTGAGCTCGGCAAGCGTGCTGTCCAGCAACTCAGGTGGAAGCTCAAGCAGCTTTGCCTCTTCGGTGTATATCAGCAAGCCGTCAATTACGTGGCCCGGGTAGATGGGTTTCAGAAGTTCCCGATATATCGCCAGCTGAGCTCTATGAGGGAAGGGGACGTGAGAAAGATCGCGTGGTGGAATACGGTTCGTCTTGTAGTCGATCAGGATGACCCGTCCCTCGACCACGGCAAGCCTGTCAATTCGTCCACTCACCGCCCGGTCGTCACCAGCGATCATCAGAGTTCCCATGATGGATACCTCTGCCTGCCCGTAGGACGACATTATCTTCCTCATATCGGGGTGCTGGATAAGTTGGGCTATCTGCTGAAACAGTTGCAGGCGTTGCACTGTTGTCCAGAACCGCGCCGCGCGCGAAATGTAACGCTCCGCCGCGGCCATCCGATCTTGTTCTGGCACGTCTGGTAAAACCTGCAGCAGTCGATGAACCAGGCGTCCTTTTTGCAAGGCTCTATCGCCCTCCTGCTTCGGCGCGAAGAGCCTTGATCCGATGATAGCGTCACTAGGCGCATCCTCAACAAAAAAGCCGACGCCAGAAGGGCTCAGGGGACGCGGAAGTTGGCTCGGAGGTGGCAACGGCGTGAGCAAGGCGGGCGGGAGTTCATATTGTTCCAATCTGGCAGGTGGAGGTTCGTGTCCTTCAATTCGAGCAGCCTGTTCAGGCAGCTCCCAGACGATGCCGTCCCACTGGTCCCCAGCTGTGGTGAAACGTTCCTCCCGACAAAACCTCGGCTCTGCACGCAACGCGGTACTCACCATGTCGTGCCATATGTCGCTCGGCCTCTGCTTGCCGCAGTATCCGCAGATGACGAGGCGATCGGCTGCTCGGGTCATGCCCACATAAAGAAGGCGCCTGTACTCATCTTCGGCCAGCTGGCGAATCCGGTCACGATCGAACTGCGAGACGCATGTCTCCAGGTTTTTCGTCGGCACCCAGATTGGCACTGTCTTGCCGTGCTCTGTTGTCGCAAACCGGAACCGCGGCAGATGGTTGCTATTGAAGGGTCGGCCCCCACCATCGACAAGGAAGACAACCGGGGCTTCCAGACCCTTCGACGCATGGACTGTCATAATCCGTACCTCGTCACGGGAGGAGTCCTGCTCTCGCTTGATTTCCGGCGCTTCGGTTTCGAGCGCGGCAACAAATGCCTGGAGGCCTGGCATGCCTCCGCTCTCGTGATCTAGAGTGAGGTTGGTGAATTCGTCGAGAACGTCCGCTGCTTCTGATCCTAATCGACCCAGAAATTTGCGTCTGCCGCCAAAGGCGCCAAGCACATGGGCGTAGAAGCCATGGACGGACGACCGTCGCGAACGCTCGACCAGTTGCAGCAGCTCTGATGTGATCCGGTGCCAGACGCTGTCTGCATCCGTTTCAGCCAACGTCAGGATTCTTTGCCAAAGGGAATATCCTTCCGGACGGAACGCGGCGGCTTCATAAAGCTCCGTTTCGGTGAGATTGAAAAGTGGGCTTTTCAGGAGCGAAGCAAGAGACAGATCGTCCGACGGCAGCAATACGAAACGGCCAAGCGCAAGAAGATCTTGAATGGCTATGTGTGTCGTCAGCTTCAATCGATCCGCGCCTGCCACGGGGATATTGCCGCGACGCTTCAGCTCCCGCGTAAGTGCTCCCACAAAGCTGTCACGTTTCCGAACAAGCACGAGAATGTCGCCCGCGCGGATGGCGCGTTCGACTCCATCGTCGACGATTTTGCCCTGCCTGATCATCTGCTCCATTGTTTCGGCGATACGCCGCGCGACGATCGCCGGAGGAGCGTTCTCAGGGGTTGAATCGAAGGGAGCCGTCCAATCGTCGCTTTTCTGCGTCGCGTCCGCAGCAACAATATCCCAAACTTCGACGCGGCCGGGGTGACCGATACGATTCGAGACATGAACGATCGCTTCGGACGACCCGCTCAACCCACGAGCGTTGTCCTGGAAACGGAAGACTTGGTCGACCGCTGAAAGAACCGCTCCGGTTGACCGGAAGGAAAGCGGAAGGCGTACGGCACTGAAATCCAGCCCCCCCTGGCTGACGTCTCTTTCTGTAGCGCGGCTTTCCTCTGAAAAACGTTCGGGTCTAGCGCCCTGGAACGAGTAGATCGACTGCTTCTCATCGCCCACCGCGAAGAAGGTGCGCAAGCCCGGACGAGCGCTCTCGCCCGAAAAGAAATCGTCACGAAGCGATCGTATTACCGACCATTGTACGGGGCTGGTATCCTGAGCTTCGTCGACGAGGATATGATCAATGCCCTGATCCAGCTTATAGTGAACCCAGGGGGCGGCGTCGCTTTTGGTCAGGAGCTCCGCTGTTCGCGCAATCAGATCTTCGAAGTCCAACTGGCCCCGGACCTTCTTCCGATACTCATAATCGCCAATCAGGAATTGAGCGAGGACCAACGCCGCCGAAGTTGCTTCGTATGTCTGTACAAGTCGTACTCGTTCACGGCACTGCAACAAGTGTTCTTGCGCCCTGGTGAACCAGTCGCCGACATCGATCACCTGCCGCTGCATTTCCGCCGTAGCAACTGTTTTCAGACTTTTCGGCGCCCCTAGCTTTGTCAGAAGTGCGTTCTCTAGCCGGGCAAGTTTCAGCATAGGATCTGTTTCGCCAGTCGCCGCACGCAATTCGGAGGCGACTGCTTGAGCATTGGCTCCGCCGATTTTGTCGGCAAGCTCGAGATAAACCGCGAGATTTTCGCCTGAGAGGCCGGCCAGCGGCCAAACAGCCTCAGCGGCCGACCGAACCGTCTCGGTCTCCTTCAAGCCGAGGCGACCACGGAGCACTTGGTTGAAACCGTCTCCGCGCTCCGCCGCGGAAAGGAAATCCCGCAATGACTGCCGATTGCTGACAATATCAGCAAGAAGAGCTTCAAGGCCGTGTTCGTCAGCCAGGGAAAGAACCTGCTCGAAGGCGCTCACGAGTTCCGGATTCTGCCTCGCAGAGGCGAGCGTCAGAAGCGAACGCTTGACATCATCAAGAAGCGTTGAGGCCGCCCGATCCTCCAGAACGGTAAAATGGCCCGCCACGTTGGCCTCAAGCGGAAACTGGTGTAGCAGCGCCTCGCAGAATGCGTGGATGGTCTGAATTTTCAGACCGCCTGGGGTTTCGAGAGCCTTGGCGAAGAGTTGTCGGGCGTCGCGTAGCTTGGCATGGTCGGGTGGCTGTCCCTCGATTTTCTCGATCCGCAGGGCGAGTTGTTGATCATCCAGTCTCGCCCACTCGGCCAGCCGTGCAAAGACGCGATTGGACATCTCAGATGCGGCTGCTTTCGTGTAGGTCAGGCAAAGAACGGAAGAGGGCCTTGCCCCAGACAGCAGCAGTCTGATGACCCGCTGCGTTAGCACATGTGTCTTGCCAGATCCGGCGTTCGCTGACACCCACGCGGAGCGTCGGGGATCGGAGGCAAGGGCTTGCTGCGCTGTTGTCCAGTCCGCCGGATTCAGTCCCTCCGGCATCATTGTAATATCACTCATCGCCGACCTCGTCGGCTTCGGCGGTCGACCATTCCGCCACGCGCGCAAGATGATCGTAGTCTCCGCCGAGATCGCCTTGCTGGAAAGGTATGAGACGGGACACAAAGCCGCGCTCGCCGCTAAAGAGAAGCGCGACAAAGCGGTTTAGCTGTGATGCGGCGTCCGATCCCAGGTCTGACGCGGACTTTACTTTGTCGCCCTTGCCGCTCTGCTCATTGTTCACTGCCTCAGCCCCAAAACGCGCACCCGGACGAAGACGCACATACAGTAGATCGTTGGCATTGCGGATGCCGACGTTTTTAAAGGCACCGGCCTGAAGCGCGGCTGCCTCAAGAGGCAGCTGCGGATCGAGAAGGCTTCTTGCCTGAGCCACGCTGGGGCTGGAGCCAGTCTTGTAATCGATTATATCCGCAAGACCGTCGATCCGAATATCGATTCTGTCGGCAACGCCCGTCAGACGGATACCAGCACCCTCTAGTTCAAAGCCTGCGGGAACCTCTGTAAACGACTGGCTATATGATCCCTGCCGATTTTGCTCCCATTGCAAAAATGGATCGGCAATGCCCCAGAAGCGGTGACGCCAGACAACATCTATATGCGGCGGAAGCTTCGCGGCCGCGAAGCACTCGTTAATGATTCGCTCAACATCGGATCGCTCCACCTCATGTCGTGAGACCATCGCCTCGCGCACAAGCCGTTCCACTATCTTATGGTAGAGTGTGCCTCGTTCAGCAGGTCCCGGTTCGCCGCTGAAGGGGGCGATCGGTTCAAGTCTGAGGATACGTCTCGCATAAACCGAATAAGGATCACGCCTCAGTCGTGCCACCTCGCTGAAGGAGTACTGGCGTGGCTGCAAGGCCGCATCGGGCCTTGGCTCGGGACGTCGCGCCGCAGGCTGGGCTTCGCCTTCATCGAGCATCGCAACGAACTGTCTGTACCGATCACCACGTAGCCGGAGTTCTTCAGCAAGACCGTCACCGGCAAGTGCAAGCAGTCGCTGCAACCAGCGGGAGGCGACGGTGGGTGTGTTCCCTTGGCGCAAGGAGCGCGAAAAAATCAGCTTCCTGGTGCCGCACGCCATTTCGAAGTCGTGCGCCAGCTGGCCGGTCCGCCGCTCGGGTGGCTGAAGACCGATGTCTGTCTTCATCGTCCGCGACAGAAAGGGATTGTTCGTCGTCTGCGTTGGCCAAGAGCCTTCATTCAGACCTCCCAGAACCATCGTGTCGACATTCTGGAGGCGCGCCTCGAGGGTACCGAAGATAAAGACCCGAGGGTGCCGCATGGCTCTCGGCTTCACGGCCTCGCCCGCACTAAAAGCTTCGACGAGATCGATCCACTCGAGACCGGTGGCTTCCAGCTGTCCGTCCGTTTCGATGATCTGCTCGAGCAGGTTCGCCAGCTTCTCGCCCGCCTCGTCACCCCATAAGCTGGATAGGTCGCCTCGATCATCAATGCACACGGCTTCCAAGGCCTGACCGGTAAGGACTGCCCACTCGGAGAGCGGTAGTCGACGGTCTGCGGCATTCTTGAGATAGGCGAGTGCGTGGTCCATCAGCGTGGCGAGAGTGGCGGCCGCGGCCACCGCTTCTTCGCCGAGGTTCTTTCTCCAAAGGGGTGGATGCCTCTCCTGCGACTGTGCCTTCAGTTGATCTTCAAGAAGGCTCCGCACGTCTTTTATGTTCGCGTTTTTTGTCCCGCCTCGCAGCGCCAACAGCTCCAGCATCTCGGCCGATGTCACGATGTCGTGTTCGTTACAGCCGAAACGTGCGAGCGGATGTTTTAACAATCCGGCGAGCGTCGTCGGATTGCCGGGCTGCAAGCACGCTTCGAGCAGCAGACCAAGGATCGTCCCCTGCCTGCTTCCCGTGAGCGGTGTGCCGGCGGTGTCATCGGCGGCAATGTGATAGCGCGCCAGTTCTGCGACAACCCGCTTGGCTAGGTTCCGATCGGGGGTGACAAGCGCCACCCGGCTTTCGCCGGCGGCGCCGACATCCTCCAGGGCCAGACGGAGCGCGGTGGCGATGGCAGCCGCCTCTTCCCGCTCGTTAGCGGCTTCGATCAGGCTGACATCCTTAAAGGCATTCGAGATCCGCCCCGGATCGAAGCTTGACCGCCATTCCATCCAACTGTCGGTGGCGCCGGCCGGCGTCAACGCACGCGAAATGATCTGTGCCCGATCCGCCAGGTCGTCGTCCGGCCGTCCAAGTGCGGTGACGTCATTTCGATGAACTCCCAACTGTTTCAGCAATTGGGACAATCCGTACTGTGGATGACTGCGCGAGGCAGGATCAGGAATACTCTTGTCCCCGAGTTCAGCTCCAACGAGTGACCAATGAGCGTCGGGCATCGTCTGATCAAGACCCGGCAAGACCACGATACCTTCCGGTATCGATGCTGCTGCCGCAATCAACTCAGCTGCTGCGGGAATGGAGCCCGTCGATCCCGCAATAATGACGGGGTCTCGGCTGTCGAGCGCAAGCAGCCGCGCGGCTTCACCCCGGAGTTGGGCGTTGCGATGTCGCACGGGGGAAGAGCGGTTCAGTTCGTTCAGTCGATCGGGCCAGAACGTTCTCGCTATCTTGAGGAACTCCAGCGTCAGCTGCCACCATCCAGCAAAGTTGCCGGCTTCGATGGTCTCCAGGAGATTCCAGTCGGTTTCTTCCGTCTCGATCGCATCGATCAGTTCGGCAAGCGCCCTCGCGAGCCACACCGCGTCCGCGGGGCTTGCGGGTGCCACGAGCGGGGTATCAGAATGAAGACTGCGGACGATTTCGGGCAGCTGGTTCCGCCAGGCGAGAATCAGCCGTCCGAGTTCGATGAGGCGCGCCGTATTACTGATCGGTGGGTAGAGATCGAGAATATCAGGCGCGTCCACATCGAAGTAACCAAGATCTTCTTCCGTTTCGCCGAGCGGCTTTATGATCGGCAGTATGGCGGTCCGACCACCCATGAGATCGACAAACTCCGACCGCAATTCGCGGGCTGCGCGACGGGTGGGCAGATAAATCGTTATCTTGGCGAGAGCTAGCGGATCGGTCGGATCATGCCGAAAGCCGCGGATAAGCCGGCCGTTAAGCAAGCCACTGGCCAGCTCCCGGAGGAAAGGCACACCCGGGGCGATGGTCATGATCTGTCCCTCTCGCCCGCGCGTCATGTCATCGGTCCTCCTCGTGTTCGCGCATCGTGTTTTCTGCAGCTACAATTGCCTCAGGTGTGCCGACGGTGATCCAGTGACCGGAGAGTTCTATCCCATAGAGACGACCCGCAGAGATCGCCTTGTCAAAATAGAGGTTGAGATTGAATGCTTCGGATGGAGCATCGGAAAAAAGCCCCGGATCAAGAACCAGCGCTCCCGCGTACACAACCGGATGCTCGTCGCCATCGACATATCGGGTAAGCTTGCCCGTCGGTGCCATTGAAAAATCGCGCTTTTCATTGTGCCCCGTTGTCCGTCCGGGTGGCACGCAAAGGAGCGCCATGTCCATGCTGCCAGGATCGAAAAATTCCGCAAGCCGGTGAAGATTGGAGGACGATGACGTTTCGCCGATCCAGAAAAGATCGGCATTCATCACGAATACGGGCGCATCTCCAAGCTGCTGGAGTCCCTTGACCAGACCGCCGCCCGAGTTCAGCAGGCCTTGCCGCTCATCCGATACTAGTACTTGCAGGCGGGAGTAGGTGGACAAGTGCGCCATCATCGCATCCGCATGATGATGGACGTTGACGACTGCTCGTTCCACACCCGCCTCGGCGAGCAGATCCAGTGCGTAGTCGATCAACGGCTTTCCAGCAACCTGTATGAGCGGTTTAGGCGTCGTGTCCGTGAGGGGACGCATGCGCGTGCCAAGCCCAGCGGCCAGCACCATCGCTTCGGTGATTTTCATGTCAGTCAAGGCTCTGATTCGGCTACTTCAATTCCAGCCTTTATGCACCACTCGCGCAAGGGCGACATTATGGGATGCTCCAGGGCAACTGCCAGGTGCCAGAGGGTGCGCGACATATGGCGCATGTAGTCCGGTTTCCGGTCCCGCTGAAGCAGTCTGACCCAGAGTCCGTTGAGCTTGCAGGCTCGCTGAGCCGACATGATGTGCCACGACTTGACGAACGATTCCCCGTCAAATGACCCATGTTCGCGCCTCAGGGTGAAATACCGTGCCATCAGCATGTCCATCAGCGGTCTTCTCACCGTCACACGGGCATCCTGGACAATCGAAACCAGGTCATAGCTGCTAGGACCAATCATGGCGTCCTGAAAGTCGATCAGCCCAACGCGTGCGTGGCCTTGCTGTGCCTCTCGCCAGATGATGTTGGGAGAATGGAAGTCGCGCAGGACCACCTTTTTTTCGCAGGTCCCCAACTCGTCGATCAGATGGTCCCATATCGCCAAGAAGTTTGCACGCTCCTGCGGAGAAGCTACCTCGCCTCCGCGCTTCCATGGAATGTGCCAATCCAGAATCAGCTCCGCCTCGATCTTCATCGCGGACCGGTCGTAGTTCGGGATATGATGCGTGCGCCCGTCATCAAGTGGGATCTCGGCGGGAAAGGTGTTTGAGTGTAGCCAAGCCAGACACTCGACCGCAGCTTCGTACCGCTCCGGAACCGGCAACCCTTGATCGTCAAGGATGGAGCCGCTTCCAAAATCCTCGATCACGAGAATTCCTTGGTCCAGATCAGCGGCATGGATCT
Organism: Ciceribacter sp. L1K23; assembly: GCF_018122705.1. Classification (NCBI taxonomy): domain Bacteria; kingdom Pseudomonadati; phylum Pseudomonadota; class Alphaproteobacteria; order Hyphomicrobiales; family Rhizobiaceae; genus Ciceribacter; species Ciceribacter sp. L1K23. Next base: position 3,749,978 of record NZ_JAGRRC010000001.1, on the reverse strand, counting down.
CGGGCGCGGCAAAGCCTTTGTCCCGCAACAACCGGTCGATGGCGACAAACGGACGAACATCCTCAGCAAGATGAACGAGTTGCGAATAGGGCTTTCCATCGCGTATGGGCGGACCGTCCGGCTGGCGGGGAGAATCCATCAACACCAGCGTCTTTGAGTCGGGCATATGGAGGCGTTCATAGGCCCTCGTCGATGCGTCTCCAACGAGGAACCGACGCTTTACTCCCCTGAAGCCGTGCTCATCTAGAAACGAGCGGATTGCCCGGAGCCGGATTAGCCGATCAAGTTTCTGGGACGGACCGCTAATGTCGAGGCGGCGCCCTTCAGCCTGATGGGTCAACTCCATCCATAATGTTGTTGCCGGCAGAGCGCCCGCGGCGCGATCCGGCCATTCAACCAACACGACACCATCTTCCAAAGCCTCATCGAGACCAAGTTCGTCCAGTTCGGAGACGTGTGTCAGCCGATAAAGATCGAGATGGTATAGAGGAATTCTGACGTCATAAGACTGGACCAGAGTGAATGTGGGGCTCGGTACATCAAGCATCGGATCATCCGCCACCGCGCGAATGAGGGCGCGAGCGAGCGTGGACTTTCCAGCGCCTAGGTCGCCTGAGAGCGCAATGCAATCACCCGGCTTTACCAAGAGCGCCAGATCCTCCCCGAACGCGGTGGTCGCGGATTCGTCAGGAAGGAAGAGATTGAAGCGGGAAGGTGCGTTCTGGATCATTCCGCAGCAGCGACTGACCGGGGTTGGCTGGATGATGGGATACGGCAGGTTACAGTAGTTCCAAGTCCAGGATCGCTGGCAATCGATACCTTGCCGTTGTGAAGGCTTACAAAACTTTCGACGATAGAGAGACCCAGACCGGCACCGCTCCGCCTGCCGCCCTTACCGTTGGATGAAAAACGGTCGAAGATGTTGTGCAACATGTCCGGCGCTATACCGCATCCCCGATCCTTGACTGCGAATAGAAAATCTGACCCCTCGCGCCAGCATTTCAATTCAACGGCCGTCGAAGCCGGTGCAAAGTTCACTGCATTGGTCAGGAGCTTGATGAGTATTTGCTTCAATCGCTGCTGATCGGCTGTAATCGTGCCCAGGCTTGGCGGTGCCGAAATTTCCAGCGTCACGTTCGCCTCCTGAAGACGATCGGTCATTTGCATCGCGACATCATCAAGGAGGTCATCGAGATCGATCTCCTCGTGGTTCAGGCGCATGATGCCCGCATCGACAGTTGCGAGGTCAAGAATGTCATTGACGATCGTCAGGAGCACCGACGATGACGTCGATATATGATCAATGTATTCGGCTTGTCGCTCGTTCAGCGGCCCGACGGACGGCGTTTTCAAAAGGTCCGTGAAGCCTATGATGTTCGTCAACGGTGAGCGCAGTTCGTAGGACATGTGTTGGACGAAATCGTTCTTGAGTTCGTCCGCCTTTCGCAAGGCCTCGTTCTTTTCCAGCAATGCGCGCTCCGCCCTTGCGCTGTCCGTCATGTTGACAAATGTCAGCATCGTCTGAGCGTTCGGCAGCGGGATGACAGCGTAGTCGAGTATGAGACCAGAATGCAGTTCGAGCGTACCTTGGAGGGAAGGTCTTTCGTCCTCGAAGCTCGTGATCATGCGTCCGAAGGTCTTCCAGCCGTCGGGCTTGTCGTAAGAGTTCGCGCACGCCGCTTCGATAGTTTGAATATGGGTATCCGGTTTGGCCACGGCCTCGCTAATACCCCACAAGGCGCGGAAAGCAGGATTGGATAGACGCAGACGTCCATCTGGACCGAAAACAGCCACGCCTTCCGAAAGATGATCGATGGTTTCGCCCTGAACACGCAAGAGAGTGTTGTATTTCGTTTCGAGATCGACCTGTTCGGTCAGATTTTCGAAGACCCAGGTCGCACCGCCCTGTGGGTGCGCTGCCGTGATGACGCGCAAGGTTTGGCCATTTGGCAGATGCCAGAGATCGGTCCTCGTCTCAATCGATCGGTAGACTGCCAGCGCCTGTTCTTTCCAGTTTTTCCAGTTCAGTTGCTCCGGCAGCTTCTTGTCAGTTCGCAGTCGGTCAAGAAGTTCGCCGTTCTCCGGTTTTCCTTCCAGGAAGGGCATATCCAGAGCCCAAAGGCGGGCAAACGCCTGGTTGTAGAACTGCAGTCGCCGCTGTGCATCGAATATCGCGACGGGTGTTGCCAAGTGGTCCAACGTATCCGCATGGCTCTTCAGCGTTCTCTGAAGTTCCTCCCGAAGAGCCTCGTTCTGGCTGATGTCGATGGCGAGACCGCAGCCGCCATCTGGCGTCTTCGTATCGACGATGTCGAGGAACGCGCGTCGTCCACGCACCACCGCCGATATGGTTCCATGGAATGGTGAATCTATCCCGGTTTGTGCCCTGACAGTGGCGCGGTCGATCGTGCCTAAAAGTTCTTGCTGCGACGCAATTACCTGCTGTGGGCTTTGCGCTTCCACGGCCTCGCTATAGGCATGGTTTACCCAGATAAGACGTCCGTCCGGATCACGCCGCCACGCCGGCTGATCGATTGAGTTCAGAAGCGTTTCGAAAGCCGTGATCGAAGACAGTAGACGTGAACGTTCGATTTTGAGCTCCGCAAGCTCGGCGCGAAGATTGTTCAAGGCCACGAAGCTCGTGAATGCTCTGCCCCCCGACAGGCGGCCCTGAACTTCAAGCAATTCGCTGCGGTTGGTCTCGATCACAAGATCGAATGTCTGGGCTTCCGAACGCAGCGCCTCGATTGCATGTTCCAACTGCATCGCGGAAGCCGAATTGAGCCAGCGACCAAATGCAAGGAAGTCAGCATCGCCTTGCGGAGCTCCGCAATCAGCGGGGAGCTGGCCCACGAATTCGGCTTTGCCGGTCCGGCCATCCCAGATCACGATACGCCTGTTCTTTTCCGCTATTAGCGCCTCATAACGTGACAGGCGTTGATTGGCGTCCGCGAGAAGGCCGCGGACTTCCTCGGTTTCTGCCTCGATTCCGGCTTTTTGCCTGATCAGCCAAAGAACGGAAAAGAGGCTGGCGGACAAAAGACCGAGAACAATCGAAAGTCCGACCATCTCCGCCGATCCGAACAGATTGCCCGTCTTCGTCAGGATTGCCGCGTCGACGCCGAATGCTGCTGGGGAAGAAGCGCCCAAGGCACTGCTGCCCAGGAGGAGCGCTGTAAGCCGTTGGCGCCATCGCGACCATTTCCGACTCTGCGGCAGAGAAATACCGCAAGAACCGTCAAGGCACGCAACGTGATGCGCAAAATTTGTCTGCTGCCCGGATGGCGACTCGCGCCATTCCGACCTCGTATTCTTCTTCACCGACATCCCCGGTCTGTCTCCGTCCCATGAGCCGCATCTCGACAAGACATCCCAACTTCACCGGAGCGCCAGTGCGCTTAACGGCGAATCAAGTTCTAAAACATTACTGCCTAAGGGAATCCCAGTGAAGGGTTGGGCTCAAAAAAGAAGCCGCGGCCTTTGTCAAGGTCGCGGCTACAATATGTTGTGTATATAAGGTCGTCGATTAATAGCGATAGTGGTCGGACTTGAACGGACCCTGGGGAGCCACGCCAATGTAGCTTGCCTGCTCGCTTGACAGCTCCGTCAGCTTCACACCGAGCTTTGCCAGATGCAGGCGCGCAACCTTCTCGTCCAGATGTTTCGGCAGGACATAAACCTTGTTCTCGTACTTCTCGCCCTTCGTGAAGAGCTCGAGCTGTGCAAGAACCTGGTTGGTGAACGAGGCCGACATGACAAAACTCGGATGTCCTGTGGCGTTACCGAGGTTCAGGAGGCGCCCCTCGGACAACAGAATCATGCGGTTTCCCTGCGGAAACTCCACCATGTCGACCTGCGGCTTGATATTGGTCCACTTGAGATTGCGAAGGGCAGCAACCTGAATCTCATTGTCGAAGTGGCCGATGTTTCCAACGATCGCCATGTCCTTCATCTGCCGCATGTGATCGAGGCGGATGACGTCCTTGTTGCCGGTCGTGGTGATGAAGATATCCGCAGTCGAAACGACATCTTCCAGCTGGACAACCTCGAAACCATCCATAGCCGCCTGCAGTGCGCAGATCGGATCCACCTCGGTGACCTTCACTCGGGCACCGGCTCCACGAAGGGATGCGGCCGATCCCTTTCCGACGTCGCCGTAGCCACAGACAACCGCAACCTTTCCGGCCATCATGACATCGGTTGCCCGCCGAATTCCGTCGACGAGAGACTCCTTGCATCCGTACTTGTTGTCGAACTTCGATTTCGTAACGGAGTCGTTGACGTTGATCGCCGGGAAGGGCAGCAGGCCCTTTTGGCTTAGCTGATACAGCCTGTTTACGCCGGTGGTGGTTTCCTCAGTCACGCCACGGATGGCGTCGCGCTGCTTGGTGAACCAACCCGGCGAAGCCGCGAGCCGCTTCTTTATCTGGGCGAACAGGATTTCTTCTTCCTCGGAATGAGGGCTCGACAGAACGTCCTCTCCGGCCTCCGCGCGTGCGCCAAGCAGGATGTACATGGTTGCATCGCCGCCGTCATCGAGGATCATGTTGCTGAAACCGCCGTCGGTCCATTGGAAGATGCGATCCGTGTATTCCCAATAGTCGGTCAGGCTCTCGCCCTTCACAGCGAACACCGGTATGCCGGACGCCGCGATTGCAGCGGCTGCATGATCTTGCGTCGAAAAGATATTGCACGACGCCCACCGAACTTCGGCGCCCAGCGCAACGAGCGTCTCAATGAGCACCGCGGTCTGGATCGTCATGTGGAGCGAGCCAGTGATGCGGGCACCTGAAAGCGGTTTTGCCTCGCCAAACTCATCACGGCAGGACATCAGTCCTGGCATTTCGGTTTCGGCGATGTCGATTTCCTTCCGGCCAAAATCGGCAAGCGAAATATCCGCTACGACGAAGTCACTTGTATGGCTCATCTGTTTCTCCAGCCTGTACGCTGGGGGACGGTCCTCGATCACCCATGCGTATGTGTTTCCTCTTTAAACAGAGGGTTGATAGCTGGAATAGCAGGCTTTGTTCGATGTGACAATATGGATATAAAGACCTCTTTATGTCTTTATATCCTTTCGATTTACGCTTCCTCGCCAAATTTGTTAAGGATCAACTGTTCCAGGGCATCCAGCACTTCGGTCGCCTGAGACCCGGTCGCCGATACGCGAATGCTGCAGCCGGGGCTGGCTGCAAGCATCATCAGTCCCATGATCGACATGCCGCCTACTTCGGTTCCATCCTTCGAGACCGATACGAGAGCGTCGTAACTTCCTACGGTTTGGACAAATTTGGCGGAAGCCCTGGCGTGAAGACCGCGTTTGTTGGAGATGAGCAACTCACGTGACAATGTCATCATGGACGCCTGATACCCTATTTACCGCTCAAAACTCGGCTCGCGACATTGATGTATTTTCGTCCAGCTTCCGACGCCTCAGCGAGTGCCTTCTCCATGTCATTATCGGAACGCACCCCTGCAAGTTTTATCAGCATTGGAAGGTTCACACCTGCTATCACTTCGATACGGCCGCTGTTCATAACGGAAATGGCAAGGTTTGAGGGTGTACCCCCGAACATGTCGGTCAAAATGATGACACCATGCCCATCGTCGGCTCTTAGGACGGCGTCGAGGATATCTTGACGCCTCTGGTCCATATCGTCTTCCGGCCCAATGGATACCGTTTCAACGAATTTTTGAGGGCCAACGACGTGCTCCACCGCATGGTGAAACTCTTCCGCAAGCTTGCCATGGGTGACAAGCACAAGTCCGATCATTATAGCCGCCTCTTTGCTGCCGCAAAACCTGGCCCAGTTATCGCACTGCGGCCTTTTCGTCCACCGGTGGCCGACAATCTTGGCGATGTATCCGCCGAGCGCAAGCAAAAACGAGACTCAATCATCACTGCGATGCCGCGTCCCTATAAGGCTCTCGATCCAAGCCAGCGGAGAACTGCAACCTATGACGATCCGCAGCAGGGGAACGCTGATATTTGCTGCGAATTCGTAGCATTCGTCATCCAGGGGAAGACGTTCTGCTTCGTTTCCAACCGGAAGGACACAATAATGGATCACAGTCGATCTCTGTCCGCCCATCTCAACAATACCGCTGTGCCTCAGCTCAAGAAGCCCGGCGGTCGCCACCGGACGGGACGCAATTACGGACCCATTTAATATCTGCAGCCAAGCCTGATCATCAGCGACGAGGGCTCCGTATCGCCCGTTGCGGCGCGCCTCGGCGATACATGAGAATGCCAAACTTGACTTGCCCGAACCCGACGGACCTACAAAGGCCAGTCCAGTTAAGCCGACGGCAATAACCGTCGTGTGGGCATTGATTCCGCTACCGGTCATGCCGCCACGTCAATCGGCAACGTGAGAGTGAATTTGGCTCCTCTTGGCTTTGAATCTTCCTGTTGGAGCAGGTTTTCTGCTCTCAAGGTGCCGCCATGTGCCTCGGCAATCTGCCGGCTGATCGACAAGCCAAGACCAGAGTTCTGCCCGAAACCCTCGCCTTCGGGACGGTCCGTGTAGAAGCGTTCGAAAATACGGTCAATGTTTTCAGCCTGAATCCCCGGTCCGTTGTCCTCGATCTGGATGACGCAACGTCCCTTGGTTCGTGACAGACGTACAACGATACGTCCGCCATGAGCGGGCGCGAAAGAGCGTGCGTTCTCGATCAGGTTTGAGATGATCTGGCCAAGCCGCAGGTCATGACCATTGACCATGAAGCCAGTTTTCATTCCTTGTTTCCGATCCACGATATAGTCGATCTCGACGGGCTTCTTGCGCGTGCTGATCTGCCGCGACGCGTCCACAAGATTGCTGAGAAGGACTTCCATATCGACGGGCTTGGCGTCGCTTCGCGCAAGCTCGGCGTCCAGCCGCGAGGCATCGGAAATGTCGCTGATCAGCCTGTCAAGCCGTCGCACGTCATGTTGGATAATATCGAGAAGCTTGTTTTTCGATTCTTCCGTCCGGGCGAGCGGCAGCGTTTCCACGGCACTGCGCAGCGAAGTCAGCGGGTTCTTTAATTCGTGACTGACATCGGCCGCAAAGCTTTCGATCGCATCGATACGATCGTAGAGCGCATTCGTCATTTCGCGTAGCGCCAGGGAGAGGTTGCCGATTTCGTCTTGGCGTGCAGAGAAGTCGGGAATTTCCTGCCGTTCCTTTGCTCCGCGTCGGACCCGAACCGCTGCCGCAGCAAGGCGGCGCAGGGGATTGGCAATCGTCGATGAGAGCAGAAGGGAGACAACGATGTTAACCAGCGTTGCCACGCCGAAAACGCGCATGATCGCAAGTCTTTCAGCATGAACAATTTTGTCGATGTCTCCGGCTTGCGTCGATAAGAGCAACACGCCGAGCACGGCTCGGAACCGCTGCACCGGGACGGCAACAGATACGATCAATTCACCGTTGTCGGTGACCCGCACCACCGCACCCCGCACACCCGTCAATGCATTCATCACTTCTGGATAGATAGACCCGTCGCCGCCGGGCGTTTCCTTGTACAAAGGGAGGTTGCTCGGTTGCAGCAGCTTGTTGAACAGACGCGCTGCCGCATCGGCCCAGCCCTCACTGTCGGTCTCCACAGGTGGGAGATCGAACCGGAGAATCTGTCCCCGCGAGTAAAGATGTCGCGAGTCCAGAAGCATGTTGGCATCCGCGTCAAAGAGCCGGGCACGGGTTCGGGTAGGGGAGATCAGCCGTCGCAGGACAGGCGCCACCCTCTCGGGATTGATTGGGAACTCCAGGTCTTCATCGTTGGGAACTGGCGTTATGCTTTGTCCGGCTTGCAGTTCCAGCAGCTTCTGCGGGTCGATTGTTATCGAATTCGTATCCACGGACGCCGACGCGGAGATGGCACCTGCAATGATTTCGCCTTGGGTAAGAAGGCTCTCAACGCGGGCGTCGATCAGTCCCTCGCGGAACTGATTGAGATACATAATCCCGGCCACCAGAACGACGAGGGCGGCAAGATTGAAGAAGACGATGCGGCGCGTGAGGCTGGAAAAAAGTGCATTGCCGAAGACGCGGCGAATGAGAGTAAACGGGTGAACCATGAAACGACGCCGCGCAACGGCTACATCGGTCTCATCCAGGTCATCATTCGAAAACGGTCGTTCCAATCCCTAAACCTCTTGCGTGGAACGGTGCCCCGCACAGTGCCAACGCGCTTCCAGTCAGGCCGCTTCCCGGAACCGGTAGCCGACGCCATAGAGTGTTTCGATCATGTCGAAGTCGCCGTCTACCATTTTGAATTTTTTCCGCAGACGCTTGATGTGACTGTCGATCGTACGGTCGTCGACATATACCTGCTCATCATACGCGGCGTCCATAAGAGCGTCCCGGCTTTTCACGACACCGGGCCTTTGCGCCAGGGACTGAAGAATCAGAAATTCCGTGACCGTCAAAGTGACTGGGTCGCCCTTCCAGGTACACGTGTGCCGTTCTTGGTCCATAACAAGTTGCCCGCGTTCAAGAGTACGCGCCTGCGGCTCGCCTGTCGTCTTGCCGGTGCTTGCTACCGGGTTCCCTTCACGATTTGCTGCACGCCGAAGGATCGCCTTGACGCGTTCCACCAATAGCCGTTGGGAGAATGGTTTGGTGATGAAATCGTCGGCACCCATCTTGAGGCCAAACAGTTCATCGATCTCTTCGTCCTTGGATGTCAGGAAGATCACCGGAAGATCCGACTTCTGACGGAGCCGCCTCAGCAGTTCCATGCCATCCATTCTCGGCATCTTGATGTCGAAGATCGCAAGGTGCGGCGGGCGAGCCAGCAGACCGTCGAGTGCGGATGCGCCATCGGTATAGGTCTCGACCTTGTAGCCCTCGGCCTCCAACGCGATTGACACCGACGTCAGAATGTTGCGGTCGTCATCCACGAGGGCGATTGTCTGCATGAGAGTACTCTCCATGATCATTGCTCTTCGGCTCCTGTCTCTGCCCGCCAGCCCGGAGGCAATCAGGGAACCGCGTTCTGGGGGTAAAGGTGGAACAAATTGTGGCAGAGATAAAGGGTAGTGCTCGGGACAATCTCTCGTTCTTGCAGATAGAGGCCGAGCGTAGACGGCGGACCCGCTATATTCAAACCGATTTAAAAAGGATGAATGAGATTTAAATCGATTAAATATCTGATATTATTGACATTTTTGGAAATATGCTCTTGCGCAAAGACACAACTGCATCTAGTTGTGCCTTGAATTTAACGGCTGTCGCCCAGAGCAAAGGAAGCTGTCCATGGAGGAGCTTGGAGTGAACAATCCCTTGATGGGGGTCGCTGCAATTGGTTTGGGCGACGCTGCGCGTGTCTTCTATAACCTGACGCCGAGCGAACTCTACGAGGAGATCATCCTGCGCCGTGAGGCTGTTTTGACGGCCGACGGCGCAGTTTGCGCCGAGACCGGACAACACACGGGGCGTTCGCCCAAGGATAAGTTTGTCGTACGGGATGGTACGACCGACGGGCAGATCTGGTGGGAAAACAACAAGCCCATGTCACCAGAAAACTTCGGTCTTCTGCATAAGGATATGCTGGCGCATGCTGCTGGTCGGGATCTGTTTGTTCAGGATCTCATCGGCGGCGCGGATGTCGACAACGCGCTTCCGACCCGCGTCGTTACTGAATATGCGTGGCACTCGCTATTCATCCGGAATCTTTTGATTCGGCCGGACCGATCGACTTTGAAAACTTTCCATCCGAAGCTGACGATTATTGATCTGCCAAGCTTCAGGGCCGATCCGGCCCGTCATGGTTGCCGTACCGAGACCGTGATTGCCTGCGATCTCACCAACGGTATCGTTCTGATTGCAGGCACCTCCTATGCCGGGGAGATGAAAAAGTCGGTCTTCACCGTCCTGAATTATTTGTTGCCCGCCAAGGGTGTGATGCCGATGCATTGCTCCGCCAACGTTGGGGCAGATGGAGATGCCGCTGTTTTCTTCGGATTGTCCGGTACCGGAAAAACGACGCTCTCCGCGGATCCCTCGCGCACTTTGATCGGGGACGACGAGCACGGTTGGGGCGAGCATGGTATCTTCAATTTCGAAGGTGGATGCTACGCAAAGACAATACGTCTGTCGGCCGAAGCCGAGCCGGAAATCTTTGCAACCACGAAGAGATTCGGGACCGTTTTGGAAAATGTGGTTCTCGATCAGAACCGCGTGCCAGATTTCGACGACGGATCCAAGACCGAGAACACCAGGTGCGCCTATCCGCTGCACTTCATTCCGAATGCATCGCCGACCGGAACGACAGGACACCCTCGGACCATCATCATGCTGACGGCTGACGCATTCGGAGTCATGCCGCCGATCGCGCGGTTGACCCCCGAGCAGGCGATGTACCACTTCCTGTCTGGATACACGGCCAAGGTTGCCGGGACGGAGAAAGGTGTCACAGAACCCGAAGCCACGTTCTCCACCTGCTTTGGTGCGCCGTTCATGCCGCGTCATCCGGCGGAATACGGACGTTTGCTGCGCGATCTTATTGCCGAGCACGACGTGAAATGCTGGCTGGTCAACACCGGCTGGACCGGTGGTGCCTATGGCGTTGGTCATCGCATGCCGATCAAGGCAACGCGGGCCCTGCTCACCGCTGCGCTCAAGGGGGATCTGCTGAGCGCCGAATTCAGAACCGATCCGAATTTCGGTTTTGCTGTGCCTGTTGATGTCCCCGGGGTAGACCGAGCCATACTGAATCCCCGCTCCACCTGGGCTGATCCGGAGGGATACGATGCGCAGGCCCAGAAACTGGTCGCTATGTTCATCACGAATTTTGCCAAATTCGAAGAACATGTGGACCACAAGGTGCGGGATGCGGCACCCACCGTGAGAATCGCTGCTGAGTAATAGTGCGTTTTCGGACTGTATAAACCCGGCGGCTTCCGCCGGGTTTTTTGTTTCCCGGATGGTGCCTATAATGGCGCGCCGCAGAAACGGAACAGGACTATGGCCAGCGAACCCCTCGTCATCAATGAAAGAATAGTCATCGCGGCATGGGAGTTGACCGAGCAGTTTGTGCTGGCCGGCGGTCCCGGCGGGCAGAACGTCAACAAGGTTGCGACTGCTGTTCAGTTGTTTTTCAACGCTGCCGGGTCTCCGGCTCTAAGTGAGCGCATTAAGACAAACGCGTTGAAACTGGCGGGGAGGCGGGCATCCAAGGATGGTGTCATTCTAATTGAGGCGGCCCGATTCAGGAGTCAGGAACGGAATCGAGACGACGCTCGCGAACGGCTGCGCGAGCTTATCCTCAAGGCAGCGGAACCACCGGCACCGCCAAGGCGAAAGACCAAACCGTCCAAGGGTGCAATTGAACGGCGGCTGAAGGAAAAGAGCGGTCGGTCCGAAGTCAAGCGGATGCGCGGCCGGCCGGACAACGAATGAATAACGCCTGGAGACGACATTCAATGTCGACACCCGTACTTCTGGAAGAGGGATTGCTGCTCCGCCCCGGTTATTTCTCTCAAGAGCAGCAGGAACTGGTGCTAGAGGATGTGCGGTCTGTTGTTGGTATCGCGCCGCTCTTTGTTCCGGTCATGCCCAAAACGGGCAAGTCACTGTCGGTGCGTATGACCAACTGCGGTGATCTTGGCTGGGTCACAGATCGTGAGGGCGGATACCGATATCAGGATTTTCATCCGGTTACCCGAGAACCATGGCCAAAGATCCCGCAGCGTCTTCTGGAGTTATGGTGTGACGTTTCCGAATACGACGCCCCGCCGCAGGCGTGCCTAGTCAATTTTTATGAACCCGGGGCCAAGATGGGTCTCCATCAGGATCGCGACGAGAAGAACTTCAAGGCTCCCGTCGTCTCCGTTTCTCTTGGAGACGCATGTCTCTTTCGGGTTGGTGGTCTCGACCGACGCGATTCTACCCGTTCGTTTAAGCTGGAAAGCGGGGACGTTCTCGTCCTCGGCGGAAAAAGCAGGTTAAGATATCACGGCGTCGACAGGATTTATCCCGGCACGTCGACGTTGCTTCGGCACTCCGGGCGCGTAAACCTGACGATGCGCCGAGTCACGGACTGATACGTCGAATAAATCACAACTTTCTCAGTGCGACTTTCTCGATAAGGTGGTCTTTGCCTTTTCTCAGTATGAGATCGGCACGCGGTCGCGTTGGCAGAATGTTTTCCCGCAGGTTTTTCAGGTTGATGCTGCTCCAGAGATCCTCAGCGCGGGCCAGCGCTTCTCCTTCGGTTATTGTCGCGTATCGATGGAAATAGGAATTGGGATCCTTGAATGCTGTCTGGCGTAACTTCATGAAGCGATCGACATACCAGCGATGAATGTGTTTTTCGTCGGCGTCGATGTAGATCGAGAAGTCGAAGAAATCGGATACCATGGGCACGATCTTTCCATCGGCCGGTAAGTCCCGCGACTGCAAGACGTTGATACCCTCGAAGATCAGAATATCCGGACGGTCCACCACGCGGTACTCGTTCTGAAGGATGTCGTAGGTAAGATGCGAGTAGGTCGGCGCGTTCACGTTCGGACGACCGGCCTTTATGGCGGAAAGAAACCGGAGGATGGCCGCCGTGTCGTAGCTCTCTGGGAATCCCTTGCGGTTCAGGATGTTCTGACGAACGAGCGTCTCATTGGGATAGAGAAAGCCGTCGGTGGTAACGAGATCCACTTTGGGGCTTGACGGCCAGCGGGCCAGAAGTTCTTTCAGGACGCGAGCGGTCGTGGACTTGCCAACGGCGACCGATCCGGCGATCCCGATGACAAACGGCGTTTTTGTCACGTCCGAGAGGCTGAGAAACCTGTTTCGCTGCTCGAACAACAGTTGCGAAGACTCGACGTGTGCCGATAGCAGGCGAGACAGAGAGAGGTAGATTCGTCTGACCTCTTCCAGATCAATCGGATCATCGATGGACCGAAGTCGCCGGACTTCGTCCTCCGTCAGCGTGAGAGGCGTATCGGCACGGAACCTGGCCCATTCATTCGAAGAGAAGAAATGATATGGCGAATAGTCGTTCGGCTGAAAATGATCGAGCGCCTCGGACGTTTCGGCTTCCCTGCTTGCAGTAGTCATGGGTCTTTTCGACTGGCCTTCTCGCTGAGGCCGCTTTGACCGGTTCGCCGCTCAAGCTCGCTCATCACCGCTTGTAGCGGGATATCAGCGATTTTCAATACGACCATCAGATGATAGAGAAGATCTGCGGTTTCGTAGACGAGGTTGTCTCTGTCGCCCGTTGTTGCGGCGATGATGGTTTCGATAGCCTCTTCGCCCAGTTTCTTCGCCGCTTTCGCCTGCCCACTTGCGATCAGTCGCGCCGTCCAGGACTCGTCTGCTGGCGCTGACGATCTCTCGTCAACAATGGCCTCAAGGTCCTGTAGCGTGAACTTGGACATTCCAGTTCTCCATTCATCAGTCAAGGCGGACGGCGATGCCGTTGTTGGCCATGTGCTTCTTAGCGTCGAGGATGGAAAATGTCCCGAAGTGGAAGATTGAAGCCGCAAGAACCGCCGTTGCGTGGCCGTCATTGATGCCCGCCACAAGATCATCCAGTGTTCCGACACCGCCGGACGCGATAACTGGAACGCGAACGGAGTCGGCGATGCGCCGAGTTAAGGCGATGTCGTAACCGCTCTTGGTTCCGTCCCTGTCCATGGACGTGACAAGCAGTTCGCCGGCGCCCCTCGCCACGACCTTTTCTGCAAATTCGATCGCATCGATACCTGTGGGATTACGGCCGCCATGTGTGAAGATTTCCCACCGGTCGGTTTCGCCCGTGGCTGACACTCTTTTGGCGTCGATCGACACGACGATGCACTGATCCCCGAATTTGTCCGCCGCCTCCGCCACGAAATCCGGATTTTTGACCGCTGCGGAGTTGATGGAGACCTTGTCGGCGCCACAGAGAAGCAGCTTGCGAATATCGGCAACGGTGCGCACACCGCCGCCGACAGTCAGCGGCATGAAACAGTGCTCGGCGGTCTGTGCCACCACGTCGAAGATCGTGTCACGTTCGTCGGACGACGCCGTTATATCGAGAAAGCAGAGTTCGTCCGCGCCAGCGGCATCGTAGGCCTTTGCCGCTTCCACTGGATCTCCGGCATCAATCAGGTCAACGAAGTTGACGCCCTTGACGACGCGACCGTCCTTGACGTCCAGACATGGGATCACGCGGGCCTTGAGTGTCATATGCCTTCCCCCTTGGGCGCTCTGGCAGCCTTTATCATCGAGAGGGCTGCTGCGGGGTCGATTCGACCATCGTAGAGCGCGCGTCCTGAAATCGCCCCCTCAAGCTTACTGGCATCCGGCTCCAACATGCGGCGGATATCGTCAACGGAAGCAAGACCGCCGGATGCAATGACCGGTATTGATACCGCATCGGCGAGCTGCAACGTAGAGGGCCAATTGATGCCGGCGAGAACGCCATCCCGATCTATGTCGGTATAAATGATGGCTGAAACCCCGGCTCCTTCGAATTTGCGTGCGAGTTCTATCACGCCCAGCTCAGACGCTTCTGCCCAGCCTTCGACAGCGACCTTGCCACCCTTCGCATCGATTCCTACCGCAATTCGGCCCGGAAAGCGGCGGCACGCCTCAACAACAAGAGCCGGATCTCGGACGGCAATCGTGCCCAGTATTACGCGCGCCAGGCCTCGGGAAAGCCAGTTCTCGATATGGGCAAGAGTGCGAATCCCGCCGCCAAGCTGCACTGGATTTCTGGTCGCCTTCAAGATTGCGTCGACGGCTGCACCGTTCACGCTTTCACCAGCGAATGCGCCGTTGAGGTCGACCACGTGCAACCATTCGAAGCCTTGTTCCTCGAAGGCTCGGGCTTGGGCGGCCGGGTCCACATTGTAGATCGTGGCTTGCGTCATGTCGCCCAGCTTGAGCCTGACGCAACTACCATCCTTGAGATCAATGGCGGGGAATAGAATCATGTTAGCCGGCTAGCCTTCAGTGTGCTTCCAGGACTCACGGGTCCCATCTAAGAAAATTGGCGATCAATTTCAGGCCCAGCCTTTGGCTCTTTTCAGGATGGAACTGGGTTCCCACCATGTTTTCCCGGCCCACGACCGCTGTCATCGGACCGCCATAGTTGGTCGTTGCGATGACGTCTGCCTGATCCGTCGCCGCAAGATGGTACGAGTGTACGAAATAGGCATGAAGTCCGCTCTCACCTGTTGGGATGCCGTCAAAGAGAGGATGCTGACGATTGAGATCGACGGTATTCCAGCCGATTTGCGGAATTTTGAGGTTCGGATCTGCGGGCGACATCTCAATCACGTCGCCAGAAATCCAGTCAAAACCCGGCGTCACCGTCTTTTCTAGTCCACGGGAAGACATAAGCTGCATTCCAACGCAAATGCCCAGGAAAGGGCGGGCTTTCCGCTCTACGACCTCAAGCAGCGCGTCATGCATGCCGTCCACCGAATCCAGGCCCTTGCGGCAGTCCGCATAAGCGCCAACGCCTGGGAGAACGACCCGGTCGGCAGCCGCCACGACTTCTGCCTTGTCCGTTAGATCTACCGCTGCGTTGACCCCGGCTTCGGACGCGGCGCGCTCGAAGGCTTTGGTGGCCGACCGCAGATTTCCTGATCCGTAGTCTATGATTGCGACACGCATCGACACTACCTCCTCTGGCTAGACCAGCGTCCCTTTCGTCGAGGGAACGCGATCGGCCTGACGCGGATCGATTTCGGTAGCGACGCGAAGAACGCGCGCGACCGACTTGAAACAGGTCTCCGCGATATGGTGATTGTTGGCCCCGTAGTGATTGACTACGTGAAGCGTGATGCCGGCATGTTGTGAGAAGGCTTGAAAGAACTCCCGCACGAGTTCCGTGTCGAAGGTACCGACCTTCGGCGAACTGAAATCGACCTTCCAAACCAGAAACGGCCGTCCGGACAGATCCACTGCAGCCTTTGTCATTGTCTCGTCCATAGCGAGGTCGAGAGAGGCGTAACGCGTTATTCCGCGGCGATCTCCGAGAGCCTTGGCGACTGCCTGACCAACGGCTATTCCCGTGTCCTCCACGGTGTGGTGGTCATCGATATGCAAGTCGCCCTTTGCGTCAATTGCCATGTCGATCAGCGAATGCCGGCTGAGTTGGTCCAGCATATGATCGAAGAAGCCGATGCCCGTAGCGATACGAGACAGACCGGTGCCGTCGATATTCACTGAGACGGTGATGTCGGTTTCATTGGTTTTGCGCGAAACCTCGGCTTTGCGACCTGCCATCGAAGCTGCTCCCTGGGAAATTGGCCGTTCCATATCAGGAGGAACACTGAATATCCAGAAATTACATTGCGCTGCGCCTACCCGGATGTCGCTGTGCCAAGTGATCGCGTTGTATTTGCCGGATGCGCGCTTACATAAGCGCCGATTGGCAGTGTATGCCGCTACAAACGAATGTCCTGTCGGGACGGAGAGTGCTCATGACCACGATTATCACAGTTAGAAAGAACGGTTCGGTTGTCATGGCGGGTGATGGTCAAGTCAGCCTCGGGCAGACCGTCATGAAAGGCAATGCGCGCAAGGTCCGAAGGATCGGGAAGGGCGGCGAGGTGATAGCTGGCTTTGCCGGAGCGACGGCAGATGCCTTCACACTGCTTGACCGGCTGGAAAAGAAGCTGGAGCAATATCCCGGCCAGCTGATGCGCGCGGCAGTCGAATTGGCGAAGGACTGGCGCACGGACAAATATCTGCGCAATCTCGAGGCCATGATGCTGGTCGCCGACAAGAGTATTACCTTGGCAATCACGGGAAATGGCGACGTCCTTGAGCCCGAACACGGAACGATCGCGATCGGATCCGGTGGGAACTACGCCTTTGCCGCGGCTCGGGCGCTTATGGATACCAACAAATCCGCTGAGGAAATTGCGCGTCGGGCTATGCAGATAGCCAGCGACATCTGTGTCTACACCAATGACGCGATTGTTTTGGAAAGTCTTGATGGTGAATGACGGCTTCCTGAACTGGTTAGACAAAGTCGCGATACCGTCATCACGACACACGAAATTCTGAGCACGAGTGACAAACCATGACCAATTTTTCGCCCCGTGAAATCGTTTCCGAACTCGATAGGTTCATCATCGGTCAGCACGAGGCCAAACGGGCCGTCGCGATCGCCCTTCGCAATCGCTGGCGACGCCAGCAACTCGACGAGAGTCTGCGTGACGAAGTGATGCCAAAGAATATCCTGATGATCGGTCCGACCGGGGTCGGGAAGACCGAGATATCGCGTCGTCTTGCGAAGTTGGCCGGCGCCCCCTTTATCAAGGTCGAGGCAACCAAATTCACGGAAGTCGGATATGTCGGCCGTGACGTTGAGCAGATTATCCGGGACTTGGTTGAGATAGGAATCGGCCTTCAGCGCGAGAAGAAGCGGGCTGAGGTTCAGGCAAAGGCCCACGCCGGTGCCGAGGAACGTGTCCTTGATGCGCTTGTCGGTGCGACAGCCTCGCCGGCAACTCGCGACAGTTTTCGTCGAAAGCTCCGCGCTGGTGAGCTGGATGACAAGGAAATCGACATCGAAATTGCGGACACTGCCGGCGGAATGCCGAGCCTGGACATCCCGGGCATGCAGGGCGGCAACGTCGGCATTCTCAACCTATCCGATCTGTTCGGCAAGGCGATGGGTGGCCGGACCAAGAAGGTCCGCACGACCGTCAAGGCTTCCTACGCTGATCTCATCCGAGACGAATCTGACAAGCTGATCGACAACGAAGTCATCCAGCGCGACGCTGTTCGCTCAGTTGAAAATGACGGCATCGTGTTTCTTGACGAGATCGACAAGATTGCGGCGCGCGATGGAGGCATTGGCGCCGGCGTTTCCCGTGAGGGTGTGCAGCGTGATCTTCTACCGCTTGTTGAGGGAACAACCGTTTCGACGAAATACGGACCGGTAAAAACCGACCATATTCTGTTTATCGCGTCTGGCGCCTTTCATGTTTCCAAGCCTTCCGATCTGCTGCCCGAATTGCAGGGACGCTTGCCGATCCGTGTTGAGCTCAAACCCCTCAGCAAGGAGGATTTCCGCAGGATTCTTACGGAAACGGAAGCAAGTCTGATTCGGCAATACCGCGCCTTGATGGAAACCGAGGAATTGCAGCTCGACTTTACCGAGGACGCGATCGACGCTCTGGCTGATATTGCCGTGAAGCTCAATGCATCAGTTGAGAACATTGGCGCACGCCGGCTGCAGACAGTCATGGAGCGCGTCCTGGACGACATTTCGTTCAATGCTCCTGATCGCTCCGGTTCCGCCGTGATGATCGATTCTGAATACGTCCGGGAGCACGTTGGTGAGATCGCAGCTGACGCGGATCTGTCTCGTTACATATTGTGATCCTCTTTCGAGGCTGTGAATGACCGTAAGGACGGTCCTCACAAATAGTTTTTTCTGCAGCCTCGACAGTTCCATTTTGTCTTTATAAGTATGGCCGCATTCTTTGCACCGGCCGTACCGTCGGTCAGGATGCGAACCTTCCGACTTCCGGAGCGCAGGCTTCAAGATAGAGGCGCAGGCATCGTGCAACGTTTTCTTCTGGCATTGGTCACGACCCTTGGACTGGTTTTCGCCGCAGGCAATGCCATGGCCGTCACGAAAGTGCCGGCCGGCAACCGGAATGCGGAGCAACCGGCGATACCGGGCGCTTCGGTACGACGTACCAAGGCCGGGAAGACATCTTTCGATCTCAAGTACGAGAAGGTTCGAGACCTTCTTGCGACCGACAAAAAGCTCGTCTCGAAGATCAAGGAAACTGCGTCCCGCTACAACATAGATCCGATTCATATGATCGGCGCGATCGTTGGCGAACATACCTACAACGTGGACGCCTATGATCGCTTGCAGAGCTATTATGTGAAGGCCGCTTCCTATGCCGGAAACGTCTTCGATTTCTCCTACAAGGGAGAAAAGATATCCGACTTCGTCAATCGACCCCAGTTCTCGGTTTGCGCCTCTAAGACGGATTCGTATGCTCTCTGGACTTGTCGAGATGAGGTCTGGCAGAAGGTTTTCCAGGGAGAGTCGGTTGACGGGCGAACCTATCCCGACAACCGATTCAGTGCTGTTTTCTTCCAGCCTTTCTATGCCGGGCAGACGTTCGGCCTTGGCCAAATCAACCCGCTGACCGCGCTGATGATGAGCGATACGGTGCACGAGAAATCGGGTTACCCCGAGCTTGATGAAAATGATGCTGCCGACGTCTACCGTGCGATCATGCAGCCAGACGTGTCTCTGGCTTTCATGGCGGCAATCATCCGCAAGGCAATCGATGATTATCGCGAGTATGCGGACATGGACATCTCCGGAAATCCCGGCATCACCGCAACTCTCTTCAACATCGGGGACTCGCAGCGGCGTGCACGCGCTCTGGCTCGGAAAAATGCCTCGGGCGGACGGGTGTGGCCGGAGGAAAACTACTATGGCTGGTTGATAAACGACAAGCTGCCGGAGCTCGAAGCGTTGTTGTAGCGACTTGTCCGGCAAGGGAACGGAATGTACGTCGACAGAGAAGTTTTCGAACCCCCTGCACCAATACCTAGATCGATGCCGCCCGGCTGGCTGACGGTGATAAACACTGTCTTGAAAAATCCCCTCGAGCTTTGGGGAGAGCCATCCTACAATCGCCCCTGGATCGTCGCCCGCTTCTTCAACCAGCGAAGCCTCATCGCCAATCATCCTGGTCTCATCAAGCATATCTTGGTCGAAAATGCCGCGAACTACCGGATGCAGACAATTCGCCAATTGGTATTGCGCCCTATTTTGCGAGATGGCTTGCTGACTGCCGAGGGTTCTGTCTGGCGGCGAACGAGGAAAGCGATAGCGCCCGTCTTTACGCCACGCCACGCAAAAAGTTTCGCCGCTCAGATGCATGCCAAGTCTGTCGAGCACGTCGAGCTGAGATACGCGGATGGTGACTTCGTGGTCGACGTCTCCGAAGACATGAACCAACTGACGTTTGCGATTCTTTCCGAAACGCTTTTCTCCGGTGAACTCGCGGTCCCAACGGAGAGCTTCTCGGAGGACACCGAACGACTGCTGCATGTCATGGGGCGGATAGATCCAATGGATCTACTGCAGGCTCCGGGCTGGATCCCACGCCTGACACGCACCGGCGGTGAAGCCGTCCTGAACAAATTTCGCGACATAGTCCAGCGTACCATCGATCTCCGTCGGAGGCGTTTGCAGAAAGAACCGGAAAAAGCCCCGCAGGACTTTCTCACGCTGATGCTTGAGCAAACCGGAGAGAGGGGTCTGACGGAAGACGAGCTCCAGGACAACATCCTGACCTTTATCGGCGCCGGTCACGAAACGACGTCGCGTGCCCTCGCCTGGACGCTATACTGCGTTGCCCGGTCGCCGGTCGTGCGGGATAGGATGGAAGCGGAAATCGATAGCGTCATTGCAGACGGGGATGACCCGGTCGATTGGATCGAACGCATGCCCCAGGTGCGGGCAGCCTTCGAGGAGGCAATGCGCCTCTATCCACCCGCACCTTCGATCAACCGCGAAGCGATCGACTCTGACAGTTGGTCGGATGGCACAGGAGAGCGCGTCGAAATCACCAAGGGCATGACAGTTCTGATCATGCCGTGGACCCTCCACCGTCACGAACTCTTATGGGAACGGCCCCGGGCTTTCATACCCGAACGTTTCCTGCCTCAAAATCGGAATAAGATAGACCGTTTTCAATATTTGCCTTTCGGAGCCGGACCTCGTGTCTGCATCGGCGCATCCTTCGCGCTGCAAGAGGCCGTGATCGCACTGGGAGTCATGATGTCGCGCTACCGGTTCGACGTGACGGCAGCGACCAGACCGTGGCCGGTGCAAAGGCTGACGGTGCAACCCAAATCAGGATTGCCGATGCGCGTATCCCGACGGCGGTGAAGGCGATACAGGTTTGCTGAAAGGCGAAATCAGACCGTGTTTTGCCGTTTGTCAGCTGGTTCCATCAACGATATCGGTGCGATAAGGTCCGGCTGAAGAATGACACCGCCGGGAGCAAGACGTGGCCTCTGACATTTTGTTGGGAATCGATACCGGTGGAACCTATACCGATGCGGTTCTCTTCAGCGAAACTAGGGGCGTCATCGCCAAAGCAAAATCACTCACCACCCGACACGATCTTTCAGTTGGCATCTCTGGTGCCGTTGAAGCCGTTCTGACGAGTTCCGGGGTTCTTAGCACACAGATTTCGCTGGTTTCGCTTTCCACCACCCTGGCGACCAACGCGCTGGTCGAGGGACATGGCGGCCGCGCTGGCCTGGTGATGATTGGATTTGGTCCGGAAGATCTCGGGCGTGACGGCCTTGATCAGGCTCTCGGGAAGGATCCCGTGGTCTTCCTGAAGGGCGGACATGATGTACACGGGACAGAAACGCCGCTGGAGCTTGGCCCGCTCGAATCCGCCATGAGCGATCTGAAAGACAGCGTTACATCCTTTGCGGTGGCAGGATATTTTGCCGTCAGAAACCCTTCACACGAATTGAAAGTAAGGGATTTCCTGCGGTCCCATTCGCCGCTGCCTGTTACCTGCAGCCATCAACTTTCTTCGAAACTCGGAGGTCCTCGACGCGCCCTTACGACGTTGCTGAACTCACGCTTGGTATCGATGATCGACCGGCTTGTCGGTGCGTGCGAAGATTTCATGCTCGCGCGGGGCATAACAGCCCCGATAATGGTTGTCAGAGGTGATGGAGCTCTGATTTCCGCTGCGGAGGCGCGCCTGAGGCCCATTGAGACCATATTGTCGGGTCCGGCTGCAAGTCTGATCGGCGCCCAGTTCCTGACAGGCCGCAGCGATGCAGTCGTTTCAGACATTGGCGGTACGACCACCGATGTCGCCATTCTCGACAAAGGTCGACCACGCCTAGATGCCGAAGGCGCCGTCGTCGGCGGGTATCGAACGATGGTGGAAGCCGTGGCCATGCGGACGTATGGGCTCGGCGGTGACTCGGAAGTGCGGGTTCACGACCGGGGGCTTGCGGCCTCGATCGAGCTGGGGCCGCGTCGGCTAATGCCGCTCAGCCTTGCCGCCTGGATCCATGGTGACGAAGTAAGCGCTGTTCTCGAACGTCAGTTAAAGGCGAGTTACATAGGTCGTTACGACGGTCGCTTCGCGGTCCGAACCGGTGTTCCGGCGCGTTTTGCCGCAGGCTTGGAGAAGAAAGAGATCGAGCTGTTTGACCGGATAGGCATGGTACCCGTGCCGCTGGATCAGCTTATCAGTGTTACACCGCAGAAAGCGACCTTAGATCGGCTGGTTTCCCGTGGTCTTGTCCACGTCTGCGGCGTAACGCCATCAGACGCCCTTCACGTGCTCGACCGTCAGCATCAATGGGATCGCGAAAGCGCTCTCTTGGGCTTGGAACTTCTTGCTCGCACCCGGGACGGCGCAGGTCGGCCAATCGCCGATTCCGCCGTAACGATGGCAAACCGGATCGTCGATCGGTTGACGCGTCAATCCGCAGACTTGCTGATCGCATCAGCGCTTTCCGAGGACGGCGTTTTCGATGTCGACCCGACCCGGTCACCTATGGTAGATCGTGCGCTAAACCGGGCAGGCGGCATTGTGCGTCTTTCCATATCGCTTGATCGTCCGTTGATCGGTTTGGGTGCATCCGCCCGAGAATACTATCCGGCCATTGCCGCGCAACTGTCGGCCGAATCGATTGTTCCGGACGAAGCGGATGTGGCAAACGCCGTCGGGGCAGTGGTTGGCCAAGTCCGTTCGGCTGTTACCGTCTTTGTCACCTCGCCGGAGGAGGGGCGGTTCGTTCTTTCGGGCGCGGGCGAGAATCGACTGTTTGCTGACGAGGCTCAGGCTCTCGCGGCAGCCGAGGAGCGTGCGCGTGCCGTTGCGCTGGATCAGGCGATTGTCAACGGCGCTAATGATCCTGCCGTTCTGTGTGACGTTTTCATCCAAGCGCCGGAGATTGAGGGGCGGAAAAGGCTGATCGAAGCGCGTATTGTCGCCACGGCGAGCGGCCGACCTCGCTTTGCAAGCTAAACTCTTTCCGTATTGGAAAGAATCCTTCGAACTTATGCCGCATTGACTTGAATTCGCATCGCGAGTTTGCTGCGCATCAAGAATATGAACGTTTCCGGAGGAATGATATGAATCGCGTGGATGCGCACGGCCTTGCCTTCGATGGGCAACTTTACGATTTCCTTTGCAGCCATGCTCTGCCGGGAACTGGCGTAGACCAGGAAACGTTTTTCCGCGCGTTCTCCGATATCGTACATGACCTTGCACCCCGCAATGAGGCTCTTCTTGCTGTGCGGGATGAGATGCAACACCAGTTGGATACCTGGTACCGCGAAAACGGTGCACCGTCGGATATTGCTGACTATGAAGCATTTCTGCGACGGATTCGGTATCTTCTGCCGGAGGGTGCAGCCTTTTCGGTATCCACGAGCAATGTAGACCCGGAAATATCGTCGATCGCGGGGCCGCAGCTGGTCGTTCCCGTGATGAACGCCCGATACGCTCTCAACGCCGCGAACGCACGCTGGGGCTCGCTCTACGATGCGCTTTATGGAACGGATGCCATTCCCGAAGAGGACGGAGCAGAGAGGCAAGCCGCTTACAATCCGATTCGAGGCGAAAAAGTCATCGCGTGGGCACGCACGTTCCTTGACGATGCCGTCCCGCTTGGCCTCGGCCGTTGGAAGGATGTCGCATCGTTTTCGATCCTGCATGCGGCTCTTCATATCACACTCGTTGATGGGCAACAGACATCTGTGGCCGATCAAAGTCAGTTCGTCGCTTATTCAGGACCCGCCGATCACCCCAACACGGTCGTATTGCGGCGAAACGGACTTCATATTCAACTCGTCTTCGACGCGGAAGGAAACATCGGACGCACAGACCGAGCTCACATTGATGATATTCGCCTTGAATCAGCGATCACGACGATCATGGATTGTGAGGACTCGGTCGCTGCGGTCGATGCCCAGGACAAGGTAGCGGTGTACGCCAACTGGCTTGGTCTCATGCGCGGAAATTTGACGGAAGACGTTACCAAGGGCGGCTCTGTCTTCACCCGTCGTCTGGCACCCGATATCTCGTGCAACGCGCCCGACGGATCATCCTCGCAGCTTCGCGGCCGTTCGTTGATGCTCGTTCGAAACGTCGGTCACCTCATGACCAATCCGGCGATTCTTGATCGCTCTGGAAAGGAAGTGCCGGAAGGGATCATGGACGCCGTGATCACCGCCTTGATCGCTCTTCACGATATTGGTCCGAATGGCCGCCGAAAAAATTCTCCGGCAGGTTCCATGTACGTGGTCAAACCGAAAATGCATGGCCCGGACGAGGTAGCATTTGCCTGTGATCTATTCGCGCGGGTGGAACAAGCGTTGGGTATGGCGCCCAACACGATCAAGATGGGGATCATGGACGAGGAGCGACGTACCACCGTCAATCTCAAGGAGTGCATACGTGTCGCCCGCGAGCGCGTGGTCTTCATCAACACCGGTTTTCTGGACCGAACCGGCGATGAAATCCACACGTCGATGGAAGCAGGGCCGATGATACGGAAGGGTGATATGAAGCAGGCCGCCTGGATCGCCGCCTATGAGAACTGGAATGTCGATATTGGCCTTGAATGCGGTCTGTCGGGACATGCCCAGATCGGCAAGGGTATGTGGGCGATGCCGGATCTGATGGGCGCGATGCTGGAACAGAAGATCGCGCACCCAAAGGCGGGAGCCAATACAGCATGGGTTCCGTCACCGACCGCCGCCACCCTGCACGCAACCCACTATCATCGAATTTCGGTGAAGGACGTCCAGCAGGCGCTCATGAATCGGAAGCGTGCGAACCTGCACGACATCCTCTCGGTCCCTGTTGCAGTGCGTCCAAACTGGACGGCGGAAGAAATACAGCGGGAACTCGATAACAACGCACAGGGGATCTTGGGTTACGTTGTCCGCTGGATCGATCAAGGAGTGGGTTGTTCCAAGGTTCCGGATATTAACAACATTGGCTTGATGGAGGACCGCGCCACCCTTCGGATTTCAGCCCAACACATGGCGAACTGGCTCCGTCACGGCGTCGTTTCGGAGCAGCAGATTGTTGATACAATGAAGAGAATGGCAATTGTGGTCGACGCTCAAAACAAGGACGATGTAGCTTACCGACCTATGGCGCCTGACTTCGACTCCTCGGTTGCTTTCCAAGCCGCTGTGGAACTTGTGCTGAAAGGACGTGAGCAGCCTAACGGATATACGGAACCGGTTCTGCATCGGCGCCGACAGGAGTTGAAGGCGAAGCTCTCAGCCTAAAAACTTACTGCATACAGAAAAGCCGCCGGAAATCGGCGGCTTTATAATGTCGCACGTGCCGAGGGCCTACTGGATCACGACGACCTTCGCGCCCTTTCCAGGGCGGACACGGTTGTAGAGGTCAATCACGTCCTGGTTCATCAGGCGGATGCAGCCAGATGACGCGGCGGTGCCGATCGACGCCCACTCAGGTGTACCGTGCAAACGGAAAAGCGTGTCCTGACCTTTCTCGTTAAACAGATACATCGCACGCGCGCCCAGCGGATTATTAAGGCCCGGCCCCATGCCGTCATCGACGTATCTGGCGATCTCGGGCTTCCGGACCGCCATTTCTTTCGGCGGGTGCCAGGTCGGCCAAGCCTGCTTCCAAGCGATATAGGCCGTCCCAGACCAGGCAAAGCCCTGCTTGCCGACGCCAATGCCATAACGCATGGCTTTGCCATTCGGCAGAATGTAGTAAAGGAATCGCTCACGGGTATTCACAACGATTGTTCCGGGCTTCTCGTCAGTCTTGTAGGAGACGATCTGCCTGTGAAATTTCGGATTGACCCGATTGATGGGAATAGCGGGCAGCGTGTAGCCGGCGTCCGACATTTTGCCATAGGAGTCTGAGAAAATCTGGCCTTTCTCGATCTTGGCGGTGTCGGTCGAATTGTCGGTCGTTGTGCATCCGGTGAGCGCTAGCGCTGCTACAAGGCCGAACGCTGTCAAGGTATTGCGGAATCGCATGGAGGGCTCGTGTGAAAGGCTGGATAATGGTCGACTACCGACCATCTGTGATTATGGTTTATTTTGAATTAATTCGGCCTTGGCAATACTGTGCACGGCGCAGAGGACGAACGCCGCAGCAAATTAAAACTGCATTGCTTTTTTGCAACATGTGGACCCGGCAATGGAGGATTTGTCCATGACTCTTTTGTCAATCGCGGCAAACAATCCGTTAGTGGATGGGCGCCAATCGACGAATGCGCTTCTTGTGCGTAGAGGCGTTCAGATCCTGCTCAGCGAGATGCGTCACGCCGTGCTTCCGGAACTGACACTTTCAAACGGCCGACGCGCCGACCTGGTAGCGTTGTCCGAAAAGGGTGAGATCTGGATCATTGAGGTGAAGTCCTCGATTGAGGACTTCAAGGTCGATCGGAAATGGCCGGATTACAGGCTTCATTGCGACCGCTTGTTCTTCGCCACTCATCCCGGCGTTCCCGCTGAGATATTCCCACAGGACTGTGGCCTTATCCTGTCTGACGGTCGTGGCGCTGATTTGCTGCGTGAGGCACCAGTCCACCTCCTGCCGCCTGCACGCCGGAAAGCGATCACTCTGTCTTTTTCTCGCACGGCTGCACAAAGACTTATGCAGGCAGAGTGGGCGGCGACGACTGTCTCCTAGCGAACGGTCTATTTTGGAGCGCGCTTGGCGAGGATTCGCTGCAATGTGCGGCGGTGCATGTTAAGGCGGCGCGCCGTTTCCGAGACATTCCTTTCGCAAGCTTCATAGACGCGTTGTATGTGCTCCCAACGCACCCGATCCGCGGACATGGGGTTCTCCGGAACCTCCGCCTTTTCACCGGGCTTCTGCGTAAGAGCGTTGAAAACGTCATCCGCGTCAGCCGGCTTAGACAGGTAATCCAAGGCTCCAAGTTTGACCGCGGTGACAGCCGTGGCAATGTTGCCGTATCCCGTCAGCACGACGATCTTTGTGTCATCGCGTCGCTGCCGGATCGCCTCGATCACGTCCAGGCCGTTGCCGTCTCCAAGCCTCAGGTCGACGACCGCGTATTTTGGGGTCGCGCTTCTGGACTTTGCTACGCCTTCGGCTACGGAAGCTGCGATGTCGACAGTAAATCCTCTCGACTCCATAGCCCGTGCAAGCCTTCGCAGAAAGGGAACGTCGTCGTCGACAATCAGCAGAGTCGGATCCGATCCAATCATTTCGACCGAGGTGTTTCCGCCAGTTCCGGGTGTTCCGGCTACCGATGCATTGTTTTCGCTCATGACACCTCCACGGCATTCGACCCGCATTATTCCGACTGAGGACTATATAGGGCCGCAAACATCATTTTGTCGAACTGATGTCGAGGCGTTGGCGAGGCCAAATGACGCTGACGCGTGCGCCGGGTTCAGGCGCCGCGCGATTCTCGAATCTTAGCTTGGCACCCGACCTCTCAAGCAGCGTTTTGGCAATGAACAGGCCGAGCCCGAGGCCGCCTGCACTGTCTGGCCGCGTCCTGGTCGTCATGTACGGCTCGCCAATACGCGCAAGGATATCGAGAGAATATCCTGGCCCGTCGTCCTCCAGCACGATCGAAATCGTATCCTGATTATGACCGACGAAAACGACAACCCTGCTCTTTGCGAAGTCAACGGCGTTTTCAATGAGATTCCCAAGACCAAAGAGAATTCCGGGATTTCGGCTTAGAAGCGGTTCGGGTTCTTGGGTCTTGGTTTCGATTAGCTCGACGGCAATGCCAAATTCGCGGTGTGGCGCCATCACCTCCTCCATCATGGAAGAGAGAGTCAGCCGTCGCATATGTTCTTCGCTTTCCGATGGAAGGCTCGTCAGGCGACGAAGAATATCACGGCATCGTTCACTCTGGCTTCGCAGCAGTTGGACGTCTTCGCCGAAGCGCTCGTCCTGACCCAGTTCGCGCTCCATCTCCTTGGCAACGACGCTAATCGTTGCCAATGGAGTCCCGAGCTCGTGTGCTGCGGCGGCGGCTAGTCCGTCCAGCTGCGATAGGTGCTTCTCCCTTTGCAGGACGAGTTCCGTTGCCGCGAGCGCATCAGCGAGAAGCGATGCTTCTTTTGATACTCGGTATGCATAGAAGGCGGCAAAGCCCATCATCGAGATCACGGAGCACCATGTCGCAACCTGCATCAGCGGCTTTACGTTCAAGATTTCACCGCTGAACCAGGGCAGGGGGAAAGGCGAAAGGAAAAGCACTGTAACGGCCACCACCGCCAACACCATCAGACCGATGGAGTGTCTGAGGGGTTGGGAAGCGAAGGAAATGATAACCGGAACGCACATCAGCGGAGCGAAAGGGTTCGCGAGCCCCCCGGTGATGAAAAGCAAAGCCGCCAGTTGCAGCAAATCAAGTGCTAGGAGACCCGATGCCGCCAGGGGCTTGAGGCGATGTGTCGGAGGGAACAGTAGTGATAGGGATATGTTTGCCAGAGCAAGCGCCGCAATCAGTCCAAGGCTGGCAACGACCGGCAGGTCGAAGTGCAGCCAGAATGCCACGGCGAAGACGGTGACGCTTTGGCCGGCAACTGCCAGCCACCGCAATCGGACGAGCGTTTCAAGACGCAGTCGCCGGCTGGTATTGTCGAAACCAGGACTGGAAGTATCTTGTGGCTCCATTGCAGACTTCCCGATTATCGTGCTCGCGGCTTGGCTCGCGTCGTTGGATTGGCGTCTGCAGGGTTGTCCGGCCACTCGTGTTTCGGATACCGGCCACGCATCTCCGCGCGTACATCCCTCCATGAGCCAGACCAGAATCCTGGGAGATCGCGCGTCGTCTGGATAGGCCGGTGGGCTGGTGACGTCAATTCAAGCAGCAGCGGCAGCCTGCCGTTACCGATTGTCGGATGGTTCTTCAACCCGTACAGTTCCTGGACGCGAATGGAGACCGTCGGCTCTTCCCCGTTGTATCGGATGGGATGATTCTGCCCGGTAGGTGCTGTGAAATGGGTCGGGGCCAAGTGATCCATTTCCCTTTGCAGAGTGAAAGGAATGATCGACACGAGTCCCTGATGCAGACTGCCGGGCGATATGTCCGAAAGGCTTCGCACGGAACCCTGAAATGGGACGAACCACGCCTCAAGCAGCGAAATCAGTGCTTCATCGGACATGTCTGGCCACGGCTCGCCGATGGCGCGACGGAGAAACTCGACGCGTTGCCGGAACTGAATCGCGGCCGTCCCGAACGGGAGAATCCCAATACCCAGTTGACGAACCCCTTCCGCCAACCCCTTTGCAGTTAGCTCTCCCGGCGGCACGGGAAGCGGCGTTTCCTCAAGTGTAATGGCGCCGACTTTCACGGTTCTCCGGGCACGAACCTGACGGCTGTGGGTGTCGAAATAGCTTTCCTCGCACTTCTGTATCGCGCCGGGAAGCAGGTCCTCGATATCGTCCTTGTCGATACGCGCGGCCGCAAGGATTCGAGGTTTTTCCGCTCGTCCGGTGACATCGGCGACCACGAGCATCCTCTCGCTTGCCAGCCGTTCGCTCTGATCGAGTTCCCCTCCACGCCCATTGGCCATCAGGAACCGCCCAGGTGCGCCTCGGGCGAAAGCGATCCGATCGGGATAGGCAAACAGCAGAAGCTGTCCAGCTGTCATCGACGCAGCAGAGGCATTATTGACGAGAGATGTGGCGATCTGCCTCGCAAGCCGTTTTGCCGCAGTAGCCCTCGCGGAGCTGTCTCGTTCGAAATGAAGCAGGCGCTCGTCAAGATCGATGTTCTGTCCACCGATGCCCGGTTCTCCGACGAGAACCGCAAGCCTGGCGGCCCTTTCGGCCTGACCGTAAGCGGCAGCGCTGAGGATCATAGCCGAAAGCCGCGGCTCGAGCCCCAACCGCCGAATCTGTCGGCCTCTCTCTGTCAGCGTTCCGGCCGGGTCGAGCGCCCCAAACGTCCGAAGCAGGTTCCGCGCCTCGGCGAGAGCCGGTGCGGGTGGAAAGTCGATGAAAGCCAGCGCTTGCGGATCACGAACCCCCCAGATGGCGAGATCCAGTGCAAATCCCGTGAGGTCGGTGCTCAGGATGGATGGCGGGGTGAACGCGGGCAAAGCAGCGGTCTGTCCGGCATGCCATAGCCTTATTGCGATTCCCGGCTCGGTTCGGCCCGCGCGTCCCGCGCGTTGGTCGGCCGACGCCTTCGAGACCCGTGTCGTCTCCAGCCTCGTGATCCCGGTGGAGGGCTCGTAGACAGGCAAACGCTGCAGGCCGCTGTCGATAACAATACGCACGCCGTCGATGGTAATCGAGGTTTCGGCGATCGAGGTTGCAAGCACCACCTTTCGCCGCCCTGACGGAGCGGGCTTTATGGCCTCGTCCTGTTCCTTGCCTGTGAGATTGCCGTACAGCGACGTTATCGCGATGTCGTCGTCAACGATCGATTGAAGTCGCTCCGCAACCCGTCTTATTTCCGCCTGTCCCGGGAGAAAGGCAAGGATCGACCCTTCTTCCTCCCGCAATGCCTGGCTTACAGCCGTTGTCACTGTTTCTTCTATCGAGGCTGTGCCGGGTCTATCCCGATACCGGATCTCGACGGGAAAGGCTCTTCCCGGGCTTTTGATAAGGGGTGCCGTTTCGAGCAGTTGCGCCAAACGATCCACATCCAGCGTCGCGGACATCACAACGATCTTCAGGTCGGGTCGCAGGGCCGATTGGACGTCAAGCGCCAGTGCGAGTCCGAAATCCGCGTCGAGAGAACGTTCGTGAAATTCGTCAAAGATAACGGCAGCGATGCCTGGCAGGTCCGGTTCCTCCAGGATCATCCGGGTGAAGACACCTTCAGTAACCACCTCTATGCGGGTGGCGGACGAGATACGGTTATCAAGACGCATCCTGTAGCCGACGGTCTGACCGACTTCTTCGCCCAGCAGGTCGGCCATGCGGCGGGCAGCAGCCCGCGCAGCAAGTCTTCGGGGTTCAAGAAGAAGTATCCGTCCGTCCTTCCGCCATGCTTGCTCGAGGAGGTGGAGCGGTACCAGCGTTGTCTTGCCGGCGCCCGGAGGGGCAGTGAGAATGGCGCGGTTACCGTTGCTGAGCGCGCGCGACAGTTCACCAAGAACGGACGAAACGGGAAGGTGCGGAAGATCGACAGTCAAGTTGCCTTGATTCCGTGTAAAGACGATGTGCTTTCATAAGCGAGGATTGCCGCAGCAAGATCTTCGATCGCCGCGCCAACCGATTTGAAAAGGGTAATGTCGGAACGTTCCGATCGGCCGGGAACACGTCCTGCAACAAGTTCCGACAATTCGCCGATGATGGAGGCCTCGTTGATGACACCGCTTTTTATTGCCTGGACGATATCTCCTGCTTCCGAAAGCGCGCCCGCTCGCGTGTCGACATACACCTTCGCCCGCCGGATGGCCTCATCGTCACTTTCACGCATGGACGGCTTGAAGGCACCGACAAGATCGACGTGACATCCAGGCTGGAGCCACGCACCTTGGACCAGCGGCTCTTCGGAAAGCGTGGCGCATGAAACAATGTCGGCCGACCGCACACCCGTCTCGATGTCGGGGCACCTTTCGGCATCGAGCCCGAGCGATCGGGCCATCAGCGCCGTCTGCTCGGCCTTTTCCTCCGACCGGCCCCACACGAGAAACCGCCGCAAAGGATGGACGCTCGCATGCGCCTGCATCAAATTGAGAGAGAGGCGGCCAGTCCCGATCGTCATCATAGTTTCTGAATCGGGACGCGCCAGATACTGAGACGCCAGTGCAGACGCCGCTGCCGTACGCCGAGCCGTCAATTCCCCGCCATCGACGACAGCCAGCAGTTCGCCGGTGCTTCCTGACGTCAGCATATAGCTGCCGTTAACGGCGGGTAGACCTCTGGAGCCGTTGCCGGGATAGACCGAGACGAGCTTCACACCTGCATATTCGCCGGGTAGCCATGCGGGCATCAGCAAAAGGGTCGCTGTCGGTTCGCCGGGCACCTGAATGTCATGATGATGCCGAACCGGCATCACGCTCGGGGCGACGAACATGGCTTCGAGAGCCTTTATAAGCGGGTCCCAGGGAAGTGCGGCGGCCGTCTCCGCTGCATTCAATACGATCATGTTGTCTTGTCTCCGTAGCGTTGGTTGGAGAGTAGCCAACGGATCTGCGCATTCAACCCGAATTGCGCCTGAATTGCTCGCTGTTACGTCTGAATAATGGGAATCCCCCATTCTTTTCAGTCACTTGTATCTTTTTCGTGATTTTTTTGAGTTATGAGTTGACTTGTTTTTGGAGTGGGCCTAGAAAGCGCCTCACCGAAGGCGAGGTTGCTGCGGTTTCCGCGGCTGGTTCTGTTGTCTTTGGTTTATCTCTAGAGAATTGGCTGAGATGCTGATTTGGGGCCGGGTTACGGTTTGGCTCTTGGGGAGAAGACGTGCGGGTTCTCTGTGTCGTCTGTTATTTGACAATTGAAGAATGGAAGAAAGAGAAACGTGGACGGCGGCGTTGCGTGGAGAGGTTTAGGCTTCTCTGTGAATGATACGCAGACGGTCACGTTTTGATATGAGAACACCAGGTCGGGTTCGCAGGGATGCGGGTTCGATCGAGTGAGTTCTCGTCGATTCAGAACATAG
>NZ_JAGRRC010000001.1:3392334-3717311 GCF_018122705.1 Ciceribacter sp. L1K23 | reverse complement strand
CCGAAATCTCTCTCCACGGCATCAACACCTCCCGCCAAAAGGCAAAAAGTGTTACCCATGTCTTCGGTACAAAACGTCACCTATCTCTCAGGTCGGACAATAAAGATCATAATTTCAGAATGTCATCGCGTGAGGCGAGGTGAGCCGATATCACGGCAAACTGAGGCGTTGGACGTCAGCCAGGCGTTGTTACGATCATCCGGGGCAAACAGCCGGTCGACCAATGCGACCGAGGAGAATCAGTGAACGGTGTCGCCGCAAAGATCCTCGTCGAGGAGACGCAGGGTCTCGAACAGGCTTTCGACAAGCATGTCGGTGAGTTCATCGGCCCTGTTTTCCGCGAGGATGCGTGCGATCGCCGTTTCCTGCTGTTCTCGGAAAAGCTCGGGGTCGATGGGCATTCCGTGGTCTCCTGCCTAGCTCGTTGTCGCCTCTTCATGCCTTGGCTAAGTCACCTGGCTTGCGCAGGGCTTGACCATGGTCGACAGGCATGGCGAAAGCGGGGCAGAGGCAAGATCACCGATTGAGGGAAGTTCGTGCGGACATTGCGCCAGCCGTATCGTTTCGAACAGGAGATTCGAAAAAGCCGGTTCGTAGCGGTTGCCGCACCCGTTGCCAGCGAAGCACTTGCACGCACTTTCATACAGGCACACATGGGCGGATCAGCAAACCACAATTGCTGGGCCTATCGCGTCGGCACTCTCTATCGCTTCAACGATGATGGCGAGCCGAGCGGAACGGCCGGAAAGCCGATATTGCAGGCGATTGATGGACAGGAACTCGACTGTGTGGCTGTCATTGTCCAGCGATGGTTCGGCGGTGTTCTGCTCGGGACAGGCGGACTGGTACGGGCTTATGGCGGAACTGCAGCGGCCTGTCTCAGGGCCGCCGACACCATCGAAATCGTTCCTACCGTGGTTCGTCGCGTGACAGGGAGCTTCAGCGATATCGCGACAATAAAGGCTCGCCTCGTTCCCCTTCCCGATACCACCATATCGGGGGAAACCTACGCGGCTGACGGCGCTGCGTTTCTGCTCGAAATTCCAACCGGCCGGCTTGAGAAGATCGGGAAACTTGTCGGAGATCTCACGGGCGGTCGGGTCTTTCTATCAGATCCGGACTGAGCGGAAGCCGTTCATACGGCCGCCTCTCCACCGACCAGAGAGCCGAACTTGGCAAAGAACTCACCAGCCAGTTTCTTTGCCGTCGAATCGATTAGGCGGCTGCCGAGCTGTGCGATCTTGCCACCGACCTCGGCCTTCACCGCATAGGTGAGAATCGTGGCATCCGGCCCGTCGGCCTGCAGCGATACATCCGCGCCCCCCTTTGCAAAGCCTGCGATGCCGCCCTTGCCTTCCCCGGAGATGGTGTAGGACGTGGGCGGATTGAGGTTCTGAAGTTCGACCGCACCCTCGAACTTTGCCTTGATCGGGCCAACCTTCAACACGACGCGGGCGGTCATGTTGGTGTCGGATGTCTTTTCCAGGCTCTCGCAGCCGGGAATCGCCTGCCGAAGGATTTCCGGATCATTCAGCGCCTGCCAGACCTTCTCGACAGGCGCCTCGATGCGCTCTGTTCCACTCATATCCATGATATATCCTCCCTCGTCCTCTCGTCAGAACCATGATGCCTCCACGCGTCATGGTTCTCGATCTCCGGCTTCATATTTCTATGGTCGGAGAGGAGAGCGCAATAGGAAGTTCAGGAAAGCCTGATAGACATAGGAACAGCGATCACCAACACGCGGGTTCAGACCCGCACCACCTGCTCCACCCTTTCCTCGGCCCCGAAGAAGCGGAGATAGCGTTCGACCTCCGCTGCGTCGCCGGTCGCCTTGCGGGGGTTATCGGAAAGCTTGACGGCCGGTCGCCCATTCGCTTCGCTTACCTTGCAAACGATGGAAATCGGCATGAGACCAGCGTTCTCCGTTGGTGCGCATCCGGCGAAATCATTGGTGAGGTTGGTCCCCCAGCCGAAGCTCATCCGCACGCGCCCCTCGAAATGGCGATAGGTGTCGATAATGGCATCGACATCCAGGCCGTCGGAGAAGATCAGCAGCTTCTGACGCGGATCGCGGCCCATCTTTTTCCACCACGCGATGATTTTCTCGCCGCCTTCGATCGGCGGCGCGCTGTCCGGGCGAAACCCGGTCCAGTCCGCCACCCACTCGGGCGCGTTCTTGAGGAACGCGGCGGTTCCGAACGCGTCCGGCAGAACGATCAGAAGATTGCCGCCGTAAAGCTGGTTCCAGTCCTGCAAGATCTTGTAGGGAGCCTCGGCGAGTTCCTGGTCATTGTTCGCGAGTGCCGCCGCGACCATCGGGAGTTCATGGGCGTTGGTCCCGACCGCCTCGAGATCGGAGTCCATTGCAAGGAGGACGTTGCTGGTGCCGGTGAAGGCCGGTCCGATACCCTCCTTCAACGCCTCGACGCACCAGCGCTGCCACAGAAAACTATGGCGGCGGCGAGTGCCGAAATCGGAAATTCTGAGGCCTGGCAATGCGCCGAGACGCTGGACCTTTTCCCACATCTTCGCCTTGGCCCGTGCATAGAGAACGTCCAGGGTGAAGAAGCCTAGCGACCGCATCGCTGCACGGCTGCGCAGCTCGTTGATGATCGCGAGAGCCGGGATCTCCCAAAGCGTCGTCTCCATCCACTTACCGCGAAATTCCAGCTGGTACTGGCCGTCCTTGCGGGAGAGCTCGTATTCCGGGAGCTGCAGGTTCGACAGCCAAGCGAGGAATTCCGGTTCGAAGATCTGTGCCCGGCCATAGAAGCTGTTACCGGCGAGCCAGATCATCTCCTTCTTGGCAAGCTTCAAGGTGCGCACATGATCGAGTTGCTCGCGCAGTTCCTGTTCATCGATCTCGTCGGCGAGCCGCACGGTCTTCGTGCGATTGATCAGTTCAAAAGTGGCATCCACCTCGGGATAGAGCTTCCAGATCATCTGGAGCATCAACAGTTTGTAGAAGTCCGTATCGATGAGGCTACGAACGATCGGATCGAGCTTCCAAGTATGATTGTAGACGCGCGACGCGATATCGGTTTTCGTCATGTGGTCGCCCGCCTCCGGATCAGGACATTAAGACGCGGCCAAACGGGCGCCCGCTTCGGACGCCCGTTATCAAAACATTTTGCACGAAAGTCTATAGCAAGGGCCGGGGAGACGGATCAGTTTCCAGCCTCGGGCTGCGTGCGCTGCTCCTGCGCGCTCGGCTGCTGCTCAATGGTGTTTTCAGGGTAGGCCTGCTCGACCGCGTTCTCTTCCGGCGGCGCGATGCTGCTTCCCCACCATTCCGCGGGAATCCATACCAGCATGGCGATGATGAGTCCCCCGAGAAGGACGATCAGGACCGGTCGTCCGATGGAGCCCTGCCGCGCTTCCGTCGGTGTGGCGGGATGTTCGCGGCGCTCCGGATAGGTTTTCTTCGGGCTCTCGCTTCGTGTGTTCAAGGTTCCGCTCCTTTGCTCTCAACAGGGCCTTTGCGGCCTTCAATGCCTGAGCAACGGGCTTGAGACGGAGAAGTTCCCGTTCTTCGAAAACCTCAGTAGCCTGCCTTTCTGTCAACGACATGTTCGAGGCTTTCACTTCGCTCGAACCGGGCGATCTGGTTTTCGGCGTGGCGGAACAGCGCCTGGACATCGGATGACGCCGCCGCATGCGGCGTGATGATCACGGTGTCAAATGCCCAGAGGGGACTGTCAGTACCAAGGGGTTCCCGCTCGAAGACATCGAGGGAGGCGCCACCCAATATCCCGCTCGACAATGCCTTCGCGAGATCGGCCTCCACCTGGCTACCGCCACGACCGGCATTGATAAAGACAGGCTTGCCGAGCGCGCCACCCTGCCGAAGCCGCGAAAAAAGCCTCGCGTTGTAGAGGCCTTTCGTTTCCGAGGTCAGCGGCAGCAGGCCGACGAGAATGTCGGTTTTGCCGAGGAAAGCCTCTAGGCTGGCCGCATCATAGGTGTCGACATCCTCGATATGTTTCTTTCCCCTCGACCATCCGATGACGTTGAAACCCATCACCTTCAGCTTCCGCAAAGAATCAAGTCCAAGGACGCCAAGCCCCATGATTCCGACAGTGACGTCACGCGCCTCCGGCTGGGGCTCGATATCGTACCACACCGCTGACCGTTGCTGCCGGATATAGTCCGGCAGACGCCGAAGATGGGCGAGGCACTGAAGAACAACCCATTCGCTCATCCGATCCGTCAGGCTGCGGTCGACGAAGCGGACAATCGGGATATCGGGCAGGTCGTAGTTCGACAGGATGTGATCGACGCCGGCGCCGCCTGAGAAGATGACCTTCAGATCTTTCGCCCTCTCCAAGAGGAACGGATCAGGCTTCCACAAAACGGCGTAAGGTATGCCGGAGAGATCGCGACCCTGATTGGCCTCGTCGCCGAGATCGACGACCTCGCGGCCCGCGAAGGCCCCGTCAAGCGCGGATTTTACCGCGTCACGGGAGAATTTGAGATCGACGAGAACCGCACCCAAAGACATGAGAACTCCAGATTATTGGCTGATACCGGCGATATCGACCGGCTTCAGATCGAAGGCCGCGGCCATCAGGGCACGGGTGTAATCCTGCTTGGGCGCCGAAAATATCTCGGAGGCCGGTCCCTGTTCGACGACCTTGCCATGGCGCATGACAATGACCTCATTGGCAAGCGCCTTCACCACCTTGAGGTCATGGCTGATGAACAGGTAGGCGAGATCATGCCTTTGCTGGAGATCGCGCAAGAGATCGACGACCTGGGCCTGGACGCTCATGTCGAGCGCCGATGTGGGCTCGTCCAGCATCACGAATCGTGGTTTCAGCACCATCGCGCGGGCGATTGCAATGCGCTGGCGCTGGCCGCCGGAAAACTCGTGTGGGTACCGCCAGCGGGTGTCCCGATCAAGACCGACCTCCTGCAACGCCCAGCAGACGCGTTCGTCGCGTTGCTCGAACGACAGGTTCCTCTCGTGAACCTTCAGACCTTCGGCAATGATTTCGCCGACAGACATTCGAGGGCTGAGAGAACCGTAAGGGTCCTGAAACACGATCTGGAGACGGTCGCGGTAAGGTCGCATCTCCTTGTAGGAGAAGCGATCAACCTCCTGACCTAGAAATACGATCCGGCCCCTGGAGGAAATGAGACGTGCCAGAGCAAGACCGAGGGTCGTCTTTCCAGATCCGGATTCGCCAACAATGCCCAGGGTCTGGCCCGCGCGCAGCGTCAGATCAACGCCATCGACTGCCTTGACGTGATCAACCACCGTGCGCAGGAAGCCCGACTTTATCGGAAACCATACCTTGAGGTCCCGGCCTTCCATCACGATGGGCTTCGAGGAGTCCAGCGGCGGCGGTTCGCCGCGGGGTTCCGATGCCAGAAGGTGTCGCGTGTAGTCATGTTTCGGAGCGCCAAAAATCTCCTCGACCGGTCCGGCCTCAACGATGCGCCCTTTCGTCATGACGCAGACCTTGTCCGCGAACCGCCGCACGATACCGAGATCGTGAGTTATGAAGAGCATGGACATGCCATGCTCGGCCTTCAAGCGCCCAAGCAACTCGAGGATCTGAGCCTGGACGGTCACATCCAGCGCTGTCGTCGGTTCATCGGCGATCAACAGTTTCGGACGGTTCGCAAGCGCCATGGCGATCATGACGCGCTGGCGCTGGCCGCCGGACAGTTCGTGGGGATAGGCGGCGAGCCGCTTTTCCGGTTCGCGGATGCCGACCTGGTTCAGCAGTTCGAGGACGCGTGCCCTTGCCTGCTGGCCGATGAGCCCCTGGTGTAGCGCGAGAATTTCCCCGATCTGCTTCTCGATCGTGTGAAGCGGATTGAGCGAAGTCATCGGCTCCTGGAAGATCATGGTGATGTCGTTGCCACGTACTTCGCGAAGTTCGCGATCCGACATCCGCATCAGATCCTTGCCCTCAAAAAGGATTTCGCCTGAAGGATGGCTGGCAGCCGGATAAGGCAGCAACTTCAGGATCGAATTGGCAGACACCGACTTTCCGGAGCCCGATTCGCCAACCAGCGCAACAATCTCCCCAGGAGAGACATCAAAGGAGATATGATCGACCGCGAGGTTCGATTTTCCACCCTGCTCGAACAGAACGGAGAGATCGCGAACGGAGAGAAGCGGCGCGGTCATCGGAACGTCTTTCTCGGATCGAAGGCGTCACGAACGGCCTCGCCGACGAAGATCAGGAGCGACAGCATGATCGACATCGTGAAGAACGCCGTGAGGCCGAGCCAAGGTGCCTGAAGGTTGCGCTTGCCCTGCGCAATCAACTCACCGAGCGACGGAGAACCCGGCGGCATGCCGAAACCGAGAAAATCAAGCGAGGTGAGCGTCGTAATCGATCCCGACAAGATGAAAGGCAGGAACGTCAAAGTGGCGACCATGGCGTTTGGAAGCAGATGGCGGAACATGATCGTCCAGTTGCCGACACCAAGTGCCCGGGCGGCATTCACATATTCGAAGTTGCGGGCCCGCAGGAACTCGGCGCGCACAATACCCACAAAACTGACCCACGAAAACAAGAGCATGATGCCCAGGAGTACGAAGAAACCCGGTGGCAGGATCGAGGCGATGATCAGCAGGATGTAAAGCACCGGTATCGAAGACCATATCTCGATGAAGCGCTGCATCAGTAGGTCGGTCGTTCCGCCGAAGTAGCCCTGCACGGCGCCCGCAGTGACCCCGACAAAGGCGGAGGCGATCGTCAGCATGAGCCCGAATAGAACCGAAATCCGGAAACCATAGATCATGCGCGCGGCAACATCGCGGGCCTGATCGTCGGTACCCAGCCAGTTGAGATTGCCGAGGACGCAGTCGGGATCCTCCGCCCCCAGCGCGTAGCCGGCGCAACGCTGCTCTTCGGGCATCAACCAGAAGGGCGCGGTGGGCGCCGAATGTGGGATGTTGGAGTTGACCGTGCGATACGAGTAGCGGATCGGTGGCCACACCATCCATCCGTTCGCCTCAATCTCGTCGCGGATGAAGGAGGAGCGATAATCGGTTACGGCAAGAAACCCGCCGAATTTCTCCTCGGGATAATCGATGATAACGGGCGCCAGAATCTCGCCTTTGTAGGAGACGAGGAGAGGCCGGTCATTCGCTATAAATTCGGCGAAGAGGCTGAGAACGAACAGGACCATGAAGATCCAGAACGACCAGTAGCCACGCCGGTTGGCGCGAAAATTCTCCAGCCGCCGGCGGTTCGTGGGCGACAGCCATGGTCGTTTCGGCGGCACAAGAGCGGGAGTGTGATCGGTCACGGCCATGTCAGACGTCCCGCCGTTCGAAATCGATGCGGGGATCAATCCACGTGTAGATCAGATCGGAGATGAGGCTGACGAATAGGCCCATCAGGGAAAAGATATAAAGGGTGGCGAACACCACCGGATAGTCCCGATTGACGATCGAGAGATAACCGAGCCGGCCCAGACCGTCGAGCGAGAAGATGTTTTCGATCAGCAGCGATCCGGTGAAGAATGCCGAGATGAAGGCGCCTGGAAAGCCAGCGATGACGATCAGCATGGCGTTACGGAATACATGACCGTACAGAACCTGACGCTCCGACAAACCTTTGGCGCGGGCTGTTACGACATACTGCTTCTTGATCTCGTCGATGAACGAGTTCTTTGTCAGAAGCGTCGTGGTCGCAAAGGCGGAAAGGGACAGGGCGATCAAAGGCAGGGTCAGATGCCAGAAGTAATCGATTATCTTCTCCCACCAGGTGAGTTCAGCAAAGTTGTCGGACACCAATCCGCGCAACGGGAACCAATCGAAGAACGAGCCACCGGCAAAGAGCACAATCAGCAGGATACCGAAAAGGAAGCTCGGCACGGCATAGCCGATGATGATCACGCCAGAGGTCCAGATATCGAAGGTCGAGCCGTCCCTCACCGCCTTCCTGATCCCCAGCGGAATGGAAATCGTGTAGGAAATCAGCAGGATCCAGACGCCGAGTGACACCGAAACCGGGAGTTTCTCGATGATCAGGTCGATCACCGTGGTGTTCCGGAAGAAGCTCTCGCCGAAGTCGAACCGGATGTAGTCCCACATCATGTCAAGGAAGCGGGTCAATGGCGGCTTGTCAAAGCCAAACTGGACCTCGAGCTTCCTGATAAGATCGGGATCTAGACCCTGAGCACCCCGGTACTTCGAACTCGTTTCATCCGCACCGAACTGGTTCAGAAGGTCTCCACCGCCGGACAGACGCTGGTCGGCACTGTCGCCCTGACCCGTCAGCTGGGCAATCACCTGCTCGACCGGCCCTCCGGGCGCGAACTGGATGACCAGAAAGGAAATGCCCATGATGCCGACCATGGTCGGTATCATCAGAAGCAGGCGACGCAGGATATAGGCACCCATCAGCGGCTACCTCCGCACCATGTCGCCCGTTCGTCGCCTGCGCGACAGTTACACGCCAAAATATTGCCCCTTCCGCTGGGTCCACGCAGACCGCGTTCGA
The DNA here is from genome assembly GCF_018122705.1 of Ciceribacter sp. L1K23. Classification (NCBI taxonomy): domain Bacteria; kingdom Pseudomonadati; phylum Pseudomonadota; class Alphaproteobacteria; order Hyphomicrobiales; family Rhizobiaceae; genus Ciceribacter; species Ciceribacter sp. L1K23. The sequence goes on along the minus strand of NZ_JAGRRC010000001.1, from coordinate 3,708,837 downwards.
TTCGCTCCCCGCATTGGTAGCCGACGTCGCAGCAGACGCAAGTGGCTGTTGCCATCACTGCGCTTTCGCCCACCATATGTCGGGAAAACCGTTGGAATAGGTCGGTAGTTCTTCGGGATGCTGCAACCAGGATCGGTAGGCAAGCCTGGAAGCCCTCAGCGTGTAGCTCGGGACAACATAGGCGTTGGCAAGGAGAACACGATCGAGCGCCTTGGTTGTGGCGACCAGAGTGTCGCGGTCCTTGGCGAAGATGATCTGCTGGATGAGATCGTCGACGACAGGATCGCTGATACCCGCATAATTTCGGGATCCTTCGCGCGTCGCTGCATTCGATCCCCAGTAGTCCCGCTGTTCGTTTCCGGGATGAAGCGACTGGGCCCATCCGAGATAGATAACGTCGTAGTCGAACGAGCGAACCCTATTGGTGTATTGCGCCTGGTCGACCACGCGGACACTGACTCCGACGCCGATCTGACGCAGCTTTTCGGAAAATGACAGCGCCACGGGCTCAATCGTTGGTCCGCCCAACAGAATTTCGAAGACGAAGGGTTCCCCCGTCTTCGTGTTCGTCATCCGGCCGTTGCGGATTTCATAGCCGCCCTCACGGAACAGCACGATCGCCCGGCGAAGATTCTCGCGTAGTCTGGTCTGATCACCGGCAACCGGATTTTTATATGGAGCAGTGAAAATCTCCGGCGGAATCCTATCCCGGTACTGCTCCAGAATTTGCAGTTCCTGGCCGGAGGGCAGGCCTACCGATGCGAGATCGGAGCCATAGAAATAGCTGTCGATCCGCTTGTATTGTTCGAAGAACAGCGTCTTGTTCAGTTCCTCGAAATCGAACGCGTAGTTCAGTGCCTGCCGCACTTGCCTGTTTTTGAACTTGTCGCGCCGCATATTGGGAATGAAGCCGACCATGACGCCCGAGGACCGATAGTCGTTCTCAATCATTTCGCGCTTCACGTCGCCGTTGGCGACAGCCGGGAAATCGTAGCTGTTGGCCCAACGCATCGCCTTGTTTTCAAGCCAGAAGTCCGTATTGCCGGCGCGAAATATCTCGAATTCCACGTCCAGATCGGCATAGTAGGTATAGGTGACCGTCCGGAAGTTGTGATAGCCGATGTTAACGTTCAGATCCTTGCCCCAATAGTCGTCCCTCAGTTCGTATCGGACGTAAGCGCCAGGCTTGAAATCGGCGATCCGATAAGGGCCGGAACCCATAACCGGTTCAAGCGTCGTGCGCATGATGTCACGCGGCTTGCCGTCGCTGCCCGTCCCCTCCCACCAGTGTTTCGGCACGATGTCGAGCTGGCCGATGATTTTGGGAAGCTCTCGATTGTTCTTTTCGTCAAACGTGAACGTGACCTCGCGTTCACCGGTCTTTTCCGCCTTCATGACGTGGGCATAGTAGACTGCGTACTCGGGGGTCAGTTCCCTGAAGCGGTCGAAACTGAAAACGACATCCTCCGGTGTGACCGGCTGACCATCCGCCCATCTTGCCTCAGGCCTCAGACGGTAGGTGGCAAACGAGTAGTCGTCAGGATAGTGCACGGCCTCGGCAAGAAGCCCATATTCGGCATCGATCTCGTCGAGCGACGGCTTCATCAACGTCTCGGTGACGAGCGAGAGCCTCGGCGACAACCCCGATGCCAACTCGCCTTTTTCTAGCACCGGATTGAACGTATCGAAGGTGCCGCTTGCCGACAATCGCAGGTCACCACCCTTGGGGGCATCGACGTTGACGTAGTCGAAATGGGCAAACCCTTCAGGATATTTGACGGGTTCGACGATCGATGTACCGTGATACCAGGTCTTCTCCTGGGAGAAGCCCGTCGAGGGTACGATCAGGCACGCGAAAATCACGATCGCCAGGCGGCGCATGTCCATCATGCTCATCCCCTTGCTGTTTCTTGTTACGGACAGGATAGGGAGAAATTCGTCAAAAAACAGCCATCTCTGAACCGTAGTCGCGCAATCGGATTCACCGTTGTGTGATTTCGCGATACACTCCGACCAAATCGGCGGAGGCGGCAACCCGCGGTTTTGATGAGAACGAGGGCAACAAATGGGCGTCTACAAAACGATCATGACGGTGCTGTTGGCTGCGGCATCGGTGCTGGCGTCGGTTGACGCAAGCACAGCAACCGAGAAGCCTGCCAAGGAGCTTTTCGGCGCGGTGAAACTTCCCAGCCGTTCGACGCCCGAGACCTATGGCTTCTATTCGAAGGGTTGCATCAGCGGCGCCGTCGCAATCCCGACCGATGGACCGACCTGGCAGGCCATGCGCCTGTCCCGCAACCGCCGCTGGGGACATCCGCAGATGATCTCCCTGCTCGAGCGTCTTTCACGCGACGCTGCCCAATATGATGGATGGCCCGGACTTCTACTCGGTGATATCTCTCAACCCCGGGGTGGGCCGATGCTGTCTGGCCATGCGTCGCATCAGGTTGGTCTGGATGCTGACATCTGGCTTACGCCGATGCCATCACGAACGCTGTCGGCAAAGGAGCGTGAGGATATTTCGGCGACCTCGATGCTGAAAAAGAATACCTTCCTCACCGTCGATCCCAGTATCTGGACTCCGGCGCACGCGGCGGTGATCATGCGCGCCGCAAGCTATCCCGAGGTCGAACGCATCTTCGTGAACCCGGCGATCAAGAAGAAGCTCTGCGAAACCTGGAGCGGAGAGCGTTCGGCGCTCGGCAAGGTACGCCCCTACTATGGTCACGATTACCATTTTCACGTCCGGATAAAGTGCCCGGCCGATTCCGCCGGCTGCAAGGAACAGGCGGCCGTTCCCGCCGGCGACGGATGCGGCAAGGACCTCGCATGGTGGTTCACCGACGAACCGTGGGCGCCGCCCAAAAAAGACCCTAATGCCAAGCCCGCACCGAAACCGAAGCCTGCGAGGCTTGCGGATCTGCCGAAGGCTTGCGCCCGCGTTCTCGATGCGCCAGGCCCCGCCAGCGAAGCGGAGGTCACGTTGGGCAACGGGTTTACGCCGACCGTCGCTGCCATTGGTGCTGGTGCAGTTTCAACCTTCGCCGATTTGCCGGCCAGAGTTCCAATACCGATGGCTCGTCCTTCCGGCGACGAGTGAACGCTTTCCAAATGTCACGATGTTGATATAGACGTGATCAAATCGATTTAAGGCTGGCCGGCTGCGGGGAACGATGGCAGGGAAACCCTCTATTGCGCTGATCGCGCACGATCAGAAAAAAGATGATCTCGCTGACTTCGCCCACAGGCACGAGGCGGTGCTTGCCGGATGGCAGATCGTGGCAACCGGCACCACGGGTGGGCGGATCCAGCAGGCCTGCCCCAGCCTGTCCGTTCAGCGCATGAAAAGCGGCCCCCTTGGCGGAGATCAGCAGATAGGCGCGCTCATCGCGACTGGTGAGATCGACATGCTGATCTTCTTCGTCGATCCCCTGACCGCCATGCCGCACGATGTCGATGTCAAGGCACTTATGCGACTGGCAACCGTTTATGATATTCCCATGGCGCTTAACAGGGCGACAGCCGAACTGATGATCGCCCACGCCACTCGCTGAACCGATTCGCCGCTTGGACGCCCCTATGCCCAGATCTCACAACCTAGAAAACCCACCCTTCCCGATCCTCATCGGCGATATCGGCGGCACCAATGCGCGTTTCTGGCTGCTCGCGGATGCGCAGGCGGAGCCGAACCAGTTCCCGAACGTCCATACGGCCGATTTCGCCACGATCGACGCAGCCATTCAACAATGCGTGCTCGACAAAACCCCGGTACGGCCGAAATCGGCTATTCTCGCTGTGGCGGGGCCAATCAAGGGCGACGAGATACCGCTTACCAATTGCGACTGGGTGGTCAAGCCGAGGGACATGATCTCCGGACTGGGCTTCTCCGATGTCCTCATCGTCAACGATTTCGAAGCTCAGGCGCTCGCCGTGGCTACGCTGCCAGACGAGTACCGGCAGCCGATCGGCGATAATGTGGAAAGCCCCGTCGCGTCGCGCGTCGTTCTGGGTCCAGGGACCGGTCTCGGTGTCGCGGGTCTTGTTCACGCGCAGGACACGTGGTTTCCAGTGCCTGGCGAAGGCGGCCATGTCGACATCGGACCCCGCAGCCAACGCGATTTCGAAATTTTCCCTCATCTGGCGCCAATCGAGGGGCGGATTTCGGCGGAGCAGCTGCTCTGCGGACGCGGTATCGTGAACATCTACCAGGCGGTGTGCAAGGCAGACGGCCTTGAGCCACAGTGGCACGATCCAGCGGATGTGACGTCGCGCGCCCTTGCCGGTACAGACAGAGCCGCTGAAGAAACCATTTCCCTGTTCGTGACCTATCTCGCACGCCTTGCCGGTGATCTTGCGCTGATCTTCATGGCGCGTGGCGGTGTCTATCTTTCGGGGGGCATTTCACAGAAGATCGCCAGGGCACTTACAACGGATCAATTCCGCGCGGCGTTCGAAGACAAGGCACCTCACTCGGCCATGATGAAATCCATTCCGACCTTCATCGTGACCCATCCCCAGGCGGCACTTTCGGGGCTTGCCGCCTATGCGCGAGCGCCGTCCAGTTTCGGCCTCGCCACCGAAGGCCGCCGTTGGCGCTCGTCGTGACGCGCGGCATGCGCAACGCTGGTCAAAGCCAACGGGAATGGCTATAGAGCCGCGAGGTTAGCGCCAGATCGGCGCGTTCCTCCATGAAAGCGAATTCAGAAAGTCTTCGTATTGGCTGCCCAGACAAAGAAGGTCCCGGCGATCGACCCCGACAGCGTCAGCGCGGTTCTGAGGCGGATTGTATCAGAGAACGGACGCGATCACTGGCGCGGATACGCCTTTGCGATCGCCTGTCTGGCGACCGTGGCACTCACAACGGCGTTCACCGCATGGATCATGGAAGCCGTCGTCAACGAGGCGTTCGCCAATCGGAGGGCTGACGTTGTCTGGCTGATCTGCGGGTCTATCCTTGCCGCTTTCGTATTGCGCGGCTTCGCATCCTACGGACAGGCTGTGGCTCTTGCCAAGATCGGCAACAACATCGTTGCACGTTACCAGCGGCGCTTGTTCGCACATCTTATGAACCTCTCGGTGGGTTATTTCACCGATGCCCGCTCGGCCCACCTTTCGGCCCAGGTAAGCCAGAACATCAACGGCATACGCGATGTCCTGAACCTCACGGTCACTTCAATGGCACGCGACCTGCTGACGCTGATCGCGCTGATCGGGGTGATGCTGCTCAAGGATCCGGTACTGACGCTGATCGTCTTCGTCGTCGCGCCACCGCTACTGTGGGCCCTCCGATACATCTCGCGCCGCCTGCGCAGCGCGACCCGCGAATCCGTGATCTTCAACAGCCGCGTTCTTGGCGCGATGCAGGAAACGATCCAGGGGATCGCGATCGTGAAGGCGTTCACGATGGAAGCCGAACTGACCCGCAAGGTCGATGGTGTCATCACGGCTGCGGAAAATCGATCCAACAGGATTGCAAGGCTCAGCGAGCGCACATCGCCGATCACGGAGACGTTCGCGGGCGTCGCGATCTCCAGCGTGCTGGCTTATGCCGCATTTCGCTCGATCTATGGCGGCGTTCCGCCCGGCGCCTTCTTCTCCTTCGTCGCCGCATTGTTGATGGCGTACGAGCCTGCGAAGCGACTTGCAAAGCTGCAGGTGCAGATGGAACGCGCCGTCGTCAATGCCCGGATGATATACGAGATACTCGACTCCCAGCCGCATCAGCGCGACAAGCCGGACGCCAGGGATCTCGTTGTCAGCGAAGCACGGATCGAGTTTCGGCACGTCGGTTTCGCCTACGGTGAGAACGCGATCCTCAAGGACGTCAGCTTCGTGGCCGAGGGGGGCAGAACCACGGCGCTCGTGGGACCATCTGGTGCCGGCAAGTCGACGATCATCACGCTCATCCCGCGCTTCTATGATCCCGGCCAGGGAGAAATCCTGATCGATGGCCAAAACATCGCCGACGTGACCAAAGCCTCGCTTCGCCGCCACATCGCCTATGTCTCGCAGCAGCCTTACCTCTTCGAGGGCACGATCCGAGACAATATCCGTTATGGCAGACCGGATGCGACAGACGCCGAGATCGAAGACGCGGCAAAACACGCTTATGCGCACGATTTTATCATGGCTCAGCCCATGGGTTACGATACGCCTGTCGGCGAAAACGGGCTGACGCTCTCAGGAGGACAGCGCCAGAGACTGTCGATCGCGAGAGCGCTGGTGCGAAACGCGCCGATCCTACTCCTCGACGAGGCGACATCCGCGCTCGACACCGAATCGGAGGCTGCGGTTCAGAAGGCGTTGGACGAAGCCATGGGCGGACGCACCGTTGTCGTTATCGCGCACCGGCTTTCGACGGTCGTGAACGCAGACCAGATCATCGTGATGGAAGGCGGTCGGGTCGTCGAGCAGGGTATTCATGACGACCTTGCGCGCCGCGCCGACGGACTTTACGCTCGCCTCAACAAGCTGCAGGCGACGTCCGTTCACGACGTTACGATGCCGACGGGAGGTGAGAATAAATGACCCAGGCCATGAAACTGGTTGTGGTCGGAGCCGGCGGCCGGATGGGCCAGACGCTCATCCGCCTCATCCACGCCTCACCCGATACCGAGTTACACGCCGCAATCGAACGGCCCGGTTCGGTTCATATCGGCAGAGATGCTGGTGAGATCGCGGGGCTTGGTCCGATTGGCGTCGTGATAACAGACGATCCGCTTTCTGCCTTTGTGGCAGCCGACGGCGTCGTGGATTTCACGTCACCAGCGGCCTCTGTAGAATTTTCAGTGCTAGCCGCCCAGGCTCGTATCGTCCACGTCATCGGCACCACCGGATGCAGCAGTGACGATGACGCAAGATTTGCCGCAGCGGCGCGGCATGCGCGGATCGTCAAATCCGGCAATATGAGTCTCGGTGTCAATCTGCTGTCGGTTCTCGTACAGCAGGCGGCCACGGCGCTCGATGCCGCCGGTTGGGACATCGAAATTCTCGAGATGCACCACAAGCACAAGGTTGACGCGCCGTCAGGCACTGCACTTCTGCTTGGGGAAGCCGCCGCCAAGGGACGCGACATCGATCTAACGGACCACTCCGTGCGGGTCCGCGACGGACATACGGGGCCCCGCGAGGCGGGATCGATCGGATTTGCGACGCTGAGAGGCGGATCGGTGATCGGCGATCATTCTGTCATCATCGCTGGCGAAGGAGAAACCGTGACGCTTTCACACAATGCGGGAGACCGCACAATCTTTGCCCGCGGAGCGCTTAAAGCGGCGTTATGGGCGCGCGACCGCAAACCTGGATTCTATTCAATGCTCGACGTGCTCGGGCTTTCATCATCCCACTGACATATCCTTGGAGGATCCCTATGAGCGGCACCCTGGTTCTCGTCCGTCACGGCCAGAGCGAATGGAATCTCAAGAACCTGTTCACCGGCTGGCGTGACCCTGACCTAACGGAGCTCGGCGTGCAGGAAGCCAATGCCGGCGGCAAGGCGCTTGCCGACTATGGCATCAAGTTCGACGTGGCCTATACATCGGTGCTCAGCCGGGCCCAGAAGACGTGCCAGATCATTCTCGACAATGTTGGCCAGTCCGACCTGACTACAATCCGTGACGAGGCACTGAACGAACGTGACTACGGCGATCTGTCCGGCCTCAACAAGGACGATGCCCGTCAGAAATGGGGCGAGGAGCAGGTTCATATCTGGCGCAGGTCCTACGACATTCCGCCGCCGGGCGGCGAGAGCCTTCGCGACACCGGCGCACGCGTCTGGCCTTACTACCTCACTGAAATCCTTCCGCGAGTGCTGCGTGGAGAGAAGGTACTCGTCGCAGCGCACGGCAATTCCCTTCGATCGCTCGTGATGGTGCTCGACAAGCTCAGCAAGGAGCAGATCCTCAAGCTCAACCTGGCGACGGGCGTTCCGATGGTCTACAGGCTCAATGCCGATTCGACGGTCGCATCCAAGGATGTGCTGGGCGACATGTCTGGCGCTCACTGAGTCGGCGGCTGGCCGTTATCCATTGGTGACGGTCAGTTGCACACGGTCTGCGGGGAACCGCGTTACCGCGTACTGAACCGGCACACCGTCTAGATCCGTATTGAGAGCCTTCGTCATTAGAACGATAGCTCCGGGAGCCAAGCCCAGCGCCGCCAGGTCCGATTGTTCGGCATGGGCGGCGCTTATTTCCGTCTTGGCACGGACGTAGTCCTCTAATCCGCACAGTCCGAAGGCCCGCGTGATCGAGCCGGTCTGCTTATAGGCATCACCCATATTCTCGAATCGCGGCATGGGAAACCAACTGGTCGACGTCGAAACGGCGCGACCATCGGCCTTGCGGAGCGCTTCGATCCTCAGGACTGGCGCCAACCGTTCCAATTCCAACGATTTGGCGACTTCAATCGTCGCCGCCTCCACCTCCGAAAACAGAAGAATTCCCTCTATCTCCCTCGCCTGCTCGCCTATGCCCTCGGTGAAGCGGGTGCGACGGGAGATCGGAAAGGAGAAACGTTCGCGTCTTTCGATCAGCGTCCCCCGCCCCTGAACGGGCCTGACGATACCCTCCTGTCCGAGTGCTGCGAGCGCGGCGCGTACCGTGTGTCGATTGACGCCGAACTGCTCGGCGAGTGCTGCCTCCGGCGGGACCATACCCGTCTCGTCATACCGCCCCTCGGCAATGGAAACGCGGATCCGGTCCGCAATCTGGCGCCATAGCGCCACGCCATTCTGTCTCTGCACTGTTCTCACTGGCCCCATGTCACACTCTTGTCACTCGCCAAACGTAGAAGGAAAGAATAAGATGTGTAGTTGTCTATATAAATAGACATTTGTCGGAAAGCAAGGAGCGATCGATGGAGCTTCCAGCGGAAGGAATGACGGAGCCGCCCCGCAAACGCATCGTAGCGCTGCTGGCGAAGGCCACATCGAGGGAGTTGCAACTTGCCTGGGATGGCTTGGAACCGAAGCCGGAGGTGAGCATGCTTCGCGGACCTGAAACCGGTCTGGTCATGGTCAAAGGCAGGATCGGCGGTGGAGGTGCAGCCTTCAACCTCGGCGAAGCGACGGTAAGCCGGGCGACGATCCGCCTGACCTGCGGCACGGTCGGGCACGGTCAGACACTTGGAACGGGAAAGACCAAGGCGCGTCTGGCGGCGGTCTTCGACGCGCTTTGGCAAAAGCCGGAGACAAATCCGTTGGTAGAAGCGCTGCTGGCCACGGTGGCCGCGCGCCTCGAGGCGGAAGACCGCAAGAAGCAGGAGGAGACCGCGGCCACGCGCGTCGATTTCTTCACCATGGTTCGCGGAGAGGACAAATGATCCCCAAGACCGACGCATTCACCGGCGGTTTCAGCGAGCCCGTCTACCAGTCCCAGACCGTGTTCCGTGCGCTGATGGATGGAATGGCGCGCCCGGGAACCCTACAGACCGTGGCGACACAGGTAGCTCCACCGCCACCAGTGGGCGTGGCGGCCGGGGCCGTCGCACTTTGCCTCTGCGACCATGACACAACGATCTGGATGAGTTCAGCTCTGGGCAAGTCGGTCTTCGGCGAATGGCTGGGGTTTCATACCGGAGCGCCTTTGACGCGCGAGAAGACAGAGGCGCGTTTTGCCTTCTTCGAACTGGGGGCGGCTCTTCCCCCCTTCGGACTGTTTTCAACCGGCACCCAGGAATATCCAGACCGGTCTACGACCCTGATCGTTGAAGTGGCGCAACTCGCTGACGGCATCCCCCTGACACTGCGCGGTCCGGGCATTAAGGACACCCATGCCATTGCACCCGGTCCTTTGCCGGAGACCTTCGTTCGAAGCTGGGCCGATAATCGCGCCCAGTTTCCACGGGGCGTCGACGTGATTCTCACCTGCGGAGCGCAATTTGTCTGCCTGCCGCGCACCTGCACCATAACAGCTAGGGAGCAATGACGAATGTATGTTGCCGTCAAAGGGGGCGAGACCGCGATCTCCAATGCCCACCGTCTCCTCGCTGATCGGCGCCGCGGCGACCGTTTGCTGCCCGCGCTGACAATCGAGCAGATCGTCGAGCAGCTTGGACTTGCTGTCGACCGCGTCATGGCCGAAGCCTCGCTTTACGACCGGTCTCTTGCCGCCCTCGCCATCCGGCAGGCAAGGGGCGACCTGATCGAGGCGATCTTCCTGTTGCGGGCGTATCGCACAACGCTGCCACGCTTTGGCTATACGGTTCCGGTCGATACCGGCACCATGCTCATCGAGCGGCGGGTTTCGGCGACCTACAAGGATCTTCCGGGCGGCCAATTGCTCGGACCGACCTTCGATTACACCCACCGCCTCCTCGATCCTTCCTTGCTCGAAGACAGTGACGTTGACGAGCCCGTCCAGCGTGCCGATCTGCCGGAACCAGCCATGCGCGTATCGGAAATCCTCGCACAGGAGGGTTTGATCGAAAGCGATGGTGACATGCCGGAGGACCACCTGGCCGGTGACATCACGCGCGAGCCCATCGAATTTCCGATGACGCGCGATCTCCGGCTGCAGGCCCTGGCTCGCGGCGACGAGGGTTTTCTTCTCTCGCTCGCTTATTCCACGCAGCGCGGCTACGGGCGGACGCATCCTTTCGTCGGAGAGGTCCGGATCGGGGAGGTCGAGGTGGAAATGGACATTCCGGAACTTGGCTTTTCCGTTTCGCTCGGGCGTATCCGCGTCACGGAATGCCAAATGGTCAACCAGTTCAAGGGGTCCGCTAAGGCTCCACCCCAGTTTACCCGCGGCTACGGGTTGGTGTTCGGCCAGAGCGAACGCAAGGCCATGGCCATGTCGCTGGTCGACCGGGCGCTGCGCGTGGAGGAATTCGGAGAAGATATCGTCGCCCCCGCACAGGACGAGGAATTCGTCATTTCCCATTCCGACAACGTCCAGGCAACGGGTTTCGTCGAGCACCTGAAACTGCCGCACTATGTCGACTTCCAGGCGGAGCTCGATCTCGTGCGGCGAATGCGTTCGAAACATGACGCCAGCCGGCCCGCGCCGGACGCGATGAAGGAGGCCGCAGAATGAGTGCGCCGGCAACCGAACTCGCAGCCTACAACTTCGCCTACCTCGACGAACAAACAAAGCGGATGATCCGCCGTGCGATCCTTAAAGCTATCGCGATCCCCGGTTATCAGGTCCCCTTCGCAAGCCGGGAAATGCCCATGCCCTATGGCTGGGGTACCGGAGGCGTCCAGGTGACGGCATCGATCCTAGGGGCAGACGACATCCTGAAAGTGATCGATCAAGGCGCAGACGACACGACCAACGCAGTCTCCATCCGCGCCTTCTTCCAAAAGGTCGCGAACGTCGCCGTCACGACACATACCCGAGAGGCGACGATCATCCAGACACGCCACCGGATTCCCGAGGAGAAACTCTCGGAACACCAGGTTCTCGTCTATCAGGTTCCGATACCCGAGCCGCTTCGTTTTCTTGAGCCGCGCGAGACGGAAACGCGCAAGATGCATGCGCTCGAAGAGTACGGGCTGATGCACGTCAAACTCTATGAAGACATTGCACGCAACGGCCATATCGCCACCACCTACGCTTATCCGGTCAAGGTCAACGGCCGCTATGTGATGGACCCGTCGCCGACGCCGAAATTCGACAATCCGAAAATGCACAGATCCGAAGCGCTTCAACTTTTTGGCGCCGGTCGCGAAAAGCGCATCTACGCGGTTCCACCACACACGGATGTCGTCAGCCTCGATTTCGAGGACCACCCGTTCACGATCCAGAAGTTCCACAAGCCTTGCGCGCTCTGCGGCGCCGAGAACGTCTACCTCGACGAGGTAATCCTCGATGACAAGGGCAAGCGCATGTTCGTGTGCTCGGACACCGACCATTGCGAGGATCGCCGCGCCAAAGGGCATGTCGGCGAGATGCTGGCACAGACCAAGGACGCAGCCGAATGAACGATCTGCCTCTTCTCAAAGTCCGCAACATATCCAAATTCTATGGAAACAGGATCGGTTGCCGGGACGTCTCGTTCGACCTGTGGCCGGGGGAAGTGCTGGCTATTGTCGGCGAGTCGGGGTCGGGAAAAACGACACTCCTCAACTGCCTTTCGACACGGCTGATGCCCACGACAGGCTCGATCGACTACCAGATGCGGGACGGAAACTACCGCGAACTCTATCACCTGACGGAAGCAGAACGCCGTTTCCTGATGCGGACAGACTGGGGCTTCGTACACCAGAACCCGGCCGACGGTTTGCGCATGACGGTCTCCGCTGGCGCGAATGTCGGCGAACGGCTGATGGCGGTCGGACAACGTCACTACGGCAACATCCGTGCAACCGCGAGCGACTGGCTGGAGCGGGTCGAAATCAGCACCGACCGGATCGATGACCAGCCTCGGGCCTTTTCCGGCGGGATGCGGCAAAGGTTGCAGATCGCGCGAAACCTGGTGACCGGTCCGCGCCTCGTCTTCATGGACGAGCCGACGGGGGGCCTCGACGTTTCGGTTCAGGCAAGACTCCTCGATCTGGTGCGCGGTCTCGTTCATGATCTCGGACTGTCAGCCATTGTCGTTACGCACGATCTGGCGGTCGCTCGGCTTCTGTCTCACCGGATGATGGTGATGAAGGACGGCAACGTGATCGAGCACGGGTTGACCGACCGCGTTCTCGACGACCCGCGCGAGCCCTACACCCAATTGCTCGTCTCCTCGATCCTGCAAGTCTGAGCCGGGAGTTTCACCATGGCCACACCCCTCGTCGTTTCCGAAGTCTCCAAGAGCTTCACGATGCACCTGCGCGACGGTATTCGCCTGCCGGTCGTTTCCGACGTGTCCTTCTCCGTGGCGAGCGGGGAGTGCGTGGTACTCGGAGGTCCATCGGGCATCGGCAAAAGCTCGATCCTCAAGATGCTGTACGGCAACTATGGCGTCGATAGCGGCCAGATCCTGATCGAGCATGGTGGCCGTATCGTCGATCTGGCATCGGCCGATCCGCGCACCGTTCTGGAAATAAGAAAGAATACCCTTGGTTATGTCAGCCAGTTCCTGAGGACGGTGCCCCGTGTCGGAACACTCGACATCGTGGCTGAACCCCTGACCGCCCGGGGCGTCTCGGGCGATGAAGCGCGGCAAAGAGCAAGCGAATTGCTCGCCTCCCTAAATCTCCCGCACGAACTTTGGGGCCTGCCTCCTGCCACATTCTCCGGCGGCGAACAGCAACGCGTCAACATTGCGCGCGGCTTCATCACCGATCACCGCATTCTGCTTCTGGATGAGCCAACCGCCTCTCTCGACGCGACCAACCGCGCCGTCGTGGTCGACATGATCCGGCGGAAGAAGAAGGAGGGGGTCGCGCTACTTGGGATTTTCCACGACGAGGAAGTGCGGGAACTGGTGGCCGACCGTATTCTGGATGTTTCGCAGTATTCGCCTCGCAGGGCTGCAGCATGACCCGGAAGCTCGGCATCGAACCCTATGTGCATGAGAGCGCACGCGTCACCAACAGCACGATCGGTCGTTACACGGAAGTCTCTGAACGCTGCCGCCTCGACGAGGTCGAGATGGGGGACTACTCGTATATCATGCATGACGGTGCTGTCTGGTGTGCGACGATCGGCAAATTTGCCAATATCGCCGCGTCCGTACGCATCAATGCGACGAACCATCCGACATGGCGGGCCACTCTCCATCATTTCACCTATCGTGCCGCCGACTATTTCGAGGGCGCCGACAACGACACCGATTTCTTTGCGTGGCGGCGGGAAAATCGGGTGATTATCGGGCACGATGTCTGGGTTGGTCACGGGGCCACCATTCTTCCCGGCGTACATGTGGGCAATGGCGCGGTAATCGGCGCAGGCGCGGTGGTCAGCAAGGATGTCGCCCCGTACACCATCGTCGGCGGGGTGCCCGCGAAGCTCATTCGCGACCGTTTTGCCGCCGGGTTGGGCGAAGAAATGGACAAGCTTGCCTGGTGGGATTGGAGCCACGACCAATTGCAGGCCGCGCTCTCCGACTTTCGCGATCTTCCGGCTGAGGCGTTCGTCGAAAAATATCGATAAACCCTTTTACTTTCAAAATGTTGGCAAGCTTCACAATACCGTTAAAAAACTGACATTCGAACTTCATCAACCGCGCGTAGGTGGAAACGGTTCGAAAAAGTACAGGGGAACGGATGATGCGCTTCCAGCTGAAAGATGTGACGCGCCGTTTTGGCGACAACACTGCGGTCGATCGCATCAACGTCACTATTCCCTCAGGTCAGATGGTCGGCATCATCGGCCGTTCCGGCGCCGGCAAGTCGACAGTTCTCCGGATGATCAATCGCCTCGTTGAGCCGACTTCGGGGTCCATTCACTTCGGAGATTTAGAGGTTTCGTCACTGCGAGGGCAGGCGCTGCGCAACTGGCAACGTGACTGCGCCATGATCTTCCAGCAATTCAACCTGGTTCCGCGTCTCGACGTGCTTACGAATGTGATGCTGGGTCGTCTCAATCACCGATCCACCGCACTCAGCCTGCTCAACATGTTTACGCGCGAGGAGCGTCTCATGGCGATCGGGGCACTGGAGCGCCTGGGGATCGAGCAGGCGGCTCTCCAGCCGGCAGGCACCCTGTCTGGCGGACAGCAACAGCGCGTCGCCATTGCCCGGGCATTGATGCAGGCGCCGAAGATGATCCTCGCTGACGAGCCGATCGCTTCCCTCGACCCTCTGAACGCAAAGATCGTTATGGACGCGCTCCACGACATCAATCGGCGCGAGGGTATCACCGTCATCACCAACCTTCATACGCTCGATACTGCACGCGCCTATTGCGAACGTATCATCGGCATGGCGAAGGGGCGTGTCGTGTTTGATGGCACTCCCGAAGAGCTGACCAGCGACGCGGTGGCGGAAATCTACGGCACGGATGCGACCGGGGCCGGAATTGACGAAAGTCTCACCTCAACGAGCATCAACGCGACGCTGCCACAGAAGGTCGCGTCCCATCACCCATCACCGAAACTCCAACCCTTGGCTGCCGCCGAGGCTTGAGAGAAGCGCCATGATCGTAGGCCCGCGTAAAGGGCGCTGCATAACGCGATCTTATCCGGACTGATCCAACAAACAGGAGAGAACTCATGTTGAAGAAGACCCTGCTCGCCACGGCTGCCCTCGTCGCACTCGCCGGCGGCGCTCACGCCGAAGACCTCAAGGAATTCCGCATCGGTATCCTGGGCGGCGAAAACGAAGCCGACCGCCTGCGCAATTTCCAGTGCATGGTCGACAAGCTGCCGGCCGCCATCGGCGTCGAAAAGGTCTCGCTGTTCCCGGCAGCAGACTATGACGGCGTCATCCAGGGCCTGCTCGGCGGCACGCTCGACTACGCCGAACTGGGCGCATCCGGCTATGCCAAGGTTTACCTCGCAAACGCCGAAGCCGTGGAGCCGATCCTGACCACTGTCCAGACCGACGGTTCCATGGGCTATCACTCCGTGATGGTCGCACGCAAGGATTCGGGCATCACCAAGCTTGAGGAAATGAAGGGCAAGAAGCTCGGCTTCGCAGATCCCGATTCGACATCGGGCTATCTGATCCCGACCGTTACGCTGCCTGAAGCGATTGGCGGACCCGTAAAGGAGTATTTCTCCGAAACCGGCTTTGGCGGCGGCCATGAAAACCTGGTTCTTGAAGTGCTGAAGGGCACCTTCGACGCGGGCACGACATGGGCATCCGGCGTTGGCGAGTTCAAGGACGGCTACACCTCGGGCAACCTGCGCAAGATGGTCGATAAGGGTATCCTGAATATGGACGACCTTGTTGAACTCTGGCAGTCGCCGCTGATCCCGAACGGCCCGATCGTTATCCGCAGCTCGATGAACGACGACATGAAGACCAAGTTCAAGGAATTCATGATGGGTCTGCCGGAATCCGACCCAGCTTGCTTCTCGGCCATCCAGGGCGGCGACTTCAAGGGTTTCGCCGAAGTCAACGTCGACTTCTACAAGCCTATCATCGACGCCCGCAAGGCAACAATTGGCGGCTGATATAGTCCGTAATACCGAGACCGCCGGTCGCTCGACGATCGGCGGTCTTCCGTTGTTGACAGCAGTCGGAAGGATACCGGGCGATGGCCATGACGGCGATGCAGCCACATTTGAGCGAGCGCGGCGCAGCCGTCGAGCGCCATTGGCAGGAGCTGGCAGCAAAGCGGAGGATGTACACCATTCTCGGCGTTGTCATTCTCATAGTTGCGATCGGTGGATCGGTCTGGTTCGCTAACGAAACCAATGCCGGCAAGTTCTTCGATCGTCTGCCCTATTTCTTCGACTTCGTCGGGGAACTTGTGCCACGTGACGGCTGGGAAATCTGGAGAGCCTTGTTTGACCTTCCGTCTCCCTATGACGATGGCAGCTTGAAGTTCAATTATCCGGAAGGCCGTTTCTATATCACCGACACCCTCTACATTCCCGAATACTTCTACAAGATGATCGAGACGGTGAACATCGCGTTGATGTCGACCGTGATTGCCATGATCCTGGGCTTTGCCCTCGCGTTTCTCGCCGCCAAGAACATGATGCCTTACACGTGGATTCGTTGGCCGGTGCGGCGCTTCATGGAGATCCTTCGCGCTTTTCCCGAGGTCGTGATCGCCGGTTTCTTCCTTGCTATTTTGTCACTTGGCCCGATCCCCGCAATCATCGCAGTGACGATCCATACAATCGGAGCGCTCGGGAAGCTTTTCTTCGAAGTTATCGAGAATGCGGACATGCGCCCCGATGATGGCCTGCGTGCGGTTGGCGCGAACTGGTTCGAGCGTGTGTGGTTCGCAATCACGCCCCAGGTCATGCCGAACTTCATGAGCTATTTTCTGTTGCGCCTGGAGATCAACGTGCGCGCATCGACGATCATCGGCGCAGTTGGCGGCGGCGGTATCGGCGAAGTGCTGCGCCTGTCAATCAGCCAGGGTCACGAAGCAAAAACTCTTGCAATCATTCTCCTGTTGCTGACGACCGTTGTCGCCGTCGACCAGTTCTCCGCCTGGCTCAGACGCAAGCTCGTCGGCGAGCAGGCGTTCCACTCGGTTTCGTGAGGTTTCAAATGTCGACTATCACCGCTGCCGAGCTAAACCGCCTGGAACACCGTTATCCGGAAGTTTTGAAGCGAAGCCTCTGGCAACGCTACAGGGCGCCCTTTTCGGTTTTGGTTCTTACCCTTTACCTGATTTTCTGCTGGTGGTTCTTCGCCATTGGCAAGACGCTTTCCGAAGCCAATTGGGGGATAGCCGGCAACTATCTCGCCGATTGGGTATCGTACGAGATTCGTCCGGAATTCGAGATGGACCGCGACGGAGCGATCACCCTCGGTTACCCGCGTTTCGATCCGATCGGTCCAAATCCCGATCCAGACTGGATAGAGACCAAACGGGAGATGATCACGCGTGACAACTCCGCCGCTTCGGAGAAGCCCGCGGCAACGGCTATGCCGAAAGCCACTTCCTCCTTCAGCTTCATGGCGTCGCCAAGCCCACAGGCTGGCGATATGACGCCGGAAGCGCCGACTGCGCCGGCACCGCAAAGTGCTAGCCGCGAAGAGGCGATCGTCGAAGCAAACGTGATACTCGGTAGCAATGCCACCGTCTCGATCACAAGCGACACTGTCACAATGACACGCGGCGACGAAACTGTACGCCTGCTCCTCGATTCCGCGGCCGACACAGTGACCATCGACGGGCCGTCCGCAGACTGGGTCGAGCAACGCTATGAAGGCGGGCGCGTTATTGCGTATTTCGGCACCGCAGGGTGGCTCGACGTCTCATCGGAGCGTGTACGCGTGCGCAAGCGCTTCTTCGGCTGGGAGAATTTCATTTTTGATACGAATTCTCCCTTCTTCGGGATGTCTGCCGGTGAGGTGTGGCGCGCGGTTACGTCGGACGAACGACTTGATCCTAGCATGAGCAATCTGTCACTTGCTTGGAACAACATCCTCTATAATGCCTCGTGGCAACATCTCGATGTGTGGACCAAGTTGCTGCAGACCATCGTAATGGCATTCATGGGGACATTGCTCGCAATGCTCTTTGCATTTCCCCTTTCCTTCATCGCCGCGCGCAACATTACCCGGAACCGACCGGTGAATCAGGTCACGAAAAGACTGTTCGACTTCCTTCGGTCGGTCGACATGCTGATCTGGGCGCTGTTTTTCACCCGAGCGTTCGGCCCGGGACCGCTGGCCGGAATTTCTGCGATTTTCTTCACCGACACCGGCACGCTCGGTAAGCTCTACGCCGAAGCTCTGGAGAATATCGACGATA
Source organism: Ciceribacter sp. L1K23 (assembly GCF_018122705.1). NCBI lineage: Bacteria > Pseudomonadati > Pseudomonadota > Alphaproteobacteria > Hyphomicrobiales > Rhizobiaceae > Ciceribacter > Ciceribacter sp. L1K23. The sequence continues at coordinate 3,690,571 of NZ_JAGRRC010000001.1, read as the reverse complement.
AACAGCGCGAAGGGGTGAAATCCGTTGGAGCTCCGGCACTTGCGGTGCAGCGTTACGGGGTGATGCCGCAAGTCATGCCGGTCTTCGCCTCCCAAGCCCTTTACTTCTGGGAGTCGAATACCCGCTCTGCGACCATCATCGGCGCCGTCGGTGCCGGCGGCATCGGCCTCAAGCTCTGGGAGGCGATGCGGACCAATTCCGACTGGGAGAACGTGGCCTATATGGTTTTGCTGATCCTGATCGTCGTTTTCATCTTCGATCACATATCCAACGCCATTCGGTCGCGCCTGATCGGGAGAACGATGCACTAGTCGGAGGCGAGGCGACCGTCGCCCGTCTTTGTCGATCGACAACACCGGCTCTGGTATCATAACAGACTGCCATAAAACCAACTGGGACATCACCTTGCGCTACGCGATCTACTTTTGCCCGCACCCCGGGGCTCCCCTGAACGAGGCGGCGGCCCGGTGGCTCGGCAGGGATGCCTTTTCGGAGGCGGTCTATCCGCTTTCGGCGGAGAACGGACTGTCGTCAGAAGACCTGTTCGCTCTTACGGCGGATCCACGGCGCTACGGCTTCCACGCTACGTTGAAGGCACCATTCCGTCTGGCGTCCGACTTTGGCGAAAGCGATCTTCTCTCCGCCTTCGCCGATTTTTGCGCCACCACGGGTCCGATCGAGATTCCACGTGTCACCCTCGGACAGATCGGCGCGTTCTTCGCGATTGTACCCGACAAGGTTTACCCTCAGCTTCAGAACTTCGCGGCTTCGGTGGTAGAGGGATTTGAACGATTCCGCGCGCCGCTGACCGAGGCGGACATCGCAAGGCGCAAGCCTGAGCGCCTATCGCCGGCGCAGCGCGACAATCTCGGTCGTTGGGGTTATCCGTACGTGTTCGATGAATTCCGTTTTCACCTGACGCTGACCGGCCAGGTTCCCGGCGAGAAACAAGCAGCATTCCTCGAGCTTCTGCAATCGCGCTTTGCCGCTTTCGTCGATCGTCCGCTGGCGATCGCCGGCTTGGGTCTTTTTCGTGAGGAAGAGCCGGGCGGTCCTTTTATTGTTCACACCTGGCGGCCACTCGGCGCAGCCTGAACCCGGAAGAAAAACATGTTGAAGGAAACCGTTCTCTCCAATGCCAGGATCGTCCTCGATCAAGATATTGTCGATGGGACCGTGATCATCCGCGACGGGCGGATCGCTGATATCTCAAGTGGGCCTTCGCGCATCGGCGAGGACTTCGGGGGAGACTACCTCATCGCAGGCCTTGTGGAATTGCACACCGACCATCTGGAAGCCCACTACTCTCCACGCCCGGGCGTTCGCTGGAACAAGATTTCCGCCATTCAGGCGCATGATGCGCAAGTCGTGACCTCCGGTATTACCACCGTCTTCGATTGCCTGCGCATGGGCTCGGATGAGGACGGTGGCTTTACCAAGGGCGAGATGCGTGAGATGGCAGACGCGATCCAGTCGGCCGCCCGTGAAGATCGCCTGCGTGCCGATCACCTGTTGCACCTGCGATGCGAAGTATCGGCGGCAGATGTGCTTGAACACTTCTCCGACTTCGAAAACGATCCGGCCGTTCGGCTGGTGTCGCTGATGGACCATGCACCTGGCCAGCGCCAGTTCCAGACGATGGAACAGTACACACTTTACTACAAGACCAAGCGCGGCCTCTCGGACGAGGAATTCGCGCACTTCGTCGCCCGTCGGCAGGAATCGTCTGAGCGCTATGCGGCTCCCCATCGCGAACGCCTTGCGAGCGTGTGCGCAGCGCGTGGCATCACCATTGCCAGCCATGACGACGCGACGCTCGCCCATGTCGAGGAAGCCAAGAGTTATGGCGTGAGGCTCGCGGAGTTTCCGACGAGCCTTGACGCTGCCGACGCATCGCATGCGGCTGGCATGAGCGTGCTAATGGGAGCTCCGAACGTGGTCCGCGGAAAATCCCACTCCGGCAATATAGCCGCTCGCGATCTCGCCTCGCGGGGCGTACTCGACGTGCTGTCGTCGGACTATGTGCCGCTTAGCCTGCTGCACGCTCCATTCGTACTCGCCGACGAATTCGAAAACATAACGCTGCCAAAGGCGCTTGCGATGGTCACCTCGACACCGGCCAAGACCGTGGGTCTTGACGACCGGGGTCACATTGCTCCTGGCCTTCGCGCCGACCTTGTTCGGGTGCGCAGGGATCATGGTGTTCCTGTCGTGCGCTCCGTCTGGCGGGAAGGCGAACGGGTCGCCTGATGTCACGCGCAACAGCGACACAGGATCAAAGCCGCGGGACGCTTGTCGTTGTCGTCGGTCCGAGCGGCGCAGGGAAGGACACGTTGATCGGTAGATCTATGGAACAGTTCGCCGGCCGTGAAGATGTTCATCTCGTGCGCCGTGTCATTACCCGACCGGAAGACGCGGGCGGCGAAGACCATCGGGGGGTCACTGCCGAAGAGTTTGCGGCCATGCGCGCGACCGGCGCCTTCGCAGTCGACTGGGATGCGCATGGTTTGAGCTATGGCATACCGGCCTGCGTTCACGAGAAGCTCGCACTGGGTCACCTCGTCATTGCCAACGGATCGCGCTCAGCCTTGCCGCTGTTCGCATCCGCCTTCGATCCCCTACTGGTCATCAACATCTTCGCCCAACCGGACGTGCTCGCGCGCCGGCTGGAACTGCGAGGGCGAGAGAGCCGGGAAGACATTCTCGCCCGGCTGGCCCGTGGTTCATTGCAAGTCGATGGACCGTTCAACGTCATCTCGATCGACAACAGCGGCGAGGTCGACGAGGCGGCCCGCATGCTCATCGATATCCTCGAACCTCTGATCGGCTGCAACTGACACAGGCACGCCCGCCGATCAGGGATCGCCAATGCTTTCGACCGACGACAGCATCGAGATCGCATGGTTTAGTGCCACACCCGCCGCCTCCATCATCTGCGGCATGACAAGCCATTCGAGCGTCCAGGCCGATCCGGAGCGCTCCTGTTCATGGACCAGCGCATGATGGATGGCGGACACCTGAACTGCGTTGAATCGCGCCAGCGCGACCAGAACTTCGGCCCGCACCGGGTTCTGCTTGTGCGGCATCGCCGACGAACCGCCACCGCCACCGATTGAAATCTGGCCTATGCCATTCTGCACCATCAGTGCAGCGTCCTGGCCGATTTTGCCAAGGCTCCCGGTCACCTTGGATAGGAAATTGGCAAGATCAGCGATCCGCCTGCGATCGGTATGTGGAACATAATCCGGAACGTGAAGGGACAAACGGTCTGCAAGCTTCCGGCGCACTGGCTCAATACGGTCCCCGTACTTTTCAGCCGTTCCTGCGGCGCCCCCGAGCGAGACGACGGCGATCCCTTCGCGGACAACGGGAAGTTCCCCGGCCAGTTGACGAACGGAGGTGCGCCAGTTGCCCACCCGATCGGCGACGCTGATCGGAATTGCTGCCTGCATTCTGGTCCGTGCCATAAGAGGCTTCTCGCCGAACCGGAGGATCAACGACCCCAGTTCTCGTTCCACCGCTTCAAGTCTTCCCGCAAGGATGTCCAGGACGGAAGCCGCCTTCATGGCGAGCGCCGTGTCAACGACGTCCTGCGACGTCGCTCCAAAATGCACTGCCTTCGCATGCTCACCGTCAACATATCGGCGCAACTGGTCGACAAGTCCGGGGACGGGCACACCGTCCTTGAGCGTTGACGCCGCAAGCGCCTCCATACCGACCTTGAAAGACGACACTGCGGCTCGAATTGCGTCGACTGCCGGAGTGGAGATAAAGCCGACGTCTGCACCCGCCTCCGCCAGTGCCACCTCAAACGCGAGCATCGCTGCGATATCCGCGTCTGCGTCCAACTGCTTGCCGATCTCGACGTCGCCGAGCAGTCTGTCGAGGTACGCGAGAGAGCTAAGCGACATCCGTCAGACTCGTCCCAGCGCGAGCGCGATGCCCTGCCCGACACCGATGCACATGGTCGACAAGGCATAGCGACCGCCGGTGAGGGAAAGCTCCAGAGCTGCGGTGCCGGTGATGCGGGCGCCGGACATGCCGAGGGGATGGCCAAGCGCGATCGCTCCACCATTTCTGTTAACGCGGGGATCGTCGTCAGCAATCCCCAGTTCACGGAGTGTCGCGAGACCCTGTGAGGCGAAGGCTTCATTGAGCTCGATCACGTCGAACTGGCTTTCCTTCATTCCAAGGCGTGTCATCAGTTTCTGTGAGGCTGGCGCCGGACCGATACCCATCACACGCGGCGGCACACCGGCTGTGGCACCACCAAGGATTCGCGCGATCGGCGTAAGCCCATGTTTCCTCGCCGCCGCTTCCGATGCAATGATCAATGCCGCGGCACCATCGTTCACACCCGATGCATTTCCGGCTGTCACCGTGCCACCGTCCTTCTTGAAAGGCGTCCCGAGCTTGGCAAGCGCTTCCATCGTCGTTGCCCTCGGATGCTCATCGCGATCGACGAGTAGCGGATCGCCTTTTCGCTGCGGAATACTCACCGGCGTGATCTCCCTCGCCAGCCGCCCGTTCGCCTGCGCCTCAGCGGCTTTTGCCTGACTCCGGAGCGCAAAGGCATCCTGGTCTTCACGGCTCACACGATAGTCTTCCGCAACATTCTCGCCCGTTTCCGGCATCGAGTCGACGCCATATTGTTTCTTCATCAGCGGATTGACGAAACGCCAGCCGATGGTCGTGTCGTAAATCTCGGCATTGCGGGAAAAAGCCGTCTCAGCCTTCGGAAGCACGAAGGGCGCACGTGACATGCTTTCCACTCCACCCGCGATCATCAGCTCCGCTTCGCCGGACTTGATCGCCCTCGCCGCAGCGATGACGGCGTCCATGCCGGAGCCGCACAGCCTGTTTATGGTGGTCCCTGTCACCGAAACCGGCATCCCGGCCAAAAGAAGTGACATACGGGCGACATTGCGGTTGTCTTCTCCTGCCTGATTGGCACAGCCGAAGATGACGTCGTCGATCGCTTCCCAGTCCACGCCTACATGGTTCTCCATCAGCGCTTTCAATGGGATGGCTCCGAGATCGTCGGCCCGAACCGACGAAAGCGAGCCGCCGAAGCGGCCGATCGGCGTGCGGATGTAGTCGCAGATATAGGCTTCGGTCATGTCATCATTCCTACACGACGGGAACGATCAAGTCGCCGATCGCACCCTTGATTTTCAGTTCCGCGCCGGTCACAGCCTGCAAGTCGTCATAGGAGATCTGCGGCAGCTTCTCGAGCAGGACGAAATGACCATTCTCGATGTCGACAACAGCGAGCGAGGTATAAACGCGGGTAACACAGCCGACACCGGTCAATGGCATCGTGCATCGCCGCAGAAGCTTAGGGTCGCCATTCTTGGTGACATGTTCCGTGATGACAGCAACGCGCTTGGCACCGTGGACGAGGTCCATTGCTCCACCCACCGCCGGAACTCCACCCTTGCCTGTCGACCAGTTGGCAAGATCTCCGTTCTCCGCCACCTGATAAGCGCCGAGAATCGCAACGTCGAGATGACCGCCACGGACCATGGCGAAGCTGTCGGCATGATGAAAGAAGGCCGCGCCGGGCTTAAGCGTAATCGCCTTCTTGCCGGCATTGATGAGGTCCCAGTCTTCCTCGCCCTTTGCCGGCGCTTCACCGAAGCCGAGCACGCCGTTTTCTGTGTGGAAGATCGCCTCCCGTCCGCCCGGCTGAAACTTCGCGACCATCTCGGGAAAACCGATTCCCAGATTGACGTACGCACCATCCTCGATGTCCTGCGCCGCGCGCCAGGCGATCTGCTCGTTGGAAAGCTTGATGTTGTTCAATGCGTCGCTCATGGATAGACGGCTCCCTCGCGGTTGAGGACTTCTTCCTGCTTCGGGTCGGATACTTCTACAATGCCGTCGACGAAGATGCCTGGGGTGATGACATGCTCCGGATCAATCCCACCTGCATCCACAATCCGCGATACCTGGGCTATTGTCCTGGTCGCAGCCATGGCCATCAGGGGATTGAAGTTGCGCGCGGCCATTCGGTACGTCAAGTTGCCCAGAGGATCGCCCAGTTCGGCCTTGATGATCGCGAAATCCGCCTTCAGCCAACGCTCCTGAACGTAGTGGCGCCCGTCGAACTCGGCGACCGGCTTACCCTCGGCCAATTCAGTCCCATAGCTGGTCGGCGTATAGAATGCAGGTATGCCCGCACCTCCGGCACGAATGCGCTCGGCGAGCGTTCCCTGAGGAACGAGCTCGAGTTCAATTTTTCTTGCGAGATAGAGATCGGTAAACACCTTTGGGTCCGCCGAACGCGGAAAAGAGCAGATCATCTTCCTGATCAATCCCTGCTCGATCATGGCGGCGAGGCCCACATGCCCATTACCAGCGTTGTTGTTGATGACCGTAAGGTTCCTGGGGCCCTTGTCTATCAGCGCATGAATAAGCTCGATCGGCGCCCCCGAGCCGCCAAACCCACCGATCATCACCGTCGCGCCGTCGCCGATACCGGCAACCGCATCGACCAGCGTCGCAATCCTCTTGTCCATCCGCATTCTCCATACCGGCGCGGCGTGTTTCTCGCCTGCAGCCTCAGCGTTAAGTCGAAAGATGAACCCTATCCCTGATTGGATGGGCTTCGTCTCTTCCTCTTCCGATCAGATGTCGAAAAAGATGGTCTCCTTCTCACCCTGCAAGTGGATATCGAACGTGTAGGTATTGCCGTCCTTCCGCGCGATCAGCGTTGGCACGCGCACTTTCAATTCGATGCGGCCGAGGATCGGATCCTCGGCGTTGGCGGCTTCCTCGTCCGGAAAATACATGCGGGTCTGGAGGCCGATATTGATGCCACGCGCCACTATCCAGAATGTGATGTGCGGCGCCATCAGCTTCCCGTTCGAGTGCGGGACGCGCCCCGGCTTTATCGTCTCGAAAAGAAATTCACCTGTCGCCATGTCTCCGGGGCATCGAGCCCATCCGAAGAATTCCGGATCCGCTTTTCCACGCATCTCCGACGGGCTCTGGTAGAAGCCATCGGCGTCGGCCTGCCATATCTCCACCAAGGCGTCCTTTAGCGGCGTTCCGGATCCGTCATAGACGAAGCCCCGAACGGTAATACGCTCGCCCTTCGTCTTGTCGTTGTAGAGCGGGCCGGAGCCAAGGTCTTTTTCATAAACCCCGTGGATGCCGCTGAAATTGGGCGTGCAGCCTATATGCACATAGGGACCTGCCGTCTGCGAGGCGGACTCTTTCAGATAGCCGAGTGGCTGGACCATGTCAGTTGCCCTCCTTGCGGTTTTCGAACATCGTCGAACGGCGACCACGCAAGACAATATCGAACTTGTAAGCCCGCATATCGTGCGGAATGGTATTGTTCATGTCGAGCGGGGCGACAAGGCGCTTGATCGCCTCCTCGTCCGGTATGGTTTTCACGATGGGACAAATCCAGATCAGCGGATCGCCTTCAAAGTACATCTGCGTGATCAGGCGCTGGGCGAAGCCGTGTCCGAAGATCGAGAAGTGAATGTGGGCGGGCCGCCAGTCGTTGACACCATTCGGCCAGGGATAGGGGCCCGGCTTGATTGTCTTGAACCAGTAGTAGCCGTTTTCATCGGTGATCGTGCGACCAACACCGCCAAAATTCGGATCGAGCGGCGCCAGGTAGGTTTCCTTCTTGTGCCGGTAGCGGCCGCCCGCATTGGCCTGCCAGAACTCCACAAGCGCACCATCGACACCCACGCCACGCTCGTCCAGCACACGACCATGCACCAATATACGTTGCCCGATCGGCATCTCTCCCGGTTTTGCGTAGTTGGATATGAGATCGTTATCGAGTTCGTTCAGCATATTGTGGCCGAATACGGGACCGGTGATCTCGCTCTTGGTTCCATCAAGGGAGATCAGGGCCCGCTGCGGCGATCGCAGGACAGTCGTCTTGTACCACGGCGTATAGGCCGGCGGATGCATCTCGCGGTCACGGGCGAAAAATGCGCCCGTTTCAGGCATGGTGTTCCTCATTTTCCCTCCTCCGACACGGTCGTGTCCTCGATCTGTTGCAGCGCGGCCTTCACGATCTTGATGGCGTGATTGGCGGCGGGAACGCCGGCATAGATTGCCACGTGCAGCATTGCTTCCATCAGGTCGTCTTTTGTGGCACCGGTATTTCTGGTCGCCTGGACATGCATGGCCACTTCCTCGTCGTGGCCGAGTGCCGCAAGTAGAGCGATGGTGACGATAGAGCGTTCGCGCTTCGTCCAATTGGGCCTTGACCACACATGCCCCCAGGCCGCCTCGGTGATAAGGTCCTGAAACGGCTCGTCGAACGCCGTCTTGGAGGCAACAGTCCCGTTGACATAGCTGTCACCCAGGACCTGACGACGGGTTTCCATACCCTGATTGAAGCGAGCCGATTTTTGTTCTCCGCTCATGCTCTTCCTTTCATGGCTTGCCGGTAAAGGAGCGGATAAGGCGTGCGAGCGCCTCCGGCTGCTCCACACAGGGAATGTGTCCGCATTCCGCGATAACCTCAAAACGAGAGCCGGGGACGCCATCGGCGGCGCGGCGCACAAGATCGACAGGCGTCGACCCGTCCTCGTCACCGACAACAAACAAGGCGGGCACGGTGATTGTGGGCAAAACATCGGTGAAGTCGGTGTCGCGCAGAGCCTTGCAGGTCTGCACATAACCGTTGATGGACTGGCGTTCCATCATCAGCCTGTAACCCGACAGTTCCTCCGGACGCTCCGTCCGGAAAGCGGGCGTGAACCAGCGTTCCATTACGCTTTGCGAGATTGATTCGAGGCCACCTTTGTCGATAGCATCGATTCGAGCATTCCAGACATCCGCCGTCCCGATCTTCGGCGCGGTGTCGCAGAGGATCATTCGTCTCACGAGATCCGGCCGCTTCCGCCAGAGGCCCTGAACGATCAATCCGCCAACCGACAGGCCACAGAAGACCGCTTTTGATATGCCGACATGCTCCACGAGGCCGATCAAATCGTCGACAAGATCATCCATCATAAACGGCGACGGTCCGAGACCTGAGAGCCCGTGACCGCGCGAATCGTAGAGCAGGATCGACACGTCGTCCTCCAGCTCGTCGAACAGCGGCAACCAAATCCGAAAGTCGGTACCGAGCGAATTGGAGAAGACGATTACCTTCCTCGCAGACGCGTCGCCGATCATTTCGTAGTGGACAGTGGTGTCGTTGACGTTGGCAAAAGCCATGATTTTCTCCTCTGAGACCAAATTAGGCGGTGAAATAAGCAAGGTAAAATGATATTTCGGACCAAATCCATAACAGATTGGGAATGCTTTGGACGCACGGATCAAGTTTCGGCACTTGCAGACGTTTCTCGAAGTCGGGCGGCATCGCAGCATCGGCAAGGCCGCCGATGCTCTCGCGGTTACGCAGCCTGCTGTCTCCCGAACGATCGGGGAACTGGAAACCATTCTTGGCGTCGCCCTTGTCGAGAAAGAGGGCCGCGGTATTCGCCTGTCTCATTTTGGCGATATATTTCTCCGGCACGCAGGAGAATGCGTGGCGGCAGTGCAGAGGGGGATCGATTCGATTGCAGAGGTGCAGAAGTCGGAGGGGCCGCCCATCCGGATCGGCAGTTTGCCAACCGCCTCAACAACCTTCCTGCCGGATGCCGTGTCAGATTTTCTGCGACAGCAAACAGGAAGTCAGGTCACCATAGTTTCCGGAGACAACAAAGTTCTGCTCGACGCCTTGAGGCTAGGCGAACTCGATCTGGTGGTTGGCAGACTGGGCGCCCCGGAGCGGATGACGGGGCTGTTTTTCGAGCCGCTCTACAGCGAGGAGGTAGTGATCGTGACACGGCCCTCGCACCCACTTGCCGCCCGTCGCAACTTCACGCTGAACGAACTCGCCAACTATGTCGTACTCATGCCGATCGCCGGCTCGGTCATCCGACCATTCGTCGACCGGCTGCTTCTGACGAACGGCATTCCGGATCTGCCAAACACTATAGAAACGGTCTCCGATTCGTTCGGTCGCGCCTACACAATGCGCCATGATGCCGTCTGGATCATTTCGCGGGGCGCTGTCGTCAACGACCTTGCCGGAGGCGGCCTTGCCGAACTGCCCGTCGACATGAAGGAGACCCGGGGCGCGGTGGGTCTGACGACCCAAGCGACGTCGGAGCCGAGTGCGGCTCTATCGCTCATGAAGCAGGTTATTCGGGAGCACGTGGCATCACGCGCCGGTTAGTCGCTTCCCGTCAGTGCGCTTCATCCCAGTTGTTCGCCGCACGTGCATCCACTTTAAGCGGCACTTTCATGGAGATAGCTGGCATGGCCGCATTTTCCATGACATCAACAACCAGTGGAATAACCGCCTCAACTGCCTCGTCTTCCACCTCGAATATCAGTTCATCATGGACCTGCAGGAGCATTCGCGCACGCGCGCCAAAACCGGCCGCATCGAGCGCGGGCTCTACCCGTACCATCGCACGGCGAATGATATCTGCCGCCGATCCCTGGATCGGCGCGTTAATCGCCGCCCGTTCGTTGAAGGCCCGCATAGACGGGTTTGACGATTTGATATCCGGGTAGTGCGCGCGTCGACCGAAAATCGTTTCGACATATCCGTTTTCGCGCGCAAAGGCTTTGGTGCCCTCCATGTAGTCCCTGATGCCGGGGAAGCGCTCGAAATACTTCTTGATATATTCGCCGGCTTCCGACCTCTCTATGGCAAGCTGGTTTGCCAGACCGAACGCAGAGATGCCGTAGATTATGCCGAAGTTGATCGCCTTGGCACGGCGACGGATTTCCGAAGGCATTCCGTCGACCGGAACTCCAAACATTTCCGAAGCCGTCATCGCATGGATGTCGATCCCGTCGGCGAAAGCCTGTCGCAATTGCGGAATGTCGGCGACATGGGCCAGCACACGAAGCTCAATCTGACTGTAGTCGGCGGACAGGAGCTTATGGCCGGGTGTCGAGATGAAGGCGGTTCGAATCTTTCTGCCCTCGGCCGTGCGAACCGGTATGTTCTGCAGGTTGGGCTCCGAGGAGGAGAGGCGCCCGGTTGTGGTAGACGCGAGAGAATACGAGGTATGAACGCGTTTCGTCTGCGGATGAACGTAGCCTGGCAGGGCGTCCGTGTACGTCGATTTCAGCTTCGTGAGCTGTCGCCAGTCAACGATCTTGCGCGGCAGCTCAGCACCTTCCGCTGCAAGATCCTCAAGCACCTGTGCGGACGTCGACCACTGGCCCGTCTTCGTCTTGGTGCCTCCGGGAAGCCCCATGCGACCAAACAGGATATCACCTAGCTGTTTGGGCGAGCCGATGTTGAAGCGCTCACCCGCAAGTGTATAAATCTCTTCTTCAATGCCAGCCGCCTTTTGGGCAAGCTCTCCAGACAAGCGGGACAAAATCTGCCGATCAACGGTTATGCCACGTTCTTCCATCTCGGCAAGAACCGGAACCAGTGGCCGCTCCAGCCGCTCATAGACGCGCATCAATCCGTCAGCCACAAGCTTCGGCTTCAGAACCATCCAAAGCCGCAACGTCACATCGGCGTCTTCCGCCGCGTAGGCTGTCGCTTTTTCGATGTCCACCAGATCGAATGTGACGCTCGATTTGCCCGAGCCGGCCACGTCCTTGTACGCGATCGGCTCATGCCCGAGCCAGCGCTCGGAGAGGCTGTCCATTCCGTGGGCGCCGCGCCCGGCCTCCAGCACGTAAGACATCAGCATCGTGTCGTCGAAGGGAGCGACAGAGATGCCATAGCGTTTCATCAGGAGGTAGTCGTATTTCAGGTTCTGGGCGATCTTCAGGACTGCTGGGTCTTCCAGCAAGGTCCTCAATGCCGCCAGTGCTTCCCGCTCCGGAATCTGGCCATCCGACAATCCTCCCCCCAGCAGATCGCCATGACCGCTCTTGTGGTTCAACGGAACATAAGCAGCGCGGACCGGCAGGCCGGCCGGCGAAGCAGCGTTGTCCGGAATAGCAAGGGAAAATCCCACCAGCTCCGCCTGCATCGGATCCAACGAAGTCGACTCGGTGTCGAAAGCGACGATACCGGCTTCCCTGGCCGCCCTGATCCAGTCGGCAAGAACGGTCATGTCTCGGATCGTGACATAGGATGACCGGTCGATCTGCCCTCCCAGGAAGGCCGCGGATCGGGCTGCGGAAAGGTCATGCGGACTCTGCTCTCCGGCAGACCGGGTCGCAGAGGCTGCAGTGCCGGACATAGTCGCGGCGGACAACGGCGTCGGAGTTTCGCCTCCAGAGATCGTATCCAGATCGGGTCCGTGGGCGGCGGCGCCCCACTCCACAGGTACATGGCCCGGTTCGACGTCATTCACGGAGGTTCCAGTCGCTTCTCCCACGCGCCGCGTCAGCGTTGAGAACTCCATGGTCTTCAAAAATGCGATCAGTTTCGGACCGTCTTGCGGCTCAAGAACCAGCGCATCCAGATCCAGCTCGAGAGGCACGTCCGTGCGCAACGTTACGAGCTGGCGCGACAGAAGCGCCTGCTCGGTGTTGGCGATGATCGATTCGCGTCGCTTGTCCTGCTTGATCTCGCCGGCTCTCGCGAGAAGGGTATCCAAATCGCCGAACTGCTCAAGCAGCTGTGCCGCCGTCTTCGGACCGATGCCCGGGATTCCGGGGATGTTGTCGGTCGAGTCCCCTGTCAGTGACTGCAGGTCGATCATCTTCTCAGGCGGGACGCCCCACTTCTCGATAACGTCCGGAATGCCGATCTGCTTGTCCTTCATGCTGTCATACATGTGGACGTTGGGGGTCACCAATTGCATCAGATCCTTGTCGGAAGAGATGATCGTGACGTCGGCGCCAGCGGCCTCGGCACGCCGCGCGTAGGTGGCGATGATGTCATCGGCCTCGAATCCCTCCGTTTCGATGCAGGGAAGATTAAAGGCGCGGGTCGCCTCCCTGATCAGGCCGAACTGCGGCACCAGATCCTCCGGTGGCGCGCTGCGGTTTGCTTTGTAGGCTTCGTAAATTTCCTTGCGGAACGTTTTTGACGAATAGTCGAAGATTACGGCGAAATGCGTCGGCGTTACGCCGACGGAGGTGTCGCGGGCATCCGTCAATAACTTCCAAAGCATGTTGCAGAAGCCGGAGACAGCGCCCACGGGAAGGCCGTCCGACTTGCGGGTAAGGGCCGGCAAAGCATGAAAGGCCCGGAAGATGAAACCCGAGCCGTCAACGAGGAAGAGATGATCGCCTTTTTTCATGGCTGCATGGATAGCGCGGGCCATGCGTAAGGTCCATTGAAACTTGACCGTCGGGCTGCTCAGTGCCTCACGCCAACGTTACCGAATTGTAATCCACCCTTCCCTTGAAAAACCATATTTGGCCTATCATTTCCTAGTCACCGGCGATTGATCACGCCGCAGTCTGATAGTTGGCTCGTCCCCCGCCGCGTCAGACTTGGGCAAAGGCCTTATCCCCCTCTCCGGGCCTTTGTCCTACTTTTTCAGACCGCCACGGCCCGCCTCCAAGCCGTGGCGGTTTTTGCTTATTCGGGCTGCGAAAATTTCCCTGAAGCCGCATTCGATCGCTAGCAATTTATTATAAGTTTCGCGTGAGACTGCGGCCGTTCGTAACAGTGGCTTTCAAGTACATGGATTCTGCAACCTACCTCGCGGCACAGCTGGCCAAGGGCTTTTCGCGCTCACTCCACACCAAGGCCGTGAAACTCGGGTTTTCTCCCGGGCAATTTCCTATTCTGCTGGAACTTTGGGATGAAGAGGGCCTTACCCAGGCTCAGTTGCTCGAGCGCGTGGACGTCGAGCAAGCCACCATGGCGAACACTTTGTCGCGCATGCAGCGGGACGGACTGATCGAGCGGCGGCCGCATCCGACGGACAAGCGTGCGCAACTCATCTATCTGACGGATAAGGCACGCTCGATGCGGGACGAGGCCATCTCTGTCGCATCCGAGGCCGATGACGCGCTCTTTAAGGGTTTCCGGCGTTTCGAGCGCGAGTTGATGCTGGAATACATTCGTCTGGCGATCGACAACGCCCGCAAACTCTAGCCGGCATTTTTTCCAAGAAGTCTCGAAACAGCCGACCCGTTGGTTTATCGTCCGCGTCCATTCGCAATGCAGGACTTGGACATGACCCAACTTTCAGCCGTGCTCGATCGAGCCGATCAGAACTTCTCCGCCAGTCTCGACCGTCTGTTCGACCTGGTGAGAATACCGTCAATCTCGACCGACCCAGCCTATGCTGCCGATTGCCGCAAGGCCGCTGAATGGCTGGCAAAAGTCTTGTCAGAGCTCGGCTTCGAGGCATCGGTGCGCAACACGTCAGGCCATCCCATGGTGGTGGCTCATCATGAGGCAGAGGCACCGGATGCGCCACATGTGCTGTTCTACGGTCACTATGACGTACAGCCCGTCGATCCCCTCAACCTGTGGGACAATGACCCATTCGATCCGTCCATTCGAGAGCTTGAGGGCGGACGAAAGGTCATTACCGGTCGTGGGACGGCTGATGACAAGGGGCAGTTGCTGACCTTCGTCGAGGCTTGCAGAGCATACAGGGACATTCATGGCGGCCTGCCTATCAGAATTACCATCCTGTTCGAGGGAGAGGAGGAGTCCGGCTCGCCATCCCTCAAGCCGTTTCTTGAGGCGAATGCGGCGGAACTGAAAGCTGACTACGCCCTGGTTTGCGACACCGGCATGTGGGACAGGGATACACCCGCGATTGCCGCAGCCTTGCGGGGCCTGGTCGGCGAGGAGGTGACGATCAAGGCCGCTGATCGCGACCTGCATTCAGGCCTCTTCGGCGGCGCGGCGGCCAATCCCATCCACATCCTTGCAAACATCCTGGCAGGACTTCATGACGAAACCGGTCGGGTCACGCTGCCGGGGTTTTACAACGGCGTTGAGGAAACGCCAGCGAATATAAAGGCGTCGTGGGAAAAGCTGGGCAGAAGTGCCGAGAGTTTTCTGGGTGAAGTCGGCCTTTCTGTTCCGTCAGGCGAGAAGGGGCGATCCGTACTTGAACTCACCTGGGCAAGACCGACGGCAGAGGTCAATGGCATCACGGGCGGATATACAGGAGAAGGCTTCAAGACGGTTATCGCCGCTCAAGCCTCCGCCAAAGTATCTTTCCGTCTGGTCGGGCAACAGGATCCGTCGGCGGTTAGGGAAAGCTTCCGCGCCTATGTCCGCTCGAAGATACCGGCGGATTGCACGGTCGAATTCCATGAGCACGGGGGCTCACCCGCCATTCAACTGTCCTACGACTCGCCTGTCCTGACGAAGGCCAAGACTGCGCTTTCCGATGAATGGCCGAAACCGGCTGTCGTGATCGGCATGGGTGGGTCGATACCGATCGTAGGCGATTTCCAGAAGATGCTCGGCATGGACTCGCTTCTCGTCGGATTCGGGCTGGTGGATGACCGCATCCATTCGCCGAACGAAAAGTACGATCTTCAATCCTTTGAAAAGGGCATCCGCTCGTGGATCCGGATCATCGATGCGCTTGGGAAGTAATCAAAACGCAAAAAGGTCGGGCATGCCCGACCTTTTCATCGTCTCAGAACAAAACGCCAGTACATCCGTGGTCGAATTTTCCGAGTAGTACATGAGAAACCCGTCCGGGCTCTACATTGTCTGTAGCAGGATGGTCCTGCATCTAGGTTAAATAAGTCTTACATTCCACTTCCTTAGGACGACGCCAAAGGAGAGGTCAATGAGTCTCGAATCAGTTCGTTCGTTCTTTGCCGTACACGCACCGGAAATAGCGGTGATTGTCACAGAGGCAAGTTCTGCAACGGTTCCTCTTGCGGCCGAGGCGCATGGAGTAGAACCGGACCAGATCGCGAAGACCATCTGCGTGAAGGTCGGCGACACGGTCATGCTGGTCGTGACAGCGGGTACGAGGAGACTTGACAACAAGAAGTTCAAGGAGAAATTCGGCGCAAAGCCGCGAATGCTGGGCGCGGACGAGGTCCTTGCGCTGACAGGCCACCCGGTCGGCGGCGTTTGTCCCTTCGGGCTTGCAAGCGATCTACCTGTTTACTGCGATATCTCTCTTAAGTCGTTCACCGAAGTCGTACCGGCAGCGGGAGCCACCAACGCGGCGGTGAAAGTCGCTCCCGATCTTATGGCGACCTTGACACGGGCGACCTGGATAGACCTCTGCCAAGCGCCGGACGGCAGTGAAAATGCTGCGTAAACCGAGGGTTAACCTCCCCTTAAATAGCCGCATTTAAATTCAATCAATAAGTTCAGGCTTCGCCTAGGTTGCCGTGATTGATCCAAGGCGCCTTTTCCCGACATGTTATCAGAGGAACGTCACCGGTTCGCTATGGCAGGCAGACGAAACCCGAAACAACGTATAGAGCCGACCCTCGACCTTATGGATAACGACGAGGATGAGCTGCGGCTTGATCCGCGGGACAGAGGTTCCTCCGCCGGAAAGAAGTCGGGTCGCGAAAGAACGAGAAAGAAAAGTTCCGGCACGAGGTCGAAACGGCGGGAGACACGGGAACGGAGCGGTTTGGGCTCGCTTCTCCGCAACCTCATATACTGGTGCATCGTCCTTGGAATTTGGGGCGGCATCGGTGTGGCCGGCATCGTTCTCTATTATGGTGCGCGCATGCCAAGCGCGAGCACGTGGAGCATTCCCGAGAGGCCGCCCAACCTCAAGATCGTTGCGGTAGACGGGACGGTGATTGCCAATCGCGGCGCCACAGGCGGCGAAGCACTGCCCCTGGAGGATATGTCGCCGTTCATTCCTCAGGCGGTGATGGCCATCGAGGATCGCCGGTTCTACTCCCACTTCGGGGTCGATCCGTTCGGCCTAGCTCGCGCCGTCGTCAACAACCTGACCGGACAGCCGATTCAGGGAGGATCCACGATCACCCAGCAGCTGGCAAAGAACATGTTTCTTTCCCCCGACAGGACAATTGAGAGAAAAGTCCAGGAGGTGCTGCTGGCTTTCTGGTTGGAGCAGAAGTACACGAAAGACCAAATTCTGGCGATGTACCTCAACCGTGTCTACTTCGGTTCGAACGCTTATGGTGTCGAAGCCGCATCGCGCCGCTACTTCAACAAGTCCGCGCGCGACGTCAATCTGGGAGAGGCAGCACTTCTTGCCGGACTTCTCAAAGCGCCGTCGCGACTTTCGCCTGCCCGCGACCCAGATGCGGCAGAAGCGCGCGCCCAGGTCGTTCTCGGCGCGATGCGTGAGGAGGGCTACATCACCGACGACGAGGTGAAGACGGCAATGTCGCAATCTCCGACCAAGGCGAAAAGCTACTGGAGCGGCGCCGGCCAATACGTGGCCGATATGGTCATGGACGACGTGAAGCTGCTTCTCGGCAATGTCGAGGAAGATCTGCTGGTGGAGACCACCATAGATACCTCGCTTGAGAAAAAGGCCGAAGCGACGATCACCGAGGCGCTCGGGGCCGAAGGACAGAAGCTGAATGCCTCTCAGGCGGCCTTGGTGTCGATAGACGGCACCGGAGCAATCCGCGCCCTCGTTGGCGGCAGAGATTACGCGACCAGCCAGTTCAATCGTGCCTACAAGGCACGGCGGCAACCGGGCTCGGCCTTCAAACCTTTCGTCTACGCGGCGGCAATGGAAATAGGGATGCGCCCTTCGTCCGTCCGCAATGACGCGCCAATCCGGATCGGGAACTGGACGCCGGAAAATTACGACCAGAAGTACCGCGGCGAAGTCAGTCTCGGCAATGCCCTGGCGAATTCGCTCAATACGATCGCAGCCCAACTTGTCATGGAAGTCGGACCTCAGCAGGTGGTCAAGCTCGCCCACCGTCTCGGAATCGAGTCCGAATTGCAGGCCAATGCTTCTATCGCGCTCGGGACGTCGGAAGTCTCGCTCGTCGAGCTCACCTCAGCCTACGCACCGTTCATGAACGGAGGCTACAAGGCAACACCGCACATCATCCGCCGAATTTCCAATGCATCAGGAACAGTGCTTTATGAGACCGACTACCAGAATCCGCCCCGAGTCCTGAGTGAACCGGTCGTCGGTGCGATGAATTCGATGCTGACCCGCGTGGTGACCGAGGGAACCGGTAAGTCCGCGCGCCTTGATGGTTGGCAGGTCGCTGGCAAGACGGGCACGACGCAGTCATTCCGCGACGCGCTCTTTGTCGGCTACACGGCAAATCTGACAACCGGCGTCTGGTTCGGCAATGATGACGGTTCGTCCATGAAGAAAGTGACAGGAGGGGGGCTACCGGCAAAGGCATGGAAGGATTTCATGACCGCCGCGCACGCGGGTCTTCGTCCAGCGCCGCTCGGCGGGACGGTGGCACCGGAAACGACAGAACCATCTCTCACGTCGATGATCCACGACATGCTTCTCGGAGGTGGTCAATCATCAACGGCCTATCCGCCTCCACCCACTCCGGCGGCGGCACCGGCAACACCCGAGGCTGACTTTGGGCCTACGGCGACGGTCGGGCCCACACCGCCCGCGGATGTCGGTCAGCAGGCGCCGGCAACACGAAGGACGACCCTGCTCGACGTAATCATGGGTCAGTAACACCCCGCTTCTACAGGTCGGAGCAAGATCGGAAAGGCATGGTTTGTTGCGGCGTGTGACATCCGGACTACCGAACGCTGTCAAAGTTTGAGTGGCCGTCTTTTCCCGACGCGAGGTCCACAAGGAGCCTTGCAGTCGGAAAACGCGCTTCTTATATACGCCGCATACGAGCAGCCTTCGCTGCGAGACCTTAAGACAATCCACGTCAAGGGGCCGTCAATGGAATGCCTGATCCGGGTTCCGACGGTCTGCTTCAAGGAGAGAATGACATGGCTAAAGTAATCGGTATCGACCTCGGAACGACCAATTCCTGCGTCGCCGTCATGGATGGCAAGGACGCGAAAGTGATCGAGAACTCGGAAGGCGCGCGGACCACACCGTCCATGGTTGCCTTCAGTGACGACGGCGAACGTCTCGTCGGCCAGCCGGCCAAGCGTCAGGCAGTCACCAACCCGACCAATACTCTCTTCGCAGTGAAGCGCCTGATCGGCCGCCGCCATGAAGATCCGACGGTTGAGAAGGACAAGGGTCTCGTCCCCTTCCATATCGTCAAGGGCGACAACGGCGATGCCTGGGTCGAGGCACAGGGCAAGAAGTATTCTCCGTCGCAGATTTCGGCGATGGTACTGCAGAAGATGAAGGAAACGGCGGAAGCCTATCTTGGCGAGAAGGTCGAGAAGGCTGTTATCACGGTTCCTGCCTACTTCAACGACGCACAGCGCCAGGCTACCAAGGACGCAGGTCGCATCGCGGGTCTTGAAGTGCTGCGCATCATCAACGAGCCGACTGCCGCCGCTCTTGCCTACGGTCTGGACAAGAAGGATGGCAAGACCATCGCAGTTTACGACCTTGGTGGTGGTACGTTCGATATCTCGGTCCTGGAAATCGGTGATGGCGTCTTCGAAGTGAAGTCGACCAATGGCGATACCTTCCTTGGTGGTGAAGATTTCGACATGCGTCTCGTCGAGTATCTCGCAGCCGAATTCAAGAAGGACAATGGTATCGACCTGAAGACAGACAAACTCGCGCTTCAGCGGCTCAAGGAAGCTGCTGAAAAGGCGAAGATCGAACTGTCTTCGTCTCAGCAGACTGAAATCAACCTCCCGTTCATCACGGCTGATGCGTCCGGTCCGAAGCACCTCACGCTGAAGCTCACGCGCGCCAAGTTTGAAAGCCTGGTGGATGACCTGATCCAGCGGACTGTCGCACCGTGCAAGGCCGCCCTCAAAGACGCGGGCGTCTCTCCGAGCGAAATCGACGAAGTTGTTCTCGTCGGTGGCATGAGCCGCATGCCGAAGGTACAGGAAGTCGTCAAGCAGTTGTTCGGCAAGGAGCCGCACAAGGGCGTGAACCCGGATGAAGTCGTGGCACTCGGTGCGGCCATCCAGGCCGGTGTTCTGCAGGGCGACGTCAAGGATGTGCTGCTGCTCGATGTCACGCCGCTGTCGCTTGGTATCGAAACACTGGGTGGCGTCTTCACCCGTCTGATCGATCGCAACACGACGATCCCGACGAAGAAGAGCCAAGTGTTCTCGACCGCCGACGACAATCAGCAGGCCGTGACGATCCGGGTCTCGCAGGGCGAGCGCGAAATGGCCGCGGACAACAAGCTGCTCGGCCAGTTCGACCTGGTCGGCCTGCCGCCGGCACCCCGTGGCGTTCCGCAGATCGAAGTCACTTTCGATATCGACGCGAACGGCATCGTTCAGGTTTCGGCTAAAGACAAGGGCACGGGTAAGGAACAGCAGATCCGAATCCAGGCTTCTGGTGGTCTTTCCGACGCCGATATCGAGAAGATGGTGAAGGATGCCGAAGCGCATGCCGACGAAGACAAGAAGCGTCGCGCTGCCGTGGAAGCCAAGAACCATGCGGAAAGCCTGATTCACTCCACCGAAAAGTCACTGAAGGACTACGGTGACAAGGTTTCGGAAGCTGACCGCAAGGCGATCGAAGATGCGGTGGCTGCGCTGCGTGCGGCGGTTGAAGTCGCCGAACCAGATGCTGACGACATCCAGGCGAAGACGCAGTCGCTGATGGAAGTATCGATGAAGCTTGGCCAGGCCATCTATGAAGCCCAGCAAGCTGAGGGTGGTTCGGAGTCCCCGGCAGGCGATGATAACGTCGTTGATGCGGACTATGAGGAAGTGAAGGACGAAGACACGAAGAAGTCGGCTTGATGAAAAGCCGCCCTGTTCGGTCGCGTTCAAACTCTCTGTGGCTGGTCCTTGGGCCAGCCCTCTTCCTTACGACTTCAAGCTTTTCCTCCGCCTTGGCAAGTGATCGCGAAACTTTTCGCGTTGTCGCCGCGGAGGAAGGCCGCGTGTCGGCTGCCGTGACGGCAAAAGATGGCAAGACACTGCGAAAATCCGTCGCGTCACTTGGCAAACTTATTGAAGCGGCCTTGAACAAGCGAGATCGGGGGGAAGCCGTCAGCAGTTGCGACATGGCCGCTCATTCCTTGGGTTTCGTTGCTGCGTCCGTCGTTGAAGCTCTCGCGCATAGCGGCGAAGCACGAAAACTCCTTGTCGACGATGCACGGGCCGCAGCTGCGGATTTCGCCAAGGACATGCAGGGGTGCGAAACGTTAAATCGCCAGAAGAATGGCAGCCATAGTGGCTTGGAGAAAGCTTTGAGAGCTTTGTAGGACCATGGCAAAAGCAGATTTCTACGAGACCCTGGGGGTCGCCCGGACCGCCGACGAGAAGGAGCTGAAAAGCGCCTTCCGCAAATTGGCGATGAAATATCATCCTGACAAGAATCCAGACGACGCTAATGCCGAGAAGAAGTTCAAGGAAATCAACGAGGCTTACGAGACACTGAAGGACCCCCAGAAGCGGGCGGCCTATGACCGGTTCGGCCACGCTGCGTTCGAGCAGGGTGGCATGGGTGGCGGAGGTGGTTTCCAGGGTGGCGGTTTCGGCGGCGGAGGCTTTTCTGACATCTTCGAAGACATTTTCGGCGAGATGATGGGCGGCGCCCGCGGTGGCCGTCAGCGCTCCACGGGCGGTCGGGAACGTGGCGCCGACCTTCGATACAATATGGAAATCTCGCTCGAGGAATCGTTCAGCGGCAAGACGGCGCAAATCCGTGTGCCTACGTCGATCACTTGCGACGTTTGCACAGGGTCCGGTGCGAAACCGGGCACCAAGCCTACGACCTGCGCGACGTGCCAAGGGTCCGGACGTGTTCGGGCCGCTCAGGGTTTCTTCTCAATCGAGCGGACATGTCCGACCTGTCACGGACGAGGCCAGACAATCTCTGACCCCTGCACAAAATGTCATGGCCAGGGCCGGGTGACGGAGGAACGGTCGCTGTCGGTGAATATCCCTGCGGGTATCGACGACGGGACCAGAATTCGTCTTCAAGGTGAAGGGGAAGCGGGACTGCGAGGTGGCCCGGCGGGTGATCTCTATATCTTCCTGTCCGTCAAGCCGCATGAGTTCTTCCAGCGCGACGGCGCGGATCTTTATTGCTCGGTGCCGATCTCGATGACCACGGCGGCACTTGGTGGCACCTTTGATGTGGCTACGCTCGATGGAACGAAGTCGCGTGTGACGGTGCCGGAAGGCACTCAGACCGGTCGCCAGTTCCGGTTGAAAGGCAAGGGTATGCCAGTGTTGCGGTCCGCGCAAACCGGTGATCTCTATGTACAGATCCGTATCGAAACGCCTCAGAAGCTGACCAAGCGGCAGAGGGAACTGCTTCAAGAATTCGAGCAGATTTCGTCCAAAGAAAACAACCCCGAATCGACGGGCTTCTTCTCGCGGATGAAGGACTTCTTCGACACGCTCAGCGAATGAGCTGCCTCCGAAGCCGGCGCAAATCCCGCCGGCTTCGTTTGTACTCAATAGTGTGGAGGCCTGGTGATCGCGGGCGCATCCAAACTGTTTTCCTCAAGCGTCAGAAAACGCTCCGTCAGGCGATCTAACTTGCTTCGCGTCTGTTCGACGACCTTCCACTGCTCGGCTAACTGATCCGAAAGCTCTTCTATGATCTTGGCTTGGTAGGCTACTGTCTCCTCAAGCCGCATCAGCCGATCATTGTCCATGTAACTGTTCTCCGCTACCGCTGTTTCTTCTTTTTGTAAGGCATCAGCATTATGGCCGATGCCGTGACGGCGGCGCCGAAGGTGAGGGCAAGCGGTATGGAAATCAGAACCGCAGGCAGAATCGGCTCGCGCGCTCTGCCGAGATGGGTCCCCAAACCACCAATGTCAAAGAAGAAGAGCATTGCTGACACGCCCAGACCAAGGAAAAATCCGAATCCGGCGTTGGTCGCAAGAAAGCGCAGCATCTCCCAGTGGTCACGGCGCGCTTCTTCGGGCGTTAGCTCTACATTAGGGTCGCGTGTCATGGCAGCTCAACCGAGGTTGTCGATCCCTAGTCTGACAGGAATTACCCGCTACGTCGATGGATGCCGGGCAACGTAGTCCTGCGACCCAATGTCTTGCCTTAGGCAAGCAGACGGCCTACGTGCTTCAAGAGGCAACAGCGATTCATCATGACACACAAGGTTTCGATCCAACGGCTGAAGCTGACGGATTTCCGCAATTACAAACATGTCTCTTTGTCGCTGGACGATCGACACGTCGTGCTCACGGGCGCGAACGGTGCCGGAAAGACCAATCTTATGGAGGCCGTTTCCTACCTGTCGCCGGGCAGAGGACTGCGGACCGCCGTTCTAGCCGATGTTGCCAATGTGGCTGGCGCTGGGGTGTTTAGCATCTTTGCGGCATTGGACGGAATGGAAGGTGATGTCGAGATCGGCATTGGCACAGAGGCGGGAGAGGAAGGCCAAACCCGACGAGTGATCATCAACGGCACTGCCGCGCGCTCCGTGGACGAACTGACAGACCACGCCCGGCTTCTCTGGCTGACACCCGCCATGGATGGTCTTTTCACGGGCTCTTCGGCCGATCGGCGACGCTTTCTCGACCGGCTTGTCCTATCCATCGATCCGGCCCACGGCAGGCGCGCCAGCGACTTCGAACGTTCTATGCGGGGACGCAATCGTCTTCTCAGCGAAGGCCGATTCGATCCCGCGTGGATGACCGGAATCGAGAGGCAGATGGCAGGGCTCGGGATTGCCATGGCACTCGCGCGCCAAGAGGTTCTCGGCCTGCTGGTGACATTGATCGAGTCGGAGCCGGGAGGAGAGGCTTTTCCCTCAGCACGTCTGGAACTGAATGGATTCATGGACGGGCAATCCGGCCGGCCGGCGGTCGACCTTGAGGATCTCTACGCGGAGATGCTGCTTGAGGGGCGGTATCGCGACGCGGCTGCCGGGCGTACTCTGGAGGGACCTCACCGTGTCGATCTGCTGGTTCGGCATGCCGAGAAGGACATGGAGGCCGAGCGATGCTCGACGGGCGAGCAAAAGGCACTTCTGGTCGGGCTCGTTCTCGCGCATGCGCGCCTCGTCTCCAACCTGACCGGCCATGCGCCGCTGTTGCTGCTGGACGAGATCGCCGCGCATCTCGACGAAAATCGCCGCGCTGCGCTTTTCGATCGGATCGACGCGATTGGCGGGCAAGCCTTTATGACCGGCACCGATGCATCGATGTTTTCAGCGTTGGGGGACCGAGCACAGTTCTTGAACGTCGATCACGGAAAGATAACATCTTTATGAAGATCAGCTCACCCGTATCCCTCTCAGGACGACTGTGCAGATGAACCCTCTGACACCCGACGAGATTGCCCGATACCAGCGCCATATCCTGCTGCCCGAAATCGGTGGCGAAGGCCAGCAGCGACTGAAAGCTGCGCGAGTGCTGGTGATCGGCGCAGGTGGTTTGGGAGCCCCCATACTTCTCTATCTGGCGGCCGCCGGCGTTGGCACGATCGGCATCATCGACGATGACGCGGTGTCGCTATCCAATCTGCAGCGACAGGTCATTCATGACACCGGCACCATCGGCCACGAAAAGTCAGAGAGCGCCGCCAGGACAATAGGCCGAATCAATCCGCATGTTCGCACAGAGCGTTTCCACGAACGTTTCACGAAAGAATGGGCAGAGCTGCATCTCGCACGCTTCCACATTGTCGTTGACGGTTCGGACAACTTTGAAACGCGCTTTTTGGCGGCTGACCTTGCGGAAACAGCGAGAAAGCCGCTGGTCACAGGAGCTGTCGGCCGGTTTGACGGGTCGCTCACCGTGCTCAAGCCATATGAACACGACGGTAGCGGCGACCTCCTCCCCGGTTACCGTGACATCTTCCCGGAGCCACCACCGGTGGGGCTGGTGCCGCCCTGCGCGGAGACCGGCGTCATCGGTGCACTGACCGGTGTCATAGGGACGCTCATGGCGATGGAAACACTCAAGCTTATTACCGCGACCGGCGAACCGCTGATCGGCCGACTTCTGCTCTATGACTCCCTTTCCGCGCGATTTGATACCATCAGGTATCGACGGAGACGCTAAGCTTCATGGACGACGATATCGTTGCGATCGGCCTCTCTTTTGACCGCTGGGAGGAGCTATTCGAGCTTATCCTAAGTTCGTTTTCCTACATGAATGGGATCATCGATCCGCCGTCCTCGGCTCTTTCGATGACGCCTCAGTCGCTTCGGGAAAAGGCCAGACAGGAGATCGGCTTTGTAGCAAGAGAAGACGACGAGCTGACCGGCTGCATTTTTTGTCGGCCGGAACCCCCGAGCTGTCTTTATATAGGCAAGCTCGCCGTCGCGCCGTCGCACCAAAACCGCGGTATCGGCACACGGTTGATGGGACGGGCTGACGATCTGGCGCGATCCATCGGCTATCGCCAGCTTCGACTCGAAACGAGAATCGAGCTTACAGACAACCACAGGCGTTTTAGATCGATGGGATTCGAACTCTTCAGCGAAGGCCGGCATAGAGGCTTTGACCGCACGACATTCATCGAAATGCGCAAGCGCGTGTCCGGGGGCTAGGTCCTGCCTGGCAATACCCGGTTCGGGGGGCGATGGCCGTCGAAAAAGGTGCGTATGTTTATGATCACCTTGTCGCCCATATCGATCCGGCCCTCGATCGTGGCCGACCCCATATGCGGCAAGAGTACAACTTTTCCCTGCTCCGCCAGCTTTACGAGCTTCGGATTGACCGCTGGTTCGTTCTCGAAGACATCGAGACCGGCTCCGGCGATCCTTCCCTCGCGAAGGCAGTTGATGAGAGCCGTCTCGTCGATGATGCCGCCACGGGCCGTGTTCACGATATAACTCGTAGGCTGCATCAGGGAGAGGCGGCGAGCTGACATAAGGTGGTAGGTGGCCGGGGTCGATGGACAATTCACCGAAACGATGTCGACCCGCGCCAACATCTGATCGAGACTGTCCCAGTACGTCGCTTCAAGCTCTTCCTCAGTCGCCGGATTGATGCGCTTGCGGTTGTGATAGTGGATGGAGAGCCCGAACGCCTTGGCGCGACGCGCAACGGCAGTGCCAATACGCCCCATTCCAATGATGCCGATGCGTTTGCCCCATATCCGGCGTCCCAGCATCCAGGTTGGAGACCAGCCGGCCCAGGCGCCCGGCTTTTCGGTCAGCACCCGCGAGCCTTCGGCAAGACGGCGAGGAACCGCCAGAATCAGGGCCATTGTCATATCGGCGGTGTCTTCCGTCAGGACGTTGGGAGTGTTGGTAACGGTGATTCCGCGCCGTGCGGCCGCGTCCACATCGATGTGATCAAAGCCGTTCGAGAAGCTCGCGATCAGCTTCAGCTGCGGCCCGGCCTGCTCGATAAGCGCTGCATCGATACGATCTGTCACCGTCGGCACGAGTACGTCGGCTGTCTTTACCGCTTGCACCAGTTGAGGCTGGGTGCGGGGGACGTCGTCGATATTCAGTTCGGCATCGAACAACTCGCGCATCCGGGTCTCAACTGCATCAGGCAGTTTCCGGGTGATGTAAACCCTGGGTCTTTTCTTGCTTGTCATGCAGAACGCCGATGCCCTGTTCAGAACCCGTTAACCAAAACGGGCGATAACTTTATGCTAGGCCAATTTCTATCAAACCCGCGTCCGAAGACAAACAAAACTCGTAGAGGTGGGCCGCAAAACTGTCTCTAGCGAGCGCTGCGGGTGGTGGGCAGGCCGAAAGCTCTATCAGTCAGCGGAACCGAAATGCCCAATGCTCTGCACCGAATCGGTCTTGTCTCCAGCGTGATAGCTATGCTCCTGATGACTGGGGCGCAGACGTCACTCGCTCAGTCCACGGCGAAGGGGCCAAGCGGGCTTCCCCTGCCTCGGTTTGTCAGCCTGAAGGCAAAGAGTGTAAACCTTCGGATAGGACCCGGCACCGACTATGCGGTCTCCTGGCGTTACCTCAAATCGGGACTTCCGGTGGAGATTATCCAGGAATACGAGAACTGGAGGCGGATTCGTGACGCCGATGGCACGGAGGGTTGGGTCAACCAGTCATTGCTGACCGGCGAACGCACGGCGGTGGCAGCGCCGTGGATGCGCGGCAACTCCGGAGAGGTGTTCGTCAACATGCGGCGCGATACGCTCGACTCCGCGGCCATTGTGGCAAAGCTCCAGCCTGGAGTCGTCCTCAAACTCGACGAATGCACCGGAAACTGGTGTCGCGCGGAAGCAGGGGGCGTTCAAGGATGGGTCTCCCAAGGAGAGATCTGGGGCGCCTATCCGGGGGAAGCGTTTAAATAAGTCCGGCCTCCCG
This sequence comes from Ciceribacter sp. L1K23, assembly GCF_018122705.1. Classification (NCBI taxonomy): domain Bacteria; kingdom Pseudomonadati; phylum Pseudomonadota; class Alphaproteobacteria; order Hyphomicrobiales; family Rhizobiaceae; genus Ciceribacter; species Ciceribacter sp. L1K23. The sequence goes on along the minus strand of NZ_JAGRRC010000001.1, from coordinate 3,663,413 downwards.
GGCGGCTTCAGCCAGCGAGCCAAGTGGGCGCGGACCGATCTGCTGAATGACGATACCGGCCGCGAGGCACCCCAGCCTTCCACAGTCTTCCAGTGATCGGCCCTGGGTGTAGCCAAAGAGGAAGCCGGCAGCAAAGAGGTCCCCGGCGCCGGTGGTATCGACCAGTTCCCGGATCTGGATTGCGTCCACGCGAATCCGCTCGTCACCTTTAACGATGACGGCCCCCTCCTCGCTCATCGTAACCGCGGCGAGTTTGCAGTCGCGAGACATCCTATCGAGAGCGACGGAAAAGTCGTCTGTCTCGTAAAGAGCAAGTGCCTCCTGCCGGTTCGAGAATACGATGTCGACGGTGCCAGACCGCATCAGATCAAGGAATTCTTCTCGGTAGCGTGCCACGCAAAAACTGTCTGACAATGTCATCGACATCTCGCGCCCGCTCTCGTGCGCGATGCGGGCGCAATCGAGAATTGCCTGCTTGGCACGCGGCGGATCCCAGAGGTAACCTTCAAAATAGGTCACCTTGGAGGCGGCCACGACAGCCGGCTCGACATCCTCCGGCCCGAACTCCACACATGCGCCCAGATGGGTGTTCATGGAACGCTCGCCATCTTCCGTGACGAAGATCATGCTTCGTGCCGTCGGCGGCGTCGTACCCTTGGCCTTGGTTTCATAATGAACGCCTTGGGCGCGGATATCATGAGTGAAAATCTTTCCGAGTTGATCATCGGCGACTTTACCGAAATAGGCAGCCCGTCCGCCTAGGGAAGCGATCCCCGCGGCGGTATTTCCAGCGCTCCCGCCCGACGCTTCCACTGCCGGCCCCATCTTGTCGTAGAGGCTTTCGGCTCGATCGGCGTCAATCAGATTCATAGCCCCCTTCAAAATCCCATTTTCAGTCAGAAACTGGTCATCACATCGGGAGATAATGTCAACAATCGCATTGCCGACCGTAAGGACGTCGAAGCCAGTCATTTGCAAGCTCTCTGAAGAAAGTTCATCGGTCCCTCATAGCGGTTTTTTCATCGTTGGGAAGGTGAAAAGACGGAAGTCATTCCGCTGTTACATTCTCCCGCTATCAACGCGGCAAGTGAGTTCGGCGTGTTTAACGAACTCTATGGTGCGCATGATGTGCACCACAATACGTTCCGACCACGGATGAACTGGCGGAACTTTGTCCGGTGCAAAACCGGATGAGAGAAGCGGGGCTAGGCTCCGCTTTTTTCTTTTGACGCGTGCGAGATTGCGTATCCCGACATGAGGCTGCTAAGGCAGACTTCCTGCCTCCGCTGCGAAAGCCTCCCATGACCGCCATCGCCACGAACGTAGCTCCTATCTTCATACTGATATTGCTGGGGTGGATTTTGGTCCGCACCGGACTCCTCGGCGCGGGGGTAGGCGAGGCGCTTGGAGAGTTCGTCTTCAAGGTAGCTGTTCCGGTGCTGCTGTTTCAAACGATCTCGGAAGCGGATTTTCATGGAGCATCCCCCTTCCGCCTATGGATCGCCTACTTTTCCGGCGTGGCGGTTACCTGGACACTGGGTCACGTGATCGCGACACGGCTTTTCGGACGGGACGCTCGCGTGGGTGTGCTTGCAGGTGTGTCATCCGCGTTCGCGAACAACGTCTTCATCGGGCTCCCCCTTGTCGGACGTATCGTCGGTGAGGAAGGCATCGTCCCTCTATCGATCCTGCTGGCCGTTCACCTACCGCTGATGATGGTCGTCGGCACCATACTGATGGAAAATGCAGAACGGGGCGTGAGCGGCGGATCAGGTCGCGGCATTGGCCTCATCATGAAGCAGATCGCCACCAATCTGCTAAAGAATCCTTTGATTGCCGGTCTGGGAGCCGGAATTCTGGTCCATGTCACGGGGTTGCCCCTCGGTAAGGTTGGAACGAGCATTGTCCATCAGATCGCTGCCATAGCAGCGCCCGCAGCTCTCATTTCACTGGGCATGGCGCTTCACAAATACGGCGTACGTGGCAACCTCGGGATCGCAAGCGCAACATCGTTGCTCAAGCTGATCCTCATGCCCGCGGTGGTCTGGGCGGCAAGCCTGCTGCTGGGTCTCAGTCCGTCCTGGACCGCTGCCATGGTGCTGACCTCGTCGGTTCCCACCGGCATCAACGCCTGGCTCATCGCCAACAGATTTGGCGTTGGCCATGGCTTGGCCGCCTCCACAATCACATTAACGACTGCTGTCGGCGTCGTCTCTGTGACGTTCTGGGCGTGGCTCGTTCTCTAAACAAAAATGCCCGGCATTGCCGGGCATTTTTTGGTCACTCGACTTCATCCGAAACGAATCAGTTTGTAGCTGCCGGATCCGGGAGGGGCAGCGGATTGTCAGAGAGCGTGCGAAGGTAAGCAATCAAATTTGCCCGTTCGTCGTCCTTCTTCAAACCTGCAAAGCCCATCGCCGTGCCGGGAACGAATTTCTTCGGTGCCGTTAGGAAATGGTTCAGGTTTTCAAAGGTCCAGGTAACGGAGCCCCCTTGAGAAAAGTCCTTCAATGCGGCCGAATAACTGAAGCCCTCGTGGCTAGCGACAGGGTGTCCCACCACGCCGAAAAGGTTCGGGCCAACCTTGTTAGCACCGCCCTTGTCGGCGTTGTGACAGCTCGCGCACTTCTTGAACACCGCCTCACCAGCAGCCGCGTCGGCGCTTGCCAGAAGCGTGGCGATCGGGGTTTCGACCACGGCTTCGGCCTCACCAGCGCCGGCGTCAGCCGGAGCCTCGGCGACGATGGCATAGCCTTCCGTCTCCGGAGCTTCGGAGTGGAAGATGCCTTCCGACGCGATCGACACAGACATCAGCACGAAGACCGTGCCGAGCAATGCTCCCGCGCCCATATTCACGTATGAATTCATCTGCAAACGCTCCCCTTGCAGCCGGCGGATGACGAACCGGACGATCTTGAAATCGCGCGGAACCTATGTCTTTTGCTTGACAGTTGCAACACGATTATGGTCCCGAGACTGAGACTTTTTGCCACTTTTTCTCCGGCATTAGAAGGCCCTGTGATGAACTCTCATGATTTTGCAAAGACCCTCGTCCTCATACCCGCCAGGATGGCCTCCACACGCCTGCCCGGCAAACCTCTTGCCGATATCTGCGGACTGCCGATGATCGTTCAGGTGGCCAAGCGGGCGCAGGAGGCCAATGTCGGGCGGATTGTCGTCGCCGTGGACGATCAAGCAGTTTTCGATGTGGTAAAGAAGGCGGGCTTCGACGTGGTGATGACGCGCGTCGACCATCAGTCAGGCTCCGACCGGATTTACGAGGCCTTGTGCCTTATCGACCCAGACAAACATGCTGATATCATAATCAATGTCCAAGGTGACCTTCCGACCATCGAACCTGACTCGATAAGAGCGTCGCTGCGTCCGCTCGACAATCCTTCGACCGACATTGCGACACTTACGGTGGAAATCACTCATGAGGAAGAAAAGACGAATCCGAATGTTGTGAAGGTTGTCGGATCTCCCATAGCGGACGAGCGTTTGCGGGCGCTTTATTTCACACGCGCAACCGCACCCCATGGCAACGGACCGCTTTACCACCACATCGGGCTCTACGCCTACAGACGGAAAGCACTTGAGACGTTTGTCTCCCTTTCTCCCTCGACGCTGGAGAAACGAGAATCCCTTGAGCAACTGCGCGCGCTGGAAGCGGGCATGCGGATCGATGTCGAAATCATCAGCTCCGTCCCGCTTGGCGTGGACACACCGGCTGACTTGGACAAGGCGCGGCAGATACTTGCCGCCAGAGCGTAGGAAGCAGACAATGTCAGCGATGAACCAGACGAACCGGATCTCCTTCCAGGGAGATTTTGGCGCAAACTCCGACATGGCCTGCCGTGACATGTTCCCGGAGATGGAGCCTCTGCCATGTCCGACTTTCGAAGATGCATTTGTGGCCGTTGAAAACGGCGATGCCGATCTCGCGATGATCCCGATCGAGAACACGATCGCCGGCCGCGTCGCCGACATTCATTACCTTCTGCCCGAGTCCCGCCTCCATATCATCGGCGAGTATTTCATGCCGATCCGATTCCAACTTATGGTCGTTCCTGGTGGTACACGGGATGAGATCAAGACGGTGCACAGTCATATCCATGCGCTTGGCCAGTGCCGCCAGATCATCCGCTCCAACGGGTGGAAGCCTGTCGTGGCCGGCGATACCGCCGGCGCTGCAAAACTCGTTGCGGAGGTGGGAGATCGGTCGATGGCCGCCCTCGCGCCTCGCCTTGCAGCCGACCTCTACGGTCTAGACATCATCGCGGAGAATGTCGAAGACACCGAAAACAACGTGACCCGTTTTGTGGTGCTGTCTCGAGATGAGGCGCTTGCCCGGCGCTTCGACACCGAAGACCTGTTCGTCACGACATTCGTCTTCAACGTCCGAAACATTCCTGCGGCGTTGTACAAGGCCCTTGGCGGCTTTGCCACAAATGGCATCAACATGACGAAGCTTGAAAGCTATCAGATCGGTGGAAAGTTTGTCGCCACGCAATTTTACGCCGACATTGAAGGTCATCCGCACGATGCACCGGTAGAGCGAGCCCTAGAGGAATTGAGGTTCTTCTCAGAAAAGGTGCGCATACTCGGCGTCTACAAAGGACATCCGATGCGCGGTCGCCTTTGACCGCGCGGAAGTCTGCGCGGTCACTGCCAATCCAGCCAGTCGGCCATCAGGCGGTTGGCGATCGCTCCCTTGAGAGGCGCGGTCCTGGTTTCAGATCGGGCGGACAACATCGCTGCAACCTCGTCCCGGTCAAACCAGCGGCAGTCAGCAAGCTCGGCCGGGTCGAGAACCACCGATTCCGTCAAGGCCTCCGCGAAACAGCCGATCATCAACTGGTGCGGCATCGGCCATGGCTGCGATGCGTGATATCGCACGCGGCCGATTTCGATACCTGATTCCTCGAGAGTTTCCCGACGCACCGCATTCTCGATGGTTTCGCCGGGCTCCATGAAGCCCGCCAGACAGGAATACATTCCCTCAGGAAAGCGGTGATTTCGTCCCAGCAGGCAGCGGTCCTGCTTCTCGCTGACGGCCAGCATGATGACGACAGGGTCGGTGCGAGGGAATATGGCGTTCTCGCAAGCGACACAAACCCGCTTGTAACCACCGATCGCGCTCCTCATCTTTCCGCCACAGCGCCCGCAGAATTGATTGTCCCGGTTCCAATGAACGAGGCTCAGTGCCTGGGCCGCCTCGCCCAGAAGATCATCCCCCAGAAGGTCGTCACGATAAAGAGTTCGTGCATCGGCAGTCTTATATTGGTGCGCCAGATGTTCGGCAGGCTGACCGACCGGCACTGCGAGACGCGGCTCGCCGGTTGGCTGGAAGCCCAAGAGAACAGCGTTGCTAAAATCAGGAGAGAGATCCGCCAATTCATAAGGTGAGAACAGCGGGTCCAGCACCTGGTTCTCGTGCTTCAGGACCAGATGAGAACCTGACAGCGCCAGTATATGTGCGCCATCGACCTTTAAGGCTTTCTCCAGACAATCGTCTTCGCGGTGCTCCGACTGGCGCTGGAGGCCATTTCGGGCAAAAGCGGTGAGATCACTAGGCTCGGGATGGGGAGCATCGGTCGCGAACAGAGATTTGATCATGAGTGGAGAACATCCAGAAAGCGCTTATGAAACTTTTGCTCTGCATCCGCGGCGTAGGGCTCTGCTTTGCCGAACCCCCATACAGGGCCCGGCCAGTTGGGATCTCCCTCTTGACGAGCGATGACGTGGACATGGAGCTGACGCACGATGTTTCCGAGCGCGGCGATATTGATCTTCAAAGCCGACGTCGCTGTTTTCAATGCGCTGGCGACCGTCATCTGCTCGAATGTGAGAACCGCCTGGTCAAGTGGGGTTAACTCGAAGATCTCGATCACACCGGGCCGTTGCGGTACAAGAACGATCCATGGCCAGCGCCGATCATTCATAAGTCGAACCTGGCAAAGTTCAAGCGTTATCAAGAGCCTGCTGTCATGCTCCAGTCTTTCATCGAGTTCAAATGGCTTCAAGGTGCTACCTCCGATGTTTTACACCCCTTATCAGTTTTTTGGTTCATTGGCTTGCATTTGCGTTCGTTATTGCCGATATGTGGCGTCGGGAGGTTGGTGGTGGACGCGCCACTCGCCAACCGGGTCAGGTCCGGAAGGAAGCAGCCCCAACGAGCCCGGCACGGGTCGCCGTGCCAGCCTCCCACCTTCCCTTATTACCGGAAGCGCAAAAGCACCGGTACGCGCTGCCCTAGCGGGCGAATGAGGAACCGGCACCGGCCATGAGCGACGTCGAACCGACATCATCGAGCGCCAGTGTTCAGACGACAGGTTACCGCGTCCTAGCGAGAAAATACCGTCCCAAGGATTTCTCGGACCTGATGGTTGGGCAGGAACCGATGGTGCGAACGCTGACAAACGCGTTCGAGAGCGGCCGTATTGCGCAGGCCTATATGCTGACAGGCGTGCGAGGGGTCGGAAAGACAACGACAGCCCGCATCCTGGCGCGCGCCCTCAACTACAAGACACCCGAAATCGACAAGCCGACCATCGACTTGCGCGTCCCGGGCGAGCACTGCCAAGCCATCATGGAGGGCCGTCATGTCGATGTCATCGAGATGGACGCCGCATCCCACACCGGCATCGACGACATACGGGAAATCATAGAACAGGTTCGCTACCGGCCCGTCTCCGCGCGTTTCAAGGTTTACATCATCGACGAAGTCCACATGCTTTCAACGCAGGCCTTCAACGGCTTGCTTAAAACGCTCGAAGAGCCGCCGGAGCATGTGAAGTTCATTTTCGCCACCACGGAGATCAGGAAAGTTCCGATCACCGTGCTATCCAGATGCCAGCGGTTCGACCTGCGCCGCATCAGCGCGTCGGATCTCGTTGGGCTTTTCTCCACGATCGCGGCAAAGGAAGGCATTTCCGCCGACGAGGAAGCACTTGCGATGATCGCCCGTGCCGCTGAGGGGTCAGCGCGTGACGGTCTTTCGCTGCTGGACCAGGCGATCGCTCACGGCGGCGGCGTCGTCAAGGCCGATGCCGTTCGCGACATGCTCGGGCTTGCCGACCGTGCGCGCATCGTTGATCTGTTCGGGCACCTCGTTTCGGGAGACGTTGCCGGAGCCTTGGCCGAGTTTCAGGGGCAATACGAAGCCGGGGCAAACCCGACCGTGGTGTTGACCGATCTCGCGGACTTTACCCATCTCGTCACACTCCTGAAATATGTGCCTTCAACGGCTCAGGATCCGTCATTGAGTGAAATCGAGCGCACCAAGGGCACCGAGTTTTCGTCAAGCGTGGCGGTCACTACGCTATCCCGTATGTGGCAGATGCTCCTCAAGGGCATTCCGGAAGCGGAAAACTCCGCCCGTCCCGCCGGTGCGGCGGAAATGGTTCTTATCCGGCTGGCTCATGCCACCAGCCTTCCCTCGCCGGAGGACGCGGCACGCCGACTTCTTGATCTTTCTTCCACCGACAATGCGGTGACAGCGCCTCGCCCCGGCCAGGGTGGAGGGAACGGCTCTGGACCGGCCGTCATGGAAACTAGGGCCGTTGGTATGTCCGGTCCTACGGTGCAGCAGACTGCCGCCGCGCCCGTCACGCGCCTGCAAGCCGTCCCCGCCACGGCGGGAGGTCGTCCCGAAGAACTGCAGCGGCCCGAGCAAGCGACAATCGAGCCCCCCGCACCGTTCGTACCAATCACTTCGCTGGAAGACATAGCCGATCTCTGCCAGAAAAACAGAGAACCGGTGTTGCGTGCCCGTATCCGTCAATCGGTGCGACTGGTAAAGGTGGAACCCGGAAGACTTGAAATCAATCTTGAGCCCGACGCTCCCAAATCCATAGCTGCCGACCTGACGTCCAAGCTCAGGGAGTGGACCGGTATTACCTGGTGGGTGACGCTTTCGAACGAGCCAGGCATGCCGACGCTGGTGGAAGCCGAGGAACGGGCCAAGGAGCAGCGTAAAACCGATGCGCGCGCCGATCCCGATGTCGCAGCGATCCTTTCCCGCTTCCCCGGCGCAAGGATCACCGACGTACGAATTCATGCGGCAGAGGCTGAGACGGACGACGTGGTGGCGGCGCCACCCGCGACAGCTGAGTCGGCGGAGGGAGATATCCTCCCGGGCGGCGACATCGATTTCTAGGGTCAAATCCTAAAACACAACAAGGAGCACTGCCATGCGGGATCTCATGGGCATGATGGGAAAAGTGAAGGAAATGCAGGCAAAGATGGAGAAGATGCAGGCCGAGATCGCCGCTCTCGAAGTCGAAGGCAAATCAGGTGGCGGGCTTGTGACCGTTATCATGACCGGCAAAGGTGACCTTCGCGGCCTCAAAATCGATCCGTCGCTCTTCAAGGAGGATGATGTAGAAATCCTTGAGGATCTCATCGTTGCCGCCCACAAGGACGCGAAGGATAAAGCCGAAACGGTAATGGCCGAAAAAACGAAGGAAATGACTGCGGGATTGCCGATCCCGCCTGGGATGAAGCTACCGTTCTGAGCATACAGCAAGCACGTCGATGACAAGACGGCGTGCTACCCTATGCTGTGGAAGGCTGCCAGTTTGAAGCGGCCTCCAGGCCCTTTGCGAGAAGCGTGTCAGCTTTCTCTTTGTTTGCTGCCTCGACATAGCACCTCATTTCCGGTGCATTGCCGGACGGCCTGAAATGGATGACATCGCCGGTCATCAACGTTATGCGAAGCCCATCGATGTCGGTCGTTGAGGACACCTGTCCGATAGGCCGAAGAAAATCGCCCAGATTTGTGGATGAGGCGCGCAGAAATGCCATTAGCGCAGCGCTTTTCTCGTTCGGGTAATTCTCAAGCCGGTCGGCAACGGCTATCGGCAAGTTGAACTCACCGACTATTCCGGAAAGAGTCGTTTTACGCCTTGCGGCAAGTGCCAGAACCGCAAGCACCGGCACGAAGCAATCGCGGGTGGGCAGCGGCGCAATGCTGCGCCCGTCCAGATCGAACGGTGAACCAAGCATCAATCCGCCATTGGCCTCAAAGCCCAAGACAGCTTTCTGTCCATCCGCTACAGCCTCTTCCATCGCAGCGATGACAAATGGCGAACCAACCTTGGTTCTGACCACGCCGAACGAACCCGCTGCTTCGATCCCCGAGTTCGACGTCACAGGCGTGACCACAACTTCAGCAGACAAAAATCTTGCCGTTATGAGCCCCAGCAAATCTCCCCGAAGAGGCAATCCATTTTCATCGGCCACCAGTGGACGGTCGCCGTCGCCGTCTGCGGATATGATCGCATCCAGGCCATACTCGCTGGACCATGTCGCAAGTTTTTTGAACGTGTCCGGGGAAACCGCCTCGGTATCTACCGGTATGAAAGTTTCCGAACGACCCAGCGGGATGACCTCGGCCCCATAGTGTCTCAGGATGTCGACGAAAAGATCGCGCGCGACTGTGCTGTGTTGATAAACGCCTATCCTCTGTCCCGCCAAAGCTTGAGGAGGCAGAACCGACATGTTTCTCGTAAGAAAGAGCTGTTCCACGCTCTTCGAAAAATCTTCCGCAAAGCCCAGATCGACCCTTACCACCGCAGGGTCGTTTTCGAGTTGAGACGCCAACGCCGAGATGGCTGCTTCATCTTCCTTGCCGATCTCGCCGTCGGGGCGATAGAATTTTATCCCGTTACGATCCGCAGGTATATGCGATCCGGTAATCATTATCGCGCCAATTCCGTTGTTCATCGCAAACAGCGCTAGCGCTGGCGTCGGCACGGTCCCGCAATCGAGAGGAACGAGCCCAGCGCGCTTGACCGCTGAAATAACAGTGGCTGCGATTGCAGGACTCGAATCGCGAAAATCTCGCCCAATTGCAATCTTCGCTCCCGAGGCGCACAGCGTGCGGTCAAGCAAATAACGCGTAAATGCCGTCGCATAGAGTGCTGAAACCTTGCCCTCCAACTCGGCCGCCAAGCCGCGCAGTCCGCTCGTTCCGAATTTTGGTGCCACGTTGCTCACCTTTCACTGACTCAATCGACTGAGTGCGAAACGACCAAGATCGCTGCATGTTCCCCATTCGGGGATGCAAAGTAAAGAGCAAGTCTTTGATTGTTATGTGAAGATTCCGGATAGTCCGTATCCGGAAATGAAAAGAGCCTGACGCGGGAGGAGGTGCGTCAGGCTCTTAAACTCGATCGGCAATTGGGAGGAGGAGGAGTATTGCCGATCCTATCTCACGACGCTGGGAGGAGGAGTGCGTCGCTTCGATGTTGTGAATATCTTTCAAAACGCTTTGGCTGTACAGCGCCGATGCCGCAATGCAGCAATGCACTTAGCGCATATCTCGCTTAAAACTGCCGCAAATTCCGCCGCAGTTTGCCTTTTTTCGAGGCAAATCGCCCCCCAAGCGTGGAGACAACTCGATCTCGAGACGTTGTAGCCGAACTCGCTAGGCTGAATCGCCATAAAACGCTATTAATCGATCAACAATCTCAAAAAACTGACCGTCATGAAACCCAATATCCTTCTTGTGACTGCAGACCAATGGCGAGGTGATTGCCTGTCATCGGTCGGTCATTCCGTGGTGAAGACACCAAACCTCGATGCCCTCGCCGCGGAAGGTGTGCTCTTCCGCCGCCACTACGCTGGCGCAGCCCCTTGTTCTCCGGCACGTGCGTCGATCTACACCGGCCTCTACCAGATGAACCATCGGGTGTGCGTGAACGGAACACCACTGGACCGCCGTTTTGACACCGTCGCGCTCGCCGCCCGTCGGGCGGGGTATGATCCAACACTTTTTGGCTATACTGACGTTTCGCCGGATCCGCGGTCCATGCATGTTAACGATCCGCATTTGCGTTCATACGAGGGCGTCCTTCCGGGCTTCAGCGTTCGCCAGCTTCTGACGGAGGATGAGAAGCAATGGCTCAGCTGGCTTCGGGAGCGCGGGCACTCGGACGTGTGGGATCGCTCGATACACGCGCTCAAGGGCGAGCGAATAAGCAAAGCCCCCACATGCTACAGTAAAGACGAGACGCAGACCGCCTTCCTAGTCGACGCCTTTCTTCGCTGGCAGCAAGAACAGGATAATCCGTGGTTTGCTCACCTTTCATTCTTGCGGCCGCATCCGCCGTTTTGCGTTCCAGCGCCTTACAACACAATGTACTCCCCGGCAGAGGCAGGCTTGTCCAGCGCAAGGGCGGAGAGTCGCCCAGAGGAAGCTTCTGTTCATCCATTCATATCCTATGCCCTTGACCGCCCAATGCTCGAAAGCTTCGTTTCCGGTGGCGAAGGCAGGGTAGCCGACCTCACTGACGATGACTTTCGCGTCATCAGGTCGATCTATTTTGGGATGATCAGTGAGGTGGACGCGCAGTTTGGACGCATCGTAGCGGCATTGAAAGCGGCAGATGTCTGGAAAGACACTGTCGTCGTCTTCACATCCGATCACGGCGAGATGATGGGCGACCATTGGAGCCTCGGCAAAGGCGGGTTCCACGAGGGCAGCTACCACATCCCTCTGATCATTCGTGATCCAAATGAAACGCAAGGTGGCCGTCGGATAGATGCCTTTACCTCGGCTGCCGACATCATGCCGACATTATGCGAAAGGATGGGCATTGCGCCAGCCAATCACATGGACGGTCGCTCTCTCCAGCCCTTCATGCGCGGGGAAGAGAACACGGCGTGGCGTGATCATGCTTTCTGGGAGTTCGACTTCCGCGACATAGAAGGGCAGTGTCAGGAGAATCACTTCGGGCTGCCATCTAATCTATGCAATCTGTCGGTGATACGAGACCAAGACTTCAAGTACGTGCATTTTGCAGGCCTCGATCCGCTCCTGTTCGATATGCGAGAGGACCCTTTCGAACGTGTGAACCTCGCTGACGATCCGAACTTCCTTTCGATACGACTACGATATGCGGAAAAGCTACTGTCCTTGCGGGCAATGCATCTTGACCAGACACTGGCATTCACTGTCCTGACTTCCGGGGGAGCCTTTACACGCGTGCCAGACAGAGACAACCCTTTTGCGGCTGCTGACGGAGCGCCGCACGGTGTTGGACTATAACTCAATTGTTGCTTATCCGGAGTACCGATGGCCACGACAATACGCTTTCATGAAGGTGACATTTCATCCGCCGACCGCGACAGGTATGGGGAAGCCATTGCTGTAGACACCGAGACTCTGGGGCTGATCCCGCGCCGTGACCGGCTTTGCCTCGTGCAGCTTTCACCCGGCGACGGAACGGCTGACATCGTTCGGATTGCTCCGAGGCAGCAAGAAGCGGAAAACCTCGTGGCGCTGTTGGTGGATCCGCAGAGGCAGAAGATTTTTCACTATGGGCGGTTCGATATCGCGGTGCTCTTTCACACGTTCGGTGTGACGGTCAACCCGGTGTTCTGCACCAAAATTGCGTCGCGCCTTTGCCGGACATACACCGACCGCCACGGGTTGAAGGATAACCTCAAGGAGTTGCTGGAGGTCGACATCTCGAAGGCGCAGCAGTCGTCGGACTGGGGCGCTCCCACGCTCTCACCGGCCCAACTCGAATATGCTGCGTCAGACGTACTGCATCTTCACGCACTGCGCGACCGCCTGGCTGAACGTCTGGTCCGTGACGACAGGATGGAACTCGCCGAAGCCTGTTTCCGCTTTTTACCGTCGCGTTCCAAACTCGATCTTCTTGGTTGGGACGAGACCGACATATTCGCGCACAGCTGAGGCAGGCGATTTTTGCGCGGTCACCTGCCGGGTAGGTTTCGCGCCGACGGATGCCTCCCGCTTGTCACCCCGGCAAAAGGTCCCAAGTCGGCTGCTATACTCTTTTTTAACGCACCGTCCCTAGCGTCATTTGCCAATCGGATCGGCTGCCCTCTAGGGCAGCCAAAGGCCGAGCGAGGAGGCGATAGTGATGGATCTGGCGACCGACGAGCAAACCGTCTCACCCAAAGAGGATCGGGGCACCTACAACAATGTCGTCGACGATCCCTTGAAGCGAGCGCTTGAACACTATCACCAGGCAATGTCTCGGCTGGATGACGAAGAAGCCGTTCTCGTTGGGACGATCATGCAAGAAGAGGCTGTGTCCCGATCGAGCTTCCTCGATGCGATGCGCGAATTCTTACAGCCGTGGCCGGAACAGGACGAGGATCATCTATCGGCTGTCAATTCCGACGATGCGGGGCTTTATCGAATGTTCATCAACGTCTCACCGTAGCCGCAATGACGTCTTCGAATGTCCACTCCCTCAAAAGTTCGCCGTTCTGCCAGACCGGCTGAAGCAGATTCGCGCGACGCCCGAGCTCGCTCAGCGGGATATCGAACGTGTCCCCGTCGTCGGAAACCACCGCGCGACGCCCCGCCTTGATCTCACTGTCACGCAGCACAACCGGGCGACGGGCCATATCGTGCCACGTATCCTTATCGTCCTGATAGGCTGAGCACCTCATCGTAAAGGAAAAACTGTCGCGACTGGCTTTCTGGAGCAGAGATGAGCCCATGCCGAAGGAAATATTCTCCGCCGAAAATCCCATCCCCTCCAGTCGCCCGAGCACCATGCTCATATCCTGGACGGACACAGCGTCCGACTGTAACACGCGAACCTGATGGTTGATGACCTTGTAGCCCTTTGTATTGAGGTGCGTGCCGAATGCGTAAGCCAATTGCGCAACAACCTGCACCGGCGTGTCGATGGGGTCACCGCTGTCGGGCCGCACGATCAGGGTGGCGCCGGATTGCACCACCATATCGTGCAGCTCTTTGCCCCATATCTCCGAAACTGCGTTTGCGAGATCAAAGCTGTCTGACACGACCGAGTAGGCACCTGAGCCAGAAAACTGCTCTACCATATTACGAAATGCCGCAGCCTCTTTCTCGCGTCCCCAAGCCAGCATTGTGGTATGCTCCGATGCCGGCAGGGAGAAGCCGACCATCTGCGCACCATAATATCTGCGGCCGCAGACCACGGCAGCGAGCGTGTCAGTTCGTCGGAAATGAATCAGGTGGGCCAAACCCCCGATTCCAGCCTGTTCAGAGGTCGTGGTGGCTCTCGCCCCATAGTCCGCTACGCTCACGTCGAGGAGCGCCTCAGGGTTATCGCTGCTCTTTTCATAGAATGGCCTCAGCGTCTCTTTCAATCGCCTTGATAGCGATGCGATCGTAGACGGGTACCAAATAGCTCTCAGGAGGGACGTTTCGATATGTCCTGTCAGCCAGGGAAGCTGTGGATCGGTGTTTACGACCTGGGCCAGGACGGTGTCGCGTCGAACGGTCATACCTTCGGGAAGCGCCTCGATTGATAGAGGCAGATAACCACCGTGCGCGTCGATGATACGTTGCCAGCCAACCCGATCGAACGGCTGGCCGTGCAAGCCTGCAATATCTTCTGCCTCGTCAACATCATCCCGAGAGATGGGCTTGGACAGGTATTCCTTCAGGAACATCTGAAGGCCGAAAAAGACGACTTCCGGCCAAAAGGACTTGCCCCTCGTGGTTACATACCCGCTGACGCGACGGACTTCTGGCGGATACTGGAGAAAATGCCCGAGCTTGTAGCTATCCGTGTTCAAGATCAAATTCTTCATGCCATCCGCCTGCTGCCCACAATCGGCGTCCATGCGCCTGTGAATCGTCGCTACGGCTAGCGTAAGCGACACGCCGTCACGCGGCAAGCGCACCACCAAAGCACCGCTCGTTAGCGATTCGTTAACTAAATATGGATAGTCTGGAATGGAGTAATCGGGCTCATCCTCGCCTCATCATGCACGGCCGAAGTGGATAGCCCCCGCCGCATGAGCGGCGCGCGTACGCACCTGCTCGCACAGCCGTCAATCAGAAGGGAGTGCCGCATGCTGCCTCCGATTCAGATTAGTCAGAGTGGCGTTGCATACCAGGGTCGTCGGTCCGAGGAACCCGAACTTGCCTCTTCCGCAAAGACCGCATTGACCGGGACAACGGAGGCCGAAGCCACCGGCCTTGATCTGCGCTCGGCTATCGCGGGTCGGGTGAGCATCCTGCTACTCTCCGGTCCAGAGCGAGCGGCGGAGAGTTTTGCCATAATGGCTGAACTCATAGGACGTTCGCTGGGAATTCCGCGGAAGGAAGGTGAAACGCAGATCGCCTTCATGAAACGACTCGCAGAGGCATTGAACGCCCTGCCGGAATCGAAACGCCAGATTGTCGAACAACAATTGTCGCAGCTGTTCAATGGTCTGGCTCTGAAGACAATCACCTCAGCGTTTTCGGATCCCTCGGGACCGGATGCCGCAATAATGACACTGCACCTCGAGGTAGCCGATGGCGACGTCGATCACCGCTTCGCCAGATCCTCGTTTCAGGGCTACGGGATAGATGCCGACGATACCGGTTTGCAACCTAAAGCACCCGGTTTGATCACTGTCGCAGCAGCGAACGGTAACCCCGCGCAACTCCGGATTCTCGGCGTAGCGGCCGGTCCTGATATTCATGAGGGTTTGCCCGGCTCCAACACTCCGGCCGCGTTCGCCACAGCAAGACCCACAATCGAGATACGCGGAGAGGGAACGGACAGCTCGCGCTTCCACGCGGCAGATTACGCTCCGTCAGCTTTCCGCAGCGTCCGCTCGTTCTCGCAGGTCACCATTGAAATCAACGGACGGGCATCCAACCCCTCCCCGTCCGACCACCCTGCCCCGTTGGTAAACTCAACTAAAAGCGGTGATGCCAAGGAAAAGGCCGTACTGCCGCGCGACGCGGCGACAATCGCTGATGCGGATTGGCGAAGCCCACCACTGGCAACGGAGAAACCGGCGAGAACCTTGGCGCCAAGACGCGAAGATACCCATATCCATGGCGACGCAAAAACGATCGGAGAGCCAGGACCTGTGCCTGCCTTATCACTCCTACCCGTCACGGGAGAAACGGCCGACGCGGAAGATCCGTTCTCCAAATTCCTTCGCGCTTCGCTCATGTCGACAAGCCAAGCGACTCAGACTGAAGGCTCAGAGTTGCCAGAGGCTTTACGAAAGGAAGGTAATCATAGCGAAAAGTTGGCCAAAGCAACGAATAGTCTTTTCGATGTGGTCGCAGACCGACAGCCTGCTGAAAAACAAAACGGCGAGCCCGGAATGATCGAGCGGGTGGAGAAAGGTGCGGCGGCGGCAAACAACACTGACGCCATGCTGCAAACTGCGGCTCCACAACGTCCGGGGCACGAGCCAATAGGCTATCCCGTCGTCGGTTACCCGTATCTGGATGATGAAGAACCGGAGCCTCGTCGTTTGTCAAAATCTGTCCATGACGACGAAGAGAATTCTTCCGGCGGTGGCGAGCAGCCATCCTCAGGGAACGATGAGCCCGAGGAACCTTTTTCGGAATCTCGAGATGACGAGGAACTGAGTGAAGATGCCGATGGCAGCAAGACGGACGAAGCGGCGCGAGCGACGCACCTGCGTGAACCGGATAGCGCGCACGATCTCTATTGGAAAATGGCCGGCTGGGCATGAACCGCTAACGGTCATGAAAAAGGCCCGTCGATGACATCGACGGGCCTTTCTCTAACTCAGGTGACGCGCAATCAGTCGTTGTTGCGGTTCTTAAGGGCTGCACCCAGGATGTCGCCGAGCGAAGCGCCCGAGTCGGACGAACCGAACTGAGCAACGGCTTCCTTCTCTTCTGCGATCTCGAGAGCCTTGATCGACAGCATGACCTTGCGGTCCTTCTTGGAGAAGTTGGTGACGCGAGCATCGACAACCTGACCGACCGAGAAACGCTCCGGACGCTGATCGTCACGATCGCGGGCCAGATCGTTGCGGCGGATGAAGGACGTGATGTCCTCGTGGTTGACCAGCTTCACTTCGATGCCGCCATCGTTGATGCCGATGACTTCGCACGAAACGACGGCGTTCTTGCGCAGGTCGCCGGAAGCGGCGGCATCGCCAACCGAGTCCTTGCCGAGCTGCTTGATGCCGAGCGAGATGCGTTCCTTCTCGACGTCCACGTCAAGAACGACGGCCTTGACCATATCACCCTTGTTATACTCTTCGATGACCTGTTCGCCGGGACGGTTCCAGTCGAGATCCGAGAGGTGAACCATGCCGTCAACGTCGCCCTCGAGGCCGATGAACAGGCCGAACTCGGTCTTGTTCTTGACTTCGCCTTCGACTTCAGTGCCGGCCGGGTGGCTGAAGGCAAATGCCTGCCACGGGTTCTCGAGGGTCTGCTTGAGACCGAGCGAGATACGGCGCTTCGACGGATCGACTTCGAGAACGACGACATCGACGTCCTGCGTGGTCGAAAGGATCTTGCCGGGATGAACGTTCTTCTTCGTCCAGGACATTTCCGAGATGTGGATGAGGCCTTCGATGCCCGGCTCCAGCTCGACGAATGCACCGTAGTCGGTGATGTTCGTGACGGTACCGGAGATCTTCTTGCCAACCGGGTACTTGGCAGCGATGCCATCCCACGGATCCGACTCGAGCTGCTTCATGCCGAGCGAGATGCGGTGGGTTTCCTGATTGATACGGATGATCTGAACCTTGACCGACTGGCCGATGGACAGGATTTCCGAAGGATGGTTGACGCGGCGCCATGCCATGTCGGTGACGTGCAGCAGGCCGTCGATGCCGCCGAGGTCAACGAACGCACCGTAATCGGTGATGTTCTTGACGACGCCGTCAACAACCTGGCCTTCTTCGAGGTTCTGAACGATTTCAGAACGCTGCTCAGCACGGCTTTCTTCGAGAACAGTACGACGCGAAACAACGATGTTGCCGCGACGCTTGTCCATCTTGAGGATTTCGAAGGGCTGCGGGTTGTGCATCAGCGGGGTGACGTCGCGGATCGGACGGATGTCAACCTGCGAACGCGGAAGGAAGGCAACGGCGCCGTCGAGGTCAACCGTGAAGCCGCCCTTGACCTGGTTGAAGATAACGCCTTCAACGCGCTCGCCGGCTTCGAACTTGGCTTCAAGCTTGATCCAGCT
This sequence comes from Ciceribacter sp. L1K23, assembly GCF_018122705.1. Classification (NCBI taxonomy): domain Bacteria; kingdom Pseudomonadati; phylum Pseudomonadota; class Alphaproteobacteria; order Hyphomicrobiales; family Rhizobiaceae; genus Ciceribacter; species Ciceribacter sp. L1K23. The sequence continues at coordinate 3,645,465 of NZ_JAGRRC010000001.1, read as the reverse complement.
TTCTTCGCGACGCGCCTTTTCGCGCGACAGAACAGCCTCGCCGAGAGCATTTTCGATGCGCTCGACATAAACTTCAACTTCGTCGCCAACCTTCAGCGTGCCGTCCTTGGCCTTGGCACCGAATTCCTTCAGAGCGATACGGCCTTCGACCTTGAGGCCAACGTCGACAACAGCGACGTCCTTCTCGATGGCCGTGATGATGCCCTTGGCAACATAGCCTTCGGCAAGATCGGTCTTGGCAAAGGATTCTTCGAGGAGGGCTGCGAAGTCCTCCCGCGACGGGGTAGAAACAGACATGGAAACTCCTAGTGGCATCCGTCTCGGATGCGGCGTGCGCCGGTGGGTTCGCGTTGTACACGGCCAGATCTATCACCCGCCTTCTCAAAGGCTTTCCGGCGCTGGGGCGATGCGATCGGCTGGTTTTGGAGACGAAGACCTCGTCTTCCCTATTTCATCATGGCCGCGTCGATTATTCCGCGCGCAGCCATAAACGCCGCCTCTATACTCATTTCCGAGGTATCTAGCAAGTGAGCATCATCAGCGGGACGGAGTGGGCTGTCGGCGCGGCCCATATCGCGTTCGTCGCGTTTGCGGACATCGTCGAAGATATCCTCCAGAACGGCCTCACCGCCCTTGCCGAGGATCTCATCATACCTGCGTCGTGCACGTATCTCTGGTGAGGCCGTCACGTAAAACTTCACTTTCGCATCCGGGCATACGATCGTGCCGATGTCACGTCCATCGAGGACCGTACCCGGCTCCCGGCTCGCGAACTGACGCTGAGCTTCCACCAACGCCCTGCGTACAGCCGGCATTACAGCAATCTTCGACGCGGCCTCTCCGATGTCATGTGCAGACAGTACATCCCGATCAAGGCCGCCTAAATCAATCCGGAGTGCAACGTCGGCCGCCACGCGCTCATCATCCAGGGGTAGGCCTGCGTCGAGCAACGCCTTCGCCGTGGCCCTATATGTCAACCCCGTGTCCAGATGATGAAAGCCATAGGTTTCAGCGATCCGTCGAGAGAGTGTTCCCTTTCCAGCCGCCGCGGGGCCGTCAACTGCGATGATCATTCCAATCCTCGTTGCTTTCCTTCCAAGTTCTGATAACCGCGAGAGCAGTTCTTGCCAAGCGTGCCCACCTTGCACGCGGCTACGGGTCCTTGGTCGAATCGTATTCAGGCGTGGGATCTGACGTTTGGCCTTGCCCCTTCAGTTTGCCTTTGACAGATGTGGACGCAACGATTAAGGGGACCGACTACAGTTTGGCCGGCCTCGCGCCGGGCTCTTGGCGCATGCCCTTATTCTTCACGACTTCATGAGGCTTTGACAGTGGCGAAGGCAGAACTTGGAACAAAACGCACTTGCCCCGACACCGGCAAGAAATTCTACGATTTGAACAAGGATCCGATCGTATCTCCTTATACCGGCAAGTCGTGGCCACTATCCTTCTTTGAGGAGAGCTCGGTCGCTGCCATTATGGAAAAGGCGGAGGAAGAGGACGTCGCGGAAGTCGATACCGAGAACACCGATGTCGAACTGGTGTCACTCGAGGACGCTGATGAGAATGGTGGCTCCGACGACCTGCCAGACATCGGCGATGATGATGTCGATCTGGGCGATGATGACGATGACACCTTCCTGGAAGCCGACGAGGACGACGATGACGACGACATGAGCGACATCATCGGCGTTTCGGGTGACGAGGACGAAGTCTAACCCACCCGCTATCTCCGGTCCGGACACACAAAAGTTTTCGGACCGGCTTTTTTGGGCTTGCGCTATCGGAAAACCGGAAGTAATAAGCCGCCACCTGTCGAGCAAGGTGTTCGGGAGGTTCCCGGAACCGGCATCGCCGGACCCTTGATGGGGCTATAGCTCAGCTGGGAGAGCGCTTGCATGGCATGCAAGAGGTCAGCGGTTCGATCCCGCTTAGCTCCACCAAATCTTCTAACATAGTCAGTTTTTTGTCCGGTGCAGAGATGGGCCTGACTAGCTAGTTGATTTGATCGAGCTGCACTGACAAACATCCCGCATGTTCTTACTATCGAAAATCAGCTGGCTTGCGATTCAGCCTCTTTCGGTCGCCTTCGCGCTACTGTTCATCGGCACCGTTCTTCTATGGCTGACATTTCGCCGGTCCGCTCTGATATGTCTCTCGTCGGCTGTCGTCATCCTGTTCGTAACCCTCTTCACCACGGCCGGCGCGTTCGGCTTGCAGGCATTGGAAGGTATTTTTCCGCGTTCGAGTGAAGGTTCTGAAGACGTCAGTTGCATGATCGTCCTTGGAGGTGCGCTGGAGACGGAAGTTTCGACCGCGCGAGGCCGGCTCGAGTTCACACAAGCGGCCGACCGATTCCTGGAGATGGCACGTCTGGCCACAGCATTTCCGGATGCAAGGATCGTCGTTTCGGGCGGCGATGGATCGTTCAGTGGCACCTATATGGGCGACGCCGAGGCTTCGGCTGTGTTCCTTCGTGGATTGGGCATAGATGCTTCCCGCGTGATCCGCGAAACCTCATCCAGAACAACGCACGAGAACGTTGAGAACACGAAGGAGATGGTCGAGAAACTTGCACTCCCTCCATGCCTCCTGATCACCTCCGCGTTCCATATGCCTAGGTCGGTCGGCCTCTTTCGCAAAGCAGGTCTTGAGGTCGTGCCTTGGCCTGTCGATTACCGAACTAGCGGCAAGGTCTCACTGAGGCTTGATTTCACCCAGCCGACCGCAAATGCACAGCTTACGTCCACGGCCGTTCGGGAGTGGCTGGGGCTTGCCGCCTACCGGCTGTCGGGTCATATCGATCAGTTGCTGCCGAGACCAGACTGAACGACTACTTTCTCGAGATAGTGAGGAATTTCGTCCCCCTGACACGCACCGTCATCTCACAGGGCTCGCTGTCGGTACGCTCGCAGTAACGCGGGTGCATCTTCAGCACGAAAACCATGTTGCCGAAGCGCTTGATGAAATCGTATCCATACATCTGCGCGGTAGCGATCATGAAGTATCCGCCCTCCTTGACCTGGAGGTAAAAATTGTAAGGGCATCCTTCCTCGCTACAGTCAGGGCCTCGATCGCCATCGCAAACAACGGCACCCTCATTGACCACCGCATCAATAATGCCATCGTTGTTGATGTCGATACGGCTGATGAAGTCGCCTTCGTACTGAACAATGTCACAACGCTTCTCGAAGTGTTGTTTCTCATAGATCTCGGGATCGTTCAGCAGTTGCTGCTGCGCCAGAGGGGGCGAAGCGCTCACCACGAGAAGAGCCAGCGCCAGTGAAAGCATCCCCACCTTTGCGGATGGCGGCCTCAATGCGGTATGCATATCCAATCGTCCTTGTGACACGAAAGCTACTCACCTCAAGTTTGGCTGCAAAAGGTTCAAAAAATGCTTCTTGAGCTGTTTGATTATGCCGGTGTTGCGGTTTTTGCCGCCACGGGAGCACTCGCTGCCTCACGGAAGCAACTGGACCTCATCGGCTTCATCTTCATGGGTTCGATCACAGGCATCGGCGGCGGAACCTTGCGGGATCTGGTGCTCGGAACGCTTCCGGTCTTTTGGGTTCTGAACCCTAACTACTTGCTGGTATGTGGAGCGGTAGCCGTTATCGTCTTCTTTACGGCGCCTCACCTTGAATCGCGATATCGACTGTTGCTTTGGCTTGATGCCATCGGACTTTCGGCCTACTGCGTAATAGGGGCAGTAAAGGGCCTGGCTGCCACCGGCTCTCCGACAGTCGCCATCGTCACCGGCACCCTCACTGCAACATTCGGCGGAATTCTCCGAGATGTCGTCGCCGGGGAACCATCGGTGCTGCTCAGACCGGAGATCTATGTAACCGCCGCCCTCGCAGGTGCCAGTGCCTTCACTGCGTGCGATGCGCTGGGGCTGGGCTTGCACCTGTCGTCGGCCGCAGGCGTTTTCACGGCCTTCACCATCCGTGGCGGTGCGCTAAAATTCGGATGGACAACCGCGAGGTACCGCTCGCGACCCGGCAGACACCCAGACGAGATACCCAAGTGATTTGGGTTAGGGACTAGGATGCCTTCGCCCGCAGCCGGATGATGACATCAACATGGGCTATTTCCATGCCCTCAGGCGGGTCAGGAAGGTTTCCGATTTCAATGTTGCTAATCGGAATGTCGAGAACCTCGTTTTGGCCTTCGACAAAAAAATGATGGTGGTCCGAAACGTTCGTATCGAAATAGGTCTTCGCGCTCTCAACTGCCAACACGCGAATTAGGCCCGCTTCGGTGAACTGATGAAGGGTATTGTAAACAGTGGCAAGGGAGACGGGAACATTTGCCGTCGTCGCTTCCTCGTGCAGTTCCTCGACCGTGAGATGGCGATCTCCCTTTGCGAACAACAGCGTTGCAAGCGCTACACGTTGACGCGTCGGGCGCAGACCCGAATGTCGCAACTTGCTTTCAATGTCGATCATCGCCATTTCATCCATACGGACGATCTCCGCTCGGTCGTTGCACCGATCTCTGTCGTGTACGGATATAACTTTGAATGGATCGCCTTTCAATACTTGACCCGCGCCGTCGGGATAAGAACGGGCCGGTTTTGCGGGATTTTTCCGTTTGGCCTCTGGTCGTAGGCGGCCTCATCCTGTATGCGACAGCGGTCAAATTGAAATACAAAGCCTGACCGAGGTCGAGGACACGGCAGCCAAGGTTGCACTTCTCATTGATCTGGTCTTGCTCTAAACCTCCGAGGGTTCATAAGGCCGACGGGAGGAGAAAAAGAAACACCATGACGACAAGACAATCCAGCTTCAACTACGAAGAAATCCTTGCCTGCGGCCGCGGCGAGCTGTTTGGCCCGGGTAACGCGCAGTTGCCCCTACCGCCGATGTTGATGGTGCACCGGATCACCGACATATCGGAGACGGGTGGCGCATTCGACAAGGGGTACATTCGTGCCGAATACGACGTGCGTCCGGACGACTGGTATTTCCCGTGTCATTTTCAGGGGAACCCGATCATGCCCGGCTGCCTTGGCCTTGATGGAATGTGGCAGCTGACCGGCTTTTTCCTTGGCTGGCTCGGAGAGCCGGGTCGCGGCATGGCGCTTTCCACCGGTGAAGTCAAATTCAAGGGCATGGTTCGACCAGACACCAAGCTTCTGGAATATGGCATCGACTTCAAGCGTGTCATGCGTGGCCGCCTCGTGCTGGGCACCGCGGACGGATGGCTTAAAGCCGATGGCGAAACAATCTATCAGGCCACCGATCTGCGCGTCGGCCTCTCGAAGGACAAGACCGCCTGATCGGCGCTCGTCCGTTTGAAAACAAAGAAGGTCTAGGAAATGAGACGGGTAGTTGTAACGGGTCTTGGAATCGTATCCTCCATCGGCAACGACGCCGCGGAAGTGACGAATTCGTTGCGTGGCGCGAAGTCGGGCATTTCGTTCTCGCAAGACTTTGCCGAGCACGGCTTCAGGTGCCAGGTTTGGGGAAGGCCGACACTCGATCCGACCGATCTTGTCGACCGCCGCGCCATGCGTTTCCTGTCCCAGGGCGGCGCATGGAACCACGTCGCGATGAAACAGGCGATTGCCGATGCCGGCCTCGAAGAAGGCGACTATGCGCAGAAAGAGCGCGTCGGCATCGTCATGGGTTCCGGTGGGCCGTCGACGCGACAAGTCGTGGAAGCGGCCGAAATTACCATCAAAAACAACAGCCCGAAGCGAATCGGTCCCTTCGCAGTGCCCAAAGCGATGTCTTCAACCGCTTCGGCGACACTTGCTACCTGGTTCAAGATCCATGGTGTCAACTACTCCATTTCTTCCGCTTGCTCGACGTCGGCCCATTGCATCGGCAACGCGGCCGAACTTATCCAATGGGGCAAGCAAGACATGATGTTCGCAGGCGGCCACGAGGATCTCGACTGGACGATGTCGAATTTGTTCGACGCCATGGGAGCCATGTCCTCAAAGTTCAATGACACACCTGAAACGGCCTCCCGCGCCTATGACGCAAACCGGGATGGCTTCGTCATTGCGGGTGGAGCGGGTGTTCTCGTTCTGGAAGAACTCGAACACGCGAAGGCGCGCGGCGCGAAGATATATGCCGAAATCGTTGGCTACGGTGCAACCTCTGACGGTTACGATATGGTCGCGCCGTCGGGAGAAGGTGCCATCCGTTGTATGCGGCAGGCGCTATCGACAGTGAAGGGCGAGGTTGACTACATCAATACTCATGGCACATCGACACCGGTCGGTGACTCCAAGGAGATTGGAGCAATCCGCGAGGTATTTGGCACCAAGATCCCGCATATACAGTCGACCAAGTCGCTGACGGGACATTCTCTGGGCGCAGCGGGAGTGCAGGAGTCCATCTATGGGCTGCTGATGATGCAGGAACGCTTCATTGGCGAAAGCGCGCATATCAACGAACTCGACCCCGAGTTCGACGGCGTGCCGATCGTGCGGCAGCGTATAGACAACGCCAAAATCGATACGGTTCTTTCGAATTCGTTCGGTTTCGGTGGCACCAACGCCACCTTGGTGTTCCAGCGCTTCAACGGGTGACTTCATGACCGGTTTCATGCAAGGAAAACGCGGCCTCATCATGGGTGTCGCCAACAACCACTCCATCGCCTGGGGCATTGCCAAGACACTTGCTGCACAAGGCGCCGAGATGTGCTTCACCTATCAGGGAGAGGCTCTTGGAAAGAGGGTCAAACCGCTCGCTGCCGAACTGGGCTCGAATTTTGTCGTGCCATGTGATGTGGAGGACATTGGCTCCGTCGACGCGGTGTTTGCAGAAATGGGAGAGCGCTGGGGCAGCCTCGACTTCCTGGTTCACGCGATTGGCTTTTCCGATAAGAACGAGTTGAAGGGTCTCTATGCCGACACGACGCGGGAAAACTTCTCGCGCACCATGGTGATCTCATGCTTCTCGTTCACCGAGGTGGCTAAACGAGCCGCAGGTCTTATGAATGCCGGAGGGTCAATGTTGACTTTGACCTACAACGGCTCACAGCGGGTAATCCCCAACTACAACGTCATGGGTGTGGCGAAGGCAGCTCTTGAAGCCTCCGTGCGCTATCTCGCAGCGGATTACGGTCCACGTGACATTCGCGTCAATTCCATCTCCGCAGGGCCTGTACGAACACTGGCTGGGGCCGGCATATCGGATGCGCGGGCAATCTACACGTGGAACCAGCAGAATGCTCCGCTGCGGCGCACCCCGACGATCGAGGATCTCGGGGGTTCTGCGCTTTATCTATTGTCTGATCTGTCGCGAGGCGTAACAGGCGAAGTGCACTACGTCGACGCGGGCTACAGCATCACATCCCTGCCGACGCTGGACAAACTCCGCAAGGCTGATACCGAGTAGCCTGAGAGAAGAAGCCTGACGCAACCTCATGCTGCGTCAGGCGATCAACCGGGGCATGGTCCGCCAGGACGAGCAAAAGCCCTCCGGCCCCGGTCTATCCGTTTTTGCCGTCAAAAATCCCGAGGCCGAGAGCCAAGCTTACCGCGTGCAATAGGTTGCGTGCGCCTAGCTTGTGCTGTGCATTTGCCAAATGCCGCTCCGCAGTCATCCTGTCCTGAGTGAGGGAGGCCCCGATATCATCGATCCTTCGCCCTTCCGCCACCTGATAAAGACACTCAACCTCAATATCCGTAAGCGAGAGACGTTGGACGTGATGCGAAAGGTGTGATTCCTGCATTCTCATTGCCGCATGACGCAACGAGCCGTATGCCGGCCGTGCGTCGTATTGATGTGTGAAGGGAAACGCCGACGCTTTCTCGCGTCGTCAACTTGGCGGGCTATATACACCCAACGGCTGAATGAGCAATTCACGTCTTACGCCAAAAACTTCACATCGCGGCCGGTAGCGTCGATCAGCCAGCCCGCCTTTCGCGCATGGCCTTAGGTGTCGTTCCAAACCAACGTGTTACAGAACGAGTGAAGGCACTGGGAGCGGAATATCCGAGCCGATAGCATATTTCCGATATTGGAAGCTCGCTGTCAGTCAGCAGGCGCAGGCTAAGGTCTCGCCTCACCTGATCGCGAATGTCATTTAGATTCGTATCATGCTCCGACAGGCGTCGCTGGAACGTCCTCTCCGATATACCGAAGTATGGAGCTATGTCTCTGAGGGAAATCGCAGGATCTGCGATCCGCAGCATCATGTAGTTGCGGACCTGATCAACGAAGCTATCGCTTCCGACAGATTCCGTCGGTCTCATAGACCGGCACTGTATGTCCATGAGATTGAACAGTTTCTCGTCTCCGCGCGGGTTGCGCAGAGACAGCAGCTCTGTCGGTACACGAATCTTGTTGATCTTAGCGCCGAAATTTATCCGCCTTGCCAGAAGCTCTTTAAAAATTTGGAGGTTACGCGGCCGAGGGCGCTCCAAATCCATCTCGACCGTCTCCCACTTGCCTGCGACGATGTCACGGAGCCGCTGCATGACAAGGGCTACAGACATATCAACATACTGATCTCTCTTGACAATCACCGGAGCGAATGTCCAAGCCAGCTCGACAAACTTCTCTCCTAAGGCCAGTTTAAAAAAGCTGGTATGCGTCGCATACTGTACGTGATCTTCCAGGAAATGCAGGAAATGGTTCACCGTCGGGGCGGCCATGAGACCATAGCCAAACGGCCCGGTGGAGCCGGCCACAAACTTTTCGGCACAACGCAGCCCAAATGCCTCGTCGTTGGACAATACGGAACAGGCCTCAAGCAACCTGCACAAGCGGTCGAGGCTGATACGTTCCGTCAGGCTCTGAAACAGTGCGGGATCAATGTCGAGTGCCCTGCAGATGGGCGCAATATCAATACCATATGACATCGCATGGGCTGACACCGCCGAGGCAATACCCGCGACGCTGGTGATCTCATCCGTCAGACTTTTCGTCAAATTTGACACGATGGCGCCCAGAGTTAACCAGCTGGCGCCGTAGGTTAAGCCTGGGGCCGTTCATTGTCGAGTGCGACGTCACATTGAAGCTAGCGCTCGATGCTAACGCTTGCCCCACAGAAGCTTAAACCTCGCGTTCCTGCAGGTTTCACCATGGCTCTTAAAGTTCTCGGCCAAAACCGCTTCATAGGGAAGCCCACGATTAGCGACAAGCATCAAAGATCCACCTGGCCTGAGGCTCGCCGCCGCAGTCCGAATGAAGGCTTGTCCGAGCCCCGGCTCTGCGGCTCGGCCCTGATGGAACGGTGGGTTCATCATGATGAGATCGAACTTCGACTTTACCGGCTCACCAACCAGGTCGTGCCAGTGAAAGCGCGCCAGCATTGCGGGATAGCCTTCGCTCATGTTTTGCTTTGCCGCTTCCAACGCAGCGTAGTCCGCCTCGAAAAGATCAATGCTAGCGGTCCGCGGGGCACGCGCGGCAAGCATCGCCGACAGATACCCCCAGGCGGCGCCGAAGTCGGCGGCATTGCCATCGAAGTCGGTGGGTAGCCGAGAGGCGAGCATTTCCGATCCCTCGTCAATCCGCTCGTGGGAAAACATGCCCGGAGCGGTGTGAAATCGCCCCTCCACCAAAACTTCGCGCGCGCTCAGCGCCTCAGCAACCGGCTGCGGATCTGACGGCACTTTGACCCAGACGGCAACACCATGGAACTTCGGCATATGCTCAGGTTGAAGTCCCAAGCCGTGCAGCCGCTTCCTGAGGGACTGGATCCCGTCTTCCTTGCTACCGGCTATCACGACCCATCCATCAGGCTTCACTCGATGCATAGCCTCCGCAACGAAGTTCTCGTTCTCGGCACGGTGGCGACCAGCCAATATCAAGGCACCGTCATAATCACTGCCGGCGATGTCGGGTCGGACCGTTGCGCCGGTGGATTGCAGTTTCAAGAATTGCGCCCGCTGCGATTGAATGCAGTCGATGTCCGCCTCGAACTCTGCGGGCCGAGCTTCGCCAGCCTCCGCGCCGAGGAAAAGATAGCGCTTTCCCTTGCCCGGCATCGGCAAGACGTCGGTTAAAAAGGGATGAAAAAGGGTCTTCAGCGTTTCACGTGACATGGCGACAGCTCTTTGGATAACGAAAAAGGCGCGGAATTTCTCCCGCGCCCCGAATTACGAATAAAGCCCGCCTTATTCGGCGGCTTCGCCTTCGTCTTTCTTCTTCTCGGCAACGATTTCCTGACCCGTTGTCTGGTCGACGACCTTCATGGACAGGCGAACCTTGCCGCGCTCGTCGAAGCCCATAAGCTTGACCCAGACCTTGTCGCCTTCCTTGACGACGTCCTGGGTCTTTGCAACGCGCTCGGACGCAAGCTGCGAGATATGGACGAGGCCATCACGGGCACCGAAGAAGTTAACGAAAGCGCCGAAGTCCGCGGTCTTGACGACCGTGCCTTCGTAGATCGCGCCGACTTCCGGCTCAGCAACAATCGAGTGGATCCACTTGCGTGCCGCTTCGATTTCCTTGCCAGAAGACGAGGCGATCTTGACGGTGCCGTCGTCTTCGATGTTGATTTTTGCACCGGTCTTTTCGACGATTTCGCGGATGACCTTGCCGCCCGAACCGATGACTTCACGGATCTTGTCGACCGGAATGTTCATCACTTCGATACGCGGAGCGAATTCGCCCAACTGGCCACGGCTTTCCGACAGCGCGTTCGCCATTTCGCCGAGGATGTGCTTGCGGCCGCCCTGGGCCTGGGCAAGCGCGACCTTCATGATCTCTTCGGTGATACCGGCGATCTTGATGTCCATCTGCAGCGAGGTGATGCCATCGGCGGTACCGGCAACCTTGAAGTCCATGTCGCCTAGGTGGTCTTCGTCACCCAGGATGTCGGAGAGAACAGCGTAGCGTTCGCCTTCGAGGATCAGGCCCATGGCGATACCGGCAACCGGCTTGGCCAGCGGAACGCCGGCGTCCATGAGAGCGAGCGAGGTGCCGCAAACGGTCGCCATCGAGGACGAGCCGTTCGACTCGGTGATCTCGGAGACGACGCGCAGCGTGTAGGGGAACTGTTCAGCCGACGGCAACATCGGACGGATGGCGCGCCAGGCGAGCTTGCCGTGACCGATTTCGCGACGACCCGGAGAACCCATGCGGCCCGTTTCACCGACCGAGTAGGGCGGGAAGTTGTAGTGCAGCAGGAAGCGTTCCTTGTACATGCCGGTCAGGCTGTCGACATACTGCTCGTCTTCGCCGGTGCCGAGCGTGGCGACCACGATCGCCTGGGTCTCGCCGCGGGTGAAGAGGGCCGAACCGTGCGTACGCGGCAGGATGCCGACTTCCGATACGATCGGGCGAACCGTCGACAGGTCACGGCCGTCGATGCGGCTCTTGGTGTCGAGGATGTTCCAGCGAACGATCTTCGCCTGCAGGTGCTTGAAGACGGCACCAACGACTTCGTTGGTGTACTTCGGCTCTTCGCCTTCAGGGAAGAAGTGTGCCTTCACCTTGGCCTTGACGGCGTCGACAGCGGCGTAACGATCAGCCTTCTGGGTGATCTTGTAGGCTGCGCGCAGTTCGGTTTCGGCGATCGAGAGCATTTCGGCTTCGAGAGCGGAATGATCTTCCGGTTCGAATTCGCGCGGCTCCTTGGCAGCCACTTCGGCGAGCTTGATGATCGCGTCGATGACCGGCTGGAAGCCCTTGTGGCCGAACATGACGGCGCCGAGCATGATGTCTTCGTTGAGCTCCTTGGCTTCGGACTCAACCATCAGAACGGCGTCCTGCGTGCCGGCAACGACGAGGTCGAGGACCGACTCGTCCATCTCGTCGAGATGCGGGTTCAGCACGTATTCGCCGTTGATGTAGCCGACGCGGGCGCCACCGACCGGGCCCATGAACGGAACGCCAGAAAGCGTGAGCGCGGCCGAGGTTGCAACCACCGACAGGATGTCGGGGTTGTTCTCGAGGTCATGCTGGATGACGGTGACGACGACCTGCGTGTCGTTCTTGTAGCCTTCCGGGAACAGCGGGCGGATCGGACGGTCGATCAGGCGCGAAACCAGCGTTTCGTTTTCCGACGGACGTCCCTCGCGCTTGAAGTAGCCACCCGGGATCTTGCCGGCGGCATAGGTCTTTTCCTGGTAGTTGACGGTGAGCGGGAAGAAGTCCTGACCCGGCTTCGGCGCCTTGGCCGAAACGACGGTGGCGAGAACCACGGTCTCGCCGTAGGTGGCCAGAACGGCACCATCAGCCTGACGGGCGATCTTGCCGGTTTCGAGCTTCAGCGGGCGGCCTGCCCACTCGATTTCGACGCTGTGCGTATCAAACATATCTTGTCCTTCATATGCGGACGTTCCTCCTGCCGATGGGGCAGGCTGGGTCGGTCTGCAATGTGCTGACGCATCACGGGCAAGACAGTGGGATGCTTCTGGCGCGGCGTCTGCCGCCTATGCATCCTTGAGGATGCGGAAGCGTCCAACAATCCTGCCCCATGACAGGTCATCGGTTGTTTTCTGGCGGCTCCGGCCCATCCGGACCACCATTTCGGCCGTCGGCATACCACCGACGTGTCATCGGATCATAAGTGTCCGACGAAAATCGGCGGGTCCCACGCGGGACCCGCCGAAACTTTTAGCGGCGAATGCCCAGACGCGCAATCAACTCGGCATAGCGGGCTTCGTTCTTCTTCTTGAGATAGTCGAGAAGGGAACGACGGCTCGATACGAGAGTGAGAAGACCACGTCGGGAGTGATTGTCCTTCTTGTGGCCCTTGAAATGCTCGGTGAGATTGTTGATGCGCTCGGTCAGAATTGCAACCTGAACTTCCGGCGATCCAGTGTCGCCTTCCTTCGTTGCATATTCCTTGATCAAGGCAGACTTGCGCTCGGCAGTAATCGACATCGGAAATCCTTTCTGGATTACGGGAAACAGGGACGCCAAAAGCCGGGATGTCGTCCAGCATTGGCCGTGAACGCGGGCACCCGAAGTGCCAGCTGCCGCCGCCTATACTCCTTTCTTTCAAGAAAGGAAAGAGCGGGCGACGGATGGGTTCAGCCGAACACCCGCCTTGGATGGAATTCTCCGCCAGCTATCTCGCCGATAGCGATGAGCTTGCCGCTCGCAAGAGCAACTGCTTCCGGTTCGGCGACCGGCGCATCACGTCCGCGAAGGATGATCGGGTTGCCCATCTTCAGCCGATGCGCCTGATCTTCAGTGATCCGGAGCTGCGGCAGGGCAGACAAGGCTTCAGCCGTATCGACAAGGAAAGCATCGAGAGCTGCAAGCCGTTCTTCCCGATCCTCGACGGCTTCCAGCGCCAAAAGCTCGGAAAGCGGCACCATCATGTCCTCGGCAAAGGGCGCGACCAAAGTTCGGCGCAACGAAGAGATGTGGCCATAGCAGCCGAGCTCGCGACCGAAGTCGCGCGCAAGCGAGCGCACATAGGTGCCCTTGCCGCATTCGACCTCGAAGTGCGCCCGGTCAGGCTCGCATCGCAGGAGCGTCAGTCGATAAATCTCAACCTCCCGCGACGGGATCTCCACCGTCTCACCCTCTCGCGCAAGGTCATAGGCCCTCTCGCCGGCGATCTTGATGGCCGAGAATTGCGGCGGGATCTGGCTGATGGTGCCGACATAGCTCGGTAGAATCGCGCGGAGCGCCTCTTCAGTCGGCCGCCGATCCGAGTACTGCGTGACTTCGCCCTCCAGATCATCCGTCGAGCGTTCTTCGCCCCAGGTCACAGTGAATTCGTAGATTTTCCGTCCATCCATCACATAGGGAACGGTTTTGGTCGCATCGCCGAGTGCGATCGGCAACATGCCCGACGCGAGCGGATCAAGCGTGCCGGCGTGACCGGCTTTCTGGGCATTGAACAGCCACTTGATCTTACCCACGGCTTCAGTCGAGCCGAAATCGACCGGCTTGTCGAGAATGAGCCAGCCCGAGATCGGGCGGCCCTTCGGCTTGCGGGGTTTGGACATCTAAGGTCTTTTCTCAGTCTTGATCTTCGTCGGAGCCGAGGTCACGCTGAACCTCTGGCGAGCGTAGCAGTGCATCGATCTTCTGATAGTTGTCGAAGCTCGTGTCATCTCGAAACCGCACTTCCGGCATGTATTTCATCTGGCGCAGCTGATTACCCAGCCGCCCGCGGATGAACTTGGCGTTCTTGTTCAGCGCGGCGATCACGCTGTCATGGTCCTTGACGCCGAGCGGCGTCACATAGGCGGTCGCGATCTTCAGGTCGGGCGACATGCGGACTTCGGAGATCGATATCACCGTCTTCTCGATCACGTCGTCGCGGACTTCGCCGCGCTGCAAGACCTGGGTGATGGCAGCGCGCACCTGCTCGCCGACGCGCAGCATGCGCTGCGAAGGCGCGGAACTTGTTGCTTTGCTCATAATCGTTTCTCAGTTGCCTTAAGAAGGCAGATGGGGATCGAACCCGGTAAGTGCCGCTGATTGCCTCTTCTTGACCCAGAGGTCAAGAGGAGGCGTCAACTTGAAGAGCGCGTTGAAGAAATGTGATCACGGCAATATGTGAGAAACTCGCGGCGGTCTTGATTGTTGAAGCCTCTGCTGGGAACCGCAATGTAGTATCGGCCACCTTCGTGGAACAACAAGATATAGGCACCATTCTCGACAATTTTGGTGGTGGTCGCCCATTCAAATTCGCAATGAAAGCCACGTATCGAGCTGCGAATTCCATCGTCGTTGACAACCTGATGCAGAGCGTAGACTTCATGTCTCTTACTTCGGTAGCCAAAACCCAAAATGAAGACAACGTTTAAGGCGACGAACGCGAACACAAAAGCCGTAACGCGCAGATACGGGTCCAAGGTGTCAAACCAATCTGCAGGCATGAAGGCAGTAGCGGCACTGCTAAGAAGAAATGCCAAGACACCTACAATGATACTGTAGAGCACAACACCCGAAAGGACGAAAAAGCTACGTGTGGCTGTGGCTAAAATATGCTTCGACTGAAGTGATGAGCTTGCGATGCGAGCTGCGGCGTCGATGTCGGTTGCGGTCCAACGATCTGAAATAAACCAAGAGCCGCCCACCTTGGAGGCGGACGGCTCTGGCAGAGTATTTGGCACTACTTTAGTCACGAATATCAGAGCGTACGCGTGACGTGTTCGACACGGAAGCACTCGATCGTGTCGCCCGCGCGGATGTCTTCGTAGTTTTCGAAGGCCATACCACACTCCTGGCCGACCGGCACTTCCGAGACCTCGTCCTTGAAGCGCTTGAGCGTTTTGAGCTTGCCTTCGTGGATGACGACGTTGTCGCGCACAAGGCGCACGCCAGCACCACGCTCGACTTTCCCCTCGACAA
This sequence comes from Ciceribacter sp. L1K23, assembly GCF_018122705.1. Classification (NCBI taxonomy): domain Bacteria; kingdom Pseudomonadati; phylum Pseudomonadota; class Alphaproteobacteria; order Hyphomicrobiales; family Rhizobiaceae; genus Ciceribacter; species Ciceribacter sp. L1K23. Next base: position 3,630,232 of record NZ_JAGRRC010000001.1, on the reverse strand, counting down.
CGCGGCAACCTGCAACCTTGCCGACCTTGGTGATGTTGAACACCTCGAGAATTTCGGCATTGCCGAGGAAGGTCTCGCGACGTTCCGGCGACAGCAAACCCGACATCGCCGCCTTCACATCATCCACCAGGTCGTAGATGATGTTGTAGTAACGGATTTCGATGCCTTCGCGTTCGGCTAGGGAGCGGGCCTGTGAATTGGCACGAACGTTGAAGCCGATGATAGCCGCACCGGACGCTTCCGCCAGCGAGATATCCGATTCCGTAACACCACCGACTGCGGAGTGCACAATACGGGCACGAACCTCGTCGGTACCCAGCTTGTCCAGAGCACCGGCAATTGCTTCAATCGAACCCTGAACGTCGCCCTTGATCACCAGCGGGAATTCCTTCACGCCAGAGGTCTGCAGCTGGTTCATCATCTGCTCAAGCGAGCCACGGGAACCGGACTGACGCGCCGCCGCCTTGTCGCGGGCCAGACGCTGACGGTACTCGGAAATTTCCCGTGCACGGCTTTCGTTTTCGACGACAGCAAACTTATCACCGGCATGCGGCGTGCCCGACAGGCCGAGGACCTCGACCGGCATGGCCGGTCCGGCTTCCTTCACGTGCTCGCCCTTGTCGTTCACAAGCGCGCGCACACGACCCCACTGCTCGCCAGCGACGATGATCTGGCCGGGCTTCAACGTTCCCTTCTGTACGAGAACGGTGGCAACCGCACCGCGACCGCGATCAAGCTCGGCTTCAATAACAGTGCCCTCGGCGGTCCGGTTCGGATTTGCCTTCAGGTCCAGAATTTCCGCCTGCAGAAGGATCGCTTCCAGCAGCTTGTCGAGGTTGGTCTTATTCTTCGCCGACACCTCGACATCAAGAACCTCACCGCCCATGGATTCGACAAACACCTCATGCTGCAGAAGCTCGGTACGGACCTTCTGCGGATTGGCAGTCGGCTTGTCGACCTTGTTGATCGCCACGATGATCGGCACACCTGCCGCCTTGGCATGGTTGATCGATTCGATCGTCTGCGGCATGACGCTGTCGTCCGCCGCGACCACAAGAATGGCGATGTCCGTTGCCTGGGCGCCACGAGCACGCATCGCGGTAAACGCGGCATGGCCGGGGGTGTCGATAAAGGTGATCTTCTGGCCGTTCTGTTCGACCTGATACGCGCCGATGTGCTGGGTAATGCCACCGGCCTCACCAGCAACGACATTCGCTTCGCGTATTGCATCCAACAAGGAGGTCTTGCCATGGTCGACGTGGCCCATGATGGTCACCACCGGCGGACGCGACTGCAGTTCACCCTCTTCGTCGGCCACGTTGAAGATACCTTCTTCAACATCCGATTCAGACACGCGTTTTACAGTGTGGCCGAATTCGGTGGCGATGATCTCCGCAAGGTCGGCGTCTATGACGTCACCCGGCTTCATCATCTGGCCTTCTTTCATCAGGTACTTGATGACGTCAACCGCACGCTCCGACATGCGCTGCGACAACTCCTGAATGGTGATTGTTTCGGGCAGGATCACTTCGCGCATGACCTTCTCGCGCGGTTCCTGCATCTGGCTGCGGCGGAACTTCTCCTGGCGGCGGCGCATCGCGGAAAGCGACCGGCCGCGTGCGCTGCCCTCCTCGTCATCGCCGACCGTCGTGATCGTCAACTTGCCGCGCCTGCGTTCATCGTCGGTTCGCGGACGAGCAGGGACCTTTGCTGGGGCCGGAGCCGCCACGCGACCACGACCCGGCCCACCACGGGGCGAGCCACGATCGTCTTCTTCCTCGTCACCGACCTTGCGGCCGCGAACGGGAAGAGCAGGGGCAGAAGGTGCCGCAGGCCTGACAGTCTCAGCCGACCGCGGTTGAGCGACAGACGGAGCCGCAGCCTGGGCCTCAGCCACGGCGGGTGCGGCCTCGCGGACCGCTTCTGCCTCGCGCTTGGCTTCCTCCGCCCGGGCGATACGTGCCTGTTCCTCTTCGGCCTGACGACGCGCTTCTTCTTGCGCCCGAAGTTTTGCCTCTTCTACGTCACGAGCCTGCGCTTCCTGGAGAGCACGCCGGCGCGCTTCCATCTCCCCTGCCGACAGGTCATGCAGCACGTTGACCCGCGGTCTTTGGTGCTGGGTCGGTTGCTGCGGCGGGCTTGGCTGGTGAACTCGCGGGGCCGGAGTCGCAGGCTGCGGACGCGGAGCCGCAGTCTGCGTCGGCGCAGCCTCAGGCGGCTTCGGCGCAATCGGAGTAATCGGCTTTTCATCTTCCGGACGATTAAGGCGACGCTTGCGGGTTTCAACCACAACTGCCTTGGTACGACCGCGACCCATATCCTGGCGCACGGTGCCCTGGCTCACGCCCGATGGCTTGAGGGTGAGGGTCTTCTTTCCCGTTACGCTGATTGTCTTGTCGTCTTTGTTATCGGTCATTCCGTTCCGTTCCTTCAGATCGGGAACGGATTGAACCGTCATCACCGATCGTACAATTCCTGTCGCATTCCGCAGAAGCCGGCCTTGGCCGGTGACCGCGTCATAGTCTCGTCGCTCCAGCAACGCGCCGCATGCCCGGCTCGCCACCGCGGTAACGCTCAAGCAGGTTTGCGCGTTTCACTACACCCTCACCCGCCTGCCCTGCAAGCGCTGCGGCATGGATAAACGCGTTCTCGCCCAAAAGAGCGTCCATTTCGTCCCCCGACAGCAGACTGTAGGACGGGATTTCCGCCTCAGTCTCCATCCCCAGATGCCAGGCCTTGCGGGCCTGGTTTATTTTTCGGACCCCATCGGCTGCCGCTTCCGTGGAGTGAAAGACAGCAATTGCCTCTCCTGTCCGAACAGCGAGTTCCACCTTGGCGGAGCCTGTCACGAACTGCCCCGCCTTTCGGGCGAGGTTCATCATTCCGGCCAACTGACTGCTCAGCAGTCGGTCGACCATCAAACCCAGTTCCGCATCGGCGACAACATCAGCCTTCAACGCACGCGCAAAAGCCTTGCGTGAGACGGCTTTGTCTACCAGGTCACGACGTGCCGTGACCCAACAGCCGCGTCCCGGCAGCTCCCTCTTGATATCCGGGACAACCCGTCCGCCGGGATCGGCAACGAAGCGGATGAGCGTCTCAGGTGTCCCCGCTTCGCGCGTGACAATACACGTCCGCTCGTTGGCTTCAGACACCTCGCCATCCTCCGGCTTGTTCGAGGGTCGCTCAGATCGAGCGACCATCAGCCTTCCTGCTCTTCGCCGTCTTGAGCCGCCGGTTCTGCGAGATCTTCCTCGGTGATCCAGCCGGCCGCCAGACGGGCCTGCACGATCATATTCTCAGCTTCGGCGCGCGAAACATCAAACTTGGAGAACAGCCCCTCATACTTCTTGGTCTCTCCGTTCTTGCGTTCCGTCCAACCAACTAGGTCGTCGGCGGCACAGCCTGCAAAGTCCTCGATCGTCTTGATGCCGTCCTCGCCGAGAGCAACCATCATCTGCGAGGTCATGCCATCAATTCCGCGCAGCTCGTCTGATACGCCGAGTTCCTTGCGCTTTGCATCCATCTCGCCCTCGATCTTCTCGAGGTATTCGCGAGCGCGGGTCTGGATCTCATTTGCGGTGTCTTCGTCGAAGCCGTCGATAGACGCAATCTCGTCGAGATCCACATAGGCCAGTTCTTCCACCTGAGCGAAACCTTCGGATGCCAGAACCTGGCCGACCATTTCATCGACATCAAGCGCGTCCATGAAGAGGTTGGTGCGCTCATTGAACTCCTTCTGGCGCCGCTCGGACTCTTCCTGCTCGGTCATGATGTCGATATCCCAGCCCGTGAGCTGGGACGCGAGGCGAACGTTCTGGCCACGACGACCAATTGCGAGCGACAGCTGTTCGTCGGGAACAACTACCTCGATACGTTCCGCATCTTCGTCCAGAACGACCTTCGACACTTCGGCCGGCTGCAGGGCGTTCACGATAAAAGATGCCGGATCCTGGCTCCAGGGGATGATGTCAATCTTTTCTCCCTGGAGTTCACCGACGACAGCCTGGACGCGCGAGCCGCGCATACCAACGCAGGCTCCCACGGGATCGATCGACGAGTCGTTCGAGATTACCGCGATCTTCGCACGCGAGCCCGGATCGCGGGCAACGGACTTGATCTGAATGATCCCGTCGTAGATTTCCGGAACCTCCATGGTGAAGAGCTTCACCATGAACTGCGGGTGAGTACGGGATAGAAAGATCTGCGGGCCGCGCTGTTCGCGCCGCACGTCGTAAACGAAGGCGCGCACGCGGTCGCCGTAGCGGAAAGCTTCGCGCGGAATCATCTCGTCACGACGGATAATACCTTCACCACGGCCGAGATCGACGATGACATTGCCGTATTCAACGCGTTTGACCGTACCATTGACGATCTCGCCAATGCGATCCTTGAACTCGTCGAACTGGCGGTCACGCTCGGCTTCGCGAACCTTTTGGACGATAACCTGCTTGGCAGACTGCGCGGCAATGCGGCCGAAGTCCATCGGCGGCAGAGGGTCGGCGATGAAGTCGCCAATCTTCGCATCAACATTCCGGTCACGAGCCAGCTCAATGGCGATCTGGGTCGAGTAATCCTCAACCTTCTCGACGACCTCAAGTAGTCGTTGCAGCCGGATTTCACCGGTCTTCGAATTGATATCGGCGCGAATGTTCGTTTCGCTGCCGTATCTCGACCGCGCAGCCTTTTGAATTGCATCGGCCATCGCCGCGAGAACGATCTCGCGGTCGATCACCTTTTCCCGGGCGACCGCGTCTGCGATCTGCAAAAGTTCGAGTCGGTTTGCACTGACTGCCATTGTCTTTTGTCTCCATCTGCCTGCCAGAATTCCGGCGGCCCTTGATGCCTGTTATTCGGATTCGTCGTTCTGGTTTGCCGCGCTCTCGCGCGCCAGCTTGTCGGCTCTGAGAGCCTCACGGATAAGGTCGTCCGTCAGAATCAATTTCGCCTCAGCGAGAGCGCTGAACGGAATGTCAACGGATGGCTGCTCACCATACGCTACCTGATCGCGCTCGATGGTAAACCCGTCATCAGCAACATTGAGAATCTTGCCGCGAAACCGCTTGCGACTATCGATCAGAATAGACGTCTCGCATTTCACGATATGACCCTGCCAACGGCTGAAGTCGGACTTTCTCACCATTGGCCTGTCTATGCCCGGCGAAGACACTTCGAGGTGATAGGCTTTATCGACTGGATCCTCCACGTCTAGAACAGGAGAAACAGCCATCGACAGTTCCTCGCAGTCCTCCACCGTCATCGTGCCGTTCGCGCGTTCCGCCATGATCTGAAGGGTGAGGCCATTCTGGTTCATAAGGCGGACGCGCACGAGCAAGAATCCCATTGCCGTCATAACCGGCTCTATTATTTCGGCGATACGCCGGTCGAGACCCGTTTCGACAACCAGTCTTGGTTCGTTAACCAGTGGCATTGCATCCGACAATCGTCATACTCCCCGGCAGCCTGCCGCATGGATCGATCGCCAACAAAAAAGAGCGGGTCCTTTCGGGCCCACTCTTCATCTGTCGATCAAGAATTTAGCCCTATATACATACCGCCCGGCGGGATTGCAAGCTTCGGCCTTTCGGTCCGCAGAATATCGATCGCTAGGGACCATCAAATCTCCGCAGTGCTAATGATACCACTTTAGACGTAACGAGCCAATGGACACCCCGGTGGCAACCAGAAAATCAATCCTTTCTCCGCTTGGAAACAGCACATTTCGCAGCATCTGGTTTGCGAGCATCGCGTCGAATCTCGGTGGGCTCATCCAGGGCGTTGGGGCAGCTTGGATGATGGCGTCCATCTCCACTTCGGAAAACATGGTGGCACTTGTGCAAGCCTCCACCACGCTGCCGATCATGCTGTTTTCGCTTGCTTCCGGAGCAATCGCGGACAGTTTTGATCGACGCCGTGTCATGCTGTCGGCCCAGATTTTCATGTTTGTAGTCTCGGCGCTGTTGACGACCTTTGCGTATCTCGATCTCATCGGCCCATGGGGGCTTCTCGCCTTTACCTTCATGATCGGCTGTGGCGTAGCTCTCAACAATCCATCCTGGCAGGCCTCCGTCGGAGACATGGTTGGCCGGGACGACTTGCCGGCTGCGGTATCCCTCAACTCAATGGGTTTCAACATCACGCGCAGTGTCGGCCCGGCCATCGGTGGCGTGATTGTTGCAACGGCAGGCGCGGCGGCGGCCTTTGCCGCCAACAGCCTCAGCTATTTTGCGCTTATGTACGCGCTGTGGCGCTGGAAGCCAGACTCCGGCCGGTCGACCCTACCCAGGGAACGCCTCGGAAGCGCGATTGCGGCGGGCCTGCGCTATGTTTCGATGTCGCCGAACCTTGGAAAAGTGTTGTTTCGCGGCTTTATGTTCGGCCTCACCGCAAGCGCGATCGTGGCGCTCCTGCCGATCGTGGCGCGCGACCTCGTTGACGGTGGTCCGTTGACCTACGGTTTAATGCTCGGCGCTTTCGGCGCAGGCGCGATCGGCGGCGCCGTCTCCAGCGCGAGGCTGAGGGAACTTCTGTCCAGCGAGGATATCGTCCGCGTCTCGTTCGCCGGTTTTGCGCTTGCGGCGGCTGTCATCGGTGCGAGCTCGAGTACTTTGGTCAGCAGCCTGGCGCTGATGATCGCCGGAGCGTGCTGGGTTCTGGCGCTGTCGCTGTTCAACACTGTTGTCCAGTTATCGACCCCCAGATGGGTCGTTGGACGAGCCCTTTCGCTCTACCAGACAGCCACCTTCGGTGGAATGGCGGCGGGAAGCTGGATGTGGGGGATGTTTGCCGAAAGCTACAGCCCCGCCAATGCGCTTCACGCCTCTAGCCTGCTGATGCTGGTCGGGCTTGCTATAGGGTTTCGCCTTCCAATGCCGGCGATGGCTTCGCTGGACCTCAACCCGCTGAACCGTTTCAACGAACCACCGCTCGCACTCGACATCAGACCCCGGAGTGGTCCTATCGTTATTCAGATTGACTATGAAATCGACGACTCCGATCTCAACGTGTTTCTCAGCCTTATGATCGAACGAAGGCGGATTCGTATCCGCGACGGTGCGCGAAACTGGACACTGATGCGAGATCTCGAAAATCCTCATCTCTGGATCGAGACATACCACACGCCTACCTGGGTGGACTATGTCCGACACAACCAGCGGCGGACTCAGCAAGATGCCGAAAACGCCGACCAGCTACTGGCCTTGCATCGCGGCGCATCAAGGCCCCGCGTGCACCGGATGATCGAACGGCAGGCAATCTCGCCATCCGACGACGTCTTCCACCAGCATATCGAGCCACATTGAACGGCGGCCCTCAACGCAGTTTTGCTTTCAGCCCGGCATCAGGAAAACAGGTGGGCTGCATGCCGTTACGGCTTTGCCAATCTCCAAGAGAGCGTCGCGTCTTGTAACCTGGAAGTCCGTCGACATTGCCGACGTCATATCCTGCCGCGACAAGCGCCTTCTGCATGGCAAGCACGTCTGAGCGCAGCATTTTGCCGACATCGCCCCACGAGGCGCCAAAAGCACCGCTGCCATACGCGATGCGATCCGCGAGATTGCCTATGAACAGGGCATAAAGATCCGAATTGTTGTATTCCTTGAGGACGTAGAAGTTCGACGTCACCAGAAACTCAGGACCATGCGTTCCTGCCGGAACCAGCATCATAAAGTCCCGATCTGTCTCGCTCTTCGGGAAAGGTTTTCCCGATAAGCGGGTTATGCCTTCCGATGACCATACCGACAACGGCTTCGTCCGATCTGGCCCCTCCTGCGCACAGGTCACCCCAGGCGGGATGCGGACTTCGAAACCCCAGTCCCGGCCACTCTGCCACCCGCTCTTTGCCAAGTAGTTTGCTATGGAGGCCAAGCTGTCCGGCACCGAGGTCCAGATGTCACGATGCCCGTCGCCATCGAAATCAACTGCGTACTTCAGAAAACTCGTCGGCAGGAACTGTGGCTGTCCAAGCGCACCCGCCCAGGATCCATACATTTTTGAGGCCGCGATATCGCCGCCATCAATAATATGCAGGGCCGAAATCAGCTCTCGGAGGAAGAGGTCTTTTCTCGTTGACATAAATGCCTTCGTCGCCAAGACCTCCAGTGCCGGGTAGGGAAGCTTCGCCTGGCCAAAACCGGATTCGCGTCCCCAGATAGCGACCACGATCTCACCGGGTACACCGTATGCCGACTCAATCTTCCTCAAGGTCGCAGCATGTTGACCGGCAAGCCGCCTGCCTGTCGCCGCCAGCCCCTGGAGTCGCTTCTCGGAAAAGTAGCTTCCCGGCGACGAAAACTCCGCCTGAGTCTGCTTGCGCTCCTTCGGTGGGCTCGTCCCGGGCGGAACCAGATCGGGAAGATCCCAATTGAGAGTGAGTCGGGCGGTTGCATCGTCAAAGCCACCACGGCTGATCCCGGCCTTCTGCGCCATCAGCCACAGATCGATCTTTACCCAGTCTTGGAACTGCCGCTCGACCGATGCCCGGTCTACGGCGAAAGAAGAACCGGACAACCAGATGAAAATCATGACGGCAGTCAACAGCAGACGACGCATGGCATCTCCTCCGTCTGTTCTTTTTCGACCTTACAGTCAGATCGTCGTTCTGGCCCGCAAGGCCGCTGATAGCGTACCCTCATCGAGATAATCGAGTTCGCCACCAACGGGAACGCCGTGGGCAAGACGAGTGATCATGACGTCCAGTCCGGCCAACTGATCGATGATGTAGTGGGCAGTGGTCTGTCCTTCGATCGTCGCATTGACCGCTATGATCACCTCGCGAACGTCACCTTCGGCGGCCCGGTCAACCAGAGTCCGGATGTTCAGATCTTCGGGACCAACACCTTCGAGCGGCGACAGCGTCCCACCAAGAACATGATAGGCGGCGTTCATCGCGCCTGCGCGCTCAAGCGCCCAGAGATCGGAAACGTCCTCCACCACGATGACGACAGACTGGTCGCGGCGATCGTCGGTGCAGACGGTACAGGGGTCGATCGTATCGACATTCCCGCACCTCGAACACACCTTCACCTTGTCATGAGCCTCACCCATGGCTCTCGCCAAAGGGCCCATCAGCTGGTCTTTCTTCTTGATCAGGTGCAGCGCCGCGCGTCGTGCGGATCGCGGTCCAAGCCCAGGCACCTTGGCCAGAAGCTGGATCAGTTTTTCGATTTCGGGACCGGTGACTCGTTTTGCCATTGGGCGCTTTTAACCGATATCGTTCCTTTACGGAATCTCCTAAGAAACGTCGACTGTCGAAATAAGGGCACCGCTATTAACCCTGGGGTCAAGGTGAGCGTCTCGAAAGATGACTTCGTCATTCGGCATTTTTTGACTCCGATGGCGTTTCCGGAATACGTCATGTCATCACCCAGGAAGGACTGACCGTGCAGATTCTCGATCCGAAACATCCATTCTTTAAACCGGCTTGGCGCCGATGGCTGACCGTGCTGCTGCCGGCCGCCTGGGGCCTCGTGGAACTTTCCAACAACGCCGTTGGATGGGCGATCGTTTTCTTTGCCGCCGCCGGCTACGCCGCTTACGAACTGCTCATCATGTACGATCGGCGGATCGCAGAGAACTCATTACCGAGCGAAGCCGAAGAGCGGGATCAAGATTGACGGCCATACCCGCTCTTCGGCTTTTTGGTCACTTTATATACCAGCCCCACGGCTCATCACTGTCGAACGAAGTGATCTGCTTCACTTCGAGGTAATTCGAGAGACCCCATTTACCGAGTTCCCTGCCGATACCGGACTGTTTGTAGCCGCCCCACGGTGCTTCCGTGAATGTCGGCTGCGAACAATTTATCCAAATGATGCCGGCGCGGAAGGCGCGGGCGACCCGCTCACAGCGCTGCTTGTCCTTCGACATCACGGCAGCGGCCAGGCCAAACCGGCTATCGTTGGCCATGCGGATAGCATCGGCCTCATCCTTGAATGGCTTGACGCAAACCACCGGACCGAAGATCTCCTCGCGCCAGACAAAATTGTCTTCGTCCATGTCCGTCAGGATCGTCGGCTCCAGGAAGTAGCCTCTATCAAGCCCAACCGGGCGTTTGCCGCCATGCGCGACCTTGGCTCCCTCGCTCAAACCGCGACCGATCATCGCCAGAACCTTGTCATGCTGTCCTTTCGAAACGAGAGGACCAAGCAGGATGCCATCGTCGAGACCGTTGCCGATGCTGATCCTTGCCGTTTCGGCGATCAGCCGTTCCATCAGACGAGGATAAATGCTTTCCTCGACTAGAACCCGGGAGGTCGCCGAGCAGACCTGTCCTTGGTTCCAGAAGATACCGAACATGATCCATTCGACTGCTTTGTCGATGTCGCTGTCGGCGAACACGACGAAGGGCGACTTGCCGCCCAACTCCAGGCTGACGTTCTTGATATCGCGGGCCGCGGCTTGCATGATTTTTGAGCCAGTCGGCACAGATCCGGTAAACGCCAGCTTGTCGACGCCGGGATGTTCGGAAAGCGGTTGCCCGGCGTCGGCCCCATATCCGGTGACGATATTCAGTACACCCGCCGGGAGACCGACCTCTTCGGCGATCGCCGCAAGTTCCAAGGCTGTCAGCGGCGTGAGTTCGGAGGGCTTCAGCACCATCGTACACCCGGCCGCGAGTGCCGGCGCGACCTTCCATGACGCCATCAACAGGGGATAGTTCCACGGAATAATGGCACCGGCAACGCCAACAGGCTCGCGCACGACCTTGGAGGAAAATCGCGGCTCCGCCAGAGAGACAGCCTCTTCGGAATTGCTGTCGAGTTCTTCGGCGAGGCCCGCATAGAATGCGAAGCAACCGGCTGTATCTTCCATATCCCAGACGGCTTCGGGCAATGGCTTGCCGTTGTCCATTACTTCGAGCCGCCCAAGATCCAGCTTGCGCTCGAGTATCTTTTCGGAGATCGCCCTCATGTACCGGGCGCGCTCGGTGCCCGACATCCTGGGCCACGGTCCGGAATCAAATGCCCGGCGCGCAGCTGCGACGGCCAAATCAATGTCTTCGGCGGTACCAGCCGGAGCATGAGCAAAGATTTCTTCGGTTGCCGGATTGATGACCGGGAAGTGTCCCCCTTTGACGGGCGCCACCCATTTTCCGTCGATGAAAAGCTTGTCCCGCATACCCTTTTCCCTTCTGGATCAGCCGGCTTTCTGCTCCGGCATTCTGCTTTTCTCAAAAAGTCCCATGATTGACGTGGCAGCTTTCTTGGTGCCCTCAGCCTGCTGCATCAACGCGGCATTCGCCTTGAGACGTTCCCGCATCGGGACGTCCTTGAGCAGTTTACATATTGCTGTTCCAAGTGCCGCTTCGTCCCAGTCGTAGCGGCCGAGGCTAAGACCCACGCCCGTCTCCTCAGCGCGACGCGCGTTGTCATGTCCGTCCCAGCAATAGGGCATGATGAGGGATGGGACGCCGAAATAAAGTGCCTCGCAGAAGCTGTTGTTGCCGCCGTGATGAATGAACAGTCCCGACTGGGCGACCACGGAGGGCTGCGGAAACCAACTATCAATGAAGACGTTGTCCGGCACTTGGGCATAGTCGTCGCGCCAGTGGCCAGCATTCACAAGAAAGCGAAACGGCAGCGTCTCGAACACGCCGATCATCCGCTTCATCATGTCGACATCCATAGCGCCGAGAGACCCGAAACTCGTTAAAACAAGCGGTGCCTCGTTGTGGCTCGCAAATCGCGGAGGCAGCCACGCCGCCTCCTGACGCACGCAACCGTTAAGGAATACAAATTTCTGCGGATCCAGCTGCTGTTGTCGTTGGTGCCGAATGATGTCTGGTGCGAGCAGGAGATTAAGCCACGGCGAAGGATCCAGAAACGATCCAGCCGCTGGCGATTTCAGTCCGCACTCCTGCAAAAAGGCCACGAAGCGTCTGTGCGCAGGCGCCGTAACCTTCTCATACGTCACGGTAAAGCGATCCCATTCCTGATCCCGCGTCTCGGCACAACCTGAAAGATAGGGTGGAACGAGAGGGTCGCCGATCTCGGTCTCGGCGCAAGAAACAATCCGAACCCATGGCACCCCGAAATTCGCGATCGCGGGAAACATGACGACGTTGTCGAGAACGATAGCATCCGGCTTCAAACGGGACAGAAGCTGCCGAAGGGGTTCCTCCGCCCGGATCGCGGTATCGACGATCGCATCCCAGGTCGGACCGACATAGGATTCCAACTGATCGAACGGCGACTGACGAAATGCGTCCTGATGTTTGGAAATGAAATCGTTCCAGTCGGTCGGGCCGGTCGGGCCGGCATCCTCAAGTTGATACTCCGGAAAGCCGTACTCCGAAAAAACACCGCTGAAGCCGGGATGGCAGATGAACACTGGCCGCGCGCCAAGCCGACGCAATTCCTGAGCGATGCCCACGCAATTCAGGGCCGCGCCGAAGCTCGCTTCAGGAAAGAGGGCGATGGTCTTGGGCTGTACCATAGGATCTTCGCAGCAGTTAGCGCGATACGAGCTTGAAGGCGGGAGGGACGCCACGGCCCGCGATTCGGGGCTTCTGCGTCTGTGAAAGCTGTATATGGACTCGCATCAAATTGGCGGCAAGTTCCATCTGTCCCCGCTCGATCTGCTCGAGTATCTGCATATGTTCAATATTCGATTGCATCAGTCGATAGTTGTTTATGTGAACCACTTGGGGGAGAGCGCGGCGCCGCCGATGGTGGCTAGCAAGGGCTTCCGCCACAAAGGGGTTTCCGCAGCCCCTGGCCACCAACATGTGAAAATCGAGATCCGTCCGCTCAAACAGGCGACGGTCGAAATTGAACTCATCCATACCCTTGAGAAGAAGCATCGACTGCCTCAACGACATCAAGGCGGATGTGTCACGCTTGAAATCGGGCAAAGTCAACGCCATCGGCTCCATGACCAGCCGATACTCGTAGCTTTTAACCGCTGCCTCAGCACTCACTGCAAATTGCTTGAGCACCCACTGCTGACCGGCGCCCCGCTCTGCGAGATTGTCCTCCGACAGCTTAATTAGCGCGTTTTGTACCGCCAGACGCGACACCGCATAGCGTCGCTGAAGTGCCGCGACTGTCTGGATCTCAGGAATTCGACCGGCCGCCAGGTCACGGAGTATGGCACCTGAGAGGTCGGCCTCCGCTTCGCGGCCCTCAGCATCATCGAGCCTCGTGATAGCGACGGGGTCGGCAGCAAGGACATAGCCACCCTCACTATCCGCGGTCAGCAATCCACGATCAGCAAGTATCTGGAACGCTTTGCGAACAGGCGTCCTAGACACATTGCAAAGCGACGCTATCGCCTGCTCCGCAAGACGCTCTCCCGGCGACATTCCCCGCTCAATGGCGATATCCAGTACTTTTTGCGCCAATTCGACATGGCGGTGATGCGGGCGCCGCTGATCCGTTGCCATGATGCTCCGTTCCTGAGTTCCAAGCACAACGTGACGAGATACGTAGCTTTAAGCAAGCCACCAATATCCAATTTTCGCCAAATTCGCAAAAGGTGAGAATCCCTATTGACGTATTTTTTTAAAAAATAGTACCGTTTATGGAAAGGCGGAAAACGACCGTGCGAAGCGGCATCGCCGAAGAGGTTGGAACAAACGAAACAAGGGAGTTTTCCGTGAAAGCGAAAGACCTTTCCGTGCTCAAGGCCGCGAGCACGCAATTCATGGCGAGCGTATTCGTTCTTGGCAGCCTGCAGGCTGCCCAGGCAGCAGATCTGGTTATCTCGAACTGGGACGGCTACATGGCGCCCGACATCGCCGACACCTTCAAGGCGGCGACCGGTATCGAGATTGAGGTGGTCAACCACGCCACCAACGAAGAAATCATGGGAAAGCTTATGGCGAGCCAAGGCAAGGGATACGACATCGTGTTCGTCTCCTCGCCGTTCGCCGAAATCCTCAATGCCCAAGGTCTCGCGGAGCCACTCGACAAGACAGCAATTCCGAACATCGCCAACCTCTATCCTGAGGCGTCTAATCTGGCCTACGACCCGGGCAACGCCTATTCAGTTCCCTACACCTGGGGCTCTACCGGGCTTTGCTATCGCTCCGATCTCGTTAAGACCGCTCCGGACAGCTGGATGAACCTGCTGCAACCGGCGGATGACCTCAAGGGCAAAACCACAATGCTCGCGACCGACCGCTGGCTGATGGCGGCCGGGGAACTCGCGAAGGGATATTCCGTCAACGAAACGGATCCGGCGAAGCTGGAAGAAGTCAAAAAGCTTCTGATCGAGGCAAAGAAGACGCTTCTCGCCTACGACGACACCACGTTCTACTCCAAACTCGTTTCCGGCGAGGCTTCGCTCGTGCACGCGTGGGACGGCTGGTGCAATTACGGTATCGGCGAAAATGCAGACATTAAGTATGTCGTGCCGAAAGAGGGCTCCGACCTTTGGATCGACACCATCGTCGTGATGAAGAATTCGGAGAACAAGGACAAGGCGATGCAGTTCATCAACTTCGTCCTGGCCGCCGAAAACCATGCCTGGGCCGCCGAGAACATCCTCTACAAGGTGCCCAACAAGGCTGCAATGGACAGCCTGGACAAGGCCCTGTTCGAGCAATACCCGAACATGGCGATGACGCCGGAAGAGCTTACTAAGTACGAACTGTTGCGCGACTTGGGCAATGCTCAAAGGGATTACTCGCGCATCGTCAGCGAAATCAAGGCTGCGAACTGAGCCTGACCCAGGCCGTCTTCTCGATGGAAGGCGGCCTGTTCCCTGTACTTATGATTATCCTCGCTTTGCTGCCGCACTGAGCTAATCCCAGAGGCGTCCCTTTCGTGTCATACCAGGCGAACAGACCGAACCTGATTGCTGCGCCGGCCTTAGGCTGGCTGATGGCCTTCATGGTAGCGCCATGCGTGTTGATCCTGAGCTATGCCTTCTTTGAGCGCGGCGTCTGGGGTGGCATCGAGTATAATTTCAATCTTGAAAACTTCGTCCGGGTTGCCGACCCCCTTTACGCCAAGATCTTTCTGACATCGGCCCGCATCGCCGGTCTTGCAACGCTCCTCGCGATCCTGATCGCTTACCCTGCCGCCTATGCGATAAGCAGAGCGCCGCGGACGCGCCAGCCGATGCTGCTGTTCTTTGCCGTTTTACCGTTCTGGTCGAACTATCTGATCCGGACCTATGCCTGGATCGTGCTGTTGAACCGGGAAGGCCTGTTCAACAATCTCCTGCGCCAGTTCGGATATAATGGAGAGCCGCTGTCGCTTCTTTACACCGAAGGTGCAGTCATCGTCGGGCTTGTCTATAACTACCTGCCATTTGTTATTCTCGCGATCTACTCGACGCTGTCGCGCCTAAACCCCGAACTGATGGAAGCCTCTCGCGACCTCGGCGCCGGGCCATTCCGAACCTTTTTCCGCGTGACCCTGCCGCTAACCCTGCCCGGCGTTGCTGCAGGTGGTGTCTTCGTCTTCGTTCTCTCGATAGGCAATTTCGTGACGCCCGCCCTGCTTGGTGGGGGGCGCTTCCAGATGATCGGCAATGTGGTCTACGACCAGTTCCTGACGGCAAATGACTGGCCCTTCGGAGCCGCGCTCGGCATGGCGCTGATCGCGATCATGGTCGCGCTGTTGATGTTCCAGGCAAAGGCAACAGCTCACGCAAGTGGCGAGCGGGCCGGCGGGAAGGATGTGTGAGATGACCAATTCGCGTCTTCCGGGCCGACTGGTTCTGGTCCTCGTCTTCAGCTTCCTCTACCTGCCGATTGCTGTGCTCGTGATGCTATCTTTCAATGAGGCTGGGTTGCCGACCACCTGGTCGGGCTTCTCGACCAAATGGTACGGTGAGCTCTTCCGCAATGCGGAGATCCTCCGTGCCGCATGGAACACCCTCATCGTCGCCATCTTCGCGACGCTAATTTCGACCGCGCTGGGTACGATGCTGGCAATCGGCATGGAGGCACGACGCCGTAAAAGCAATGGCCTGGAGGCACTCGCCTTCGCGCCCATGGTGATACCGGACATCGTGCTCGCTGTGGCACTGCTTTCGTTCTTCTCCCGACTGAACCTGACGCTCGGGCTGCATACCATCATCATCAGCCACGTCATTTTCGACCTCGCCTTCGTATGCTCGGTCGTGCGGGCAAGGCTGAAGAATTTCGACTATTCGATCGTCGAGGCCTCACGCGATCTTGGAGCCTCCGGCTGGACCACGTTCTGGCGCGTCACCTTTCCGGTCCTTCTGCCCGCAATCGTGGCAGGAGCGTTGCTCGCCTTCACGCTTTCCGTGGACGAGTTCATCATCGCTTTCTTTACCGCTGGCGCCGGACGATCCTCTATCACCCTGCCGATCCAGATCTACTCGATGATCCGCTTCGGGATCACCCCTGAGATCAACGCGCTCGCGACGATCGTCATGTGTGTCAGCGCCACCGCACTGCTCATCTCCCAATGGCTCAACAAAGAACAGATGCAATGACGGACAGCCGCTCCACAAATGAGACGATCCTGAAGATAGATGGCCTGCGCAAAAGCTTCGGTCCTGTCATGGCCGTCGATGGCGTATCGCTCGATATCCGCAAGAACGAGTTCTTCGCGCTCCTCGGTCCGTCGGGCTGCGGGAAGACCACGCTTCTACGCATGCTCGCAGGGTTCGAGAACCCTACGGGCGGACGCATCCTGCTCGAAGGAACGGATATCGCTCCCTTGCCGCCCGAAAAGCGCCCGTTGAACCTGATGTTTCAATCCTACGCGCTCTTTCCACACATGACCGTCGCCAAGAACCTTGCTTACGGCCTGGAAATGGAAAGGCTTAGCAAAAATGAGATCGACCGCCGCGTCGATGAGATCATGACAGTCACCGACCTGACGCAATTTGCGAACCGGAAGCCGGAACAGCTTTCGGGCGGCCAACGCCAGCGCGTCGCTCTCGCTCGCGCGCTGATAAAGCGACCGAAGGTCCTGCTTCTCGACGAACCCCTCGGAGCACTCGACAAGAAACTGCGTGAACGAATGCAGCTGGAACTCAAGCGCCTGCAGCACGAGGTCGGCATTACGTTCATCATCGTAACACACGATCAGGAGGAAGCGCTCGTCATGGCCGACCGCATGGCGATTCTGAGGGACGGAAAGCTTCTGCAATGCGGCTCTCCAGAAGAGGTCTATGAGAAGCCGGGAGATCGTTTCGTCGCGAATTTCATCGGCGTAATGAACTTCATAGACGGTCACATCGATACCGGCGGCCGATTTGAGGCTGCCGGTTTCAGCCTTGGTCTCGGCGCCGAAGCCGAAGGCGCGGTCAGCCTTGCAGTGCGGCCGGAAAACATCCGGCTTTCGACATCGGGAGAAGGCCTGAACGGCGTGATTATCGATGTTGCCTATCACGGTCTCGACCGCGTCCTCCACGTGAAGACCACCGCTTCCGACGTGCCACTTCAGGTTCGCGTCGCGGCCGACACAGCTGCGCCACATACAATCGGCGACACGATTGTCCTGGTAATAGACCCGGCCAAGTGCCGTATTTACAGAAACTAAGAAAAGGGGAGCCCGATGTCGCAAAAAACGATCGCATTTTTTCCTGAGGCGGCCTTCGGGCCGGCATTGAACTCGGTCGGCATAGCCCAGGCTGTCGAAGCGCTCGGACACAGGGCTGTCTTCCTGTCCGACCCCGGCTTCGTTTCAGTCTATGAAGGCTACGGCTTCGAGGCCCATCCCGTAAACCTGTCGGAACCGATGCCGGCCGAGCAGATGGCGAAGTTCTGGGAAGACTTCATCAACGGCCACATTCCGAACTTCCGCAAGAGCCCATACGACCAGATCGAGAACTACGTGAAGGATTGCTGGACGGCGATCGTCGACAGCGCCAAATGGGCACAGAAGGACCTTCCGGGTGTGCTGGCCAAAATCAAGCCGGACCTGATCTGCGTCGACAACGTCATTCTTTTCCCCGCCATCAAGCAGTACGGCACTCCGTGGGTGCGTATCATCTCCTGCTCGGAGAATGAGATCGAGGACCCGAAGATTCCGCCGCATCTGTCGGGCTGTGGCGCCAAGGATTACGCTTGCCATGAGGCCTATCGCACGAAATTCAACGAGGTCATCAAGCCAATCCATGACGACTTCAATGCCTTTCTCGCCTCAACTGGAGAAGCGGCCTATCCGATCGGCCAGTTCTTCGAGGCATCGCCCTTCATGAACCTGCTGCTCTATCCGGAGCCCGTCAAATTCGAGCGCGAGCATCCGCTGTCTCCGAACCAGTTCCAATATCTCGAAGGTTGCGTGCGCAAGGAGGCACCGTACGAGGTACCAACCTTCAAGGCCAACAACGACAAGCCGCTGATCTACGTCTCGTTCGGCAGCCTCGGCGCGGGAGACACCGAACTGCTGAAGCGCATTATCGCGACCATCGGCAAGCTGCCCTACCGCGCGCTCGTCAATGTCGGGGACTACAAGGACCACTACGAAGCGGTGCCTGATAACGTCATCATCGAAAGCTGGTTCCCGCAGCCGTCGGTCATCCCGCAGATCGACGCAGCGATCCACCACGGCGGCAACAACTCGTTCACCGAGTGCCTCTATTTCGGCAAACCGGCAATCATCATGCCTTACGTCTGGGACGGCCACGACAACGCAACGCGGGTGGATGAAACAGGGCATGGCTTCAAGATGCCACGCTACGATTGGACCGACGCGGACCTGGCAGCAAAGCTCGACCAGATGATCAACGATCCCGCGATGAAGTCAAAACTTTCGGCAACCGCATCTCACATGCAGGCCCAAAACGGTCCGCAAAAGGCCGCCGGCATTCTCGATGAACTGGTCAAGAGCGGGAAATTCAATGGCTGATACGCTGAAATCGACGGCGCCGCATATCCATGGCGCCACCACCTTCGATGACCTTGTCGATTGGGGCGTCCAGTCCGATGCGGTCGAGGGCGTCTCCAGGTCCTCCGGCCGGCTTCTGTTCAAGGGACCGAACAACCAGCCCGAAACCGGCATATGGGTCTGCACACCCGGGCGCTGGCGGCTTTCGATCCCAAGAGACGAATTCTGCCACTTCGTTGCAGGCAGGGCTGTCTATACGTCCGATAGAGGCGAAGTGATCGAAATTGGACCCGGAACGGCAGTCATGTTCCCGGCCGGCTGGGCAGGCGAATGCAACGTGATCGAGACGATGCGCAACATCTACATGCTGGCCTAGGAGACGGCGCGATGTCGACACCCAACTGGACCGATCACGGGATCGTCGAAATGGAAGACTGGGGCGAAAGCAAGTCAGCGATCGCCGGGTCCCCACGCATGAGTGGCAAGATTCTGTCCGTCAAAGAGGATGGATCGAGCGAATGCGGCATCTGGTCCTGCACGCCCGGCGAACGGACGGTGACCTTCGCAAATGATGAGTTCTGCTTCTTCCTGGACGGTGAAGGCTCCTATGTACGCGACGACGGGGAAATCATCCCCTTGAAGAAAGGCTCGGTCGTCTTTTTCGCCAAGGGATGGAGCGGTCGTTCTCTTATCACCAAGACCCTCTCCAAGGTCTTCATGTGCCGCTGAAAAACTACAGGAAACACCCATGACAACAACTGCCCCCCTCATGCGCAACCCCCTCGAACAGTCCGATCTGGTCGACTGGGGTACGATTCCCACGATGATCGAGGGGGTCAGCCACGTGTCGGGCAAACTGATCCACAAAGGGCCCAACGGCGAGAGCGAATGCGGGCTTTGGATCTGCACCCCTGGCAAGTGGGAATGCCACGTCACTCGGGACGAATTCTGTCATTTCCTCGAAGGACGAAGCACCTATGTGCACGAGTCCGGAGAGGTAATCGAGATCACACCAGATACTGCCGCCTTCTTCCCGAAGGACTGGAAGGGTGTTTGCACAGTCCATGAGACGATCAAGAAGGTCTACATGATCCGTTGATCGACGGATCCATATCACGAGGCGTCCCATGTTCTCCGAAGCAGCGCATCGTCGCGTCGCATTTCTTTCCGCCGAGGGCTACGATCCAGCTGAGGCCGTCCCTCTTGCCGGCGATGCTTCGGCACGACGCTACTACAGGCTCCCTAACAGGGGCGTTCTCCTAATGGAAGAGACACCGAACGCCCGGGATTTGTTGTCGTTCGTGGCGATAAGCAGCCACCTCAACGGGTTGGGGCTGTCCGCGCCCCGAATCCATGCGGTCGATTTTGCCGCAGGTTTAGCGTTGGTGGAGGATTTTGGGTCGCAGACCTTCACGCGACTGTTGCAAGAGGGGCGATCGGAGCAAGAACTTTACGAGCTTGCCGTCGATGCGCTCGTCCACTTGCACGATCACGGAAGCCAAAGGCCTTCGGACGTCCCGCCATATGATACCGCCGCGCTGTTCGAAGAACTGGAGATGTTCACCAAATGGTATGTTCCGCAATGCGAGCCGATGCTCGACGCGACCGCGTTCGAGGAAGCATTTCTCGCCGAATGGGGCCGCGTTCTGGGGGATGTCGCCCGCTGCCGCGATACACTCGTGTTACGCGATTTCCACGTTGATAACCTGATGGTGGTCGAAGGACGTTCGGGCATCGCTGCGTGCGGCCTTCTCGATTTCCAAGATGCCGTTTTGGGCTCTGCCGCCTATGATCTGGTGTCGCTTACCCAGGATGCCCGACGCGATCTCTCGCCAGGTCTCGAGCAACACCTCGTGGAACACTATCTCAGGGCGCGCCCCAAGGTCGACAGGGCGTCGTTCATGGCCAAGTATTGGCTTCTGGCGGCTCATCGACACACGAAGATCCTTGGTAATTTCGAGCGCCTTTCGAAACGGGACGGAAAGCATGGCTACCTGGTCTTCATTCCACGCGTCCAGCGCCAGCTGAGCAAGGCGCTCGATGAAGCCCGGCTCGATGATATTCGCGAGTTGATGGAAAGTCGGCTGCCCTACTGGACCAGTCACAAGCCGACAATTCCGACCGTCTCCGGCGATTATGAGAAAGCAAAGACTGCATGACTGAATTTGACCTCAGCAAGCCCGCCTACTTCGCGGGCGCAACCTACAAGGCCAGCACCGGGAAACGTGTCGAGGTCATCGATCCCGCCACACTTCATAAGGTCGGCATGCTCGCTGAAACCACCGATGCGGAGATCGCTTCCGTTCTGGAGATGGTCGGTGTAGCGCAAAAGGCGTGGGCAAAGCTCGATGCGAAAAGCAGGGCGACAGCCCTTCATAGAATCGCAAACCGCATCGAGGCTACCGATATGCGGTTTTGTGCCGAGACGATGTCGCGCGAGATGGGCAAACCCTATCCGGAAGCGATCGGTGAAGTTGCCAATTGTGCCGGTGCCTTTCGCTATTTCGCCGAGATGGCGCGCGATGACGGCGGCAAGGTCGCGGGAACGACACAAGCCGGCTCGTTCCAATATGCCCGCTACGAACCTTTGGGCGTCTCCGTTCACATCATGCCCTTCAACTTTCCGATCCTGCTCATGTGCTGGACGGTTGCGGCCTCGCTTGCGTCCGGAAACGGCTGCATCATCAAGCCGGCGCTGGCCACGACGCTCTCGACGCTAATTTTCATGGAGGTTTTTGCCGACCTGCCCGAAGGCTTGATCGCCTGCCTTCCCGGCGGCGCAAACGTGGCGCAGAGCCTTATCCATTCGCCAAAGACCCATGCGATTGCGTTCACCGGTTCGGTTTCGGCCGGCAAGGCGGTCGCCATGGCCGCTGCAGGCGAGATGAAGCCCGCGGTCATAGAGGCGGGCGGCTCAGACCCGATGATCATCACGGCGAACGCACCCCTCGACATCGCGGCCGCTGGCGCCGTCACAGCAGCGTTTCATATGTCAGGGCAGGTGTGCACATCCGCCGAGCGCTTCTTCGTCGTTGATGCGGTGCACGACGCGTTCATCGAGAAGTTCGTCGCCGAAACGAAGAGACTTCGCATTGGGAACGGGCTCTCCAAAGCCGAGATCGGTCCGGTCGTTTCCGAAACCGCGAGGGCGAAGGTTATCCGGCTTGTCGAGGATGCTGTCGCGAAGGGTGCCAGGATCGAGATCGGCGGACGAATTCCTTCGTCCGAACCTGTCGGATGGTTCTATGAACCGACGATCCTGACCGGCTGCACGCCTGAGATGGCGATCATGCGGGAGGAGTGTTTTGGGCCTGTTGCCGCAGTCTGCCGCGTCGCCGATTTCGACCAAGCCGTCACGTTGGCGAACGACAGCGAATTTGGCCTCGGCGCTTCGGTCTTCACCACATCTCTCGAAGAAGCACTCGAGGCGGCCGAACGGCTAGAAGCCGGCATGGTCTGGGTCAACAATCCGCTGATCGACAACGACGCGCTGCCCTTCGGCGGTTGGAAGAAATCAGGTATCGGTCGAGAACTTTCGCGCCTCGGCCTCGACACGTTCCGTCGGTCGAAGATGGTGATCATCGATCACAAACCGGAGCGGCAGGGGTGGTGGTATCCCTACCCGGACGACTGGTTCTACGAGGCAGGCGGCCGCAAGCACGTCTGAAGCTTTATAGTTCCCAATCCAATCAAGTCAGGACACAGCAATGATCATTTCGCTTCTCGGTGGGGCTGGCCTCATGGGCGCCGGTATCGTCCGCGACCTTGTTTCCGATCGTACCATCATCGACATCTCGGCAATTCGCATCTGTGACGCTGATCGCGTCCGGATGACGGAGCTGGCAACCGAACTCGCGGATCGGCGCATCCAATTGGTAGAGCTCAATGCCAGTGACGAGGGTTCGCTGCGTTGCGCCGTCTCGGGAGCCGATATCTGCATCAATTGCGTACCGACTCTGCTCGGCTTCCAGATGGCCATCTTCGAAGCAGCCCTCAAGGAGAAGGTCGCCTATGTCGACCTCGGGGGCCTAGGCACCTATACCGTCAAACAACTGGCCGAGCACGAGCGGTTCAAGGCTGCCGGGGTGACGGCCGTCATTGGCGCAGGCGCCGATCCCGGCATGTCAAACGTCATCTGCCGGGCAGTTGCCGACGAACTGGACGAGATCGACGCGATCAATCTCTACTGGGCCGCTGAGCTTGTCGGCGATGAAAACCCGATCCTCGTCCCGCCTTACAGCGTTTCGACGGTCCTGGCTGAGTATGCCCATCCGAGCACACAATTCTACGACGGCAAACACGTCACCTGCCCACCGATGAGCGGGCGGGAATACCTCGATCTACCTGAACCCTGGGGGCGCTGCGAATTCATGCACTCACCCCATTCCGAGCAGCTCACCGTGCCGCTAGCAGAGGGCATAAAGGACAAGGGCATTCAGGAATTCTCCTGGAAGCTGCATCTGCCGCATCGCGAGCACGAGGCCTGGGTCGGACTGGTAAAGGCCGGATTCGGTGACTTCGACGAACCGGTCGAGGTTAACGGTGTGCACGTCCGACCGCTCGATGTGCTCAACAAGGTCATCAACCGCAATATAAAGAAGAATGCGCAGAGGCTGCCCGAGCAGGAAAGCCACGAGATACACCTCGCCGTTGGGCGAGGGCGAAAAAACGGTCAAGCTGTGCGGGTCACCGTCGAAGTCGTCGTGCGCCCGGATGAAATGTATGCCCCTTATGTCGACGCATGCACATCAATGAACGGCTCGATTGCGGCCCAATTGATTCTTGCAAACACCCGGAAGCCCGGCGTTTGGGCGCCGGAGTCGTATTTCGACGTAAAAGCCTATTTTGCCGAGTTGAGGAAACGGAAGTTCATCGTTAACAAGGCTTCGGAAGCGCTTTAACAGATAGCAACCTCATGCCCGCAAGACGAAAGAAGCTCCACGTAGGACCTTTTTTGTCGCGAGCCTCGCCTGCGGTTAAGGGAGTATGGCCTTCCTTGCGCAGGCGGCGTCAAACCGTCCGGAATAGGACGGCCTGCCGTCTCTGCTGGCGACCACGGGTCACCGTCTTGTTGGACGGGTCTCATTCTGGTTTTGTTTTCTCTGGGATATTTTTTGCGTTTGGTTGCGGGGGCCTGATTGCACAGAGACTTGTAGTGGCCCCGAGTGAACCTGTCGGGAGATCAGCACTGTAAAATGTAACTGGCACAAGTGAACAAACTGGATCAAACCAGCCCGCGTCAGACTTTCACCTCGGCATCGGTATCGCCTTAGACAAGTTCGGCCGCCATCGGGTTGCTGCATAGCCGGAAACTACGGACAAGGAGCGGATCAGCAGCCAAGCGAGCAATGCAGCCGTCGATGCAGGCCTAGATCGTTTTAATAGCGCCTCAGCTACGGCCGACAGTTTCCAACTGCTATTTTTGCAATTCCCGAAAATCAGCCTCCCAGCGTTCATGGGCAGCTCACACACTTCGTCGTGAACACCGTCCTAGCTCGTGTCAACCGTAACCGGTCAAGCCGGAAACCGCGGTGTCTTGCCCTGTTTGAGCTACACTAGCGACAGGATTATTTCAACACATGTAACTTTACTTCGTTGCGAGGCTGAACAGAGAGTGTCGTCCGCAAACCATTCAGAGCGGAGATTTCCTGTTTGATAGACTTCAGAGATCGCCAACAAGTAAGGCGTTCAGGCGTCTAGTGAGCGCCGCCCAAGGCATGTGTTCAAGCGTAATCAACCCTACCCCTAAAACTGCCGCCTTGCCGTGAAGTTGCTGATAGCGGGCTGAGCGCAGGCGCTCGTCCACAAGGTCGGTAGTCACTGTGAGCGCGACAACCCCTCCGGAGGGCGCAAAATGGTCGGCCAGATTGTCGGCTTCGTGCAGCGCATCCATCAAACGCTCACGTGTGCGGGCATCATCAGGCAAAAGTACGGACTTTAAAGCTTTGCATGAACACAGGAAGAGCCTGTCACCGAAGCGGGCAAGGACGTCTATTTCATTCTCGCCAACAAACTCGCCGACCCGCCAGCTTATCTTCTGGCCAATGAAAACTTCATCCGCTCCTATTTCTTCGATCGCAAGCGCCACGTATTCTTCTAACCATCCGCCAGTGAGATATCTGCGGCCGGCATTGTCACCCACATACCATTTCCCACCGGAGTGTTGGGCCAAACCCATTTCGCCGATCGAATTTAGAAGTTGCAAGTGTACCGCAGTCAGATTAACCGCCCGTCGCTCCAGCAAAGTATCCCGCAGACCTTCGAACGCTGGGTAATTGGACGCAATGTCTTTAGTGATCCTCTTCCTCTGCCGTGCCACAGACATCGAGTCCACAGCAACCCAGCGCATGGTCGACCCTGATCGGGCAAGAAGTTGCTGTAAATCGTTTGCCATCTAAACCGCAGTAGTTGTCTGAATCGAAGGATAAGGATGCATAGAACAATTAAGGAGTCGACCCATGAAAGACACATGCATTGTGAGTCAGCAAGCCGAACGCGGGGCAGCGCAAGCGCGGCGCGATGAAACATCAAATGCAGTGGGGCACATGATGAACATCAATTGAGGACGACTTGCAGGCATGCTCCGGCTGCGGTCGCAACCGCCCCACTTCCATAGCACCACGGCATAGTCTATGGAATTTTCGAGAGTGTTCCGCATATCAGCGGAGAGTTCATAATCGATAAGACTGGTGAAAGATGCAGTATCTGCGCTCAAAACTTTTCGACATTTTCATGGTTCTCTGGACCATCTTTTTAGGAGCTGCGACACCCATTCTAATGCTCTGGAATGACGCGGGGGCGATCCGCGCGTATTCTATATTTTGGGCTAAAGGAATAGCATGGGGCATAAAGAATATAATTGGATTAGGTTACAACATTGAGGGAGTCATCCCCGACGACAAGCGGCCATACATTGTAGTCAGCAACCACCAATCAATGTGGGAAACAATTATTCTAGTTACATTGATACCCAACGTTACGTTTGTCGCAAAAAAAGAACTCACAAGAGTTCCCATTTTCGGTTGGTACATGAAGAAATTTCCCATGATACTGATAGACCGCTCGACCGGCCGATCCGCATTGGCGGAAATTCTCTCTAAGTCAAGCGAAGCTGTCGAGAGGGGGCACAGCATCTTGATTTTCCCAGAAGGAACGCGCTGCGGTCCAGATGAAACTAAAAAGTACCACTTTGGGGTTGCGGCGCTTTATAGCAAGCTTGGTATCCCGGCATTGACCATTGCACATAATTCCGGATGCTTCTGGAATGACGAATATTCTATGAAGTACAATGGTACAGTGACGCTAAAGATCATAGAAACAATTGAACCTGGCATGCAGACGGAAAAATTTCTGAACCATCTCGAGCAGTCAATCAACGAGGAGAAACTCTTATTGGTCAAGCGACTCAACGAAGACGACTGGCGTTGGGCTCTTGGATAGGGTGTCGAGTTCCTAGCTTGAGAAACCAAAATTTATTGATACGGTCTATGCTCTTGAAGTTAATGCACGCGGCACCAGCACAAATTAAGAGCAACCGATGATCGCAGATTTTCTATTTGAGACGGCAGAGAATCCCAAACCAACTACACATGATCAAGGCATTCTTGAAGTCACAGACAGAGTAGGACTACGTTATGCGTTGTTTAAGAGCCGTCACAATGAACCAAAGGGAACTATATTAGTCGCACAGGGGCGGAACGAATATATCGAAAAGTACTATGAAACAGTAGTCACATTATGCGCTTCAGGCTTTGACGTAGCAACGTTTGACTGGCGAGGTCAAGGTGGGTCGTCTCGCTTACTTGCCGATAGACGCGTGGGACATGTAGAAAATTTCAGCGACTACCAGGAAGACCTCGCAGCTGTTATCAGATTTTTGGAAGCTTCCGATTTCAAGCAGCCTATCCTAATTGTTGCACATTCGCTGGGTGCATTGGTCACTCTCAGCTCCGCCAAGGCACTTTCGAAAAAGATAGCGGCTGCAGTAATTTCTGCTCCTTTTTTGGGAATGCCTGATGCCAGTCCAACAAGGAACGTAGCCCGTCATATCGCTTCACTGGCTTGCACCCTCGGTAAAGGAGAAAGGCAAGTAAGTAGAGATTATGCAGAGCAGTCTTTCATTGGAAATGATCTCACCTCAGACATTAAACGATTTCAAAGAAATCAAAACTTCACCAGACGTTTTCCTGATCTATCGCTTGGCCCGCCATCTTGGCGCTGGCTAAGAGAAACACTAAACGCTGGATACAGATTGAAAACAAGAAAAGACATAGAGAACGTAGACATTCCTTTTCTAATTTTTGCGACCAAAGCTGACAGAGTTGTCTCATATCGTCAGGCTTGTATATTGTCGAGCAGAATGAAGTCGTCGCGCTTCGTGTCAATGGAGAATTCGGAACACGAAATATTGCAAGAAATTGATGCGATCCAAGCGCAATTTTATGCTGTAGCGCTTCCTTTCTTA
Source organism: Ciceribacter sp. L1K23 (assembly GCF_018122705.1). NCBI lineage: Bacteria > Pseudomonadati > Pseudomonadota > Alphaproteobacteria > Hyphomicrobiales > Rhizobiaceae > Ciceribacter > Ciceribacter sp. L1K23. The sequence continues at coordinate 3,603,007 of NZ_JAGRRC010000001.1, read as the reverse complement.
ACAACAGCGTCCTCAAAGGCCTGATAAATTCTGCTCCTGGAGAAAATCTTCGATGGAAAACAAGAAGTCTACGGGGAACTTCTTTGCGACTCTTCAAGGGTCTGCAGCATTTCAAGTAATGAACATAATTGTTCTAATTGTGAGTATAGTATCTCCGTTTAATAGTGATTACATTCCGCCGATAGCATTTTACATAATATTATTTGTAATAGGCTGTTTTTCCTACCGTGCTTATATCGAAACGCGGGAGAACTACAGAGCGAGGCAGATGCCACCCGCGGACGGAAAATTTGTTCCATTTCCAGTTGACGAGACTTGGCAGCCCTGGAGACGCGAGCCGGTCGAAGAAGAGATAGAAGTGCTGATTAGGGAGAATCCGGCGAAGCACATACTTCTGGTATCGCCATCGGGCACCGGAAAAAGCACAATGGTTAATCTCCTTATACCATCACGCTTCACTGACCATCAGATTATTAGGTTCGACCACTACGATAACATTTGCGAGCAGGTCCTCTTCAAAATCGGCGAGACGCTTGAAAGCCACGATGACCGACGTCACGTCCATGATATTCTTCGGCAGTTTGAGAATGGATCGATTGACGCTGAACACCTCGGCGCAAAAGTCGACAGTTTGTTTTCGGAAAAATTCCAAGGAAGGAACGTACTGCTAGTATTCGATCAGGTTGAGAGATACTTCCTTCGATACGACTCTTCCTCTAGCGACCACTCACGCATAGTGGCTGAAAATAAAGCCGTACGGGTTATACTAAACAAGCTCGCAGAAATGGAGAATTTCCGGACTGTATTTGCAATACGTAGCGAATACATGTTTGGGTCACTCAGCAGCATGTTTAATACAAAATCAAATGGTGTTGATATTGACAATTACGTCGAGTTCTACATGCTTTGGGGCGTAAATTACGTTGACGACAAAGATGTGTTTTATAGGTTGAAGGACCATCTTCGGAACCTGTTTGGTGGAAACGGCGCTGTTGAGCGACTTTTCGCCATCTCTAAAGTCAGCACACAAGAAAAAGCCAATACATTCCTTCTAAACATGGGAGGCTTTTTATATGAAAAGCTTGGTGAGCGATCAGACGTCAAAATGCGACTTGGTGCTGCCACACTTACAGGCGACGATTTAATCGATATATATCTCGATGCTGCCTTCGAGGGCTTGGTAGCGTCAAGCGGCCCGACGTCACGCGCGCTTTTCGACGTGGTGCTTTTTGCGATCGCTAACGAGAATCGTGTTGCAGGCCAAGCCTGCGATTTGGAAAGACTGGCTGGCCTTTGCCACTACCCAATTGCAGATGTCGGCTCGGTTGTGACGCACATGTCCTCGATCGGAATGCTCAGCAAGGAACGAGAAGACGGCAACGAAGTTTATCGTCTCAAACACGAGAAACTAGCAGACCGAGCGCTGAAGAGCGATAAGATGAATATCAACTCCACAGCTGTCGATGCCATCCGCTTCCTGACTGAAAACAGAGTCCACACTAGAGCGTTAACTATTCCGAATTACTTTCCTAAAACTTTCGACAACCCATTTGTTGCTGTTGGGTATTTTTCCGTTTTTGTATTCTGCTTTTATGGTTTGCTGCGGTTACTATTTCCCGAACAGGTTTATGCGGTTGGCCGCCCCATTTTTGATTGGGTTAACGGCATCGCTGCCTTGATCACATTTTCGGAGGAAAACGTCCGTTCATACTACAGTCAACCGTTATACTACGCTCCGCTATTCCTCGCGCACGTCTTTTGGGTTTCATACATCGACCGCGTTAATCGGGCGTACGTTCAGAATGTTGCAAACGGAACTCACAGCTTTGTTGGGCACGCTTTGGCACCGCTTGGTGTTTTCCTCGGGATTACATTGTCCTTCGCCCCAGAGTTTTTCGTTGTACCGATAGTGGTCGTCGGTCTCGTGTTCGGGTTCCTTATGGTATCGCTCTCGCACAAGCGCAACTTCGGTGGCGCTTCCAAATCCGCTGTGAAAATGTGGGGACTACGAACTATACTGAACGTTGTAACCGTTTTGCTCTTCAGCTATTTGATCGCATATGGGGGTTGGCTGGACGTGGGGCCGTCCTCCAAATCGCTTCCAGGTTTCGACTCCGAAACGACGGTGTTGTTTGTTCTCTGGTTACAAGCCGCAGCGATGATATGGTTTTGGGGCCACATTTACCCGGAGCAGAACACGCCTGACGTCTGGTCTGCCGAACTTGGACTGTATGATAAGGGCCGGATAAATGGCGCGTAATCTTCAAACTGAAGCTGCACTGAAAAGTGTCCGAGAGATATTGTCGTATCGGCTAGCAGCAGGCTCTGTCAACGACCCGTACCATGTCGCTTTGGTAATCGAGGGCGGAGGAATGAGGGCAGTTACCGCCGGCGGTATGGTTTCCGCCTTGGAGGACATGGGGCTAACGAGGTACTTTGACAGCGTTCACGGCTCCTCAGCCGGTGCTGCTACAGGAGCTTACTTTCTAGCTGGGCAAGCTAGCTTCGGCACAAGTTTGTATTACGAGGACATAAACAACAAGGACTTCATTAACGTCGCGAATCTGTTCAGAAGGCGCGCGATTATGGACACTGCCTATCTAGTCGACGGCGCGATGGTTGAAAAGAAGCCGCTTGATTTTCAGTCTTTGGTCTCGGCAAGGGCAAAACTTTACATAGCAACAACCGACATTGATGCTGCTACGCCTTATATAGTTTCGGATTTCAAGGACTATCAGCATTATCGCAGCATTATGAAAGCCTCAATTTCGATGCCACTCATTGCAGGTTCAGCGCCAACAGTTGATGGGCGGCGATTGTTGGACGGAGGACTACTCCAACAGATCGCAATTGACTCCGCCATCAGCGCGGGTGCCACACACATACTCGCATTACTGACGAGAACCGAAAAAGAATTAGAGAGGGCACTTCCGAGTCTATACACTAAGCTGGAGGCAATTGTACTTCAAAGGCTTTACGGTGGAAAAATGTTTGATCTATATTACAATAGAAATTTTTCCATCAACAACCACCTTAGACAGTTACATGCGGGTCGCACCGACTGCGGCGTTAGCGCTGCTTATATTTCACTACCTGTTGGACTTGATACGGTCAGTAGGTTGACTGTGGACCGCGATCGTCTAGTCGCAGCTGCAGCAATGTCTTATGACCATACCGCCGAAATTCTTTCGTTTCCTGTCTCACGCGATGGCTACCATCCGAGGCGTAAGGCAGCATAGACAGAGAATATAGGAGTCTCAAGAGGCTGAAACAGCTAGAGAACTTGAGCGGTCGCGAAAGCGAAAACTTCAGCGTCGAAGTTTTCTCGATCTTGATTGACGAACTTCCCGATGAGGGCAAGCATCCAGAGATCGATGTCGACGAATTGCAGAAGCTGGCTGCGGCTCTTCAAGCGCCCGTTCCGCTCTTCGTTGGAAAAGCCGTAACCGCCTTGCTCAAGCGCAGATCGAGACCGGCAACAAGCTAACACAACGCCGCGAACTGACCGACAACGGACGTGGATGCGGAAAGGATTTCCGCATCCACGTGACGTTCTACCATCAGTCCTCGACGAAGAAATCCTCGTCCAGCCGCTTCACCTCCACGATGCGAGCGATGCGTACACCAACCCCGTGCTCGATCATCAGATCGGCCAACCTGTTACCGTCAATGAGGACGATGCGCTGCGGCAGGTGGCGAACGAAATCGATGGCCGGGGCGGAGAAGCTGGATGTGGTGACAAAGACGCCCTTGGCGGCACCGACACCGACGAGACTGCCGAGGAAGCCCTGCACTTCTGGCCGGCCGACGCCGACATGGGAAGCGTAGCGCTTGGCCTGCACATAGATGCGATCGAGGCCGAGGCGGTCCTCGTCGATCACGCCATCAATGCCGCCATCGCCCGATTTGCCCAACCGGCGCGCGGCATTTTCATGGCTGCCGCCATAGCCCATTCCGACGAGAAGATCGACGATGGCGCGCTCGAAGAAGGCCGGGCTCTGCGCCAAAATGCGTTGCAGCAGGTCCGCCTTTAAGGCCTGATGCAGCACGGCCTGCGCGGCATCGATCTGTTCTTCCGGCGTGGCGGATGTTGTTGCATCGATGGTTTCACCGGCGCCGGTTGACGCAGCATCCGCGCTGCCGGCGCCCGATGTACTGGACGCGTAGAATTCGGCAAAAGCGGGATAGGTTTTCAGCGTATCAACATTGATGGCGGCGGGGTTGGTGGCGAGCAGCGCCCTGCCCGCCGGGCTTGCCACGAAGCGACCGCGCGCCGGGCTGTCGATCAGGTCGGCCTTGGTCATGTAGAACTTTGCCCAGTGGATGCGGTTGTGGAAAATGCGCTGACGTCCACTCGGCAGCATCTCCTCCCGCTCCGCCGCAGACAGACCCAGCTGGTCGGCCAGCTTTTCCGCCGCATCCGGTACACGGGTCTCGCCATCGGCGGCGAGCCGAAGCACAGGAAGCATGAGGGATTGATAATCAGGGATTGCCATTGGGTCTGGCTCCAACCGCCTTGGCATAGGCGGAGAAATGAAAGGTAACCTGAAGTCAGGCCTCGCGCTTCCGTCCTGCCACTGAACTCAGTTGCATCCGCGTGACATGAACTTAGGTATCGACAACAACACGCTCGACACCCTGTTTCAAAAGCTCTTCGATCTTTGCCTGACGGTCAGCGATGTGTCCCATTAAAACCCTTACCTGGGCTAGAGCTGCTTCTATGACGATTAGGTGGGCTGCAATATCCTGCTCTGTCTGAGCTTTGGCTTCCGCGGCCGGTGGGTTTACATCCTCGGCCACTCGCAGCTCTGCCTTTGTTTTGTTCTTTGCTACCTTCTTCTCGCGAACCTGCTTGTATTCTGGCTGGGACCTAGCCCAGGCCGTTGGCCCTCCGCAGTCTGCAACAGTCCTCTGAAGGGAGGCTCTGGCCTTCTTGTGCAAAGGCGGCGGCACCCTGCCTGCTAGTTCCGCCTGAACTACCGAATGGATATACTGCAGACGATATGTTTCTCTTAGCGCAGCAGGAGAGGGTTTCTTCGACTTCGATGAATTTTCTTGTCGAGTATCGATCCCGGAAAACCATCCTGACCGAGGGCCAATGACGGTGCTTCCACCATGGTAATCACCTTGCCCCATCGCACTCCCCTACTGTCAATCGTCGCATTTACTGTTCCTCCAGCCCGCGCACCACATTCAGCAATCGCCGGAATTCCTCATTGTCGGTATCCCCCTTCCAGAAATTGATGAACTGGCAGACGACCTGCAGATTGCCCTCCTCGTAGTGGCCGTTGCTGTCTTTCCGGTCGAGGGACGGCAGGAGGTTCTTATCGTAATGCTGGCCTTGGAACTGGAAAGGGATGCCTGTCAACGCGCATTTGTTATCCTGTTGCTTCAGAAGTTGACGGATCAAGGCCTCAAGCTGCTGCGACGTCATCCGCAGCTCTTTGTTTTTCAAGGTTCGCTGCACAAGTTGGCCGTTGGCATTCTTGACCGTGTTCTCAACAGATATCCGCATTGCGATGACAGACTTATCGATCGCTCCAAGAACCCGTCCGTCATCCTTCGAACCGGCCGCAGGCGTTAATTCACCTTCGGCCTCCATTGCGATCAGATTCGAAAAAATCCAGCAGAAGGAATGCGCGTCGATCAGGCGAACAGACTTCAAGCCTGCCTCCTGCGCGATCAGCGGTCGCATCTGCTGAAGCAGGTCGAGAAAGGTACGGTAATTTTCCCAGCTGCACTGGCGTAGCGTGGAGAAATTGATGCCGATCTCGCGGAACAGGCGGTCAAAGCCTGTCGGCTGGATCGGCGTAAAGCGATCCATGTCCTTCAGAAAATACAGGTAAGCCAGCAAGGGGTATTTGCCCCCCGTGATGGTGCTCAGTTCCTCGAAGAGCACGCCCTCATCTCCGCCACCGACATAGAGGGCATAGAGCAGTCGCTCGATTTCCCTGCGCAGCTTCGGGTTCGTCTGCGCCTCGATGAAAACATGGTGATTGCGGTTGGCGTGGCCATACCGGTTCTGCCAAAAGACGAGATTGTTCGTCAGGTTGCGGCGACTGTCCTGAATTTCGATGGCGTCAATCACACGGCGAAGAATCGTACCAGACCCGATAGAGGCTTCCGACCAGCTCTCTGAGGTTAGAAGCGTCAGCGCGTATTCCCGGAGCTTCGGCTTGTAATCTTCCCAGGTCGCCGCGAGCCCCTCCTGGAAGTTGGAAAAGGGATGCCCCTTATCTCTAGCCGTTACAAGACGCTGGAATCGCTGAAAAGTGGTGGGAAAATTGCCCGGATATGACGGAAGGGAGCCGGCGACTACCTCGTTCGGGCCAGAGTACCAGTCAAGAAATCGAATGAGCGCACCTTCTGTATCAATCTCAACCCGCAAGGTCGATGGTGCGGCCAAAGGTGCCAGAGGCCCATTGAGATTGGAGTTCTTGGCATAGGGGATCAGTCTGACGCCATCAATCTCAGGTGGCGCGGGCGGCTGAAACCAGATGCTCAGCTCACTGTTGGTCCGGTGAATGGCGAGAACACGGCCAGGCGGTGTGTTGAAGCCTATGACATAGTCCGTCGGGGCCTTAACAGGCGCGCCAAACCGGGCGCGTAAGATTTTTTCGGCGTTTGCGATCGAAACACTCATTCCGCAGCCTCCTGCAGCGCCTCCGCATTCACCGGTGCCAGCGCCTCGGCCAGCAGCGCGTCGAGCAGTTTCTTCCGTGTCTCGTCGGCGCTGGTCAGGCTGGTTTCCAGCTGGTCGCATAGCGCCATGAGTTCATCGACCTTGGCGACGATGCGGTGTTGTTCGGCGAGCGGTGGGAGCCGGAAAGTCAGTGCTCCGAATTCTGTCAAGTTGACGTTCTTTAAGCCAACAGCTGACCGGATAGGCTGTTCAATCTGGTCGCGCACTTCGGATGACTGGAGAGCTAACCAAATGTAAGCGGGATCAATTTCGGTGGGGTCAGTTCTCAGGCGGACGAGGTAACCGGCAAAGGACATTCCTATTGCATCCGGCGTGACAACGGCCGCTCGGCCTACGATCTCCAGGCTGCCATTCGACCTTATCAGCAGAATGTCGCCTGCCAAAAGGCTGAGGTCTTGAATCTCAGTTGGTGACAGGGGCCCAAACTTTATGTCATCCAGCGAAATGCGACCAGCCGCGACGTTGGGTATACGCAGTACGGGTGCACCTTTCGTGCCGTAGTCACACTTTACGGATGTCCCATAGCGCATAGAGAGCGCGACCTCTCCCAGCTGAGTCCAAGTCCAATTACAAGGCTCCAACCCTTCCTCTCTGCGGAGCGAGGCGTCCGGCAAGCCATTGCGCCTCAGCTCTGCCCTCCGAGTTTTGTCCGCCTTTTTGCCTGCAATTCGCTTCAACAACTCTTCTGCCGGCTCATCCGCCGGGTCCTGAGGCACGAGCTTGCCACGGACGGCGAGGTTGAGGATTGTCTGGCGCAGCTGCTTGATCTGGTCCGGCCGCGCGGTGAGTGCCGGCAGGGCATCGAGCGCGAAGCGGGCGTCGTCGCGGAAGGTTTCCGGGTCTGGGGTGTTGAGGCGGGCAAGGCTTGCCGCCGCCAGCCGGTCCCGCTTCGTCTCCCGCTCCGTTCGCGCCGCTTCCAGCTCGTCGCACAACGCCATTAGTTCATCGACCTTGGCGACGATGCGGTGTTGTTCGGCGAGGGGTGGGAGAGGAAACACGAAATCTTCAACGTCTTCCCGTGCGATACCAGGGATCAGGCTCCGAGCCTGAGATTGGAGAGCGGTTGCCAACCGATGCGTGATAACTTCTAAGAAGCGCAAGTCCCAGCCAATCGGCGTCAAAGACATTAGCTGACGGCTAATCGCAACTTCATTCAGATCGCAAATGGTCGTCTTTCCTACACCCGACCCCTTGACGGTTAGTAGCAGTTGGCCTTTCCGCGCAACCGCTTTTCGAACGAGCGCATACCGTGAAATCCTCAGCCCGTTTGCCGTGAAATCAGAAGGTCCCGTGATGTAAGGAACGCCTGCCCCTGCCACCTCTGAGTATTCCGATGGCTGTAGGTGTTGGCCCGAAAGAAGTATAATTATGTCGCCTAAGCGGGTCAGAACCCAACCGTCGGGGACGCTGAAAGGCACCTGCTCCGAAGGCACCGGAAGCGAAGTTTTAGATTTCCCATTTTTGCCGGCCTTCACTAGACGCGCCTTCGCAGCCGCAATGCTTGTCAGCAGCTCCGACGCCGCCTCATCCGCCGGGTCTTGCGGCACGAGCTTGCCGCGCACGGCCAGATCGAGAATGAACTGTCGTAGCCGGGCAATCGCGTCCGGGGCATCGGCAATCTGTTCGTAATGCTGCAACAGGCGCTCGGCATTCATCGGGCCAGTGCCTCGGCCAGAATGCTCTTCAGCTGGTCGCGCAGGCGGGCCGCACTGATCTCGGCAGTCGTTAGCTCTTCCAGCAGGGTCTCCGGGTCGCCATGCTCATCGGCCACCGTGTGCGGATTCTTGAAATCCAGATTATAGCCGCGCGCCTTCACCTCTTCCAGGGTCACGCGCCAGGCCTGTGGGCCTTCCTCGCGGCCCTTGCGCTCGTGGTCACCCCACCAATCGACACAATCCTGCAGATGCTCCTGTCGGATCGGCTTGGTCATGGAATAGGCCTTCTGCCCCTCGGGCACGCGGTGTTCCCAGTACCAGATGTCCCTGGTCGGCGTGCCCTTTTCGAAGAATAGCAGGTTGGTGCCGATCGAGGCATAGGGCTTGAAGACGGAATTGGGCAGGCGGACGATGGTGTGAAGATTGCACTCCTCCAGCAGATGTTCCTTCAGTCGCGTCTTGATGCCCTCGCCGAACAATGAGCCGTCCGGCAGGACCACGGCGGCGCGGCCGCCATCCTTCAACAGACGCACGATCAGCGCCAGAAACAGGTCTGCAGTTTCCTTGGTACGGAAGGTCGGAAAGTTGTTTTCGATGCCGTCTTCCTCGCGCCCACCGAAGGGCGGGTTGGTCAGCACGATATCGACGCGCTCATCCTTACCCCACGATATCAGCGGGCGGGCGAGCGTGTTGTCGTGGCGCACGAAGCTCGGGTCCTCGATGCCGTGCAACAGCATGTTGGTGACGCAGAGCATATGCGGCAGCGGTTTCTTTTCGACGGCCCGCAAACCGGCCTGCATCTTCTCGCGGCTCTCCGGCGTGCGCACATGGTTCTTCTCCATGTGGCGGATGGCGCAGGTCAAAAATCCGCCGGTACCGCAGGCGGGGTCGAACAGCGTCTCGCCGGGTTTGGGGTCGATGCGTTCCACCATGAAGGAGGTCAGCGCCCGAGGTGTATAGTATTCACCCGCATTGCCGGCCGATTGCAGGTCGTTCAAAATCTGTTCGTAGATTTCGCCGAAATGCTGCCGTTCCGTCAGGCTGTTGAAATCGACATCGCTGATCTTGTTGACCACCTGGCGGATCAACTGGCCGGATTTCATGTAGTTATAGGCATCCTCGAAGAGATCGCGCACCACGCGGCGACGATCTCCGGCTTGCGCCGAAGCCGGAAGAGCCTTCAAGGCGGGGAAGAGCTCGTTGTTGACGAAGTTCAGAAGCGCCTCGCCGGTGATGCCTTCCGGGTCTGCCGCCCAGTTGCGCCACTGGAATTTCTCCGGAATGGGCGAGACGTAATTGTCCTGCGTCAGCTCCAGTTCCTGGTCCTGATCGTCCATGATCTTCAGGAAGAACATCCAGCAGAGCTGGCTGATGCGCTGGGCATCGCCATCAACGCCGGCATCCTGACGCATGATATCCTGGATGGATTTGACGGTGTTACGGACTGACATGGGACTAAAACTTCATCGTTTCGAGTTTGGCGTAAATGCGGCTGGTAATATCCAGCAGCGGGTCGCGACGACCAGACGGAAGAAGGGCATCATCTTTGGCAAGCGGGTAGTGTTCATCGCACAAGAAGGGCTTGGGGTTGAACCTAAACTTTGCAACCAGTCGCCGACCAAAATCCATCTCACCGTACTGGTAGGCACTCTCGACCCCGAAGTCACTGACTTCGGGATACTCACCCAAAAGATAACCCTCCTGAATGTGCGGCCGGATCGCATCCGGAGGGCAAGCGCTAGCGAGGCGGATAATCTGCAGTCCCGCTTCGGAACTCGCAGTTACGGCTCCACTCAAATTTGGAATGCCGAATACGAAAAGATAGGCGCTATCACCAGTGTTCTTGTGGGCGGCAAATGACGTCGCGATTCGGAGGGAATGAGAGACGTCCAGTAATGGTGTGTCGCAAACTTCATAATGCTGAAGTATCGCCCATCGAAGAATGCGTTGCCGCCGCAGCTGGTCGCTACCTTCTAATCTCTCGATCTTGTAAGCGTTCTGGAGTTCGGATTCCGCGAAAGTCAGCTTCTTAAAGCGGCTTTCCAGTATTTTAGGAGGCGGAATTCTGGAGCCTTCCAAGCGAAAGATCTTCGCTTTCAGTAGGCTCCGAGGCACCTTATTCGCCCTGGTCATGTAATCTTTGGGTTGCCCCCGAAAAACCAACACATGCTCACGATTTTTGAATTGTAGCTCAGCAACCTTCTTCGCCAAATCTAAGTAACTTTCCACGAAGTGCCCAGGACCTGAGCGTACTGTCTGGGTGGAAACATTCATAGAATTGGTTTGTTCGCCGAAGTACGACCATATTTTCTGAGCGCCGATGAGCTCCATTGTCAGATCGCCTCGTCATACATTGCAGCCTGTACGTCGTGAACTGCCTTTTCAAACGCTGCCTTGCCACCAAAGGCGCGAAGAAGCTCCACAGGCATGCCGAGTGTATTGGCCGGGGGTACCCGCAGCACATTGGTATCATCGAGGTTCAAGACGCCTTCATCCGCATACTTGTTCAGTAGCATGTCCAGAACTGCCCGCGCCTTCCCCTCATAGCGTGCGAATACGTCGCGCTTCTTCACGTTGTTGGCACGCTCCTGACGCGTCAGCGGCTTGCGGTCGAAGGCGATATGGCAGACGAGGTCGAAGGGATCGACGTCGATGCCGAGCTCCTTGGCGATCACATCCAGTGGCAGGCCCTCTGCCGCCAATTCCTTAACCAGTGCGTCCTTGCGCTCCTCCGATTTCCAGCGCTTCAGGAAATCATCGAGGCTGGCAAAATGGCGCAGCAGCGCTGCCTTGGTGAAGTCACGTAGGCTTTCGGTGACAAGTTTGCCATTGGCATCCAGATATTCGACACGCTCGGCGATGACCTTGGCGCTGATGCCATCGACATAGACCTTCTTCTGGCGTTCGCCGCTGCCACCCGGAAACGTCACCTCCTCGCCACCGGTGGTCAGTGGCTCAGTTGTGTATTCATCCTGGCCATTGTCTTCAAAGCCCGGAGGCTCCGCATCCGGCGGCGTGATGGGATCATCCTCACCTGCCACGTAAATCTGGACCGGATCACCATCGAATTCGGGATCGGCGAAATGGTTCGTCGCGCCGCGGAAATCCATAAGGGTGAAATAGAATTTCTGCGTATCCTCATGCACACGCGTGCCGCGTCCGACGATCTGCTTGAATTCGGTCATCGAGCCGACGGGGCGATCCAGCACGATGAGGCGGCACGTCTGGGCATCGACGCCGGTGGAGAGCAGCCGCGATGTGGTGACGATCACCGGGTAGCGCGATTCAGGATCAATGAAGTTGCCGATCTGTGCCTGGCCGAGCGTATCGCTGCCGGTGATGCGCATGACGTATCGGGCGTTTTCATCGCACAGGTCCTTGTTGTCGTTGATGAGCGCCTGACGCATGCGGGCAGCGTGTTCCTCGTCAACGCAAAAGACGATGGTCTTCTGGTAGCGATCGCCGCTCTCCTTGAGAAACTCGGTCACCTTGGCGGACACCAGCTTGGTGCGGTCATCCAGGACCAGGGTCCGATCGAAATCCTTGGCGTTATAGATGCGATCCTCTACTTCCTCGCCGTCGCGATCAAGCTGGCCCTTCTCCGGTCGATAGCCTTCGACATCACGGTCGATATGGACCTTGATCACCTTGTAGGGTGCAAGGAAACCGTCGCTGATGCCTTGCTTCAGGGAGTAGGTGAAGACCGGCTCGCCGAAATAGGCGGTGTTGGAAACGTACTCCGTTTCCTTCGGCGTCGCCGTCAAACCAATCTGGCTGGCAGCGGAGAAATATTCAAGGATTTCACGCCACGCAGAATCCTCCGCAGCGCTACCGCGATGACACTCGTCGATCACGATCAGGTCGAAGAAGTCTGGCGAGAATTCTCGAAACAGTTTTTGCCGCTCCTCGGGGCCGGTGATGGCCTGGTAGAGGCCGAGGTAGATTTCGAAAGATGGATCGATGCGGCGCTTGCGATCCAGAGCCAATTTCACATCAGTCTTGCTCCCATCCGCACGTTCGATCGTTTTCGACTTGGTGGAGAGCTTGGCCATCACACCGCCAAAGGGACGAAAGTCGCCAATCATTGTCTGGTCGATCAGCACATTGCGATCGGCCAGGAACAGGATGCGCTTTTTGCGCTTGGCCTTCCACAGTCGCCAGATGATCTGGAAGGCGGTGTAGGTCTTGCCCGTACCGGTCGCCATGACCAGCAGGACGCGATCCTGCCCCTTGGCGATGGCCTCGATGGCAGCGTTGACGGCGTTCACCTGATAATAGCGCGGAGCCTTGCCGCTGCCGTCATCGTAATAGTCTTGGAGCACAAGCTCTTCGGCAGAGGTGTCCAGGCCTTTCCATCGACTGTAGAGCTGCCAAAGGTTGTCCGGAGACGGGAACTGGTCGAGGCGAAGGGTTTCCTCTTTCACGTCCCGCAAGCCGGTGCGATCGTGAAACACGAAACCATCGCCATTCGAGGCGAAGACGAAGGGGATCGCCAGCGTCTCGGCATAGTCCAGCCCCTGCTGCAGACCATCGCCGACCGCATGAGTATTGTCCTTCGCCTCGATGAGGGCGATCGGAATGTTGGGCTTGTAGTAGAGGACGACGTCCGCCTTCTTGGCATTGCCGCGGGCGACGAGCTTGCCACGGACGGTGATGCGGCCCTTGGTGAAGAAGACCTCTTCCCGGACCTGCAACATCATGTCCCAACCGGCCTGCTTGACGGCCGGCAAGATGAACTTCGTGCAGATATCGCGTTCCGTCAAAGAGCGCTTGTCCATCCGGATGTCGTTCCCCCACAATCCCTTTGATTACACAATATGAATAGTGTTCGCAGCGTCAATGCAACCCTGAGGGCAGTCGATAAGTGCCGCTGAGTATTTTCGATTCCTGAGCAAACTGCGTTATCGGGAGTAACGGGGGGAAGACGAGGATAAGAACCTAACGGCGTTTGCATTTGACGGAACGCAGAGTTTTTGGTCAGGAAGGCATGAGGTGTCGTTTGGGTCGGAATGGATACAGACCGTCGCTGTACCGGTCAGCGATCTCGTGGAACACTTCTTCGCATTCTCGGACGGCAAATCCCTGGCGCTCAAGATCATTGGTCAGAGAGTCCCGAACTTTGCCCAGCGCGCGGTCTGTGTCCTTATGCGCCTGCGCGGCAGTAATGATCTGCCACAGCAGAACTCGAGCCAGGTCGTCACGGGATGGACGGCAGCGCGCCTTGGCATCCTTACGCACCTGCTGTTGGCGTTCCGCCTGCTCGGCGTTGCGTTCTTTCTTACTCTTTCTAGGCTTCTTCGACATGGTGTGCTCCTTAGTTGTCGGAGCCTCAGCGTGACCGATAGCCAAGCAAGCAACAAAACAACCGAGCCAATCGCCGGCGCGGCACCTCCCTCATGCAATCTCAGCATGACGCCCAGCGGTCCACGCCCTTCCGCCCAAACACCGTTTGCAGATGAATCGCAGAACCGGAATCCAGCAACGCTTTTCCGGAATTCAGAATCGGATGAGGGTAAATTGAAATGACGTGTCCAGAACTCGACGCAAAGCATGACGATGTGATCTCAATCGACATGCCTTACGCTCAAGATGTTTCAAATCGCCAAGAATGTAAGCGGGGCAGCGCCTCCGGGGGGGTGGCGAAGCCGGATGCCTAGCCGAGTAACGCCGTTGCGCGATTTCGCAACGCGGATCGGGAAGCCGGAATCCAGATCACTGAACTCAGAATCGAGCGTTCAGAATTCTGAATCGAAAATCTTGAGATAGGAAACGCGCCGGCGCCATCAGGAATCGCCTTTTCTCAGCTGAGGTCATGGCTCACCCTTTTCGCTATCACCGACGGAACCGCGAACGATGCGCCTCACCTCGTCGCCCGACAGGATGCCGACGCTTTCCAGGCCTGAGGCAATCGCATCGAGAGCCGACCGGTTGGCCTCGATCAGATCATGCGCCATCGCCTCTGCGCTCTCTAGTCGCCGATTGACCCGATGGGCGAGTTCACGGTCCATGGTCAGTTCGTGCATGCCCATCGCGACCGATCGATAACGAAGCGGCTGTTGCTTCGAGAAGCCGAGACTGGTCTCGGCCGCCAGGGCCATCGCGGTGGCGCGGGCGAGATCGCTTTCATCGGCACCACCGGCTCCGGCAATCGGTTCTTGGAAAACGAGGATTTCAGCGGCACGGCCCGCGAGCAGGCAGGCGATGCTGTTCATGAGCCACGCTTCAGTCTCCGGCAGATGCGCGTTCGGGACCGTCTTGACCAGTCCGACGCCGTGCAACGCGATACTGGCGGATTGTACCTCTGCAATGCCGGTCAGGGTATAGACCAGCGCATGCCCCGCCTCATGGATGGCTGCACGTTTGCGAAGGTCAGCGGACATGGGTGCCTGTCCGGCCCGCAGACCTGCCTCGAGGTCGCGCCAGGTGATGCCGCGGCCCGAGCGGCGCGCGGTTCTACGAATGTCGCGGAGCAGGCGCTCGATATCCGCACCGGTCTTGCCCAACGCCAATAGTGCGAGTGGACGAAGCAGAGTTCCGGGATCAGTGACGTGGTTTGTCATAGTGCGGTTCCCTTTCCCTTTGCGGTTTTCCGGTTCTCAGAATTCTCCCGAAGCTTTTGACGATCGGCGTTTCTCGCGGCAGCTGGCCGCAGCCTCACGCGGTTCGCAGGAGCCGACGCCAAGACGCCTGGAAGATCGTTGCCCAGATGATGCGTAAGGATGCCGGTCAGCGTTTCGACGTCGGGTAGCGGAATACGGACATGTGTCTCCAGCCTTCCAGACCGAAGCAGGGCAGGATCAATCTTCTCGGGCAGGTTCGTCGCACCGACGATCACGACGCCCTCGGTTTTAGTGGCACCATCCAGCAGCTCAAGGAGGCGATTGATCAACGACACCCAATAGTCATCGTGTTGCCGCGCGCCTGCACTTGAGCGGGAGCCAATGTTGTCGATCTCGTCAATGAAGAGGATTGCGGGCGCGTGCTTCGATGCCTGGGTAAAGGCGGCTGACATCCTTTGGAGCACATCACCGAGAAATCCAGGCTCAAGCCAGTTCGCGACTGACGTTACCAGCAGCGGCACCTGAAGCGTATTGCAGAGCGCCCGCGCAAACGTCGTCTTGCCCGTGCCGGGCGGCCCCGACAATAGCAGCTTAGTGCTCATCTCCGGCCAGGTCAGACCGCCTTCACGCCAAAGTTCCAGGTCAGCTTTCAGGTCGCGTGTCCACGCTTGGGCGGCCCCATAGCCGCACAGCGTTTCGACTGTGATGGGAGCGCCCTTCGCAGTTGTCAGCGGTGGGCTATCGGTGTCGACCAGGACGGCTTCGGGAATGGGCGGCTCTGGAAGGATGACTTCAACACCCGTCGATCCTTTGGCTTCCTCCTTCTCGGCAGACTTGGCACGTGATTTCCCACCCCCGGAACGTCCACGGCCCTCGCCAGCGTCCTCGGTATCCTTGCCGTCTCTATCCGAGCCTGCGCATCGATCAACCAGCATCGCTAGAACCGTAAGCACTTCTTCGACGGAGCGACCTGGTCGCACGGCGAGGAGCAGATCGTCGATCGACAGCGATTGCGGATCGAAGGCTTTCATCTTCATGAAGTTGAGTGCGACGTCACTTGGCACACCGATACAGAGACTCAAGAGATCGGCGATCATCGACCGGTCAAAGCCCTCGCATTCGACAACGAGGTCAGCCGTCTCAGTGATCACCGGTGTCAATGCGGTCGGCGTTTCATCTGCCACCAGGATTGGCTCAGCTGCATCGGTCATCGCCGTGCGGAGTAGACGACGGATCGTTCTGTCGTCGCGTTTCATCAAGGAGGAACCGGCCAGCGTATGCAGCCTCATCTGCTGTCTCGAGGACCGGCTATCCCGAAACCTGCCGGACAGCGATCCCTCTCGCGCGACATCTTCCAAGATCACCGAGAACGGCAGAAGCAATCCGTCCTCGAGCATCATGCCGACACTCGCCTCGAACCTTGCAACCGGTGCTTTGATCAGCACGAACGGTGTAAGGGAACGAATGACATCCGTGAACGCAGACAGACGTCTCAGACTTGTGCCGACCGCACGCGCGATCAGAAGCGCGACTGCGACGTGCATGGGAGAAGATGGCGGCAGATGCTCTTTCAGCAGCTCGGCAACATAGTTGAAGCTGATCGCTGAGCCGACGGGCAGTCGACGAGTACGGCGTCCGGGCTTTGGTTTCGGCTGCTGACTTGGAGGTGCCGGAGTAGACCAGTCGTAGAGTGATGCTTCGCCCTCTGAGGTCCTCGTCGACCGAATGATCTGGGCTGTCACCATCACGATTGCCACGACTGCTGCCGATCATCCGAGCGATGATTTTCCGATCGTAGTCATGGGCGCCGGTCAGATATTGCCGTGCCTTGATCGAGACAATCCAGGGCCTGGCAAGCGTGCCGGTATCGCCGACGCCGCGTTCCAACAGTCCGGCAGTCGCAGCCGTTTCGTAAAGGTTGAGGACAGCACGACGGCGCAGCCGTGCGAGGAGGTAGCGGCGAACGCGTTGCTCGAGCGTTTCCATTACGCGCCCTCCTGAGAGGACAAGTCCGTTAAGCCCGGGTTGCCATCGAGCCAGGCACGCAAAACAACGCATGTCGGCTCACCCAGCTCGCACTGCTCGAGCAACCACACCCGCAGTTGCGGCGGCAGGCTTTCGATCCGCCGACCCTTGCGTCGGGCAAAGCCGATCGTCGAGCGAACAATGGATGCGATGTAGTCCGCGCGTTCGTCGGCATCGAGTTTGTCGCCTGTAGGAACAGGATGCTTATCCAGCACCGGTGGCAGAAGAACCGACGGCGCGGTGCGCGTGGGGAAAGCAAGGATATTGGAGGCTCGTGAGGTCATGGCAGACGTCTCCTGTTTCCCCTGCAGCACTGCAGGGGTAAAAGATCAGAGAAGAGAGGAAGGCTTGGACCGATCAGGCCATCGCTATGCGTGGTGGCCTGGCGAATCCAATCGATACCGGCGTACGCGACGCGCTGGGCTCGTCTTCGCTTGGACGTGGTCGGACGCCGTTATGCTCGGTCGGGTCGCTGCGCGAAATCATTGGGCTGTTAGACGTGTCGAGCCGGTGATCGTTCAACGCCGACTTCCAGTTTGCCTCGACACGCCGTTGGAATAGCTCGCGGAGGTGCGCGATGACTTCGCCGGCGCCCATGATTTCCAGAAGGTGGTCGAGATGCGTGAGGGGCCACACGCCGCCATCGATATCGGTTCGCTGGTTCTCGGCATTCAAGATGACAACGCGGACCTCCTCGACATGCAGGCGACGATGCTCCTTGTAGAGGAGGTCCGGAACGACCAGCGCTGCCGCAAGCATGCGGTTCTTCAGTTCCGTGATCCGCGCGACTTCATAAGAACTGAGACTGCGCTTCACATCGACAAGATGCCCGATCTTGGTGGAGCGGTTGATGATCAGCAGATCGGGCGTGTAGCTCTTTCGTCCGCCGCTGTCCGCATCGAGGCTGAGCGCCTTGACCAGAGCGGCCTCATTCATCGCGACCAGCTCCGCAGCGGCCTTCGTCACTGGGAGGCGCAGGTTGTCCGTGAGGACGATCAGGTCGGGATTGTATTTCGCAAGGAGGGCGATGCCCTTCTCAAGCAACCGCCCTTCGGCCGCCGGGACCGCGCGCATCACGGATGCAATGTCGTCCATGCCAGCGGTTAGCGCGCGCTGGAACGTGGCACTGGAGAGAGCAGTACTCACGACCTCGCTCACCAAGTGGTCGAG
This sequence comes from Ciceribacter sp. L1K23, assembly GCF_018122705.1. NCBI lineage: Bacteria > Pseudomonadati > Pseudomonadota > Alphaproteobacteria > Hyphomicrobiales > Rhizobiaceae > Ciceribacter > Ciceribacter sp. L1K23. The sequence goes on along the minus strand of NZ_JAGRRC010000001.1, from coordinate 3,584,894 downwards.
CGCCGGACGGATGTCCTCAAGGTCGACGGTCAGGTCATAGGATGCCGTTGCGGCGGCGAGAATGATGTTGGCAGTCATGAAGAATTCTCCTGTGATCGAAACAGGATCGGCAGTCACCTCGACCGCGCGGACGCGGGGCGGCAGACGCGGAAATGATTTCCGCATCGACACTGGTGAAAGTGATCCTGATGGAGGCGGTTAGCGCGCAGCCGAATGGCAGCTGGAAGACGAGCGCCAACCAGTTTCAACAGGTGAATGCGAGGAGGATGCTTCCGGTGGGCAAGCGAAGCGGTTAAGGGTCGACATAGCCGGTGGCCTTTCACGAGAAGGTTGCAGGTCAGGCTTTCGTCGGTGTTCCAGCACCGGCGGGAGCCGCTAAGTGTCTGCAGAACCAGGCGTTTCTGCTGACACCGTCGACATAGCCCGGAGAACCATGTCCGGCAAGTCGACAAGAACACACCCGGAACAAAGAGCTCCGGGATGGTTAACGAAGGACGCGGCTTCCCCTGAATGCAAAAAGCCCCGCGCGGTGGCGGGGCTCTTGGTGGCGGTCTGGTGTCAGGCAGCCAACCTCTTTAGCTGTCGCTTGAACGGTCTGGCATCGAACACAAGCTTCGTCCTGAGTTCGTCTCGACCGTCTGGAGCGACGGTATCCAGAGCACTATCGATCTGGTCCCGCACCGGTAGGGGCATCTGACCGTAGCCGAGCAACCCTGCATCAGCCTCCTGTTCGATCTTCACAGCGACGTCGGAGCCGGCCTCCTCCTCCTCGGCGTCACCCGGCAGGGGGTCACCGTGAACGACGAAGCGGAGGAGCGGTACCACTTCGTTCTGAAGCCAGGGTACAAAGCTCGCTCTGTCCGGCCAGTCCTCCGTGCCGCCCATCCGATGCAGGAGTGCCTGCACCTTCCGCCAGTTGGTGCCGTCGGGCAATTTCTCCGGACGCCAATTCAGATGCGGAGTGACGTCTGGCCTGAGCGGAGCGGCAAGACTATTGATCAGGTCGTGAGCATGGCGGCAGTCGTAGGTGACAGCATCACACAATGCCCCTTTGCGCACGGCCCGGTTCCGGGAGAGCGGCTCAAGCGCCTTCTCGACCTTCTTCAGGCTCGACGTCGCCAAGCCGAGGAAGCGTGCCGCATCCTGCTCGATCTTCAGATCGGCAACTTTGCGCAGGCCGGCCAATCCGCCCATGTTCAGACTGTCAGGAACGGGCGCTGTCTTCTTGGCCGTCGATACGCCGACCATCTGCTTGACCTGGGCTACGGTGAGCTCCTCGCCGGCTTCAAGAGCAGCCAGTACGTCCTCGACCTTTTGTTCCTCGGCGTAGGCGAGGACGAAGAGCATGGTCGGGGACGTCGCCGTTGCGACCAGCCGCTCCTTATAGACACTCAGGTTCTCATAGACGGCGATATAGTTGCGGGCGGTCTTCGGGGTGAACTTGCAGATCGCCTTCACCCACGCGCCGAGCTCTCGCTCCGGGAGTATGGCTTTCGCGCGGGCGAGGTAGCCGCCCAGCTCGTAGGCCTGCAGGTTTGTCCTGCGACCGAGAGAGCGAATGTCCTCGCCGATGGCCTGGAGCTCGCTGACCTCCTCTGGCGAGACGTCGTCGGCCGCCTTCGCCGCCTTCGCGGCGAGCTTTGCCGAAATCTTCTTATGCGTGTACTTCGCCATGTATTCATTATCTCCTTGTCTGATCCGGCCTTCATCAGCGACCGTGAGATAATGATGACATGGATTTCAGGAAGGTGTTACAACCGCGATCTTCAACACTATGAAAAACAACGATAAATAACGATTTTATCGACTTTCGCGTCGGATTTTCTCAATGATTCCAAAAGCCGAAATTTCTCGAAAATTTTTCTGGAGGCCAATCTTAATGCATCAATAGGTTGTTTTTGAATATCCACCATACCGAATATCAGCCCGAAATCTGCCGCTCGATCCGTCGACTCCGCTTCTTGATGAGGAAGACGAGGTTCGAGGCGATTTCCCGGTTCGAAACCGGGTAGGATCGCACCTGCTCGAGCGCTTCGTCGGCCTTGGTCGCGGTAGCGGGGCTGAGCCCGACGTCGGTGAGGATGAAGCCGATATGTGGATCGAGACTAGATAAAGGAGGGGTCGTCAGCCCCCCACGGCAAATACCGAAGGTTAACCATACCGGCGTTTCGACTAACTCAACCGTCGCGTGATGGGTTGCGCACGCCGTCCTCCTCACTATGTTTGCCTCACGACGAGCTGTCCCGACGCAGGTGAGAGTGCAATGGGAACCCCGGCTCGTCGTCGAAGAAGCCAGCGCGGCAAGGCTCGCTCTCAGGGTCCCGCATCGTTTAGCCCCCCAAAAAACAACGATGCGTGGAACTGAAAGGAGAAACTATGTCCGCGAACTCGCTTGATAACACTCTGAACACCGCCGCAGCCGATATCGATCCGATCCTGAAGATGCTTGGCGTATTCAACGACGGCGTAGATTCGTTCAATGCAGATGCAGCACTGCTGAAGTATGGCCGCCGCTTCAAACATGTTGACCGCCGCCCCGCCGGTTTGCGCCAGGGGCCGCTCGGCCAGTGCTTCAAAAACTGCACTAGCCCGCTGATGCAATTCCTGAGCGATCCCCACCCACCGTACCTCTACGCGGAAGGATATGCGTTCGACACGGAGCTGGGCGTTCCGTTTCAACATGCCTGGCTGGTTGATACGGCCGGTCGCGCAATCGACCTGACCTGGAGCAATCCGGGGGACGCAGTCTATTTCGGGGTCACATTCAGCCAAGAGTTCCTGCTGGAGGCGATGCGACTGACCGAGGTTTATGGCGTGCTCTTTAATCCGGGTCTGGAGAAGCGTCTGTTTGCCGATCAAGCAACGTTCGCACGGACACTGCGCCGACCGAGCCTGCCCGGCCTGCCCCGTTCATCGTACACGTAAAGGCGGAAGTCATAGCAGCACTGGCCGGGAGGCCGCTTCCGGCCAGTGTCAATCGCACAGACCCTTCATTTCAGGATAGAGTTTGCATGACGAAGAACGTCATCATCTACGCGCGTTACTCGACCGATCGACAGGACGAGCAGTCGATCGAGACACAGGTCAACCTCGCAAGCGAATTCGCCGCACAACGGGGCTGGACCGTTACTGGCATCTATGACGACCGCGCTGTCAGTGGCACGATGCTCAAGATGCGGCCTGGCATCCAAGACGTCTTGCGGGCGGTCAAGCGGGGCGGCGTCGATATTCTTCTCTGCTTGTCGGTGGACCGCATCTCCCGCGACATGGAGCATAGCACCGGCATCCTGAAGAAGCTGCGGCACAAGGGCGTCGAACTCTGGACCGTGCAGAATGCCGCGCCCGTGAACGACATGGAGCTCGGCCTTCGCGCAATCATCAGCCACGATTCGATCGAGCAGACGCGCTTTAAGACGCGAGAAGGCATGAAGACCGCAGTCCGCAAGGGCAAAGCGGCCGGTGGAATTGCGTATGGCTACCGCATGAAGTTGGAGCATGACGACAAGTTCAATCGCATCGCGGGTCTGCGGGAGATTGATAAAGAACAGGCCGAGATCGTTCGCTGGATTTTCGAGCAGTATGCTCTGGGTCGATCGCCTCAGGAGATGGCCATCGAGCTCAACAACCGTGATCCGTCGGTAGCCGGACCACGGGGCGCACTTTGGCGCGACACAGCGATCCGCGGCCACCGCGACCGCGGAACAGGCATTTTGAATAACGAGGCCTATGTTGGACGCCTCGTCTTCAATCGGCGCAACTTTCGTAAGAACCCTGAGACCGAGCAGCGGGAAGCCCGCATGAACGACCGGAGTGAATGGGTTATCGCAGAGGTGCCAGAATTGCGGATCATCGACGATGAACTCTGGGCGAAGGTAAAAAAACGACAATTGGAGGTCGGCGCTAACTTCGTCAAAACCGAAACCAACAGGCTCAACCGAACCCATCGGCCAAAGTATCTATTCAGCGGTCGTCTTGAGTGCGGGATTTGTGGAGGACCCTATTCCATAACGGCAAATGCTCGTTTTGGATGCAAGAACCGAAGCAAGCATCTGCCGGTCGAACATCTGGGCCGCAAGATTTGTCCAAACTCCAGGACAATCAGCAGGCGGGAACTTGAGACCCGGGTCCTCGACGCAATCCCGGCAAACCTGCTGTCCGTCGAGAATACCGCTTCAATCCAGGCGGAAGTGAACAAGCAGATTACAGCCGCAACAAAAAATGACGAGCGGAATAAGGAGAAGCTTCAGGCCGAACTACGAGACGTCGCGAAACGGCAAGACGTGATCGCTGCGCAGATCACCCAGCGCATCATGAATGGTCAATCTCCCATCGACGCCTTCGACCGCATGCTTGATGAACTGCAGCAACGCAGCTCTGAGATACAAAGTGTATTGTCCACCGCAACGAAGAAACGCAGCGGGCAGGCCAAAACATTCACCATCAGCCCGAGTCTTTATGCGAATACCATTCAGGCGTTGACCTATATCGCTCGGACTGGCAACACCGAACTTGACGCTGTCCAACAGCACTTCGATTTTCTTCGGTCGTTGGTTCAGAAGATCATCATTACCCCCTCAGGTGACGGTAAGACAGCTGAGCTCTCCATCATCGGCCGGTTGGCCTCCATTCTCGCGTCGATGCGGGCGTTCCAAGACTACAGTGCTGGAATCAAAGAGCGGCATAGAAACGAGTTCGCCCGCCGTGTGAGGGCGGGTGAGTTTAGGGATAGAGCTGAGAAGATGGCGTATTTGCACCGGTTCGAGGCTGTCCTCGCTGAGGAGGAGACTTCATGGCGCCGGTTACAAGTCTCAGTGGTTGCGGGGGCAGGATTTGAACCTGCGGCCTTCAGGTTATGAGCCTGACGAGCTACCGGGCTGCTCCACCCCGCGCCAAGCGCATTCGGCTTTGCCGAACCTGGAGCAGAGGACTTTGCAAACCATCGACAACCCGTTCGGCACGAGGTTGTCACCCATGTCTTAGGTACACGATGTTACCTATGTCTTCGGTATGGACAATATGGAGAATGGCGGACAGAGAGGGATTCGAACCCTCGATACGCTTTCACGTATACACGCGTTCCAGGCGTGCGCCTTCAACCACTCGGCCACCTGTCCTTAATCAGTCTGAGCGCGCTGGGCGGCATGACCGGTCGGGCGCGATATATACCGAGGATTCGTTCGGGATCAACCGAAATCTAACAGATTTTTGAATAGTGTCGTGAAACGTGTCACAGACACCATCTTGCGTACCACGTTATTCTAATATTGATTGTAGTGCCGCCGCAGGGCGGCGCATGTAGGGGTGAGTAGGGCGTCATGTTCAGGTTTGCGTTTCGGCTTTTGAGCCTTCTGACCCTTGTGGTTGCCGTTGGCGCGGCCACCATGGACTCGATCGAGTCCGTTGCCTCATCGGAAGTTGTGCTGACATCACTGGCCGCCGCGTGGACGGAAATGAGCCCGTCGAGCCTCATGTTGGCCCAGCAGGCGGCGGAAGAACATTTACCGCCCGCCGTGTGGCAGGCGCTGCGCGAGTGGCTGCTGCCGCAACCCGCCTTCGCGGCCTTCCTCGCCTTGTCGCTGCTGCTGTGGATGATCGGCTATAAGCGCGAGCATCCTGCTGGCCGCTTTGCCGTCTGAGGATGCCGGCCGGGCGGCAGCGGGTCGTTGAACGGGAGCCGTCTGATGTTTCTGATCGACATGTTCAACAAGAAAATGACGATGCCGTCCGCCGAGACGGCTTTGCCGGGTCGCCCGCGACCCATCGAAACCGCTGATCTTCACGTTATATCGGCGAGGTCGCTGCTTGCGATGCCCCCTGCTGGTTTTGCCACCATCTATCTGGGCTTGGGGAATTTTTGGGCCGCCGAGCGCCTCTTCTGGAATCTGCCTGGGATTTGGGTGACCGCCGTTGGCTTCCAGGGCGGCTTTACTCCCAATCCTACCTTTCAGGAGGTGATGACCGGCCTCACAGGCCATGCCTGCGTGGTCAAGATCGTGTACGATCGATCGGCCTTGCCGCTTCACTCCATATTGAAGCTGTTTTTCGAGGCTCATGATCCGACACAGGGCATGCGGCAGGGAAATGACATCGGCACGATGTTCCGGTCGGTAATTTTCGGGGCCGATCAACAGTCCGTCGACATCGCGATCCGGATGCGTGATCTCTATCAGAGTGCTCTTCTCGCCGCGGGTCGCAGGCAGACCGTAACCACGACAATCACCATAGCTCCAGAATTTTACCACGCTGAAGAATATCACCAGCAGTATCTTGCAAGGAACGTGGGTGCCTCCGCCGTTTTAAGGGGCACGGGCGTGCCGTGTCCGGTGCTGGATGACGCCGATCTCCACAGGGCGATTCCCACGTGATCACAATAGCTTGGATTGAGTTTTACCGGATGAAAAAAATCTGGTGAATTTTTCCTGCAGCCATGCAAGGATGAGTACAGCTAGGCCTCCGGCAGGTGGCCGGTGCAACCGCAGACATGCCCCCAAAGGGCTTGCGGGAGGACCCGATAAGATCAATAGCAACAAACAGGGCTGCAAAAATGAAGAAAACCCTCATCAGTCTCTTTGCCTTGGCCGCGATGTCGGCGACGGCGCTCGCTGCCGAAATCAAGCCTGCGCTTGTGTATGGCACCGGTGGCAAGTTCGATAAATCCTTCAACGAAGCCGCCTATAATGGCGCTGAGAAGTTCAAGGCGGAGACCGGTATTGAATATCGTGACTTCGAACCGACGGGCGACACGCAGGGCGAACAGGCGATCCGCAACTTCGCGTCCCGCGGTTACAACCCGGTCGTGGCGGTTTCCTTTGCCTGGACCTCTGCTGTGGAGAAGGTCGCCGCCGAATTCCCGGACACCAAGTTCATCATCGTTGATGCCGTCGTTGACCTGCCGAACGTTCGTTCGGTTGTTTACAAGGAAGAAGAAGGCTCATACCTCGTTGGCGTCCTGGCGGGCATGGCCTCCAAGACCGGCAAGGTCGGCTTTGTTGGCGGAATGGACATTCCGCTGATCCGCAAGTTCGAGTGCGGCTACGAGCAGGGCGCACGCGCGGCCAACCCGAACATCGAAGTCTTCCAGAACATGACCGGAACCACAGGCGCTGCCTGGAACGATCCGGTGCGGGGCGGCGAACTGACGAAGAATCAGATCGACCAGGGCGCTGACGTGATCTATGCGGCAGCCGGCGCGACTGGCCTCGGCGTGCTGCAGACCGCAGCCGATAACGGCAAGCTCTCGATTGGCGTGGACTCCAACCAGAACCACCTGCATCCCGGTTCGGTGCTGACCTCGATGGTCAAGCGCGTCGATCTGGCTGTCTACAATGCCTACCTCGACACCCAGGGTGACAAGTTCACCGGCGGCGTCCAGGCTCTTGGCGTCAAGGAAGACGGCGTTGCTTATGCGGTCGACGAAAACAACGCCTCGCTGATCACCGATGACATGAAGGCCGCCGTTGAAAAGGCAAAGGCCGACATCATTGCCGGCACGGTCAAGGTTCATGACTACATGACGGACAATTCCTGCCCGAAGTGATCCGATGAGGGCGCAAGCCGGGTCTGAGGCCCGGTTTGCGCCCTTTTCATGTCTGCTATCCGGAGGTCATCGGTGAACCAAGCGCCAGCGATCGAACTCGTCGGCATCGACAAGAAATTCGGTGCCGTACACGCCAATAAGAACATAAACCTGACGGTGGCCAAGGGATCGATCCACGGTATCATCGGCGAAAATGGTGCGGGGAAGTCGACGTTGATGTCGATACTCTACGGCTTTTATCAAGCCGACAGCGGGACGATCAGCATCGACGGCAAGCCGGTCACGATTCGCGACAGTCAGTCCGCGATCGAGGCAGGTATCGGTATGGTCCACCAACACTTTATGTTGGTGGAGAACTTCACCGTTCTCGAAAACCTGATGCTTGGTGCGGAAGGCGGCGGCCTTCTTGCCAAGGGTGCTGAATCGGCGCGTCAAACCCTGAGAAAGCTCGCCGACGACTATGGCCTGGAAGTCAATCCCGATGCCGTGGTGGAGGAACTGCCGGTTGGCCTGCAACAGCGTGTCGAAATCCTCAAGGCCATGTATCGAGGTGCCGAAATTCTGATCCTTGATGAACCGACAGGTGTGTTGACGCCGGCGGAGGCCGATCATCTCTTCAAGATCCTTGGCGTCCTGCGCGACCAGGGAAAGACAATCCTGCTGATTACCCACAAGCTTCGTGAGATTATGGCGATCACCGATACCGTCTCGGTCATGCGGCGCGGTGAAATGGTGGCAACCCGTAAGACGTCTGAAACGACTGTCGAGGAATTGGCGGAACTGATGGTCGGGCGCCGGGTGTTGCTCCACGTCGAAAAGGGAGCGGCAAACCCGGGAGAGGTCTACCTCTCTGTTCGGAACCTGACGGTCAAGGACAGTCGTGGGGTGACGATGGTCGACAACGTCTCCTTCGATGTCCGTGCCGGTGAGATCGTGGGCATCGCCGGCGTCGCCGGCAACGGCCAGAGCGAGTTGCTTGAGGCCATTACCGGCATCCGCAAGCCGACGACGGGTGAAATATGGATCAACGGCCGGAATGTCGCCGGTCTCGACCCTGCTGCCCTGCGTGGTATCGGACTGGCTCACATCCCCGAAGACCGTCACCATATGGGTCTTGTTCTTCCGTTCGAGGAAAGTCAGAACGCGATCCTCGGCTATCATCGCGATGAACGCTATGGACGAGGCCCGTTCCTGGATCCTGAGGCGATCCGCAAGGCGGCCGTCGAAGAGATCGAGAAATACGACATCCGTCCGCCGAACCCCCGGCTAAAAACGGCTAATTTTTCCGGTGGCAATCAGCAGAAGATCGTGGTCGCGCGCGAAATCGAGCGTGACCCGAAGCTCCTGATCGTCGGCCAACCGACCCGTGGCGTCGACATTGGCGCCATCGAATTCATTCATCGCCGCATTGTCGAAACACGCGACGCCGGCAAGGCAATCCTTTTGGTGTCGGTGGAACTCGACGAGATACGGTCGCTGTCCGACCGGGTTCTGGTGATGTTCGCCGGCCGGATCGTTGGTGAGAAGACGCCGGATACGGGTGAACAGACGCTCGGCCTGATGATGGCCGGTATCGCGGCATGAGGTTTCTATGAGTACTGCTTCCGTCCCGCTTCCGAACTGGATCAACTACGCGCTCCTGCCGCTGATCAACCTGCTTTTGGCATTCCTCGTTTCGGGCTTCGTTGTGTGGGTTATCGGCGAGGACCCGGTCGAGGCGCTGAAGCTCATGCTGCAGGGCGCGCTGGGACGCGGCGAAGGCATCGGCTTCACGCTGTTTTACGCAACGAGCTTCATCTTCACCGGTCTGTCCGTCGCCGTGGCCTTCCACGCCGGCCTTTTCAACATCGGCTCGGAGGGGCAGGCTTATGTTGGCGGTCTTGGTGCGGCGCTCGCGGCTCTCGCCCTCGATCACTACGTTCCGTGGTACGTTACCATGCCGTTCGCCATTCTCGGTGGCGCCCTGTTCGGGGCAGGCTGGGCTCTCATTCCGGCATGGCTCCAGGCCAAGCGCGGCAGTCACATCGTCATCACGACAATCATGTTCAACTTCATCGGCGCATCGCTGATGGTCTACCTGCTCGTCAACGTCTTGCGCGTGCCGGGAAAGATGGCGCCCGAGACGCGCACTTTCCTCGAAGGCGGCCAGTTGCCGAAGCTCGACGGGCTGATGTCGCTCCTTGGCATGAAGCTCGGCGCCGCGCCCTTCAACGTCTCCTTCCTGATTGCACTCTTGATGTGTTTCCTCGTCTGGGTGCTGATCTGGCGCACGAAATTCGGCTATGAAATGCGCACCTTGGGCCTCTCGCGCTCCGCTGCTGCATATGCCGGCGTGCCCTATGTCCGCACCGTCATTCTCACCATGTTGATCTCGGGCGGTCTGGCCGGCATGATGTCGTTGAACCCGGTGCTCGGCGCTTCGGCGCGCTTGCAGGTCGAGTTCGTCGGTGGTGCCGGTTTCGTCGGAATCGCGGTTTCGCTCATGGGGCGCAGCCATCCGCTAGGCATCATCCTGGCCGCGATCCTGTTCGGCATCCTTTACCAGGGCGGCGCGGAACTCTCGTTCGACATGCCCAACATCACCCGCGACATGATCGTCGTCATCCAGGGTCTGGTGATCCTGTTCGCGGGTGCGCTGGAATACATGTTCCGCCCGGCGATCGTCAGAGTCTATCAGCAGTTCGTGAAGGCTTGAGGGGACAGGAACTATGGATTTCTTCGATATCCTCGTCAGCATTCTCGGCTCCACCATCCGGCTGTCGATTCCGCTGATCTTCACGGCGCTCGCGGGACTGTTTTCCGAACGGGCTGGCATCTTCGACATCGGCCTGGAAGGCAAGATGCTCGCGGCCGCCTTCGCCTCCGCCACCGTCGCCTATGTCACGGGTTCGCCGTGGGTCGGGCTCCTGGCCGGTATTCTGGTCTCGATCTTCTTCTCGCTTATCCACGGCTTTGCCTCTATCACGAACCGGGGAAATCAGATCGTGTCGGGCGTTGCAATCAACTTCGTCGCCGCCGGGTTGACGGCCGTTCTGGGGCAGGCCTGGTTCAGCCAGGGGGGGCGCACGGCGCAACTGACTGGTGACGCCCGGTTCTCGCCGATAATCCTTCCCGGGGCGGATCTCGTTCGTGACATCCCCATCATCGGCCCGCTCTATGCGAATGTCATCTCCGGCAATAATATCCTGACCTATATGGCTTTCCTTGCCGTTCCGCTGGCTGCCTGGGTTCTCTACCGCACCCGTTTTGGCCTGCGCCTACGAGCCGTCGGCGAAAATCCCGGTGCCGTCGACACAGCCGGCATTTCCGTCGCCTTCCTGCGATACCGCGCCGTCATCGTCGCCGGCTTCCTGTGCGGCTTCGCGGGCACCTACCTTGCGATTGCCCAGTCGGCTGCCTTCATCAAGGACATGTCGGCCGGCAAGGGCTACATCGCGCTCGCGGCCCTCATCTTCGCCAAATGGCGGCCGGTTCCGGTGCTCTTCGCCTGCCTGCTGTTCGGCTTCCTCGACGCGCTCGCGAATTTCATGCAGGGCAAGTCCGTTCCCTTGATCGGCGAGGTTCCGGTGCAGATATTCCAGGCTCTGCCTTACATTCTCACCTGCGTGCTGCTCGCCGGCTTCATCGGCGCGGCCAACCCGCCCAAGGCCGGCGGCGTGCCCTATGTAAAGGAGCGTTGAGATGTCTCACGACCTGTTCGAAGCCGCCCGCGACGCCATGCGCTTCGCGCATGCGCCCTACTCCAAGTTTCCGGTCGGTGCGGCAATCCGCGCCGACGATGGAAAGATCTACACCGGCGCGAACATCGAGAATCTGTCCTTCCCACAGGGCTGGTGCGCCGAACCGACTGCCATCGGCTGCATGGTCATGGGTGGTGGAAGGAAGATCGTCGAGATGGCGGTGATCGCCGAAAAGATGCCGCTCTGCCCTCCCTGTGGCGGATGCCGTCAAAAAATTGCGGAATTCGCTTCAGCCGCCACGAAGATCTATCTGTGCGACGAAGTCGGCGTGAAAAAGACCATGACGATGAACGAATTGCTGCCCTTCAGCTTCGAGACGGACCTCCTCGGATGAGGGCGGTCATTGATCTGCTCGTCGATCGCCTGGATGGCCTCATGCCGCGTGTCGGCATTGTTCTCGGATCGGGTCTCGGCTCGCTTGTCGATGAGGTCGAAAATGCCGTCCGCGTCCCGTTTGCCGACATGCCGGGCTTTCCGGTGAGCGGCGTCTCAGGGCATGCGGGCGAGCTGGTGGCTGGTCGTCTGGGTGGCGTACCCGTCATCATGCTATCCGGTCGTGTTCATTACTATGAAAAGGGCGACGCCAATGCGATGCGGTTGCCGATCGCGGTCCTGAAGGGCCTCGGCGTCAGGACGCTGGTCCTGACCAATGCGGCGGGCTCGCTGCGCGAGGAGATGCCGCCGGGGTCGGTGATGCAGATTACCGATCACATCAATTTCTCCGGCTACAATCCGCTGATCGGCGAGCAGAGTGACGGGCGCTTCGTCGGCATGACCTCTGCCTATGACCAGAGTCTCGTTCTCGCCATGCGCGAGGCGGCGCTGGCGCAAGACATCCCCCTGTCATCTGGCGTCTATATGTGGTTTTCCGGCCCCAGCTTCGAAACGCCGGCCGAAATCCGGATGGCGCGGATTCTGGGGGCCGATGCCGTCGGCATGTCGACGGTTCCGGAAGTCATTCTCGCGCGATTTTTTGGGCTGCGGGTGGCCGCCGCATCGGTTATTACCAATTATGGTGCGGGCATGACGGGTGGCGAATTGAGCCACGAGGAGACCAAAGACATGGCCCCCATCGGTGGACGCAGGCTTGCGGCCATACTGAAAGCCATGATCTCGGGAGGAACGGACCTTGGATAGCCATCAAATGCGGGCGACTGCCGCAGTCGCATTGACCCTTCTGGATCTCACAAACCTGAAGGACGATTGCACCCCTGAGGCCGTCGAAGCACTTTGCAAGCGCGCCAGAACGCCCTTTGGCGACGTCGCCGCGATCTGCATCTGGCCACGTTTCGTTGCGCAGGCCCGGGCCATTCTCGGCGCCGGCGCTGCCGTTCGGATCGCCACCGTTGTGAATTTCCCCTCCGGCGATCTCGCAGTGGCAGATGTCGTGGCCGAGACACGGCAGGCGATATCGGATGGCGCCGATGAAATTGATCTCGTCATCCCCTACAAGGCGCTGATCGGCGGGAACGAGCAGGCAGTGGCTGAAATGGTCGCTGCGGTTCGCGGCGTGTGCGGTTCGGACGCCCTGCTCAAAACCATCCTGGAAACGGGAGAACTGAAGGACGCTGCCCTGATCCGGAGAGCGTCGGAGATTGCGATAGAGGCGAGCAGCAACTTCATCAAGACCTCGACCGGCAAGGCGGCGGTGAATGCTACGCTGGAGGCCGCCGACATCATGCTGCTGGCGATCCGCGACAGCCGTCGCCCGGTTGGCTTCAAGCCGGCGGGCGGCATCGGATCGGTTGTCGATGCCGGTCTCTATCTTCGCCTCGCGGCAACCATCATGGGAGACGACTGGGTCATGCCGTCGACCTTTCGCTTCGGGGCTTCCGGCCTCCTCGACGATATCTTGTCGGTCCTTTCCAACGGAAAGTCGCTGGCCACCGGCACAGGATACTGAGTGTGATCATTCCGCAGGAGATCATCAGGCGCAAACGCGATGGCGAAGAACTTGCCGCCGTCGAGATAGGCGCTTTCATCGAGGCCTTGAGCAACGAAGCCCTGTCCGAGGGACAGGTCGCCGCCTTCGCCATGGCCGTCTTTTTCCGCGGCATGACGCCCGCTGAAATCGTCGCATTGACCCTGGCCATGCGCGATTCGGGCGAGGTCCTGTCCTGGTCGGGCGTCGGCAAGCCGATCGCGGACAAACACTCGACCGGTGGTGTTGGCGATAATGTCTCCCTGATGCTGGCACCGATGGTTGCCGCGTGCGGTCTTGCCGTGCCTATGATCTCGGGGCGCGGCCTGGGTCACACCGGCGGTACGCTGGACAAGCTGCAGTCGATTCCTGGCTACGACGTCATGCCTGATCCGGCGACGTTCCGCAGGACGGTTGACGATGTCGGATGCGCCATCATCGGCCAGACCGGCGATCTTGCACCGGCGGACAAGCGCCTCTATGCGATCCGCGATGTGACGGCGACCGTGGAATCGATACCGCTGATCACCGCGTCCATCCTGTCGAAGAAGCTGGCTGCCGGCCTCGCGACACTGGTGCTTGACGTAAAGTTCGGCAATGGCGCCTTCATGCAGCAGGTTTCCGATGCCGAGGCGTTGGCAGCATCCCTTGTTGAGGTAGCCAACAGTGCCGGCGTCAAGACCACGGCACTTCTGACCGACATGAACGAGCCGCTTGCCGATGCCGCCGGCAACGCTCTCGAAGTGGCAAACTGTGTGGACTTTCTCCTGGGTCGCAAGGAAGGTAGCCGACTGGAGACCGTTACGCTCGCACTCGGTGCCGAAATGCTGGTGAATGCGGGAGTAGCGCGCAATCTTGCCGAGGCAACTGACCGCTGCCGCACTGCCTTGTCTTCCGGCCAGGCTGCCGAATTCTTCGCGAGGATGGTGACAAGCCTCGGTGGCCCGGCCGACTTTGTGGAACATCAGGCCCGCTACTTGCCGGTGGCACCGGTCGAAATACCGGTGCTGTCTGCCGGTGACGGATACCTTTCGTCCTGTGCCACCCGGAGCCTGGGAATGGCCGTCGTCGATCTGGGGGGAGGCCGCCGGCGCCCGACGGATCCGATCGATCACCGCGTCGGCCTGAGCCAGTTGCTGCCGCTTGGCACGAAGGTTGAAAAGGGCGATCTGATTGCGGTCGTGCATGCGGCGGATCAGGCGAGTGGCGAGCGCGCGGCCCAGGTTGTGGCGGCGTCGTATGCGCTGGCCGAAACACCACCTATTTCGGCGCCGGCGATCCTAAAGCGTATCTGACCCACTAGCGTTCGAGCTTCAACACGTCATCCGCTACCGCATAGCTGTGAAGCCGCCGCAGGAAGCTGAGGCCGATCAGCGTGTCGGATAGCGCCGCGTCCTTCAGGACGAAAGCGTCGACGTCCTTCACCCGGATCGAGCCGATCTCGACGCGGTCGAGGACCACATGCGCCGCTACCGTCTGCCCGTTCGCGGTACTGATCGGGTATTTGAAGTCCGTGCGCGCGGCGGTGAAACCGAGGCGACGCGCTGTCGATTCGTTGATCGCAATTACCGACGCTCCGGTATCGACAATCCCGTCGACGTCTTTCCCGTTCAGCTTGAATGTAGCGAGGAAGTGGCCGCGCTCGTCGGCCTTCAAGGTCACCCGGCCGGGACGATCGCTCTGTTGGGTCGGAGTGCTTGCCTGAGCGACATCGACGAACGACTCTTCGATGTCAGTATCTCCGCTCAGCAATCGAGGCACTTCGACGGCGGTCACTCCAACGACCGCCAGGATCATGAGACTGCGTGTCAACATATTCGCCCTCCCTGCCCACTACTGCCCCTTTACGGACATAGTAGCGCCACAACCTTGAGAGTCGAACTAAGTTTTTCAGTAAAATACGTTGAACCCGTACGAATATCGTACGGTTACCGTCTTTTTGCTATTTGGTGCCGTACATCCGGTCGCCTGCGTCTCCAAGACCGGGAACGATATAGCCTTTTTCGTTGAGGTGACTGTCGATCGAGGCGGTATAAACTGGAACGTCCGGATGGGCGTCGCGGAAGTTCTTGATACCTTCAGGGGCAGCAAGCAGGCAGAGGAAACGGATATTCTTGGCGCCGCGCTCCTTCAGCTTGTCGACCGCGGCAATGGAGGAATTGCCGGTTGCCAGCATCGGGTCGACAATGATGATCAGCCGTTCGGCGAGATTTTCCGGAGCCTTGAAATAGTATTCAACAGGTTGAAGGGTTTCGTGATCGCGGTACACGCCGATATGCGAGACCCTGGCCGCCGGAACCAGTTCCAGCATGCCTTCGAGCAGTCCGTTTCCGGCACGCAGGATGGATGCGAACACCAGCTTCTTGCCTTCGAGGATCGGTGCCTGCATCTCCGTCAGAGGCGTCTCGATCGTCTCCATCGTCAGCTCGAGGTCACGTGTGACCTCGTAGCAGAGCAGCGTCGAAATTTCCCGCAGCAACCGACGGAAACTCGACGTGGACGTTTCCTTCCGGCGCATGATCGTCAGTTTGTGCTGCACAAGCGGATGGTCGATGACAGTTACGCCGTTCATGATCAGGCTTTCTCCGTGAGCTTTTTCTTATCTTTTTTCACGCCTCCCGCCCCTTGCGCAAGGGGCGCGTGTCGGTTTGGCATCTCATCCCCAGCTCCCCTTCAAGGCCGGATCAGATGTCAAGGCGCGTCAGAAGGTTGGCACGCGTCGTCTCGTCCACAAAGGCCGATTCGATCGCCGTTCGCGTCATGGCGTTTATCTCGCCATCGGTGAACCCCATCGTGGTCTTCGCGAGCTCGTATTCACGCGCGAGCGATGTGTGGAAAAATGGCGGATCGTCGGAGTTCAGTGTAACGCGCACGCCGGCTGCAAAGAAGTCCCGCAGCGGATGATGCTGGAAGTCGGGGAAGACGCCGAGCGCGATGTTGGAGCCCGGGCACACCTCCAGCACGGTTCCGAGATCTGCAAGGCGCTTGACCAAATCAGGGTCCTCGATCGCCCGCACCCCATGGCCGATCCGGCTCGGCTTCACGAGATCGAGCGCGTCCTGAACGCTGAACGCGCCACACAATTCTCCTGCATGGATGGTGATGCCGAAACCCGCCTCGCGCACGATGTCGAAAGCGCGTGCATAGTCGGCAACCCGGTTCATTCGCTCCTCGCCCGCTATGTTGAACCCTGTGATCAGCGGATGCGATTGCCGCGCTGTCCATTCGGCCCGGCGAAGGACATTCTCCGGACCCAGATGGCGTTCTCCGATGACCACCATACGGCATTCTATGCCGGCTTTATCCTTCGCGGCGCGAATACCGGTGGCCAGACCCTCCACATACTCTTCCGGGGAAAGCCCAACCTCCAGACCATGGTCCGGCGAGATGAACAGTTCGCTGTAGATGGCATTCTCCCCGGCGAGCTCCAGCAGGTATGCTTCCGCCAGATCTGCATAATCTTCCGCCGTCCGGAAGACCGATGCAACCTTGTCGTAGCACCCGATGAAGCTGGTGAAGTCGGTCCACACGTAGGCGCCGTCTCGGATAAAGTCCGAGCTGTCGATGCCGTACTTATCCGCCAGCCGCAGGGTGAGCGCCGGAGGCGCCGCACCTTCGATGTGGCAGTGCAGTTCGGCTTTCTTGAGATGCTTTGTCACAGGAAACTCCGTCCGTGGCGGCCGGCCGCAATGCCGAGATGGGCAGCCACCGTTTCTCCGATGTCGGCGTAAGTGGGGCGTATCCCGATCTGTCTTGATCGGATTCCCGGCCCGAACGCCATGATGGGCACCCGCTCCCGCGTGTGGTCGGTGCCGCGCCAGGTGGGATCGCAACCGTGATCCGCCGTCATCAGCACCATGTCGCCCGGTTTCAGTCGCCGGTTCACCTCGGGGAGGCGCCGGTCGAAGGCCTCGAGCGCGGCCGCGTAACCCGGCACGTCGCGACGGTGGCCGAAGAGCATGTCGAAATCGACGAAATTGGTGAACACCAGGTCGCCGTCCTCGGCCTCGTCCATGACCTTCAGCGTCGCATCCATCAGGGCCATGTTTCCATTGGCCTTGATCACACGCGTCACGCCTTGGTGAGCGAAGATGTCGCCGATCTTGCCAACCGCGTGCACCTTGCGCCCCACCTCGATCAACCGGTCGAGTAGAGTCGGCTCCGGCGGCAGGACGGAAAAGTCGCGGCGATTGCCGGTGCGTTCAAACGTCGCCGCCGTCTCGCCGACAAATGGTCGTGCGATGACGCGTCCGATATTGAGCGGATCGACCAGTTCGCGCACGATCTGGCATAGCGTCATCAGCCGATCCAGGCCAAAATGCGTTTCGTGCGCTGCTATCTGGAAGACCGAATCCGACGATGTGTAGCAGATCGGCTTACCGCTGCGGATATGCTCCTCGCCAAGCCTTGCGATGATCTCAGTGCCGGACGCGTGGCAGTTACCGAGAATGCCGGGAAGCTCGGCCCGTTCGCGGATCGCCTGCACGAGGTCGGCGGGAAAGGCTTCTGTCCCCTCGGGGAAATAGCCCCAGTCGAACATCACTGGCGTCCCCGCGATCTCCCAGTGGCCCGATGGCGTGTCTTTTCCGTGCGACGTCTCGCTCGCTGCTCCGTGCATGCCGAAAACCCTCTCCGGGACAGGCATTCCGGCAGGATAAGTGCCGCTGGCAAGTTTAGCGATGTGCACCAGGCCGAGTGCCGAAAGGTTGGGCAGGGTCAGCGGTCCGGATCGAAGACCAGCCCGGTCGCCGAGGCCGGCTGCGCAGAATTCAGCGATATGACCGAGCGTGTTCGAGCCATCGTCTCCGTAACGAGGCGCATCCGGTGCGCCACCGATGCCGAAGGAATCGAGAACGAACAGAAATGCGCGCGCCATATGTCACCCGAACAGGAGGCCTGCGGTCCGCAAGCGAAAGCGGCGATGATTAGCGCGTCCCGGCCATGTTGGCAAATGCCGTCAGCAGTCGCGGCAGCCGATCCCGGTTTCGCCCAGGCGCTGCAAGTAGTAGTACTCGCGATAGAACGTTTTCGTCGTCAGCTGCGAGCCCTTGAAGTTTGGCAGATAGATCATGAGCTCATGCGGAATGCTGAGTTCTGTATGAATGAGGAAGGAGTCCGCCTGCGCGAACTCGCCGATCGAGACGCTCTCTCCCTCCGTGTAGGGAGTGGTGTTGTCGTTCTTCCAGGACCACGCAATCGTCGCATTGCCGTTCGTGTCTACGGCGATGCCGCTGACGGTCAGTTCAAGCCCCGCGTCGGAATAAGGAGCGAAGGTCGCGGCCGCGAAATCATTCATGCGGGTGAGGAAAGCCTTGTCGATATCACCTTCCTGCTGGCTGACGAGGTCTGCGACCGAACTCGCCGCGGCCGTCGCCCGCTTCATCACACTGAAGCCGATCGTGAACTCGAAGGCCGCCAGATAGCCAACGAGCAGGATCGGAAACAGCAACGCGAACTCCACGCCGCCGATCCCGTTCCGGTCGTCGCGCAGCCGAGCGAGCAGATTGCGCAACCTCGCGCGCAACTGTTTTTGACGATGTTCCGGCGAAACCGTTCTCTCAAACACGGGATCGGTCATGGATAGTTCTCGTTCTGGAATGTCGTTGTCGCGACGATCAGGAAATCTGTCGGCATCGAACCATCGGCGGGACGAATGGTCGTGATCAGAGGACGGATGAGATCCGCTGTCACCTGCCAGCGATAGAAGGCTCTCACCATGTTGATCGAGCCCGGGCCTCCGGGGCTAAAGCTGAACGATGAGGTGTCGAGATCGGAAAACGCGTCGCCGCTGACTTTCGGAACGCCGATCGGGATGGTCGAGAACGCCGTGAAGGTGCGAACGTCGAGATAGAGCTGTCGCGGTTCGTTGATCTCGGTCTCCGAGCATCGCATCATGATGGAAATTTCGTCGCAGAACGCCGAGCGGAACTGCGTTTCCGTCATGTCCGTGTCTCGGCCAAGACCAAAGGTGATCTCGCCGGTACGAATCTGGCGCGCCATCTGGTTTGTCGCATGCGACAACAGCTGCTCCGCGGAAAACGCGACAAATGTTTCGATGATCGCGAAGATGATCATGAAGTACGGGATGGCAAGAATTGCGAACTCGATGGCCGCCGCGCCGTCGCGCGATCGTATCAGCCGTCGCAATATGCGGCGGTTTCGCGGGCTGATGTCACGCTTGGAAGTCATTTCTTGCGCCCAGACAACGATTGTTCACGCGAACGCTACGCGGCAAACCTTGATTTTCCGTTGCCCACCCCCGTTGAATTGTCCGCGATGCGTTAACTGTTCGGCAACCTTGAAGGCGCCGGGGATCAATTCGTTGAGGAGGTTGCAGCTTTGGCGTGCGTTTCGCAGTTGGGCGAGCAGGACAGAACGGTTCTTTCTGTTGCCTTGAACACGCGCACCGTATTTCCCTCATCGATGGAAACGAGAATGCGCTCGTCGACGATCGCGTTTCCATCCGCGTCAAGCAGAACCAGATTGGTCGTGCCGAAGTTTCGGCCTGTCAGCACGATGGTCTGCGGATCGGCGACCGTTGCGTCCGCCACCTCCGCATTGCCGATGATAACCTTGCTAACCGGCCGGTCCAGCTTCAATACGCGCGCATGGTCCATATAGACGCGCAGCATATCCTCTTCACCATGCGCGGGAAACGAAAGCGCGGCGAACAGCAGAAGGGCTATGATGGAACCGTGGCGAGATGACATGTGCTGCCCTTGATGGAATTCAGCCGAGGCCTGGAAGCGAAAGAAGCATGCGCGTGATTGGTGAATGAAGGGTTAAACGCACCATTGGCGGTGTAACACCCCGCGTCCTGTGTAAATGAGGCACCCTCATGTCTTGCTCGAATACGGGGGGAATGGCTGCGTAGACGAGGCCATTTTTGGGTCTTGAGCAACCCTGTTTCACTTCGGAGCGGCTCTGGGTCAGCCAAACAGGCCGCACCCCCGACGAATCGTCAGCGCGGTCTAATCATGAACTTAGGCAGAAAGTCTTGTTTCTCAGCTGTTTGCGGGCAGGCAAGAGATATTCTTTAAAATCCTCTGATTTGCTTTTATCACTCGTTCACTCTGCTTTTGGCTATGGCTTCTTCACAAGTCGGTAACTTTCTTTCTTAAGTCGATAGCAACACGCCCCGTGTAGCTTCCGGTCATCCGAGCAACGGCAAACAGTTGCCGGACGTGCTGATCAACATTGTGGAGTTAGGAGAGTACCATGTCCAAGATTTTTGCACGCTTCCTGAAGGATGAGTCCGGCGCCACCGCTATCGAGTATGGCCTGATTGCCGCTCTCATCTCCGTTGCCCTCATCACCGGCGCCACCACGCTCGGCGACTCGCTGGACGAGACCTTCCAGGCGATTTCGACCGAAATGTCGACCGCTCAGGGCAACATGTAAGTTGGCGGTTTAGATATATGACAAGAAGCCGCTCCCCAAGGGCGGCTTCTTGCTTTTCGGGATAGTGAAAGCGGTAAGGTTTGATTGCTAGGCTGCGGCCTCGACGTTACCGCGGGGAGGGAGTGCCGATGATCGCGAGCATCATTTTCCTGGTGTTTCCACTCTGCCTCGTCATGGCGGCGCTGACGGATCTGATTGAAATGAAGATCCCCAACCGAATCCCGGCCATCCTCTCGCTGGCCTTCCTGTTGCTCGCGCCCTTTGTCGATCTTAACCTTCAGCAGTTTGCGTTTCATCTCCTCGCGGGCCTTGTCGTCTTTGCCGGATGTTTCGCCCTGTTCGCCCTCGGCGCAATGGGTGGCGGGGATGCCAAGCTGCTGACAGCCGCAGCGCTCTGGTTCGGCTTCAACGGCAGTCTGGTTGGCTTCCTTGCGACCGTCGCATTTCTTGGTGGCATTCTGACGATCCTCCTTCTGATCGTCCGGGCACGCGCCAACACGGTCCTGGCCCTCGGCCTCCCCATCCCCAGCTCCATCGTCCTTGCCAAGAAGGTCCCCTATGGCATCGCCATCGGCGCGGCTGGACTGATCAGTTTCCCTCAGTCTCCGCTTGCGATATGGGCCATCCACGCGGCCGGCTGACAGCGCCGAAACCGATCGTTAACTAAACCTGTAAGGTCCCTGTTAACCATAATTATACCAATTCCTGATCAATCTGGCGGGCAGAGTTCGCGTTCAAGGATCGGTCATGAAACCCGCCCGCATCATCATTCTCGCAGTCGCCGTCGTGGCGGCAGGTCTGGCAGGAGTGCTGGCAATGCGTCTGACAGGCGGCAAGCCGGCCGCAGTCAAGCAGATTGCCGACGTACAGAAGGTGCCGGCCGTGCGTGTTCTGGTGGCCGCCGAAAACCTTCCCGTCGGCGCCCGGCTGAATGACAAGTCCGTTCGTTGGATGCCTTGGCCCGAGAACAACGTCGTCGAAGGCTTCATCACCGACTCCGGTCGTCCCAAAGCCATTGAGGAACTGGCCGGCGTCGTCGTCCGCCTGCCGATGTTCGAGGGCGAACCGGTTCGCGGAGAAAAAATCGCCGACGCGTCCGGCCGCATCATGTCTTCGCTGTTGCCGTCGGGCAAGCGGGCTGTCGCCACCGAAATCTCCGTTGAGACGGGTGCTGGCGGCTTCATCCTCCCCAACGACCGCGTTGACGTCATTATGGTCCGCAAGGGCGAGACCGATGCCTACCTGACCGAAACCATCCTCACCAACATCCGCGTTCTCGCCATCGACCAGCAGATCGAGGAGAGCAAGGAGGGCGGCAAGGCCGTGCTCGGCGCGACGGCGACACTGGAGCTGACGCCTGACCAGGCCAAGGTGATCACGGTAGCCCAACAGATGGCGGATCGGTTGTCGCTCGCGCTGCGTTCCGTTGCCGACGCGCAGGAGGCGGATACCGCCGCAGCCGACTATCTGCTCAGCGGTCGTTCGGGCCAGTCTGCGGTACAGGTGATCAAATCCGGGGCCATCGTCGGCGCCGCCCAGGGTGCGTTGAAATGAGCGGGAGCAAGACAGTGGGTGGACTGAAACAGAAACTTCGCGCTTCAGTCCGCATCGCGGTGGCGGTCTGCGTTGCGGTCTCGGCTGTCGCCGGCAGCGCCATCCCGCCGGTTTTCGAACGACCAGCCTTGGCAGCCGAAAGCGTCATCCGCATCGCACAGTCCGGCCCCGGCGCGCGGCGCACCATCAAGCTTGGCCTCAACAAGGCGCTGGTGGTCGATCTGCCCCAGGACGCCCATGACATCCTGGTCGCCGACCCGACGATGGCCGATGCCGTCACCCGCACGTCCCGACGCATCTATCTGTTTGGCAAGGCGGTCGGCCAGACCAATATCTTCATCTTCGGATCGGGCGGTGAGGAGATCGTCAGCCTCGATATCCAGATCGAGCGCGATATCGCCGGCCTGCAGTCAAATCTTCGCCGCTTCATCCCGGAGTCGGACATCAATGTTGAAATCGTCTCCGACAACATTGTCCTGACCGGAACTGTACGGACCCCGCAGGATTCGGCCCGCGCCGAAAGCCTCGCTCAGGCCTTCCTCAAGGGTGGTGAGGCAACAACCCGCAACACCACCGCGAGCAGTTCAGCCCAGGGCGGTGATGTCGCGATCTTCGCGGAAGAACGCCAGACGTCGTCCATCGTCAACCTCCTGACCATCGAAGGCGACGACCAGGTCACGTTGAAGGTCACCGTCGCAGAGGTCAGCCGTCAGGTGCTGAAGCAACTCGGCATCAACGGCCGGCTTTCGAGCGGCAATGACGGCTTTGCATTCGCCAATCCCGCCAACCTTGGCAATGCCATCAGCACCTTTGGATCTGGTGTCGTCAGTGGTTCGATCGGCTCTGTCAATCTGGCGGGTTACCTGTCGGCGATGGAGCAGGCTGGCGTGATGCGGACGCTTGCCGAGCCGAGCCTCACGGCCATCTCGGGTGAAGAGGCGAATTTCTATGTCGGCGGCGAGTTCCGGATGGCGAGCACGCAGGAAGTCGATATCGATCAGGATACCGGTGTCCCGACCGTCACCCGCGAAACTGAAACCGTCAATTATGGGGTCGAGCTGAAGTTTCGTCCCGTCGTCCTCGCCCCCGGACGGATCAGTCTCCGTATCGAGACCAATGTGTCGGAGCCAACCTATGAGGGCTCTGTCGTCACCGGCAACGGCACCGCGAGCACCATCCCCGGCAACACCTATCTTTCGATCCGCCGGCGTGAGGCATCCACCAGCGTTGAACTCCCCTCGGGCGGCTCGATCGTGATCGCCGGTCTCATCCAGGACAACGTCCGGCAGGCTTACTCCGGCGTGCCAGGTGTCGCACGGGTGCCGGTGCTCGGAGCACTGTTCCGCAGCAAGGATTTCATCCGCAACGAAACCGAACTGGTCATCATCGCCACCCCCTATCTCGTTCGCCCCGTGGCGCGGAACCAGCTGCAGCGGCCGGACGACAATTTCAGCCCGACCGACGATTTTTCCAGCGTCTTCCTGAACCGCGTGAACAAGGTTTACGGGCGCAAGGAAGGTCAGGTGAACGGCCGCTACCACGGCGCCGTCGGGTTTATCTACAAGTGAGCCGGGAGCACCCCATGAAGAACGTGACGCAGCCCGGCCGGAAAATGGAAAACACGATGATCACCCTTCGGTTCAGGTCGGCTCTGACTGCCGGTGTCTTGCTGTCGGCTGCCCTGATGGCTGGCTGCGGCACGCGCGACGGCATGACAACTGGGTCGATCCGGGACGACTACCGCACGCGTCATCCGATCGTGCTGAACGAGGTGGAGCACGCTCTCGATATTCCCGTTTCCTCGGCCGATGTGCGGCTGACGACCGGGATGCGAGATGCGATCGGCGGCTTTGGCGCGCGATACAGCGAAAGCTCTTCGAGCATCGTCCAGATCATGGTGCCACAAGGCTCGCCGAACGCCGGCGCCGCAAATCACTTGTTGAAGCAGATACGCAGTACCCTAGCGTCGTCCGGCGTACCTGCCTCGCGTATCGTCCAGACGACCTATGTCGCCGACGCCTATGGCGATGCTGCACCCATCCGCCTGACCTATGTCGCCATGACCGCAGTGACCAACGCATGCGGCGAATGGCCCGAGGATCTGGCCAACGACACCGTGATGAATCGCAACTGGGAAAACTTCGGATGTGCGACGCAAGCCAATCTTGCCGCCCAGATCGCCAGTCCGATGGATTTGCTGACCCCGCGGAAATCCGCGCCGATCGATGCGGCGCGACGTTCGGAGGTCATTTCAGATTACCGCAACGACGGAAACCCGGGGCTCTGAGTGCCGGAACACGGCGGAAACGGATGAGGATATGAGCGCGATAGAGTACAACATCGACACGGGAGCGACGGACCGCGAGGCGCCGAAGGTGGGCGACGTGGACAACCTGCGCCCCTTGCCGCGCATATCGGTTCATGCCTTCTGCATCTCCGATGCCATGCACCGCCTCATGGAAAAATGCGCCGTCGACCGGCGGATGGCCAAGGTGACGATGCGCATCACCAGCGGCAATATCGATGCGGCGGCGAACATGTTCGCGACGTCGCCGACCCCGAACCTCATCATTCTCGAAACCGAGGCCGAGCCCTCCGCGCTTCTGCCGGAACTGGCTCCGCTCGCGGAAGTGTGCGATCCGAGCACCCGGGTCATCATCATCGGCCGCTACAATGACATTTCGCTCTATCGCGAACTGATGCGCAACGGCATTTCCGAATACATGGTGTCGCCCGTCGCAATGGCCGACGTCCTCGGCGCCATCTCGGCGATCTTCGTTGATCCCGAGGCTGAGCCTCTCGGCCGCACCATCGCCTTCATCGGCGCCAAAGGCGGCGTCGGATCGTCGACGATAGCCCACAATTGCGCTTTCTCCGTCTCTAGTCTGTTCGCGACCGAGACAATCCTCGCCGATCTCGATCTCCCCTACGGTACGGCCAACATCGATTTCGACCAGGACCCCGCGCAGGGCATGGCCGAAGCCGTGTTTTCGCCGGATCGGCTGGACGAGGTGTTTCTCGACCGCCTGCTGACGACCTGCTCGCAGAACCTGTCGTTGCTGGCCGCTCCGTCATTGCTCGATCGCTCCTATGATTTCGATGGTGGTGCCTTCCAGCCCATAATGGAGCTTCTGCAGCGCAGCGCACCAGTGACGGTTCTCGATGTGCCGCATCTGTGGTCGGACTGGACGCGCAGGGTGCTTGCCGACGCCGACGAGGTGGTGATCACCTGCATGCCGGATCTCGCCAATCTTCGAAACGCCAAGAACATGCTCGACGCCCTGAAGAAGCTTCGCCCCAACGACAAGGCGCCGCACTTCATCCTGAACCAGGTTGGCGTGCCGAAGCGGCCGGAAATATCGCCGGGCGATTTCTTCGAGCCGCTCGAGGTTGAGCCGGTAGCGATCATTCCTTTCGACGGCCAGCTGTTCGGCAATGCAGCCAATAGCGGCCGTATGATTGCCGAAACCGATGCGAAGTCGCCGACGGCGGAAACCTTTTCCCAGCTTGCCCACCTCGTCACGGGCAGGGCGACGGTGAAAAAGGCAAAGAAGAGCGGTCTTGGCTCCGTTCTCGGCCTTCTCGGCCGCAAGTGATTGACGTGAAAACGGCGTAGATAGGAAACGGAATGTTCGGCAAGCGCGGTGGCGATGGTTTAGGAAAGAGTGGCGGTGGCCCGGGCACCGTTTCGCCCTCCGTCGAAACGCTTGCGCCGACGGTCGCCCGTCCCGCCATCGCCGAACCAGCTCCTGTTCGCGAGGAAGCACCCGTCCGCCAGCAGGTCGCGCCGCCGCCGATGCAGACCCCGGCCCGCAAACGCCCGCAGCGTACCGAGGACTATTACGACACCAAGAGCCAGGTATTCTCCGCGCTGATCGATACGATCGACCTGTCACAGCTCGCCAAGCTCGATGGCGAAAGCGCGCGGGAAGAAATCCGCGACATCGTCAACGATATCATCACCATCAAGAATTTCGCGATGTCGATCTCCGAGCAGGAGGAACTGCTCGAGGACATCTGCAACGACGTTCTCGGCTACGGTCCGCTCGAGCCGCTGCTGGCTCGCGATGACATCGCCGACATCATGGTCAACGGGGCCGGCCAGACCTTCATCGAAGTCGGCGGCAAGACGATCGAATCTGAAATCCGCTTCCGCGATAATTCGCAGCTTCTTTCGATCTGCCAGCGCATCGTCAGCCAGGTCGGCCGTCGCGTCGATGAATCGAGTCCGATCTGTGACGCCCGTCTTCCCGACGGCTCCCGCGTCAACGTCATCGCGCCGCCGCTGGCGATCGACGGTCCGGCGCTCACCATCCGCAAGTTCAAGAAGGACAAGCTCAACCTCGACCAGCTGGTCCGCTTCGGCGCGATCACGCCGGAGGGCGCGCAGGTCCTGCAGATCATCGGCCGCGTCCGCTGCAACACGGTCATATCCGGCGGTACCGGTTCGGGTAAGACGACTCTGCTGAACTGCCTGACCGGCTACATCGATCCCGACGAGCGCGTTATCACCTGCGAAGATACCGCCGAACTTCAACTCCAGCAGCCCCATGTGGTTCGTCTGGAAACCCGCCCGCCGAACATCGAGGGCGAGGGCGAGATCACCATGCGCGATCTCGTCAAGAACTGCCTCCGCATGCGTCCAGAGCGCATCATCGTCGGCGAAGTGCGCGGATCGGAAGTATTCGACCTTCTGCAGGCAATGAACACCGGCCACGATGGCTCCATGGGGACCATCCATGCCAACACGCCGCGTGAATGCCTCTCGCGTATGGAATCGATGATCGCAATGGGCGGCTTCAGCCTTCCGGCGAAGACGGTACGGGAGATCATCTCGGGGTCCGTTGATGTCATCATTCAGGCCGCGCGCCTGCGCGACGGTTCGCGCCGCATCACTCACATCACGGAGGTGATCGGCATGGAGGGTGATGTCATCGTCACCCAGGACCTGATGCGCTACGAAATCGAAGGCGAGGATGCCAGCGGCCGTATCATAGGGCGCCACGTCTCGACCGGCATCGGCAAGCCGCATTTCTGGGATCGCGCAAGGTACTACAACGAGGAGCGGCGTCTTGCGGCTGCCCTCGATGCCATGGAGAAGAAAGGCGCAACACTCTGATGTTTGGCCTCGATCCGACCATTCTCGCGATTATCGCCCTGAGCGCCGTGGCGGCGGGTGCGGTCGCCTATGGTCTGCTGTTCTCGCGCATCGAGGTGGAGAAGAAGACGACGAGCCGCATCAACCGCGTCAAGGCGGCCGAAACCGATCATGCCAAGGTCAAGGCGGCCCGCGACCGCGTTCAGGAAATCTCCAAGCGGCGCAAGTCGGTGCAGGATTCGCTGAAGGATCTGGAGAAAAAGCAGCAGGAGCGCGACAAGAAGGCCGCCAACATCAGCATGAAGGCGAAGCTCGTCCAGGCCGGCCTCAGCCTCAGCATCGCCACGTTCCATGTTCTGAGCGTCGTGGTTGGCCTCTTCGTGTTGGCCGTCTCTTTCCTGGGCGGCGTGCCCCTGCTTGTCGGCGTCGGGCTCGCCTTCGTCGCCGCCTTCGGTGTCCCCCGTTGGGTGGTCGGCTTTCTCATCAAGCGTCGTCAGAAGAAGTTCCTCTCCGAGTTTCCCAACTCCCTCGACGTTATGGTGCGGTCGATTAAATCGGGTCTTCCGCTGAACGACGCCCTCCGTCTCATCGCCAACGAGGCACAGGAGCCGGTTCGCTCGGAGTTTCGCCGCGTGGTGGAATCGCAGCAGGTTGGACTGAGCGTGCCTGAGGCCTGCCAGCGTATGTCCTTGACCATGCCTCTGCCGGAGATCAATTTCTTCGCGATCGTCATCGCCATCCAGAGCCAGGCGGGCGGCAATCTGTCGGAAGCACTGTCCAACCTGTCCCGGGTGCTGCGTGACCGCAAGAAGATGAAGGCCAAGGTGCAGGCGCTATCGATGGAGGCCAAAGCCTCCGCCGCGATCATCGGCGCCCTGCCGTTTATCGTTGCTTTCATGGTCTACATGACGTCGCCCGAATACATTTCGATCCTCTTCAAGGATCCCCGCGGTCATCTGATCCTGGGTATATCCGGCGTGTGGATGTCGATCGGCATTCTCGTGATGCGCAATATGATCAACTTCGAGATTTGAGGGGCGGGCCATGACACCCGAACTGGCAGCCAGGCTCACCGACCCCGCCACGATCGTCGCCGTCCTCGTCGCGATCGCTGTCTTCGGGACGCTATATACTGTTCTCATCCCCTATCTCGAGAAGGGCGATCTCGATAAGCGCATGCGCGCCGTCTCGACCGAGCGCGAACAGATTAGGGCGCGCGAACGCGCGCGGATGAACGCCGACACCGGTGCGGGTCGCGGCAGTCTTCGTGCCACCAACAACCAGTCCGTCCGCCAGATCGTCGAGCGCTTCAATCTCAGGAAGGCGCTTGTCGACGATGCGACCATGGACAACCTCCGCGCCGCCGGTCTCCGCTCGCAGAACGCATTGAACATCTTCCTCGTTGCCCGCTTCCTGCTGCCTTTCCTGTTTCTGGCGCTGGCCGCCGTCTGGATTTTCGTCCTTGGAGGGTTGGCCGACAAGGCGCTGCCGGTTCGGCTTCTGGCAACCATCGTTGCCGGTTATGCCGGCTTCTACCTGCCCAACATCTACATCAAGAACCGGATGCAGAAGCGGCAGCATTCGATCAAGCGTGCCTGGCCGGATGCGCTCGACCTGATGCTGATCTGTGTCGAATCTGGCATATCGATCGAGGCCGCGATGCGCCGCGTCGCCGATGAGATCGCCGCGCAATCGCCGGAACTGGCCGAGGAAATGGTCCTGACGACCGCCGAGCTTTCTTTCCTTCAGGATCGTCGCACCGCGCTCGAAAATCTCGGCAACCGCACCCAGCTCGATGGTGTCAAGAGCGTGACGCAGGCGCTGATCCAGGCCGAGCGCTACGGCACGCCCGTCGCGCAGGCGCTGCGCGTTCTCGCCCAGGAGGGGCGCGACGAGCGCATGAACGAGGCCGAAAAGAAGGCCGCCGCGCTGCCGCCCAAGCTGACGGTTCCGATGATCCTGTTCTTCCTCCCCGTGCTGATGGCCGTCATTCTCGGGCCGGCCGGCATCCAGGTCTCCGACAAGTTCTGAGTCTAAAAACGGAGATTGACCGGCCGCGATGGGGTCCGTTCTGGCGCGAACGGACGCGCTTTTTGCTATCCGGATATTGATTGCGCTGGCTTCTCGCCCACTACGCCGAACCAGTCCGAAATCAGTTCGTGCCGCTGTCGCTCGCCTTGTCGGCCGAGGCGAGCTTCTTCCAGGAATTCTGTTGCGAGAGCATCGCGCGCAGATAGGCGAGGTTTGCGTCCGCCTGTTCCTTGGTCAGCTCGGCGGACGCGATCGTCTCCGCCTCGTTGAAGCGTCCCTGCAATCCGACCACGAGGGCGAGGTTCTGCCGTACCCGGCTGTCCGCCGCCGGCTGCTGTGAAGCCTTGCGCAGATATGTCTCCGCCGTCTTCAGATCGCCGCTCAGCACGTAGGACATGCCGAGATTCGAAAGAATGGAGGGCTCGTTCGGCTGGATGTCGAGGGCCATCCGGTAGCGGTTGCGCGCCTCCTGTGCCCGTCCCAGCTGGTCGAGAACCGCGCCTTCGGCCGAATAGAGCTTCCAGTCGGGGCGATCCGGAGTCTGAGCCCGGGTGATGGTCGTCAGCGCCTGTTCGAGCTGGCCTGCGGCGGCCTGGGCCTTGCCGTAGGCGCCGAGCACCTCTCGGTCGGTGGGATGGGCTATCGCCACCTGTTGCATCACCGCCAGCGCCTGGTCGGAACGACCGGTCATCATCAGCACATTGGCATAGGCAAGACCGGTATTCCGGTCACGCGGGTTCTTTTCATAGGCACCGCCGATAGACCGCGCAGCCTGCGCCAGTTCGCCGGCATTCATCGAATCGACAGGCTTGCTGAGCTTCGGGATCGAGCCGGTCGTCATCTTGCTTGGTCCGCTCGCACAACCCGACATCGCCAGAAGCGCCAAGGCAACGCAGGCGCTCGCCGTCAGCCTGGTTCTGAGGGAAGAGTGCCGTTGGGCCATGGGATGATCCTTGCAGTCTGGGCGAGCCTTCGCGCATGGCGCGGCAACGCAATCTCCACTCAAGCAATAGTCTGTTAACCCTAATAGAGCGTTAATCCAGATCGGCCCCGATTCCCCAGCAGGCACACAATGGCACCCTTCCAGTACATCGACCGACCGACCCCGTTTTCATCCAAGGCCGGCAAGACCCTCCCCGTCTTCGTGGTCACCCCGGCGCATATCGAAACCGGCACCATCGATCCGCTGGCGCTCGATTGGGCGCGGAAGGCCGGTTTCAAGGCAGAGCCCGGCTCGCTGCTCCTGATTCCCACCGAAGACGGCCATGTCGGCGGCGCCCTCTTCGGCGTCGGCGCCAATCCCTCGGATACGCCCTTCCTCAGCGGACGTCTGGCGCGGTCGTTGCCGGCGGGTGACTGGCACATCGAGACGGCACCGCTGACGGCGAGCCGCCTGCTTCTCGGCTACGGTCTCGGCAGCTATTCCTTCCGCCGCTATCTCTCCGAAAAGCCGCAGGAGCCTAAGCTCCTGATCCCGCAGGATACCGACGCTGGCGACATCCGCCGCCAGGTTGCCGGTGTCTTCCTTGCCCGCGACCTCATCAACACCCCGACCAACCACATGGGCCCGGCTGACCTTGAAAAGGTCGTCCGCGATCTGGCCGCCCACTACAAGGCCGAGGTCTCGGTGATCGAGGGCGATACCCTGATCGAGAAGAATTTCCCGCTCGTCCATGCCGTCGGCCGCGCCAGCACCAGCGCGCCGCGTCTGATCGAGATGCGCTGGGGCAAGCCTGGTCATCGCCGCGTCACGCTGGTCGGCAAGGGAGTCTGTTTCGACACAGGTGGTCTCGACATCAAGCCCGCCTCGTCCATGCTGCTGATGAAGAAGGACATGGGTGGCGCCGCCAACGTCCTCGGTCTTGCGCTGATGATCATGGATGCGAAGCTGAAGATCGATCTGCGCGTGATCATTCCGGCGGTCGAAAATTCCATTGCCGGCAATGCCTTCCGCCCGGGCGACGTTTATCGCAGCCGCAAGGGTCTCACCGTCCAGATCGACAATACAGATGCGGAAGGACGCCTCATTCTCGCCGATGCGCTGGCCTATGCCGACGAGGAGGAGAGCGACCTGTTGATCGACATGGCGACCCTCACAGGCGCCGCCCGTGTCGCTCTCGGCCCCGACCTGCCGCCCTTCTTCACCGATGATGACGATCTCGCGGAATCGCTGGCTGATGCGAGCCTGGAGGTCGATGATCCGCTGTGGCGCATGCCGCTTTACAAGGGCTACGAAAAAGACCTGAAGTCCTCCATCGCCGATCTCACCAACGCCCCGTCCGGCGGCATGGCGGGCGCCATCACGGCAGCGCTTTTCTTGAAGCGCTTCGTCGGTACGTCGCGTCGCTGGGTCCATTTCGACATCTTCGGCTGGTCGCCCTCCGATCGCGGCCACGCCACCGTCGGCGGCGAGGCCCAGGGCATCCGTGCCCTGTTCCGACACCTCTCGTCGGGGGCGAAGTAAAGGCAAACCGTTTGGCGCTGCCCTTGCTTTGACCGTCCGATTGTCTGAAAACAGCGGGACCGGGCACCGTTGGAGTGAGAAATGAGTGTGGAACTGTCAGCTTCCGAGGCCCTCGGGCTTTGGCATCGAGTCAGTCTACTTCAGGTCAAGCAGGACCAGCGCGACCTGACGCAGCGGCAGATGGCAATCCTTCTCCACATCTACCTCGTTCCGCCGCCGCACACGGTCCGCGGCCTGGCAGCGACACTCGGCGTGACAAAAGCCGTCATCACCCGCGCCCTTGATACCATGGGCGAACTTGGCCTCGTCGACCGGGTGCGCGACGAGATCGACCGCCGGAACGTGGTGATCAAGCGCACTGTCGGCGGCGCGCTTTATCTGGAAAAGCTCGGCGATCTCATCATCGAACAGGGCCGCCGGCTCGGAAACTGAAAGCGGACGATATGACGCTGGACAGACGCTTTAACGCTTACCGCGAAGATCTCGCCGACATTGCCCTTGAGGGGCAGGTTGAGGCCGCCCGCTTCACCATGGGCGAGCCCGCCGGCGTTATTGTCCCCGTCACCGGACTGCGCCCGAAACCCGATATGGCGTCTGGTATCGACACCGAACTTCTACTCGGTGAGGAGGTCACGGTATTCGACCGCTCCGCCGGCTGGGCCTGGGTGAAGGCGGCGTCGGACGGCTATGTCGGTTACCTGCCGGAGCATTGTGTTGGCGATCGCCAGCCATCGCCCACCCATCACATCGTCGTTCCCCGGACCTTTCTTTATCCCCGCCCAGACCTGCGCGCGCCGCTTGCGACGCCGCTCTCCATGGGCAGCCGCGTGGCCATCATCGGCGAGGCGGAAACCCGCGGCACGCGCTACCATCTGCTGGCGGATGGCCGGGCAGTCATTGCAGCCCATTGTCTGCCTATCGGAACCTGGCCCCCGGACGACTATGTCTCGCTGGCGGCGCGCTTCATGGAAACGCCCTATCTCTGGGGTGGGCGGTCGGGTTTCGGCCTCGATTGCTCCGGCCTCGTCCAGCTCTGCCTGCAGATGACGGGAGGTTCCGCCCCGCGCGATTCAGATGTGCAGGGAAGGGAACTGGGCACTGCCATCGCGCGCGAGGACCTGCGTCGCGGTGATCTGGTGTTCTGGAAGGGACATGTCGGTATCATGGAAGATGCGGAAACGCTGCTACACGCCAACGGTCATACAATGACGGTTGCCCGGGAGGATTTCCGCAAGGCCGTCGAGCGGATTGCCTGGCTCTACGAGCAGCCGACCGGCTATCGTCGCCCGACGTGACCCTTCTTTTACAGCCATTGATCGCCTATATTGGTGGGAGAAGCCACCTTGGGCCGATGTCGGCAGTGGATTGGAAAAGGCGTTGGCGAGAAGCCCGTTTACTCATCTGGCGGTTATCGCGGCCATGGCGTTTGTCGGGCCGGTCGCGGCCGCACTTGCCGCCCCGCCGGTTCAAGGCGAGATATTCGAGGGCCTTCCCGGCGTGAAGCCGCTTGGGCCGGAGGAACCGAAATATCGTTGCCACACCGTGACAAGGTATTCCGGCAAACGGAACGGTATCCGCTTCTTCGACGACAACATGCCGTATCTGGCTTATCGGTGCGAGAGCAAGAGCAACGGCGCCGTCTATGAAGGCGGCCGCCCGCCGGTGTCACCGCATTGGTTTCCAGGCATCAATCCGCATCACCTTCCGGAGTGAGCCCCGTCACCGCTCGATCGCGAGATGGCGTCCAAGCAGGTCGTCGTCGGTGAGCAGCGCCTGGCTCGGACCGCTGTAGACGGCTGCACCACGGTCCAGAATCACGGCCTCGTCGCACAGTGGCAGGATCTTCCGCGCCTTCTGCTCGATGATGATCGCTGACAGCCCCTTGCCCTTCACGATCGCCTTCAGCGCCGACAGCAGTTCGTCGATGATGATCGGCGCCAGGCCCTCGAGAGGTTCGTCGAGCAGAAGCAGTTTCGGGTTGAGCATCAGAGCCCGCGCGACGGCCAACATTTGTTGCTCGCCGCCGGACAACTGGCTGCCCAGATTGCCGCGCCTTTCTTTCAGGCGTGGGAACATCGCATAGGTGCCCTCAAGCCCCCATGGGCCGGGTCTCGCGATCGCCGTCAGGTTCTCCTCCACGGTCAGCGAACGAAAGATGTTGCGCTCCTGCGGCACCCAGCCGATCCCGGCGCCGGCGCGGCGTTCCGGTCGCATCCCGGTAATGTCCTCGCCATCCAGCCGGATAGTGCCGCTGTGGTGGGTTGTCAGGCCCGCGATCGTGTCGACGAGTGTCGTCTTGCCGGTGCCGTTGCGGCCGAGCAGCGCCATGGTGCGCCCGCGCGCCAGTTTGAGGCTGATGCCGGAGAGCACGCTCGCCTCGCCATAGCCAGCGACCAGGTCCGTGGTTTCAAGCAGCCAGTCGGTCATTCGCCCTCTCCGAGATAGACAGCCTTGACCTTGGGATCGCGGGAAATCTCATCTACTGAGCCCTCGGCGAATACCGCGCCGGCGACCAGAACGGAGATGCGGTCTGCGAAGGAGAAGACGAGGTCCATGTCGTGCTCGATCAGCAGCACTGTGACCTGGGCCGGCAGGCTCGCGACGATGGAAAGCACTTCGTGGCGCTCGTCCTCGGGCACACCGGCCGCCGGCTCATCGAGCAACAGCACCTTCGGCCGGGCGGCCAGCGCCAGCGCGATCTCCAGAAGTCGCTGCTTGCCATAGGGCAGGGTGGATGTGCGGTCCGTCGCCACCGACGAGAGCCCCAGCTGCTCCAGCAGATCCGCCGCCTCGTCGATGGCGTCGTGGTACGATGATAGCGGCTTCCAGAGATTGCCGCCGCCATCGCGCTGGCAGATGGCAAGCGTCGTGGAGTCGAGCGGTGTGAAATCGTTGAACAGTCGGTTGATCTGGAATGTTCGCGAAAGCCCCATTTGAACGCGGCGGTGCGGCTCTGTGCGGGTGATGTTTTCGCCACCCAGCCATACCTCGCCCTCCGAGGGCGGCAGCACCCCGGTAAGCAGGTTGATCAGTGTCGTCTTGCCGGCACCGTTGGGACCGATCAGCGCATGCCGCGCCCCTTCTCGTACTTGAAGACTGACGTCATTGGTCGCCACGAAGGCGCCGAAGCGGCGTTTCAGGCCCTTGGTCTCGAGTGCCCAGCTCATCGCGGCACCTCCGGCGCTTTGGACGCCTTGAGCCTCTCGGCCAACCATGTGAACGGGCTGAATAACCTTTCCCTGCCGACCAGCACCAGGAGCACGAGGATCAGACCGATCCAGAACATCCAGTATTGCGGAGTTGCAATCGAAAGCGCGTCGCGCAACAGCGTGAACGCGATCGCGCCGAAAATGCCGCCATAGAGATAGCCTGTGCCGCCGATAACAAGCACCAGCATCACGTCGGCGGAGCGGTGGAAGGCAAGAACGTCGGGTGAGACGAAGCTCGTGGTTTGTGTCAGCAGAGCGCCAGCCATGCCGGCGATCGCTGCGGAGATCGTGTAGATCACCACGATCCGCTTGTTGGCGGGAATGCCGATCATCCCCGCCCGAACGGTATTGCCCTTGATCGCCTTCAGCGACAGTCCGAATGGCGAATAGGCGATACGGCGGGTCATCAGGATGCAGACGAAGAGCACGATCAGCGAGTACAGATAGCCGGTCTTGCCGAACAGGTCGAATTCGAACTGGCCGAGGATTGGTCCGGTGAAGAAGCCGGACAGGCCATCGGCGCCACCCGTGAGCCACGCCATCTGGTTGGCCGCCTCCGCCATCATCATGCCGATGCCAAGCGTCGTCATCAGCCGCGTAAGGTCGGAGCCCCGCAGCAGCAGGAAGCTCGACAGGAAGCCGGCCACCGCCGCGACGAGGGCCGCAAAGCACAGACCTGTCACGGGTTCCGCGGTGACCTTGAGCGAAAGAAGCCCGGCCGCATAGGCACCGATCCCGAAGAACACCGCATGGCCGAGCGAGACGATACCCGTGAAGCCAAGAATGAGGTCGAGCGACAGCGCGAAGAGACCGAGGATCGCGATCTCCGTCAAAAGCAGCATCTTCGTCGGCAGCAGGAAATAGGCCGCGAAGGCAGCGATCCAGAACATCGGTTCGTAAAGTCGCATTCTGCCGCGCCGGGCCACGGAAAGGCGCGCCGCTCCGGCGGGTTTGGATGGTTTGGTGATGCTCTGCTCCGCCATGGTCATCGACCACCATCCCGCGAGAACAGTCCGTGCGGCCTCAAGACCAACATCACGATCATCAGGGCATAGATCACGAAAGCACCAATCTCGGGCACATAGTATTTGCCGGCGACATCGGCGATTCCAAGCATCAGGGAGGCGAGGAAGGGACCGGTCACGGTCGAGGTGCCGCCGACGGCGACGACGATCAGGAAGTAGATCATGAATTTCAGCGGGAAGTTCGGATCGAGGCCCAAGAGTTCGGTCCCGAGCGCGCCGCCGAGGCCCGCAAGCCCGGAGCCAAAGGCAAACGTGAGTGCGAAGACGAGCGAGACATTGATGCCAAGCCCGAGTGCCGTGCGCCGGTCATCGACAGCTGCTCTTAGCCGGCTACCGAAGCGGGTTTTCGCCAGGATCAACTGCAGTCCGATCGCCAGCATCGCGCAGATGACGATGATGAACAGCCGGTAGCGGCCGATCCCGACGCCGAGGATTTCCATGCGCCCCGAGAGTTCCGGCGGTAGCTGGATCAGTTGCTGCTGACCACCCATGAAATAGTCGGCCGCGGCGACCGCCATGAACACCAGCCCGATCGAAAAAAGCACTTGGTCCAGATGGTCGGCGCCATAGAGGTGTCGGTAGAGCGCGCGTTCGAGTACCGCCCCGACCGCCGCCGCCCCGACAAAGGCCGCGGGCAGGCACCAGTAGAAGGAAATGCCGTAGCGGTTCATCATCACGACGGTGACGTAGCCCCCGGTCATCGCGAAGGCGCCATGCGCGAGATTGATGAAGTTCATCAATCCGAGTGTCACGGTGAGACCGCAGGCAAGGACGAACAGCAGCATGCCGTAAGCAACGCCATCGAACAGGATTGTCAGCATCGGGTCCTTCTCGAATTAGAACCGGTTTCCGGATCATTCTGCTCCGGGCACGGCGGCAGGGAAAGCCCGCCGCCGTCGGCCCCGTGCTGTTACGGCGCCTCGGCCTTTTCCGGATCCTTCAGTGCCTCGAATGTTGCGAATTCCACATTGTGCAGTTCGCCATCGACTTCCTTCACTTCGCGCACATAGATGTTCTGGATAATGTCGCGCGTCTCCGGATCGATCGAGACAGGTCCGCGCGGGCTCGTCCACGAAAGCCCCTTCACGGCCTCCATGAAGGCTGGGCCACTGGCATCGCCGCCGGTCTTCTCCAGCGCTGCGTAGATCAGCGCCATTCCGTCATAGCCACCGACGGACATGAAGTTCGGCCGCATGCCGTCGTTCTCCTTCTTGAACGCCTCGACATAGGCCTTGTTCTCCGGGCTGTCGTGAGACGTCGCGTAGAAGTGTCCCGTGATCGTGCCGATCGCCGATGGGCCCATGCTGTTGAGGATATCGTCGTCGGTCACGTCGCCGGTGGCGATCAGCTTGATACCGGCATCCGCAAGGCCGCGTTCGTTGAACTGCTTCATGAACAGCGAGCCGACACCCGACGGCAGGAACACGAAGACGGCGTCCGGCTTTGCATCGCGCACACGCTGCAGGAACGGCGCGAAATCGGGGTTCTGCAGCGGCACGCGGACGGCTTCCGTGACTGTGCCACCCTTCGAGGTGAACTCCTTGGTAAACCACTTTTCCGCGTCGAGCCCCGGTCCGTAGTCGCTGACCAGCGTCACGACGCTCTTGATGCCGTTCTCGCTCGCCCAGGTTCCGACCGGCAGCGAATATTGCGGCAGCGTGCCCGAAGTGCGGGTAATGAACTCGGACGCCTTGGTGATGGAGGCAGTGCCCGCCGCCATCACGATCGTCGGCACCTTGGCCTGCGTCGAGACCGGCGCCACCGACATCGCGAGCGGCGTCAGTCCGAAACCGGCGAGGATCGCCGCGCCTTCGTTGACGACGAGGTCCTGCGCCACGCGCCGCGTCTGGTCGGCCACACCTCCGTCGTCGCGGATCACCAGTTCGATCGTCTTGCCGCCCACTGTGGCGCCATGCGTTGCCATGAAGGTTTTGGCGCCGGCGGAGACCTGCCGCCCGGTGGAGGCGAAGGGGCCGGTCATCGGCAGGATCAGCCCTACCTTCACCACATCTTCCGCCACCGCCGTCTGCAGGCCGGCGACTGTCATCGTGAGCCCTGCCACGCCTGCCAGAATTGCTCTGATCGTCATAAGTTCCTCCCAAGAACCACCCGGACAAACAGGAAGGGTGCCGCCCTGTCATCCGGGTTGCATGGCACCCGGTCTCCCTTCCCGGGGCTTCATCCATAGTGGCTCGGCCCGGGCAAGGCTCATCAAAAGACCTGCCCCGGGTATAGGATATGGCTATAACACCCGGTCGGGTCACGACCGGGCGATACTGTCGACAGATTGCTTCGCCGTGGCCGGTTAAGGCGCGACGTTCGGATCCCTGACCTTCGGATAGGTGGCGAATTCGACGTTGTAGAGCTCGCCGTCAACCTCCTTCACCTCGCGCATGTAGATATCTTGGATGATGTCTCGCGTCGCCGGATCGATGCTGATGGGCCCGCGCGGGCTCGTCCACTCCATGCCCTTCATCGCTTCGACCAGCTTCGTTCCGTCGGTATCGCCGCCGGTCTTTTCCAGCGCGGCATAAGCCAGATGCATGGCGTCGTATCCGCCGACCGACATGAAGTTCGGCCGCATGCCGTCATTGGCCCTCTTCACCTCCGCCACGAACGCCTGGTTTTCGGGGCTGTCGTGGTTGGCGGAATAGAAGTGGCCGGTGATCACGCCCTTGGCGACCTCGCCGATCCCGTTGAGGAGATCGTCGTCGGTCACATCGCCCGTCGCGATCAGCTTGATGCCCGCCTCGGCAAGGCCCCGTTCGACGAACTGCTTCATGAACAGCGAACCGACGCCCGAGGGAACGAAGACGAACACCGCGTCCGGCTTGGCGTCACGCACCCGTTGCAGGAACGGCGCGAAATCAGGGTTCTGCAAGGGGACGCGCACCGCCTCGACAATCTCGCCACCCTGCTTCTTGAACTGGTCGGTGAAACCCTTCTCGATGTCGTGGCCCGGGCCGTAATCGGTCACCAGCGTAACAACGCGTGTGAGACCGTTCTCCACCGCCCAGGTCGCCACCGGCACCGGCGATTGCGGCCCTGCCATGCTGACCCGGACGAAATAGTCCGACTGCTTCATGATCGCGGACGTCGTCGCCGAGGTGATGATGGCGGGGATCTTCGCCTGGTTCAGTACCGGCGCGACCGACATCGCAAGCGGCGTCAGCCCGAAGCCGGCCAGTATAGAGACACCCTCGTTGACCACCAGCTCCTGCGCGATGCGCCGCGTCTGGTCCGCCACGCCGCCATCGTCGCGCAGCACGATCTCGATTTTCTTGCCCGCCGCCGTGTCGCCGTTAAGCGCGATATAGGCCTTGACGCCCGCCTCGACCTGCCGGCCGGTGGAGGCGAAAGGTCCGGTCATCGGCAGGATCAGCCCGATCTTCACGATATCCTCGGCATAAGCCGGCGTCATAGAAAGGCTCGCAAGCGCAACACCCGCCGCCAGCAGAACGCGTCTGGTAAGCATGTCTGTCTCCTCCGTTGTTTCAGCCGTGCCGCCCTGTCTCCTCCGGGGCGGGGCCGGCTTTATGGTCTTGCCTCTATCCTCATCGTCATACACCCGCGTCACGGACGTTTTCGTCGATCCGCAAAGGGTCGCTATGTATACAGCTTGTTGGTTGATCGGTTTGGGGACACTGCCGAGCGTGGCCTCGTACGGCGCACATTCCGCCCCGCAGCGAAAGTTTTAAATACAGCAGGTGCAGGGCCAGCGGATGTGTTCCGCAGCATGCGTTCTCCTCCATGTCTCCTCATGGTTGATAACATCATGTATACAAAACGCTGTCAATGTTGGGTGCCGCGGCGGCACCCGAGCCTGGCGTCAGTTGAACAGCAGTTGCGGCAGCGAGAGCACGATGGACGGCACGGCAATGATCAGCGCCACCACCAGAAGATCCGCCAGCATGAACGGCGTCACGCCCTTGAAGACATCGACGACGCTGACATAGCGTGAGGCGACGTTCTTGATGACGAACACGTTGAGCCCCACCGGCGGCGTGATCATGCCGATCTCCAAGAGCTTCACCACCAGCACCCCGAACCAGACAAGGCTGATGCCCTCCGCCTTCAGCACCGGCAAGAGCACCGGCAGCGTCACCAGCATGGCGCCGAAGGGTTCCATGAACATGCCAAGCACCAGATAGATGATCACGATGATCACCATCAGCTCGGTATAGCCGAGATCCGCTCCGGCGACGAAGGAGCCGAGGAAGCCTGAAAGCCCGGTAATGCCGAGAAAGCGGGTGAACATCGAGGCGCCGATGCCGATGATGAACAGCGAGGCGCAGGTCGAGAGCGTTTCGAGCAGCGAGACTCGCATCACCCGCATCGAGAGGTTCCCAGTGATTGCCGACAGCAGCACGGCGCCGCCGGCCCCGACCGCGCCTGCTTCGGTCGCCGTGAAGTAGCCGGAGAACAGCCCGCCGAACACCAGCAGCACCAGGAGGGTCAGCGGCCAGATGCGCAGGATCGCGCCGAAGCCGCCGGCTTCCTCGAAGCCGGAGGCGAGCGTGCGCGGCACGATGTCGGGCCTGAGCCACCAGAAGGCCAGCACCACAAGGCAGTAGCTCAGCGCCGTGATCAGCCCGACGCCGATGCCGCCGACGAAGATCTGCGTGATCGACGTCTCGGCGAAGACGCCGTAGACGATCATCAGGATCGAGGGCGGGATCAGCGCCCCGATCGTGCCACCGGCCGCCAGCGCGCCGCTGGCAAAGCTTGCCCGGTATCCAGCCTGCACCATCTCGGGAATTGCGATCCGCCCCATCGCGGCGGCACAGGCGATGGAGGAGCCGCTGACGGCGGCAAAGCCCGTGCAGGCAAAGATCGAGGAAATCGCAAGCCCGCCCGGCACCCGCCAGAGAATGGCCTTTGCGGCCTGGAACAGGCTTCCGGTCAGTCCGGCGTGAAAGGCCACGAAGCCCATCAGCAGGAACATCGGCACCGCGCTCATCGTCCAGCTGGCGACGAAGCTGTAAGGGGTGGACGTAATGATGCCGATCGCCGGCTTGAAGCCGAGCAGATAGGCGATGCCGCCGAACGACACCGTGATCAGCGCCAGCGCCACGGGAATTCGCAGGATCAGCAGCAGGCCGAGGATCGCGATCCCGTAAAGTCCGGTTTCGACGCTCATGCGGGGGTCTCCTGCGCCTCTTCGGCGTGATTGGTGGCGATCTTGATAAATCGGACGGCGGTAATGAAGGCGGCGAGCGCAAAGCCGGCCGTCGGCAGGAAGTAGCCGGGCCAGGTGATGATCTTCGCCTGCAGCGCGATCACGAAGGTCCCCGTGTTGAAATTCTTCACCGCGGTCGCCCAGGTGGCATAGGTCAGGACGCAGTAGAGCGCGCAGGCAATCAGCGCCACCGAGGCATCCGAAATGCGTCTCAGTCGCGGAGACAGAACGAATTCGATCAGCTCAACGGTTACCATTCCGCCTTTCCACTCCACCCAGGCAAGCGGCAGAAAGGCGACCAGGACCATGTAGTAATAGGAAACGATCTCGACGGTCGCCGGCAGCGAGGCGCCTGTGATGATCCGCGCGATGATGTCGGCGCAGACATGGAACATCATCATCACAACGCCGATCGAGGCGACGAAGACCAGCATCCTGGACAGCCTGTCGGCCAGTCCGAACAAGTGCGACATGAAAAGCTCCCGAACCCTAGCGAGGAAGGAAAGCCGGCGAGGCTCGGGCCCCGCCGGCGTTTCGCGTCACATGCCGTAGGTGGCGAAGTCGACCTTGCTCCAGACTTCCTCGTCGAGCCGCTTCGTGATGGCGGCCGGATCGAGGTTGGCTTCCTTGACGATACCGTTCCATTTGTCGACCAGGCTGACGAAACGCGCCACCTTGTCGGAGGCATCGGCGAACCCGAAGCGCTCCTGCGACACCTTCGCGGCGGTTGACTTGTCGGCTTCCGCAAAATCCTCGACCGCCTTGAGGAAAGCTGCATCAGGCTCGATGAACTCGATCCCCGCCTCCTGCGCCGCCTTCTTCGCCTCTTCCGCGATGCCATAGCCCCAGCGCTGGGTGAAATCGACATTGGCCCGGTTGGCGGCCGTTGCCAGCTGCTTGCGCTCTTCCGGCGACAGGCTTTCCCAGGCTGAATTGGCGACGGTGAAGTCGGACGAGGCGTGATAGGTGCCAAGCGGCACGAAGGTCACGCTCTTCACAAGTTCGACGAGGCGGAACGACAGGAGGTCACCGATCGAGGCCATCGAGCCGTCGATCACGCCCTGCGACATGGATTCGAACGTGTCGCCGACGCCGATCGCTGCCGGCACCGCGCCGAAGTTTTCCGCCCAGCGCGAGAACGGCGCGCCGCCGCTGCGGAGCCTGAGGCCCTTGAGGTCGTCTGCCGTACGGACCGGCTTGGTTGTCAGCAGCGCATAGACGTCGGACGAGCCTGAGCCGAGATAGACGACGCCGAATTTCTTCAGCTCCTGCTGGCAGACCTCGCAGGTGACCATGTATTCGGTCATCGCCGCCGCCATCGCATGCGGCTCGCGGCCGGTCAGCGCCAGTTCACCGGCCAGCGACATGCTTGGCAGGTCGGCCGGGAAATAGAGCGGCAGCAGATTGCCAACCTCGACGAGCTGGCTTTGCAGCGCGTCCTTCATCTGGCCGAGGCTGACGACCTCTGGCCCCAGCATCTGGGCGGTGAGATTGCCGCCGGAGACCTCAGGCAGGTATTCGACAAGCTTCTGGTAAAGATGGCTGTTGGACGGGTGGGCCGGCGGGGCGCCGGGGGCGACACGCAGTTCGCGCGCGTCGGCTGTGGTGGCGGCCAGCGCCGCCAGGCCTGCTATGACAGAAAGTATGCGTTTCATGTTCAAATCCTCCCAGTTTGGAACACGTTGGCAGTATGGTCTCTAGAGCTTCAGCAGTCTCCGCGCGTTCTCCTTTAGAATGAGCGGGCGGACATCGTCGCGGATGTCGATATTGGCGAAATCCGCGAGCCATCGGTCCGGCGTGATCGCCGGCCAATCGGACCCGAACAGCATCTTGTGCTTCAGCAGTGTGTTTGCGTACCGCACCAGGATCGTCGGGAAATATTTCGGCGACCAGCCTGAGAGGTCGATGTAGACGTTCGGCTTGTGGGTCGCGACGGACAGCGCCTCCTCCTGCCAGGGGAAGGAGGGATGGGCGATAATGATCGGCATGTCGGGAAAGTCGACGGCCACGTCGTCGAGATGGATGGGGTTGGAATATTTGAGCCGCATGCCCATTCCGCCGCGCATGCCGGCGCCCACGCCGGTCTGGCCGGAATGGAAGAGCGAGATCGCCCCTTCCTCCGCAATTGCCTCGTAGAGCGGATAGGCCATCCGGTCGTTCGGGAAAAAGCCCTGCATCGTCGGATGGAACTTGAAGCCGCGCACGCCGAAATCACGGACCAGCCGCCGCGCCTCCCGCGCACCGGCCTTGCCCTTGGCAGGGTCGATCGAGGCGAAGGGGATCAGCACGTCCGAATTGTCGGCCGCGATCCGTGCGACTTCCTCGTTCTCGTAGCGGCGAAACCCAGTCTCCCGTTCCGCATCGACGGGAAAGATCACGCAGCCGATCTTGCGTTCGCGGTAGTAGGTGGCCGTCTCCTGCACCGTCGGAAGCATTCCCTGGGCACCTGCCGGGTTCTTGAAGTATCGGGCCATGCCGGCCTGAAACTCGTCATAGCCGTCGTCGCGCGTCCCGCCGCACGGTTCTTCCGCATGGGTGTGGATGTCGATCGCGATCAGCTCGTCGATGTTCATGGTCTCTCCTCCTCCTCGATGCCGACGAATTTCCGCAGCAGCGAAACCAGCTGACTGCGTTCCTTCGACGTCAGGGGCGCACCCGACTTCTCCTCGTAGGCAAAGAAACCCGGTGCCGTCCGCGCGATCTCACCTTCGCCCTTTGGCGTCAGCGTCAGCTCGACGGCGCGGCGGTCCTCGTCGGGAATACGGCGCGAAACGAGGCCATTGTCCTCGAAGG
Organism: Ciceribacter sp. L1K23; assembly: GCF_018122705.1. Lineage (NCBI taxonomy): Bacteria > Pseudomonadati > Pseudomonadota > Alphaproteobacteria > Hyphomicrobiales > Rhizobiaceae > Ciceribacter > Ciceribacter sp. L1K23. The sequence goes on along the minus strand of NZ_JAGRRC010000001.1, from coordinate 3,540,942 downwards.
CCCGGATCAGCTTGGTCATATGGGCGCGCTTGATCATCAGGCGCTGGCCGAGCACGCTCTGGCGGATGCCGGGGTTCTGGCCGATCACCCAGAGCACCGAAAACTCGCCGGGCTTCACCCCGCGCGGACCGTTGCCCGAAAAGAAGTCGTCGAAGGACTGCAGCTGCGCCAGCCTGAGCAGAAAGCCGAGCGCATTGGTGAGCTCGCCCACCTTCACGTCGCCGGTACTGCGGATTGGCATGTCCATCGTCGGGACCTCAAGTATTGCCGGGGGTCTTCAGCCGCGCCGCACGCTTTTCGAGGAAGGCGCGCAAGCGTTCCTCCGCTTCAGGGCTGGTTGCGGTGAAGGAGGAGATGAAGGATTCGACGAACAGGCCATCCTCCTTGGCCATGTCCTGGATGCGGGGCAGCGCGTTGATCACGGCGTAGTTGGAGAGCGATGCGTTCGCCGCAGCCGCCTTGGCGAGCTCGTGCGCCTTGGCGCGTGCTTCCCCTTTCGGCACGACATACTGCACCATGTTCCAGCGTTCGGCTTCCTCCGCCGAGGCAACGCGTCCCGTCAACATCATGTCCGTCATCCGGGCGACGCCGGTCAGCCGGGCGACACGAACCGAGCCGCCGCCGCCGACGAAAATGCCGCGCTGTCCCTCGGGCAGCGCGAAGAACGCCGACTGGTCGGCGACGCGGATATGCGTCGATGCCGCAAGCTCCAGCCCACCGCCGACGACGGCGCCATGCAGGGCGGAAATCCATGGGATTGTGCCGTGCTCGATGGTGGAGAACACCGCGTGCCAGCGACGCGAGCCGCGAACGCCCTCGATCGGAGTCTTCTTGACGTGTTCGGCGAGATCGAGGCCGGCGCAGAAATGATCGCCATGGCCGAAGACGACGACGGCCTTGGCCTCGTCTTCCGCGCGTTGCACGGCGGTCGCAATCGCTTCGACGAAACGGTCGCTGATGGCGTTGCGCTTTTCCGGACGGTTGAGCCCGATATGGGCGATCTCGTCCTTCAATTCATAGGTGACGAATTCGCTCGTCGTCGCGCCACTCATCGTCTGTCCCTCCCAGCCCTCTCCGGAGCTTGCGATATTGTGTTCTCGTTGATTGTTTACACGGCGATTGTTTCCTTGTAAACAAAAATTAAGGACGACGGAGGTTGGTCCTCTGTCAGTTTTCGTGACGGATCTGGGAGGAGAGTCATGAACCAAAGCCGAGCCGGCGCGATCAAGGTGTGGTCCCCGCAATTGCAGTGGGAAAAGCGCGACGACGGGTGTTACGTCATCTGGCGCGTCGACCCTTTGGGGCCGCATCCGGACAAGATCACCGAACGCATGGTCCATTGGGCGACCGTCGATCCCAACCGCATCTGGATGGCCGAGCGTGATGACGCCGGCGGCTGGCGCAAACTCTCTTACGGCGAAGCGCTCCGGCAGATCCGTGCCCTCGGCCAGCTTTTTCTCGACAACGATCTTTCCGCCGAGCGACCGGTTCTCATCCTGTCCGACAATTCGATCGCCCACGCGCTCGTGGCGCTCGCCGCGCAATATGTCGGCGTGCCCTCGGCCGCCATCGCCCCGGCCTATGCCACCCATGTCGGCGATTTCGGTAAGCTCGCCGACATCGCCGGCCAAGTGACGCCGGGGCTCGTGTTCGCTGACGACGTGACCCCCTTCGCCGCGGCCATCGAGGCGGTATTCGCCCCCTCCGTCCCGCTGCTTTTCTGCCGCAACGCCCCTTCCGCCTCCCGCCCGATGATCGGCTGGGACGAGGCGCTTGCCACCGCGCCGGGCTCCTCCGTCGATGAGGCCTATGCCGCGGTCGGCCCTGATACCGTCGCCAAGTTCCTGTTCACGTCTGGCACCACCGGCTCGCCGAAAGCGGTCATCCAGACCCAGCGAATGCTCTGCTCCAACCAGGAGATGGTTGCCGACTGCTACGCTTTCCTGCGTGACGATCCGCCGATCGTTGTCGACTGGGCGCCGTGGAACCACACCGCGAGCGGCAACAAGGTCTTCAACATGGTGATCTACAATGGTGGCACCTTCTACATCGACAAGGGCCGTCCGACGCCCGCCGCCATCGGCGAGACCATCGCCAATCTGAAAGAGGTTTCGCCGACCTGGTTCTTCAACGTGCCGGCCGGCTACGAGATGCTGATCGCCGCCATGCGCAAGGACGACCAGCTGCGCGAGAGCTTCTTTCGCAATCTGAAATTCATGCTCTATGCCGGCGCCGGCATGGCCCAGCACACCTGGGATGACCTGATGGCGCTGTCGGAGCAGACGCTCGGCTACCGCGTCTTCCTTGGCACGGGCCTCGGCGCCACCGAAACCTCGCCCTTCGCGCTCTTCTGCACCGAGCCCCAGGATGCGCCGGGCAATATCGGCATTCCCTCCCAGGGAATCACACTGAAGCTCGTGCCCTTCGAGGAGAAATTCGAGCTGCGCCTCAAGGGGCCGAACGTCACCCCCGGCTACTGGCGCAACCCGACGCTCACGGCCGCCGCCTTCGACGAAGAGGGCTTCTACCGGATCGGCGACGCCGTCCGTTTCGCCGTCCCCGATGATCCCACCGCCGGCTTTTTCTTCGATGGCCGCACGGCCGAGAACTTCAAGCTGCAGACCGGCACCTGGGTCGCCGTCGGCAAGCTCAGGGCCCAGCTCGTCGACCAGTTCGGCGGCCTGATCCGCGACGCCGTGATCACCGCTCCCGACCGTGAGGACCTCGGCGCGCTCGTCATCCCCTTCCTGCCGGCCCTGAGGCCGCTTGTGCCAGGCGGCGACCAGATGTCCGACGCCGAGCTTCTCGCCCGACCGGAAGTGCGCGCAGCACTTGCCGACAAGCTCAAGGCCCACGCCAAGGCTGCGACCGGTTCGGCGAGCCGCGTGGTGCGCATCATGATCATGACCGAGCCGCCGCGCTTCGACCGTGGCGAGGTGACCGACAAGGGCTCGATCAACCAGCGGGCGGTCCTGTCCCACCGCAAGGACCTGGTGGAGGCCCTCTACGAGGGCGGACCCGACGTAATTGGCGTCAAGTAGGGAGACGACCTGATGAAGATCGAAGGAGTGAGCGCGCTGGTCACCGGCGGTGGTTCCGGCCTTGGCGAGGCGACGGCGCGGCGACTGGCGGAGAAGGGCGCGCTGGTCCATGTGATGGATCTGAACGCCGAGGCCGCCGCCCGCGTCGCCGGGGAGATTGGCGGGGTGGCGATTTCCGGCAATGTCGCGAGCGAAGCGGAGGCGGAACATGCCGTCGGCCGCGCCAATGGGGCCAGGGGTGGCTTGCGCATCCTCGTCAATTGCGCCGGCATCGGTACGGCCGGCCGCGTCATCGGCCGCAATGGCGTGATGCCGCTTGCCGATTTCGAGCGCGTCATCCGCGTCAACCTGATTGGCACGTTCAACATGATGCGGCTTGCCGCCGCCGCGATGGCGGAACTGCCGGAACTCGACGACAAGGCGCGCGGCGCGATCGTCAACACCGCCTCCGTTGCTGCTTTCGACGGCCAGATCGGCCAGGCCGCCTATGCCGCTTCCAAGGGCGGCATCGTCTCGCTGGCCCTGCCGATGGCCCGCGAATTCGCCCGCTTCGGGGTGCGCGTCAACACCATCGCACCCGGGATCTTCCTGACGCCGCTGCTGCACTCCCTGCCGGAGGAGGCGCAGCAGAGCCTTGCCGCTGCCATCCCCTATCCGGCTCGCCTCGGCGATCCCGGCGAGTTCGCATCGACCGTCTGCTTCTGCATCGAGAACCAGTATCTCAATGCCGAGGTCATCCGCCTCGACGGTGCGATCCGAATGCAGCCGAAATAGGGAGGGTTGCCCGTGAGCTATCAGGACCAGGCGGCGCGCACGCTCGCCCTTCTGTCCGCCACGCCCGATTGGCGCCGGGTTCGCGACCTGCGTCCTGACTTGGACGACGCGACGGTGACGGCCATCGTCGAGGAGGCCGCCGCTTTCGCCGAAGGTGTGCTTGCCCCGCTCAACACCGTCGCCGACCGGATCGGCTGCACCGTCTCGAACGGCCGTGTCGTCACGCCGGACGGCTATGGCGAGGCTTTCCGGCAATTCGCCGAAGCCGGCTGGCTCGGCATGGATGTTGCCGAAGAGCACGGCGGAATGGGCCTGCCGCTGGCTGTCCAGTCCGCCTGCGAACCGCTGTTCGACCGGGCCTGCGTCGCGCTGATGATGGCCGCCGGTGCCTCCCGCGCCGCCTGCCACCTTCTCGCCAGCACCGCTGATGCCGCAACGAAAGCCACCTGGATCCCGAAGCTGGTGGCCGGCGACTGGGCCGCGACCATCTGCATTTCCGAGCCGGAGGCGGGCTCGGACGTCGGCCGCATCCGCACGGTCGCTCGCGAGGACGGCGGCATCTGGCGGATCAGCGGCCAGAAGATCTGGATCTCCTTCGGCGACCACGACATGACGGCAAGGATCGGCCACTGCCTGCTTGCCCGCACCAATGCCGCGCCCGGCACCCGTGGCCTCAGCCTCTTCCTCGCTCCCGACCGTCTCGACGACGGCAGCCGCAACGGCGTGGTGCTGGAGCGGATCGAGGAGAAGATGGGCCTCCACGGCTCGCCCACCTGCGCGCTGCGATTCGAGGATGCTGAAGGCATCCTGCTTGGCGCGGAGGGCAGGGGCCTGTCGCAGCTCTTCGCGATGATCGAGCACATGCGCCTGCAGAGCGGCGGCCAGGGCCTGGCGCTTGCGTCCGCCGCCTGCGATATCGCCGAGGCCTATGCGGCCGAGCGGAGGCAGGGCGGCGCGCCCGACAGGCCGGCTCCCCCGATCGCCTCGCATCCGGACGTGATCCGCCAGCTCGCCCTCATGCGGGCCCGCACCGAAGTCGTTCGTGCCGGCGTCACCGAGATCGCCGCCGCCATGGACCGGGCGGCGATCGAGCCCGACGCGGCGGACCGCGAACGCCTTGGCCATTTCACCGGCTTCATGCTGCCGCTCATCAAGAATTTCGGCGCCGAGGCCGGCTTCAATGTGGCGAGCGCCGGCATCCAGGTTCTGGGTGGCGTCGGCTTCACGAAGGACTGGCCGCTCGAGCAGTATCTTCGCGATTCGCGGATCATCTCGATTTACGAGGGCACGACCGGCATCCAGGCCATCGACCTCCTGACCCGCCGCATCTGGCGCGACGGCGGCATCGGCTTCGACATCTGCCTGGAGCGGGCCCGCGCCGAGATCGAGGCGGCGACAGTTCCCGAGGCGGCAAGGGCGAGGGAGGCGCTGGCGACCATCGATGCGCTCCGTGGCGCGATGATGGAGCTCGCCGCGACGCCGGAGAAGGGGCTGGAGCGCGCCGACAGTTTCATGCGCGCCGTCTGGTCCTTCGTCTCCATCTGGCTATCGATCCGGCTTATCGAAGCGGGCTGCGACGAGGATGCGACCCGCCGGGCCTTCCCGGTCTTCCTGGCCGAACTCGAGATGCACGACCGGCTCTGCCGCTGAGCGATTACGCGCAACAAAAAAGCCCGGCGAACCGGGCTTTTTGCAGTGTTTCCGGACTGCGTTGAGCAGTCTGAAACGGGAATTTGGTGCCCAGAAGAGGACTCGAACCTCCACACCCTTTCGAGTACCAGCACCTGAAGCTGGCGCGTCTACCAATTCCGCCATCTGGGCGACGAGGAGCCATGTAAGGGGGGCGCCGGTTGCTGTCAACAGCGTTTTTGAAGTTTTCGTGTCGGGCGTCGGTTTTGCAGGAGAATGCGGTTTTCCGGTTTGCCCGCGCAGCAACCGGACGCCCGTCTCGCGTCTTCGAAAAGACATGATCCCGTTCGACTTCTGAAGATGTTATGATGAGCGGCGCGCGTCGAGCGGGGGACCTCGGTCCGGCAAGGACGAGCCCGCGGGCGCCCGGCGGACATCCGTCCGTTCCGGTTTCGAAGAGAGGGCTTCGATGAGTGGCATTCGCAATTATCTGCTGGGCGCGCTTGTGAGCCTGGCGACCGTCCTGCCGGCGCCGGTTTCGGCCGCGCCGCCGGTTCCGCAAAGGCCGCAGGTTTCCGGCGACGTGGAAAACGCCCGTGTCGTCTGCGACGACTATGGCTGCTACGATACCCGCCGCCCCTATCCGCCGGACCGGCGTCCGGGCTGGCATCCGCCACCCCCGCGCCCCGGTTGGGATCCGCCGCGTCCGGGCTGGCGTCCACCGCCGCCGCCCCCGCCGCCCTATTATCCGCCGCCGGTCTACCGGCCCCTGCCTCCGCCGCCTCCGCCGGTCTACCGCCCGCCACCGGTCTATGCGCCACCAGTCTACGGCGTGCCGCCGGCCGTCTGGAGACGGCACGTCAACTGGTGCCTAAACCGCTACCGCTCGTACAATCCCGAGACCAACCGGTTCCTGAGCACCAGCGGTTATTACAAGGTCTGCCGCTCGCCTTATCTCTGAGGCGCCACGGGAAGACGGCTCGGGCGGCGTCGAAAGATGCCGCCCTTTCCTTATCAGCTGTCGAGGCCGGAACCGCCATGCGCGGTCCGGTCGACATGGCCGAGATCGCGGGCCGGATCGATCGCGTCGCGCACCCGCTGCTTCAGCTCCTTCGGTCCCGGAAAACCGCCGTCGCGCTTGCGCTCCCAGATGAGTTCGCCGTCGATTCGAATCTCGAACCTGCCGCCGGTGGACGGCACCAACGCGATCTCGCCGAGATCCGGCCCGAAGGTCTGCAACAGTTCCTGCGCCATCCAGGCGGAGCGCAGCAGCCAGTTGCACTGGGTGCAGTAGAGAATGCTCACTCTCGGGGGTGATGCCATGTCGTTTTCCCGCCGAAGCGGTCCTCACAGAAAAGTTAAGCGAAACCAGACTCATATAGCGCCTTGTGCTGTACGAATGGACGGTCTCCGGTATTCACCTCGTTTAGCCGCGTCTGCAGGCGGCGATAAGCAATGCCGAAGGCAACCGTAGTCGGCTGGACACAAAATTATATGGGTTCCGCCGGGGGGTCTATGAGATATGGTTGGATAAGTAACGTCTGGGAATTTTTCTGAAGCAAAAGGTTTCAAGGGTGAATGAGAAATAAAAACAATATTCTTGTTTCAATTCTGAAGCCGATATTTGGTGTTCCGACATTTCATCGTCGGGGTACTATTATTTGGGCAATTTTGTCTGCAATAATATATGCTAACTTTCAGATTGTTTCTGTTTATTTCTATATATTTTTCTTTATTTTTTGGGCGCTGCTCTCCGTTTTCATTCGTACGATGCTCTTCCGCAATGTAGACTGAAAATGTTGGGTGTAGCTGTAGCTTGTGGTTCCGCCGAAGCGGTCCTCACAGAAAAGTTAACTGTTGTTATCATGTTTTTAGCCCGCCTGTCTTGAGGCGACGGCGGGTCTGAGTAGAAGGGGGCTTCCTCCCAATTCAGCAAGGACTGCATAGCATGACTCTCCCCCTCGACCGCAACCGCCTGGTCATTCCCCGTCTCGCTCCCCTCTATGCCGGCGGCCACGATGCCGTCGAAACCGTACTGCGCGTCGTCGCGGGCGTGCTGCTCGTAGTGCATGGCTACGGCAAGATCCTCGATCCGTTCGGCGCCGTTGGCATGGTCGAAGGGTTGGGTTTCTATCCCGGCGTCCTGTGGTCGCCGCTGCTGGCCGGCACCGAGTTCTTCGGCGGCATCCTGCTCGCGATCGGCCTCCTGACGCGGCCCGCAGCCGTCGCCGCGACCATCGTGCTGCTGGTCACGGTCTATTTCCACTGGGTCGCGATGGACCAGGGGCTGTCCGGGGCCGAGAAGTCGATCCTCTGGGCTGCGATCACGCTCTACTTCGCCTTCCGGGGCGGCAACCGCCATTCGGTCGATGCAAGGCTTGCCCGCACGTTCTGACCTGATCGCCGGCGGCGGCTCTTGAATGGCGGCCGCCGCCGTGCTGATCTCCCGGAAAACCGAATCCGTCCGGGAGTTTAGATGCGCGTCCTGATCGTCGAGAATACCCGCAACACCGATCACGGCCAGGTGGGCCGCGCACTCGCCGAGGCCGATGCCACCGTCGAGGTGGTCAAGGCCTTCGCCGGCGAAGCCCTGCCGGCGGATCATCGCGACCACGACGCGATCGTCGTGTTCGGCGGTGAGCAGAATGCCCGCGACGACGTCAAACACCCCTACCTGCCCCGTCTCGCCGACCTGATGCGCGGCTTCGGCGAGGCCGACAAGGCCGTACTCGGCATCTGCCTCGGCAGCCAGGTCCTGGCGCGCGCCTATGGCGGTGAGAACATCATCGGCGCCGCGCCCGAATTCGGCTGGCAGGCGATCGCCGCGACCGAGGAGGGACGCCGTGATCCGTTGATCCTTGCCGCGGGCGCAGCCGAGGGCGGCTTCCACTCCTTTCAGTGGCACGACGACACGTTTTCCCTGCCGCCGGGTGCGGCGCACCTTGCCGAAAACGGCACGGCCCGCCACCAGGCCTTCCGCCTCGGCCGCGCCGTCTATGGCACGCAGTTTCATTTCGAGGCCCATCGCGGCGTCGTCGAGCAGTGGAATTCCCTGTTTCCCGAGATCGCCGAGGCCAAGCGCCCCGGCTGGATCGGCGAGCACCATCCGCGCGAGGCGCCGACGCTCGGTGAACGCGCCGATGCCGCCGGGCTTGCGATCGCGCGGGCCTGGGTGGCGCTGGTCTGAGGTTGCACGTCGCATCGGCATCTCAACCCTTGACCGGGTGCCGTTGGCCGCGCCCCTTTGGCCGCAAGGGCGCTTTCACATATCTGCGGCGAAGCCGCTTCCAGCGGGCGGGCGGATCGTCGTCCGTCGTGTGGAGGCCGGACATGATCCGGAGCGCGTCGTCCTGCGCGCGGCGGCGCTGGCCACGCGGCTCCAGGTGGTAGTCGCGCCCCTGCTGCAAGGTAGAGGTCAGGGCGATGCATTCCCGGACGATCTCCGCGATCCGCCGGCGGTCGCGCACCGAGGCAAGGCTCATGCAGAAGGGTTCGTCCTTCACGAAATCCTTCATGCCGCACCGTCGGTCGCGCCTGCAGCCGGCAATCGTGCAGAGCAGCGGGATCCCGGTGAGTTCCGCCGCCTGCATGGTGAAAAGATGGGTCAGTCCTTCGGTCTTCGTCGTCTCGTGATTGTCCATTTGTTCGCTCCTGAAAAAAAATCGCACCCCAAAACACCGGCCAGGTCTTCACCCTCCGGTTCGGCATCACCTGTAATGTCTTCCCCTCAACTCCAGACAAAAGGGGAAGCGGACGGGGTACCGGGGGCACCTCGTTAGTTTAGTATGTGGTACCTTCCGGTACCCCGTTCGGCGGTTTTTATCCGCGACTTCGGCCTCTCTGCGAGAGCGTCGGGTTTCCGGTGGAGGCAAACCTCCACCCCGCATGCGCCGCCGGGACTTGTCAGGTCCGTTGGCCCGCGCCGCATGCATACCCCGCGCTCCCCTCCGTGCCCCACAGACACACCCGGCGCCCGGTTAGGGCTGGATGACGGGCCTGGCTGCAAACCCGTCCTCCCCCATGTCGCCGGAGGGAGACCATTTTCCGCGGACCCCGGTGGCAGGCTCTTGCGTCCTTCCCCTGCCACCAGCGCCGGCCCCGCCTCGCCACAACGCCTTGTGGTGTATCCGCGACGGAACGGGAACAAGGATACGGGCGCCGGGAAAAAGGGGGACGCGGCGGGTGGAGGATTTTTTTGAGGGTGGGAGGATTTTTCTTTTAAGAGGCTGATTTTGTTGGGAGATAATTTTCGAGAAAATGTCGGCCGGCCTTTCGCTAAGGCTCAAGGCGTTCGGCGCTGCAATCGATTCACTGGATCGATTGCTCCGCTGCGCGGACCGCGCTTCACCCCCCTCATCAACAAAATCTACGACTTAGCTTTGCTAAGATCGTGATTTTGTAACCTCTCCCACGAAGGGAGAGGTAGGGCCGCACCGGCGTGGAGAACGCCACCTCTACCCTTGTGGGAGAGGAAGCAATTTCAGCTCTTAGCTGAAAGCTAAGTGCTAGAAATTGCCGGTGAGGGGGTCCGCTATGGGGCACGCCGCCTGCCCATCTCCCCCCTTGCGGGGGAGAAAGCGAAATCGAGGAATTGGCCCGATCAGGGCCAAACCTCAGATTTCGCAAGAGAGGGGCTCGGTAACGATCGTGCCCACGGAACTGTGCCCCTCTCCAGGAAAATCTGAAGTTTAGGCGGCTTGCGCTCGCCTAACCCTTCGATTTTCCGTCCTCCCCCGCAAGGGGGAGGTAGGCGGCGGCCTCTATCGTTGCAGCCCGAACCGGTTGCGCCACCCGCCCGTCCCCGACCGGCCCTTGCTCCAGCGCCTCTCACCAATCCAGACGGTTACAGGCGGCGTAGAGAAGGCGCGGCATGAACCGAAAGGAACTGTCATGACCCTTCTCAACCGCCTGTTCCCCACCCTCACCGTAGCGTCACTGCTGGCGATTTTGTTCATGGTTCCGGCCCAGGCCGCCGATCTGAGGCTGGAGGACTTCTTTCGTGGCAAGACCTATGCCTACGGCACCTTCGGCGCCATCAACGGGCTCCAGCGCTCCTTCAAGGTCGATCTCACCGGCAGCGTGCGCGGCAATGTACTGACGCTGCGGGAGGACTTCCGCTACGACGACGGCGAACGCGACACCAAGACCTGGATCTTTACCCGCACCGGACCGAACACCTATACCGGCACCCGGGAGGACGTTCTCGGCGAGACCACGGTGCATGTCTCCGGCAACACCGCCCGCTTCAGCTACCGGGTGGATCTCAACGCCGGTGCCGGCAAACCCAATATCGTCCGCTTCTTCGACAAGGTGGTGCTTCAGAAAGACGGCACGCTTCGCAACACTGCGCTGGTGACCAAGTTTGCCTTTCCGGTGGCCCGGGTGAAGGTCAATTTCGCCCGCAGCCGCGCCACGGCCGAGGCAATCCGGCCATGACCGGGCGGCGCGGCGTCGGGTTCGGCAAATAACGGACGTTGACCTCGCGCCCCGGGGCCGTTCGCAACAGCACGACGCCACGATACGGTGGACCGGGTTCGCCGGCCTCGTCCGTCGCGTCGATCGAGACGATGCCGCAGCCTTGCCCAACCCACCCTTGCAGCCCGCGCGATGACATGCATTATCCGCAGGCGAACAAATCCCCCGGACGGGGGCACCTCGGGAGGGGGGAGCATGCAGCATTTTCGACGCCGTGTGACGGCAGTGTTTTTTGCCATTGCGGCGATCCTTGTCGTGACGCAGCCGGCATTGGCGGAGCGTCCGGCGACGGAGAGCGTCATTCGCGACTGGTACCGGCTGGTGCTGGAGCTTGTCCGCCATACGCCGACCTATTCCCCGCCGGTCGCCAGCCGCGCCTTCGCCTATCTCGGCGTCACGGGATACGAGGCGCTTGCTTCTGGTAATGACGCTATGGTCTCGCTTGCCGGCCAGCTGAACGCGCTTCAGCCCGTGCCGTCGCGCGAGACAGGCGCCGATTATGACGAGGCGGTGGTGCTGAATGCCGCGCTGCAAGCTTCGGCCACCGAACTCTTCAGCAATACCGGCCCGACCGGGCAGCGCGCACTGAAGCGGCTCGGGGAGAAGATGACCGCCGCCGTGTCGGACGGCCTGGCTCCGGACCTCGTTGCCCGCAGCCAGGAGTATGGTCGTGCGGTCGCCGCCCACATCCTTGCCTGGTCGGCCGACGATGGCGGCGCCACGGTCGAGAACATGGGCTTTCCGCTGGAATTCGCGCTGAAGGAAGGCCCGGCCCACTGGGTGCCGACCAACCTGATCAACCAGCAGCAGAAGCCGCTTCTGCCGCGATGGGGTGAGAACCGCACCTTCGCCATGCCGGATGGCAAGACCTGCAACCTGCCGCCGCCGCCTGACTACAGCGAGGCGGAGGGATCGCAGTTCCGCCAGGAGGCAAAGGAGGTCTATGACGCCGTCAACGGCCTGACCGACGAGCATCGGGCCATCGCCCGCTTCTGGTCCGACGACCCGATGCTGTCGCCGACCCCGCCAGGGCACTGGATCGTCATCGCGCTGAAGGTGCTGGGCGAGGAAAACACCGATGCCGCCGGCCATGCGGAGCTGCTGGCGCGTCTTGGCATCGGGCTTGCCGATGCCTTCATCGGCTGCTGGCATTCGAAGTTCGAATACGATCTCGTTCGCCCCGTCACCTACATCCGCCGCGTCATCGACCCGAAATGGGAGCCGCTGCTGATCACGCCGCCCTTCCCGGAATATCCGAGCGGACACTCCACTCAGTCCGGGGCGGCGGCCGAGGTGCTGACCGCCTTCTTCGGCGACAATCACGCTTTCACCGACAATACCCACGAAAAGGACAACCTGCCGAACCGCTCGTTCGGCAGCTTCTGGGAGGCGGCGGAGGAGGCGGGTATTTCGAGGCTTTACGGCGGCATCCACTTCCGCGCCGCGATCGATCTCGGCCTCGACCAGGGCCGCTGCATCGGCGAATACGCCACGGCCCTGAAGACACGCCGATGAGGATCGACATGTCCTTGTTGCGTGCGCCGCTTCTCGCCCTGCTTCTGGTCTCCCCGGCGGCCGCGGACGAGCCGCTGGTGCCGCGTTTTCTCGAGGAAACGGCTGCCGCCGGCATCGACAGCACCTATGCCGGCGACTGGGAGTTCATGGTCGGCGGCGGCGCGGCGAGCTTCGACTGCAATGCCGACGGCTTTGCCGACCTGCTGCTGGCCGGTGGCGAGAACCCGGCGGGTTTCTATCGCAATGCCAGTACGGCCGGCGGGGCAGTGAAATTCGAGAAGCGAGACTCTGGCCTCGAACTCGACAAGGTGGTCGGCGCCTATCCGCTCGATATCGACGGCGACGGTCTCCAGGATGTGGTGCTGCTGCGCTCCGGCGAGAATGTCGCGATGCGCGGCCTTGGCGAATGCCGGTTCGAGCGCGCCAACGAGGCCTGGGGTTTCGATGGCGGCGATGCCTGGTCGACGGCGTTTTCCGCCACCTGGGAAAAGGGGAGCGACTGGCCGACGCTTGCGATCGGCAACTACATCGACCGGTTCGAGGATTTCGAGCCCTGGGGCTCCTGCACCGACAACTGGCTGCATCGACCGGCGGCGGAGGGAAAAGGTTTCGCGCCGCCGCTGGCGCTTACACCCTCGTTCTGCCCGCTGTCGATCCTGTTCACGGACTGGGACCGCTCCGGCACGCCGTCGCTGCGCGTCTCCAACGACCGCGAGTATTACAAGGGCGGCCAGGAGCAGATGTGGCACGTCGAACCCGGTCAGCCGCCGAAACTCTTCACGCAGGAAGAAGGCTGGAAATACCTGCGCATCTGGGGGATGGGCATTGCCGGCTACGACCTCGATTTCGACGGCTATCCGGAATATTTTCTGACCAGCATGGCCGACAACAAGCTGCAGAAGCTGGCGGAGGTCCCGAAGGAGGGGCGTCCGAAGCCGTCCTACGGCGACGTGGCGCTGGCGAAGGGCGTGACCGCGCACCGGCCCTATACCGGCGGTGAGGTGCGTCCCTCGACCGCCTGGCACACGGAATTCGAGGATGTCAACAATGACGGCCTCGTCGATCTTCTGGTGGTCAAGGGCAATGTCGCCAAGATGCCTGATTTCGCCGACCGCGACCCGAACAATCTGCTGGTCCAGAAGGTCGACGGCCGTTTCGTCGAGATGGGCGACAAGGCCGGCGTTGCCAGCATGGCGACGGGTCGCGGCGGCGTGCTCTCCGACTTCAATCTCGACGGCCGGCTCGATCTCGTCGTCGTCAACCAGGGCTCGCCGGTCGAACTTTGGCGTAATGCCACGGAGGGCGCTGGGCACTTCCTTGAGGTCGCGCTCCGGCAGGACGGGCCGAACCGGGATGCGATCGGTGCCTGGATCGAGGTGAAGCGTGGCGATATCACCATGCGGCGCGAGGTGACGGTGGGCGGCGGCCATGCCGGCGGCAAGACCGGCTGGCATCATGTCGGTCTCGGCGATCTCGGCGCGACCGAGATCCGCGTGCTCTGGCCGGATGGCACCGAGGGCGACTGGCAAAGGGTGGAGGCGGACGGCTTCTACATTGTCGAACGCGACCGGCCGCTCCGCCGCTGGCAGCCCGGCGAGCCGCTTTAGCACCGGTCTCCACAGCCTCTTTCGGCCTGCCGCTTTCCGAGGTCGTGGTCTACGCCTATTCTGGCGCCGACCCGCCGCATCGAAGGAGAGCCCATGGACCGCGCACATGACCCGAGCCAGCTGGAAATGGTGGTGCTGATGACGCCCGACATGGCGAACTTTTCCGGCAAGGTGCATGGCGGCGCGCTTTTGAACCTTCTCGACCGGGTCGCCTATTCCTGTGCCTCGCGCTTCTCGCAACAGTATGCGGTGACGCTGTCGGTCGACCAGGTGGTGTTCCGCCAGCCGATCCATGTCGGCGAGCTCGTCACCTTCCGCGCCTCGGTGAATTTCGCCGGGCGGACTTCGATGGAAATCGGCATCCGCGTCGAGGCGGAAAACATCCGCACCGGCGAGCGCCGGCACACCAACAGCTGCTACTTCACCATGGTCGCTGTAGACGAAGCCGGACGGCCGACGGCGGTGCCCGAACTCGTCCTCGATGGCGACGAGAAACGCCGCCGCGCCCGAGAGGCGGAACTGCGGCGCGAGCTGCGGCGCGAGGTCGAGGCCCGCTTCCGCGAGGTCAAGGAAGCGGCCGACTGAAACCGGTGACGTCAGACAGGGCGGCGGAACCAAAATCCGCGATCCGCATTTTCCCGTCAGTCCAACGGAGGAATGCGAAAATGACCTATGACCCGAACATGACCAACCGTCCCGATCTCCAGCCGACGCCGCAGCCGCCGCGTGGCCCGTCGTGGACCCCCTGGATCGCCGTCGCCGCCGTGCTGCTTCTGGGCGTCGTCGTCTGGTCGCTGATGAGCGCTCCGGGCACCGATCCGGCCACCACGTCCTCGACCACCCCGCCGGCCGTGACCGAAACCGCGCCGAGCGCCGAGCCGGTCGATCCGGTGGCTCCGGCGACCCCGCCGGCAACGGAAACCGCTCCGTCGACCACGACGCCGAGCACGACCACGCCGTAAGGTTCCCTGACGGGAACAAGGCCGTCCGCCCCGTGGCGGGCGGCCTTTTTTTATCGCCGCGGCCCGGCCTTGCCACAATCGGGCGCGACGATGATGGTTGGAGCGAAACAGTCAGGCAGGAGAAGTCCAGGTGACGATCAGAACGGTTGTGTGGGGCGAAAACATTCACGAGCACACGAATGACATCGTCCGGGGTCTCTATCCCGATGGTATGCACGAGACGATCGCCAAGTCGCTGGCCGGTGACGGCGAGATCGAGGTATCGACCGCGACGCTGCAGGAGCCGGAGCACGGACTTTCCGAAGAGCGTCTGGAGCGAACCGACGTGCTGCTCTGGTGGGGCCACAAGGACCACGGTGCCGTCTCGGACGACGTCGTGGAGCGTGTCGCGCGACGTGTTCACGAGGGCATGGGGCTGATCGTCCTGCATTCCGGCCACTTCGCCAAGCCGTTCAAGCGGCTGATGGGCACGCCCTGCGCGCTGAAATGGCGCGAAGCCGGTGAGCGCGAGCGCATCTGGACCGTCAATCCCGGCCATCCGATCGCGGCGGGCATTCCGGAAAACTTCGTTCTCGAGAACGAGGAGATGTACGGCGAGTTCTTCTCTGTGCCGGAGCCGCTGGAGACGGTGTTCATCTCCTGGTTCGCCGGCGGAGAGGTGTTCCGCTCCGGCATGACCTGGAGACGCGGCGCCGGCAACATCTTCTATTTCCGCCCCGGCCACGAGACCTATCCGACCTATCACGACGAGACCGTGCAGAAGGTGCTGCGAAACGCCGTCCGCTGGGCCTACAATCCGGCGCCGGCGCTGAAGAGCGTCCATGATGCGCCGAATGTGCCCGTCGACAAGGCGCTTGAACCGATCACCGAGCGTGGACCCAGACTGCACGCCGACGGCGAGGAAGGATACCGCTGACATGCCCCCCATTCGCCTGCTCGTCGTCGGTACGGGCGGCATGGCCAATACCCATGCCATGAACTTTGGAACCGTTCCCGGCGTCGAAATCGTCGCCGCCGTCGATGTCGACATGGCAAAGGTCCGTGCCTACGCCGCCCGTCACAACATTGCCGACACCTTTACTTCGCTTGACGAGGCGCTTGCCTGGGGCGAGTTCGACGCCGCGACCAATGTGACGCCGGACCGTATCCACCACGCGACCACCATGCCGCTGATTGCCGCCGGCAAGCACGTGATGTGCGAGAAGCCGCTGGCCGAGACCTATGCCAAGGCGGCTGAAATGGCGGATGCGGCCGAAGCCGCCGGCATCGTCAACATGGTCAACCTGAGTTACCGCAATGTCGCCCATGTGCAGAAGGCGCGGGCCATGGTGATGGCGGGGGAGATCGGCAAGGTGCGCCATATCGAGGCCTCTTACCTGCAGAGCTGGCTGGTCTCCAAGGCCTGGGGCGACTGGTCGACGGAATCGCAATGGCTGTGGCGGCTCTCGACCAGCCACGGGTCGAACGGCGTGCTGGGCGATGTCGGCATCCACATCCTCGACTTCGCCTGCTATGGCGCGGCGACGTCGATCGACAGTGTCTTTGCGAGGCTGAAGACCTTCGAAAAGGCGCCGGGCAACCGCATCGGCGAATACGAGCTCGACGCCAATGACAGCTTCAGCATGACGGCGGAGTTCGAGAACGGCGCGATCGGCGTGATCCATGCGAGCCGCTGGGCGACGGGGCACCTGAACGAACTGCGCCTGCGCATCCACGGCGACAAGGGCGGGCTCGAGGTGATCCACCGCGTCGATGGATCAAGCCTGAGGGCCTGCCTGAAGGAGGACGTCGAACTCGCGGTCTGGCGCGAGATCGAGGTCGAGCCTGTCGGCACCAACTACGAGAAGTTCATCAAGGCGATCGGTCGCGGCTCGGTGCAGGAGCCGACCTTCCGCTACGCCGCCAACCTGCAGAAGATCCTCGATCTCGCCATGGTAACGGAGCGGGAACGGCGGGAGATGGAGGTCTGAACCCGCGATGGCGGACTGCTGAAGTCAGTCCACCTCTTCGACCGGCGCCTCGGCCGCCCGCTTCTGGATCGAAGCGATGCAGTTCTTGGCCGTCGATTTCGATTTGTAGGTTTCCGAGCGCACCATGATTTCGCCGTTTCCGGCCCGGAAGCGCACGAAGGTCTCGCCGTTCTTCGCCTTGTCGATCTCGAACCGGTAGCCGCTGCCGGTCTCTTCCTTGGTGAGATCGACGACGGGTGCCCCCGGCGCGTTCTTCTTCAGCGAGTCCACGCAATTCTTCGCGCTGGCTTTCGACGCGTAGTTTTCCGACCACACCATGATCTCGGCATTGTAGACGAACTGGACGCGGTACTCGCCCTTCTCGGTCTTGACGATCTTGAACTTGTGCATGCCCTCTCCCTCTCTTTCTTGTCACCCCATTAGGGAAGGCTACTGAAATTCATTCAAATGTAAATATGCGAGCCGTCGACCTGCCGCCCGGCATTTTCCGCGAATGCGGCGGACAGGCTTAACTCTCTGAAAAGCCTGCCGTTACTCGCAGCGCCGCCGTTAACAACTCGCTTAAGGTTGGCATTCCAATCTCTCCCGCGACATGCAGGCAGGAGAAAATGATCCATGACGACAGGCGCCCCCAGACGGACCCCGATGACGATGCGGACACTGGCCACGGCGGGCCTTGTCGTGGCCATGCTGGCGCCCCTGCCGGCACTTGCCCTGACACAGGCCGAGATCGACGCCGCACTCGCCACCCTCGACACGCCGGAAATGCGCGCCTGCCCGGAAGCGACTGGCTCGAAGCTGGAACTGCCCTACGAGGTCAGGGATATCAACGGCGACGCGATCGATGAGATCATCGTCCATATGCAGGCAAGCGGTGCGGCAAGCTGTTTCGGTCACGCGGGCTCCGAGATCAGCCTGCTGATCTCCGACGGCAAGGGCGGCTGGACCGATGCCTTCGGTTTTCCCGGATCCGAACTCGCCTTCCATCCGCGCGCAGACAGCGACTGGCCCGACGTCGAAATCCTTGGTCCCGGCTTCTGCTTTCCTGTATGGCGGTATCATGAGGGCGAATACGGCATCTGGCGG
The DNA here is from genome assembly GCF_018122705.1 of Ciceribacter sp. L1K23. Classification (NCBI taxonomy): domain Bacteria; kingdom Pseudomonadati; phylum Pseudomonadota; class Alphaproteobacteria; order Hyphomicrobiales; family Rhizobiaceae; genus Ciceribacter; species Ciceribacter sp. L1K23. Next base: position 3,522,883 of record NZ_JAGRRC010000001.1, on the reverse strand, counting down.
ACCTGCGAAGAGGGCAAGCTCGTCTATGCCGAGGGCCTGCGCGACAACGCGGTGCCGAGCGGCGTCATGAAGGTTGCCGCCCCGGTCGCTTCCGAAGCCCCGGCTCGAGTCCCGGCCGAGGTTCCGTCCGGAAACGGCATTGGCCGCCTGTCGGAGGTGGAGGTGATCGACATCGACACGCTCAATGGCATTCCCTACGACCACAACGGCTCGATCGTCATCGTCGACGGTGCCAAGGGGATCATTGCCTATGAACGGCCGAAGAAGTCGATCGCCGGCACGGTGAAGCGCGGCACGGTGCTGTTCCACGGCAAGCCGTGGATCATGGATAATCCCGATGGCGTGCTGATCGAAGGCTTCGCCCATACCTTCAAGAAGGGCTGCCCGGCGACCGACTACGAGGTGCGCGGCCACTACCACATTACCTACGCCATGGCGCAGTTCACCCTGGAGGGTGCGGCCCCCGTGCGCTCCAAGACCAGTTGCGACATCACCGGCCATTCGCTGACGAGTGGAAACGCGACGCTTAAATTCGACATCGCCTGGGACTGAGCTCAGAAGCCCTGGAACAGGAAATCCGTGGCGGCGGTGATTTCGTCGGCGCGGGGCGAGAGGTCGGCGACGGAGGGGCCGACAGCCGAAACGGGGACGGTGGTCACGAACTGGGTCAGCAGTGCGAACGTCTCGCCGTCGATTGCAAGGCGCGGGTTGAGCCGAGGGATCAACGTCGCGACATCCCCGACAGGGGCGAGCGGTACGATCACGCGGGTGGTCAGGTCACTGAGCAGGTTGGATTGCACGTCGAGAGCAAGGCTTCCATCGTTCCCGATCCGGTGAACGTGGAACCGCGCCATTGTCAGAACAGCCGGTACTTGGCGAGCGGCAGACCGTGTTTGGCGACATAATCGTTGGACGCCTGGATCGCCTCGGCGTTCTCGATCTTCCAGCGCCGCTCCTTCTCCGCCTTGATGGCAAGCGCGATGCCCTTTTCGGCGGCGCCGGTTACATCAAGGCCGAGCTCCACCGCCTCGGCGACGAGCGCTTCGCTGACGGTCACGTCATGGGGCTTTCGGGCATGGATCGACATGGGGCAACTCCGAAGATGTGCCATCATAGCGCGAAACGAGGCTGAAGAGTAGCGTCTTCAGCGCTGCCACGACACGTCAGTCGCCTCATAGTGCCGCATTTCCGCGACCTCGCCGATGAATGGCCGGATGGCGGCGAGGAAGGGCGGGAAATGCGGACCTTTCCGAAAGCCTTGCAGATGGTCGTCCGTCGATGTCCAGAGGATGCGCAGCGTCAGGCTAGCGGGTTCCTCGACGCAGCGCGTCAGCTCGTAGCCGAGGCATTGCGGCGCGGCTTGAAGATGCGGCGCCGCCGTCCGGTAGGCGGCGATGAGGTCGTCAGGCTGATGTTGTTTCAGGTCGTAGCGGATATACTCGATGATCATGCCATGTCCTTTCGAGGGTTTGCCGCATGGTGACCAAATCGAGCGGGCGGGCAAGAGCTTACCCGGAGGTAAGCGGGAGGCGGCGGTGGAGATGGGCAAGATGGAAATCGACAAGATCCGCGACTGTCCGGTGTTCGCGACCATCAAGGTGATCGGCGGCAAATGGAAGCCGCGCATCCTCTGGCACCTGCGCGAAGGCGCCGCCACCTTCGGAGAACTCCGACGCGTCGTCGGCGTCTCGGAAAAGGTGCTGCACGAAAACCTGCTGGCGCTGACCCGCGACGGCATCGTCTCGCGCAATCCGGTGAAGGAGGGCGAGATGGTTTATGTCGAATACAGATATACGGAACTCGGCCTGTCGCTGGTGCCGGTGCTGAATGCCATGGGCGATTGGGGGTTGAGGTATGCTGGGAGGGAAGAGAAGTGCAAAGGCTCTTCAGTGACTTAAATGACGTTATTCGTTGATGAGTTCGAGTAGATGAGGTGGCATTAAGTTACGCTTCGCCATTTGAAGGAGAGGGATCCACACCACGTTGTAACTTATCAAGGAATAGTGGTGCGCTAGCACCCAGGTAAAAGGCAGACAGCTCGTTCGCCGCGTGCAGCATCACAGGTACTGCCCCTGCAACGAGGGCAAAACTGCCGCGGAAAAATAGAAAAGGTATCCTCTTATATCTGGGCGGGAGCGCCCCTCCGAGCTCGGAGCATTCCCTTAGCGCTGCTAACAGCTCAACGCCGATACTTCCGCCAACGCCGATCCAGTAAACCGTGGGGAGATTTACTAGAAAGGAATATATGCTCAAGCGTGATCGCCCATTCTGCGTCGCCCTCTGCCATCGCCTAGCCTAAGGAACGAGACCCTATGTCCCACACTACGGATTACAGCAGCCAATTTGCTATTATGGTGGTTAGACAGACGCAACAATATCAGGGCGACGTTGGCGGCCAATAGAGCGGCTGCAACACCCATGTACGTTGCAAACATCAAAGCAAGAATCGGGTTCTCATCCACCTTAGATATCCCTCTGCTGCCGTCACGCATCATAAGTCGTCCAAGATTAACGTACTATGAAGCGATTTGTTCGAGATAGTGCCAGCAAGATTGGGCCGGCTCCGTATGCCCCACTAGGTATGGCGTACTACCACGAAAATCAACTCAAAGGGAAGTGGAAAGATTTAAAAATCAACCGTCGATAGGCGTATGGGCGACGAACCGAAAAAATTCACTTAGGAGTCGATATCACAATGCTTTCCTACTGTGATCTCCATTACTACTGCTCGGCCTCTCCAATCGCAATGCCCTTTTCGGCGGCTACGTACCGGCTGAGGTTTAGTCTTTAGCTTCCACCATAAGGCATGCGCGGCGCAACAATTCCGTTGTTTTAAAGCATGGGTCACATGTCGTTTCTCTGGCGCTGCACGAAACCACTATGTACAAATTCCGGACGCGTCCCTCACTCGTCGCTCATCTTCAGCGCCGCGATGAACGCTTCCTGCGGAATTTCCACCTTGCCGAACTGACGCATGCGCTTCTTGCCGGCCTTCTGCTTGTCCAAGAGCTTGCGCTTGCGGCTCGCGTCGCCGCCGTAGCACTTGGCGGTCACGTCCTTGCGGAGCGCCGAGATGGTTTCGCGGGCGATCACGTTGCCGCCGATCGCGGCCTGGATCGGGATCTTGAACATGTGCTTCGGGATCAGGTCCTTGAGCTTTTCGCACATATCGCGGCCACGCTTTTCCGCCGCCATGCGGTGAACCATCATCGACAGCGCATCCACCGGCTCGCCATTGACGAGGATCGACATCTTCACGAGGTTGCCCTCGCGATGGCCGTCGAGATGATAGTCGAAGGAGGCGTAGCCCTTGGAGATCGACTTCAGGCGGTCGTAGAAATCGAAGACCACCTCGTTGAGCGGCAGCTCATAGGTGATCATCGCGCGCTTGCCCACGTAAGTGAGTTCGGTCTGGATGCCGCGGCGGTCCTGGCAGAGCTTCAGGATGCCGCCGAGATAGTCGTCGGGGGTCAGGATCGTCGCCTTGATCCACGGCTCGTGAATCTCTTCGATCTTGACCACGTCGGGCATGTCGGCCGGATTGTGCAGCTCGCGCTCGGTGCCATCGGTCATGTAGAGCTTGTAGACCACCGATGGGGCGGTCGCGATCAGGTCGAGATCGAATTCGCGCTCGAGGCGCTCCTGGATGATTTCGAGGTGGAGCAGGCCGAGGAAGCCGCAGCGGAAGCCGAAACCAAGGGCAGCCGACGATTCCATTTCGAAGGAGAAGGAGGCGTCGTTGAGGCGCAGCTTGCCCATGGCGGCGCGCAGGTCTTCGAAGTCCGCGGCGTCGACCGGGAAGAGGCCACAGAACACCACCGGCTGGGCCGGCTTGAAGCCCGGCAGCATCTTTTCGGTGGGGCGCTTGTCCTCGGTGATGGTGTCGCCGACGCGGGTATCGGCCACTTCCTTGATCGAGGCGGTGAAGAAGCCGATTTCGCCGGGGCCGAGGGAATCGACGGCAACCATCTTCGGCGTCAGCACGCCGACGCGCTCGATCGTGTATTTCGCGTCCGTGCCCATCATGCGGATCGTCTGGCCCTTGGTCAGCACGCCGTCGAGCACGCGCACCAGAACCATGACGCCGAGATAGGTGTCGTACCAGCTGTCGACCAGCAGCGCCTTGAGCGGGGCCTTTTCGCCGCCTTCGCTCTTCGGCGCCGGCAGCTTGTGCACGATGGCTTCGAGAACATCGGGAATGCCGAGGCCGGTCTTCGCCGAAATGAGGACGGCTTCGGAGGCATCGATACCGATGACTTCCTCGATCTGTTCCTTGATGCGCTCGGGCTCGGCGGCCGGCAGGTCGACCTTGTTGAGGACCGTCACCAGCTCATGATTGTTGTCGATCGCCTGGTACACGTTTGCGAGCGTCTGAGCCTCGACGCCCTGGGACGCATCGACGACCAGCAGCGAGCCTTCGCAGGCCGAGAGCGAGCGCGAGACTTCGTAGGCGAAGTCCACGTGGCCGGGCGTGTCGATCAGGTTGAGCACGTAGGTCTCGCCATTGTTGGCCTTGTAGTGCAGGCGCACCGTCTGGGCCTTGATGGTGATGCCGCGTTCCCGCTCGATCTCCATGTTGTCGAGAACCTGCTCCGACATCTCGCGATCGGCAAGGCCGCCGGTCGACTGGATCAGGCGGTCGGCCAGCGTCGATTTGCCATGGTCGATATGGGCGACGATGGAAAAGTTGCGGATATGGTCGAGAGGGGTGCGATCGGTGCTCATGGCTCGCGCATATAGCAGTGCGAATCCCTGTCGCAAAGCGGAAAAGAAAGGGCGAAGCCCCGGCGGACGCGGGTTTTCGGCAAGTACCGCCGGTCAGCGCTCACCCTCGCCCGGCTTCTCGACCGAGGGATCGGTGATCACGGTCGCGTTCGGCACCTGCGCGCTGAGAATCTCGAAGCCCTCGCGCGCCTCCGCCGGGACCGGTTTCTGCCGGCCGAGGCGAAGCGTGACGAAGCCGGCATAGGCAAGCGCGACGATCAGCGCGGCGTAGATGAAGGTCGTTTCGCCGAAGACGGGGGTGAGCATGGTGACGAGAAGCGGCACGATGGTTGCCGCCGCCGACCAGGCGACGAGCAGGGTGGAGGAGAGCGAGACGTAATCCTCCGGCTCGGTCCGGTCGTTGGCATGCGCGTTGGCGATCGAGTAAACGGTCTCGACCGCGCCGGCGAAGACCGCGAAGACAACCATCAGGATGAGAATCTGCGAGAACGAAACTGTCAGCGACACGGCGGCCGTGACCGCGATCAGCAGGCAGGTGGCGATCAGCACGATCCGGCGGTCGATCCGGTCGGAGAGCACGCCCATCGGATACTGGATGAAGATCAGACCGAACTGCATGACGAACATCAAAAGCGCCACTTCCTGCTGGCCGACATTGTTGGCGGCGGCATAGATCGGCGTGAAGCCCTGGACGACCATCGAGAGCCCGCCGGCGGCAAGAACGCCGATGAGGCCGACGGGAGAGCTCGACCAGGCAAGCTTGAGGTCGATCGAGACGCGGGCCGGCGCCGGTGGTGTGGGCAGGCGGGTGAGCCCGATCGGCAGGATGGCGAGCGCGGTAAACGCGATGGTGGCGAGTGGCGCGAGGTTGCCCGATGCGGGGATCTGACCGAACAGCCAGGCGCCGAAGCCGATGCCGAACACATAGGCCATGTAGAAGCCGGACATCGCCTTGCCCCGCCAGGAATTGTCGGCGGCATGGTTGAGCCAGCTCTGCGAGATGATGAAATTGGTGTTGCCGGCGACGCCGTAGAGCCCGCGCGCCAGCACCCAGACCAGCGGATTGGTGCCCGCCGCGATCATCACGGCGGCGAAGATGACGAGCGCCATCGAGCAGGCGAAAAGCCGGGCGTGTCCGACGCGGCGGATCAGCGGGCCGGCGATCACGCAGCCGACGAGGCCGCCGAAGGCGACGGCCGTGACCGCCGCACCCGCCATCCAGGTCGGCGCCTCGGTGGTGGCCAGCACGAAGGGCACGTAGGCGAACATCATGCCATTGCCGATGGCGACCGATGTCATCGACAGGACGATGGCGGCGATCGAGAGCGGGGAACTGGCGCGGATTGCGGGCGCTGTCGTCATTCAGAGTGTCCGGATCCAGAAGGAGAGCGGCTTGGGGCTTTCCCCGATGTCGTCCAGATCGCGCCAGACGAAGTGGGTGCGAAGCTCCGGATGGTGGGTATAGCCGCGCTTCTCCCAGAAGGCATTCAGCGGCACGTAGTCCGCCGGCCGGCGGGGGTGATCGGTTGGACGCTCGACGGCACAGAAGGTGGTGTGCGGCAGGCCGAGCCGCCTTGCCTGCGCCTCGCGCTTCTCGAAGAAGGCGACGCCGATGCCGCGACCGCGATAGACGGGCAGGAGCACGCTTTCGCCGAAATAGAAGTAGTCCGAGGGATCGCGACCGTCGGCGAGGAAGGGCGCCTTCACCTCTTCCGTTTCCGCCGCCATCGGCATGCCGGTCGAGGCCCCCACGACCTTGCCGTCGTCGATGGCGAGCACGAACACCGAGCCCTGCGACTTCGCGTAGGTCGAGAGGTAGGTGCGCTCGTAGTCGGCATCGCCCTCGTAGAGGTACGGGAAATCGCGGAAGACGGTGATCCTGAGCCGCGCGAGGTCGTCGAAGAACGGCGAAGCGTCGCTACCCGAAAAGGATTTGATGGTGAGGGCCATAGAGTGTTTTCAGTCCGTTGCGGAGCGGTTATACCCTCCGCGACCCTAAGGGTGAAGCTTGAGAAACGTCAGGAGTTTTGACATGACCGCCGCCGAGACGATCCGCGCCTATTACGACGCCTTCAACGCCAAGGACATGGAGACCTTCCTGTCGCTTTTGACAGACGATGTCGCCCACGACATCAACCAGGGCGGCCGCCAGACCGGCAAGGCCGAATTCGCGAAGTTCATGGACCACATGAACCGCTGCTACAACGAGGTGCTGACCGACATCGTGATCATGGCGAGCGCCGACGGCAAGCGCGGCGCGGCCGAGTTCATCGTCAACGGCGAGTATCTGGCGACCGACGAGGGCCTGCCGGAAGCCAAGGGCCAGAAATACCGCCTGCCCGCCGGCGCCTTCTTCGACATCAGGGACGGCAAGGTCGCCCGCATTTCCAACTACTACAACCTGCCCGACTGGATCGCCCAGGTCGGCGGCTGAACCGCCTCGCGGTCGGAAGAATTTAGAATACCCGCGCCTCGACCCGTGCCGCATTCGGCGCGGGTCTTTTTTTGTGTGGACGGGATAGCCATGCGACAGGGGTATGCCACCTTAACGCGTGGTTTACCGTCCGGCTATCTCTGTCGCAAATCTGTCATATTGCATATCATCTTTCGCGAATATTTTAGCAAACCGTAAACACCACGCTCCTAAAACCTGCAGAGCGGGGGCATGCTGGCGCAGGGGAACGCGCTGGCAGAGACATCCCTTATCTCCTGTTTGAACGGCGCCTGCGGTCTTGTGACCGGAGGCCTCATCTGCTTGATCGAGAGCACACAATGACAATTCGGATGAAACTTGTCGGTTGCATCGCGCTGATGATCGCCACGATCGTCGGCATTTCGGCTTTCTCATTTCACGCCCTGCGCCAGGAATCGGCGCTGGCCGGCACCATCGTGGCGGATCGCGTCATCCCGCTTGAACAGTTGAAGACCATCTCCGACCGCTACGCCGTCAACATCGTCGACACCGCCCACAAGGTGCGTGCCGGCACGCTGACGCCGGCCGAGGGTCTGGCAAGCGTCGATCAGGCGCTGGGCGACATCGAGGCCGAATGGACAGCCTACATGGCGACCTACCTGACGCCCGAGGAAGCGGCGCTCGCAGAGAATTTCGGCAAGCAGCGCACGCGCGCCGACGCGGGGGTCGCGGAGCTCCGTCGGATTCTCGAGGCCGGCGATCTCGAGGCGATCGCCCGCTTCGCCGAGACCGATCTCTATCCGACCATCGATCCGCTGGGCGAGGATATCGCCAAGCTGATCGACCTGCAGATCCGTGTCGCCAAGGAAAACCTGGAGGCCGGCAATGCGCTGAAGGACCAGATGTTCGTGATCATGGCAACGCTTTGCGCGGTCGCGGTGACGGTGGCGGCCTTCTCGGTCTGGACGGTGACGCGCGGTGTCGTACGGCCTCTCGACGCCCTGTCGGATGCCATGGGGACACTGGCCGGTGGCAACAACGAGGTCGATATCTTCGGCGAGGGCCGTCGCGACGAGATCGGGCGGATGGCGGCAAGCGTTGCCGTCTTCCGCGACAATGCCCGGGAACGGGTGAAACTGGAACGCGAGGCTGCGGAAAACCGCGACGAACAGGAACGGCAACGACAGGAACGCGAGCGCGTGCAGGCGGCGGACGCCGAGGAAATCCGCTTTGCGGTGGAAAGCCTCGGCAATGCGCTCGGCGAACTCGCGGCCGGCCGGCTGACCGTGCGGATCAATGACGTCTTTACCGCGCGTCTCGACAAGGTCCGCCAGGACTTCAACGCTGCCGTGACCAAGCTTGACGACGCCATGCGGGCGGTGGGCGAGAACGCCCAGGTCATTGCCGCGGGCTCGGGCCAGATCCGCGCCGCGGCCGACAATCTCGCCAACCGCACCGCCCAGCAGGCGGCCTCGGTCGAGGAGACCGCCGCCGCGCTCGAGCAGATCACCAGCACCGGTGCCGATTCCAGCCGCCGCGCCGACGAGGCGGGCAAGCTGGTGAATGTTGCCCGCGACACCGCCACCCGGTCCGGCGCGATCGTCGGGCGGACGGTGGAGGCGATGCAGGCGATCGAGGCCTCGTCGCGCGCGATCTCAAATATCATCGGGGTCATCGACGACATCGCCTTCCAGACCAATCTTCTGGCACTCAATGCCGGGGTTGAAGCGGCGCGCGCCGGAGAGTCGGGCAAGGGCTTCGCCGTCGTCGCGCAGGAGGTCCGCGAACTCGCGCAACGCTCCGCCAAGGCGGCCAAGGAGATCAAGGCGTTGATTGGAAAATCCGGCGAACAGGTGCGCGACGGTGTCTCGCTTGTATCGGAAACCGGCAAGGTGCTGGACGCGATCGTCGAGCAGGTGATGGACGTCCGCTCCAATGTGGTCGCCATCGTCGAAGCCGCGCGCGAACAGTCGATGGGTCTCAAGGAGATCAATACGGCCGTGAACTCCATGGACCAGAACGTCCAGCAAAACGCCGCGATGGTGGAGGAATCGACCGCCGCAAGCCATTCCCTGGCACGCGAAGCCGAGGCGTTGTTCACGCTGATCGGCAGGTTCGAGGTTGGGGGCAAGGCGCCAGCGCCTGCGGTAAATGCACCGTCAAATACCCGTTCAGCACGCTCGCTCAAAGCCGCGAATGCGCCCACGCGAACAACGGTCGCCGCTACCCATGGCAACGCCGCCGTGGCCGAACCCGCCTGGGAAAACTTTTGAGCGGCGAACCAGACCCGGTGCGAGTCTGAACTTCAACGCACGAAGCCGCGGCATTCCGGCCGCGGCTTTGTCATGTAGGCATCTCGATCAGTTGATCGAGGTCCACTGGTTGCGCACCTCGTCGAGGTTCTTGCTGAGATGCACGTGCTCGTCGATGTGATCGATCCAGTCGAGCGGGATCAGGTGGTGCTGGCCGTCGGGGGAATCGTTGCGGGTCAGCTTGATCCGGTTCGAGCCTTCGAGGTGGTCGACGGTGCCGACATGGGCGCCGTCGAGCGCGCGGACTTCCATATGTTCGCGAATCTGGTCAGCGGAAATCATGGGTATTCCTCCTGTTTGTTTGACAACAACAGGAAAACACGAGTCCCGATCGAAGGTTCCCGCGGGGGGTAGGGAACCGGAAGGCCTTTCGTCCATTGAAGAAGCCTGTGCGCACTGGCGCTCTTTCACAATGGGGGCTCACCACAATGCAGTCGCGAATCGCGATCATCGGCTCGGGTCCGACCGGGCTCTACACGCTGAAGGGGCTCGTCGAGGCCGATGTGCCGCTCAACATCACTGTCTTCGAGGCGGAAGCCGAGGCCGGCAAGGGCATGCCCTACCATCCGGGCCTCAACGATCCGGCCATGCTGTCGAACATTCCGAGCATCGAGATTCCGGCACTCACCGAAACGCTGGTCGAATGGCTGTCACGGCAGGGCGACGAAGACCTCGAGCGGCTCGGCATCCGTCGCGAGGCGATCGACGGGCGGGAGTTCTACCCCCGTGTGGTGCTCGGCGAATACATGCGCGACCAGTTCCTGCGCATCGTCGAGCGCGGTCTCGCAAACGGCCATGTGATCGACGTGCGCGAGCGGCAGAAGGTCGTGGACATCACGCTGCAGCTGCATGACGTGATGCTGACCGTAAAGGCAGGCGAGGACGAGCCCGTCGAGGCGGTCTTCGATCACGTGGTCATGGCGACAGGCCACAACTGGCCGGACAAGACGGAGGTCAAGCCCGGCTACTTCATCTCGCCCTGGCCGGCGGGTGAACTGGCCGAGGTGCGCAACTGCCGGGTCGGCATCCTCGGGACGTCGCTGAGCGGCATCGACGCGCTGATGACGGTGGCGACCGGCAACGGCACCTTCCACTACGACGCGACCGGCGACCTGCAGTTTGCGCCGGCGGCGGAGAGCCCGGCGTTTCATGCGACGATGATGTCGCGCAAGGGCCTGTTGCCGGAAGCCGATTTCTATTGCCCGCTGCCCTATCGCGATCCAGAGGTCTGCACGAAGGAGGCGGTCGACGCGCTGATCGCCACCGGCCGGGGCGACCTGCTGGACGAACTGTTCGAACTCTTCCGCGCCGAACTGATGGCGGCCGATCCGGATTACGCGGCGAAGATCGGTCTGTGGCGGTTGACGGTGGAGACCTTTGCCGATGCCTATTATGCCGACCGCATGGAAGCCGATCCCTTCGTCTGGGCGGCGAAGAACCTGGCCGAAACCGAGCAGAACCGCGAACGGCGCTATACCGTGCCATGGCGCTACGCGATCCTGATCACCCACGAGATCATCGCCCGCGCCATTCCCCATCTCAACGAGACAGACCTCAAGCGCTTCCACAAGCATTTCAAAAATGTCTTCGTCGATGACTACGCAACGGTCCCGCTGATGTCGATCGGTCGGATGCTGGCGCTGCACCGCGCCGGCGTTCTCGATATCCTGCGGCTCGGACAAGACTATGAGATCGTGACGGAGGGCCGGGAGCGGGGGGCGGAAATTGTCGTCGGTGACGAAACGCATGCGTTCGATGCCCTCATCGATGCGACAGGGCAGAGCGCGCTTTCGGCGACCGACATGCCGTTTCCGACGCTTGTTTCACAAGGCGGCGTAAAGGAGGCGACGACCGTCAAGGAGCGGGTTGTCGAACCAGACGACACGGCGCGACAGGTGCGCACGGGCGGGATCGATGTCGACGATGCCTATCGTCCGAAGCTTGCGACCGGTCTCTGCAATCGTCTCTATTGCGCGGCAATCCCCTTCCTGCTGCACAAGCAGCCCTTCGTACAGGGGATTACCAGCGCGGCGGAAATTGGTGAGACCGTTTCCGAGGCCATCATCGACGATATCCATGCGGATCGCGGCGGCTTGCTTCAGAAGTCGGCGTAAACAGCGTCGCCGGCCGCGATGATACCGGAGGCGTGAGGCTCGCCGTAGACCCCGAGATTGCGATTGTTGTGCCGGATGACCGTGCGCAGCATCTCCGGTCTCTTCTCGATGCCAGGCTGGGCCGAGAGCGTCAGCCCGCAGCGCCTCGTCGCCTCGGTGATTGCAACGCCGATATCGCCGATGACGATTGGTCGACCGATCCAGCCGTTCTCGACGAAACCGTCGCCCTCGTCCGTCTCGATCAGGATGGAGGGCCGGAAGCGCCGGCGGTCCGCTTCACCTGTTCCTGCAAGCTCGGCCAGCCGGGCGAGCGAGGCGGTGGTGACGATATGAACCGGCGAGACCTCGTAGCGATTGTAGACGGAGGGCAGAGTGCCGCTCGAGCCATAGGCGCCGGCCTCGGCCGCGAAGCCGAAATGATCGGAGAGGCGTGTCTTGAGCGATGCGTCGGAGAGGCCCATCGCGGACCCATCGGGGAAGCGCAGTCGCGGCAGGTCGTCCTCGCCCGTTTCGGCGGAGAGGAACAGGGCGGGTCGCCAGCGGGGCTCTTCCTCGGGCGCGGCCGGATTGCCGGTTTCCGAATCGAACAGAGCAAAGCGGCGATCCCCGACGACAGCGGTGGGCGTCACGGAAATCCGCTCCAGCTGCTCGCCGCCGACGGAACTGACGGGATAGCGCCAAACTTCCACGACACGTCCGATCTTTCGCATGGGCGGGTTCTCCGTTTCTCTATGTGGTCACGATGCATAACGGATGAGAGACGCAATGGGCAGACGACCGGACGATTTCTTTCTATGGTCCGTGCACCGGATTCGTCCGGAGGCATTATTCCGGAAGGCACCCATGACCGAAATGAGCACGCGCTTTGAAAGCGGCATCCATCATGTCACGCTGATCACCCGCCAGGTGCAGCCGAATGTGGACTTCTACGTCGGTTTCCTGGGGCTGCGGATCGTCAAGCGCACCGGCGGTTTCGAGGACGCCGAACAATTGCACCTCATCTACGGCGACCGCACCGGTTCGCCCGGCACGCTGATCACCTTCCTCGTCTGGCAGGATGGCGCGCCGGGACGCGTCGGCAACGGCCAGGTCTCGGAGGTCTCTTTCGCGGTGCCGCAGGACATGATCGGCGAATGGCTGACGCGGGCGCTCGACCATCGCGTGACGGTTGAAGGGCCGATGCGGGAATTTGGCGAAACCGTGCTGCGGCTGAAGGACCCCGACGGGATCATCATCAAGTTGGTCGGCGTCGAGGGTGCGGCTCGCGCTGGGGATGGACCGCTCGTTCCGATCCGCCTGCGTGGCGTGACGATCCTGAGCGACGCGGCCGAGGAAACGACCGCATTTATCGCCCGTTTCGGCTACCGGCCGGGACCAGTGAATGGCGCGCTGCAGCGGATGGTGTCGGAGACCGATATCGTCGATGTGCGCGATGCGACCGGTTATGTGCCCGGCATTCCCGGCACCGGCACCGCCGATCACGTGGCCTTCCGTGTCGCGGATGTCGATGCAGTCCGGCAGGCGGAGGCGGAGCTGAAGAAACGAAATTCGTCGGTCATCAACGTTCACGACCGCAAATACTTCTACTCGCTCTATGTGCGCGAGCCGGGCGGGACGCTGATCGAGCTTGCTACCGACGGTCCGGGTTTCCTGGTTGACGAGGACGAGGCGACACTGGGCGAAACGTTGTTCGTACCGCCGGATGATATCGAGCGGGCCGAGGACATCAGGGTGCTGCTGCCGCAGTTCGCCATGCCGGGCGAGCCGCGGATGCCGGTTCGTGACCTGCCGTTCGTTCATCGCTTCTTCGTGCCGGAACAGCCGGGCGAGGAGACGATCGTGCTGCTGCACGGCAGCGGCGGCAGCGAGGCGGATCTGATGCCGCTTGGCCACCGCATCGCCCCCGACGCGACGCTGCTCGGCGTGCGCGGCCGCGCGACGGAAGAGGGCATCGCCCGCTGGTTCCGGCGGTTTTCGACTGTTAGTTTCGACCAGGCCGATATCGTGAAGGAGGCCGAGGCCTTTGCCGCCTTCGTCGAGGGGGCGATCGCCGGCTACCGGCTCGATCCCGGGAGCCTGACCTTCCTCGGTCTCTCCAATGGTGCCAATTTCATCGCCGCCGTGATGGCGCTGCATCCGCGGCTGATCCGTCGCGCGGTGCTCATCCGCGGCGCCACGGTGCTGGACGATATGCCCGAGGGCGACCTGAAGGGCGTCGAGGTGCTGATGGTCACCGGCCGGGACGATCCATTCGCCGACCGCGCCGAGCCGCTGGCGGCGTGGTTTCTCCGCTGTGGAGCGAGCCTGACCCATCGGCAGATTGCTGCGGGGCACGGCCTTTCGCCGGAGGATATTCCGACCGTACGGGCCTGGCTTGACGGGGCACGGTGATAGAGTTGCGTCTGTCCCGCTGAATTTCCCTTGACTCCATTATAAGAGAATTTAAATCTCCGATAATGGAAAATCACGATGAACAGTTCGAGGCGGTCGTCGGCGAGCGGGTCAAGGCCCTGCGCGCCGAGAGGGGTTTGACTCTCGACCAGCTGGCGGAACTCTCAGGCGTCAGCCGGGCGATGATCTCCCGCGTCGAGCGCGCCGAGGCAAGCCCGACGGCAGCCCTTCTGGCGCGCATCTGCTCGGCGCTCGGCGTTTCGCTCTCGGTCTTCTTCGCCACCGATAACGCCCCGGCGATGCCGCTCGTCCGCCGAGACGACCAGCCGGTGTGGCGCGATCCGGAGACGGGCTATCTGAGGCGCGTCGTGGCGCCGCAGGGTACCGGCGCGCGCGTCGACGTGGTCGAGGTGGAATTTCCGGCCGGTGCCGAAGTGGCCTTCGAGGGCCAGCAGGCAAGCCGTACGCAGTGGCAACATGTCTGGCAGTTCGAGGGCGAGATGGAACTGCTCGTGGGCGAGGACGTCCACACGCTGCGCCCCGGCGACTGCCTCTACATGAATGTCGGCGACGTGCACGCCTTCCGCAACAGAACCGACAAACCCGCCCGCTACGCCGTGATCATTGATCTCGGCCCCCGCTGACTATTTCCCGGAGCCACCCATGACCGTCATCCGCCAGCTCGACGAAACCGAAGCTTTGAAGGCACTGCCCGATCTCTGCGATATCCTTGCCGATTGCGTCGAGGACGGCGCCTCGGTCGGCTTCATGGCACCGCTGGCGCCGGGCGAGGCAGAGGCCTTCTGGCGCGGTGTGATCGCCGGCGTAAAGCGTGGCGAGGTCCTGCTCTTCGTCGCGGAGGTGGATGGCCGGGTTTCGGGAACGGTGCAGGTCGGTTTCGCGCAGAAGCCGAACCAGCCGCATCGGGGCGACCTGATGAAACTGCTCGTCCATCGTCGCGCCCGCGGCTTGGGGCTTTCGAGGCGCCTTATGCAGGCGGCGGAGGAGGCCGCGGCGAAGGCCGGGCGGGGGCTTCTCGTGCTGGACACCGCCACCGGCGAACTGGCCGAAGGCATCTACGAAAAGCTCGGCTGGCAGCGCTCCGGCGTGATCCCCGACTATGCGCTCTATCCCGATGGCCGCTATTGCGACACGACGGTGTTCTACAAGCGCGTGGCGCCCCTACCCGGACGATAAGACAACCATTTTTGGTCGGGCGGACCGATTTTTCCTCTGCTACGAGAGAGACACCCGAAAGGGTCATCAGAGGGGATCATCGCCATGTTCATTCGTCTTTCGGCAACGCGTCGTGTCGCGGGTGCCGTCCTTGTCTTGTCTACCGCTCTCGCAGCCGGCGCCGCGATGGCTTCGGACGTCACCTTCATCATGCGCAACGACCATCCGAACGCGGTCGAGGTGGAGCTCTACAGCCAGGATCGCGACTATGTCTGGCCGGGCAATAATCAGGTTTTCATGCTGGACGACGGTGAGACGAAGCAGATCCCGCTGTCGTGCGAAGAGGGTGAGAGCATCTGCTACGGCGCCTGGATTTCCGGCGATCAGGGCAGCTACTGGGGAACCGGGCCTGACAATGCCGAAGCCTGCGAGGACTGCTGCTATGTCTGCACCGGCGGCGAGACCGAGGAAATCCACCTGACCGAGTAAGGGCACGACCCGCGCGGCGCCGGGTGGCGTCCGCGCGGGTCCCGTGTTCAACGGCTGCGTCTTTCCGTCAGGAAGACGATGAACGCCGTGAGCGGCAGCGCGCCGCCGATCATGGAGGCGAGCGCCCAGCCGCCTTCGGCATAGGCCCAGGCGCCGACCGCCGAGCCGATGGCGCCGCCGGTGAAGAAGATCGCCATGAAGAGGCCGTTCAGCCGGCTGCGCAGATCGGCGCCGAGGCCGTAGATCGCCCGCTGCCCGGTGACGAGCGTCATCGTCACGCCGAAATCGATCAGGATGGCGGCGAGCGTCAGCAGTGCCAGTGCGATCGCGCTGCCGTCAGGCGCGATATGCGTGATCAGATATCCGGCGACGCCGCTCAGCAATCCGAAGGCGGTGGCGGGTTTGGCAAGCCCGCGGTCCGCCAGCCGCCCGGCGATCGGCGAAGCGATGGCGCCGGCGACCCCGGCAAGGGCAAACAGCGCGATCCCGGTCTGGGAAAGCCCGAAGGCGGGACCGGCGAGATAGAGCGGCGTCACCGTCCAGAACAGGCTGAAGCTCGAGAACTGGAAGGCCTGGTAGGCGGCGCGGCGCTGCAGCACCGGCTGGGAGACGAGAAGCCGTCCCATCGAGCCGATCAGCCCGAAATAGCCGAGTCGGGTCGAGGGCGCCCGGCGCGGCAACTGCGTTGCGAGCACGGTCGCAAGCCCGACCATGACAGCGGCGGAGAGAAAGAAGACCGCGTGCCAGGAGGCAAACTGGGCGATGAAGCTGGAGACCGGCCGCGCCAGCATGATGCCGACCATCAGCCCGCTCATGACATTGCCGACCACCTTGCCGCGCGCACGGTCCGGCGCGAGACCGGCCGCGAACGGCACGATCATCTGCACCGCGACGGCGCCGAGGCCGATGGCGAGAGAGGCGGCGAGGAAAGGCCCCGGCGTGGTGGAGAGGCCCGCCGCGATGAGCGCCAGCGTGACGACGCCGATCATCGTCAGAATAAGACGCCGGTTCTCGACGAGGTCACCGAGCGGCACCAGGAACAGCAGGCCGAGCCCGTAGCCGATCTGGGTCAGCGTCACGATCAGGCCGGTGGCATGAACAGGCAGGCCGATCGATTCCGCGATCGGTCCGGCGAGCGGCTGGGCATAATAGAGGTTGGCCGCGATCAGGCCGCAGGCGGCGGCCATGACGAAGGTGAGGCCGGCGGAAAGACCGGCCGGTTGCGCCGGAATGGCGGCAGTGTGCGATGGGGTCATGGAAGGTGTCCTTGGGAGGAGATGGATGAGGGAGGATCAGTCGAGTATTTTGAGGGCGGCGACGGCGCTGGCGCGGGCAACACCGGGGTCCTGACCCGACTTGCCGGCGATGCGGATGCCCTGGAGGACGGAAAACAGCGCGAGCGCCGCCGATGGCGGGTCGACGTGGAGAGGCACCGACCCGTCCGCCTGCCCGTCGCGGATGAAGTCCTCGATCTGCGAGAGGGTAAGCTTGTGGGAGCGCGTGACGCGCTGGTCGACATCGGCGTCGAACAGCGCCAGCTCGACCGCCGCGCCGATGGCGAGGCAGCCGCGCCGCCCGGTTTCCCCGCAGGCGGCATTCGCGTAGAAGGATAGCATGCGATGCACTTTGTCGCGGCCGGTAACGGCATCCGCCAGCGCATCCTCTAGCAGTCCGGCGCGGACCTGCTTGTAGCGGTCGAAGGCGGCGAGGAAGATCGTCTTCTTGTCCTTGAACGCCTTGTAGATGCTGCCGGCGGTGAGCCCCATCGCCTCCTTGAGGTCGGCAATCGAGGTGCCGTGATAGCCGCGCTCGGTGAACACGACGATCGCCGCATCGAGCGCATCGTCGATCTCGAATTCGCGGGGACGGCCGGCGGCGCGGCTGGCGGTGGACATTGCTGATCTTTCGGTCGGCTAATTTGGAAATGATCGTTTCCAAATAGTCCTCGACATGCGAAACGTCAAGGACTATCCGCGGCAGCGTGTTTTTTGGTCGTGCGACCGAATTTTCTGCGACGCATATTGCAAGCCCGCCAAGGCAGGCGTTAGGCTCGACGCAAGCGACAATGGCACTGTCGATGACAAGACGACCGGCCGGAGAAAAAGGGAACGAGATGCGGGTCTTCTATTCGGAAAAGCACAAGCTGCGGGACGCCAAGACTGAGCTGCATGGCGGCATTCTGGTAAAGCCGTTTGAGGGACCGTTTCGGGCCGAATGGATTCTCACGTCGGTGAAGGAAGCCGGCTTCACCGACGTGCACGCGCCGCAGGAGCACGGGCTGGAGACGGCGAAGAAGGTTCATACCGAGGACTTCCTCGACTTCCTGAGCACCTGCTGGGACCGCTGGAGTGCCGCCGGTTATCCGGGCGAGGCGATCCCGACGGCCTATGCCTATCGCCGCAGCCGCGAAAAGGCGCCGCGCAATATCGACGGCGCCGTCGGTTACTACGCCAACTCGGTCGAAACCTCGATTTCCGCCGGCACCTACGAGGCGGCGATCTCGTCGATGGACGTGGCGCTGTCGGGCGCCGACTGGCTGAATGCCGGCAATCGCTTCGCCTTCTCGCTCTGCCGTCCGCCGGGTCACCATGCCGGCATCGATCTCTTCGGCGGCTACTGCTTCATCAACAATGCCGCCGTCGCGGCGCAGCGGCTTCTGGATCACGGGGCCAAGAAGGTCGCGATCCTCGACGTCGACTTCCACCACGGCAACGGCACGCAGGACATCACCTACCGCCGCGGCGACATCTTCTTCGCCTCGCTGCATGGCGACCCCGCCGATGCCTTCCCCTATTTCCTCGGCTATGCCGACGAGACCGGCGAAGGCGAGGGCGAGGGCCTGAACGCCAACTACCCGATGCCGGCGGGCACGCCTTGGGAAACCTGGGCGAAGGCGCTCGACGATTCGCTCGCCCGCATCAAGGCCTTCGGCGCCGAGGCGATCGTGCTGTCGCTCGGCGTCGATACCTTCGAGCAGGACCCGATCAGCTTCTTCAAGCTGAAGAGCCCGGACTATATCCGCATGGGCGAAATTGTCGCAAAATCGGGCGTGCCGGTGCTGACCGTTATGGAAGGCGGTTACGGCGTGCCGGAAATCGGGCTCAACGTCGCGAACGTGCTGAAGGGGCTTGAGGGCTGAAGGCCCGTGGTTAGGCTAACCGTTAACGACAGAAGGCCCGGGTCATGCCCGGGCCTCCCTCGATTTCCAGCGAATGAAACTCAGAGCGTGCCCTGGCGCTGCTGGATCATCTGGTAGGTGTCGAAGCTGTATTCGGCGATCTGCGCCCAGAGATAGGCGTTCTCCTTGAAGGCCTGCTGGCTGTCGTAGAGCTTCTTGAACCACTCGTTCTTTGCCGAGATCTCCGCGTAGGTTTCCTTGGCGGCCTTGTGGCAGGTGTCGAGGATGTCGGAGGAGAAGGCGCGAAGCTGTGCGCCGCCGGCGACGAGTTCGCGCAGCGCCTGAGCGTTCGAGGCGTCGTAGCGGGCGAGCATGCGGGCGTTTGCGGCAGCACACGCGTCTGTCAGGATGCGCTTGTAGGTGTCCGGCAGGCCGTTGAACTTGTCGAGGTTGAAGAAGGCATGCACGGTCGGGCCACCTTCCCACCAGGCCGGGTAGTAGTAGAACGGCGCGACCTTGTAGAAGCCGAGCTTCAGGTCGTCATAGGGACCGACGAATTCGGTGGCGTCGATCGTGCCCTTTTCGAGCGCCGGATAGACGTCCGAACCGGCGATCTGCTGCGGCGTGACGCCGACCTTGGCCATGATCTCGCCGGCAAGACCGGCAATGCGCATCTTCAGACCCTTCAGGTCGTCGATCGTCTTGATTTCCTTGCGGTACCAGCCGCCCATCTGCGCACCGGTATTGCCGGCCGGCAGGGCGTAGAGCTTATAGCTTGAGAGGAACTCGTTGATCATCTCGTTGCCGCCGCCGGCCGTGAGCCAGGAATTGGTCATGCGGGCATTGAGGCCGAAGGGGATGGCGGTGCCGAGCGCGAAGGCCTGATCCTTGCCGATATAATAGTAGCAGCAGGTGTGGCCCATCTCGATCGTGTCGGCCGAAACGGCGTCGGCCACCTGCAGCGGCGGGACGATTTCGCCGGCGGCGTAGACCTGAATCTCGAACTGTCCGTCGGTCGCCTTCGAGACGCTCTCGGCGATATCGGTCGCGGCGTCGAAGATGATGTCGAGGCTCTTGGGGAAGGAGGAGGCGAGGCGCCAGGTGATCTTGGGATTTTCCTGGGCGATGGCGGGGGCGGCGAGCGCCGCGGCGCCCATGCCGGCGACGCCGGCCTGCTTGAAGAATTGACGGCGTTTCATCTTAGTCTGCCTTGCTGTGTCTCATCGTTTTCTCCCCCGGCGCGGGGCATAGCCTCGCTGCGTGGGCGATTCAACCCGCGCGGTCAGGAAATGTCGTAAACGTCGCATTTTTGTTGTCTGAAATTGCGCCGGATGCGCGGCAGATGTGAGAAATGCTGTCGGACCGTCAGGAGTTGGGGTGACGTGCGGGATCGTCGAGGGCCGGATTGTAGAACAGCGCCATCACCAGGCTGCGGGCGATGCGCTCGGCCGTCGCCATGAACCAGGCATGCGCCTGCGGATTGTCAGTCAGGTCCTCCAGCGTCTGCCTGAAGAGCGCCAGCCATTGCTGGAACAGCTCGGGATACATGCCCTCGACGCCCAGATGCGCCTGGACCGGCTTGCCGCCATAGGCGCCGGTCTTGAAGGCCACAGAACTCCAGAAGGCCTTCATCTTCGTCATGTGTTCGGGCCAGCGTCCGGAAAGCCTCGCCTCGAAGACGGGGCCGAGCATTTCGTGTGCCCGGATGCGGCCATAGAAGGTCTCCACCAGACGGTCGATGAAGGCGGCATCGACGCCGAGACGCGCCATGTCGGCCGCTGCTCGTTCCGTGATCTCCGCCCGATGCGCGGCACGCCCAACCAGTTCGTCCGTCATGTGATCCTCTCTATTCCTGGGCTCTATGTCGGCCTTCCGTTGCCGTTCGTCAAATTCTCAGAGCGAGGCCCTTCGTCGCAGCACTCTTCGCTCGGCCCTGACAATGACACCTTGATTCACGGAGCGTTGCGGCATAGATTTAGAATTATTCTAAAAAGGAATTCTCTCATGCTGCGTCGTTTGTTCAGCGGATCCAAGCGCCCCTTCGACAGCCTGTCCGAGCAGGAAATACTTGGACTGGCGATCTCCTCCGAGGAGGACGATGCCCGCATTTATCTTGCCTATGCCGATCAGTTGCGGGACGCCTATCCCGGTTCCGCCAAGGTGTTTGAGGATATGGCCGAGGTCGAACACACCCATCGCAACATGCTGATCGACATGCACCGCCGTCGCTTTGGCGATCGTATTCCGCTGATCCGCCGGGAGCATGTACGGGGATTCTACGACCGCAAGCCGGACTGGCTGCGGCGGAACCAGTCGCTGGACCAGATCCGGTCGGAGGCCGAACTCATGGAGGAGGGCGCCGCCCGCTTCTATCGGGAAGCGGCCAAGCGCACGAGCGATGCCGAGACGCGAAAGCTGCTCGGAGACTTGGCTCTGGCCGAGGAGGGGCATGAGGAGACGGCACGCATGCTGGGCGAACGGCATGCGCCGGAGGACGTCCGGGCCGAAGAGGACGAGACCTCCCGGCGACAGTTCATCCTGACCTATGTGCAGCCGGGTCTGGCCGGGTTGATGGACGGCTCGGTCTCCACTCTGGCGCCGATCTTTGCCGCGGCCTTCGCCACCGGTGACACCTGGCAGACCTTTCTCGTCGGTCTCTCCGCCTCGGTTGGCGCCGGAATCTCGATGGGGTTCACGGAAGCGGCGCACGACGACGGCAAGCTGTCGGGGCGCGGCTCGCCAGTGAAGCGTGGTCTTGCATCTGGCATCATGACGGCGATCGGCGGCCTAGGTCACGCGCTGCCGTACCTGATTCCGCATTTCTGGACCGCGACGATCACGGCGGCCGTCGTCGTCTTCGTCGAACTCTGGGCCATCGCCTTCATCCAGAACCGCTACATGGAGACGCCCTTCTGGCGCGCAACCATGCAAGTGGTGCTCGGCGGCTCGCTGGTGCTCGCCGCCGGCGTGCTTATCGGGCAGGGTTGAAGGCCGAAACGCGAACCGCGCGGCCGTTTCGGGTCGGCAGCGGCGCTGGTGAAGGAAAACCCTGAAGGCCGTACTTTACTGGGTCGCGCCGACGAGAACGTCGCGGCCGTCCTCGATGGTCACCCAGCGGCCGGTATCGAAGCTCGCCTGGCGCTTGAGGAACGTATAGGGCGTGTCGAGCCACGACTTGACCTCATCGGAGAGGTTGTCGAGCACATAATCGCCCTGCGCGGTGCGAAGGGTGAGGACCGCGTGGCCTTCGCCGTCCGGTTTGCGCACGACCGTGATCAGCAGGTCGGAGACCGGAAAGCCGGCCTCGATCAGTGTCTTGCGCTTCAAAAGCACAAAGTCCTCGCAGTCGCCGACATCGACAGGATAGGTCCAGAGTTCCTCGCGACCATAGATTTCGGCGTCCGTGAACGGCTTAATACTATGATTTACCGAGATGTTGACGTTGCGGACGATCTCCCAGCCATGGGCGGTGACCTGTCGGGGAGCGGTAGCGCGAGTTCGGATCGAACATTCCGACCAATTGGCGCGACAGAACTCATAATGTCCGATCGGTTGCGAGGTAACCTTGCCGGTGACCATCGACAAATGCGTCTTCGGCGCGGTCCACGCCGCATTCATAGGCGCGCATACGCCAACGCTCACCAACAGTGCGGCAAGCACCCGCGAACCAGTCTTCATAGGCCGTCCCCAATATTCTTAACAAAACGTTAATAAAGGGGCGGCGCATCGTCAATCTACAAGGAATGGCGAGTCAGAACCTATCGTCCACTATGGTTAAAATGCAACGGATCAGGCCGGGTTCGCGACCGCCGTGATGGCGGCGACCATCCGCTCGATGTCTTGCGGTCGCGACAGCCTGTGGTCTCCGTCGCGGATCAGTGTCAGCACAACGTCGTCGGCGGGCAGATGCTCCACCAGGCGCAGCGCGTGGCTGTAGGGAACGTCCGGATCCTTCATACCCTGGAGGATATGAACCGGGCACCGCGTCTGGAGGATGCCGGCCAGCACGAGATTGCGGCGGCCGTCCTCGATCAGGGCGCGGGTGAAGATGTTGGGCTCGGGGCTGTATTCCGAGGGTTCCTCGAAGTAACCCCGTTCCTCCAGCGAGCGCCGCTCGGTCTCGCTGAGATTGGGTTCGATAAGTTCGGCGGTGAAATCCGGTGCCGGAGCGATGAGGACCATACCGGCGATCTTCGGACCTTGCCCCCTCCGGGCGATCTCCTGCACCAGCCTGAGTGCCACCCAGCCGCCCATCGACGAGCCGACGAGGACGACCTCCGAGCCGCCAGCATGGTCGATCACGGCGAGCGCCTCCTCCAGCCAGCGGGAGATGGTGCCATCGCGGAACGCGCCGCCGGATGCGCCATGGCCGGAATAGTCGAAGCGCACGGACTTGAGTCCGAGTCGACCGGCAAGCGCATCCATTTCAATTGCCTTTGTCCCGGTCATGTCGGAGCGATAGCCGCCGAGCCAGACCAGGGTCGGTCCTTCGCGTTCCGCCTCGCGGACGAGCATTGCGATCTCGCGAGCGTTCGGCCCATCGCCGACGGTCAGGATGGTCGCGATGTTTTCGGTCTGGTCGGTCATGATGCGGATTCCCGGTTGTTTTGCGGGTCTATAGAACAGATTCGCCTTAAACGGCACAGGAGGTGATTTTTCTCAACGAACGTGCTATTGACACCGGCGTGGTCGAGGCGCATCTCCGGAACAAAAGCAGCCCGGCCGCGTAAACCTCGCTGCAAACGGAAATAGTCTAGGAGAATACGACCATTCGCAGACCGTTCAAAGCCGACGCCCCCGTCAAGGATGGGCCGCGCTCCAACCGAGAAATACGAGTTCCCCGCGTACAGCTCATCAATGAAGAAGGTGAAAACCTCGGCGTCATCGCGACCGACGAGGCGCTGAAGATGGCTGAGGATGCCGGGCTCGACCTGGTGGAAATTTCGCCGAACAACGATCCGCCGGTGTGTAAGATCCTCGATCTCGGCAAGCTGAAATACGCCAACCAGAAGAAGGCGGCCGAAGCGCGCAAGAAGCAGAAGATCGTCGAAGTCAAAGAAATCAAGATGCGCCCGAACATCGACACCCATGACTATGAGGTGAAGATGAAGGCGATGAACCGTTTCTTCGAGGAAGGCGACAAGGTCAAGGTGACCCTGAAGTTCCGCGGCCGCGAAATGGCCCACCAGGAACTCGGCATGAAGCTCCTGCTCCAGGTCAAGGAAGACACCGCCACGATCGCCAAGGTCGAGGCCGAGCCGAAGCTTGAAGGTCGCCAGATGATGATGGTGCTGGCGCCGAGGTAATTCTTCGGAAAGCTGTACCTGATGGACGCACCGGGCAGATGGCCGGTGCGTTTTGTCTTTCGCGGACAGCCTGATGCGAATCCGCGGCAAGACCCGTTGCGCTTTTGCCGCCTTGCGGTTATAAGCGCCCGTCCGAACGGTCCGGCAGGGCATGCCGTGGCCGTTCTTATGCTTGAGCCAGCCTCGTCAGCCGGCTCTATACAAAGAACAATGGAGTAAGCAAAATGCCCAAGATGAAGACGAAGTCCGCTGCCAAGAAGCGGTTCAAGGTCACGGCGACCGGCAAGGTCGTCGCTGCTGCCGCCGGCAAGCGCCACGGCATGATCAAGCGGTCCAACAAGTTCATTCGCGATGCCCGCGGCACGATGGTTCTGGCTGAACCGGACGGCAAGAAGGTCATCAAGAACTACCTGCCGAACGGTCTCTAAGACCCTTTCGCTGAACGGACCATTTAAGGAGATCATGACATGGCACGCGTAAAACGTGGCGTCACCGCACACGCCAAGCACAAGAAGGTTCTGAAGCAGGCCAAGGGCTTCTACGGCCGCCGCAAGAACACGATCCGCGCCGCAAAGGCTGCAGTCGATCGTTCGAAGCAGTTCGCTTACCGCGACCGCAAGGTTAACAAGCGCAACTTCCGCGCTCTCTGGATCCAGCGTATCAACGCGGCTGTCCGCGAATTCGGCCTGACCTACGGCCGCTTCATCGACGGCCTGAACAAGGCTGGTATCGAAGTCGACCGCAAGGTTCTGTCCGACATGGCCATCCACGAGCCGGCTGCCTTCAAGGCGCTGGTCGACGCCTCCAAGAAGGCGCTCGAGTACCTCAAGGATGCCGGCACGGCCAACGAGTTTGAAAGCGCGGTCAAGTAACCAGCGCTTCCCAGACTGAATTCAAGTATTGGGAAACCCGCGCTGGCAGGGCTGGCGCGGGTTTTTTCATGTGATCTTCATGCCACCGTGGAAAGGGTGGCGCGACAACGGGGCAGGAAACGGAAACATGTCCGATCTCGACACTCTGAAGACTGAGCTTCTGGCGCAGATCGCCGCCGCCGCCGACGAGGCGGCGATTGAGGCGGTGCGTGTGGCCGCCATGGGCAAGAAGGGTTCGGTGTCCGAACTCCTGAAGACACTCGGCACGATGAGCCCCGAAGAGCGCCAGACGCGCGGCGCCGCCATCAACGCGCTGCGGAACGAGGTCACGGAGCAGCTTGCCGCCCGCAAGACGGAATTGCGCGATGCGGCGATCGATGCCCGCCTGAAGGCCGAGACCCTCGACGTATCGCTGCCGGTGCGGTCATCGCCGGCCGAGCGCGGCCGCATCCACCCGATCAGCCAGATCGTCGACGAGATCACCGCGATCTTCGCCGACATGGGCTTCTCGATCGCCGAAGGTCCCGATATCGAGACCGACTATTACAACTTCACGGCCTTGAACTTCCCCGAGGGTCATCCGGCCCGCGAGATGCACGACACCTTCTTCCTCCAGCCGGACGAAAACGGCGAGCGCAAGGTGCTGCGCACGCACACCTCGCCGGTCCAGGTCCGCACGATGGAATTGCAGAAGCCGCCGATCCGCATCGTCATTCCCGGCAAGACCTATCGCCAGGACAGCGACGCCACGCATTCTCCGATGTTCCACCAGGTCGAGGGCCTCGTCGTCGACAAGACCGCCAATGTCGGCCATATGCGCTGGGTGCTGGAAGAGTTCTGCAAGTCCTTCTTCGAGGTCGACAGCGTCACTATGCGCTTCCGCCCGTCCTTCTTCCCGTTCACGGAGCCGAGCTTCGAGGTCGACATCCAGTGCGACCGCTCGTCCGGCCCGATCGTCAAGTTCGGCGAAGGCACCGACTGGATGGAAATTTTGGGCTGCGGCATGGTCCACCCGAATGTGCTGCGCTCCGGCGGTCTCGATCCGGACGAGTACCAGGGCTTTGCCTGGGGAATGGGCCTCGACCGCATCGCCATGCTGAAATACGGCATGCCGGACCTGCGCGACTTCTTCAACGCCGATGTGCGCTGGATGAGCCACTACGGTTTTCGCCCGCTCGACGTGCCGACCCTTTTTGGTGGCTTGAGCGGCTGATCGCCAAGGATAGTGACCGTGCCGGCCAATCCGGGGCGGAGTAACGGAAAGGTGGATAGCCCCGCCTATCCGGGTGAATAAGGCAATGCAACGTGATTGAACATCTCGACACTATGCGACCGGTCGACCTTCTCTGCGACGACGACCTGCTGCATGTGGAATTGACGGACGGTCGGATCGTGAGCGTTCCGGTCTGGTGGTACCCGCCCCTCAAGGAGGCGCTGCCGGCGGAGCGGAACAATGTGGAATTCATGCCTGACAGCATTCACTGGCCCGATATCGATCTCGATGTGACGGTGGTCAGCATGCTCCTCGGTAGGCAGGCGTCGGACGCCTCGGGCAATATGCAGATGGGAACGAGACAATGAAATTCACACTCTCCTGGCTGAAGGATCACCTCGATACCGACGCCACGCTTGAACAGATCTGCGAGCGGCTGACGGCGATTGGCCTCGAAGTCGAGGATGTCGATGACAAGGCGGCTTACAAGCCCTTCGTCATCGCCAAGGTTCTCTCCGCCGAGAAGCATCCGGAAGCCGACCGGCTGAAGGTGCTGATGGTCGATGCCGGTGACGGCAAGCCGGTGCAGATCGTCTGCGGCGCGCCGAATGCGCGGGCGGGGCTCGTCGGCGCGCTCGCCCGGCCGGGCGTCTATGTTCCCGGTATCGATGTGACGCTCTCCGTCGGCAAGATCCGCGGCGTCGAAAGCCACGGCATGATGTGCTCCGAAAAGGAGCTCAACATTTCCGACAATCACGACGGCATCATCGACCTGCCCGAGGATGCGCCGGTCGGCACGTCCTTCGCGTCTTATGCCGGCCTCGACGACCCTGTCATTGAGATCAACCTGACGCCGAACCGTCCGGACTGCACGTCGATCTACGGCATCGCCCGCGATCTGGCAGCGTCCGGTCTCGGCAAGCTGAAAACACCGAAGGCACCCTCATTCAAGGTCGAGGGCGAGACGCCCTACGACGTCAAGATCGTGCTCGACGACGAGCGCCTCTGCCCTGGCTTCGCTTACCGTCTTGTGCGCGGCGTCAAGAACGGGCCGAGCCCGAAATGGATGCAGCAGCGCCTGCTGGCGATCGGCCTGCGCCCGATCTCGGCACTGGTCGACGTCACCAACTACATGACCTTCGACCAGGGCCGGCCGATGCACGTCTTCGACGCCGACAAGGTCAAGGGCACGCTGGTCGTGCGTCGCGCCCAGGAAGGCGAGGAAGTCCTGGCACTCGATACCCGTACCTACAAGCTGAACCCCGCCAATGTCGTCATCGCCGACGACAACGGTGTGGAATCGATCGGCGGCATCATGGGCGGCGAGCATTCCGGCTGCGACGAGAACACGGTCAATGTGCTGATCGAATCGGCCCTCTGGGACCCGATCAATATCGCCAAGACCGGCCGCGCCCACGGCATCATCACCGACGCACGCTATCGCTTCGAACGCGGCGTCGATCCGGAATACATGGTTCCGGGTCTGGAACGCACGACCGAGCTGGTGCTCGAAATGTGCGGCGGCACGGCGGCGGAGAAAAAGGTCACCGGCTACAAGGGGCACACGAAGAAGGTGGTCGACTTCCCCTATTCGGAAGTGAAGCGGCTCACGGGTCTCACGGTGTCGAACGAAGACGCGAAGCAGATTCTGACCGGTCTCGGCTTCGAGGTTTCGGGCTCGGGCGAGACGGTGAAGGTCGCCGTTCCCTCCTGGCGTCCGGACGTGGACGGAAAGGCTGATCTCGTCGAGGAAGTCATGCGCATCCATGGCGTCGACCAAATCAAGCCGGAGCCGCTTGCGCCGACAGGTTCGGTTAACGGCAAGATTCTGACCACGCTGCAGATCCGCAGCCGGGCGGCCAAGCGGGCGCTTGCGGCCCGCGGCATGCTGGAGGCCGTCACCTGGTCGTTCATCTCGGAAGACCATGCCAAGCTCTTCGGCGGCGGCAGCCACGCGCTGAAGCTCGCCAATCCGATTGCGGCCGACATGTCCGACATGCGGCCGTCGCTGCTGCCGGGCCTGCTGACGGCGGCCCAGCGCAACGCCGACCGCGGCTTCGGCGACGTGGCAATCTTCGAGGTGTCCGGAACCTACGAGAGCGACACGCCGGAAGGCCAGCGCCGTGTTGCCGGTGGTGTCAGGCGCGGCACGGCCTCGCTGGCCGGCAGCGGCCGGCTCTGGTTGAATGCCGCCAAGGGTGGCGGCAAGCCGGTCGACGTTTACGACGCCAAGGCGGATGCGCTGGCGGTGCTGGAAGCCTGCGGCCTGCCGATGAGCAATGTCCAGATCGAGGCGGGCGCCCCGGCCTGGTATCATCCGGGCCGCTCCGGCACCATCAAGGCCGGCCCCAAGGTGATTCTCGGCTATTTCGGCGAATTCCATCCGAAGACGCTGGGCGCGCTCGACGTATCCGGCGCGCTCTGCGGCTTCGAGGTCTTCATCGACGCCATGCCTGAGCCGAAGAGGAAGGCGACCCGCACCAAGCCGGCGCTCGAACTTTCGCCGTTCCAGCTGGTCCGCCGCGACTTCGCCTTCGTCGTCGACAAGGCCGTCGAGGCGGGCGCGATCGTCAGGGCTGCGAGCGGTGCCGACCGCAAGCTGATATCGGGCGTCAACGTCTTCGACATCTTCGAAGGCGCTTCCGTCGGCGAGGGCCGCAAGTCGGTGGCGATCGAGGTGCTGATCCAGCCGGTCGACAAGACGCTGACCGACGAGGATTTCGATGCGCTGACGAAGAAGATCGTCGGCAATGTCGAGAAGACGACCGGCGGCGTGCTGCGCGCCTAACGTCCCTCGTGATACCGCCGCTCCTGGGTTTTCCCGCCGTAGCCATAAGCTGCGGCGCGGACATCCTCGACGTGGATGTAGCTCTCCTCGTGCAGCGTTCCGAGGAGCGCTGAAAATCCGTCGAACACGGCGCGGATATAGGCCGCTTTCTCGTCCTTGGTGTTCGTCTCGTCGGTAATCTTGATGTTCAGATAGACGCTGGATTGCTTCTGTTCGGCAAGGCTCTTGCCGCCGACGAACCAGTCGCGCGGATCGATGTAGTCGATGGCAATCGCTGTCAGCGCCGGGTCCTTGTGCAGGATCCGTTGGGTGTGGTCCTGTAGCATCCGGGAGACGGATGCCGTGACGGCGTCGGAACGGACGCCGCTGATCTTGACGTTGAGGATGGGCATGGCACTCTCCGTGGTTAGCTATGCAACTATTTGGATCGACATCAGGGCAAGCTGGTCCCGATGGACTTGAGCTCGTCGACGAACGTCCTGAACCGTTCGGCGCCGAGTTCGCCCTTGAACCTTGTGGTCATGGCCGCGCTTGCGGCTTCCAGATCATCGCGCAGGTCGAGCGCCGCCCCCGTCGGGTGGACCTCGCTTTCACGCCTGTCGCGATCGCTAGGTCTCCGCTGCAGCAGGCCGCGCGCCTCAAGACCGTCCACCGCCCGCGTCGCTGTGGCCCGGGCGATCTTCATTGTCTCGGCCAGCTCGCTCAGTAGCATTCCCGGCTTGCGCAGCACGGCGCGGAGCGTGAACGCCTGGGATGGCGTCAGGTCGAAAGGCTTGAACGCCTCCGTCCAGGCGCGCTCCAGCTGGCGGGCAAGGGAAACGGTGTTGAAGTAGAGGCAATGATCGAACATGGCTCAACCCTAGCAGATATAATTGCATATGCAATTAAAAACTTGGAGCGCGGGACGCAATTGCGTCCCACGTCGCTTTTGGGGTGAAGGAAGGGCTTATCTTCCTGCCATCTTGGCCATCGCTTCGGGATAGCGCCCACCGGCCACCTTCGACGGCGACAGCAGGTCGCCGAGTTGACTGATCTCATCCGGTGTCAGCACGATGTCGGCGGCCGCGACATTGCTTTGGAGGTTGGCGATCTTCGTCGTCCCGGGGATCGGCACGATGAAATCGCCCTGCGCCAGAACCCAGGCCAGCGCCAGCTGCCCCGGCGTCACGCCCTTCTTGGCCGCCATCTCTTCCAGCAGCGTGATCAGCGCCAGATTGGCGTCGAAATTGTCCGCCTGGAACCGCGGCAGGCTCCGACGGAAATCGTCGGCGGCGAGGGTTTCGAGCTTTTTGAGTCCGCCCGTCAGCACGCCACGACCGAGCGGGCTGAACGGCACGAAGCCGATGCCGAGCTCCCGGCAGGTTTCCAGCACGCCATTCTCCTCCGGATCACGCGTCCAAAGTGAGTACTCGCTCTGAACGGCGGAGATCGGGTGGACCGAGTGGGCACGACGAATGGTCTCCGCGCTCGCTTCGGAGAGGCCCAACGCCTTGACCTTGCCCTGGCTGACGAGCTCGGCCATCGCGCCTACCGTCTCCTCGATCGGCACGGCCGGATCGACGCGGTGCTGGTAATAGAGGTCGATCACCTCGGTATCGAGCCGCTTCAGGGAAGCCTCGGCGACGGCGCGGACGTTTTCCGGCCGGCTGTCCGTGCCGACCATCATGCCCGCCGCGGGCTTCGTGGGATCGATACGGAAGCCGAACTTTGTGGCGATCTGTACTTGGTCGCGGAAGGGTTTCAGCGCCTTACCGACGAGAATCTCGTTCGTGTAAGGGCCATAGACCTCTGCCGTGTCGAACAGCGTGACGCCGAGCTCAACGGCCCGGTGCAGCGTCGCGGTGGAGGACACGTCGTCTCCGGTCGGGCTGTAGCCGTGGCTCATGCCCATGCAACCGAGGCCGAGAGAGGAGACGGAGAGGGAGCCGAGTGTGCGGGTTTTCATCGGGGTTGCTCCTTGCGCTGGAGTTGAGGGCCGCGTCGTGCGGCAGCGGTGAGACACTGTTCGATGCGCAAGATAGGCCAGCTCCACTCTTCTGAAAATTGCTGCAAGAAGGAACAGGTTGATCTATCATTTGGAACA
This sequence comes from Ciceribacter sp. L1K23, assembly GCF_018122705.1. Taxonomy (NCBI): domain Bacteria; kingdom Pseudomonadati; phylum Pseudomonadota; class Alphaproteobacteria; order Hyphomicrobiales; family Rhizobiaceae; genus Ciceribacter; species Ciceribacter sp. L1K23. The sequence goes on along the minus strand of NZ_JAGRRC010000001.1, from coordinate 3,491,883 downwards.
ATGAACCGAACCCAACTCGCCCAACTTGCCGTTCTCGCCGTCGTCGCACGCCACCGCAATTTCCGGCGCGCGGCGGAAGAGCTGGGTGTTGCACCTTCCGCGGCAAGCCATGCCGTGGCGGCCCTGGAGGAGCATCTCGGCGTCCGGCTGCTGGCGCGAAACACAAGGAGCGTGAGGCCGACGGAAGAGGGGGAACGCCTGCTCGAACGGCTGTCGCCAGCGCTGGCGGAGATCGAGGCGGGTCTCTCGGCGATCGCCGAACGTGGCGGCCGTCCGGCGGGTCCGCTGCGCATCACCATGCCGAGGCTTGCCGCGGAGGATCTGATCGTCCCGCGAGTCGGCGCCTTTCTGGAAGCCTATCCGGATATCGAGCTGGAGCTTGTCCTGGTCGATCGGTTCGAGGACATCGTCGAGCAGGGTTTCGACGCGGGTCTGAGGCTCGGCGAAAACCTCCATGCCGACATGATCGCCGTACGCGCCAGCGGCCCTTGGCGCGGCGTCATCGTCGGCTCGCCCGGTTACTTCGAGAAACATCCGGTTCCGCGTCATCCCAATGATCTCATGCATCATCGCTGCATCCGCAGGCGGTTTTCCAGCGGGCGTATCTACCGATGGGAACTGGAGAAGGACGGCAAGGAGATCGCCATCGACGTATCGGGTCCACTGATCCTCTCGGACCAGAGCCTCATCCGCGCCGCCGCTTTGGAAGGCGCCGGCCTTGCTTTCATCTTCGAGAGGAAGGTTGAGGAGGACCTGAAGGCCGGCCGACTCGTCGAGGTGTTGTCGGACTGGTGCCAGCCCTTCGACGGTTTCTACATCTACTACGCCTCGCGCCGGCAGATGCGTCCGGCACTGCGCGCCTTCATCGATTTCTTCCGCTCGGGAAGCGCGTGATCACGTCAGCCTGATCCGGTAGCGGATGTGCCCGTCTTCCTGTGCGTAGGTGTCGTAGAGTTTCCGTGCCGTCTCGTTATCGCGGTTCGTGTGCCAATAGAGCCGCGACCAGCCTTTCGCCTTCGCCAAGAGGATAAGATCGTCGATCAGGGAGCGCCCGATGCCTTGGCCGCGAAAGCGTTCGTCGAGGTAGAGGTCCTCCAGGTAACAGTCCGGCGTCTTCACCCAGGTCGAGTCGTGGAAATGATGGATCGCGAAGCCGGCGAGTTCCCCGTTGACCTCCGCGACCCGCATGGCGACGCGGGATGTCGGATCGAGTATCCGCGCCCAGGTGTGGTCGGTCACGTCGTCGGGGAGATCGACCTTGTAGAAGGCCAGATAGTCGTTCCAGAGCCGTCGCCATGCCTGCTCGTCGGTGGGCGTTGCATCCCGGATCGTCAGCGCCATCGTCAGGCTCCGGCTTCGTTCAGCCGTCGCATCTGCGCCTCGCTGAGCTCAAGCCTGCCGGCGGCGATCAGGCTTTCGAGCTGCCGAAGGCTGGTCGCCGAGGCGATGGGGGCGGTGATGCCGGGCCGGGCGGCGACCCAGGCGATCGCGACGGTGGCGAGGCTCGCGCCGGTCTCGGCTGCGACCTGATCAAGGGCGCCAAGAATACGGTGGCCTTTTTCGTCGAGATAGTCGCCGACGCGGTAGCTTCGGGCCACCCCTTCTGTATCCTCCGCCTTGCGGTATTTCCCCGTCAGGAAGCCGGCGGCAAGCGCGTAGTAGCTGATCACGCCGATCTCCTCACGGATGCAGAGATCGGCGATCGGACCTTCGAAGCGGTCGCGGGTATAGAGATTGTATTCCGGCTGCAGCACATCGAAACGCGGCAGGCCCTTCGCCTTCGCGGCGTCGAGTGCGGCCTGCAGCTCTCCGGCGTCATAGTTGGAACAGCCGATCGACCGCACCTTGCCCTGGGTCTTCAGCCTGTCGAATGCCTCAAGCGTTTCCTCGATCGCGACGTCGGGGTCCGGCTTGTGGGCGAGGTAGAGGTCGATGTAATCGGTGCCAAGGCGCTTCAGCGAGGCCTCGGCGGCTTCCGCGATCCACTTGGCGCTGAGCCCGGTCTTCCGCTCGCGGTTGTCGAAGCCGACCTTGGTGACGATGACGACCTTGTCGCGCGCCACATGCCCGCGCTTCAGCCACTTGCCGATGATTGTCTCGCTTTCGCCGCCCTCATGGCCGTCGACCCAGGCGGAATAAACGTCCGCTGTGTCGATTGTGTTGTAGCCGGCGTCGAAGAAGGCATCGAGCAGATCGAAGGAGGTCTTCTCGTCCGCGGTCCAGCCGAACACGTTGCCGCCGAACACGACGGGAGCGATTGTAAGGCCGGTCCGGCCAAGGGGGCGCATCTTCATGGGAAGTCTCCGTCTTCTTCGTTCGGGTGGTGTCGGGAGAACCTAACAACGGGGGGAATGATCCACCATTCAATTTGTTTGATCGCTTCGCGGCTGGGGCAGGCTCATTCGCCGGCAATTCTGTAGCGGCTGGGCGGCAGAGCGTTGTGCAGCCGCCAGACGCGGCGAAGGTGCCGGGTGGAAGCAAAGCCGGCGCGCTGGGCCACGCTTTCCATATCGAGCCGCGATTGGCTGATCAGGTCGCGGGCGAGCGTCACACGCATCAGGTTGACGTAGTCGACGACCGACATCCGGGCGTGCTCGCGGAAAAGACGCGACAGATGACGTTCGCTGACGCAGGCGAGTGCGGCGAGGCGGGACAGGTCCCAGTCCGAGGCCGGATCGGCCATGATCGCGTCCTGCACCCGGTGAATGGCCGGATGGATATGGTTGCGTCCGGCAAGCCAGGGGGAGAGCTGCGGATCGCCGCCGCTACGCCGCATGTAGAGCACCATGTTGCGTGCCACCCGGATCGCCACGGCGGGAGAGGTAAGCCTTGAGACGAGATGCAGCGCCAGATCGATGCCGGTCGACACGCCCGCGCTCGACAGGCGCTTGCCATCCTCGACATAAAGACGATTCTCGACGACGCGGGCGAGCGGCGCGACCGCTTTGAGAGCGTCGAGACAATCCGCATGGGTCGTGCACTCGCGCCCGTCGAGCAGTCCGGCGGCGCCGGCGAGCAGGGCGCCCGAGCATATTGTCACGAGCGTCACCTCCGGCGTCACGACCCTTTCAAGCCAGGTCGAGATTTCCGCCCGCTGTCGCTTGACATCAGGCTCGTCGCTTTTCCCGATCAGGCTGCCGGAAACGATCACATAAGCGTCGTCCGGCAGTGATTGTGGTAGCGGCTCCAGGCGCGCGACGGATAGGCCGATCGATGTGGGCTGCATATCCGCTGATGACACAAAGTGGCAGTCGAACACGACATCGTCCTGTTCGGTATTGGCGTCGGCCAGTACCTCGATCGGCCCGGCGACGTCGAGCAGCAGCGTGTGCGGCGGCAGGACGACGTAGGTCGGAACGATGCGAGACCGGGGTCGAAGCTCCGTCATGCAGCCTCGATCGCGGCTGCAAGAGCTTCGTTGACGGTTGCTATGCGGGCAAAACGGTCAGCAAGCACCAGTTCTGTGCGCGTCTTGATGTCCTTTGCCGAGAACACTTCGCCGGACGCGTGCGTCATCGGAAAGGTCAGCGTCGCGTCCGTGACGAAATCGACCGCGTAGCCGCTGTCGGCGGCATGCCGTGCCGTGGTTTCGCAGCATTGTTCGGTGCGGATGCCGGAGACGATCAGGCGGTTGATGCCGTGTTCTGTCAGCCAGATGTGCAGCGGCGTACCGACGAAGGCCGAGTGACGCGTTTTCAGGAACGTGACGTCGGGCTCGATCTTCAGTTCGTTGAGCGTGCGGACCAATCCGCTCTCCACCCGGAACTCCTCGTCACTGTCGGTGTGGAAGATCTGCACCACAGGGATGCCGGCGGCCTTCGCGCCGTCGATCAGGGCCTGCTGATGCCGGAAGTAGTCCGGCAGTTCGTTGGCGTCCCAGTAGGGAGCATGGCGAAACGATTCCTGAGCATCGACGACGATAAGCGTGGTCTTGATGGCGGACATTTCTTTTCTCCTCATTTCCAAAGTCTGCACCAGAATATCGCCGTTCTGAAATGGAAAAATGCCACTTCCGGACAAGTGGCGGACATTTTCGGACATCACTTGCGCGAGACCCGATGCTTATCCTGTCCCGCCATTGCTCCTGTCATGCAGGCTGGCTAGATTGCGGCCTTTGAATCGATTTAAGGGAGAGGACCATGCTGCGTTTCGGAATTCTGTCGACGGCGAAGATCGGCCGCGAATTGGTGGTGCCGGCGATCCAGGACGCCGAGAACTGCGTCGTGACCGCGGTGGCGAGCCGCGATGCGAAGAGGGCGCGCGAGATGGCCGACCGTTTTTCCGTCCCGCACGCCTTCGGCTCCTACGAGGAGATGCTGGCCTCCGACCTGATCGACGCCGTCTATATCCCGCTGCCAACCTCCCAGCACGTCGAATGGACGATCAAGGCCGCCGACGCCGGCAAGCATGTTCTCTGCGAAAAGCCGATTGCGCTGAAGGCCGATCAGATCCCGGCGGTCATCGAGGCACGGGACCGCAACAAGGTTCTGGTGTCGGAAGCCTATATGGTGACCTACACGCCGGTCTGGATGAAGGTGCGCGAACTGCTGGCGGAAGGCGCGATCGGGCAGTTGCGCCATGTCCAGGGCGTCTTCACCTATTTCAACCGCGATCCCGGCAATATGCGCAACATCCCGGCGCTGGGCGGCGGCGGTCTGCCTGACATCGGTGTCTACCCGACCATGACGACTCGTTTTTCCACGGGACGCGAACCGGTCCGCGTCCAGGCCGTCACCGAACGCGATCCGGAGTTCGGCACCGACATCTATTCGAGCGTGAAAGCCGATTTCGGCGACTTCGAGCTGAGCTTCTACATCTCCACCCAGATGGCCAATCGCCAGTCCATGGTGTTCCACGGTACCGAGGGCTATATCGAGGTGAAGTCGCCGTTCAACGCCGACCGCTGGGGCGCGGAGGAAATCGAGCTCTCCAACCGCTCGCATGGCCATTCCCAGATATTCCGCTTCCAGGACAGCCGCCAGTATCGTCGCGAGGCGGAAGCCTTCGCGCGCGCCGCCGCAGGCGAGAAGGCGGAGGTGGTGACGCTGGAAAATTCGCTTGCCAACCAGCGTTTCATCGACGCGATCTACCGGGCGAGCGAAAAGGACGGCTGGGAAATCGTCTGAGCGTCAGCGACGGAAGACGAAGCGCGAATAGCCGAAGAAGCTGAACGCCATGGCGGCGATGGAGGAGACGACCAGCGCCGCCAGCGGCTGAAGCGTCGGAAACGAGATGAGCAGCGCCGAATAGACCAGGTAGTTGACCAGCGCCGACGTCAAGCCCACCGAGCCGTATCGGAAACCTTCCCGCACGATGGAATGCCGCGAGGCGCCGAACGTGAAACGACGGTTGAGATACCAGGTCGCCATCATCGCCACGGCGATGGCAATGGCGCGGGAGACGAACGGTCCGAGCGGCGTGAAGCCCAGCAAAAGCGCGAGGATGCCGGCGTCGACGAGGAAGCCGACGGAACCGACGATACCGAAGCGCAGCAATTTCGCCATGGATGTTCCCGTCCCGGACCCGTTTGTTCGCCTGCACCGCGGTAGCACGCGCAGTCGGCGATACCGTTTTACTATTTCTTGATAAGGTTAAGGCTAGGTTTCCGGCCGAAGACGCTGGCGGTCGCTCCGCCCGCGTCGAGCGCGTTAGACGATATGGGGCCGAGGCATGGGACAAGCCGCTGAAACCGCACGTTCCGGTCCGGTGTGGTGGCAGCGTTACGGCCTTTCCGTGGCGCTCTATTCGGGTGGCCTGATCGCCGCGATGGCGCTCCTCAACATCCCTATAGACCACGATTATGTCGGTCCCGACAACGACGACGTCATGCGGCTCGTCCAGGTCCGTGATTTTCTCGACGGACAGCGCTGGTTCGACCTGATGCAATACCGGCTCGGCCTCGAAGGCGGCACGCTGATGCACTGGTCGCGTCTCGTCGACCTCCCGATCGCAGCGTTGATCCTGCTCTTCGGGCTGTTCTTTGATCAGCCGCGGGCCGAGATGCTGGCACTTACCGTCTGGCCGCTCTTTCTCGTCGTGCCACTGATGGCGGCGATGGGGCTTGCCGGCAGGCGCATGGGTGGCCCGCAGGTGATGCATGTCGCCATGGGCCTGACGGCGCTGCTGGTCGCGACCGGCAACCGCTTCCTGCCCGGCGCGATCGATCACCACAATGTCCAGCTCGTGCTGGTCGCAGCGCTCGCCGCAATGCTTGTCGACGAGCATCACCGCCCCTCGAGCATGATCCTTGCCGGTGTGCTGACCGCGACAGCCATTGCCGTAGGCGCGGAAACGACCCCGATCCTCGTGACCGCCTGCTTGATCGTCGCGGTTTCCTGGGCCGTGCTCGGCAAGGTCTACGCCGCCGCTGCCAAGGCGTTTGCGATATCGCTTATTCTTTCAATAACGGCGCTTTTTTTCGCCACCACGCCGCCGCACCTCTACGCGGTCGTCGCCTGCGACAGCCTGTCCATTGCCTATTACGGACTGGCCTCCATCGGTGGCATCTTGCTTCTGGCCTCTGTGATGTTCGGCTCCCGGCTTGGTATCAGGGGTCGGTTCGGCCTGCTTGCCGCCGCCGGCGTCGTTATCTTGCTGGCCGCGCTTGTCCTCGCACCCGAATGCCTCCGCAGTCCGCTGGCGGACCTCGATCCGATGCTGAAACGCCTCTGGCTGGAACGCGTCGTCGAGGCGCAATCGGCGGCGGATCAACTGCGCCAGGAGCCAGGTCTGTTCGGTGCATTCTACGCCGTCGGCGTCTTCGCCATGGCCGTCTGCGTCTTCCGCATCGTGGAGCGCGATCGCGTGCGGCTGCATGCTGTGTTGCTGCCATTGATCGCGGTCGCCTGGACCGTGGCGCTGGTGCAGGTGCGTGGCGCCGTCTTCGCCAATCTGCTGGCCGTGCTGCCACTGGCGCTGCTGATCGGGCAGTTGCGCCGAGCGACCAATCGCGACCCTGAAAATCTCGGCCTGAGCTTCGCCTTCGTGATCACCGTGCTGCTGTCGGTCCCCAATGTCTGGGCCTTCTTCGGCGTGATGTCGACGGAAGGCACCGCCGGTCTCATTAACCGCCTGCGGAACGTCGTGCCGCAGGTGGCCGGCCCGTCGACGGATTGCACGTCAGCCCGGGCCCTGCGGCAACTGGCGACCCTACCGGAAGCGACGGTGGCAGCGCCGAGCGAAAGCGGTGCCTCGATCCTGCGCTTCACCCACCACCGCGTTCTGGCCGCACCCTACCACCGCAACGAGGGCGGCATGCTGACCGAGCTGCATATCGGTCTCTCCCAGCCCGACGAGGCCCCGGCCTTTCTGCGCGGATCACGGACGACGATAATCGCCTTCTGCCCGTCCGATCCGCAGACGACACTGCTGATGGAGACGAAGCCCGACGGGCTTTATGCGGCACTCGGGCGAGGTGACGTCCCGCCATACCTGAAGCCGCTGCCGGCGGCAGATGCGTCTGGCTTCACGATCTACGAGGTCCACCTGGCCGACGAATGACGGCGATTTCCGACCGACAGGAATAGGTCAGGCTGTGCGGAGACGTTCGACGACGAACAGACCGATCACGAGGTCGATCAGACCGAGATTGTAGCCGGCGATGGCCCAGAGCAGCGACATCATCGGCGGTGCGGCGGGTGATGTCAGCATGGCGACCGCGAAGGCGACGCAGATCAACACGGCGACGAGCGCGATCACGGTGACTGACCGCATCAGCCCCGCCGCTATTCCGATACCCATGGCCGTAAGGAGGATCACTTTCCTGCTCCCAAAACGCACTACAATGGGAAAGGGTATAGCGTGATCCTCCTAAGGTTCGGTTGCGCCGAAAGGTAAACTTATCGTTAGACGAGTCCGACGATATCGGCCGCCGTCGTACCCGTGGCGGCGACGCGGCTGGCGCGTATCGGCAGCACCGTTCCGCCGGGGATCGCCTTCAGTGTGACGGATGCGCCGGAGGCGAACAGGACCGATACGTCCCCTCCCGTTCCCACATAGAGCGCGCGGGTGGTTTCAGGCAGCGGCACCGTATCGCTGGGTACGACGGGAAAGCCCGAGAAGGCGGGGCCCGAGAGCGACGGTGAGGTGGTTGCGAAGCGGTCTGTCATGGCGGCATCTCCTTTTTGCTGGCCGTGAGGCGTCGATGATCCCACCGCCGGGGAAAGGGGGGACGCGGGCTGCGTGAAAAAAAATCGCAGGCCTGTGATTTCGGAGACTCCGCCCGCGGTCCGCGGCTGATCTTCCGCCCGATTTGCGCTAGGAAAAACCATGGCCAGCATGTTCGGCGATGATTCGCCCACCAATCTCACCGAGTTCTCCGTTTCGGAACTCTCCGGCTCGATCAAGCGGACGATCGAGACCGCCTTCGATCACGTGCGCGTGCGCGGCGAGATATCCGGCTATCGCGGACCGCATTCCTCCGGTCACGCTTATTTCTCGCTGAAGGATGACAAGGCGCGCATCGACGCCGTCATCTGGAAGGGGTCCTTCTCGAAGCTGAAGTACCGGCCGGAAGAAGGCATGGAGGTGATCGCCACCGGGCGCATCACCACCTTCCCCGGTTCGTCCAAGTACCAGATCGTCATCGAGCAGATGGAGCCGGCAGGCGCCGGCGCGCTGATGGCGCTGATCGAGGAACGGAAGCGCCGTCTGGGCGCCGAGGGACTGTTCGATCCCGCCCGCAAGCAATTGCTGCCCTTCATGCCGAAGGTAATCGGGGTCGTTACCTCGCCGACGGGCGCCGTCATCCGTGATATTCTGCACCGCATCTCCGACCGGTTTCCGGTCCACGTGCTCGTCTGGCCGGTCAAGGTGCAGGGAGAGGGATGCGGCGAGGAGGTTGCCAACGCCATCGCCGGCTTCAATGCCATGCAGCCGGGTGCGGCGATCCCCCGCCCCGACGTTCTGATCGTCGCGCGCGGCGGCGGCAGTCTCGAAGACCTCTGGGGATTCAACGACGAGGTGGTCGTGCGGGCCGCAGCGGCAAGCGAAATCCCGCTGATCTCGGCGGTAGGCCACGAGACCGACTGGACGCTGATCGATTATGCAGCCGATGTGCGGGCGCCGACGCCGACGGGTGCGGCTGAAATGGCCGTGCCGGTCCGCGCCGAACTGGAAGCGCAGGTGGCAAGCTACGGTGCGCGCCTGTCCGGCGCCATGAGCCGCCAGATGGATTTCCGCCGCCAGAACCTCCGCGCCCTGGTGCGCGCCCTGCCGTCGCTCGACCAGTTGCTCGCGCTGCCGAGGCGACGGTTCGACGAGGCCGCCGCCGGGCTCGGCAGGAGCCTCGAACTCAACACCATGAACAAGCGCCGAAGCTTCGAGCGGGCCGCCTCCCGCCTGTCGCCGGAGACGCTGGCGCGCCGGCTGATGGAGCGCCGACAGCGGGTCAACGACCGGGCATCGCTGGCTGAACGGATCATCGAGCGGTTGATCGAGCGCAACAAGGCACGGCTCGGCCGGTTCGATGCGACGCTGACGGCCGTACCGGCACGGCTGAAGGCGATGACGGAGCGCTCCAGGGATCGACTGGAAAGCCTGGGACGTCGTGCCGACAGCGCCGTGGTCAACGATCTGCGCCGCGCCCGACAGGCACTTGTTGCGCAGGACCGGGTTCTGCAGTCGCTCTCCTACAAGAACGTGCTTGCCCGCGGCTACGCGGTGATCCGCGACGAAAATGACCGGCCCGTTTCGCGCGCCGCCGCTCTGTCGACGGGTCAGGCGCTCGCGATCGAGTTCGCCGATGGCCGCATCGCCGCCGTCGCGGGCGAGGGACAGGAGCCGCCAGCGCTCCGGCCTACCACCACCGCGAAGTCGGCTGCGACGGCAAAGCCCGTCCGCAAACCCGACCCCCCGGCCGGGCAGGGGAGCCTGTTCTGATGGCCCAGAGGCGTGTCCTCGTCGTACTCGCCCACCCGCTGCCCGACAGTTTCGCCGCTTCCGCTGCAATGACCGTCCGAGAGGCGCTTGAAACCGCCGGGCACATTGTCGATTTTCTCGACCTCTACGCCGAAGATTTCGACCCGCGCCTGACGGCTGCCGAGCGGGCCGCTTACATGACGCCCGACTATGACGCCTCGGAAGTGGCGCCGCTGGTCGCGCGACTGAAGGCGGCCGACGCGCTCGTCCTCGTCTTTCCGCAATGGTGGTTCAACCTGCCGGCCATCATGAAGGGCTTCATCGATCGCGTCTTCGTGCCGGGCGTCGCCTTCGATCACGACAAGGCGGGTGGTCGCATCGTTCCGCTGATGACCAATATCCGCAGCTTCGCGGTCGTCACCAGCACCGGTTCGCCCTGGTGGGTCGTTCGGTTCTACATGGGCGATCCGGTCCGCCGCATCCTGAAGCGCGGCGTTGCCGCCTTCTGCGCGAAAAGGCTCGATTTCCGCATGTTCGCTCTGCATGACATGGACCGTGCGGATGACACCAAACGTATGCGTTTTCTGGAAAAACTACGGCGTAGCTTCATATACTTCTAAAGATTTTTACGGCGTTTCGAAAATATTTCTCGAAACTGGAGCTAAATAATTCGCCGGAATTTCATGTTTTTCCGTATGAAAACAACGGCAGGTACGAGAGAATTTTTCTAACCAAGACTTTCGGTTGACTTTGGGACGGGCAACACCCATATTGTGTTTGTCGATATTTGTCTGCCTAGCTTTGGTTACCGCGCTTCGGCGCTTTGAGCGAACCTTCCTTTCAAAAATCGTTATCACTTCGGCAGCGCATCCGCGCTGACGGCAACTCTATGCGCTATGAAAGGGTTCATCATGACCACTGGCACAGTAAAATGGTTCAATTCCACGAAGGGCTTCGGCTTCATTCAGCCTGACAACGGCGGCCCGGACGCATTCGTCCACATCTCGGCTGTCGAACGCGCCGGAATGCGCGAAATTGTCGAAGGCCAGAAGATCGCCTACGACATGGAGCGCGACAACAAGTCGGGCAAGATGTCTGCTTGCAACCTGCAGGCCGCCTAACAAATCCGGAATTCGCTTTCCTTTGACCACGGATGTACTGGCACTGTCGAAAGCATGATCCCCGTGAAGGTCAGGCCCCGCGCCTGGCCTTTTTTGTTACCCCGAACTCTCTAGGTTTCGGAAGGAGAAGAGAGATGACCGACAATCTGAACAAATCACGCCAGACGGCGGAAGTGGCCTTCGCCAAGGCGCAGTCGCAATTTCTGGCCCGCACACGCGCCGTCGACGAGCAGGATACCATTGCGTCGCAACGCGAAGAAAAGACCCAGCGTCTGCGCGAAGCGCGTCTGGCCAAGGAACGGCAGGACCGGGATAGTGCGACCGCCGCTTTGATCGCCAAGCGCTCCACCAAGCCCTGACGTCGATCGCCGCATATTCCATTTTCCGGCAGACTTCCTATCTCCTCTGGAGAGACCAGAAGGATGTCGCCATGAGAATTTTCCCCGCCCTGCTCGCCGCTACCGCGATCGCAGCCGTCACCGCCCCGGCCGCCCACGCCGACGACATGCAACTGAGCACAATCCTATTCGGCCGAAACTACAACGACGGCGTGATGGCGGTGGAGATCACACCGGGAGGAGCGGATGACCGGCCTTCCATCCCGTTCGCACGCTATCCGTTCCCGGCGGACATGCGCGCCGCGCAGTCTGCCGTCTCGCAGGATCCGGAGTTGATAGCGGCGATCGAAAGACGCAACATCGCGCTCCATAATGTTCTGTGGGTGCAGACCGCCGCCAATGGCGGGCGGATCATCTACTACCGCTGACACATATCGCCAGGAGCCCCGCCGTCGGCGGAGCTCCGTCTCGCCACGCTATCAGGCCCACTCGCCCTTGCGCATGACCGGCGCTCTGGTGCCGTCGGGCCTGATGCCGTCGATGTCGACTTTGTCCGAGCCGATCATCCAGTCGATGTGAATGAGGCTCGAATTGCCGCCCTGGGCCTTGATCTGATCGGGCGTCAGCGAAGCGCCGTCGAGGAAGCATTTCGAATAGCACTGTCCGAGCGCGATGTGGCACGAGGCGTTCTCGTCGAATAGCGTGTTGTAGAACAGGATGCCGGACGCCGAGATCGGCGAGGAATGCGGTACCAGCGCCACTTCGCCGAGCCGGCGGGCACCTTCGTCGGTATCCAGCACCTTGAGCAGTACCTGTTCCCCCTTCGATGCCTTTGCCTCGACGATCCGGCCGCCTTCGAAGCGGACCTGGATGTCGTCGATCAGCGTGCCCTGATGCGACAGCGGCTTGGTTGAGGAGACGGTGCCCTCGACCTTCAGCGCATGCGGCGTGGTGAAGACTTCCTCCGTCGGAATGTTGGGATTGCAGGTCACGCCATTCTTCGCCGTCGAGGCGCCGCCATGCCATTCGTGGCCGTCGGCCAGACCGACCGTGAGGTCTGTGCCCGGACCGGTGAAATGGAGCGCCGCGAACCGCTCGCCATTGAGCCACGCGGAGCGCTTGCGGAGTTCCCCATTGTGCGCGGCCCAGGCGCCCACAGGGTCCTGCCGGTCGACGCGTGAGGCGGCGAAGATGGCGTCGGCGAGTTTCCGGACGGCCTCTTCGATCGGCAGATCGGGAAAGACGAGCTTCGCCCAGGACGGGTTCGGGTAGGAGCAGATATTCCAGTTGATGTCGAAATTGGCGATGTGTTCGAGCGCCGGCTTGTAGGCGATCGAGTTCGCCTTGTTGGCGCGCGCCACCTTGGCCGGATCCTGGGCCGAGAGCAGCATCGGATTATCGCCTGCGACGGCAAGCCGCGCCGCGCCGTTCTCGTAGGCCTTCGCCATGCCCTCGTAGAGCCATGAGGCCGCGCGGTCGAAGCTCTCGTCCGAACCGTGTTCGAAGCGGGCGAGCGTGGTTTCCTCGTCGGAGTAGAAGGTCGAGACGATGCCGGCCCCTGCCTTGTAGGCATGCTTCGTGATCAGCCGCACCAGCGGCAGCGACACGATGGGAGCGGTAATGACCAGATCCTGGTCCTTCTGCAGCTGCAGGCCGACCTTCACGGCGACCTCCGCCAGCTTGTCGAGTTTGACGGGATCGACGGACTTCGAAAAATCGGGGAGGGTCATGCTCTGTCCTGCATTCGTGTATGGGAGACCAGAGACTTAAGGCGCTTTGCGGCGAAAATGAAGAGCGGCCCGTGCCGGTCGGGCCGGAACGAGCTGCCTGGTGAGAGATTCGACGTCCGAAATCAGCCGCGGAATTGATAGCGTTCTATGGATTCTGGCTTCATCTCGATCGAGAAGCCCGGGAGCGTCGGCGGCATATAGGCGGCATTCTCGATCCGGCAGGGATCGATGAAATGTTCGTGCAGGTGATCAACGAACTCGATCACCCGGCCTTCCTTGGTGCCGGAGACGGCGATGTAGTCGATCATCGACAGGTGCTGGACGTATTCGCAAAGCCCGACGCCGCCAGCGTGCGGCCAGACGGGAAGGTCGTATTTCGCGGCCAGCAGCAGCACGGCCAGCACTTCGTTAAGCCCGCCCATGCGGCAGCTGTCGATCTGCACGATGTCGATCGCGCCGCCGGCGATCATCTGCTTGAAGATGATGCGGTTCTGGCACATCTCTCCGGTCGCGACCTTGACCGGCGCGACGGCCTGGCGAATCGCCTTGTGCCCGGCGACATCATCGGGGCTGGTCGGCTCCTCGATGAAGAAGGGCTTGTAGGGCTTGAGTTCCTCGATCCAGTCAATCGCCTGGCCGACCTCCCAGACCTGGTTGGCGTCGATCATCATGAAGCGGTCGTTGCCGATCACCTCGCGGGCGATACGAAGGCGCCGCTTGTCGTCCTCGAGATCGCGCCCGACCTTCATCTTGATATGGCTGAACCCCTGATCGATCGCCTCCTGGCAGAGCCGGCGCAGTTTCTCGTCGTCATAGCCGAGCCAGCCGGCCGAGGTCGTATAGCAGGCATAGCCCTCCTTTTCGAGGGTGGCGATGCGTTCCGCCTTGCCGGCTTCCGCCTTCCGGAGGATGGCGAGCGCCTCGTCCGGTGTGAGCGCGTCGGTGAGGTAGCGGAAGTCGACGATCGACAGAATGTCTTCCGGGCTCATCTCCGCGACGAGGCGCCAGACGGGCTTTCCTGCTTCCTTCGCCAGCATGTCCCACACTGCGTTGACGACGGCACCGGTCGCGAGATGCATGGCGCCCTTGTCCGGGCCGATCCAGCGCAACTGGCTGTCGCCCGTAATGTGCCGCCAGAAGCGGCCCGGATTTTCGCGGACCCAGTCAAGGTCCAGCCCCACGACGAGATGATCTAGCGCCTCGATCGCCGCGCAGCAGATCTCGTTGCCGCGGCCGATGGTGAAGGTGAGGCCGTGGCCTTCGAGTCCCTCCTTGTCCGAGCCGAGCACGACATAGGCCGCCGAGTAATCCGGATCGGGATTCATGGCGTCCGAGCCGTCGAGACTCTGGGACGTGGGAAAGCGAAGGTCGATCGAGCGGAGGCTGGTGATCTTGGTCATGGGACTGGGTTTTCCGGTATGTGTCAGGCGTCGGCGCGGAAGGTCTGCTTCTGGGTGCCAAGACCCTCAATGCCGAGTTCGACGACGTCGCCGGCCTTGAGATAGCGCGGCGGCTTCATGCCCATTCCGACGCCGGGAGGGGTGCCGGTGGAGATGACATCGCCCGGATGAAGCGACATGAACTGCGAGAGATAGGAGACGACATGCGCGATGCCGTAGACCATGGTCTTCGACGAGCCGTTCTGCATGGTCTCGCCATTGACCTTCAGCCACATGCCGAGGTTCAGCGGATCGGCGATCTCGTCCTTGGTTACGAGCCAGGGACCAATCGGGCCGAAGGTGTCGCAGGACTTGCCCTTGGTCCACTGGCCGGCACGCTCGGTCTGGAAGCCGCGTTCCGAGACGTCATGGCTGACGCAGTAGCCGGCGACGTAGTCGAGCGCATCCGCTTCGCTGACATACTTGGCGGTCTTGCCGATGACGACGCCGAGTTCCACTTCCCAGTCGGTCTTTTCAGAGCCGCGCGGGATGAGCACGTCGTCGTTCGGGCCGACGATGGCCGAGGTGGCCTTCATGAAGATGACAGGTTCCGGCGGGACCGCGGCGCCCGTTTCAGCCGCGTGGTCGGAATAGTTGAGGCCGATGCAGATGAACTTGCCGGTGCCCGCGACGCAGGCGCCGATACGATCGGCCTTGAGCTCCGGCAGGCTCTTCAGGTCGAGAGCGGCGATCTTGGCGAGCCCTTCCGGCGAAATGGCGGCGCCGCCGATATCCGCGACGTGGGCAGACAGGTCGCGGATCTTGCCGTCCGTGTCGAGGATTGCGGGCTTTTCCTGGCCGATGGGGCCAACGCGCATCAGTTTCATGTCAGAATTCCTTTCGAATGTCAGATGGTCCAGCCGCCGTCGATGGCATAGGCCTGGCCCGAGGTATAGGTGGCGCCGGCGAGATAGACGGCGAGATCGGCGATTTCTTCCGGCGTGCCGAGGCGTCCCATCGGCTGACGGGAGATAAAGGCGGCCCGCGCCGTCTCATAATCGCCCTGGGCCCGCATGCGGTCCTGCAGCGACGGGCTTTCGACCGTGCCCGGGCAGATCGCGTTGCAGCGGATGCCCTGCGTCACGTAATCGGCGGCAACCGACTTGGTGAGACCGACGACGGCCGCTTTCGTGACGGTGTAGGCGCAGCGGTTCGGTACGCCCTTCACGCTGGAAGCGACCGACGCCATGTTGATGATGGAGCCGCCGCCGCGTGCGATCATGCCAGGCAGGACGGCGCGGATCGTGCGGATCATTGCCCTGACATTGAGGTCGAAGGCGAAGTCCAGGTCCTTGTCCGCCATGTCGAGCACGGTTCCGCCGTGCACGACACCGGCGCAGTTGAAGAGCACGTCCACGTCGCCGAAACCGGAAAAGACGCGATCGACGTCGTCCTGGTTCAGCACGTCCAGCTTCGCCGTCTGAAGCGCCGGAGAACCGGCTTCATCGACGAGACTGGCAAGCGTCGCCTCGTTGATGTCGGTGGCGAGCACCTGGGCGCCGGCGGCAAGGAAAGCGAGCGCGCTTGCCCTGCCGATTCCCTGGCCGGCGGCCGTGACCACCACCTTCTTGTTGGTGAGAGATGCCATGACGGAAGTTTCCTCCAATGTTGTCATGTTGTCTGACTACTAAGGTCGACGATTGACAATGTGAATGTGATCGGCGGCGAGCACAACCTCCCCCCGCTGATTTATGACTTCCGTGCGCTCAACGACACGCCCAACCTCCGCGCGCTTGGGATCATCCTCCCTGGAATGGATGGTCACGCGGGTGTGGATCGTGTCGCCGATAAAAACGGGGCGAACGAAGCGCAGCCGGTCGTAGCCATAGGAGAAGGCGGCCGGATTGATGACGCTGGCGGTGAGGCCGATGCCGATCGAGAAGACCATCGTGCCGTGGGCGATGCGCTGGCCGAAAGGCTGCGTCTTCATGAACTCGGCGTCCATGTGGTGCGGGAAGAAGTCTCCGGTATGTCCGGCGTGGACGACGAAATCCGTCTCCGTGATGGTGCGGCCCGTCGTCAGTCGCTGTTCGCCAATGACGTAGTCTTCGTAGTATCTGAGCTGTTCCATGGGGCAGTCCTCATTCCGGTCTTGGTGCCAGCGGCGTGGCCGGCGCGGCATTCGACGCGTAGAGCGCCTCGACGAGCGACATCGTCATCCAGGCATCCTCGACCGAGGAGACCAGTTCCTTGTCCTCGCCGGCAGCGAAACGCTGAAGGTTGGCCATACGACCGACGAAGGCATCCGGGAACCAGGTGCCATCCAGCGGTACCGTGATCCACTCCTTCCCGCGCTTCGGGTGGATTTCCAGAATATCAGGTTCGCCCCGCGGATAGTCGAGATTGACGCCGAGCTGGACGTATGCCGCTCCTTCCGTTCCGCAGACCCGAAACTCGCAAGCCTGGTGCTTGCGGCCGAACTTGTGGTCGTGATTGATCGAGACGGCGCAGCGCACGCGATCGCCATAATCCAGGATCGCGGTCGTCCGGGTCTGGGCCATTTTGTGGTTCGGGTGGCCGATCGATTTTGCATGTACGCCATCGGGGTCGCCCAGCACCTGGCGGATCAGATCCAGATAGTGGATTGAATGCATCGCGATCTCGATGCGCGGCAGACCTTCGAGGAAGGCCCAGAGCTGCCAGGGCGTGTCGAGGGCGAGGTAGACGTCGAAGTCGACGACCTCGCCGAGCAGCCCCTTGGAGATCGCGTCCTTCAGCGCCAGCATCATTGGGGCGAAGCGGAGCTGGAAGTTGACCGCGGCCTTAAGATTTTTCTGGCGGCAGATCTGCAGGATCTCCGTCGCGGCAGCGAGATCCGAGCCCATCGGCTTCTGGATCAGCACGGGCGCGCCATCCGGAAGGGCAGACAGAACCTTCGAATGCGCGGCGGGCGGCGTGGCGAGATCGAAGATGGCGTTTTCGACGGAGACGGCTTCCTCTACGGATCGATAGGCGGTCACACCCCAGGCGTCGGCCAGAGCTTTTGCCTTGTCATGGTCCGGATCGTAGAGCCCTGCAATCGGAAAGCCGCCCTTGCGATAGGCAGGGTAGTGCGCATCGCCGACAATCGACCCGGCGCCGAAGGTGACGATCGGGCGCGGGTTGGAGGGCAGGGCCCAGGATTGGGACAGCGACTTGGGATCGAAGTTCTCAGGCATGGAAGAACACCTCCGGCATGGAGGCCCACCACTCGCCTTCAGTGCGGGTCTCCAGCGGCTGCTGGCACGGCATGCAGACGGACCACCATTCCTGCGTCTTGGGGTCCGAGGCCATCTTCGCCATGTCGGCGTCGTAATCGCTGCCGTGATACTCGAAGAACGAGAACAGCAGGTTTTCCGGCTCCTTCAGGAAGATCGAGTAGTTCTTGATGTTGCAGGCCGAGATCATGGCGAGCACCTCGGGCCATACGGCCGCGTGCAGGCGCTTGTATTCCTCGATCTTTTCCGGCCTCACGCCGATGACCATGCCGATGCGCTGCATGATGTCCTCCCTTAGCGGATGTCCCGGTTGAATTCCGGGATCGAGCGGTTGTCGATGGCGTCCCAGTCCCATGCGATGCCGAGCCCGGCTGTCGTCGGCGCAAGCGCCATGCCGTTTTCGATCACGAGACGCGACGTCGTGATGTCGTCGAGCTGGGGAATGTACTCCACATATTTGCCGTTCGGCACCGCGCAGGTCAGGCTGACATGCAGTTCCATCAGGAAGTGTGGGCAGACAGGCATGTCGAACGCCTCTGCCGCATGCGCGACCTTCAGCCACGGCGTGATTCCGCCGATGCGGCCGGCATCCACCTGTACGATCGAACAGGCGCCCTTCTGCATGTATTCGCGGAAATGCCGGATGGAATAGAGCGATTCCCCGATCGCGACCGGCGTTGCGGTCGAGCGATTGAGCCTGACATGGCCGTCGATGTCGTCGGCCGGAAGCGGCTCCTCAAGCCAGGCGAGGTCGATGTCCTTGAGCCGTTCCGCCCGTCGAATCGCCTCGTCGACCATGAAGCCCTGGTTGGCATCGGTCATGATCTCGTAGGCATCGCCGACCGCCTTGCGCACGGCTGCCAGACGGGCGAAGTCCTCCGAACCGGAGGGCTTGCCGATCTTGACTTTCGAGCCTCGAAAACCCTTGGCCTTGGCCTCCAGCGCATCCTCGACCAGCGCCTCGGGCGCAATGTGCAGCCAGCCGCCTTCGGTCGTATAGAGCGGGCAGCGATCCTTGGCGCCGCCGGCGAGTTTCCAGAGCGGCAGGTTCTGCTTGCGGGCACGGAGGTCCCAAAGCGCCGTGTCGACGGCGGCGAGCGCGATCGAGGTGATGGCGCCGATCGTGGTGGCGTGGGTCGCGAATTCCAGCTCGTGCCAGATCGCTTCGATCTGGTCGGCGTCGCGGCCGATCAGGCGGGGCGCCAGATGATCGGCGAGAAGCCGCATGACGGAGGATCCGCCGGTGCCGATCGTATAGCTGTAGCCGGTGCCGGTCGCGCCGTCGCTATCGGTTATTGTAACGATCGGCGTCTCCTGGCTGACGAAGCTCTGGATGGCGTCCGTCCGCACCACCTTCGGCTTCAGGTCGACCATCTTGAGTTCGACGCGTTCGATCCTGGCCATGTCAGCTCCTCAAGGTCTTTCCGCTCGTGCCATCGAAGAGGTGAGCCTGCGAGAGGTCGAAGCAGAACGGCACGACCTCACCGGCATGCACGGCGCGTGGATTGAGCATTCGGCCGACCCACTCCGAACCAGCGAATTCCGAAAAGACGAGCGTTTCGTTGCCGAGCGGTTCTGTGAGTGTCACCTTGAGGTCGGTCTTGCGGACATCGGCCTCGTGGCCTGAGTGAAGGCCGTGGCCCTCCGGGTAGAGGTCATCAGGTCTGAGACCGAAGGTGACTTTCTGGCCGGCGGAGACGCGGTCGAGGAAGTGCCGCGGAACGGGCAGGCTGTCGCCGTCGGCGAAGACGAGACGACCGTCGGCAATCTCCGCCTCCTTGAGGTTCATTGGCGGCGATCCTATGAAGCCGGCAACGAACCTGGATGCCGGGCGCTGGAACACCTCTTCCGGCGTTCCGACCTGTTCGATATAGCCGTCACGCATGATGACGATGCGGTCGGCAAGCGTCATGGCCTCGACCTGGTCATGGGTCACGTAGATGACTGTGGACTTGACCTTGGCATGCAGCTTCTTGATCTCGACGCGCATCTGCGTCCTGAGCTTGGCGTCGAGGTTCGACAGCGGTTCGTCGAACAGGAAGACATCAGGGTCGCGGACGATCGCGCGACCCATCGCAACGCGCTGACGTTGGCCGCCCGAGAGCTGCGACGGCCGGCGATCGAGCAGCGCTGTGAGGTCGAGCGTCCGGGCGGCCTCCTCCACGCGCGGGGCGATCTCTTCCGGCTTCATGCCGGCAATTTTCAGAGAAAAGCCCATGTTCTCCCGCACGGTCATGTGCGGGTAGAGCGCGTAGGACTGGAACACCATGGCAAGGTTGCGCGCCCGCGGGGGCAGGTCGTTGACCACCCGGCCGCCGATCCTGAGATTTCCGCCTGATATCGGCTCGAGACCGGCGATCATCCGCAGAGTCGTCGATTTTCCGCAGCCGGACGGGCCGACGAGCGCGATGAATTCGCGGTCGGCCACTTCGAGATCGATGCCGTGCACCACTTCGAGGGCGCCATAGCGCTTGACCAGCTTTTCAAGTGAAACGGTTGCCATGGTCTTATCCTTTGACTGCGCCGGAGGTCAGGCCGGACACGAGATGCTTCTGCACGATGAAGGTCAGCACGAGCGCCGGAATGATCATCACCACGGCGAGCGCGCACATGCCGCGCCAGTCGATGGTGAATTCGGCGGTGTAGTCGAGCAGGCCGACCGGCAGCGTTTTGGAGTTGACGGAACGGGTGAGCTGCGAGGCGAGCGCGAATTCGTTCCAGGAGGTGAGGAAGGCGAATATGCCGGCGGACGCGATGCCGGGGCCGGCAAGCGGAAACTCCACCTGCCAGAAGGCCTGCCAACGGGTGCAGCCGTCGATCTGGGCCGCTTCCGCCAGATCCTTCGGCACCTGCCGGAAGAAGCCATCGATCAGCCAGATCGTGAAGGGCACGTTGAGCGCCACATAGGTCATGATCAGACCGAAATGCGTGTCAATGATGTTGAGACGCGAGTAGACGAAGAACAGCGGCAGCGACAACGCGATGCCGGGCACGGTGCGAGTGAGCATCAGCCCGAGGAAGATCGCAGACTTAGCCTTGAAGCGGAAGCGGGCGAAGGCGTAGCCGCCGGACATACCGATCACGATGGCGATGACCGTCGAGGTGACGGAGATGATCAGCGAATTGGTGAAATACTCGACGACCGGGATGCCGCCCTGACCGACGCCGGAGAACATCGCGACATAGGCATCGAGCGACAGGTCCTGCGGGATCCAGACCGGCGGCTTGGCCATGATTTCTACCGTTGGCCGGAAGGATGCGAGCACGATCCACAGCCCCGGCAGGCAGATCACGGTCATCGCGAGGAACAGGCCGATCTTGTGGGCGGCGGAAAGAGCGAGCGTCTTCAGGCGAGCTTGTGCGTTTTCGTTCATCCTACCACTCCGCCGCAATCTGGGTCCGCGCTGCCGCGAGCTTGCGGAAGAAGTAGACCGTGAAAATGATCGACAGGAAAATCGCGAAATAGGCCATGGCGTTTGCAAGGCCCATCCGCGCGTCGGAATAGGCCGTGCGCGAGACCAGGGTCCAAAGGAGCTCCGTGCGCTTGGCCGGGCCGCCATCGGTCATGATCTTCACGATGTCATAGGCACGGGCGACGTCGAGCGAGCGAATGGTCATCGCGATATAGGCGAACGGCATGATGAACGGCCAGGTGACGTATCGGAACGTTTGCCACGGCGTACAGCCATCGACACGCGCGGCCTCGATCGGTTCTTTCGGCATCGCGAGCAGGCCGGCGAGGATGAGAATGGCGAAGACGGAGGTCGACGACCAGATTTCAGCGATCAGGATAGCGATGAAGGCGAGTTGCCCGTCGATCAGCCACGGAATGGCCTGTTCTGTGAGCCCCAGCGACTGAAGCGCGTTGTTCACGAGGCCGATATTGTCGTTGAACATGAATTTGAACTGGAAGCCGACAAGGATCGGCGAGAACATCATCGGAAACATCATGATGGTTCTGAGAGTCCGCTGGCCGGTGGAGGCCTTCTCGACAAGCATCGCAAGCCCGAGGCCGAGCAGCATTTCGACATTGAGCGCGATCGTCAGAAGCAGCACGGTGCGGCCGAACGCCGTCCAGAACTCGATATCCGTCAGCAGCCGCTCATAGTTCCGGAAGCCGATGAAATTATAGAGCGATGCCGGCTGGGTCAGCCGGAAGGACGTGAAGCTGGAATACAGCGACAGGAGAAGGGGAACGATGACGACCGCCGCAAGGACAATGACTGCGGGCAGCAGAAGCAAGAGCGGCGCCGGTGGCCTCCAGCCTTTCATGAGCTTCTCCTGATTTCCTTAGAATTGATGTCTGTTGTCCACCGGCAGGGCACGGCGGATCCGCGCAAAACGCGGAGCGCAAAAAATGGCGCCGGAAAACCTCCGGCGCCACGATAGACTTAGAGTTCGCCTGCGTCTTCGAGGATTTCGGTCGCCTTTTCAGCAGCCGTATCCAGCGCCTCCTTCGAAGTCTTGTCGCCAAGGATGGCGGCCTGCAGTTCAGGATAGACCGCGTTCGAGATTTCGATCCACGACGGCGTCTGCGGTACCGGGAAGGCATGCTGCGCAGCCTGCTGGAAGGCGATCAGGACCTCCTTCTTGTAGGGGTCGTTGAGCGCCTGCTCGATCACCCAGTCCCAGACGGCGCTGCGGGTGGGCAGCGGACCGGCGGAGGATTCGAGCTTCTGGCTGTCCTCGTTGGTGAGGAACCAGACCAGCGACGCGGCCGCTTCCTTGTTGGCGCAGTTTTCCGTGACGGAGAAGCCGTGGTGACCGGACCAGCCGGTACGCTTCCCGGACGAGCCCTTGGGCTGCACCTCGACGCCGACATTGCCTGCGACCTTGGAAGACTTCGGGTCATTGAAGAAGCTCGCCCAGCCAGGCCAGTCGAGGTTGAGAGCGATGGTGCCGGAGGCGAAGCCCTGGCCGAGATCGTCCCAGAGGTAGTTGGTGGTGCCGGCCGGAACGGCCTTGGCCTTGTAGAGGTTCACGAACCAGTCGAGAGCCCGAACCCCTGCCTCGGAATTGAAGGCTGGCTTGCCGTCGGCATCGAGATATTCGCCACCTTCGGCGACCAGCATTTCATAGAAGCGGCCGTTGATCGCCTCTTCCTTGCCGGCGAACTGCGTGCCGTAGAAATCCGGTGGGCTGGCGAAGAAGATCGCCTGGTCGGAAACCTGTTGCCATGTTTCCGGCACCGCGAGGTCGTAACCGTACTTCTCCTTGAAGGCAGCCTTCTTGGCGTCGTCCTGGTAGAGGCTCTTCTGATAATAGAGGGCCGAAACGTCGAACTGGGCTCGAGGCAGCATCACCAGCTTGCCGTCCAGTGTCGAGGCGCTGATGTTGGCCGGGACGAACGCGTCGATCTCCTCCTTCGGAAGAAGGGCGGCGAGGTCGGTGTAGATGCCCGGATACTGCGGCGCGAACGAGGAATGGTTCGACCCGACACACCACGTGATGTTGCCGGTCGCGATGTCCGACTTGATTTCCTTGTCGAGCTCGAAGTGGTTCTTCTTCGACAGCACGTTGACCTTGGCGCCAGTCGCCTGTTCCCACTCCGCAATGCGGGCGTAGAGCGCTTCATACTGCTGGCCGCCGATAAGCTTGGCGTCGATCGTAACACCATCGAATTTGCCGGGCAGGTCGGCCGCAGCCGCTCCTCCCACCCATGCACATATCAATGCTCCGGCGGCAACGCCGGTCCACAAAGATCGCATGACTCTCCTCCCAGTTAGTCTTGCAAACTCTCACCAATAAGAGCTTCATTTATATACAAACGATTTTGCGTCAATTCGTCAAGGCAAAAGTGTTGCGAGGATCGATCCATGCGTATATGAAAGAGATCATTCACAGAAGGGGTGCGTTGTGATCGACGACGAAACTGACCGCTATCGCGCGCCGGCGCTCGACAAGGGACTCGATATCCTGGAGCTGCTGGCAGCTGTGGACGGCGGCCTGACGCAGGCGGAAATCGCCAAGCGCCTCGATCGCAGCACCAACGAATTCTACCGGATGCTCGACCGGCTGGTGAAACGCGGCTACGTGACGCGCATCGACGGTGATCGGTTCGCGCTGACGCTAAAACTCTTCGGGCTGGCACAGCTTCACGCCCCCGTCCGCCGGCTCGTCTCCTTCGCGGTGCCGCTGATGCGCGAACTCGCCGAGGCCTCGCGCCAGGCAAACCAGCTCGTTGTCTTCGACCGCGGCTATCCCGTGGTGATCGCCCAGCAGGAAGCGCCCGGCTATTGGGGCATCTCGATCCGGGTCGGCTCGCGCATCTCGCTCTTCGATACCGGCTCCGGCCACGTCCTGCTGGCGTTCCATTCCAAGGAGGAGCGCGAGATGATGATCGCGGAAAATCTGGGCAGCAGCGGAGATCACGGCAAGGTCACGCCCGAATTCGTATCGCGGCTCGATCAGATAAGAGCCCGCGGATACGAGATGATGCCAAGTGCCCAGACAGCCGGTGTGATCAATCTCTCAGCCCCGGTTCTGGGCGCCGACGGCAAGGCGATCGCGGCGCTGACGACGCCCTATATCACGCTGATCAATTCGCCCGGAGCGCCGGATATCACCAACTCCATTCATCTGGTGGTCGAGACCGCGCGAAAACTTTCGGAGCTGGCAGGCGCCAGCATGGGCGCAAGCAGCTGACGTGAAAATTCGTATTTGAATAGCCTCTTCTTCTGTGGCAGGTTGCCACGGCGTCGAGGAGGGCGTTTCATGATCATCGACACCCATCTCCATCTGATCTACCGGGACCGGCTGAGCTATCCGTGGCTCGCAAGCGTGCCGCCGCTGGATGCCGACTTTCACTACGAGGTATATCACCGTGAAGCCAGACGGCTGGGGATCGCCGGAACGCTCCATATGGAAGTCGATGTGGACCCTGCGGAAATCGAGGCGGAAACCTCTCTCGTCGGCCAGCTCGCGGCTGCGGAGGGCAGTCTCTTGCGCGGCGCGATCGCGTCATGCCGGCCTGAGGAGGAGGGGTTTGCGGGCTATCTGGAAAGGCAGCTGGCGAATTCCTTCGTCAAGGGATTCCGTCGTGTCCTGCATGTGGTTCCGGATGATCTGTCCGAGCGCCAACTCTTCCGGGAGAACCTGAAGCGTCTTTCGCGAACCGGGCTCACCTTCGATCTCTGCGTCCTGCCGCACCAGATCCCAAAAGCCGTGGCGCTGGTCGATCTCTCCCCCGATGTCTCGTTCATACTCGATCATTGCGGTGTGCCGGACATCAAGAGCGGTGGCTTCGAGGCCTGGAAGGGGCCGCTCGCCGAGATCGCCCGGCGGCCGAACGTCACCGTCAAGTTGTCGGGCCTGCCCGCCTATGGCGCGACAGACTGGACGCTGGAGGATCTGAAGCCCTACTTCGCGGACGTCGTTGACAGCTTCGGCTTCGATCGCATGGTCTGGGGTAGTGACTGGCCGGTCTGTACGCTGGGTGGGGGATTATCGGCCTGGGTCGGCGCCACGCATGCATTGCTGTCTGGGGTCAGCCTCGCCGACAAGGAAAAGGTCCTCTCGGCGAACGCGAAGCGGATCTGGACACTTTGACGCCGCTGGTGTCGGTTAGAGCTTCATGCCTTGAAGCTCTCCCTGAATGCATCGTTCAGCTTGCCGATAGCGGCCTTCGCAGAAATCGCACCTGTCACCGCGTCATTGACGATATGCGACGCCGCCTCCTGCAAGGGCATGTAGCCATTGTGCCGGGGACGCAGCCAGGCGCCTTGAAGTGTCGCGCGGGTGGCACGGTAGAATTCCAGCGACGTCTCGTTGGCGCCGTCGTCCTCCCAGCCGGCCGCATGTCCGGGCTGGCCGCCGCTCTTCCAGTATTCGTCCGCCTGCACCGGGCCGCTGGCAATCCAGTAGGCAAAGTCGACAGCCGCGTCCGGCGCTCTTGAAAAAGCCGAGACCGCAATACCGGTCCCGCCCAGCGCCGAACCGATGGGCCCCGTTTTGCCGATCGCCGGTATATCGGCAAAGGCGATGCGCCGGTCGCGGAAGCCCTTGAGCGAATAGCTGACATAGCCGTAGATCAGCGGCGACACCGCCACGCTCGAGGAGGTCTCGCCCATGCGATCAAGCACGGCGATCGGGTCCATCGCCAGACAGGCGGGATCGATATGGGAGGCCAGTTCGCGGATTGCCTCAAGCGCCGCGACCCCCACGTCGGGATCGGCAAACGGTTTGTCCCGCTCGACCGAGCACGCGCGGCCGAGATTGCCGCAGAGGGTGAAGAAGCTCATCAGAGAATGGGGCGGACGCAGTGGCAGCAGGAGCCGTCCTGACCGCGCTAGATCCACAACCTCAGTC
The DNA here is from genome assembly GCF_018122705.1 of Ciceribacter sp. L1K23. NCBI lineage: Bacteria > Pseudomonadati > Pseudomonadota > Alphaproteobacteria > Hyphomicrobiales > Rhizobiaceae > Ciceribacter > Ciceribacter sp. L1K23. Next base: position 3,465,893 of record NZ_JAGRRC010000001.1, on the reverse strand, counting down.
CAGCGCCGGGGCGGCGCGTCGATCAGGTCTGGCCGCCACGCGAGCACCTGCGTCGCCGCGTCGATCGGAAAGGCCCATTGCCGGCCGCGCCAGTTGTAGCTGGGAAACGAGGCGCCGACCGTGCCGGATGCCAGCTCGGCGAATTCGGCCTGGCGTTCAGGTCGGTCAAGCGGCGCAAGGCAGCCTTCCTCGGTGATCTGCCCGACATGCGGATGGTCAATGACGATGAGGTCATACTGCCGGGCGAGCTCCTCGACCGGAAAGCTCTCGAAATCCTGCAGCGACCGCTTGTCCCATTCGATCGCTATGCCGGTCCGCTCAAACCAGGTCTTGGAGCAGGCGACCATGGGATCGTAGCCCCGGGGATGGCTCCAGGTCATGCCTTTCAAAGTGATGGCTGTCATCGGCCGAACTCCGCGCGAATCTGTGCCGTGTGCTCGCCAACGAGCGGTGCAGCCCGTCTTACCGGCGGTCTTTTTCCATTGATCCGGATCGGGCAGCGCGTCGTGTCGATCGCGACATTGTCCTCGCGTTTGACCGTCTGGAGCATGTCGAGCAGTTTGAAGCCCTCGCTCGACAGAAGCTCGGGCCACTCGAGCACTTTAGAACACCAGATGTCGGCGGGTTCCAGGATAGACAGCCAGTGGTCCACGGTCTGCGTCGCGATCCGGTCAGCGATGATCTTCTTGATCGCGTCGCGGCTGGTGAACCAGGATTTCGGATCGTGGCGGTACGCTCCGAGCTCGGCGATCTCCAAGAGATCCTGAAGCCGCCCGAGCGGCGTCATGGCAATTGCAAGATAGCCATCACGTGCCGGGTAGACCCCGTAGGGTGCCGACAGATAGGCGTTGGCGTTCCGGAAGCCCGAACGCTGCGGAAGTCGGCGACCGTTGTTGAGGTGCGTCGTCAGCAGTTCGAACTGCAGGTCGACAAGGCTTTCGAGAAGGCTGGTCTGCACATGCGCGCCCTTGCCCGATATGCCCCTTCGGACGAGGGCTGCCAGGATCGCCTGGCAGGTGTTGGCGCCCGCCAGCATGTCGGCGATCGACAGCCCGAGCGGAACCGGCCCCTGGCCCTCGTCGCCGTTCAGCCACATGACGCCTGAACGCGCCTGGGCAAGCAGATCCTGTCCTGGACGGCCGACCCACGGACCTTCCTCGCCGTAGCCGCTGATCGAGGCGTACACGATCCGGGGATTGATACGCCTGACAGCCTCGTAGTCGAGGCCGAGGCGCTCGATGACGCCCGGCCGGAAGTTCTGGATCATAACGTCGGCCTTGCCGAGCAGTGTTTCCAGAAACGAGCGGTCGCCGGCGTTCTTCAGATCCAGCCCGAGGCTTTCCTTGCCCCGGTTGATGGCATGAAAGAGCGTGCTGTCGCCGCCGACCTCGGTGTCGGAGAGATAGAGTTGACGAGAAAGGTCGCCGCCATCGGGCCGCTCGATCTTGATGACCCGGGCGCCGAGATCGAGAAGCCGAAGCGAGCAGTAAGGTCCCGAAAGAAACTGGCTCATGTCGATGACGAGCAGGTCTTTCAAAAGGGGTTCGCTATCGGCCTGCATGATGTTCCTCCTCCCGGGCACAAACGGCTTACCGCCATGCGACATTCTTATTTGAATGTATCTTTCACATATGGAGAAAAATTTCAAGGCTGAAGGACATGCGTCGTCGCTCGGGCATTCAACCGAGAGGTTCCACGGGAGGGTTGGTTGATCAACTGACGAGTGGGGCCGCGATAGCGGCAAGCGCCTTTTGCGCGTCGGCGGGTGCGAGGCGGACCTGAAGGCCACGCTGTCCGCCGTTGATATAGACTTGGTCTTCCCGAAGCGCGGCGACCTCGATCGCGGTCGGGACGGTCTTCTTCTGGCCAAAGGGGCTGATGCCTCCGACGACATAGCCGGTGAGCTTCTCCGCCATGGCGGGCTTCATCATGGCGGCATGTTTTCCGCCAAAGGCAGCGGCGAGTTTCTTCATGCTGACTTCGCGGTCGGAGGGCACGACAACGCAGACCGGCTTTCCGTCGAGTTCAGCCATCAGCGTCTTCAAGACGCGGTGCGGGGCCTCCCCGATCGCTTCGGCGGCCTGAAGTCCGATCCGTTCCGCCGTCGGATCATACTCGTAGACGTGCGTCGTGAACGCGATGCCGGCTTTCTCCAGAAACTGCGTCGCCCGCGTCGTCTTCGCCATGGTGTCAGCCCTGAAGCTCGGCTGCGTAGAGCTCTGGCTTGAAGCCGACCAGAAGCCGGCCCGCGCCTTTGAGGACAGGTCGCTTGATCATCGAAGGCTGGGTCAGCATAAGTTCGATGGCTTTGGTCTCGCTGATGTCGGCCCTTGCCTCTTCCGGCAGTTTTCGGAAGGTCGTGCCGGCACGATTGAGCAAGGCCTCCCAACCGACCTCCTTGACCCAATTCTCAAGCTCGGACCGATCCAGACCGGCTGACTTGTAGTCGTGGAAGGCGTGGGAGTGGCCATGGTCGTCCAGCCAGAGCCTCGCCTTCTTCATGGTGTCGCAGTTCTTGATCCCGTAGATTGTCAGCGTCATGAAAACCCCGTTTTGCGATCTCCCTGACTTACCCACGGGTCGCCACATTCGCAAGCGGCTCCATGGCTGATCCGGTTGCTCTGCTGCCGTAGCGGTACTCCGCCAACAGAATTTGGGATTTGTGTTCCTGCACGAATAATGCAGTCTGACGCTGGCTGGCGCGGCGCAACTTTCGGCCCGGACATCAGGGGTTGGCGATGAAGGCAGGTCTTTGAAGAAGTATCTGACACTCGTCCTGGTCATGACGGTGCTGGCGGCGGGAGCCGTGATGACCCTGCTTGCCTGGGACTCCGAGAGACGCGCCACTCGCGCCGCCTTCTATGTGACGAGCGACGAATTCGTCCACCGTGTCGAAAGCCGGCTGCAGCAGCATATGGCGCTGATCACGGCGACCGGCGCGTTCCTCGAAGCATCGGGCAGCGCGACGACGAGGGCATCGTTCCAGACGTTTGTCCGTGGGCTGAGGCTTGAAACCGACTTCGAGGGTATCCGGGGGATAGGTATGGCACTTATGGCTCCGGCCTCTCCGGCCGGCGATTCGGCGGTCGAGGCGCTTATCCAGCGCAGCCATGATCTTGATCGACCCGTGTGGCCGCAGACCGACCAGTTGCAGCGCGCGGTCATCGTGTTGCTGGAGCCGCAGGACGATCGCAACCGCGTGGCTCTCGGCTTCGACATGTTCAGCGAGGGACGGCGACGCGAGGCGATGCTGAAAGCGCTGCAAAGCGGCCACATCCGCGGCTCGGCGCCGGTGGAGCTGGTTCAGGAGTATACCAACGAGAAGCAGCTGGGCTTCCTGCTCTATTTTCCGGTCAACCGCGCCCTCAACTCGCCGGTGTGGCAGGACGAGCCTTCCGGAATGGGTGGTCCCGGCTTTGCCTACGCACCGTTCCGTGTCGGCGACTTCTTCCGCTCCGTGCTCAAGAGCTTTCCAGACGGCTTTATCGAGGTCGAGGTCAGCGACACGGCGGGCGACGCTGCGGAAGTTCTGTTCCGCACGCCGGGCTTTTCCGAGGGGATATCGGATGCGGTGATGACCCGTCACGTGGTCGCTGCCGGACGCGAATGGACCCTGAGCGTTTATCCCGGTCCATCCTATCTCGTCACTCCGCATGTCTACACTGCGCTGATTGCCTTCATATCGGTGTTGCTCACGGTAACGCTGGCGATGGCCATGCGCTGGCAGGCGCGGGCGATGGCGGCGGTGGAGGCGCTGAACGCCGTTTCGCAGCGGACCATCGGTGAAAAGGATCTGATGCTGCAGGAGATGAAGCATCGCATCAAGAACTCCATCACCCGCATCCTCGCCATGGCGCGCCAGACAGCGGCGCACTCGGCGTCCCTGGAGGATTTCACGGCCTCGTTCTTCGCCCGCCTCCAGGCCATGGCCAATGCGCAGGAAATGCTCACCAGATCGCGCTGGCAGAGGGCCGATCTTCGCGCACTTCTCGAAACCGAGTTGAAACAGGTCTTCGGAGAGCAGAACGCAGGCGCCTTGCTGGAAGGCCCTCCCGTGGAACTTACCGAAGCAGCGACCCAGGCGCTCGGACTGACGTTTCATGAACTGGCCACCAATGCCCTGAAATATGGGGACTACGACACCGGCGCCAGCACGTTGTCGGTCCGCTGGAGGATCGAGAGACACGACGACCGTTCGTGGCTGCGGCTCGATTGGCATGAAGCGACCCGGATCGACACGAGCAAGATCACAAAGGCGGGCTTTGGCACGCGGCTGATCGACGCCAGTATCAGGCTCGAACTGGGCGGCGTGATAGAGCGTGATATCGCCGGTGACGGTCTTCGGATCCGCATCGAGATCCCGTTGACATAAAAAATTGCAGAATCCGCGATGCGAGTGGAACCAGAAGCCGGCCTCCACGTTTGAGAGGTGGCGAGTGTACCCCGCCCAATCTACTCGCCCCGTCCTGCCTCAAGGCAGAAGGGGAGAGGTCGCACGCCCCCAGCGACCTCTCCCGCTCCGGCCTCGAAACACGCGAGGCCTTAGGAACCTTAAGGGAGATGGCTCGTTTAGGCAGTTATCTTCAGCATCTCAAAGGGAGTCTATGATGGCCGTGGCAAAAGCAGAAAACGACATCGCGAACGAAGTGCAGGATTTGGAGCGCGATGTCGATATCGCTACTTCGGACGTAGAGCAGCAGTTGTCCCGACTCCGCGAGGATGTGGCCGGGCTGGTTTCGGCGCTTGCTGCCTTCGGAGAGCAAAAGGCCGTCGATTATCGTCGAAAGGCTGGAGAACTGGCCGAAGACGCGAAAACAGAGCTTGCCGGCTGGGAAGGCGATCTTGAGGCGCGCATCCGCAGCAAGCCGCTTCAATCCATCGCGATTGCCGCGGGAGCTGGTTTCCTTGCAGCGCTTCTGACGAGGCGCTGAGCGGCTATGCTGTTCCTCGAAAATCTTCTTTTCGGAATTCGTGCTGACGCGGCGTACACAATTCGCCGGCTTAGGCGCACCATACTTTTCGGTGCGATCGCCGCCGTCTTTTTGCTGACGGCTTACGGGTTTGCGATCTTCGCTCTTGCTGTGGCTCTGGCGCGTGATTTTGGCGTTGTCGGCGCCGCTTTGGCCGTGTCCGGTGGCGCCACGGCTTTGGGAGTGGCGATCATTGCCTATGTCTTGGTTGCGAACAGCTTCGAGAGACGTGCTCGTTTGCCAATGTCTGTGCGCCTCAAGATGGCAACGCAGCAGGCGGGCATGGCTGCCGCAGGGACAGCATTGACCGGTGGGGGCATGTTGGGGTCTCGACCGCTCGTTTCGCTGGCGACGGTGGCAGTTGTGGTTTTTGCCGGAACGCGGCTAGGACTGTGGTCGAAAAAATAGTGCCGTCAGCCGTCAGGTTTCGCGCCGCGCCGCAGCGGCGCGTTCGGCAGCATCAAGTTTTTCCAGAAGATCCAGGAGCCTGTCAGGTGTGCCTTCTTCGACAATGTCGTCATAGAAGCTCTTGAGCTTCATCGAGATCATCTGGTCGACGGCGTCCTTTTTGCCGGGTGCGATAGGACCTTTGCCACCCGCCTTTTGCTCCTTTGTCATTCCAACTCTGCCTTGCCTGTTAGCCCTGGATATAGTGTAGGTCATGCGGTAACGGGAGCGTTAAAAAAAAGTTCCGGTGGATGGAACTTTTTTTTCTCTGTAGCATTTGTAGGGCATCCATATCTCTGGGCGTTAGGAGAATACTCTATGTCTTTGACCACCCGCGTCGCGGCTCACCTGCCGTATCTGCGTCGTTATGCTCGTGCTGTGACGGGTTCTCAAACTTCGGGGGATGCATACGTTGCCGCTTGCCTTGAGGCACTGATCGCGGATCTCTCGGTATTTCCGAGCGCGTCTGATGATCGTATCTCTCTATACAAACTGTTTGTATCTATTTTCCAGTCGGCGGACGTCGAGGTCCGGCCGATCGAATCGCCGTTCGCTTGGGAGCAGCGTGCGGCTGCCAATCTCGCTCTTGTGCCAACTCAGGCGCGTCATGCGTTCCTTCTTGTTTCGGTCGAGGGATTTTCGCGAGAGGAAGCAGCAGAAGTCCTGAGCGTCTCTCCGCAGGAAATCGACAACCTTCTGTCGGAAGCCTCCACGGAAATCTCCAAGCAGGTTGCCACGGACGTGATGATCATCGAGGACGAGCCGCTGATCGCTCTGGACATCGAGCAGATGGTCAGCGATCTCGGGCACAACGTCACGGGTATCGCCCGCACGCACACGGAAGCGGTGGAACTCTTCTCTCGCACGAACCCCAAAATGGTTCTTGCCGACATTCAGCTGGCCGACGGTAGCTCCGGCATCGACGCGATCAACGATATCTTGCGGGTGTCCACCGTTCCAGTGATCTTCATTACGGCATTCCCCGAAAGATTGCTGACGGGCGAACGGCCGGAACCTGCCTTCCTTGTGACCAAGCCGTTCAACCCGGATATGGTGAAGGCTTTGATCAGCCAAGCGCTTTTCTTCAACGATGGTGAGCGCAAGGCTGCCTGAACCCCGCTGTAGCAGATCCCCTCTTCCGAACCGTAACGCCGCCTTGTCGGCGGTCCGGATGAACGGGCGATGTGTGAACGATGGAGCGAATGAGTGGTGCAACGGCTGAAATGGCACAAGCAAGGCCTGGCCGACGATACTTTGCTTGAGTTCTTCATCTCGACCCTCGTCGAGATGAAGGCTTCGCTTATCCTCCAGGACACGGATCTCAACTATCTGTGTGTTACGGGCCTACCGGAATACTGGACACTCATGCCCGACGATACGCCGAGTGACATATCGGTGTTCGGCGAGGAGCATGGCGTGAAGCTCGAGGATCTCAAGCGGTCATTGCTAACGACTGGAGAGCAGGCTGAACTCGAGCTGACCATGGCACCGGACATGGTCTTCCAGTTTCGCATCCATACGTTCAAAACGGCGGACCGCATATACATAGCCACTGTGGTGCTCGATCGAAGCGAGGACTTGCGTCGGGAGAAGCTCCTGCGGGCGCTCCTGCGCGAGGTGAGTCATCGATCGAAGAACCTTCTGGCGATCATCCAGAGCATCGCGGCGCAGACGGCCAGGTATTCCGACAGTCTGTCCGGTTTCCTGGAAAAATTTCGCGGGCGTCTCCATTCCCTGTCGCAATCCCAGGATCTGATCACAGACTCAAGTTGGCGGGGCGCCTATTTCGTGGATCTTCTCCGCCACCAGACGGACAAGTATCTGGCCGACCAGACCGATATCATCGAGCTGTCCGGTGACGACACCTTGCTGTCGCCCAACGCGTCGCTGCATCTCGGCCTCGCTCTCCACGAGCTGATCGTCAACGCGGTCATTCACGGCGATATCGTTGGAAGTGGGAAGCGAATCAAGGTTGCGAGTCACAAGATCGACAGGAATGGTGTTCCTCATCTGAGGATCACGTGGCACGAACCGCGAAGCATCGGTCCCGAAATGGATCCGGATGGTAAACGCGCAATGTCCTTCGGCAGCACGGTGCTGGAGCGCGTTGTTCCCGCGTCCGTCAACGGAACGGCCACCTATAGCATCGGTAAGAGCGCCGTCAGCTACGAGCTTGTCTTTCCGCTCGATGAGGCGGCCGAATAGGCCGTTCAGCCTGGGGAACAATTCTGATCGCTTGACGTTTTCAGGCAAACGCCGGGGCGGTCAATGGATTTTCGCGCAAATATACAAGGCAGAGGCCCCGCGAGGCGGCTCGACTTGCAGAACACACTGGCTGTCGCCAGCCAGGTGGCTATGATCGCCCTGGCGCTCATGGCGTTTATTTACTCGCTCGACTACGCAAAGGTTATCGTCGCACCCGTCTTCCTGGGGGTGGTGATTGGGCTCATGTTCTCGCCTGTCGCCACACGGCTGGAGCGGATCGGGCTTCCAAGCTGGTTGTCAGCCCTCATCATCATGGTTCTTTTCGTTCTGCTGGTGATTGCCGCGGCTGTCGCATTCTCTGTGCCTTTGTCGGCCTGGATCGAGCGCGCTCCGCAGATATGGGAGGCGTTGAAACTGGAGATCGCCAGTTGGCGGGATCTGTTTACATCCGTTGCCGCGTTTCAGCAGCAGTTGACGGAGATCGCCGGACAGGCGGGCGCGATGACTGTCAACGTCGCCGACGAGGGGGCCCTTGGCGGGATGGCGACACTGGCACCGGCCATTGTGGCCCAGACGCTCCTGTTTTTCGTGAGCCTCTACTTTTTCGTGGCGACCAGGCAGCAATTGCGCGTGGCCATCCTACGGCTCTGCATGACGAGGCGGGTCCGGCTTCGGACCGCCCGCTTCTTTCGTGAGGTCGAATACCTGATCGCCCGATATCTGCTCACCATCACGGCCGTCAACATCGCCATGGGCGCTGCGGTGGCGGTGGCGCTCTGGTTGCTCGGCGTGCCGTCACCGCTTCTGTGGGGCAGCCTCGCCATCGTGCTGAACTACGTGATCTATGTCGGCCCCGCCATCATGGCTCTGATCCTCTTTGGTGTCAGCCTGGCGACAGGGGAGGGAGGACTGGGCGTTCTCCTGCCGTCGGCCGTCTATCTCTGTATCAACCTTGTCGAATCCGAGTTCGTGACAAATCAGGCCCTGGGCGTCACGATGACTATCAATCCCTTTGCGATTTTTCTCGCTTTGACGTTCTGGCTATGGCTCTGGGGGCCGATCGGAGGCTTCATCGCGGTGCCGTCGCTACTGATCCTTCAGGCGCTCGTGCGTACCCTTCTTCCACTTTCTAAAGGCCAGCAGGCCAGGACCGGATTTGCCCAATGAAACCCTACACGTGCTCAAACTGTGGCAATCTCGTCCATTTTGACAACGAGGTCTGCGTTCAATGCGGACTGCGGTTGGGGTATCGCTGCTGGTCGGACGACATGGTCGCCCTCGACCCGGCAGGACAGGTCGCTGTCGACGGTCAGTCTACGGCGCAGTCAGCTTTTCTGTGTGAAAACGCAGCCCAGGGTGTCTGCAACTGGTTGGTGGAGGATGCAGGAGCCGCACGCCTTTGCCGCGCCTGCCGGCATAATGTCGTTATTCCGGACTTGGCCGTTGAAGGCAATGTCGAACGATGGGCCCGCATGGAGCAGGCGAAACGTTACGTCATATACTCGCTCCGAAGATGGGACTTGCCGCTGCCGGGACCGGACGACGCAGGCAACCGCCATCTGAGTTTTTCCTTCCTCGCCGACGTGCAAAACCTGGATGGCGGTGTGGAGCCGGTGATGACGGGGCATGATTCCGGTCACATCACCATCAATATCGCGGAGGCGGATGACGCGGAGCGCGAGCGAATTCGCACCGAGATGAAAGAGCCTTACCGGACCCTGGTCGGGCATTTCCGTCATGAACTCGGACATTTCTATTGGGACGTTCTCGTCGACGACGGAGGACGGCTTGAGCAGTTCCGGTCGATCTTCGGTGACGAACGACAGGACTATGGCCAAGCGCTAATGGCACACTATGAACATGGCGCGGCAGCCGATTGGCCGAACCGCTTTGTCAGCGCCTATGCCAGTGCCCATCCCTGGGAGGATTTTGCGGAGACATGGGCGCACTACATTCACATGACTGACGGACTGGAAACCGCCTTGTCCTTCGGACTTCGGCTGACAGCTGGCGCCTCGTTGTCACAGCCTCGCACCGATGGCAGCTTCGATCCCTACCGCGCCGCAAGCGCAGAAGATCTGACGCGCCGCTGGATCCCTGTCAGCATCGCGCTCAACAGCATCAATCGGAGCATGGGCCAGCCGGATGTCTATCCCTTTGTCCTCTCCCCTCCGGTTATAGAGAAGCTGGAGTTCATCCATAGGCTCGTTCAACGGAATGGTCGTCCCGGTAGCGCGGCTTAGCCGACTGAATTATGGTCTATCGAACAAAATGGCGCCTGTGTGGAACAAAAAGGCGCGAGTGGCATTCTAAGCACACGCACAACTCCAATATCCTCCCAATCAAACTGACGGCTGGACAATGAAGACACTTGAAACCCATCGTGACGACGAGATCGCTTCGCGCAATCTCGACGCCACGCCTGAAAGCAGTGACGCGATATCGCGCCGGCTGCGGCATTTTTACGACTCCGTGCAGGAAGAAACCATTCCCGACCGTTTTCTGCAACTGCTGGAAATGCTGGAAGAAGCAGAAGAGCGCCATGCAGCTCGCAACAATAGAGCAGAGGGCTGAACCATATGACCGTTGACGCGACTGCCGAAGACCGTGTCTTCAAGCGGGATTTGCTTGCGGCCCTCCCCGGTTTGCGAGCGTTTGCCGTATCCCTGAGCGGCAATCACGACAAAGCAGACGATCTGCTTCAGGATACAATCATGAAGGCGTGGGCGAAAAGGGACAGTTTCCAGCCGGGGACGAACCTGAAGGCATGGTTGTTTACGATACTGCGCAACGAATTCTACAGCCAGATGCGCAAGCGCGGGCGTGAGGTCCAGGACAGCGATGGGTTCTTCTCCGAGCGTCTGGCGACACACCCGGGTCAGTACGGCGCGCTCGATCTGCAGGATTTCAAGAAGGCGCTCGAGCAATTGCCTGACGACCAGAGGGAGGCCATCATCCTCGTGGGCGCATCCGGATTTGCCTATGAGGAAGCTGCGGAGATTTGCGGCTGCGCGATCGGCACGATCAAGAGCCGTGTGAACCGCGCAAGACGTCGCCTCCAGGAGTTGCTGCAGGTCTCCGGTGAATCGGAATACGGACCAGACAATCAGTCGGCTGCGGTCACCAAGACCGCATTCGCGATCTAGCCGGTGTCCGAACGTCGCTGAAGGCGTTCAGCGGCGACGAAAAGCGCGTGGACGAGCCTTTCATCCAGGAAGGGCAGATCGACCACCGGCCAACCACGGCAGCTGTCCAGCAAATACCCTTCGGGAGTAACGGTTGAGGCGTAGACGATCCCACGTCCCTTCGCCTCCGCCATTCTGGCGTGCTCAAGATTCTGGCGCGGGTTGCCCCCGAGGCGCGTTAGCGCCACATCGAAGGCCTCAGTCTCAAGTGCATCTTGCAGGTTCGCCGGGAGTATGACAGCCTCCCATCCAGCGACGTCCATGATCGCACGCTGAAGATCGAGCGCGATGAAGTATTCCATTTCCAAGACCGCAACACGCAGTATCGGGGTGCTCATGAATCGGTTCCTCGTTAAGAAACCACAAGGTGCCGAAACGACACCGATGTCATTTAAAAATGACATAGTGGAGGCACCTAACGCCGTAGACGAGATCCATCCGTAATGGCTCGGCAGGTTGTGCATCACGCAGCTCGGGTGCCGTGCCACGAATGTCCTCTGAGAGAGTGCAGTCCGTTTCGTGAGTTTACGGAGCCTGAACTCGACTTCATGGAGGGCTTCAAGAAGGGCGAACTGATTACCGACAGGGGTACGACGATCGTCGCGCAGGCCAGCCATGGCCCGCATTTTTACACCGTCCTTTCCGGCATGGCCTTTCGTTACAAGCTACTCGAGGACGGCCGGCGCCAGATCCTGAACTACCTCTTTCCCGGCGACCTCATGGGACTGCAATCGGCACTCCTGGACGAGATGCAGCATTCGGTCGAAGCGCTGACACCGATGAAGCTCTGCATCTTCGAAAAGGAAAAGATCGGCGAGCTTTATCGCAAGCATGCCGGTCTCGCCTACGACATCACGTGGATCGCGGCACAGGAGGAACGGATACTCGACGAACATCTGCTGAGCGTCGGTCGCCGGTCGGCCATCGAGAGGGCGGCCTATCTTCTGGCATTCCTGTCCATGCGGGCCAAATCACTTCGGCGCCAGGCTGGCATCAATGGAGCGCTCCCGATCACCCAGACGCATGTGGCCGACACGCTGGGCCTTTCGATCGTCCACACCAACAAGACGCTGCGCAAGCTGCAGCAGCGCGGCATGGTGCGTTGGCTCGAGCGGGGCTGCGAGATCCTTGACGAAACCGGGCTGCAGGAACTGGCGGGTTGGGAAGCGTCCCCAGCGGGTCGCCGTCCGTTTATCTGAGTAATGGAACCTTCTGTATCTTCCGGCCGTTGTCAGGGCGGTAGAAACAGAAGGAGAAATGACATGAACTGGGATCAGATCGAAGGCAAATGGAAGCAGGTCAAGGGTGAGGCAAAGGCTCAGTGGGGCAAGCTCACCGATGACGACCTCGACCAGATCAACGGCAACCGCGAAAAGCTTGCCGGCAAGCTTCAGGAGCAGTACGGCAAGGATAAAGAAACGGCCGAACGCGAGATCGACGACTGGATGTCGAAGCGCCACTAATCTGCGCTCGTAGACAAGAGAGCCGCTTCAGGTATGAGGCGGCTCTTTTCTTTTGTTTATTCCCACTCGATCGTACCGGGTGGTTTCGACGTCACGTCGTAGACGACGCGATTGATGCCGCGCACTTCGTTGATGATACGGGTCGCCGCACGTCCCAGGAATTCCATGTCATAGTGATAGAAGTCGGCGGTCATGCCGTCGACAGAGGTGACGGCGCGAAGCGCACAGACGAACTCATAGGTCCGGCCGTCGCCCATGACGCCGACGGTCTGGACCGGCAGCAGAACGGCGAACGCCTGCCAGATCGCATCATAGAGACCAGCCTTGCGAATCTCGTCGAGGTAGATGGCGTCGGCCTCGCGCAGGATGTCGAGCTTTTCGCGCGTCACGCCGCCAGGGCAGCGGATGGCAAGCCCCGGACCCGGGAAGGGGTGGCGGCCGATGAACGAGTCGGGCAGGCCGAGTTCCTTGCCGAGCACCCGCACTTCGTCCTTAAAGAGTTCGCGCAGAGGTTCGACGAGTTGCATGTTCATGCGCTCGGGCAGGCCGCCGACATTGTGGTGAGACTTGATCGTCACGGAAGGGCCGCCGGTGAAGGAGACGCTTTCGATGACGTCGGGGTAGAGCGTGCCCTGGCCGAGGAAATCGGCGCCGCCGAGTTTTCTGGCTTCTTCCTCGAAGGTCTCGATGAACAGACGGCCGATGATCTTGCGCTTGGTTTCCGGGTCGCTGACACCTTCCAGCTCGCCGACGAACCTGTCGACGGCGTCTACATGGATGAGGTGCAGGTTATAGTGTTCCTTGAACATGGCGACGACGTCGGCCGCCTCGTTCTTGCGCATAAGTCCATGGTCGACGAGGATGCAGGTCAACTGGTCGCCCACGGCCTCGTGAATCAGGAGTGCGGCAACCGACGAGTCGACGCCGCCCGAAAGCGCGCAGATGACACGCTTGTCGCCGACCTGATCCCGGATCGCTTGAACCGCCTTTGCGCGGTAGGCGGACATGGTCCAGTCGCCCTTGATGCCGGCAATCTTGTGCACGAAGTTTGCAATGAGCTTGGCGCCGTCAGGCGTGTGCACCACTTCCGGGTGGAACTGCACGGCGTAGTATTTGCGCTTCTCGTCGGCGATGAAGGCAAAGGGCGCGTTGGCCGAGGTTGCGACAACCTCGAAACCCGGCGGTATAGAGGTTACCCGGTCGCCGTGGCTCATCCAGACCTGGTGCCGGGAGCCGGCCGACCAGAGACCTTCGAACAGGGCGCAATCTTTGCCGATGTCGAGGAAGGCACGACCGAATTCGCGGTGGTGGCCGCTTTCGACCTTGCCGCCGAGCTGCGCGCACATCGCCTGCTGGCCATAGCAGATGCCGAACACCGGCACGCGGCTATCGAAGATCAACTGCGTTATGCGTGGGCTGCCCTCGTCGAGCGTCGACGCCGGGCTGCCCGACAGGATGACGGCCTTCGGCTTCATCCGCTTGAAGGCGGTGTCGGCGGTCTGAAACGGGGCGATTTCGCAGTAGACGCCCGCCTCGCGCACACGGCGCGCGATCAGCTGGGTTACCTGGCTGCCGAAATCGACGATGAGGACACTGTCTGGATGTGCTGGCTGGGTCATGGCGAGGCTTTAGTGAAAACCGATCCTTGTTTCAATCGAAGAATTGTCCCGATTGTCGGCCGCGCGGCCTACAGCCCGAATATGCCATCTTCAAGAGCTTCGAACAGGCTATCAAGAGCGAGAGCAAGCTTCTGATCGACGACATGGAGATATTGTCTCCAGTCATCGACATGCTTCAGGTCGTGGCGCCCGTCAGATATACCCCTAAGGCCGATCAGAGGCAGATTGAAGGCATGACAGGCGCGCAGCACCGCAAATGTCTCCATGTCGACCATGTCAGCGTCGATCGCCTTGTAAGTCTCTCCAGATACTATATTGGCGCCTGTCGACAACGTCGCGGCGGGAAGCTTCGGAATGCGCAGCGGCAGCTCGACAGATGCCGGCAGGTCGAGAAACGGGGTGTGACCCTTGGGAAAACCAAGCGGGGATGCGTCCATATCCCGGTAGGAGACGGCGCTCACCTGGTACACTTCCGTCTGTTCGAGGATGCTGGAGCCTGCCGAACCCAGCGATACGACCAGATGAGGCGGTTCCTTTTGTGCATCCAGCGCGGCGAGCGCGCGCGTCAGTTTGACGGCCGCCTCGACCGGGCCGACGCCGGTCATCAGCGGATCGATCCGCGACTTGAGGAAAGGGCCGTATTCTGCTTCGACGGCCATAACGAAGAGGATATCCTTGCCGCCGACGGATTTGATTTCGAACGTCATTCGCTGATCCCTTCGCGGCCTCGGATCACCATCAGCGTGCTCGTCATCGAGGCGATCAGTTTTGCGGGGCCATCGCTGACGGCGTAGCCACGGCCGTCGGCGACGATGATTGTCGAGCCCGGCTTGGTGATCTCGCCGCGAAACAGGAACCGCTCGCCACGTCCTGGCGACATGAGATTGACCTTGAATTCGATGGTCAGGATCGAGGCTTCCGGTTCGATCAGTGTGTAGGCGGCATAGCTGCAGGCACTGTCGAGTGCGGCGGAAATCACGCCGGCGTGGAGAATGCCGTGTTGTTGGGTGAGCTTCATATCGAAAGGCAACTCGATTTCGACCACGCCCGGGGTCACACGTGTCAATTCCGCACCGAGTGTGCGCATTGCGCCCTGACGCTCGAAGCTCCGGCTGATCCGCTCGTGGAAGTCGCCGTGGCCGTTGTCGATCATGATCTGCCCCTTTCGCGGCCGCGAAATTGGCACGCTGCCGAGACGGCTGCAAGATGCGCGGAACCAATCAGTTGAGGATCAGGATCGAAAGATTGAGAAGGGCCGCAAATCCGACCCAGGCGGCATAAGGCAGGAAGAGATAGGAGGCAGCACGGTCGATCCGCCGGGCAAGCACGATGAAAGCGATCACCGCCATCAACATGGAAAGCACCACCATCAGGCCAAGCGCCGGGCTTTGCAGCCTGAAGAAGGCCGGAGACCAGAGAAGGTTGAGGACAAGCTGGCCAAACCACACCTGCATCGCTGCGGAGGCCGGCGCTTTCAGCCACATCCGCGCACCGGCGATACCGATCATCACATAGAGTGCTGTCCATACGGGTCCGAACAGCCAGGCGGGCGGGTTGAAGAAGGGCTTCTCCAGCGTCGCGTACCAATCGCCGGGCGGATTGACCAGGCCGGAAAACATTCCCAGTCCGACGACGATTGCGATGAAGGCGATATAGGTCAGAATTGGTTTCATGGCGACAAGATAGGGCGTTCGACCTGATCTCCAAGGTCAAGCAGGCTGGGAAAGGCGGGCGATGTGCTGATCGAACGCGACGGGAAGATGCGCTGAGCCAAAATTACCGCGGTAGCTGGACACGACGAAATCGTGTCCGCCAGCGGCGATACCGGCCGCGTCGGGTAGACGCTTCCGTTCGATGACACGCCCGCTCTTGGCATCAAGTGTAACCGCGAGCCCGCCCTTCGGCGAGGTTGCGCCCACAAGTCCACGCTGCCGGTTGACGGCTATGGCTCCGACATAGTTGGCGAGGCCGGCGGTGATTTCATCCGGAAGATCGACGAACTGGAGATCTTCCCCTTTGGAAAAATGGCCGATGAGGGGCGGCAGGTCATTCCTTGGCCCTTCGTATTGGCAGGCGAACCAGATGGCACCGTTTGCAGCCAGAGAGATGTGGCGAGTGGAAAGCTGGCGCAGCCTGTCCGGAAGGGTATGCTTTTCGATCAGCCGCCCGTCGTTGGCGTCGATCAAGGCGAGCGATGGCTCCATCCGATCGAGATTGAGCTTTGTTCGACCGAACTCCGGCCTGGTTTCGATCCCGCCATTCGCGGCGATCAACATGGTGCCGTCGTCACTCACGGAAAGATCGTGCGTTCCGATCCCGTAGGCGTCGAACTCCGCTATGCGCCGAAAGCCGTCATCAGCGTCATAAACGCCGATGACGCCGCGATTGCCCTCGAAATCGTTCTCGCTGGCATAGAGACGGCGCCCATCCGGCGAAAAACAGCCATGGCCATAGAAGTGACGCCCATCGACGGATGTGAGGATGACGGGGTTTGTGCGCTCGTGGCTGTCAATGGCCATGGCAAACGTGCCGGGCCGACGCGCAAACGCGACGGTCATTCCAGTAGTCACGCTATAACAGAGGCCATGAACGCGACCGGGAAGGTCGATCTGTGCCACGAACGCGCCCTGCTCGCTCATAAGGGCAAGCCCGAACGTGCCGTCGGGTGCGCGATATCCGGACGCGTAGACGGCGTCGCTGCGCTCCAGCGCGAAGGCACCCCGGGCGGACAGTGTTGAGGCGAAAGCAACACCCGCCGCTCTCATGAAGCTGCGCCGGTCGATCAAGGCTCCCCTCACCATCGTCAGTCTCCGTCAGAAAAGGAGAAGCCCGCTCCAAGGCCGATCGCGCCGCCATAGCCATCGTTGAGACGGACGATGAGATCGCGACTGTTGAGCAGCAGAAAGTCGAGCTTGGCGCGCGGCTTTTCTGCCGAGACGGCCTGGTCGACGGCGGGATCGATATCCTGGCTGATGCGGATCAGGGATTTCAGCACGAAGTCGATCGAGGTGACGATCGACCGGACGCCGGGATCCAGCAAATCGGCCATTCCGGCACCTTTGAGCAGCATGTCCAGGCCCGTGAGGTTTTCCGAGATCGAGACGAATGTCAGGCCAGATCGCCAGTAGATCGCCTGTTTCGGAAAGGCGGCCGCATCCGGGCCCCTGTAGAAGGTCTCCAGTCGCTGGTCCCGGATCGCTTCCGCGCCATGGACCAGAACGCCGAGCAGCCCGGTCACCGCTTCCCTTGCGTCCCGGTAGACCGGGTTATCAGGTCCGGGCGCTTTCCATGCCGCCGATACTCCCTGCGGATCGTCCCAGGCGGTCGTCAGCTCGGAGCCGAGGCGCACGAGATTGCCGGCAATCGCCTTCCCGTAGCGGCAGCGATAGCTGTCGGGCGTCCCAGTCAGTTCCTCGTTGCCGGTGCCGTAAAGGATAAATTCGAGGGCGCCGAGGCCCTGCATGGCAACGCTCTTGTCTTTGAGCGTCTCGACCGAGGTCGTCGTCTCGTCATTCTTGGCAAGTGCTGCCTGCACCTGCTTGAGGCCGGTGCTTTTGCGGTCGGGGTAGAATAGGATGCGCTCGAAACGGTTTTGTTCGATCACGGGCCCGACACGCACGATCTCGATGCGCGACCAGGACCGGACGGTTTCCTCGAAGCCTTGCCGGGCCTTGCCGAGTGTTTCATCGTCGGGCGTGGCGCAAAGGGCGGCCATATCCGTCTCGAGGATCCGCGCCGACTCGAGGAAGGCGTGGTAGCCGGGCCTGATGAAGCCGTCGACCGCTTTCTCCATGACGCCAGGTACGGCCGTCTCGTCGAGCGAGGGGACAAAGGCATCTCCTTCCTGCGCTACGGCCGGAAGCGCCAGCAGGATACCGGCCAGCAGAGCAAAGGATCGTTTCGGAAAGGGCCACATCAGAGGGACTCCAGAAATGAGATGAGGTTTGCACGCGTGCTGGTGTCCATAAGGGCGAAGGCATCGCGGGCAGCCTGGGCTTCCCCACCGTGCCAGAGGATGGCCTCGACAAGGTTGCGGGCTCTGCCGTCATGCAGGAAGAACGTATGGCCATTGACCCGGTCGGTCAAACCGATGCCCCAGAGCGGCGGGGTGCGCCATTCGCGGCCGCTTGCATCCCCGACCTGCTGGCCGTCGGCGAGACCCTCGCCCATGTCGTGCAGCAGAAGATCGGTATAGGGCCAGATTAGTTGAAAGGCATGGGCCTTGTTGTCCGCCCGCCGGCTGGTGACATATTTGGGCGTGTGGCAGCTGATGCAGCCAGCCCTGTAAAAGGCGGCCTTCCCCGCCAGGACGCTGTCATTGTCGACATTGCGCCGGGCAGGAACGGCAAGGTTCTCGGAGTAGAACGTGACGAGGTCCAGAACGGGATCGGGAGCCTCGGTGTCTCCAAGGCGGGTTTGCACGCCGTTCGGCATCGCCAGACAGGCTGACTGCGCATCGGTGCAGTCGCCGAAGTGGCGGGGCGCATCGGGGCTCGATATGCCGATATCGTCGGCGAAGGCGCTGGCGCTCTGATCCCGAACGGATGCGTTCTGCGCCTTCCAGCCGAAGCGGCCGAGTTTGAGTTCGCCACTTCGATGATCGCGGGCCCGCGCGGCCCGCCCTGAGATGCCGTCTCCGTCCACGTCCTCCGGGTCGGCTTTGGCAAGGATGTCGCTCTCCGCGATCGCCTGCAGCAGTCCCATACCGATCATCGGATTGGCGATCCGAGGCGACAGCGTCGTGTCTTCGCCAATTGGACCGTAGCCGAGGTTGGAGACACCATAGCTTGGCCTTCTGAGGGAGACGACCGAGCAATCGCCTAACGTAACGGCGACCTCCTCGTAGCGGATCGTCATCTCGCCTTCGGATGCAAGGCCGGGTACGGCCATATCCTGGAATTGGCTGCCATAGACCGCGTCCGGGAAGTTCACGACATCGAGATTGTCGAGCGCCTGTCGTTCCGCTTCGGTTCGCGCTGGACGGGCAAGACGCAGGAACATCGATGTGGCGTCGGCGCCACCTTCCGGTGGATGCCCGCGGCCGTCCTTCAAATGGCAATTCTGGCAGGCCCGTGCATTGAACAACGGTCCGAGACCGTCTGAGGCCTGAGTGGAGGAGGGGGAGGAGACCCACAGCTTGCGAAAGAGCGCGTTGCCGAGCTTGAAAGTCTCTTCTTCCGCAAAGGTGATATTGGTCGAAAAGTGCGAAAACGCGTCGCTGCTCAGTGGATGCCGCGAGGTACCGGCACCGCCCTGCATGAGTTCGAAGGCTTCCGGTTTGCTGAAATCGGTGGTCGGCCGTGTTACGCGTTCGACGCGTGCTGCGTCCCTGGGCGTGAGATCGCTCCGGTGCTCCAGGGGCTCGGCCCCTATGGCTGAAGGAACGAAAAGCGATCCGGCCAGAAGCAACACAAGGCGGTGGCAGAGGATGCCGGTCATGTGAAGTGTCGGGCTGCCGGATCGCACCGGCAGCCCGCCTTTTTTCTTATTGGAAGACCGCCTCAGGATTATCAAGGCTGTCGGAACCTTCAAGCTCGATCGTGCCAAGGTCCAGCGACGCAATGACGCGTTCGATGGTCTTGGTCTGGTCGATCAGGCCATCGATGGCTGCCTGAACGGTGGCGTTGCCTTCCGCATTGCCTTCGCCGATCATCTGGTCATAGGCCTCGACGGTCTCGGCACGATTTGCCATCGCGTTCATCGCGTCCAGGGTTTTCGTCAGCTTGGCCTTCATTTCCGTATCGAGGGCAGCATCTTTTGCCGCGACAAGTTCGGAGAGCGACGGTCCGGTCATCTTCGAGCCGTCGGCGCGAACATATTCACCCGTATAGGCCGACTGGATGCCAACGGCATCGTTGAGATGCGAGGCATGCGTGTTGTCGGAGAAGCAATCGTGCTCCTCCTCAGGATCGTGCAGCAGGACGCCGAGCTTCATGCGCTCGCCGGCGAGCTCGCCGTAGGAAAGCGAGCCCATGCCCGTAAGAATCGCACTGATCCCGGCTTTCGGATCCTCGGTCACGGCCTTGGTCGCCTCACCTTCGGGCTGCCAGGCTGCGACCATTTCTTCCAGGTCGGAAACCAGAAGCTCCGAAGCGGCCTTCAGATAGGCGGCACGTCGATCGCAATTGCCACCAGTGCAGTTGGTCGTGTCGAAATCCGTGTAGGGTCTCGCGCCGGCGCCCGGGCCGGTGCCGTTGAGATCCTGACCCCAGAGCAGAAATTCGATGGCGTGGTAGCCTGTGGCGACATTCGCCTCGATCTCACCGGCCTCGTGAAGCGTTTCCGAGAGCAGTTCCGGAGTGATCTTCGAGGCATCGACGTCCTGGCCGTTGATCTTGATGGCCGGGTTGGCGATCACATTCGCGACGTAGAGCGTGTTCTGGTCGCTCTCCGTTCCGTAAGAAGCGTCGACGTAATCGATCAGGCCTTCGTCGAGCGGCCAGGCGTTTACCTTGCCTTCCCAGTCGTCGACGATCGGGTTGCCGAAGCGATAGACTTCCGACTGCTGGTAAGGTACGCGGGCCGCGATCCAGGCAGCCTTCGCGGCCCCCAGCGTTTCAGCGCTCGGCGCGGCGATCAGGGCGTCTATGGCAGCATCGAGGGACTTGGCCGTGGCCAGGGAGTCCTCGTATTTCGCCTGCGCCATGGCGGCATAATGCTTCACCACGGCATCGGGCGTCGTTTCGGCACGCGCCGGCGCGGCGAACACCACGGTCGCCGCGAGAAGCGCCAGGGTTGCGCGGACACTGCTTTTCCGGATCATGATCTCTCCTTCGACGCCGGAGCGTCACTGCGTTGAATGGCAGCCCTACTTGGAGCAAAAAGAAAGTAGTGTCAAATATTCCAGTATAGCGACGTTTCGTATGGACTTCCGTCAAATTCGTCGACGGGATCGCCTAAGCCCGCCGGCGCATGCGGCAGAAGAAAAAGCCATCCGTGCCCGTTCGCGCGGGGGTAAGGGTCAGGCAACCATCCTTGCTGGAATAGGGTTGGCGCGCGTTCGGCCCGAAAAGCTTACCCCAGCTTTCTTCGGCGGAGACGATTTCGAAGTCGCTGTTTCGAGTACAGAATTCGCGAACCTGTTGTCCGTTTTCCTCCGGTAGGACGGAACAGGTGACGTAGATCAGGTCACCACCGGGTCGGACATACCTGGATGCTTCCGCAAGCGCTTCGGCCTGCTGGCCGGTTCGCTCCTGCAGATTGCGGGCAGTCAGCCGCCACTTGGTATCGGGCCGGCGGCGCCAGGTACCCGTTCCCGTGCAGGGAGCGTCGACAAGGACCTTGTCTAGGCGTCCTTCAAGCGGCGCCAGAGCCTTGGCCTTGTCGTGAACCTGTACGTTGTGCGTTCCGGCGCGCTTGAGACGTTCGATGATCGGAGCAAGCCGCTTGCTGTCCGCGTCGAAGGCGTGCACCTGCCCCTTGTTTTCCATCGCGGCGGCCATTGCCAGCGTCTTCCCGCCGCCGCCGGCGCAAAAGTCGAGAACTTTCTCGCCCGGGGTCACGCAGGTGAGGTCTGCCACAATCTGCGAGCCCTCGTCCTGAACTTCGAACCAGCCCTTCTGGAAGGAGAGTTCAGCGGTAACGTTAGGGAGGCGGGAAGGACCTTCTCCAGCCGGTATGCGCATGCCGAAACGCGCGATCGGCGCCGGTTGGGCGCCCGTGTCATGGAGCGCCTTCAAGACCTTGTCCCGGCCTGCCTTCAGCGTGTTGACACGAAGGTCGAGCGTCGGGCGTGTGGCAAGGGCCTGAGCCTCGGAAAGCCAGTCGCTTCCGAACTCCGCCTGGAACGACGGCAGAAGCCATTCAGGGATATCCGCCTGGATATGCGGTGCCGCTTCGCCGAGTGTGCGCTGGAAGAAGGCTCCACCGGTGAGCGCCAAGGGCATGGCCGGCGCGTAGTTGTCGCCGTCCAGCGCCGCGGCGAGCGTATCGTAGGAATAACCCCATTGGCGGATGAGAACGGCATAGCCCAGTGCGAGAGGACTGTCGTCATCCATAAGCCAGGCATGGGACAGTTTCATGCGAAGGGCATCGTAGACGATGTTGCCGATGGCGGCCCGATCGCCGGAACCCGCGAAGCGGTGCGACAGGCCCCAGTCCTTCAGGGCATCGGCGACAGGGCGCCTGCGGGCTTCGATATCGCCCAGGACTTCGATTGCTCCGGCCAGTCGTCCGCCCAGTCGCATGGATCACGCACTCCTTGTCAAAGCTCGCGTCCTAAAGCCGAAAAGGCTCCATAGCAAGGGAGCCTTCAGTAGAGCCTCAGCCGAGGATTTCGTAGCAGACCTTCGCATGACCCGAACGGACCATGCCGATATTCTGCGCGGCCGCCTTCGAGAGGTCCAGAACACGGCCGCGGATGAACGGGCCACGGTCGTTGATGCGAACCACCACGCTTCGTCCGTTATTCTGGTTGGTCACCTTCACCTTCGTCCCGAAGCGCAGGGTCTTGTGGGCCGCTGTCATGAGCGCCGGGTTCATACGTTCACCCGAAGCAGTCTTTGAGTGAAGGGCATACCAGGAAGCGCCGCCACAGGACGTTGCTGCCGATGCACTGTGGCTGATGCCTGCGGAAGCCAAGACAATCGTCACAGCGGTCAACATGAATTTCCGGATATTCGCCAATTCGTCTTCCTTCATCCTTGCGAGGAGCTTAATTTTGCAAGGTTCGGCTTGAATCGGTCGAAAAGTGGCAAAAACGTGCTAAACGCGATCACGACATATTACAGGATGTAACATTCGTGATAATCACGGGTGTGACTCGCAATGTCCGAATGAACAATATGGCGGACAAAAGAGCTGAAATTTCAGGCAGAAAACCGCAACTGAGATTAGGTTTCCGCGAACAGTGCCTGTTCACGAAAAAAATCGCGCCGATTTTGAAGGTTAATCAAAAAAAGGCGGTGAAACGACCCTGAATAAGAGGAAAATCTTCCTCCGCATCCTTCCGGGTGGCGAGGGGGACGGGCCGTTAGGTTGGATGCGGAGGAAGATTTCAGGCTTAAAACGCGGCCTGCTGCGGTTTGTTCCAATTTTTTTTCACCCACATGTCCGCGAGCGATTGCCGGTAGTTCGGGTGAGTGAACTCGAAGCCCATAGCTTTCAGCCGGGCGTTCGAGACCCGTTTGTTTTCGCCATAGAAAGATCGCGCCATTGGGCTGAGCTCGGCGCTTTCGAAGTCCTGCTCCGGAGGAGGCTCGATGCCCATCAGCCGCGCAGCTTCGGCAACCACATCCTGCGGGGGCGCAGGTTCGTCATCGGTGACATTGATGATGCCGTCGTAAAGCCGCTGCGCGAGAAAAGCCGTCGCGGTCGCGATGTCTTCCACGCGGATTCTGTTGAAGACCTGATCCTTCTTGACCAGACGACGCGCGGTGCCGTTGGCAAGGTTCACGAAGCCGTTTCGCCCGGGCCCGTAAATGCCCGACAATCGCAGGATCGACAGCGGAATCCTCTGCCCTGCGGCCAGCGTTTGCCAGGCCTGCTCAGCCTCGACGCGCTCGACCGAGCGATCCGAGACAGGCCGGCAGGCCGTGTCCTCGTCGACCCAGGCGCCTTGATGGTCGCCGTAGACGCCCACGGTCGATAGATAGGCGATCCATTGGAGGCGGGGCAGAAATCTCTTCGGCTCGTTGCCAAAGAGGCGGATAAGCGGGTCGCCGTCCCGGCCCGGTGCGATCGACTGCACGAGATGCGTCGCGTCCTTCATCTCCTCAAGCAACTGATCGCCGATCAGCGCACCGTCAAAAACAACCGGACTTATCCCGGCTTCGGTCAGCGGCCTGAACCTGCTCGCTGACCGCGTGGTACCGACGACCGGAATACCTTGCGCTGCAAAGAGCGCGCCGATTGCGGTGCCGGAATAGCCCGCGCCAAAGATAGCCACCTTCATGTGCTGTGTTCCTCTATAGTCCACTCGTCCCTCACCATCCCATCTTCGTCCTCGCCCCGGCTTTGTCGAAGATCGTCCCACTCGGACGCTGGCAACAAACATCGCAAGGCCCAGACGGCTGCCCCACGCACCAGAGGCGAAGCATCGTCGAGCAGCGCCAGGCAGGCAGGTGCGAACGCACTTTGTCCTGAGTTGCCGGCGGCGATCAGAACGTTCCGGATGAAGCGGTCGCGCCCGATACGCTTGACGGGCGAGCCGGAGAAGAAACTCCGGAACGCTTTATCGTCAAGCGTGAGAAGGAAAGCGATATCCGGCGCCTCCAGATCGGGTCGAGCCCGCAGTTTCAATTCCCGTGCGGCCTGGGCGAATTTGTTCCACGGACAGGCCGCCAGACAGTCGTCGCAGCCGTAGATCCGGTTGCCAAGATGCGGGCGGAGTGCCTTGTCGATCGGACCCTTGTGTTCGATCGTGAAATAGGAAATGCAGCGCCTGGCGTCGATCTGGTAGGGGGCGGGAAACGCATCCGTGGGGCAGGCATCGAGGCAGGCTCGGCAGGAGCCGCAATGATCAACCTCCGGCTCGTCGAAAACGAGGTCCGCGGTGGTGAAAAGGCTGCCCAGAAAGAGCCAGGATCCAAACTCGCGACTCAGGAGATTGGTGTGCTTTCCCTGCCAGCCGATCCCTGCCGCCGCCGCGAGCGGCTTTTCCATCACCGGCGCCGTGTCGACGAAAACCTTCACGTCGGCACCGGTTCGCGCAGCAAAACGGGTCGCGATTTCCTTGAGCTTCCCCTTGATCACATCATGGTAGTCGCGATTGCGGGCATAGACGGAAATGGCCGCCTTTTCCGGATGCTCCTGCAGCGCCCTGGGATCGTTGTCCGGGCCATAGTTCATCCCGAAGAGCACAATGGAACGGACATCCGGCCAAAGCAGCCGCGGATCGGCACGCCGTTCCCGCGTTTCGTACATCCAGGTCATGGTGCCATGGCGGCCCGCCTCGAGAAATGCCTGAAGATGGGCCGGTGCATCTGGAATGCTGTCCGGGTGGGTAATCCGGCAGATGTCGAAGCCTGCCGCGGTCGCCTCGCTTTTCATGAGCGAGGTCAGGCGGTCACGAGTGGTGTCGCTCGCCTCGGACGGGGGCAATGGCGACATGTCCCCCTCCGTTAGAAGTCCAGATCCGCGTAATGGGACACCGGGGTCAGGCCGCGGATGCGTTCGGTCAACAGCGGGCGGAAGGACGGTCGCGACTTGAGGCGCTGGTACCAGTCCTTTGCCACGGGCGCCTCGGTCCACTCAATTTCCCCGAGATAATCGAGGACGGAGACGGAAGCGCCGGCTGCGAGATCGGCGTAGCTCAGCCGGTCGCCGGCGAGCCACGGCCGGGAGCCCGCGAGCCACGAGAGATATTTCAGGTGCTGGCGGATATTGCCGCGCGCCGTCCTCAGGACCTTGGAATCGGGCGCTCCTCCCCCGAGTGTCGGTGGCATCTGGAGCTTGTGGACCCGCTCGCGCACAAGAGGCCGGGTCACGTCCTGCTCCATCTTGTGCAGGAACCATTCCGTCAGTCTCCGGATTTCGGCACGTTGGAAAGGGTCTTCGGCGAACAGGCGACGGTCCCGCTTGAGAACGCCGTGGGTTTCGTCAATGAATTCGGAGATGACGAAGGCACCTGCAAGCACCCTCATGCTGTCATCAACATAGACAGGTAATGTGCCGGCGGGATTGAGCGACAGGAATTCCCGCCTCATTTCCCAGGTTTGCTCTTCCACGAGCTCGGCTTGAAAGCCGTATTCCGAGAGGACGAGCCGAATGAACCGTGACGCCGCGGACATCGGGTGGTGATACAAGGTGGGCATGACAACTCGAATTCGATCTTCTTTTGCCATCAACAGGCGTTACTGTCGCGGCGCCGCTGGCAATCGTTGCGGCATCCAAGCTATAGGTGCTCCTACCTCCCAATACAAGCGAATCGCGCCCTCCCGGCGGTTCGTACCCCAGCCCAAAGAGGAAGAAACATGGAAGACCAGTCGATTGTCAGTGCGCTGATTCTTGGCCTGATTGAAGGCTTGACCGAGTTCATACCGGTTTCATCGACGGCCCACGTGTTGCTCGCCGGTCACTTCTTGGGCTTTGAATCGCCCGGGAACACCTTTGCGGTCCTGATCCAGCTCGGTGCGATCCTGGCGATCCTCACGGTCTACACGGCAAAACTCCTGCAAGTCGCGCTGTCTTTGCCAACTGACCCGAAGAGCCGTCGCTTCGTGCTGTCGGTACTGGTCGGCTTTTTGCCCGCAGCGGTGATCGGCGCACTGGCGCACGGCTTCATCAAGTCCGTGCTCTTCGAGACGCCGATGCTGATCTGCGTCGTCCTGATACTCGGCGGTCTGGTCCTGCTCTGGATCGACAGAGTGAAACTGGAGCCGAAATACACCGACGCGATGGATTATCCGCTGTCGCTTGCCTTCAAGATCGGCCTTTGCCAGTGCGTCGCGATGATCCCGGGAACGTCCCGTTCTGGAGCAACCATCGTCGGTGCGCTTCTGCTCGGAGCGGACAAGCGGTCAGCCGCCGAGTTCTCATTTTTTCTGGCCATGCCGACCATGGCAGGCGCCTTTGCGCTCGACCTGTACAAGAACCGGTCGGCTCTGACCTTCGACGACGGCGCAATCATTGCCATCGGCTTTGTCGCTGCCTTCGTTTCCGCGCTTCTCGTCGTTCGTTCACTCCTGAACTTCGTCTCGAAACGCGGCTACGCACCATTTGCGTGGTGGCGAATTGCTGTTGGTTTTGTTGGGCTAATCGCCCTGCTGGCGGGACTTTAATCCCGCCTTTCCCCAGCGCTCAATTGGCCGGCGCAATGGATGCGGTCGAGCAGGGATCTACCCCGTAGGCGGGGGCGCAGCCCTTTTTGGCGGCGACTGTCGTCGGCGCCACGAAGGACCCTGCGATGATGACCAGAGCCGCACACGCAAAAAAGAGTGCGATTGACTTGCCCATGTGCGATTGACCCTCAAGTTCTGATGAAGGCCCGATCGACAGGAGTGCCGACGGCCCGATTGTGTCGCGCTGTTTACGCATTGCTAACGAAAACATCAATAGCGTTTCTTGTTGAATCCGGCGTTAACGCAGCGCTGTATGCGGCTGCGTCTTTCCTGCAACGCACTACCCGTTGAGAAGGTTCCGACAGGCGGTCAGGCGGCCTTGCCGGAGCCGGTATATTGGCCGTGGGGGCGATACTGCACGAGGTAGGATGGCAGTATGGAAGCCAGCATTGTCGGCTGGATGCCGATGCCCTGCAGCGTCCTTCCTTCCTTGACCGCAGCCTCTGATACGACGTTGTCGCTCTTCAGAAGAGTAACCTGATCGCTTGTCAGAGGCGGATCGACGAATGGCACGAGGGAGGCAACGCTGCCAATCAACGAGGCGACGCCGAACGGCAGCGGCAACAGCGGTTTGCGCCGGTTGGTGGTTTCGAGCATCATCTCGAGACACTGCTTGAAGGTCAGAACTTCGCGCCCGCCCAGTTCGTAAATGCCCGGCGCCACGAGACCGTCAACGGACCGTGCGACGGCTTCCGCGACATCTTCGACGAAGACCGGCTGGAATTTCGTCTTCCCGCCGCCGACGAGCGGCAAGAAGGGCGCTATGCGTGCCATGCCCGCAAACTTATTGAAGAAGCCGTCTTCCGGTCCGAAGATGATCGACGGCCGCAGGATGACGGCATCCGGTTTCGTCGCCAGGATGGCGTCCTCTGCCCGACCTTTGCTGGCCGCATAAAGGGATTGCGACTTTGCGTTTGCGCCGATGGCGGACACATGGGTGAGGGTGGCGCCGGCGGTTCGTGCGGCTTCCGCCACGGCCCGCGCACCGAAATCCTGTACCGCGTCAAAACGGTTGCGGCCGCTTTCGAACAGAATGCCGACGCAGTTGACCACATGATCCGCGCCACGCACGGCGGCATCGATAGACGACCGGTAGCGGAGATTGGCCTGGACGAAGGAAATCTGGCCTACGTTTCCAAGCGGCTGCAGAAAGCCGGCAAGGTCCGGTCGGCGCACCGCCACCCGGATCCGGTACCCGCGCTTTGCCAGAGCCCGGACCACATGACGCCCGACGAAGCCCGACCCGCCGAAAACAGTGACGAGCGGCGGAAGATTGGACAAGGTCATGGCAAGATCCCCGGTGTTGGAAGGCAGGAAGGCTCTACTCGCCGCTTCTTAGCCGAATCCCGGATCGAGGTGAAGCGGAAAGGCGGCGCAGCGACGCTTTGTCAGACGCCCTCGACGACCAGGATCTCGCCATCGGCAACCTCCTGCCGGATCTTGGCGGCGATTTGATATTCAGGTGAGTTGTAGCAGTCGACCGCAGCCTGAAGCGACGGAAATTCAACGACGACATTACGCGCCCTGGCTGGCCCTTCTAGGACTTCGACCTTGCCGCCACGCGCTAGAAAGTTCGCGCCATATTTTTCGAAGGCTGGCTTGGCCGCAGCAACGTAGTCCTTGTAGCGCTCGGTGTCGCGGACATCGACTCGCGCGATCCAGTAACCCTTGGCCATGTCGTCCTCTCCGTTTTTTTATGGTCGACGCGGTTTTGGGATAAATCACCTGTGCGGTCAAGATCGTTCATCCCGGAGTTAGATTTGAACCGATAGAGTGCGAATCAGATCGATTGCGTCCATGGAGAACCCATTGAAAACCCTGACCGCACCCTCCACCCTTCCTCTGATGCTGTTGGCATGCGCAGCGGCGATCGCATCCTATGTCGGCTTCCCAACCGACGCGAAAGCCGAGGCTTGCGACGCGGCTTTTTACGACAAGCTGCGCAGCCCGCCGAAGGGCAAGGATGACCGTGTCGTCGTCAAGTGCGACATCAAGCTGAAACCCGAGGATGTCATCACGCGTAAGCTGGTTTTCGCGGGCGAGGCAGCGTCGGGACTGACGCTCGATTGCCGCGGCGCGACGCTCGGCAGTACCAAGCTCAAATATGGGGGCAGCGCCCCAACGCTACTTGTGAGGTCGCAAAAGCTGAAGGATGGCTCCGGCTGGAGTGTTCCTCGCGACATAACCATCAGGAACTGCAAGATTATCGGAAATGTCCGTCTAACCGGTCTCGGGCCGAACGGCGAAGCGGAGGAAGTCCGGAAATCGTCTCTCAAACGAAACCATACGGCAAACGCCCAGTCCAAGGCGCCGTCTGGCATAGTTCTGGACAGGATCACGCTGACTTCGACCGGAGGGATTCCGCTTTATTTCGGGCCGGGTGTCACGCGGTCCTCGGTCCTCGATTCGACATTCCGCGGCAAATCCTCGAAGACCGCCATCTACCTTGACGCCGAGTCTGCCGAAAACGTCATCTCTGGCAATCGTTTCGCAATGAAAGTCGGCCGGGAGATGATCGCGATCGACGGCTCGGCACGAAATGTGATTTCTGGAAATACCTTTGAAAATCCTGAAAAGGGTGGCGTGTTCGTCTATCGCAACTGCGGTGAAGGCGGAACCATCCGCCACCAGGAGCCGCGCAACAATCGCATTGTCGACAACCGCTTCATCTACAAGTCTAGCTTTATTGCCTACCCGGCGATCTGGTTGAACCAGCGCGATGTCGGCAAATGGTATTGCGAACCCAATCCCAAATACCCCTTCGGCAGCAGCCTGGATCCGCGAGACCGGGCGATCGACAATGTGGTCGGCGGTAACAGTTTCGAGGGCGCCCTGTCGCCGATGGTGGTGAATACAGAGCGGAAATGAACGGGTGAAACGGTGCAAGCCGGTGCTAGAGAACCTCCGCCATTTCGGCAAGAATATCGAGTGCGGCTTGTTTCGGATCGGCGGCTTTGACGATCGGACGGGCCACCACCAAGTGGCTCGATCCCGAACGCAGGGCTTCGGAAGGGGTCATAACGCGTTTCTGGTCGCCTTTCTCGGCTCCGGCCGGCCGGATGCCGGGCGTTACCACCGCGAGGTCCGGACCGATAATGCGACGCACGGCCGAAGCTTCTTCCGCGGAGCACACGATCCCGCCCATGCCGGCCGCCAATGCCTGTTCGGCCCGCCGTAGAACCAGCGTGTGCGGATCGTATTCATAACCGGCGTCCAAGAGGTCCTGCTCGTCCATCGACGTCAGCACGGTAACCCCTAGCAGGCAGAGGCCGGAACCTTCCGCCGCCGATACCGCCGCTTTCATGGCTTTCGGATAGGCATGCAGGGTCAGCATGGTCATGCCCATTTTGACGATGTTCTCGACGGCTGACGCGACCGTATTGTCGATGTCCAGGAGTTTCATGTCGAGAAACACCTGCTTGCCGTCCCGCGCGAGATCACGGGCAAATTCAAGGCCGCCCGCGAACGCTAGCTGGTAACCGATCTTGTAGAAGCCCACCGCGTTTCCGAGTGTGGATACGATCGCCTCGGCTTCGCCGACAGTCGGCAGGTCGAGCCCGACGATCAGTCTGTTCTTCACGGCCATTTGTCGTTCTCCCGCCAGTTCTCGATGGGGGTCCAGTCGCACGAGAGGGAACGGTCCGCAAGGGAAAATGCGAAGAGATTGCCGCCGCCCCCAGGTTGATCGTGAGCACGGGAAATCGGAACGCCGGCCAGGTGGCATTTCAACAGGGTGCCGACCGCGCCATGGCCAACGAAGGCAATCGGGTGAGAGGCATCGTGGTTGTCGAGGACCGACATGACCTCGCCGACGATACGGCTCTGTGCATCGGCGGCGCTTTCCCAGCCGTGGAAGCTCTTGTCAGGATTGGCAAAGAACCAGTCGGCAGCCTCCTCGAATTCCGGCGGCGCTAGAAAGCCGGTCGCCGACCGATCATTCTCATGCATTGCTTCCACGATCTCGACGTTGATGCCGGTCACCGACGCCAGGATCTCCGCCGTTTCTATCGCCTTGGTTTCCGCGCTGGACACAATACGACGCAGTCGGCCCACCCACGGACGGTCCTTGATGGTGTTCGCGCGCGCCGCGCCAACCTCGGAAAGGCCCCATAGCGGGACCGGCACGGTCGGATCAATCCGGACCTGCGGATGGGTGATGTAGAGGGCGAACATCAGAAAACCTTAGCCGCGACGGTAAATCCACAACTGCGCGGGCGGGATATTGCGCACGATAAAGTCGAAGTGCTGGATGTGGTAGCTGCCGGGCTTCGCCACCACGGGCGACACCGGACCATAGGTAATCTGCACGACCGGTCGTCCGGCCGGGATACGGTCCAGAAGCGACTCGAGCAACTCGACCCTCCGCGGCATCGGAAAGCTGAGAAGCGGCACGGCCGAAATGACGCTGTCGAACATCTGATCGTGACGCGTCCCCAGCGTCTTCTCGAGATCGAAAGCATCGCCGTGAATGAAGTTGACGCCCGGATAGCTATCGACGAGATGCTGGTAGAAGTCGGCCGAATATTCGATCGATACGAGGTTCTCCGGCTTGATACCTTTGGCGAGAATCGCCTTCGTTATCACGCCCGTACCGGGACCGAGTTCAAGAACGGGAAGACCCGAACGGGTGTCGATCACGCTCGCCATCTTCCGGGCGGTGACAGAAGAAGTCGGAACAATGGCGCCAACTTGCTTGGGCCCCTGCATCATGCCCTTGAAGAAACGGATTTCCTCATCGAACTTTTTTTCGAACCGTTCCTTCAGGCGAAGCGCCATTGCTCTCTCCCTACCTTGACCAGCGGTTCATCCGCGTAAGGCAATGTTGGCCTTGTTTGTCGCAAAAACAAGACCAAATGGCGCTGGGCGACAACTTTATGCCGGCATTAGTTACACGCGCATCGGCATCAGCACGTAAAGCGCATCGTCGCCGGCGGTGTCGCGGATCAGGGTCGGCGAGCCGGCGTCCGCAAGCATGAAGATCGCGTCGTCTCCCGAAAGCTGGGCGGTAATGTCGAGCAGATACTTGGCGTTGAAGCCGATTTCCATTGCGTCGCTCTCGTACCCCACGGCAACTTCTTCGGTCGCGCTTCCGGAGTCAGGGTTATTGACGGTTAGGATAAGGTGTCCGTCGCTGAGAGCCAGCTTCACCGCGCGACCGCGCTCGGAAGAAATGGTCGACACGCGATCGACGGCCTGGGCAAAGGTCTGGCAATCGACGCGCATTTCCTTGTCATTGGCGGTGGGTATCACCCGCTGGTAGTCCGGGAACGTGCCATCGATCAGCTTCGAGGTGATCACCACCGAACCGATGGTGAAGCGGATCTTTGCGTCCGAGAGTTCGATGGTGATGACCAGATCCGGGTTGTCGATGAGCTTCTGCAGTTCGCCCACCGTCTTGCGTGGGATGATGATCCCCGGCATTCCTTCGGACCCGGATGGGGCCTCGACATCGGCACGTGCGAGACGGTGGCCGTCCGTCGCGACGGCGCGCAGCTTCAGCGCATTCTGGCTTTCAATCGTGTGTAGGAAGATACCATTGAGATAGTACCGCGTTTCCTCGGTCGAGATCGCGAACTGCGTGCGGTCGATCAGCATCTTGAGATCGCTGGCTTTCAGCTTGAAGGAGTGGCTGAAGCTGCCGGCAGTCAGATCCGGGAAATCGGCTTCCGGCAGGCACTGCAGCGAAAACTTGGATCGTCCGGATGCGACCGTCATGGATGACCCGTCCGGATTGGTCGACAGCAGGACTTCCGATCCATCCGAAAGCTTGCGCACGATTTCGTAGAGAAGATGCGCCGGTACGGTCGTTGCGCCAGCCTGTTCGACCATGGCCGGCGTCGCCTCGGTGATTTCGAGGTCGAGGTCCGTTGCCTTCATGTCAAGCTGCGCACCTTCTGCCCGAAGCAACACGTTCGACAGGATCGGGATGGTGTTGCGGCGCTCGACCACCCGATGCACGTGATTGAGCGACTTGAGAAGATTGGACCGTTCAAGAGTAATACGCATGAATGCTACCGCTTTCGACCTGAGCGGACCCACGGACGCGGGGCCTCGAATATTGCTGCCGGCCCATCCCGGCCGGACGATGTGGACGGGCAAAATGCCAGCAATTCCCTGAGAATTGCAAGGGCCTCGCTTTCGCCGCATGCCTGAAACAGACAATTCTCCCGCCTATGCACAGAGGATGGCGGCCTTGCGTCGCGCATGACCCTCCAGCATAAAGGACTGAAGCTGCCCGGGACGATTGAAGTGAGTGTAACAGAAGACAAAGACGAGCGGCCCGCCGCTGCCCGGACTTATCGGGTAAACGACGTGGCCGTGGCCGCGCGCCCGATAGAAACAGCCCTTTATCTGGTGGCGACGCCGATCGGGAACCTCGGCGATATCACGCTGCGCGCATTGGAAACTCTGGCCGCAGCCGATGTGCTCGCCTGCGAGGATACGCGCGTCACGAGGGTTCTGCTCGATCGCTACGGCATCGCAACCCGGCCTTATGCCTACCACGAACACAATGCGGACGAGGTTGGCCCGAGGTTGATCGAGGCGCTCTCCGCTGGCAAATCCGTGGCGCTCGTGTCCGACGCCGGCACGCCATTGGTTTCTGATCCGGGCTACAGGCTTGGGCAGCTCGCAATCGAAGCTGGATACCGCGTCGTGCCAATACCCGGCGCCTCCGCGCCGCTGGCAGCACTGGTTGGCTCCGGCCTTTCCAATGATACGTTTCTGTTTGCCGGCTTCCTTCCGACCAAGGACAAGGCGAGGCGCGACCGCCTGGAGGAACTGCGGCAGGTGCCCGGCACGCTGATCTTCTTCGACTCGCCCCATCGCATCGGCGCGACGCTGTCGGCCGCCGCCGACGTCCTGGGTGGAGAGCGCCGCGCCGCCGTGTGCCGCGAACTAACGAAGACGTTCGAGGAGTTTCGGCGCGATACTCTTGCACAATTGGCGGTGGATTATGCGGACAGGACGGTCAAGGGCGAGATTGTCCTGGTGATCGCTCCGCCGGATCCGCCACTGCCACCCGGCGAAAAGGACGTCGACGAACTGCTTCGTCGTCTTTCGTCCGACTTGTCGGTCGGAAAGGCGGCCTCCGAGGCTGCCCGACAGACCGGGCTGCCGCGGCGGGACCTTTATCAGCGGCTGATCGAGCTGAAGGATGATCATGCAGGCGGTCGATAACGGCGGACGGCGACGACGGGCAGAGCGGTGGGGCCACCTCGCCGAGTGGCTCGGAGCGCTTTTCCTGTTGTCGCGGGGCTACCGCATCCTGGCGCTGCGCTACAAGACGGGCCTCGGAGAAATCGATCTCGTGGTTCGCAAGGGCAATGTGATCGCCTTCGTCGAGGTGAAATCCCGTCGAACCCTGCAGGCCGCTGTGGATGCCGTGAACGAACCGACGAAGCGGCGGATCCGCGCTGCGAGTGACCTCTGGATCAGCCGGCGCCGCGACGCCCATCTCCTCGCACGCCGCTATGACATTCTGGCGATCAGGGCGTGGCGGCTGCCTGTTCACTTCAAGGATGCATTTTGACTTGGCACCGCCGTTCCGGCCGCGGCCGGGAATGTAATTTTTCTGTCACGAAAGTGTAATTCGGCCGTCACGCGACATGGCTATTGCCTCCGTGCCCCAACACTGGCGGAGAGGATTTTTCCCATGTTCAAGACTTTTTCCATGGCCGCGCTGGCCCTGTCCATGACCGCATCGACCACGCTTGCCGCGACCAACATCACCTGGTGGCATGGCATGGGTGGCCGTAACGGCGAAGTCATCAACGAAGTTTCCCAGAAGTTCAACGAATCGCAGAGCGAATGCGTTCTGACCCCGGTTTCCAAGGGCACTTACGAAGAAGCCTTGTCTGCCGGTATCGCCGCCTTCCGGTCGGGCGAACAGCCCAACATCCTGCAGGTGTTCGACGCCGGCGCGGCGACGATCATCAACGCCAAGGGCGCGACCATCCCTGCCGAGGACCTGATCAAGAACGCCGGGTTCGAATTCGATCGCGAAGCCTTCATCGAGGGCGTTCGCTATTTCTATGCTGATTCCGAAGGCAAGTTCGTCGGCATGCCGTTCAACTCGTCGGCGCCGATCATGTACATCAACACCGAAGCTCTCCAGAAGGCCGGTGTCGAGGCTCCCAAGACCTGGGAAGAGTTTGAAGCGATCGCGCCCAAGCTCAAGGAAGCCGGCTATACCCCCCTGGTGCAGGCTCAGCTCACCTGGCAGTTCACCGAGAACTTCTTCTCCCGTCATAACCTGCAGTTCGCCTCGAACAACAACGGCTATGACAGCGTCGTCGATACGACCATCAACGTCACCGACCCGAACCACGTCATGATGTACGAAAAGCTGAAGGAGTGGTACGACGCCGGCTACTTCGGTTACTATGGCGCCGGATGGAGCGACAACCAGAAGCCGTTCGAGGAAGGCAAGGTCGCCCTCTGGATCGGTTCGTCCGGCTCGTTCGGTGGTCTCCAGAAGACCGCGACGATGCCCTTCTCGGCAACCTTCCTGCCCTACTGGAAGTCGGTTCATCCGGAAGGCGTCCATACCTTCATCGGCGGCGCTGCCCTCTTCGCGATGGCCGGCAAGTCTGAAGCCGAGAACACCTGCACGGCGTCCTTCTTCCAGTTCCTGACCTCGCCGGAACTGCAGAAGTTCTACCACCAGGCCACCGGTTATGTCGCCATCACCAAGGCTGCCTATGAGCTTGCCAAGTCCGAAGGCTACTACGAGAAGACCCCGGTTGCCGAGGTTGGCATCCAGCAGCTTTCGCTGCCGGGCGCCGAGTGGGACAAGGGCTACCGCATGGGCTTCTACCCGCAGATCCGTTCGGTGATGGAGCGCGAATACAACCGCATCTTCGCCGGCGAGACCACGCCGAAGGAAGCCATGGAAACCATCAAGAAGGAAGCCGACGAGCTGCTCGCCCGCTTCGCCAAGACCGCCGGCTGATATCAGTCGCCTGTCCAGTCCTGAATCCCGGGGGCGAAAGCTCCCGGGACTTTCCTTGAGGGGTGTCCGATGAAGCGTGTCCAATTCGACTCGCGCTATCTTCCGTACCTGTTCCTGCTGCCCCAGTTCGCGATCATCTCGATCTTCTTCTACTGGCCGTCGGTTCAGGCGATCCAATCGTCCTTCTACATCGAAGACCCTTTCGGCTTCGGCTCGAGCTTTGTAGGCCTGAGCAACTACATGGATGCGTTCGCGTCCGCCGAATATCGACGGATCGCGCTTTTCACGATCGCCTATAGCGTGATCGTCACGATTCTCGTGCTGTCTGTCGGCCTCCTTCTTGCGCTCAAGGCGGATGCGGTGATCCGCGGTCAATCGACCTACAAGACGCTGCTGATCGTCGTGTACGCCATCGCCCCGCCGGTCGCCGGTCTGATCGGCATGATGTTCTTTGACCAGCATATCGGACCATTCGTGAAGTTCGTGGCGCTGTTCGGCTGGGACATGAAGATCGGCCTGAATTATTTCGACACCGCCTTCGCCATGGTGATGATCGCGGTCTGGAATCAGATCCCCTACAACTTCATCTTCTTCCTATCGGGGCTCCAGGGCATACCCGCCTCCGTCCGCGAGGCGGCGGCGATCGATTGCCGGTCCGGCACGCGCCGGTTCTGGACGATCATTTTCCCGCTGCTGATGCCGACGGCCTTCTTCCTTCTGGTCATCAACATGACCTATTCGCTGTTCGACACTTTCGGCGTCATCGACGTCATCGTAAAAGACAAGCCGGCCAACAACCCGATCACGCTCGTCTACAAGGTCTACACCGACGGCTTCCGTGGCAACGATCTGGGCTCGTCCTCCGCCCAGTCGGTCATCCTGATGATTGTCGTTCTCGTGCTCACCATGATCCAGTTCCGCTTCATCGAGCGGCGCGTCCACTACGGTTGAGGGGCCGGTGATGTATCGTACAAAGTTTTTCGACCACCTGATCCTGATCGCCGGGGTCATTCTGATGCTCGGGCCAATCGTGGTCGCCTTCATGACCTCCACCCACACCGCCGCCGAAATCCACACGAAGGGTCTGATGCTGACGCCGGGCGACAACCTGACGGAGACCTACGGAAAGGTTCTCTTCAGCAGTGGCGGCTTTACGGGCCAAGTGACAGGCCTCACGATGGCAGCCAATTCGCTCATCCTCGGTTTGGGCTTTGCAGTCGGCAAGATCGTGCTGTCGATGCTTGCGGCCTACGCCATAGTCTACTTTCGCTTTCGTTTCGCGACGCTGGCGTTCTGGCTGATCTTCACGACTCTGCTTCTACCGTTGGAGGTCCGGATCATGCCGACCTACAAGGTGATGAGCGACCTTGGCCTGCTCAACAGCTATACCGGTCTGATCCTCCCTTTGCTCGCGTCGGCGACGGGCACCTTCTTCTTCCGGCAGTTCTTCAAGTCCCTGCCGGAGGAACTTCTGGAGGCTGCCCGCATCGATGGCGCGGGGCCGTTCAAGTTCCTGATCGACGTACTGGTGCCGCTGTCGCGGACAATGATCGCGGCCGTTTTCATCATCATGTTCGTCTATGGCTGGAACCAGTATCTCTGGCCGATGCTGATGACCACGGACGAGAGCTTCTACACCCTCATGCGCGGCATCAAGCAGATCCTGCAGGTCTGGGTCGGTTCTCAAATCCCCGATTACAACGAGGCCTTCGCCATGGCTGTGCTCGCAATGCTGCCGCCGATCGTGGTCGTGGTGGTGTTCCAGAGCTGGTTCATCAAGGGCCTCACAGAAAGCGATAAATAGGAAAGGGCGCTCCCATGGCTTCCATAGACATCTCCAAGGTCTCGAAGGTCTATGACGGCGGCGTTCGCGCCGTGAAGGACATCGACATCTCGATCGCCGACGGCGAATTCATCGTGCTTGTGGGCCCATCCGGCTGCGGCAAGTCTACGCTGCTGCGCATGGTCGCGGGTCTAGAGAGCATCAGCGAGGGCACGGTCAGCATCGGCGATCGCGTCGTAAACCGCATCGACCCGGCAGATCGCGATATCGCCATGGTCTTCCAGAACTATGCGCTTTATCCGCACATGAGCGTTTACGACAATCTCGCCTACGGGCTGAAAAACCGGAAAACGCCGAAGAGCGAAATCCACGCACGCGTACAAGAGGCCGCGAAGATGCTGGAGATCGAGAAATATCTCGATCGTAAGCCGCGTGCGTTGTCGGGCGGTCAGCGGCAGCGGGTCGCAATGGGCCGTGCAATCGTCCGAAAGCCGGCCGTTTTCCTCTTCGACGAGCCGCTGTCGAACCTTGATGCGAAGCTGCGCGTCACGATGCGCGGCGAAATCCGCAAGCTCCAGCGCCGGCTCGGCACCACCGCGATCTATGTCACGCATGATCAGCTGGAGGCCATGACGCTTGCCGACCGGCTTGTGGTTTTGAACGGCGGACAGATCGAACAGATCGGCACGCCTCTCGAGGTCTATCATCGTCCTGCCTCGACCTTTGTGGCAGGCTTCATTGGCTCTCCGGCAATGAACCTGCTCAACGGACATGCGCACGGCTCGACAGTCTCGGTCGATGGGGTGGAACTCTCGCTTCCGGGACTTGAGGGATTGGAAGGTGAGGTGACCGTCGGCATTCGCGCGGAAGACCTGATGATCGATGCGGCTCCGGGCAATATCATGTTGCCGCTTGAGGTCGATCTGGTGGAGGAACTGGGTGCCAGTCGCCTTGTTCACGGCCTCCTGGGTGGCCAACCGCTCGCTGCGGTGCTGCCGATAGATGCCGAGATCACGGGGCGCATGGGGCTCGCTGTCGACCCGGCGCGCCTGCACTTCTTCGGCAAGGACGGTCGTCGCATCGATCGTGGCGACGCCAGCGTCGATATGAGCCGCGCCGTTCGGTCCACGCAACCGCTGATGCCAGCGCTCTAGGTCAGCTCCGTCTGACGGCCCGGATCGTTAAAATCCTACAGAAGGCATCGAGCCTTCCTTCACTCCTTTCGTGATAGTTTTTCACGGTTGAGCCAAGAGGGGAGAAACGATGGCTGTAAAGCTTTTGCTGGCGGGTATGGCAGGGGTGATGGCGGCAGGTTACGGTCGCATGCCGGTTGGCGGATCACCACCGCTGGTCACCGCGAATAGTCACGAGATGCATCTTGAGCCTGATCCGATCAATCCCGACTGGATCATCCGCGGAACGCCGGTCGCTCGTATGTCGCGGCATTCCGAGAGCGAGGACAAGGCTGGCTGGACGGCGCTTTGGGATTGCACCGCAGGCGAGTTTCGCTGGTATTTCGGTTGGGACGAGACGGTTGTCATCCAGGAGGGCGAAGTTCTCGTCACAGCGGAAGACGGCACCCAACGCCTCCTGCGTGCCGGCGACATAGCCTATTTCCGCGGCCGGACATGGGCCACCTGGCGTATCGATAACTACGTGCGGAAGGTCGCCTTCCTGCGGCGACCAATGCCGGCGGCCATAGCCGCGCTCTTCCGCCTCCGCGACGCCCTGCGCTCCGGTGGTCCTGCCTCAATCGGTGGCTGAGGCGCTTCGGCAACGTCCTGGCGAAAGAACGGCCGCTGCCGTTGCCATCACACGGAAGCCATCCTAAATCAGGGTGGCTTTCAACGAGGGGCGGCGCATGGCCAAGATTAAAAACGTGGCGGTCCAGATGGACCATGTCTCCGGCATCAATATAGCGGGGGATTCCACCTTCGCCATGAGCCTTGAGGCTCAGGCTCGCGGCTACCGGCTGTTTCATTACACGCCGGATCGCCTGTCGATGCGCGATGGCAAGGTGTACGCCACCGCCGAGCCCATGGAGTTGCGGGACGAGAAGGGCAATCATTTTACTCTGGGTGAGCCTGAACGAGTCGATCTTTCGACCATGGACGTCGTCCTGCTCCGCCAAGACCCGCCCTTCGACATGGCCTACATCACCTCCACTCATATGCTGGAACGCCTTCAACCGAAGACGCTGGTTGTCAACGATCCTGCATGGGTGCGGAATTCTCCGGAGAAAATCTTCGTCACCGAGTTTGCTGACCTCATGCCGGCAACGCTGATTACCCGTGATCCAGCAGAGATCGCGCGCTTCCGCCAGGAGATGGGCGACATCATCTTGAAGCCGCTCTACGGCAATGGCGGTGCGGGTGTGTTCCACTCGACACGGGATGACCGCAACTTTTCATCCCTGATGGAAATGTTCCACCAGATGTTCCGCGAGCCCTTTATCGCTCAGGCTTATCTGCCTGCGGTCCGCAAGGGGGACAAGCGCATTATCCTTGTGGACGGGGAGCCGGTCGGAGCGATCAATCGCGTTCCTGCCGAACATGATAGCCGATCGAATATGCATGTTGGTGGCAGGGCGGAGGCCACAGAGCTAACGGCGCGGGAAAAGGAAATCTGCAGCCGCATTGGCCCGGCGCTTCGCGAGCGAGGCTTCCTTCTGGTCGGTATCGACGTCATTGGCGACTATATGACCGAGATCAATGTGACGTCCCCCACTGGAATTCGTGAGGTGAAGAAGTTCGGTGGGGCGGATATCGCAGCGCTTCTTTGGGATGCCATCGATCGCAAGCACAATCGTCCGCCCGCATAACCTGATCCGCTTTCGTTCTGCATTTACAACCGGTTGCAACCGGGCGGCGATTTTCTCGCGCTTTGTTCGCTGAATGTTCTTGTCTGTCGGCGAGAGTCGTGCCAATCTCTCATTGCACGCGATGGATGTAGGGTGCGTGCGGGGACCGAGGGGGCAGGCGATGGTAGCTCGTGTCAGCACGGTGGCGTTTCAGGGCATTGAAGGCGTTCCGGTGGAAGTCCAGGTGATGGTGGCGCCGGGAAAGATCAACATGCATATCGTCGGGCTTCCCGATAAGGCGGTGGCCGAAAG
The DNA here is from genome assembly GCF_018122705.1 of Ciceribacter sp. L1K23. Taxonomy (NCBI): domain Bacteria; kingdom Pseudomonadati; phylum Pseudomonadota; class Alphaproteobacteria; order Hyphomicrobiales; family Rhizobiaceae; genus Ciceribacter; species Ciceribacter sp. L1K23. The sequence continues at coordinate 3,425,377 of NZ_JAGRRC010000001.1, read as the reverse complement.
CCGCGAGCGTGTGCAGGCGGCCCTGCACGCCTCGGGACTTGCTTTGCCCGCCAAAAAAGTGACGATCAATCTGGCGCCGGCAGACCTCCCGAAAGAGGGATCCCATTTCGATCTGCCGATCGCGCTAGGATTGATGGCGGCTCTTGGTGCGATCCCGGCGGACGCTCTGGGCGGCTATGTCGTCATCGGTGAGCTCAACCTTGATGGCACGATAGCCCCCGTTGCAGGTGCATTGCCGGCGGCGATCGCCGCCAACGCCATGGACAAAGGTCTGATCTGCCCGGCCGAAAGCGGACCCGAGGCAGCCTGGGCCGGTTCTGACATCGACATTCTCGCACCGCGCAGCCTGATTGGCCTTGCCAACCATTTTCGTGGAACACAGGTTCTGTCGCGACCGGAGCCGGCGGTAAGGACCAGCCCCGCCAACTTGCCTGACCTCGCTGACATCAAGGGTCAGGAAAGCGCAAAGCGCGCTCTGGAAGTCGCGGCGGCCGGAGGACATAACCTTTTGATGGTGGGACCGCCAGGTTCGGGGAAATCCATGTTGGCGGCGCGCCTGCCATCGATCCTCCCGCCGCTGTCGCCCGCGGAGCTGCTCGAGGTATCGATGGTGCACTCGATCGCCGGGCAGTTGTCGGGCGGCAAGCTCTCTGACCGAAGACCCTTCAGGACGCCGCACCATTCCGCCACCATGGCGGCGCTTGTCGGCGGCGGCCTACGGGCAAAGCCGGGCGAGGCATCGCTGGCCCATCACGGCATTCTTTTCCTCGACGAGTTTCCGGAATTCACGCCGCAAGTGCTGGACGCGCTTCGCCAGCCCCTGGAGACCGGCGAATGCGTGATCGCCAGAGCCAATCACCGCGTCAGCTATCCGGCGGGATTCCAGTTGGTCGCAGCCATGAACCCCTGCCGATGCGGCATGGCTGGCGAACCCGGCCATACCTGCGCTAGGGGACCTCGCTGTCAGTCGGACTATCAGGCCCGCATCTCCGGACCGTTGATGGACCGCATCGACATCCGCATCGACGTGCCGGCCGTCTCCGCCGCCGATCTCATCAGACCGAAGCCGGCGGAGCCGAGCGCCGACGTCGCACGTCGGGTGGCCACGGCGCGTGAGCGTCAACGCGAACGGTATTCCGTCGCCGGTGCCTCCACCGTTCTTGTCAATGCAAAGGCGTCTACCGCGCAGATTGAGAAGTTGGCGGAAATTGACGCGGGAGGTCTTCAGTTATTGAGGGATGCGGCCGAGAAATTCCAGTTCTCCGCACGCGGGTATCATCGGGTGCTGAAAGTGGCGCGAACGCTCGCGGATCTGGACGGCGCGGATAAGCTGGGGCGGATTCATCTGGCCGAGGCGATTTCCTATCGTATCCCGGCCGAAAGGCTCGTCGCCGCAGCCTGACGTGAGTACCTTTCGTCCCGCGCCGATCTTCAACTGGCTTTGTCGGTGCCCAGCATGTCGAGCGGCAGTGTCAGGCGAACGGTGACGCCGCTAGGCGGGAAAGCGATTTCTGTCCGTCCACGAACGCCCGCGACAACCCGTTGAATGAGGGTGGAGCCGAAACCTCCTCTTCCAGATTGCGGCGCGATCGGCACGGGTCCGCCTGTCTCCAACCACTCGATGACAAGCTCACCCTTCTGGTCATCGGAGGCATCGAGCACATGCCACTTCAGGGCGAGATGGCCGTCGTTAACGCTGAGCGCGCCATACTTCGCGGCATTCGTTCCCAATTCGTGCAGGATCAGACTCAGGATGACAACGGTCTGGCCGCCGACCGGGACCCTTGGACCGGAAGCGGAAAAACGCGACGTACCGACCACCGCAAACGGCTCCAGCGCCTGGAAGATAACGCTCTGCAGCGAGGCATCCTCGCCTTCGCGAAGGCCGCGCAGCAGGAGGTTCGACCGCCCTAGCGCGTTCAGGCGCTCGCGCAGGCGCGCCGCCAGTTCCTCGGCGCTCGATGCGTGTTTAAGCGACAGGCTGATGATCGCGTTGATGGTGGCGAAGATGTTCTTGAGCCGGTGATCGAGCTCCTGCGCCATTACCTCCTGGCGGTCGGCGAGCCGCTGGATCTCCTCCCGCGCATCGATTTCGACACGATAGGCGCGCATCACCAGATAGATCAGGGTCAGATCGGTGACGATGACGAAAAGATAGAGCCCCATGGCAAGAAGTGTACCGGCTGATACGTCGAAGCGACCGGGACTTATGAAGAAATACCAGGCCGATATCCCGGAGAGGACCGCCACCAGCAGTCCCTGGCGAACGCCGAATACGAACCCGCAGATAACGACGGCGGGAAAGAACGTGAGGAAAGGAAAGCCGACGGGTAGGACCGGGTCGAACCAGTGTCGCACGGCGAGGGCAATACCGAAAACCACGAGGCTCGCGACGTATGTCAGGATCGTGCCGGTTTTCGACAACCGGTTCTGAACGGAGGCAAAGGCCGGCAAGGAATAGAGAAAAGCGCGCATGGCCTCGGGGATACGTATCAACAATCGAAGAACAGTGTAATTACCCGACACCCCCTTGAACCGCAATGCACTGCCGAAAGGGCGGGAAACAGGTTCCCGCCCCTTGCCGCTTGTCAGTCGCCGAGGCCTGCGAACAGTGCCGTGGACAGGTAACGTTCAGCGAAGGAGGGAATGATGACCACGATCGACTTGCCGGCGTTCTCCTCCCGCTGCCCAACCCGGATCGCCGCAGTCAGCGCTGCTCCCGATGAAATGCCGACCGGAACACCTTCAAGGCGGGCGACCAGTCTCGCGGCTTCGAACGCCTCGTCATTCGTGACGGTGACGACCTCGTCATAGACTTTGGTGTCGAGAATGGCGGGCGCGAAACCTGCGCCGATACCCTGGATCTTGTGCGGCCCCGGATTGCCGCCGGACAACACCGGACTGTCTGCCGGCTCAACGGCAACGACCTTGATGGACGGCTTCCTGGCCTTCAGGACCTGGCCTGTACCGGTGATCGTTCCACCTGTCCCGATACCGGAGACGAGGATGTCGATCGCGCCGTCCGTGTCGTTCCAGATCTCTTCCGCCGTCGTCTTGCGGTGGATCTCAGGATTGGCCGGGTTCTCGAACTGTTGCGGGATAACAGCGTCCGGTGTGGTCTCGGCCAGTTCCTGAGCCTTGGCGATCGCGCCTTTCATGCCCTTCGGCCCTTCGGTCAGAACCAGTTCCGCGCCGAGCAGGGCGAGCATCTTGCGACGTTCCATCGACATCGTCTCCGGCATCGTCAGGATCAGTCGATATCCCTTGGCCGCTGCAGCGAAGGCAAGCGCGATGCCCGTATTGCCGGAGGTCGGTTCGATAAGCGTCGTCTTGCCGGGCGATATCTTGCCCTGCGCCTCCAGGCTCTCCAGCATCGCGACCCCGATCCGGTCCTTCACCGAGGCGATCGGGTTGAAGAATTCCAGCTTTGCCAGCAGGTGGGCCTTGACGCCCTTCTCCCGCGCAAGCTTGTCCAACCTGACAATCGGCGTATCGCCGATGGTTTCCGTGATTGAAGAGTAGACTCCGCCCCTGCCGGGTTTTCTTGCTTCGCTCATGATGTTTCTCCCTGTCTGCCGTTTCGAGAGAACATAGGTGTAAACGGCGATTGTCGCCAGAACTCTGGTACCAGCCTTCAAGAGTAGGACGGAAAATGTTTGCTCAGGCAGCCTTTGCCGCGATGTAGGCTGCTGTCCCCGCAAGAATGCCCGCGGCTGATCGGTTCAGCGCCTGGAGTGCCGAAGGTCGTTTCAGCAACCCGCGAGCCTGAGCGGCGAGCAGAATATAGGGAAGCAAAACGGACATCAGGACGATGAAGGTTAGTCCGACGAGCATGACGTAATCCGCGGGCCCGATCGCTTCCAACGGCAAGAGCGTCGGCACGAGCGCGACGTAGAAAAGCATGGTTTTCGGGTTGCCGAGGGTTACCAGGAGCCCGGACAGAAAGGACATCCAAGGGTTCGTCGCGCGTTCCGCCTTGATATCCTGCGGCAAAAGGCCGGCGGTCCAGAGCTTCCATGCGATATAGACGAGGTAGAGAACGCCAAGAAATTTGATGATGACGAAGGGGAGGACGAACGTCTTCGCGACAAGGGCAAGCCCCAGGATTACGGCGGTGAGGTAGATCAGGTCGCCGAGAATGAGGCCCAAGCCCATGAAGAAGGTCGGCCGAAAGCCTGAACCAAGCGCGCGTGCCACGATCGCGGTCATCCCGGGTCCCGGGATGGCTGCCGCGATGAACAATGCCCCGCAATAGGCGACAATCGTGGTCAACGTCATGGTGATGCTCCTCTCTCGCGGCGTTCCTAAAACGCCGTACGGAAACTTGCAACGGTGACAACTTCGCCCGTTGCGGGGGAGAGAGCAAACGCCGTCTATTCGGCCGACGCTCCTATCGGGTCTTTCCATGCCAAGTTTTCCGACTTTTCTCGCCTTCGGCCTCATCTGTCTCGGCATGGTGCTGACACCGGGGCCCAACATGATCTATCTGGTCTCTCGTTCGATTTGTCAGGGATCGCTGGCAGGGCTTATCTCGCTTGGGGGCGTGGCGCTCGGCTTTGTCGTCTACATGCTGTCATCGGCGGTCGGGATCACCGTTCTCCTGCTCGCGGTACCGCTTGCCTTCGAAGCGCTGAAGATCGCGGGTGCGCTCTACCTGGGTTGGCTGGCGTGGCAGGTTTTGAAGCCTGGCGGACGCTCGCCCTTTCAGGTGCGGGACTTACGAAAGGACCCGCCGCGCCGCTTGTTCGTCATGGGTCTGGTTACCAGCCTGCTGAACCCGAAGGTGGCAGTTCTTTATCTGTCCTTGCTGCCGCAGTTCCTCGATCCGTCGCGCGGTAGCGTCTTCCTGCAGTCCATCGTGCTAGGTTTCACCCAGATCACCATCAGCGTTTCCGTGAATGCCACCATTGCCGTCATGGCCGGAACGATCGCGATTTTCCTCGCGCGGCATCCGTTCTGGATCGTGATCCAGCGATGGTTGATGGGCACGGTTCTCGCTGGTCTTGCCTTGAGGATGGCGCTGGAGGTTCGGCGCTAAGGAACGATTGTCTCTAGCCCGTGCCGGTTGAGCCAAAGCCTCCTGCGCCTCGCACAGTCTCGGTCGCCGAAGTAACCTCGCTGACGGCCGCCTGAATGACAGGCGCGATCACCATCTGGGCAATCCGCATGCCTCTGCTCACAGTGAAGTCCTCGTCTCCGAGGTTCACCAGCAGAACCTTCACTTCCCCACGATAGTCGCTGTCTATCGTGCCCGGCGTGTTGAGACAGGTTATGCCGTTCTTGAAGGCGAGGCCCGATCGCGGCCGGATCTGTACCTCATAACCCGCCGGTATCTCGAAGACGAAGCCACTTGGCACCAAGGCGCGCCTGCCTGGGGCGATCACCAGAGGCTCGTCGTCCGGCACTGCCGCGCGAATGTCCATGCCCGCCGCCCCCGCTGTTTCGTAAGACGGAAGATCCAGTCCCGCGCCGTGGGGCAGGCGGACGAGTTTCAGGGTGGGGCGAACGTCATGTTGAATGCTCATGATGCCATGTTCCCGGTCGGGTTCGTCGAGGTCAATTGCAATAAGACCGTTTAGTCGTTAGATAGCCGGCAACTCACAGGATTCATGCACATGGCCGAAACGCTCGCAGAGGCGGTCTCCCGCCGCCGCACCTTTGCTATTATCGCGCACCCGGATGCCGGTAAGACGACGCTCACCGAAAAGCTGCTGCTGTTCGGCGGCGCCATCCAGCTCGCTGGCGAAGTGAAGGCCAAGAAGGATCGTATCCAGACCCGGTCCGACTGGATGAAGATCGAGCGCGAGCGCGGCATTTCTGTCGTCACCTCGGTCATGACGTTCGAGTATGACGGAAACGTCTTCAACATCCTCGACACCCCCGGTCACGAGGACTTCGCCGACGACACCTATCGCACGCTCACGGCGGTGGATGCGGCCGTCATGGTCATCGATGCCGCAAAGGGTATCGAGCCCCGGACCCTGAAGCTGTTCGAAGTCTGCCGCATGCGCGATATCCCGATCATCACCTTCGTCAACAAGATGGACCGCGAGAGCCGCGATCCCTTCGAGATCCTGGACGAGGTCGAGGAAAAGCTGGCGCTCGATACCGCGCCGATCACATGGCCGGTCGGCCGCTCCAAGACCTTCTGCGGCTCCTATCATCTGGCGAACAATACCTTCCGCGGCAACGATGCCCAGGTCGAGCCGCTGCCGGTCAACGGTCCGCAGAGCGTTGCTGACAATCTGCCGGAGAACGAGCGCCAGGCGTTCATCGACGAGCTTGAACTTGCCCGAGAAGCCTGCCGCCCCTTCGATCGCCAGAGCTTTCTCGAAGGGCACATGACGCCGGTCTTCTTCGGATCGGCCTTGCGCAATTTCGGCGTTCGCGACCTGATCAACGCGCTGGGGGATTTCGCGCCTCCGCCGCGCGACCAGGTAGCCGATATCCGCAAGGTTCATGCGAACGAAGACAAGATGACGGCCTTCGTCTTCAAGATTCAGGCGAACATGGACCCCAACCACCGTGACCGCATCGCCTTCGCCCGCATCTGCTCTGGCAAGCTCGAGCGGGGCATGAAGGCGCGACTGTCTCGCACCGGAAAACAGCTCGGCCTGACCGCGCCACAGTTCTTCTTCGCCTCTCAGCGTCAGCTTGCGGACACGGCCTATGCCGGTGACGTCGTCGGCATTCCCAATCACGGAACGCTTAGGATCGGCGATACGCTGACCGAGGGCGAGCCGCTGGTCTTCCAAGGCGTGCCCAACTTCGCGCCGGAAATCCTCCGTCGCGTGCGCCTTGAAGACGCGATGAAGGCTAAGAAGCTGAAGGAAGCGCTGCAGCAGATGGCGGAGGAGGGCGTCGTTCAGCTCTTCTCTCCCGAGGACGGCTCGCCCGCCATCGTCGGCGTGGTCGGAGCGCTCCAGCTTGACGTCCTGAAGGAGCGTCTGTCGGCCGAATACGGCCTGCCGGTATCCTTCGAAATCGCCCGCTTTTCGGTGTGCCGCTGGATTTCGGCGGAACAGCCGGCAGAGCTTGAGAAGTTCATCACCCAGCGTCGTGGTGATATCTGCCGCGACCTCGATGGCGATCCGGTCTTCATGGCTCAGGATGCCTTCTCGCTCCGCTACGAGGCCGAGCGTTATCCCGCGATCAAGATGGTCGCCATCAAGGAGTATCAGGTCGCGAAAGCGGCCTGATACTCAGGCGCGCCGCGAAAGCCGCAACATACCGTCTGTATCTATGTCGACCGTTAGTTCCTCGTAGCTCGCAATCGTCGGATGACGGGTCTCCAACGCATGGCTGTGGGTTGCCGTCACCACCATGACGTCAGCTCCGGCCGCTTCCCCGGCGAGAACGCCCGCCATCACGTCCTCGAACACAAGGCATTGCGCGGGATCGGTGCTGATACGGCTCGCGCCAAGCCTGTAACCCGCCGGATCGGGCTTGCCGAGCGTGACATCCTCGGCCGTGACGATCATCGGCGGTTGCGGAAGGCCGGCGGCTTCGATACGGGCGCGGGCCAGCGCGATCGGCGCCGATGTGACGATCGACCAGCGATCACGGGGCAGGGCATTCAGAAAATCGATTGCGCCGGGTAGCGGCACGACACCTTCGACGTCCTCGATCTCCTCGCGTTCGATAACGAGTGCCTCCGCTTCCGCGTCGATCCCTGTCAGGCCGACGCTGCGGATCGTGTCTATACCGCGTTTGCCATGCATGGTCGGCAGGAAAGCTTCCACGTCGAGCCCGTGCCGTATCGCCCAACGGCTCCAGACCCGTTCCGCAGCGGCAATGGAATTGAGCAGTGTCCCGTCCATGTCGAAGAGGAAGCCCGCATAGCTCCGGCTGAAGACGGTCTGGTCGGTCATGGCTTTGTCTTTCGAGGAAGAGCGGCAGTTCGGAACGAGGCAGTTTCTGTGCACGGCGACGGCTGCCAGTGACGGCACCGCGATTGAACTAGCCAAAGCTGACGGCGGTTGTATTTGCTCCACAAACGAGAACGGCAACTTTCTCGCCCGGCTCAGCTACGTATCGACCGGAGAGAAGCGCGGCGAACGCTGTGGCACCGCCGGGCTCCGTCGCTATTCTTGCATGCTCCCAAAGTGCCTTCTGAGCATTTACGATTGCCTCGTCCGGCACAAGCACGGATTGGGCCACGTGCGCCTGCGCGATCGGAAACATCAGTCTGCCGATCTGTCTCGGCGCCAGCGAATCGGCTGCGACGCCGCCGGCCGGTGCATCCACCGGTTTGCCCGCTGCAAGCGCATGATTGAGTGTGGGTGCCATCTCGGGCTCCACTGCGATGATACGCACGCGATCCTCGAACCATGCCGCGAGACCGCCGATCAGGCCGCCACCGCCGACGGCCACAAGAAGCGTAGTCATATCCGGAAGGTCGTCCTCGATCTCCCCGCCAAGCGTTCCTTGGCCCAACAGCGTTTCCACCTGGTCATAGGCGTGGATAGGAAGGGCGCCGGTCCGGGCCACGAACTCCTCGCTGGCCGCCAATGCATCGGCATAGAGATCCCCGCCGACAATGAGGTCTGCCCCATAGCTTCGGATGCGGTCCGTCTTCGCCTTTGCGCTCACGGTTGGTACGAAGATAGTCGCCTTTATCCCGAGTTTATGCGCCGCGTAGGCGACCGCCGCGCCGTGGTTGCCGCCCGAGGCCGCGACGACGCCCGCCTTCGGAATTTCCCGCGTCAGAAGGCTCGCGAAGGCTCCGCGCGCCTTGAAGGAACCGGAATGCTGCAGGTATTCCAGCTTCAGGTCGATCGGACCACCATCGAGACCAAAGTCCTGCGCGCCGACGGACAGGACGGGGGTATGGCGCACGTAGGTCCGGATGACACTCGAAACTTGTTCTATGCGCTCACGCGTGACTGGGCCGATCGACACTAACGGTACCTCTCTGGATTGACAATTCTTCGTTACTTCGCAAAATAACGAAATGCAAGACGTGGACCTGTACAAAGCGCTCGCCAACGAAAAGCGATTGGCCATTCTCGAATGGCTCAAGTCGCCGTCCACGCATTTTCCACCGCAGGCGGATGGCGATTTCGGTAGCGATGGCGTCTGTGCCGTTTTCATTGCGCAGAAGCTGGGCATATCCCAGGCCACCTTGTCCGAACATATGCGCGTTCTGGTTGGCGCCGGGCTGGTTCGGCCGAAGAAGATCAAGCAATGGATTTTCTATCGCCGCGATGAGGATCGCATCGCCAGAGTGAAGGCTGAAACGCTCCTGCTCCTCTGAAACCGGCCAAGTCGCGATATGGAACCGTGAGGATTTTTCGCGTGACAGGCGGGCCAAAGCCTGCCAATCATAGCCTCGCTTGAGAGACAGGGGCGCTCGTGGTCACACGGGCTGAGACGTACCCTTCGAACCTGAACCAGATAATGCTGGCGGAGGGAGTCGCTCGGAGCCGACGCCGGTGTCCAGCGACAACCGTCAGCTCCTGTCGATTTGCCCGCCGCGAAAGGGCAATGAGATGACTTCCAGCACTCCCGGTAAACACTTGGCGTCCATGCGCGATGCGACACCGCTCGTTCAGTGCATCACCAATTATGTCGCCATGAATGTCGCCGCCAACGTTTTGTTAGCGGCAGGAGCGTCGCCCGCCATGGTGCATAGCGTCGAGGAGGCCGGCGAATTCGCCGCCTTTGCCGGCGCTCTGACGATCAACATGGGCACGGTGTCCCCGGATTGGGCGGACGGGATGAAATCTGCCGCCGACAGTGCTGCTGCCGCCGGACGGCCCTGGGTGCTCGATCCGGTTGCCCACATGGCGACATCCTATCGCCGCAAGGTCGTTACCGAGCTGCTGGATCTGCGGCCGACGGTCATTCGTGGCAACGCCTCCGAAATTCTGGCGCTTGGCGGTGGTAACAGCAGCGCTAGAGGCGTTGATACAAAGGATGACGTTGCGGCAGCCGAGGATGTCGCAAGGCAACTTGCGCTTTCGCGGCAATGCATCGTCGCGGTGACCGGACGAACAGATTTCGTGACCGATGGCACGCGAACGGCCCATATCGACGGCGGCTCGGCCTGGATGCCGAGGGTCACGGCGCTCGGTTGCTCGCTTACCTGCCTGGTCGGTGCTTATGCCGCGGTCGAACCGGACGCCTTCACCGCCACCACGGCCGCGCTCGCGCATTTCGCCGTCGCTGGCGAGCTCGCGGAACGCGACGTATCCGGTCCTGGAAGCTTCGCGGTCGCTTTTCTGGACGCGCTCGCAAGCGTGGACGGGAGGACCCTTGATGACAAGGCGCGGGTACGCCTGTCATGAGGACGTTTGATCTTTCGCTCTATCTCGTGCTCGACCCCGTTCTGTGTGCCGGCATCGGCATGGTCGAGACTGCTCGCCTTGCGGTTGCCGGAGGTGTCACGATGGTACAGCTCCGCAACAAGCATGCCTCAACGGATGATCTGGTCGAAACCGGGCTTGCTCTGAAGGCGGTCCTTGCGGGTACGGGGGTTCCAATCATCGTCAACGACGATGTGGAGGCGGCGATGATCATGGGCGCCGCGGGAATTCACGTCGGCCAGGGCGATGCGCCTGTCGCCGAGGTGCGAGAAAGAATCGGCCACGAAATGATCCTGGGTCTTTCGATCGGCTCGATCAGTGAAGCCGCCCGGATCGATACGGCTGTCGTCGACTACGTCGGCGTCGGCCCTGTCTTCCCGACAGCCACTAAACCCGGCCATCCTCCCGCGATCGGTTTTGCGGGACTTGCCGATGTGGCGTCTGCGAGCCCGGTTCCATCCGTGGCGATCGGCGGTCTCAAGAGGCCACACGTGGCCGATTGCAGGAGATCCGGCGCCTCAGGCGTTGCAGTGGTTTCGGCCATCTGCGGCCAGGTGGACCCCTCAGCGGCCGCCGCCGAGCTGGTGTCAGCGTGGAAGGGGGTTGGCGCATGATCCGGAATGTCCTGTCCATTGCGGGCTCCGATCCGTCCGGCGGTGCCGGCATCCAGGCCGATCTCAAGAGCTTTTCGGCCCGGGGTGTATACGGCATGGCCGCCATCACCGCGCTGACGGCGCAGAACACTCAAGGCGTGTCGGCGTTTGTGCCGGTCGAGGCCGACTTCCTCGCCGAGCAGATCCGCATGATTTTCGCCGATGTTCGCGTGGACGCGGTGAAGATCGGCATGATCGCGACAGCCGCCAATGCCATCGCGGTGGCGGAAGTCCTGCGGGCTCACACACGTGTTCCGATCATCCTCGATCCGGTCATGGTGGCAAAGGGAGGGGCATCGCTTCTGGATGCCGATGCCGTGGACGCCGTACGCCAGCATCTCTTACCGCTTGCGACCGTAATCACGCCCAATCTACCGGAGGCAGCAGTGCTTTTGAGGATGGAAGAAGCCTCCGACAGAGCCACAATGGCGGATCAGGCACGCCGACTGATGGCTTTGGGGCCGCAAGCCGTTCTCCTCAAAGGGGGACATCTTGGCGGCGATGAAAGCCCGGATGTCCTCCTCGGCCCTTCCGGGACGGAGTGGTTCGAAGGGCCGAGAGTCGAGACCGAGAGTACCCATGGTACCGGTTGCTCGCTGTCGAGCGCGATCACGGCCGAACTTGCCAAGGGTTTGTCTCCGCGAACCGCCGTGCGTGTCGCCAAGGATTGGCTGACCGGCGCGATCGAGGAAGCCGAGACCTTGTCGGTCGGCTCCGGACATGGCCCGGTTCATCATTTTCACCATCTCTGGAAGGGAGGATTCTGATGGCTCTGCCATTGAAGGAACAGGTCGTCATCGTGACAGGCGCGGGGCGAGGTCTGGGCGCCGCGATAGCCACAGCCTTCGCCCGCGAAGGTGCAAGCGTTGCGATCAATTATCGCGAAAGTCGGGAAAAGGCAGAAGCGCTGGCGAAAGCTCTCGGCCCAGGAACGGCGGCGTTTAAGGCCGATGTCCGCGATCCGCGCGAGGTCGCGGCCATGGTACGTGCGGTCACCGAACAGTTCGGAGCGCCGACCACCGTGATCCACAATGCGCTGGCTGATTTCGCCTTCAACGGTGACGCCCGGACGAAACTGTCGGATTTGACGTGGCAGGACATCTCGGCGCAGGCCGAGACCGGCGTCGGCGGCGCGCTCAACCTGATACGCGCAATCCGGCCCGCCATGGCCGAAGCGGGCTTCGGTCGCTTCGTCCTGATCGGCACCAACCTCTTCCAGAACCCGGTCGTGCCTTACCACGACTACACAGCCGCGAAGGCGGCACTGCTGTCATTGACGAGGACGGCCGCAGCCGAACTCGGCCCCTTGGGCGTGACCGTAAACATGGTGTCCGGCGGCCTGTTGCGGGTCACGGACGCAAGCGCGGCGACGCCCGATGCCGTCTTCGACCTCATCGCCGCCAGCACCCCGCTGAGACAGGTGACCACACCCGAGGAGTTGGCGGACGCCGTTCTCTTCTTCGCGAGTCCGTGGGCGCGGGCGGTCACCGGACAGAACCTCATCGTCGATGGAGGCCTTGTGTTCGGATGACCGCCCTTAGAACGCTCAATGCTCGGCCTTGATGAAGGTACCGTTCTGCAGTTCCCGCATCGCCTGCATCAGTTCCTCGCGCGTGTTCATCACGATCGGACCGTGCCAGGCGACGGGTTCGCGGATCGGCTTACCCGAGACCAGCAGGAAACGGATGCCTTCGTCCCCGGCCTGCACCGTTATTTCGTCTCCCGTGTCGAAGACAACGAGCGTTCGGTTTCCGGACAGGTCGCGGATGTTCAATTCCTCGCCCTGGAACTCCTTTTCGACCCTGACGCCGAAGGGACGGGAGGCGTCCCGGAAGGTGCCCGATCCGGCAAAGATATAGGCAAAGGCCTGGCGGTAGGTATCGACCGGGAAGCGTTTGCGCTTGCCGGCCGGAACGGAGATGTCGAGATAGACGGGTTCTGCGGCAATGCCGTCGACAGGGCCGGCCTTGCCCCAGAATTCGCCCGATATCACCCGCACCACCGTGCCGTCGTCATCGACCACGACCGGAATGTCGGCCGATTTGATGTCCTGGTACCGGGGAGCCGTCATCTTCAGGGACGAGGGCAGGTTTGCCCAGAGCTGGAAGCCGTGCATGCGTCCGGCGAAGTCGCCCTTCGGCATTTCCTGGTGCATGATTCCGCTCCCGGCCGTCATCCACTGGATGTCCCCGGCGCCGAGGCGACCATGATTGCCGAGGCTGTCGCCGTGTTCGACCGTGCCTGCAAGAACATATGTGATCGTCTCGATGCCGCGATGCGGATGCCAGGGGAAACCGCGCAGATAATCTGACGGATTATCGTTGCGGAAATCGTCCATCATCAGAAAGGGGTCTGTCATCGACGGATCGCCGAAGCCGAACACCCGGTTCAGTTTTACGCCCGCGCCCTCGATGGCTGGAGTGGCACGACTTTCATGCTTCACAGGACGAATGGACATAGCCTTGGATCTCTTTCTGCTCGGCGTTGCGCTGAACGGCAATATAGCTGCCGTCGGAGGCATTGCGTAGATTTGCAACCGGAACGGACCGTTCACAAAAGCGCCATTTGAAGCGGAACAAACTTGGTTCGCCCGAAGCAAGGCCACAAAACGGGCGCGGTTAAGATTTTGTTAGGCGAACAGGCAAACACTGAACATAATCGCCGCAGATGCGGTAGCCGGAGTAGAACGCAACATGTGCCGTTGGGCAGCCTATCGTGGCGAACCGCTTTTTCTGGAAGAACTGGTCATTTCGCCGGCTCACTCGCTGATCGAGCAGTCGCATTGTGCCACAAAGGCGAAGACCGCCACCAATGCGGATGGTTTCGGGATCGCATGGTACGGCGACCGGCCTGAACCCGGTCGCTTCCGCGATGTTCTCCCCGCGTGGTCCGACTGCAATCTGAAGAGCCTGGCACGCAACGTTCGCTCTCCCCTGTTCCTGGCTCATGTCCGGGCCGCGACTCATGGTTCCACCCGCCGCGACAACTGTCACCCCTTCGTCAACGGCCACTGGTCCTTCATGCACAATGGCCAGATCGAGCACTTCGAGAAACTTCGTCGTCCGATGGAAGCCATGCTCGACGACGAGCATTTTCATGCACGGCACGGAACGACCGATTCCGAATTGCTATTCCTGTTGGCCCTGCAACTGGGCCTTCGGGAACGACCCCTCGAAGCGATGGCCGATGCAGTCGGCTTCGTCGAACACCTGAGTACAAGGCTGGTGGGAGCCGCGTTCGTGAAGCTGACGGCGGCATTCTCCAATGGCGAGAGTCTTTATGCGGTGCGCTATGCAAGCGACGGACCGGCCCCGACGCTGTTTGCAGCGCCCATGGGCGGAAAAGGCGGGTATTGCCTCGTTTCCGAACCGCTGAATGACGAAAAGGACACCTGGGTCGAAATCCCTTCAGGCAGTGCCGTCATCGTGGGAAAGGACGGGCTGGATGCGGCGGCGTTCGCCCCGCGTATCGAACGCTTCTCCGAAGCTGCCGAATGATCTCAGGGCGACGCGAGCGATCCCCTGCTCTCGTCAACCCTCTCGCAGCATCTCCGACATAAGAGAGGCCAGTCGCTCCGCGACCTCATCCTTGGAGAGGTCCGGCCAGTCCGAAACCTGCGATTTATCGATGATTTTCACTCGGTTGCGTGTGCCCCCCATGATGCCGGTCTCCGGCGACACATCGTTGGCGACGATCACGTCCGCGCCTTTCTTCTCGAGTTTGGTGCGACCATTGGCGACCACATCCTGGGTCTCGGCGGCGAAACCAACCACGATGGTCGGTCGCTGTCGGTGATGTCCCACGGTCTTCAGAATATCAGGGTTCTCGGCGAGCTGCAGCGGGGCAGGAGCCTCGCCCGGCTTTTTCTTGATTTTCTGGTTGGCCGAAGCTGCGACACGCCAGTCCGCGACGGCCGCGACCATCACGGCGATATCAGCCGGCAGCGTCGAGAGGACCGCATCCAACATCTCCTCCGCCCGCTCGACATGGAGTGTCTTCACTCCGATGGGATCGGGAATAGAGACCGGACCTGACACCAATGTGACCTCTGCTCCAAGGCGGGCGAGGGCGGCCGCGATCGCATGGCCCTGCCGCCCCGACGAGCGGTTAGCGATGTAGCGGACGGGATCGATGGGTTCGTGTGTCGGGCCTGACGTTACGATCGCCTTCCGGCCCTTGAGAGGCTTTGGAGCTTCGTCAAGCAGCGCTTCAATCGCCGCGACGATCTCCAGGGGTTCGCACATGCGTCCCGCACCTGCTTCGCCGCTCTCCGCCATCTCGCCGTTAGCCGGACCGATGAAATGGATGCCGTCGCGGCGCAGGGCTTCGGCATTGCGCTGCGTCGCCGCGTGCTGCCACATCTTCGGATTCATCGCTGGCGCGATCAGTACGGGACGGTCAGTCGCAAGCAGAACGGTCGAGGCGAGATCGTCTGCAAGTCCGTTCGCCATCTTGGCCATCAGATCGGCCGTCGCCGGTGCCACGACGATAAGATCGCAGTCGCGCGCGAGCCTTATATGGCCGACATCCTGCTCGTCTTCGCGTGAAAAAAGGTCGACATAGACATGGTCGGCCGCAAGAGCTCCCACGGCAAGCGGCGTGACGAATTTTTGCGCCGCCGCGGTCATCACCGGCCGTACTGCCGCGCCGCGCTCCCGAAGCCGCCGGATCAGGTCAAGGCTCTTGTATGCAGCAATCCCGCCCGCAATGATCAATAGAATGCGTTTGTTTTTAAGTGTCATACGCTACATCCGGAACTTGCCCGTGCCGAACCTATGCCAAAATCCCCCGAATGGGAAAGGACCAATGCCGACCGTAGGTTAAACAGATTTCTCCGGGGCAATCGGCGCACATTCGCAGTCCGCAGAATGGCCGCTGCCTGCCTCACTCCACCGCATCCGCCATCACGCTGATCTTCAGCGGAACCTCGGCGATGGTCCCGCCGCTTTTTTCGACATATTGAATACCCGCGCCGAGGCTCGCAGCCATGGACTTGACGATCCGGCTACCCAGTCCCGTACCTGTCGGCGCGCTGTTCGGGACGATACCGATCCCATCGTCCTCGACGCGCAGCAACGCATCATTCTCCCCCGTCCGCCTAAGGCTCACGCGGATTTCGCCTTGTTGCCCGTCCGGATAGGCGTATTTGAACGCGTTTGTCGCCAGTTCAGTCACCACCATTCCGACGGTAACGGCACGATCGGCCGAAAGAACGATCGGGTCGGCGGAAAACACCAGTTGGATGCGGTGATCAGAACGCTGCATGGTTTCGGCGATCTGGGATGTCAGCCCCCGGAGGTAGCGGTCCATCTCAACTCTGCTGACATCATCGGAGGTGTAGAGACTGCGATGCATGCCGGCGATGGCTGTAATCCTTGCTTGAGTCTCGGCCAGTTCAGCCTTGACTTCCTCGCTTGGGGAGTTGGCGATCTGCAGCCTTAAGAGACTAGCGACGAGTGCAAGAGAGTTGGCCACGCGATGATTGACCTCGGCGAGAAGAGCCTCTGCTCGTTCTTTCGCCTGTCGTATCTCTTCGTCTGCCCGCTCCTTTTCGGCGCGAAGACGCGCGTTGGCGACCGTTTGCTCGATCGCGCTTGAAAGCAGGTGCAGGAAATCGTCGCTGACGCTCTTTATAACGTAGTCGGCGGCTCCGGCCTTCATCGCATTGATGGCAATGCTCGCCTCGTTAGACCCAGTGACATACACGACCGGCGTCGTAACGCCGCCAGTCCGCAGATGATCGAGGATCTCATGCCCGGTTGTGTTGCGGAGATAGTGATCGAGGACAATGGCGTCGAAGGCATGTTCGGATAGGTGTCGCATCGCCGTGTCGAGGTCTTCGGCGTGCAGGACCACGTGACCGAGACGACCGAGCGACTTTTGAACGAGTCGCACGAATGCCGCATCATCATCAAGATACAGGATGCGAACGCTCATCGGGCGCTGCCACTGTCAGGGCACTTGCATGACGGAGAAGAACAATCCGAGTTGCCGGATCGCGTTTGCAAAGTTGTCGTAGTCGACGGGCTTGGTGATGTAGACATTGGCCCCCAGGTCATAGCAGCGCTGTATCTCGCGTTCATCGTCCGTGGTGGTCAAGATCACGACAGGGAGGCGGCGCGTGTGCGGGTTGGATTTGATCTTGTCGAGGATATCGGTGCCGGACATATCCGGCAAGTTGAGATCGAGCAAGATCAGCAAATAGCGGTCCTTGGACACCTCGCCACTACGGTCTTGGCCGAGGATGAAATCCAGAGCGGTCGTTCCGTCGGTAAACGGCACGATTTCGTTATTGACGCCGGCTCGACGCACGTTCTTTTCGATCAGACGGGCGTGACCCTCATCGTCCTCGACCATCACGATGGTGACTTCCTTACCTGCGGCTTTCATATCTCAACTCCGTACTACGCGTGTCAGGTCCGATGGCAGTCGCAAAACGAACGTCGAGCCCTTCCCCAGCTGGGACCGAACGGTTATTTCGCCGCCCAGGTTCCGCACCAGAGACTGAACGTGCGCAAGTCCTATACCCTCACCGGCCTGGTTCTGGTGTCCGGATCGGCGGAACAGCTCAAATATGCGCTCGTGGTCTTCGTCTGCAATGCCACGACCGTTGTCTTCAACCTCGATGCGCGTCAGTGTCCGTATATCCGGCATGACCCGCACGGTGAGACTGAGCGGCCGATCGGCTTGCTTATACTTCACAGCGTTGTCGAAAAGGTTACCAAGGATCTGTTCCAGTGAAAATCGATCGGTCACGATGTTCGGCACACGAACATCCAGATCGACTTTGCCGCCCGCTTCGCTGACTTGGTGGTGCACGCTTGCTGAGGTGGCTTCGAGAAGAGCCTTGAGATCGATCCTCTCCGGCTTCAGCGGCCGGCGTCCGTCGCGGGAAATCTTCAGGATGGCGTTGATCAGGCCGTCCATCTTTTTCGTGGACGAGCGGATGAAATCGATGGCCTCGGGTAGATCTTCCGATGCCGCTAACCGCGCTTCTCGCACCTCATCCTCGGACGGGGCCTTGTCATCGGCAAGCACATAGGCCTGCAGAGACCTCAGGGAATTCTCCAACTCGGCAGTGAAACCCATGACATTGACAAGCGGCGCCCGCAGATCGTGGGTGACTATATAGGCGAAACGCTGGATTTCCTGGTTCGCACGGATGAGATCTTCTGTCCGCTCATTGACCCGCTCCTCAAGGTTCTCGTTGAGATATTCGACCTCCCGGCGTGCCTTGGACAGGGCTTGGACGTGTTGCGTTATGATGATAATCGCGCCGCCCATCACCAGTAAGATGGCTGCTGCTCCACCGATTGTGAAATAACGTAACTGCTCGTTGGCTGCCGTTTGTGCCTCGACACCGGCCTGGAAATTGGCATCCGACTGTTCTTTGAACATATCCAGGATGATGCGTATTCTATCCATTAATTCCCGACCAAGTTCGGTTTGCACTCTGGCAACCGCTCCAGCCTGGTTGCCGGCGCTGGCAAGAGTGATGGTCTCCTCCATTTCGGATAGCTTCGTCTCGATCGACTGGCCCAATTCGGCGAGCTTGTCAGCTTTGGCGGGTCTGTCCGCCACGAGCGCCTGAACCTCGGCCCATTCGCTACGGATTTGCTCCAAAGCCTGATTATAGGGTTCGAGAAAGCTCTCATCCAGCGTCAGGATGTAGCCGCGCTGGCCGGTCTCGGCGTCGGTAAGTGTTTGCAACAGGTTGGCGCTCGCCCGACGGATGTCGCGTTCGCGGATGATGGCATCGAACGTGCCCTGGGTCCGCTCAACCAGCCAGAGCGACGACAGGACAAGAGCCACAAGAATGGCCGTTCCTATCGCCAGCATCAGAAGCGTCGCGCGCGCAAAGCTGGCATTCGTGGCGGACATGGACATCTCCTGGAGAGCGTGGGCAAAACTGGACGTGCAGGGATGGGCGCTCGGTACGATGACCATCGTTTTCCTCTCTACAAGCGGTAGAAAGAAACAATGATGAGATCAACCCATCTGGATCGCGATTGCGACGAGAGCGGCAGCAATTATCCAGAGAGCAAGCCGACCCCATCTGGTATGGCGCGCCTCCGCTTTGCCGATCGCTTCAGCGGTTTCCGGGTCGAAACGAAGACCGTTCTCGCTCATGTGCATGAGCTCCGAGTGCAGCTTTTCTGTCTTCGTGGCGATTTCGGGCAAGGCTTCCGCCAGCCGCACCGCCGCCTTCACGCCGTCCTTGAGATCGGTCGCTATCCGCCTTGGCCCGAGATTGTCGCGGATCCATTTTGACACGACCGGATCGGCTGCCTTCCACATGTTGAAGCGAGGATTGAGAATCCGCGCCACGCCTTCGACAACGACCATCGTTTTCTGCAGCATCACCAGTTCCGGGCGGGTTTCCATCTCGAAAAGCTCGGTGACCTCGAAAAGAAGCGTCAACAAACGCCCCATCGAAATCGTTTCCGCCGGTTGACCGTGGATAGGCTCGCCAATCGCCCGGATCGCCTGCGCGAAACTGGCGACATTATGATGCGAGGGGACGTAACCCGCCTCGAAATGCACCTCGGCGACGCGCACATAGTCGCGTGTGATGAACCCGTAGAGGATTTCGGCCAGGAACCGGCGCTCCTTTTTGCCGAGCCGGCCGGAAATGCCCATGTCGACCGCAACGATCATTCCCGTCGGGTCGACGAAAAGGTTCCCCGGATGCATGTCCGCGTGAAAGAACCCGTCACGGAGGGTATGGCGCAGGAACGACTGTATCAACGTATCTGCCAGGGCATCGAGATCATGGCCGGCCGCCTTCAAGGCCTCGACGTTCGACATTTTAATGCCGTCGATCCATTCCATCGTGACGACGTCGCGTCCGGTGCGCTCCCAATCGACCGCCGGAACCCGAAAACCAGGATCGTCCTTAGTGTTCTCGGCGATTTCCGAAAGGGCAGCAGCTTCCAGCCGCAGATCCATCTCAACCTTGGTCGTCTGTTCGAGCGCGCGTGTTACCTCGACCGGTCTCAGCCGTCGGGTATGCGGCAGGAAACGCTCCTGCAGCCAGGCGACCAGGTACATGGCTTCCAGATCGGCGGAAAAACGTCGGCGAACACCTGGCCGGATCACCTTGACGGCGACCTTCCGCGGGCCGTCGGCAGTGATAACCTCACCAGGATGGACCTGCGCTATGGATGCCGCCGCGACCGGTGGATCAAGCCGCGTGAAGAGTTCCTCGACCGGACGGCCGAGAGATCCCTCAATGGCCGCTCTCGATGCCTCTATCGGAAAGAAGTCCATCCGATCCTGGAGGCCGGCAAGATCCTCTGCCAAGTCAGCGCCGACGACATCGGGACGTGTCGCAAGGAACTGTCCGATCTTGACGTAGGAGGGGCCGAGCCGCGCCACGGCCTTAGCCAGGCGATCGGATCGTTGCTGCGACTTGCTGCGGCGTCGCGCGAGGAGGCTGGCCGCCGATTTGCCGAACGCCACCATTGGCGGCAGGCCCTCCGCCGGCAGCGACTCGATGACACCTTCGCGCATCAAGACCCAGCCGACCCGCGCGAGACGGAAATATGCTCCGAGTGTGCTCATCTAGCTCAGAGTTTCCAGCCGGAGTGCAGGCAGGCAATGCCACCGGAATAATTGGTGAAGGTGACACGTGAGAAGCCGGCAGCCGAGATCATCGCCGCGAAATCCCGCTGGTTCGGAAACTTTCGGATCGACTCCACGAGATACTGGTAGGGTTCGGCATCGCCCGTGATCATCTTCCCGAAGCGCGGTATCGCCTTGAATGACCATTCGTCATAGAAACGGTCCAGCAAGGGCATCTCCACGTCCGAGAACTCGAGCACGAGAAGGCGTCCGCCGCGCTTCAGAACCCGGTAGGCTTCCTTTAGCGCAACATCGATATGGGGTACGTTCCGGATGCCGAAGGCGATGGTGTAGGCGTCGAAACTACCACTTTCGAACGGAAGCTCTTCCGCATTCGCTTCAACGAAGGTGAGATTTTCGGAAAGCCCCCTTTTGGCGGCACGCTCCGACCCGACCTCCAGCATGGAGCCGTTGATATCGAGAACAGTGGCCTGCGCCTGACGGTCAGACGCTTCCACGATCCGGAATGCGATGTCGCCTGTCCCGCCGGCAACGTCTAGAACGCGGAAGTCGGGGCTCTTGCGGGGATGGAGCGCAGCAACCATCGCATCCTTCCAAAGCCGATGAAGTCCGGCCGACATCACATCATTCATAATGTCGTACCGTTTTGCGACCTTGTGGAAGACTTCGTTGACCAGCCCCTGCTTCTCGGTCTCGGGGACTTCGCGAAAGCCGTAGGACGTTTCCATGCCGCCCTCGGACGAAATACGGCTTTTGGTCATCCGGTCGTGCTCCTTACTCATACGGGTCCGAAGACCATAGCGAAATTGTCTTTCGCGGGCTATCTCTGCACGCGACATGCGCCTGCGGCCACTTGGCGCTGTTCTATAGCCGAGCGCCGGTCGCGTTTAAACAGAAAGATGGGATGCGATGCCCGAATTGCCAGAGGTGGAAACGGTGAGACGGGGTCTTGCGCCGTCGATGGAGGGGAGCGTGCTGTCTCGGCTCGAGCTACGCCGACCGGATCTGCGATTTCCCTTTCCTGGACACTTTGCAGAGCGCGTCGCCGGACGGCAGATCCTGGGGCTCGGTCGCCGGGCAAAGTATCTGCTGATCGATCTCGACGGCGGCTTGACGATCATCGCTCACCTGGGAATGTCCGGCTCCTTCCGCGTAGAGGAGGCCGATGCACCCGGAAATTTCCATTATGCCCGAGTCAAGGATGAGAAGCATGATCACGTGATCTTCCATCTTGCAACTTCTGGCGGCCCGGTGAAGATCATCTATAACGATCCCCGTCGTTTTGGCTTCATGGACGTCGTTGAGCGCACGGCGATCGATGATTGGCCAGCTTTTCGTGGGCTGGGCCCAGAGCCAACCGGCAACAAACTCGATGCGGGATATCTGGCGGCCCGTTTCGCGGGTAAGCAACAGCCACTGAAACAGGCGCTCCTCGACCAGCGCGTCGTGGCCGGCCTTGGCAATATTTACGTCTGTGAGGCGCTTTGGCTTTCCGGCCTCTCGCCCGAGCGCCGGGCGGCAACACTCGTGACCGCCACCGGAAGGCCGACGGCGGCACTGGGCCGTCTGGTTGACGCTGTCAGGACGGTGATTGCCGATGCCATCGCGGCGGGTGGGTCATCGCTCCGCGACCACATCCGGACCGATGGATCGCTGGGTTATTTTCAGCATAGCTTCAAGGTCTATGACCAGGAAGACAAAGCTTGCCAGTCCCCGGGCTGCAACGGTACCGTTCACCGTATCGTGCAGGCCGGGCGATCTACCTTCTTTTGCCCGCGCTGCCAGAAATGAAACCGCTGTCAACGGTTAGGGAATGAGACAAATGAGCTATGAAACCCTTCTCGTCGAGATGCGCGGACAGGTCGCGCTCGTGACGCTCAACCGCCCGCAGGCGTTGAACGCGCTCAATTCGACGGTCATGGAGGAACTGGTTGCGGCCCTGGAGACATTTCATAACGATGCCGAGGTCGGAGCGGTCGTCCTCACCGGCTCGGAAAAGGCGTTCGCCGCGGGCGCTGACATCAAGGAAATGCAATCCCTTGAGTTTGTGGATGCGTATCTCGGCGATTTCATTGGAGGCTGGGATGGTGTCTCGACCTTCCGCAAACCACTGGTAGCGGCCGTCTCTGGCTTCGCCCTGGGTGGTGGATGCGAGCTCGCGATGATGTGCGATTTCATCATCGCCGCGGAAAACGCGAAATTCGGCCAGCCTGAAATCACGCTGGGCATCATCCCCGGCATGGGTGGAACCCAGAGGCTTGTGCGGGCCGTTGGCAAGGCAAAGGCGATGGATATGTGCCTGACTGGGCGCATGATGGACGCCGCTGAAGCCGAACGTTCGGGCCTCGTTGCCCGCGTGGTTTCCTATGACCGACTTCTGGATGAGGCTGTCGAGGCCGCGGTCAAGATAGCCTCCTTATCGAGGCCTGCGGTGGCCATGGCGAAGGAGAGCGTGAACCGTGCCTTCGAACAGACGCTGACGGAGGGCCTGCGTTTCGAGCGCCGGTTGTTTCATTCCCTCTTCGCGACCGAGGACCAGAAGGAAGGGATGGCCGCCTTTGTCGAAAAGCGGAAGGCGCTGTTCAAGCATCGCTAGCGTTTCGGCGCGCAGAGTCAAATGACTCGCTTTCCGGGTGGCTTCGTCGAAATTGCGCGTTGACGGATGATCGCTTTCCCGCTATACGGCCGCCCACGACACGGAAAACCTTCCGGTTCTTCCGCGATTGCTCCCCAATGCTGGCTTGACCGTCTGTTGCGGCCCGACGCGGCGATATGGGAGTTTGGTTTGAATTCGAAGAGAGGCATCCATGGCCAATACAACTTCGGCTAAGAAGGCGACCCGCAAGATCGCACGCCGTACCGATATCAACAAGGCACGTCGCTCGCGTGTTCGTACCTTTATCCGCAAGGTCGAGGAAGCTCTGGCCGCAGGTGATCCGGCGGTTGCCAAGGAAGCCCTTCGTGCGGCGCAGCCGGAGTTACAGCGCGCAGCCTCCAAGGGTGTCGTTCACGCCAACACTGCGTCGCGGAAGATTTCGCGTTTGGCGCAGCGTGTGAAGGCCCTGTCTGCCTGATTTAAGACATTTTTCTGCCGCATTTAAATTGCCCGATCATTTGATCGGGCTTTTTGCGTTGTGTCGTTCATGTCGTCCCTAGGCCGGCGAGGACGTAACATTTAAATGACGGCCGCGTGACAGAAATTATCGTTTAATTACAATCATTTGTTAGAGGTTCATTCATGTTCTTGAACCTCACTTTACGGCAAGCTGCCCCGTTTTTGAGTCAAGCGAATTTTTATTTTTCTGGCCCTACGTCCGCTCGTCATCACCTGAAATTTGAATCTCCTTGATTCCAAAGAGAATATTTTTCGAGGAATTGTGACATTGAAAAAGACGCCTCGGAGTCAATGGGCAGGTCTTAATTTGACGTAAAAATTCGCGGTTGATCTTGGTCTGTGATCCTGCCTTAATACCTCTCGGCAGACGGCGAAAATTGGTCGGATGGGCGTGAGGGCTTAAGCCCCTTTTCACCCGCTTCCGGTTGATGTTGTCTGTGGACGAGGCGTTTCCGCCTCGTTTTTTCAAACAGTCGCGACGTGGCGCCGAAACTTTCCCTGTTTCGGAGCGTGGGTCGTTTTGTCCGTTGTTCGTGGAAGACGGGAACGAATTCGGATGGAGAGAGAGGCATACGGAAGGGGTTGATCGTTCATGACGAGGATGGGCGATCATAACGCGGGGACAGGGTTGGCTGAGGCGGTCGATGTTAGTCGATGCCGGTTGATCCTTAATGTGACGGCGACAGCCGGCATCTGAAAATGAAAAGGCGGCAAATAATATGCAAATGAATTCATCGATAGCCGGCGCACCGGATCATGACGGTGCTCGCCAGACGACTATGGCCGTTTGCAGCGAAACGGCGGAGGGTAATCCCGAAATGAAGCATGATGCACTGTTCGAGCGTTTCAGCGCGCGGCTGAAGGCTCAGGTCGGCCCGGATGTGTTCGCGAGCTGGTTCGGACGCCTCAAGCTTCATTCTGTATCAAAGAGTGTCGTACGCCTCAGCGTGCCGACAACCTTTCTGAAGTCGTGGATCAACAACCGCTATCTTGATCTCATTACCTCGCTGCTCCAGGCGGAAGATCCGGGCATCCTGAAGGCCGAAATTGTCGTGCGAAGCGCAAGCAGGAGCGTCAAGCCGGCAATAGAGGGCCGCCTGCAGGTAAACGAGCCACAGAACGTCCAGCCGCGCCGACAGGGTCTTCAGACCGTCGGTCAGGCTGCTCCGACGCCCCAGTCCGCCCAGCCGGCACGGGTTGCAGCCGGCAGCCCCTTCTTCGGCTCGCCGCTCGACAGCCGCTTCACGTTCGACAGCTTTGTCGAGGGCGCTTCCAACCGCGTCGCGCTGGCCGCCGCCAAGACGATCGCGGAAGCCGGTGCGGGTGCCGTGCGCTTCAATCCGCTGTTCATCCATTCCTCGGTCGGGCTCGGCAAGACGCACCTGCTCCAGGCAATCGCAAACGCCGCAGTCCAGAGCCCGAGGGCTCCGCGTGTGGTCTATCTCACGGCGGAATATTTCATGTGGCGCTTTGCCACCGCGATCCGCGACAACGACGCCTTGACGCTGAAGGAGTCTCTTCGCAACATCGATCTCCTCGTTATCGACGACATGCAGTTCCTGCAGGGCAAGATGATCCAGCATGAATTCTGCCATCTGCTGAACATGCTGCTCGACAGTGCCAAGCAGGTTGTGGTGGCTGCCGACCGCGCGCCCTGGGAACTGGAGTCGCTCGATCCGCGCGTCCGTTCGCGCCTTCAAGGCGGTGTTGCCATCGAGATGGAAGCACCAGATTTCGAGATGCGCCTCGAGATGCTGAAAAACAAACTTGCCTCAGCCCGCCAGGACGACACATCGCTTGATATTCCCGAGGAGATTTTGGTGCATGTGGCGCGCAATATCTCAAGCAGCGGTCGCGATCTGGAAGGTGCGTTCAACCAGCTCATTTTCCGTCGGTCCTTCGAGCCGAACCTGTCGATTGACAGGGTCGATGAGCTTCTCGCGCATCTAGTCGGTGCGGCCGAGCAGAAGCGGGTGCGGATTGAGGATATCCAGCGGATCGTTGCCCGCCACTACAACGTGTCGCGGCAGGAGCTTGTCTCGAACCGTCGTACCCGGGTGATTGTCAAGCCGCGTCAGATCGCGATGTATTTGTCGAAGACGCTGACGCCACGCTCGTTCCCGGAAATCGGTCGGCGGTTCGGCGGTCGCGATCACACGACCGTTCTGCATGCGGTCCGCAAGATCGAGGAACTGATCGGTGCCGACACGAAACTCAGCCATGAAGTTGAACTTTTGAAGCGGCTGATCAACGAGAACAACGCGTGATAGCGCGCGAGGTGGGGGCTCGTTGACCGATGGCGAGCGCCAGCCTCGCCATGTACGATTTTTGTGAGCCCGTGCGGCAGGCGAATGATGCGCTATGGCGGATCATTCGCGACGACCTGACGAAAGCCGGATTTTCCGCGCCTTCGAAGCTTGACCGATCCTCCCCTTATGATGCGTTGTGGCGAAGAGAGGATTTGGTTTTTGCGCAGACCTGCGGCTATCCGTATATAAAGCAATTGCGTGGGCATGTTCGCCTTGTAGGCGTCCCGATTTACCGGTTTCCGGGCGGAAATGGTATCGATCGCGCCAGCCTTGTGGTTGTTCGTGACGCCGAAGGGATCGGCGGTATTGAGGATCTGCGGAACCGGCGGGTTGCGGTGAACGATCCGATGTCGAACTCCGGCATGAATCTGCTGCGTGCGCTGATCGCGCCCCAGGCGATTGCGGGCCGTTTCTTCGCAAAGGTATCCTTTACCGGAGGCCACCTGATGTCACTTGCCGACGTTCTTGACGGTCACGCCGACGTCGCGGCGATAGACAGTGTGACTTTCGGCCTTCTCGCTGCGCATTCGCCGGACGCCCTAAAAGGGGTGAAGGTTTTGATGCAAACACCCGCCGGACCAGGCTTGCCGATTATTTCGCGGAAAGACGCCACCGATGCGGAGGTATCGGTTGTCCGGGAAAGCCTGTCGCGGATAGCGACCCAGCCGGCTTATGCGGCGATTAGGGAACCTCTCGGCCTGGTTGGCTTCGAGGTTCCTGATCAGGCGGCATATGACGCGCTGACCGAACTCGAGGACTTCGCCCTTCGCAATGGCTATCCCGTCATCAACTGATCAGTATAGCTGATTTCGGTCGCCACGCTGGTTTGGCCAGCCATGTGCTGCGGGTGGATCGGCTCGTGATGCTGTCGGAAAAGATAACGCCGCGCGACATCGAGATAGCCGTTGTAGACGAGCCCGCCATTGAGCTCGATGAAGGCCTGCCGTTGAGCATGATAGAGCCCCGGTATCTTGTACCATGGCAATTGCGGCAGGCTGTGATGCACGATGTGGAGATTGTTATAAAGGAAGAGCAGGCCGAATGCCGGGCTCTTTTCGACAATCGCCGTGCGCTCCTCCTTCGTGCCAGCATAGCGGTGCTCGGCAAAGGAGCGGAGTCTTGAGAAAGCCAGGCCTGAATAGGCAAAGGCGACAAGATAGATCCATATCGGCATCTGGCAGATGACAACCACCCAGAAGATAATCGCAGCAACGCCGACGAGATGCCGAAGCCAGACGGCGGCATGTGTTGCGTCGCCCCGGACGAAGCGTGCGGCTTCCGATCCCCAGAGCGCGGCGACTGCAATCAGCGGACCGAGGGTCAGTCGTCCAGCCAGGGTATTGTTGACCCGGCGGATCATCTGTCCGATCCGACCTGTTTTGTTCCAGCCGTCATCGGTAAAGTAGTAGGATTCCGGATCCTCGATCGGATCCGTCAGCCATTCGTCATTATGATGTTTCAGGTGAGCGTGCTTGTAGAGCGTATAGGGTAGCCACAAGGAAACCGGTGGCCAGCCGATTGCGTCGTTGATCCGTCGAAAACGCGTCGGATGTCCGTGCAATACTTCATGCTGCAGGGAGCCATGCCAAGCGATTGTCCATCCTCCGAGCACGAACAGGACGATGAACGGGAAAGTCGTCCAGTAGAAAGTCAGAATAAACCAGGAAAGGTATATCGTGCAGGTCAATACAAGCGTGGGAAGTTCTACCGAAAAGCGCGAACGCTTGCGGCGGTGAAGGTCGTCTGAAATGTATGACATGTGTTGCCGTGAATTCAGCAATCAGGTTCCGAACGCGGAGAGCAAATCATCCTGGCGCTACCTGATCGAGATAGGAGCGAAAGCAACCGGAATCGTCAAGAGAACGAAAAGTGTACTGACCGGCGGCGCGTAATTTTCTTCTCGTCAGCGTTCGCACATTGTCCTCGAACACAATGTGTTTGCAACCGTGGTCGAAAAATCCGGATAACGGCGGAAAGTGATCCGGGTTCGGAAGACCGTTACACGTCAGCTCGCAAGATCTGCGACCACGCTGTCGAGAATGAGCATGCCTTTTGGCGTGCAGCGCAGGCGCGAATTGCCGAGGCGTTCGATGAAGCCGTGTTCCAGTAAAAAGGTTTCGCGATCCGGATCCGGATCGCGACCGGAAAGCTGCTGCCACCGCGCAAGGTCTACACCCTCGCGCAATCGCAATCCCATCAGCAGCAATTCGTCCGCTTGTTCGTCGCGTCCCAATCTCTCCTGGTCAACGATGCCCTCGCTGCGCTGCTCGACCAGTTCGAGCCATTGTTCCGGGTTGCGTTCGGTCGCTGTGGCGAGCTTAACACCCTCCCGACTGATCCTGCCGTGCGCACCCGGCCCGATGCCGGCATAGTCGCCGTAGCGCCAGTAAGTCAGGTTATGACGGCTCTCCGCACCCGGACGGGCATGATTGGAGACCTCGTAGGCCGGCAATCCCCTTGCCGCCGTGATGTCCTGGGTCGCCTCATAGAGGTCAGCCGCGCGATCGTCGTCAAGTGTGGTGAGTTTGCCGGCCTTATGGAGGCCGTAAAAGGCCGTCCCCTCCTCAATCGTCAGCTGATAGAGCGAAAGATGATCCGCCGCGTAGGAAATCGCCTCCTCAAGTTCCTGTTCCCACGCCTGAACGGTCTGGTCCGGGCGGGCGTAGATAAGGTCGAACGACATGCGCGGAAAAATCTCTCGGGCGAGCCGGATCGCCTTCAAAGCGTCGGCGACGTCGTGAAGCCTGCCAAGGAACTTCAGATCTCGATCGTTGAGCGCCTGCACACCCATTGAAACGCGATTGACGCCTGCGGCGTGATAGCCACGGAAACGCTCTGCCTCGACGCTGGAGGGGTTAGCCTCCATCGTCACCTCTATCCCGTCCGGCACATGCCAGTAGCGCGCCACGCCATCAAGGATCGTCTCGATGGTCGACGGTTCCATGAGCGATGGTGTGCCGCCACCGACGAATATGCTGGTGACGGTCTTTGGACCGGAGAGACCACGCATATGCGCCATTTCTCGAAGGAATGCCTGCGCGAAGCGTTCCTGATCGACCGGTTTATGCCGGACATGGCTGTTGAAATCGCAGTAGGGGCATTTCGCCGCGCAGAAAGGCCAATGCAGGTAAACGCCAAAACCCGGTTCCCCCGTGTCGGGCAGGATGAAGGGCGTCGGCTGCAACATATCTCAGCCTTCCAGGCAGGTTTCGACGAAAAGCTTGAACGCACGCGCCCGATGCGAAAGCGCCGTTGCGTCACCCTGTTTCCAGCCGTGTTTCTCGTCTGCGCTCATTTCTCCGAATGTCGCTTCGTAGCCCTCCGGCTGGAAGACGGGATCATACCCAAACCCCTTGGCCCCGCGCGGGGGCCAGACGACCCGCCCCTCCACCTCCCCACGGAAGAACTCGGTATGGCCGTCAGGCCACGCAAGGCAAAGAACGCTGACAAAGCGCGCCGTCCGTTGCGAGGGATCGGATGCACCTTTCTCCTGCAGCGCCTTCTCGACCTTCTCCATAGCCATGACGAAGTCGCGCGAACCGTCCTCCCGTTCGGCCCAGTTGGCCGTGTACACACCCGGCGCCCCGTCAAGTGCGTCAACGACCAGTCCGGAATCGTCTGAAAGCGCCGGCAGTCCCGCAGCGCGTGCCGAGGCGAGGGCCTTGATCGCCGCGTTCTCCTCGAATGTGGTGCCCGTCTCGTCGGGCTCGTCGAATTTCAGCTCAGCGGCCGATTTCGCTGAAAACCCGAAAGGCCCGATCAGGTCGGCGATCTCCGCGATCTTGCCCGCGTTGTGACTGGCAACGACGATGGTTTTCGTGTCGAGCTTTCTCATGGCGTGTCCTGTTTGATGTTCCAAAGGTGAGCTTCCGCGCACTCAAGACTATTGCCTGCCGGGTCGCGAAAGTAGATCGATCGCGCTCCGTTGGGCCAGCGGAAATCCGCCTCGATTTCGACCCCGGCCTCGGCCAGCCGCTCGCAGAGAGCATCGATCGCCGGTCCGGCTGCACGAAAGCACATGTGGCCGGGGCCATGGGCACCGTGGGGTGGAACGGGAAGGGCTTCCTTGTTGGCTTCCTTGCTACTCTGATCCGGATTGAAGATCAGCAGGATACCCGCTCCGCACCGGAAAAAGACGTTGCGATCGCCATGGCGGACGATACGTTCGAGTTGCAGCAGGCCGCCGTAGAAGGCCTCCGCGGCGTCGAGATCGTCCGCATAGAGAGCTGTTTCCAATATGCCGTCGACCAACGCGGCCAAGACGTCTCCCTCGGCCTTAGAAGATGGCCTGCTTTTGCATGTCGACCAGTTCTGCAATGCCGGTCTTAGCAAGTCGCATGAGGGTCAGGAACTCCTCCTCCGAGAAGGGCACGCCCTCCGCGGTACCCTGGATTTCCACGATGGCTCCCGAGCCGGTCATGACGAAATTCGCATCTGTCTCGGCCGCTGAATCCTCAAGGTAGTCGAGGTCGATGACCGGCTGCTTCGCGAAAATCCCGCAGGAGATAGCAGCAACATGATCCTTCAGCACCTTGTCCGCCTTGATCATGTTCCGCGTTTCCATCCATTTCAGGCAGTCGCGCAGTGCAAGCCAAGCGCCGGTGATCGAAGCCGTCCGGGTACCCCCATCCGCCTGGATGACATCGCAGTCGAGAGTGATCTGACGCTCGCCCAGAGCTTCCAGGTCAACGACCGCGCGGAGCGAGCGCCCGATCAGGCGCTGGATCTCGAGCGTCCGACCACCTTGTTTGCCGGAGGTTGCTTCGCGCTTCATGCGGTCGCCGGTCGCCCGCGGCAGCATTCCGTATTCGGCGGTCACCCAGCCCTTTCCGGTGTTCCGCAGCCATGGCGGGGTCTTTTCTTCGAGACTGGCTGTGCAGAGAACATGCGTGTCGCCAAATTTCACCAGACAGGAGCCCTCGGCGTGTTTGGAAAAGGCGCGCTCGAACGAAACCTTGCGCATCTGATCGGTGCGTCTGCCGGATGGCCGCATTGCTAGCTCCTTCTTTTGGTCTACGGTCTTCTACGGGGGGATGCGCCGATTTGCAAAGAAAAAGGACGGTTTGTCCAAGCGCCGCGTCGCCGCATTTTCCGGTTTGTTATCGCCGCTGGAATGCTTATATTTTCCCTCAGTGTCACGTGCGATCAGCTTTGGGAAATGGGCATAACGCGTATTACCGCCATGGATACAGGATCGGCATTGGACGACCGCTCGCGGGAGATATTCCGCCGCATCGTCGAAAGCTACCTCGATTCAGGCGAGCCGCTAGGCTCGCGTAACCTGTCGCGTATCCTGCCGATGTCGCTCTCGCCGGCTTCGGTGCGAAACGTGATGAGCGATCTTGAGGAGCTCGGTCTTATCTACGCACCGCATGTCAGTGCCGGTCGGCTTCCGACTCAGGCGGGGTTGCGGTTCTTTGTCGATGCTTTCATGCAGGTCGGCGATCTCTCCGTCGAAGAGCGTGGTCAGATTGAACGGCAGATTCGGCCGACGGGCACGGATATGCCGATGGACAACTTGTTGACGGAAACAAGCCGGATGCTGTCCGGCCTGTCGAGGGGCGCGGGTCTGGTGATTTCCTCGAAGAATGATCCGGTCCTCAAGCACGTCGAATTTGTCCGTCTGGAGCCGACGAAAGCTTTGGCTGTTCTCGTTGGCGACCACAATCAGGTTGAAAACAGGATCATCGATCTGCCGGCGGGAGTTACTGCCTCTCAATTGACGGAGGCCGCGAACTTCCTCAACGCTCATCTCAACGGCCAGACTCTGAGCGAGCTGCGGAGCCAGCTCGTTCGCCTGCAGCAGCAGGTCGAGATGGAGCTCGATTCCCTGTCGCAAGATCTGGTTGAGCGCGGCTTGGCGGTCTGGTCCGGTGGTGCCGAGGACGAGAAGCTGACCCGCCTTGTGGTTCGCGGTCGCGCCAACCTGCTCGAAGGAGTGGAGGGCGCGGAGGATATCGATCGCCTGCGTCTCCTTTTCGACGATCTGGAGCGAAAGGAGAGCCTGATCGAGCTTCTCAATTTAGCAGAAGCCGGACCGGGCGTGCGCATCTTCATCGGCTCCGAAAACAAGTTGTTTTCCTTGTCCGGCTCTTCACTGATCGTGGCGCCATTCCGGGATGCTGAGGAACGCATCATAGGCGCGGTCGGGGTTATCGGCCCCACCCGGCTCAATTATTCGCGGATCGTTCCGATGGTTGACTACACCGCTCAGCTGATGGCGCGCCTTTCTCGCTGACCTCCCACTTCTTTCTGTCAAAGCCTTGATTTTTCCGCGCCAAGCGCTGATATCGGGCACGATTTCCATCCTCAACCGGAGAACGTCATGACCGACCACGAAACCAAGAACGGACCTGACGCAACGGCTGTCGACCAATCCGAAGCAGCTGAAATTCAGGAACCGATTGCCGAGACCACTGAGCCGGATCCGATCGAAGCTCTTCAGGCTGAGAATGCCGAGTTGCGCGATCGCTATCTTCGCCTTGCGGCCGAGATGGATAACCTGCGCCGTCGTACCGAACGCGACGTGAAGGACGCCAAGGCCTATGCGGTCACAGGCTTCGCTCGTGACATGCTTGCTGTATCGGACAATTTGCGCCGCGCGCTGGATGCCATTCCGTCGGAAGCGCGCGAGGCGGCCGACGCAGGCCTGATGGCGCTGATCGATGGCGTGGAGATGACCGAAAGGGCGATGCTTTCAACGCTCGAGCGTCATGGTGTCAAGAAGATCGAGGCCGAAGGGCAGAAGTTCGATCCCAACTTCCATCAGGCAATGTTCGAAGTTCCGAACCCCAATGTGCCGAACAATACCGTCGTTCAGGTCGTCCAGGCTGGCTACGTTATCGGCGAACGAGTCCTGCGTCCGGCCATGGTCGGCGTGGCCAAGGGGGGGGCAAAGCCCGAAGGAAACGGATCCGAACAGCCTGCGGAAGCAAAGCAGTGATCAGATGAGAAAAGCCCGCTTCATCGAAGCGGGTCAGACTGCTGACAAACCCCTGGCTACATCCGGGGGTTTATGATTCACTGGGACATGTTGAAGAAACCTGCTCCCGAACAGACGGCTCTCGAGATGGT
>NZ_JAGRRC010000001.1:3328365-3392234 GCF_018122705.1 Ciceribacter sp. L1K23 | reverse complement strand
CCTGGAGCAGAGGACTTTGCAAACCATCGACAACCCGTTCGGCACGAGGTTGTCACCCATGTCTTAGGTACACGATGTTACCTATGTCTTCGGTATGGACATGGAAGAAAATGGTGCCCGGAGGCGGATTTGAACCACCGACACGCGGATTTTCAATCCGCTGCTCTACCAACTGAGCTATCCGGGCATCCGGCTTCGTTAAGCCATCCAGTGCGCCTTAGCGACCGGCCGGGGGCTTGGTTTGCCCCGGAACGAGCGGGGTTATAGCATCTTGTTCGTGCATGTCCAGCGCTAAACGGCAGTTTTTTGACAGGATTTCGTGATGGCGAAGAAGTGCTTGGATTACGGTGGGTTAGGACAGGTTTTCGGTCCGATCCGCCCCCTCCGGGACCGTGGGCTAAGCCCGATATCTGCCGCTAGTCGTCATACTCTGCCTTGCTCTCGTCGTCGGCGACGGGGATGGCATAGCGGCCGCCCAGCCAGCGCGAGAGATCGACGGAGCGGCAGCGCTCCGAGCAGAAGGGGTAGCTTTCCCGGATCGAGGGACGGCCGCATTCGGGACAGGGGCGGGATTTGCGCAGCGGCGCCACCTTGGCGGGTTCGACCATGGTCAGCCCTCCGCCCAGCCCGAGCGAACGTCGAAGCCCTCGCCCGAGAGAAGCTGCATGGTCTCAAAGAGCGGCAGCCCAACCACGTTGGTGTAGGAACCGACGAGCTTCTGGACAAAGCTGCCGGCAATGCCCTGGATACCGTAGGCACCCGCCTTGCCGCGCCACTCGCCCGAGGCAAGATAGGCGTCGATATCGGCGGTCGACAGGCGCTTGAAGCGGACCTTGGTCTCGGCCACCTTCTGGCGCACGGTCCGATCTGGCGTCACCAGGCAGATGCCGGTGAAGACCCAATGGCTTCGACCGGAGAGCAGATGCAGAGCGGAGGATGCCTCCTCCATGAGTTCGGCCTTCGGCAGAATCCGGCGTCCCACGGCGACGACAGTGTCGGCCGCGAGGATGTAGCTGCCGTTCCAGGCGAGGTCCGGCTTGATCATAGCAAGCGCTGCCTTCGCCTTTTCGATCGACAGACGTCTTGCGAGCGAGCGCGGATGCTCGGACTTCTTCGGCGTCTCATCGAGATCCATCGGCATCAGGCGGTCAGGCTCGATGCCGACCTGCTTCAGGAGGTCGAGCCGGCGCGGCGAGCCGGAGGCCAGTATCAGCTTCTGTCTCAGTTCCATCGGGCCTGGCGTCTCGGATTCATAGCGCTTGCGCGCTTTACTTGAAGCGGTAGGTGATGCGGCCCTTGGTCAGATCATAGGGTGTCATCTCGACGAGCACCTTGTCGCCCGCCAGAACACGGATGCGGTTCTTGCGCATGCGGCCGGCCGTATGGGCTATGATCTCGTGCTCGTTCTCCAGCTTCACGCGGAAGGTCGCGTTCGGCAGGAGTTCGGTGACGACACCGGGAAATTCGAGGACTTCTTCTTTAGGCATGGAAGGATTTTCTTTCTGTCAGACGGTTCACGGACACCCGGTCCGGAAAATGTGGGCGGAAACTACACAATCAACGCGGTTTTGTGAACCACGTAGCAAACGCTTTTCCATTTTGTTTCTCAGCGCCTAGGCGCGGCTTAAAATCCGCTCCCGTATCAGGCGCTCCAGCCGGTCGCGCACTTCCCGGTAGGCGGAGAGAACCTGGTCGCGCGAGCCGGTCGCAACGGTCGGGTCGGGCATCGGCCAGTAGACGACCTCGACGGCGGAAGAGCGCGTCAACTCCAGTGCGGCGTGGTGGGCTTCGGGCGCGAGCGTCACGACCAAGTCGAAATAGTCGTCCTCCAACTGGTCGAGCGTCTGCGGTCGGCGGCTTCCAAGCGTCAGTCCCACCTCGTCCAGGACGGCATCGACGAAAGGGTCCCGGTCACCGGCGCGCACACCGGCCGAAGCGACGTAAACGCCCTTTGGCAGGAGATGGCGGGCGAAGGCTTCGGCCATCGGCGATCGGATCGCGTTCATGCCGCAGACGAAGAGGATCGCACCCGGCAGCCTGTCCCTCGATGCGCCCTCACTTTCCTCCGCCATCGCCGCCCGGTCCTAGCCGCGCCAGTAGAGCACGCAGACCAGCGTAAACAGTCGCCGGGCGGTGTCAAAATCGATCCTGATCTTGCCAGAGAGACGATCCATGAGGGTTTGCGATCCCTCGTTGTGGATGCCCCGGCGGCCCATGTCGATCGCTTCGATCTGGCTCGGTGTGGAGGAGCGGATCGCCTCGTAGTAGCTCTCGCAGATCATGAAGTAGTCCTTGATGATCCGGCGAAACGGCGTGAGCGACAGGATGTGGGTGACGACGCTTTCTTCCGCCTCGGTCTTGATGGAGAACACCAGCTTGCTGTCGACCAGCGAAAGATAGAGCTTGTAGGGGCCACCCTTGTGACCGACAGGCTCGAAGGAATTCTCCTCGATCAGATCGAAGATGGCGACCGCCCGCTCGTGCTCGACATCCGGGGTCGAGCGACCGATCGTCTCGTCCAGGATCACGTCACAGAGCCGGAAGTCCCCATCCGCCATCGCTATCCCCCGAGATTGAGACGGATGGCAACGGAGCGGGCATGCGCATCCAGTCCCTCGCTGGTCGCGAGCGCGATCGCGGCCGGCGCCAGCTGGCGCAGCTGGTCGGGTCCGAGCCTGAGGATCGAGGTGCGTTTCACGAAATCGAGCACCGAAAGACCGGAGGAAAAGCGTGCCGAACGCGCCGTCGGCAGGACGTGGTTGGACCCGCCGACATAGTCGCCGATCACCTCCGGCGTATGGCGCCCGACAAA
Source organism: Ciceribacter sp. L1K23 (assembly GCF_018122705.1). Classification (NCBI taxonomy): domain Bacteria; kingdom Pseudomonadati; phylum Pseudomonadota; class Alphaproteobacteria; order Hyphomicrobiales; family Rhizobiaceae; genus Ciceribacter; species Ciceribacter sp. L1K23. The sequence goes on along the minus strand of NZ_JAGRRC010000001.1, from coordinate 3,389,422 downwards.
AATGGCGCCGGCATTGCGGATATCGACCATCAGAGCGTCGGGATCGTCCACGGCAAGCTCCAGGTGCTCGGCGGCGATACGATTGGCGAGCGGTATCGCATCCATCAGGGTCTTAACGAGAATGATGGCGCCGAAATCGCGCCAGCTCGCCGTGGCGGTCTCGGACCGCGACAGGCTCTTCAACTGCCGCTCGACCGCCGCCTCGACCGCATGGCCGAGACCGGCGTCATCGGTGATCAGGATCGACTGGGCGCCGGGATCATGCTCTGCCTGGGCCAGGAGATCAGCCGCGAGCCAGTCGGGATCGTTGTTGCGATCGGCAATGACAAGCACTTCAGAGGGTCCGGCGATCATGTCGATGCCGACGGTGCCGAAGACGTGGCGCTTGGCGGCGGCGACATAGGCATTGCCGGGTCCGACGATCTTGGCGACCGGGGCGATGCTCTCGGTCCCGTAGGCAAGAGCCGCTACCGCCTGCGCACCACCGATGCGATAGATTTCCTCGACGCCGGCGATCTTCGCTGCGGCCAGCACCGTCGGGTTGATCCGGCCGCCGGAGGCCGGCACGACCATGACAATGCGCGCAACACCCGCAACCTTCGCCGGCAGCGCGTTCATCAGCACCGAACTCGGATAGCTCGCGGTGCCGCCCGGCACGTAAAGACCAACCGCGTCGATCGCGGTCCAGCGCGACCCGAGGCCGACGCCGATCGCATCCTCGTAGATGTCGTCCTTCGGCATCTGGCGGGCATGATGCTTTTCGATCCGCTCGGCGGCGAGCCTGAGAGCGCCGATCACGTCCGGCTCCACCTGTCTCATCGCCTCGTCGATCTCTCCCGGTGTCACCCGCATGGGAGTCACCGCGAAATCGATACCGTCAAACCGGCGGGAATAGTCCGCGAGTGCCGCATCGCCGCGGGACCGGACATCGGCAACGATCGCCGATACGGCGTGATTGACGTCGTCCGACACCTCGCGCTTGGTCGTCAGGAAGTCGGCGAACCGCTTCTCAAAGCCTTCGGATGTCTGTTCGAGCCAGATCGCCACCTGCGTATGTCCCCTCAATTCAACACTATGCCGTCGCCGGCAATCAATCGCCTATATGCCGCGGCAGCGACGACGCTTCCCAGGCACCGCCGGTGTCGGCCAGCTGCGCCTCAATGCATTCCACGTCCAGAACGATCATGCCGCCACCCGACAGGACGAGTTCCACCTTGCCGTCCGGACCCTCGCCATCGGGCAGATAGCGCAGCGCCAGGAGCGACTTCACATCATCCGACCGGCTGCGGTCGACACCAGCGGAGCGGACCGCGCGCACGCGTTTGAAGCTGATCACGGCGCGGCGACGTTCGTAGGTCTTGCGCTGGCCATTGGCCTTTTCCCACACGAAGCGGTTGGCGGCGAGAGCGAAATGCCCGCCCTTCGGCGAAAAGGTGATGTCGCCCACCTTGAAGACCGCGTCCTGCATGTGGGCCGAGACGATCGCCAGATCATCGCCATCGAGCGCCATCAGTTTCAGGCTTTCCATGCTCATCCCGTCCGTCGGTGGCAAGGCCACGCTAGAATTTCACCTTCTCTGGAAATAGGTTGCTGCGTTGCAGGACGCAACGACGAAGATGAGCAGGCGGGCGTTTTTTAGGCAAAGGCCGCCCGCCGTTTCGACGAAAGTCGGAGTCAGTCGCTGATGCGCTCGATCGAGGCGCCGCAACGGCCGAGCTTTTCTTCCAGTCGCTCGAAGCCGCGGTCGAGGTGATAGACGCGATTGACAACCGTCTCGCCTTCGGCGGCAAGGCCGGCGATGACAAGCGAGACGGAGGCGCGCAGATCGGTCGCCATGACCGGCGCGCCCCTCAGCGTGCGAACGCCTTCGATCCGGGCCGTCTGGCCGGACAGGCTGATGCGGGCACCGAGCCGGGCAAGCTCCTGCACATGCATGAACCGGTTCTCGAAGATCGTCTCGGTGACATGCGAGACACCGTTGGCGCGGGTCATCAGACCCATGAACTGCGCCTGCAGGTCCGTCGGGAAGCCCGGGAAGGGTTCGGTGACGATGTCGACGGGACGGATGTCGTTCCCATGGCCGATGACGCGGATGCCGCCGTCGACGGCAGTCACCTCCGCCCCGGCGCGGCGGATCGCTTCCAGAGCCGTCTCCAGCAGAGCACCATCGGTTCCCTGCAGCGTCACGTCGCCGCCGGTCATGGCAACGGCCATGGCATAGGTGCCGGTCTCGATGCGGTCCGGCAAGACGCGGTGGCGCGCGCCGGAGAGGCTCGTGACGCCCTCGATGGTGATCGTTGCGGTGCCGGCGCCGGTGATCTTCGCGCCCATTGCGATCAGGCAGTTGGCGAGATCGACAACCTCCGGCTCGCGAGCGGCATTGCCGATCACCGTCGTGCCGCGAGCGAGCGCGGCCGCCATCATCATCACGTGGGTCGCACCGACGGAGACCTTCGGAAACGTGTAGCTGGCGCCGATCAGGCCGCCCTTCGGCGCGGTGGCGTTGATATAGCCGCCATCGATTTCCATGTCGGCGCCCAGCGCCGCCAGTCCCTCGATGAAGAGATCGACGGGGCGGGTACCGATGGCGCAACCGCCGGGCAGCGATACGCGCGCCCTGCCCTCGCGGGCGAGAAGCGGACCGATGACCCAGAAGCTCGCGCGCATCTTGGAGACCAGCTCGTAGGGCGCGGTCGTATCTGCGACGGTCCGGCAGGTGAAATGGATCGTGCGCGCATAGGAGCCGTCCTGGTGCTCGCGCCGGCCGTTGACCGCAACATCGACGCCGTGATTGCCGAGAATGCGCAAAAGCAGTTCCACGTCGGCCAGATGCGGCACGTTTTCGAGCGTCAGCGTGTCGCTCGTCAGCAGCGAGGCTATCATCAGGGGCAGCGCCGCGTTCTTGGCACCGGAAATCGGGATCACGCCCTTGAGCTCGTTGCCGCCGACAATGCGAATTCGATCCATGTTCAGCTCTCGGGCGAGGCCCGCCTCTATCAATGATGGTCCGGTCGTCCAGCCGGAGAAGGATGGGGGTCTTTAGACGAAAAGCATGAGGTCTTCAATTCCACGCGGGAATTGCCGGCTAATCATCGTCCTGCGTCGATTTTGCGGCAGGCAGACCGACTGCGTCGTCCGCCTCGCTGGCGCGTCTGGCGCGAACCTGCTGCTTGCGGCGCAGCAAATTCTCGCGCAGCTTCTTCGCGGCGCGCGCCTCGCGCTGTTCCTTGGCGGCGGCGACAGCACGTTCGCGCGCCGTCGGCTCCTTTTCATCCGGTTCTTTCGACATGGCCCCTGCATAGCGAAAAACCGCGTGCTGCGGAAGGCGGCGCAAGCGCCAGTTCTTTTGTTGCATCAAACTCTTTTTGCGGCTTGCGCTGCCGCCGAAGCTGTGGCAATAGGCCACTCGCTCCGGACGGCGCAACCGCGTCGCCAACAGATGCTGCTATAGCTCAGGGGTAGAGCACTCCCTTGGTAAGGGAGAGGCCGAGAGTTCAAATCTCTCTAGCAGCACCATTTTTCCGAAATTTCGAATTTCTGCCCGAGACAGATCAGCATCCGGGCGCTCATCCTCCTGCATTCAAGCGGGAGCCGTGCTGCATTTTGGCGCGGCCCAGCGATACGCAAGCGGTCGGGCGCGCTGGCCTGTTGGAGGCCGGCGCGTGTTTGTCGGGGTAGTCTGCTGGTGCTACCGCGCGGCCTGCAGGATGCCGAGCAGCGACTTGCGGTCTAGCGGGATCGGGTTGCCGCCGGCGCAGGGGTCGACCTCGGCCATGGCGACGACCTTTTCCTCGTCGATGTCGGTCAGGCCCATCGCGGCAAGTGTGGGCGGAATGTTCAGCTCCCCCCTGAGGTCGAGCATCCAGTCCAGAACGCCGGCCGCGCAATAGTGCGGAAGGTCGAGCGTGCGGGACAGAAGCTCCAGCTTCTCGTCGATCGCGGGGGCGTTGAACTCGAGGACATAGGGCATCAGCACCGCATTGAGCAGTCCATGGTGGGCATCATAAAGGGCGCCGAGCGGGTGAGCCAGCGCATGGATGGCACCGAGGCCCTTCTGCAGCGCGACGCAGCCCATGCCCGAGGCGATCAGCATCTGTCCCCGCGCCTCCAGATTGTTGCCATCGGCAACGGCGAGCGGCAGCCAGGTCTTGATGAGCCGCAGGGCGTTCAGCGCAATACCCTCTGCCATCGGGTGGAAGCTCGGCGCGGAGAGCGCCTCGAGCGCATGGGAAAGCGCGTCCATGCCGGTTGCCGCGGTGATATGCGGCGGCAGACCGGTCGTCAGCTCGGGGTCCATGATCACGAGGTTTGGCATCATGCGCGGATGGAAGACGATGACCTTGCGATGTTCCTCGTCATGGGTGATCACGGAGGAGCGGCCGAGCTCCGAGCCGGTGCCGGCCGTTGTCGGGATGGCGATGACCGGCGTCAGCCGCGAGGTGTCGGCCCGGGTCCAGTTGTCGCCGATGTCCTCCAGATCCCACATGGGGATCGTCTGCGACGCCATCAGCGCGATTGCCTTGGCGGCGTCGAGCGCGCTGCCGCCACCGATCGCGACGACCAGATCGTGTCCGCCGGCGCGGAGGGCCTCGACGCCCCCGGCCACGTTGCGGCCGGTCGGATTGGGTTTCACGTCATGGAAGAGGCCAGGCCGCAGTCCTCCCTCGCGCAGGACCTCCAGCGTGCGCTGCACCGGAAAGAGATCCTTGAGACCGGCATCGGTGACGACCAGCGGAGCGGCGGCACCCAGCGAGCGGACGGCATCGGCCAGTTCGCCGATGCGGCCATTGCCGAAACGGACGGCGGTCGGAAAGCTCCAGTTGCTGCTGACGGAGAGGGGTGCGGTGATCATGGTCTAAGCCTCCGTGGATTGCATGGCCTGTCGCCTCAAAGCCCGGCGGCGAAACACCTCGGCGAAAGCGACCAGGAACAGGGCGGGAATGAAGTTGAGTGTCGCCAGCGCCGGGTAGATCGGCGAGGAGCCGACGGCGATGCCGCTGTAGACGAACACCGGCAGCGTTCGGGCCGTGCCTGCCAGCGAGTAGGACACATAGAAATTTCCCCAGGACAGCAGGAAGGCAAAAATGGCGGCGGAGAAGATGCCCGGCCAGAGGAGCGGGAAGGTCACCTCGCGGAACACCTCCCAGCCATTGGCCCCTGCATCGCGGGCGGCGTCTTCCAGGGTATCGTCAAAGCCATAAACCTGGACGGCGACGATCACGAGGGCGAAGGGCGTGATGTAGACGACATGGCCGATGATGACAGTCATGAGACCCGTCGAGAAACCAAGCCAGTTTCCGAGCAGGGAGAACCAGAGCAGCATCACGACACCGAGCAGCAATTGCGGAAAGAGCAGCGGCGCGAAGGTAACGATCTGGAACAGGCGTTGCAGGCGGAACCGGTAGCGGATCCAGGCGACGGCGCCGGCAGTGCCGAGGATCGTTGCGAAGACGGTCGAGACGGCGGCCACGATCGCCGAATTGGCGACAGCCGGAAGGAAATCCGGCTTGCGCAGCAGTTCGCCATACCATTCGAAGGAGAAACCCTCGATCGGCAGGGTCAGCACCCGGCTCGAGGTGAAGGAGAAAGCGACGAGCGTGGCGATCGGCACGTAGAAGAACACCAGCAGAAGCGCCAGCGTCCCCACCAGGGCGATGTCGATGAGCCGGTCCTTGAGACGATGCGATATCATGCGGCCTGCTCCCCTCTGACAGACGTTCTCTTGCTGGCAAGAAGGCCGACAAGGGCCAGCGTCAGCGCCCCGACGGTGATCAGAACGATGGTGAGCGCCGCACCGAGCGGCCAGTTGACCCGGGTCTCGAAGCTCTGGCGAATGAGTTCCGATGCCAGCGGTGACGTGCCCCCACCGAGAACCCTTGGTTCGAGGAAGGCGCCGAGGCTGAGGACGAAGACGAGCACCGCTCCGGAATAAAGGCCCGGGCGCGAGAGCGGCAGGGTTATCTCGAAGAAGGTGCGCAGACGCGAGGCGCCGGCGTCATAGGCGGCGAGCAGCAGGTCGCGATCGATGCGGACGAGCGACAGGTAGATGGTGAACATCGGATAGACGACTAGGTTGTAAACCATGCCGATCATGGTGCCCGCCGGCGTAAACAGCAGATTGAGCGCGTCAGGCGGAAATCCGACATGCGCAAGCATCCAGTTCGCCACGCCGTTGCGGTCGAGCACCAGGATCCAGCCGAAGGTCTTCAGCACGGCATCGGTCAGGAAGGCGAAGACGATCAGGATCTGGATCTGGGTGTTGTAGGTCTTGAGCCGCGTGGCGAGCGCGTAGGCGGCGGGAAAGGCGATCAGCAGGCACAGCGCGACGCAGATGACAGCCATCACGACGGTGCGGCCAATGATCGTCCAGTAGTGCGGCTTGGAGAAGATTTCCGTCCAGATCTTCAGATCCCAGGTCCAGACCAGCCTGTAATACTGGGTGGTCTGGAAGGTCAGCACCACCGTCATGAGAAGCGGAATGAGGAAGAAGACCAGCATCACGATCGCGAGCGGCGCGACGGCCGCCACGAGCACCGGGTCCTTCCAGCTCTTTTGCTCGATCTTCATGCTCACTCCGACAACAGAAAGGCGGAGGCGGGGTCGAAGCCGATGCGAACCTTCTCGCCGACATCGGCCGGCTGGATGATCGAGCCGGGCAGTTCCATCACCACTGGACTGTCGAGACCCGGAATACGGACCCGATATTGTGTCGAGGAGCCCTTGATGAAGTATTCGTCGACCGTGCCACTCATTGTCCAAACGCCGGCCGGTGTGTCACCCGAGACGAAGCTGATGGTCTCGGGCCTGACGAGAAGGGCGGTACCATCTCCCCTCAGGCCGGCGGACACGTGTTCGGCAGGGAGCACAGAGGGCTGCCCGTCAACCAATTGCGAACTGACCGTCGCGCCACCGGCGGCCCGACTGTCGACCGCCACCGGGATGAAATTGGTCTCGCCGATGAAGCCGGCGACGAACCTGTTGACCGGCCGGTAGTAGATGTCGGAGGGCGTACCGACCTGAACGACGTGTCCGGCCTGCATGACGCAGATCCGGTCCGCAAGCATCATCGCCTCTTCCAGATCGTGGGTCACGAGCACGAAGCTGGTGCCGATTTCGCGGTGCAGTTTCTTGAGTTCCGCCTGGAGAGATTTCTTGAGCTTGGCATCAAGGGCGCTCATGGGCTCGTCAAGCAGAAGCACGCCGGGCTGGGAGATAAGCGCACGAGCAAGTGCTACGCGCTGCTGCTCGCCGCCCGAAAGCTGCGCCGGATAGCGGTCGAGATACTCCCGCTTGAGATGCATCAGATCGATCATGACGCCGACGCGCTCGCGGATTTCGCTCGGCGCGACCTTTTTCAGTTTCAGCGGGAAGCCGATGTTGTCCGCCACGGTCTTGTGCGGAAAGAGCGCCAGCTTCTGGAACACCATGCGGGTCGGGCGGCTTGCGGCAGGCACGCCGCTCATGTCCTGGCAGGCGATCTGCAGCCTTCCCTCGGTGAGGTCCTCGAAACCGGCGAGGATCTTCAAAAGTGTGGTCTTGCCGCAGCCGGACGGACCGACGAGCGCGACGAACTCCCCCTCCCCGACGTCCAGCGAAACGCCATGCAGGGCGCGCGCGGAACCGTAGTCCTTTATGATGTTCGAGGCGGAGATGATCGGCGATAACAAGACAGGCGTCCCCCATGCTTGCGGAAAGAAAAGGGGCCGCCGTGGCGTGCGGCGGCCCGCTCAATCGGTTTACCGTGCGGCGAGCTCTTCCTGCCAGATCGCCAGCATATCGTCGATGTTCGGCGCAACGGTGTGGAACTGGCTGTTGTCCCAGGCCGTCCACATGTAATCCATCTGCAGCGCCTTCTTCTCCTCTTCGGAGAAAAGGGCTTCCGCCTTCTGGTTGGGAACCAGGTTGCAGGTCGCCTCGGTGATCGCCAGTTGCTTGGCCACCTCGGGCGAGACGATGTATTTCAGGAAGTCGGCGGCAATCTGCGAGTTCTTGCCGTTGTCGATCAGGCCCGTGGCCTCCATCCAGATGATGCCCTGCTTCAGGCCGTCCTTCGGCTCGGGAACGATCGACTGGATGTAGTCGTGACCCTGCAGCCTGAGCGCCGAGGTGCAGTAGGTGCCGCCGCCGATGAGGGCGCGGAACGAACCGTCGATCAGACCCTTCTGGGCCACGGCGAGGTCGGCGACGATGGCGCGGGTATTCTTGAAGGCGGCGCGCAGGACCTTGCGGACTTCGCCAAGGGCTGCCTCGTCGAGTTCCTCGTACGGGTTCACGCCGGCATAGAGGGCCAGCGGCATGATCGGCCAGTCACCCCAGTCGAGCAGGCAAATCTTGTCCTTGTAGGCGCTGTCGAAGACCGGCGCGTAGCTCGACCAGGTCTCGAGCTTGTCGAACTTGGTGTTGACGGTCGGTCCGACCCAACCCCAGCGCGTCGGCAGGCCGGTCGCCTTGCCCTCGTGCTGCAGCGGCGCGAAGGGGGCACGAAACTGCGGGTAGAAATCGGCGTACTGGTCGGCGAAGTCGGCATCCTCCAGGAAGCGGCAGAAGCCGGCGGGGCCCATGCGCTGGATCCAGGGGCTGTCGGAGGACACGAGGTCGAACTCGCGGAAGGCGCCAGCGGCGAGCTTGGCGAAACCACCGGCGGAGTCCGTGATCAGGTCGATGGCGATCGTCGCATCATTGCTCTTCTGGAAGGGCTCGAGAATGCTGGGCGCGTTATAGCCCTCCCAGCACATGTAATTGAGGCTTTCGGCCGCGTTCGCCATGCGCGGGAGACCCAGGAAGCTCCCGCCGGCGGCGGCGAGACCCAGGCCACCCATGCCCTGAAGCACCGAGCGGCGGCTGATATTGGCTGTTCCCTTTGTCATTCTTGTTTTCCTTTCTCTCATCCAACTTACGAGGGGCGATCAGACGACGCCGAGATAGCGCCTGATCTCCCACTCACTGACCTGCTTCTGATAGTGCGAGAATTCGACCTCCCGGCTTTCGACGAAGCTGTCGACGAAATCATCGCCGAAGATTTCGCGCGCCTTTTCGCTCCGCTTGAGACGCTGCGCGGCGTCCCAGAGATCGCGAGGAAAGACGGCGTCCGGCGCGGGCGCGGAGGCATAGAAGTTCTCGGCGCTGTGCGGCGGCGGCTCGATGGCGTTGTCGATGCCGTAGAGCCCGGCACCGATGAACATCGCAAGCGCCAGATAGGGGTTCGTATCGGCCGACGGCACGCGGAATTCGAGGCGGGTCGCGTCCCGGCTGTCGTTGATCACGCGCACGGCGGCGGTGCGGTTCTGCACGCCCCAGTTGGCGGAAGTCGGCGCCCAGGCGCCCGGCACCAGCCGCTTGTAGGCGTTGACCGTGGACGAGCACATCGCCAGAAGCTCCGGCATCAGCGTCAGGAGACCGCCAATGAAATGACGCGCCGTGGCCGACAGCCCGCCGGGGGCGTCCGCATCGGCAAAGACGGGATTGCCCGCCTTGTCGCGCAACGACAGATGCAGGTGACCCGACTGGCCGGAAAGCGCCGGCGACAGTTTGGACATGAAGCTGACCGTCAGCTCGTTGCGGGCGAAATAGGATCTTGCGAAGTTCTTGAACAGGAAGGCGTCGTCGGCTGCCTTGATGCCCTTTGCATAGGTCAGTGGCGCTTCGAAGCAGCCCGGCCCAAGCTCGGTATGGATTGCGTCGAGCTTCACGCCCATGACCGACATGGTCTCCTCAAGACCTTCGAGCAAATCGCCGTAGAGCGCGGACGTCTGGAGGGAATAGGTGCGGTTGCCCTGGGCGAAGTGGGTGAGGTCCCGGTAGTTCTTGGCCTTCAGCGTTTCCGGCGTCTCGTCGAAGACGAAGAATTCGAATTCGAAGGCCGAGAGAACGTCGAAGCCACGGTCGGATGCCCTTGCGAGCTGCTCGAGGCAGACGTTGCGCGGGGAACGGCGGCCGAACTCACCGGAGAAGTCCGCAAGGCAGAGCGCGGTGTCCTCGGCAAAGGGATAGGCGCGGACCGTGTCGGCGAAGAGTGTTGCGGGACGGTCGACGAATGCGCCGTCACGATAGGTGCTCTCGGCGATATCCCAGAAGTAGAGCACTTCGCAGAATGGATAGCCGTCGCGTGCCAACTTGATCGCCTTGTCGGCCGAGACCAGCTTGTCGCGGAACTCTCCTTCTGGATCGACCATGCCAATGTGCACGGACTTCGCACCCAGATCACGGATTGCGGTTTCAAACTCGGTCGCGGAACGGCTATTGATCGTCATGGGGGCCTTCTCAGAATTGACTTGAGGTTAGGCAGCCCGACTGGGTAAGGAAATATCCCCAAAGGGATAGTCGGCGACCGATTGTTGCGACATTTCCCGGGCATGAGGAGGCACGGGTTGGAAAAAGGGTTTGCCGCCTGGAACAGGACAGTGGCGGAGCTCCTTGCTTCCGAGGGGCAGCCGCAGTTCGAGGCTCGCGTGGAATCGGCGCTGAAGACGGTGCTCGAATTCGACGTGTTCATGGTGTTCGGCTACCAGGGCTCATCCCGACCGAACGCGCATTACTACAATATCGATCCCGATCGCGCGGCGACCGTGATCGACGCCTACGCGGCCGGACCGTATCTGCTCGATCCTTTCTATGCGGCGGCGACCAATGCAGCGATGAGAGGGGTCAGGCGGCTGAGGGACATGGCGCCAGACCAGTTCTACAGCTCCGAATATTTCCGTCGTCATTATGCCCTGACGGGGATAAGGGACGAAGTCGGCATCGTCTGTCGTCCTGCACCCGGTTATGGCGTCGTCGTCAGCTTTACACGGCCGGTGGGTTCACCGGCTTTCGGTCGGCGCGACCTCGACGCGGTTCATGCGGTGGAGCCCGTGATCAGACTGCTGGTCGAACGGCACTATGCGGAAAGCGGGGCGACCGATCAGCACCATGAGCAGAGCCGGACACCGCCCGATACGATCAACGCCTGCCTTGACCGGATGACCGACGGCCTCCTTACACCACGGGAGATCGAGATCACCTCGCTCATCCTGCGCGGCCACTCGAACATGTCGATAGCTGAAAGCCTTCATATCGCCGAGGGAACGGTGAAGATCCACCGCAAGAACATCTATCACAAGCTTGAAATCTCCTCCCAGGCCGAGCTCTTCGCCCGCTTCATTTCGGAACTCGCGGTCTGACGCCGTTTCCTCTCGTGACGGCTTGCCCTCTGTTCGCGGTTGACCTCGACACGTGTTGCGGCCAAGGAGGCTTTCGACGAAACGGGGGGAGCGACTGCGATCATGAAAAAAGATGGCCGCACGCGCCTTGAGAAACTACAGCGCTCCTGGACCAAGGCATCCGGCGAGGAGCGACGGCAGTTCCTCGAGTGGATCGGGCATCGTTCGTCAGGCGAAGCGCCGGCGACGGCAGCCGATCCGATTGCCTCTGGCCGCTATCTCACGCCCCGCACCATCAGCCGCGTCCGCATTGCGCTTGCCCAGCGGTCGATGACGCTTGCGGACCTGTCGACCGAACTCGGCCTGCGACCCGGCGACCTGTCGCTGGCACGCGCTTTCGCGCGAAATGCCAGTCTGCGGCTACGTCTCATCGAGGCGTTGCAGCAATGGCTTGAGGATCACGCGACGGACGGCATCTGACCAAAGAACCGGCGACCATGTGTCTATCCGGAACCTTCACGTGCCGTCATCGTTGCATCCCAACCTGTCACACAAGAGGAGGGCAGCATGTCGAGCGGCCGGAATGCGAAGGGCAACAAGAACGCAATACCGGGATCAAAGAATGAGACCGAAGCGGCGGAAAAGGCAAAATTGCCGCTTGGGGAAACGCCGATGTCCCAGGTGGCGGTGCCAGCCACAATCAACGGCACCGCTACCCTCGACACGAACAAAGGCCCGTTGCCGCCAAAAAGCCGCCTGAAGGATTAGCCTTTGAACTCTGGGAAAACCAGCGGCTCAGCCGCAGCCGTTGCGGGAATACACCTTGCCGGCGTCCTGCTTCAACGTCCAGCCGTGGAACGTTGGCAAGTCGACCTCACACCATACAACGTTGCCGCCCTTTTCGACACAGCCTAGGACAGTCACGCACTGGTCCTTTTCCAGCCTACCGATCACGGCACCGTCCATCCCCGGCAATCCTCGAATGTTCAGCCGCGTCAACGCCTGAATCGAGTTAATGCCGCGAGCGACATCGGGCGAGCCGACATCGTTCGGCTGTGCACAACCGCCGTCGGGATAACGAAGACAAGCCGATGATCCGGACGGCTTCTTCGGCTTCTGTGGTTTCTGCGGCTTTGTCGGCAGGTCCGGCGTCTCGCCGAAGGAGATCGTAAGCTCCGTCCCGTCGCCGATCATGCCAACATAAAGACCATCCTTTTCCTTGTCCGCCCTCCCGACCATTTCGAGGCCGGTAAACGTGGTGTAGAGGATGATCGTGCCGTCACCATTGTTCATCGAGTAGCCGGAGACGTTGCGCAGCATCTCCGGGCAGGCGTAATCGTGCTGCAGGATCGACTGGATTCCGTCAGCGACCGGATCGTCCTGGAACGAGATGCGGCATGTACCCTCCGGTGTCGTCATGGACCAGATGTCCTCGGCAGCGCCTGCCTCCACGCTCAACAACAGCGCGACCCCCGCGACGACGTATGACAGCGATTTCAAGCCCGCTCCAATCATCCAATCACCCTCTTCTGCATCATCTCTTCATGGTCTTGTCCTAGGGAGTTCGGGAAAAGCGGGTCAACAGCGGATCGGCAGTCGGCCCAAAAGTGGCCGAGCCGCCCCCCGGTATTTCACGAGGCGCACCGGAATTCGGAATGAGTTAGGTTGCGTTCATTGGTTGCTGCCATAAGTCTGACGAAAGCATTGTTCAAAAGGGGGCCAATGCCCAGCGACAGTCCACAGCCCGGCCAGAAATGGCAGGACCAGCCGCCGCGTCCGCCCCGGTTCGGTGGCGGCGGCGTTTTCGTGGTCGTCTTCCTGTCGATCGCAGCCTGTATCGGCCTGGTGGTGTTGCTGGCCAACGAACGGCAGAACCTGAAGGCGATGACCCGCTGGCTCGGCGTCGACCATTACCTCGCTGCTCTGCACGAGGCGCCCCGTCCACCGCAGCCATTGAAGAGCCAAAGAAACCTCTCCCCAACGGTGATCCTTCCCGATCACTTCATCCGGGAGCCCGATATCGGCGTGGTCGGCGTGTTCGTTCGTGAAATGCGCGACCTCGGTCCAGCCTTCTGCGCTGCCTTCGATTCCTCCGGTATCAGCAATGAAGGCTGGAAGGCCAGCCAGGTTGACCGGTCTACCTTCGAATGCCTGTCCGAAGATCTCGTGAGACCAATCGGAGGGGATGAGCCGACCGCTTCGTTCTTCTTCATCGCCAAAGGACAGCCCGACGGCGAAATCAACTCCATCCGCATGAAGCTCATCGCACCCGACACCGACGCCGGGCGGGCCTCCCATGACAAGCTGGTGAACGCCGTCTCGACTCTTATCCACGAGACCGGGTGGAGCGATCTCGCCCAGCTTCTCGACAGCACGCGAAAACTCTCCGACTACACCACCATCCGCTTTGGAATGTCCTACAAGTTCACCAAGGAATTCACGGGCGAAGACCGCTACAATCTCATCATCCTGCCAATCAACAAGGACCCATTGGTGAAGAGAGCGCGGGAGTATTTCGACCGGAGCAACTGGCTGCCCGTACCCTCGCTGTCGGGGCAGATGATGCGTCTGCCCAGAGCCACCGCCAGCTGACCTCCTTGCACAAACATATATAATTTAATATATGTATTGGCAGCCGTGCGGACTCGCTCGCATGGCCTTACGCGCAGTTTCAGGGAGCCTTATCGTTGCATATCAGGGAAATCACACCGACCTATCACGTGACCGGACAGATCAAGCCGGCCGACCTGCCGGCGATTGCCGCGGCCGGGTACACCACAATCATTTGCATGCGGCCGGATGGCGAGGGATGGGGCCAGCCCAAATTCGCGCTGGTCTCCGAGGCGGCTGCCGCAAGCGGCTTAAGTGCGCACTACCTTCCCGTCGGAGGAAGCTCCGTTCCAATGGAACAGGCGGCCAAGCTGAAGGCGCTTCTGACACAGACCCAGGGGCCGATCCTCGCATTCTGCGCGTCGGGCGCGCGCAGCGCCGGGCTTTACCAGATGGCACAGCAAATCGGCTGATACCGGTCAGGAGGCGAGTGCTGCCAGCTTGCGCTTGAGTGCCTCGATATCCTGGAATTCCTCGCGCCGCATGCGCCGTTCCCAATCCAGCGATGTCCGGATGATCCCGTCGAGGTCGTCGTGGCGTGGGCGCCATCCGAGGCGCTGGCGTGCCAGCGTCGGATCCGCGACGACGGAGGCCGCATCCCCTGGCCGGCGCTGTTCGTGCACCACCTTCAGGCTCGCGCCGGATACCCTTTCGACCGCGCGCAGCACGTCGAGGACCGAATAGCCGCGGCCATAGCCGCAATTGGCGATCAGGGATTCGCCACCCCTGTCCAGATGGCTCAGCGCATCGATATGCGCCGACACCAGATCCGCCACATGGATATAGTCGCGGACACCGGTGCCGTCCGGCGTTGGGTAATCGCCGCCAAAGACATGGACGGCCCGACGCTCGCCGAGCGCGGTTTCGCAGGCGACCTTGATCAGGTGAGTGGCATTGCGCGTGGCCTGGCCCACCCTGCCCTTCAGGTCAGCGCCCGCGACGTTGAAATAGCGGAGCGCGACGAAACGGAAATCATGAGCGCGCGCGGTATCCTGCAGCATCAGTTCGCTCATGAGCTTGGAGGCCCCATACGGATTTTCCGGGCGTGGCAGGTCAGTCTCCCGGACGGGCGCATTGCTGACCGGCGTTCCGTAGACTGCCGCGGTGGAGGAGAAGATGAACTTTCCGACGCCCGCCTCGACTGCCGCCGACAGGAGGACGCGCGTGTTGCCGGTATTGTTTTCATAATAGCTCAACGGGTCGCGAACGGAGTCCGGCACAACGATGGATCCCGCGAAGTGAATGATCGAATCGATCCGGTTTTCTGTGAAAACCTGCTTCAGGACTTCGGCATTGCCGACGTCACCAAGGTAAAATCGCGCCTCGGGAGCGACGGCCCAGCGAAATCCCGTGGACAAACGGTCAAGCACAACGACCTCGTGACCTTGGTCGAGGAGCGCCCACACCATGTGACTGCCAATGTAACCGGCGCCGCCTGTTACCAAAATCGCCATGCCGCTTCTCCCAAACGCTGAACCATTGGGAGCACTCAACCACAACGACGCTGACTATTACTTACGCGACAGCAAAATCAGGCGTAATTATGCCGTAAATCATGATTTATACTTTCCCGTCTGTTCCGGAAAAGCGTAGAATTTTATCGATGGGCTAAAGCGACAAAACATATTTTCTCAGACGCTCCGCCGCATCCAGCATCTGCCTGGGGTCCCTGAGAAAACAGGCGCGCAGGAACGTTCCGCCACCGGGCCCGAAGGCGCTACCCGGCGCCATTCCCACACCCGTTCGATCGACGATATCGAGTGCGGCCTGACGGCTGTCGGTGATGCCGTCGATCTTCAGGAAGGCGTAGAGAGCACCGTCCGGTTTCAGTGTCTCGACCCGGTTGGTGGCGATCAGGGCCTCGCAGAGGATGTTGCGACCCTGCCGTGCCCTCTCGATGTTTTCCGAGACAAAGCGATCCCCCTCGTCGAGCGCGACCACGGCGCCGCGCTGCATGAACTGGGCGACGCCGGAGGTCGAATACTGGATCAGGTTTTCCAGCACCTGGCCGATTTCCGGCGGCGCGACGATCCAGCCGACACGCCAGCCGGTCATCGACCAGTTCTTGGAAAAGGAGTTGGAGAAGATGACCTTGTCGCCCTCCTCCATGATATCGAGGAAGGATGGCGCACGCTGCGCGTCACCGAAATAGTAGAGTGCGTAGATTTCGTCGGCGAGAATCCAGAGGTCATGCCGGCGGGCGATGGCGAGGATTGCCTTCAGATCGTCGCGGCTTGCCGTCCATCCCGTCGGGTTCGACGGCGAGTTGATGAAGAGAGCACGTGTCTTCGGTGTGATCATGGACTCAAGCCGGTCGAGATCGAGGCGCCAGCCGCCGTCCCTGAAATCGAGCGGCAAAGCGCTCGCCTTGGCGCCCGCAAGCTCGATCGCCGAGACGATATTCGGCCAGGTGGGCGACAGATAGATCATCTCGTCGCCAGGCGACGTCAGCGCCTGGACGGCAAGCGCGATCGCCTGCATGCCGGACCCCGTGACATAAAAGTGCTCCGCCGGCAGGGTGACCGAGAAATGACGTTCGTAATAACGCGACAGTGCCGCGCGCAATTCCGGAATGCCACGCTGCCAGGTGTAGAAAGTCTCGCCGGCGAGCAGCGCATCGGAGGCTGCGCGGTTGATGAAATCCGGCGTCGGAAGATCGCCTTCTCCGGCCCATAGAGGCAGCAGGCCATCGCGACCGCGTGCGTAATTGATGATTTCGACGATACCGCTCTCCGGAGCGGCAAGGGCGCGGGGGCTCAGGCTTTCGAGAAGGGACACGGCGAGACATCTCCTGTTTCCGCCGTCATAGCCGACGAAGACTGAAAAATCTCATGAGAAAGCGTGGAGATAAAATCGATTCCGGTGATGGGACGGCACTCGAGGGCCGCCCCGACCGGTTCGCGTCAGCGCGCCTTCAACAGGTCGCGGATTTCACCCAGCAACTGGATGTCGGCCGGCGGAGGTGCTGCGGGTGATGGCGTCTTTTCCTCTTCCAGCGAGGCCCGGAGCGCATTGACGCCCTTGACCATCAGGAAAATGATCCAGGCAAGGATTAGGAAGTTAATCGCAACCGTGATGAAGCTGCCATATGCGAAGACCGCGCCCTGCTCACGGGCCGCATCCAAAGACTGCGCGGTGACATTGCTGCTGAGCGGCAGGAAATAGTTGGAGAAATCGAAGCCGCCGAAGATGACGCCAACGATCGGCATGACGATGTCGTTGACGAGAGAGTCGACGATCTTGCTGAAGGCGGCGCCGATGATGACACCGACGGCCAGATCCATGACGTTGCCGCGGGCGATGAATGTCTTGAACTCGTTGAGCATCTGGCTCTCTCCCCTTATCCTGGCCGGGACCGATTGGATACCGTCGGCACTTTCTAACATGCTTAAGCGAAGTTTAAACATGCGGGAACCGGAAAAATGCAGCCCGCCTTCGACTTAAGATGAAGACCAGTGCAATTTCAAAATGCAGGCGTTTGACCTAGTGTTCGGGAGGGAGTTTTGGAGGGCAGTGCCGAAGGAGGGAACGTGCTTCCGGGGTGGGTGATCTTCTCATCCGCGATCGCGTATCTGCTGCTGCTGTTCGCGGTGGCGAGCTACGGCGATCGCCGCAGCCGGCGGCTTGGCGTCCCGCCGAAGGGACGACCTATGGTCTATGCCCTTAGCCTCGCCGTCTATTGCACCTCCTGGACCTATTTCGGCGGCGTCGGGCTTGCCGCCAGCCGTGGTCTCGAATTCACGGCGATCTACATCGGCCCCATCCTCGTCTTCACCATCGGCATGCCGATTCTCCGACGCATCATCGAACTCGCCAAGGCTGAAAAGCTGACGTCGGGGGCCGATTTCGTCGCTGCCCGCTATGGCAAGAACCCACTGGTCGGGATGCTGGTCACGCTCATCTGCCTGGTGGGGACGATTCCCTATATCGCCCTTCAGTTGAAGGCCGTGTCCTCTTCTGTGGCCGCCATGATCGATCCGTCGGACTACGGCATCGGCATCGGCAATCTGTATTTCCTCGACCTGTCCTTGATCGTGGCACTTTCGCTTGCCTGCTTCGCGGTGATCTTTGGCACGCGCCATACCGATGCGACGGAGCATCAGGATGGCCTGATCCTCGCGATCGCGATGGAGTCGGTGGTGAAGCTCGTGGCGTTCTGGATGCTCGGCTTCGTCGTCATCTTCGTTCTCTACGACGGACCGACGGCACTTTGGGAGGCCGCGCAGTCCTCGTCGATGGTGATGGATGCGCTATCCTACGAGACGCCCGGGATTCGCTGGGTTCTGCTGATCGCGCTTTCCGCCTTCGCGATCGTGATGCTGCCAAGGCAGTTTCACGTCACCGTCGTCGAGAACCGCACCAGCCGCGAACTCAATTTCGCCCGCGTTCTCTTCCCGCTTTACCTTATCGCCATCAACATCTTCGTGCTTCCCGCCGCGATCGCCGGACTTCTGAGCTTTGGTGGCGGGGGGGACGCCGATCTCTACGTCTTATCGCTCCCGTTGTATCACGAGATGCCGTTCGTGACGCTGTTCACCTTCCTCGGTGGCTTTTCCGCAGCCACCGCGATGGTGATCGTCGCCTCCGTGGCGCTCGCCATCATGATCTCGAACGATATCGTGCTGCCGATCTTTCTTCGTCGCAAGCTCGTGGCGAGGTCGGGCGACCGTTCGGACTTCGCCGGCGCGCTGCTGCAGATCCGCCGGACGGCGATCTTCATCGTGCTGCTGCTCGGCTATGCCTATTACCGCACCGCCGACAGCACTTCGGGCCTGGCTTCCATCGGCCTCCTGTCCTTCACGGCGATCGCGCAGATCGCACCCTCGCTGTTCGGCGGGCTCTTGTGGCGCAGGGCCAATGCGCGGGGCGCCATTGCCGGGCTTTCCACGGGTTTGGTCGTATGGGCCTACCTGCTGTTTCTTCCAAGCTTCGGAGGGGACGACAATGCCGAGCTCACTTCGGTCGTGCTCTCATTCCTGCTGCCCGGCACCGGCCTGTTCGACGGCCCACATGCCGATCCGCTGGTCAATGCCACCCTCCTCAGCCTGCTCCTCAACGGCCTCGCCTTCGTGCTCGGCTCGCTTAGCCGGAACCCGCGTCCCGTCGAGCGCATCCAGGCCGGAATTTTCGTCAAGCGCCATGCCCGCTCGCAGTTCGCGACTCGCGGCTGGAAGACCAGCGTCAGCGTCGGCGACCTGAAATCCGCCATCGCCCGCTACCTCGGCGAGGAGCGGATGCGACGGTCGTTCCGGAGCTACGAGCAGGCGACGGGCCGGCGTCTTTCGGACGAGGATCCGGCCGACATGGCCTTCATCCACTTTTCCGAGCAATTGCTCGGCAGCGCCATCGGTTCGTCTTCCGCGCGGCTGGTACTGTCGCTCATCCTGCAAAAGGCCGAGGACACCTCCGCCGACACCGCCTGGCTGCTCGACCAGGCGAGCGAGGCGCTGCAATATAACCAGGACATGCTGCACACCGCGCTTTCCCAGATGGACCAGGGGATTGCCGTGTTCGACAGCAACAACTGCCTGACCATCTGGAACCGCCGGTTCCGCGAACTCCTCGATCTTCCCGAACATGTCGGGCAGGTCGGATTTCCGCTGACGGAGATCGTCGGCATCCTGTCGAGCCGCGGCGATATCGCGCCCGATGAGCAGGCGCAGGTCATCCGTGACTTCCAGCGGCTGGACAATCCTTTCCGCCTCGGCATGCGTCAGGGTAAGCGCATCATCGAAGTCCGCTGCAACGCCATGCCCGACAAGGGCGTCGTGGCGACCTTCACCGACATCACCAGCCAGATGGCCGCCGACCAGGCGCTGAAGCAGTCCAACGAAACGCTGGAGCAAAGGGTCAGCGAACGCACCGCGGAACTCACCCGCGTCAACCGCGAACTCGCGGAAGCACGCGCAGCCGCCGACGAAGCCAATATCGGCAAGACGCGGTTCTTTGCGGCGGCCGGTCATGACATCCTGCAGCCGCTCAACGCCGCCCGCCTCTATTCATCCTCACTGGTCGAGCGGATGGGCGAGTCCGAGAACAGTGCGCTGGTGCGCAACATCGATTCCGCGCTCGAGTCGGTGGAGAACATCCTCGGCGCTGTCCTCGACATCTCCCGACTCGATACCGGGGCGATGAAGGCACGCACGACGTCGGTCCCCCTGCAAAGCCTGCTTGAGAGGATCGAGACCGACTTCGCCCCGATGGCGCGGGAAAAGAACCTTAAGCTCGTGGTCATGCCGACCACGCTGACCGTGCGATCCGATCCGAACCTGCTGCGACGGCTGGTGCAGAACCTGGTCTCCAACGCCATCAAGTACACCCCGTCCGGACGGGTCATCATCGGGGCGCGACGCCAAGGCAAGGAAGCGGTCATCCAGGTATCGGATTCGGGGATCGGCATTCCGCCGTCGAAATTCCGCACAGTGTTCAAGGAATTCGCCCGCCTCGACGAAGGCATGAAAACCGCCTCGGGTCTCGGCCTCGGGCTTTCCATCGTCGACCGTATCGGACGCGTGCTGAACCACCCTGTGAAATTGTCGTCGACACCCGGACGAGGCACAACATTCAAGGTTCACATGCCACTTGACGTGGCGCTGCCCCGGGCAGCATCCGGCCCGGAAAAGGCGTCTGTCGATCGCAGTTCACCGTCGCTTTCCGGTTTCCGGATCCTTTGCATCGACAACGAACCGAAAATCCTTGAAGGCATGGCGCTGTTGATCTCCGGATGGGGCTGTACTGTGGATTGCGCCGGATCGGTTGCGGAACTCGACGACTATCTCGCACGAAACCCGTCACCGCCCGACCTGATCATCGCCGACTATCATCTGGGTGACGGAAGCGGGATCGGCGCGATCCTGACGCTGCGGTCGACATATGATTTCGCGGTTCCGGCTTTGCTGATCACCGCCGACCGCACCCAGGAAGTGAGGATGGAGGCGGAGCGCCACGGCATCGGACTGCAGCACAAACCGGTCCGCCCGGCAGCCTTGCGCGCCTACCTGACCCAGGCGTCCGGCATGAAACGCAGCGCCGCGGAATAGGCCAAAGGTTTCATTTCCCGGCCTGTTGACCTACATTGGGCTTGTGCCGCGAGCGGTGCAATGAACCATTGTCGGCGCGAACCATTTGTCGCCGGCCGTCGCACTCCAATCACAGGAACAAGACCATGACACAGGCCCAGGCGGGTGACACCGTCCGCATCCACTATATCGGTACCCTGACCGATGGCACCCAGTTCGACACGTCGGTCGGCGGCGAACCGCTCCAGTTCCAGTTGGGCTCCGGCCAGATCATCCCCGGCCTCGAGCGCGGCATCGACGGCATGGCGCTCGGCGAAAAGCAGCGCGTGGTGGTCCCGGCCGCCGAAGCGTATGGCACCCACGATCCGCAGAAGGTTCAGCAGGTGCCACGGTCGGCCATCCCCGCTGAAATCCCGCTCGAACGCGGCCTCCAGCTCCAGGCCCAGACGCCGCAGGGCGTTCCGGTGGTCGTCGTCGTAACGGACGTTTCGTCGGAAGCGGTGACGCTCGACGGTAATCATCCACTGGCCGGCCAGGATCTCGTCTTCGATGTCGAACTGGTCGATATCGTCAAGGCCGCCTGACTGCTTTGCCGTTTCCGGCGGCAAACGCCGGGAACGGTTCTCTACCAGGAGGTCAGCGCGCGCAGTTGCGGTGTCTTCTTGAGAATGTGATTCTCCATACGACCGAGCAAAGTGTCGAGAACGCTGACGGCTTCCGTCACCAGTGGCCCCTTGTTCAGCATCACGCATTCGGCCCGCGCGGCCATGGCGGCATCGGTCATCTCGGCCCGGCTCGGTATGCCTTCCTTCACCAGGTCCTCAAGTACCTGCGTCGCCCAGACGACAGGAACGGAGGCCGCCTCGCAGAGCCAGAGAATTTCCTCCTGCATCTCGGCCAGCCGCTCGAAACCGATCTCGGCAGCCAGATCGCCACGCGCGATCATCACGCCGAACGGTCCCCTCTGGCGAGCGCGGGCGATCAATGCCGGCAGGTTCTTCACTGCGTCCGGCTGCTCGATCTTGGCGATCAGGCCGAGCCTTTGATGGTCGGCGCCCAAGCGATCGAGAATGTCTTCCAGAAGATCGATATCGTCAGGTCGCGACACGAAGGAATAGCCGAGCATGTCAGCGCATTCGATGACGGTGGCGAGATCGGCTTCGTCCTTCGTGGTCAGCGGTGAGAGACCGAGCGCGGTGTCGGGGAGGTTCAGCCCTTTCTCCGGTTTCAGTTTTGCGCCGCCCGCCTTGGTCTTGACGACGCGGATCACCGCCTCGCCATCCGAGACATCCTCGACCACGCCTTCGAGCTTCCCGTCATCGTAGCGCACCCGGTCACCGACAGAGAGGCGGGTCACCAGTTCCGGCAGCGATACACCTGCCGAAAAGGTGACATCGGCGCACGGGCGCGGCAGGCCGGTCGCGACCAGCCGCAGCCGATCGCCAGCCTGCAGGCGCGCCTTCTTGTCCGGCGCCGCGACGGCCGACGTGCGGATCTTCGGTCCGGCAATGTCCATCAACACCTTGATGTCGCGGCCAACGGCCCGTCCGGCAGCGCGCACATGCAGCGCCATGGTTCGCCAGGCCTCCGGCTCGTCATGGGCGCAGTTGACGCGCGCCACGTCCATGCCACGACGGGCGAGGTCGGGCAGAAACTCGGGCCGTTCAGCCGCGTCGCCCGGCAATGTCACCATTATCCGCGTCCGGCGGTTGGTCCGTGCCTCACCCAACAGCCTGGACGCCATCTCGCTCAGCCGCATCTCGCCGCCGAAGAACTCGCTCGTCGCGGGCCAGCCGCCCGCGGCACCGCGTCCCACCATGGCGGCGAGCGTCGCGGCCACCGCGTCGAGCGTTGGCAGAACGCGGCTTTCGAGGCGGCCGAGGGAGGACAGTCCGAGCGGCATCAACCGTCGTTGCAGGTCGCGAATATCGTGGTGGCGCAGCGCCAGGTAATGACGCAGGTTCCGCACGGCTGCATCGTCCTCCCCGCCGTCGACGAGACCCGCTCCGGCCACTTCCTCCACGACCTTCGCCCGCAATGCCAGCACCTCGTCCAGCAGGACCGAGGCTTCCATGGCGGCATCGTGATTTGCTTGCTGATTCATGCCTTGCTTGCTCCACCGGCGCCCCGATCCTGCGCCGTCTCACCGACACTGGCGAGAGGGCGAATGAGCGCGGCGCGAAACATGTCGGTTTCAGCCTAGCGGGGAACAAACAAGCCTGTGTGACAGCCAGGTCAGGGCCTCAGGCCCCAGACGGCGGCATTGACGACGCTATCGGGCATGGCAGAAAGCCGGGCCGAGCGAACCGGGTTGAACCCCGCGATGCGCTTGGTACCGGCCCAGCGACCGTCGTCGGCAAAGACCTCCAGCGAGCCATAATCCAGGAAGATTCGGAACAAACGTGGCCGGGCACCGGCGGCAATGTAGCGGGGGCCAGCGGCGCCATGGTTTTCGTGGAGAATGATCAATCCGTCCGCATCGAGCTCCACCGCAAGGGCAATATCGGGATGGTCGAAATCGAGGCGGAAAGGCAGGCCGGCCTCGCGGAGCTCGAATTTGATTTCGACCGCGCCGCCGGCGAAGTTCACCGTCTCGCCGCGCATCAGCCTGGTCCGGTCTATCACGTGATGCCTCAGACTTTCGGTTGCCGGAATCGGCGGCGTGAGCAGTGCACCATCGGAGAGCACCAGGGCACGCGGCAAGGTCATGGCAGTCGGGAAATCGATGTTCGGTCCGGTATCGGCCCAGTTCGCGAGCCAGCCGATACCGATTGACTGGTCGCCATCCTTGAACGCCTGGAACGCATAGTTGTCGGTGCCGAAGTCGAGCTCCTGCTCGAATTCCTTCACGAACGTCCGGCCGTCGAACCAGCCCACCTCCGCCATGGTCAGGTTCTTTCGCCCCGTCTTCTTGTCGGTGCTGTTCATCAGCCCGTAGAGAAGCGCCCACTGGGTCGTCGGGTCCGTGGCGCTGCCGTCCAGCGGCAAGAGGCAGGGGCATTCGATCGCCGTCGTCTGGTGGCGGGTTTCGACTAGGAGCTTGCCGATATAGGTCCATCCCGTTGCTGCACTGCGATCCTCGGTCTCATAGAGCAGGATGACGCCACCGGCCTCGCTCTGGCTGCCGAGCAGCATTTTCCAGAGCCCATCGGGACCACGGAACACATACGGGTCGCGGAAATCGAGGGTCAGCCCCTCACCCTCCGGGCGACGATCGAGAAGCACCTCGGCCTGTCCGGCGCTGAAGAGATCCGGGGAGACGGCGGTCATCTGGATCTGCTCTTCGGGGTCGCGGTCCTTTTCCTGCTCGGTGAAGAAGACGCGGATACCGGGGGCATTGGGGAGCGGGATCGCCGAACCGGAAAACGCGCCTCCCCGCTTGTCCGGCCGGGCGCCGAGCGTCTCGGAGGGAAACAGGAAGATCGGCATGTGGCGCCATCTCAGATAATCCGACGACACGGCGTGCCCCCAGTGCATCGTGTTCCATTGCAGGCCATGCGAATAGTGCTGATAAAAGAGGTGTGGCCGGCCGCCGAAGCGGCCGAAGCCGTTCGGATCGTTCATCCAGCCGAACGGCGGGCGGAAATGATAGCTGTCAGGCAGAACCGGCGCCGCATTACCGGTGTTGGTGTGCAGAACGGTTATCCCCGTTTCCAGAACATCGGTCGGCGTGAACCAGTAGATGACGGAGACAGCCGTCTTCTCCATGTCGTAGTGCAGCTCGAAATGTCCGCCGCCAAAGACGTGGTAGATGCGGAACTCGTACTCCTCGGTATTGTTGGCCAGCACATCCCCGAATTTGCCGTTGACGCTGACGAGCGACACCGTTCCTGGCACGCCGGGTATCATGGCCTTCAACCAGATGTGTAAGGTGGTGTTGACCGGCAGTTCCGCCTGAAGCACCCGGGTCGTCGACCTGCCGCGGTCTTGATCGTTCGTCATTGGCATCTCCGTCTCGCCGTTGCAGTCCCCCTGACCAACCTAGGTAGCTTTTGGCGAGCGGCAAGTCTTTCCGGCATTGCACGCGATCCCGTTGGAACCCCGCGCGGTCGAGCTTGTTTACGACAGTAGGCCCACTGACGCGCAGCACGAAACGGGAGGACCCATGCGGGATCGAGCCACCTATGAGCCATACGAACAACCGACAGGCGGATGGGGCTCGGTCACATCGCTTTTGAAGAATGCGATAGGCCAGAAGGCGGTCCACAGCACGCCGGCTCTTCTGAAGGACCACAATAAGACCGGCGGCTACATGTGCACAAGCTGCGCCTGGGCGAAGCCCGGCAAACCCCATGCGGCGGAGTTCTGCGAGAACGGGGCGAAGGCGACCTTCTGGGACCTGACGACAAAACGCACGACCACGGAATTTTTCGCCCGCCATACGGTGACGGACCTTCTCGGCTGGACCGATCACGACCTCGAAAACGAAGGCCGGCTGACACAGCCCATGCGGCACGATCCCGCCACGGACAAATATGTTGCCGTGTCGTGGGATGAGGCCTTCGCGGATATCGGCGCCAAATTGAAAACCTACGATCCGAAAAGCGTGATCTTCTACGCCTCGGGCCGGGCCTCGCTCGAAACCTCCTACATGTACCAGCTTCTCGCTCGCCTCTATGGCAACAACAACCTGCCTGACAGTTCGAACATGTGCCACGAAACGACGTCCGTCGCCCTGCCGCAGAGCATCGGCACGCCTGTCGGCACCGTTCTGCTCGAGGATTTCAAAAAGACGGACTGCATTCTGTCCTTCGGCCAGAATGTCGGCACGAATGCACCTCGCCTGCTGCACAGCCTGCAGGAGGTCCGCGAGCGGGATGCGCCGATCGTGGTCTTCAATCCACTGCGGGAGCGTGGCTGGGAGGCTTTCGTCAATCCGCAGCGTCCCGGCCAGATGCTGTCAAACAAGCCGACCCAGATCGCCACGCAGTATTACCAGGTGCGATCCGGTGGCGACATCGCCGCGATGATGGGCATGGCCAAGGCGCTCTTCGCCTTCGATGACGAAGCGAAGCGTTCCGGCCGGCGTCGCATTCTCGACGCGGCCTTTATCTCCGAACACACACATGGGTTCGGGGCTTTCGAGGATCGCGTGCGGGAAACCGGCTGGGACGAGATCGTCATCGAAAGCGGGCTTCCCCGCGCGGCTTTGGAAGCGGCGGCGCGGACCTATGCGGATGCCACCTCGGTCATCGCCATCTATGGTATGGGGCTGACGCAGCACAAACTCGGCGTCGACACGGTTCAGATGCTGGTGAACCTGCTCCTGATGCGTGGTCAGATCGGCAAGCCGGGCGCCGGCATCTGTCCGGTGCGCGGCCACTCGAACGTTCAGGGTCAGCGCACCGTCGGGATCGCCGAAAAAACGAGCCTGGTGCCGCTCGACCGTCTGGCACAGCAGTTCGGCTTCGAACCGCCGCGCGAGGATGGCTTGAATACCGTCGAGGCTTGCGAAGCGATCATCGAGGGCAGCATCAACGCTTTCATCGGCCTAGGCGGCAATTTCGTTCGCGCGATCCCGGAACAGGCGCTCATGGAGCCTGCGTGGCGCGGGCTCGATCTGTCGGTCCAAATCGCCACCAAGCTCAATCGCAGCCATCTCGTCACCGGCCGCACGACCTACCTGCTGCCGACGCTGGTGCGCTCGGAGATCGACCATCAGGCGACCGGACCGCAGATCGTGACGATGGAGGATTCAACCACCTGCATCCATGCCTCCCGCGGCAAACACCGGCCGGCAAGCGACCACCTGTTGTCGGAGCCGGCGATCGTCGCCGGAATCGCCAAGGCCACGCTCGCACCCAATCCGAAGGTGCCGTGGGATTCGTGGGTCGGCGACTACGCGCTTGTCAGGGACGCGATCGAAGCTTCTTTTCCGAAGGATTTCCGCGACTTCAACCTGCGCCTCGACGAACCCGGCGGCTTTGCCCGCCCGATCGCGGCGCGCCAGCGCAAATGGGAGACCGACAGCGGCAAGGCGAACTTCAAGCTGCCGGGAGCACTTTCGGCAAGCTTCGACGACGGCACCGACCCGGATGTCCTGCGCCTCGTGACGCTGCGCTCGAACGACCAGTTCAACACCACGATCTACGGCCATGCCGACCGTCTGCGCGGCATCCACCATTCGCGAATGACCGTGATGATGAACCGTGACGACCGGATTCGCCTGGGGATTGCCGAAGGCGGGACCGCCCGCATCACGACCGCCGTCGACGACGGCATCGAGCGCAGCATGACCGGCTTCCAGGTGATCGACTACGACATCCCGCAGGGCACCGTGGCTGCGTATTATCCCGAATGCAACCCTCTGATCCCGCTCTGGCAGTTCGCCGAACAGAGCAAGACACCGGCTGCGAAGTCGGTGCCGGTCAGGATTGGGGTGGGGTGAAGAGAGAACTCGCGCAAGCTCTCTCTTCCTTTCGCCATCAAAGCAGGAAGTAGCCCTTCTGCATCGTCACAGCATCATCGAGGTGGATAGCAAAATCCGCGACGCGGTCGCCATTGACGTCGGCCTGGATGTAAGTGTCCGACGCCTGCTTGAAGTAGCGCAGTTCGCCAGCCTTGCCCGAAAAGCTTTTCGTGCCGATGAACTGAAAGGCCTGGTTGCCGCTCGACTTGGTACTGGCATCGATTGCCCTCAGATCAATGCGGTCGGAAGAGGTGAAGTCGAAAATCGTATCTCGTGCGCTGCTCGTGTTGCGGGAGTCGGAGATTGAGTTGTAGATGAAAACATCTTTTCCGCTCCCGCCGTAAAGGTCATCGGCTCCGCCGCGACCGGTGATGTGGTCGTTGCCGCCATTGCCCTTGATGATGTTGACATCCCCGCTGCCCTTCAGCACATCGCTGGCGCTGCCGGACGAGATGTTCTCGAAATTGCGGAACAGGAATCGGCCATAACCTGTGTCGACTAAGTCGTTCTGGCTGAGATCGATATCGATCTTCTTGTTGAAAGCCGTCATGACGAGCGTGTCGGAATCCTTGTTCGAGGAGTCCGAGACACCTTCCGATCCATCGACAAAAACAACCGAGCTCTTGTTGGAAAGGCGGCTGAGCGTCACCGTGTCCGCGTCGCCGCCTCCAATCACGGTATCCGCTCCACCGCTGCCGATGGTGATACTGTCGCGGCCGCGACTGCCGATAATCGTACCGACGTAACCGCTACCCGTAACAAGGGAGTCGTTGCCCCGGCCCAGATCCAGGTATTCGACCTCTCCCGCACCGGTGCGGACCACGTCATTGCCACCCTCGACACGGACGACGACCGCGCCGGCATTGCCAAGTGTCAGTTTCTCGACGTTGCCGCTGCCTTTGATCGAATCGACGAAGGTATTCCTCATGGTCACGACATTCGTGCCGGCACCATCCAGCCCGCCCAATGTCATCGTTCCTATCGATCGACCGGTTCCGGTAGCGCTGTCATTTATGGTCGCGCGAACATTTCCGGTAAAGCGTAGAAGGTCCACATCCCAGTTCGAACCTGACAGTGTGTAGCTCGCAGAAAAGGGGCCGAGATCGTCGCGTACCCATGTATCCACGTAGAGCAACCAGCCGTCCGACCAGTTGTAAGCATCGGACCCGACACTGAAGTTCGTGACGCCGTTAAGCGTCGCACTGACGTTGCCTGTGATGGTTGTCA
Organism: Ciceribacter sp. L1K23; assembly: GCF_018122705.1. NCBI lineage: Bacteria > Pseudomonadati > Pseudomonadota > Alphaproteobacteria > Hyphomicrobiales > Rhizobiaceae > Ciceribacter > Ciceribacter sp. L1K23. The sequence continues at coordinate 3,361,019 of NZ_JAGRRC010000001.1, read as the reverse complement.
TAAAATCCCCCAACCCCAATAGTGAAAAGAAAAACTACCCTTGCCCACGAACAATGACTCAGAATGAGTCCGGAATCAACTTATTAGAACTTTAAACTCACTTTTGAACATTAGTGAAATTTTCGTCCAACACATCGCGATCGCCATCCGCGCGCCATTTTCTGGCTATTGACGGAGGCCTAACCATGTAAACGGGCAGGCATGGTTGGAAGATCACGGACGTGCGGCAAAGCGATAGCCTGTAGCGGCCAACCGGCAATAAGAGACTGGTCATGGATAGTGGGGAATGGTGCCGCTTACGTGACTCGAACACGTGACCCCATCATTACGAATGATGTGCTCTACCGACTGAGCTAAAGCGGCCCTTGCGGAGCGGGCTTGCCGCCGCGAATGGTGAGGGGCTGATACAGGGATTGCCCGGCGATTTCAAGCCGGTTTTCGGCGGGCCGGGGAAAAATTCCCGGCCCGCCGTGTCGGCCGCCGTTCTAGTTGAGCGGCCAGGCCTTGGCCCAATTGGCGGGATCGATCTCCTCGTTCTCGTCGACCTCCTCCGGGCAGTCACGGAAGGTTTCGGTCACGAGGAGCAATTGCGGCCCGACCCCGCCCTCTGAGAGCTTCCATTCACTATAGGTGCCGCAGTCGCCAATGCCGCGCCCTCTGAAAAAGGCTGAGAACAGGCCGGTCTCGTAGTCGTAGGCGAGATTGTAGGCGACAGTGGCGGCGCTTGGTGCGCCGTCGCGCATCATCGGGAAGGCGAGCGTGCTGACCGTGCCGTAGGAGTCGACGAAGACGGCATAGGGCATATTGTAGGCGCCGCCCATGCCGCAGGGCGTGACATAGAGGGTCAGTTCATCGAAGAGCTTGTGGGCGAGCGCGTTGCCGTCCAGCATGGTCTCCTCCGTCTCGCCGCACTCGCCGCCGGCCGCAAACCGGACCCGGACCCCCTCCGGAAAGTCGGAGAGGCGGCGGACATCGCTGATCGGAGGGGCGGGGTTCGGCGCCTTGTCGCCCTTGGCGCTCATCGCATCCACATGTCCAACGCGCTTCTGGTATTCGTCGATGAACAGAAGGCTCGCCGCCGCGCCGGCGAGCGGCACCTCGCCTTGAACGCTCGTCGCCCCACGGGTGATGGCGATTGTCGCGGTGGTGCCATCCTTCAGGGCGGAAATCAGTCCGTTCGCGATGAAGTCTCCCGCCAGTTCCAGCGTGCCCGCCTCGACACTGGCGGTAATGGCATCGCCCGACATTGCAACCGTCTGTCCGTCATCGATCGCGATGGTGACGCCGAGTTCGCCGTCCCCTTCCAGGATGTTGCTATCGTCGGGCGAAAGGATCAGAACCACGGGCGCTTCCGGCGCGCCTGAACGCCGGAGCTCGAAGCCGGACACGGCGCTGCCCGAGATATACTGGCGCATGCCGCAGGAGAGCGTCTGTCCACAGCTCACCTGCCAGGCCTTGAACTCCCGGTAGCCGCTGTCCGCGGCCAGCGCCGGAAGGGTGCTGGCCAGCAGGGCGGCGAGCGAGAGGGTGTATCGTGATAGCATTGCATGTCCCCGCGAAAATCCGTTTCGGCGGGGACGCTATCAGCCCCGCCGTCAGCCGCAAACGGCCTTTTTTGCGCCGATATATTCCCGCTCCAGCCGATCGACCAGCGCCGCGACCGGTTCTACAGCCTTTACGGCGCCGATCCCCTGCCCCGCGCCCCAGATATCCTTCCAGGCCTTGGCGCCGGTGGCGGCCTTGTCAAAATCCATCTTGGAGGGATCGGCGACAGGCAGATTGTCCGGGTCCATGCCTGCGGCGAGGATCGAGGACTTCAGGTAATTGCCGTGAATGCCGGTGAAATAGTTGGAGTAGACGATGTCGCCAGCCTTTGCCTCGACGATCGCCTGCTTGTAGGCATCGGAGGCACGCGCCTCCGTGGTAGCGATGAAGGGCGAGCCGATATAGGCCATGTCGGCACCCATTGCCTGGGCCGCGAGCACGCCGCCGCCGGTGGCGATGGCACCCGCAAGCAGCAGCGGGCCGTCGAACCATTCGCGGATCTCCTGCACCAGCGCGAAGGGCGAGAGCGTGCCGGCATGCCCGCCTGCGCCTGTCGCCACCGCGATAAGGCCGTCCGCACCCTTGCGGATCGCCGAGTTGGCGTGGCGGTTGTTTATGACGTCGTGCAACACCACGCCTCCATAGGAGTGGATCGCGGCGTTCACCTCCGGCACGGCGCCGAGCGAGGAAATGACGATCGGCACCTTGTACTTCACGCACATCATGAGATCGTGCTCGAGGCGCTTGTTGGAGGTGTGGACGATCTGGTTGACGGCAAAGGGTGCCGCCGGGCGCTCGGGATTCTTCGCATTATGGGTCGAGAGATCTTCCGTGATCATGGCGAGCCACTCGTCGAGCTGGCTTTCGGGGCGGGCGTTCAGCGCCGGGAACGCACCGACCACCCCGGCCTTGCACTGCGCCAGCGTCAGCTCCGGGTGGGAGATGATGAAGAGCGGCGACGCCACCACGGGCAGTCTCAGATTGTCCTTCAGCACGGACGGCAGAGCCATGAATTCCTCCCGAATTCTTACGTTTACGGCAACGTCAATTTTGATAGCAGAACGTGTAGAGTAACGAAAGACCGGAGACGGGCAAACCAGCCGCCCCGCCGCCAAAAGCTCTGGTTATCCCCTCTCCGTCGATGAGTTGGGCTTGCGAAGACACAATCCAGCCGCTACCGAATCTTAACCATGCGGGGTCCGGTACCAGTACGCGTATCGTGAAACAGGAGTAAAACGCCCTTGAGCGGATTGGAAACGGCTATCAGGAGCGCGCTCGAACGATCCGACCGCACCAGCGCGGAAATGCGGGCGCGCATCTATCAATCGGCCCGCCATGCGCTCGAAACCGGTCTGCGCAAGCAGAACATCACCGATCCCGACGTCGTCGAGGATCAGCGTCACCGGCTCGAGGCGATGATCCACGAGATCGAGCAGGAAGAGCGCGCCCGTATGTCGGTCGTCGAACCCTCGGTGGACGAAATTGCCGCCGCCGCTTTCTCCTTCGACGCGACTGATCCCGAGCCGCGTGCCGTCCCCGATGTCGATGTCTCGCCCGTAGTGGCCGCGCCGGACAGGCATAGCCAGCGGGAGGAAGTGCCGGACGACGCGTTCGGCGGATTGAGAGCGGAGCGAAACGACCGCGTCGACATTTCGGCTGCGCCTCAGCCGGTCACCGGCCCACGTGAAGAGCCGCGCATCGCTTCGCAGCCCGATGCCGCGAGCCATAGCGGAACAGCGGGGCTCGACGTTCGCCCGGACAAGGTGATCCGTCAACGCAAACGGCGTTCCGGCGTCTTTTCCCGACTGTTCATCCTTGTCGTCATTCTCGCGTCGCTCGGCATGGGCGCATGGTGGATCTATAGCTCCGGGCTTCAGCTGACGCCTCAGGAGCGGGCTCCCGCCGTTCAGGACAATCCGCCCCGGGCCGAGGAGGAGGATTTTCTCGGTCAGCCGCAACCGACGCTTGGCGCGCCGGACACCCAGCAGGGTTTCTCCGACGACTGGATCAAGGTGTTTGCACCCTCGCAAGTGGCGGGACTCCAGCCATCCTCCGGTGCCAGCGTCTCGGCGACCGGCACGGGGGAGGATCAGGCGGCGCGCCTCGTCGCCAACGAAGCGGGGGATTCCGGCAGCATCGCGATCCCCTTCCCCGTAGACGTGCTGAGGGAAATGGCTGGCAAGACCTCGACCATTGCGCTGTCGGTCAAGACAGCCGGCGACGAGTCAGTTCAGATGTCTGTGGTCTGCGACTTCGATCGGCTGGGCGACTGCGCGCGCCATCGCTTCACCGTCACGCCCGAGCGTGGCGACATCCTGTTCCGCGTTACCTTCGACCTCGGCATCGCGCCGAACACGCCCGGGCGACTGGTCGTCAATCCCGGCCTTGGCGGCGCGGGCGGCGGCATTGACCTCTATGAAGTCCGGGTCCTGCCGGGCCGCTGAGGACCCGGCGCCCGGCACTACTTCAGGAACTCCGGGCCGCTGCCGATGATGCGGTCGTCGAGATCGCCGATCATCTTTTCGTCCTTGCCCTCGTAGTCGAGCGACTTCAGGATATGGCGGATGGTGTTCAGCCGGCCGCGACGCTTGTCGTTCAGCCGGACGACCGTCCAGGGCGCATGTTTGGTGTGCGTCTCCTTGATCATGCGGTCGCGCTTTTCGGTATAATCGTCCCATTTGTTCAGCGCTGCGATGTCCATCGGCGACAGCTTCCAGCAGCGCAGAGGGTCGTGGCGGCGGTCATGGAAGCGCTTCAGCTGCATCTCCCGGCCGATGTTCAGCCAGAACTTGAAGAAATGGATACCCTCCTCGACGATGAGCTTCTCGAAATCCGGAACCTGGATCAGGAACTGTTCATACTGTTCCTTCGTGCAGAACCCCATGACCGGCTCGACACCAGCGCGATTGTACCAGGACCTGTCGAACAGCACGAGTTCGCCGCCGGCTGGAAAATGCGAGACATGGCGCTGGAAATACCATTGCGTGCGCTCCGTCTCCGTCGGCTTGCCGAGCGCAACGACACGCGCAACGCGCGGGTTCATGTAGGAGAGGATGGAATGGATCGTGCCGCCCTTGCCCGCCGCGTCGCGCCCTTCGAACAGCGCCATCACCCGCTTCCCGGTCGCCTGCAGCCAGAACTGTACCTTGACGAGCTCGATCTGAAGGCGTTCGAGCTCCTTCTCGTATTCATCCTTTTCCAGCTTCTTCTTGTAAGGGTAACCGCCGGATTCAATATCCTCCTCGTCAACCCAATCCGGCAGGACCGGGTCATCTATGTTGAAGATCCGCTTCTTGCCGCGGATCTCCAGTTCGACCGATCGGTCCTCCGTCTGCTGCGCCATGTTTGAGCCTTTCCTTCTCCTGCCTCTTACCGATCAAGTGAGGCCACATCTTCCCTGTCAATTCAAGCGAATGCTAACGTCGGCAACGACACTTGGCGCCACACGGTTCCCGTGGAAGGATGCGTAAAGGTAGGAAATTCTGTCATGATTCTCGCCTATCTCTCATCTTTTGAACCAACCGATCTGTCCGCGAGGCAAACTTGGAAGACACTCCTGCGATCTGGCGGACCTTTCTGACACAGCTCAGAGACAACCTCGCGCTGGCGGTGATCGCCGTGCTGATCCTTGCCGCGGCGCTTCTGACCGATGTCGATCCGATGATCGCCACGATCCTCTGGGCCATGGCGCTCGGCACCGCCGTGTTCCGGACGGCCCGCGCGGTGCCCGAGGTCATCCAGGCGAAGACCGATGCCGTGGCCATTCCTGCCGCAGCGCCTTTGGAGACGACGGACGACATCATCGATGCGCTCGACATGCCGATCGTCGTTCTCGCGGAGGATGCGAGTATCGTGTCGCAGAACAGGGCCGCCGAACGATCCTTCGGGCCGGTCAGCGCGGGATTACACGTCTCCGCGCGCTGGCGCTCGCCCGGCATTCTCGACATGATCCGGGAAACGATCACCACCGGTGAACCCAACCAGATCGAGCATTCCGAACGCCTGCCCTCCGAGCGGGTCTACATCGTGCGCATCGGACCAATCCGCCGCCGGAACGATGGAGGCGATGCACGGCTCTTCCTGTTGTCCTTCCGTGACATCTCGGACCTCAGGCGCCTCGATCGCATGCGTTCCGACTTCGTCGCCAATGCCAGCCACGAACTCAGAACCCCGCTTGCCTCGCTCCGGGGTTTTCTGGAGACCCTGCAGGGGCCGGCCAGAAACGACCCGAAGGCGCAGGAACGCTTCATCGGCATCATGCTGGAACAGGCGAACCGGATGAGCCGGCTTGTCGATGACCTGCTGTCGCTGTCGCGACTCGAACTCAAGGCACATATCGCACCGGACGAGCGCGTCGATCTCGTGCCCTTGCTCGGCCACGTACGGGATTCCCTTATGCCGCTGGCCGGCGACCTCGATGTCGATATTCGCCTGCATCTGCCGGAGGGAAAGGTGGAAGTCGTCGGCGACCGGGACGAACTGGTGCAGGTGTTCGAGAACCTGATCGAGAACGCCTGCAAATACGGCCAGGAAGGCAAGACGGTCGATGTCTACCTGAGGAGCGGCGCCGAGAGCCCGGTGGAGGTCAGCGTCATCGACCAGGGGCCGGGCATTCCGGCCGAACATGTGCCACGTTTGACCGAGCGGTTCTACCGCGTCAGCGCAACGGACAGCCGCTCCAAGAAGGGCACCGGTCTCGGCCTTGCGATCGTCAAACATATCCTTACCCGACATCGGGCCCGTCTCATCATCAAATCCGAAATCGACAAGGGGACGGAATTCACCGTGCGCTTCTGACATAAAAGCTCGGCCTTGAACGAGCTTATCCAAAATTTATCTTTTATTTACAGATACTTAGTTTGTCACAAATGTTTCATTGAACTGACATAAAAGGGTGGGGGAACAAGGTCTAAGAAAGACCTGCCGATGCTCGGCGACCGTGAGTGCCGTACGCTCGCAACCACACACAAGCCCATCAACGGGAGAAACCCATGACCATCCTCAAGCTCTCCGCGGCCGCTCTCGTGGCCACCGTCGCGTTTGCCGGCGCCGCCGCCGCTCGTGACCAGATTCAGATCGCCGGTTCGTCCACCGTGCTCCCCTATGCCTCGATCGTTGCCGAAGCTTTCGGCGAAAACTTCGACTTCCCGACGCCGGTCGTTGAGTCCGGTGGCTCGGGCGCCGGCCGCAAGAAGCTCTGCGAAGGCGTGGGCGAAAACACCATCGACATCGCCAACTCCTCCTCGCGCATCAAGCAGTCGGATATCGACACCTGCACCGCGAACGGCGTCACTGAAATCCAGGAAGTACGCATCGGCTACGACGGCATCGTATTCGCGTCGGACATCAACGGTCCGGAATACGCCTTCACCCCGTCTGACTGGCACAATGCACTTGCCGCCAAGGTTCTGAAGGACGGCCAGCTGGTCGACAACCCCTACAAGAACTGGAACGAGATCCGCGCCGACCTGCCGGCGCAGCCGATCCTCGCCTTCATCCCGGGCACCAAGCACGGCACCCGCGAAGTCTTCGACGAAAAGGTCATCGTCGACGGCTGCAAGGAAAACGGCGCTGCCGAAGCTCACAAGGCTGCCGGCGCTGAAGATGCGAACAAGGCCTGCATGGCGCTTCGCACGGACGGCGTCGCTGTCGATATCGACGGCGATTACACCGAGACCCTGGCTCGCGTCGACGCCAACAAGAACGGCATCGGCGTCTTCGGTCTGTCGTTCTACCAGAACAACACCGACAAGCTGCGCGTCGGCACCATGAGCGGCGTTAGCCCGTCGGTCGAGACGATCGCTTCCGGTGAATATCCGGTTTCGCGTCCGCTCTACTTCTACGTCAAGAACGCTCACCTCGACGTCATCCCGGGCCTCCAGGAATATGTCGAGTTCTTCGTCTCTGACGACATGGCCGGCCCGAACGGCCCGCTCGCTGCCTACGGCCTCGTTTCCGACCCGGAACTTGCCAAGACCCAGGCTGCCGTCAAGGCCCGCACCCCGATGGGCGCTCTGAACTAATCGCCTGACAAGACCTGGCGGCGCGATGACCGCGCCGCCAGTTTCATTTCTCTTCCAGGGGATCCCGACACGATGAGCGTGGGCATCATAATCCTCGTCATAGCGGTGCTCGCGGCACTCGGCTATGTCCTTGGCAGGCAACGAGCCCTGTCTCTTTCAGCCGCAAGCGGCAAAAAACTTCATTCTCTTCCGGGCTATTATGGGCAGACCGTCGCGCTCTTCGTCGCGGTACCGGCCTTCCTGATCCTCATTGCCTGGCTTTTCATTCAGCCCATCATCATTGAAACCCGCGTCAACGGGATGATCCCCGACAGCGTGATCCCCGATGGCGGGGCCCGCAGCCTCGTCGTTTCCGATGTTCGCCGCATTGCAGGCGGACTCGACGCCGTTCTCGCCCGCAACGCAATGTCGGAAAGTGCGCTGGAAGACGGATCGGTCGACTTTTCGACCGTGCGCGCACAGCTCGCCGAAGTCGGCGTGGCCCTTGGCAGCGACGTGGCGCCTGAAGTTTTCCAGGCGGCAAAGTCCTACCGGCAGGATCAGAACCTCGGCCAGATCATGATGACGGTCGTCGTTCTCGCCGTTGCCATCGCGCTCGGCGCCTGGTCCTACATACGCGTTCATCCAGACCTGCGTGCCCGCAACATCAGCGAGAGCTTCATCAAGTCGCTTCTCATCGGCTCCTCGATGGTCGCCATCCTGACCACCGTCGGCATCGTGTTTTCGCTGGTGTTCGAGACCATCAACTTCTTCAAGCTCTATCCCGCCAGCGAGTTCTTCTTCTCGACCACCTGGAACCCGCAATTCCGCGGCGGTTCGGAGCTCGGCATTCTGCCGCTGCTCTGGGGCACTCTCTACGTCTCGTTCATCGCGCTCCTGGTCGCGGTACCGATCGGCCTGATGATCGCGATCTATCTGGCCGAATATGCCGGCAAGTCGCTCCGCAGCTTCGCCAAGCCGGCAATCGAGGTCCTGGCCGGCATCCCGACGATCGTCTACGGTCTCTTCGCCCTGATCACGGTCGGTCCGTTCCTGCGCGATTATCTCGCCCAGCCGCTCGGTCTCGGCAACTCGTCGTCGTCGGTTCTGACCGCCGGCCTCGTGATGGGCATCATGATCATCCCCTTCGTCAGCTCGCTGTCGGACGACATCATCAACGCTGTGCCGCAGTCGCTTCGTGACGGTTCCTACGGCCTTGGCGCGACGCAGTCGGAAACGATCAAGCAGGTCATTCTTCCGGCCGCCCTTCCGGGCATCGTCGGCGCCATCCTGCTGGCGGCCAGCCGCGCCATCGGCGAGACCATGATCGTGGTTCTCGGGGCGGGTGCCGCGGCGCGGCTCGATCTCAATCCGTTCGAGGCAATGACGACCGTCACCGTGAAAATCGTCGGTCAGCTGACCGGGGATACCGAATTCGCAAGCCCAGAGACGCTCGTCGCCTTCGCGCTTGGCCTGACCCTCTTCGTCTTCACGCTCGGGCTCAACGTACTGGCCCTCTACATCGTACGCAAATACCGGGAGCAGTACGAATGACCGACATTTCCGTATTCGACAACATCGCCAAAGGTGTCCAGTCGAAGTCGCTGCTCGCCATTGATGACCGCACGAAACGTCGCAATGCTGCGGAGGCCCGCTTCCGTCTCTGGGGCAGGATCGCGGTGGCGCTCGGTGTGCTTGCGCTCGTCGGCCTGCTCCTATCCATCCTCTCGAACGGCCTGTCGTCCTTCCAGCAGACCTATATCACCGTCAACGTGTTCCTCGATCCGGCAACGCTCGACAAGGACGGCACGCGGGATCCGGCAAACATCGCCAAGGTATCAACCTTCGGCTATGCGCCGCTGATCGAGAAGGCGCTCGCCGACGCCATGGCGACCAACGACATCACCGTCGAGGGAATGAACGCCAAGGCGGCCGCCGAGCTGATCTCCAAGGAAGCCCCGGCAAGCCTGCGCAACTATGTTCTCGCCAATCCCTCGGTGATCGGCGAAACGGTCGCATTCAACCTGCTCGCGTCGGGCCGTATAGACGGCTACTACAAGGGCCGGGTAACGATGGAAAGCGCTGCGCTCGACCGCAATACCTCGCCCGAGCAGCTCCGGCTTGCCGACGCGCTGAAAGGCGCCGGCGTGCTGACCACGAAGTTCAACTGGGATTTCTTCACCGCGCCCGACGCATCCGACACGCGTCCGGAGGCCGCCGGGCTCGGTGTTGCGATCCTCGGATCGGCCTACATGATGCTGATCGTCCTCGTCCTGTCGCTGCCGCTCGGTGTCGCCGCGTCGATCTACCTCGAGGAGTTCGCGCCGCAGAACAAGATCACCGACCTGATCGAAGTGAACATCGCCAACCTGGCGGCGGTTCCGTCGATCGTCTTCGGTATCCTCGGTCTCGCCGTCTTCATCAACTTCGCCGGCCTGCCGCAATCGGCACCGGTCGTCGGCGGCCTCGTGCTGACGCTGATGACGCTGCCGACGATCATCATCGCCACGCGCGCCGCGCTGAAGGCGGTTCCGCCGTCGATCCGCGATGCCGCACTCGGCGTCGGCGCCTCGAAGATGCAGTCGATCTTCCATCACGTGCTGCCGCTCGCCATGCCCGGCATCCTGACCGGCACGATCATCGGCCTGGCCCAGGCGCTCGGCGAGACCGCGCCGCTTCTCCTGATCGGCATGGTCGCCTTCGTCCGCGAATATCCGGCCGGACCGCCGGAGGGCTTCTTCGATCCGGCATCGGCGCTGCCCGTCCAGGTCTACAACTGGACCCAGCGCGGCGACCCGGCCTTTGTCGAACGGGCATCCGGTGCGATCATCGTGCTGCTGGTCTTCCTGGTGCTGATGAACCTGATCGCAATCATTCTCCGCCGCCGTTTCGAGCGTCGCTGGTAAGAGGGGCTGACAGATGAGTAACATGCCGACCACAATCACTACGACCACGACGAAAGCTGCAATCATGAATGAAACGAAGATCTCGGCCCGCAAGGTTCAGGTGTTCTACGGCGACAAGCATGCGATCAAGGACGTGGACATCGAGATCCGCCCCCGTTCCGTGACGGCCTTCATCGGCCCGTCGGGCTGCGGCAAGTCGACCTTCCTGCGGTGCATCAACCGCATGAACGACACGATCGCGAGCTGCCGCGTCGACGGCACGATCCTGATCGACGGTGAAAACATCTACGACCCGAAGGTCGATCCGGTGCAGCTGCGCGCCAAGGTAGGCATGGTGTTCCAGAAGCCGAACCCGTTCCCGAAGTCGATCTACGAGAACGTCGCCTACGGCCCGCGCATCCACGGTCTTGCCCGCAAGAAGTCGGACCTCGACGACATCGTCGCCTCCGCGCTGCAGAAGGCCGGCCTTTGGAACGAGGTGAAGGACCGCCTCGACGCGCCCGGCACCGGTCTCTCCGGCGGCCAGCAGCAGCGTCTCTGCATCGCCCGCGCCATCTCGGTGAGCCCTGAAGTGATCCTGATGGACGAGCCCTGCTCGGCGCTCGACCCGATCGCGACCGCCAAGGTCGAGGAACTGATCCACGAACTCAGGACCAATTTCACCATCGTTATCGTCACCCACTCGATGCAGCAGGCAGCCCGCGTGTCTCAGCGCACCGCCATGTTCCACCTCGGCGAACTCGTCGAGGAGAACGACACCGACAAGATGTTCACCAATCCGGACGATCAGCGCACGCAGGATTACATCATGGGTCGCTTCGGCTGATCCTCCTCACGCGCTCGTTTCAAGAACAGGAAACTCATAAAATGTCTTCCACACACATCTTATCGGCCTTCGATGAGGAACTGAAATACCTCATCCGGCGCATCTCCGAGATGGGCGGCATGGCGGAGCAGATGGTCGCCGACAGCGTCCGCGCCCTCGTGAATTCCGATGCCGCTCTCGCCCAGAAAGTAATCTCCGACGACGTAGTCATGGACGCCATCGAGCGCGAGATCGGCGACAAGGCGATCGTCACCATCGCCCGTCGCCAGCCGGTCGCTGCCGACCTGCGCGAGATCATCGGTGCTCTCAGGATCGCCAACGATCTGGAACGCGTCGGCGACATGGGCAAGAACAACGCCAAGCGCGTTATGGCGGTGCAGGGCACCGGTGTGCCGCGCAAGCTCGGCCGCGGTCTCGAACATCTCTGCGAACTGGTCCTCGTTCAGCTCAAGGAAGTGCTCGACGTCTACACGACGCGCTCGGCCGAGAAGGCCAAGTCGATCCGCGACCGCGATGACGAAATCGACGCCGTCTACACCTCGCTGTTCCGCGAACTCCTGACCTACATGATGGAAGACCCGCGCAACATCACCACCTGCACGCACCTCCTGTTCTGCGCCAAGAACCTGGAGCGCTGCGGAGACCATGCGACCAACATCGCGGAAACCATTTACTACATGACCACCGGCTCCCAGCCGGAGGGCGAACGGCCTAAGGAAGACCTGACGTCCTCGCTCGGTGCGGTCACGGAATAAGCAGGGCGGACGAAGACATGCAGCCGAAGATTGCCGTCGTCGAGGACGAGGAGGCCCTGAGCGTCCTCCTGCGCTACAATCTCGAAGCGGAAGGCTATGAGGTGGAAACGATCCTGCGCGGAGACGAGGCGGAACTTCGCCTCCAGGAGCGCGTGCCGGATCTTCTTATCCTTGACTGGATGCTTCCTGGGGTCTCGGGCATCGAGCTTTGCCGACGCCTGCGCATGCGACCCGAAACCGAGCGCCTGCCGATCATCATGCTGACGGCCCGCGGCGAGGAAAGCGAGCGCGTCCGTGGCCTTTCGACCGGCGCCGACGACTATGTCGTCAAGCCGTTCTCGACGCCGGAACTGATGGCCCGTGTCAAGGCGATGCTGCGCCGGGCCAAGCCGGAAGTGCTCTCCAGCGTGCTTCGCTGCGGCGATATCGAGCTCGACCGCGAAACCCACCGGGTCCACCGTAAGAGCCGCGAAGTCCGCCTCGGCCCGACGGAATTCCGCCTCCTCGAATTCCTGATGGCCTCGCCCGGCCGCGTCTTCTCGCGCTCGCAATTGCTGGATGGCGTTTGGGGTCACGACATCTATGTCGACGAACGGACCGTCGACGTGCATGTCGGACGCCTGCGCAAGGCTCTGAACTTCTCGAACATGCAGGATGTGATCCGCACCGTGCGCGGCGCCGGCTACTCGATGGAAGCCTGAAGCCTGCCGATCCCCACATCCCGAAAGGCCGCTCGTCGAGAGCGGCCTTTTCCATGACCGGATGCGGACATGAAAAAGGGCCCGAAGGCCCTTTGAAAATCAGGATTCTGACGGATCAGCGCGCCTGCTTGCGACGCTCCGACACCGGCTGGTAGGCCAGCTTGCCGTGGTAGCTACAGTAGGGCGATGCGTCGAGGGCCTCGCACCCGCAGAAATGGAAATCGTCCTTGGTCGGATCGCCGATCGGCCATTTGCAGGTGCGCTCGGTCAGCTCTGTCAAAATCAGCTTCTTAGAGATCGGAACGATCACGTCGTTGGCCGGCGAGAAGCGGGTTTCCTCGACGCCCTCGAACTCGGCGCCATCCTTCGAAACGAGGGCGTTGGCGGGCCGTGCAGCCGGGCGGGCAGCGACCGGACGCGGGTTGAAGGTCTGGGACCGCTGCGGTGCGGCGGGACGCTTCGTCGCCCGTGCGACCGAACTCGTTCCACCCGCCTTGACGCGCCCGGGCAGGTTGAGACGGTGAACCTTGCCGATCACCGCGTTGCGGCTCACTCCGCCCAACTGCGCCGCGATCTGGCTCGCGCTCAGACCTTCGGCCCATAATTTCTTGAGCCTTTCGACGCGCTCATCCGTCCAGTTCATGCCTGCTCTCCGCCTGTAGCATTGATGACAGAATCCATCACCGCTGCTTCGGAGGGTTCCGAAACAAAAATAACTTCGATACTGTCGGTGACTAGTTCCGCCGCATGCAGTCTAGTAATTGACGATTAACCTAGTGTGAGCCTGACTCCGTGACAAGAGTCGGCGGAATCATCGGGAATCGATTTTAAAGTTTTCCCCAACTTGCTTCCCGACGCGTTTCAAGAGCAAATTTTACCCTTGGCGAGGGTTTTCTCACACGCTTCGCCAACAAGCCCGCGAATGCGGTGTTTTGTTGACAGCAAGGGAGGAAATGGAGATAGTGCGGGCGCCGCCGCAAGGCGGCATTTTGATTTCCGGCACTTCCAACCGGTTGTCATCCCTCCGTCTCAATCCCCGCCTGCCGAAGGAGTTCCGCGCCATGGCCGAGGCATCCCCGCTCTATCAGACCTACATGCGCGCACCGCTGCGCTTCGAGCGAGGGGAAGGCGTCTGGCTCGTGACCGAGACCGGCGAACGCTATCTGGATTTCGCCGCTGGCATCGCCGTCAACTCGCTCGGCCACGCGCACCCGCATCTCGTCGAGGCGTTGAAGAACCAGGCGGACAAGCTCTGGCACCTGTCGAACCTCTATGACGTGCCGGGCCAGGAAAAGCTTGCCGAACGGCTGACGTCGGCGACCTTCGCGGACAAGGTGTTCTTCACCAATTCCGGTGCCGAGGCGCTGGAATGCGCGATCAAGACCGCGCGACGCTACCATTTCGCGCGCGGCAATCCCGAGCGCTTTCACATCATCACCTTCGAGGGCGCCTTCCACGGCCGTACGATCGCGACAATCGCGGCCGGGGGCCAGGCCAAGTATCTCGAAGGCTTCGGCCCCAAGGCCGCCGGCTTCGACCAGGTGCCATTCGGCGACCTCGACGCGGTGAAGGCTGCGATCACCGACGAAACCGCCGCCATACTGATCGAGCCGGTGCAGGGCGAAGGCGGCATCCGCGTCGTGCCGAACGAATTCCTTCGCGCACTCCGTGATATCTGCGACGAGAACGGCCTGCTGCTCATCCTCGACGAGGTGCAAAGCGGCGTCGGCCGGACCGGAAAACTCTTCGCCCATGAATGGGCCGGCATCACGCCCGATATCATGGCGGTCGCCAAGGGCATCGGTGGCGGCTTCCCGCTCGGCGCCTGCCTTGCGACCGACGAGGCGGCCGCGGGTATGAAGGCCGGCACCCATGGCACGACCTATGGCGGCAATCCGCTTGCCATGGCTGTCGGCAACGCTGTGCTCGACGTCGTGCTCGCCGATGGCTTCCTGCGCAATGTGCAGGATGTGGCACTGGTGCTGCGCCAGGGTCTTGCCGCGCTCAAGGATCGCTATCCCGATGTGATCGAGGATATTCGCGGCGAGGGGCTCATGCTCGGTATCAAGGCCGCCTGCCCGTCCGCCGACCTGCTGCTGGCCATGCGCGGCGAGCACATGCTCAGTGTCTCGGCCGGCGACAACGTCATCCGGCTGCTGCCGCCGCTGACGCTGACGGCAGAAGAGGCACGCGAGGGCCTGCGTCGGATCGAACGGGCTGCCGAAAGCCTGACGGCGGCGAATGAAAAGAAGAGCCTTCAGGGCTGACGGGTGGACCAATGGCATCTCCAAAACATTTTCTCGATCTCTCGGCTGTTTCCTCTTCCGATCTCCGGCTGATGCTGGACGACGCGATCGGCCGCAAGCGCGACACCAAGGCCGGCACGGCCGGCAAGCCGCTCGCCGGCAAGATGCTGGCGATGATCTTCGAGAAGCCATCCACCCGCACCCGCGTCTCTTTCGATGTCGGTATGCGCCAGCTCGGCGGCGAGACGCTGTTTCTCTCCGGCACCGAAATGCAGCTCGGCCGGGCCGAGACGATCGGCGACACCGCGAAGGTCCTGTCGCGCTACGTGGACGCGATCATGATCCGGACGACCGATCACAACCGCCTGCTGGAAATGGCGGAGCACGCCACTGTGCCCGTCATCAATGCGCTGACCGATCTTACCCATCCCTGCCAGATCATGGCCGACATCATGACCATCGAGGAGCATCGCGGCCCGGTGAAAGGCAAGACGCTCGCGTGGACCGGCGATGGCAACAACGTGCTGCATTCGCTGGTCGAGGGTGCTGCGCGTTTCGGCTACCGGATGAACATGGCGGTGCCCATGGGGTCGGAGCCTGACGACAAGATCCTCAACTGGGCGCGGAACAATGGCGGCGAGATCATGCTGTGCCATGATGCCGACCGGGCCGTTGCCGGCGCCGATGCCGTCATCACCGACACCTGGGTATCGATGAACCTCGAGCACAAGGCTCGCGGACACAACGTGTTCCAGCCCTTCCAGGTCAACGTCGAACTGATGAAGAAGGCCAACGCCGACGCGCTGTTCATGCACTGCCTGCCCGCGCACCGCGGCGAGGAGGTCACCGACGACGTGATCGACGGTCCGCAGTCGGTCGTCTTCGACGAGGCGGAGAACCGTCTGCACGCGCAGAAGTCGATCCTCGCCTGGTGCCTCGGCGCGATCTGACACCGGTGCCTAGGAAACGGTCCGGCGCTTGACCTTTTGGCGCCGGTTCCCCATGTGTGCGGTAAAATCTGGGGTGCCAGCCCCTTTTCGTTTGGCGCCGTGGCGCCGGGAGTTACCAAAGCATGGCAGACAGAACAGTAGAGCTTGGCGAATTCGGTTTCGCCGGTGACGACAGGGTCGTTCCGTTCCAGGTCGAAGGCCTCGACGTGCGCGGCCGCGCGGTGCAGCTCGGACCGCTGCTCAACAGCATCCTCGACCGCCACGACTATCCGCCGGCCGTAGCACGGCTGCTGGCCGAGACGATCGTTTTGACGGTGCTGATCGGAACCTCGCTGAAGTTCGAGGGCAAGTTCACGGTGCAGACCAAGACCGACGGTCCCGTCGATCTTCTGGTCGCCGATTTCACCACGCCGGAGAACGTCCGCGCCTACGCCCGTTTCGACGAGGAAGCTGTCGCGAGCGCCGTCGCGGCCGGTGAAGCCTCTCCGGAAAAGCTGCTCGGCACCGGCGTTCTCGCCTTCACCATCGACCAGGGCAGCTTCATGCAGCCCTATCAGGGCATCGTGCCGCTCGACGGCTCGTCGCTTGAGGAGATCGCCGGCGTCTATTTCCGCCAGTCGGAGCAGATCCCGACCCGCGTGCGCCTCGGCGTCGCCGAACTCTATGATCGCGACCAGACCGGCAAGCCGCGCCATGCCTGGCGTGCCGGCGGCCTTATCGCCCAGTTCCTGCCAGAGGCGCCGGAGCGCATGCGCCATCCGGACCTGCATGGCGGCGACGGCGATGACCGCGACAACGATCACGCCGAGGACGACGGCTGGGCGGAAGCCCGCCTGCTGGTCGATACCGTCGATGCCGACGAGCTGACCGATCCGCAGGTCGGAATCGAGCGACTGCTGTTCCGGCTGTTCCACGAGCGCGGCGTTCGCGTCTATGAGCCCAACGGCGTCTACGACCGGTGCAGCTGTTCGCGGGAGAAGATCAAGGGCGTTTTGCAGGGCTTCTCGGCCGAGGAGATCGAGGCCAGCCAGGAAGACGGCGCGATCGGCGTCACCTGCGAGTTCTGCTCGACCACCTACACCTATCCGGTGTCGGAACTGGAAAACGCCTGACCGGTTCGGCCGGCCTCAGTTCAGGACGCGCGCGAGACCCGGCGTATCGAGCGAGAATGCCGGGATCGCCACCTCGAACAGACGGCCCTCGTCGGTCTGCATCTGGTAATGGCCGAACATCATGCCCGACGGCGTGTCGAGCGGGCAGCCGGAGGAGTATTCGTAGGTGTCGCCCGGACGAAGCCGCGGCTGCTCGCCCACGACCCCCGGACCGCTTACCTCGTCGACCTGGCCGTTCTGGTCGGTGATGTGCCAGTAGCGCTGCACCAGGCGAACCGGCTCGCGCGAATGGTTGACGATCACGACCTTGTAGCCCCAGACATAGCGGCCGTCGTCCGGATCGGATTGCTCCTCCAGATAAAACGGCTCCACGATGACCTCTATGTCGCGGGTCACGGCACGATACATTCGGGCTCACCTCACATCGCTGATCAATCAGCATATTCTACACGATCAGGCCAAAATCAAGGAAGCCCGGCGCAAGAAGCGGTGAGGCAGCATGCCCGGGCGAGCCTAGGCTCGCCCGTCCGATGCCGTCAGCCCGGTATCTTGTCGAGCGCGCGCGCGAAATCCTCGACCAGATCCTCGCTGTCCTCGATACCGCAGGACAAGCGCACGAGACCGCTCGAAATGCCGAGCTCGGCGCGCGCCTCCTCCGACAAGTTCTTGTGCGTCGTCGTCGCCGGATGGGTGATCAGGCTCTTGGCGTCGCCGAGATTGTTGGAGATCTTCACGACCTCCAGCGCGTTCTGCAGGCCGAATGCCGCCTGCTTGCCGCCCTTCATCTCGATCGCCACCAGCGTCGAGCCACCCGTCATCTGACGGGCGATGATATCGGCCTGCGGATGGTCGGCGCGGCCCGGATAGATGACGCGGGCGACCTTCGGATGGTTTGCAAGGAAATCGGCGATCTTCGCGGCATTCTCGGTCTGTTGCTTCACCCTGAGCGGCAGCGTCTCGATGCCCTTCAGCAGCGTCCAGGCATTGAACGGCGACATGGCCGGGCCGGTATGGCGGAAGTAATCGTGCAGGTTCTCGTCGATCCACTCCTTGTCGGAGAGCACGACGCCGCCAAGGCAGCGGCCCTGTCCGTCGATGTGCTTGGTGGCGGAATAGACGACGACGTGGGCGCCAAGCTCCAGCGGCTTCTGGAACAGCGGCGTGGCGAACACATTGTCAACCACGACCTTGGCGCCAACCTGATTGGCGAGCTTCGCGACGCCCGCGATGTCGACCACTTCCAGCGTGGGGTTCGTCGGGCTTTCGAGGAAGAACACCTTGGTGTTGGGGCGGATCGCCGCTTCCCAGGCCTTCAGGTCGCGTCCGTCGACGAGCGTGCATTCGACGCCGTATTTCGGCGCCAGCGTCTCGACCACCCAACGGCAGGACCCGAACAGGGCGCGTGCGGCGACAATGTGGTCGCCGGCCTTCACCTGGCTCAGGATCGCGGCGGAAACGGCGGCCATGCCGGACGCCGTGGCGCGCGCATCCTCGGCGCCTTCCAGCAGGCACATGCGCTTTTCGAACATGTCGTTGGTCGGGCTGCCGTAGCGTGCGTAGATGAAGCCGTCATTCTCGCCCTTGAAGCGGGCCTCGGCGGCTTCCGCCGTGTCGTAGACGAAGCCCTGCGTCAGGTAGATCGCTTCGGAGGTTTCACCGAACTGGGAACGAAGCGTTCCCCCATGGACGAGGCGGGTTGCGGGACGCCAATTCTTGCTCATGCCGTCTGGCCTTTCAGACACAAAAAAACCGGTCGCAAATGCAGACCGGTTCTATCGACCCGGTCTTTTTAGCCATTTGTTTAACGTGGCTGCAAGCCGACCGGCCAAATCACCACGGGATAAGGCTGCAATACGCCTGATGCAGGCTTGCGTCAATTCCTCGACTTTGGTTTTGTCGCGCCAAATAGGAACGAAGACATGACGAGAAACGCGGGCATTCTGGCCGACCGGGCGATCGGCGAACTGTTCGGGCGCGGCCAGCTTCTGAGCGAAGCCATGCTCGATCACGACCAGATCCAACCGGCAAGCCTCGATCTCCGTCTCGGCTCCAAGGCGCTGCGCGTGCGCGCCAGCTTCATGCCCGGCCGTTCCAGCACGGTCGCCGACAAGCTGGAACGCCTGACGCTGCACGAGATCGACCTCGAAAACGGCGCGGTGCTCGAAACCGGCTGCGTCTACATCGTGCCGCTGATGGAAAGCCTCGACCTGCCCGGCGACATCTCCGCCTCTGCCAACCCGAAGAGCTCCACGGGGCGCCTCGACATCTTCACCCGCGTGATGGTCGACTATGCCCAGGAATTCGACAAGGTGCCGGCCGGCTACAAGGGTCCGCTCTACCTGGAGATCTCGCCGCGCACATTCCCGATCATCGTGCGCCGCGGCTCGCGCCTGTCGCAGATCCGCTTCCGCAAGGGTCATGCCCTGCTCGGCGAGCAGGAACTCGTCGACCTGCACGCCGCGGAGACGCTGGTGGCGGCGGATGCGCCGAACGTGTCGGGCGGCGGCATCGCGCTTTCCATCGATCTCAAGGGCTCGGGTCCCGAAGGCCTGATCGGCTATCGCGGCAAGCACCATACCTCTGTCATCGACGTCGACAGGAAGGCCGCCCACGACGTGCTCGACTTCTGGGAGCCGCTCTATTCGCGCGGCCGCGACGAGCTGATCCTCGATCCGGACGAATTCTATATCCTCGTGTCCAACGAGGCGGTGCACGTGCCGCCGCTCTATGCCGCCGAGATGACGCCCTTCGATCCGCTGGTCGGCGAATTCCGCGTGCATTATGCCGGCTTCTTCGACCCCGGTTTCGGCCACGCGGGCGCCGGCGGCGCCGGCAGCCGGGCGGTGCTCGAAGTGCGCAGCCACGAGGTGCCCTTCATCCTCGAACACGGCCAGATCATCGGACGCCTCGTCTACGAACACATGCTCGAACCACCGGAAGGCCTCTACGGCAGCGGTCTCGGCTCGAACTACCAGGCGCAGGGCCTGAAGCTCTCCAAGCATTTCCGCGCGCCCTGATTTGATCTTGAAGCGGGACCGTTGTTCCTGCTAGAGACAGAGCCGCAAGCGGGTGTAGCTCAATGGTAGAGCAGCAGCTTCCCAAGCTGAATACGAGGGTTCGATTCCCTTCACCCGCTCCAGCTGTCATTTAAGCATCTGCCTTTTGCCGCCGCCACAGCCTCGGCCACTTCAATTTTTGTGGGGGTTCGGTTGATGACGCCCCTTGCCCCACCACCACCGGCTTGTGCGGCGTCTTCGCCCAATGGAACGGTCGCCGGCGGAGGTCGTAGACGGCGCGCCAGGCGGCGGCGGCCATCATCATCCAGTAGAGCGGCACGGCGAGCCATCGCCAGCCGATCAGCCGCTTCTCGTAGCCGATCATGGCAACAGCGCCGAGGCCAAGAAAGCAGGCATAGGCGCCGAGCACGTTGACGATGTCGACGGCGATCAGCCCGACTTGCAGCAGGCTCAGCGGCGGCCGTGGCGCGCCCAGCATGGCGAAAACGGAGCTTAGAACCGTGATCAGCATCACCGGATGCAGGAGCGCCGAGAGCAGCATGCCGCCGACCAGCAGGTGGAAGACGACATAAGCGAGGAGACCCATCTCGCGCCTTGCCCTGCCACCATCGCGCATCACCACCAGCCAGGTCTGCAGCCACCCCTTGAACCAGCGGGTCCGCTGGCGCATCCAGACACCCATCTCCGTCGGCGCGTCCTCCAGCGTCTGGCGCCGCAACACGCCGCAGCGATAGCCGAGACGATAGAGCCTGAGGCCGAGATCGGCATCCTCGGTGACGTTGTACGGGTCCCAGCCGCCGACCTCGCGCAGGATGCGGGTGCGAAAATGATTGGAGGTCCCGCCGAGCGGCAGCGGCATGCGCAGGCGCGCCAGCACCGGCAGCAGCCCCCGGAACAGGCCCGCATACTCGACCGCGAACAGCGCACTCACCCAGGAGGCTTGCGCGTTGCTGATGATCAGCGGCGCCTGCAGGCAGGCCACCTTGTCCGGCATATGGCGGAAGCGGTGGCAGGCCTCGCGCAATTGCAGCGGATGCGGCCGGTCTTCGGCATCGTAGACGGCGACATACTCGCCTCGCGCGGCGCCGAGGACATAGCTCAGCGCCTTCGGCTTGGTCCTCGGCCCGATCGGCGGCACCTCGACGATTTCGCAATGCGGGCCGGGCCGCAGCGCCCTCAGGGCATCGATCGTCTCCCGGTCGTCAGCCTCGCAGACGAGCTTGACGTCGAGACGGGATTTCGGCCAGTCGAGCCGGTCGAGCGCCTTCAGCAGTTGGGCGGCCACAGGGGCTTCGCGGTAGAGCGCGACGATCACCGTATAGACCGGAAGATCCTCGTCCGGCGTATGCCTATCGATCGGCAAAAGCTCGCGAACGGCATAGAGCAGCGCACCGCCGCGCAGGGCAAGAGCCGCCAGATAGAAGCTGGAGACGCTGGCATGCAGCGCCAGCAGCACCGGGCCGCCAAACAAAGCAAGTCCGAGCCCGGCGCCGGCGCTTGCCGCTCCCAGCACGAAGCCCTGCAGGCCGGTCATGACGATGCGGGCCGAGAAGCGCGGCTGCCGCTCGAACAGACTGGCGCTGACGTTGAGCGCCCGGCGTGTCTCGCCAGCCTTCCAGACGGCGGCACGCATCGCCGAGGGCGTCGTCACCACAAGGCTTTTCGACAATGTCGGCATCGCGGCGATGCTGTCGAGCAGGTTTTCCATCCGTCCCGCCTGGGGGATGATGGCAACCGAAGGCGCGCGGCGTCGATCGTAGACCCTCAGCATTGTCGGCCGCTGCAACAGGACGTCCATGCCTTCGACATCCATGACGGCTTCCGGGTCGAGCGCGTCGACGAAGGGAAGCCCAGCAAGCCGGGCGAGCGCCGCATAGTAGGCCTCCTCTCGGATCCAGCCGGTCGCGAGAAGTTCCTGCTCGATTGTCGTTCCGCGCCGCGCCGCATTGTCGGCGGCGGCCGCTATGGCCGGCTTGGAGAACCCGAGGCGTTTCAGGATGCGGCACTCGGCGCTGTCTTCCGGAAACTCCCCGACCTCCGGACCTGGAGCCAAAACCGCTCCAACCGTTCGCGTGGCGCCGACATAGGTACCCTGCTCGCGGAAACCGCGATATTCCCCAAATCGCACTTGTCTGCTAAAGCGTCGCCAGAACGGAAACGCCCCCCGGCCTCGATCAGGCGTAGGATAATGGTACAATCTGAAGTTACACCCCTCAAACACTGGGGGAGGTCTGTGCGGCGGCTGATGCTTGTGCTTTCATTTGCCCTGCCGATCACGCCGCAGGCCACACAAGCGACGGATTCGCCGATGCCGCTGCTCTTCGACAAACGCGAGCGCCTGCCGCGCCCCGACCTTTCAGCGGTGCTCCGGCTGCGCTTCCTGACCTCGACCGATTTCCCGCCATTCAACTTCGCCGACCAGACCGGGCGTCTGGCCGGGTTCCATGTCGACCTCGCCCGCGAGCTCTGCGCCGAGCTCGGGCTGGAGGCGAAGTGCCAGATCCAGGCCCTGCCCTATGGCGATCTCGCCAATGCGCTGGCCGAGGGCCAGGGAGAGGCCGTGATCGCCGGCGTTGCTCCGACGGAGGCGCTTCGTGCGCGCTTTTCGTTTTCGCGACCGTTCATGATGCTGCCGGCGCGGTTCGTCGTCAGCCGGCGGGCCACGCTGTCCGGCGAGGATGCCCGCGCGCTCTTCGGAAAGACAGTCGGCGTGGTCGGCGGCACCGCGCACGAGGCGATGTTGAAGGCCTATTTCCCGACACTCAAGCCGAAGGCGTTCGAGGACCGGGCCGCGCTCTATTCCGCCCTGATCGGGGGCGATGTCGAGGTCGGCTTCGCCGATGCGCTGCAACTGAGCTTCTGGGCGAACGGCACCGCTTCGCAGAGTTGCTGCCGGCTGTTCGACGGTCCCTATTTTTCGCAGGACTTCCTGGGTGAAGGCTTGACGGTGATGGTCACGCGCTCGGATCCCCGAGTCGTCGAGGCGATCGACAGCGGTCTTGCGGCGCTCTCACGCGACGGGCGCCTGCAGGAGATCTACCTTCGGTATTTTCCCTATGATCTCTATGCCCAGCCGGCGGGCGCGATCGCGCCCGGCAGTCAGGCCTTGCGGTAACGGGCGATCGCGCTGCGCTCCAGCGCGGCGCAGGTCAGCTTATCAAGCCCGAGCCGGTCGCGCAGAAGCTGCAACAGCCGGATTTCCGCCTGGTTGACCGAGAGATCGACGGCGGCGACTTCCACCGCCACCGCATAGGCCGTGTCGTAGAGGCGGGGCGGCAAAGCGTCGCGGATAATCTCGAGCGCGATGTCGAGGCCTTCCGGGCCGCCGAGGATTTCGGCGCAGCGCTGCGACACGAGGATCAGGTTTTCCTTGTCATAGCCTTCGAAGACCGGGAGCACGTCGATCAGCTGGCCGATGCGCTGCAGTTCGCGATCGGGCATGGCGCTGTCGACCGCCGAAATCATCACCATGGCGAAGATCAGCGCGTCGTGGTGGGTGAACTGTTCCTTCATCTCGTTCTCGTCCTTGCCTGTCCTGCAAGCGTTCCCTGCCGCCTGCGGCAGGGGCGCGTTTTCGGGCGGCACACTATCGGAAGTCCGCCGCGATGCAAGCCGTAGCGGCCGGTCCGGCCGATCACGGCGGTGAGCCGGCCACGCGCGGATCGCCACCCCACAGCCCCTTCGTCGATGCCTTCGCCGCCTCGCCCGCCGCTTCGAGGCCGGAGCCGGATATCGGCTTCGCCCAGCCGTTTTCCGCCAGCCACAGGCCGATATCCGCATTGCCGACACGACAGGTGGTGAGCATCGCGGCGCCATCCCCTTCGGTGCCGTTGTCACAGGCGATCGTGCGGTTTCGCACCAGCATGCGCTGGCGCGTCAGCGCCACCATGCCGCAGGGCCAGCTTCCACCGCGAGGCGCATCGCAGACCGTCGACGGGGCGAGCGGTTCGAGGCCGCGCAAACGCACGATCCGGTCGCCGCTGCGAAACAGCCCGACCTCCAGGCTGACGGGACGGGGCAGGAGCACCACGGCGACGCGGGCGGTCGGCTTCGGCTCCGGTTGGCGGGAGGCAATGCGTTCGAGCGCGGTCGCGCCTTCGGCAAAGGGTGCGGCGAACCGCGCCGGGTCGATCGGTCGGGCGTTGCGCGTCTCGATGACGGCAGCGGCTGCGGCCGGGGCCGGCGTTTCATCCGCCGGAGCCGGCGCGGATGGCCGGTCCCGCAAACGCTCGCCCGCCCCCACCATCAACGCTGCCATCACCAGAACGCCCGCAAGTCCGACGCCGACCGTGCCGAGCAAACGCATAGGGGGAAATTCCTATTGGCTCGCCCAGACGATCCGGGCCATCCATTCGACGTCCTTGAGGTCGAACTGGCGGTTCGGGTGCTCGGGGTTCAGCGACAGAAGTTCGATCGAGCGGGGCGTCTGGCGAGCCAGCACCTTTGCCATCACCTCTCCGTCACGGGTCTTGACGACGACGCGATCGCCGCGCCGAACCTGGGCGCCCGGCTGGACGATCAGCACGTCGCCGTCGCGGTAAAGCGGCAGCATGCTGTCGCCCTGGATCTCGAGCGCATAGGCGCCTGCGGCCTCGCCCGGCGAAGCCGGAAACTCGACAACATCCCAGCCCTGACCGACGGGAAAGCCGCCATCGTCGAAAAAGCCGCCGGCGCCGGCCTGGGCAAAGCCGAGCAGCGGTATCGCGTCCGACCGCCGGCCGCCATCGGCACCCGGTGACAGCGAGATGCCGCCGCGCACGAAGGACATGAACTGGTCGAGGCTCGCCCCGGTCGCCTCCAGCACCTTGGCGATCGATTCCGTCGAGGGCCAGCGCATCCGTCCGTCGGGACCGACGCGCTTCGACTTGTTGAATGACGTCGGATCGAGGCCGGCACGGCGCGCCAGCCCCGATGGCGAGAGATCATGACTCTCCGCCAGCCGGTCTATGGCTTTCCAGATATTGTCGTGCGACAGCATGGCAGAACCCGAACGAGGCGGCCGGAAGGCCCGGCCCGTCAGGCAAATCTAGCCGAGACGATGAACGGAGTAAAGGAATAAAATCCTCTTTCCCCGACCCGTCAGGCCACCATCGCCATGTTGATCTTGCCGAGCTGGATAACGGCCTGGGTGCGGCTGTCGACCTTGAGCTTCAGCAGGATCGCCGAGACGTGGGCCTTGATCGTCGCTTCCGAGACGCCCAGTTCGTAGGCGATCTGCTTGTTCAGCAGCCCCTCGCCCAGCATCCCCAGAACGCGGCTCTGCTGCGGCGTCAGGGTGCGCAAGCGGTTGATCAGGTCGGTGACGTCGGAATCGGGTTCGGGCCCGTCCTGATAGCTTTCCGGCGTCCAGATGTCGCCTTCGAGGACGGACTGGATCGCGGCGCGGATTTCATCGATGCCGGAGGACTTCGAGATGAAGCCCGAAGCACCGAGTTCCAGCGCGCGGCGGATGGTGGCAGGGTCGTCGGTCGCCGAGACGATGACGATCGGCAGGCTGGAGAATTCGGCCCGGAGCGACATCAGGCCGGAGAAGCCGCTGACGCCAGGCATCGCCAGATCGAGCAGCATCAGGTCGGCGTCGCCATGATCGGCGGCGGCGCGGCGAGCGGCATCGAAGTCTCCCGCCTCGATGATTTCCTGCGTGCCATCCATGCCCGTCACGGCCTGCCGAAGCGCGCCGCGAAACAACGGATGATCGTCTGCGATGATGATTTTGATCGCTGTCATGCCAGAGCCCCCTCCCAAGAGCGAAGTCTTCCGAGCCGCGCAAGCGGACACGCCGACATTTATCCATATCGAACCTTATATACAATAGTCTAGGGTCGCGCGAAACGGGCATTTGAAGGGTCGTCAACCGACGGAAGATGAGACTGCTTCGCAAAGGGCGGCTCCGTATCGTCACCGATCCTTCATCGGTTCTTCACGTCCCTGTCACGCGAAGCGGCTATCCGGCGGTCGACCGAGACCTCCCGGAGTGCCGACCATGCGCCTCACCCCGCCGATCCTCGCCCTTGTCCTGACACTCGTTCCCTCGCTTGCCGAAACGACCGCTCCGGTCCTTTCCGAAGACGGCGGCACCGCCCGGGTGATCGCGGAACGACTTGGCGACGCCAACGGCTTTCGCGACCACGTGATGGTGGTGGCGCACCGGGCCGGCTGGAAGATCGGCGATCGTCCGGTCCGGGCGGAGAATTCCCGCGCGGCGATCCTGCATGCAGCAGAGATCGGCGTCGACATGGTGGAGCTCGACGTGCGGCGGTCATCGGACGGCGTGCTGGTCGTCATGCACGACGCGACGCTGGACCGGACCACCACCTGTCAAGGCGAGGTCGCGCGGTACAGCCTCGCGGCGCTGCGCGGCTGCCATCTCGTCGTCGAGGGATCGCAAGAGGTGACGGCGGAGACCGTGCCGACGCTTGCCGAGATGCTGGCTGTGGCGCGGGGACGCATTCTCGTCAACATCGACAACAAGCTCGAACCGGAGGACTTGCCTGAAATCGCCCAGGTTGCACGCGGTCTTTCCATGACCGACGGCGTGCTTTTGAAAATGGCGGTCTGGGACGAGGAGCGGCTGCGGCGGGCGATCGCGGTACGGGCCAGGATCGGCAACGGCATCGCCTTCATGCCGATCTTCGCCGACGACGCGGTCAATGACCCCGCCTTCATCGAGCGCGTCAACCGCCATCTTCTGGCGCCGGCGGCGGAAATGGTCGTGTGGCACAAGGATCCGGCGCAGGCGATCACGCCAGACGGCGGGGCACTGTTTTCACGGCAGGCCCAGGCCGCGGCGATCCGCACGAATGCGCATCTCTGGATCAATACCTATCCGATCACCGACCGGCCCGAGGGCATGGTCGCGGGCGGGCGCGGCGATGGTCTCGCCTGGCGCGAGAACCGGCAGGACGAGGTCTACCGCTTCTGGGTGGAGCGCGGCGCGACGATCATCCAGACCGACGAGCCGGAGGCGCTGATCGGCTGGCTTGAGGCCAATGCGCTGCGCCGCCCCTACACCTTGACGAACTGATCCAAGCGCAAGCCTGCGGCGGACGTCCACGAGTGTCGCTTACGCGCCGCCAGCCTCACCGAAGTAAAAATCCGGAATACACGTCGAAGTTGTTTCCAACTTTACTCAACTTTACTTTGGCTTTCGCGAAAATCCAAACAAAAAGTTAATGAGCGATTTCTAACGTTAAAGCTCTCTTAAGGAGTGATGCCTATATTTGGTACGCATAAAGGAGATGAATCATGCGTACCACCCTTATGCCCCTATACGGAGCGGCCATGATGCTGCTCTCCGCGACAGTCGCCAGCGCCGAACCGCCGATGCCCGATGTGAAGGGTCTCGTGACGCCGGAACTGGTGAAGACCATGCGCGAGTTCATCGAGACCGATATCGTGCGGATGTCGGTCCAGGCCCAGAACGACCGGCTGACGAAGCTCGACCAGGCTGCGATCGACAAGCTCGACGAGCAGTGGAAGAAGGAACGCGAAGACGCCGACAAGCCGCTGATCGCAGCGACGCTGTCCAATCCGCTGTCCGTCTATCTCGCCCGCATGCAGGGCCGCTCGCTCGGTCTCTATGCCGAAATCTTCGTGATGGACCAGAACGGCCTGAACGTCGGACAGAGCTCGATCACCAGCGACTTCTGGCAGGGTGACGAAGGCAAGTTCCAGAACACCTTCGACGTCGGCAAGGATGCCCTTTTCGTCGACGAGCCGGAATGGGACGAGGACAACAAGATCTGGCGTAACCAGGTGAGCTTTACGCTCAACGATGCGTCCGGAGCCAAGCAGATCGGCGCGGTGACGGTGGAACTCAACCTCACCGAACTCGAGCGCCGCGCCCAGGCGGGCTCCTGATACCAACCGGCGGCGCTGCCCCGGCGGGGGATGACGGCGCCGCTTAAAAGCGCAACCGGCGGGGACAGAGGCGGACGGCCGCGCTCGCAGACTACATAACCGAGGTTCATCATGCTGAAGAACATATCCGTCAGCGCAAAGGGTTTCGCCGCATTCGGCATATTGGCTGTCATCGCCATCGTCGCCTGCGCATTCATCTATACCCGTGCAACGACTGCAACGCATCTCGTGCAGAACGACATGAAGATCAACGAAGTCGTGGAAGGCACGGCGGCGTTCAACGAGACCGTGACGGCGACCAACCTGGCCATCAAGTCCTTCCTGCTGACCGGCAACCGGGACTACATGGCGCAGTACGACAGCCTTCAGGCCGAACTCGACCAGCAGATGACGAAGCTGGAAGCTCTTTATGGCGAAACGGCGCCGCAGAACGTTGCGACCTTCAAGGAAGCTGAAACTACTCTCAATCAGTGGCGCAACGACGTCATTGCCAAGCAGGTCCTGCTGATGCGCGACCCGATGACGGTGGAAACCGCCCGCGCCATCGAGGCGACCGGCGCCGGCGCGAAGCTGATGGACTCCTTCAAGGAGAAACTGACTGTCATCGATGCCGACATGAGCAAGATCGCCGCAGAGGCGCTTGTCCACGAAATGGCCGCGCTCGAATCGGTCGAGACGATCAGCCTTGCCGCATCGATTGTCGTCGCCATTGTCGCTGCCGTGATGGGCTTCCTCAACTTCCGCCTCGTCTCGCAACCGCTTGGACACCTGTCCGGCATCATGTCGCGGCTCGCCAATGGCGATCTCGACGTGCATGTCGAAAAGGGCGGCAAGGACGAAATCGGCCAGATGGCCGAAACGCTCAGCGTCTTCCGCGAGGCAGCGATCGCCAACAAGCGCCTCGAAACCGAGGCGGAAGAGAATCGCAAGCAGGCCGAGGCCGACCGCATCGCCGCGCAGGAGCGGGCAGAGGCGGAAGCCGCCGAACGTCTTCGCGTGGCGACCTCCGGTCTGGCTGGCGGCCTGAAGCGGCTTGCCGCCGGCGACCTGTCGTTCCAGCTGACCGAACCGTTTGCGCCCGACTTCGAGGCCCTGCGTCACGACTTCAACCAGTCGATCATGCAGCTCGGCACGGCCATGTCGGCGATCGCCAACTCGATCTCCACCATGGAAAGCGGTACCCGCGAAATCGCCTCCGGCTCCGACGACCTGTCGCGCCGCACCGAACAGCAGGCCGCCTCGCTTGAGGAAACCGCGGCCGCCGTGGAGGAAATCACCTCGAACGTCGCCAACTCCACCAAGCGCACGGAAGAGGCCCGCAGCGTCGCTTCGCAGGCCAACTCGTCCGCGACCCAGTCGTCGGAAGTCGTTGCCCGCGCCGAAGAGGCGATGCGCAAGATCGAGGGCAGCTCGCAGCAGATCTCCAACATCATCGGCGTCATCGACGAGATCGCCTTCCAGACCAACCTCCTGGCGCTCAACGCCGGCGTGGAAGCGGCACGCGCCGGGGAAGCCGGCAAGGGCTTCGCCGTCGTCGCCCAGGAAGTCCGCGAACTGGCACAGCGCTCGGCAAACGCCGCGAAGGAGATCAAACAGCTCATCCAGAATTCCAGCGCCGAGGTTTCCTCGGGCGTGGATCTGGTGCGCAAGGCAAGCGAAGCGCTCCGGACCATTGGCGGCTTCATCGGCGAGATGAACACGCACATGGACGCGATCGCCATCTCGGCCCGCGAACAGTCGACCGGTCTCACCGAAGTCAACCATGCGGTCAACGCCATGGACCAGACGACCCAGCAGAACGCGGCGATGGTGGAACAGTCGAACGCCGCCTCGGCCGCACTTGCCGCCGAAGCCGCCAAGCTTCGCCAGCTCGTCGTGCAGTTCAAGCTGGACGCCTCGATGGCCTCCAACCCCGCCGCCGCGCTTCGCGCCACAGCCCAGGCGATGGCCGAGCCGAGCCGCAGCACCCGTCCGGCAGCGGCACGGCCGATGCCGATGTCGCACGGCAATGCCGCTGTTTCCCAAAAGGATTGGGAAGAGTTCTGATCCCTCCCCGGAACCTTTCCCGCAGCAGAAAGCCCGCCCCCTCCGGCGGGCTTTCGCGTTGTTGATACGGCCATTTCCAGGGGGCTCGTCCGACAACATGGGCATCACATACGATGCCCCGCTCCAAAACCAGATGAATTTTATGGTATTATCAACAGCACAGGTCCAATCTATACGGTTCCGTAAGCATGCGCACCGATACTCTCGCTTCATCAGCCGGCATTGGCACGAACCCTTGCCGTTCCAATTGAAGGATTCGGAGGGCATATGAAAGTGTTTGGCGCGGACGTGAAAGCCGTTTTGGCGGCCATGAGCAAGTCTCAGGCGATCATCGAGTTCAAGCTCGACGGTACAATCATCACGGCGAACGAGAATTTCTGTCGGGCGCTCGGATACCAGCTCTCCGAAATCGTCGGTAAGCACCACAGGATGTTCGTCGAGCCGGCCGAGGCGGCGACGGCGGAGTATACCGACTTCTGGGCAAAGCTGGCGCGCGGCGAGTTCGACCGCAGGCAGTACAAGCGGATCACCAAGACCGGGGGCGAGATCTGGATCGAGGCCTCCTACAATCCCGTGTTCAGCGGCGGCAAGCCCTACAAGGTGGTGAAGTTCGCGACCGACATCACGGCGCAGAAGCTCAAAGCCGCTGAGGACGCCGGCAAGCTCGCGGCGATCTCCCGGGCACAAGCGGTCATCGAGTTCACGCCGAAGGGCGAGATCCTGACCGCCAACGAGAATTTCCTGAAGACGCTCGGCTACCAGCTTGGCGAAGTCCAAGGCAAGCACCACTCGATGTTCTGCGAGCAGAGCTACGTCAACAGCGACGAGTATCGCGGCTTCTGGGCGCGGCTCGCCGGCGGTGAATTCTTCTCCGACGAGTTCATGCGCATCGGCAAGGGCGGCAGGAAGGTCTTCATCCAGGCTTCCTACAACCCGATCTTCGACATGAACGGCAAGGTGTTCAAAGTCGTGAAGTTCGCGACCAACGTGACGCAGCGGGTGGAGAACGTCAACCAGCTCGGGCGGTCGCTCAACGCGCTGTCCGAGGGCGATCTGACGCAGGACGTGTCCAGCCCGTTCCTGCCCGCGCTCGACAAGCTGCGCGTCGATTTCAACAGTGCGGCGGCAAAGCTGCGCCAGACGCTACACACGATTTCGCAGAATGCCGGCGTTATCGCGGCGGCTTCGCAACAGGTGCAGACTGCCTCCAACGAACTGGCCAAACGAACGGAAACCCAGGCCGCGTCGGTCGAGGAAACGGCGGCGGCACTCGAAGAGATCACCACCACGGTTTCGGACTCCAGCAACCGGGCCCAGGAAGCGGGCAAGCTGGTGCGCGAGACCAAGGACAATGCGGAGCGCTCCGGCGACGTTGTCGGCCAGGCGGTGGACGCCATGGGCAAGATCGAGACCTCCGCTGGCGAGATCGGCAATATCATCGGCGTGATCGACGAGATCGCCTTCCAGACCAACCTCCTGGCGCTGAACGCAGGCGTGGAAGCGGCTCGCGCGGGCGAGGCCGG
Source organism: Ciceribacter sp. L1K23 (assembly GCF_018122705.1). Classification (NCBI taxonomy): domain Bacteria; kingdom Pseudomonadati; phylum Pseudomonadota; class Alphaproteobacteria; order Hyphomicrobiales; family Rhizobiaceae; genus Ciceribacter; species Ciceribacter sp. L1K23. Next base: position 3,329,530 of record NZ_JAGRRC010000001.1, on the reverse strand, counting down.
CAAGGGTTTCGCCGTCGTCGCCCAGGAAGTCCGTGAACTGGCGCAGCGATCGGCCAAGGCTGCCAAGGAGATCAAAGAGCTGATCAACGCCTCCAACGGTCACGTGAAGAGCGGCGTGGCGCTGGTCGGCGAAACCGGCAAGGCGCTCCGGGAGATCGTCACCCAGGTGGTGCAGGTCAACGGCAATGTCGCCGCCATCGTCGAGGCGTCGCGCGAACAGGCGACGGGACTGAAGGAGATCAACACAGCCGTCAACAGGATGGACCAGGGCACGCAGCAGAACGCCGCCATGGTGGAGGAAACCTCCGCAGCCGCCCACAGCCTGGCCCGCGAGGCCGAGCAGTTGTTCCAGCTGCTGTCGCAGTTCAACATCGGCACCGGCCCGGCGGCCTCCCGCGGCACGCCAAAGGCCGCGACCCCCGCCTCGAAGCCTGTCACCTCACCGGCGCGACAGATGACGGCGCGCGTCGCAACCGCATTCCACGGCAATGCGGCGTTGAAGGGTGATACCTGGGAAGAGTTCTGAGCGAGGCGCTGGAACGGCAATCGTCCAGGCCTGCCGCAAACAGGCGTGGTAACTCTGCAAGCCACGCCTGAAGCCGGGTGCAGTTCAGTTTTGGAGCGCCGTCTATCGTCCTCATCTTGCCGTTCAAACCGACAGATGAGGACCATCAGGAGACAGAGTCTTCGCAGTCCGCTGCTGTGCAAACAAGCTATCAACAACGTCTGAAACACGCCCAGGCCGTCGAAAGCGCGCTCAGTGCCATCAGGGACTCTCTTCGGCAGGACGACTCGCAAGCCGGCACGTTGGGCAAGGTGGAATAATATTCCGCACGCGATCGGTCCCGCCGAACGATGCCTTTGCCATCGCCGGGGCAACACGGTCGGCGATCGATGCAGGGCACGCCGCCTGCCCATCTCCCCTTGGCGGGGGAGAAAGCGATTTCGATGAATTAGCCGTGGCGCAGCCACGGCTAAACATCTGAAATCGCACGGGAGGGGTTCCTTACCCACTCCCACCAATCTGAGGTCTGGCCTGATCGAGCGTCCCAAGGGCTTGGCTTTGGATCCTCGGGTCATCCTCGGGTTTAACCCGAGGACGAGGATGACGACCGGATGAGGAGGCGACCGGTGCCACAAGAGGCCTCTAATCTGCGGGAACCTC
>NZ_JAGRRC010000001.1:3220702-3328265 GCF_018122705.1 Ciceribacter sp. L1K23 | reverse complement strand
GATTAAGATCACGAAAATCTAAGACCAAAACACCACCTGACCGCGCACCTCAAAACAAGAAAACCCGCCAAGCAAAAATCGGCGGGTTTGTCAGCGGTCTGGCCCGCTTCATCGAAGCGGGTTTTTTGCAAATGAGCCTCGTCAGGCAGCGTTTGATGCCTGTTCCTCGTTGAGGAAGGTGAAGATGGCTTGGGCAGAATCAGTGGCGCGAAGCTTGCTGACCATGTCCTGATCCCGCAAAACGCGCGCTATACGGGAGAGCGCCTTAAGATGATCGGCCCCGGCACCTTCCGGCGCAAGCAGCAGGAAAGCGAGATCGACCGGCTGGTCATCGAGGGCCTCGAAGTCGACCGGTGTTTCCAGTCGGGCGAAGACCCCAACAATGCTCTGGATACTGGTGAGCTTGCCGTGCGGTATGGCGATGCCGTGGCCAACGCCTGTGGAGCCAAGGCGCTCGCGCTGCAAGATGACGTCGAATATCTCCCGTTCCGGAATGGATGTGATCTTGGAGGCTTTTGCCGCCAGTTCCTGCAACAACTGCTTCTTTGAATTCACCCTCAGAGCGGGGATGATCGCATCCTGTTGCAGTAGGTCTGCCAAGGCCATTTTAAAATCCTTCACTCCGCAGAGATGAATGACACGGACCGGCCAGAGCCAGCCCGTGGCTGCATCAGCCCTTGATATTGGTCGAGTCGATCCAGCCGATGTTGCCGTCGTTACGGCGATAGACGATGTTGAGGCCGTCCTTTCCCGGGCTGCGGAAAAGCAAAACGGGCTCGTCGGTCATGTCGAGCGCCATGACGGCGGATGCTACCGTCATCGTTCGTAGTTTCTTGGTGCTTTCCGCGACGATCGTCGGCGCGAAATCTTCGGGAACCTCTTCCTGTTCCTCCGGCATCGCATCCATCACGGCGTAGGCAACTTCGACATGGTTGCCCGAATTCGTCGCATGATGGTCTTTCAGCCGACGCTTGTACCGGCGCAGACGCTTTTCGATCCTCTCAGCCGCGGCGTCGAACGCCAACTGCGGATCGTTCGCCTGACCAGCAGCATGCAGGTTGATCCCCGTGTCCAGGTGAATCATGCAATCGGCCGAAAAGCGCGATGACGATTTCGTGACGGTGATCTGTCCTGAATACCCTCCGTCGAAATATTTGGTGACTGCGTCGGAGACGCTACCCTCGATTCGCTGCCGGAAAGAATCGCCTATTTCCATATGTTTGCCGGAGACACGCACACTCATGGAGTTTCCCTTCTTATTCTAATTTACGGGTACCAGTTTACGCCAAGCCGTGCGTGCATCCAAGCGTTTCGAGCATTTCATGTCGCTCGTCTTAGGGATAAGAGGTCTTCACCGGCGAAGCTCTGCGTGCGACATTTTCCCGGTCTGTCGGGGCGGGCTTCTAGCCCCAGAGTTTTGCGGAGTCAACGCCGCAAAGCCTGTTTTCGGGCTCTTATCCGGCCGAAACCTTGGCAATCGCTCGCTTCTCGCGACGCCTTTGCACGGACGAGGGAATGTTCATGGCCTCTCGGTACTTCGCGACGGTTCGTCGCGCGAGATCGACACCGCCGCGCTTCAACGTCAGCACGATGTCGTCGTCCGACAGAACAGCTTCAGGGCTTTCCTGGGAGATAAGCTGCCGAATTCGGTGGCGAACAGCCTCCGCCGAATGCGCATCCCCGTCGTCGGCTGAACTGATCGAGACGCTGAAGAAATATTTCAATTCGAAGAGGCCACGGGGGGTCAGAATGTACTTGTTGGTCGTCACACGACTGACGGTCGACTCGTGCATCTTGATACCGTCGGCCACCGCCTTGAGGTTCAGGGGCCGGAGGTGGTCGACGCCCAGCCGCAGAAACGCATCCTGCTGGCGGACAATTTCGCTTGCGACCTTCGCGATCGTCTTTGCGCGCTGGTCGAGGCTGCGGGTCAACCAGTTGGCGTTTTGCAGGCAATCGGACAGAAAGGCCTGGTCGGCGCCGCGAGATGTTCCCTTCTTCGAGACCTCGACGAGGTAGCTCTGGTTAATTAATACGCGCGGCAGGACATCCGGATTGAGCTCTACGATCCACCCGCCATCGCGACCGGCGCGAACGATTATGTCCGGTATCACGGCTTCGCTGATCGTCGCCTCAAACCCGCTACCGGGCTTAGGATTCAACTTGCGGATTTCCCCAAGCATGTCGATCAGGTCTTCCTCGTCAACGCCGCAAAGACGTTTCAGCGTGGTGAAATCACGCTTCGCCAGCAGTTCCAAATTGTCGACGAGGGCACGCATCGCAGGATCGAGACGGTCGCGAAGCTTGAGTTGTATGGCCAGGCACTCGCTGAGGGTGCGCGCGAAAACCCCGGGTGGATCGAGCGTCTGCAAAGTGTTCAGCACGTCCTCGATGTGGCTGGAAGTGGTGCCGAAGCGTTCCACAGCCTCACCGATGTCGGCACGCAGATAACCGGCTTCGTCAAGCTGATCGATCAAGGTGAGCGCGATCAGTCTGTCTCCGGAGTTGGTTATTGCGAACGGCAGCTGCTGCAGGAGGTGGTCGCGAAGGCTCGTCTGACCCGCGACGAAATCATCCAGATCGAAGCCATCGCCGCTGGTTGCCCCCGGCATGGACTTCCATTGGCCGATCAGTTCCGGAGCGTCGGCCCTTCCGGGGCTTGCCTCGTCGGCGTAGGCCTCGCCGAAGTTCGCATCCAGCCGGTCGTCGAGGGTGTCGCCTTTGCCGCCTTCGTACCAGTCGCTGGCGAGCGAGGGGGCCGCCACGTCTCCGTCGGCATGGTCGGTATCGGCGCTGCTCTCGTTGCCGCCGGAATAGGCATCATCGCCCGAATTGTCATCATCAGACGATGGAATTTCCAGAAGCGGATTTTTTTCCACTTCCTGGGCGATGAATTGGGTGAGTTCCAGATGGGTCATCTGCAACAGCTGAATGGACTGCATCAGCTGCGGAGTCATGACCAAAGATTGACTTTGTCGCAGGTAAAGATTGGCCGACAATGCCATGGCGGACGCTAAACTCCCCTACACTTGCCCCCTGGCACGCCCTCGGGAATACCAGTTGCCCCAACTGGCCCAAAAATTGCTTTTTTAGATCGTTTGGTCAAGCGTTCATGCCGGAGGGAAGAAATTTTCTCCCTTTGGGCGCTTACAAACTGAATTTGTCGCCGAGGTAAAGGCGTCGAACGTCCGCATTGTTGACGATGTCGTTGGCCCGCCCATGCGTGAGCACCTCGCCCGCATGGATGATATAGGCTCTGTCGATGAGACCCAGTGTTTCGCGAACATTGTGGTCGGTGATCAGGACACCGATACCGCGCGCCGTCAGATGGCGGACAAGGTTCTGGATATCGGACACCGAGATGGGGTCGACACCCGCAAACGGTTCGTCCAGCAACATGAAAGTTGGGTCTGTCGCCAGCGCGCGCGCGATTTCCAGGCGACGGCGTTCGCCCCCGGAGAGAGCCACAGCGGCGGATTTGCGCAGTTTCTCGATGTGGAATTCATCGAGCAGTTCATCGAGCTTCCGTTCGCGCTTCTGCCGGTCGCTTTCGTGCACCTCCAGCACTGCGCGGATATTGTCTTCGACCGACAGTCCCCGGAAGATCGACGCCTCTTGCGGTAGGTAGCCGACGCCGAGCCTTGCGCGGCGATACATCGGCATCGTTGTCACATCGTTGCCGTCGATGGCAATCATGCCCATGTCGACGGGAACGAGACCGGTGATCATGTAGAAGCATGTCGTCTTTCCCGCGCCATTCGGGCCAAGCAGGCCGACAGCTTCCCCCCGCCGCACTACCATGGAGACGCCGTTCACAACGCGCCGCGAATTGTAGGTTTTCGTCAGGCCGCGAGCGATCAGCGTGCCATCGTAGCGCGCTTTGTCGAGCGTCGGTGCCTCGGAACCGGTCGGCTGGTCGTGCTTGGCGCCGAAAAGAGCAGGGAGTCGGGGAATTTTCACGTCAATCCGGTCTCAGTTGTTTTGCCGAGACTTCGGATCGAGCTGTATCTGTACGCGGCCGCCGCAGCTTTCCAGCCTTGCCTCTCCCGAGCGCATTTGCACTGTGAGTTTGCATCCGACGAAAACGTTCTGACCTTCGGAAAGGACCACACGATCGCCTTCCAGAACGAAAATTTCGGTGTCGAGGTTGAAAAAGCCCTTTTCAGCCGTCGCCTGCTGGGTGCCCGACGACAGGAAAACGGTGTCGGAGACGTCGATCTTCTCGATATCCGCGTTACCCGACGTCACGGCTGTTCCCTCGCCCCGGTAGTGTACGACCATACGCCCTGAGCGCAGCATGGTTGTTCCTTGCACGACCTTCACATTGCCAGAAAAGATTGCCGACTTTTCCTGTTCGCGAAACTGCAGTTCGTCGCTTTCGATCTGGATCGGCTGGTCGTTAGACAACTTCAGCCCATCCATGTTGCTGGTGGTGTTCTGCGAACGGGCTATCGCGGGCGGCAAAAGCGCCAAACCGGCGGCGATCAGCATTACCGAAAGTCTACCTTTGCGTATCATCTTGCCGGCCTTCAATTGCCCTGTTTGCGAATGGCGGAGGGTTCGATGTTCACTCGAACCGCTCCCGAGAAAACGATCGTCCGACCGTTATCGGTTATCTTCATGGAGTCTGCAACAATGGCCGCTTGTTCTGCCTTGATCGAAACCGGATCGGGGGTTTCCATCTTGCCGCCCTTGACGTCAAGATGGGCGGATTGAAAGTTGGCCTCGACACCGCTGCTGAGACGGATCGTGAAAGGTGCCGTCATGTCGAGCCTGTCCGAAGACCGGTCAAAAATGCCGCTGATCGCCTCGACTCTCGCGATCACCTTCTCGTTTAGTGGTACTGCGGCGGCGATCGTTTCAAGCGTGATGATGTTGGGGTTGGCAATATCCTGAAGGGCGCGCTCGGCTCGCATCGAGTAGCTTATGCCGTCGCGGTTCCGGCCCGATATAGCAGGCTTCTCCATCACCACTTTGCCGTTTTCTATGCGCGCGCCTTCAAGTTCGATGTTTTCCGGCAGATAGGCACGGATGACCGAGACGGCGATGAAGGAGAGGGAGATGAGGATGGCCGCGATCGGCAGCAGGACTTTTAATCGCTCGACACGACGGGTGTGCCGAACCGCTGCCGCATAGGCGCTGTTCGCCGTTCCGGCGGCGGGCGACTGTGCCTCTGCTAACCTGTTCAGCATCAAAGAACCTTGTTGAATTCCGGCATTTGCAGCGCCACAGCGATAGCGCCCGTGCGTTCGGCCGGAGAATTCGCATTATTGCAGGCGATTGCCAATATGGAAATTGCATCACGGTTTACAAGCCCGTGAAGGCCTTGCGGCGCCGGAGAGGGTCTTGAAATGCGACGGTGGGAAGTTGTTTCTTGACGGTACTGACCATGTTTGGCACTTTGTGCCCTCTTTCATGAAGTTGTTCAGGGGGCAACCGTGATCAAATCGGAACTGGTGCAGATCGTCGCCGCGCGCAATCCGCACCTTTATCATCGCGACGTCGAAAACATCGTAAACGCCGTTCTCGATGAAATCACCGATGCCCTTGCTGCGGGTAACCGCGTCGAGCTTCGGGGCTTCGGAGCCTTCTCGGTGAAAAACAGGCCATCTCGTTCAGGCCGCAATCCGAGAACCGGTGAGACGGTGTTTGTCGAGGAGAAGTGGGTTCCTTTCTTCAAGACAGGTAAGGAACTGCGCGAACGGCTGAATCCCGGCATGGGCGACGACGATAGCGATTGATCGATCGCCTGACTGTTCCCTATATGTAGGTTCGACCGGCACCCGGCTGTTCGCCGAGGTGACTGCCGTTGCATAGCAGAGGGAAATACCATGCTCCGCAAGATCATCACTCTCGTCGTCCTCGTACCGCTCGGTATCGTGCTGATCGTCCTTTCGGTCACGAACCGCCAGAGCGTGACCCTTGCGCTCAATCCCTTCCGCCCCGAGGATCAGGTGCTGTCGCTGACGGCGCCGTTCTTCGTGTTTCTCTTCGTCGCATTGATGATCGGCCTGTTGGCGGGTTCCTTTGCCACCTGGCTGTCGCAGGGCAAGCACCGCAAGCGCGCCAGGGTGGAAAAGAAGACAGCGCTGAAATGGCAGGCGGAGGCCGACAAGCACAAGAACCGGGCCGAGCAGATCGCCGTGCAGGCCCTGCCAAGTCCGCAGTCGAAGTAACGGGGCTTTCCCTGGGGCAGGTGGAATGGTAGTTGCGCCGTCTTTGGTGGCAACAGAAGTCGGAAGTCGCGTTTTGAAGAAGAGGGAACAGAGGTCCAGCAAAGGATCGCCATCACAGCGTGGCGCCGGGGGACCACCGAGGCGCGATGGCCGCCCGGGCGTTCGCAATGGCGACCAGCAGCGAAAGGCGGCGCCTATCGCCGAAACGAACACGCCGTCGGCTGAACCGGCGCGCGGACTGTCGCCGAGAAGTGGCGAGCGTCCCGCCGAGCGGGTGCCGCTCATTCTTGAATCGGATGCGGCGGGCGATTTCCACTTGATCGACAGTGGGAACGGTCAGAAGCTCGAACAGTATGGATCTTACCGCATAGTTCGTCCCGAAGCCCAGGCGCTTTGGAAACCCTCATTGCCAGACCATGTTTGGAATGGCGCCGATGCGGTCTTTACCGGCGACACTGACGAAGACGGCATGGGGCGCTGGCGCTTCCCCCGGGAGGCTCTTGGGGAGACCTGGCCCCTTTCATTGCTGGGTGTGGATTTTCATGGGCGTTTCACGGCTTTCCGCCACGTCGGGGTCTTTCCGGAGCAGATCGCGCATTGGTCCTGGATGAAAGAGCGGATCGAGACCGAGAAGCGAACACTGAAAGTGCTCAACCTCTTCGGCTATACGGGTGTCGCTTCGCTGATCGCAGCCGCTGCAGGCGCGGAGGTGACGCATGTGGACGCCTCCAAGAAGGCGATAGGCTGGGCGCGTGAGAATCAGGCCCTCAGCCGCCTCGACAAGGCGCCGATACGTTGGATCTGCGATGACGCGATGAAGTTCATTCAGCGCGAAGAACGCCGCGGCAACCGCTACGACATCATCCTGACGGATCCTCCGAAGTTCGGCAGGGGCCCGAATGGCGAGGTCTGGCAACTGTTTGATAATCTGCCATTGATGCTCGATATCTGTCGCGAATTGCTGTCGCCCAAAGCGCTCGGTCTGGTGCTGACCGCCTACTCCATACGGGCAAGCTTCTACTCCATCCATGAACTGATGCGTGAGACGATGCGCGGAAAGGGTGGCTGGGTCGAATCCGGGGAACTGGTGATCCGCGAGACGGGTCTCGACGGCAAGGCGCCAAATCGTGTTCTTTCAACTTCCCTTTTCAGTCGCTGGGTGCCGAAATGAATAACGACATCAGGCACGACGGGGCCCGGCGGGTCGGTCAGGTCAAGGAGGTCACCAGCCTTGCCAATCCCATCGTCAAGGACATCAAGGCGCTGTCTCAAAAGAAGACGCGCGACGAGACGCGATCCTTTATCGCGGAGGGCCTGAAGCTCGTCATCGACGCGCTCGATCTTGGCTGGACGATCAAAACCCTCGTCTATTCGAAGGCTGCCAAGGGCAAGCCGGTGGTCGAAAAAACCGCCGCCCGGACCATTGCGGCCGGTGGCCTTGTCCTGGAAGTCAGCGAAAAGGTCATGTCCGCGATCACCCGTCGCGACAACCCGCAGATGGTAGCGGGAGTTTTTGAGCAGCGATGGATGCCGTTGAAAACGGTATCGCCGGTTTCTGGGCAGACCTGGATCGCACTGGATCGCGTTCGTGATCCCGGCAATCTCGGTACGATCATTCGCACGGCTGATGCCTCCGGAGCATCGGGGATCATTCTGGTGGGTGATTGCACTGATCCCTTCTCGATGGAGACGGTCCGCGCAACCATGGGCTCCGTTTTCGCGGTGCCCGTGGTCAAAGCAACGGTCGGGGAGTTCCTTGCCTGGAAACGTGCGGCAGGCGTGAATATCGTCGCCACCCACCTTGCGGGTGCGGTTGACTACCGGACGATTGATTACCGGTCGCGTCCCGTCGTGCTTTTGATGGGCAATGAGCAGTCGGGGCTCCCCGACGAACTGGCCTCGGCGGCCGACTCCCTCGCGCGAATTCCCCAGTCAGGCATGGCGGATTCGCTCAATCTCGCTGTCGCGACGGGTGTCATGCTGTTCGAAGCAAGACGGCACCTGCTCTCGCTCGGAGACCATGCCTGATGGCCGGACGCACCTTGTTTTCACGTCCGATGCCGGCGGTGATCTTCGTGGTTACAATGCTGTTTCTCGATCAGTTGATCAAGTATCTCGTCGAGATCGAACTGCCGATGCACGAACTGGTCCCTGTCATGCCGTTCCTCGCGCTCTACCGGACCCATAACCTGGGAGTGGCGTTTTCAATGCTGTCGGGAATGGACGGCTGGTTCATTGTCGGTCTTCGGATTGTCATCGTGGGCTTTGTCCTATGGATGTGGCGGCGCACGGACTACACCCATCACTTCGCACATCTCGGTTACTCACTGATCATCGCAGGTGCCATCGGCAATATCATCGACCGTTTCGTGTACGGGCATGTCGTCGACTATATTCTGTTCTACACCGGCACATGGTCGTTCGCCGTGTTCAACCTCGCAGACGCCTGCATAACGATCGGAGCGGGACTCGTTCTGGTCCAGGAGTTCCTCGTACCTCACCCGAAGGACAAGGCCTGACCTGCTTTGCGTCAGTCGCGGCAGCGTGGCTTGCGTCACGAAGTTGTCGTAGAAGCGTGGTTTATGACCCGGAAAAGTAGGGCGGAGACGAATCGCCATGGGCATCGAAATTCTGGATCGCTCGACAGTCGCTGACGCAGTCACCGGACCGTCAACAGCCGATACGCAGACCATTCTTGACGTTCTTGGCCGGATCGGAAATCTTGAGACCCGTCTGGCGCGCACCGAGCGTGAAATAGACGCTGCCCAGGCGCTGCGGTTCAAGGTGTTTGCCGAGGAGATGCACGCCATCCTGCCACCGGAAGCCATGCGTCGGCAGCGTGACGCCGACCAATGGGATGCGGTCTGCGATCATCTACTCGTCCTGGACCGCTCGCTGGAAGGTGATGCGGAGGACCAGATCGTTGGAACCTACAGGCTCCTCCGACAGGAAGTCGCCTTAGACCATGGCGGGTTCTATTCTGCGTCGGAATTCCAGGTAGGTGATCTCCTGTCCCGGCATCCCGGCAAGCGCTTCATGGAACTGGGGCGCTCCTGTGTATTGCCTCCGTATCGAACCAAGCGCACCGTGGAATTGTTGTGGCAGGGGAATTGGGCCTATGCTCTCAGATACGGTGTCGATGCCATGTTCGGCTGCGGATCCTTCCCCGGGGTGCGTCCCGAGGAGCACGCCTTGGCGCTGTCGTTCCTCCATCACAACGTAGTTGCAAAAGGCGACTGGCACGTCAGCGCGCGTCCGGAACTTCATCGCGAGATGGATCTCATGCCGAGCGAAGCCGTGAATCCGAAACGGGCGCTACTGGCAATGCCGCCGCTTATCAAGGGTTACTTGCGCCTCGGTGCGATGGTGGGCAGTGGCGCGGTAGTCGATCAGGCCTTCAACACCACCGACGTGCTGATTTTGCTTCCCATCTCCAGCATTTCCGACCGCTATATCAACTACTACGGCGCCGACGCCGGACGCTTCGCGAGCTGAGGCGGCGGCTCACTTTTTCAACAAGACGATGTATCGTGGGGATCAAGCGGCAAGTCGCCGACTTCGCGCAGACTCATCTGGGTCACCGCAGGGTGTATCAGGGGATCACGCCGCCAACCCTCGGCGCCGCCCTTCTCTGTCAAAAGCGTCCGGACAATCAACGAAATCTTATAGAATATCTTGAGCATGGGCCGGTGTCCTCAGTTGGTCGCCCTATTCGGTCGACCTCAATTGCCCAAAATAAAGGGATGTCACAGCATCGCCCATTGATGCTTTCGGCACAGAGCTATAGATTTTCTGCATGAGGAACTTGAATGTCATGACCCTGAACGGTCTGAGGGCGGTGGAAGCCGTGGGGCGGCTGGGATCGCTACAGGCAGCATCCGACGAACTGGGTGTGACCATCGGCGCGGTCAGCCAGCAGGTGATCAAATGCGAAACACAGCTGGGACGGTCACTCTTCGCACGCGAGCCGCGTGGTCTCGTAGTCTTGCCGGGCGCTCGAGACTTCGTGACGCGACTGACCGAAGCCTTCGGTGGCTTGTCCCGTGCCGTGGACTGGATACGACACGAGAGGGAGGACGTCCTGACGATCTCTGTCGCTCCGGTCTTTGCGGCGAGATGGCTCGTCTTCAGGCTGGGACAGTTTGCCGAGCTTTACCCAGACATCCGCATCCGCCTGGACGCTACCGACCGCCTGATCGATCCGAATGTAGGCGATGTCGATCTTTGCATTCGCGTCGGAAAGGGTCGATGGTCCGGCGTGCAGGCCCACCTTTTGCTGCAGCAGCAGGTCTTTCCCGTCTGCTCCCCGGCAATGGCATCGAAGCTGTCGACACCCGCTGACATTCTGGACATGCCGTGGGTTGTCGATGCCCGGGCGATGTTTTCGCGAGACCTTTGGCTGGGTCGCGCCGGTCTGCCAATCGGCCGGGTGGTAGCCCGTCACGTTTTCAATGAAGCGTCGCTTTGTCTCGACGCCGTGATCGCCGGCCAGGGTGTGATGCTTGCGTGGCAGACGCTTGCCTCGCACGCCATCCAAAGCGGCCAGTTGGTCGTTCCATTCGGCCCGTTTCTGGCGACCGGCGATGCCCATTATCTGGTGACGGCGGAAAACGCGGCACGCGACCCGAAAGTCGAGGCTTTTGAAGCTTGGCTTCGGCAGGCGCTTAAAGACGACATGGCGGCACTGAACGCCTTCGTCCGAACGGCAGGCATCGAGCCGGCGGCGCTTTGAGTCTCTAGTGGGCGTTGTAAGCAGCGATTGTCGCCATGTTGACAATATCCGTATCCTTGGCGCCGTACTGTGCGATCTGCACCGACTTCTGAAGGCCGACGAGCAATGGCCCGATGACCGTCGAGCCCCCGAGTTCCTGTAGCATCTTCGTCGAGATCGCCGCAGAATGGATGGCGGGCATGACCAGCACGTTCGCGGTGCCGGAGAGGCGGCAGAACGGATACTGCTCCATGCGATGCGTGTTCAGCGCCACGTCCGCGCCCATCTCCCCGTCGTATTCGAAATCGACGTGACGCCGGTCGAGGATTTTCACCGCCTCGCGCAAACGCTCAGATCGCTCTCCGGTCGGATGTCCGAAGGTCGAATAGGCAAGCAGCGCAACGCGCGGCTCATAGCCCATCCGGCGGGCGACGCCTGCCGCTTCCTCGGCGATGTCGGCAAGTTCCTCTGCCGTCGGCATGTCGTGCACTGCCGTATCGGCCACGAGAACCGTACGACCGCGCGTGAGCGCCAGCGACACGCCGATCACCCGGTGGCCTGGCTCGGCGTCGATGCACCGACGGACATCCTCGAGCGCCGTCGAATAATTGCGCGTCGTACCCGTCACCATGGCGTCGGCATCACCAAGCGCGACCATGCAGGAGGCAAAATGGTTGCGGTCCGTGTTGATCAGACGCTGGCAATCGCGGTGGAGATATCCCTTCCGCTGCAGCCTGGAATAGAGATAGTCGGTATAGGCCTCGACACGCGTCGAGACGCGGGCGTTGACGAGTTCGATGCCAGGCCGGTCGAGATCGATGCCGGCTCTGGCCGCTGTTGCTTTCAGTGGCTCGTCGCGACCGAGCAGGATCGCCGTGCCAAGCCCCTGCGTCGCGAACGAGATGGCCGCGCGCATCACCTGTTCCTCCTCGCCCTCGGCGAAGACCACGCGCTTCGGATGCTTCTTCACGCGCTCGTAGAGCCGCTGCGTTGTCGCAGCGATCGGGTCGCGTCGAGCTGAAAGTTCGCGCGCATAGGCATCGAGATCCTCGATTGCCTTTCCAGCGACGCCGCTTTCCATCGCTGCCCGCGCGACGGCAACAGGAATGGCGGAGATGAGGCGCGGATCGAAAGGTACGGGAATGATGTATTGCGGCCCGAAGCGCGGACGGTTGCCCTGATAGGCTGCCACCACGTCGTCGGGCACGTCCTCGCGGGCAAGATCGGCGAGAGCCTCCGCGGCGGCGATCTTCATCGCCTCGTTGATCTGCGATGCGCGAACGTCGAGCGCGCCCCGGAAGATATAGGGAAAGCCCAGGACGTTGTTCACCTGGTTCGGGTAATCGGAACGCCCGGTCGCCATGATCGCGTCGGTGCGGATTTCGGCGACCTCTTCCGGTGTGATTTCGGGATCGGGATTGGCCATGGCGAAGATGATCGGGTTTGGCGCCATCGAACGGATCATGTCGGCGGAAAAAGCGCCCTTCTGAGACAGGCCGAACACGACGTCGGCTCCGGCCATGGCCTCGGCCAGAGTGCGTGTCTCCGTCTTCACCGCGTGCGCCGATTTCCACTGGTTCATGCCTTCCATGCGGCCCTGATAGATGACACCCTTCGTGTCGCAGAGGATGATGTTTTCCGGACGGAAGCCCATGCTTTTGATGAGTTCGACGCAGGCGATGGCCGCAGCGCCCGCGCCGTTGCAAACCAGCTTCGTCGTCTTGAAATCGCGACCTGTCAGTTCCAGCGCGTTGATAAGACCGGCTGCCGCGATGATCGCGGTGCCGTGCTGATCATCGTGGAAGACGGGGATATCCATCAATTCGCGCAGGCGCTGCTCGATGATAAAGCAGTCGGGTGCCTTGATATCCTCGAGATTGATGCCGCCGAACGAAGGGCCGAGATAGCGGACGCAGTTGATGAACTCGTCGACATTCTCGGTGTCGACTTCGAGGTCGATCGAGTCGACGTCTGCGAACCGCTTGAAGAGAACGGACTTGCCCTCCATCACCGGCTTGGAGGCAAGCGCCCCGAGGTTGCCGAGGCCGAGAATTGCCGTACCGTTCGAGATGACGGCAACCATGTTGCCGCGCGTGGTATAGTCATAGGCCGTTCTTGGGTCTGACGCGATGGCCTTGACCGGCACCGCCACTCCGGGTGAATAGGCGAGCGAAAGGTCGCGCTGCGTTGCCATCGCCTTCGTTGGCGTAATCTCAAGCTTGCCGGGTCGGCCCTGCGCGTGAAAATCCAGCGCTTCCTGTTCAGTGACGGACGTCTTGGCCTTTCCGGCCTTGTCGTTTGTCGGCATGTTCCCTCGACCTAGTTGTGGGCAGCGTCTCGCGCGGCCGCCCTTGCTGTTGTTTTTGGTCTCCCAAGGCCGTTAGTGTTGCACGTCGCTTTTTGAAAGAAAACATTCCGCTCGTGAGCATCAACAACCCCCTTGATATCGAGGTCCTGAAGGCCGCCGAACTTGCCTCTGAGGAGAGCCGTGCCTCGGCGACGCCGATGATGGAGCAGTTCATCGAGATCAAGGCGAACAATCCCGATAGCCTGCTGTTCTACCGGATGGGCGATTTCTACGAGCTGTTCTTCGAGGATGCGGTGGAGGCGTCCCGTGCGCTCGGCATTACGCTCACCAAGCGCGGCCAGCACATGGGCCAGGACATTCCGATGTGCGGTGTGCCGGTGCACGCGGCCGACGATTATCTGCAAAAGCTGATTTCCCTCGGTTTTCGTGTCGCCGTTTGCGAGCAGGTCGAGGATCCCGCAGAAGCAAAGAAGAGAGGATCAAAGTCGGTCGTTCGCCGGGATGTGGTGCGTCTCGTGACCCCTGGCACGCTGACGGAGGAAAAGCTTCTTTCCCCTTCCGAGTCGAACTACCTCATGGCGCTTGCCCGCATACGCGGCGCGTCGAGTTCCATGGCGCTCGCCTGGATCGATATCTCGACCGGCGTCTTTAGGCTAGCGGAGACCGACGAGCAGCGGCTGCTGGCTGATATCCTGCGGATCGAGCCGCGGGAACTGGTGCTTGCCGACAATCTGTTCCACGATCCCGAATTACGTCCGGTCATGGATGTCCTTGGACGTATCGCCGTTCCTCAGCCGGCGTTGCTCTTCGACAGCGCGACTGCCGAAGGACGTATAGCCCGCTATTTTGGTGTTGCAACGCTGGAAGGCTTCGGCAGTTTTTCCAGGGTCGAGATGGCTGCCGCCGCCGCTGCGGTGGCCTATGTCGAGAAGACCCAGATTTCCGAGCGTCCGCCGCTTGGCTTGCCGGAACGGCAGAATGCATCGTCTACGATGTTCATCGATCCGGCAACGCGCGCCAACCTTGAGCTCGTCAAGACGCTGTCCGGCGATCGCAACGGTGCGTTGTTGAAGGCCCTCGATCGCACGGTCACCGGCGGGGGGGCACGATTGCTGGCCGAGCGTCTGATGTCACCGCTTACGGATCCGGGACTGATCGCGGAACGACAGGAGGCAATTGCCTTCCTGCTCGCCGAACCCATGTTGAGCGACCGCCTTCGCGATCTGCTGAAACGGGTTCCGGACATGCCCCGCGCGCTGTCGCGTCTGGCATTGGACCGTGGCGGACCTCGCGATCTCGGCGCGATTTGCCTCGGTCTTGGCGCTGCCCGCGAAATTGCAGGGCTGCTTGCCGATCATATCGGGCTGCCGGATGAGCTGGCAAACGCGCTTGCCGATTTGCAGGCCCTGCCCAGCCGTCTGGAAGAGAGACTTGCGACCCTACTCGCCGATGATCTGCCGCTACTGAAGCGTGACGGCGGTTTCTTGCGCGATGGTGCTCGCTCGGATCTGGACGAGGCGCGCGCGCTCAGGGACCAGTCGAGGCGCGTCATCGCCGGCCTCCAGCTGCAATATTCCGACGAGACCGGGATCAAATCGCTGAAGATCAAGCACAACAACGTGCTCGGCTAT
Source organism: Ciceribacter sp. L1K23 (assembly GCF_018122705.1). Lineage (NCBI taxonomy): Bacteria > Pseudomonadati > Pseudomonadota > Alphaproteobacteria > Hyphomicrobiales > Rhizobiaceae > Ciceribacter > Ciceribacter sp. L1K23. Next base: position 3,313,439 of record NZ_JAGRRC010000001.1, on the reverse strand, counting down.
TTCATCGAGGTCACGGCCAACAACGCCGGCCCGTTGACGGAAGGCGAGGCGAAGGCACGCTTCATCCACCGTCAGTCGATGGCCAACGCGATGCGGTTCACAACCACCGAATTGGCCGACCTCGAAACGCGGATTGCAAACGCTGCCGGTCAGGCTCTAACGATCGAACTGGAAGCCTTCGAAGCCATGACTGCCGATGTCGTGACCGCCGCCGAGGCGATCAAGCGCGGGGCAAAGGCGCTCGCCATTGTCGATGTAGCCGCCGCTTTGGCGGCCTTGGCCGAGGAACAGGGCTACTGCCGTCCGATGGTCGATGACAGCCGCATGTTCAGGATCGTTGCCGGACGTCACCCCGTTGTCGAGCAGGCATTGCGTCGGCAGTCGGCCGGACCGTTCATTGCGAATGGTTGCGATCTTTCGCCTGTGGCGCACGGAAGCGATGGTGCGATCTGGTTGCTCACCGGCCCCAACATGGGTGGTAAGTCGACTTTCCTTCGCCAGAACGCGCTGATCGCGATCATGGCGCAGATGGGATCCTTCGTGCCGGCGGGCGCAGCCCATATCGGTGTCGTTGACAGGCTCTTTTCCCGCGTCGGCGCTTCCGATGACCTGGCGCGGGGGCGATCCACCTTCATGGTCGAGATGGTCGAAACGGCGGCGATCCTCAACCAGGCGAGCGAACGCTCGCTGGTGATCCTCGACGAGATCGGTCGCGGAACGGCCACCTTCGACGGCTTGTCAATCGCCTGGGCGGCTGTCGAGCATCTGCATGAGGTCAATCGCTGCCGCTCTTTGTTCGCCACCCATTTTCATGAACTGACGCAGCTGTCGGAAAAGCTGCCTCGTCTCTCGAATGCGACGATGAAGGTGAAGGAATGGCAGGGCGACGTGGTGTTCCTGCACGAGGTTGGACCCGGCGCGGCTGACCGTTCCTATGGCATCCAGGTGGCTCGTCTCGCCGGCCTGCCTGCCTCCGTAGTAGCTCGCGCCCGTGAAGTGTTGACGCTGCTTGAGGATGCCGACCGCAAGAATCCGACCAGCCAGCTCATCGACGATCTGCCTCTGTTCCAGGTCGCCGTGCGGCGCGAGGAAACCGCTCGGTCTGCTTCGCCGCTTGCCTCGAAAGTCGAGGATATGCTCCGTGCGCTCGATCTGGACGATCTTACGCCGCGTCAGGCGTTGGACGCGCTTTACGCGTTGAAGCAAGAACTTGGCAAACCTTGATCGCTAATATGCTGTAACCGGCCCCTCAAAAGCGCTATAGCGCAGTCACTGCGCGTGCTCACCAATTGAAAGCGAAGACGCCATCCATGGCCCAGCCGACGATAGACAATAGCGATATCCTCGATACCGCCGCCTTGAAGGCGGAGTGCATGAAAACCGCCGTCGCCAATGCCGGACACGTGCTGAACGCCCGCGCAGCTTTGCTGCCGGTGCTGAAACAGGCCGTCGCCGAGGCACGTGAGGTCGCGCGACGGAAACTTTTCGAAGATGGCAGTGGTCTCGCCTGTGCACAGCGTCTGTCCTGGCTGCAGGACCAGTTGATCTCCATCGTCTATGAGGCCGTTGTCGCCCACATTTATCCGGAAAAAACCGATTCCATCGCCGTGGCCGCGGTCGGTGGCTACGGTCGCGGCACCTTGGCGCCCGGCTCGGATATTGACCTTCTCTTCCTGACGCCGGCAAAGGTGTCGCCCAATATGCACAAGGCGGTTGAGTTCATGCTCTACCTGCTCTGGGATATTGGTTTCAAGGTGGGTCATGCCACGCGCACGCTTGACGAATGCATCCGCCTTTCAAAGACCGACATGACCATTCGGACTGCTGTGCTGGAGTCCCGCTTCATTTGTGGCAAGGCCGACCTGGTCGCTGAGTTGATCCGCCGGTTCGATCTCGAGGTGGCGGAAGGCACGGCGCCGGAATTCATCGCCGCCAAGCTTGCCGAGCGCGATCAACGTCATCAGAAGGCCGGCGACACCCGCTATCTGGTCGAGCCGAACGTGAAGGAAGGCAAGGGCGGTCTCCGTGACCTCCAGACCCTCTTCTGGATCGCCAAATACAAGTACAATGTCCGTGATGCCGAGGACTTGGTGAAGCTCGGTGTACTGTCGAGGCAGGAATGGCGCCTGTTCCAGAAGGCGGACGATTTTCTCTGGGCCGTGCGTTGCCACATGCATTACCTGACCGGTAAGCCCGAGGAGCGCCTGTCTTTCGATATCCAGCCGGAGATCGCCCAGTCGCTCGGTTATCAACCGCGACCCGGCCTTTCTGCCGTCGAGCGTTTCATGAAGCATTACTTCCTCGTCGCCAAGGACGTGGGCGATCTGACACGGATCATCTGCGCCGCGCTTGAGGACGAGCAGGCCAAGGCTGCGCCGGGTCTGACGGCTGCGATCGGCCGTTTTGCGAACCGTCCGCGCAAGATCCCTGGAACGATCGAGTTCATCGAGGACAAGGGGCGCATCGCGCTCGCCCGAGCCGATGTCTTCAAGCGGGATCCGATTTCCATCATCCGCCTTTTTCACGTTGCCGACCTCAACGGCCTGGAATTTCATCCTGACGCGTTGAAGGGTGTAACGCGATCCCTGTCGCTGATCGACAATGACTTCCGCGAGAACGAGGAAGCCAACCGCCTCTTCATGGCGATCCTGACATCCCGTCGCGACCCGGCGCTGATCCTGCGGCGCATGAACGAGGCGGGTGTCCTTGGTCGCTTCCTGCCGGATTTCGGCAAGGTAGTGTCGATGATGCAGTTTAACATGTATCATCACTACACCGTCGACGAACACCTCATTCGGACGGTTGGCGTGCTGTCTGAGATTGAAAAGGGGCAATCCGGCGATATCCATCCGTTATCGGCGAAGCTCTTGCCAAGCATCGAGGATCGGCAGGCGCTGTATGCCGCCGTCCTGCTTCACGACGTTGCCAAGGGTCGCCAGGAGGACCATTCGATCGCCGGGGCCAAGGTTGCGCGTAAGCTCTGCCCGCGACTCGGCCTTTCGCCGAAGCAGACGGAACTCGTGGCGTGGCTCATCGAGCAGCATCTCCTGATGTCCATGGTGGCTCAGACCCGCGACCTGCATGATCGCAAGACGATCACCGACTTCGCCGAGAAGGTCCAGTCGCTTGATCGCCTCAAGATGCTGCTGGTGCTGACGGTCTGCGACATCCGCGCGGTCGGTCCCGGTGTCTGGAACGGCTGGAAGGGGCAATTGCTCCGCACGCTCTACTACGAGACGGAATTGCTCATCTCCGGCGGTTTCTCCGAGGTTTCGCGCAAGGAACGCGCCAAACATGCCGGAGACATGCTCTCAGAGGCTCTGGCAGACTGGAGCACGCGCGAACGCGAGACGTATATCAAGCTTCACTACGAGCCGTATCTGCTCGCCGTCGCTCTTGAGGATCAAGTCCGCCACGCAAATTTCATCCGGCAGGCCGACAAGTCCGGCCACGCTCTGGCGACGATGGTGCGGACGCATTCGTTCCACGCCATCACCGAGATAACTGTTCTGTCTCCCGACCACCCCCGGCTTCTCTCCATCATCGCCGGTGCCTGTGCCGCAGCCGGTGCCAATATCGCCGATGCGCAGATTTTCACGACATCGGATGGGCGCGCGCTCGATACGATCCTGGTCAATCGCGAGTTCCCGATCGATGAGGACGAGATGCGTCGGGCCGGCACGATCTGCCGCATGATCGAAGACGTTCTTTCGGGCCGCAAGCGCCTACCTGAGGTGATTGCCACGCGCAGCAAGGGGAAAAGGAAGAACAAGACATTCCCCGTCCAGCCCCACGTCACGATCTCCAACGGCCTCTCGAACAAGTTCACCGTGATCGAGATCGAGTGCCTCGATCGCATCGGTCTGCTGGCTGAGGTGACAGCTGTTCTCTCCGATCTCTCGCTCGACATCCATTCGGCGCGCATCACCACGTTCGGTGAGAAGGTCATCGACACCTTCTACGTAACCGACCTGATCGGTCAGAAGGTCACAAACGACAACCGCATCGCCACCGTCACCGGGCGACTCAAGGCGGTGATGGCCGAGCAGTCCGACGAACTGCGCGACAAGATGCCCTCCGGCATCATCGCGCCGGCGCCGCAGCGTGGGACGTTGATCCAGAAAAAGCTGAGAGCCTGAAATGAGCCTTGTCCGAAAATTTGCGACGGTCGGCGGCGCGACCCTGGGCAGCCGTATCTTTGGCTTCGCCCGCGAAACGCTGATGGCGGCCGCTCTGGGCACGGGACCCATGGCAGACGTCTTCTACGCCGCGTTCCGGTTTCCGAACCTGTTTCGCCGTCTCTTCGCCGAGGGCGCGTTCAATGCTGCCTTCGTGCCGCTTTTCTCCAAGGAAATCGAGGCGAATGGCGTGGCCGGTGCCAAGCGCTTCTCCGAGGAAGTCTTCGGCGTTCTCTTCTCCGTACTGCTGGTGATTACGATCGTCATGGAACTCTCCATGCCGCTTCTGGTGCGCTGGATCATCGCGCCTGGCTTTGCTGACGACGCTGAGAAGTTTTCCCTGACGGTCCGGTTGGCGGCCGTGATGTTCCCCTACCTCATGTGCATGTCTCTGACGGCGATGATGAGCGGCATGCTGAATTCGCTGCACCACTTTTTCGCAGCCGCCATCGCCCCGGTCTTCCTGAACGTCATCATGATCGGAGCGCTTCTGTATGCGCTACATACCGGAGCCGAACCCGCCACCACCGCGTGGTATCTCTCCTGGTCGGTCTTGGCGGCTGGGCTTCTGCAACTCGCTGTAGTCTATATCGGCGTCCGCCACGCCGGAATGAGCATTGGTTTTCGCTGGCCCAGGATCACGCCGAACGTCAAGCGCCTGCTTGTTCTGGCAGTACCGGCCGCGCTGACGGGCGGGATCACCCAGATCAACCAGATCATCGGACAAGCGATTGCCTCCGGCAAGGAGGGCGCGATCGCCGCTCTCCAGTATGCGGACCGCATCTACCAACTTCCCCTCGGTGTTGTCGGCGTTGCGGTGGGGGTCGTGCTGTTGCCGGAACTCTCCCGCGCCCTCAAAGGTGGCCATCAGGTCGAGGCGGCCAATATCCAGAATCGCTCGATAGAGTTCGTCCTTTTCCTGACCCTCCCCGCAGCCGCCGCTTTGTGGGTGTTGTCCGACGAGATTATTCGGGTGCTCTATGAACGGGGCGCCTTTTCCGAACAGAACACCGCCGTGGTCGCATCTATCCTGGCGATCTACGGGATAGGCCTGCCCGGCTTCGTCCTCATCAAGGCTCTGCAGCCAGGCTTTTACGCGCGTGAAGACACGAAAACGCCGATGCGTTTCACCGGCATATCCGTCGCGGTGAATTCCACGCTTGCGATATCCCTATTTCCCCTTATCGCCGAACGCGGTATCGCCACTGCGGAGGCGGCCGCCGGCTGGATCAACGCGGTTCTGTTGTTCGTGACGCTTCTGCGCCGCGGCGACCTGATGTGGGAGTGGCCGCTTGTCTGGCGCGCCGCAAGGCTGGTTGTTGCATCCGCTGTCATGGCGATGGTGTTGATCTACTTTTCGGATCGCTGGAGCGCGTGGCTCAGCCCTTCATCGGGTCTCCTGGAGCAGGTTGCTGCGCTCGGCGCTTTGATCGGTATCGCGATGGTCGTGTACTTTGTAACAGCATTCGCCATTGGCGGTGCCAGCCTCGGAATGATTCGCCGAAACCTGCAGCGCAGGGGCCGTCAGCAATAGGTCCAGTTGCGGCGCGGTCCGATATCGACATGGACGATGCCGTTGCAGTACCGACCCACGCCGCCAATGCCGGGAGCATGCTTAGCCGCGGCAACGATCTTTCGTTCAGAAACGCCGGGCACGCGGATGTCGGCGGCGTAACAGCGGCTGTGTTGCGACTTCCCGGACCGGGGTCGATGACCGGATGTGACGATCGGTTTCCGGCCGGTCTCGCTGGCGATGTGAGCGAGGATACGTTGAAGCTTTTCCGGAAAACATCCGACCTGCACGCTCGCTCTCTGGACGGTGTAGGCGGCAGAGTAGCTGTGCTTCATGAAGAAGGTAGCCTTGCGTTTTTCATCCTTGGCGGTGGCGTTTGGGCTTGTCATGGCAATGGCCAAGAGACAGGCAATGGCGACGCGATACATCATGCCGAGGCTCCTGTGAAAAAAGAAAATTATCGCTTGATAGCGAGGTTGCGATCGGAGGCGGGTATTTCCTTCCGAAAAGTGACCTGAATAAGGAGGAATTTGCTCTAATTCGAGAATTTCGCGCCGTATTGGTTAATGTCCGTTAAGGATACTTGCGCAGCACAAGGAGTGACCAATGGCCTCGCAGGAACTTTTTCTCGTCACGCTCGTGGTAGACGACTGCGACAAGGCGAAGACCTTTTACTGTGATGCGCTTGGCTTCGATTGTGTCGAGGACACCCAGATGGATGCCATCAGGCGCTGGCTGGTGGTTCGGCCGCCGGGCACGTCCGGTGCGGCCCTTTTGCTGGCGAAAGCCGATGGTGAGGACCAACGGGCGGCGGTCGGAAAACAGGCCGGCGGCCGGGTTGGCTTTTTCCTGCGAACCGATGACTTCGCCCGCGATTACAAGGCCTTGCTTGCAAATGGCGTACGGTTTGTCGAAGAGCCGCGCCACGAAGTTTACGGGACCGTCGTCGTCTTTGAAGACCTCCATGGCAATCGCTGGGATCTTCTAGAACCGGTCTGAAGCAGTGTTGTGTCGGCACTTGATTGTGCAGAAGGCGGGGTGCATAAGCGCTGGCGGAAATCAATCGCTAGATCAGGCCTTCCACCCGCCTGTTGGGGACGTACATGAGTGAATTCAAGCCGCTGGTTTTCTCCGGCGTTCAGCCGACCGGTAATCTTCACCTCGGCAACTACCTCGGCGCCATCAAGAAGTTTGTCGCACTGCAGGCAAAAAACGATTGCATATATTGCGTCGTCGATTTGCACGCGCTGACGGCGCAGCTTGTGCACGAGGACATGCCGAACCAGATACGCTCGATCACGGCTGCCTTCCTTGCATCGGGCATCGACCCGAAAGCGCACATCGTGTTCAACCAGTCGGCGGTGCCGCAACACGCGGAACTGGCCTGGATCTTCAACTGCGTGGCGCGGATCGGCTGGATGGAGCGCATGACCCAGTTCAAGGACAAGGCCGGTGGCAAGAACGCCGAGCAGGTTTCCTTGGGACTGCTCGCTTACCCGAGCCTCATGGCCGCCGACATTCTTGTGTACCGGGCCACGCACGTCCCCGTTGGCGACGACCAGAAGCAGCATCTGGAGCTGACCCGCGATATCGCGATGAAGTTCAACCTCGATTTCGCAAGTCAGATCCGCGAGACCGGGGCGGGAATCGATATCAAGGTCGGCGACCAACCGGTCCATGCCTATTTCCCGATGGTGGAGCCGCTCATCGATGGTCCGGCGCCGCGCGTCATGAGCCTGCGCGATGGCACGAAAAAGATGTCGAAGTCCGATGCCTCTGATCTTTCGCGCATCAACCTGATGGATGATGCCGAGACGATCTCGAAGAAGATCAAGAAGGCCAAGACCGATCCGGATGCGCTTCCGAGCGAGACGGAAGGATTGAAGGGTAGGCCGGAGGCGGACAACCTGGTTGGCATCTTCGCCGCCCTTTCAGACAAGTCGAAGGCTGACGTGCTGAAGGACTTCGGCGGACAGCAGTTTTCCGTTTTCAAGCCGGCCCTCGTTGATCTTGCGGTCGAGACCCTGGCTCCTGTGAACGGGGAGATGCGCCGGCTGATGGGGGATCCCGGCTACATCGACACGGTGCTTCGTGACGGTGGCGCAAGGGCCCGCGCCCGCGCGGAAAAAACCATGAAGGAAGTCCGCGACATCATCGGTTTCGTGCAGTAAGGTCGAGTGTGTCGCGCGGCGGGCAAACCGGAGCCCGTCGTGACGCGCGCGGTTGTGACCGGTCCGGAGGCTGGATTTCCGAATGGTTTCGAAACGGCTGTCACGACTTGAAGGCCACAGGCGCAAGTTCATGGCGATCATCGACGGGACGCCGGAATGCTACAAGGCGGTCCATTATGCGGGCCGCCGCGCCAAGAATTCGAACGGCGGCCTGGTGATGCTGTACATCATTCCCGAAGGCGACTTCCAGCAATGGCTGGGTGTTGAGGAGATCATGCGCGCCGAAGCCCGTGAGGAAGCGGAAGCGGCGATGGCAAAAGCTGCACAGACGATTCGCGAATCGATTGGGGTGGAACCGGAGATCGTCATCCGCGAAGGCAGTTCGGCGCAGCAGATAAACGCAGTTATCGAGGAAGACCGGGATATCGCGATCCTGGTCCTGGCGGCCGGATCAGCCAAGGAAGGGCCGGGCCCTCTCGTATCGATGATTGCCGGCCGTCCGGGAGCCTTTCCCATACCGGTCACCGTGCTGCCGGATACACTGAGCAACGAGGAAATCGACGCGCTCTGCTGATCGCTGGGTTATCTTCCGCTTTTGACTTGAAGACGCCGATATTCGGTCTTATTTTTGAAGAATTCTAAATTTGGCCGCGAGCCCGGGAGATACCCATGTTCATCCAGACTGAAACGACGCCGAATCCCGCTACGCTGAAATTCCTGCCTGGGAAGGTCGTCTTGGAGAGCGGGACGGCAGAATTCCTGGGCGCTGACGCGGCTCAGAACTCTCCATTGGCGAGCCGGATCTTCTCCATCCCGGGCGTTGCCGGCGTGTTCTTTGGCTATGACTTCGTGACGGTCACCAAGGACGGCCCGGAATGGCATCATCTGAAACCAGCGATACTCGGTGCCATCATGGAGCATTTCATGAGCGGCCAGCCGGTCATGGGAGCAAGCAGTCGCGGCGACTCCGACTTAGATGGTGAGTTTTTCGACGCCGGCGATGAGACCATCGTTGCCACGATCAAGGAACTTCTCGAGACGCGGGTCCGTCCCGCCGTTGCGCAGGATGGAGGCGATATAACCTTCCGCGGCTTCAAGGACGGCAAGGTCTTTCTGAACATGAAAGGCGCCTGCGCCGGTTGCCCGTCCTCGACGGCGACGTTGAAGCACGGTGTTCAGAACCTCTTGCGCCACTTCGTGCCCGAAGTGCAGGAAGTCGAGGCCGTCTGATGTCTGGCATTTCCGCTCGATGATCGTCCTCGCGCTCGACACGGCTGGAACCGATTGCGCGGCAGCGCTCTACGATACCGCAACCATGAAAATATTGGGCGAGGTGACAGAGAACATCGGGCGTGGCCATGCCGAGCGGTTGATGGCCATCGTTGATCTGGCATTGGACCAGGCTGGCGTGGATATCTCCGACGTCGGGCGGATCGCGGTCACGGTAGGACCGGGATCCTTCACCGGCATACGTGTTGGCGTGGCGGCGGCACGAGGTTTCGCTTTGTCGCTTGGCGTGGAGTCTGTCGGGATTTCTACGTTGGAAGTGCTTGCCGCAGAAGCGATCGACCGCCGACGGCGCGAAGGCGATGACGATGGCAGGCCGATCCTTGTTTCGATCGATGCTCGTCGGAGCGAAGTCTATCTGCAGCTCTTCTCTGCGACCGGTCGCCCGCTCCAGGACGCGTCTGTCCTGTCGGTGGATGGCGCCAGAGAGATTGCCGCGTCGGGCGCGGCGGAGGTTGTTGGTTCGGCCGCAAGCCTCCTTGCCGGCAATGAGGTCGCGACGTCCGCGGACCATTTTCCCATTGCCCGGGTTGCACAACTGGCTATCGCCGTAAAGCCGGGGAAGCCGAGACCACTTTACCTGCGGGGACCGGATGCGAAGCCGCAGGAAGGATTTGCCGTAGCGAGGGTATGAGCGGGAATGCTGGAAAACGTGTTTTCACGGAAGCCCGAGTTCGAGATTGTGACGATGTCGGCCGACGACTGCCGCGAAATGTCGGAACTGCACGGGCAGCGTTTCGCTCGCGGATGGAATGACGGCGAGTTCGTTAACTTGCTTCTGCAGCAGAACACGTACGGGTTCGTTGCCCGCCAGACCAACGCGCTCTTGTTCAAGCCGTCATTGGCCGGTTTTGTCCTGGCTCGCGAGGTGGCGGGGGAGGCCGAGATACTGACGATTGCAGTGCAGGAAAAGCTTCCCAGGGCCGGTCTCGGATGGCGACTGATGCTTGCCGCGATGCGGGAAGCTCAGGCGCGGGGTGGTCTCTCGATGTTCCTGGAGGTTGATGACGGCAATGGTCCCGCCCTTGGACTGTATCGGAAACTTGGTTTCGAAATCGCCGGTAAGCGCGACTCCTATTACACGGACGCCGAAGGTCGAAGATCCGCGGCGCTTGTCATGAAGCGCGATCTTGGCTAACCACCTTTTGGTGGACGGGCCTTGCATGTCGGATGTGATGAACGAAGTTTCGAAAACCCTCGAGGATCTTTGTGTCGAACGCGGCATGCGAATGACGGAGCAGCGACGCGTGATCGCGCGTATTCTCGAGCGTTCCGACGATCATCCCGACGTTGAGGAATTGTACCGCCGTTCCGTTCTCGTCGACTCGCGAATCTCGATTTCAACCGTTTACAGAACGGTGAAGCTGTTCGAAGACGCCGGGATCATCGCCCGTCACGACTTCCGCGATGGCCGGTCCCGCTACGAAACTGTCCCAGAAGAGCATCATGACCATCTCATCGACCTGAAAACCGGTGAAGTCATTGAGTTTCATTCTCCCGAGATCGAGGCGTTGCAGGAAAAGATTGCTCGCGAGCACGGCTTCAAACTCGTTGACCACCGCCTGGAACTGTATGGCATACCGCTGAAAAAGGACGAAGGCTGAGGCGTTCGACATGACCGGCGGAAGGGAACACAGACGGTGATCGACGGCGTGCGCATCGGCATCGTGTTGTCCCTCATCGCGTTGATGACGCTGGTGATGCTTCCGATACAGGCATTGGGGCTCTACTTCGATTTCCCTTACAGGCGTTGGCTTCCCGGTTATTGGCACAGGATGGCCTGCAGGCTTCTCGGCATACGCCTGCACGTTCACGGAGGACTGGAGAGCCGTCGCCCCTTGATGATTGCCGCCAATCATGCCTCCTGGAAGGACATCCTCATCCTCGGAGCGCTCGCCGACGTGGCGTTTATCGCCAAGACCGAAGTGGCGTCCTGGCCGGTGTTCGGTCTCTTCGCCAAGCTCCAGAAGAGCATTTTCGTGGTCCGCGAGGAGAAGAGTCGGACCGGAGAGCAGGTCAACGAGATTGCGACGCGAATGGCCGATGGCGAAATCGTCGTGCTCTTCCCCGAAGGCACGACTTCCGACGGCAACAGGCTACTGGGCGTAAAGTCGTCCCTGTTCGGCGCTGCTAGCGCCGCCTTGCCGCTTGCGCCCGATGGCGTCGTTCATGTCCAGCCTGTAGCGATCGCCTATACGGGCGTGTACGGCATGCCGATGGGGCGCTACCACCGTCCGATTGCCGCATGGCCCGGCGATATCGGCTTATTGCCGCACCTGATTGGCATCCTGAAGGCGGGTGCGATCGATGTCGACGTCAGTTTCGGCGAGGTGATAGAGTTTAGGGTGGGTGAAAACAGGAAGCTCCTCAGCGCGCGGGTCGAGGCTGCCATCCGGTCGATGTTGGTTGACCATCTGCGAGGGCGCTCGACGCGAGGCGGTTGAACCTCGGAAATTTTCTGTTTTATCCCGCGCAGAAAAGCACTAGATAGCCGCCATGACCGAGGAAATTGCAGAAATGTCGCCACTCGCGGCTGTGACCAGTGGTGAACCTTCGCCGGGCCGCAAAGTCTTCATCAAGACTTATGGCTGCCAGATGAACGTCTATGATTCCAGCCGCATGAGCGATGCGCTGGCCGCGGACGGCTACGTGCCGACGGACGTTATGGACGAAGCCGACCTGGTTCTCCTGAATACCTGTCACATCCGCGAAAAAGCCTCGGAAAAGGTCTATTCCGCCTTGGGCCGCCTGCGGCAGATGAAACGTCAGCGGACCAGCGAGGGTCGCGAGTTCATGATTGGCGTCGCCGGCTGCGTTGCGCAGGCTGAAGGCGAGGAAATTTCGCGTCGCGAGCCATCTGTCGATGTGGTGATAGGCCCGCAGACATATCACCGCCTTCCTGACGCGTTGAAGCGTGCCCGCAAGGGGGAGCGTGTCGTCGACACCGACTATGCGGTTGAAGACAAGTTCGAGCATCTGCCGAGCATTTCCGCACCGAGAGGAAAGGCCCGCGCCGTTACCGCGTTCCTGACGGTGCAGGAGGGCTGCGACAAGTTCTGCACATTCTGTGTTGTTCCCTACACACGTGGCTCAGAAGTTTCCCGGCCCGTTGCACAGATCGTGGCCGAGGCGGAGCGCTTGGCCGGTGAGGGCGTGCGGGAACTCACGCTGCTCGGCCAGAATGTCAATGCCTGGACCAGCGCCGGTCCTAAAGGCGAACGCTGGGGTCTCGGTGATCTCCTCTACCGTCTGGCGGAAATCCCGGGTATCGCCCGCCTTCGCTACACCACCAGCCACCCCCGCGACATGGATGATCGTCTCATTGAGGCGCACCGCGATCTGCGCATGCTGATGCCTTATCTGCATCTTCCGGTGCAGTCGGGTTCCGACCGGGTTCTGAAGGCAATGAACCGTCGCCATAATGCGCACGAATATATCGCTCTGATCGATCGCATTCGCGCCGCACGCCCCGATATCGCCCTCTCTGGTGACTTCATCGTGGGTTTTCCGGGAGAGACAGAAGCGGATTTCGAGGCCACTCTGGAACTCGTTCGGCGTGTAGGCTACGCGCAGGCCTATTCGTTCAAATACTCCTCCCGCCCTGGAACGCCAGGCGCGGATTTGCCGGATCATGTTGATGAAGAGGTAAAGTCTGAACGTCTCGCGCGGTTGCAGGAATTGCTGCTCATGCAACAAAACCGCTTTGCTGCGAGTTGTGTGGGCAAAACGATTGATCTCCTGCTCGAAAAGCCGGGCCGAAACCCGGGGCAGTTGATCGGTCGGTCGCCGTGGCTTCAGTCTGTGAATGTTGATGCAAAAACATCGCAAATCGGTGACATTATAAACGTACGAATCACCGCAACCGGACCAAACAGCTTGTTTGCCGAGGTGGCATGAAGCTAGAGTGGGTTCCGAGATACTCTGACTGTGGAGCCAGACCCGATTGAACGCACAGGAATTGGCACTTTCATCCTCGCGTAACCCACGTACCGCAGCGACCGACGCCAATCACTTCATCTTGACGTTCGAGAACAATCGGTTTGCTAGTGAGCTTTTCGGGCAGTTCGACCAGAATTTGAAGCTCATTGAAGAGCGCCTGAACATCAGCGCTCGCCCGCGTGGCAACTCCGTATCTATCTCCGGCGACCTCGTCGCCACCAACCAGGCGCGCCGTGCTCTGGATTTTCTTTACGACAGATTGCAGAAGGGTGGCACTGTGGAGCCTTCGGACGTTGAGGGCGCTCTTCGCATGGCCGTGGCCGCCGATGACCAGTTGAGCCTGCCGACGATGGAACGCAAGGCAAAACTATCCATGGCGCAGATCACGACGCGCAAGAAGACGATCGCCGCTCGCACGCCGACACAGGACGCGTATATGCGTGCGATGGAACGATCCGAACTCGTGTTCGGCGTCGGTCCCGCCGGCACAGGCAAAACCTACCTGGCAGTCGCCCACGCAGCCCAGTTGCTGGAGCGCGGGGCGGTCGACCGGATCATACTCTCTCGGCCCGCCGTCGAGGCCGGAGAGCGTCTCGGCTTTCTGCCCGGCGATATGAAGGAAAAGGTCGATCCCTATCTACGACCGCTCTATGACGCGCTCTACGACATGATGCCTGGCGACAAGGTCGAACGCGCCATCACGGCGGGCGTCATAGAAATTGCACCACTTGCGTTCATGCGCGGCCGGACCCTCGCAAACGCGGCGATCATACTCGACGAGGCGCAGAACACGACGTCGATGCAGATGAAGATGTTTCTGACGCGCCTTGGCGAGAATGGCCGGATGATCATCACCGGCGACCCGAGTCAGGTTGATCTTCCGCGTGGGGTCAAGTCGGGTCTGGTCGAGGCGCTGCAGATTCTTGACGGCGTCGACGGTATCTCGATCACGCGTTTCAAGGACGTGGACGTCGTGCGCCATCCGCTTGTCGGTCGCATCGTCAGGGCCTATGACGCCCAGTATGTCATCCAGGACGAAAGAGAGCAGATCGACCGTTGAGCACCGGCCGGCTATTGGAATGACCGAACTGGACTTGCAGATTGCCGTCGAGGACGACGGTTGGCCGGAGGAGGCGTCGTTGCGTGCGCTAGGCGAGCGCGTGTTGGCCACCGCCCTTCGCTATCTTGTCGAGAGCGAGAGGCAGCCCCTGCCGAAACAGCCGCCGGAACTCTCGCTCGTGTTCACCGACGACGCGTCGATCCGTGAAATCAACAGCGAGTGGCGTGGCCAGGACAAGCCGACCAACGTGCTCTCCTTTCCTGCCTTCCCGCTTCAACCCGGCAAGATGCCGGGCCCGATGCTAGGTGACATCGTGATGGCGCGGGAAACCTTGGAGCGGGAAGCAGCGGAACTCGAAAAAACCTTCGATGAGCATCTCTCGCATCTTCTCGTCCATGGATTCCTGCATCTTTTCGGCTACGATCACATGAACGACGAAGAGGCTTCGGTCATGGAAGGACTGGAGACTCGCATTTTGGCCCAACTTGGCCTATCTGATCCCTATGCAGGGCAGGACCCTGTCTGACAGTTTGGAACGATGAACGACTATTCGACGAAAACGGCCTCCAAGGCTAGCGAGACCGGCGACACTTCTTCCGACGACGGTTCCAGTAGTAGTACCGGCAGGCCGGAACCCGCCGCGCGTGCCATCACCTCATTCTGGACCCGAGCCGCCCGGCTCCTCCGGCCGCAGCAGGCCTCTTCTCTCCGCGAGAACTTGACCGACGCTTTGTTGGCGGACCCCGGCATTGGCGACGTCTTTTCTCCGGAAGAACGAGCGATGTTGAACAACATCCTGCGTTTCCGGGAAGTCAGGGTTGAGGACGTGATGGTCCCCCGGGCGGATATCGATGCGGTCGATCAAAGCATGACGATCGGCGATCTGATGACCGCGTTTGAGGAAACCGGGCGCTCGCGCATGCCGGTCTATTCCGACACGCTGGATGATCCCCGCGGCATGGTCCATCTGCGCGATCTGCTCGCTTACGTGACAAAACAGGCGCGCAACAAGCGACGTCCGGCCTCTCGACCCGCGGATGCTGCCGCGAAGGCGGAAAAGCCGGCACGTGCGCCTCGCGCGACCTTTGACCTTGGGCGTGTCGACCTCCTCAAGCCCGTGTCGGAAGCCGGGATCATTCGGCCGATCCTCTTCGTTCCGCCGTCGATGCACGCATCCGACCTCTTGCAGCGCATGCAGGCTGCCAGGACACAGATCGCCCTCGTCATCGACGAATATGGCGGCACCGACGGCCTCGTTTCCCACGAGGACATCGTGGAAATGGTGGTCGGCGATATCGATGACGAGCATGACGACGAAGAGGCGATGTTCACGCGGATATCGGAAGATGTCTTTGTTGCCGACGCCCGCATCGAACTCGAGGAGATCGCCGACGCGATCGGTCCGGATTTCGATATCCGCGATAAACTCGATGACATCGACACTCTCGGCGGATTGATCTTCGCCACGCTTGGACGAATTCCGGTCCGGGGCGAGGTAGTACAGGCAACGCCCGGATTCGAGTTCCATATCCTTGAAGCAGACCCCCGCCGAATCAAGCGCATTCGTATCATCCGCAAGCGCCTCGCCGTACGCCGGCGCCTGTCGAAAGGTGAGAGTGAGAACCAGCCAGCGGCGGGACGCGAGGACGCTGCGCCGGAAGACAAGGTGGAACAGTCCATGCCGGCGGCCAACGCCAGCACCTGAACCGCCGAGCCGAATGCCCGGCGGGAGACAGGCTGACGTTTTTTTGAAAGACTGCCGCCGGTGATTCGTTGGACGGAAGGGGTGCCGCATGGACCGGCTGGCAAGCAGGATCATGCTGACGTGGGGTTTTCGGAGGGTGCTCCTCGCTATCCTGGTGGGTGCGCTCGCCGCCCTGGCGCTTCCTCCGATCAGTTTCGTCGCGATTTTGTTCGTTTCCTTTCCGGTCCTGGTCTGGCTTCTCGACGGTGCGACCGGAAATCCCGACAAAGGATTTTCACAAGGCTACCGAACCGCCTTTCTCATCGGCTGGAGTTTTGGCTTCGGCTATTTCGTTGCTGGGCTCTGGTGGCTGGGCGGAGCTCTTCTTGTCGAAGCCGACGAATTTGCGTGGGCTCTGCCCTTGGCAGTCCTGGGTCTGCCGGCGGTGCTCGCCATTTTCTACGGACTTGCCACGCTCGCGGCTAAAATCCTGTGGTCGGACGGTGTAGGGCGGATCGCGGCGCTCGCCGCAGCGTTCGGTACGGCCGAATGGCTTCGTGGCTTCGTTGCCACCGGCTTTCCATGGAATGCTATCGGTTATGGCGCGATGCCTGTGCCCTTGATGATGCAGTCGGCGCAGCTGATTGGCGTCTACGGAGTCTCCGCTCTCGCGGTCTTTGTGTTTGCGGCTCCCGCGCTGGTG
The DNA here is from genome assembly GCF_018122705.1 of Ciceribacter sp. L1K23. Taxonomy (NCBI): domain Bacteria; kingdom Pseudomonadati; phylum Pseudomonadota; class Alphaproteobacteria; order Hyphomicrobiales; family Rhizobiaceae; genus Ciceribacter; species Ciceribacter sp. L1K23. Next base: position 3,296,904 of record NZ_JAGRRC010000001.1, on the reverse strand, counting down.
GGGACGGGCAAAGGTAGGCGGATCGGCTTGACGGTGGCGCTCACTCTCGCCCTCGCGCATTTCGGTTATGGCATATGGGTGCTTGCCCGACCAGACCAGCAGACGGACGAGACATTGACGGTCCGCCTGGTGCAGCCCGCCGTCGATCAGGCCCGGAAGATGGAAAATGCCGACCGCGAGGAGATATTTTCTGATCTGCTGCGGCTGACGTCCGCGCCGCCGCCGGAGGGGGGCGCAAAGCCGAACGTGATCGTCTGGCCGGAGACGTCTGTGCCTTTCATCCTGACGGAAAATCCTGATGCGTTGACCCGCATCGCCGATGCGCTCGATGATGGGCAGACATTGCTGGCGGGTGCGGTACGGGCCGAGGATCGCGGAGCGGGGCTGCCGCCGCGTTACTATAATTCGATCTACATCGTCGATGACAAGGGCCAGATCATCGGCGCCTCAGACAAGACTCACCTGACGCCGTTCGGCGAGTATGTTCCCTTTGAGGGCGTGCTGCGGGGGATGGGCGTCGACAACCTTATCAGCCTGCCGGGCGGCTTTTCGGCGGGCGTCCAGCGCAGCCTTCTCGATCTGCCGGCGGGTGGAAGGCTCTACCCTCTGATCTGCTACGAAGTCATTTTTCCGCAGGAGATGGCTGACGTTTCCGACGACGCAGGCGCAATCCTCAACGTAACCAACGATGCCTGGTTCGGTGCGACGCCCGGTCCTTACCAGCATTTTCAGCAGGCCCGCGTCCGGGCCGTGGAAACTGGCCTGCCGCTGATTCGCGCGGCCAACGATGGTATCTCAGCTGCGGTCGATGCTCGCGGCCGGATTATTTCTGGTTTGAAGCGCCATGCCAAAGGTGCTATCGATACAACGATAAGTTTACTTAACGTTTCCGTTCAGAACTTTAGTGGGCGTCAACGTAACTTCTGGTTGATAATTTCTTTTTTGTTGTTGGTCGCCGTGGTTTCCCGCCTTAGTTTTATTTCCCGGAAGAATTGACCAAAAACCCCTAAAATTGCATAGTGGATGCCGCCGGAAATCTGCCACTATGCTTCGAGTTCTTGACGCTTTCGCTGCGCCTCGTTCTGACTCACCTGCAAGCAACGCGGGTTTTGGTATCGGATGCAAACCATTTGTCAGGATCAAATCATGATCGAAAATAAGAAGAAGCCGAACCCGATCGACATTCATGTCGGGAGCAGGATTCGGCTGCGGCGCACCATGCTCGGCATGAGTCAGGAAAAGCTGGGTGAAAGCCTGGGCATTACCTTCCAGCAGATCCAGAAATACGAGAAGGGCACGAACCGCGTTGGTGCCAGCCGACTTCAGAATATCTCCAGCATTCTCAATGTGCCGGTATCGTTCTTCTTCGAGGATGCGCCTGGTGATCAGGCGTCTGGCGCTGGCATGGCGGAAGCCTCGAGCTCGAACTACGTGGTCGACTTCCTGTCCTCCTCGGAGGGTTTGCAGCTTAACAGGGCTTTTGTGAAGATCACCGATCCCAAGGTGCGGCGTCGGCTGGTCGAACTGGTCAAGACGCTGGCCGCCGAGGCGGACGCTGAATAGACCCGCGCGCGGATTTCTTGAGAAGCGGCCTTACCGGCCGCTTTTTTTATGCCTGAAATCAACGATGAAGAAAGGATATAAAGACATATTTATGTCGTTGTGCGCTTGTTTTTCGGCATTGAAATGACTAACAAGATCATGGCTTGTTCTTTGAGGGGAATCCCGCATGCGCGCGAACTATCTTTTCACCAGCGAATCCGTTTCGGAAGGGCATCCCGACAAGGTATGCGATCGCATTTCCGACGAGATTGTTGATCTGGTCTATCGGGAAGCGGCCAAGACCGGTGTCGATCCTTGGACCGTCCGCGTGGCGTGCGAAACCCTGGCGACGACGAATAAGGTTGTCATAGCGGGTGAGGTGCGACTTCCCCCGAGCCTGATGAAGAAGGACAAGAACGGAGCGGATGTCATCAACCCGTCGAAGTTCAAGTCTGCCGCCCGCAAGGCTATCCGCGATATTGGTTACGAGCAGTCCGGTTTCCATTGGAAGACGGCGAAGATCGACGTGTTGCTGCATTTTCAGTCTGCCCATATCGCTCAGGGCGTCGACAAGGCGGCTGATCACGACAACAGCGAAGGCGCCGGCGACCAAGGCATCATGTTCGGCTATGCCTGCCGGGAGACGCCGGATCTCATGCCTGCGCCCATCTACTACGCGCACAAGATCCTGCAGTTACTTTCCGCTGCCCGCAAGAAGGGGGAGGGCGACGCTGCGAAGCTCGGCCCGGACGCAAAGAGCCAGGTCACAGTGAAGTATGTCGACGGCAAACCGTCTGAGGTAACCTCCATCGTTCTCTCGACCCAGCACCTCGAGGAAAACTGGGATTCCAAGAAGGTGCGGACGGTTGTCGAGCCCTACATTCGCGAGGCTCTCGGTGACCTGAAGATCGCGGCCGACTGCAAGTGGTACATCAACCCGACCGGCAAGTTCGTCATTGGCGGTCCTGATGGCGATGCTGGCCTGACCGGACGCAAGATTATCGTCGACACCTATGGCGGAGCTGCGCCCCACGGCGGTGGCGCCTTCTCCGGCAAGGACACCACGAAGGTTGACCGTTCTGCCGCCTATGCCGCCCGTTATCTTGCCAAGAACGTTGTCGCGGCCGGTCTGTCCGACCGCTGCACGATCCAGATCGCCTACGCGATCGGCATTGCCCAGCCGCTGGCGATCTACGTCGATCTTCATGGAACCGGCAAGGTCACCGAGGAACAGGTCGAAAAGGCGATCCGCAGCGTCATGGACTTGTCGCCGACGGGTATCCGACGCCATCTTGACCTGAACAAGCCAATCTATGCCAAGACCTCGGCCTATGGTCATTTTGGTCGCAAGGCCGGACGCGACGGTTCCTTCTCCTGGGAGAAGCTCGACCTCGTGAAAGCCCTCAAGGACGCGGTCAAGCAGTGAGCAGTTCTTCGGACGGGGAAGTCCGCCGCACACGGGCGACCGAGGCCTTCTTCGGTCGCCGCAAAGGCAAGCCTTTGCGCGAGCAGCAGGTCGGGCGCATGGAGACTGTCCTGCCTGCGCTGAAAGTCGATCTGTCTGCGGAGACGCCTGAAAACCTGGCGGACCTGTTTCCGCGGCCCGTCGAGCGGATTCGGCTCGAAATCGGGTTTGGCGGTGGCGAACATCTTGTCCACAGGGCATCGTCCGAGCCTGCCACCGGCTTCATCGGCGTCGAGCCGTTCGTCAACTCGATGGCCAAGCTTCTGGCGAGTGTCGAGGACAAGGGACTCACCAATATTCGTGTTTACGATGATGATGCCACCGAATTGCTGGACTGGTTGCCAGACGGCTGTATCGACCAGATCGATCTTCTCTACCCCGACCCATGGCCGAAGCGCAAACACTGGAAGCGGCGCTTTGTTTCGCAGGTCAACCTCGACCGCTTCCACCGGGTATTGAAGCCTGGCGGTCTGTTCTGCTTTGCATCAGACATCGACACCTACGTGAACTGGGTGTTGATTCACTGTCGCGATCATGGTGGTTTCGCCTGGACGGCGCGGCAGTCTTCGGACTGGTTGACGGCCTTCGCCGGGTGGCCTGGCACGCGATACGAAGCCAAGGCCAGACGTGAAGGCCGCTCTTCAGCCTACCTCACATTCGAACGGGTTGATCAGGCCGAATGACACTGTCAGTCGCAGCCTCGCTGATATCAGTGCAGGCTGACTGTCTTCAACTCGTCTTCGGCGGCCTTGTAGAACGTGCTGGACCGGTTGTCGGTCAACAGGATTGGGGTGCCGTCCGCTCCGAACAGTGCCCAAAGATCGAGGCTGGGATCGATATCAGGCGCTTCCGGGAAACAGCGGGCCACTTCCTCCGAGCGCATTTTCCGGATGTAGCCGATTTCGCCTGAGCCGAGATGCGCCAGTTCGGATTGCGTCAGCCGGGCAGTAACTTCTCTCAATAACATTCCGATCCTCCACGGTGTGGGAGCAACGGCACATCAGGCCGTTGATGATCATTTTGACCGGGAAATGTTAATTTTTCGCACCGTTTCGACATGATCGGGCTCGACCAGTTCGATCGCCAGGAGACCCCTAGAGAGGCGCGCGGAGGCTACATCCGCACCTGGAGGAAGCAGGAATGTCCGCTGGAACTGTCGCGCGGCTATACCGCGAAAAAGATAGTCGGCTTCTCCTCGATCTTCATGGCGCCCGCGGATGACGAGCTCGCCGCCGGCGATCTGGATGTCGAGTTCCGAAGCATCGAAGCCCGCGACGGCTATCGTCAGCCGCAGTCGCACGCCTGCACCGTCCGGCAGGCGCTCTATATCATAGGGAGGGTAACCGTCACCCCGCCGGGCTTCGATCACCAGACGACCAAAGGCGAGGACCCGCCGCGGTGCCGATTGATCTCGTGATCCTGCCATGAATGCCTCTGGTGTCGCGCGAGGGGCTGATCGTTCAGTCGCTATATGGGCGGCGTCCGCCTCTGCTGCAAGTGTAGGCCAAACTTGACAAATGTCGCTCCCGGTGATTTTCAGGCCACTTTTGCGAGCCAGGAAACGCACCCATGACGTCACCCAGAAAGATCATCATCGATACCGATCCAGGACAGGATGACGCCGCCGCGATCATGCTCGCCTTCGCGAGCCCGGGCGAACTGGAAATCCTCGGCATCACAGTCGTCGCGGGCAATGTGCCGCTCCGGCTGACGAGCCGCAACGCCCGGGTGGTCTGCGAACTGTGCGGCCGGACCGATGTCAAGGTATATGAAGGTGTTGACAGGCCGATGCGCCGCGATCTGGTGACGGCCGAGCACGTTCACGGCAAGACGGGCCTCGACGGAGCCGAATTGCCTGAACCGACCATGGCGGTGCAGTCCGAGCACGCGGTGGACTTCATCATCGAGACCCTGCGCAAGGAGCCGGCTGGAACGGTAACGCTCTGCACACTCGGCCCGCTGTCGAATATCGGCAATGTTCTTGAGCGCGCGCCTGATGTCGCGCCGCGCATCCGGGAGATCGTCATGATGGGCGGTGGCTATTTCGAGGGCGGTAACATTACGCCAGCCGCAGAGTTCAACATCTATGTCGATCCCCATGCGGCGGAGATCGTTTTCCGCTCGGGAGTGCCGCTGGTCGTGATGCCGCTCGACGTCACGCATCAATTGATGACGACCAAGGCGCGTGTGTCCCGCATCGCCGCCATCGGCACTCGTCCGGCGAAGGTGATGGTGGAATGGCTGGAGTTCTTCGAGCGTTTCGACGAGGAAAAATACGGCTCAGACGGCGGCCCTCTGCACGATCCGACCGTTATCGCCTATCTGCTTCAGCCCGAGCTTTTCTCCGGCCGTGACTGCAATGTTGAGATCGAGACCGGGTCGGAGTTGACCATGGGCATGACGGTTGTCGACTGGTGGCGTGTATCCGGACGCCCGGCCAATGCCCGTGTCATGCGCAATGTCGATTCGGACGGATTCTTCGCTCTGTTGACCGACCGGTTTTCCCGCATCTGACCAAAAGAGAAGGGTCGCCGATTGTCGGCGACCCTTCGGTCCTTGGTCAACCTGGTAGCTTCTCAGAACTCTTCCCAGTCCTCGGCGACTTTGGCGTTCGCCACTGCCGGCCGTACGACCGGGCGGGAGGCCGTGCGGACAGGGACAGAACGGTCCGCCGCCGACCGCAGTGTTGTCGCCATTGTCTGCAGCCCAGCGGTCATGGATGCATCGCTGACGCGGAACCGCGTGATCAGCGACTTCAGGTTCTCCGCCTCGGCATTCAGCATCTGGCTCGCGGCGGACGTTTCCTCCACCATCGCCGTATTCTGCTGCGTCACCTGATCCATCTGGTTGACCGCCGAATTAATTTCCTTGAGCCCCACGGCCTGCTCGCTCGCGGATGCCGAAATCTGTAGCACCAGGCCGTTGATCTGCATGACCTGTTCGGCGATCTTCTGCAGCGTGTTGCCGGCCTGGCCGACGAGTTCCACTCCTTCGGAGACCTGAGAACCGGAGGTGTTGATCAGCGTCTTGATTTCCTTCGCCGCCTGAGCGGAGCGCTGGGCGAGCTCACGTACTTCCTGTGCGACGACGGCAAAACCCTTGCCGGCTTCACCGGCGCGGGCTGCTTCAACGCCGGCGTTCAGCGCCAGGAGGTTGGTCTGGAACGCGATCTCGTCGATAACGCTGATGATCCGCGAAATTTCCTGGGATGATTGCGCAATACCATTCATGGCGGCCACGGCGCGGCTTACAACCTCTCCGGAGGCCTCCGCGTCGCGGCAGGCGAGGTTGACGGTCTTTGCCGCGGTGTCGGCATTGTCGGCGCTCGAATTGACCTGCTCGGTAAGTTCGTTGAGCGCCGCCGCCGTCTCCTCGAGGCTTGCCGCCTGCTGTTCTGTCCGCTTCGAGAGATCGTTGGCGCCACGGCTGATCTCCCCGGTGCCGCTGTTGATGCTGTTTACCGCTACGCTGACAGCCTTCAGGGTTTCCTCAAGGCTCGCGACCGTCGCATTGAAGTCGGAACGCAGCTTTGCATATTCGGCTGGGAACTCCTCGGTGATCCGATAGGTAAGCTGTCCTTCGGACAAAGCCGCGAGGCCGCTGCCGAGCACGGAGACGATATGTTGCTGCTGCGCGGCGGATGCCTCGCGCTCTGCTTCGGTTTGATGCCGCTGCTTTTCGGCGGCCTCCCGTTGGCGAAGCGTCTCGCCTTCCAGAACACGGGCGTCGGCAAGCCGGTGGCGGAAGCCTTCGAGCGACTTCGCGACGAGGCCAATTTCGTCAGCGCGATCCTGGCTTGCAACCGGCTCTTCATAGCGACCATTGCTGAGTGTGTTGACCGAACTAATGAGGCCGTGCAGTGGCCGCTGCACGAAACTCCGCACGGCAGCCCAGAGTGCGGCAACGACCGCCAGCAGGACGATCAATCCGCCGACGACCATCAACTGGGTCTGCGCATTGACCGGTCCGCTGATCGCGCTCTTCGGCACGTCGACGATGACGGCCCAGGTGGTGTTCACGCCCGGCACCGCGAACGGATAGATAAGCCGGTCGAAGCTTGCTCCGTCGGCTCCTTCCAAGTCGGCCAAAAGTTCACTCTGACCGCCGGAAAGCGCGGCCGTCAGCACAGACGCGCCCGCCTCCTCATAGGGCTTCATCAGAAGGTCGTCATTAGGCGCCACCAGCCACTGACCGCCTTGTGCGACCAGCAGCACGCGACCATTGCCGAACGGCTTGATCGCCTTCAGCTTGTTGGACAGGGACAGAAGCGAGATGTCAACGCCCGCGACGCCGATCATCTTGCCGGCGGACATCACCGGATAGGCGATCGAGCTCATCGTCGTTGGAACTTCCGTACCCTCGGCCAGGTACGGCGCGGTGATGGCGCCTTTCCCGGAATCCGCCGCCAGCTTGTACCACTCGGCAGCATAATCATTGTTGAATGTCGAGAACTGAATGCCGCCGGCCTGTGTCTTCGACCAGTAAGGGGTGAAGACGCCCTTGTCGTTGGTGCCGAGATCGGTCTGGCCCGCCAGTTCCTCCATCTTGCCATCAAAGGCCTTCTCAGCCTCGCAGAACCAACTGCCAAAAGCGAACGGATTTTGCTCGACATTGGCCTTGAGGATATTAACTGCGCCCTTCCGGTCGAAGGACTGCCCTTCGTGTCCGCGACCGATGACACCGGCCATGGAGCGCGCGGCGCTCGCCATCGCGCCGACGTCGGCCGCGACTTCATTAGCGATCGCTTTCGCTTCGATCCGAGCCTGGTCCATCGTCAGGACCTCGACACGATCGCGTGTTTGGGAAATCAACACGAGGTTAGAAAACACCAGAACCAGCGCGATCGCGAGCCCGGTGACGACGAGAAGCTTGGTTGCAATTGACATGTTCTTGAAAAGCATCGGTTTGCCTCGAGCGACGGCGCCGCGGTTCCGGAAATTCGGATGCGGTGTGTTGAACGCCCCTTCATGGAGCCGAACGGAAGACATGCGAGGGATGAACCCGCCGCGAGGCTATGCAGCAGTCCTTAAAAGTCTTTGAACGGCAGGCATCCAAAAGCGCTGCATTCGCTGGTTTTTCTGCAGTGCGACATGCGATGGCGCAAAGGGGATCTAAAGGCGCGCGGCGACGTCGTCCGAGGTGGGGATGGCCGGCTGTGCGCCGGGTTTCAGGCAGGCCAGGGAACCCGCGACGGCGGCCCGACGCAGAGCGGTCTTGAATTCCAGTCCCTGATCGACGGCAGCGGCGAGATAGCCGCAAAACGTGTCGCCCGCCCCCACGGTATCGACGGGCACGATCTCAAGGCCGGGTACCGCAACGAGATCACCGTCCTTCGCCGCGATGACGCCGTCAGCTCCGAGCGTCACCACCACGATTTGGCGGGTTTCCCGATGGACGCGCAAAAGTTCATGTCGGCGTTCCTCGGCGCTCATCCCGCTTCGTGCAGCCAGTCGCTCGAACTCCGTTTCATTGGCGACGACGATATCAGCAAGCCGTGCCAGCCTCGCCGCGTCCGGTGTCAGCGGTGCGATATTGAGGATCGTCTTGATACCCTTGTCGCGCGCGAGACGAAGGGCCTTGTCGATGGCCTCCGTCGGCACCTCCAGCTGCAACATCAGGATATCGTCATGACCAAGCTTCCCGATCGCCTTCTCCGCATCATCGCCATTCACATCGCCATTGGCACCCGGAACGACGACGATCATGTTCTCGCCATCAGCACTGACCAAGATGAGTGCCGTGCCTGTAGGCTTATCCACCTTCTTTACTAGGGACAGGTCTGTACCGGCCTCTGCAAGCAGCGCCAGCGCGTCATCGGCAAATCCGTCTCGTCCGACAGCACCCGCCATCCTGACCTTCGCGCCAGCGCGCGTGGCAGCCAGCGCCTGGTTCGCACCCTTGCCGCCTGCCGCCGTCGAAAAAGTCTTGCCGGCAACCGTTTCGCCCGGTTGGGGCAATCTTTCGCTGGTTGCGATGAGATCCATGTTGATGGAGCCGAAAACAGTGATCATGCGCGCGCCTTTAGTTGTCGGCAGGAGTTATTCGACAAGGATCACTCGTCGTCAACCACTCTGAGCTTCAGCATTCCGGTCCGGCTTTCGACGCTTGGTGGCGCGCCACCCCCGTCACCACCAGAGGTCTTGCCACCCGCCGACTCGAACTCCAGCGCCTCGATTTTCGCACCACGCCTGTTGAGCTTGTCGGCCGAGGTCAGGATCATGTCGACGTCCTTCTGGGCGGCCAGGAAATGACTCTGAAGCTTGCGCGTCCGGTCGTCCAGCCTTGCCAGGTCCTCCATCAGGTGGATCACCTCGCCCTGTATGAGGTGCGCCTGCTCACGCATCCGCTGGTCTTTCAAAACCGCCTGGATGACCTGGATCGACAGCATGAGCAGGGAAGGAGAGACGATGACGACGCGTTGCTTGTGCGCCTTCTGTACGACCCCTTCAAAGTTCTCGTGGATCTCGGCGAAGATCGATTCCGACGGCACGAAAAGGAACGCCATCTCCTGCGTCTCCCCGGCGATCAAATACTTTTCGGAGATGTCCCTGATATGAACCTCGATATCCCGGCGGAATTGCTGGCTGGCCGTTTTCTTTTCGTCCGACGATTGCGCATCGCGGATGGCATTCCATGCCTCCAGGGGAAACTTGGCGTCCACCACCAGCGGCGGCGAGTTGTTCGGCATTCGGATGGTGCAGTCCGGACGCGATCCGTTCGAGAGCGTCGTCTGGAAAGCATAGGCGCCCATGGGCAGGCCGTCCGCGACAATCGTTTCCATGCGCGACTGCCCGAAGGCGCCGCGGGTCTGCTTGTTGGAGAGAATCGCCTGAAGGCCGACGACGTCCTTGGCCAGCGACTGGATATTGTTCTGTGCTGCGTCGATGACCGCCAGTCGCTCTTGCAGGTGGCGCAGATTTTCGTGGGTCGATTTTGTCTGTTCTGTGATCGTCGCGCCGATCCGCCCGGCCATGCCGTCAAGGCGCTGGTTGAACTCGGATTGCCGGCTGCTGAAAACCTCGGTCATGGCAGAGATGCGTCCCTGCATCTCCGACTGGATCTTCAGAAGCTCAGCCATCCGCGCCTCCGCCGCCGCTTCCCTGCGTAGCGCCTCCTCAGCGGCGAGCGCTCTAGACCTCGCAGCACCGCGCAGCACGAACAATATAGTCGCGATCGTCAGAGTGACTAGAATTGCGGCCGCCAGCAGAAGGTGTCCGGCCGTAAGAATGAGATCGCCGATCCTGAGGATCGGAAGGTCGAGGAAGAGTTGCTGCGTGTTCATGCCGGCACCCTATCAGATTCGCGCTCAGACAACAGATCAAAACAAGAACGGAGGCTGCTGGCATGGCAATCCGGCGACCTGTCGCCCCGATTATCCCCAAGCCATAAATTTCATAGGGTTCTTTATATGTTATTTACCGGTCGTTCAGCATCTTGAGGGCTCGGCATGGCGGCCGCATAACTCTTGAGAGATTGAAGCGATGAATGACCTGCAGGATCAAGCGCTATCGGAGCGCCTGGCGTTTCTTGATCTGGACGAGAAGAGTTGCGAGACCCTGACGGAATTGCGACCGACGCTCGATACAGAGCTCGGCCCGGTGCTCGATGCCTTCTACGCCAAGGTAGGCGCGCATCCGCGACTCGCCCGATTCTTCCGCGACGGCAGCCACATGGCGGCGGCGAAGAATGCGCAGGTTGGACACTGGGGTAAGGTTGCGAGTGGCAGATTCGATCGTGCCTATGTCGATGGCGTCACATCCATAGGTCGGGCGCATGCCCGCACGGGTTTGGAACCCCGCTGGTACATTGGCGGCTATTCGATGCTGCTGGTCGGGCTGATCGACCGGGTTCTGCACAAGCACTGGCCGTTTCGCTTCGGCCGCAGGCACGCCGAAGCGCTGAGCCGGAAACTCGGCGCGCTGGTCAAGGCATCCATGCTCGATATGGACTACTCCATATCGGTCTATCTCGAGGCGCTGGAGCAGCAGCGCCAGCAATTGGAACAGGACCGCCAGCGATACGAGGCGGACCAGAAGGTGGCGATGGATCACCTTCGCAAGGGTCTGGAGGCTCTGGCGCGCGGCGATTTCGAATCGAAGATGACCACCGATCTGCCCGAAAATTTCCGCCAGATGGCGGTCGACTACAACCAGACCGTCGAACGGCTGAACGAATCCTTTGCCGCAATTCGTCGGGCATCCGAGGAAATACTCGACGGCACGGAGAACATCGCGGGCACATCGGGGAATCTCGCCGATCGGACAAACCGTCAGGCCGCAGGACTTCAGGAGAGCTCAACCGCCCTGCAGCAGCTGTCAGTGAGTGTCAGCCAGACGGCCTCCAATGCCCAGCGCGCCTCCGCTGTGGTCAAGGATGCTCAGGATCAGGCGCGCAGTTCGGGCGCCGTTGTTGACAAGGCCATCGAGGCGATGGCCGGGATCGAGCGGTCCGCCAGCGAAATCTCCAAGATTATTGGCGTTATCGATGAAATCGCCTTCCAGACCAACCTTCTGGCATTGAATGCCGGCGTCGAGGCGGCCCGAGCTGGCGACGCCGGCAAGGGCTTTGCTGTCGTCGCGCAGGAAGTTCGCTCGCTGGCCCAGCGCAGCGCCGATGCGGCCAAGGAGATCAAGGCGCTCATCACCCAGTCCAGCGACCAGGTGAACGTCGGTGTCGATCTTGTCAGCAACACTGGCTCGGCTCTCACCGATATCATCGAACGCATCACGGCGATCAATACGATCGTGTCGGACATCGCGACATCGGCCCGCGATCAGGCCCAGGCGCTGAACGACGTCAATCTAGCCACGCGCAACATCGACGAATTGACGCAGCAGAACGCCGATATGGTCGGTCAGACGTCGCATGAAACGCAACGGTTACGTAGCGAAGTGGCGCATCTGGTCGCTCTGCTCGGTGATCTCAGGACGCGTCAGGAACCGCGCGGTGGGGAACTTAAGGGATCGGGAACGCGCCGCGCTTTATCCGCTCGCGCTGCCTGATCCGCAGGCGCCCCCGGCGCTTCCGTGACAGGCGTTTTTCGATTCCATAGCGCGAAGAGATCGGCTAAGGGATGGCCATGACGATCAAGCCTATTATCATTCTTCCAGATCCCATCCTGCGCCAGGTTTCCGCGCCGATTGAACGTGTCGACACGGACCTGCAGAAACTCGCCGACGACATGCTCGAGACGATGTACGACGCGCCAGGGATCGGTCTTGCTGCGATCCAGATCGGGATCCCCCGTCGCATGCTGGTCATCGACGTGTCCCGCGAGGGAGATCCTCGCGAGCCGCTGGTCTTCATCAATCCGGAGATCATAGCCTCTTCCGACGAGCGCTCGGTCTACGAGGAGGGATGTCTTTCGATCCCGGACTACTACGCGGAAGTCGAGCGCCCTGCGAAGGTCACGGTCAAGTCGCTCGATCGTGATGGCAAGGAAATCGTCACCGAAGCAGACGGTCTGCTGGCGACATGCCTGCAACACGAGATCGATCACCTGAACGGTGTACTCTTCATCGACCACATCTCCCGGCTGAAACGTGAGATGGTGATCAAGAAGTTCACCAAGGCCGCGAAGTCCGGCGGCAAGCTCTGACAGCATCGTCGCGTCTTGGCGACGAGCAACCGAGGTGGGCATGGCTCTCCGTATCGTTTTCATGGGAACGCCGCAGTTCTCCGTCCCGACGCTTCAGGCTTTGGTGAAGGCTGGACACAATGTCGTAGCCGCCTATACCCAGCCGCCCCGGCCCGGTGGCCGCCGCGGCCTTGATTTGCAGAAATCGCCCGTTCATCTGGCGGCCGAGGCGCTCAGGATACCCGTGCATACGCCGCTGAACTTCAAAGGCGAGGAAGAGCGCGAGGTATTCCGGTCGCACGATGCCGATGTCGCCGTTGTGGTGGCGTATGGTCTGCTGCTGCCGGAGGCCGTGCTCTCGGCGCCGAGGCTCGGCTGCTATAACGGCCACGCCTCGCTTCTTCCACGTTGGCGTGGTGCCGCTCCCATCCAAAGAGCGATCATGGCTGGCGACGCGGAAACCGGCATGATGGTCATGAAGATGGAGAAGGGCCTCGACACCGGCCCCGTCGCTCTGACGTGCCGGCTGGCGATCTCGCCTGATATGACCGCGGGAGAATTGCATGACCGCCTGATGGAAGCCGGTGCCGAGGCTATGGTCGAGGCGATGGCAAGGCTTGAGGCGGGCAACCTGCCTTTGGTACCTCAGTCGGAAGAGGGGGTCGTCTACGCAGCCAAGATCGACAAGGGCGAAACACGGATCGATTTCAATCGTCCGGCCCGCGAAGTCCACGACCGCATCCGCGGGCTCTCACCCTTTCCCGGCGCCTGGTTCGAGGTTGATCTCGGCGGACGGCCGGAGCGCGTCAAAGTTCTCGCCAGCGAACAGCTCGAAGGGGCGAAGGGGATCCCTGGAGAGGTGCTCGATCCAGAGATCGTTTCCGCCTCGGCCGGACGGCTGGTCGTGGCCTGTGCTGATGGCGCCGTCGCTTTGACGCGCCTTCAGAAGGCTGGCGGCAAACCACTCGACGCGGCGGAATTCCTGCGGGGAACGCCGGTTCCGGCCGGCACGAGGCTCGTCTGATGCCCCGTTACCGCATGACGGTCGAATATGATGGCTCATCCTATGTCGGTTGGCAGCGGCAGGAAAACGGGCTCTCCGTCCAGGAAGCCGTCGAGACGGCGATCCTCTCGTTGACCGCAGAGACGGTATCGATCCGCGCTGCCGGCCGCACCGATTCCGGCGTGCATGCGCGGGGTCAGGTCATCCACGCCGATCTTTCCCGCACCTGGGTACCTTACAAGCTCAGGAATGCCCTGAACGCGCATCTTGCCTTGGCATCGCAAGCAGTATCGATCGTTGATGTTGTCGAAGTATCGGACGAGTTCGATGCTCGGTTCTCGGCCCGCCGCCGCCATTATCTCTACCGCATCATCTGTCGGCCTTCGCGCCTAGCCATCGAGGCCAACCGCGCATGGTGGGTGCCAAAACCGCTGGACCACGAACAGATGCACGAGGCGGCGCAGCAACTCGTCGGCCACCACGACTTTACGACCTTTCGCTCGGCCCATTGCCAGGCAAAGAGCCCGATGCGCACGCTCGATCGGCTCGACGTGTCGCGCAGCGGCGATCTGATCGAGATCCGCGCATCCGCCCAGAGCTTCCTCCACAACCAGATACGCTCGTTCGCCGGCACGCTTAAGCTTGCGGGCGAGGGCAGGATGAGTGTCGGTGAGGTGCGTGCCGCCTTGGAAGCCCGCGATCGGGCGGCCTGCGGTCCGGTGGCTCCGCCCGAGGGGCTTTACTTCATGAAGGTCGACTATCCCGGCGACGAGGACTGACACAAGTCAGCCCGGATAGACGCCGAGAAACCGTTCGACGATATCGGAAAGAAGTATCGAGGGAACGAGAAGAAGCAGGGTCGTCGCCGCTGCGGTCAGCAGATGGCCGTCGCAGATCATCTGCAGGACGCGCATGTAAACGCCGATGAGGGCCAGCAGCAGGAAAAGCCACAGCAACGCCACCAAACCGCTGAGCATCGGCGCGATCATCAAAAGCAGTATGAGAAACGCGTAGGCGTAGCTGAACGGCAGGGTTAGCCAGTTCACGGCCGTCACGATAGCGGAGTAACGCGAGCCGATGCCGATCGCCCAGGCAAGCACGCCCGCGAGCACGAGCGGCACGATCCAGTTGAGCCCCTCAACGAGTGCCAGGCGGAAGAAATAGAGCGCGTCGGCGCTCGTTCCTTCGGGCATTGAGGCGAGATAGCCGCGGCGCAACCATAACCAGGAGATAGCAATGGCCGGCAGGGCGTAGACGATTGACCAGAACGAGCGCAGCGTGCCCCTGTCGCTGAGATCGAGATGCTGGAAACCTTTCGGATCTTGCCAGAGCAGCAGCCAGAGCCCTGTCAGGTAATGCTGGACTTCCCTAACGCCCGGCATGCGCGAACCAGTTTTCGATGAAGGTCTCGTAGATCCGCGTCAACGTTTCGAGGTCGGCGACCGCGACGCGTTCATCCACCATGTGCATGGTCTGCCCCACCAGGCCAAATTCCACGACCGGGCAGTAGTCCTTGATGAAGCGCGCATCGGATGTCCCGCCTGTCGTCGACAGCTTCGGCGTTGATCCCGTGACGGCCTCGACCGCCTGGCTGAGTGACCCGATCAACGCATCGTCTCGAGTCAGGAAGACGTGGCTGGGACGCTCGGCCCACGCGAGTTCATAGCGAACGGGTTCCCGGCCTGGTCGAAGCGTAGTGTCGGCTGCCGCCTTTGCCAGCCTACGCTCTATTTCCGCCTGCAGGCTCTCCGCCGTCCATGTGTCATTGAAGCGGATGTTGAAACGCGCCGTCGCCTTGGCGGGAATAACGTTCGTCGCCGGATTGCCGACATCGATCGACGTCACCTCCAGATTCGACGGCTGGAAATTGTCCGTGCCGTGGTCGAAGGGCGGATGCATCAGCGCTTCGGTAAGCCGGATGATGCCGCGTACCGGATTGTCGGCGAGATGAGGATAGGCCGCATGGCCCTGCACACCTTGCACCGTAATGGTGCCGGAGAGCGAACCGCGTCGTCCGATTTTGATCATGTCGCCCAACTGGTCCGGATTGGTCGGTTCGCCAACAAGGCAGGCATCCCAGCGCTCGCCCTTTGCCGCCGCCCATTCCAGCAGCTTGATCGTGCCGTTGATCGCCGGACCTTCCTCGTCGCCGGTGATCAGAAGCGAGATCGATCCCTCCGGCTGTCCCTTCCGTGCGATCACCCGCGCAACAGCCGCAACGAAGCAGGCGATCCCACCTTTCATGTCGACGGCGCCACGCCCGTAGAGCATGCCGTCGGCAATCTCCGCCGCAAAGGGCGGATGGCTCCAGTCGCTCTCCGCGCCTGGCGGCACCACATCGGTATGGCCCGCGAACATCAGGTGTGGTCCCTCACTGCCGATACGCGCATAGAGGTTCTCGATGTCAGGCGTATTCGCATCGGTTGCGATGATCCGGGAAACCGCGAAGCCGAGCGGCTCAAGCATCGACTGAAGAGCGGACAGTGCGCCGCCTTCAGCCGGCGTCACAGATGGGCAGCGTATGAGGGTCTGCAGATTCTCGATCGGATCTTGGGATGCCATGACGTTCACGAAGCTGGGGGTCAAACGGGCCGGGAGGTCGTTCGGAGGTTTATCCGATTGGCTCGCCTCTGTCATCCGGCGAGCCCTGCGACAGAAAGGGTCTCGTCACCGGGATCAGGACTGCGGCCAGTCCGTTTTCGGTCCGAACCTGTTGGAGCCGGGTGACGAGGGCCAGAGGCAAAGCGCGAACAGGAAAACAAACGAGAGGATCGGCACCACCATCAACACCGATACCGGAGCGGGAAGTCCGACGTCGTGAAGCCGTTTGATGGTCATCATAATTGCCGAGGCGACGGAGAGCACGACGCTGACGATGAAGACGAAGCCCCAGACGGGCATGGTGCCGTCCTCGTCCTGCGACAGCGTCGCCTTGGTCAACGTGTAGGAATTCACCATCATCCAGAACAGCCAGCCGAGGATGAACACCTGCCGCCCCGCCCTGCCGGACGGGCTGAAGAACAGCCATCCTATACTCGCTTGCCGGGCCACCGCAGCCGTCATTATCAGTCCCGCAGAAGTTCGTTGATGCCGGTCTTTGAACGTGTCTTCTCGTCGACGCGCTTGACGATCACGGCGCAGTAGAGCGCGGGACCCGGCTTGCCGTTTGCCATCGGCTTGTCGGCCGGCAGCGAGCCTGCGACGACCACGGAATATGGCGGCACTTCGCCATAGGTGATCTCACCGGTCGCGCGGTCGACGATCTTGGTCGACTTGCCGATGAAGACGCCCATCCCAAGCACCGATCCCTCGCGGATGATGCAGCCCTCGACCACTTCCGAACGGGCGCCGATGAAACAATTGTCCTCGATGATCGTCGGACCGGCCTGCATCGGCTCCAGTACCCCGCCGATGCCGACGCCACCCGACAGATGTACATGCTTGCCGATCTGGGCACAGGAGCCGACGGTAGCCCAGGTGTCGACCATCGTGCCTTTGCCGACATAGGCGCCGAGGTTGACGAAGGAGGGCATCAGGATCGCGTTCGGCGCGATATAGGCCGAGCGGCGCACCACCGCGTTTGGCACGGCGCGGAAGCCGGCAGCGCGGAACTGGTTTTCGCCCCAGCCTTCGAACTTCGAAGGCACCTTGTCCCACCACGTGGATGCGCCCGGGCCGCCGGGAACGACCTCCATGTCATTGAGGCGGAAGGAAAGCAGCACCGCCTTCTTCAGCCACTGGTGCACGGTCCAGTTTCCGTCGTCGCCGCGTGTGGCGACGCGCGCCTTGCCGCTGTCGAGCAGCTCGAGCGCTGACTCGACAGCGTCGCGGACCTCGCCTTTTGTCGACGTGTTGACGGTGTCGCGATTGTCAAAGGCGGCTTCGATGACGTGCTCGAGAGCGGAGTGTTCCGTGGCGCTCATGGGAATTCCTTAAACTTCGTTGTCTATCGTCAGGTTCGGACGGCAATCGGACCGGCGATCTGCTCTAGCGCATTCGCACGGGGATGAAAACATATCCCCGTCGCCGGCGTTGTCGTTTCTGCGGACACGGCTGGTTTCAAGGCGTCAATGACGGATGGCCAGATGTGAGCCCGTGATTGACGCATCTGAAAGGCATGGGAATGGCAAAGGCAAGAAACGGCGAACCAAGACGCAAGGATGGGGTGTGGGACCCTCTGAAAGACAGTTCGCAAGACCGCCGGAGCGCCTCGGTTGTTCCGAAGACCCCTCAGTCCGTGTCGCCGTCCTATCGCCTCGCTTATGCCGACGACGACTTTATGTGCCGCGAGGAGCTGCGTCCGGTCCGCTTGCAGCTCGAGCTTCTCAAGGCGGAAATGATCCTGTCCGAAAAGGGCATCAAGTCCACGGTCGTCATGTTTGGCGGCGCGCGCATCCCGGCGCCTGGCCAGTCCGCCTGGGCCGCACGAAACGACGTCCAGCGGAAAAACCTGGAGGCCGCCTCGGTTTACTACGAGGAGGCGCGCAAATTCGCCCGCCTCTGCTCCGAGCATTCCGCCACGCACGATCACCGCGAATACGTGGTTGTCACCGGTGGTGGCCCCGGCGTGATGGAGGCCGGCAATCGCGGCGCCGCCGAGGTCGCAGCACCCTCTATCGGTCTCAACATCGTACTGCCGCACGAACAGGCGCCGAACCCGTTTGTCACGCCGGACCTCAGCTTCAACTTCCACTACTTCGCCATCCGCAAAATGCATTTTCTCATGCGTGCCAAGGCGATCACGATTTTTCCGGGTGGCTTTGGCACGCTCGACGAGCTGTTTGAATCATTGACCCTTATCCAGACCAAGCGCATGGCGCCGATCCCGCTGATCCTCTTTGGTGAAGCCTTCTGGCGTGGGATCGTGAATTTTGAGGCCTTGGCCGAATTCGGCACCATCGCGCCGGAGGACGTTGCCCTGCTCAACTTCGCCGAGACGGCGGAACAGGCCTGGAAAATCATCAGCGACTACTACGAACACTGAACGGAAGAAGCCGCCCGCCTTGCGGCGAGCAGCTCCTACTTCTGACTGCGAACGGTGGAATTAGCGCAGCCAGCCAGGATTTTTCGGGAAATCGTCGGCAGAGATGACACCATCATCGTTGCGATCCATGCGAACGAACATCTTGTCGGCCATGGCAAGGGCCTCCGGCTTGCTGATCTGCCCGTTCTCGTCGACGTCGGCCTGACGCATCATCCGCCCGCCCATGGGACCGGGTCCGCCGTGACCCTTGCCTGCGGCCTGCTGCGGGCCATTTTCGCCACGCCAGCCATGTCGGGGTCCGTCCTCGGAACGGTTCCAGCCCCAGCGAGGTCCGCCGTCTTTGCCTTCTCCATGGCGACCTGCATGCTCCTCGCGTCGCTGTTGCCGGCGCTCGGCCCGGTCATCCTGGCGCTGCGCCCGCCATTCGTCGCGTTCTTCGCGCCAGTCTTGCATCATCGCCTGACGATGTTTGCGAAGCTCGCCCGGTGTTAGTGACCCGTCCTTGTCGGCATCGATGGCGACGAACAGCCTGTCGACCGCGGCGTTCGCCTCGTCACGCGAAATCTGGCCATTCTTGTCGGTATCGGCCTGCTGCAGCATGTGGACAAACATCGCGGCCCTGGCCTGACCCTTCATAGGTCCGTTGCCTTCAGGCGCGGCAAAGGCCACTGCCGATGTGCCAACCGCAAGGCTAGCGGCGATACCCGCGATAATCAGCTTTGTCTTGGTCATGATCCATTCCTTTCCTCGTTGCTGAAAACGAGCATAGGAGCCGCAGATCGCCGGACCTACTTAAACATCCGTAAGGCAGATGAAACTTTCGTAAGCTTTTGCGAAAGTTAGCGGAGCAGAATGGATTGCAGGAACCCTGTCAGATCGTCCGTGATGTAGTCGATCGCGTCCTGGGTATCGCTGGCGTCCGCGCGCTCGAAGCTTTCGAGGACGGTATCTTCCAGATTGCGCGGCACGAGCAGCACCGTCCGCATGCCAAGCGATTTGGGAACGGTGAGATTGCGCGGCAGATCCTCGAACATCGCCGCGTTCTTCGTGTCGACGCGGTTGAGGTTCAGAAACTTGTCGTATGTGCTGCCGGCCGGCTTCGGCACGTAGTCGGCCGCGACAATGTCGAAGATGTGGTCGAAGTGATCGAGAATGCCAAGCGCCCCGGCCGCCGCTTCTGCGTGTTTCACGGTGCCGTTCGTAAATATGAATTTGCGCCCTGGCAGTGCCTTGATCGACCGACCAAGCTCGGGATGCGGCAGCAGCGCCGAATAGTCAATTGCGTGAGCCCGCTCCAGAAAAGCGTCGGGTTTGACGCCGTGATGCAGCATCAGACCCGCCAGCGTCGTCCCGTGGTCATGATAATACTGCTTCTGCAGCTTCTTCGCTTCGTCATGCTCCAGTTGCAGCAGTTCAGCCACGAACCCGGTCATGTTCCGGTCTATCTGTGCGAACAGGTTGATGTGATGCGGATAGAGCGTGTTGTCGAGATCGAACACCCAGTCGGTAACATGGGCGAAGTCGGCGGAATTGGCAGTGGTGCTGAGGGCGTTGGTCATCCGGCGGTTATGCACGGATCGGCGGGCAAAGAAAAGGGACCGGACCGTTCACGATCGAACCGGCCTTGGCGACGGGTCGGGGCGGGTGTATGCCCGCTGTCATGGAACTCTGGATCCCCGTCACAGTCGCAGCCGCCTTCCTGCAAAACCTCCGCTCCGCCCTGCAGAAGCATCTGAAGGGACGCATGGGCACGACCGGCGCTACCTTTGTCCGCTTCGGCTACGGTGTGCCGTTCGCGCTCGCTTACCTGGCTGTTCTCCACCTCACGCTCGGTCGGCCGCTTCCCGTTCCGAATGCGTCCTTCGGGCTATGGGCAATCGTCGGCGCCTTTGCCCAGATCGCGGCAACCTTCCTGCTGGTGCATCTTTTCGCCTTCCGCAACTTCGCGGTTGGTACCGCCTATTCCCGGACGGAGCCCGCACAGGCGGCGATCATCGCCCTGCTTCTGTTCGGCGAGGGGATCGGCTGGTCGGTCATCGCGGCGATCGTCATTTCGGTGGTGGGCGTCATGTTGATCTCCGTCGCCCGGACCGCGGTCACGCCGGCGTCGCTGCTGACGTCTGTGGCCAGCCGAACCGCCCGCATTGGTCTGATGTCTGGTTTCCTGTTCGGCATTTCGGGCATTGCCTACCGCCAGGCGTCGCTGGCTCTCGCGTCCAGCCTGCCGCACCCGGATGCTGTCATGCAGGCGAGCTACACGCTCGTCGTCGTGATCGTGATCCAGGCCGTCGCGATGTTAATTTGGATGGTGAGGTACGATCCGGATGAGCTGCGTCGCGTCGTCGAGGCAAGACGTGTCGGCCTGCTCGTCGGCTTTGTCGGCGCTACGGCGTCATTTGGGTGGTTCACCGCCATGACGCTGCAACAGGTTGCCGTGGTCAAGGCGCTGGCTCAGATCGAGATGCTCTTCACGTTCGCCTCCTCAGTCTTCGTCTTCAAGGAGAAGATCAACGCGCTGGAACTGGCCGGCTGCCTCCTGATCGTACTCGGCATTCTGGCGCTGCTTCTGCTGTGATCGCGTTGCCCACGATGCATCATGGGCTTATGATTGTCTGATGAACACCGTCGTTGAAGTTTGCCGACAGCCCTTGTTTTCCCAGTGGTTTGCCTCACCGCTCGGCGACATTGTCGCCGTGGCCGACGACACACATCTGCGTGTCCTTTCCTTCTTTGAACGGAAGAGTGAAGTCGAGGACCGGGCGACCCTGTCTCGATATGGGCAAGGCGAGGTGCGCCCGGAAGGAAATTCGGTCACATCGACGATCGGTCAGGAGTTGGAGGCCTATTTCGCTGGCGAGAGCAGCGACTTCTCTGTCCCGCTCAGTCCGGCCGGCAGTGAGTTCGAGAAAGCGGTCTGGTCCGAACTGCTGAAGGTCCCGCTCGCCGAGACATGCTCTTATGGCGATATTGCCAGGAATGTCGGCGGGATGGAAACGGTGCGCGCGGTGGGAAAGGCCAATGGCGCCAATCCCATCGTGATCGTCATCCCGTGCCATCGCTGCATCGGATCGGACGGATCCCTTGTCGGTTATGGTGCCGGCCTGTGGCGCAAGAAATGGCTCCTGCGCCACGAAGGCAAGATGCGCCCCGTCGGCCTGTTCGCGCTCTGACGGAACCGGGGCTGGTCCTCAGGGAACGATGAGCGTGCCCGCGCCACCTTCGGTGAAGATTTCGAGCAGCACGGCGTGCGAAACCTTGCCGTTCAGGATGACGACGCCCTGAACGCCCGCATTGATCGCGTCGATGCAGGTTTCGACCTTGGGGATCATGCCGCCGGAGATCGTCCCATCCTTGATCAGCGCGCGGGCTTCGGACACGGACAGTTCCTTGATCAGTTCGCCGTTCTTGTTCAGCACGCCTGGAACGTCGGTCAGGAAGAGCAGGCGGGTAGCACGCAGAGCGCCCGCGATCGCGCCGGCAAACGTATCGGCGTTGATATTGTAAGTATGTCCGTCGCGGCCCGGAGCCACCGGCGCGATCACTGGGATCATCTCGGACTTGGCGAGCAGGTCGAGCAGGGTACGGTCGACCTCGACCACCTCACCGACGAACCCGAGATCGAGGACCCTCTCGATATTGCTGTCCGGATCGGTAATGGTCTTCTTGGCCTTCTCGGCAAAGACCATGTTGCCGTCCTTGCCGCAAAGCCCGATTGCCCATTCGCCGGTCTGGTTGATCAGGGCGACGATTTCCTTGTTGATCGATCCCGCGAGAACCATCTCGACGATCTCGACCGTCTTCTGGTCGGTGACGCGCAGGCCGCCCTCGAATTTCGATTCGATGCCCATCTTCGTCAGCATCGCCCCGATCTGCGGGCCCCCTCCATGCACTACGATCGGATTGACACCCGACTGCTTGAGCAGCGCGATATCGGCAGCGAACGCTTTGCCGAGCTCGGAATCGCCCATGGCGTGGCCGCCGTATTTCACGACGATCGTCTTGTTCTCGTAGCGCTGCATGTAAGGCAGCGCCTGGGCGAGCAGCCGTGCCTGGATTTCACCTTCCGAAGCGGTCATGGAACATCCCTTGTGTTTGTCGCGGCCTTTTAGCGTAAACTCCACCGCGATGGAATAATCGCGGCTGAAGATAACGCGCGGATGATCCATCCCGCTCCCGTCCTCGTAGCCTACAGGTAGCGGCGTGCGCCGGCGGTGGCGTGCCCGGGAAGAGGACGCGAGCTGATGTCTGCCGACTTGACAGCGCTCCTGGGGCGGATCGCCCTCAAGGATCGCGACGCGTTTGCCGGTCTCTATCGGGAGACTGGACCGAAACTTTTTGCCGTCTGCATTCGTATGTTGCGAGATCGGGCCGAAGCCGAGGATGCCCTCCAGGAGGTTTTCGTGCGCATATGGCAGCGCGCGGACACCTTCGCAGGGACCAGTGCTAGCCCCATGGCCTGGTTGTGTTCGATCGCCCGGCACTATTGCATTGACCGGCTGCGGGTGGTGCGCCGGCCGGCGTCAACGATCGAGGAAGCCGCAGACCTCGTCGATCCCGGCCATAACCCGGAAACGGTGGCGGTTATATCGAGCGAGGGAAAGCGCATTGACAGGTGCATGGAACAGTTGGAATCTGAGCGCGCGCAGGCGGTACGATACGCCTATGTCGAGGGACTGAGCTATCAGGAGCTCGCCGATCGGTTCGAAGTGCCGTTGAACACAATGAGAACGTGGCTCCGTCGCAGCCTGCTGAAATTGAGAGAGTGTTTGGAGACATGACAGGGCCGGACCAGAGCAAGGGCGATCGATCCCGCGACGAGGTGCTGGCGGGTGAATACGTTCTGGGTGCCTTGGATACGGACGCCAGGCGTGAGGTCGAGGAGCGCATGCGTCGCGACCGGCAATTCGCCGCCATCGTCTGGCGCTGGGAAGAGAACCTCTCACAGTTCAGCGAAACCTACGCGGAAGAGCCAGTCCCGGCCCAGACCTTCGCGCAGATCGAGGCTCGGCTCTTTGGGTCGGTAGTCGTTGCTTCTGTCTGGACAAGAGTTTGGCAGTCCCTGCCGTTTTGGCGCGGCCTCTCGCTTGCCGGTGTCGCCGGATTGGCGGCCTTCACAGCCTTCGCTGTGGCTCCGCGCCTGGCACCGGAACCGGCACCTCTCGTTGCCGAAATGGCCGGTGAGGATGGTGCTGTCAATCTGCTGGCGCGCTACGATGAACGATCCGGCCGGCTGAGCGTTACACCGGTCGCAGCCGGCGATGGCACCGAGAGATCTCTCGAGCTCTGGCTGATCATCGGCTCCGGCGCGCCTCGCTCCCTGGGCGTCCTTCCGCAGACGGGAGAGGGCGAACTGGCTGTCCCCACAAACTTGCGCCGCGACCTTGCCGCCGGCGCCGTGCTCGCCGTCAGCGTCGAACCACTTGGTGGCTCGCCGACCGGTCGAGCAACCGGGCCTGTCATTGCCGTCGGACCGATCGGTTTCTGACGGCGCAAAAATAGCGACGTTGTTTCAAAGACTTGATTCCTCGTTTCCGATTTTCCTCGATGTGCTGAAACTTCTTTTCCGAACGTCTCGTCTTTTTTGAAGATCCCGCAAGACGGATCGCCAACCCCGGTCCCGGACGTCGATCCGACAATGTGACCGGAGAACAAGGAAGAGGAGATCACCATGACCAAAGCCCGTATCCGCATGCTTCTTGCCGCAACCGTCATCGGCCTCGGCGCCTCGGTGGCCCACGCCGAAAACCCGATGGTCGGCGGTGCCGCCATGTATGAAGACAAGAACATCGTCGAGAACGCCGTCAACTCGAAGGATCACACCACCCTCGTCGCCGCCGTCCAGGCCGCTGGTCTTGTCGACACCCTTTCCGGCGCCGGACCGTTCACCGTTTTTGCGCCGACCAATGAAGCCTTTGCGGCGCTGCCTGCTGGAACTATCGATACCCTGCTGAAGCCTGAAAACAAGGACCAGCTGACCAAGGTCCTGACCTGCCATGTGGTCGCGGCTGAGGCAATGTCGTCCGCCGTGGCCAAGATGATCGCCGACGATGGCGGCGAGCACGATGTGACGACCGTCGGCGGCTGCGTACTGAAGGCGAAAGAGGACATGGGCAAGATCACCCTGACCGACGAGACCGGCGGCGTCGCCACCGTCACTATCGCCGACGTCAAGCAGTCGAACGGCGTAATCCACGTCATCGACAAGGTTCTGCTGCCGAAGTCGTAAAGGGTCAGGCAGTGGAATAGGGGTCTCGGGGTCGCGTCAGGCTCCGAGACCCACGGCGTCGTTGATCGCGGCTCTCAACTCGTCGAGACCTCCACCCTTTTCCGAAGAGGTTGCGATCACGACGGGGTAGGCGGCGGGCCGCTTGCGGATTTTCTCCAGTGTCTCGGAGACGAGCTTCGGAACGGCGGGATCCTTGATCTTGTCGGTTTTGGTGAGCACGATCTGGTACGACACGGCCGCCTTGTCGAGCAGGCTCAAAACCTCCTCGTCGTTCTTCTTGATGCCGTGCCGGGCATCGATCAGCACATAGACGCGCTTCAGCGTCGAGCGTCCTCTCAGATAGTCGAAGACGAGCTTGGTCCAGGCGTCCACCTGTTCCTTCGGCGCCTGGGCGTAGCCATAGCCCGGCATGTCCACGATCGCCGTCGGCGGCAGGTCGGTCGCATGGCCCGTATAGCCCTCGGGCACGAAGTAATTAAGCTCCTGCGTTCGCCCCGGCGTATTGGAGGTCCGTGCCAGACCCTTGTGTCCCACCAGCGCATTGATCAGCGACGATTTGCCGACATTGGACCGCCCGGCGAAGGCGATTTCCGGCGGACCTTCCGGCGGGAGAAATTTCATTGCCGGAACGCCGCGGATGAAGATCCACGGATTGCCGAAGATGGGGCGCGTCGTCCCGTCGCTGCTGCTGGTCATCATACCGTCTTCCGTTGTCATCCGGCGGAATCGGTGTTTTGCGGCCCGGAGTCAAGCCTTCGCGCCGATTCGGTGGATGAACGAGCGCTGCGTCAGATGGTCGGAGGTACCGCCCGGGGCGTCCTCGGGTTCTGCCGCCGCAGTTCGAATCCGAGGTAGACGACGAGTGCAACGAGAATGACGCTGCCGCCGACAACCGTCCGGCTGTCGGGGATTTCGTCATGCAACAAAGCCACCCAGATCGGCCCGAGCATCGTCTCCATCGTGCCGAGCAGGGCAGCGAGCGCGGCGGGAATCGTTCGGGCACCGGTCACGAAGAGGGCCATGCCGAGGCCGAGGTTGAGAGCGCCGAATGCGAAGAGGAGAGCGAGATCAGGCGCCGAGACCACCCATGTGCCCGCAAGGCTTCCCGCAATCGCCGATGCCGCGAAGCAGCCGACGCACGCAGCCGGTGTCATTCTCACATGCGGATAGCGTCGGGTAACGACGGTGGTCAAGGCAAACACCACGGCGATCAACAGGGCGAGACCATTTCCGATCGGCGATATCCGTCCCTCGAGCGAGCCGGATACCATGATCGCAACACCCCCAATCACCGCCGCGATCGCCGCCCAAGTTATCCGGGAAATCGGCTCCCGGAAGATCAGCCAGGAGATCAGCGCGGCAAACAGCGGTACCCCTGCCTGCAGCAGCACCACGTTGGCGACCGTCGTATAGCTGATCGCGATGATGAAGCAGGTCGATGCGGTCGCAAAGCCCATGGCAACCGTCAGTCCGGGCCATCCCATGTCGCGGAACAATCGCAGGGTCCCGCGACCGCCATCGCGAATGAGCATGAAGGTCAGGAGGAAAAGACCCGCGAACAGACAGCGCCAGAAGACGATTGTCCAGCTATCCTGAACCTCGAGATAGCGCGCGATGGCACCGCCGAAGCTCCAGGCGATCGCCGATCCCAGCACGAGCGCGACACCGCCGATGTCCAGCCGTCCGGCCTGTGTCGCAACATTTCCGACACGCGTCATGTCGCTCATGCCTCTGTGTCTCCCGCTCATGCCTCGACGGCATGCTCCACCACTCTGCAACAGATTTAAAGCCCGGCCATGCCGCGCAATGCGCCGGCGGCGACCAAGGCTGATCCGCTTGCGAACACTCGAAAAGAAAAAAGGCCGGACAAGTGCCCGGCCTCCTGATCATTTGCTTGCGGCAGGTTTTCGCCGGAAAATGTTCTTGATGTTGTCGAGCAGTTCGATCTTCACCCCGTGGCGCTTCATGATGATCGACTGCTGCAGGACCGAGAGCGTGTTGTTCCAGGCCCAGTAGATCACGAGACCGGCCGGGAAGGTACCGAGCATGAACGTGAAGATCACGGGCATCCAGTTGAACAGCATCGCCTGGGTGGGGTCCGGCGGCGTCGGGTTCATCCGCATCTGCATCCACATGGTGATACCCATGATGATCGGCCAGACGCCGAGATGCAGGAAGGTCGGACCCTCGAACGGAAGCAGGCCGAACAGGTTGATGAAGGTCGTCGGATCGGGAGCCGACAGGTCCTGGATCCAGCCAAAGAACGGTGCATGACGCATCTCGATGGTGACGTAGATCACCTTGTAGAGCGCGAAGAACACCGGGATCTGCAGGAGGATCGGCCAGCAGCCGGCCACCGGGTTGATCTTCTCGTCCTTGTAGAGCTGCATCATCGCCTGCTGCAGCGCCATGCGGTCATCGCCATGCTTGGCCTTCAGCTCTTCCATTTTCGGCTGCACGCGCTTCATGTTGGCCATGGAGGCGTACTGCTTGTTGGCGAGCGGGAAGAACAGAAGCTTCACGACGATCGTGGTAAGCAGGATCGCCACGCCGAAGTTGCCAACCATCCGGAAGAAGAAATCCATCAGTTTGAACATCGGCTTGGTGATGAAGTAGAACCAGCCCCAGTCGATCAGGAGATCGAACTTCGGAATCGAAAGGTCGGCTTCGTAGCTGTCGACGACAGGCACTTCCTTCGCGCCGGCGAACACGCGGGTGGTCATCGCCACGCTCTGTCCGGCGCCGACTGACACTGCATCGGTCTTGTAGTCAGCCTGGTAGCGCGTCTGGCCGTCGGTAAAGTGCGAGAAGCGGCTTTCGTAGGCGGTATCCTGTTGTGGGATGATCGCCGTCGCCCAGTACTTGTCTGTCACGCCGAACCAGCCCCCGGTCGCCTTGGGCGCGAGATATGGTTCTTCCTCGATATTGCTGTACTTTTCCTCGACAAGCCCACCATCGGTTCCAAAGACACCGAGAAAGCCTTCGTGCAGGACATAGATCGATGGAGTAGACGGCTTGTTGTAGCGCGTCACGCGGCCATAGGGCGAAAGAGAAGCGGTCGCCGTCCCCCCGTTGCTGACGGTATCTTCCACCGTGAACATATAATGTTCATCGACGGAAATCTTGCGCGTGAAGGTAAGGCCCGCATCGTTTGTGTAGGTCAGCGTGACAGGGGTCGTTTCCGTCAGTTTGTCGCCTTCCGAAAGCGTCCAGACCGTTGCAGGTCCGGGCACACTGCCGGCTTCGCTCGAGCCGACATAGCCAAGCTCGGTGAAATAGCCGCTGCGGCTGTCGGCCGGGCTGAGCAGGGTGATGATCGGGCTGTCGTCATCCACCGTCTCGCGGTAGTCCTTGAGCTTCAGGTCATCGAAGCGGGCGCCGGCAAGGTTGATGGAACCGACCAGCGCGTTCGTCTCGATTGCAACGCGCGGGGATTTGGCTATGGCCTGCTCGCGTGTCGCCTCGGCGGTTGCCTGGGTCGCACCGGGCAGGGCTCCGTCGACCGCCGGCGCCTGGGCCGGGCTTGCTGGTTGGGCGGCCTGCTGCTGTGCCTGCTGCGCTTCCTGGGCCTGCTGCGCCTGGCGCTGCGCCTCGATCCTCGGATTCATGTAGAGGAACTGCCATGCCAGCACGATCAGCACCGACAGCGCGATGGCAATGAAGTAGTTGCGTTTGTTTTCCATCATACCTTCCTGGAGCGAGGGCCGTTGGACCGCTCGTTTCTGGGTCTGGCTTCTATACGTTGCGTCAGTTGACTGGCAAGTTCGTTGAAAGGCGCGGTCAGCGCGTCCCTTCGGCCGACGATGACATAGTCGTGTCCCGGCTTCATTGCAAATGCCGCGGAAAGGCGAACAGCCTCTCTGAGGCGTCGGCGCATCCGGTTGCGCTCGACGGCGTTGCCGTGTTTCTTGGTAACGGTGAAGCCGACGCGGGCCGGTGCGTCAGGATCTCCATGGTCGAGGACCTCGAGGAGAAAGAAGCGGCCCTTGCGCTGTTCGCCTGCGCGAACCGCAAGAAACTGCGGCCGGCTTTTCAGCCGGCCGACAGCCGATTTGGAACCATGAGTGCGCCTATGCCCGGTTTTGC
Source organism: Ciceribacter sp. L1K23 (assembly GCF_018122705.1). Classification (NCBI taxonomy): domain Bacteria; kingdom Pseudomonadati; phylum Pseudomonadota; class Alphaproteobacteria; order Hyphomicrobiales; family Rhizobiaceae; genus Ciceribacter; species Ciceribacter sp. L1K23. The sequence goes on along the minus strand of NZ_JAGRRC010000001.1, from coordinate 3,268,021 downwards.
TCACGGGCGTGCACTGTATGTTAGGCCGACAGGCGCGCGCGACCGCGAGCGCGACGAGCGGCGATAACCTTGCGGCCGCCCTTGGTGGCCATGCGCGCACGAAAACCGTGGCGACGCTTGCGAACAAGCTTGGAAGGTTGGTAGGTACGCTTCATTTATTTGATACCGCGGTGTGCGGCCCTTCTTGGTTTTGCAACAAGTGCAAGAGCGTTGGTTTGATCTCCGGCGGCGTTAAGTCGCAACACGACGAGCCTGTCCGAATGACGGCGGCTTATACGGGCGAAGGCTGTCGGAGTCAATTGCCGCATAGGCTCCTTTGTCGCGCAAACGGTGCCGCGGGCCCGGTTGGAAAATCCACCATGATGTTCTAAAGTATAAGTGCGCAAAACGACTGTGGAACAGCCACGGTCGACCGAGGAGATCAGACGATGCCGGGCGGGCAGACCGACGGACAGCAGCGTGATGAGATAGAGAGCGCCGCACCCCGTCTGGTGAGGGGGCTGTCGACGCGTCTTCTCTGGCTGACAGTCATGTTCGTGATGATCGCCGAGGTCCTCATCTTCGTACCCTCCGTTGCCAATATGCGGCTTGCCTGGCTGCGGGACAGGCTGAACACGGCCGGCGCGGCGAGCGTTGTGATCGATGGGCTGCAGCCGATCGAGCTTCCGCGCGCCGTTCAGGACAGTGCCCTTATGGCGACCGGCACCAAGGCGATCGCGCTCCGCAGTGACGGCACTTCCAAACTTTTGGCGGTCGAGAACATGCCGCCGCAGGTCGACCTCACTTACGACCTGCGCGACGTGCCGATGCTGGATGCTGTCCGCGATGCCCTGTCGACGCTCCTGTTTGGTGGCGACCGTATCATGCAGGTCTATGGCCCCGTTGGAGACAGCGATACAGAGATAGAACTCCTTCTGGAGGAAAGCAGCCTCCGCAACGCCATGCTGGCTTATGCCCGCCAGGTGTTCAGCGTCTCGATCATCATCTCGCTGTTCACCGCCGTCCTCATCTTCCTTGCCATTAACCGCATGATGATCGTTCCCATGCGCCGGCTGACCCGCAGCATGCAGGCTTTTGCCGCCGAGCCGGAAAACCCCGCCCGCGTCCTGAGAGCCGGAAGCGGCGGTGATGAGATCGCGGTCGCCGAGCGCCATCTGGCCGCCATGCAGGAGCAGTTGCAGAAGACGCTGAAGCAACAGAAGAACCTTGCCGATCTTGGCCTGGCGGTCTCGAAGATCAACCACGACATGCGCAACATTCTCGCCTCCGCCCAATTGATGTCGGACCGTCTGGTCGATGTCGAGGACCCGATGGTGAAGAGCTTCGCGCCGAAGCTGTTGCGTACCATCGACCGCGCCGTGGGCTATACCAGCGAGGTGCTGGCCTATGGTCAGGCCTCCGAAGCCGAACCGCGCCGCCGACGTTTCCCGCTCTGTCACCTCGTCCAGGAAGTGCGCGATATTCTCGCTATAGATCCGGCCCACGGCATCCAGTTCGTGGATGTGGTGCCCGAGGATTTGGAGGTCGATGCCGACAGCGAGCAGCTTTTCCGGGTTATTCACAACATCTGCCGAAACGCGGTCCAGGCGCTGTCGAATCATCTTCCTTCCGATGCATCGCAGGAGCGATGCGTGACGCTGACGGCACACCGCGTCGGAACCGTGGTGTCGATTTCGATCGACGACACCGGTCCTGGCATGCCGCCGAAAGCCCGCGAAAATCTCTTCGCCGCTTTTCGCGGTTCGGCCCGTTCCGGCGGCACGGGGCTTGGCCTCGCCATTGCTCGCGAACTGGTCCTTGCCCATCGCGGCACCATCGCCCTGGTGGAGAAGCCCGATCCGGGAACGTTATTCCGCATCGAGATTCCGGATCGGCCGGTGGCGCTGGAAGACTGGCGTGCCCGCCTCGAGCGTCAATGACGTCGGCCAACGGATCCACCGGAGAAAAAGCTATCGTCGTTTTTTTCCGAAATCCTCTTGCATTCGCTTCGCTCTCGCTTTAGAGGATCGCCACGCAGCCGGCGACGCCGGTCTGAGGCAAGCACCCGTAGCTCAGCTGGATAGAGCACCAGACTACGAATCTGGGGGTCAGGAGTTCGAATCTCTTCGGGTGCGCCATTTTTTCCTGACATTTTGATTGCTTTGTTCGCGTTGGCTGAATGCTGCCCGCGAACGAACGCGTTGTTGCGCGCGAGGGCCGCCGCGAACCCATGCGTTGCCCGCATGACTGCCCTGTTTGACCATTTGATAAAAATCAATGTTGCGGCGCCGATCTTCCGCCATCTGGTAATGCGGCCTTTATTTCAGGGCCGGCGTCCAGGCCGATTTTCAGGAGCAACTCATGCTGCGTGACCGCATTCGCCACAAATCGCTGCTCGATCGAGTCATCACCGCCGATCAGGCTGCCGCGATGATTAGGGATGGCATGACGGTGGGCATGAGCGGTTTCACGCGGGCTGGCGAAGCGAAGGCCGTGCCGCTGGCGCTCGCCGAGCGTGCCAGGACCGATCCCTTGAAGATCACGCTCATCACCGGTGCCTCCCTCGGCAATGACCTCGACCGGACGCTGGCCGAAGCGCATGTCACGGCCCGCCGCATGCCCTTCCAGTCCGATCCGGGGCTGCGCAAGCTGATCAACGCAGGCGAGGTGATGTTCATCGACCAGCATCTCTCCGAAACGGTGGAACAGCTCCGCACCGGGCAGTTGCCGCCCGTCGACATCGCGGTCATCGAGGCGGTCGCCATCCTCGATCATGGCGGCATCGTGCCGACCACCTCCGTCGGTAATTCCGCCAGCTTCGCTATTCTCGCCGACAAGGTGATCGTCGAACTGAACATGTCGCAGCCGACCACGCTGGAAGGCCTGCACGACATCTTCATCCCGCAGCGCCGTCCATCGCGCATGCCGATTCCGGTGGTTACTGCCGACAGTCGCATAGGTCTGCCATACATTCCGGTGCCGCCGGAAAAGATCGCTGGCATCGTCATCTCGGAAAAGCACGACAGCTTCGCCAATGTCGACAAACCGGACGACGACACCCGCGCCATTGCCGGCCACCTGACGGATTTCCTGCTGAACGAGGTCCATAAGGGCCGCATGGGCTACGATCTCCAACCCCTTCAGGCCGGCATCGGGACGATTGCGAACGCCGTTCTCCACGGCTTCATTGACGCTCCCTTCCATGACCTGAAGATGTATTCCGAGGTTCTGCAGGATTCGACCTTCGAACTGCTCGATTCCGGCAAGCTGACCTTCGCCTCGGGTTCGTCGATCACGCTCTCGAGCGAGATGAACGCCCACATCCTGCCGCGCCTGGCGGAATACAAGCATCACCTGATCCTCAGGCCGCAGGAGATCAGCAATCATCCGGAAGTCATCCGGCGGCTCGGTCTCATCTGCATCAATACCGCGCTTGAGTTCGACATCTACGGCAACGTCAACTCAACCCATGTTGGCGGCACCCATATGATGAACGGCATCGGCGGCTCCGGAGATTTCGCCCGCAACGCCTACATGTCGATCTTCGTGACGAAATCGACGGCCAAGAAGGGTACAATCTCCTCCGTCGTGCCAATGGTAAGTCATGTCGATCATACAGAGCACGACGTCGACATCCTGATCACCGAGAAAGGCCTTGCGGATCTGCGCGGGCTCGCCCCGCGCGAGCGCGCCGAAGTGATCATCCGCAACTGCGTTCACGAGGGTTACAGGGATGCCCTGGCGGATTATTTCGACCGGGCAAGAGCGCGCGGCGGACAAACACCGCACGTCATCGAGGAAGCTCTCTCCTGGCATGTCGCTCTGCGCGAGCGCGGCACCATGATGCCTGGCTGAACGGCAACAAATCCGTGGCCAATATGCAGCAACTGATATATCACGAACACATGTGTTGTGGCCAAGGGCGCCAGCGCCGGCCCGCGCGGGTCCAGGCGGTGAAGGGGTGACGAACCATGCGTTGGAAGCGCACGATCCAGTTGATCGATGTTCATTGCGAAGGCGAAATCGGCAAGATCGCCGTCGGCGGCGTCCCCAAGATCCCAGGCACCACGATAGCCGAGCAGTTGCACTGGCTTAACACCGATCCCAAGGGCGAGGCGCTGCGTCGTTTTCTTGTTCTCGAACCGCGCGGCGCTCCGATCGGCTCCGTCAACCTGCTCCTGCCGGCCAAGCACCCCGATGCCGATGCGGGAATGGTCATTCTACAACCGGACCAGGCACATGCCAGTTCCGGTTCCAACTCCATCTGCATGACGACGGCGCTGCTCGAAAGCGGTATCGTCGAGATGAAGGAGCCCGAAACGGTCGTCGTTCTCGATACGGCGGCGGGCCTCGTCCGTGCGGTAGCGACCTGCCATGACGGTCGCTGCGAAAAGGTCACGCTGACAATGGTGCCGTCCTTCGTCGATACGCTCGACCTTCCCATAGAGACGGAAGAATGGGGCACCATCAGCGTCGACATCTGCTTTGGCGGCATCTTCTATGCGCTGGTTGATGCCGCATCGATCGGCGTGAAGATCGAGAAGGCCAATGCCCGCAAGCTGGTCGAAGCCGGCATGGTTCTCAAGGACCTGATCAACCGCACCGTTCCCGTGACGCATCCTGAAATCGAGGCGATTTCCGGCGTCGCCTATGTCATGTTCCGCGATATCGATCCGGATGGCGCCGTCCGCACCTGCACCACCATGTGGCCGGGCCGCGTCGACCGCTCTCCCTGCGGCACGGGCAATTCCGCAAATCTTGCGGCGCTTTACGCCCGCGGCAAGGTCAAGGTCGGCGATGTGTTCAAGTCGCGGTCGATCATCGGTTCCGAATTCGAGGTGGGGCTTTCGGCGACGACAACGATCGCCGGTCGTTCCGCCATCGTGCCGACGATAGCCGGACGCGGCTTCACCTTCGGTCTTCACCAGGTTGCGCTCGATCCCTTTGATCCTCTGGGCGACGGCTTCGCCCTGACGGACGTGTGGGGACCCTCGGCTGGAACTATTCTCTAGCCACGCCGGATCCGGCCGACCGCCGCGTTGTCTTCGCCCTTTATCAGCTTCTTCTGAATTGGACGTTTTTTGGCGCACATCGGTAAAATTGTCCGGATTTGCTTCAGCCAATTTCAGTCTGCTTTTGATAAATCCTCGTGGATACCGGCACTCCTCCAGATGAGGCTCTGCCGCAGGCGTATCGGGGTGGACTGACGGCGCTGCCGTCGACGGGAGCAGTTATGGCGATCTTGATCATTGAGGACAATGCGACCAACGCAATGGTGCTCAAGCACCTTGCGAAGAAGGTGACAACCGACGACATCGTGATTGAGGCCGATCCGGTCCGTGCTCTGGAGCTTTGCCATCACACGCGTTTCCGCCTGTTGATCGTCGACCATGTTCTGCCGGGCATGAATGGCGTCCAGTTCACCAAGGCAGTTCGCATGATGGAGCGCTATGACGACGTTCCGATGATCATGGTTACGGCAGACAGCGAACCAGGGCTTCGCCACGCGGCGATCGAGGCAGGCGTCACGGATTTCCTGACCAAGCCGGTCGAGGCCATCGCGTTCCGAACGCTGCTGTTTACGCATTACGGGCGGGCAGACGCCGCCGCCGTCGGCTGAAACGGACCGGTCATGAAAGCCTTACCTCCGCCGCATCCTCCGTTTCTGCAGTCGTTGCCGGCTCTGGCGCGGTCGTGGTGTCATGGAGGAGGGCTATGACCAGGTTCTCCAACATCAGCGGCGATATCATCCGCAAGGCTGGCAAGACCACATTCATCCTTCAGGTGCTTTCAGCCGCGTTGCTCGTGGTTCTCGTTATTCTTTTCGCCGACATATCCAGCCGCTTCCGCAAACTTCAGGATGGCATTCGCGAGAATGTCGTGTGGTCGACCTACCAACTGGATCGCGAGGTGAGGGGGCTGGACCACGATCTCGCGGAAATTGTCTCCGGACGCGCCGCGCACCCGACCATGGTCTACGCGCTTGCCGCGCTGGAAAGCCGCTATGAAGGCGTGTCAGCTCGCGTTTCCGAGATCAGGGATTCGCTGCGTTCGGATTATTTCTCTGGCGACATGGTCGTCGACGTGATGGTGAGCGATATCGAGGCCGAGATCGGTGCGCTTGCACCTCTTATTGCAAGCCTCGCGCCGCGTGGCGATCTGGACGATAATGCCGTGACCGCCTTCGACCAGGCGACGGTTCGGCTGGCCGCCAGGACGGATGAGCTGCTGCTGCACACCAATGAGCGATTGAAGGGCGAGCGGGCTCGAAGCCAGGCTGCGGTGCGCGAACTCGAAAAGACGTCCGCCATCATGCTCGTCCTGTTGATGGCGTCGGTGATTTTTCTCGTCGTCACGCTGCGGCGCCAGTTGAAATCGGTCCGCGCCGCCGGCCTGAGCCTGGAAGCGATGACGCACGAACTGACGGACGCCTATGAGGCGGCCGATGCCGGCAACCGTGCCAAATCGCAATTCATGGCGACTATGGGACACGAGATTCGCACCCCCCTCAACGCGATCCTCGGCATGGCCGAACTCCTGCAGCTGTCGAAGCTGCCGGACGATGCCGCTGCCAGCGTGAAGACGATCCGGGCCTCGGGCGAGGCGTTGCTGGAAGTCATCAACGAGATCCTCGACTATTCGAAGATCGAGCACGGCAAGCTCGAACTGGAGGAACGCGCGGTCGATATTCGCAGCCTCTCCGAAAGCACCGTCGGCATCATCCGCGGTCGCGCGGACGAACACTGCAACACCGTCGTTCTCGATATCCCCGATTCGCTCCACGCCCGCTACGTGCGCACCGATCCGACGCGCTTGCGCCAGGTTCTGCTGAACCTGCTCAGCAACGCGGTGAAATTCACCAGCGAAGGCACGGTCACTCTGCGCCTGCGCGAGTTCTACCGTGACAGTGCCCTGATGCTGCGGTTCGAGGTCGAGGATACCGGCATCGGCATCGAGGAATCAGGCATAGAGAAACTGTTCAAGCCCTTTTCCCAGGTTGATGCCTCGATCAGCCGCAAATACGGCGGCACCGGGCTCGGCCTCACGATCTGCAAGCAGATCGTTGAAAAGCTCGGCGGCGAACTGGGCATGAGCAGCACCGTCGGCGTCGGCAGCATCTTCTGGTTCGAACTGGCGGTCACGCCCACCGTTCGCGAGGAAGTTCGCCACCAGGCACGCATCAACGAGCTGCTGGAAGACCTCCCGCACCTGCGAATTCTTCTCGTCGAGGACAATGCCGTCAACCAGCAGGTGGCCGTGCGCTTCCTCGAACGCCTCGGCCAGGACGTAACAGTCGCCGCGGATGGCGTCGAAGCGCTTGATCTAACGTCTCGCGAGGACTTCGACCTAATTTTGATGGATATGCAGATGCCCGTGATGGATGGAATAGAAGCGACGCGTCGCATCCTGGAGCGCGGGGGCCGCGCAGCCGCAACGCCGATCGTGGCGATGACCGCAAATGCCTCCGACGATGATCGCCGCCGCTGCGCCGAGGCAGGTATGTCCGGCTTCGAATCGAAGCCGGTGACGATGGAACGGCTTCGCAGCGTCATCGCTCATCACGCCGCCGGCCCCGAGCCTCAGGTCGAGGTCGACTACACTGCGGAAGCCGCATCGGCCGAAGACCTCAATCCCTTCGCCGGCATCGACGAACTCGTCGGCTTCGATGAGGCGCGTCAGAATGAACTTCTCGACGCTCTGGGAGAAGATGTCTTCCGCGAACTGATGGAATGTTTCTTCACGGATGCCGACCAGTTGATCGGTGAGTTGCAGGATGTCGTTGCCAAGGGCGAGCCCCAGGCGGTCGACCGCGTCCTGCATACGATCAAGGGTGCTGCCGTGAATGTTGGACTGAACGGCATCGCAGAGCGCGCCCACGCCCTGCGCCAAAGCCCGCCCACGCCCGCCGATATCCAGGATCTCAGCGGCGAAATCGAATTCATGAAATCAAGGCTTGTCGCCTGAACGGCACGGAGGAAGTCATGCGTATTCTCCTGGTGGACGATAACAACACCAACCTGAAACTGATCACCAAGCTGGTGGCCAAGCTCGAAGGCTGCGAAGCCTTGCCCTTTTCGAGTCCTGACGCCGTGCTGTCTGCGCTGCCGGATCTCGATTTCGATGTCGCCATCCTGGATTTCCAGATGCCGGTTTACAACGGGGTAGAGCTCTACACCGAAATCGCCCGCTTCGAAAAATACGCGGCGGTCCCGGTCATCTTCATCACAGCTGACACCGATATGACGACGCGCATGGAGGCGCTGAATGCCGGCGCGATCGATTTCCTGACGAAGCCGGTCAATCCTGTGGAGTTCCACGCGCGCGTCCACAATATCGTCAGCCTCGCCGATGCGCGCCGCAAGCTCGCAGACCAGGCGGAATGGCTGCGCCGCGAGGTGGACAAGGCGGTGGTTCAACTGCGCGAGCGCGAGCAGGAGATCATTCATCGCCTGACGCTTGCCGCCGGTTACAAGGACCCTGAAACCGCCCGCCACACCAAGCGCGTCGCCGCCTATTCGGAGGCAATTGCGCGCGAACTGGGTCTGTCCGAAGAGCAGTGCCGCGATATTCTTCTCGCCGCGCCCATGCACGACATTGGCCAGGTCGCCATTCCCGATACGGTCCTGCTCAAGCAGGGTCGGCTGACGGAAGCCGAGTATCGCCAGATGCAGGCCCACACGCAGGCTGGAAGCGATATCCTCGCCCGCACACATTCTTCGCTTCTGCAACTGGCATCGGAGATTGCCGCCAGCCATCACGAACGCTGGGACGGACAGGGATATCCGAACCGGCTCGCTGGCGAGGCGATCCCGCTTGTCGGCCGCATCGTTTGCATCGCCGACAATTTCGATGCGCTGACGACCGAGCGTCCCTACAAATCGGCCTGGACCTACGAGCGCACCGTGGAGCACATTCTCGGCCGCGCCGGCACCCAGTTCGACCCGGCTTGCGTCGCAGCGTTCGAACGTGCCCTTCCTGTCATTCGCGACATCATGGAGGTGGATCGCCGTGAGCGTCTGCTTGAGGCTGCGGAAAAAGCTGGCGACATGGTGAGGGAAAAAATCGCCTGACAACAGGCAATCTCCTTGTCTTGGCGGCATGACGTGGTATCGACGGGCAACCTTGAAACAGCGTGAGGCCCGTCATGAAAACCCTGAGCATCCGCCGTCCCGACGACTGGCATCTGCATCTGCGCGACGGGGCGATGCTGGAAGGCGTTGTCGGTGATACGAGCCGCCATTTTGGCCGCGCCATCATCATGCCCAACCTTGTTCCGCCCGTTGTCACGACGGCGGATGCTGCGTCCTATCGCGATCGGATTCGGGCGGCGATGTCTCCCGGTGATGCCTTCAAGCCGCTAATGACGCTCTATCTGACGGAGCACACCGATCCCGCCGACGTCGAGGCCGGCCAGCGTTCGGGTCTGATCACCGCCGTCAAGCTTTATCCTGCCGGAGCTACGACCAACTCCCACGGCGGTGTCCGTGACATGGAAAAGGCCATGCCGGTGCTGGAGCGCATGGCTGACATCGGCCTGCCGCTCTGCGTCCACGGCGAGGTGACGACGCCAGAGGTCGACATCTTCGATCGCGAGGCGGTATTCATCGAGACGGTTCTCGATCCGCTGCGTCGCCGTCTGCCGGAGCTGAAAGTGACGATGGAGCATGTCACCACCAAGGAAGGCATCGACTATATCCTCTCGTCGAAGAAGAACCTCGCGGGGTCGATCACCACCCATCACCTGATCATCAACCGCAATGCGATCCTGGTTGGTGGCATCCGCCCGCATTATTATTGCCTGCCGGTCGCCAAGCGCGAGCATCATCGTCTCGCTTTGCGCGCCGCCGCCACGTCCGGCGATGCCCGCTTCTTCCTCGGCACCGATTCCGCCCCCCATGTTGATCCGTTGAAGGAGTGCGGCTGCGGATGCGCCGGCATCTACACCTCGATCAACACGATGAGCTGTCTCGCTCATGTGTTCGAGGAGGAGAATGCGCTGGAGAAGCTTGAGGCTTTCACCTCGCTCAACGGTCCTGCATGGTACGGCCTGCCGGCCAACGAGGACAGGATCACCCTGGTGCGGCGGGAAGAACCGGCTTCCTATCCGGCAAAGATCGAAACCGGCGCCGGCCCCGTCACCGTCTTCGATCCGATGTTCCCTCTGCACTGGGCGGTCGAGTAGTCGTCTTCAAGACCATTTTTGCGCCGATAGATGCCGATCCCGTTGTCCTGCACAGGCAGCCAGCGTAAACCTCACCTGCGTGGGAGTTTGCAAGGGATCGTAGAAAATGGATTTTCAAACCGCAGTCCGCACAGTTCTTTCGAAATATGCCACCTTCAACGGACGCGCATCGCGCCCTGAATTCTGGTGGTTCGTCCTCTTTGTTTTTCTCGTCAACATCGTCACGTCGATAATCGACAGCGTGATCTTCGGGACGCCACTGCTGAATTCCATTGCCGCGCTCGGCTTATTGCTGCCGCAACTCGCCGTCGGCGCCCGCCGTCTCCACGATACCGATCGCAGCGGCTGGTGGCTTCTGATTGCGTTCATCCCGCTGATCGGCTGGATCGTGTTGATCTACTTCAACATCCAGCCCAGCCAGCAGGGTGACAACCGCTTCGGCCCTCAACCGGCGGCCTGACATTCAAGAAATGCCCGGGACCTATGTTCCGGGCATTTTTCGTCATACGCGGGCTACTCAGCTCATGACCTGCGGTAACAGTCCGGCAAGCCCGATCAGGATCAGGTATATTGCCACAACGTAATTCAGCAGGCGCGGCATGATCAGGATCAGAATGCCGGCGATCAGGGCGATCAGCGGCTGGATGATGAGATAGTTGTTCATGGGGTCTCCTTTGTAAGTCCGGCGTCGTCGGTCTGGGTTGTGGACGGTATGCCGCGCGCGCGTTCGAACGCGGCCCGAAGTTCCTGTTCCTTCGATGTGTCGAGATTGGTGCGGATGATCCGGCCGCCGTGCATCGACAGCTTGTCGATCACCTTGTCGGAGGCTGCACGATCCGCCAGAACGAAGAGCGCCGCCTGGCCGGGTTGAAGAACGCCGGCCACGTCCTTCATGAAGTTGTCGTTGATGCCGTAGTCGGTCAGCGCGCCTGCAAGCGCGCCGGCGCCCGCGCCGGCCGCCACGCCAATCAGCGGATTGAAGAACAGGATGCCCGCAAGCAACCCCCATAAGGCGCCGCCCGATGCTCCGATGCTCCACATCGACACCATCTGGTGCAGCTTGATCTCTCCGATGTCGTTCGCTTCCGCGACGACCGCATCCTTGATTTCGACGAGATATTCCTTCGAAAGCTGATAGAGCGTGTTGCGCGCCCCTTCTGCCGTCTGGCTGTCTGGATAGCCGATAACTATGAGTTCAGACATGGAAGTCACTCCTCTCGCCCTGACGGGCTGGTGGTTGGCTCATTAACAGATCTGATGTGGGGAAGGTTCCGGCCGGCCGTTAGAGGCGCCCGGATTAATTCTGGGTCATCTAACGGTTTGCTATCGCCGCCGGGGCGGTCCATCGTCTGGTCAGTCGGGCCTGTTGCTGCTATGGCGCTCTTGGCAACCAGCGACAGGAGCAAGCGATGATCCAGACCAATTTCCCCGAACCCGCCGTGATGGCCGAGCTCGTCGCGAAAATGCTCTGGGAGATCAAGGCGGTCCATTTCTCCGCCGACAAGCCCTACAAGCTTTCGTCCGGCATGATGAGCCCGGTCTACATCGATTGCCGCAAGCTTATTTCCTATCCGCGCGTGCGTTCCGCCGTTATGGATTTCGCCGCCGCGACAATCATGCGCAATGCCGGCTTCGAGCAGTTCGACGCGGTCGCCGGCGGCGAGACCGCGGGTATTCCGTTCGCGGCTTTCCTGTCGGAGCGTCTCGGCCTGCCGATGATCTATGTCCGCAAGCAGCCCAAGGGCCATGGCCGCAATGCCCAGATCGAGGGCCACATGCCGGAAGGCGCTCGCGTCCTGGTCATTGAGGATCTGACGACGGCTGGCGGCAGCATGTTCAAGTTCATCGACGCCATCCGCGCCGCCGGCGGCGTCGTCGACCACGGAATGGCGCTCTTCTTCTACGGGATCTTCCCGGAAGCACATGCCCGTTTCGACAACGGCAAGGTGAAGCTCCACTACATCGCGACCTGGCGCAACGTGCTCGCCGTGGCGCGCGATCAGAAACTCTTCGACGAGAAAACCCTTGCCGACGTCGAGGCATTCCTCGACGCTCCGCTCGAATGGTCCGGCCGCAACGGCGGCGTAAGTGAGCTTTCGCTCTAGTAAGTTGGCAAAAGCTCAGTTATCGATTTCGGAACAAGAGTTAGCATCGGGAGGACATCATGATTGTATGCTGCGGCGAAGCCCTCATTGACATGCTGCCGCGTGAAACCACGCTCGGCGAAAAAGCCTTCGCGCCCTATGCCGGCGGTGCGATCTTCAACACCGCGATCGCGCTCGGCCGCCTCGGCATCGAGACCGGCTTCTTCACTGGCCTCTCCGACGACATGCTGGGCGATATCCTGCGCGAGACGCTGAAATCCTCCGGCGTCGACTTCAGCTATTGCGCCACCCTGTCGCGCCCGTGCACGATCGCGCTCGTCAAGCTCACCAACGGTCAGGCAACCTACGCCTTCTACGACGAGAACACCGCCGGCCGCATGATCACTGAAGCCGATCTTCCAACCTTCGATGACAGCTGCGAGGCCCTGCATTTCGGCGCGATCAGCCTCATTCCGGAACCCTGCGGCTCGACCTACGAGGCGCTGATGACCCGCGAGCACAAGACCCGCGTCATCTCGCTCGACCCGAACATCCGCCCGGGCTTCATCAAGGATAAGGCCGCCCACCAGGCCCGCATCGCGCGCATGGCCGATATGTCCGACATCCTCAAATTCTCCGATGAAGACCTCGACTGGTTCGAGCTGCCGGGCACCCAGGACGAGCGCGCCGCCCATTGGCTGACGCGCGGCGCGAAGCTCGTGGTCCTGACCAAGGGTGCTGAAGGGGCCACCGCCTACACCGCCAATTTCAAGGTCTCTGTGCCCTCTGAAAAGGTCGAGGTCGTCGACACGGTCGGCGCCGGCGACACCTTCGACGCCGGCATCCTCGCCTCGCTCAAGCGTCAGGGCCTGCTGACCAAGGACAAGGTTGCCACGCTCTCGGAAGACGCCGTGCGCGAGGCGCTGACGGTCGGGGCGAAGGCCGCGGCCGTGACTGTGTCGCGCGCCGGCGCCAATCCGCCGACGGCGGCCGAAATCGGCTTCTGAGCGAGTTGGCGTGGCTCAGACCGCCCCATCCTCGCGAAATTCGAGGATGTCCCCCGGCTGACAGTCGAGCACGCGGCAGATGTTCTCCAGCGTGTCGAAGCGCACGCCCTTGACCTTGCCCGACTTCAGCAGGGAAATGTTCTGCTCGGTAATTCCAACCCGCTCGGCCAGTTCCCTCGATCGCATTTTTCTCTTGGCCAGCATCACGTCCAGGTTCACGACGATAGGCATCCGTCAAACGAAGCTCCGATAGTCGGCCTCGAGGTCTGCCCCCACCGCCATGATATGGCCGAGCAGGACCAGCATCCCTGCGAGCAGCAGGAGGAAGAGTTCCGTGGTCCCAAATGCCAATGTCAGCATCTTCTGCCCCGGCGGATTGGCGTAGGTAACCGCCAGGATCGCGGCCGTCCGCGATACGACGGACGATAAAGCGCCCGCAAAGGCGAATATCCCTGCCCGACGTAAGAGCACACCACACCGCGCGGAAAACACCTCGCCGTGTGCGTAGCGATCGAAGAGTGACCAAACGGCGAGCAAACCTCCGGAGGCGATGACCGTATTGATACAGCCGATGAGGATGAGCACGCCAATGGCGACGGGCGTGAAGGTCATCGGCAAGGAAGCACCGGACAGGTAGCGTCCGATGTCCGTCGTGAAGTTCTGCAAATCAAACGAAAGCCTCCAGGCACAGTAGGCAAGGGTGGCACCGCCGGTGAGCGCGATGGCCATCACCAGCAGTTTCAAGACTTCGCTCAGGCGGCGGATTTTCTGAAAGGCGTCACCAGTCATGATAATTTCCCGTTGCTTTTCGTATAAAAATTATCGTAAAACAATAAATCAATATCGTCAAACAATATGTGAGCAACGGGATGTCCTCTTCACCTCTGCCTGCCGTCGCTGCGTTCGTCTTGGTGTTGTCACTCCTCTCCTCGTGCACAACGGTCGATCCGCAAACGGCCGCGAAACTTGCCGCGCTCTCACCGCTTGATGCCGATCCTGGTCAGTTGCGTGTCGCAATAAAGCTTCCTGCCCCTCTCGAACTCGGCAACGGCAACGCGCTTCTGACGATGGGCTGGTCGCCGGGCGGCGGAGTGCCGATCCATCATACATACAGATTGAATGTAACGGAAACTCCGAATGCCATCGCCGGACTGGAGGTCCTCCTGGGGCCGGGCGAAAAACTGGTCGTCCTGTCGCTCGCCGCTCGCGATGTCGTCGGCCTGCGCGCCTTTCAGGGGAAGATCCGGGCGGAGAAGCAGGAGGGCAGCGACGGCAAGGGAAGCCTCAGCGTACGAATTTCTGGTGGCTGTTGGCAGGGCGACTTTCCGGCCGCCACCAGCAGATTGCCGTTCGAGATATGGTTGCGGACATCTCCGCACGAAGACTATCTGCCGCTGGTCCAGAACGCGAACCTCATGGATGGCTTAAGCCCCGCCGGAGTGACGACTATCCAGAGATGTTCGTGAGGTGCTCAAGTCACCCCCGCGCCTTGAGCAGCGCTTTCACCAGCCCCGCCGTCGAGCTATCGTGCCCCTCGGCGCTGTCCTTGCCCTGCACCACCGGCAACAGCCCCGTCGCCAGCTCCTTGCCGAGCTCCACGCCCCACTGATCGAACGAGTTGATGTCGAACAGCGCGCCCTCGACGAAGACGCGGTGCTCGTAAAGCGCGATCAGACGTCCGAGCGCGAACGGCGTCAGCTGGTCGTAGACGAAGGTGATCGAAGGACGGTTGCCGGCAAACACACGGTGCGGCGCAATTCGTTCGATTTCCGCCTCGTTCATCTTGCCCTTGAGCTGCGCCCTGGCCTCGTCGAGGGATCGTCCCTTCATCAGGGCTTCCGATTGCGCTAGGCAATTCGCCATCAGCAGTTCGTGCTGGTGACGGAGATCCGGCTCGAATCCGTTGGCGGCGATCATGAATTCCGCCGGGATGATGTCCGTGCCCTGGTGGATCAGCTGGTAGAAGGCGTGCTGGCCGTTTGTTCCAGGCTCGCCCCAGACGACGGGCCCCGTCGGTCCGGCGACGGGCTTGCTGCCGATCGTCACACTCTTGCCGTTCGATTCCATGTCGAGCTGCTGCAGATAGGCCGGAAAGCGCGACAGCCGCTGGTCGTAGGGCAGGATGGCTCGGGTCGGATAGCCGAGCACGACGCGGTGATAGTAGCCGATCAGGCCGAGCAGCATGGGCAGGTTCGAGGCCGTCGGCGCCTCGCGGAAATGCCGGTCCATCGCATGCGCGCCGTCTAGGAAGGCACCGAAATTCTCCGGGCCGATCGCGATCATCAGTGGCAGGCCGATCGCCGACCAGATGGAATAGCGTCCGCCAACCCAGTCCCAGAAGCCGAACACGCGGGAGCCGTCGATACCGAAGGCCGCAACCTTGTCGAGTGCGGTGGAGACCGCCGCGAAATGATGGCCGACGGCATCTTCTCCAAGCGCATCGGCGATGAATGTCCGCGCCGTTTGCGCGTTGGTCATCGTTTCGATTGTCGTGAAGGTCTTCGACGCGACGATAAAGAGCGTCGTTTCGGCGTTGAGCAGCTTCAGCGTGTCGGCGATATGCGCCCCGTCGACATTGGAGACGAAATGCAGGCGTGGCCCGTCATGGAACGGCGCCATCGCCAGCGTCGCCATCGCCGGTCCGAGATCTGAGCCGCCGATGCCGATATTGACGACATCGGTGATCGCCTTGCCGGTCGCGCCCTTGATCGTGCCGTCGCGGATACCGTCCGCGAACGCGCCCATGGCCGCCAGCACGCCGTTGACGTCAGGCATGACATCCTTGCCGTCCACTATGACAGGCGTGTTGGCACGGTTGCGAAGCGCCGTGTGCAGGACCGCGCGCCCCTCGGTGAAGTTGATCGGCGCGCCGGCAAACATCGCATCGCGCTTCTTGGCGACACCCGCCGCATCGGCAATCTGGCCGAGCAGGCTCATGATTTCGCCGTTCACCGCGCATTTGGAGTAATCCATCAACAGGTCGTCGAGCCGCGCGCTAAACGTCGAAAACCGCGATGCATCGGCCTTGAAGGCGGCGCGCAGGTCGGTGGCCTTGGTGGCGGCCACGGTGTCTTTGAGTTTGGCGATGATGGATTGCATGGAGCGCTTCCTCCGGCTGGCATGGAGGCGCAAACTAGTCCTGTTGAGTGACGTAAATCAAGTTCACCCGAGGCTAAAAAGCGAACGGCGCCCGAAGGCGCCGCCACGTCGAACCTTGCGTTCAAATCTCAGCCGCGCAAATCCTTCCTCAGGATCTTGCCGACATTGGTCTTCGGCAGTTCGGTGCGGAACTCCACGAACCGGGGACGCTTGTAGTTGGTCAGGTTCTGGGCGCAATGCGCCTTCACCTGTTCCTCGGTAAGCGCCGGATCCTTCCGGACCACGAAAAGCTTCACGGCCTCGCCCGAATGCGGGTCCGGAACACCGATCGCCGCCGCCTCCAGGATGCCGGGATGCATGGCCGCCACTTCCTCGATCTCGTTCGGATAGACGTTGAAGCCCGAGACCAGGATCATGTCCTTCTTGCGGTCGACGATCTTGATGTAGCCGCGCTCGTCCATCAGGCCCATGTCGCCGGAGCGGAAGAAACCGTCGGCGGTCATCACATTGGCGGTGTCCTCGGGACGTCCCCAGTAGCCCGCCATCACCTGCGGCCCGCGAATACAGATCTCGCCGACCTCGCCGATCGGCAGCGTCTTGCCATCCTCGTCGCGAATCTCGACATCGGTCGAGGGAAGCGGCAACCCGATCATCCCCGAGAACTCTAGGCTGTCGAGCCTGTTGACGGTCGCAACAGGCGATGTCTCCGAAAGCCCGTAGCCTTCCGCGATCGGGCAGCCCGTCATCTCGCGCCAGCGCTCGGCGACTGGCCGCTGCACCGCCATGCCGCCGCCGAGCACCAGCAGCAGCGAGGAAAAGTCCACCTTGGTGAATTCCGGATTGTTCATCATCGCGTTGAACAGCGTGTTGAGGCCCGGAAACACGTGCGCCTTGTGTTGCTGCAACTCTTTCAGGAACGCGGGAATATCGCGCGGATTGGCGATCAGCAGATTGTGGCTGCCGGTCGCGATCCCCATCAACGAGTTCACCGTCAGCGCGAAGATATGATAGAGCGGCAGCGCGCAGATGAAGGTCATCGTCTCCGGCCGCCCCTTGCGAATGAAGACATCCTCGAGCCAGAGGCTGATCTGCATCTTGTTGGCGAGCAAATTGGCATGCGTCAGCGTCGCGCCCTTCGAGACACCGGTGGTGCCGCCGGTATATTGCAGGAACGCCACGTCGTCGCGTTTCACGCCCGCCGGTTTCAGGGACAGGCCACGCCCGCCCTTCAGGGCCTGCTTGAAGCTTGTGTGGCCGGGGATCGACCAGGCCGGCACCAGCTTTTTCACGCGACGCACGACAAGGTTGACGATCAGGCCCTTGGGCCCCAGCATGTCACCCATGGTCGCAACGACCACCGTCTTCACAGAGGTCTGCGGCAGCACCTGCTGCACCGTGTGGGCGAAGTTCTCCAGAACGAAGATGATCTTGGCCCCGGCATCGTTGAGCTGATGCTGCAGTTCGCGTGGGGTATAGAGCGGATTGACGTTCACCACCGTATAGCCGGCGCGCAGGATGCCGTAGACGATCACCGGGTTCTGCAGGATGTTCGGCAACATCACGGCAACCCGGTCGCCCTTTGCCAATCCCTGCGCCTGCAGCCATGCGCCTATTGCGCGCGAATGCGCCTCGATCTCGCCGAAGCTCATGCCACGGCCCATGCTCGAAAAGGCGAGACGATCGCCATACTTCGCACAGCTTGCCTCGAACAGATCTCCGAGCGAGTTGTACTCAAACGCCGGAATTTCGGCGGGTACGGATGCCGGATAGGAGGAAAGCCACAGCTTTTCCTCGGCTTTCCCGCTCGGACGTGTCGAAAGGTCCGTCATTCTTCTTTTCTCCTCCCTTGGCACTCCCGACCGGCGACTGTCCTCCTTGCCGGAAAGGCCTCCTCGCTAGCCTCGTCGCAGATTATGCCATTGCAGTGTCACGGCAAGAGGCAATAATCTGAATTTACCTTAACGTAAACGTTAAAACGATTCGTGCAACGGGGGCGTTCCTTTCTGGCTGTCCGCCACGCGATGAACGGATGTCATAAAGGTCCTGTAACGGCAGGCAGGTCTTGCCCCGGCTTTCCCTAGCCCTTAAGACTTTCGTCAGAACCCGCCTCGGAGATGTCGATCATCCATGACTGCTAAGCCCGTTCTCGTGGTTGGGGGTGCCGGTTACATCGGCTCCCACACCTGCCTCCACCTGTCGCGCAAGGGCTTTCTGCCCATCGTCTACGACAATCTCACCAACGGTCATTCCGAGTTCGTAAAATGGGGTCCGCTGGAGCAGGGCGATATCCGCGACCGCGCCCGTCTCGACAAGGTTCTGGCGAAGCACAAGCCCGTGGCGATCATGCATTTCGCCGCGCTCATCGAGGTTGGTGAAAGCGTCAAGGAACCCGTCGCCTTCTACGAGAACAACGTCATCGGTTCGCTGACCCTGCTGTCCGCCGCCCAGGCGGCCGGGATCAAGGCCTTTGTGTTCTCCTCGACCTGTGCCACCTATGGACTGCCGCAGCAGGTGCCGATGGACGAGACCCATCCCCAGGCGCCGATCAATCCATATGGCCGAACCAAGTGGATCATCGAGCAGGCGCTCAAGGACTACGACGCCTATACCGGCTTCCGTTCGGCCATCTTGCGCTATTTCAATGCGGCCGGCGCCGATTTCGAGGGTCGCATCGGCGAATGGCACACGCCCGAGACTCACGCGATCCCGCTTGCGATCGAGGCGGCGCTCGGCCGGCGCCAAGGTTTCAAGGTCTTTGGCACTGACTACGACACCCGCGACGGCACCTGCGTGCGCGACTACATCCACGTCATGGATCTCGCTGATGCGCATGTTCGGGCGCTGCAGCATCTCCTCGATGGCGGTGGTTCGGTCGAGCTCAATCTCGGCACCGGCACCGGCACGACCGTCAAGGAACTGCTGGAAACGATCATCCGGGTCTCCGGCAAGGATTTCGCGGTCGAACAGACGGACCGGCGCCCCGGCGATTCACCCGCTCTCGTGGCCAACAATGCCAAGGCATTCGAGGTGCTGGGCTGGCAGCCGCGCTGCACCCTCGACGAGATCATCGACACCGCCTGGCGCTGGCATTCGTCCAGCAACATGCACGATTGACGCAACGATATTATAGGCTTGCTGCTTGCCCGACCGTGCTTCTGCACTGGTTGTAGCGGAATGTGGCGCGGCCTCTGGTCATTCGGGTGTTAACCCTTCGCTGATCGTCCCCTTGGCTTGTTCCTGGGCAGGCGCTATGGCTTCGGCTCGCGCTGCCGGCAGCATCACCTGCAGACAGCGCGTCACCATCTTTGGGGAGTGATTTACGTGCGCATCGCGATCATCGGTACCGGTTATGTCGGCCTCGTGTCCGGCGTGTGCCTTTCTGAATTCGGCCATCAGGTCGTCTGCATCGACAAGATCGCCGACAAGATCGACCGGCTGAAGGCGGGCGAGGTGCCGATTTACGAACCAGGGCTCGATGATCTCATCGCCAGGAACGTCGCGGCCGGTCGTCTGTCCTTCACCACCGATCTAGCAGGCCCCGTCGCCGAGGCGGACGCGGTCTTCATCGCTGTCGGAACGCCCTCGCGCAAGAGCGATGGTCACGCCGATCTGCGCTATGTCTTCGCCGCCGCTGCCGAAGTCGCACGCGCGGTGCAAGGCTTCACCGTCGTCGTGACGAAGTCGACCGTGCCGGTCGGCACCGGCGACGAGATCGAGCGCATAATCCACGAGGCCAACCCGCACGCCGATGTCGCCGTGGTCTCCAATCCCGAATTCCTGCGCGAGGGTGCGGCGATCGAGGACTTCATGAAGCCCGATCGCGTCGTGATCGGCATGAACGACGATCGCGCTCGCCAGATCATGGCCGACATCTACAAGCCGCTGGACGCGGAAAAGCACCCGGTCGTCTTCACCGCGCGCCGCACCTCCGAACTTATAAAGTACGCCGCCAATTCTTTCCTGGCGCTGAAACTCGCCTATATCAACGAAATCGCCGATCTCTGCGAACACGTGGGCGCAAACATTCAGGATGTCTCGCTCGGCATGGGCCTCGACACGCGCATCGGCCGCAAGTTCCTCAATGCCGGTCCCGGCTATGGCGGTTCCTGCTTCCCCAAGGATACCCTCGCTCTCGTCAAGACGGCGCAGGACCACAGCGCTCCCATCCGTCTGATCGAAACCATCGTCGGCATCAACGAAACCCGAAAGCGCGCCATGGCCCGCAAGATCGAGCTCGCCGTCGGCGGCGATCTGCGCGGCAAGACGATTGGTATTCTCGGTTTGACCTTCAAGCCTGACACTGACGACATCCGGGAATCACCGGCGCTGTCGATTGTTCAGGCTCTGCTCGACAAAGGCGCCCGGCTGAAGGCTTACGATCCCGAGGGCATGCCGGCCTTCAGCGAGACCATGCCCGACCTCGATTACAAGTCAGGCATCGGTGAAGTCGCCGATGGAGTGGATGCGCTTGTGATCATCACGGAATGGAGCCATTTCCGCGATCTCGACTTTGCCGATCTCGCAAAGCGCATGAAACGGCCGGTTCTGGTCGACCTCCGCAACATCTACGACCGAAAGGCCGTCGCGGCGGCCGGCTTCGAATACCATAGTGTCGGCCGCGCCGACTGAAGAGCCGGGTTTCGATGAAATGAGTCAGTTCGTTCGCGGTGGCGGCGAACTCTCCGCCCTGTCTTCAGACTCGAATTCACGAACGAGGCCGAAAAAGGCGCGCATGAAACGCTCCATGATGCCGATCGAACGATCCACCTCTGCATCGCTCGGCAGGTTCTCGCCGGACGATGAAAGGCCCGTAGCGCCGGCTTTGTCCTCCAGCGCTTTCACCCGCTTTTCCAGACGGTCGAGCTGTTCTTCATAGGCCGCGCGCTCGTCCGCCGCCATCCGGCAGATCAGGCTACCTTCCCTGTCCTGGCAGAGCGACATTGCGCCGGTGCGCGTGTCGAGCCGCACGATACCGTTCTCGGTGCGCTCCAGTTGGAAACGCCGGGCATCTGCGACCTGGGCTGCGGCCGGGCCGGCTATCGTGATCACGGCGACGAGTGCGATGAGGCGTATGGCTGACACGGGATGGTTCCTCCTGGGCTGCGCTTCCCATCGATAACGCACGACATGGACAGGCGCTGCATTTCTCAGTATGCGCTTGCAAACAGCGTAAGGACAGGCGGCGAGATGACCACAATCTACAAGATCGTGCCGGAGGAATTATGGCAACCGGCGCGGCAAAGCGGCGAATTCGCCGGCGCGCCCATCGACCTAAAGGACGGCTTCATCCATTTTTCCACCGCCGCCCAGGTCCGCGAGACGGCGCGGCTGCATTTCTCTGGACAGGAAAACCTGCTGCTTGTGGCTGTTGATGCCGACGTTCTGGGCGAGGCGCTTCGCTTCGAAGCCTCTCGCGGCGGTGACCTTTTCCCGCATCTCTATGCCACGTTGCCCCTCGGGGCGGTTCTTTGGGAGGCGCCGCTACCGGTCGGCGCCGACGGTCTGCATACCTTTCCGGAGCTCCACCCATGATCGACCCCTTCAAGATCGGCCGCCGCGGCCTCTTCCTCTTCGATCCGGAAACGGCGCATGGCCTGTCGGTCGCCGCCCTGAAATCCGGCCTCGTTCCCTCCTGCCGCGCGCCGCACGATCCGCGCCTCGTGCAGCAGGTCGCCGGGCTGACCTTCCCCAATCCGCTGGGAATGGCCGCCGGCTACGACAAGAATGCCGAGGTTCCGGACGCGCTGCTGAACCTCGGCTTCGGCTTCGCCGAAGTGGGCACTCTCACGCCTAAGCCGCAGTCAGGTAACCCGAGGCCCCGCATCTTCCGCCTTGAGCGCGACAATGCGGTCATCAACCGGCTCGGCTTTAACAATGAGGGTCACGCCTCGGCCCTTGCCCGGCTACAGGCGCGCAAGGGCGTCGGCATCGTCGGCGTCAACATCGGCGCCAACAAGGACAGCGACGACCGCATCGCCGACTATGTAACCGGCATTCATCGCTTCTACGGCGTGGCAGGCTATTTCACCGCCAACATCTCCTCGCCGAACACGCCCGGCCTGCGTGATCTGCAGGCGCGTGAAAGCCTCGCCGCTCTCCTGAAGGCGGTGCTTGCCGCCCGCGACGAGAAGGTTCTGTCCGCCGGCATCCGCCGCCCCGTCTTCCTGAAGATCGCCCCCGATCTGACGGAAGAGGGCATGGACGACATCGCCGAAGAGGTTCTAGCGAGTGGCCTCGATGGCCTCATCGTCTCCAACACCACCCTGTCGCGCGAAGGCCTGACCGACACGCGGCAGGCTTCCGAAGCCGGCGGCCTGTCAGGCGCGCCGCTGTTCGAAACATCGACGGCGGTACTCGCCCGAATGCGCAAGCGCGTCGGACCCGACCTGCCGATCATTGGCGTCGGCGGCGTCTCGTCGGTGGAAACGGCGCTCGAAAAGATCCGCGCCGGCGCCGATCTAGTGCAGCTTTATTCCTCGATGGTCTACGAAGGCCCGGCACTTCCCGGCCGCATCGTGCGTGGCCTCTCGAAATACTGCGCCGACAATGGCGTCGCTTCGATCCGCGACCTTCGCGACAGCCGCCTGGATCACTGGGTCGCGGCGAAGGTCTGATCGAGCTTCGGCTTCAGGCGCGCAAGCAGGAACAGCCCACGCATCGCCAGAAACAGGTTGAGCGCGATCCACAGGCCGTGATTGCCGAGCGTCGGGACCAGAACCGCCAGCGACGCCATGTAGCCGGCGAACGCCGCCAGCATCATGTTGCGCATGTCCCGCGACCATGTTGCACCAATGAACACCCCGTCCATCTGAAAGGCGAGCGCCCCGCTGAAAGCCGTAATCGCCGCCCAGGGAAGATACTGGTAGGCGGTCGCGCGTACCTCTTCCGACGTCGTCATCACGTCGATCACATTCGCTCCGAAGATGAGGAAGAAGGCGGTCGTGACGCCTGCGAGGCCGAACGACCAGATGGCGGTGAGCCTGACGGCCCTGACGAAACCGGGTTTGTAGTTCGCGCCGATCGCCCGTCCCGTGATCTGCTCGGCGGCATTGGCGAACCCGTCGAGATAGTAACCGGCGACGAGAAAGATATTCATCAGCACGGCATTCGCGGCAAGTGCGACGGGACCGAAGGTCGTGCCGATCCGGGTCATGGTGGTAAACGCGATCAGCAGCGCGAACGAACGGATCAGGATATCGCGATTGATCGAGAACAGCCGCCGCAGTTCGGTAGCATCCAATATCTCGGCAAGGCTCGGCTTCTCCCTGCCGCGGCCCCCTGCCAGCACGATCGAGAGCCCGATTATCATGGCGACCGCCTCGCCGATCACCGTCCCCCAGGCAACGCCGGCAATCCCCCAGCCAAGCGTCAGCCCCAAGTGGATCGATAGCACGATATTCGTCCCGTTCAGCAGCGCCTGCAGTAACAGTCCCGTCTTGCCACGCCCTTGTCCGAGAACGAAACCGAGCAGCGTGAAATTTGCGAGCGTCAGCGGCCCCGCCAGGATGCGGATCAAGAAATAGGTCGAGGTTGCCTCCGCCACCTCGCCCTCCGGTCCCATCAGCCATAGCCCGGCCTGAAGCAGAAGCGGCGACAGGATCAGTAGGGCAAGTCCCAGTGCAACGGACAGAACGAAGGATCGCCAGAACACTGCCTGCTGTTCTTTCCCGTCGCCCCTTCCATAGGCCTGCGCCGTCAGCGCCGTCGTGGATGCCCTGAGAAAACCCAGCGACGCGAAGATCAGGTCGAAGAGAGCCGCGCCGATCGCCAGCCCGGCGAGCGCGGAGGCTTCGCCGGTCCGCCCGACAACGGCTGTATCGGTCAGTCCGAGCAGTGGTGTCGTCAGAAAGCCAAGCGTCATCGGAATGGCGATCGACAGCACCAGCCGGTTGGTGACGTCGAAAGGTCGGGACGCGGGGGAGGGTAGTTGCATGGGGTGCTCTCGGTAATGCCGAGATGCCAGAATCGCCTCAGCTGGACAACACCATGGCCCAATAAGGCCGCCCACCGGAAGAGGGATTATGCGCGACCGCAACGCCGAGCGCGGTATAGCTGCCGAGCATGTTTTCGCGATGCCGGGCCGAGTCGATCCAGGCCTGCACGGCCCTTGACACGCTGTCCTGCCCGGCCGCCACGTTTTCGGCCGCCGGAAGTGGCACATTGCCGGCCTTCATCCGGTCGAGAAAGCTGTCGTTCGGCGACAGAAGGTGCGCCATCTTGCCGGCCGCCGCCATCCGTCGTGCCTGCACAACAGCTGCGACCTCCGCCGGTTCGCCCTTCGTAAGCTCAGGTAAAGACGATTTTTTCCGGAGTGCGTTGACCATAGGCAGCGCTTCGTCCGTATGCCGGGTGGCGAGATCGTCGCCAGTCGGCAGGATGTCCGTGCTGCGGCAGCTGGCAAGGCCCGTCGCGAGCAGACTGCCTCCAAGGATCAGGAGGCGCCGCCGCGACGGGAGAAGAAGGGCGCGTGCATCCATGTCAGGAGCGTGAGCTCATCAGCCGGATCACGATGAACACCGGGATCACCACCGTCGCGCCGAGCAAAAGATAGTCGCCTATCCGTCCAAGCGCGGCAAAACCCGTATGCCAGAGATCGAGGATGAAGTTGCGGATGCTGTACAGGATGTCGGCCGGCACGACCCCGAACACGGCCATGATGAAGCCGACGATCAGGGAAACGACCACCAGCTTGACGATGGTCCGGCCGGGCGTATCGCCCAGGAATCTGTTGACGCTGTCCGACATGGTGCAAATCTCCTGTTTGGGGCAGAGATAGGCGGCAAATGCGGCGCTCGCAAGCTCTCGGCACGCTTCCATGAGATTGCGCTTGAGTTTTTCCTTGGGATCGGCGATGAGCGCGCACCTTTCTCGGAAAACTCTGACATGCACCCGATGCAGTTCTCCTCCGGCGACGTCGTGACAGACCGTCGTGCCGATTACGCGAAGATGCTCGATGACGCCGGCGATCCTGCCGCTGCCGCCGAACTGATGGAACAGGCGCTGGAACTCGCCCCCCGATGGACAGCCGGCTGGCAGCAGCTCGCTGAGTACCGCGAGAAGTCCGGTGACGAAAAGGGTGCGGAGACGGCCCTGCGTCGTGTTCTGGAACTCGATCCAGAGGACATCTTTGCCGCCTCGCTCAAGCTCGCCCGTCTCGGCGCCATCGAAGTGCCGGACCAGCCGCCGAGCCGCTATGTAGAGGCGCTGTTTGACGACTATGCCGACCGCTTCGAAACAGCGCTCGTCGAGAAGTTGGATTATAGCGTGCCGCCCAAACTCTCGTCGCTTCTCCGCCGCGTCGCGGGCGAAGGACGCCGTTTTCGCCACGCGGTCGATCTCGGCTGCGGCACCGGATTGCTCGGCATCGAAATCCGCGATCTGGCTGACCGGCTCGAAGGCTTCGATCTGTCGGCCGGTATGCTTGCAAAGGCCGAGGAAAAGGGCGTTTACGATCTGCTCGCCCAGGCCGACCTGTCGCTCGACCCTCCTGCGTCGGGCCTCTTCGCCGACCGACTGGCCGAGGCCCGTGCCGATCTCGTCTGTGCCGCTGACGTCTTCATGTATCTCGGCAGCCTTGAGGCGACCCTGGAGCTTGTACAGCGGCTTGCGGCAACAGGCGCCACGCTCGCCTTTTCCGTCGAGGATGGCGGCGACGTTGACGGTTTCGGCCTGGCAGAGTCTTTGCGCTACGTGCATTCAGAGACCTACGTTCGGAGCCTGCTCGACCGCTTCGGCTTCAAAACCCTCTGCATCGAAAAAACCACCATTCGCATGGATGGCGGAAAACCGGTCTTCGGCATTCTGTTTG
This sequence comes from Ciceribacter sp. L1K23, assembly GCF_018122705.1. Taxonomy (NCBI): domain Bacteria; kingdom Pseudomonadati; phylum Pseudomonadota; class Alphaproteobacteria; order Hyphomicrobiales; family Rhizobiaceae; genus Ciceribacter; species Ciceribacter sp. L1K23. The sequence goes on along the minus strand of NZ_JAGRRC010000001.1, from coordinate 3,241,861 downwards.
TTGCCGTGCGGGATGCCTGACGGCAACAAGATTGCGAAGATGTCGATAGGTCAGTATTGTTGACTTATCACCCTTGCGAACCAGCGGATCTGCGGTACCCTTTGTCCGCTTAGGCTTCTTCTGGAGACGAAATCATGGCGCATATGAGCAGCATGCTTGGTATCTGGAATACGAACCCGTCCCGCCACACCCCGGCCGAGGACGTTCAAGGGATTCTTGCCGGTAGCATGATCGCGGCGCTCGGCCTCTATCTTCTTGCTAAGGTCGGCCTTCTGACCGGTGGCATGGCCGGCCTTGCCTTCGTCATCCACTACTGGAGTGGCCTCAGCTTCGGTCTGCTGTTCTTCGTGCTCAACCTGCCCTTCTATCTGCTATCGCTTCGCCGCGTCGGCCTCGATTTCACGCTGAAGACATTCGTTGCCGTCGGCCTCACATCCTTCCTCGTCGAAATCGAAAGCCGCTTCCTCGTTATCCAAGAGATCGCGCCGATCTGGGCCGCCATCCTCGGCGGCCTGCTCGTCGGTTTCGGTCTTCTCGCGCTCTATCGCCACCGCGCCAGCCTCGGCGGCCTCGGCATTCTCGCGGTCTACATCCAGGATCGCTTCGGCATTCGCGCCGGCCTCGTCCAGCTCGGCTTCGACCTCTGCGTCATGGCGCTCGCCTTCGCGGTGCTCAACCCTGGCGTCGTCCTCTATTCGATCGTCGGCGCCGTGGTTCTCAACCTCTTCCTCGCCATCAACCACCGCTCCGACCGCTACATCGCGCTCCGCTGAGCGGTCGGTTTGGCTTTGCCGTTACGTCGGCCTCCTCTTGATCCCCACCGATGATCGGGACTAAGAGACGGAAAAGCTAAGCAAGGAACGATAGACGAGTAAGCAAGGAACGATAGACGAGATGGCGCAGACTCGGTTCGGCGAATGGATCACCTCCACCCCCGATCGCCATTCGGTGATCGAGGACGCGCAGGGGCTCGCCGCCGGCGCCATCATGGCCTCGCTCGGCGTGCTTTTCCTGTCGAGCGCTGGCCTGCTGACCGGTGGTACCGCCGGCGTCGCCTTCTTGCTGCATTACGCGACGGGCTATGCCTTCGGCCTCGTCTTCTTCGCGGTGAACCTGCCGTTCTACTGGCTGGCCTTCCGCCGCTTCGGCCTTGCATTCTGCGTCAAGACCTTCATCGCCATCGCCGCCACCTCCTTCCTCAGCGAAGCGGTGCCGCGCGCCATCGGCATTTCCCATATTGATCCGCTGATCGCCGCGATCTTCGGCGGCCTGCTGATCGGCACCGGTCTCCTCATCCTCTTCCGCCACCGCGCCAGCCTCGGCGGCTTCGGCATCCTGGCGCTCTATCTCCAGGAGCGCTTCGGTTGGCGCGCCGGTCTCGTGCAGCTGGTCTTCGATGGCTGTGTGCTTGTTTTCTCCTTCTTCCTCGCCAGCCCCTACATCATCTTCTGCTCGGTTGTCGGCGCCGTGGTGCTGAACCTCACGCTTGCCATCAATCACAGGAAAGACCGCTACATCGCGATGTAAGGAGCGGGCGCCGATCAGGGCTTCTCTTTTCGACCGCCGCCACTACCTTGTGAGCGTGAACGCCGCTGATTCCGTCTCCCCGGTTTTGCCCGATCCCTTCCTCCGCTGGTTCGTGGACAGGGGCTGGTCGCCGCGCGCCCACCAGCTGGAGCTCGTGCGCCGCGCCGAGGCTGGCGAGAGCACGCTGCTGATCGCGCCCACCGGCGCCGGCAAGACGCTAGCCGGCTTCCTGCCCTCGCTGGTCGATCTTGGCAGGCGCGGCAAGCGAAAACCGGGCGCGGCCTTCACCGGCATCCACACGCTCTACATTTCCCCGCTCAAGGCGCTCGCGGTCGATATCGAGCGCAACCTGATGAAACCCGTTGGCGAGATGGGCCTGCCGGTCACCGTCGAGAACCGCACCGGCGATACGCCCCAGGCCAAGCGCCAGCGTCAGAAGCTCAATCCGCCGGATATCCTGCTGACCACGCCCGAACAACTGGCGCTGCTGCTGGCCAATGGCGAGGCCGACCGCTTCTTCAAGGATCTTCGCTTCGTCATCTTCGACGAGTTGCACTCGCTGGTCACCTCCAAGCGCGGCCATCTGTTGTCGCTCGGCCTCGCGCGTCTGCGCCGCCATGCGCCCGGGATGCAGACCATCGGCCTCTCGGCCACGGTCGCCGATCCGCCGGAACTGCAGCGCTGGCTGGTCGGCCAGACTCCGGACACTGAAACCATGGCCGGCCTCGTCACCGTGGATGGCGGCGCGAAGCCGATCATCTCGATCCTGACGACCGAGGAGCGCATCCCGTGGTCCGGCCACTCGGCGCGCTACGCCATGCCGGAGCTCTATGAGACGCTGAAGCATTTCGCGACGACGCTGATCTTCGTCAACACCCGCTCGCAGGCGGAGATGCTGTTCCAGGAACTCTGGACCATCAACGACGACAACATGCCGATCGCGCTGCACCACGGTTCGCTCGATGTCGGCCAGCGCCGCAAGGTCGAGGCCGCCATGGCCGACAATCGGCTGCGCGCCGTCGTCGCCACCTCCACGCTCGATCTCGGTATCGACTGGGGCGATGTCGATCTCGTCGTCCATGTCGGCGCGCCCAAGGGGGCCTCTCGTCTGGCCCAGCGCATAGGCCGCGCCAACCACCGCATGGATGAGCCGTCGCGCGCCATTCTCGTGCCCGCCAACCGCTTCGAGGTCATGGAGTGCCAGGCGGCGCTCGATGCCAACTATCTCGGCGCACAGGACACGCCGCCGATGGGCGAGGGGGCGCTCGACGTTCTCGCCCAGCACGTGCTCGGCATGGCCTGTGCCGATCCGTTCTCCGCCGATGAGCTGTATGCCGAAGTGATCAGCGCCGCCCCCTATGCCGACCTTGCGCGGGATACCTTCGATCGCATCGTCGAATTCGTCGCCACCGGCGGTTATGCGCTGAAAACCTACGAGCGCTACGCCAAGATCCGGCTCAACAAGGACGGCCTGTGGCGGGTCTCGAGCCCGCAGGTCGCCCAGCAATATCGGCTGAACCTCGGCACCATCGTCGAAATGCCGATGCTCAACGTCCGTCTCGTCAGGCGCAATCATCTTGGCTCCATCGGTCGCGGCGGCATGACGCTCGGCAAGGTCGAGGAATATTTCCTCGAACAGCTGTCCCAGGGAGATACCTTCCTGTTCGGCGGCAAGGTGCTGCGCTTCGAGGGCATCCGCGAAAACGAATGCCTGGTCTCCAATGCCTTCTCGCAGGACCCGAAGATCCCCGCCTATGCCGGCGGCAAGTTCCCCCTCTCCACCTATCTCGCCGAGCAGGTGCGCGCCATGCTGGACGATCCCGGCCGCTGGCGGGAGCTGCCGGATCAGGTGCGCGACTGGCTGGAGATCCAGCGCGAGAAGTCCGTCCTGCCGAAGCGCGGCGAACTGCTGATCGAGACCTTCCCGCGATCGAAGCGCTTCTTCCTCGTTGCCTATCCGTTTGAGGGCCGGCTTGCCCACCAGACGCTCGGCATGCTCCTGACCCGCAGGCTGGAACGCATGGGCGGAAAGCCGCTCGGCTTTGTCGCCACGGATTACTCGCTTGCTATCTGGGGACTGGAGGACATGGGCTCGATGATCGCCCGGGGGCGCCTCTCGCTGCAGGACCTGTTCGACGAGGACATGCTGGGCGATGATCTCGAAGCCTGGCTCGACGAAAGCTGGATGCTGAAGCGTACCTTCCGCACCTGCGCCGTCATCGCCGGTCTGATCGAGAAACGCCATCCGGGAAAGGAAAAGTCCGGCCGTCAGGTCACGGTTTCCGCCGATCTCATTTACGACGTATTGCGCAGCCATGAGCCCGACCACATCCTGCTGCAGGCCACGCGTCAGGATGCCGCTCGCGGCCTGCTGGATATTGCCCGCCTTGCAGATATGCTAAAACGAATCAGGGGCCACATCACCCACAAGCGGCTCGACCACATCTCGCCGCTCGCGGTGCCGGTCATGCTGGAAATCGGCAAGGAGCCGGTGGTGGGAGAGGCCCACGAAGATGTTCTGGCTGAAGCCGCCGACGATCTGATCGCCGAAGCGATGGCCTGAGGATGTGGCCGAGAAAATGGAATTGGACGGTCCAACGAGTTCTTTCTCCCGGTCCTTACAGGGAGAAGGTGCCGGCAGGCGGATGAGGGGCATCTGAGGAAGAGGCCCGAACGAGAGACGGAATGACTGGATTGATGGCAAGGCGCCTCGTGGCGCCCGACGTTCCCGCGGTAGCGGCTGAAATCGGCTTCAACGGCGCGGCCGCCGTCTGCGATCCCTTTGGCGCGCTTTACCTGCCGGATGTCCGCGCGCTCGTTGTATCGGACCTGCATCTGGAGAAGGGGGCAGCCTTCGCCCGTCGCGGCCAGCTTCTGCCGCCCTACGACACGCTGGCAACGCTCCGCCTGCTCGATGCGGTGATTACCCGCTACGATCCGGCGGTCGTCATCAGTCTCGGCGACAATTTCCATGACCGGCGCGGATCGGCCGAACTGCCGGATGCCTTCCGCCGCATGATTGCAGCCATGGCGGCGGGCCGCGAGTGGATATGGGTCAACGGCAACCACGATCCGGATGGCGTCCACGACCTGCCTGGCATTTCGGCCGATGAACTCGTCTATGCGGGACTGACCTTCCGCCACGAGCCGACGCTGCGCTCATCAGTCGGTGAAGTCGCTGGCCATCTTCATCCTTGTGCCACCGTCCGCCGGCGGGAAAAGGCCGTGCGTCGCCCTTGCTTCGCGATCGATAGCAGACGGTTGATCATGCCCTCGTTCGGCGTGACCACAGGCGGGCTCGACCTACGCCACAAGGCCTTTACCGGCCTCTTCGACCGGGCGACGCTGGTCGCGCACCTGATGGGGCGCGACCGCATCTACTCGGTGAAGTTCTCTAACCTCATCGGTTGATCGACAGGATCAGCTCTGATCGTCACTCTTGGTCAGTCGGAGGATCGTCGATCCGCCGCCGCCGCGCTGCTCGGTCACCGCGAACACACTGCCGTCAGGCGCCACCTTCACGTCACGGATGCGGGCGTCGAGATTGACGCGCTCCTCATGCGCCACGCGGTCACCCTCCATGTGCAGTACCACGATCCCGCGGCTCACAAGCCCGCCGACAAGAAAGGCGTTCTGCCATTCCGGAATGGCCTCGGCATTGTAATAGGCCATGCCAGAGGGCGCGATGACAGGGTCCCAATAGTAGACCGGCTGCTCCGTGCCTTCCTGCGACGTAATGCCGTCGCCGACCGCGCGGCCGCTGTATTCGACCCCGTAGGTCACCTCTGGCCAGCCGTAGTTCTTGCCGGCTTCCGGTCGGTTCAGCTCGTCGCCGCCTTTGGGTCCGTGCTCGATCGTCCACAGTCGCCCGTCACCATCGAGTGCCGCCGCCTGCACATTGCGGTGACCAAGACTCCAGATTTCCGGCAGCGCGCCATCGGTGCCGACGAACGGGTTGTCGTCGAGCGCCTCGCCGCTGGTATTGATGCGGAACACCTTGCCGAAACCGCTTGCCAGATCCTGGGCGCCGGTGCGCACCTCCGCATCCGAACGTTCGCCGACGGTCACATAGAGCTCACCCTCGGGCCCGAACACCAGGCGCGAGCCGAAATGCTTGTTACCGTCATAGCTCGGCATCTGCTGGAAGATAACGTTGACGTCCTCCAGCCGCGCGGCGCCATTATCGCCCTCGACGAGCTTCGCGGACGCGACCGACGTGCCGTTGCCATCCTCGCGCGACTCCGAGAACGAGAAGTAGATCATCTTGGATGTTTCGAAGTCCGGCGCCAGCGCCACGTCGAGCAGACCGCCCTGGCCATTCGACATCACATCCGGCACGCCCTCGATCGCCGGACCTGCGGAGCCGTCCTCCCGTGAGACGATATGCATGTCGCCCTGCTTTGCCGTCACCAGCATGCGCCCGTCCGGCAGGAATTCCATCGACCAGAGATGCGGCAGATCCTCCGCCACCGTTTCCACCTCGATCTCGGGCGAAGCTTCCGGCAACGGCGCCCGCGTCTGGTTCTCGAAGGCCGGCGTCTGGCTGGGTGCGTTGGGTCGTTTGGTCTCCGCCGTCTGGGCGAACGCCACGGGTGCGGCGAGCACGGCGGCGAGAATGGTGCTGGCGAAAAGGGTTCCTGTTCTCGGCATGATGTTATCCTTTCGGTCGCGTCGTGAAATCGGGGATGGCGCGGCCTGGGCGCCTCGACAGGATTAAGGATGGGGAGCCGGTTTGGTTTCGGAAGGTGGCATCAAGATAAGTTTATCGACGCGTGACACGCCCACGCCGTCAAGGTCTCATCCGTTTGTCCGGCCATGGATTGAGACCGTCGCGAAGCCATAGCAGGCTGTCGATCCAGAAACCGCCGGCATGGCGGTCGTGAAACAGGTCGAAGTGCCCCAATCTTTCGAAGCCCAGATCGGCGGGTGAGAGCAGCACCGCGCTGTGATCCGCATTCCTGTAGTAATCGAGCGTCCGACGGATCGCGCGGGGCGTCGCGAGTGCGTCGTCCGTCACGCCGATGGCGAGGATTGGCCCGCGGAATTCCGCAAACCGTCGCAGTACGTCCTCCCGTTCCCGGCGCGGATGCGTGTCCTCCATCCGCCTTCCGCGGAAGGCCCATTCGAGCGCTACACCGGATGGCAGGTCCTCGAGCCAGCCCAGCCGCTTGCCCGGAAAATAGCCGCAGGCCGCCGTTAAGGCCGGCATCGCCACATGCCATTTCAAAAAGAGCCGGAGCCTCTGCCGCCGATCGTAGTCCCGCCACCACGCATATTGCGCCCCGACTGTCAGCATCCGGTCAACAAGGCGCGCATTGTCCGCCAGTCCAGGAAGATAGCCGCCTATGCTGTGCCCGACGACCAAAACGGGACCAGCCGCCGTCTCGCTGAGCAGGAGATCGAGCGCGGCTCGAAAATCCTGTTCGCCCCAGTCGCGCCACCGGTACCCGCAGCCCCGAAGTCTCTCCGGCCGCGACAGTGCGATACCCCGGTAGTCATAGGTCAGCACCTCGAAACCATGGGCCGCAAGAAACTGCGCATAGCGGTGATAATAGCGCGCGGCGACGCCCGTCGCCGGATTGATGATGACCCGGCCTAGCGGCGATCCCGTGGCCCCACGCCACAGGTGGCCGCCAAGCTTCACACCGTCCGCACAGGTCACTGTCACGGCTTCGGGCCGTCCGGCGACGTGTGTTTCGGCTATCGCAGCGGCCTCGTCCATTGTCATGGCTCCCTGTTGTGTCAGCCACCGAGGCTTAGCAACTTCGCACCGTTGTGGACACTCACTGGTCGGTATACATTGACCACATGGACATGCCATCGACCTCAACGCGCGACCGTATCATCGCCGCCGCCGCCAAGCTCTTCTACGACGAGGGCATAAGGCGCGTCAGCGTCGATGCCATCGCCGGCGAGGCCGGCGTCACCAAACGCACGCTCTACTACCATTTCGAGAGCAAGGACGATCTCGTCGCTGCCTATTTGGAAGGCCGCGACCGGCCGAACTTCGCCTGGTTCCAGCGCTGGTATGCGGAAGCCGAAGGGCCGCTGCCGGAGCGCATTCGCGCCCTGTTTCACGGTCTCTCCCGGGCCGCGCGCCACGAAAAATGGAAAGGCTGCGGTTTCCTGCGCACCGCTGCAGAACTCGCCAATCTACCCGGTCATCCGGCGATTGTCATAGGCAAGGCCCACAAGCAGAGGCTTGAAGATTGGCTGTGCGGTCTCTTTGAGCAAGATAGCATCAGAGAGCCGCGCGCGCTCGCCCGCCAGATGGTGCTGCTGATCGATGGCGCTTTCGCCGTCGTTCTCCTCAATCGCGATCCGAGCTATATGGAAACCGCCGGCGACGCCGCCGCCACGCTTGTCGAAATGGCGCCAAGGGCGATCCGATGATGGCGAAAACGATTGAGGAACACCGCTCCGGCTGCCCCATCAATCTCACGCTCGAAGTGCTGGGCGACCGCTGGAGCCTGATCGTCATCCGCGACGTGATGTTTGGCAATCGCCGCCATTTCCGCGAGATCCTGCGCAATTCGGAGGAGGGCATTGCCTCCAACATTCTCGCCGACCGGCTGAAGCGGCTGGTCGAGTCTGGAATGCTGACGCGCGAGGACGATCCCTCGCATCGACAGAAGGCGCTCTACAGCCTGACCGAGATGTCGATTGCGCTGGTCCCGCTGCTCGCCGAGATGGGCGCCTGGGGACGCCGCTTCCGGCCGGTCTCGGAAGACCTCGCGATCCGCGCCGAATTGCTTGAAAACGGTGGGCGTTCGTTCTGGAACGAGTTCATGGACGAGTTGCGCGCTCTGCATCTCGGCAAGCCATTGCCTGCAGGCACTCCCTCGGCGCTGGCGCGACTCACCGATGCCTATCTCGAGGTCAAGGCGCGCCAGGACGCCGCCGGCTGATCAGTCCTTGCGGAACAGCACGCTTGCTCCCCAGCCGGTGATCAGCGCCAGCATCACTGAAAACAATCCATAGCCGAGCGGGCTTTGATGCGCCGCCTCGGTGATGGTCTGTTCGAGACCTGTCTTGATCACCCTGAGCGGCAGTTCCTTCTGGGTAATGAATTCGCCGCTCTTGAACAGATAGGCGTGAACGATATGAACCCCGTCCGGAATGTTCGCCGGCAGCCGTAGCGTTGCCTTGAACAGGCTGGAGGACACAAAGCGGACACCGTTCGTCTCGCTCTGGTAGAGCCCGCCGCTCTGCTTGAGCCGGCGATAGGCCTCGCGAAAGTCACCCAGGCTGTTGGTGCTGGAAAAGTAGCCGACCGGTGTCAACGGAATATGGTTCAGCCCGACGCCCAGCTGGTTCAGCACCTGCTGGTCGGCGATATCCTCCACCGGCCGGGTGCTGGCGAGCGAATAGGATTCCGGCGGACGCTCGAACGTCATCGAATAGCGGTTGATCCAGATACCGAAAATCCGTTCCTTCTGCCGCACGGTGGCGTCGGCACGCGGCCCTTCCAGCGTCACGATCACGTCGTATTGCCCGATCGCAAGCAGCAGGGTGTCCGGATTCGTCAGCGCGCCGAAGATCGTCAGGTCGGCGCCGCGAAAGTCGGAGGTGATGGCGATCTCGCTGGTCGAGGTGCCGATATCCAGTCCTTCCGTGCCATCGACGCTCGGCGTCAGCGGGCTCTGCGCCATTGCCGAGGTGGCGCAGAACATCAGGCCGGCAAGGAGGGAAACGAGAGGGCGCATCAGTTGGCGAAGCTCCCCACGGCAACGGAGAACAGGTCCTCCGGGGTGATGACAAGCTCGATCGCCAGACGCAGGCCGACGGCAAGGACCAAAAGCCCGAGCAGCGCGCGCAACTGCTCGCCGCGCAGCCTTTGGCCCACCCTTACACCATATTGTGCCCCGATCACGCCCGCGATCATCAGGATGAAGGCAAGCACCACATCGACGGAATAGTTGGTCATCGCCTGCACGACGGTCGTGTAGGCCGTCACGAAGATGATCTGGAACAGTGAGGTTCCGACGACGACATTGGTGGGAATACGCAGCAGGTAGATCATCGCCGGCACCATGATGAAGCCGCCGCCCACGCCCATCACCGAGGTCAGGATGCCGATGCCGAAGCCGAGCGCGATCACCGGGATGACGCTCAGGTAGATCTTCGACTTCTTGAACCGCATCTTGAAGGGCAGGCGGTGCACCCAGTTGTGCTGGCCCGGCCGCTTCAGGTTGATCGGCTGGTTGTTCGCCGCCCGCCGCAGCGCTCTCAGGCTTTCCATCAGCATCAGCGAGCCGATCGTGCCGAGGAAGACGACGTAGAGCAGCGAAATGATCAGGTCGAGCTGGCCTAGGCGCCGGAGCCACGAGAAGATGCCGACGCCGGCCGTGGCGCCGACCAGGCCGCCGGCGAGCAAAACGAGTCCAAGCTTGATGTCTAGCGTGCCACGCCGGAAATGCGTGATCGCGCCTGATACCGATGAGGCGACAACCTGGTTCGCGCCGGTCGCAACCGCCACGACGGGCGGAATGTTGTAGAAGATCAGGAGCGGCGTGATCAGGAAGCCACCGCCCACGCCGAACATGCCGGACAGGAATCCGACAGCCGCACCCATCCCGAGGATGATGAATACGTTTACAGACAATTCTGCGATCGGCAGATAGATTGTCACGATCGGGCCCCGATATGTGATTGGCCGCAGCGGAGACCTGCTCCATCGGGGCCGTGCCATGGCCGTCGGGAGCAGTTGGCGAAAACACCCAAGCCTTTGGCGTGCTTGGCTTTGCGTTGGTTTCCGTCATGCGCCCCCGGGGCGCGTGAGTCAATTCTGGCGTCGTCGATAAGGCCCGATTTTAGACCTTTTATGACGCCGGCGTCACTTGTTGCGCGCCAGCAGTTCGGTCACCAGGGCATCGTCGATTTTGCCTGTTTCCTTCTGGCCGATCGATTTCTGGAAGGCTTTGATCGCAGCGACGGTTTTCGCCCCCATAACGCCATCGGCAGGCCCGGCGTCGAAGCCGTTATTGCCGAGAATCGCCTGAACGTTGCGGATTACCTTGCTCATGTCGACGCTGGCCGTCTTCGTACCCTTGCCGACCCATTCGTCCGGCAGGTCAACGGCATTGGCATCGACGTCGAGCGGACGGACCTTGAAACTCTCGACCTGCGCCTTGGCGCGCTCCAGCTGTTCCGGCTTCATGGCGTTCGCCACGTCGTCGCGCTTCTGGGCGGCATCCTTGTCGCCATCGCGTGCGGCGATCGCGAACCATTTGTAGGAGGCCTCGAGATCCTGCGGGATGCCGTTGCCGCGCGCATAAAGGATAGCGAGGTTGAACTGGCTGTCGGCCACGCCGAACTCGGCCGCCTTGCCGAACCATTCGGCCGCCTTGGCATAGTCCTGCTCGCCCATGCTGCCGTTGGCATAGAGCACCGCAAGGTTATGCATTGCACTCGCATTGCCCTTCGCGGCGGCCATCTCATAGAGCTGGCGCGCCTGTTCCATGTCGCGCTTAACGCCCGTGCCCTTTTCGTAAAGATTCGCGAGCCGGTATTGTGCCGGCGCGAAATCCTTCTCCGCCGAGCGCTCGTACCAGAGCGCGGCTTGCGCGAGGTCGGTGCCCAGTCCGCCGCGGCCTTCGGTGTAGCGGGCGCCGATCTCGAACAATGCCTTGGGATCGCCTTCGGCGGCGGCCTTGGCCAGCGATGGCGGCGTGATGGATGCCGGAACTTCGTAGGTTGGCGAAGCCGTCGGTGTCGATGCGGCGGCGGCTTCGGACCTGCCTCCGTCCGGTGCTGCGTCGGCCGTCAGGCTCTCGGTTGCCGGCGCCGGCTCTGCCAGCGGTGCGACCGTCATGTCGTTCTGGCCGACACTCGTCTCTCCGGCCGAAACCTCTCCGGTCTCGCTCGGAGCGGCAAGCGTGGCGATTGCGGGATCATTAGCGCCTGGTGGTTGGACCAGCCGGCTGCTTTCGTCGGTAGGGCTCTCTTCAGTCGGTGCTGCAAGCGGTGCGGCGGGCGCCGTCGCTTGCGGCTCCGGCACCGTCGCCGGTGCCACATCGGTTTGTTTGGTTGTCGTCTCGATGGTCGGCTGAGGAGCGCTGGCGCCCTTCGTCAGCGTGCGCACCAGCGGCATCGCCATGACGACCAGCAGGATCGCGCCCGCCGCCATCAGGATCGGCCGGCGATAGCGCGACAGCATGGATGAGCCGTCCTTTCCACTGGACGGCTTTTCGCCTGCGACCGCCGGTGTCTGGCTCGCCTCGATGGCTGCCGCCTGTGCCGCGCGACGTGCCGCTGCGATATAGTCCGCGCGGTCGCCCTCGGCGAGCGGTGGCAGGGAGCCGGCCTCGCCGCCACGGGCCTTGGAGGCGCGTACCCGTTCCAGGATCTTGCGCACATCAGGCGCTCCGGAACCGGGTTCGATCAGTTCGTTGGCCTCGTCCGACGGCAGCACGTCGGCGGGATCGATGGACGGCGATGGCTCCACCATCTGCCGTGCCGCGGGCGCGCCATCGTCCTTCTTGCGGCCAGGTATCAGCCGCTTGCCGAGCCCCGCGAGCAGGCTGGGCTTTGACGGCGCGCGGGGCTCCGCGTCTGTGTGCACGCCATCGTCGGCGAGAAGGTCCAGCGGTTCGTTGTCAAGGGCAAATGCCGTTGCTTCCTGCTGCGGCCGGCCCTCCGGCGCGCCACCTGCAAAAGCCATCGCCGGCTGCGGCGGAACCGGGTTTGCCACCACGTGTGATGCCGCCATCGGCTCGCGGTCGAGCTTTTCCAGGCGGTCCGCGATGTCGAGCAGGGTTGATTGCAGGCTTTCCAGCGTCCGGTGGCTGCGTTCCTCGGTGTTGCGGCTGATGTCCTGCAGATGCTTCAGGCTGTCGGCGAGGGCCGCGACGGTCTCGGCGTCCGCACCTGTCGGAGCGTTTCCGCCACGACCGGACTGCGCATAGTTCGCCATCACCGCTTCGGCTGCCTGGCGGGCCGCCTCGATGATGTACTCGTCGCTCGTCGCCACATAGTCTTCAAGCGCCGTTATACGCCCGGTCAGTTCACCGCCGCCTTCAGCGAGGTTGGGTGAGGCGCCGTTGAAGAGGCTGGAGAGATGGGCAATCTGGTCCTCAAGGCCGCGAAGCGCCTCGCTGTCCTGTGCCGGCGCCCGCAGGGTGTCATCAAGCCGCTCGGCGATCATGGCCAGCCGGTCGTCCAGGCTTCGCAGCAACCGGTCGTCGGCCGGCGCCGGTTGCGCCGTGCGTTCTTCCAGTCCCTCGATGACGCGTGCCAGCCGCTCGAGCCGTTCGGCAAGCTGATCGTTGACGGCGCCGGTTTCGAGCGCGTCGATCTTGCGCGAAATGTCGTACAGCGCATCGGCCAGATCCGGCTGCGCCGCATGCTGTTGTGGCTTTTGCAGCAGTTGTGCCAGATGGTCGAGCCGTTCCTCGAGCCGGCCGGCCGCGCCATCGCTCGCCAGTTCCTCGACCCGGTCGGCCAGCAGGTCGAGCCTGCGCGCCATCTCGTCGACGCCGCTGTCGCGTGCCGGCGGCTCGCTGAAAAGGGTGTCGATCTGGCGGGCCAGTGCCGCAATCCGGTCTTCGATCCGCTCCATTGCCCGCGTATCGACCGGCGCGGAGCTGCCGCGATTGCTTGCCACGATCGCGCGGCTGATTTCATCGAGCCTGAGGTCGAGGCCGGCAAACTGTTCCTGCAGCCGCTGCTCGCCCGGATCCATGTGCGATCCGATCTGCTCCAGCGCTTTCGCCACCGTCAGCAGCTTATCCTCGACCGAGCGGATCGCGCGATTATCGCCAAGGCCGCCGATCTGGGTCTTGATGTCGTCGAGCCGCATGGCCAGCCGGCCGAGTTCGTCCTGCAGCAGTTCGCCGTCCAGGCTCTCCAGCCGTCCCTCGATGCCACGGACCGAGTCCTCGCGTGCCAGGCCGTCCATCAGCGAGCGCAGCTCTTCGAATTCGCGCCGCAGCGCATTGCCGGATGTCCCGGCCGCCGGTTCGAGCCGGCCGATGCTTTGCGCCAGCCGGTTCATGTCGGCGCGCAGATCCTCGTCGGGTGTATGTGTGGTCGCGATCGACTTCAGGTCGCGCAGTTCCTGACGCACGTCGCGCAGTTCGCGGGCGAGGTTGTCGGAGAGATCGGCTTTCAGTTCCTGCCGCAGGGTGAGCAGCGCCTGCGTGATATCGGCAAGCGGCGCCTCCTCGCGGGTCGCAGGGGTCTCTCGACGCGGCGGCGCCATGCGGTTTTCCGAGGAGCGATGGCGCGACGCTTCAAGCGCTCTCTGCCGCTCGCGGATTTCCTGCAGCGGGTCGAAACGATCCGCCCGCATCGGTGCTGCGCGTCCGCGCAAGGGCGCATCGTCGCGCGCCGGCATCGGCCCGCGTGTCGACGTGCTGGTCATCAGCCCCTCGATTCGAGCTTCCAGTCCTTCGATCGTCCGGCTGAGCGCGTCGAGTGAAGACGTCTTGTCCGCGCGGGGTGGGTGAGATCGCGATCGGTTCATTCTGCTGCTCGCTTCGACGGTTCCGGGGATCATCCGCCGGCCATTTGGTCTTGCGGTACGGCTGGCTTGCGGGGTGAGCCGACTCGCGTCCGGTGGCTCGGCCCGGCATGCTTCGCCGCGTCGTGTTTCATCGGCAACAATTCACGAAACGTGGTAAACAACGCGTTAAGCGATCTAAAAAATTTTTAACGAATTGTAGAAGCGCGTCCGCCATGATGGCTGGTGGGAAGGGGCTCTCGTGGATGCGGCTGGGGAGGTCGGATCGGGAAACTTTTCCATTGACGTTTACGCAAACGTCAATATTTATTGGAAGCATGATCTGGCCGGCCCGCCGGCGATACGTCTTGGAGGAAGATGACCCATGCCTGTCTACAAGGCCCCGGTGAACGACACGCTTTTCGTCCTGAACAACGTCCTCGGCATTGACCGCTATCACAACCTGCCCGGCTTCGAGGATGCGACCCCCGACATGATCGAGGCGATCGTCAGCGAGGCGGCGAAACTCGCCGAGGAACAGCTGTTTCCCGTCAATCTCTCGGGCGACCAGGAAGGCTGCACCCGCCACGACGATGCCACGGTCACCGTGCCGAAGGGCTTCAAGGAAGCCTATGATGCCTACTGCCAGGGCGGCTGGCTCGGCCTTGCCGTTCCCGCCGAATACGGTGGGCAGGGTCTTCCGTACACGCTGCACTCTGCTGTCGGCGAATACATGTCGTCCGCCAACATGGCGTTGATGATGTATCCGGGTCTGACCCAGGGCGCGATCGCGGCGATCCTCGTCCACGGCTCCGAAGAGCAGAAGGCCACCTACCTGCCGAAGATGGTCGAAGGCACCTGGTCCGGCACCATGAACCTCACTGAACCCCATTGCGGCACCGATCTCGGCCTGCTGCGCACCAAGGCGGTGCCCAACGGTGACGGCTCCTACAAGATCTCCGGCCAGAAGATCTTCATCTCCGCCGGCGAACACTCGATGACGGACAACATCATCCATCTCGTCCTCGCCCGCATTGAGGGTGCGCCCGAGGGCACCAAGGGCATCTCGCTGTTCATCGTGCCGAAGTTCATGGTCGGCGAGGATGGCTCCGTCGGCGCCCGCAATGGCGTGACCTGCGGCGCCATCGAGCACAAGATGGGCATCCACGGCAACGCCACCTGCGTCATGAATTATGACGAGGCGACCGGCTACCTGATCGGTGCCGAGAACAAGGGCCTCGCGGCCATGTTCGTCATGATGAACGAGGCCCGCCTCGGCGTCGGCCTCCAGGGCCTGTCGATCGCCGAGATCGCCTACCAGAACGCCGCGAACTATGCCCGCGAACGCATCCAGGGCCGCTCGCTGTCAGGCGTCAAGGCGCCCGACAAGAAGGCCGACCCGATCATCGTTCATCCGGATATCCGCCGCTCGCTGCTGACCATCAAGGCCTTCACCGAGGCCGGTCGTGCCTTCACGCTCTGGACCGCGCTGCAGTCCGACATTGCCCATCGCTCCGGCGACGAGAAGGAAAAGCAGCTGGCCGACGACCTGCTCGGCCTGATGACCCCGATCCTCAAGGGCGTGCTCACCGACAAGGGCTTCGATCATGCCGTCATGGCCCAGCAGGTCTATGGCGGCCACGGCTACATCGAGGAATGGGGCATGAGCCAGTACGTGCGTGATGCCCGTATCGCCATGATCTACGAGGGCGCCAACGGCATCCAGGCGCTCGACCTGGTCGGCCGCAAGCTCGGCCTCAACGGGGGGCGCGCCGTCATGGCCCTCTTCAACGAGATTGGCGCCTTCTGCGAGGAAAACCGCGAAGACGAGAAGATGGTGGTCTACACAAAGGGCCTCAAGAAGGGCCTGAACGACCTCCAGGCCTCCACCATGTGGTTCATGCAGAACGCCATGGCCAAGCCCGACAATGCCGGCGCCGGCTCCACCGACTACATGCACCTCTTCGGCCTCGTCGTGCTCGGCTACATGTGGGCAAAGATGGCGAAATCCGCCAACGAAGCCCTTGCCGCCGGCACCGGCGATGCCGACTTCTACCAGAACAAGCTTTTGACCGGCCGCTTCTACATGGAACGCATCATGCCCGAAACGGCGCTGCGCAAGACCCGGATCGAAGCCGGCGCCGACACCATGATGGAAATGGCGGCGGAAGCGTTTTGAGGCCTTTGCCCCTCACCCTGACCCTCTCCCCGCATGCGGGGAGAGGGGACGCCCCACCGGCGGCGTCGATGGATGCGGAAACGGTGCGGCATATTCCTTCTCCCCGTTGAACGGGGAGAAGGTGGCGGCAGCCGGATGAGGGGCTGCAAACGCGAAATTCCAAGGCAACCCGGTTGCCAGCAAGGGAGAGAAACCAATGACAGACGCCTTCATCTACGATCACGTGCGTACCCCCCGGGGGCGCGGCAAGAAGGATGGTTCGCTGCACGAGGTGCCGACGCCGCGGCTGGCGGCAAAGACGCTGGAAGCCCTGCGCGACCGTAACGGTCTTGATACCAAGACGGTCGACGACATCATCTTCGGCTGCGTCGATCCGGTCATGGAAGCCGGCGCCGTCATCCCCAAGGCCGCCGCTTTCGAGGCAGGCTACGACTTCAAGGCGCCCGGCATGCAGATCTCCCGCTTCTGCGCCTCGGGCCTTGATGCCATCAACCTCGCCGCCGGCAAGGTCAAGGCCGGCTCCGACGACATCGTCATCGCTGGCGGTGTCGAGAGCATGTCCCGAGTCGGCATGGGCATGTCGGGCGGCGCCTGGTACATGGACCCCTCCGTCAACTTCCCAGCCTATTTCATGCCGCAGGGCGTCTCCGCCGACCTGATCGCCACGAAGTACGGCTTTAGCCGCGACGACGTCGACGCCTATGCTGTCGAAAGTCAGAAGCGCGCCGGTGAATCCTGGGCCAAGGGCAATTTTTCGAAGTCGGTGATCCCGGTGAAGGACGTAAACGGCCTCGTGATCCTCGACCGTGACGAACACATGCGCCCCGGCACCGACATGCAGTCGCTGGCGCAGTTGCAGCCCTCCTTCCAGATGCCGGGCGAGATGGGCGGCTTCGATGCCGTCGCCATCCAGGCCCACCCGGAAGTCGAGCGCATCAGCTATGTCCACCATGCCGGCAACTCCTCAGGCATCGTCGATGGTGCCGCTGCCGTGCTGGTCGGCTCCAAGGCCGGTGGCGAGGCCATGGGCCTGAAACCCCGCGCCCGCATCCGCGCTTTCACCAATATCGGCTCCGACCCGGCTCTGATGCTCACCGGCCCGGTCGACGTCACCGAAAAGCTGCTTGCCCGCACCGGCATGAAGATCTCCGACTTCGACCTGTTCGAATTGAACGAAGCCTTCGCCGCGGTCGTCCTGCGCTTCATGCAGCGTTTCGAGATCGACCATTTGAAGATGAACGTCGCCGGCGGCGCGATTGCCATGGGCCACCCGCTCGGCGCTACCGGCGCCATGATCCTCGGCACCGTGCTCGACGAACTGGAACGCCGCGACCTGAACACTGCCCTCGTCACGCTCTGCATCGGCGCCGGCATGGGCACGGCCACCGTCATCGAACGCGTCTGATCGTCGGGAGGAGAAAAGCTATGACTTACAAGAATTTCACCATCGAAACCGACGCAGACGGCATTGCTCTCGTCACCTGGGACATGCCTGACAAGTCGATGAACGTCTTCACCGTCGAGGTGATGGACGAGATCGACCGGATCGTCGACGAGACCGTCGCCGACGACAAGGTCAAGGGCGTGGTCTTCACGTCGGGCAAGAAGACCTTCTCCGGCGGCGCTGACCTGACCATGCTCAAGGGCATGTTCTCGATGATCGAGGAAGAGCGCGCCAGGGACCCCGCCGGCGCCGTGAAGAAACTCTTCGACGCCGCCGGTCGCATGACCTGGCTCTGGCGCAAGATCGAGCTGAACGGTAAGCCCTGGGTTTCCGCCATCAACGGCACCTGCATGGGTGGCGCCTTCGAACTGTCGCTCGCCTGCCATGGCCGCGTCGCCTCCAATGCCAAGTCCGTCAAGCTGGCGCTGCCCGAGGTTAAGGTCGGCATTTTCCCCGGCGCCGGCGGCACCCAGCGCGTGCCGCGCCTTGCCAATGCGCAGGACGCCCTGCAGATGATGACGACGGGCTCCAGCCTCACCGCCGCCCGCGCCAAGGCCATGAACCTCGTCCACGAGGTCGTCGAACCGGACCAGCTGATCGCCGCCGCCAAGCAGATGATCAAGAACGGGCTGAAGCCCGTAGCCCCCTGGGACGAGAAGGGCTTCAAGGCCCCCGGCGGCGGCATCTGGACCCCGGCCGCGGCCCAGCTCTGGCCGGCCGCATCCGCCATCCTGCGTCGCGAAACCGCCGGCAACTATCCTGCGGCACTCGCCATCCTGAAAAGCGTCTACGAGGGCCTGCAGGTCCCGTTCGATACCGGCCTTCGCATCGAGCAGCGCTATTTCACCCAGATCCTGCAGACCACCGAGGCCTTCTCAATGATCCGCTCGCTCTTCGTCTCCATGCAGGAGCTCGGCAAGGGCGCCCGCCGCCCGGCAGGGGTCGACAAGACGGAGCTGAAGAAGGTCGGCGTGGTCGGCGCCGGCTTCATGGGTGCGTCCATCGCCTATGTCACCGCCGCCGCCGGCATTCCGGTCGTCCTGATCGACCGCGACATGGAGGCTGCCGGTAAGGGCAAGACCGTCTCCGAAGGCCTCGTCACGGGCTCCATTGGTAAAGGCAGGATGACCAAGGAGGAGGGCGAGAAGCTGCTCTCCCTCATCACCCCCAGTGACGACTACGCCTCGCTTAAGGATGCCGATCTTGTCATCGAGGCGGTGTTCGAGGACCGCAACGTCAAGAAGGACGTGATCGAGAAGGTCGAGGCCGTGCTGCCCGAAACCTCGATCTTCGCCTCCAACACCTCGACCCTGCCGATCACAGGTCTCGCGCAGAACTCGAAGCGCCCGGCCCAGTTCATCGGCGTGCACTTCTTCTCGCCGGTCGAGAAGATGATGCTGACCGAGGTGATCCTCGGCAAGGACACCGGCGACAAGGCGCTGGCCGTCGCGCTCGATTACGTCGCGGCGATCAAGAAGACCCCCATCGTCGTCAACGACACGCGCGGCTTCTACGTCAACCGCTGCGTCTTCCGCTACATCAACGAGGCCTATGACATGCTGGCCGAGGGCGTGCCGGCGGTCATGATCGAGAACGCCGCCAAGTTCGCCGGCATGCCGGTCGGCCCGCTCTCGCTCAACGACGAGGTCGCGGTGGATCTTTCCCAGAAGATCATGCGCGCCTCGATCGCCGATCTGGGCGAGGCCTCCGTCAAGCCGGGACACATGAAACTCATCGACAAGATGGTCGACGATCTCGACCGTCGCGGCCGCAAGAACGGCAAGGGCTTCTACGAGTATCCCGCCAAGCCGGCGAAGAAATTCTTGTGGCCGGGCCTCAAGGATCTCTACCCGCAGAAGAACCCCGCCGATGTCGACATGGAGGTGTTGAAGCAGCGCCTGCTCGTCACCATCGCGCTGGAAGCCGCCCGCACCATGGAGGAGGGCATCGTCACCGATCCGCGCGAGGCCGATGTCGGCTCCATCCTCGGCTTCGGGTTCGCCCCCTATACCGGCGGCACGCTCTCCTACATCGACGGCATGGGCGTGAAGACCTTCGTAAGCCTCTGCGAACGCCTCGCGAAGGAGTACGGCGACCACTTCCAGCCGACGCCTCTGCTCAAGGAGATGGCGGCCAGGGGCGAAACCTTCTACGGCCGCTTCGATCCCTACGGCGAAGGCGCCAAGGCCGCCTGACCGGCGCGCATCCCTCGGTGACACCCATGCGGCCCGGGTCTGACCCGGGCCGTTCTCGTTCAGTCTTCGGCGGACGTATCGCCCGAGGCCGCCGCGCGCCACAGGAATGCGCCCGCCGCCGGTCACAGCACCCGCTCGAACATGATCACCGCCCTCTCGTGATAGCTGCTGCGTGCGAACGGTTTCAGCCCCACTTTTCCGGCGATTTTCAGCGAGGCGCTATTCTCGGGCGAAATGATCGCGGTCGCCCGTCGCCCGGCAAAGTTTGCCGATCCCCAGTCGAACAGCGCCATCGCCGCCTCGCTGGCATAGCCTCGTCCGCGAACGGCGGAAAGAAAGGTCCAGCCCGCTTCCAGCGTGCCCGCGAGTGATGGCTTAATGTCCCGTTTCAGATCCTGGAACCCCACCTGTCCCACCATGCGCCCGCTCGCCCGTTCGGTCACGGTGAGATAGCCATAGCCCATGTAATGCCAACCGCCCGCCTGCCGCAGGAACCGTCCCCAGATTTCCTCCTGCGAAAACCCCTTCGGCGAGATATGACGCAACACCTCCGGATCCGACCACATCGCCGCATAGGCCTCGAAGTCCTCCATGTCCGGCCGCCTGAGCTCCAGCCTCTCCGTCGTAATCATCGCGTCTGCCTCTTTGTCATGTCCGCTTCTCCTTGCGGCAGAGCGCCTGCCAAGTCCACCCCGGCGCCCGTCGTCATGGAGGTGGCTCGTGTCTTGCAGCCAGTACACCCGCCCCTCAACCGGCTGTCGCCACCCGGCCGGCTTTTCGCCAGAGCTCAAGTCGTTCGTTGCTGCCTCTCTCCAGCCTCATGCTGAGGTGCGCCGCAGGCGCGTCGAAGCATCGGGGCTGGCCAGTTGTGCCGGGTGGCTGCCGCCACCTTCTCCCCGTGGACACGGGGAGAAGGGACTCGTGGTACCGCCGGCGCTCCATCTCCCTTCTCCCCGCGAGCGGGGAGAAGGTGCCGGCAGGCGGATGAGGGGCATGCGCTGCCATCTCCAAGTGTCGCTGCATCATCCATCTCCTCAATCCATCCCCTCCCAAAATCCGCGCACCCCAAAACCCCGTAGAGGCTCTCCCCCTCCGGTTCGGCATCACCTGTAATGTCTTCCCCTCAACTCCAGACACAGGGGAAGCGGACGGGGTACCGGGGGCACCTCGTTTAGTTAGTATGTGGTACCTTCCGGTACCCCGTTCGGCGGTTTTTATCCGCGACTTCGGTCTCTCTGCGGGAGCGTCGGGTTTCCGGTGGAGGATAAACCCCACCCCGCATGCGCCGCCGGGACTTGTCAGGTCCGTTGGCCCGCGCCGCATGCATACCCCGCGCTCCCCTCCGTGCCCCACAGGCACACCCGGCGCCCGG
>NZ_JAGRRC010000001.1:2702745-3220602 GCF_018122705.1 Ciceribacter sp. L1K23 | reverse complement strand
ATTAAGATCACGAAAATCTAAGACCAAAACACCACCTGACCGCGCACCTCAAAACAAGAAAACCCGCCAAGCAAAAATCGGCGGGTTTGTCAGCGGTCTGACCCTCCCCTTTTGCTCAAGGGGAGGGTCTCAGGCCTTTCCGGTAAGGCCTAAGCCGTCGGCAACCCCTTTGACCGCATGCGGCGACGAAAGGCAGTTGGCTTTTCAACGAAACGCTGGCTGAAGGCCTCATAGAAGCGGGAGACCGATCCAAAGCCGCTCTCGAAGGCAACGTCCGTGATCGAGAGATCTGTCGAGATCAGAAGCGATTGCGCCGTGTCGAGTCGGTGGCGGACAATTGCCTGGTTTATCGTGTGGCCCACGGCACGCTTGAAGATCGACATGGCGTAATTCGGATGAAGCCCTACGGCGTTGCCGACGTCATCCGCGGAGATGTTTTCCAGTGCATGTTCGGCGATGAAGCGCAGCATGCGCTCTATGTGCTCGACACGCTCGCTGTCGTTAGCGGTAAAACTGGCGATCGCCGAGCCTTCCTCGCGCAGATCCCGCCAACCGTCCCGTTCGATTCTCAGAACACGGGCGGTCAGTTCATTGCGGACGATCTCCATGAGATCGGGGTCCCCCTCAAGCAGTTCCTGGCGCCAGCGCGCGAAAATGTCCCGGTCATAGGACCGAATCTCCAGTGCCTCGATCATGGCGCCCCGGAAAACAGCGTCGCGAAATCGGTTGAGATTGGCGAGGCCGAGAAAAACGGACATGGGAACATAGAGACAGATGAACTGAGTGCCCTCCCGCCGGTCGATGACCTGATGCGGGATCATACCCCAGAAGAGGCAGAGCCTGCCCTCATCGACCGTCAGTTCACGACCATCGAACCAATAGGTCATGGCGCCCGAAAGGACGAAGTTCAGCTCGATCTGGCTATGCATGTGCGGCCCTGCCATCTTGTGCACGGTCATGCTTTCGCCAGCGCAAAAGCGATGGTCGCCGAAGATCACAAGCGGATGGCGCGGATCGTGGTCGGGATGAACCGGCACCGATTCATCACGAAGCTCTGTTTCTAACGGCTCCAACCTTAGGATCCCGGAAAAGTTCTGCTAAAACTCGGTAGATTATTACGGGTTTGGGTCCGATTATCAAGTTGAGCTGAGATATCTGCTCTGGTGGGATCCGGGGCTTCAAGCTCCGCAATGCGATGCATAACGGTCATAGGGAGGAAAACATGACCTTTTTCAAAAGCCTGAGCAGCTTTGCTCTGGGTGCAGCCCTTCTGTCGTCTACCGCGTTCGCCGGTGAAATCGTCATCAACTCCGACCACTCCGATCCGGCGCCGAAAAAGGCGATGGAAGAGCTGATCGCCGATTTCCAAAAGGCCAATCCTGATATCACGGTGAAGTGGAACAACTTCGACCACGAAGGCTACAAGTCCGCCATCCGCAACTTCCTGACCGCCGATGCGCCTGACGTCGCCGCCTGGTATGCCGGCAACCGCATGGAGCCCTTCGTCAAGGCTGGTCTCTTCGAAGACGTCACGGATGTCTGGGAAGCGAACGGCTTCAACGAACAGCTGAAGTCCGCCTCCGCCTCGATGACCATCGACGGCAAGAAGTGGGGCGTGCCCTATACCTATTACCAGTGGGGTATCTACTACCGTAAGGACATCTTTGCCGAACAGGGCATCGAGCCGCCGAAGACATGGGCCGAATTCCTGGCAGCGTGCGAGAAGCTGAAGTCTGCCGGCATCACTCCGATCACAATCGGCACCAAGGCCCTGTGGCCGACGGGCGGCTGGTTCGACTATCTCGACCTGCGCGTCAACGGCTACGAGTTCCACATGGAGCTTACCTCGGGCAAGATTCCCTACACCGATCCGCGCGTAAAGGCCGTGTTCGAAAAGTGGGGCGAGCTGGTCAAGGCCGGTTACTTCAACGAGAATCATGCAGCCATCGACTGGCAGGATGCCATCCCGCAGATGGTCCAGGGCAAGGCGGCCATGTATCTGATGGGCAACTTCGCCGTTGCCACGATGAAGGACGGCGGCCTCAAGGAAGAGCAGATCGGCTTCATGCAGTTCCCGGAGATCACTGCCGGCATCCCAATGGCGGAGGAAGCGCCGACCGACACCTTCCACATCCCGTCAGGCGCGAAGAACAAGGAAGATGCGAAGAAGTTCCTCGCCTACCTCGCTTCGCCGGAAGCCCAGACCAAGATGAACGCGACGCTCGGCCAGCTGCCGGTGAACAACAAGGCCGAGAAGCCGTCGGATCCGTTCCTCAGCGCCGGTTTCGAGATGCTATCGAACGCCTATGCGCTCGCTCAGTTCTATGACCGTGACGCCAATGCCGAAATGGCGAAGGCCGGCATGGAAGGCTTCCAGGAATTCATGGTCAAGCCTGACCGACTGGATGCGATCCTCGAGCGCCTCGAAAAGGTTCGCGCGCGCGTCCACAAATAAGGACCATGGTCCTCCCTGCGCCGGATGCCGATGACCCTGGAGTCTCGGCATCCGGTTGCCATTCCCCGTCAACCTGAGGTGCCGCCATGAGCAACACCGTTCCTTCGTCGTCCGGTTTCTGGAAGCGAAACCAGCAGACGCTTGCGCCTTTCCTGTTCCTGGCGCCCGGCATGTTGATGTTCCTGATCTATGTGCTCGTGCCGATTTTCGAGTCCATCTGGATCAGCTTTCACGACTGGGACGGTCTCGGCGCGATGACCTGGATCGGCTTCGGCAATTATGCCGAGCTCATCGACGACGATGCCTTCTACACGTCGCTTTCCAACAACGTGATATGGCTGGTGCTTTATCTCCTGTCGATCCCGGCGGGTCTTGCCGCTGCCCTCTTCCTCAACCAGACGGTGACAGGCATCCGGCTGTACAAATCTCTGTTCTTCTTCCCCTTCGTGATCAGCCAGGTCGTCGTCGGCCTGATGTTCACATGGTTCTACGCGCCGGATTTCGGCCTGTTCGCCAAGCTCACGGAGATGCTGTTCGGCGAACAGATCGCCGTGCTCGCCGACGAACGATACGTCACCTACGGCATTATCGTCGCGGGCCTCTGGCCGCAGACGGCCTATTGCATGATCCTCTATCTGACGGGTCTCAACAACATCAATCCGGAGCAGGTGGAAGCGGCGCGCATGGATGGCGCCAAGGGCTTGAAGCTGCTCTGGTACGTGATCCTTCCGCAACTCGCGCCGGCAACCTTCATCGCCATGGTCGTGACCGTGATTGGCTCGCTGCGCTCCTTCGATCTCGTCTCCATCATGACCGCCGGCGGGCCTTACGGGTCGAGTCAGGTACTCTCCTACTTCATGTATGAGCAGGCGCTTTCCGAATACGGCTTCCGCATGGGTTACGGCGCATCGATCGCGGTCGTGCTGTTCCTCATCATGATGGTGTTCATCTCGCTCTTCATCGTCCGCATGCTCGCCCAGGAAAGGAACGCCTGATGTTCCCCACCCCGCTCCAGAAGGCCTCGCCATTTGCGCAGATGGCCTACAAGATCCTGCTGCCGGTCGCCCTCTTCCTCTGGCTCCTGCCGCTGATTGGTGTCGCGATCACCTCGGTTCGCCCGGCAGGCGACCTCGCGGCCGGCAACTATTTCGGGATTCCCTCGGGCTTTGCCGGCTTCGAGAACTATTCGGCAGTCTTCAACAACTCGCCGATCGGCTACTACATCCTGAACTCGTTCAAGGTGACGATCCCGACAGTCATCGGCGCGGTGGCGCTCTCCTGCCTCACCGGGTTTGCGCTCGCGGTCTACAAGTTCAAGGGCAATCTCGTCCTGTTCTTCATGTTCGTCGCCGGCAACTTCATCCCGTTTCAGATCCTGATGGTTCCGGTGCGCGACATGACGCTGCGCGCGGGGCTCTACGACACGACCATGGGCCTCGTGCTTTTCCATGTCGCCTTCCAGACTGGTTTCTGCACGCTCTTCATGCGCAATTTCATCAAGGGCCTGCCCTTTGCGCTGATTGAATCGGCGCGCGTGGAAGGTGTCTCCGAGTGGCGGATCTTCCGCTATATCGTGCTGCCGCTGATGCGTCCGGCGATCGCGGCCCTGTCCGTGCTGATCTTCACCTTCGTCTGGAACGACTACTTCTGGGCAACGGTCCTGGTGCAGGGCCAGCATGCCATGCCGGTCACGGCAGGCCTCTATTCGTTAAATGGCCAGTGGGTTGCCGCCTGGCACCTCGTTTCTGCCGGATCGATCGTTGCGGCCCTGCCGCCGGTCGCCATGTTCTTCCTCATGCAGCGCCACTTCATCGCTGGCCTCACACTCGGAGCGACCAAGGGATGACCAGCAAGATTATCACGATCGACTCGGGGCAACTGGCGCTAAGCCTCCGCCTGCCGGAGCTCGGCATGCCGGAAATCATCTCCTTCGGGGCGGAGCCTGCGGAAGCCGATCCGCTGTTCGAGATCGAACGCTCGAGCCGGGTCAACGGCATGGACGTGGCCGTGCCCTCGTCCGTTCTTCTGCCGACAGGCGGCATGGGTTTCTTCGGCTGGCCGGCGATTGCCGGACATCGCGGCGGGCGTGATTTCGTCGCCCAGTTCGGCCAGTGGGAATATTTCCGGGATCAGAACCAGACCGTGCTTGCCGGTCTCGACTCCGTGGCGAAGCTGGCGCTGTCGATCACGCTGACGGCCCATCCGTCCGGCCTGATCTCCATGGCGACGAAGCTGACCAATCGCGCCGAGACGGACTATCAGCTCGATCGCTGCATGGCCGGCACGTTCCTCGCGCCGGCTGGCGACCTGCAGGTGATGAGCTTTACCGGCATCTGGGGACGTGAATTCCAGACGCGGCGCGAGCTTCTCGGCAATGGCACCTGGATCCAGGAGAACCGACGCGGGCGCACCTCGCATGATCGCTTTCCGATGTTGTTCATCGAGTGCGAGACCCAAATCTTCGGCGTCACGCTCGGCTTCAGCGGCAACCACCAGATGGTGATCGACCGGACCGATGATGGCCAGCGCCTCGTGCATCTCGGCGAATTGTTCGAGCCGGGTGAGATCGTCCTTGGTCCGGGTCAAAGCTATGAGAGCCCGGTTGCCTATGCCGGTGCGGATACGGAAGACTTTCATGCCTTCGTGCGTGAGGAGCTAATCAGCTGGCCGGGCGGTCGGATAACCCCGCGTCCAGTAACGCTCAACACCTGGGAAGGCAACTATTTCGACCACCAGATGGACTCGCTGAAGGCCCAGGCGACCGCCGCTGCCGAACTCGGCATCGAGCGCTTCGTGCTCGACGACGGCTGGTTCGGCAAGCGTGACAACGACACGACAAGCCTTGGCGACTGGGATATCGATGCCCGCAAATACCCTGATGGTCTGAAGCCGCTGGTCGATCACGTGACCGGGCTTGGCATGCAGTTCGGCATCTGGTTCGAGCCTGAGATGGTGAACCCGGTTTCGGAGCTCTACAAGGCGCATCCCGACTGGGCGCTGACGATCGAGGGTCGCCCTATCCTGGAATCACGCACCCAGCTGGTACTGGATCTGACCCGTCCCGAGGTCTCCGACTATCTCTTCGGCAAGATCGACGCCGTGTTGTCCAACCATGCCGTTTCCTACATCAAGTGGGACATGAATCGCGACCTGACGCATGCGGCCGGTCGCGACGGCAAGGCGAAAACATCAGCCCAGACGCGCGCCGTCTATGCGCTTATGGATCGCGTTCGTGCGGCCCATCCCCATGTCGAAATCGAAAGCTGCGCCTCCGGTGGCGGGCGTATCGATTATGGTGCGTTGAAGCGCACCCATCGCGTCTGGACATCCGATTGCACGGATGCGCTGGAGCGGCTGGAGATCCAGCGCGGCGCGTCCGTGTTCGTGCCGCCAGAAATTCTTGGAAGCCATATCTCGGCTTCGCCGAACCATCAGACCAGTCGCCGCCATACGCTTGCCTTCCGGGCGCTGGTCGCCATCGCCTATCATCTCGGTGTTGAGCTCAACCCGCTCGAACTCACCGATGCGGAGCGAGACGAGCTCAAGGTCTATATCGAGACCTACAAGCGGCTGCGCGATCTCTTCCATGCGCCGGGCGCCAATTTCCGCATGGAGCCGATCGACGGCCGCTATGTCTGGGGTGCGGCTTCGGACGAGAAGATCGTGGTGATCGTCGCGCAGGGGCCGCAGATGGTGGGCGAACAGCCAGCGCCGCTGCGTCTGCCCGAGCACGTGACCCAGTTTGGCGGCCAGTGGCGGATCAAGACCGTGCTGCCGGCAGAACCGCAATTCATCCGTATCTCCGAGGGGCAGAAAGCGCTGCTTTCCGGCGGTGTCAGTTTCGCGCTTTCCAGTGCCGGACTTGCCGGCCTGCCGCTGCCGATGCTGATGCCCGAAAGTGCACTTCTCCTCGAACTCGAACCGATCAAGGGAGGCAAGACCCATGGCTGACGTGAGCCTGCGTGGCGTCAAGAAACAGTTCGGCGCACTCAGCGTCATCAAGGGTGTGGATCTCGACGTCAAGGACGGCGAGTTCTGCGTCTTCGTCGGCCCCTCCGGGTGCGGCAAGTCCACGCTTCTGCGCATGATTGCGGGTCTTGAAGACATCACCTCCGGGTCGCTTGCGATCGGTGGTCAGGACATGACCAGCATCGGCCCGTCTGAGCGCGGCGTTGCCATGGTCTTCCAGTCTTACGCGCTTTATCCGCATATGACGGTGGAGGAAAACATCGGCTTCGGTCTGAAGATGACCGGCCAGCCCAAGGCTCTGATTGCGGAGCGCACAGCCGTTGCCGCGAAGATGCTCCAGCTCGAGCCGCTCCTGCAGCGCAAGCCCGGCCAGCTCTCCGGCGGCCAGCGACAGCGTGTCGCGATCGGCCGCGCGATCGTGCGCAATCCGGAGGTCTTTCTGTTCGACGAGCCGCTGTCGAACCTCGATGCGGCGCTGCGCGTCCAGATGCGCACCGAGCTTTCCAAGCTGCATCAGGATCTCAAGGCGACGATGATCTACGTGACCCACGACCAGGTCGAGGCCATGACCATGGCCGACAAGATCGTCGTGCTGTCGGCCGGCAAGATCGAGCAGGTCGGTTCGCCGCTCGAACTCTATCACCGCCCGAACAATCTCTTCGTTGCCGGCTTCATCGGCTCGCCGAAGATGAATTTCCTGAAGGTTCAGGCTTCGGCTGGCGACGGCGCTGCCGTGGTTCGGTTGCCCGGTGCCGATATCTCGATCCCGACGCATGAGGCGAGCGTTCCGGCCGGCGACCTGACCCTTGGTCTGCGGCCCGAGCACATCGACGCAACCGGCAAGGGCGATGTCGTCATCGAGGCGACCGTGAAGCTGGCCGAATATCTGGGGTCTGAGACGCTGTTCTTCGTCACGCTTGCCGATGGCTCGGAGCTTGCGGTGAAGGCCGATGGTCTGGCAAGTGAGAAGCCCGGCCAGACGCTGCGCCTCGGCATCAATGCCAAGGCCTGCCATCTGTTCGACAAGGACGGCAAGGCCGTCGTCAATGGGGATCTGACACGATAATGTTGGGCGTCTGCTACTATCCGGAACACTGGGACGAAAGCCGGTGGCGAACCGACGCGCGCCGGATGCGCGAACTCGGCATTTCCTTCGTGCGCATCGGTGAATTCGCCTGGTCCCGTCTGGAGCCCTCGCGCGGTGCCTTCACCTTCGAATGGCTCGACCGCGCGATCGACGTGCTGCATGAAGCGGGCCTCAAGGTCGTGCTCGGCACGCCGACGGCTACCCCGCCGAAGTGGCTGGTGGACGAATGCCCCGATATCATTCCCTATGACGAACAGGGCCGCCCCCGCGGCTTCGGATCGCGGCGTCACTACACCTTTTCATCGGAAACCTGGTGGAAGGAGAGCGCGCGGATCGTCGAGATCGTCGCCGAGCGCTACGGGACCCATGCCGGCATCGTCGGCTGGCAGACGGACAATGAATACGGCTGTCATGATACCACGCTCTCCTGGGGACCGGAGGATCTGAAGAGCTTCAAGCGCTGGCTCCGGCTGCGCTACCAGTCGACGGACCAGTTGAACGAAGCCTGGGGTTCGGTGTTCTGGTCGATGGAGCTCACCAGCTTCGATGACGTTGCGCTGCCGAACCTGACGGTGACCGAGCCGAACCCGGCGACGCGTCTCGACTTCTGGCGCTTTCATTCGGATCAGGTCGCGGCTTACGACCAGATGCAGTGCGAGATCATCCGCAAGCATTCGCCCGGTCGCTGGATTACCCATAATTTCATGGGCTTCGTGTCGGACTTCGACCACTTCAAGGTCGGCGACAATCTCGATCTCGCCTCCTGGGACAGCTATCCGATCGGCTTCGTGGAGAAGTTTCCCTTCACCGAGGAAGAGCGCAATCGCTGGGCCGAGACGTCGCATCCCGATATCGCGCCCTATCACCACGATCTCTACCGCGCTGTTGGCAAGGGTCGCTTCTGGGTGATGGAGCAGCAGCCGGGTCCGGTGAACTGGGCGCCGTGGAACCCCGTGCCGAAGCCCGGCATGGTGCGTCTGTGGACCTGGGAGGCGCTCGCGCATGGGGCCGACGTTGTCAGTTACTTCCGCTGGCGCCAGGCACCGTTTGCGCAGGAACAGATGCATGCGGGTCTGAACCTGCCCGGCCTCGACGAATGGTCGCCGGGCGGCCGCGAAGCCATGCAGGTGTCGGAGGAGCTGGCGGCGCTGGGCGCGCTTCCAGAAACGAGCCAGGCACCCGTGGCGCTGGTCTTCGACTATCAGAGCTACTGGTCGACGATGATCCAGCCGCAGGGCAAGGATTTCCGCTACGAGGAACTCTGCTTCCGCTGGTACGAGGCGCTGCGCCATCTCGGCCTCAATGTCGATTTCGTCCGTCCGGGCGCATCGCTCAAGGGATATCCGCTGGTTGTCGTGCCCTGCATGACGGAAGTGACCGAGGCAGTGCGCGCCGAGCTCGAAACGGCTAAGGGTGTTGTCGTGATCGGCGCCCGCACGGGTTCACGCGACCGCAATTTCCGCATCCCGGAAAACCTGCCGCCGGGACCGCTTGGCGATCTGACGGGCAATCGCGTGGTGCAGGTTTCCTCCCTGCGTCCCGGGCTCTCGGCTAGCGTATCCGGCGCGGTTGCGGGTTCTGCCATCCGCTGGCGGGAATATGTCGAGACCTCGGCCTCGGTGCTCGCCACCTTCGACAACGGCGATCCGGCGCTGACCGAGAAAGGCGATGTGCTCTATCTCGCCTGCTGGGCCGATGCCGGGCTTCTCGCCGAAGTGCTGGAACTCGCCACCAAGAAGGCCGGTGTCGCGACGCTGCGCGTGCCCGACTTCATCCGCATCAGACGCCGCGGCAATCTCGTCTTTGCCTTCAACTACGGGACGGAAGACTGGGCGCTCCCCGAAGACGCGGATCCCGTGCTCGGAGAGAGTGTACTGAAGCCGCAGGCGCTGACCGCCTGGCGCATTTAACCCTCATCTTGCGTCCCAAGTCTGTCGGCCTGGCTTTGCGGTGCTCCCTAAAGCTTAAGCTTCGAATGTCAGACGGATATCAGCGTTTTACCATCGCGGCAGAACATCGAGGAAGTACCAAACTTCCTCGATCAAACGCGCATGATCACTTGTACAAGCTCATGTTCTCGCGCTAAAGTAACACAAGCAAATCGAAACATGCAGTTGTAAAGGAAGTTCAATGGCAAGAATGGCGAATGAAATTGATGCGTATGTGGGTGCCCGCATACGCCTTCGGAGAAGCATGCTCGGCCTCTCCCAGGAACGCCTTGCCAATCAGCTCGACATCACGTTCCAGCAGGTACAGAAGTATGAAAAGGGCGCCAATCGCGTCGGCGCATCACGGCTTCAGGCGATTGCGACGATCCTGCAGGTTCCCGTATCATACTTTTTCGAACAGGGAGAAGGCGCATCGGGACCTGTCGAATCCTCTCCGCTGCTCAGCGACCGGTTCACCCGTTTCGTCTCTTCAAGCGAGGGGCTGGAGCTGAACCGCGCGTTTCTGGCTATCGATGATCCAAAGGTTCGGCGAGCGTTGATTTCTCTAGCCAAATCATTGGCCGGCCCAGCAGATACGGCAGAGGTTGTTGAAGTTGCCGAATCGAGCGTAAAAAGCGATGCGAAGGTAATGCCACAATAACAACGACGTCGGGGGGCGCGGATGGGGTTGACAGTAGCGACCTTCTCCACGCCGGTCGTTCGCGGTCCGGCGGGAGAGGTGGTGAACCTGCCTGAGAAGGCCATCGTCGCGATGGCCTATCTTATAAGTCGTGGCTTGCGGACGATTTCGCGAGCCGCCCTAGCCGAATTCCTGTGGGACGAGAACGAGCAGGCCGACAGCCTTGCGAATTTGCGCCAGATGCTGGCACGCACCAGACAACGGCAGGGATCGGGGACCGCTTCTCTTTTTGCCGCGGATGGTCCAGACATCCGTTTGAACGCTGAAGGTCTGAACTGCGATCTACTCGAATTCGAGGCTGTGGATCATCGCGACCCGATCAACGCGTTGAGAAATTATCTGCTTATCGTGAAGGGTCCCTTTCTCGATGGCTGCCGGATGAACTCGATGGCGTCCAACCTGTGGGTGGAAGCCGAACGTTCGACTCAGATCAAAAAAATGACGGCTGCGCTCGCAGCTGCGCTTGCTCGCAACGATGCGCGAACTCACGCGACTCTGCTCAGGGATGCCGGAAATCATGTCCTTGCGCTTGATCGCCACAATGAAGAGGCGTTCCAAGCGTTACTCTCGCTCTACGCGCTCACCGGTCAGCATAACCAGGCCCGCGTCCTGACGGCTCAGTACCAGGACCGGTTGAGACGCGATCTGGACCTGCCTGTTCGAGCCGCTGCTGTTTCTACGGTTAAGCCAACGGTTCGGGCTCAGGACGAGCATGTCCCGCCGGCCACACGACCCGCCGGCAGTCTCGCCAACCTGCCTCGCGTACTGCTTGTTCCGCCCGGCCCGGTCGCGGACATTGACGGTCGCCTCGCCGGCGCTCTGGTGGATGACGTCACCATCGGGTTGTGTCGCGCACGCTCCGTTTCCGTTGTCGCCTCCCACACCGCCCGTCGGGTAGCGCTTCAGGGGGAGCCCACCGCGGAACTCTACAGAAAGCACAACGTCGCATACGCGCTAGAGACCAGGCTTGGCTCCGGACGTGATGCCGCAATGCTGTTTGCGTCCCTCACCGACGTCGACAATGATCATCTCGTATGGGCGGAACGTTTCGATCTGTCCGCGGGACAACTGAGCCGCTCGTATCGCGACATCGTACAGCGGATCGTCTCGGCGACCGCGGATCAGGTGGAGCAGCAGGAGTTCCGCAAGATCCGTTTCGTTGCTGCGCCAGACGCCTATCAGCACTACTTGCTGGGCCAATATCACCTAAAGAAGATCGACCTGCCGAACCTACGGCGCGCAAAGCGATCGTTTCGTTCTGCCCTCAACGAGGCGCCTACGCTTTCCAGCGCATTTAGCGGCCTCTCCCGGACGGAACATCTTGAATGGCTGGTAACCGCGCGCGGGGATGGCGACCTACTTCGCTCGGCGGAGCATCATGCGCTTGACGCAATCCGTACCGATGCTGGCAATGCGGGTGGTTACCATCAACTGGGTGTCGTGAAACTTTATCATAGTGCCTTTGATGAAAGTCTCGAAGTCTTCGAGGAGGCCGAACATATCGCACCATCGCACGCCGATCTCATAGCCGACTATGCCGACACGCTGGTGCACGCCTCCGAGCCGGACCGCGCGCTCGAAAAGATCGAGTGCGCGATCGATCTCAATCCCTTGTGCCCCGACGTGTACTGGTGGACGGCTGCTGGAGCCAACTACTGTCTCGAGCGGTATGAAACCGCGCTATCATGCATCGACAGGATGGAAGATAGCTCCGCGATCACCCGGCTTGCGGCAGCGTGTTGGGCAATGCTCGGAGATCAGAAGAAGGCGCGCGCACTCATGCGTCGAACGATGGAATTCTATCCTGACTTCGAGGTGGAGAAATGGCTCTCGATCATGCCCGTGAAGGAAAACTGGCAACGAGAGCAATACCGGGAAGGCCTTAAGAGGGCCGGATTTCAATAATGCAAACATTGGAGATGGTGTTATGGCAAAATTTGTAGTTCTGGGTGTCAGCGGCGAAGAGGGCTACTGGTTCGTCGATTTCGAAGCAGGAACCGTCACCGCCATGCCGTCGTCCGTGGAGGCGCCCTTTGGATACAGCACCGAAGCTCGCTCCCACAGTGCCGTGTTGACCGCGGGAGTGGATCTCGCAGTCACCGTCACCGATCAGGATGATGCATTCGCCGGTCGATATGACAGCGTGCCGTTCTCCGGCCGATACGACACCTGATCAAGAAAACAGGTTCAGACACCGAACAACCAGAAGAACGATAAAGCGGTGTTGGATCGCTATTCGGACCGAAGTTGCTCGCCGGATGAAACCCTGGAGCGCGTGGCGCCAACGCTCGAAGAGCACGGCATCACGCGGCTTTCCAGGCTGACCTCGCTCGACCGGATCGGCATCCCCGTCTGGACGGCGATACGACCGAACGCGAAGTCTCTGTCTGTCGCACAGGGCAAGGGACTGACAGATGCGTTCGCTCGTGCCTCCGCGACGATGGAAGCGCTGGAGCGGGCGGTTGCCGAAGGGCCACAGATCGCCGCCCAAACCGCCTCGATCGACGCTCTTGAGGAAAAGGGATGCACAACTGATCCTCTGGAGGAGTTCGTTGCTCTCGGACAGTCGCCGCCAACTCGCGAGACATCTGCCCCGTGGATAAAAGCGCAGAGCCTTCTGGAAGAACGGCCAATCCTTGTACCGTTCGAGAGTGCATGTCTCGACCGGACCCGGACGGCGCGGTATTGGCAGTCCTCGGATGGATTGGCATCGGGCAATACCGAAGAAGAGGCGGTATTTCACGGGCTGTTGGAACGCATTGAACGGGATGCCGACACGCTTTGGAAACTGCTTGCCCCCAAAGCTCGCCGCTCGACCTGTTTTGATCCGGCCGATCTGAAGGATCCGATCGTCGATGAGTTGCATCGGCAAATCCGAAAAGCCGGACTGCATCTGGTCTTGTTCGACCTGACGTCCGATATCGGCGTGCCAGTGGTGTCCGCGATGATTGGGCCAAGGCCGCGGGAGCTGTCTTCGCAAGGCCTGAATGAAACGCGGTACATCGACGTAACGGAAGGGAGCGGCGCCCATCCCAGCGCCTCTCGCGCCGCCATTCGCGCCATCACGGAAGCCGTGCAATCGCGGCTGACGCTTATCAGCGGTGCTCGTGATGATGTTCCTGCACCTGTCTACCAGCGCCCTCTTCCCGCTTCGGTGGCGCTCGATCTCGGCTCGCTGGCATGCTGCATGCCTCCAGAGGATCTCAGGGGCGTGATTGACGGATCGATTGCCCGCCATGTCGGTCGGCTGCTGGCCAATCTCAGGACCAGCGGCGTGTCCAGAATATACTCGGCGCGCCTGAATCCGCACGAAGATCGTTTTGCTGTCGTGAAAGTTTTGGTCCCTGATCTCGAGAATCCTCCCGGCGCGAGGCGCCGGCGCTACGGTCCGCGAGCGATGTCGCGCCTCGTGAGGTTCCGGTGAAGGTCGTTTTTGCGGGACCCTCTCTACATGGCAGCCACCGTGCCGTACCGGCCGACATTGCCCTTCTTGAGCCAGCGCGTCAGGGGGATGTCCATCGGGCGGTAAACGAGGGAACGAATGTGATCGGTTTGGTCGATGGCTACTTCGACGATTCCGCCGCAGTATGGCACAAGGAAATTCTTTTTGCCCTTTCAGAAGGTGTCACCGTCTTCGGCGCTTCCAGCATGGGCGCCCTTCGCGCTGTCGAATGCTGTTCTTTCGGCATGATCGGCGTTGGCAAAATATTCGAGGCCTATCGTCGCGGCGAAATCATCGATGATGGAGCCGTAGCACTCTCCCACGGCCCTCGTGAAACCGGCTATCTGCCCCTTACTGTTGCTTATGTCGACGTGATAGCAACAGTTCGGAGCCTTGAAACGCAGGAGCAAATCACATCTGCGGAAGTCGCTGCTCTTCTTGGCGCGGCAGAGACAATATTCTTCAAGGACAGAACCTGGCGCGCCATCGTTTCGGCGATCCAAACCGACCCCGCCCGTTCCGACTTTGTCCTGCAATCGCTACGCACCGGTTTTGTCAGCCAGAAGCAGATAGATGCAGAGTTGCTGCTCGATCGCGTGTCTCGTGCGCGCGATGAACGCAGCGCGAACCGGCCCGGCTGGACCCTCCAGACCACAACTTACCTTGCTCTCTGAAACCCCGTGCACCGGTAAATGGAAATCCGGCAAAAGCGTGTCACGGCTGTGTCACGTCGGATCTGCTGAAATACCCTTCATTGTCGTAGTCATTGGTAAAGAAGGTTGGGTCGTGAAAAAACTAGGCAAGGGGAAGCAAGACAATATCACCTCGGAATTGGCAGCTCTGGCGCGGATGCTGACATTCGCGCGCACAAGCGCAAGCGATCTGAAGCTCGACCTGCCCGTCTATTGTCTCGACATGGCACTGACGGCTGTTCTGGCCGAGGCCGAAAAGACACCGGAAGTCGCAGCTGCCATGGAGCGGCTGGAGCTTCCCGCATCACAAATGCACTGAAGCGCCTCAACGTCAGGTCGGGTTTTTTGGTCGATCTTCAAATGATGAAGATGCCGGAATACCCCGTTACGGGGCCTTTCTCCCGCTGCCCGGAAACAGCAGTTCGATGAAACACTCTGCCGTCGGCTGGGGTTCGTGGTTGGCAAGACCTGGGCGTTCATTGGCTTCGATGAAGACGTAATCCGGCTCGGCCGGATCACGAACCATGAAGTCGATCCCGACTACCGGGATTTTAATGGCGCGTGCGACTTTGCAAGCGGCTTCGACAAGATCAGGATGAACCGTCGCCGTAACATCGTGGATTGTGCCACCGGTGTGGAGATTGGCGGCCTTGCGTACCGTGATTTCGCGGCCTGGCTCTAGAACCACATCAAGATCCAATCCCTGTTCAGCAAGGCACCGCCTGGTCTCGGCATCGACTGGGATACGACTTTCGCCGCCCGTTGCTGCCGCACGTCGACGTGACTGACGTTCGATAAGCTTGCGGACCGGGAGCCGCCCATCGCCCACAACGCGGGGTGGCCGACGCACAGCGGCTGCTACCAGTCGATAATCGATCACCACCAACCGAAGATCCTCCCCCTCGAAGCACGCTTCCAGGAGCACACGATCGCAGACTTCGCGTGCACGGCGAATGGCGTTCTGCAGGCCCTCGACCGAGGAAATGCCGACCGATATCCCCCGTCCTTGCTCTCCTCGCGCCGGCTTGACCACCACCTTGCCGTGACGCGTCAGGAAAGCCTGCTTCTCTTCGTCGCTGGCATCGGCAGAAATCTGTTCGGGAACGCGAAGTCCGGCGGCGAGCGCAAACCTGCGGGTGACTGCCTTGTCGTCGCAGATCGACATTGCCACTGCTGAGGTAAGGTCGGACAGGCTTTCACGGCAATGAATTGTGCGTCCACCATGCGATAGCCGGAAGAAGCCTCCGTCGGAATCCGTGACCTCAACATGAATGCCCCTGCGTAGCGCCTCGTCGACGATGAGCCTCGCGTAAGGATTGAGCCCCTCATAACCGTCTACTGGCTGCGCGAAGAATCGCTCGTTGATCGCATTCTTTCGCTTAATCGCAAAAAGAGGGACTCGTCGAAAGCCGAGCTTCTCGTAAAGACTTATAGCCTTATCGTTGTCGTGCAGGACCGAAAGATCGACGTACGCCGAGCCTCGCGCCTGGAAATGCGCCGCAAGCGTTCGAACGAGACCCTCCCCTATGCCGGGTTGTCTGGCCTGGGGATGCACGGCCAAACACCACAAAGAAGCGCCACGCTGTTGGTCGTCAAAGAGGCGTTGATGATCGATACCCGTCACTGTACCGACGATTTCTCCGGTGTGATCATCCTGCGCAACAAAATAGGTCACAGGCCGATTGTCACGCTCACCGGAAAAGAAATCTTCTCTTACCGGCACCATGCCACATGCCGCATAGACGGCGTTGATACCTTTCGCGTCGTTCTCGGAAGAAAGACGACGGATCGTAACGCCGGAAAGGCGCTTGTTGCTCGCACGATAGGTCGAGAGGTCCAAACGGAATGTGTGCGACGGATCGAGGAATATCTCCTGCGGCGCCTGTGCAAGCAGCACATGCGGATCGGCAACATAAAACGCGATATCGCGGCTGTTCGGTGCCTCTTGCCGCAGGGTGTCGAGGAGCTCGTCCTGCTCTGTGAATGTCTGGGCAAAAAGCAACCGTCCCCAGCCACAATCGAGAACAACGTTCCGGTTCGGCTCGGCTATCTGATCCGCACGTACGCCCCCGGCGGCCACCATCACTCCAGGGGAACGAAGGCGGGCCAAACGATGCGAGATATCACCACCACGTCGCTGCCGACGCGATGGCTGCGGCTTCTTCTCCAATTTCGCCATCTCAGACCTCCTGCGCCTGCAGCCACATTTCGAGCAGCCCGACCTGCCAGAGCTCCGATCCCCTCAACGGGGTAATGTGCTCGGCGGGCGCCGCCAGCAGTTTGTCGACATAGGATTTCCGGAAAAGTCCGCGCTCCCGAGCAGCCTGAGACGACAGGACATCGCGCAGCATGTCGAGATACGGCCCCGCGATATACTTAAGTTGCGGAACCGGGAAGTACCCCTTCTTCCGGTCGATCACCTCGCTTGGGACGATCTTTCGCGCTACGTCCTTCAAAATGCCCTTTCCGCCGTCCCGCAGTTTTTCCTCCGGCGGAATCCGGGCAGCGAGTTCGACCAGTTCATGATCGAGAAACGGCACCCGCGCCTCCAGACCCCATGCCATCGTCATGTTGTCGACGCGTTTGACGGGGTCGTCCACAAGCATGACATTGCTGTCGAGCCTAAGTGCTTGGTCCACGGGTGTGTCTGCGCCGTCGCGAAGTAGATGCTCCTTCAGCAAGTCGCCGCTTACATCGCGGTCTGCCAGCCACCCCTCGCCAAGCTGCTCGGCAAGCGTGTCATGCGCACGATCTCGGAAGGCTTTTCCGTAGTCGGAGACGACATCATTGCTGTTCGTCAGCGGCGGATACCAGTGATATCCGCCAAAAACCTCGTCGGCACCCTGGCCCGACTGGACTACCTTGATGTGCTTCGAAACCTCGCGGGACAGGAGGTAGAAACCGACATTGTCGTAGGACACCATGGGCTCCGACATCGCGGCGATGGTGCCGGGAAGCGCATCCATGAGTTCGGAAGACGGCACGAAGATCTGATGGTGATCGGTGCCGAAGCGCTCTGCGATCAGGTCCGAGTACATGAACTCGTCCCCTTTTTCGCCGTTGGCTTCCTCGAAGCCGACGGAAAAGCTCATGAGATTTGTTTGGCCGGCTTCGGCGAGCAATCCGACGATCAGGCTGGAATCGACGCCGCCGGAAAGCAGGACGCCGACCGGCACATCCGCGATCATCCGACGTCGAACCGCCAGGCGCAGTGCTTCAAGCAAGCGTTCCTGCCACTCCTCGCGCGATACATTTCCATCGCCGGCCTTGCGGCTGTATGGTGGATCCCAGTAGCGCCTGTCTTCGAAGGCTCCGTCTTTCTGATAGGTCCTGATCGTCGCCGGTGGTAGCTTGCGGACACCATTCAGCACCGTGCGCGGCGGCGGAACGACGGCATGAAAGCTCATGTAGTTATGAAGTGCCGCCACGTCGATGGAGGTATCAACGCCCCCAGCCTTGACGAGTGCGGGCAATGAGGAGGCAAAGCGCAACCCGCCATCGACCTCGGCCAGATAAAGCGGCTTGATACCGAAGCGATCGCGCGCCATGGCGATCCTGCCACTGTCCCGCTCGTGAATGACGAAGGCGAACATTCCATGGAAGCGCGAGACGCACTCGGCTCCCCAGGCATGCCAGGCCTTGAGTATGACCTCGGTGTCTCCATCCGAAAAAAACCGATAGCCCTTCGCCTGGAGCTCGGCCCTGAGTTCGCGGAAATTGTAGATGCAGCCGTTGAAGACAAGCGAAAGGCCAAGGTCGGGATCGACCATGGGCTGCTCGGATTTCTCCGACAGATCGAGAATGCGCAATCGCCGGTGTCCAAGCCCGATGTTTCCGCGGACGATAACACCGGCCGCGTCCGGACCGCGAGGCGCCAGAACCTGGGCCATCGTCGTGATTGAAGCCACCGAGGGCGATCCGCCATCGAACCTTACTTCTCCGCAAATTCCACACATGGACCGGGTCTAAACCTCCGTTTTTGGTAGAAGAACATGACATCAGGGCCGCAGATCGGTTCTGCGGCCCTGATGTCGCCATAAAATGCGAATGCCTGAACCTGCCTATTGTTCCACCGGGGTTGTCATTCGAGAGCCGCAGCGCGTCGCAGCATGTAGGTTTCTGCAAAGATCATGTGCTCGTGCGCGATGGCACGGGCATCGTCGCCACGACCATCCTTGAGGGCCGCCATGAGCCGATATTGAAAGGACAGCCCTTCCTCCCGTGAAAAGGGAGTCGCATCGGCGTAGATTTTCCGTGCCAGCGGTAACTCGCGAAGCAGATTGTGCATCAGGCCGCATATGAACCCGAGCAGCGGGTTGGGACAAAGCTGGGCCAGAGCCGAATGAAAATCGAGCTCCGCGACCCGCTGGTGATATTGTTCGGAGAGATCAGCGGGTGGATGATCATAGATCCTGATCGTGTCTTCGAGATCGGCAAGATCGGCCGCTAACATACGGCCCGCAAGAAGAGCCGCGACCTCGGGTTCAAGTGCTTTTCGTACGGCATAGATGTCCGAAAGGCTTGGCTCGGCGAAGAAGAAGTGCGTGGACAGCAACTCCATGGCCTGCTGCGTGGACTGCTTTGCGACGAACGCCCCTCCTCCCGGTCCACTGCGCGTGCGGACGAGACCTTGTGTCTCCAAAGCCTTCATGGCCTCTCGCACAGTGCCTTTGGCGGCCTGGAAGGTATCCATTAGTTCGCGTTCCTGAGGAAGGCGATCTCCGGGTCGCAAACGCTCTCGCCGTATGTAGTCCTTGATCTGATCGGCGATCATGTCGGGACGGCGTTTTGTACGACCCGCGGGCAGGAACAGCCGCTTTCCGTCTTCAACATTACCCATCTTGCTCGACCCTGCTTCCTCCATTGCCCCTACTCTCTCCTGATTCGCGGCGCGCTTGCGATCAGGTTCTGCGTATAGGCGTGCTCGGGCGCGGCAAAAAGCCGATCCGCATCAGCGATCTCGACGATTTCTCCCAGGTGCATGACCGCCACCCGGTCGGCGACCGCTTCGACAACCGCGAGATCGTGACTGATGAAGAGGTAGGAAAGATTGAAGCGAGCCTTCAGGTCATGCAGAAGCAGCAGGACCTGCGCCTGCACCGAGACGTCGAGCGCGCTGACCGGCTCATCGAGAACCATGATCCGCGCTTCCGCGGCCAAAGCCCTCGCGATTGCAATACGCTGAGCCTGACCGCCGGAAAGTTCGTGGGAATAGCGCGAGAGCATGCTTTCGGGCATCTGAACTGCGTCCAGCAATTCACGCATTCGCCCCGGCCGTCGAGCGGCATCAAGACCGGCCAGCAGTTTCAGGGGCGTATCCAGTATGTCGGCGATCGTCTTGCGTGGGTTGAGGGAGGCGACGGGATCCTGGAACACGTACTGGATCCTCTTGCCGAGGGCGCGCGGATCGGCACCGCGAAAGGCCGCATCGACGTCATCGATCGAGATGTCACCGGAGGTTGGTTTTTCCAGGCCGACAAGCATACGTGCAAGCGTGCTCTTGCCCGAGCCGCTTTCGCCCACCACCGCGAGCGTCTCTCCCACCGCAACGCCGAAAGACACGGATTTCACGGCTTTGACTTCATGCCTTGCTCTGCCGATGAGGTTTAACCCTCCCCCGAAAGTCTTCGAAAGCTCCCGAACGCTGATGGCGGTCGATGTCATGACGTCGCTCCATCAAGCGGGGCGAAGAGCTTTGCGACGCGATCGAGGTACCCGTCCCTGCTTCCAAGTTCGGGGACGCAGGCGATCAGCCGTTTGGTGTAGGGATGTTGTGGTCTCGACAGAACCTCACCGGTGCGACCGGCTTCAACGATCGCTCCATCCTTCATGACGGCCACGCGGTCGCAAATCTCCGACACCACGCCGAAGTCGTGCGTTATGAAGATAAGCGCCATGCCCTTTTCCCGCTGGAGATCGCGCAGCAGTTCCAGAATGCGTGCCTGTACCGTCACATCGAGCGCGGTTGTGGGCTCATCGGCAATGATGATGTCCGGATCGTTGGCAAGCGCCATCGCGATCCCGACGCGTTGTCGCTGACCTCCGGATAGCTGGTGCGGATAATGGCGGGCCCGTTCAGCGGCATCGCGGATACCCACCTTTTCGAGCAACCCAACCGCTCGTTCTCGCAGCTGTGAAGTTGCAAGCCGTTGGTGAGCGGCAATCGCCTCCTCCACCTGCCGCCCGATCGGATACATCGGATGAAGCGTCGTCAGCGGATCCTGGAAGATGTAGGCAACACGGCTCCCCCGGTTCGCGATCAGCTTCGTCTCGGGCATGGAGAGTACGTCTTCGTTTCCGAGGTAGATCGCGCCATCGCGTATGATCCCGGGCGGAGAGGCGACCAGACGCATGATGGAGAGCGCCGTGACGCTCTTGCCCGATCCGCTTTCGCCAACAAGACCCAAACACTCTCCAGGCATCACGTGAAAGGAGACCCCGCGAACGGCTGGAACGACGTCGCGGCCACGGCGGAACCCGGCTTCAAGCCGTTCAACGCAAAGGGACGCTTCGGGATGCGAGTTTT
This sequence comes from Ciceribacter sp. L1K23, assembly GCF_018122705.1. NCBI lineage: Bacteria > Pseudomonadati > Pseudomonadota > Alphaproteobacteria > Hyphomicrobiales > Rhizobiaceae > Ciceribacter > Ciceribacter sp. L1K23. The sequence continues at coordinate 3,199,803 of NZ_JAGRRC010000001.1, read as the reverse complement.
GCAGCTCTTGCCGACCCGTGGAAACCTCGGTCAAGGGTCCAGGCCGAGCCAGCGCCCCGGCACGCAGGCGCGGGTCGAGAACGTCACGGATGCCGTCGCCGAGCGTGTTGAGGCTGATGACGATCAGGAAGATCATCACGCCCGGCACGATGGACACGTGCGGCGCGGTAAAGAGCTGCGCCCGGCCCTCCCCCAACATCGCGCCGAGGTCAGCCTGAGGCGGTTGCGCACCCAAACCGAGAAAGCTGAGGCCAGCCGTCTCCAGGATCATCCAACCAGCCGTTGTCGACATCGTGATGACGATGACGGGAAGCACGTTGGGGAAGATCTCCGTCATGAGAATGGAGAGGTGCCCCTTCCCCGAAAGCCGGGCCGCATCGACGAACTCGCGATGGGCAAAGCTGAGCGTCACACCTCTGACGTTTCGGGCAAAGAACGGGATGTTGACGATCGCGATCGCATAAAGCGCGTTCATGAGGCCGGGACCGAGCGCGGCAACGATGGCGAGCGCGAGCAGGATGTAGGGAAACGCCATCAGCATATCGATCGACCGCATCATCAGATTGTCGGTGCGTCCGCCGGCATAGCCCGCCACGAGGCCAATGGCTGAGCCGATCACGGCCGCGACCAGCGTGGCCGCGAACCCGACCGCAAGCGAAACCCGCGTACCCCACGCAAGCCGGCTCAGGATATCGCGACCGAGCTGGTCCGTGCCCAGCAGATGTCCTTCGGTCATCACTGACATCAGGCGTTGGGCGGGCGCCGTGGCATCCGGATCGGGCAGAGGCAGGAAAGGCGCGAGACCAGCTGCAAGCACGATCAGGCCAAGCAGCAGCAAGCCGGCCGTCGCCAGCCGGTTGTTGAGAAGCAGCCGCCATGACGTCAGGCCAGGCGTTACTGGCGACCTGATCGGCTCTTCGGCAACGACGCTCATGTCCTGATCCTCGGATCGAGCATCGACTGGACCACGTCTGCCGCGAGATTGAACAACACATAACTCGCCGCCACGACGAGAACACCGCCCTGTACGAGCAGGATGTCGCGCGTGGAAATGGCCTTCACGAGCATGGCTCCGATTCCGGGCCACTGAAACACGGTTTCGATGTAGACGGCACCGCCGAGGACGAAACCGGCCTGGATGCCGATAATGGGAATGACACTGACGAGTGCCGCACGAAAGGCATGGGCATAGATGACGCGCCCCTCGGTGAGTCCCTTTGCGCGCGCCGTTCGCACGTAGTCCTGCCGCAACACTTCCAGCATGGCCGCCCTGGTGAGCCGGGCCACCACACCTGCCGCGACAATCGCCAAGGTGATCGCGGGCAACACCAGATGGAAAAGCAGGTCCTTGAGGTCACCGCCGCCGTAGACTGCGTACATCCCGGAGGGGGGCAGGACACGCCACTGAACGGCAAAGAGATAGATGAGCAGCAGCCCGAGCCAGAATGAGGGCATGGAAATGCCTGCCAGTACAAAGAAGGTGACGATGCGATCGACCCAGCCGAACTGGCGAACGGCGGAGACGATGCCTGCCAGAAGTCCGATCACCGAACATAGGAGCAGCGACACGCCCGCGAGAATGAGGGTCGCCTGAAATCGCTCGAGTACCTCGTCAAGCACCGGACGATTGAGAGAGTAGGAGCGACCGAAATCACCCTGCAGGACATTGCCGATCCAGATCAGGTATTGCTGGATAAGAGGCTTGTCGAGGCCAAGGTCCCGGTTGATGCGAGCGACGTTTTCCGGCGTCGCATAAGCACCGAGAATGGCTGTCGCCGTATCGCCTGGAATCAGCGCCATGACCAGAAAGACGATGACGGAGAGGCCGAACAGCACGGGCACAACCGCGATCAGCCGCTTTAGAATATAAGCCGACATGGGGGCGCTTCTCCCGGACGTCGATGACGGTTGCCGGCGCCGCGGTCGACCCCGGCAACCGGATTGGTTCTCACTGCTTCGTGACGCCGCGCAGGTCGAGCAGGAAGGACGGCTGCAGCTTGAAGCCCTGGACGGCGGACGTCGTCACGGCGTTTTGCTTCCAGTTGGCGACAAACAGCCATGGCGCGTCCTCGTGCACGATCGCCTGGACCTCGCCGTAGAGCCTGCCGCGTTCGGCCTGGTCGGTCGCCCGCCGCGCCTGCTCAAGCAGCTCGTCCACCTTGGGGTTCGAGTAGTAGCCGGAGTTGAAGCCACCTTTGTCCGGCATCGCATCCGTCCTCAGTGTGAGATAGGGCACGGTATCGGGATCGTTCGTCATCCAGGCCATCTCGGCCATGTCGGCATTCCCCTCAAGGCCCGGATTGACGCGACCGAGAAAGGTGTTCCATTCGTAGGTCTTGATGTCGACCTTGAAGCCGACGGCCTGAAGATCCGCCTGGATCGCGGCTCCCATTGTCACGGGATCCAGCATTCCGGAGCCGCCTTCCGTCACATAAAAGGTCAGCTCCGGGGCCTCTACGCCAGCCTCGGCAAGCAGAGCCTTGGCCTTCTCTTTGTCATACGGATAGGGCTCCACGGAGCTTTCGACCCAATTGAAGGCGGGCGGGATTGGGCCGGCTGCGACGGTCGCCGTACCCTGGAGCACATCGTCGACGAGCGTCTGCTTGTTAACGGCGTAATTCGCGGCCTGCCTCACCTTCTTGTCGGCGAACGGGCCACTCTTTGTGTTGAGGATCGCAAACCACACATGCGGGCCGGCTTGCTCGACCACGGCAAAGTTCTCGTCCTGGGCAAAGGTCGCGAGATTGTCCGGCGGCACCTCCACCATCACATCAATGCCGCCAGCCATCATTTCGGCGACGCGCGTGTTGGGATCGGTGATCGGCCGGAAGACCACGGCTTCCAGACCCGCAGCGCCGCCCCAGTAGTCGGGGTTTTGCTCCACTACGACGCGCTGGTTTGACAGCCATTCGACGAACCGGAACGGACCAGTCCCTGACGGATTGCGTCCATAGTCCTTGCCATGCTCCTGTACCGCCGCGGGCGAGACGATCAAACCTGTGGGATAGGCAAGATTGGAGAGAAACGGTGCGAACGCTTCGGAAAGCTTGAACTCGACCGTGTGGTCGTCGAGGGCATTCACCGCCTCGATCGAGGAAAAGTTGAACGAAAGCGGGAACGGGCCTGTTTCGTAGAAGGGATGATCTTCGCGCAACATGCGATCGAAGTTGAATTTCACCGCTTCCGCGTTAAAATCGGAACCATCATGGAACTTCACGCCCTGCCTCAGCTTGAAGGTATACGTCTTGCCGTCTTCCGAGACCGTCCAGCTTTCTGCGAGCGCAGGCTCGACTTCCAGCGTACCGTCCTTGAACCGGACGAGCCCATCATAGACGTTGACGAGAATACGGAAATCGTTGGTCGCCGTTACTGTGTGGGGATCGAGAGATTGCGGCTCGGCGATCTGCCCTACAATCAAGACATTGGGAGGTGTCTGCGCATGCGCGGTGAGGGTCGTCATGGTGACAACGAGCGCGGCGGCGACGGCAGCTACGGTTCGGAACAGCCTCGTCATGGGAAACATCCTTTCGATCTGGCAACTTCTCGATCTATTTATACGTATAAATCAATTCGACTCAACAATTTATAGTAATTAATTTTCAGAGAGACGAAATGACCCGTCTCAGCCCCACTCAATGGAGCATCACCAACACCCGTTTTCCTTGCATTACTCAGTGTGCGTCGGGATCATCCGGGCGGAGCGCCTGTTCCGCCTCCCTCACCTTCTGACGGGTGAAGCCGCGCAGGCCCGAGACTTCCTCGGCATCGCGCTCGATCTGGACCTCGCTTGCGGCATAAAGCACCGCAAGCTTGGCAACCGACATAAGCGCGTGAAGATGGATACGCTCGTAGCCATGCGATGCGTCGACACCAAAGGTGACAAGTCCGGTGCGCACATCGTGTCCGGCTTCAACAGCGGACGCCGCATCCGAACGATAGTAGCGGAAGACATCCTTCTGCACACGCAGGCCGTTTTCGCCACAAAGCTCGAAGAGTTTCTTCGACAGATGATAGTCGAACGGCCCGGTCTGGTCGGCCATGGCAAGCGTCACGCCGAATTCATCGGAGTTCTGCCCGGGTGCCGTCGTGCCGTTGTCGATCGCGACCAGCGAGGCGATCTCTGGTACCAGGGCGGCCGACGCCCCCACGCCCACTTCTTCCCCGATAGTGAAGAGCCAGTAGGTATCAACATGCGTCTCGATCTTCTCGCGCTGCATGGCCTCCAAGGCGGCGAGCATGATGGCAACACCCGCCTTGTCGTCGAGGTGGCGAGAAACGATGAAACCGTTTTCGAGGAACTCCGGCTGAGGATCGACCGCAACGATGTCTCCGATGTCGATGCCCAGCTGAACCACGTCATTGCGATCCCGCGCCAGCGCATCGATGCGAAGCTCGACATGACGCCACCCTGTCGGCTGGCTATCGACCTCGTCGTTGAACGTGTGACCCGATGCCTTCAGGGGCAGGATCGTCCCCCGATAGATACCTTTGGTCGAGAAGATCGAGACCCGAGCACCCTCGGCAAATCGCGCCGACCAGTGGCCGATCGACACGAGTTCGAGCCGGCCATTCTCCTTCAGGCTTTTCACCTGAGCGCCGAGCGTATCGAGATGCGAGACCAGACCGCGCGCCGGTCGCTCGGCCGCGCCGGGGCGGAGTGCACGGATCGCACCACGACGCGTCAGCTTGACGTCGAGGCCGAGGCGCTCAAGTTCACGCGCCGTGAAGCGCACGGCCTCATCGGTGAAGCCGGTCGGACTTGGAATGGACAGGAGCGCTCTGAGCTGGCGCGTCAGATAGTCGTGATCGATTGTGACGGGCGTTTTCATCCGCACCTTGTCGCAATCGAGGGACGATGCGTCAACCCAAGGCTTGCTGGCGTTCAATGCCCAGGGATTGCGCCCGGCCAGCAGCGGCCGGGCACGTTACGTCAGATGTTCTCGCCGACGGCGGCGCTTTCCCGCGCCAGTTCTTCTTCCCGCTCATGGCGATTGTAGCGGAGGGAAGACCAAAGCGAGAGGCCGATGAGGGCCGCGCCACCCAATCCGGTGATGACTTCCGGAATATGGAACAGCGTCTGGACGTACATGATGACCGAGAGGATCAGGATCGCGTAAAACGCACCATGCTCCAGGTAGCGGTATTCGGCCAGCGTGCCCTTCTCCACCAGCATGATCGTCATCGAACGCACATACATGGCCCCAATTCCAAGGCCGATCGCGATGATGAAGAGGTTCTGCGTCAGCGCGAAGGCTCCGATCACACCGTCGAACGAGAAGCTGGCGTCGAGCACTTCTAGATAGAGGAACGCGCCGAAACCGCCTTTGGCGGCGCCCTCCAGCATCTCTTGGCTCCGGTCGAGAATACCGCCCAGAACCTCGACCAGCAGGAACGTCAGCAGCCCCCAGATAGCCGCATGAAAGAAGACATTTGCCGCGGCCGGACCAAGATCCGGCTCGTTGATGCTGCCGATGATACGCGAAAAGATCAGCATGATGACCAGGACGACGGCGATCTCTATCCCCTTGACCGAGGAATAGATCGACGCCTTTTCCTCGATCCACTGCACCCAGTGAACGTCCTTTTCCTGATCGAAGAAGAACTTCAGGCCGACCATCATCAGGAAGGTGCCGCCGAAGGCCGCGATCGGGAGATGGGCGTCATGCATGATCTCCGCGTAGCGCTCCGGCTGCGTCGCCGCCATCACCATGGCCGTCCATGGACCGACATTGGCCGCGATCACGACGATCAGAAGCGGGAAGATAACCCGCATGCCGAAGACGGCGATGATGATGCCCCACGTCAGGAAGCGATGCTGCCAGACCGGCGTCATGTCCTTCAGCTTGTTGGCGTTCACGATCGCATTGTCGAAGGAGAGAGAGATCTCGAGAACGGCAAGCACGACACAAATGAAGAAGACCGTCGCCGTGCCGCCGATGGTACCGGTCGTCTGCCAACCCAAGAGGCCACCAAGCAAGAGACCGAAGACAGTAACGATGAAGGCCCAGCGAAAATAGGAGAGCGTGGTTTTTGCTTCCATCGGTTGCGCGCTCATGCCCCGAGCTCCGAAGTGGAGGATATCGTGATGGAGAGGGTACGATTGATCGAAGAGGTTCGCGCTTTGCACGCACGCGCAAGGAGCATGATCCATGTGTTCATGTTTTGAAATCCGCCGGCTCATCTTGCTGGCGGTACCGACATCACGAGAGCGCCGTAAACTCTCGCCAGAGGGGCCCGGCACCAGAAGGTCTGGGCCATAACGATAATTTGATTAGGACCCAGCCTCTTTTCACCGAACGGTGGCCTTCGGTCAAGTGCCGCAACACAAGTGCGGCATCTATATTCCAACTGAAACATGGACCACGTTTCGATCCAGGCTGGCTGCGCCCAACCTTTTAGCCCGTACCCGGCTCCACCGCGTCCGATGGCTTATCAGGCAGTGTGCCTGCACCCGGCGTCTTCTCCTTGTCGATGAGTGACGGTTTGTCGTGCGGACCAGCCGGTGGCGTGCTTTCGGCGTGGCGCTGGTCTTTTGTGCGGTGCTGCTTTTGTTCGGCCATGATCGTCTCCTGATGTGAGGAGTAGATGCAACTCGGCTTCCTTGCCTAAGTTCCAGGTCAGCCAATCACCGGCGGAGATTCAACGGCATAGTGCCGGCTGCCGCGACCGCAAAGATAGACCTCCCGCTCGGGATGGGCGACGATATCGAACCCGGAGCTGCGCAGCATGGCTTCCGTCGCGGCTGTATTGGGAATGAGCCAGTTCGTCGGGTCCGAGGCATAGCGTTCCTCGACGAAAAACAGCGTCGGATAATCAGGCTTGTCGAAGACATCCCAATTCCCGAAGTCGTAATTTTCCTCCAGCGGACTGGTTCGCCCGTCACCACGCTGCAGGCTTTGAAAGAGCAACAAGTCATCGACAACATGATCGTACAAAAGGTCGAGAGCCAGCAATGGATGGCGCAGGTGATAGAAGACACCCATGAAGATCACGAGATCGAAACGCTCGTTAAGTTTTCCGATGTCGTAAACCGACATCTCGCGAAACTCGATATCCAGGTCGCAATGGCCGGCGGCGAACCTTGCCTGTCGGAGATAATGCGGATCGGCGTCTATGCCCACCACGCGTCCGGCATTCCGCCTTTTCATCTCCATGCTGTAAAAGCCGGCATTACAGCCGACATCAAGCACGCTTCGGCCCTCAAGATCTGCTGGCAGGACATGTTGAAAGCCCTCCCATTTGAAGCGGGGGTAATCGCCGAGAAAGTGGTCCGGCGCGGTCTCCACTCCACCGATCTCCATGTTCTGGAACCACGGACCGAGGCGCTCGATTTCACGTCGAAGACCGTCGTTGGCTTGTGCTGCACTGGATTTCATTCGCTCACGCCCTCACAGCAACATCGCGGCCGCGCAGCGGCGAGCCTACGCGTAGGTTGGATTCCTGATGAGTGTCTGCTTCACCTCCCCTCGCCGCAAACCAGTCGACGGTTCGCTGCAGTCCCTCCACCAGGGGGATGGTTGGCTCCCAGCCAAGTACCTGTTTCGCCCGCGAGATGTCTGGTTTGCGCCTGCGCGGGTCATCCTCGGGCAGGCTCTCGAAGACTATAGGTCCCGCATGCGGCACCAATTCCCGAACGACGCCGGCCAGTCCGTTGACGGAAAGCTCAGCGGGATTGCCTAGATTGACCGGCAGGCCAGGATTTTCGTCCGCCTGCATCAGTGCAATCAGCCCCTGAACGAGATCGCTGACATAGCAGAAGGATCGTGTCTGCTCGCCCGTGCCGTAGACGGTCATCGGACGGCCGGCGAGTGCCTGGACAATGAGATTGGACACGATACGACCGTCGTCGGGCCGCATTCGCGGACCATAGGTATTGAAGATGCGGGCCACTCTCGTGTCGACAGCGCCTGAGCGAAGCAGATCGAAGCAAAGCGCCTCGGCCGCCCGCTTGCCTTCGTCATAGCAGGCGCGTGGTCCGGTGCAGTTGACATTGCCGCGATAGTCCTCTCGCTGCGGATGCTCTTCGGGATCACCGTAGACTTCGCTTGTGGACGCTTGCACGAAGGTCGCCCCAAGGCGAGCCGCTATTGCAAGCAAGTTCCCGGTCCCAATGACGCAGGTCATCATCGTGTGTACGGGGTCGGCCTGATAATGGGGAGGAGAGGCCGCGCACGCCAGGTTGTAGATCTGATCGACGGGCTGTCTCCAATCCCTGACGTCGCATATGTCCGCTTCGACCAGACGGAAGTTGGGATGGTTCATGAGAGGCGCGATATTGCTTTTTCGGCCTGTCAGGAAACTGTCCACACAGGTCACCAGGTGACCGCGCGCGAGAAGTTCGTCACAGAGATGGGAGCCAATAAATCCAGCTCCTCCTGCGATCAGGACGTCGAGATGTTTTTTGGCGCGAATATCTTCAAGCATTTCTGTTCTCCGGCCTAGGCGCTCTGACGCGCTGTCACGGGGCTGTTGATGAGGCTTGGCGTAATGGCTCGGAGTGTTTCAACGAGCTCGATTGCGCGCGCCCTCCCCGTATGGCTGTGGGCCACGATTGCGTGCGCGGTTTCCCCCATCGCCTTCCGATCTTCCTCTTTCGTCGCCGTAAGCACATCCACGACCTCCTCGGTGGTGCGGGCGATAACGATTGCTTCCCCCTCAGGAAACAACTCGTCGAGCCCCGGCCACCAATCGCTGATGACAGGCGTAGCGCACGCTGCCGCTTCGAACAGGCGCACGCTCGGCGACCAGCCTGCGGCGATCATGTCCGCGCGAGTGACGTTGAGGGTGAAGCGCTGACGGCTGTAGAAGGAAGCATGCTCGGCAGGTGGCAGATGATCGATGCGTTCCACATTTGGTGGCCAGTCGATTGCTTCGGGATACTGAGGGCCGGCAACCACGAACCGCTTGTCCGGAAGCCGTCGCGCTGGTTCGATGAGAAACCTCTCCAGTGTCGGCTGCCGGTCCGGGCTGTAGGTTCCGAGATAACCGAGATCCCATAGTGTCGGATCGTCTGTCCGGTGATAGGGGTCTGTGTCGACGGAGCAATAAAGCGCGATAGGGTTGGGCGTGCCGTAACGATCTCTCAGAACGTCGAGAAGGCGCCCGCCGGTAAAGCTGAAATAGGCGTCGAACAACGAAAACTGTCGAGCCTCGATATATTCGACCTTGCCCGTTTCGACACTCGCAAGTGTCACCGGGGTGTCGATGTCGTAAAAGCAAAGCCGCTTAAGGTCGAGCCGCACCAACTCATCGATGACTGCGATGCCGGCGGGCACATAGGAACCGACAATTACGGCATCGGCGCTCCGCAAACGCTCCGCATAAAGGCTGATCATCGAGTCGATGTCGGAGTAGTAGGCGAGCTCACAAAAATCCGGCTCCGCAAGATCGCGTGCCTCGGCATACCAGGGCACATCCCGCTCGAGGAAAAGGACTCGATGGCCCTCCTCGGCGAGCCCGCGGATAAGCGAGCGATAGGTCGTTGCGTGACCGTTCCCCCATGAGGAGGAAAGCGACAGGCCGACGATGACGATGTCGAGCTTGGAAGTCATGCCGCTACCTCCTTTCGCGCCTCTTTCCAGGTACGGAACAGGCGATCCGCGAGCTCTGCCCGATGCGCATAGGTATGCTCCGCGAGCACGCGAGCGAGTGCCTTCCGGCCGATGGCTTCAGCCTTTTCGCGTGTCAGCCCGTCCAGCAATTCGGCGACATCATGGCCGTCGCGCGCAACCAGGATCTCCTCGCCCGGCTTCAGAAAGAGGTCGATGCCGCGCCAGTCGTCAGTGATGAGACAAGCACCGGCTCCGGCCGCCTCGAAGACCCGCGTGGCGGGCGAAAAGCCGGTTTCAGCCATGCTGGAGCGGGAAATGTTGAGCACCGCCATCGGCGTGACGTTGAATGCATTGTGCTGCTCGGTACCGACATGACCGATATAGCGCACGTTCGGCGTCATCGTCTTGTCACTCCAGCCGGAGCCACCCAAGACGAACCGCCTCCCGGGGACCTTCGACGTCGGTTCGAAGAAGAACTGCCGGACCCTGTCTTCACGATCCGGCAGACGGTTCCCCAGAAAGGCGAGATCGGCTGCGAAGACGTCCTGTCGGTCTACCGGATGATGCGTCTCCGGATCGAGCGCGTTGTAGATCGGCACGCAATCCTTGGCCCCTAAGTCACGGTAGGTTGCAACGACAGGATCGCCCCCGCCATAGGTCAACACCATGTCGAAGCACCCGAGGGAACGTCGCAAGGGATGATCGGGAGCTTCCTTTAATTCGGCCAGCGTGGCCGGGGCATCGACATCCCAGAATATCTTCATCGCGTCCGGCCGGGCGTTCTCCAGGAGCTGGCTCATCAGGACGTCGTCTTCGAAACCGACACCGCTTGCCTTGACGACGATATCTGCGTCACGGGCACACGCAGCCACACGGCGGAGTGCCCCGATACTGCCCTCGTAGACCACCACCTTGCACCAATCCGGCGGCTCGATATCGCGATGCTTCTGTCGGTCGTAAACATCGGGCTCGTAAAAGGTGATGTCATATCCCTTCATTGCAAGCGACTTGAGCATTCCCCGATAGTAGGTCGCCGCCCCGTTCCAATAGGAGGACACAAGGCTCGAACCGTAAAAGGCGATTTTCATTCCGCGGCCTCCTTTTTCTTTGCCAGGACGGACGTTTCCCCCGAGAGCTGCAGGAGAATGTGCATCAGCTCATCGACGCGATGGCGGCAGGTGTGCCGCGCGCGAATGGTCTCCAGACCGGAGCGGCGGAGCTCGTTCGACAGGTCTTTATCGTTGAGAACGTCCCGCAGCCGCTGCTTCATTTCCGAACCGTTGCGGGCGACCAGGAAGTCTGTACCCGGACGAAACAGTCCTTCTGAATCCTCCCAGGGCGCCGACACGAGAGGAATGCCGCAGGCCAAAGCCTCGAACACCCGTATCGTCGGGATACCCGGCAAGCTTTCGACATAGGGCCGGCGGGGAATATGCACGGTCACCCGATGCCTAGCGAAGAGCGCCGGCACCTCGGCATTTGCGATCCAACCCTGGTAGGCGATGCCGGCCTCGGCCAGGGCCGCAACGGCATGGGACGGATAACGCACGCCGCGGACCGTGGTATCGAGGCCCAGATCCTTCGCGGGTTCGACCAGGAAATCGATGATCTCGGCGGACCGCTCGTCATCTCCCCAGTTTCCGACCCAGACGAGATCCGCAGTCGCCTCCACCTCCGGCATGGGCCGGAAAAGCCGTTCGTCCGCCGCCTCATGCCACGTGAACACCTGCCGGCCCCAGCCTGCATCGAGGTAGCGTTGACGGAGGGTTTCACCGAAGGCGAGGATTCCATCGTAGCCAGCAAGTTGGAGCGAAGAGATGTCCGTCTCGGATGACACGGCTCGATGATGCGTATCATGGAAGAGCAGCTGGAAAGACGCGCCGGCGGCACGCAGGCTTCCGAGCCTCGAGATCAGCGCCGGATCGGTCCACTCGTGAACGACCACCACGTCCGCACCCGCCAGAACCGCCTCGTGGTCGAAGCTTTCATCGTAGGCTATGGATCGCAGAAGCGGAAACGTTTCGTGGAACTTGAGAAGCGCGGTTTCCCCTTGATCGGACAAGAGATTTTCAAGGCTCCACGACCCTTTCGGTTCGAGAGCGAGGGCCTTGTGCCCACGTGACTGCAGCTCGCTCATGACGCCGCGAAGGAAGTGGGCGTTGCCATGGTTCCAGTCGGACACCAGGGAATGCGTGTAGAAGACGAACTTCATTGCTACTCCGCTGCCTTGAGGTCGAAATTCGATCTGAGAAGATCACGATAGAGAGCGGCCATCGCCACAGCCTGAGACTGGGCGCTGAACGCCATCGAACGCACGCGCGCCCTGGCACCTAGCTCGGCACGCCGGACAGGGTCGCTTGACAAGGCATTCACCGCTTCGGCCAGGGCTCCTGGATCGCGCGGGTCGAAGAACACGGCGTTCGAGCCCCAGAGTTCGCGATAGGTCGGAATATCGGCAAGCACGAGCGCCGCGCCCGTGCGCGCAGCCTCCAGAACGGCAAGCCCGAACGGTTCGTAGAGCGAGGGGGAGACGAATATCGCGGCGTTCCGGACAATCGCGACGGTTTCCCGATGATCACGTTCTCCTGCGGGCATCAGGTGGTGCAACGCAAGTCTCTGCCCCATCGGTCCTTCCGTCGCGCCGATGAGCCTGACGGGCCAGTCGAGCAGAGGGGCGGCCAAATCCAGCACCGCTCCGTTCTTACCATCGTCCCACCAGCGGCCGACAGCAGCGACATAATTGTGTTTGTTTGTCTCCTCGCCGGAGGCTCGACTTGCGTTATGGACAACGGTCAGCGCCTCGATGCCGTAGGTGCGCCGAAGTTGTGTGGCATGGCTACGGCTTGGAGCGACAGCAACGTCGCTGTTCAGCAGCCCCCGCCGATTGACATCGACGTGCCAGCGCCAATCCGGCGGTGGCGCATGACCCCGAACTGCGCCAAACCATGTCGGCACGCAGGAGTGTGACATAACGAGGATCGGCACAGACGCTTGCAGTCCGGCTGCTTGCGACGGGAGGTTCAGGTGGACGAGGTCGGCGTCCGCGTCTTTGATCGCGCGACGAAGAATATCCGGGATCTCCGCCAGAGCTTCAGCATCGGAGGCCATCCAGTCCAATGGAGCGTCACACCAGAGAAGCTGTCCCCACCTCTCCGCTTCGAGGCGCTGGTGTAAGGCCGGCTCCGGCCCGAACCCCGCAAAAACGAACTCGAATCCCTGACCGGCAAGCGAGGCCGAAAGGTCCATGGCGTAGCGCCACACCCCGCCCACGGCGTCCAAACTCATCAGGACACGCAGAGGCATTTCACGCGCTCCGGTCATGCCCGCACCCGGTCCGGCACATTGGCCGGCAGATCCATGTCGAAGCGGTGGCGTGCCAGCCATTCTGCGAGATGCCTCAGCCCGCTTCGCCACAGCATCCGAGGCTGCCAGCCCACCACCGCCTGGAGATTTCGTGTGTCCGCGACGAAATAGAGTTGGTCTCCCGGACGCCATTCCGAAAAGGAGGCGTCGACCGTCGCCCCGCACACCAGCTCGATCTCCCGCAGGATTTCGAGAAGGCTCACGGCATTGCCAGGGCCGCCTCCGAGGTTGAACGCTCGTCCTTTGACTTGCTCGATACCGGCGAGTGTCAGCCTGTAGGCAGCCACGGCATCGGATACATGCAGAATGTCTCTAACCTGTTTGCCGTTGCCGTAGATCGTAATCGAATCTCCGGCCAGCGCACGGATCAGGAAGTGGGCAACCCATCCCTGGTCCTCGGTTCCCATCTGGTGGGGACCGTAAATGCAGCTCATCCTTAGCGCCGCGTTCGGCAGGTCGAAGGATTTGGCATAGTCTAGAATGTATTGATCGGCGACGCCCTTCGAGCAACCATAGGGAGTGCAGAAGTCCAGAGGACGGCTTTCACCGACACCGTGGCTACGTATCGCTTCCGCCGCAGGCACATAACGGTCATCCGCCTCCAGAAGCCTGATGTCCTCGAGCGCCCCGTACACCTTGTTGGTGCTCGAGAAGATGACCGGCGTTTTTCGCCCGGTCTTTCGGACAGCTTCCAGGACATTCAGCGTCCCCCGGGCATTCGTTTCGAAGTCATCTATGGGATCGCCGAGGCTGGTCGTGACGGCCGTCTGAGCCGCCAAATGAAAAACGGCCCGGGCATCTCCCAGAACGTCCTCCATCGTGTGCTGATCGCGCACGTCGGCGAGAACCGGGTGCACCTTGTCCCCGTACCGGGCCCGTAGCCAGGCAAGGTTCCGGTCGACGCCCGCGCGACCCAGATTGTCCACCACCAGCACGTCCTCGCCTTCAGCCAGGAAGCTCTCGGCAAGGTTCGTGCCGATGAAGCCGCATCCGCCGGTGATCGCGATGGGTCTTACGGCAGCGCCAATATGCGGTGTCGCGAGTGTTGTCACCTCGCTCACACGGGACAACCCGCCCTCCGATAGGAGACGCGCGAGAAGTTTCGGCGGCCCGTCATGATGGACCGCGCCGAGATGATAGTGGCGAGGATCGAACCAGAGTCCTTCCTGAACGGCGATGTCAGGCGGGACGTCACGCCACGCATACCAGTACACGCGCTCAGCCGGCACCTGGAGTGCGGTTACAAAGCGACGGACCTGCTCCATCTCGTCGTTACGCCAGGTGGAGTAACCGGTTTCCGTGATCCAGGTTTGCGCTTGAGGGTTATATCGGTCCAGCACCCGGCGCATTTCGCCGAGATGCATGTCCCAACCGCCCCACGATCCCTCTTCGCTGTCCCAGGTTCCCGGGAAACCGTGAAAGCCGACGGCGTCCACGACACCCAGCACACCGCGTTCGCCCATGAGGTTGAGCCAATAGGGGTCGAATGGGCATGGACCTCCCAGAACCGGCTTCCACCCCCTTTGCTTGGCCCAATAGGCCGCAGCGCCGATCATTTCGGAAAACAGCAGGAAATCCTGATCCGCACGCCAGTCCCAGTCGAGCAGATTGTTCGGCTCGTTCCAAAGCTCGACGTGAGAAAAATGCCGTCCGTAGCGCGTCAGCACATGGTCGATGAAATCAGCATAGGATTTGAGGTCGATGGGCGCGCCGGACGCCTTGCCGGTCCGCGACATCGACGGCGGCGTGTAGTGAATGCACGGCAGAAGATCAAATCTCTTGGCGATCTCGGGGATGAGCCAGTCGAACCATTGCTCACCCCCCGGGGCAAGATATTCCGCCCACGACAGGTGCGTTCGCAGACACGAGGCACCGGAGGCGGACATTTCGGCAAGGATGGCCTCGGACCGTTCGTAGTCGCCCGTGCGAAACCACTCTACGAAACCGAACTTCGCATCGCTTTCTGCTGCCTTCATGATACGAGGCCTCGCTCTTCCAGCTCTGCGCGCATTTCCGTTCCACGATCGATCGCGGCGGTGCTACGAACCCAGTCGGCCAGTTCCCGGAGCGTATCCTCGAGACGGTAGTGTGGCTCGAAACGCAGCAGCGTTCGCGCCTTCGAAATATCCGCGTAGCAGTTCCGGATGTCGCCGGAGCGAGAGCGATGAAGGATTTCCGGCGCGATGTGCGGCACACCCATCGCAGACGCCAGCAGAGCCGCGACTTCAGAGATCGGATAGGATCGACCACTGCCGATGTTGAAAACCTGGCCAGCCGCCTCGGGGCTTTCCATGGCGAGGCGAAAGGCGCGGGCCACATCACGTACGTGCACGAAGTCGCGCCTCTGATTGCCATCCTCGAAGATCATCGGCGGGCGACCATTGGCAAGGCGGGAGGCGAAGTTCGCGAGCACGCCGGTATAAGGGTTCGACAGTGCTTGCCCGGCCCCGAATACGTTGAACAATCTCAACGCGACAGCATCGATCCCGTACGCCTCGCCGAAGATAAGGACCTGCTTCTCCTGCGCATATTTTGTCAGGGCATAGATGGAGGCGAGATCAACAGGCTTCTGCTCATCCGTTGGATAGGGCGTCAGTACATCGCCGTCGGGACCGACGGGGTCCCATACACCGGAACGGATGTCGGATGCTTTGCGACGCGCCGCACCCATGCGGCGACCATCGGCGTTGGTATAGAGGCCCTCGCCATAAACGCTCATCGATGACGCGACAACGATCCGTCTGATCGGCTGCTTGATCATTGCTTCAAGCAGGACCGCGGTTCCAAGGTCATTGGCACCGACATACCGGGCGATCTCGTACATGGACTGGCCAACACCGACTTCAGCCGCCAGATGGATGACCGCATCCACTCCGCGCAAGGCCTCGGAAACCGCGGTCGGGTCCGTCATCTCCCCCTGAATGAAATCGACGCCGTCTGGAATGTTCGCGGAACCCTGGTGCACCTGATCTATCAGGGCATCGAGGATGCGGACGGCATAGCCCTTTGCCTGAAGCTCTTCGACGACGTAGCGGCCGATGAAGCCGCAGCCGCCGGTGACCAGAACGTTCCGATTCATGAATTCACCCCGGGGTTGGTTGATGCTGATGCTGCAGACCGAACCGGGCGACCACCGAATTGTTCCCGCTTGTTCTTCAGCTACGCCTCTGCAAGGCGGCATGCTTTCCGGGAACTTTCAGCGGCGGTTCCTGTTGATGGACGACACGTCGCAACACATCCTACGGTGGGAAGGAACAGCTGACATGACCACGACGAAGAGCAAGGTCCTGGCGGAGGAATACATGCGTCTCGGCGGTAAGCGTCTCGCCAAGATCGATGACAACATCACCAAGGTGCGCAAGTGGGAAGACGATCCGCCTGCCGCCGAGCAGTTCTGGCAAGAGCATATTGCCGTTCTCGACGACAAAGGCAGACGAGATGTGGAGTTCTATCTCCCCGATATCAACGCGGACTGACGTTCCTGAGCGGCCGTCACGAGATCAGATCGGGCGGCCGTAAATCCGATCCAGCGCGGCGGCCACCTTGATGAGTTCCTCCGCCTGCGGATTGAAGGTCGGTCTTTGGACCAGATCTTTCGCCCAATGCACCGCAGCCCTGCCACCCCAATCCTCGGGTTCATCGTGAAGTATCCGATGCGAGGTGCCAGTCAGTTGCCGCGTTTCGAAGTCGTAAAACGATCCGCCTTTGTTCGAGAAGCTTGCTCCTCCCTTGGTGCCGTGAAATTTGCAGGAAATTACGGCGTCCTGCCCGGCATGAAGACCCCACGAGCAGGCGAGACGGATAACGGTTCCGTTGTAGAGCACCAGAGTGGCCCAGGCGGCATCTTCGACGCCGTCCGCTTGGCTGCCCCACGGTCTGCCCTTCTGGAACAGCTGGCTGTGGGCGTGGAGAATATCGGGAAAATCGAGAACCCAGAGTGCAAGGTCGACGAGATGGACGCCGAGGTCGATCACGCATCCGCCGCCCGATTGGTCGCGGTCGTAGAACCACGACTTGTCCGGGCCATATGCATTGTGAAAGACGACATCGACCGCAAAGACATCGCCGAGCTCGCCTTGCGCCACCAGTTCGCGAACCTTTTGCATCCCGCCCGTCTGGCGGTAGGACAGATCGATGCCTAACAGACGATCCGCTGTCCTTGCCGCATCAACGACCTTCTTCGTCTCCGCCGTGTTCCGTCCAAGAGGCTTTTGGCAGAAGACCGGAATGCCCCGCTCGAGTGCCGCGAGGGATTGCGCGGCATGTTGGGCGCTGGGTGTCGCGATGACGACACCGTCAAGCTCGTGATCGAAAACGTCCTCGAAGCTGGAGACCTGAACGGCCTCCGGGACCAGTCGTCCAGCCTCCGTGCGCACCGTCGGCGCCGGATCGCAGATGACCGTTGCCTCAGCCACATTACTGGAAATGATCGCCTCCATCCGGTGGCGCCCGATCCAGCCGGTACCAACAAACGCAAGGCGCAACGGCTTTTCGAGGGTTTTCAACGCCTTTGCGGCACTGGTGGCACTCATGGAAAAATCACCATGGCTTTCAGGAAACCTTCCGGCCTGTCACGGGTCGCATCAAGGGCCGTGTCCAACCGTTCCAGCGGATAGCGATGGGTCAGATACGGGCCGGGATCGAGACGTCCCTCTGCGCATGCCTCGATAGCCTCGCGCATCCCGTCGACGTAGATCGCCGGATCCCGTTCGTGCGCGTTGATGACGTCGAGCCCCCTCCAGTTCCACAGCTGCATATTCACCTGTCGCGGGCCATCCTGGTGATAGCCGGCAATAACCAACCGACCCCTCTCGCGGGTAAGCTCGGCGGCAAGGTCCAGAGGCCACTGGTGTCCGATCGCCTCTATGACCACGTCGCAGAATTGTCCACCCGTCAGGGATCGAACCTCCTCGATGATCTGGTCGTGGTCATGAAGTGCTATCGTGTGGGAAGCGCCGGCCTGGACGGCCAGCCTCCGGGAAAAGTCCCGCCGTGAAATCGCGATCACCTTCGCTCCGGCATCGACGCAGAGCTGGATCAGCAGCAGCCCGATAAAGCCAGCGCCGATCACCGCGACGGTATCTCCCGACCGGATCTGGCTGCGGCGGAAAATGTTCATCGCACAGCCGAGCGGCTCGCCGGGAAAGGGTCGACCGGCCATGCTCGCCGGCAGTTTCACGACCGCATCCTCAGGCGCGACATCGTATTCGGCATAGGCGTGATGCGATAAGACGGCGACCGGATCGCCTTGCGACAAGCCGGTTACCCCCTCTCCGATAGCATCGATCTCTCCCCAGCCCTCATGCCCGAGGCCACCCGGTTCTGTCGGAAAGGTCATCCATTCCGGGCCGGACCAGGGTCCGAGGTTGGAGGCGCAGACCCCGCAGCCCGCAAGCCGGACACGCACCTGATGCGGCCCCGGGGTGGGAACCGGGACGACTTGAATGTCGATTTTGCCGGGGCCAACCAGTCGCGCGGCCTTCATTCTGGTGGTGACCTGAGACCCCGCAAAATCCATAAGCCTTCTCCTTCTTCTGGCACCTACACGCCGCCTAACCACGACGCGCGCCAGCGGTTCCCGTTGATCATGAAGAAGATGGTGGATTTGGTGGTCCCACGCCGGGCAACCCGGAGAGCGGCCCGGCGTGGCAGTTTCATCCGCTCAGACGTCGGCGCGATATCCGCTATCCTTGACACGCAGATTGTTCTGGACGTGCCGGACGCCCGAGACGCTTTCGGCGCAATCTTCGGCGCGTCGCTTGTCACGGCGGCTCGATACCTGCCCGTCAAGCGTTACTTCTGCCCCCTGAACGGACACCTGAACGTCGGAGGCATCGAGAGCGTGGTCGTCGCTCAGCCTGTCATTCACATCTTCGGCAATCCGATCGTCGGAGCGTGTATAGCCCTTTGGACCCTTTCCGCGATGGTTATCCGCCTCACGCCGGTTTTCGGCCTGCTCGTCACCGAACCACGACCTCACCTCGTCGCCGGCGCGATCGAGGAAGTCTCGCTGATCGTCGCGCGATCTGCCGCGTGCGTAGCCGCCCCGGTACGATGGGTTGTCGGAGGGATAAAAGCCACTGTCGGCATAACGAGCGGAGTCCGATCGCCCGCCGAAATCCCGTCTCGCGTAGTCGCTCTGATAACCCAGATCGTCCGTGGTCCAGTCCTCGCGGCCCATGCGGGGATAGCGCGAACCCGAGTAGCTGCCGCCGCTACCGCCTTCATAGCCGTAGTCACGACCGCTTGCCCCAACCCGACGCGGATCGCGCGGATCGAATGGATCATAATCGCCGGCGCGGTCGTGTTCCCTCTCCCACATACGTCCGCGACCACTGTCGTTTCGTTCATATCCTCTGTCGTTGGCCATGGTTATGTCTCCTTGGTTTCCTCTGTCGGGGATCGCGCCCCGCCCTAGTCGAACCAGTCCGCTGGATAGGTGTTCCGTGACCATTTCGTGGCAGGGTCGAGCAGGGAACTTCGTCTCGTGCCGCGAATTGGAAGAGAACTAGAAAGGGAGCCCCACCATGGACAAGAACAGTCCCGACGACACGAACGTAAACCCGATCTGGGACGCCGCCCTTGGTAGCGATACCAACACCGGCGTCCTCAGACTCCTACTCGGTCTTCTGGTATTTTTCGCAGCCGGTGCCCTTGCATCGTTCCTGATCGCATGAAGGCGCTAGACGGGTGCGGCAGCCTTCTCGGCGCGGTTGGCGGTCCCTCCGCGCATCGCCGATCGACCGCTCACGGACACAGCAGGAGAGCCACGACCCAGACCGGCATATGAGAGACCGGCATCAGCAACCGCCTTAGGATCGAAGAGGTTTCTAAAGTCGAATACCATCCGGCCTCGCATGGACTTGGCAAGGCGTCCAAGATCAAGCCGAGCATAGTCGGCCCATTCGGTGAGAACCACAAGCGCATCCGCCATCTCCGCGGCCTCAAATGGGGTGTCGCACCACACGATCCCCGGCAGCAAAGGTCTTGCACGGTCGCCGGCCTTTGGATCGTGAGCTCTTATGTGGACCCCCGCCGCCTGCAGTATGGGAACTATGGTCAGCGCGGCGGCCTCTCGCATGTCGTCGGTGTTGGCCTTGAATGCAGTTCCGAGGATCGCGACGGTCTTGCCACGACTGTCGGCACCGAGATGTGTGAGAATACGCGTCGCCAGGCTTCTCTTGCGTGACTCATTGGCCTCAATCAACGTCTCGATCAGCCTCTGTGCCACACCGAGCCGACGTGCCGTCGCGGCAAAGGAGCGCGTGTCCTTGGGGAAGCATGAGCCACCAAAGCCTGGACCTGCGTTGAGAAATTCGCGGCCGATCCTGCGATCGAGGCCAATTGCCTCTGCAATCGCCAACACGTCGCCCCCGGTCGATTCACAGAGGTCGGCGACCTCGTTGATGAACCCGATCTTGAGCGCCAGAAAAGCATTGGCCGCGCATTTCGTGAGTTCGGCATCGACTGTGCTCGTCTTCACGTACGGAATTCTACGACGCGTGAGAGGCTCATAAAGCCGTTCAAGATGAGACGCAGATCGTTCGTCGTCAGCGCCACAGACGATGCGGTCGGCTGTAAAGAAGTCATCAATGGCCGATCCCTCGCGCAGAAACTCTGGATTTGCAGCCACTTTAATGTCGTCGTCACCACGGACGGTGGCGATCAGCTTGGTGATATGGCGTGCAGTTCCTGCCTCGACCGTCGATTTGATAACCACCACAGTATCAGGCGCAAGGCTTCTCGCAATGTCGCGTGCGACGGTTTCGACATGGGAGAGATCGACGCCACCGTCAGCCAGGGACGGCGTTCCGACCGTAACGAACACCATATCGACATGCTGCACCGCAGGGTCGATGGTGTCATGGAAAGAGAGACGGCCACGGCCGACATTCCTAGTCACCAGTTCATCAAGCCCGGGCTCATAGATCGGCAATTGACTACGTCTCAAATCGGCGATTCTGCCCTTGTCGACGTCATAAACTCGAACCTGATATCCCAAGTCCGCGAGGCAGGCACCTGTCGTCAAACCGACGTAACCCGCTCCGATCATCGTTACCTTCATGTCATGCCTCTCTTCCTGCGCGGCCAACGTGGTCGCGGCTCCCGACCGAACCGAGGCGCGTGAATTAGGTTCCGGAAGAAGCTGATGAGGAAGTTATTGAAGAAGATGCAAGAACAAACCAGGTGCCCCTGCCGCTGGCGGCCGTGTCAATCCCGACCAGCGAGCTGCCTCGAAAGCTCTTTCCGTTCACGACGCCCGGTGATCTGAACGGTCCTCGGCTCACAAGGAGACACGGTTTGCGTCCCCCCTTCGTCTGAAACGCGGAACGTCCGGCTTGCGCCGATGAGAAGCTCCTCCGACGCATAGTCCGCCACCACAAGAACGTCGACCCGGATGCCGGGCTGCAAACCGCCCGGAGGCAGTGACTGGCTGCAGGCTCTCTCGATGATCTCGCGGAAGCTGCCGATACTGATGTATTCGCCCGATAACAGCGGTCCCTGGTGCGTCCGTTGACGCTGATCGCTTGCGTGATCATCAGCTCTGCGACCTGCGACATCGAGAATGGGTGCCACGCCTTTGACATGAGGCATATCCACCGTCGCGATCACGTTTTCGATGTAGAGTGATTCAGCACTCATGTTGGAAACGAAGCAGGAGGAATCGAGACCCCGTCCGACC
This sequence comes from Ciceribacter sp. L1K23, assembly GCF_018122705.1. Lineage (NCBI taxonomy): Bacteria > Pseudomonadati > Pseudomonadota > Alphaproteobacteria > Hyphomicrobiales > Rhizobiaceae > Ciceribacter > Ciceribacter sp. L1K23. The sequence continues at coordinate 3,178,206 of NZ_JAGRRC010000001.1, read as the reverse complement.
GCCCTCGCAATGATGATCCTCGGCCGCGTGCTGCGGCGAAAGGTTTTCACAAAGACATGCAGGTAGACCAGCCACACGACCAGCATGCCGAGATTGATTCCGACGTTGAGCGGTTCGCTCCAGGTACTGATCCAGTCCGCCATAGCACCATCACGCGCCGTATTCGTCGATGACGCGAGCGCCTCTCTGCCGCGTGAGATAAAGCCATATCCACTGAACGGTGACGAGCATCCGCTTCTCGAAGTTTATCAGCAGGTAGACGTGCACGATCGCCCACAAGATCCACGCGGGAAAACCCTTCAGTTTCCAGTTGCCCGACTCGAAAATGGCCGCGTTTCGGCCGATCACGGCCGTGGCGCCCCGGTTGCGAAACCGGAATGGCTCTGCCGGTGCGTTTGTCGGCGGGTGTCGGAGCATGCGACCGAGATAATGACCCTCCTGTTTTGCGACCTGGGCCAGCGCCGGCAGGGGCTTGCCGTTGTCATCGGGCAACAGCGCCGCATCGCCGACGACGTAAATGTTCGAGAATGCCTTGACCCGCAGGTCCGCTTCGACGGGAACGCGCCCACCCTGCCCCGCCTCGATCCCCAGCCATTGGGCCACGGGTGACGCTTTGACGCCGGCGCCCCAGACGATGCACCCGGTATTGATGGTCTCGTCCCTGGTCACAACGCTCGTCGGCGTCATCGTTTCAACCGGCGAGCAGGTTCTGACTTCGACCCCCATCTTCTCAAGGCGCTGACGAGCGTAACGAACCAGTTTTACATCAAAGCCGTTCAGAATGTCCGGTGATGCCTCCAGCAGCAGAACGCGGAATTCGTTCCGCGAAAGGTTGCGAAAATCGCGCTTTATCAAAAACTGCCCCAGTTCCGCGATCGAACCCGCCATCTCCACCCCTGTCGGTCCTCCGCCGACGATGACGTTCGTCAGAAGAGCTTTCCGCTTGGCGGCATCGGCAGTAATTTCGGCCTTCTCGAACGTCAGAAGCAGACGTTCCCGGATTTGCCGCGCCTCCCTGTTGCTCTTCAGCCCCGGTGCTATCGACGGCCATGTCTCATGGCCGAAGTAATTGTAGACAGACCCCGTCGCAAGGACGAGCTGATCGTAACTGACTGGCAATCCTTCGCGCAAAACGACACGCTGATGTTCCACGTCGATGTCCTGGACCTCGCCGAGAATGACGCCGATATTGCGATAGCGGGCGAGGCTTTGCCGGATGGGCTCGGAAATGTCTGCCGGCGAGAGCGCCGCAGTTGCGACTTGGTAGAGAAGCGGCTGGAAGAGATTATGATTGCGTCGGTCGATCAGCACCACGTCGACATCACTGCCTCCTAGTGCACGCGCGCAAGCAAGCCCGCCGAAACCACCTCCGACAATGACCACCCGCCTGCGCGCGCTCTCAGCCGTGTTGGGCGCTGGCGACGTTATTTCGGAGCGGTTATGCACATCGATCATGGAGCATTCTTCCGTAGTGGGAAAAGTGGAGCGTCGCCGCAAAGACAATGGCTTGGACGGCTGTGTTTCCAACCACTGACCTTCGGCGAGGTTCCAGACCCTGCGGCTTCGTATGGACTTTTCGTCTAGCGTGTTTCAGCCATGCCGCTGATAGAAGTGCGTTCTGAGCGACGGGTCGACTGTCGGTCGTCCTCTCCCATCTCCTCCTTCAGCCGCTGCCTCGCCCTGTTCATCCGGCTCTTGACCGTTCCGACCGCGCAACCGCATGCCTTTGCGGTGTCCTCGTAACTCTCGCCCAGAATGACGACCATCACCAGGACCTCCCGGTATGCCTCGGGAAGCCGCATCAAGGCGGCGTAAACTTCCTTCCCCCGTGCACTCCACTCCTGACCAGGGGCGATGACGAGGCTTTCCAACATGCCCTGCGGCATGCCGACCATCTCGCGACCGCTTTTCCGGTATTTTGTACTGAAGGTATTGCGCATGATGGTGAAGAGCCAGGATTTGAGCCGGGTACCCTCCGTATATTGATCGAAATTCGCGATGGCGCGCGTGAGCGTTTCCTGAACGAGATCATCAGCATCTTCCGGATGCGGACAAAAGAATCTGGCAAATGCCCGCAACGCCGGGATGAGTTCGACAACCTGCTCTCGGCCCATTGAAAAATCCTAACTTGGCTTGAAATTCGGTTTCCCCTCAACTGCTCCCCTAGGCGCAATGTACCGCGTTCGCTTTGGTTCCACTCCTGCGCGAATTTACAGGGGAAACCAAACCTTGTGGTAGAATGATACGGACTCGTGGGCAAATGCGCTCCCGAAAGTGTCTGGGGAACAGGCATCACCGCATTCGGTTAGAAGCCAGACATGCAGACACAGAGGAGCAAATCCATGTCGAAACACAGAGAAATGAAGGCTGTCGTGCTGGCCCTTTTTGTCATCGTCGCTGCCGGCCTTTTCTTCTTCGCCGTCCGGGCGCCCGAGCCGGCCGATACTATTCGCGTTGAAGAACCTTATGTTCGGACCGAAGACTTGCCGCCGTCTGCGGTCGAGGACGAAACCAGTGCTCCGGCGCTGTCCGAGCCGGCGGAATAAGGTGGAGGACGCCGTTCCTCCCTTACCCCCAGCAGATCGCGCAACTCTGTTTCGCTGCGACGTTCGACCATGAAAAGGCGCAGCAGCAGAGCCGCGACGTTCTCGTCACCAATGGCCGAACAATAGTCGCTGCGCTGGCGCCTGAGTGACTTCATCACCATTCGAAGCATCGATAAATCTTTGGCCGACACGGCTCGATCAGTTGTCATGGGGCAACTCCCCCGCGGGCGTAACCGCAATGTCTTTCACCGCTCCAGAATGGGCGAGATTGCCTAGGACAGTGGACCCATTGCGTCAGCGGATCAAACCGGCTTCGCGTAAGTTTGGTTCCATATGCGGAGACGAAAGACTTCGCCGAATGGCTGACAAATCCAGGGCATGATTTATCGCGTATGCCTTCTGCAGACTATTTCCCGCGCGCGACGAGGACCAGATGCGAGACGAAAAACGACAAAGCGGGAAAGGTGCGACTGATACCGATCTCGAAAAGGCGGTATCGGAACTTCTAACGGAACTGAAAACGATACCCGTACCCGCCAAGATAATGGAGCTTGCCGAAGAACTGCAAAAGCGCCTCGACGATAAAGGCGAATTACGGTCGGGATGATAATCCCACGGAACCTTGAACCGGCCGGAGGAACAAAGGTAACGGCCGCATGGTTGGACTCTCGAAGGGAGACCATCCATGCACACGACACTTATTACCGCAATCGCTCTCACGTTTACGCCGGCCGCGGTGCTCGCACAAACGCCGCAGCCGTCACCGGCAACGGAGATACCGACACCTCCTACACCCGCCGACGCGCCCCAGGGAGAAGCACCAGCGCCGGACGAGTTCGCCGCAAGGGCGGCATCGTCGAACCTTTTGGAAATCAAGACGGCTGAACTCGCTCTAAAGCGCAGCGCCGATCCGTTCGTCACAGATTATGCGAGGCAATTGATCGCCGACCACCGGAAAGTGCAATCCGAGCTTGAAGCTGCAGCCCGGGCGCAGTCGGTGACAGTCGATTTTGCCTTGGACTCTTCGCAGACACAGAAGCTGAACGCGCTGACCTCGGCGTCCGACGCCGACTTCGATTCAGCCTTTCTCTCTGCTCAGATGGTGTCCCACCAATCCGCCATGGCGCTTGTCGCGCTTTACGCAGATCGCGGTGCCGCCGGACCTTTGAAGGCGTACGCCCAGTCAGTCTATCCGACATTACGCACGCATTTCCTGAAGGCCCGAACCGGTGCCAATGACTAGATCAGGCCACCAACAAGGCCGCCGCGGCAACCGCTCCGGCAAACAAAAGATACGCGAAGGCGAACAAAAGGCCGTCGTGGGTCATGAGCGCTAGGCCGAGAACGGCAACAAACATGCCGGCGATGGAGCTGGAGAAGGGCACCAATTCCATCGCCGGCATGCAGACGGCGATGAGGAGACACATCAGGCCGGCAAGTCTTACCGAGACCGGATTGGCGAACCATTCGAGACGCCGGCTGCTGAACCGGTCGATAACACCGGCGACCGGACGGACCCACCCGACGGCACGCTTGGCACGTCCGGCGGAAATACCGGACGTACCCAACCGTTTCGGAAGCCAGATCGTGCTGCGACCCAGCATGATCTGAAGGCTGACCAGACCGATTACCAGTCCCAGGAAGGTTGGTACTGTCGGTATGCCGCTCAGCGGTGACAGGATGGCAAGACCCGGCAAAAGGATAAGAGGCGCACTGGCCCTCCTGCCCGCGATCTCCTGAATAGCGGCGATCGTCAGGCGCTCGTCGCGGTCGCATGCATCATCTATGCTGTCGAGCAGCGCTGTTACGTCATCCGCCACAGTGTCGCCTCCACGTCGGCTCCGGCCTCAGGCCGGAGGTGGATAAGGTGCCTCTGAAAGAAGACGGGCCAGATGAAGGGCGTTCGATACCGCCATGTTGACCGTTGTCTTCACTTTCTCGGGGATCTCGTCCAGATCGACTAGATTGACCGACGACATCGCTTCACCGACCCAATAGCCAACAGCATTGGGCGGAAGCGTGTAGCCGACGTCGTTCAGCGCCTGATAGAGTTCGGCTGAAACGTGATGTGCGCCGTCCTCATTGCCGACGACACCGACTAGGGCAACCTTTCCGAACGTAGGCATGCGACCCGAATCGTCTGTCTCTCCGAGAAACGCATCCATTCGCTCCAGCGCACGTTTGCACACGCTGGAGGGCTGGCCCATCCAGATGGGCGTCGCCATCACAAGAATATCGGCATCCATGAGCTGCTGCCGGATGGAGGGCCAGGCATCGCCGCCGCCTTCGTCGGCGCTTACGCCCGGCTTGATGTCATGGTCCACCAACCGGATGATGGGAAGTTCGATCGACGATCGGGCAAACGCTGCCCGAAATTGTTCCAGCAGAAAATCCGTCGATGAGGCCGCGGTATTCCCGCTCGGTTTCAGTGTCGCATTGAATGCGAGGGCTTTAAGCGTCACTGGCGGCTCCCTTTGGATGAGTTGTCATCGTCACCCGTTTTCAACCCGTCGGAGACCGTCTTCTTCCGGGGATCCTGAAGGTTTTCTCCAACAGCATCACGATCGTGGTCGGGATCATCCTTGGCTGGAAGATAGCCGCTCGGGGTGTTTTCCTGCGGCCCTTCCCATCGCGGTGACTGATCGGTCGTGCCGGCGGCCCCGTCACGTGGTTTTTTGATAGCCATCTTATTGCTCCTCGTTCCTGCGCCGGTTGGACGGCATTAGGTGATGACGTCTATCGTCCCACTCACCACACCCCGGACCCTCCGGCCGACATCGGCCTCTCCGTCCTCCAGGATCACGGTGAAGAGTTTCTCGTTGAGGAAGGCGGAACCGTTTATAGTCGACACCCCTTCCGCAGGCTTCGCGTCCCGTTGGGGAAAATCACCCTCGGCCTGGGCCGCAACAAGTCTGGCGTCGCCAGGCGATACCGCACAGACGCGCACCTCTCCCTGGAAAATCGCATTCTGCCAGTTCGGATCCGAAGGAGGAGCCTGCGGCACAAGGCGGTAAATCTTCAGTTGCGTATCCATCATGGACCTCGGTTGACCCTGCTGGTTTTCAAACTCCCGGACCTCCACCAGGTTCCCTTGTTTCCCGAGCACCCTGAATGTTTATCAGCCGCCCGGGGAGATGGAACATCCTCGGTGCCGTCTGGTTATTCGCCGCCACCTTGGAGAAACAAATCCATGACAGCCGAGCAAATTAAGCAAAACGCCCGCTCAAACCCGCAACCTTACACCCGTCGGTACGCCTGGGGTGCCGAGATGATTGACGGTCAACGGGCTTCATTTCGCCTTTGGGCGCCGCGGCACGATCTGATCCGTCTGCGTCTGGGCGACGCAAGCATGCCGATGGTCCGGACTCTTGCCGGCTGGCATGAGCTAGAGACAGAGGCGCAGCCCGGCGAGACCTACTGTTTCGTTCTATCCGACGGGAGCGAGGTCGCCGATCCGGCGTCCCGCCGGCAGGCGGAGTCAGTGTCAGGACGCTCGGTTGTCGCGGACCTCAGCTACGGGTGGCGCTACACGGAGTGGACCGGGCGTCCATGGCACGAGGCCATCATCTATGAGCTCCATGTGGGAGCGTTCACATCCGAGGGCACTTTCGTTGCTGCGATACCGCATTTGCAAAGGCTCGCGGACCAGGGTTTCACCGCCATCGAAATCATGCCCGTGGCGGCCTTCGACGGGCAGCGCGGCTGGGGCTATGACGGCGTTCTGCAATACGCCCCACACCCAGCCTACGGTACGCCAGACGATTTCCGTCAACTGGTGGATGCCGCGCACGGGCTCGGGCTGATGGTATTCCTCGATGTCGTCTACAATCACTTCGGCCATCTGGGAAATGACCTCGAGCGCTCTACGCCTGAGTTCTTCAAGGCGGAGGGCTCTCCCTGGGGCCCGGCCCCGGACCTCTCGCGGCCGGAGGTCCGGCGTTATTTCCTGGACAATGCCCTCTACTGGCTGAGGGAGTTCCGGCTTGACGGGTTGCGGCTAGACGCCGCCGACTGTCTGGTCAATGACAGCGGAAATCCGGAACTGCTCTCGGAAATTTCCCGTGAAATACGCCGTCAATACTCTGGCCGGCACATCCACCTGATGATTGAGGATGCACGTAACGTGGCAGAACCAATGCGGCCGGGACGCGATAAGGGACCTCTCTGCAAGGCTGAATGGAACGATGATTTCCATCATGTCGCACACGCGATCGCCACAGGAGAAACGGGAGGATTTTACGTCAATTTCTGCGACAAGCCGTGGCAGAAATTGCGCCGGTCGCTCACCGAGGGTTTCGTCTATCAGGGCGAGGCTCGCCCGCAGGACGGCAAGGTGGTCGGCGAGTTAAGCGCTGATCTTCCACCGACGGCGTTCATCAACTTTTTGCAAAATCACGACCAGATTGGCAATCGTGTGCGCGGAGAACGGTTGCTGAATCTCGCGGAGCCGCCCATCGTCAAAGCGCTGACGGAAATTCTCCTGCTATCACCGCAAACTCCGCTTATGTTCATGGGCGAGGAGTTTGCGACACGCCGGCCTTTTTTCTTCTTCTCCGACCATCCGGAAGAGCTCCATGAACAGGAGCGCCGCGGCAGGTTGGAGCAGGCGTGGTTATTTCAGGATATGAAGGGGGAGACCGTTTCCGACGTTCCCGATCCAAATGCAGTCGAAACCTTCCTGCAATCGAAGATCGACCACAGCGCAACCGAAAGCCGGGACGCTGAGCGATGGAGCTCTTTTGTTGCCGACCTTCTCGACAAGCGGCAGCGTCTCATATGGCCACTTCACGCACAGACGAAATATCGCGGCGCAATCGGCCATGAGACTCCGGATGGGCTGATCGCCATCGATTGGAGATTCGGGAAGAGCCTGCTGCAAATGCGCGCCAATCTGACGGAAGAAGAGGCGACAGCGCCGCCTGTCGTTTCCGGTGAACTGATCTATGGACAGTTGCCGAGGGACGGTATCCTCCCCGCGTTCAGTGTCCTATTCAGCCTAGCAAATCTTCTATAGCTGCCGGATTCCGTCTTGGCGGCCTGATATTGTCAGATCGCCACGAGATACGGCGTGGTGCCACCGGGAACCCAGGGTCATGGGCGCGTGTGAAGAGGCTGACTTTGGAGGGATGACACGATTGCGGAGACCCAGCCCGCAGGCGCCTCTTCACGCGGCTTCGGTCCGGAGCCATGGTCATCAGCGGATCGGTACGCCCCCGAAGAATGCTTCGACTGTTTGCGTCTCAGTGGAACGGACCCTGTGCTGGCGGGTTCTGGTGGACAAGGTCAGGGAGTTTGAAGGATGCGCGAGATCATCAGGACCGATACGAGAACCCAAAGGCCGGCTGTAAGCCCGGAGCAACAGGGTCTGCTGCGTGCTCAGCGGATCGCAGCCCGAGCTCATGCGGGTCAGCGCGACAAGACAGGACGTCCCTACACCACCCATTGCGAGCGTGTCGCCAATCGCTTTTCCACCACCGAAGAACGGGCGGTGGGTTTTCTTCATGATACGCTTGAGAAGGGCAATGGCTGGTCTGCCTCCCAGCTCAGAGAAGAGGGATTCTCGGACATGGTCGTCGAAGCGGTCTCAGCTCTCACCCGGCAAAAGGATGAAAGTGAGCACGCATTCCTGATCCGCATCGCACGTAATCCGATCGCCTCCCGTATCAAGATCGCGGACCTGGAAGACAACATCGACCAATGCGACGCGGCTGGTCTCGATGCCTCGCCGTATAGTGAAAACCTGGAGATGTTCTGCCAGATGATCGGCATTTCCCCCTACGAGCGGAAGGCTGAGGAAACGCCACGCCCTTTTATGAGGTCTTTGCTGACGGAACTGGGAATTGTGCGCCCTGATCAAAATTCTGGCCCCCTGGCCAGTGGTGTCAGATGATTCCTGTCGTATTTGTGTTGACCGTTTTCACGGCCGATGACGACCGGCGCGGGAAGAGCCTGACGGCTTCGGCGGGCGGTTATGCTCCGTTGCGTCCTCCGATCCGGTAATCACCGTCGGTTTTGCGCTCGCGACCCCGTCGCTTTGTCCACCCGCCTGCTTAGGCGCAAACTGTCCCTGCGCATCCTTGTGGATCTTTTGAACTTTCTTTTCCGAGCCGGTCATTTGCATTTCCCTATCAGCTGTCTCGTGAAACGAACTTGTTAAATCGGCTCTCGGCGCCATCGCCAGTTTCGTCCTGATAGAGAAAGGCGAGCTTGGAATCCTCGAAGATATCGAAGAATTCTTTCCATTCGATCTCTTCGAGATTTTCCTCGGGCTCTCCGAAATCGATCCGGAGAATTCCTCCATGACTGGCCCCGCTAACCTTCGACGGGCGCCCTCCACGGCTTTCGATCCAGAAGCGGATAGTATCGTGATTGGTGCTCTTTTTCGCTTCGCTCATCGACGCCTCCAGATGATGGTTTCGGATCACCTTAGCGAACTCACGGAGCGGAGGATTGTTCCGGTGACCATTATCGTCAAAAGCCGTCGAAGCGCCGCCCCAGAGCAGCAACAAACATCTCCGGTGTGCCAGGCTTCTCGATCCACGCCTTGCAGTTTCGCAGCGGCGAGCTAAGGCGTCTCCCTTCATTTTCAACGCTATGCACAATGAACGGGACCGCGTGATCGCTGAGCATCCGAGCGATCGTTTCACAGTGACCGTCCTGCACGCTTGCCTCAATGACCGCGACCGAAGGAAGTTGACGCGCCAGCCAATTCTCGGTTTCCCCTGCGGAAACGAATGTAAGGATATCGCGCCAACCCGCATCCTTTAGAATTTGCTCAATTTCCAGCGCGATCAATGGCTGGTCTTCCACGACCAGTGCAACGTTCGTTCTCTTCATGAACATGATGCTCCTCGGGTCCGAGCGCCCATGCTCCCATTTAGCATCAACGATCTTCGACGTGGCCGATCGTCCGCCAGCGTACCTAAAACCCACACCTGATACTCGATGATATATCGACATTAACCGTCTGATTTGTAAGGGCCCGACGGCGGAAGGTCCCGGCGGCTTTCGCCCGAAGCGATAGAGAGCCATGTCCGCCGTACTTCAACCAGATATTCAGAACCACCTACTTGCACTGTTGCCGAAAAGCGAATTCCTGGAAATCAACAAGAGCCTGCAACCGATCGAACTACCCCGCGGCTATGCGATGGTGAAAGCCGGAGCGCCGGTCGATCATGCATATTTTCCATCGGCGGGGGTCGGCTCGGTCATAACCATATCTTCACAAGGTCGCCGGGCAGAAGCGGGCATGTTTGGCCGTGAAGGCTTCTCTCCCACCTCTGCACTGGTGGGTGGCATAACCAGTGTCCACGAAGTCGTGATGCAGGTCGAGGGTCATGGTCACCGGATGCCCATGAAACAAATGAGCGACGCCATCGCCCAGCACAGCGTCTTTGCCAATGTTCTGGCGCGCTTCGTACAGACGTTCGTCTCGCAAATTTCCTTCACTGCGCTATGCAATGTTTCGCGCCAGATAGACGAGCGCCTCGCTCGGTGGCTGTTGATGTTTCACGACCGCGTGGGAAGCGACGAGATCGCGCTGACCCATGACCAGCTATCAATCATGCTGGGGGTGCGACGACCGAGTGTGACCACCGCGATCCATATTCTTGAAGGCCGAAAATACATCCGCTCCGAACGTGGCAGGGTCACGATAAGGGATCGACGCGGACTGGAGGAGTTTGCTGGCGATACCTATGGCGCGCCCGAAGACGAATACCGACTATTGGTGGGCGGATTGGGAACGTCTTGACGGGTTGGTGGGAACACTCGGGGGATATATCACACTTCAAGGTCACCCGGGAGATCCGCCATAAGCTTGCGATACTCCTCTTCCGGCTTGCCGTAGGCGTCTCTGGCGTAGTCCTCAAGATCGGCGCGATGGCGGATCGTGATGAGCCCCCGCTCAGAACGAATAAGGCCATGGCCCTCAAGGACGTGGAGAGATGTGGTGACACTGGGTCGTCGCACGCCAAGCATCAGGGAAAGCGCATCATGCGTGAGCGAGATTTCGTTGGCTGGCACCCGATCGTGGCACATCAACAACCACCTGGCCAGCCGCACGCTGATGTCATGGACAGCATTCGAAACCGCTGTATATGCAAGCTGTACGGCGAACGCCTCGGAGGCCCTCATCATAAGCTTCGGAAAAAGCTCCAGGGTTTCCATTCCGCGCCTAAAGTCGGCATAGCTTATGCGATAGGCAGAGCCAGCAATCTGAATGGTCACGTCGTGCAGGCTAAGTGATGTCCCCGTAATCGCCGGGGCCGGAACGTGACCCTCAAAACCAAAGATGCCGGCTTCAGCACGCCGACCTTCCGGAGTCGTCAGTACCACCGAGCCGAGACCGGCGGTGATGAAGTAGACATACTCAAGAGGCTGGTCGATGCTGCCGAGCAACTGCCCCTTTTTAAGCATCACGAAATCGAGATCAGGCGTAATTGCGGCCATCTCCTCCGGCGGAAGCAGGGCAAGCAGTTTGTTGAACTCCGGCGGCGTCTTCTCCGTCCTCACCGCGCCCGTCGACCGAAATGCCTTGCTCCCATGTTTCGCCTCGGCAGCATCGCCGTCCTTATGCACGGGATGTTGACGCGTCACATTGTTATCGTACTCGTCCACGGATGCGCCTCCTCGTCAGTGCTGCGGCGGAGCCGAAGTCTCCGCCTCAACCCCATCGAACTCGGAGGAGCCTATTTGGTTCCAAACAGGGAGCGATTTACGATGGCGAGCACAGGTGAAAGAATGTTACCGGCATCAGGCCGGCTCTCCGAGATCGACTTTAAGTCGCTCTCGAGCACGGCTAAGGCGACTTTTTACGGTGCCAACCGGACATCCGCAGATTTCCGCGGCATCTTCGTAACTCTCACCCAGAATGGCGATAAGGACCAGAACCTCACGGTGGGTATCGGGCAGTCTCAATATGGCATCGCGCACTGTCTGGGACTGTGCCACCCACTCCTGTGCGGCGGGGCTCACCAGGCTCTCCTCAAGCGCCGTTGACACACCCACCACCTCCCGCTGCCCCTTTCGATAGCGGGTCGAAAAGGTGTTTCGCATTATTGTGAACAGCCAGGATTTGAGGCGCGTCCCCTCTTCGAACTGATCGATGCTGCCGATCGCCCGCATCAGTGTCTCCTGAACCAGATCATCGGCATCGTCGGGCGACCCGTGAAAGGACCGCGCAAATGCCCTCAATGCCGGTATCAGTTCAACGACCTGTTCTCCGCGCATCCTGTCTCGCCCCTTTGTTCCATGGTGGTCACTCAATGGACAGGAGCGCCAATAGTTTCTGTACTCCACCGTACATAGCACTTGCGACTGTACGGTTCTGGCCTCGAGATATAGCGAATTGTCGTGGAACAGCCGGAGAGGAGCATTGTTAGACGGTCGCCAACAAAGGAGCGACGACATGTTCTACACAGACAACAAGCTGCAGTTTCCCGTCCGCGTCGAGCGGCCTGATCCATTGTTCGCAAGGGCCCTGCAACAGGCGATCGGCGGCATTGAAGGCGAGATCCGCGTCGCAATGCAGTATTTCTTTCAAGCCTGCGGTGCGAGAGGCAATCCCAAGTTTCGCGACCTGCTGATGAACACGGCGGCGGAAGAGCTGGGGCATATCGAAATGCTGGCGACGGCCGTCGCACTCAACCTAGAGGGCGCTCCACTCAAGCTCAGAGAAGAAGTCGCGGCCGATCCGGTGGGTGGCGCGGTGCTTGGCGGCATCAATTTGAAGAACCTGCTTTCCGCGGGGCTAGCCGCGATGCCGGTAGACTCCGACGGCGTGCCGTTCGACATGTCGCATATTTACGCCAGCGGCAACATCGCAGCGGACATGACCGCCAATGTCACGGCCGAATCCACCGGCCGCATCCTGGCTGTTCGCCTCTTCAACATGACCGATGATCCCGGCATGAAGGAAATGCTCTCCTTCCTGATCGCTCGCGACACGATGCACCAGAACCAGTGGCTGGCGGCGCTCGAGGAACTGGGCGGACCATCGGAGGTCTTCCCGATACCGAACAGCTTTCCTCAGGAGCAGGAAAACAACGATTTCAGCTATGTCTTCCTTGGTTTCCAGAACGACGGCAGCGAGCCGGTGCAGGGACGGTGGAGCGAGGGTCAGTCGATCGACGGCAACAACAGTTTCTCGTCGCAACCGATGCAGCCGCTCGGCGAAAAGCCCAATCTCGGGCGGGCCAAGCCGAATAGCGGTGCTCAAGCCGAGCAACTCTAGGGAATACCGAAATGAACCAAAGAGCATTTGTCATGGCAGCTGGCGGAGCCCTCTCCGCTGGCGCGATATCCAGGCCGTCGCTTGCTCACACGCCGACGAAACAGAACCTAATTTCTGGCTGGGACAGCCTTGATCGTTAACGGAGGCGACAATGAAGACCGCACTGGGACGCGTGCTCGGACTGGGATCGGCCAAAAGCGGGACGGACGAGTTCGTCAAGGATCGTATCCGTTCGGTGTTTCTGCTGGCTCTGACGCCGTACATGGTGGGCGTCGGTGTGTGGCTTGCCGGCCGTCCCTACGCAGACGTGGTGACGGGGCTTTCTTCGCCGTTCGTTTCCCTGCCATTGGGCCTATTCATCATCATGGGCATCCTGCACATGCGCCTCGGCATGCAGACCATCATCGAGGACTACATCCACGGCGCAGGATGGAAGTTCGCCCTGACGATCCTGAACACAGCTTTTTGCGTCGGCCTTGGCGTCGCGACACTGTTTGCGGTTCTTCGGCTGGCATTGGGCCTGGCCCCGACGGTGTGAGCGAGAGTGGAACAAAGCGCGACGGACCCGGTTAGGGCCCGTCAAAAACAAGGAGAGTCTCATGACCGATGCACGTACCAACCTGATCGACTGGCTTCGGGATGCGCATGCGATGGAGAAGCAGGCGGAAACAATGTTGAAGGCGCAACATGAGCGCCTTGAACACTATCCCGAACTGAAGAACCGGATCGGCCAGCACATAGAAGAGACGAAGTCCCAGGCAGAAGCGCTGGAAGGTTGCCTGACGCGGCTGGGCGAGTCGACGTCCGGCTTCAAAGATGCGGCCGGAAAGATGAGCGCCATGGCACAAGGCATGGGCGGTATGTTCGCCAGTGACGAAGTGGTCAAGGGCAGTATGGCCGGTTACACCTTCGAACACATGGAAATCGCGAGCTACCGCGCATTGATCGCGGCGGCCGAGGCGGTCGGCGACGTCGATACGGCTGACGTGTGCCGTGGCATCCTCGCCGAGGAGGTCGAAATGGCGGACTGGCTGGGCGAACATCTTCCAGCAGTCACGCGTCAGTTTCTGGCCCGAGACGAGGCCGACGTGACCGCCAAGCGGTAACACCCCACCAATCTTGACCACACCCGCCCGGGCCTCCCGGGCGGCGCGGGCACCGTCATGCGCGCGCCTGTCAGAACACTCGATGGAAGGAAGGCCGCAATGAAAGCTCTCACATGGCACGGCAAGCATGACATTCGTTGCGAAAGCGTTCCCGACCCGGTGATCCAGGATGGCCGCGACACCATCATCAAGGTGACCGCATGTGCCATCTGCGGCTCCGACCTCCATATTTACCATGGTACGATCCCGGAAATGAAATCCGGCGACATCATCGGTCACGAAGCGATGGGCGAGGTTGTCGAGGTCGGGAAGGACAACTCCAAACTGAGGGTCGGGGACCGCGTGGTCGTGCCCTTCACCATATCCTGCGGCGAGTGCTTTTTTTGCCAGCGCGGCTTCTACTCCGGATGCGAGCGTTCCAACCCCGATCGCGAGAAGGCATCGAAGCTTTGGGGCAATTCCCCGGCGGGCCTGTTCGGCTATTCCCACCTGCTTGGCGGTTACAGCGGCGGACAGGCCGAGTACCTGCGGGTGCCCTTCGCGGATGTCGGTCCGGTCAAGGTGCCGGACGGGCTGACGGACGATCAGGCGCTATTCCTCTCCGACATCTTTCCCACGGGCTACATGGCCGCGGAATTCTGCGACATCCAGCGGGGCGACACGATTGCGATTTGGGGCTGCGGTCCTGTCGGGCAGATGGCGATTAGGTCCGCCTTCCTGCTCGGCGCAGAACGTGTGATCGCCATCGACACCGTGCCCGAACGGCTGGCGCTTGCCGCCGCTGCTGGCGCGGAGACCCTGGATTTCATGGAGGTCGACATCTACGACCGCATCATGGAACTCACCCAGGGTCGGGGCGCGGATGCGTGCATCGATGCTGTCGGCACCGAGGCCGAGGCGGCGGCGAGCTGGGATTCCCGCTGGGACCGGATCAAGGTCGCTGCCTATCTCGCGACCGATCGCCCTCATGTCCTGCGCCAGGCGATCCATTGCTGCCGAAATTTCGGGACGGTCTCGGTCGTCGGCGTCTACGGCGGGTTCCTCGACAAGATTCCGTTCGGCTCCGCCATCAATAGGGGGATCACGTTCAAAATGGCCCAGACCCCTGTTCAGCGTTACCTGCCGACGCTGATGCGCCTGATCGAGGAGGGTCGCTTCGACCCGTCCTTTGTCATTACACATCGAGCCAGCCTGGAAGACGGCCCGGAACTCTACAATACGTTCCGGGAAAAGAAGGACGGCTGCATCAAGGTCGTCCTCAAGCCGTAAGCGAGAAGTAGCCGGGAACTCCGAGAGCAGGACAAGGGATTGGCTGTCATCAGCTATATCCTCATCTGGCTGCCACGTGAGTAGCAGCCCCGCGCCCGAATGGCTCTGGCGTCGCTGCCCCTCATCCGCCTGCCGGCACCCGGCCGGCCTTCCGCTAGGGCTCAAGGCGTTCGTTGCTGCAATCGATTCGCCGGATCGATTGCTCCGCTGCGCGGACCGCGCCTCACCCCCGTCGGCACGGGGAGAAGGGACTCGTGGCACCGCCGGCGCTCCATCCTCCTTCTCCCCGCCATGCGGGGAGAAGGTGCCGGGAGGCGGATGAGGGGCATTCCCAGGCATCTCGACCATCGCTGTATCATCCATCCCCCCCAGAAAAAAATCCCGCGCACCCCAAAACCCCGCAGAGGCTCTCCCCTCCGGTTCGGCATCACCTGTAATGTCTTCCCCGTAACTCCAGACACAGGGGAAGCGGACGGGGTACCGGGGGCACCTCGTTAGTTTAGTATAGCGGTACCTTCCGGTACCCCGTTCGGCGGTTTTTATCCGCGACTTCGGCCTCTCTGCGAGAGCGTCGAGTTTCCGATGGAGGATAAACCCCCACCCCGCATGCACCGAAATCTCTCTCCACGGCATCAACACCTCCCGCCAAAAGGCAAAAAGTGTTACCCATGTCTTCGGTACAAAACGTCACCTATCTCTCAGGTCGGACACACGTGGTTAGCTGGAAATTTGGGTTTCCTTGACTTCCGCCGCATGTCATTGTCGCCATGCCTCCATGTCAGCCTCGCTGTAGCGCGTTCTCAGAAGGCGCGACCACGTTACCCCGGTTTTGATCACCTTCGCTGGCGCGCCGGCAATAATTGTGCCGCTGTCGACAAAAGACTTCGTCACGAATGACCGCGCTCCGACGATATTGTCGTCGCCAATCGTTACGCCCTTGCTGATGATGGCGCCCATGCCGATCCATACGTGGTCGCCGATCGTGACAGGGCCACCCAGGTCAAATCGTTCTCCGGTCTCGCGATCGATGACCGAATGCGCGTCGGTTGTGTGGATCTCGATATGTCTCGACAGCATGCATTAGCGCCCGATCGAAACGCTCGCGGCCTCCTGGCATAGGATGGTGGTGCCGTTGGATGTCGAGTGGTCGCCCACGGTGACGGACTGGCCATTGCCTTTGATGGTTATGCTGCCCAGAAAGTTGACCTGTCGGCCTAGATGGATCGTGTTTCTGCTCCCGCGAAACTTGAGGTTGCCTTTCAGCCGTGCGCCTTCATCGAAGATAACCGAATTGCCCTCCCCGACCTCGACAATGATCCTGCCCGCCAGCGATGCGCCTCGGCCCTTGACGAAAACGTAGCCGGCGGACCTCTTCCAAGGCCCGCGAAGAATTTCGTCCAGCCAGTCGATCAGTCGTGACATGATTCTGAAGACCTTAGGCGGCAGTCACGGCCACGGCGGCCGTAGGTGTTTTATCGGTACCCGCCCGGCGGCCGGCCAGCAATTCAAGCATAAGGTCGATGGCTTGTTCAATGTCGATCCTCTCGTGCGTAAATGGGTCACGGTAGGTCGGATAAAGCATGTATGCGGCGGCGAAGACCTGGAGAACGGTCAGCTTTCGTGTTCTCCGATGACATGGTTGACGATCATCCGTGACGCCCCATCCGGCATAGAACGGGCATCCGAGGGTGGTGACGGGGATATCCCGCAGCAGCGCTTCGAAGCCGCCGAGCGATGTGATGGTGTAGACATGGTCCACCGTCCGCAACGAGTCGGGTAGAGAGATGCGATCGTAGACGATGGTCGCGATATCCTTCACCTCATCGGGCTCGGACACTTTTTGACGCGAACCGAACAGAACATCCGGGTGGGGTTTGTAGATGATTTGCGCGTCCGGATTTTCGGCCTTTGCGAGACGTACCACATCGTTGTTGTCAATAGGCCGTTCGCAGCCATACTTGATGGACGCATCGGTTTCCACCTGACCAAGAATGAGGATCCGTCGCCTGTCCTTCCGGCCGTACACGGCTTCGACATCGAAAGGCGGCGCGAAATTATATT
The DNA here is from genome assembly GCF_018122705.1 of Ciceribacter sp. L1K23. NCBI lineage: Bacteria > Pseudomonadati > Pseudomonadota > Alphaproteobacteria > Hyphomicrobiales > Rhizobiaceae > Ciceribacter > Ciceribacter sp. L1K23. Next base: position 3,160,990 of record NZ_JAGRRC010000001.1, on the reverse strand, counting down.
TGCTGAGCCCCATGGATATAAGCTTGTCGCGACATATTGCGGCCCTTTCCATGAGTTGCCGATCCGCATCGAAATCATAGTTCTGGAGAAGGGTTTCCAGATCGGAGGGACGTGTCGCATCGAAATAGAGGCCCTGCCGGTCGAAGCAAAGCGAGAGCGGTTGCTGTCGTTCGTTGCCCAACCCGGTGCTGCGAATAAACCCGTCCTCGCAATAGGTCAGCGGCACACCGTGCTCCCGCGCAAAGTCATAAACCCAGGGCTTCGCACGATAGCCCCAGGTTAGGATGCGCGATTCCGGGTTTGAAAGCATAGCTTCGGCAAAGTGTTTTCGAAACATGGTTTGTGGCATTGCCAACCCCATGATCAGGACTTCCGAATCCGGAAACCATGTTGGTAGATAGGATTTCCGATCGTCGAAATAAAACGCGAAGATCCGCGAAATATGTTTTGTCTTCCATTCGCAGTTGTGGAGGAAAGGTCGGAGGCTCCCAGGAGTCGAAAAGCCCTTCTTTTTCTGAGGGGCGCCCGCTGCCCACCGCCAGCAGCGAAGTATATACCTCTTGATCTTTTGACCAATTCTCATCACTGGCGCATCCCTGTTTGCTGTAGATCGAAGTGTTCTGAACTCCCGTGCGATCTTATTCGGGGAACCGCAAGGAGAGAATGCCTGGGATTGAGATCAAGCAGCCAGTCCCAAAAAAAACCGGCGGCGCTGCTCCGGACTGGTTCTCGAAACGGTAGGTTTTCCGCATTGGTGAAACATTTCACGCGCGGCGTTGAACGGGTTTCCGGTTCAACCGGGTTTGCCGTTACCACATTTACATAGCTTTTCCCGAGATGTTCGGGCCTAAATAACAACCTCAGCCGGGGAGTGGCGCGATCTTACGCCGTCCATTTGCAATATCATCCAGTATCGAAGCTATCCGCGTGGCAGACAATCCGTCGAACTGACCGATGGAGAATGCCTTGGCTGCCCACGTCAAGTTATAGCATGCAGTGAGGGGAGTTGGCGAGATTAAGGCATCCTTCAAGGTTGCAAACATTTCGGACCTAGTCTTCACCACCTGCAAGTTCGCGTTATCCCAGATTTGATCAAATTCCACATATTTCGATGAAATTGCGACCTTCCCGGCCAGCGCTGCCTCCAAGAGCATCGTGCTATTTATCGACATCAACACGTCACTTGCGGCAATTGTCTCTTCTGGCGACAACAGATATAGGCCTGCATAGTCGATTGCAAAACGGGTATCGCTTTCGATCAGTGCCTTGAGTTCCGGAGTGAGAATCTCGTCCCTTGAGGGAGGGGTACGAACGACCACCTGAAAGTCCAGATCCTTCGCGCAACTAAGCAAATCCGTAATCGCCTCCGTCTGCGCGCGACGCGCCATCTGCTTGTCGTATTGGCTGTCAAGAGGCTGTGCGGCGAAGGTGATTACCGGTTCAGCTGGATTAAGGCCGAGCGCAACCAAGCAGCTTTTGTCTCGTTTGGAGTCCAACGAAGTAATGTAGTCGAATTTCGGTGCACCTGTTTTTATGATGCGCTCACGGGGATAACCTCTACTTACGAAAATCTCTTCCTGTAGATCACCCCAGGCAAACATGATGTCGCAGGCCGGGATATTAACGCCTGTCGAAATGTGTACATAGTACATGTCCTCCTTCGCAAATACCGCCTCGTGCGGCAGCAGAAGCGTCGGGATACCAAGCTGGCGGGCGGCTAGTACGAGGTGTCGCATCGCTGGAATCCAGTCTAACGTAACGATTAGCCCCGCCGTTTTGCTTCGATATGGCGCAAGCTTGTGAAGCGCCATCCTTCGGTATATATCCGGGTTCCTTTCCGCAAAGCGGAGAATGCTAAGGCGCTCTCCCTTGTTGTTCTGGTTCCGCATCATCTGCAGATCGACCAGATCGTATTGAGCCGTGTGGCCAACAGCTTTTACCAACTTGTCTGTGTGCTCAGGAATCCAAGATTGGTAAAGAAAAAAAGGTACGCCCGACGGCTTGATCGGAGCTCCCGAGGAACCCACGAACCATGCGGGTAGGGACAACTCAGTGGGTCGTGGATTGCTTTTTCGTGAGAAAAACGATTTGGTGAATCGTGGTAACTTCAAAGCCTTGGCTCCCGCTTAATGCACTGCAATTGGAATGAAGCCAGCTGGTTGTCAATGGCCTTCGAATGTTGTTAGCGTTAGTTTGCATGGTCATAATGTCCTCATCCCACATTGCCGATGGATTCGGAACAATCACTGCTCCTCGGGGTTCGACCGCGACAAATCATCGGATTTGACCGAAACTGGCTGCCCGAGCCCGGCAGCCCGCCGGAAGGAACGACATGCCCCAGCCGCCGTCCCCGTTAGACCAAGCCGCAACCGACCCACCCTCGCTCACCGCCCGCTCCACTCACCTCCACGCCTGGCTTGAAACCGCCGCCCTGCCGTTCTGGTGGGAGAAGGGCGCGGCATCCGGCGGGGGTTTCTTCGAGCGCCTCGGGCAGGATGGCGAGCCGATGCTGGCTGATGATCGCCGTGCGCGCGTCCAGCCGCGTCAGGTCTATTGCTACGTCATGTCTGGCGCTGCCGGTTGGAACGGGCCTTGGCCTGCCGCAGTCGAAGAAGGATTGTCGTGGTTCGATGCGACCTACAGGCTGGAGGATGGCCTCTACGGCAATCTCGCCAATGCCGAGGGCCTGCTGATCGATCCGTCCTTCGATCTTTACAACCAGGCCTTCGCGCTTTTCGCGGCGGCGGCTGTGGCCACGGCCCAGCCTTCGCGTGCGGCCGAGCGGGAGCTTTATGCACTCGGCATTCTCGACCGGTTGAAGCAGGTCTACGCGCATCCGCAGGCCGGCTTCCACGAAGCCATGCCGCCGAAGGAGCCGCTCTGCTCCAACCCGCATATGCATCTCTTCGAGGCGGCGATGGCTTGGGAAGACGTGCCTGATAGCAGTGTCCGCTGGGCCGCCCTGGTCGATGAAATCGCCGATCTGGCCTTGACGCGGTTCATCGATGGCGACACCGGGGCCTTGCGGGAGTTCTTCGATTTGAACTGGCGCCCCATGCCCGGCGAAAAAGGCCGAATCGTCGAGCCGGGACACCAGTTCGAATGGGCCTGGCTTCTCGCCCGCTGGGGCGAGCGGCGCCAAAACGGCGATGCCCTTGCCAGGGCCCGACGTCTTTTCGACATCGGCGAGGCCCACGGCATCTGCGCGGACCGCAAGGTGGCGATCATGAGCCTTTACGACGACTTCACCGTGCACAACGCAATGGCGAGGCTTTGGCCGCAGACCGAGTGGCTGAAAGCGGCGGTGCGCCTCGCTTTGCTCGGCAACACCGCCGAGCGGGAGCGGTATGTGGCCTCGGCCCACAGGGCGCTCGATGCGCTGGAGCCATTCCTGGCGACTCCTGTCAAAGGGCTCTGGTGGGACAAGTGGCCGGCCGATGCTCCGATGATCGACGAGCCCGCGCCGGCAAGCACGTTCTACCACATCGTGTGCGCCGTCCTGGAGCTCGACTGGGCCGCAAAGCGGCTGGAGCGCCTGCGGGAAGCCGGCTAGGCCCGCCAGCCCCCATGTTTATGGCATTCCGCCAAAGGGGCTTCACCTGCATAGTCTCGTCCATCGGATGACGCTCGCGCCGGACGCGCAGCCAGACCTGTGGAGGGACAAGCCATGATAAGCATGCCATCGCATCGACGCACCTGCACCGCTTTGGCGATAGCGGCGCTTGCCCTCGTCGGCGGCATGACCGTCGAACCGCAGCCGGCACATGCGGTTGTCTACTGCAAGGCGGTCGGCGTACCGAAGGGCTGCGTCGCGCGGCCTGCACCTGTCGTGTACTGCACGCGCCCCGGTTACCCCGTCGGCTGCGTCGGGCGCCCCGCCGGAGCCGCCGTCTATTGCACGCGTCCGGGTTATCCCGTCGGCTGTGTTCCGGGTCCCGCCGGCACTCCGGCCAATCGTGGCGGACCGGTCAACCGGCTTGGCATCCGCTGATTTTTTCGCGCCGCTCGAACGATCCTGAAATCCAAGAAACGGAGCGACTCTCCACTCGCTCCGGTCGACGCCCGGCATAGATCAGCCGCGCTGCCGTCCACAGTCGCGGCGGAGCCCCCACTCCATGCCGGGCGTCGAGCATTGCTTGAGGCCGTTTCGGACGCCTGATGCCTTCAGCCGGATCCGGGTGTCGCGGGAAAGATCCTCGGCAATGCGATATCGACGGCCGTGCCATAGGGCCCGCTGTCGATCGTCAGGGTGGCGCCGCAGAGCGTGGCGCGTTTGCGCATGTTGGAAAGGCCGAAGCCTGTCGACGCCGTCGTCGCAGCGGCCTGATCGAAGCCTCGTCCGTCATCCCGAATGGTGATATGCAGAGAGGGTCCGCCCTCGGCTCCCTCCGCTGTCCGCAGGATGACCGAAATCGTCCTTGCCCCGGCGTGCTTGACGGCATTGGTCACGGCTTCGTCCATCAGGCGGACGATCTGGATCACATGCCAGGGGCGAAGTTCCGGGAAAGTCAGGTTCATGTCCGCCGTACGCACCTGCCAGTCGAGCGTGATCTGGTGGGCGCGAAGCTGCATGTCTGTGCGTTCGCGCCAGGAGGCGAGGGCAAGAAGCAGGTCGCCGTCGACATCCTCCATGGCGTCGATCACCAGCCTGAGGTCCTTCAAGGCCGCGCGTGCCGCCTCGCCGATCTTGCCGGTGTCGCTGCCATTGCGCTCGCTAAGCGCGACGATGCGGACGAGTTGTCCTCCAAGCCCGTCGTGCAGGTCGCGCATCAGCCGGTCTCGCTCGTGGGCGAGTGCTTCGGCCCTGTCGCGCGCCTGCTCGCGCGCGAAGCTTTGCCGCAGCTTCTGTTCGGCTTCGGTTATCTTCACCATCAGCTGGTTGGCGAACCCGTCGATCCGGTTGAGAGCCTGCACGAACCGCGCGGCCAGCAGCGTGCCGAAGGCGATCAGAATCGCGGAGTAGGACAGCGACGCATAGAAGTACTTGCCGCCCGGCAGCAGGTTGAACAGGGCGAGCAGATCATGCGCCATGCCCGCCATCACGATGGTCATGGCGGTTCCCATCAGGAAGCTGGCGCCGTCTCCCTTCTCTATCGCGGAGCGCGTGAACAGCGACCAAACGATCACGGCGTGGGCCATGACCGTCGGTGGACCGAGCAGGAGAAAGGAATACTGGATCGCCCGCTCGTCACCGATGAAGCCGGCGACGAGAAAAACCGGCGCCGGCGCCAGAAGCAGCCACCACCATCGGGAGCGATATCCGGTCTGGGCCAGCGCGAACGGGACGACCAGAACGCTCTCCACGACGATGAGCACACCGATCAGCGGCACCGCCTCGACACTGCCGAAGGAGAAGAGCGCATTCCGGATCACGCCCGCGACCAGCGCCAGCGCGAGAAGGCCATAGGCAGTCTCCTTACGTCGGCTGAGCCAGATCATCCCGAGCAGCAGGGCGAGCAGAAAACGCCACGCGAAGAAGATCAGGGGGAGTGTCTGGAAGAGGCGCAGACGCGCGTTGTAGGAAGGCCTGAGTTCCCGGTCCGGCCCTGCATAGATCGCTTCGAGATGTTTGGCGATCGGGGGATCGGAGATCAGCACGATCTGCACTTCGTTCGGGCCGGGCCTGAGCACAGTGTCGGGAATGATGGTGAGGAAAGGAAGGTTGAGCTGCGCCTTGCCGGCAGACGGATCGGCACCGGTGTCGCCGATCTCGACTCCGTTCACGAGCACCCTGACATCGACGATGAAGCGTGGAATGAAGATCGACCACACCTCGCGGCTTTGCGCCGGACGTTCGAACGTTGCAGTGTATGCGAGTTCCTGATTGTCGCCGTCGCGTGTGGCGACGAGATCCGGCAGAGCCACGTCGTGCTCCCGTCCATCGCCGTCGCTTCTGATGATCGCACCCAGCCGGTAGGTTTCCGACGGCAGGGGTAGATCGACGGAGAAGAACAGGACAGCCGCAAGCACGGCGATAAGCTGGAGTGGCAAATAGAGCAGGGCCTTCTGCAGGCTCGGGTGGCGCTCGACGGACGCTGCGGCCTCCGTCTCGCTCATAGTTTGATCAATCCCTGCTGCACGGCTTCGAACACCGCTTCGCCACGTGTGTTGACCTCAAGCTTGCGATAGATGTTCTTGATGTGTCCGGGAACCGTCTGTCGCGAGATGCCGAGATGGTCAGCAATATCGGAGTAACTGAAGCCCTTGGCAATACCCCACAGGATATCGATCTCGCGCGGTGTCAGCTTCGCAGTATTGAGAGCGGTCGTGGCCTGGCTGCGACCGGCGCCCTGGCTGTGCCGTACGATGAAGCGGGCGATCGAGGCTGAGATCGGGGAATGGCCGGCGACCAGATCGCGCACGGTCTCGACCACGTCCGCCGGAAACGCGTCCTTCAGCAGGTAGCCATTGGCACCTGCGGTAATGGCCGCGATCACGCTTTCCTCGTCGCCCAGGATCGAGATCACCATGATCTCGGCCTCCGGGTATTTCTGCCGCACCGCACGGATCAGGTCTATGCCGCTGCCATCAGGCAACCGCAAATCGGAGAGCAGCACGCGGACCGGATTGGCGGAGAGGAATTGTCGGGCCTCCGCCAGATTGGCAGCCTCCTCGACAGCGAATTCCTCCGCGCCGCGCAATGCATCGCAGACGCGCCAGCGGACCGGCGCGTCGTCCTCGACGACAAGAACCTGTATACGATCCCGGACCGTCCCCTCGTTCATCCTTGCCCCTTTCAGCCCGAACCGGCGGCATGCGGCGGCGCACCCGCCGTCCTGCGTCGTTTAAGCCATTCCTCGAACCTTTGCAGGACGACGAACAGCGACGGCACAACCGCAACCGTCAGGCATGTCGAGCCGATCATGCCAGTAAAGACGGCGATGCCAATCGATTTCTGCGCGCTTGCGCCGGCGCCTGTCTGCAGCACCAGCGGCAGCACGCCCAGGATGAAGGCGATCGAGGTCATCAGGATCGGACGCAATCGCACGCGGGCGGCCTCGATCGCCGCTTCGACGACGCTTTTGCCATCATGTGCCCTGAGGTGGCGGGCGAATTCGACGATCAGTATGGCGTTCTTGGCCGACAGCGCGATCAGGAGCACGAGGCCGATCTGCGTGTAGAGATTGACGGGCGCTTTCAGCGCCAGCAGAGTCAGCGCCGTTCCGATGAGGGCAAGTGGCACCGAGGCAATGACGGACACCGGCGCCAGCCAGCTTTCGTACTGGCCGGCGAGCACGAAATAGACCAGCAGCAGGCTCAGGGCGTAAACCAAGTAGATTTGCCCGCCGAGCATCTTCTCCTGTAGAGACGCCGCCGTCCACTCTGCCCCGTAGCCGCGCGGCAGGCTCTCAATCCGGACGTCGAGCGCGTCCATGGCCTCGCCGGAGGAATATCCTTCTGCCTGCGAACCGGTGATCTGGGCCGCGGGATAGAGATTGTAGAGGCTGATCAGCGACGGGCCGGTGACTTGCCGGATGTCGGCGAGCGCCGAAAGAGGCACCATTTGCCCCGACCGGCTGCGGACCTTGATCTTGTCGAGATTCTCGATCGCGACCCGGTCGCCAGCTTCTGCCTGCAGATAGATCTGGAACACACGTCCGAACAGACTGACCTGTCCGGCATAGCTGGAACCGATATACTGGCTGACGGTGTCGTAGACGCTGCCGCTGTCCACATCGAGGGCTTCCGTCTTCGTCCGATCCACGGAAACGGCATACTGCGGAGCGTCGGCCCGGAACGGAGTGAAGGCCTCGCGGAACACCGGATCGTCTTTCAGCGACCGCAGCATTGCAGCCGCCTCGCTCTGGAGCGCGGCATAATCGAAACGACCGTCGCGGGATTGAAGCTGCAAAGAGAAACCGGCGGCATTGCCGATGCCCTGGATCGCCGGCGGCGGCAGCACCAGTGCCTGCCCGTCCGGCAGGTTCTCGGTCGCCTCCCGCATGCGGGTGTAGAGCGAGCGAAGGTTCTCATTTGTCTGGCGCTCCGCCCAGTCCGTCAGGATGGCGTAGACAATGCCCGAGCTGGACTGGCTGGCATTGCCGTTGAGGGCGGAGACGCCGCTGATCGCGATGACGGTATCGACGGCCCCGATGGTTTCCAGCCGCTGCCGGACATCGTCGAGCGCCTCCCTCGTGCGTTCCAGGGAGGCACCTTCCGGAAGCTGCACGGAAATCAGGAAATAACCCTGGTCCTCTACGGGCAGGAAGGAGCTTGGCACACGCGATATGAGGAAGCCTGAGACCCCGACCAGCAGGATCGTCGCTATGCTGACGACGCCGCTGAACGAAACGAGGCGCCTGATCATGCCGACATACGCGCGTTCGCATGCCCCGTAAGCCGCGTTGAACCCGCGATAGACGAGGTTCGTCTTGTGAGAAGGGGAAGGCGCGCGAAGCCAGAGCGCGCATTGCGTCGGCTTCAGGGTCACGGCGTTGATGGCGCTGATGACGGCGGTTGCGGCGATGACCAGGGAAAACTGCCTGTACATCTGGCCACTCAGGCCAGGAAGGAACGCCGCAGGCAGGAAGACGGCAAGCAGCACGAGGGTGATGCCCACGATCGGCCCGGTCAACTCGTCCATCGCTAGCGCTGCCGCCTCGCGCGGTGATTTGCCCTCGCGCAGATGGCGCGCCGCCGCCTCGACAACGACGATCGCGTCGTCGACAACAATGCCGATCGCAAGAATGATGGCAAAGAGAGTCGAGAGGTTGATGGTGAAGCCGAAGGCCGCCATGGCGGCGAAGGCCCCGATGATGGTCACGGGAACGGTCGTCGCCGGCACGAGCGTCGCCCGCCAGTCCTGGAGGAAGATCAGGATTACCAAGAGAACCAGGACAGCCGCCTCGAACAGCGTGTGGTACACGTCGGAGATGGCGGCGGACACAAAGCGGGTAGTGTCGAAGGGTATGGCGTACACAAGCCCTTTGGGAAAGGCGGCAGACAGCGTCTCCATTTTCGCCTTCACGCGCTCTATGACATCGAGAGCATTGGCTTCGGGCAGCAGGAAAAGCGCGATGCCGGCCGCCGGTCTGCCGTCCATGGCGAAGTCCTGGCTATATTGCTGGGCGCCGAGCTCCACCCGCGCCACATCCCGCACCCGCGTGATCTCGTTGCCATCAGCCTTGACGATGACATCTTCAAACGACGGCACGTCGCTTAGCCTTGAATCGACCGTCAGCGTGTACTGGAAATCCTGTCCCGACGGCACCGGCGGCAAGCCGATCTGGCCGGCGGCGGTGCTGCGGCTCTGCCGGGCAATCGCGTTGGCGACATCGGCCGGCACCAGGCCGCGCGCGGCCATTCGTTGCGGGTCCATCCAGATGCGAACGGCATACTGGCCCGAGCCGAAGACGACGACATTGCCGATACCCGGCACGCGCAGCAATTCATCGACGAGGTTGATCGTCGCGTAATTCGCCATGAACAGGCTGCCATGGACGGGATTGTTGGACGACAGCGTGACGATCGACATGATCGCGGTCGAGCGTTTCGCGGTCTGTACGCCCTGCGACTGCACCGCGTCCGGAAGCGCCGGAATTGCGCTTGCCACACGGTTCTGCACCAGAACCTGCGCCTCGTCCGGGTCCGTCCCGATGGCGAACGTGACCGTCAATGTGTAGGAGCCGTCGCTGGTCGAGGTCGATTGCATATAGAGCATGTTCTCGACGCCGTTGATCTTCTGTTCGATCGGCAGCGCCACCTCGCGAACCAGCGTCTCGGCGTTGGCGCCCGGATAACGCGCCGTCACCTGGATCGAGGGGGGGACGATGTCCGGATACTGCGCCACCGGCAGGCCGATCACCGCAACGAGACCAAGGATCACCATCAGGATCGAAATGACGTTGGCGAGAACCGGCCGATCGATGAAGAAACGGGCGATCATGGCGCCACCTCTTGCGGCATTGCCTCGACCGAAACGACTTGCCCCGGCGCTACGGCGGCACCCCCACGGATCACCACCCGGTCATCCGGCTCAAGGCCGGAGCGAATTTCTCGTCGGCCGGCTTCGGCTGGTGCGCCAATCTCCACGAGCCGCTGCTCAATGCGGTTCTCTTCGCCGACCACCAGAACGGTCCGGCCTTCCTGCGTGTTGCCGATCGCCCTTTCGGGGACCGTCAGAGCATCTGGGCGCATCGCGACAGCGACACGAACCTTCACGAACATCCCGGGTGAGAGCAGAAGGTCCGGGTTGGCGATCTCCCCCCGCAGCGCCATCGTTCCAGTCGTCGGGTCTATTTCCGGGGCCACGTAATCGAGAGGACCGTTGAACGGATAACCGTCACCATCGGTGAGCGAAAGTTCCACGCTGACGGGTAGGCCAAAATTGCCGACCTGCATGCCGCGCTCCAGCATTCTGCGACGGATTTCCACCACCTGTCGGTCGGTTGCGGTGAAGTTCACATGGAGCGGATCGGGTTTGACCAGGGTCGCGAGTTTCTGCGCTGCCGCGCCGTTGATATAGGCGCCAACATCGGCAAGGCGTGCGGACAGGATTCCGTCAAAGGGCGCGGTGATCTCGGTGTATCCGAGGTTCAGTTCGGCGGTCCGCAGTCGCGCCCGTGCCGCCGCCAATTGCGACTCGGCAATGGCGTGCTGTGCGATTGCATCTTCGAGCGCGCTTGCCGAGACGACACTCTTGTCCTTGAGGTCGCGCTGCCGCGTCAGATTGGCAGCCGCCTGCGCGAGGCTCGCTTCTTGTTGCCGCACATCCGCCTGCGCGCTTGCGAGGCTGATCTCGTATGGCTCGCGCTCGATTCCGAAGATCACATCGCCCTTTTTCACCTTTTCTCCGTCCCGGAAGTTCACCTTTTCCAGCAGGCCGGAGGCCCGTGCCACGAGGTCAACCGATTGCTCGGCGGCAAGTGTTCCGGTGGACTGGAGGTATTGAACCACGTCCATCGCTTTCGGCTTTTCGACCGCCACCAGCGGCAACCGCTCCTGCGCCCCGGCACCCGAGGCGAGTGCCAGGACGACAAGGGCAGCAAGCCTTCCCGAGCGTTTTCCGATCATCGCGTAGTCCCCATCGATATGATGATCCTTCGAATCCCGTGAGACGGGCCGGGGAGGGCGCTTCCCCGACCCGTCTTCGATCAGCGCATCGCCGCCAGTTCGGCCTGCGTGATCGACCCATCCTTGTTCTTGTCGATGCGGGCAAAGGCCTGGGCATAGAGATTGGCCGATTGGATCTTCTTCGCGTTCGGCCGTCCCGCCTGTGCGGCGGCATCTATGAAGGCGGCGAATTCGGTCTTGTCGAGTGCGCCATCGGCATTGGCATCGACTTTCGCGAACATTTCCTGGGCGGTTGCCGAGGACGCGGCGACCAGCAACAACGCCGTCGCGATGGCGGGAATGGACTTGATGAACTGCAACATGGATGTCTCCTCAATATGTGTCGAAGTCGAAACGAATGATCAGTCCGGCGCGGCCGGTGAAGCGGGCCGAAAGCAGCCTGCCCGGTAGGTGGCGGGAGCCATCGGCGTCTCTCCTGCGAGTATGGATAACCCGAAGCACCTTGCGCCGCATGCCATGTTCATGGGGGGCAAGATCCGATGTGCCTATTCACCGGCTGGAACAGAAAAAGCCGCAGCGATCTGTGATCGCTGCGGCTTTGTCATTGCTGAAAGAACGGCGGCCTGTCAGCCCTTGATCGCTCCGGGGCCGGGCGTCGCGCCCGGAGGGCACTTGCCCATGATGATCATGCCGAGCACTTCGTCCTTGGTGACGTCCTGGGTGCGGGCATGGCCCACGACCTGACCGTTCTTCATCACGAACACGCGGTCCGCGAGGTCGAAGACGTCATGGATGTCGTGGCTGATCAGGAAGATGCCGATGCCCTCGGCCTTCAACTGCTTGATCAGTTCGCCAACCTGCGCCGTTTCCTGCGGGCCGAGCGCGGCGGTCGGCTCGTCCATGATCAGGATGCGGGCGTTGAACAGGATGGCGCGTGCGATCGCCACCGACTGCCGCTGGCCGCCGGAGAGCGCCTTCACCGGCTCCTTGAACCGCTTGAAGTTGGGGTTCAGGCGCCCCATGACTTCCCGCGCCTTGGCCTCCATTGCCACGTCGTCGAGCGTGCCCCACGGCGTCTTGAGTTCGCGGCCGAGATAGAGATTGGCGGCGGCGTCGACATTGTCCGCGACGGCGAGCGTCTGGTAGATCGTTTCGATACCATATTCCTTGGCATCGCGCGGGTTGCGGATATCAGCCGTCTCACCGTTGATCATGATGTCTCCGCTGTCGCGCCTATAGGCACCGGAGAGTATCTTGATCAATGTCGACTTGCCGGCGCCGTTGTGGCCGAGCAGGGCCACGACCTCACCGGGATAGAGGTCGACGGACGCCTTTTCGACGGCATGAATCCCGCCGAAGGCTATGGAAATGTCCTTCATTTCCACGAGGGGAGTTTTTTGCTCCGTCATGATGGACTCCTGATTACTTGGCGCGGGCGCGGTAGACGGTATCGAGCCATACGGCCACGACGAGCACCATTCCCACCACGATGCGCTGAAGGGGTGTGTCGATGCCGAGGAGCACCATGCCGGACTGAAGCGACTGCATGACAAGCGCTCCGAGCATCGCGCCGGCGACCGTGCCGACACCGCCAGCGAGCGATGTACCGCCGATGACGGCTGCCGCGATGGTGTAGAGCTCGTCGAGTTCGCCCTGGGCGTTCGTCGCCGCATTAAGGCGCGCCGTCGAGATCGCCGCCGCGATGGCGCACAGAATGCCCATCAGAGCGAAGATGCGTACCGTCACCCAGCGGGTCTTGATGCCGGCAAGTTCAGCCGCTTCCGGATTGCCGCCGATGGCGAAGACGTACCGGCCGAAACGCAGGCGGGTCGCGATGAAGGTCATCACGATGCCCACAGCGATGGCGATCAGGACCGGCACGGCAATGCCGTGTGAAATCTGCAGTCCGCCCTCTGGCCATGCGATGCCATTGGCGTCCGCGTAGCGACGGGCAATCGCGACTGGCCAGTAATAACTGTTGGCGATCAGCACGGCCCCAAGCACGATCACGCAACCGAGCGCGCCGATGACGTATTCCGCCCAGATCGGCTTCCGGGGAAAGGCAAAGCGCTTGCGCTGGCGGCGGGCATTGATGATGGCACCGACGATCGCCACGCAGGCGACGAGGCCAACGACCCAGCTCCATGTCGCGCCTACCGATCCCTCGGTTCCGCCACCCATGAGGCGGAAGGTGGGGTTCATCGGCGCAACGGTCTGGCCGCTGGTCACGAACCAGGTCGCGCCGCGCCAGACGAGCAGTCCGCCGAGCGTGACGATGAAGGACGGGACGCCGAGAAATGCGATGATGCCTCCATGAAGGGCACCGATCATGGCGCCAACGGCGAGACCGCTTCCGAGCGCCACGATCCAGATCGCGGGATGATCGAAGCCGAGCATCTGCGGAAGGATCTGGGCCTGCATTACGCCCATGATCATGCCGGTGAAGCCCAGGATCGAGCCGACCGACAGGTCGATGTTACGGGTGACAATGACCAGCACCATACCCGTCGCCATGACCGCGACCGAGGAGGTCTGAACTGTCAGGTTCCAGAGGTTGCGCGGTGTCAGGAACAAGCCGCCAGTCAGAAAATGGAAGCCGACCCAGATGATCAGCAATGCGCCGACCATGCCGAGAAGGCGGGTGTCGATCTCGGTCGCTCGAAAAAAACGCGTCACCGGGTTGGCGTCCGCCTGACGCGGTCCGCCTGTTGTCGTCGAATGCATGTTATCGGCCATTCTTGCCGTTCCCCACCTCTTCAGGCGCGTCGTCGTGGTTTCCCGGAGATGGTCCCGACTTGCGCTGGCTCCGGTGGCGCCGCTCGGGCGACGTCACCTCTCAATGACGATCCCGACGCCACGCCGCGGAGCGGGCAACGTCGGGATGTTTGGTCTGACGTTCGTGCTTGCCTTAGTTGCAGGCGGCGACGGAGCCGGCTGCAACGCCCTGGCAGGCCTCTTCCTTGCTGATCCAGCCTGCGTCGATGACGACGTTCAGGTTGTCTTTGGTGATCGGCATCGGAGCGAGGAACACCGACTTCATTTCAGCGCCCTTCGGGCCGCCGGTGAAGGTCTGGACGTTCGGGATTTCGTCCATCGACTTGCCTTCGGCGAGCGCCAGCGCGATTTCCGCTGCGTTCTTGCCGAGGTCGCGGGAGTCCTTCCAGACCGACACGGTCTGCGTACCGAGAGCGACGCGGTTCAAGGCAGCCTTGTCGGCGTCCTGACCCGAGACCGGTACGGAACCTGCGAGACCCTGAGCGTCGAGTGCGGCAATCGCGCCACCAGCGGTACCGTCGTTAGACGCGACGACGGCGTCAACGGCGTTGTTGTTGGCGGTCAGGAACTGCTCCATGTTCTTCTGGGCATTTTCCGGCTTCCAGCCGTCGGTATAGGCTTCGCCGACGTTCTTGATCTTGCCGCTGTCGATCGCTTCCTTCAGCACTTCCATCTGTCCGGAGAACAGGAAGTCGGCGTTCGGGTCGGACGAGGAGCCCTTGATGAACACGTAGTTGCCTTCCGGCTTCACCTTGAACACTTCGCGGGCCTGCATGCGGCCGACTTCCTTGTTGTCGAAGGTGATGTAGAACGCTGCCGGGTTTTCGATCAGGCGGTCATAGCCAACGACCGGGATGCCTTCAGCAGCTGCCTTTTCGATGGCCGGGCCGATAGCTTCGGAGTCCTGTGCCAGAACGATAATGGCATTGGCGCCCTGGGCGATGAGCGACTCGACGTCGGTCAGCTGCTTTGCGGCGGACGACTGTGCGTCAGCGGAGATGTACTTGGCACCGGCGGCTTCCAGCGCGCCCTTGATGGCAGCTTCGTCGGTCTTCCAACGCTCTTCCTGGAAGTTCGACCAGGAAACGCCGACGATTGTTTCGGCCATGGCTGCAGTATGCATGGTGACGATGACGGCCGCGCTGGCCATCAGCTTGAAAACGGTATTCATGATGTCCTCCCAAGTGACAGAACGGCCACCTCTCCTCAGCAAGCAGGCGACCGCGGAACGTCTGTCGAAAAGGCCTAAAAGACTTTTTTCTCGACAGTCGAGAAATTAAATGTCAGAGAATCCGGGAGCTGTCAACCTGCGCCAGGAAGAGCCGGAAAGGCCCCGTGTGGCAGCTTCGGGAGGAATATGCGAGCCGTCGCGGCGGCTGGGAGGTTGGTTACATGCTGGCCAAATCGAGCACCGAATTGGTGCGCCAGCAAAACAGCCATATCGTGTTGAGGGCGCTCAGGCTGCATGGCCGCCTGTCGCATACGGAAATCAGCGATTTCACCGGGCTCGCCTCCGCCACGGTATCGGCGATTACAGCCGATCTGGAACGCGCGGGGATCATCGAGAAATCGGAGCAAAAGCCGCTGTCGGGACGCGGCCGACCGCGTGTCCTCTTTACCCAGAGGCGCGGACATAGCTACCTCGTTGTGGTCATTATCTCCTCCGACGTCGTCCAGTACTCGCTTGCCGACTATTCCGGAACCCTTATCGATCGTTTCACCGAAACGCGTGTGGCCGGGGGCGTGGGGACTTTCATGGAAGGCGTGCAGCGTGCGCTGGAGAGGATGATCGAGCGAAACCGGGTATCGCCCTCCGCCGTGAGGGCGATCTCGATCAGCAGTAAGGGTCTTGTCGACTCGAGCGCGCCCGTCCTTCTGTGGTCGCCGGTACTCGGTACTGAGCGCGTTGATTTCCAGGCCGGCCTGTCACCACGCTGGCCGGCACGCATTCTCTTGAGCAATGAAACGCTTCTTGTCGCCCGGGCGCTGGGCCAGAAATCCGAGCGACGTTTGGGCCCCGACTTCCGCGGTCTCGTCACGCTGTCGCTGGGACACAGCATCGGGCTGGGCTTGGCCCTTCGCCGTGACCAGGATATCGATATTTCAGCGCCGAATTTCGGACATATGTTGCACGTCCCGGGAGGGGCGCTGTGTCGTTGCGGGTCGCGCGGCTGCATTGAGGCTTATGCCGGTTTCTATGCGATCTTGCGAACCGCTTTTGAGGTTCCGCGCGACACCATCCCCGCGAAATTCGTCCCCCTGCAAGAGGTCGACAAGCTCGCCATTCGTGCCAGAAGCGGCGAGCGTATGCCAAGCTACGCCTTCCGCGAAGCAGGGCTCGCCCTCGGATACGGTCTCTCGAGGCTGCTGAGCCTCTACGGTCATCTACCGATCTCGGTCACGGGGCCGGGCGCTCGCTATTTCGATCTTCTGCATCCCGGTCTGGCTGACGGGTTGAGCGAGGCCCAGGTCGTGCGGATGTTCGGCGTGCCGGCTTTGTCGGTGGTGTCGGACGAACCCATGCTCGTATTCGAGGGGCACCTCGACGGTGCCCTGACCGTTATGGATGAGGACCTGGTGGCCGGCGCCTGATCCGGAACGGGGCATGGAACCGTGGCCCGGACACAGCGCACGTCAGGATTTACAGGGCCTTTGCCTTCTTTTCGATTTTCCTTAAAAATAGGTGGGTGCTATAGATTTTATTAACCTTCGGGCAAGGAATTAACCATAAGACTTGTCGTATACGTCGGAGTGGGACCGTAAATCTTCGGTCCCCGCCAGGCATGAAGCCGCCCGCCGTACCGGTTCCGATCCGGTATGTTTTCATTGAAGAAGTGCCAGGAGCAACCTTCTGTGGGAACGGCGTTGCCCGCTTTTATGGTCGGGTGGCGGTAGAAATCCCCTGAATGCGCCTGGCTTGCAATGCGGCCGCCGTGAATGGCGACGTCAGCGGGGATCACAGGGCGTGGGGCAGGACTTGCCGACAGACGGAGCGAAAGCGGCCCAGGCTAGCAGCCTGAGGGATCGCCTGCGTTTTGCAGGTCTGGACGAGGAGACCAGCGAACGTCTGCGCCAGAACAGACCTATGATGCTGCCTCTTGTCGAGCGCGGCTTGAGGGATCTTTTTCAGCGCTTTGCCACTTCGCCCGATGCCACACGTGCCTTCACCGGCGAGCGGCAGGCCGACCGGCTTCACGACATTCTCCTCTCCCATTTTAACGTTCTCACGGACGCGCGCTTCGACGCGCTCTATGCCGAGCGGGTCAAGGTGCTCTCCGACACCGAGAGCAAGATGGGGCTCGACCCGCGCTGGACGGTTGCTGGCCACGGCGTTCTTCTTGAGCACATGCTGGCGGGCATACTCACCGAAATGTCCGGCGGCGGCTTCCTTCCGGTCGGCAAGCGTCGGCAAAAGGAAATGGCCAGTCTGGCTGCTGCGCTTGTCCGTCTCGTCATGGTCGATGCCGAGATCGCCGTCTCGCTGCGGTTCAATGAGCTCCGCATCAAGCATCACAATGAACTGGCAGGCCTGCGAGAGCGCGAGAGGGCGCAAGTCGTCTCGATCTTTCAGCCGGCCCTTGATGCACTGGCACGCCGCGATCTGTCCGTAACGATCGAGAGCGAGGTCCCGACGGAATACCAGGACATGGCAGATGCGTTCAACGCCGGCGTAAGGGAACTCGGCGATCTGCTAGAGAACGTTTCCCAACGCGTCTCGCAAACCCATGAGGCCGCGTCCCGGATCAAGGACTATCATACCTCTCAGACGCACCTCGGCGCCGAACAATGTCGGGAACTGGCCGAAGCGTCTGCCGCGCTGGAGCGTGTCTGGTCACGTCTGCGGGAAAGCACGGACCAGAGTTCGGCTGCCGAGAAAGCTGTGTCCATCACGCGCGAAGCCGTCGAACGCAGTGGTCAGGTTGCGGGTCGCGCGATCAGCGCTATGGCCGACATCGAAACCTCGGCGGAGCAGATCGGCCACATCATTGGCGCAATTGATGAAATCGCCTTCCAGACCAACCTTCTCGCGCTGAATGCCGGCATTGAGGCCGCCCGCGCCGGCGATTCCGGCCGGGGCTTCGCCGTCGTCGCACAAGAGGTTCGTGCGCTTGCCCAGCGGTCTGCGGATGCCGCCCGCGAGATCAAGACGCTTGTTGCTACGACCAAGTCGCAGGTCGACGCCGGCGTCGAGATCGTCGGCGAAACGCAACGCATGATCGGCGAGATCGCCGGCCAGGTTTCCGGTATCAACGAAACCATGTCGGGGCTCTCGGTGCTTGCCAGTGAAAACGCCGGCAGTGTCGGGGAGCTCTCCGGGACCTTCCGTTCCATCGGCAACCGAGCAACTGCGATGGGCGGAGCGGAGACGGAGGCAGATGAATTGCATACCGTTATCCTGGAGCTCGGCGAGACCGTCAGGCGGTTCCATCTGCAGCGCCGTTACGAGGCCGCGCCCGCGATGCAATCACCGCGCCGCGACGCGCCAGCTCAGCCGGTTCGGGAGCATCCGCTGCCGGCATCGCCTGCTGAACCTGACTTTTATTATCCCAATCATCTCGCGGGGCTGAGCGCATGAGGGGATTATTTACCACATTTGGATACACAGAAAACACGAGGGTGGAAAACCGCGGCTCGGAAGGCGCTGAGCGCCGACTGCCGACGGGAAGCCCGAGGGCGTTCTTTGGACGAGTTGAAAGACGAGGAAGCAATTGATGGCTGCAAAGAAGAATGATCCGGGCAACTTCAAGCTGGCGAGCGTGCTGGACTTGAACGAAGCCTCCAATCTGAAGGCCAATCTCCAGTCGTTGCGCGGCAAGCCGGTCGCCGTCGATGCCTCAGGCGTCGAGCGTCTCGGCGTGCAGTGCGTGCAGGTGCTCATGGCGGCTGCGAAGACCTGGGAGAGCGACGGAAAGCCGTTTGTCGTGGCCAAGGCTTCCGATGCCTTTTTGAAGACAATGCAACTGATTGGCGTGAACATCGAGCACCTGCTCGCGAAGGAGATTGCGAAATGAAGAAGAAGGTACTGACCGTCGACGATTCCAGGACGATACGGAACATGCTCCTGGTGACGCTGAACAACGCGGGATTTGAGACGATCCAGGCGGAAGACGGCGTCGAAGGCCTTGAGGTTCTCGAGGAGTGCAACCCGGACGTCATCGTCACGGACATCAACATGCCGCGCCTTGATGGCTTCGGTTTCATCGAAGGCGTCCGGCGCAACGAAAAGTACCGGGCCATCCCGATCCTCGTGCTGACGACGGAAAGCGATGCCGAGAAGAAGAACCGTGCTCGCCAGGCCGGCGCGACGGGCTGGATCGTCAAGCCCTTCGATCCGACAAAGCTGATCGACGCCATCGAGCGCGTAACCGCCTAAGCCGGGAATTTCTCCTATGGATATGAACGAAATCAAAGAGATCTTTTTCCAGGAGTGCGAGGAACAGCTCGCGGAACTGGAATCCGGTCTGCTGAAAATGAACGACGGGGATCGCGATCCCGAGACGGTCAATGCGGTGTTCCGTGCCGTCCACTCGATCAAGGGTGGTGCCGGTGCGTTCGGCCTCGACGATCTCGTGGCCTTTGCCCACGTTTTCGAGACGACTCTTGATTGCGTTCGGTCCAACAAGCTTGAGCCCGGCCCGGAAGTTATGAAGGTCATGCTGAAGTCGGCCGACGTGCTGGCGGATTTGACCAACGCGGCTCGCGACGGGGGCAGCGTCGACGAAAGCCGCTCCAGCGGTCTCGTCAAGGAACTCGAGGCTCTCGCAAACGGGGAAACGCCGCCGCCGAGCGCCGCCCCGGCTCCGAAGGCAGCGGCCCCCGCGCCAGCGCCGAAGCCGGCAGCACCTCAGGCCGCCGCACCCGCGCCGACCGACGACAGCGGCTTCCAGCCGATCCCGTTCACCTTCGACGGTTTCGGTGGCGAGGAAGAAGCATCGATTGTGCCGTCCAAGTTCGATGTCTCCTTCAAGCCGCGCCGCGAGCTCTACGCCAAGGGCAACGAGGCTGCGCTTCTGTTGCGGGACCTGTCCCGCGTCGGCGAGATGAGCATCCATTGCAACATGGACGATCTGCCTTCACTGGAAGACATGGACCCGGAAGCGGCCTATTTCTCGTGGAAGATCCAGGTCACCGCCGAAAAAGGCGAAGAAGCCGTCCGCCAGGTATTCGAATTCGCCGAATGGGACTGCGACCTGGAAATCAAGCCGCACGAGGAACCGACTGCGGAAGCCGCTGGCGAAGAGCCGCCGATGGTGCCGGTGCCGTTCGATCTGTCCATCCTGGATGACGCGGGTTCGTCCGAAGCCGGCGAAGCAGCGGAATCGACCGAGAATGCCGACGTTCAAGCGGCTGTGGCCGCGGCCGAGACCGCGACAAACGTCATGAACATGGCTGCAGGCGCAGCGAAAGCAGACCGCAAGGAAAGCGCCGCTGCGGCCGCCGCCGCTGCCGCCCAGAACAACGCCGCCGCCGCTGCGGCTGCAAATGCCGCTGGCCAGACCATCCGCGTTGATCTCGACCGCGTCGACCGCCTCATCAACCTGGTAGGCGAGCTCGTCATCAACCAGGCAATGCTGTCGCAGAGCGTCATCGAGAACGACAACAACGGTGCCTCATCGATCAACATGGGTCTGGAGGAGCTGCAGCAGCTCACCCGCGAGATCCAGGATTCGGTCATGGCGATCCGCGCGCAGCCGGTGAAGCCGGTGTTCCAGCGCATGTCGCGTATCGTTCGTGAAGTCGCCGACATGGTCGGCAAGTCGATCCGCCTCGTCACCGAAGGTGAAAACACCGAAGTCGACAAGACGGTCATCGACAAGCTGGCCGAGCCGCTGACCCACATGATCCGTAATGCTGTCGACCACGGTATCGAAAGCCCCGAAAAGCGTGCGGCCGCCGGCAAGAACCCGGAAGGCACGGTCAAGCTGACCGCGAAGCATCGTTCCGGCCGCATCGTCATCGAACTCGTCGACGACGGCGCTGGTATCAACCGCGAGCGCGTCCGCCAGAAGGCTATCGACAACGATCTGATCGCGGCCGATGCCAACCTGACGGATGAGGAAATCGACAACCTGATCTTCATGCCGGGCTTCTCCACGGCCGACAAGATCTCGGATATCTCCGGTCGCGGCGTCGGCATGGACGTCGTCAAGCGCTCGATCCAGGCTCTCGGCGGTCGTATCTCGATCACCTCGCGTCCGGGCCAGGGCTCGACCTTCACTATGAGCCTGCCGCTGACGCTCGCTGTTCTCGACGGCATGGTCGTCACGGTTGCCGGCCAGACGCTCGTCGTGCCTTTGACGGCGATCGTCGAGACCCTGCAGCCGGAAGCCGAGAACATCCACTCCTTCGGTGCGAACCAGCGGCTCATCTCGATCCGTAATTCGTTCTGCCCGCTCGTGGACGTGGGCCGTATCCTCAACTTCCGCTCCACCCAGGCCAATCCGATCGAGGGCGTCGCACTTCTGGTCGAATCGGAAGGTGGCGGCCAGCGGGCACTGATGGTCGATGCCATTCAGGGTCAGCGTCAGGTCGTTATTAAGAGTCTTGAGGCAAACTACACGCACGTGCCGGGCATCGCCGCGGCGACGATCCTCGGAGATGGCCGCGTGGCGCTCATCCTCGACGTGGATGCTGTCGTCGCCGCTTCGCGTGGCCAGTCGTTGAAACAGGAAATGTCGTTGGCAGTAGCAGGCTGAGTATAGGGTAGAGAGGTCGATGTCGTACGCCGTCAAGAATCTGAGTCAAGGGAGCCGGGAGATTATCGCCTTCCGGATCGGCGACCAGGAGTTCAGCGTGAACATCATGTCAGTGCGGGAGATTCGTGGCTGGACGCAGGCCACGCCGCTGCCGCACGCACCCTCTTACGTCATGGGCGTGATCAACCTGCGCGGAGCGGTGCTGCCGATCGTCGATCTAGCCAAGCGACTGGCCATGAAGCCGGCCGACCCGACACCCAGGCACGTGATTATCGTGGCACAGGTGAAGAACCGCATCATCGGCCTTCTGGTGGATGCGGTTTCCGACATCCTGACCGTCACGGACGACGACATACAGCCGACCCCCGAGGTCTCTTCCGACCTCGAGAAACAATACGCCCGCGGAATCCTCGCGATCGACAAGCGGATGATCTGCTTGATTGAGCTGGGGGCACTGTTCCCCGAATCCGAAAGTGAAGCTGCATGACACTGCTACAGGCGACATCGAGACTGCATGACGACGAGGTGCTGGCGAGCGGCGAGTACCCGCTGACCCGGCGCGACCTCAACGAGATTGCCGCGATGATCTACTCCGATGCCGGGATCGCGCTGAACGATTCCAAGGCTTCGCTCGTCTATTCACGGCTGTCTAAGCACATCCGGGCCCTCGGCCTGCGCGGCTTCCGCGAGTATTGCGCGCTCGTCTCCTCTCCGGAAGGCGCCACAGAACGCCGCGAGATGCTCTCGCACCTGACGACCAATTTCACCCGCTTCTTCCGCGAAAACCATCACTTCGAGCATCTTCGTGATGCGGTTTTGCCCGAACTGATCGGCCGCGCGAAGAGCGGTGGGCGTGTTCGAATCTGGTCGGCGGCCTCGTCCGACGGTCAGGAGCCGTATTCCATCGCGCTGACGGTGCTGCAGGCGCTGCCCAATGCCGCCGACTATGATTTCAAGATTCTCGCGACCGATATCGATCCGAAGATCCTGGCAGTCGCCCGTCAGGGGGCCTACGACGAGCAGGCTCTGGAAACCGTGAGCCCGGCCATGCGCAAGCAATGGTTCCGCGAGGTGGACATCAACGGCCGTCGCAAGTTCCAGATCGACGACAAGGTGAAGAGGCTGATCACCTACAACGAACTCAATCTCATGGCCCAGTGGCCGTTGAAGGGACCGTTCGACGTGATCTTCTGCCGCAACGTCGTGATCTATTTCGACGAGCCGACGCAGATGCGCATCTGGACCCGCTTTGCCGGACTTCTGGCGGAAGGAGGCCACCTCTATATCGGCCATTCCGAACGGGTCTCCGGCGAATCGAAGAACCTTTTCGATAATATTGGCATTACCGCCTATCGCTACATCGGCAAGACGGGGGGCAGGAAGGCATGAGCAATCCCGCCCGCGTTCTTGTCGTCGATGACAGCCCGACCATGCGTGGCCTCATCACGGCCGTTCTCAGTCAGGATCCCGAGGTAAACGTCATCGGTCAGGCCGGTGACGCAATGGAAGCGCGCGCCGCGATCAAGGAACTCAATCCCGACGTCGTCACTCTCGACATCGAGATGCCGAACATGAACGGCCTTGAGTTTCTCGAGAAGATCATGCGTCTGCGTCCGATGCCGGTGATCATGGTGTCGACACTGACGCACCAGGGTGCCGACGCCTCGCTGACCGCACTCGAAATCGGAGCCTTCGATTGTGTCAGCAAACCCATCCCCGGAGAGCGCAATCCGTTCGGCGATCTGGCCGAGAAGGTGAAGGCCGCGGCCCGTTCGCAGTGGCGCTTCAGCCATCATCGCGCCGCATCGCCGCCGCCGGCCGCCAATGCGGCTCCCGCTGCCGAATTCCGCGTCGGTCGTAAGATTGTTGCAATCGGTTCGTCGACCGGCGGCGTGGAAGCGCTGATCACGGTGTTGCAGAAGTTTCCGCGCAATTGCCCTCCCACGGTGATCACGCAGCATATGCCGCCAACCTTTACCAAGAGCTTTGCCGAGCGGCTGAATCGCTTGTCCGCGCCGGTGGTGGAGGAAGCCACGGATGGGGCTCGGTTGGAGATCGGCAAAATCTATCTGGCGCCCGGCGGCGATCGTCATCTTCAGGTGGTGAACGCGTCTGCGCCGTGCTGCCGTCTGGTTGAACGTCCGCCTGTCAATGGCCACAGGCCGTCGGTGGATGTGCTCTTCGATTCCGTCGCCGAACTGGCAGGCAGAAACGCGGTCGGGGTGATACTGACCGGAATGGGCCGCGATGGAGCGGCAGGATTGCTCAAGATGCGGCACGCAGGTGCCCGCACCCTTGGGCAAAATGAAAAAACCTGCGTGGTTTATGGCATGCCTCGCGTCGCCCAGGAGTTGGGTGCCGTCGAGCAGCAGTTGCCACTTGGTTCCATCGGCGAAGAGATCCTGAAACTTACCGCCCGAAAAGAAGGTATCGAATAATGTCTATAGCTGAAAAAATCAAAGTTCTGATCGTCGACGATCAGGTCACCAGTCGTTTGCTCTTGAGTGATGCTCTGACCCAGCTTGGCTTCAAGCAGATCACTGCTGCCGGTGACGGCGAGCAGGGCATGAAGATTATGGCTGCGCAGCCGCATCATCTGGTCATCTCGGACTTCAACATGCCGAAGATGGACGGCCTGGTCTTCCTTCAGAACGTCCGCGCCAATCCGGCGACCAAGAAAGCGGCGTTCATCATCCTGACCGCGCAGGGTGACCGCGCCCTGGTCCAGAAGGCGGCGCAGCTCGGCGCGAACAACGTTCTCGCAAAACCGTTTACCATCGAAAAGATGAAGGCCGCCATCGAGGCGGTATTCGGAGCCCTAAAATGATAGAGGAAAGCGCTGCAAAGCGGGTCCACATAATACAAGGCGAATACAAGGTAGTGAGTGACCCCAACGTGGTCCTCTCCACCATTCTCGGTTCGTGCGTGGCCGCTTGCTTGCGCGATCCGGTCGCCGGAGTCGGTGGCATGAACCACTTTCTCCTTCCGGGTTCCGCTACTCCCGGTTCGGGGGGAGGGGACGCGACCCGCTACGGCGTTCACCTGATGGAACTTCTGATCAACGGCTTGTTGAAACAGGGCGCGCGGCGCGACCGGCTGGAGGCGAAGGTCTTCGGCGGTGCGAAGACGATAGCGACCTTCTCCAATGTCGGCGAACAGAACGCGGCCTTTGCGATGCAGTTTCTGCGCGATGAAGGCATCAATGTTGTCGGGGGCTCGACGGGTGGCGAGCATGGCCGCAAACTGGAGTTCTGGCCCGTCAGCGGCCGCGCCCGCCAGTATCCCCTCACCGGAGCGGAAACGCAGCGCACCGTCGCTCTCGAGCAGAAGCCGGTACCAGTCAGCAAGCCGGTCGAGGATTCGATCGAGTTCTTTTAACGATCACGCGGTACGCCGCAGAGTATGTATGGAGACCACGACCGTGGATGAGACGTTGCCGGAAGTGCTGATGCGTGTCGTGTCCGAGTTGCACGATGTGGCGTATTTGATCGAACGTATCGAACCTCAGATTCTTGAACTCGGCGGCGAGACTATTCTTCAGTCTCCCGATGCGCTCAAGGTCATGCAGGGGATCGATCTTGCCGTCCAGAAGGCGCGCGGCCTGGCAGAGTTCATTGACACCATAACCGGCACCATCCCGGACAACTGGGTGGTCGACGTCTCCACGGCGCTCAGCCTGGTCAAGCTCGCCGACATGCAGAAGGCTCTTGGCGCCGGTATCAGGCACGGGCATTCGCAGCCGTTGACGAAGGCCGCTGGCGACTTCGACTTCTTCTGATCGTCCCCTCTACTTCATCTGTCTTTCACCAAAACGAAACGTTCGCACAAGTTTCGGCTTCTATTGTCCCTGCAAGGGCAAAAAGCCTTGAACCCTTCGTTTGACGGTGTGAGACAGAATGAATCTGTTAAATCAATTAGTTCAGGTCTTTAAGAACCTGGCGGAGCTAGGGCAGGCGCGTTTGATGGCCTTGGCCGGCGTCGCTGTCTTGTCGATCGCAGTGATTCTGGCGGGGGCGTTCTACGTCAACAAGCCCGCCTTTGAGACGCTTTATGTTGGTCTCGAAACCGTCGACCTGAACCAGGTTTCCATTGCACTCGCCGAATCGAACATTGATTTCGAGGTCGGAACGGACGGGAAAAGCATTCGCGTTCCCGTCGGCATGACCACCAAGGCGCGCCTTCTGCTCGCTGAGCGCGGTCTGCCGAACAGCGCCAATGCCGGCTACGAGCTCTTCGACAATGTCGGGTCCCTCGGCCTGACCTCGTTCATGCAGGAAGTCACCCGCGTCCGGGCGCTGGAAGGCGAAGTTGCACGCACCATCCAGCAGATCAGTGGCATCGCGGCTGCGCGGGTTCACATCGTCATGCCCGACGTCGGAAACTTCAGGCGTGGTGAACAGAAGCCGACAGCATCCGTCATGATCCGGGCAAGCGCCACGGCCGGCCGCAAGGCCGCCGCATCGATTCGGCACCTGGTCGCATCTTCGGTTCCCGGCCTCGACGTCGAGGACGTGACGATTCTTGATTCGACGGGCCAGTTGCTGGCATCTGGCGACGAGGCAGGCGGCACGGCAAGCCGGTCCCTCGGCGTCGTACAGTCGGTGCAGCAGGAGATCGAGACCAACATCGACAAGGCCCTGGCGCCCTTCCTCGGCATGGACAACTTCCGTTCATCCGTCACGGCAGTCCTCAACACCGATACGCAGCAGATCCAGGAAACGATCTTCGATCCGGAGTCGCGCGTCGAACGCTCGGTCCGGATCACCAAGGAAGCGCAGAAGTCGCAGCAGAGCCTGCAGGATACGGCCGCGACCGTGGAACAGAATGTGCCGCAGGGTAACGTCCAGGGCGGCGCCGGCGGTCCGAGCTCCAATGACGAAAGCGACAAGAAGGAAGAACAGACCAACTACGAGATCAATTCGAAGACGGTAGCGACAGTCAGGAACGGCTATACCGTCGAGAAGCTTTCGGTCGCCGTCGTGGTCAATCGCGGCCGTGTCGCCAAGATGGTCGGCGAGCCCGTCGACCAGGCCAAGATCGACGCCTATCTCGCGGAGATGCAGAAGATTGTCGCCTCCGCAGCCGGTCTCGATACTGACCGCGGCGACGTAGTCACGCTGACCGCCATGGAATTCCTGGAGAATCAGCTTCTCGAGGAAAGCGCGACCGGCCCCAGCGTCACGGAAATCCTCAGCCGCAATCTCGGTGGCATCATCAACTCGCTGGCCTTCGTCGCCGTCGCCTTCCTGATCATCTGGATGGGCATCCGTCCGATGGTCCGCTCCGTTGGCGGAACCAGCTCCAGCATCGCCACGGGCGGTTCCGAAGAGGCTGCTGGCCTGGAACTGCCGGACTTCTCACCCGCCCTCGGCGGTGCCGACGCAGGCGCATCGCTCATGGACGGTTTCGGCTCCGACTTCGGGTTCGATTCGACCGACGATCTTCTCAACATCGGCGACGATCCGAATTCCGGCTTCAATCGTCGGGTCAAGGAAGGCCCCGAGCGTCGTCTGTCGCGCATGGTCGAAATCAGCGAAGAACGCGCCGCGAAGATCCTCCGCAAATGGGCAGTCGACAAGGCAGCTTGATCGGCAAAGATACCGCACAGACAGAACGCGTCGCCCCCGGGGCGGCGCGTTTTACTTTTGGCATCCAGCGAGGGTTTCGTAAAAGCCATCTGTCATATTTGAAAGCCCAATGGTGTTGCGTTGCCCCGGCTCCCATCCCTTTAGAATCAGGGTTTTCAACTGCTGTCGCCATAAGTTCTACGACGGTTTCACTTCACTTCTGCTTGTCTTCACGGGTGAAAACTGGGGACTCCCAAAAAACGGGTTATCGCGCCTTCGAATTTAAGGCTTACTATGCCTGTGTGATTCGATGATCGAATTGAAGCTTGCAGGTCGGGAAATGGCGGCATTCCGACGGCACGCGACGAGATCGAAGCTTGCCGTTTCGTCCCGGAGAGGGGGAAACACGATGGAAGTGGGGTATCGCAAGGAGCAGCCGGGAGAAGCCACGGGCATCGTGGTCGGCACAAGGACTCTCGGCCACGGCATGACGCGCGAGCAGATGATCGCGCGGCTTTCGCTGGCGGCGGGCGCTGGCAACGTCGCGGCGGGCTTGCGTATCCTCACCGAGTATGTCGGTGCATCACTCTATCTTTTGGCCAGATACGACCTAGTCCAGGAAGCCGGTCTCGATTTCGTTGTCTGCTCCAACTGGCCCTTTGATATGGTGCGCCGTGTGGAGTCCGAGCTGGCGGCAAATTACGCCCGCACCACCGAATTCGAGAAGTGTCAGTCGATCCTTCACCCGCGGTTTGCCCTCTTGCCGGATGACGCCGAGGTGCCGTCCGACATCGACAGGCATTTCTGCTCGTTGACGTTCAACGTGGGACGAACCCGGCTCGCCCTGCTGATGCTGTTTCCGACCGATGTGGTGTTGTCGCCCGAGCGGCTGCGCGAGACCGGCCTGCTGGCGGGATACTGTGTCAGTCTGTCGACCTCCCGAGGCCAGAAGACCGACAGGGAATTCGAGTTGACCGAGCGCGAGCTCGAATGCCTCTACTGGATCGCCGAGGGCAAGACCAGCGACGAGATCGCGATGATTCTCGGCATTTCGAGAAACACCATCAACAACTACATCACCAGCGTGATGCGCAAGACGGCGACCAAGACGCGATCGGAAGCGATTGCCTACGCCGTTCGCAACAATCTCGTTTAGGGCTGGGACGCGACCATGACTTACACCGGCGACCATACGGAAAAAGGGCGGCTTGAAATGCCAGCGGTCCAGATCCGCAATGCGGTTAGTAGGTCGGACGTCTTTCCAAAGTTCCTGTCGATCCAGAAGTCACTAAATACGCGCAGCTTTGCTTTCCTGAGGGTTTCGGGCGCCAGTCTGCCGGGCAAGCGTCGTCTGGAAACGCAGATGGAAAACTGGGATCCCGTCGTCGGGGGTGGGTCGGCTGCATTTGTCGGCGCCTATGGTGATCAGCTTCTGCAGCATCTCGATGTGTCGATTCTGCCGATGGTTTGGAACGCCCAGGACGGCGAGGGGCTTGCCGACGTCTACGATTTCGCGCCGTTCGTTATCCAGTTGAAGCAGCGGCTTTTACCCAATTCAGGCATTGCGTTTCCGGTGCGTCTCGGCGCGGTCGGAAACGGTGTTGTGATTTTTGCAAGCAATCTCGAGATCGACCTTTCCGGCGAGGCGATCCTCGACGCGCATGGTCGTTGCTGCAAGCTGGTTATGGAGGTGCTGGCGCTCGAGGAACGTCGGCTCAGCCCCTCCGATGCGCTTAGCGATCGGGAGATCGCCTGTCTGCAGCTTGCCGGTGACGGGCGCATCAGCGAGGAGATCGCCGAAAAGCTCGGCCTTTCCGTGCATACGGTGAATGCCTATCTCGGCTCGGCGACGATAAAGCTCGACTCGGTGAACCGCATACAGGCGATAGCCAAGGCGATTCGCCTTGGCTACATCCACTGACAACTAATCGAGTGTTTTTCGCGTAAGAACGGACCGGCTCACCCGTGAACCGGCGACCCATGCTGTTTAATGAAGCGCGACTCTTCGAGAGCCTGTGCGAGAAACGCCGTGTTTTCATGCGGGTCGGCGCTGGGCTTTTCGAAGGCGATGTGGTTGATCTCAAGCCCGGCCTGCCGATCGCCCAGGCTGAGCTTGGCGTAAATCGTTACGTCCTTGGGTCGTATTTCCAGATCCAGCGAGACCTCCGGCATCTCGCCCCAATCCAGCCGATATTCGCCGCCCGCTCCAAAGATCACGGTTCCCGGATGGAAATAGAGCTCGGCAGCTGACGCCACGAGATCGGACAGGCTGCTGTAGAACTCGAATCGCAGCAGCGCGATCAAATCCGCCGCATCGAGCAGGCGTAACTCTGATGCAACCGGGCTTATGGCGCGTGCAACAATCTTTTCCCGCTCGTCGGTATAGGGGCTTTTTTTCATTTTCTTCCGGGTACCCGTTGTTTCTGAGCCTGCTTGACGTAAACCCGGTGCACGAGCTCCGCCACGGCCTTGTAGAAAACTGACGGGATGACACTATCCACCGAGACTTGCGCAAACATGGATCGTGCAAGCGGGGGATCTTCGAAAATCGGAATGCCGTTCTGACCCGCGATCTCACGAATCTTAAGCGCGATGAGGTCTTGGCCCTTGGCCACCACCACCGGAGCGTCGTTTTCCTCCCGCACATAGCGTAGCGCGACCGCATAGTGCGTCGGGTTCGTGATCACCAGGGTAGCTCTCGGCACGTTGTTGATCATGCGCCGGCGCGCGCGGTCGCGGGCGATCGATCTCTGGCGCGACTTAACGATCGGGTCGCCCTGAGACTGTTTGTATTCGTCCTTGATCTCCTGCTTTGTCATACGCAACTCGCTGTACCAATGGTGCCTCGTCCAAAAGAGGTCCACGGCGGCAAGAACTGCTGTGGCGGCAAGAATGACGAGCATAGCCTGCCGCATGAGCACGTCGATTCGGGTGAATACAGTCTCCGGTTCCGAAAACATCGCGTCGAGGATCGCGAAATAGTCGTCGCGCATCACCACGACCATGATGACCGACACGATAATGATCTTGAAAAGCGATTTGCCGAACTCCACCAGCCCCTGGGCGCTGAAAAGCCTGTTCCATCCCTTGATCAGCGAGATGCGGTTGGCCTGCGGTCTGATTCGCTCCAGCACGAACTGCGGCATGTTCTGCGCGAAAGCGGAGACGAGTCCGGCGAAAATAAAAAGCGCCATGACGGGAATGAGCAGGGAAGCAGACGCCCAGCCGAGATGGACGAAGAGCGACACCACGTCGGAAGCCGTTGCGATGTGCCACTGGTCAGGTTGTTCGAAGAGGTCGCGCAGCGTCTCGCCGACGCGCGCCACCCCGTCGGGCACAAAAAACACAAGATAGAGGTAGAAGGCGAGCGAAGAAGCGAAAATCGCCACCTCTCGAGAAACCGGTACATTGCCCTTCTCGATCGCGTCCCGCAGTTTTTTCTCTGTCGGGTCTTCTGTTTTACTCTCTTTGTCCTCGTCGTCGGCCAAGATATCGCCTCGTCGTTAGGGCGTGCGTGCGCGCCGATACGCAGGTTTAGGACCGTCTTTGCGACGGACGTATGTTTCAGTCAGATGCTGCTAAAACGTATAACTCCGGCCGTTGTCGCGCAATCGGCCGGAGTTCATGGTGCGGGTTATCAACAAGGTGCTTGTGTCAGGCGGCCTCTTCGCCACCTTCCGTTTCCTTGAGCTGGATCTGCCCGGCATTGGCGAGCCTGATCGCTTCCTGCGCCACGGCGCGGCGGGCGATCGCGATTTCGCGCGGATTGATACCGGTCGCGCCGGCGCCGAGATCGGCCTCGATCATGCGGCGCGAGCGTGGGCTGATCGAGGACAGGACGATCTCGCGGATCTCGGCATTGGCGCCACGCAACGCCATCGTGAGGATTTCGCCGGATATGTCGTTGAGCAGCATGACGCGGCTGCGCTGCGGCATCGCCAGCAGGTCCTCGAACAGGAAGATCTTCGGACGCACCTTGTTGACGGCTTCCTTGCTGATCGATTCGAGCGAGTCGAGCAGGGTATCGACCTGCGGCTTGTCGAGTTCGTTCATCAGTTCGGCCACCTTGTTGGTGCCGGTGGAGTTCTTGTCGGCCTCGATCTCCGCGATCAGGTCCTGAATCCGGTTCTCGATGATCTGTGCCGCCTTGGGGCTGACATTTTTCAGATTGACGGTCCTGTTCATGATATCGGCGCGCCGGCTTTCGGGCAGCTTCAGCAGAACCTTGGCACCAAAGCCGGAGGGCAGCATCGACAGGATATACGCGACAGTCTGTGGATGCTCACGCATCAGGTAGCGGGCGATGAAGTCCGGCTCCGCGTCCTGCAGGCGGTCCCAGATGGAGGCCTCGAAGGCCTGGAAGGCGGTACGGCGGCCGAGCAGCCCGTCGACCTCCTCGGGGGTCAGGCCTTCCTCAAGGATAGCCTCGATCGCCCGGGCATTGTCCATGAGACCCGCACCTTCGGTGAACAGGTCCTCGAATTCGTTGACGAGCTCGTTCAGCTCGTCCGGCGGAATGGCGCGCAGGGTCTGGGCCGAGGCGATGATCGTCTGCAACTCGGCCTGTGTGAAATACTTCAGCAGCTTGCCGGCAACGCCCTTGCCCATGGCCAGCAGCACGGCGGCCGCCTTGTCTGCCTGGGAGAGCGGCTTGCCGACCGCAGTGCTACCAAAGTCGTCAAAGTCCATCATGGTCTTTCCCCTCTGGCCCTAACTGGGTCAGTGCGCCTTCGTACTCAATACTTCAATCAGCTTGACACCGAAACGGGTGTCGTCATTTTCCAGCACGGTGATTTCGCCGCGAGCTATCTTGCGGCCGTTCACCATGATCTCGACCGGTTCCCCGATCTTCTTGTCCAGCGCGATAATGGCGCCTTCCTCAAGACTCATCAGTCCCGAGACCTGCATGCGGCTTGAGCCGAGCACGATCTGAACCTCGATCGGAATATCCATGATCAGGTCGAGGTTTGCCGTCAGTGCGCTGCCGGGAGCCTGCATGCTCGACGACGAATCACCAAAGGAGGCACCGCCGCCGAAATCGTCGCCACCGAAGTCGGCGCCGCCGCCGAGGTCGGAACCGAGATCGCCACCGCCGAAGTCGCCGCCGCCAAAGTCCGAATCGAACGATGACGTTGTCTCTGCTTCGCCGCCGGCCGCCGGAAAATCGCCGAAATCGGCGCTGAAGTCACCGCCGAGTTCAGGCAGTCCGCCCTCCTCGTCGGCTTTCAGCACGCCGCGAAGGTCGCCGACCGCCTGGTCGAAATCGGCATCGGTCGCCGCCGGAAAATCCAGCGCGTCTTCTTCGGTCACAGATGTCTTTTTCGTAGCCATGAAATCATTATTCCTGTTGAAACTTGCCTCAACCTGCCCGTTGTACCCTAGCGGCGATTTTGCCGCTCATCCCATCAGATGGCGGAGGATGTCGTCGTCGGTCGTGACGTTGTCCTTGACCCGAACCGTGTATTTCTCGCCCGACCGTCCAAACTCGCACCTGTAGAGGTCCTTGCCGTTGGCGCTGACATCCACCGTGACGTCGCCACGTTCCTCGAACGCGATGACGTCGCCGACGGCCAGACGCGAGACGGTGCCAAGCGTGAGCGGCTGGAGCCTTATCCTCGCCTCGAGCGTCACCTGGGAGCGTCGTACCTGCTCGGCCAGATGCTCCGACCATTCGGAATTGCGTCCGCCCTGTCCTTTCGAACGCGGTATTGTGACGACGGTCTTCAGCAGCGCCTTCTGCGGAATGATCAGGACGAACTCGGAGACGACTTCGCCGAGGTCGATACCCATCCGGATCGCAACGGCGTACTCGTCCTCGTGATCCTCGTCCGGCTTCGGCCGGTCCTCGGCGTTGTGGGCCTTTTCGAGAAGCGTCTCGAATCCACCCGGCGCGTTGACGCCCGAGCGCAATACGCTGCCGATCTTCTCGAACACCATGCTGGAAAGATCGAGTTCGATGCCGGAAAGCGGCCGTTCGATCGGCTGCTCGATCGTTCCCGACAGGGCGCCGAGCAGGTTTTCCATCAGCGTGATGATGAAGGCGTTGCCGCAAGCAAGCACGAAACTCGGCGACCAGTTGCGCAACGAAGCATCGCTGAGGGCGACATTCTCGCCCAAATCGGCGATCAGGTCGTTCTTGAGGCCGGATTCGTGGCCCTTGTAGTAGACGGTCACCGTCAGGCCGGTTTCGCTGTGGATCACGTCTGGCAGGAACTCGACATAGAGCCGGCCGACATCGCTGCAGAGGCGGTCCAGCGTCTTTCTGTCGCCCAAGCCGCCGGTCAACCGGGCAAGCAGCGCGCGATCCATGGTCGGGGTGGGGGAGGATTGCGTCTCGGTTTCGCTCATGCTCATGCCGCCTTGTTCTCACCGCCGGGGTTCATCATTTCCTGCTCGACGGCGTCGATCGACGGACGTTCGTAGGCCGAAATCGTCTTGCGGCCATACTCCAGCGCGACCTGCGGCACGGAGCCGTTCATGTAGGCGAGCAACGTCTGCTTGACGATGATGTAGAGGCGATGCTGCTTGGTGCGGACGATCTTGATTTGCGAGGTCAGCGGGTTGCACAGGCAGTAGGACAGGAAGATGCCGAGCATCGTGCCGACAAGCGCGGCGCCGATGAGACCGCCCAGCACCTCCGGCGACTCGTTGATCTTCGCCATGGCTTTGATAACGCCGAGAACCGCCGCGATGATACCGATGGCCGGGAAGGAATCGCCGATTGCCAGGATCGAGTTGTATGGCTTCATCTTGTCATGGAGGATCGTGTTGATTTCCTCATCCATCAACGCCTCTATTTCGTGGCTGCGGGCATTGCCGATGATGATGAGGCGGACGTAGTCACAGATGAAAGACGTCAGTTCCTTGTTCTTCAGGACCGACGGCGCCGCCTGGAAGATCGGCGATTCGTCCGGGTTGTCGATGTGCGCTTCGATTTCGTTACGCGACTTCGTGCGAAGGTCGCGCATCAGCGAGTAAAGGCATCCAAGGACGTCCAGATAGGCGCGTTCCTTGGGCACAGCGTGTTTGAATGCCTCGCCGATTGCCTTGCCGGAATCCTTTACCACCTTCATCGGGTTGCCCATGATGAAGGCGCCGACCCCGGCGCCGCCGATAATGACCAGCTCGAAGGGCTGGACCAGAACGTCGACATGGCCGCCCATGGCCATGAAGCCGCCCAACACGCAGCCTACGGTGATCACAAATCCGATGATGATATTCATGTCGTGCCCAACCAGAACGTTAAGTCTCAGACTGGACGATAGGCACAGTTCCTTGCGTGAGGCTGTCGATTTTCCCCTTCATGGTTTGTGAACCTACAAACAGTTTCGCACAAGCCTTTGCTGCCATTTAGAGCGATAACGGAAGCCCGATTGTTTCAATCAAGAGGCAGAAGGCCGTGACGACAACATATATCAGCTATCAGCAGATCAGCGGCAATATAGGCAAGTCGATCGAGCGCATATCCCAGAAGCCGGATGTCGCGCGCGAGACGGAATACTATTTGTCGCGTATCGGAGAGATCAAGTCGGTCGACGAATTCATGGCCGATACACGTCTCTACAATTACGCCTTGAAGGCCCATGGTCTGGAAGACATGGCCTATGCCAAGGCGCTGATCCGCAAGGTCCTGACGGAAGGTGTTTCAAGTGAGGACGCCTTCGCCAATCAGCTGAGCGACAGCCGATATGCTGGCCTGGCCGAGACGCTGAACTTCGAAGCGTTCGGCGAGGCTGCGACTTCCTTTACCAAGGCGCAGCAGGGCGTGGTCGACATGTACATGCGCCAGTCTCTCGAAGAGGAGGCCGGTGAAGACAACACCGGCGTCCGGCTTGCGCTCTACTTCGAGCGCAACGCCTCGAAGATCACGTCCGGCTACGACATTCTTGCCGACGATGCCTTGGCCGAAGTGGCGCGTGTCGCGCTTGATCTGCCGGACGAGATCGCTGCGTCCGACATCGACAAGCAGGCGCAGTACCTCGAAAAGCGCCTGAGCATCGAGGAGTTTCAGGATCCTGAATATGTCGGCAAGTTTCTGGAGCGCTTCACCGCGATGTGGGAGCTCAAGAACCCGTCGCAGAATTACGATCCGCTCGCCGTATTCGGCTCATCCGCCGGCCACGGCATTTCCGCGGATCTGCTCATCTCCATTAATTCGTTGAAGCTAGGAGGCAGCTAAGTTGCAGTCCGGATTGTATGTTTCCCTGTCCTCGCAGATCGCGCTGGAACGGCGTCTGACGACCATCGCCGACAACATGGCCAACCTCAACACGGTCGGCTTCCGGTCGACCGAGGTCAAGTTCGACGAGGTTCTGAGCAAGACGCAGAACGACCTGAACGCCAAGATCGCCTTCGTGTCGCAGGGCAACGACTATCTCTCGACCCGCTCGGGTGAACTGCAGCAGACCAACAATGCGCTCGACTTCGCCGTGAAGGGTGACGCATGGTTTGCGATCGATACGCCCGTCGGCATGGTGTTGACCCGCGACGGCCGCTTTACCATTCAGGAAACCGGACAGCTGGTGTCGTCCCGGGGATATCCGGTGCTCGATGCTGGTGGCGCGCCGATACAGCTCAATCGCGCTGGCGGACCGCCGGAAGTCGGCGCTGACGGCATGATCATGCAGGACGGCGTCCAGGTGGCGCAGCTCGGTCTCTTCACCGCCGATGTCCGTGAGGGCTTCTTGCGCTACGAAAACAGCGGCGTGACGACGGTCGACGATCCGCAGCCGGTTGTCGATAACGCCGAAATCTCCGTTCTTCAGGGCTATATCGAGAATTCCAATGTCAATGGCATCGGTGAAATGACCCAGCTCATTCAGGTCAACCGTGCCTTCGAAAGCATCTCGTCCCTGATCACCGAGAGCGAGCGGACGATGTCCGAGGCGATCAGAACGCTCGGCGGATCGAGCTGATCCGCGTTTCCGGGAGTGAACCATGATCGAGCTTGATGCCCCGCCGGTATCGGTAACTGGCAAGCTGACCCAATTGGTGGGCCTTGCCGAACGCTATGCCGCGCCCGAGCATGCGGTGACAAACGGGGGGCATGTCCGCACCATCGCGGCCGGCCACTACACCGTCACAGGCCTCTCGCGCCATGTCCGGCTCGGCGAATTTGTCGCCCACCGCAGTGCAACCGGCATTCATCTCGGTGAGGTCGTTCGGGTCGAGCCCGACGCGGCCTATGTCTGTCCGATCGAGCCCGGCGAACCGATTGGCATCCATGACGTGGTTATACGCAAGGGCGCGTTTCGCATCGCTCCGAATGAAAGCTGGTGCGGACGCACCATAAATGCCTTGGGCGAGCCCATCGATGGCAGGGGGCCGCTGGCGCCGGGCGACGTCCGCAGATCCATTTCCGCAAGCGCTCCTCCGTCGATGGCCCGGCGCCGGGTCGACGAAGGTTTTCGCACCGGCGTTCGCGCCATCGACATCTTTTCGCCGCTCTGCCTTGGTCAGCGCCTCGGCATCTTCGCCGGCTCCGGCGTCGGCAAGTCGACGCTGCTATCAATGCTGGCCCGCGCCGATGCATTTGACCGCGTCGTGATCGCCCTCGTCGGCGAACGCGGTCGCGAAGTCCGTGAGTTTATCGAGGACACGCTTGCCGACAACATGTCGAAGTCGATCGCGGTCGTCGCGACGAGCGATGAAAGCCCGATGCTTCGCAAGATGGCGCCGCTGTCGGCGATGACCATCGCCGAACACTTCCGCGACAAGGGAGAAAACGTTCTCTTCATCGCAGACAGCATCACGCGCTTTGCCCACGCCATTCGCGAGGTCGCCATGGCCGCCGGCGAACCACCGGTCGCACGCGGCTATCCGGCTTCTGTGTTCACTGAACTGCCACGCCTTCTAGAGCGCGCCGGCCCCGGCGAGGAAGGCCAGGGCACCATTACCGCGATCATCTCGATTCTCGTCGATGGCGACAACCACAACGACCCGATCGCCGATTCGACGCGCGGAATTCTTGATGGTCACATCGTGCTTGACCGCAGTCTTGCCGAGGAAGGGCGCTATCCACCGATTAACCCGCTGGCCTCGATTTCCCGTATGGCGCGCAAGGCCTGGACTCCGGAGCAGGAAAAGCTGGTCAGTCGCCTGAAAACGCTCATTCACCGTTTCGAGGAAACCCGTGACCTGCGTCTTATCGGCGGTTACAGGACCGGCAGTGATCCCGATCTCGATATGGCGATCAAGCAGGTACCGGTTGTTTACGAAGTGCTGAAACAATTGCCGTCCGAGCGGCCCACGGCTGACGCTTATGCCGATCTCGCCAATGCTCTGAAATCTGCTGCCGGGGGGCAGCCTGTCGCGGCAAAACCGAGGGGGTAGCAATGACCGAATCCGAAACCGTCCAGGTCGAATCAACGCATCGGCAGCCGAACGCGTCACCGGTAATCGACAAGTTGCTCGCGGGCGCGGGCATCGCCTTGGCATGCGCGGCGGCAGTATTCCCGTGGTATGTTTTCTTCAACGAGGAAAAGTTCGGCGTGCGCGTCGCGGCCTGGGAGAGGACGCGCGATCTGCCGGAGGGACCCGCCCGCAACGTCTTCAGTGTTTCGCCGCTCGCCATGGTTGACAAGGACGACGATG
The DNA here is from genome assembly GCF_018122705.1 of Ciceribacter sp. L1K23. Taxonomy (NCBI): domain Bacteria; kingdom Pseudomonadati; phylum Pseudomonadota; class Alphaproteobacteria; order Hyphomicrobiales; family Rhizobiaceae; genus Ciceribacter; species Ciceribacter sp. L1K23. The sequence goes on along the minus strand of NZ_JAGRRC010000001.1, from coordinate 3,123,345 downwards.
GAGCCGTGTCCGAGGACGGTACGGGCGTGGATGCCGTAACGACGGCCACCGTCTCCAACCTCGGAGAGGAAAAGACGGCGGTCGATTCCCCGGCGGCGAGCGCCCAACCATTTCCGGGTCGCAGCGGTTTCAGGCTGCTTCACGTAGCCAATGGCCGCGCGCTCATCGAGGACGATTCGGGCATGTTCATGGTGCGCGTCGGATCGGTTCTACCGGACAACAGCAAGGTCGCGACGCTCGAAATGCGTGACGGCAAATGGGTTATTGTCACCTCCACCGGTGCTATCTACGAGAACTGATAAGGCGCCGCATCGCGGCGCCGTGCTGGGTAAGTCCCACGCAAGATTAACGGCCTAGGTTTCAGCCAGAACGATTGGAGAAACCTATGAATCCCATCCAGCTTTTTTCCCTGGCCTCCAGGCAGGCTGAATGGCTGAGCATCCGCCAGGAGGTGGTTGCCGGCAACATCGCCAACGCCGCAACGCCGAAGTATCGCGCGAAGGAGATCACGCCGTTCAGCGCCGTTCTCGATTCCACGAGCACCAGCGCGATGGCGAGGACGCATCCCGCCCACATGGCCGCACTCGGCAGCAAGGGCGACGTGAATGTCGAGGAGGCCGACCTCAACAATGAGATCGGCGTCCAGGAGTCCGGCAACACCGTCTCCCTCTCGGCAGAACTCTCCAAGACCGGCGAGATCAAGCGTCAGTTCGAACTCAACACCAATCTCGTCTCATCCTTCCATCGCATGATGTTGATGACGGTAAAGAGGTAAGATCATGGATTCTTTGGCAGCGTCCCTCAAGATCGCCGGCAGCGGCATGGAGGCCCAGTCCACCCGCCTGCGTATCGTCTCGGAAAACATCGCCAACGCTCGTTCGACCGGCGACACGCCAGGTGCCGATCCCTATCGGCGCAAGACGATCACGTTCGGCGCCGAGGTTGATAAATTGACGGGTGCCGAACTGGTCGACGTCAAGAAGCTCGGCGTCGACGACTCCGACTTCATCGAGGAATACGACCCGAGCAGCCCGGCGGCCGACGAGCGTGGCATCGTCAAGATGCCGAACGTCAACATGCTGATCGAGATGGCGGACATGCGCGAGGCCAATCGCAACTTCGAAGCCAATCTCCAGACCGTCAAGCAGACGCGCGAACTGATCTCCGCGACCATCAACCTTCTGAAGGCCTCTCAATGATTGATACTGTTCAGAACGTAAGTTCTCTCTCGCTGACGGGTGGTCTCGGCTCGATTACCGACGACATGTCGACGACGACGAGCCTGACGCCGTCCGTCACGCCTGGAATGCAGACGGGCGGGAGCTTTGCCCAGGTTCTCGGCGACATGGCGACGGACGCCATGAACAACGTCAAGCAGGCCGAGTTCATGTCTTTCGAAGGTATCAAGGGCACCGCCAACACCCGCGAGGTCGTTGACGCCGTGCTCGCAGCGGAACAGTCGCTGCAAACCGCCATCGCGTTCCGCGACAAGATCGTGAACGCCTATCTCGAAATCACCAAGATGCAGATCTGACTGAGCTGAGGACGTAAAATGAGAGCGCTTGCTATCGCCGCCACGGGTATGGACGCCCAGCAGACCAATCTTGAGGTCATCGCCAACAACATCGCCAACATCAACACGACGGGCTACAAGCGCGCGCGTGCCGAGTTCGCCGACCTTCTCTACCAGACCGAGCGCGCCCAGGGCGTGCCGAACCGCGCAAACCAGGCGATCGTGCCGGAAGGCGCCAATATCGGTCTCGGCGTACAGACCTCGGCTGTCCGAAACATCCACAGTCAGGGCGAACTGACCCAGACGACAAACGAACTGGATGTGGCCCTGATCGGTCGCGGTTGGTTCCAGATCCAGTCGCCCGACGGCACGACGCTCTACAGCCGTGCCGGCGCCTTCAACAAGGGGCCGGACGGCCAGCTTGTGACGATCGACGGTTATGCGGTCGTCCCCGGCATCATCGTCCCCGATGACGCGAGCGAGATATCCATCAGCCGTACCGGCACGGTATCGGCTCGCCTGGGTAACGATACCGACTTCACCGAACTCGGCCAGCTCACGATCGCCAACTTCGTCAACGAGGCCGGCCTCAAGCCGCTCGGCGACAACCTGTTCGCTGAGACCGCCGCATCGGGCGAGCCGATCGTCGCGGCGCCGGAAGATCCGGGCTTCGGCTACATCAAGCAGGGCTATCTCGAAGCGTCCAACGTCGACGCGGTGAAGGAAATCACCGACCTCATCTCCGCGCAGCGCGCCTACGAGATGAATTCGAAGGTCATCACCACTGCCGACGAAATGGCCCAGATCGTCAGCAAAAACCTGAAGTAAGACAATGGAGGTGGTCGAACATGACGTTTTACCGCAAATGGATCGATGAACGGATCGCGGCGGCATTGATCGCTGTCGCCATGCTGCTCCTCGGATCGGTGGCAACGGCCACCGCTCAGGTCCGCTATGCCGTCGTGCCCACCGCCATCATCTATCCCGGCGAGGAAATTTCGCCGACACAGGTCGAGGAGGTGGAAATCACCAATCCGAACCTCGCCGGCGGTTATGCCGATTCGATGACTCAGGTCATCGGCATGGTGACGAAGCGCACGCTTCTGCCCGGCCGCACGATTCCCGTTTCGGCGCTGCGCGAACCCTTTGCGGTCAAGCGCGGCACAAATCTCCGGCTCACCTTCGCAATCGGCAACATGATGATTTCCGCCGCCGGCTCGCCGCTGCAGGACGCGGCAATAGGCGATGTGATCAAGGTCAGAAATCTCGACTCGGGTGTGATCGTCACAGGCACGGTCATGGCTGACGGTACTGTTCAGGTGATTGCACGATGAGAGTCTTCCGTTTCGCACTTGTGCTTCTGCACACGCTCGCGCTCGCGCTCGGGCTTGCGCCGCTGCCGGCAGGCGCCGCCGGCGGCACGTCGCGCATCAAGGACATCGCCTCGCTGCAATCCGGCCGCGACAACCAGCTGATCGGGTACGGCTTGATCGTCGGCCTGCAGGGAACCGGCGACAGCCTTCGCGCCTCGCCGTTCACCGAACAATCCATGCGCGCCATGCTGCAGAACCTCGGCATCTCGACCCAGGGCGGCCAGTCGAATGCCAAGAACACCGCCGCCGTCATGGTCACGGCCAACCTGCCGCCTTTTGCGAGCCCTGGCAGTCGTATCGACGCAACGGTAAGCTCGCTGGGCGACGCGACTTCGCTGCGCGGCGGCACGCTGATCATGACCTCGCTGTCCGGCGCAGACGGCCAGATCTACGCCGTCGCGCAAGGGTCGATCATCGTCTCCGGCTTCAGTGCACAGGGTCAGGCAGCATCTGTGACCGAAGGTGTCACGACGGCTGGCCGAGTACCAAACGGCGCAATCGTCGAGCGCGAACTGCCGTCCAAGTTCAAGGACGCCATCAACCTCGTCTTGCAGCTCCGCAACCCGGACTTTACCACCGCAATAGGCATTGCCGATACGATCAACGCCTATGCGCGCGCCAACTATGGCGCACCGATCGCAGAGGCGCGCGATTCGCAGGAAGTCGTCGTCGAAAAGCCGAGGACCGCGGATCTTGCGCGCCTGATGGCCGATATCGAAAACCTCGTTGTCGAAACGGACACGCCGGCCAAGGTGGTCATCAACGAACGGACCGGTACCATCGTCATCGGCGCCGATGTCCGCGTCGCCAAGGTTGCGGTGAGCTACGGCACGCTGACCGTCCAGGTCACGGAAACCCCGCAAGTCATCCAGCCTGAGCCGTTCTCGCGCGGCCAGACGGCGATCCAGCCGCAGACCGATATTCTCGCCCAGAAGGAAGGCGGCAACGTCGCCATCGTCGAGGGGCCGGATCTGCGCACCCTCGTCGCCGGCCTCAACAATATCGGCGTCAAGCCCGACGGCATCATCGCGATCCTCCAGGGGATCAAGTCGGCCGGCGCCCTTCAAGCGGAGCTCGTCCTGCAATGATCGCAGCACATCGTCTGAAGTCCATCCGTCCCCTCGGTTATGCCGTCGTTTCCAGTCTGCTTATCGGCGTCGCTTGGACCATGGCTCCGGCCGTGGCGGTTTCCCAGGAAGCCGCCGTGCCGCAGCCGTCGGTCCTTGATGCGGTCACGCAGGAAGAAATCCAGAAGTTCTGCACATCGATCGCCGATCCGGCCCGCGATCAGCGCTACCTCCTGCAGAAGCAGGAGCTGGAGCAGCTCCAGGCCGGTGTCGACAGCCGTATTGCCGTGCTTGAGGAGCGGAAAGCCGAATACGAGGACTGGCTGAAACGCCGCAACGATTTCATGAAGCAGGCCGAGGGCCAGCTGGTGGAAATCTACAAGAAGATGCCGGCGGACGCCGCCGCGCCGCAGCTCCAGGAAACCGATGCAATCCTGGCCGCCGCCATCATCATGAAACTTCCTCCGCGTCAGTCGAGCCTCATCCTCGCTGAAATGGAGCCGACAAAGGCCGCCACGGTCGCCTCGATCATGTCGAGCGCCGGTGACCCCACCACATCGAAGGACCCGACATGAACACTCGTATTCCGGCCGTTCTGGCTCTCGTAGTCCTGGCGGGTTGCCAAAGCCAGACGGTCAAGGAAATCGGCAACGCGCCGGCGATGAGCCCGATCGGCAGCGGTCTGCGCTATAGCCAGACGCCGCAGATGGCACTCTACCCTAAGCAGCCCCAGCAGGTGGCGCGCGGCTACTCGCTGTGGAGCGACAGTCAGTCGGCGCTCTTCAAGGACGCGCGGGCGCTGAATGTCGGCGACATCCTCACCGTCAACATTCAGATCAACGACAAGGCCTCGTTCGAAAACGCGACCGATCGCAGCCGTACCAATTCGACAGGCCTTAAATGGGGCCTCAATGTCCAGAACTTCCTGGGCTTCTCGACGGATGCCGGCTCCACCGGCGATCTCGGGTCGGACTCCGATACGAGTTCCAAGGGCAAGGGCAAGACAGAACGGTCCGAGAAGCTGACGCTCCTGGTCGCGGCCGTCGTCACCGGTGTGCTGGAAAACGGCAATCTCTTGATCAGCGGTTCGCAGGAGGTTCGCGTCAACCACGAAATCCGCATCCTCAACGTCGCCGGTATCGTTCGGCCGCAGGATGTCGATGCCGACAACACGATCTCCTACGAGCGCATCGCCGAGGCCCGCATCTCCTACGGCGGCCGTGGCCGCCTGACCGAAGTTCAGCAGCCGCCGATCGGCCAGCAGGTCGTCGACATCTACTCGCCCTTCTAAGGAGGGCGGGTTCAAGGGCAGAGCGCCACGCCAGGAAAGCCGGACATGGAAGCCGAGGAAACCGAACAGAAGAAAAAGACATCTCCGATGGTCATGATGATCGTGGCCATCGCGATCCTCACGCTGCTGGGCGCCGGTGGCGGCTGGGTCGTGGGCGGCATGATCGCGCCGAAGGTGCAGGTCGCCGAGGACGAGGCGAAGAAAGCTGCCGAGGCGGCGGGAGGTCACGGCGGGGGCAAGGAAGAAGAAGGCCTGCCACACGTCGCCACCGAGGCGAACGGTATCGTTCAGCTCGAGCCCATCACTACCAATCTCGCCTATCCGTCCGAAAACTGGATTCGTCTCGAGGTTGCTCTGCTGTTCAAGGGCGCTCCTGACGTCGTTATCGCCGAGAGCATCCACCAGGATATCCTCGCCTATCTGCGCACCGTCTCCCTCCAGCAGGTCGAGGGGCCGCGTGGCTTTCAATATTTGAAGGATGACATCCAGGAGCGTGTTGACCTCCGCTCCGAAGGACGAGTAACGAAGGTGATGTTCAGGACCTTCGTGATCGAATGATTCGATTCCTATTTCTCTTCGCCGTCATGATGGCGGTACCGGAGCTTGCGCACGCTCAGCAACTCCCCAACATCTTCAACGAGCCGATCGACGGCTCGGTCGCGGCCTGGATTATCCGTACCTTCGGATTGCTGACCGTTCTTTCGGTCGCCCCCGGCATCCTGATCATGGTGACGAGCTTTCCGCGCTTCATCATCGCCTTTTCGATCCTGCGCTCCGGCATGGGACTTGCGACCACGCCGTCCAACATGATCCTGGTCAGCCTGGCGCTGTTCATGACCTTCTACGTCATGGCGCCTACCATGGACCGGGCCTGGAGCGATGGCGCCCAACCGCTGCTCGACAATCAGATCACCGAGGCGGAGGCCATCCAGCGCATCGCCGAGCCGTTCCGCACCTTCATGCAGGCGAATACCCGCGACAAGGATCTCGCCCTCTTCGTCGATATCGCCAACGAACGCGGCCAGACGACGATCACCGAGGGCCGTGTCGACTACCGCGTCCTGATCCCTGCCTTCATGCTGTCGGAAATCCGCCGCGGCTTCGAGATCGGCTTCCTCGTCATCCTGCCGTTCCTGGTCATCGACCTGATTGTCGCAACAATCACCATGGCCATGGGTATGATGATGCTACCGCCGACATCGATTTCGCTTCCCTTCAAGGTCCTGTTCTTCGTGCTGATCGATGGCTGGAACCTGATGGTCGGAAGCCTGGTGCGATCCTTCGCCTGACAACCTTATCGATTCAATCCTTGTTTACTATGCACGCGAGACGAGTCCCTCTGGACCCGTTCTGTTAAGGCGTTGGCAATAATTGGCTGTGATTTTTGAACTCACACGACCGGTCTGGGAGCCGCTGCGGGCGGCACCAAATGGCATGATGCCGACGGTCTGTGACCGGTAAGTATTCAGTCCGGTATGTCCCCATCAGTATTTCGTTTTAAGGGACACTTAAATGACCAGCATTCTGACCAACAACGCAGCAATGGCTGCGCTGGAAACCCTCCGCTCCATCTCGTCGAATCTCGACAAGACCCAGGCTCGCGTTTCGTCCGGCCTGCGCGTCGGCACCGCGTCCGACAACGCCGCCTATTGGTCGATCGCGACCACCATGCGTTCGGACAATATGGCGCTTTCCACCGTTTCCGACGCCCTCGGCCTCGGCGCCGCAAAGGTCGACACGGCCTATGCCGGTATGGAATCGGCTGTTGAAGTCGTAAAGGAAATCAAGGCCAAGCTCGTTGCCGCGACCGAAGACGGCGTCGACAAGGACAAGATCCAGGAAGAAATCTCGCAGCTCCAGGACCAGCTCATCTCGATCGCCGAATCGGCATCGTTCAACGGCGAGAACTGGCTGCAGACCGACCTGACGGCTGCCGGCGGCACCGAAACCAAGAGCGTCATCGGTTCCTTCGTCCGCACCGACAGCAGCGTCAGCGTCCAGAAGGTGAACTATGAACTGTCGACGACCTCGGTCCTGTTCGACACCGGCGGCGACACCGGCATTCTCGATGCCACGACCACCATCGATGGCGACGCTGTTACCCTGAACATCAACGTTGCAGGTGTGACCTCGGCCTACACGGTTGCTGCTTTCACAACCGAAGACGTTATCACCAACGGCGCTGGCTCCTCGACCTTCGATGGCAACTACGCCAGTGACGGCACGTCCGACTACGTCAAGGTCGCCGATGACACCTGGGTTCTGGCCGTCGATCAGACAGGCGTCACGGATCAGGAAGTCGCCTATGAAGACTCGACGAATGCCCTGTGGGCTGTTGATCTGGCATCGGCTCCAGTCAATACAACGGCATCCGTATCGACCCTTACCATCGACAACAATACCACCGCTGCCCAGCTCGATGGTATGATCCAGATGGTAGACGACGCTCTGTCGCTGATGACCAGCGCGACGGCCGACCTCGGCTCGATCAGCATGCGCATCGACATGCAGAGCGAGTTCCTCGGCAAGCTGTCCGACTCGATCGAAGCCGGTGTTGGTCGTCTCGTCGACGCCGACATGAACGAGGAATCGACCCGCCTGAAGGCACTGCAGACCCAGCAGCAGCTTGCCATCCAGTCGCTGTCGATCGCCAACTCGTCGACCGACGTCATCCTGCAGCTCTTCCGTTAATCGGAAGTCCGCAGACCCTGATTTCAGGCATTTTGAGCACGCCGCGCCCTTGGGCGCGGCGTGTTTACTTTTGTTAACGGCCGTTTAGCTTTTGTTAACCATGTTTAAGTTAGATCAAAGCATCGAAACGACGGGTTAACACACCTTAAAAGAACGTTAGCAGGCATGAATGCTGACCGTCGTTCCCGGTGCCATCCGGAATGTCCCTTCCCAATCGCCAATCAAGGGGCACTATTTAAATGACCAGCATCCTTACCAACGTCGCGGCCATGGCCGCTCTCCAGACTCTCCGCACGATCGACGCCAGCATGGAAGAAACCCAGGCCCGCGTCTCGTCCGGCCTGCGGGTTGGCACAGCCTCCGACAACGCCGCATACTGGTCTATCGCGACCACCATGCGCTCCGACAACATGGCACTGTCGGCTGTCGAAGACGCCCTCGGTCTCGGCGCCGCCAAGATCGACACCGCCTACGCAGGGATGGAAACGGCCGTTGAGGTCGTGAAAGAAATCAAGGCCAAGCTCGTCGCCGCGACCGAAGAAGGCGTCGACAAGAACAAGATCCAGGAAGAAATCGCGCAGTTGCAGGACCAACTGGTGAGCATTGCCGAAGGCGCTTCGTTCTCCGGCGAGAATTGGCTGCAGGCAGACCTCGCCGCAAGCGGCGGCTTCGAGACGAAGAGCGTTGTCGGCTCCTTTATCCGCGACGAGACCGGTGCTGTCTCGGTCAAGAAGATCGATTACGAGCTGAGCTCCGCAACAGTCCTGTTCGACACCGGCGGTAACGACGGCATTCTCGATACCGAATACTCGCTCGAAGGCAATAGCGTTACGCTCAGCATCAATATCGGTGGCGTCACCTCCGCCTACACCGTCGCTGCATTCACGACCGATGAAGTCATTGCCCTGGGTGCCGGTGCCTCTACGTTCGACGGCAGCTACGCCAACGACGGCACCAGCGACTATGTCAAGGTCGCGGACGATACCTGGGTTCTTGCCGTCGACCAGACGACGGTGCCGACGCAGGAGGTTGCTTTCCAGGATTCGACGACGGCCCTTTGGGCGGTCGACACGACATCCACAGCCGGTACGACCTCGACGTCGGTCTCGACGCTCAGCATCAGCAACAATACCACCGAGGGGCAGATCGATGCGCTGGTGCAGATGGTCGATGACGCTCTGGAGGATATGATCAGCGCAACCGCCGACCTTGGCTCTATCGGAATGAGAATTGAGATGCAGCAGAACTTCGTCGCGTCCCTCACGGACTCCATCGACTCGGGCATCGGCCGTCTGGTCGACGCGGATATGAACGAGGAATCGACCCGGCTGAAGGCCCTGCAGACGCAGCAGCAGCTGGCGATCCAGTCGCTCTCCATCGCCAACACCGCCTCGGAAAACATCCTGACGCTCTTCCGTCAGTAAGCGGGATAGCCGGGCGCATAGCCCGCCACCCTACGAAACTTTGGAAACTGGCCGCACCGGCAACGGTGCGGCCAGTTTTGTTTGTCTTCCGTCCCTGGAAATCCCGCGTCGTCTGCCGCGACCGGTCTGTAAAAAAAATCGGGAAAAATTTAACCGTCGGGACCTGACAAACCGCAAGGCCATGCATCCGCAATCGTTAACGGGCGGGAACGGTTGGTCCGGGCAGGATCGGCGGCTTATGCCCGGAAAACAAGGAGATCCATCCAAAGCGCCGTGGCACCACCGGTTAACGGCCGCGATCGCTGGAGGTCCGTTTGTTAAGGAAGCGGAAATATCCACTAATAAACGGTTACCTTCAGTTACGTTTTATTAAGTAAAATCAGTAACTTGCTTCACAAATGATTAACCATGGCCCGGCTACGGTCCTCCCATCGAACGGGGGTTAACCCAGCCACAGGGGCGTTAACATGCATGATGCACGTCACCCGTTCCCGGTAAAATCCGGAATGTCCCTGTCTAACATTTCGCCAAGGGGCACATCATTATGACGAGTATTCTGACCAACGTCGCGGCTATGGCTGCACTCTCCACCCTGCGTTCGATTTCTTCCGGCCTGGAAGAAACGCAGGCTCGCGTTTCCTCCGGTCTGCGCGTCGGCGAGGCTTCGGACAACGCCGCCTACTGGTCGATCGCAACCACCATGCGTTCCGACAACATGGCCCTTTCGGCCGTGTCGGATGCCCTCGGCCTCGGCGCTGCTAAGGTCGACACCGCTTACGCCGGTATGGAGTCGGCGATCGAAGTGGTAAAGGAAATCAAGGCCAAGCTCGTTGCCGCAACCGAAGACGGCGTCGACAAGGACAAGATCCAGGAAGAAATCTCCCAGCTACAGGATCAGCTCCGCTCGATCTCGGAAGCTGCTTCGTTCTCCGGCGAGAACTGGCTGCAGGCTGACGTAACATCCACACAGACCAAGAGCGTCGTCGGCTCCTTCGTCCGTGACGATGCCGGCAATGTATCGGTCAAGAAGGTTGATTATGAACTGTCGACCCAGACCGTTCTGTTCGACACCGCCGGCGACACCGGCATTCTCGACAACATCACCTCGATCGAAGGCAATGCGATTAGCCTCAACATCAACGTTGCCGGCGTTGTTTCTTCCTATTCTGTTGCCTCTTTTGACACGGATTACGTGATCGCACAGGGCGGCGGCGCATCGACCTTCGACGGCAACTACGCCAACGACGGCACGTCCGACTACGTCAAGGTTGCCGACGACACATGGGTTGTCGCCGTAGACCAGACCACGGTCGCCGATCAGGAAGTGGCCTTCGAAGACTCGACCACCGCATTGTGGGCGGTCGACCTGACGTCGGTACCGACCACCACCAACACATCTGTCGACACCCTGGTCATCGACAACAACACCACTGCCGCTCAGCTTGACGGCATGATCCAGATGGTCGACGACGCCCTGACGCTGATGACCAGCGCCGCTGCTGAACTCGGCTCGATCGGCATGCGTATCGACATGCAGACCGAGTTCGTCAACAGCCTGTCGGACTCGATCGACTCGGGTGTTGGTCGTCTCGTCGACGCTGACATGAACGAAGAATCGACCCGCCTGAAGGCCTTGCAGACCCAGCAGCAGCTCGCCATCCAGTCGCTGTCGATCGCGAACTCCTCTTCGGAAGTTATCCTCTCGCTGTTCCGTTAATCGGCAGCTTAAGGATCAGGCATCCTCTGAAATGGCCGCGCCCTCCCGGGGGCGCGGCTTTCGTTTTCCGGGCCTTGCGCGAGGCTTTAGGCGTGTGTCCGGAAAGCCAAATACTACCCTTCCCAGCCTTGCCAAGCCCGTCTGCGCCTTGTTAAATGCGACCGTTAACGATTTGTTAACGTTTGACGGGAGCCGCGCGTTGCGCGTGGCCAGCATGATGCCCGCCCGTCAGCACCGGACTTCGCGCCGGATGTTTTTCGACGCGCAACAGGGCTTCATAGATGACAAGTATCTTGACCAATGCGGCGGCCATGGCCGCGCTGCAGACCCTCCGGGCCATCGACAGCAGTCTCGAGACGACGCAGCGCCGCGTATCCTCGGGTTACCGCGTCGAGACCGCGGCGGACAATGCCGCCTATTGGTCGATCGCCACCACGATGCGCTCCGACAATGCCTCGCTTTCGACCGTGTCGGACGCCCTTGGCCTCGGTGCCGCGACTGTCGATACCGCCTACACCGCGCTCGACAACGTCATCGACGTGATGACGGAGATCAAGGCCAAGCTGGTGGCCGCGCGCGAGCCGGGTGTCGACAAGGGCAAGATCAACGATGAAATGGACGAGCTGAAGAACCAGCTGATCTCGACCACCCAGTCGGCGTCCTTCTCGGGCCAGAACTGGCTTTACAACACCGATACCGGGCCGCTGGGCACAAAGCAGGTCGTGTCCTCCTTCGTCCGCAACGCCGATGGCAGCGTCGAGGTGACAACCCTCGACTTCGACACCGAGAACTCCGTCCTGATCGACACCGAGGATGCCGAACGCGGCCTCCTGACGATGACGGTTGACGCGGATCTGCTGACGTCGACACCGACCGGCACCGCGCGTGAATACTATCTGCTCGACGTTGGCTCCACCACAGCCGCCACCGGTACCGAAATCACCATCGACAACACGACCGACGACGACACGCTCGACGACATGATCCGCGTGGTCGACAGTCTCCTCGAGCAACTGACCGACGCAGCCTCGACCCTTGGCGCGATCATTACGCGCATCGAGATGCAGGATCAGTTCGTCTCCAACCTCATGGACGTGATCGACAAAGGTGTCGGACGACTTGTCGATGCCGACATGAACGAGGAATCGACCAAGCTCAAGGCGCTGCAGACCCAGCAGCAGCTCGGCATCCAGGCGCTCTCCATCGCCAATACCAGCGCCGAGAAAATCCTGATGCTGTTCCAGCAGTAATCTGAAGCCTGCCGCTCCGCCCCGGTCGACAACCGTGGGGTAGGGCGGCAACCTCGTCATTAACCCTCGCACAAGTTTGGTCCCTTAACCTTCGAGGACGATGGAGTTTGAACGCCGCGCCGACGACCGGTGCCGGCCGACACGAGTGGATCGAAGCTGTTATGATGACAAGCCGCCATTGGAGACCGAAGCACGGCGCTGCAAGCGTCGCGCAGTTCCGTTGCCGCCAGCGCCATGGAGGGCGATCATGAGCGTGCACCTCTCGCGTTATCTGAAAGATTTCTCCGCGCCGGCACCGATGCCCGAGCCCGAATTGTCCATGGCTTTCGACACGCTCGACGATCCGTTCCCCGCGCTCGATGCACCGGAGCCTGTTGACGTCGAGGAAGAGCGCCGCAAGGCCTATGCCGAGGGTTACGAGGTTGCGACCGCCGAACTGACCGCCCGTTACACGGCCGAGCGCGTCGAGGTCGAGGCCGCGCATGCCGAGGAACTCAAGCGCATCGAGGAAGACCGCGATGTGAAGTGGGCGGACGCGATCGCCCGCAGTCTCAAGCGACTTGCCGCGGACCTGTCTGCCGCCGTCAGTGACGAGGTCGCCAGAGGTATTGCGCCCTTCCTGGAAGAAGAGATCGCGACGAAAGCCGTCGCCGAACTCGCAGCCAAGGTCCAGGCCGCGATCATCGCCGGTTCGGCCGGCACGATCGTCGTCAAGGGTCCGGAGACCCTGTTCGAGAAATTGAAGACCGCATTGCCGGAAGCGGCCGAGACGCTCCGCCATGTCCCGGCGGACGATCTCGATCTCTCGGTAGAGATCGGCGAGGCGGTGCTCGTGACCCGCATCTCGGCCTGGACTGCCAGCCTTAGGAAAGTGATGGGATGAGCGACAGCGAGAACCACCACCACGGCAAGAACGAAATCCTGATCATCAAGCGCCACGGCGGCGGTGATCACGACGGCCACCACGGCGGTGCCTGGAAGATCGCGTACGCCGACTTCATGACCGCGATGATGGCCTTCTTCCTCGTCATGTGGCTCGTCAACGCCGCCAATGAGGAAACCAAGGCGTCGGTCGCGAGTTATTTCAACCCGATCAAGCTGTCCGACGAGAGCCCGACCAAGAAGGGCATCGAAAAGCCCGTTGATCAGGCCGAAGGCGAGCAGAAGCAGGAACGCTCCGAAGTCGACGCGGACGCTAAGACCGAAGGTTCGGCCGCCGCCACAGGTGAGGATCAGACCTCCAGCTCCGGCGACCAGCAGAACTATTCCGAGGCGGACTTCTTCGAAAATCCCTATTCGGTCCTGGCCGAGATCGCGCAGGAAGTCGGCCAGCAGGCCAATGTCAGCGCCAAGGGCGAGGGCGGTGCGGCCGATTCCGGCCCCAGCACCGGAGCCGACGGTGGTGAAGCTTACCGCGATCCCTTCGATCCGGATTTCTGGACGCAGCAGGTGCAGAAGTCGGATGGCGAGCCCGGTCCGGTGCCCTCAACAGCGCCGCAGGCCGGCCAGACCGATCCCGCCAACCCGCAGGATCCCCTGGCAGCGCAGCCGCAGGTCGCCATGCTGCCAAAGGACAAGCCCCGCGAACTTCAGGTCGTCAAGCCAGAAGCGCAGCCAGCCGAACAGCCGGTCGAGCAGCCTTCCGAGGTCACCGAGACCAACGACGGCAAGACGAATGTCGACACCGCGCTGAGCAGCGAGGATGCAACGGATCTCGCCGAGAAGCAGGCGTTCGAACGGCAGGTTGCCGCGGCCGACCAGTTGAAGGCACAGATCGAGAAGGAAATCGGTGGTGTTGCCGGCAAACTCGCCGAAGGCCTGATCGTCACGCCGGCCGAAGGCGGCATCCTCGTAAGCATTTCCGACCAGTCCGACAGCGCGATGTTCAATGTCGGCTCGGCCGTCCCCCGCAAGGAGATGGTGCTGGCCATGGAACGCATCGGCAAGCTCCTGGAGCAACAGCAGGGACGTATCGTCATCCGCGGGCATACGGATGGTCGCCAATTCAAGGGCACGGAAAACGACAACTGGCGCCTCTCGATGGCCCGCGCCCACAGCGCCTATTACATGCTGGTGCGTGGTGGCCTCACCGAAGGTCGCGTCGAGCAGGTCACCGGCTATGCCGATCGTCGTCTTCTCGTGCCGGACGATCCGCTGGCCGATGCCAACCGCCGCATCGAAATCCTGATCGAGGCGGAGCAAGGCTGATCATGTTGGGAGGTCGCATCCTGAGGCTTTCCTGTTGCCTCCTGGCGCTGGCCGCAAGCCTGCCGGCGCCGGTCGTGGCGCAGGATGCCGAGACCCTGCCTCCCTACAAGATGCTGCGTTCGCTGCAATTCGTCCAGGACAGCGTCGTGCTCGGCGATCACTCCGCGTCCGAGATGCAGCGTTTTATGCTGGAGACCATCGACAAGCGGCTACGGACGGCCGATTCCACGGTGTTCGACGACGTGCGGAACGTCGACGCGGCACTGATCTACGCGATGAGCGGCGGCAATCCCGAGACGCTTGAGTATCTCGTGGCTCGTGACGTCAACGGCAATTTCGACAGCCGTGTCAGCGACGCCCTCCGCAAGTATCTGGGCGGTAAGGGAACGTTGATCGCCAAAAGCCTGGCAGCGATGGTGCCGGAATATCGCGACACGAAGATTGCGCCTTATCTTGCCCTCGTCGCCGGCAATGTCACGATCACCCAGGATCCGGCGGCCGCGCTGAAGTTCTATGATCTTGCCCGCCTCACCGCACCCGGTACGATCGTTGAGGAAGCGGCCCTTCGCCGTTCCATATCGGTCGCCACTGATGCGAAGATGGTCGACAAGGCATTTTCCTACGCGACGCGCTACGCCCGCCGCTTTCTGCACTCGCCCTATGCCAGCCAGTTCGCCGATCTCTTCGTAAAGCTCAGCGTGGATTACTATGAGCAGTTGAATCGCGACGACCTGCTGGCGACACTCGATCTCCTGGATGCCGACCGTCGGCGGGAAATCTACCTGCGTATCGCCCGGCAGGCCGCGATCGTCGGCAAAAACGATCTTGCCCGCAGCGCGGCCGTCGAGGCGAAGAAGCTCAGCGGCCAGGAGAGCGACCCGCTAGGCGCGCTCGCAGACCTCTACGGTGGGCTTGCAGACCTGCCGACATCGGAGGTTGGCGCCGTCGTCGAGCGGATCTCGCAGATTCCCGATTCGATGCTGACGGAGTCCGATCGCGTCCTGAAGTCGGCCGCCGAGGCTGTCGGACGCGAGGTCCTGCGGGCACCCGATCCGGACAGTTTCACGCAAGCTGAAACACTTATCACCATACCGGGAGATGGCGAAACCAAAGCGACGGACGGCGGCGAACAGGCCGCGGCCGAACCTCCCGCGGCAGAGCCGGTCCAGACCGCGGACGGCGCGACGCCACCGCAGGATGATCCTGAATTCACATCATTTGTCGAAAAAGGCAGAAGCAAGCTCGATGAAATCGACAGCTTGCTGGATCAGGAAAGCGTCGTCCCATGATTGACCCCAGCATTGCGCCCAAGGTTCATGCCAATGACGGCGCGTCTTACGCGTCAGGCAAGACCGGGAAGTCGGCCGAGCCGGGGTTCTCCCACGCGCTTTCCGGTGCAGAACAACAGGATCAAAACTCCTCTCGCCAAACTCCCGGCGGCGATGCCGACGCTGCTGCTACCGGTACGACACAGGCCGATGGACAGGAAGGCACGCAGTCGTCCCGCAAGCCGATCATCGATCTCCGCGCCGCCGCTGCGATCCGTGGCATGGAAGCATCTGGCCAGCATGGGAGACATAACCGCCACGCGTCCGATGATAGTCGCGTCGGACAGGACGAGAAGACCGGCGAGGCGAAGTCGAAGACCGACAAGGCTGCGGTGCGAAAGACCGCGAAGGACGCTCTCGAGGATGTCGCGTCCGGCGATGATCTGACGACAGACAAGGCGCAGTCGCCCGCCACGGATGAGCTGAATGTCGATGCTGCCCAGGCCGGCGCGACCGCAAATCCTCTTGAGGAGGTCTTCAGCCTGCTCGCCGCTGCCGGCGAGGTGGCAGGACAGGCAAATGCCGGCGTCAAGTCGAACACGGGCAAGACCCGATCCCAGGACGGCGAAGCCTCCAGGACTGCATCGGTTGATGCGGCGGAGAAGGGCAACGACGATGATATCGACGTCGCGGCTCTGCTCGCCGACGGGCAGTCCGCGGAAGACACGGCGGATATGCGCGATGATGGGGGCGCTTCTTTCCGGGCGGTAAGGGCCGATGGCAAGGGGCAGCCGCTGATCCTACAGACCGCCGAGGCGTCGGCGGACGCCGGCACATCGGGCAATGCTGACAGCACGCCAACAGTCGCGGTTCTCGAATCCCGCCGCTATATCGCTCCGGTTTCCACGAGCAATGCGGCCAATATAGCCGCGGCGATGAGTGGTGATCGTGACTGGGTCAGCGCCTTGCAGGCAGGGTCTGATTTGACTGGCGTTGGAACGCATGCGGCTGCCGGCAAGGTCATGAACACGCTCAAGATCCAGATGAGCCCCATCGAGCTTGGAAATGTGACCGCCACCCTTCGACTGCACGGTGAGACGCTGAGCGTCCATCTGACGGTCGAAAACGGAGCGGCATATCGCAAACTCAATGAAGACAACAACGAGATCATGAAGACCCTGAGAGCGCAGGGTTATGCGGTCGACAGCATCCAGATCTCGATTGCCAGCACCGACCGGAGCTCGAGCGATACGAGCCAGCAGAACGGCCAGCAGTCGTCCGGACAGGCGCCACAGGGCGACGGCCGCCAGCAAGCCTCGTCCAATGGCGGCGGTGGCGATCGTTCGCAGTCGTTTTCCAGCAGTTTCGATAATCAGGGTTCCGGCAATGAAGACATATCCGCGGCGCGCACTGTTGCTGATAACGGCAATAATCGGGCTGGGGGCGTCTATCTCTGACAGCCACGCATCCGCCGCGTCGGGAGCTTGCGAGCGCGAGATACGGGGCGCCGCGGCCCGGTACGGCATACCGGAAGGCATTCTTTATTCGGTCGGCCTGACGGAGACGGGACGCAAGGGGTCACTCCAGCCTTACGCTATGAACATCGAGGGCAAGGCCGTGTTTCTGTCGAGCCGCGAGGAGGCATTGGAGGCGTTTCGCCAGGCCAGACGCAGTGGCGCGAAGCTCATCGACGTCGGCTGTATGCAGATCAATCATCATTTCCATGGCGAGAATTTCCCATCCGTCGATGCGATGTTCGAACCGCGACGCAATGTCGAATACGCAGCGAAGTTTCTGACCAACCTCCACCAGCGCCATGAAACCTGGACCATGGCGGTGGCCAGATACCACGCAGGCCCGAACAACGATCCCGCGCAGAAGCGTTATGTGTGCCGCGTGATCTCAAATCTGGTCGCGACGGGATACGGAAAATGGACGCCGAACGCCAAAAACTTCTGCGATCCATGACAACCAAAACTTGCATTCGCTAATCAGAGCGGAATCTGGGCGATTAAGGCAGGAATGCGGACGAAAATTGCCGCGCAAGCCTATTTTAGGAAAGTGTTAATTTTTCCACTTGAAAATTGTGTGCCAAAAGGCGCCTAGCCACTATATATAGACCAAATCGGCACACAAAAGTTAAGCAATTGTTAATACCCATCATTAACTTTCTACCCTTGTCCGCGATTCGCCCGATTCGTACCCATTGTTCATCGAGGCACCACACTGATTCGGAGGCGGACGAATGATCGTAGTGGTTGATGAGCGAGAGCTCGTGAAAGATGGGTATACTTCCCTTTTTGGACGTGAAGGCATTCCTTCGACTGGGTTCGACCCGGCGGAGTTTGGCGAATGGGTGAACTCGGCGGCCGATTCTGATATCGCGGCTGTCGAGGCTTTCCTGTTGGGCCAGGGTGATCGTACCCTGGAACTTCCCAGAGCGATACGCGACCGGACGACAGCTCCGGTCATCGCGGTTAGCGACCAGCCCTCATTGGAGGCGACGCTGGCTCTTTTCGATTGTGGCGTGGACGACGTGGTGCGCAAGCCGGTCCATCCTCGCGAAATCATGGCCCGTGCGGCGGCGATCCGTCGCCGCCTGAAAGCGATCACCAATTTCTCCGAGATCGGACCGATTCGTGTCTTCGCGGACGGCCGCGATCCGGAAATCTCTGGCGAAATCTTCCCGCTGCCGCGCCGCGAGCGCCGCATCCTCGAATATTTGGTCCAGAACCGCGGTCGCCGCGTATCCAAGTCCCAGATCTTCAACGCGATCTACGGCCTCTTCGACGACGAGGTCGAGGAAAACGTCGTTGAAAGCCACATCAGCAAGCTGCGCAAGAAGCTGCGCAAGAAGCTCGGTTTCGATCCCATCGATTCCAAGCGTTTCCTCGGTTACTGCATCGACTGGAACTGATCTGTTCCAGTGGGCCTGGGGCGGCCGATATCCGCAAGACGGAAAAGATCGAGCCGCCACTTTTCAGACAGCTTCACGCAAGGCCCATTTCATAATCTCTCCCTAAGACATCTTGAGTGAGGACTTACTATGAGCCTTTACGGAACCATGCGTACCGGCGTGTCCGGGATGAATGCCCAGGCAAATCGTCTCGGAACGGTTGGTGAGAACATCGCCAACTCCAGCACCGTCGGGTACAAGCGGGCCGACATCCAGTTCTCGTCCATGATCCTGCCGTCGACGGCCGGCGCCTACAATTCCGGCGGCGTCAACAGCGTCGTGCGCTACAACATTTCCGACCAGGGCACGTTCTCCTACACGACCTCGAAGACGGACCTTGCCATCAACGGCAGCGGTTTCTTCATCGTCACGGGTGCCGATGGTACCAACTATATGACCCGCGCCGGCTCCTTCGTCCCGATGGACGACGGCACGCTGCAGAACGCGGCTGGCTACACCCTGATGGGTTACCAGTATTCCTCGACCGAGGATCCGACCATCGTTGTCAACGGATTCGACGGTCTCGAGCCGATTAACCTGGCCTCGGCTGCGATCGAGGCCAAGGCGTCCGAAACCGGCACGCTGCTGGTCAACGTTCCCTCGAGCGCGGCAATCGGCGACACCAAGACCACCTCGGTCGTCGCGATCGACAGCCAAGGCAACACACGTCTGCTGACCTTCACCTACGAAAAGACCGCGGTCAACGAATGGGAAGTTTCGGCAAGCTATGACGACAACGGCACCCCGGTCTCGGCGCTTGCTGCGACGACGCTGACCTTCGATGTCGACGGCCAGCTCGTCGTGCCGCCATCGCCGACCTCGCTGACCACCACTTTGCTCGACGACACCATTCTCGACGGCGCCGAACTGCCGCCGATCACGCTCGATATCACCGGCACCACGCAGCTCAACGCGGACTGGTCGGTCAAGGCCAACATCGACGGCAACGAGGCGGCCACCGTCAAGGGCTACGAAGTCAGCGCCGACGGCGTCGTGTCCGTTCTCTACACCAACGGTAAGCTCGTGCCCCGTTATCGCGTCGCGCTTGCGACCGTGCAGTCGCCGGACAACCTCAACCCGGTGGCCGGCAACCTCTACACTCAGAGCAACACCTCCGGCGTCGTCGTCCTCGGCTACGCCCAGAACTCCGGCTTCGGCTCCGTTCTGTCGGGCGCGCTGGAAGATTCGAACGTGGACATCGCGGAAGAACTGACCGCGATGATCGAGGCTCAACGCAGTTACACCGCGAACTCGAAAGTGTTCCAGACGGGCTCGGAACTGCTTGAGGTGCTCGTAAACCTCAAGCGGTAAACCGGCCCGAAAGCCAAGCCTTAGGATGATCCTATGACGCTCACATCTGCACTTCATTCGGCAAAAAGCGTATTCACGAACTCCGGCGAAACGTCGGCTGTGATTTCCAAGAATATTGCCAATGCGGGCAATGAAAACTATGTGAAGCGTTCGACGGTCGTCATGACGACCCTGGAAGGCGCGACGGTGGTAGCTACCAATCGCGCCGAACAGGACGTCCTGCAGCGGCAGATGTTCCTCGCGAGCTCCGAGAGCTCCGGCCAGGACGTCCTGCTGGATGGACTGGAGCAGTTGCAGTCGATCCTCGGCGGCAACGACTATGAGCTGGCACCCTCCACTTATCTCGCCGAATTCTACAACAGCCTTGAACAGTTCGCCGCCAAACCCGGCGAACTGTCTCTCGCGCAGACGACGGTCTCCTCGGCGGTCGATGTCGTCAATTCGCTGAACAATGCGTCGAACTCGGTCCAGCAGATTCGTGCACAGGCCGACAAGGATATTTCGACGGCGGTCGGCGAGCTCAACGACCTTTTGACCAGCCTCGACAAGGTCAACCGCATTATCGTCCAGGCCACGGCGACCGGGGACGATCCGAATGACGCGTTGGATCAGCGCGATGCGATCGTGAAGGACATCTCGAAGCTCGTCGGCGTAACAGTCCAGACCCGCGACAACAACGATATCGTCCTCTACACGGCGGACGGAACGGCGCTCTACGAAACGATACCGCGCACCGTGTCGTTCGCTCCGACGATGAACTACGACGCAAATGTGGTCGGCAACTCCGTCTACATTGACGGTATTCCGGTCAATCTCGGCGTCGGCGGCGACACGACAGCGCGAGGTTCCATCGCGGCCTCCCTGCAGATTCGCGATGAGATCGCCCCGGTATTCCAGAGCCAGCTCGATGAGGTGGCCCGAGGCCTCATCACGGCCTTCGCGGAAACCGATCCGGCCACCATAGGTCCGGACATGCCCGGTCTGTTTACCTGGCCGACCGGCACGACGCTGACCACGGGCACGATCGAACCAGGCCTTGCTGCCCTCATTGCGGTCAACCCGCTTGTGCAGCAATCGGCCGGCGGCGACCCGATGCTGTTGCGCGACGGTATGGTGTACGACCAGAACCCGGACGATCTGAGCGGCTTCACCGATCTGCTGTCGTCGTTCCTCGACAATATGACCGGCGATATGGTGTTCGACCCGGCGACCCAGCTCGACGACAACACCAGCCTTCTCGAATTCTCCACCAATTCCGTTGGCTGGCTGGAACAGTATCGTTCGAATGCCTCCTCCGGTGCGGAAAAGAAAACCGCAATGCTGCTGCGGGCCGAAGAGGCCTATACCAGCGAAACCGGTGTGAGCCTCGATGAGGAATTGTCTCTGCTGCTCGATGTCGAGCAGTCCTACAAGGCGGCGTCGAAGCTGCTCTCGACCGTGGACGAGATGCTACAGGCGCTGATAGCGGCCGCGGGGTAAGTCATGAAGACGTCAACGGTATCCAGCCTTTCCATTCAAAATGCCATGCGCCTGACCATCATGCAGGCGCAGAACGAATTGCTGAAGAGCCAGCAGGAAGCGACGACGGGCAAGTACTACGACGTCGGCGCCGAACTGGGCTCGCGAACCTCCATGTCGCTCGATCTGTCGCGCGAAAGCATGCGCCTTCAGTCTCTGCTGGAGACCAACGCAATCGCCAAGCAGCGCCTGGAATCGGCGCAGGAAGCCATGAATCAGATGGCGACCTCGGCACAGAGCATGATGAACGGCCTTGTGGTTGTCAGCGGCACGACGGACGCGAACAACCTGGAGGTTGCGCGCAAGACGGCATCGGACGCCTTCGACAACTTTATCTCCATGGCCAACATGTCGGTATCCGGCGAATACCTCTTCTCCGGCATCAACACCGACGTGAAGCCGCTGGTCGATTCCAGCGTCTTCATGGCCGATTTCGAGACGGCCTTCTTCGGCGAGTTCGGTTTCAACTCGGACGATCCGCTGACGGCCACCATCACGCCGACCCAGATGGAAGACTTCATCACCAATACGGTCGAGCCGATGTTTGCCGCCGGCGCTGTGCCGGGATGGGGCAATTGGTCGACGGCATCCGACGACGTGATGATGTCGCGCGTCAGCACCACCGAAACGATTGCGACCTCGACATCGGTCAACAGCGAGGGCATGCGCGATTTCGCGCTCGCCTCCGTGCTGTCCATGGGTTTGCTGACCCTTAACCTTGACGCAGAGGTTCTCAACGTCGTCACCGAAAAGGCTGTAGACTATACGGGACAGACGATTTCGGGTGTCGATGCGCAGCGAACGCAGCTTGGTCTGTCGCAGGAGCGACTGGAGAAGGCGAACGCATCGCTGGAGATCCAGCAGGATATCATCGAGACGAATTTCACCTCGATGGTCGAAGTCGATGTGTACGAAGCCTCCACCCGAGTGAACAACCTGCTGTCTCTCGTCGAGGCGTCATACACGCTGACATCGAAGATACAGCAGCTAAGCCTGGTCAACTACCTTTGATGAGCAAAGGTGAGAAATGAAGATGAAGGACCTCTAGATGTATCAGTTCTCATATGCAGAGATCATGGAGGACGGGGTCGCCGACGCGAAAGATCGCGAGCGACAGGCGCTGACCAGATCGATTGAGCTTCTGGCAGCCGCGCGCGACGAACAGACCTACTCGCGTGCCGCCATCGAGGCTCTCTTTTATACCCGGCGTGTGTGGATTCGTTTCATCGAGGATCTGAAACAGCCGGACAATCAGCTGGAAGCGGAGCTGCGGGCAAATCTTATCTCGATCGCGATCTGGATCCTCAAGGAATGCGACCGGATCAGGAAACGGCAGTCCAGCAACTACCAAGGCATTATCGACGTCACCACCATCATCAGGGATGGATTGAAATGAAGAGCACTTTGCGCATCTCGCTCAAGTCGGGCGAACGGATTTTCATCAACGGAGCGGTCTTGCGCGTCGACCGCAAAGTGGCTCTGGAATTCCTCAACGACGTTACCTTCCTCCTGGAGAACCACGTTCTCCAGCCGGAAGACGCGACCACACCCTTGAGGCAGCTCTATTTCATCGCACAGATGATGTTGATCAATCCGGAAGGCCGCGAGCAGTCGCTCGCCATGTTCCGCAAGTCGATCATCATGTTGCTGTCCTGCTTCGAGAACGAGGAAATCCTCGCAGAGCTGAAGCGGGTCGACGGAATGGTTGCCTCCGGCCGCGCCTTCGACGCGCTGAAGGCCATCCGGGCGCTCTACCCGATCGAGGATCGCATCCTGAACAACCAGGAAATGGCTCCGGCCACCATAGAACACATCCGCAAGGAGATTGCACCATGGCGGTAGACGGCGTAACGGCATACAGTTCGGTCGCCAATTCGACGGCCTCGTCCAGCGCGTCCTCGGCGGCGTCGCTGAACTACGACTCTTTCCTGCAGCTTCTCATCGCCCAGATGAAGAATCAGGATCCGACCGATCCGATGGACGCCAGCGAGCAGGTCGCCCAGCTCGCCACCTTCTCGCAGGTCGAACAGACGATCCAGACCAACCAGCATCTGGAAAGCCTGATCGCCGGCTCGGCGCTCACCAACGCTGCGGACTTCATCGGCAAGACCATAACGAACGCCGACGGAAGCCAGAGTGGCATCATCGAATCCGTCAAGGTCTTCAGCGACGCTATCGTAGCCTACACCACCGACGGCGAGGAAATCCCGCTGACGGTCGGTGTCACCGTAGGTAAGCCGTTGCCGACGGAAACCGACGATACGGACAGCTCGACCGATACGTGAGGCGGTGATACGACATTATCAGCGCCTCCCGGCGCTGATTCGTGAACCAGTGCCAAAGGAGCTGCCGCAATGAATGAGGCAGATGCTCTTGATATCATGCAGGCCGCCGTCTGGACCGTGCTCGTCGCCGCCGGTCCTGCTGTTCTCGCCGCCATGGTCGTCGGTGTGACAATCGCGCTCGTTCAGGCGCTGACCCAGATCCAGGAAATGACGCTGACCTTCGTGCCGAAGATCGTGGCCGTCTTCATCGCGATCGGCATTTCCGCGCCTTTCGTCGGCCAGCAGATCGCACTGTTCGCCAATCTGGTCTTCTCGCGAGCCCAATCCGGCTTCTGACCGGGCGGTCTTCGCGACCGCTCTGCCACCCTCGCGCAAGCTTCGGCCAGTATTGCTGGTCCCGAACGGGTCGCGGAATGTGTCCGCCGCCCGCCTTCTCATGAAGAGACGGAAGCACAATGGCGCAGACACCCGCACTCGTAATACCGAAGGCCAGTCCCCAGGGCCGAGACATCGGCTTTGCCCTCGGTATCGTCGTTATCCTCTGCATCCTGTTCCTGCCGATCCCGCCCTTCCTCATCGACATGGGCTTGGCATTCTCGATCGCCTTCTCGGTGCTGATCCTCATGGTCGCACTCTGGATCCAGCGGCCGCTCGACTTCTCGTCCTTCCCGACCATTCTTCTGATTGCCACCATGATCCGCCTGTCGCTCAACATCGCGACGACCCGCGTGATCCTCACCCACGGCCACGAGGGCCATGGTGCCGCCGGCGGCGTCATCGCCGGCTTCTCCAGCCTCGTGATGTCCGGCGATTTCGTGATCGGTCTGATCGTCTTCATGATCCTGATCACGGTGAACTTCATCGTTATCACCAAGGGCGCCACCCGTATCGCGGAAGTCGGGGCCCGCTTCACCCTCGATGCCATTCCCGGCAAGCAGATGTCGATCGACGCCGACCTCTCCGCCGGCATCATCGACGAAAAGGAAGCGCAGCACCGCCGGCGCGAACTGGAGCAGGAAAGCTCCTTCTTCGGCGCCATGGACGGTGCGTCCAAGTTCGTGCGCGGCGATGCGATCGCAGGCCTGATCATCACCGCCATCAACGTCTTCGGCGGTATCGTCATCGGCTATTTCCGCCATGGAATGGATATCGGCGAAGCAGCGGATGTCTTCGTCAAGCTCTCCGTCGGCGACGGTATCGTCTCCCAGGTTCCGGCCCTCATCGTCTCGCTCGCCGCCGGCCTTCTGGTCTCACGCGGCGGCACGCCGGGGTCGACCGACCAGGCCGTCGTCAATCAGCTGTCCGGCTATCCGCGCGCCCTTATGGTCGCCGCTCTCCTTATGGGGCTTCTCGCCCTTGTGCCGGGTCTGCCGCTCATCCCGTTCACGGCACTTGGTGGCGTCATGGCCTTCGGCGCGTGGTTCATTCCGCGCCAGCTGGAAGCGGAAAACAAGCTGAAGCGGGAGCAGGAGGAAAAGAAGGTCCAGCAGACGAAGGAAGCCGAGAAGGAATCCGTCAAGTCTGTCCTCAAGACCGCCGAGATCGAGCTTGCTCTCGGCAAGCTGGTCTCCACCCGCCTGCTCGGTGCCCACCAGGAACTCGCTTTCCGCGTCGGCAAGATGCGCAAGAAGTTCGCCAGCCAGTACGGCTTCGTGGTCCCGGAGATCAAGGTGTCCGACGACATCGCGATACCCGAGAAGAGCTACCAGATCCGCATCCACGGCACGACCGTCGCTTCCAATGCGCTGCGCGTCGGCGAGGTTCTTGTGGTCACCGGGTCCGGCCGCAAGCCGAGCGTGCCGGGCGACGAGATCCGCGAGCCCGCCTTCGGCATGCCGGCCGTTTCGATCCTCGAAACCTTCACCGAGGACCTGAAGCGCGAAGGCTTCCACCCGATCGACAACGTATCGGTCGTGCTGACGCACCTGAGCGAGGTCATCCGCAACAACCTGCCGCAGCTTCTCTCCTACAAGGACGTGAAAATCCTCATCGATCGTCTCGACCCGGAATACAAGAAGCTTGCCGACGAGATATGCTCGTCGCACATGTCCTATTCCGGCCTGCAGGCGGTGCTGAAGCTGCTGCTTGCCGAACGTGTCTCGATCCGCAACCTTCATCTCATTCTCGAAGCCGTCGCCGAACTCGCACCCCATGTCCGCAAGACCGAGCAGATCGTCGAGCACGTCCGCGTCCGCATGGCCCAGCAGCTCTGCGGCGACCTGACCGACAACGGCGTCCTGCGCGTTCTGCGACTCGGCCCCAAGTGGGATCTCGTCTTCCACCAGGCGCTGAAGCGCGATCCGAAGGGCGAAATCGTCGAATTCGACATCGACCCGCGGGCGCTTGAGGAGTTTTCCGAGCAGGCAAGCAAGGTTATCCGTGAATTCATGGACCGCGGACTGCCCTTCGTGCTTGTCACGTCGCCGGAAACGCGCTCCTATGTGCGCATGATCATCGAGCGGTTGTTCGCGACCCTTCCGGTCCTGTCGCATGTCGAACTGGCCAAGGGCATCGAGATAAAGATTCTAGGCTCCATTTCATGATAAGCGACCCCGAGGGGACGGTTCTGGCCCTGTTCATCGCCTTCTGCCGGATCGGCGGATGCATGATGGCTTTGCCGGGTTTCTCCTCCGCCAGGTTGCCGATGCAGATCCGCTTCTTCGTTGCCTTCACCGTTTCGCTCGCGGTCCTGCCCGTGCTCTGGGATTCCATCTATCCCCGTGTCACGGGCGGCGATCCGACCGTCTACATGAAACTCGTCTTCGGCGAACTGATGATCGGCGTGATGTACGGTCTGATCGCCCGGCTCTATACGCTCGGTTTGCAGTTCACCGGCTCGATTCTGGCGATGTCGATCGGCTTTTCGGCGCCCGGCGGTGCCGACATCGTCGAAGACTCGGCCGAAAACCCGCTGACGAACACGATCACCTTTGCCGGTCTGATGGTCCTCTTCGTCCTGGATTTCCATCATATCGTCTTCAAGGCGCTGATCGATTCCTACACCGCCATGCCGCTCGGCGGCTTTCCCGATCCCCAGCGGCTGCTGATCACCATGACCGATACGCTGTCCGAGGTCTTCATGATCATGCTGCGGCTCGCCAGCCCGTTTCTCGTCTTCGGCCTGATGTTCAACGTCGCCGTGGGTCTCGTGAACAAGCTGGCGCCGCAGATACCGCTCTACTTCGTCTCCACCCCCTATCTGCTGATCGGGGGCATCTTCCTCCTTTACCTCTCGATCGCCGCGCTCCTCAGGCAGTTTGCCGACGGCTTCGCTGCGATCTTCATGGGCTGACGCGATGGCCGAAAAGAGCAAGTCAGACAAGCTGAAGCGCCTTGTGACGGTCCAACGCCATATCGAGCGCATGGCCGAAAGCGATCTCGCCGCCACCGCCCGTCAGCGCGTCGAGGTGGGCGAGGCGATGGATGTGGTCATGGATGCGATCGGCTCGCTCGATCCCGTGCACCGCCTGTTCGCGCAGAGCTACGCCGACCGGTTCGACAGGCTGGCAACCGCCGAAAAGCAACTCGCCGGCCTCCAGCAGGTTCAGGAGACCCGTGTCTTGCGGGAAGGCGCCAAGGCAGACCGGCTGGAAGACAATATGAAGGAAGCCCGTCTCGCCGAGCAGCGCGAAAAGGAGGACGAGGCCGTCTACGACGTCGTCGACATGCGCTTTGCCACGCCAGCCTCCGACAAGCTTCGGGAGCCATAGTCCTCGCATTCAATCAAAAGAGGATCATGTAAGTGGCTATCTCCCCTCCGAGCGATCTCGTTCTTGATGTGGTGCGTGCCGCCAATCCGCTGGAAGTCGCTGCTGCCCAGGAGAAGCTCCAGGCCAACCGTGCGGCTTTTGCCGCCACCAGCCTCGCCGAAAAGGGCGCCGGTTTTGAAACGGCCGTCGGCATTCTCAATGACGCGGCCTCTAAGGCCGGCCTCGGCAATGTGCAGCGTACCAGCACCTCGGAGATTCCCAAGGTCTATAAGCAGTTCGAATCCGTCGTGCTCAACACCTTCGTTAAGGAGATGATGCCGGAGGATACCGAGTCCGTTTACGGCAAGGGCAATGCCGGCGAGATCTGGAAGAGCATGATGGCCGAACAGATCGGCGAGGTCATTTCCGAGCGCGGCGGCATTGGCATCGCCGAGCAGATGTATTCCGACATGCTGGCGTTGAAGCGTCGCGAGGCGATGGTCAATCCGACCACAAACGAGGACGACCGCAATCGCGCCATCAGCATGATCACCGAGATCGAACGGCAGACCCTCGGTCTGTCGCCTGTAGACAATAAAGACATTTAAGCTTCGGGGTGGCAGCAATCATGGAAATCATTTCCAGCGACTATCGTATAAAGACGGTTCTCGGTCGGCTTGAGCGGATCATCGACGACGAGAACCAGCGGATCGGCCGCGATGCGGAATTCGATCTCAAGGTTTCAAACGCTCACAAGAGCCGTTGCCTCTATGAGTTGACGATGCTGTTCCGCGACACCGACACCAAGGAACTTGCCGCCGGCTATATCGAGCAGATGCACGAGCTCAAGAAGAAGCTGGCGCTCAACGCGCGGCGCGTCGAGGCGCATCTCTCGGCGGTTCGCGCCGTGGCCGACCTGCTGAAGAATGCGATGCAGCAGGCCGACGCCGACGGCACCTATTCCCAGGAACAATTCCTCTACTGCGAGTCCTGATGGTCAAGCTCCTGATCGCCGGCGTCTGGGTTTGCCTCGTGACGCTCGGTTCCGTCTATGTCGCGGTCTACATGGCGACGGCCCCTGTCGAGGTCAGCGAGGAGGAGGCGCGCAAGGCGCAGCTCCAGCTGGTTCGCGGCGAGTCCGTCACCATACCGTTGATTGCCGACGGCAAGGTGAAGGGCTACTTCCTCGGCCGTATCTCCTTTATGATGGACAAGGAGAAGATCAAGGATGTCGAACTGCCGATGACGGAGATGATGACCGACGAGTTGTTCACGCTTCTCGTCGGCAATCGCATGGTCGATATCGCCAATATCTCCGCCTTCGACGTCGAGGCCTTCCGGACCACGGTCAAGGAAGACTTGAACAAGCGTCTCGGCGACGCGATGATCGAGGAAGTCCTGGTCGAGCAGCTCGACTATCTCTCCAAGGAAGACGTCCGCGCCTCGAGCGAGGGCACGCCGACGGTCGCCAACACGCCCGTCAAGATCGTCGAAGGCGTCGCGGTCGAAGCGCCCGCAGCAAGCGCGGGCCACTGACGTTTCCGTCCCCGTTACCACCTTTTCCGACCCTTCCGCCACCAGGAAGGGTCTTTGCATTGGCGCATTATGGTAAAGCGAGCCTTACTCTCCCGCGTGCAACTTGAGCGTTTGGTTTAAGCGGGATGTGAGACTTCTCTGATAGACACTGTTCATCTGGTACTGAGTTGTGTTGCGTCATGCGAGTCTTGAACTGCATCCCCCCGTTCCGCGCTCCGTCGCGCCTAAGTCCCGTCGCCTGGACCGTCGGCTCGCCTGCTTACGGGAAAATGCGTCCGCTCCTGCCACCGACAAATGCCGTGGAGGAGGCTTGCGCATGAATAACACCCTGATCCTGCCGTTGATCGCGTCGCGCCGGTCGATTTTCGGGGTTCCGGTCTACGACCTCGGTTGGGAAAGCGCCTTGTCCTTCGTCTCCGACCTCGCGTCGCTGCCCGTCGGACAGGTCCACGTGTCCTTCCTCAACGCCAACAATGCCAACATTCTTCATTCGGATCGCCGCTACCGGGAAATCGTCCGGGACCACGTCATCCTGCCGGATGGCATAGGCATCGACATCGCCTCCTGGTTCCTGAACGGCAAGTCCTTCACCGCCAATCTGAACGGCACCGATTTCGTCCCGGCATTGCTCACCTACATGGCGAGCCCGAAGCGCATCGGTCTGATCGGCGCGCGACAGGACGTGCTGGATGCCGCGGTGGCCCGCTTTCGTCAGCATGCGCCATGGCACACCTTCGTGCCGGTATCCGACGGCTATTTCCAGCGTCGAGGCGTGGAGTCCGTCGTGACGGAACTCGCCGATCTCAAGCTCGATATCCTGATCGTCGGTATGGGCACGCCGCTCCAGGAAAAATGGATTGCCGAGCATATCCGCGAAGATCATGCTCGCCTGGTGATTGGCGTCGGTGCGCTTTTCGATTTCGTTGCCGGCGTTGTGCCGCGCGCGCCTGAAGCGGTGCGGCGCCTGCGATTCGAATGGGCGTACCGCCTGATTCTTGAGCCGCGCCGCCTTTGGCGTCGCTATCTCATCGGCATCCCGCTGTTCATGTGGCGCGTTCTGCAAAGCCGGCTTTCCGGTCACGACCGCGTCCGCACGCCTCCGCGCTTCGGCGCCAAGCCTCCCGCGAACGGCATCGGCCGCTTCTGACAGCTCGTCCCTACCTGTTGTTTTTGCTGTTGCATTGACCTGCTTTTGACACCATACGGCGGAAGCAGGCAATTTCCGGAATGGAGCTGGCGCTAGATTGCCGGCACTCGACAGCAAAACGCGGGGGAATGCGCATGACGACTGTAATCGACGGCAAGAAGGTGGCTGCCTCGGTCATCGACAAGGTGAAGGCGGCGGCGCAAGGCCTGGAGGAGGCGAAGGGCGTGAAGCCTGGTCTCGCCGTGGTGATCGTCGGAAACGACCCGGCAAGTCACGCTTATGTCGGGGCTAAGGGCAGGATGGCCAAGGAATGCGGCTTCAATTCCGTCCAGCACACCCTGCCCGAGGAGACCTCGCAGGAAGATTTGATGCGGCTCGTCGCTTCGCTTAACGACGATCCCTCTATCCACGGCATCCTCGTTCAACTGCCGCTTCCCAAACACCTCGATTCCGAGCCCGTCATCCAGTCCATCCTCCCGGAAAAGGATGTCGACGGCCTCCATGTCGTGAATGCCGGCAAAATTGCCGCCGGCGATCTCGAAACCGGGCTTTTGTCCTGCACGCCGGCCGGCTCCATGGTGCTGGTCCGTGAAATCCACGGCAAGGACTTGTCCGGCCTGAACGCGCTGGTGATCGGCCGCTCTAACCTGTTCGGCAAGCCTATGGCGCTGCTGCTGCTCGCGGCCAATGCCACCGTCACGGTGGCGCACTCGAAGACGAAGGACATCGCCGCGCTCGCCCGCAACGCCGACATCCTGGTTGCCGCCGTCGGTCGCGCCGAGATGGTCAAAGCCGGCTGGGTCAAGCCGGGCGCCACCGTCATCGACGTCGGCATCAACCGCGTTCCGGCCCCGGAAAAGGGTGAGGGCAAGTCGAAGCTGGTCGGCGATGTTGCCTATGCCGAATGCGCGCCCGTCGCCGGCGCCATCACACCGGTTCCCGGCGGTGTCGGTCCCATGACCATCGCCATGCTGATGGCCAATACTGTCATCGCCGCCAGCCGCAAGGCCGGCCATACGGTTCCGAGTTTCTGAAACTGGCGGCTATGGTCGCGGTGCCGGGCCTGTCGAGGCCCGCACCACCAGATCGGCCTGCCACAGTTCGCGCCGTGGCGGTTGCGGCTCGCTCTTCTTGATCTCGGCGATCAGCCGTTGCGCCACCCGGATGCCGGCAGCCCGCAGCGACGAGCGCGTCGTGGTCAGCGGAATCGTGAAGTTTTCGGGTTTCAGCATAGGCAGTTCGTCGTCATGCGCGATCAGCGAGATGTCGCGGCCGAGCGTCAGTCCCGCGCGCATGATCGCCCGAACGGCTCCGAGCGCCAGCACGGTGGAGGCGCAGAGCACCGCCGTTGGCGGATTGTCACCCTCCAGAAGCTCCACCATACCGCGATGGCCTTGCTCGTCGGTCATCAGCATGTGCCGGATATTCTTCGGATCCAGCGTGAGGCCCCGCTCCGCTAGAGCGGTCTCTACGCCCTGGCGACGCCTGATCGCGAAGTCGAGGTCCTCCGGGCCGTTCAGAAGGGCCAATCGCGTATGCCCGAGGTCGAGCAGCAGCCGCGCCGCATCGCGGAAGGCGCCCAGATTGTCGACGTCGAGATAGGGATAGTCGGCATCGATCCCGATCGATCGCCCGTGCACGATGAACGGCACGTCGAGCGACAGCGCCATGGCAATACGCGGATCGTTCTCGCGCAAATAGGCAAGGTAGTAGCCATCGACATTGCCACTCGCCACCATCCAGCAGATCGCCTGCTCCTCGTCGCGCGGATTGGCCGGCGTGATAACGAAATGGAAATCGTGGCGCAGCGCTTCCTCCGCCAGCCCCACCTGGAACTCCCCGAAGTGCACGTCCGAATACTGCCCGGCGGCGATCGGCATCACCAGTCCGATCGAGCCTGAGCGTCCGGTCGCCAGTCTCTGAGCGGCCCGGTTCGGCCGGTATCCGGTCTCCTTCGCCGCCTGCAGCACCCGCTGGCGCGTTTCCTCGTTCACCTCCGGATAGCCGTTCAGCGCGCGACTGATCGTCGTCTGCGACAACCCCAGAAGATGTGACAGTTGCTTTAGGTTCACGATACTGCAATCCTCCCCGTATCGCCCTGGCCAGACTCCGCCTCCCGGCCCAAAGCGTTTTGATTATTTCACAGGGCCGGCGCCCGAAACAATTGGAAAATGTGACAATCGGGGGCCATGATGCGGAACGACTATTCAGGGTGCGGCGTTTTTCGCCGCCGGGACAAAAGGACTTGACTCTTTTTCGCTCGGAATGGGAAGTAGACAGCTGTCAAAGCGCTTTGGGTTGCCCTACTTTCTCGGTCCCGGGCAAGCTGCTACGGTCAACAAATGTGATGGGAGGTAAATCACATGAAGAAGACGTTTCTACTGACGGTCGCCGCCGCCGCACTTCTCGCCGGCTCCGTTCACGCCGCCGAACTGAAGTTCGCGCCGGGCGAGGATTCCAAGTTCAACTGGGCAAGCTATGAGGAGCTGAAGAAGACTCAGCTCAACGGCGAGCAGATCACCATTTTCGGCCCCTGGCTCGGTCCGGACCAGGAGCTGGTCGAGAGCGTTCTCGCCTACTTCGCCGAAGCCACCGGCGCTGACGTCCGCTACACAGGTTCCGACAGCTTCGAACAGCAGATCGTCGTTGACCTGGAAGCCGGCTCCGCTCCGAACATCGCCATCTTCCCGCAGCCGGGCCTGGCGTCCGACATGGCCAAGCGCGGCTTCCTGACCGATCTCGGCACCGAGAACGCCGATTGGCTCAAGGAAAACTATGCTGCCGGCCAGTCCTGGGTCGATCTCGGGACCTATGCCGGCAAGGACGGCAACACCGCCTTCTACGGCTTCCCCTTCAAGACCGACCTGAAGTCGCTGGTCTGGTATTCGCCGGAGAACTTCGAGGATGCCGGCTATGAAGTGCCGAAGACCATGGAAGAGCTGAAGGCGCTGACGGAGAAGATCGTTGCCGATGGCGGCACTCCGTGGTGCATCGGTCTCGGCTCGGGCGCTGCCACCGGCTGGCCGGCCACCGACTGGGTCGAGGACATGATGCTGCGCACCACCTCGCCGGAAAACTACGACAAGTGGGTGACGAACGAGATGAAGTTCGACGATCCGGTCGTCGTCAATGCCATCGAGGAATTCGGCTGGTTCGCGAAAAACGACAAGTTCGTCGCTGGCGGCGCCGGTGCAGTTGCCTCGACCGACTTCCGCGACAGCCCGAAGGGCCTCTTCGCGTCGCCGCCGCAGTGCTACATGCACCGTCAGGCGTCGTTCATTCCGTCCTTCTTCCCAGAGGGCACGGTTGTCGGCGAGGACGCGGACTTCTTCTACTTCCCGTCCTACGCGGAGAAGGATCTCGGCAACCCGGTTCTCGGCGCCGGCACCACCTTCACGATCACCAAGGACAGCAAGGCCGCCCGCGCCTTCATCGAGTTCCTGAAGTCGCCGATCGCCCATGAGATCTGGATGGCCCAGAAGGGCTTCCTCACTCCTTACAAGGGCGTCAATCCGGAAGTCTTCACCGATCCGACCGTCCGCAAGATGAACGACATCCTGCTGCAGGCCACCACCTTCCGCTTCGATGGTTCCGACCTGATGCCGGGTGCCGTCGGTGCCGGCAGCTTCTGGACGGGTATGGTCGACTATGTCGGTGGCAAGTCCGCCGAGGAAGTCGCCAAGTCGATCCAGACCTCCTGGGATGGCCTGAAGTAAGCGATCGCCTTAAGGCATCGAATGATGATCGTCCGGGTCTCGCACCCGGACGGTCCCATAAAAAGAAAAGGCAGGCGGAGGGGACATCAACATGAATCCAGCATTGCAGGCCCTGATCACCATCATCGTCGGCGTCGGCGGATGTGTCGGTTATTTCTACCTGTCGAACATGTTCCTCGACAGGGTTCTGTTCCCTGCCTCCGGCCCCAATGCCGGCCGCAACATCAACCGGGCCAATATCGTTCGGCCGTGGCTCTTTCTGTTTCCCGCGATCTTCGCCCTCGGCCTCTATCTCGCCTATCCGGTGGTCGCCACGCTCTGGCTTTCGGTCAGCGACCGCAGCGCCGGCGGCGCCTTCGTCGGGCTTGCCAATTACGAGCGCATGGTCAGCGAGCCGAAGTTCTGGGAAGCGATCTACAACAACATGCTGTGGCTGATCGTCGTGCCGGCGGCCTCGACCGCGGTCGGGTTGCTGGCCGCCCAGCTCACCGACCGGATTTCCTGGGGCAGCATCGCCAAGTCGCTGATCTTCATGCCGATGGCGATCTCCTTCGTCGGCGCCTCGGTCATCTTCAAGCTGGTCTACGACACCCGCGCCGCGGATCAGCAGCAGATCGGCATCCTGAACGCGCTGTGGCTTTCCTTCGATGGCGGCTGGGAAACGGTCCTCGTTCTGCGCATTCTGCCGGCGCTGATCCTTCTTTCCTTCACGGCCTTCGTGCTCTACGGAATCTATCAGGCGCTGCACCCGCTCGTCTGGGGCGTCGGCCGCCGCGGCGGCAGCAGCGCTTGGGGCCTCGTGGTCCGCATCGTGCTGGCGCTCTTTGGCGTCTGGCTCTGCTATCTGTCGCTGCATTCCGTCTATTCGGTCTTCACCTTCGACTTCCCCTATGGCGAACCGCAGACCTGGCTTACCATTCCGTTCTGGAACAACTTCTTCCTGATGGTCGTGCTGATCTGGATCCAGACCGGGTTCGCCATGGTCATCCTTTCGGCCGCGCTGCGCGGCATTCCGGAAGAGACCATCGAGGCGGCCGTCATCGACGGCGCCAACGACTTCGAGATCTTCTTCAAGATCAAGGTACCGCAGATCATGGGAACGGTGGTCGTCGTCTGGACCACGATCACGCTCGTGGTGCTCAA
Source organism: Ciceribacter sp. L1K23 (assembly GCF_018122705.1). Lineage (NCBI taxonomy): Bacteria > Pseudomonadati > Pseudomonadota > Alphaproteobacteria > Hyphomicrobiales > Rhizobiaceae > Ciceribacter > Ciceribacter sp. L1K23. The sequence goes on along the minus strand of NZ_JAGRRC010000001.1, from coordinate 3,088,242 downwards.
GGTCTTCGACATCGTCTTCGCCATGACCAACGGCCAGTGGGAGACCCAGGTCCTCGCCAATTACATGTACGACAAGCTGTTCCGTTCCAACGACTGGGGCGTGGGCTCGGCGAGCGCCATGGTCATCATGCTGCTCGTCCTGCCGATCCTGGTCTGGAACGTCTACAACGCACGCAAAGAAATGCGCTGAGGGGAGGGCGGAAAAATGGCTACCATCGTCGGCAAGAAATCCGGTCTCGTCTGGGCGGTTCACATCTCCGTCGTGGCACTGGTTCTGCTGTGGCTCCTGCCCACGGCCGGCCTCTTCATCTCCTCGTTCCGCACGGCGGACCAGATCGCGACCAGCGGCTGGTGGACCGCGCTCTTCCCGCAGGAGCAGAACCTCGTCGTTCGCGCTGCCGCCCCTTCGACGCAGACGCAGGAGGGCAACCTCTTCGTCATCCAGGGCAATCTGCTGGCTGAGAACGGCAATGCCGCGGAAACCACGATCTCCGCCTGGGGAACCTCCTCGCAGGCGATCGGCGCCTACGCGCCGGGCGATACCGCCGACATGGGCGAGGACGGCCGCGTCACGGTCCAGGAAAACGGCGATTACCGACTTGAGAACAATGTCGAGTTCACCGGCAGTCGCGGTGAACGCCTGTTCGTCACGGCCACCGTCCCGCCGAAGTTCACGCTCGACAACTATTACACCGTGCTGTTCTCCGGCTCGACGACGGACTCGATGTCGAAGGCCTTCTTCAACACGCTGACGGTGACGATCCCCGCCACAGTGATCCCGATCCTGATCGCCGCCTTCGCGGCCTATGCGCTTGCCTGGATGGAATTTCCGGGACGCGCATTGCTGATCGCCGCAATCGTCGCGCTGCTGGTCGTGCCGCTGCAACTCGCGCTCATACCGCTGCTCCGGCTTCATCTCGCCATCGGCATCGGCAAGGGCTATCTCGGTGTCTGGCTTGCCCATACCGGGTTCGGCCTGCCGCTCGCGATCTATCTGCTGCGCAATTATATGGTCGGCCTGCCGCGCGACATCATCGAATGCGCTAAGGTCGATGGCGCCACCGATTTCCAGATATTTACCCGCATCATCCTGCCGCTCTCCTTCCCGGCGCTCGCCAGCTTCGCAATCTTCCAGTTCCTCTGGACCTGGAACGACCTGCTGGTCGCCAAGGTCTTCCTGATCGACGCGACAGGGGAGACCACGGTCATGACCAACCAGATCGTCGAACTGCTGGGCACGCGCGGCGGCAATTGGGAAATCCTCGCGACAGCCGCCTTCGTGTCGATCGCGCTGCCGCTTCTCGTCTTCTTCTTCATGCAGCGCTATCTCGTGCGCGGTCTGCTCGCCGGCTCCGTCAAGGGTGGATGACGGATCAGAAACTCAAGAATGCCAATAGGAATCTCTAAATGAATGCTGTTTCCCAGACCGTCATGAGCCCCGACAAGGACTGGTGGCGGGGCGCCGTCATCTACCAGATCTATCCTCGCTCCTACCAGGATTCGAATGGTGACGGCATCGGCGATCTCAAGGGCATCACCGCCCGTCTTCCGCATATCGCGGCCCTCGGCGCCGACGCCATCTGGATTTCGCCCTTCTTCAAGTCGCCGATGAAGGATTTCGGCTACGATGTCTCCGACTATCTGGACGTCGATCCGATGTTCGGCTCGCTCTCGGATTTCGACGGCGTCATCGCGGAGGCGCATCGTCTCGGCATCAAGGTGATGATCGATCTCGTCATCTCCCACACCTCCGACCAGCATGCCTGGTTCGTCGAAAGCCGGTCGAGCAGGACCAATCCCAAGTCCGACTGGTATGTCTGGTCCGACCCGAAGCCGGATGGCACGCCGCCCAACAACTGGCTGTCGATCTTTGGCGGCTCGGCCTGGCAGTGGGACCCGACCCGCATGCAGTATTATCTGCACAACTTCCTGACGTCGCAGCCTGACCTCAACCTCCACAATCCGGACGTTCAGGACACGCTGCTGGAGAGCGTTCGCTTCTGGCTGCGCCGCGGCGTCGATGGCTTCCGCCTCGACACGATCAACTTCTATTTCCACGACAAGGAATTGCGCGACAATCCGGCGCTCGCCCCGGAACGGCGCAACGCCTCGACGGCGCCGGCCGTCAATCCCTACAATTTCCAGGAACACATCTACGACAAGAACCGCCCGGAGAATATCGCGTTCCTGAAGCGCTTCCGCGCCGTGCTTGATGAGTTCCCGGCGATCGCAGCCGTCGGCGAGGTGGGTGACAGCCAGCGCGGTCTCGAGATCGTCGGCGAATACACCTCCGGCGACGACAAGATGCAGATGTGCTACGCCTTCGAATTCCTGGCGCCGGATGCGCTGACCCCGGCCCGCGTCGGCGAGGTGCAGCAGGCTTTCGCCGATGCCGCGCCGGAAGGTTGGGCTTGCTGGGCGTTCTCGAACCATGATGTCGTGCGCCATGTGAGCCGCTGGGGCCTCGATGTCGTCGATCGCGACGCCTTCGCCAAGCTGCTGGCTTCGATACTTCTCACCCAGCGCGGCTCGGTCTGCATCTACCAGGGCGAGGAACTCGGACTCACCGAGGCCGACATCGCCTTCGAGGATCTGCAGGACCCCTACGGCATCCAGTTCTGGCCGGAATTCAAGGGCCGCGACGGCTGCCGCACGCCGATGGTCTGGGACAGCCGCTCGCAGAATGCCGGTTTCTCGACCGCCGACAAGACATGGCTGCCGATCCCGGTCGAGCATGTGCTGAAGGCTGTCGACACCCAGGAAGGCAAGCCGGAGACGGTGCTGGAACACTATCGCCGCTTCCTCGCCTTCCGCCGCGAATTTCCCGCCTTTGCCAAGGGGGGTATCGCCTTCAATCCGGTAGAGGGCAGCGTCCTGACCTATCGTCGGACCATGGGCAACGAAACCATCCTCTGCATGTTCAACATGTCGGCCGAACCTGCCGTCGCTGGCATGCCGGAAGGGGAGTGGCAAACCTTGAGTGGCCACGGCTTTGACAGCACGATAGAAAACCAAAAGGTGCATCTGCCGGCCTGGAGCGCCTATTTCGCGCGCCACGCCTAAAGGGAGGAAAGAGCATGACGGGACTCGTTCTGAAGGACATCCGCAAGTCTTACGGCCAGGTGAAGGTCATTCACGGGGTCGATCTGGAGATCAGGCAGGGCGAGTTCGTCGTGTTCGTCGGCCCGTCGGGCTGCGGCAAGTCCACGCTGTTGCGCATGATCGCCGGCCTCGAGGACATCACTTCGGGTGAAATGTGGATCGACGGCCAGAAGGTCAACGACGTGCCGCCCTCGAAGCGCGGCATTGCAATGGTTTTCCAGTCCTACGCGCTCTATCCGCACATGACGGTCTACGACAACATGGCCTTCGGCATGCGCATCGCCGGCGAAAGCCGGGAAGAGATCGACCGCCGCGTCAAGTCGGCGGCCGCCATCCTGCAGCTTGAGCCCTATCTCGACCGTCTGCCGAAGGCACTCTCCGGCGGTCAGCGCCAGCGCGTCGCGATCGGTCGCGCCATCTGCCGCGACCCCAAGGTCTTCCTGTTCGACGAGCCGCTGTCCAACCTCGACGCGGCACTGCGCGTTGCAACCCGCATCGAGATCGCCAAGCTCAACGAGTCGATGCCCGACACGACGATGATCTACGTCACCCACGACCAGGTCGAGGCGATGACGCTTGCAGACCGGATCGTCGTGCTCTCCGCCGGCAAGATCGAACAGGTCGGCCCGCCGATCGAACTTTACGAGCGCCCTGCCAACCTCTTCGTCGCCCGCTTCATCGGCTCGCCGGCCATGAACATCATGCCGGCCACGATCGAAACCGCCGGCGCGAGCACCGCCATCACTCTGAAGGACGGCAGCCGGGTGATGGCCGATGTCGCGACGGAGGCGTCGGAAAAGGGCAAGAAGGCGAGCTTTGGCGTTCGCCCGGAAGACCTCACCATCGCCAAAGGCGACAACGCGCTGTTCGAGGGTACGGTGTCGATCGTCGAGCAGCTCGGCGAGGTCACGCTGCTCTATGTCGACGGCCCGGTCGAGGACGAGCCGATCGTCGTCAAGCTGCAGGGCATCGCGGATGTGAAGAAGGGTGAGAAGCTGCGCTTCGCAGCCGATCCTCATCGCCTGCACCTGTTTGACGAGGCGGGCCGAACCTATCGCCGGTGAATTCCGGTAACGGATTGTTATCCATGTTGGATTCTGCCGCGCCGCAAGGCGATTTCTGGCCGTATGCTCATACCAACTGTTAAATCTCATCCGCTATTTTGGCGGTGTGGTTCAACAAGAAATATGGGGCAAACACATGGCCACGGCGAATCGTCCGTCGACGACCTATCTGCAGCGCGAGGAGTCCTTCATGTACGACCGGGAGAACCGGTTCCGCATGGAAGACACGATGAACGCCGGCCGTCTCGAATACACCGAAAACGGCATGACCCACATGGCGGCCCGCCGTTGCGATGTTATCCGTATTTCCTTGAGCGGCGCGATCGTCGCCTTCATCACCAAGGTCGATCTGCCCAAACAGTTCTATTTCGACATCCCGGATGCCCGCATCAGCAAGGTCGGCGCCATCCTGATGAAGACCTTCGCCAACAACACTGCTGAGATCCGCTTCCTGCGCCTGCTGACGCAAAAGGAGCTCGACCGCATCTTCGTCTTCTCCACGCATCCGGCTCACAAGGACCGCGTGCTCGACGTCCGCAGCTGGTAAGCGCGTCCGACAGTCCATTCCGGTGAAGCCGGCGCGACGAACCGCGCCGGCTTCACTTTTTCTGACTCGACAATCCGCCACCCGGTCGAAATGATCGCGCTCTCAAATAAGCAGGGAGAATGCGGAATGTCGGATAAGGTCGCGATCGTTACGGCGGGTGGAAGCGGAATGGGCGCGGCATGCGCCAGGCGTCTTGCCGCCGACGGTTACAAGGTCGCGATCCTCTCGTCCTCCGGCAAGGGCGAGGCGCTGGCCGTCGAGCTCGGCGGTTTTGGCGTCACCGGCTCCAATCGCTCGCCCGAAGACCTCCAGCGTCTCGTCGACGGCACCATGGAGCGCTTCGGCCGCATCGATGTGCTCGTCAACAGCGCCGGCCACGGTCCGCGCGCCGCCATTCTCGATATCACCGACGAGCAGTGGGCGACCGGCATGGAGGTCTATCTCCTGAATGTCATCCGCCCGACCCGCCTCGTCACGCCCGTCATGCAGGCGCAAAAAGCCGGCACGATCATCAACATCTCCACCGCCTGGGCCTTCGAGCCGTCCTCGATGTTCCCGACCTCGGCCGTCTTCCGCTCGGGTCTTGCCGCCTTTACCAAGATCTTCGCCGACACCTATGCTGCCGACAATGTCCGCATGAACAATGTGCTGCCCGGCTGGATCGACAGCCTGCCGAAAACCGAGGAGCGGCGTGAGGGCGTGCCGATGAAGCGCTACGGCACCAGCGAGGAGATCGCCGCCACCGTCGCCTTCCTCGCGTCCGACGGTGCCGGCTACATCACCGGCCAGAACATTCGTGTCGACGGCGGCCTGACCCGCGCGGTCTGACCCAAGTCACTCCCCGTCGTTGAAGATGATCGTGGCATAGGCCCCACGGTCGGGCCTGTTGCCGACCTCCAGCCGCTCCGGCCATGTCTCCGGCCGGCGCGTGACCGTAACCACCAGCCTCGACCACGCTGCCCGATCACTTTCCTGCGACAATTTGGACGCAAAACGGCCATCGCGGCCGGGTATCCGCATCCCTAAATTAAGGTGGGATGCGTTTAGGACTTGGTTACCAAGTTCTTTCATACTTTAGAGCATCCGGTTTGGGGGCTCATGTCTTTCGATCATAACCGGAGCGGTTCGGGCGGTTGGAGTTCCAGCGTAACCCTCGGCCGAGTGACCTGTCTGGGTACGAGTGAGAGTATGGCGTCCTCGAAGAAGTCCAGCCGTGACGGTATTGCCGCCGGCCGTTCCGCACCCCTGTTGTCCCGCTTCACAGCCGGTGGCCTCGTGCTTGCCGCTGCCGCCTCCGGCGTCGTCGTTGTCGGCGCCGCCGTTCTGGCGCTCGGCACGTTTTCGGCACGCCCGCTCGACGGCAGCAGCACCGGACCGCTGGTCGCCGCCGTCGAACAGCGGCCGGCAGCTATCTCGTCCGGTCCGCAGAAGGCCGGACGCTATGTCGAGATCGCGGACGAGCATTCCTTCGAGGAAGCGCATGAGCGGATGATGGCCGCACTCGCCGTCACCGAGGATCCGGCGATCGCCGTGCTTCCCGGCGACCTGACGCTCGCATCCGTCGACAAATCCACCCGCCCGCAGCGCCCCAGCGTGATCGGCGACGAGACCGCTCTCGCGATCCTGAAGGAGGCGATGGAAGATGCGGCCGACCAGCGCACCGCGCGCCTGGCGCTGGCGAGCGAACTCGGCAAGCAGAATTTGAAACTTTCGAGCGAAGCGACAAGAATGGCCTCGCTGCGGACCGGTGGCGACGCGGATGCCGGTGAGACCGCCTCCGGCACCATGCTTGCCTACGCGCCTTCGCAATCCTCCGCCGACGTCATGAGCGATGCGGCCGAGGACGATCCGTTCAACCGCGTGCTGTCAGGTGTCGATGAGGCCGAGGCCGGACTCATCGAGGACATTCCGGTCCCGTTGACGAAACCCGAGATTCCGGCGCCGCGCAAGCTCGTGCCGAGTACGACGAAGCCGAGCAAGCTGGCGCTCGCCAAGCCGGACAGCCCGATCGTCGAGGAAGACGACAAGCGCCCGTCGCTCTTCGGTCGCAAGACAGCGAAGCTTCCCGGACGCGGCAGCCGCATCGCCGTCTATGACATCACCGCCGGCATCGTTTACATGCCGAACGGCGAGAAGATCCCGGCGTCGTCCGGTCGCGGCCAGTATCGTGACAATCCGAAATACGTCCACGTCAAGAACCGTGGTTCGACGCCGCCCAACGTCTACAAGCTGCGGATGCGCGAAAGCCTGTTCCACGGCGTCGAGGCGATCCGCATGCTGCCGGTCGGCGACGCCAAGATGTACGGCCGAGACGGCTTCCTGACCCACAGTTATCTGCTGCGCGTTCCCGGCGACTCGTCAGGCTGCGTCGTCTTCCCCGACTACAAGCGGTTCCTCAACGCCTTCAAGCGCGGCGAGGTCGCGACCCTGATCGTCGTGCCGCGCATGGCCGAACTGCCGCGCTACCTCGCGATGCTCTGACGAACCAGTCATGCATGACGCGATGAAGGAGCCTGCGGGCCCCTTTTTCATGCGCGGTTTCCTGGTTGGTTTGAAGGGTACGGCGGCGGGGCGCCAAAGCGTGCTGCGGCTGCTCCCAACTGGCTGGTGCTCCGGCCCGCTCTCCACACGCCTGGCGAAACGGTACCGGGCGAGATTGCCGCGACGTCGTTCCGCAGTCCGAAAATGAGAAGAGGCCGACTCCTAAGGGCCGGCCTCTTGCCTTGAGGAGGAAGAGAAAGTGTCGCGACGGGGAGGACGCCGCGGTTCACGCGGGCAGGTCAGAATTCCTGCCAGTCCTCCTGCTTGAGGGCAGTATTGCCGGCGACCGCCGGCCGGGCGCGCGGCGCGGCCGCGGCGGTTGCGACGACCGGGCGATCCTGTCCGGAGGAGGGGATGTCGAAGCGCGCCACCAGACCCCGGAGCCGTTCGGTTTCGCGGGCGAGCGTGGCGCTGGCGGCCGAGGCTTCTTCCACCATCGCCGCATTCTGTTGCGTCGTCTGGTCCATCTGGTTGACGGCGGAGTTGATCTCGGAGAGCCCCGTCGACTGTTCGCGCGCAGAACTCGCGATGGCGTCCATGTGGTTGTTCACCTCGACGATGTTTTCCTGGATCGTCTTCAGCGCCTCGCCGGTCTCGCTCACCAGCTTCACCCCCGTCTTGACCTCGTTCGAGGAGTTCTGGATCAGTTCCTTGATCTCCTTCGCCGCCTGGGCCGAGCGCTGGGCGAGTTCGCGGACTTCCTGCGCGACGACGGCAAAACCCTTGCCGGCTTCACCGGCACGCGCAGCCTCGACGCCGGCGTTGAGCGCCAGAAGGTTGGTCTGGAACGCGATCTCGTCGATCACGCCGATGATGTTGGAGATCTGGTGCGAGGATCCCTCGATCCGCGCCATGGCATCGACGGCCTCCGCCACAATCTGACCCGAGCGGATCGCGTTGGAATCGGCCGCCTGCGTCGCCTTGCGCGCCTCGTCCGTTCGCTGCGAGGCGTTCTTGACGTTGACGGTGATCTCGTCGAGCGCCGCCGCGGTTTCCTCGAGCGCCGCCGCCTGCTGTTCGGTGCGCTTGGCGAGATCATTGGAGCTGTGGCTGATCTCGCGCGAGCCGCTGTCGATCTGGTCGGTCGACCGCGACACGTCGGCCATGGCCTCGCCGAGCTTCTTGACCGCTTCGTTCATGTTGTTGCGCAGCGGTTCGAACTCCTTGGTGAAGGCCCGGTCGAGGTGAACGGTGAGATTGCCGCCGGCGAGTTCGACAAGCGCGTCGCCGATGGTGTTGACCGCCTGCACGCGACCGCTCACATCGGTGGCGAACTTCACGATTTTCACCACCTTGCCATGTTCGTCGGTGATTGGGTTGTAGGAGGCATTGAGAAAAATCTGCTGGCCATTCTTGTGATAGCGCACGATGTCGCCGATCCGCGGCTGGTTGTTGCGGAGATCAGCCCAAAGCTCGTCATACTCGGCATCGCCTTCCGGCCCCTTGGCGACGAAGATGCGGTGGTTCTTGCCGATGATCTCGGCGGTCGAATAGCCTGTTGTCTTCGTGAAATTCTCGTTGGCGGTCATGATCGTGCCATCGGTCTGAAATTCGATCACCGCCTGCGCCCGGCTGATCGCCTTGAGCTGGTTGCAGAAATCGAGATTGAGCAGGCGCTGGGCGGCATTCGCCCACTCCACCACGAAGCCCTCGATCTTGTCGCCCTTCTTGAGCGGGGTCACGATCAGGTCGAACGCATGATGGCCGACCCAGATGGTCGCCCTGTGCTGGTTTCTGAGCGCCGACAGCATGCCGCGCTGATGGGTGGGGTTTTTGTGGAAGATGTCGATATTGCTGCCGATCAGGGTTGCCGTGTCGAAGCGCGGCAGTTCCTTCTTGAGATCGGCCTCCGCCTCTTTCAGCAGAGTCCGGACGGCCGGATTCATGTAGGTGATATTGAGCTTGGCATCGGCGATCATGATGTTCGCCGACACGGTTTCGAGCGCCTCGAGCCGGGCGTTGGTAAGCTGAGATGAAAGGCCAAACATGGCAGTGTCGTCCTTCGTTGTGATCCAGATCGACGGTCTTGTGACCGTCGGGTGCGGACATCGCGCCTGGCCGAGGACAAATTTCGGTGGTAGCGGATTTCGCGTATAACGAGAGTAAAATATTAGTGATATACGAAGCGTTAATTTCCGATAGGGTGACACCGGATTTCACCTCCCCCTTTCGTACGGGACGCTTCGGCCTGTTGTCATCGCGCGCTGCCCCCCTCATCCGTCTGCCGCCACCCGGCCGGCCTTTCGCCAGAGCTCAAGGCGTTCGTTGCCGCCCTTTCTCCAGCCTCATGCTGAGGTGCGCCGCAGGCGCCTCGCAGCATCGGGGCTGGCCGCGTTAGTGCCGGTGTCGTGCCCCGCATGATCCTTCGAGGTCCTCGCGTTCGCGAGGGCACCTCAGGATGAGGGCGTGCCGGGTGGTGCTCCGCCAGCTTGGTCATCGCCCAGTGCCCCTCATCCGGCTGCCGCCACCTTCTCCCCGTGGGCACGGGGAGAAGGGACTCGTGGTACCGCCGGCGCTCCATCCTTCTTCTCCCCGCGAGCGGGGAGAAGGTGCCGGCAGGCGGATGAGGGGCATGCGCTGCCATCTCCAAGTGTCGCTGCATCATCCATCTCCTCAATCCATCCCCCTGCGAGACATTCGCCCCTTCAAGCTCGGCAAGGCGGCAGAACTCTAACCGTTGATCCACCACGGACTTCGTCTCCCAAGTCATCGCCACCTCCCAGAATCAATCCGGAAAGTGTCAGGCATGTCTATGAACACCTGTCAGCTATGTATCAGGGCCGAACATCAAGCCCGAGGATGACGGAGTGTGGGGTGGGTGTTGGTGCGACAAGAGAGGTTCCCGCAGATTAGAGGCCTCTTGTGGCACCGGTCGCCTCCTCATCCGGTCGTCATCCTCGTCCTCGGGTTAAACCCGAGGATGACCCGAGGATCCAGAGCCAAGCCAACCAACGTCGCTCAGGGCCAAGCCTCAAATTTTGCAAGAGAGGGCACCACCAGCGGCCAGCCTCGTGCTTCGAGGCGCCTTTGGCGCGCCTCAGCATGAGGCTGGAGGAAGATGGGCGTCCTCGGCTGACGGGAGGGGGCGCTGTGCCGGCCTTGGTATGGGCCCTCACGCCAAACCCTTACTCCGCCGCCGCCAATATCGAATCCCGCGTGGTCGAAAGATCGGTGATCAGGCGCTGTAGCGTCTCGGGGGAGAGGCCGGTGGCGGTGCCGATGCAGGGGGGGATGGATTTGGCTGTTTCCTTCAGCGCCTTGCCGCTGTCGGTGAGGCGGACGCGGACCTGGCGTTCGTCGACGGGGTCGCGCGTGCGGGTGACATAGCCCAGCCCTTCCAGTCGCTTCAAAAGCGGGGTCAGCGTGCTGGATTCCAGAAAGAGCGTCCGGCCGATTTCCTTCACCGTCACGTCATCCTGCTGCCATAGGGTGACCATGACAAGATACTGCGGATAGGTGAGGTCCAGCGCGTCCAGGAGCGGACGGTAGATCTGGTTGAAGGCATGGCCGGCGGAATAGACCGCGAAGCACAGGAACGTGTCGAGGTCGAGCGGCGTCTTTTCGGGTTCGGCGGTGGTGTCGGACATGGGCGGTTTTTGCTCGTTCATCATGTGACATATATAATCGTGCACGATTTAATCGCAAGCGCTTGACATCGGGAAAAACGGAGCTCATATAGATCGCACACGATTAGATCGTGAACGATTTAAATGCCGACCGGCCGGATGCCGGATTGAAACCGAAGGAGTTTTGCCATGACCGAGACTTTCGTGAAGACCGCAGACGGCGTCGACATCTTCTACAAGGACTGGGGCCCGAAGGACGCCCAGCCGATAGTGTTCCACCACGGCTGGCCGCTGTCGAGCGACGACTGGGATGCCCAGATGCTCTATTTCGTCGGCAAGGGCTACCGCGTGATTGCCCATGACCGCCGTGGCCATGGCCGCTCCGCCCAGGTTTCCGACGGCCACGACATGGACCACTATTCGGCCGACGTCTTAGCACTTACCGAAAAGCTGGACCTGCGGAACGCCATCCATGTCGGCCATTCGACTGGGGGTGGGGAAGCCGCCGCTTACGTTGCCCGTCATGGCGCCGGTCGCGTCGCCAAGCTGGTCATGGTCGGCGCTGTTCCTCCGATCATGCTGAAGACCGAAAACAACCCCGGCGGCCTGCCGATGGAAGTGTTCGACGGGTTCCGCTCCGCACTCGCCGCCAACCGCGCGCAATTCTATCTCGACGTGCCCTCGGGTCCGTTCTACGGCTTCAACCGTCCGGGCGCTCAAGTGTCCGAAGGGGCGATCCGCAACTGGTGGCGCCAGGGCATGATGGGCAGCGCCAAGGCCCATTACGAAGGCATCAAGGCCTTCTCCGAAACCGACTTCACCGACGACCTGAAGGCGATCGACGTGCCGACGCTTGTCATGCACGGCGACGACGACCAGATCGTGCCGATCGACAACACCGCCAAGCTCGCCGTCAAGCTTCTGAAGAACGGCGCACTGAAGGTCTACGAGGGCTATTCGCACGGCATGCTGACCGTCAATGCCGACGTGCTGAACGCCGACATGCTGGCCTTCTTCAAGGCCTGACACAAACCAGTCCGAAACGGGAAGGGCGCGGGATCGATCCGCGCCCTTTTTCCGTTCAGGCGCCGCGTGCGGCGGCAGCGGCGATCGCCAGCGTATCACGTCGTTCGCTCGCCAGCAGCCGGGAGCCGTCATCCGGCCCGCCGCCGAGCAGCCCTGCCGCACAGGAGGAATAGATCGACATCAGCATGGCCGGCTGGAACGGCAGGAGCGGGAGTGTCGACAGTCGCTGCCGCGCCTCGGCGAGCGTCGAGGGGCGATAGGCGACGCCGAGCTTGCCCGCCAGATCGGCCATCGTCCAGTCCGCCCGGCCGGGAAGATCATAAGTGACATTCCGGTGCGCCGGCGGATCCGAGAGAACGGCGACGGCGATATCGGCCAGATCCTCGCGTGCGATGCAGGGCAGGGGCGCTTCCCCGAATGGCGCCTGGATGATGCCGTCGACCGGCGCGGCCAGCGCGCCGACCAGCTCCGCGTAAAGCCCGTTGCGCAGGATGGTCCACGAGAGCGAAGCCTTGCCGAGCCGCCGCTCGGTCCAGCGATGCGCGAGCGCGAAGCCGAGATGGTCGCCGGTGCCGGTCAGGCTGGTATAGACCACGTGGCCCACGCCCTGGCGTTCCGCCGCGCCGATCACCGCATCGTGGCGCCGGATGACCACGTCGTCCTCGCCATAACCGGCGGAGACCAGGAGCAGGGTGTCGATACCGGTGAAATCGAGGCTGGCGGGATCGTCGAAATCGATCCATCGCCGGTCGGGATCGCCGGGGCCGGCCTTGTGGCTGCCGACGACGATGTCGAGACCGGCCGCCTTTGCCTTTTGGGTGACGAGGGTGGAGAGGTGGCCGCTGCCGCCTGTGATCAGAATCATATCTTGCGTCCTCCGTGTTGGGGCCGCATCTATCTATTGGGACAGGTCGCCGGGCGTAAGGAGGCACATCAATGTTCGCTGACAGAGAGATTGCGACGGGCGAGTTGGAACCGTGCGGACTGCCGGAGCACGAGGATTGCGGGCTGCGGCTGGTGCTCGACCGGCTTGGCGAGCGCTGGACGGTGATGACCGTGGCCGAGCTCTCCGCCGGACCCAGGCGATATCGCGAATTGCAGCGAGGTCTCGACGGCATCACGCAGCGGATGCTGACGCTGACGGTGCGGCGGCTGGAGCGCGACGGCTATGTCAGCCGCGTGGTCGAACCCACCAATCCGCCCTCCGTGACCTACGAGCTGACGCCGCGCGGGAAAAGTTTCGCGGCAATCGCCGGCCGCCTCGTCGACTGGGCGCGCGTGGAAAAGCCGTTCATCGAGGCGTCGAGGCGGGCGTTCGACAGCCGGAATTGATTCGATCTTCCGGGCAAGCGAACCGTCACAGTGTCGGCAGCATCGTGCGGATGTGCTGCGCGAACGCCCTTGTGATCGGCGAGGCGCGCTGGTCGTCCATGCGCACGGTAAGGCCGATGGTCGGCAGCTGGGGCAGGCCGTTGCCGGAGAGGATGGCGAGGTCGTCGGGCACGGCGGCGCGGGTCAGCACCGCGATCGCCTGGCCGGAGCGAACGACGGCGAGCAGGCCGGCGAGGCTGCCGCTCGCATAGGCGAGCTGGTAGGGTCGGCCGATCCGCTCCAGCGCGGCGATCGCGGCGCGATGGTCTAGCGTATCGGGATCGCCGAGCGCCAGCCGCAGCGGCCCGGAAGCATGGCCGCCGCCATCCCGCGCCCCAACCCAGACGATGTCTTCATGGCGCAGCACCGCGCGCTCCGGCGCGAGCGGCACGGAGGTCAGCGCGAGATCGAGGCTCTTGCGGTCGAACTGGGCCAGAAGCCGGGGTGTCGAGGCGCAGACCACCTCGATGAAGGCCTGCGGGTGCAGTTCCGCGAAGCTGCGCAGCAAGGGTGGCAGGAAGGCATCTGCATAATCGTCCGGGCAGCCGAAGCGCAGCGTGCCGGAGATGCTGCGGCCCGAAAGCTCGGCGAGCGCGTCGTCATGCGAGCGCAGAATGCGCCTCGCATGGGTGAGCAGACGTTCTCCGTGGACGGTGAGCGAGACGCCTCGGCCCGAGCGGTTGAGCAGGGTCTGGCCGACGACCTCCTCCAGCCGTTTCATCTGCATGCTGACGGCTGCCTGGCTGCGGCCGACGCGATCCGCCGCGCGGCTGAGCGTGCCCGTCTCGGCGATGATCGAGAAGCAACGCAGGAGATCGATATCGAGATGAATTGCCATAAGTTTTCCTGAAGCCCCGGTTCAGAACTATAAGCTACCATGGGGGATGTTCTGTCCATAGTCTGATTTGGATGTCACCAACCGGGATCAACTCCATGAGCAAGAACGCCGATGCCAATTTCTGGGCCAAGGCCGACAAGCACCTGATCCGCTATGGCGGAACCTTCGAGCGCATGATCGTGGAGCGGGCCGAGGGCAGCTTCGTCTACGACGCCGACGGCCGGCCGATCCTTGATTTCACCTCGGGCCAGATGAGCGCGATCCTGGGCCACGGGCATCCGGAAATTGTCGAGGTGGTCTCGCACCATGTCCGCAATCTCGACCATCTCTTCTCCGGCATGCTGAGCCGTCCCGTGGTGGAGCTGGCGGCCGAACTGGCGCGGGTCGCACCGGGAGGGCTGGAACGCACCATGCTGTTGACCACCGGCGGCGAGGCCAACGAGGCGGCGCTGCGCATGGCCAAGCTCGTGACCGGCGGCTGGGAAGTGGTGAGCTTCGCCCAGTCCTGGCACGGCATGACGGCGGCGGCGGCGTCCGCCACCTACAGCCACGGCCGCAAGGGCTACGGCCCGCCGACGGTGGGCTCCTTCGCCATTCCGGTACCGAACGCCTATCGCCCGGCCTTCGAGAAGAACGGTGCGCCGGACTGGCGGGCCGAGCTCGACTATGCCTTCGCGCTGATCGACCAGCAATCGACAGGCAATCTCGCCGCCTTCATCGCCGAGCCGATCCTGAGCTCCGGCGGCATTATCGAACTGCCCACAGGCTATCTGGCGGCGCTGAAGCAAAAGTGCGAGGAGCGCGGCATGCTGCTGATCCTCGACGAGGCACAGACGGGCGTCGGCCGCACCGGCCTGATGTTCGCCTGTGAGCGGGATGGCGTGACGCCCGATATCCTGACGCTGTCGAAGACGCTCGGCGCCGGACTGCCGCTCTCGGCCGTGATGACGACGGCGGAGATCGAGGCCCGCTGTCATGAGCGCAAGTTCCTGTTCTATACGACGCACGTCTCCGACCCGCTGCCGGCGGCCGTCGGGCTGAAGGTGCTGGAGATTGTCGAGCGGGACGGACTTGTAAACCGCGCGGTGGAGGCCGGCGCGCGGCTGGCCGACGGTTTGCGCGCGCTGCAGCAGCGCTTCGACTGCATCGGCGACGTGCGCGGGCGCGGTCTCCTTCTCGGCATGGAGATCGTCGCCGACCGGCAGACGAAGACACCGGCGCCGGAGCTCGGCGGGCGCATCACCAGCCGCTGCATGGAACTCGGCCTGTCGATGAACATCGTGCAGCTGCCAGGCATGGGCGGCGTCTTCCGCATCGCCCCGCCGCTGACGGTGAGCGATGCCGAGATCGACATGGGCGTCGAGATTCTGGGGCAGGCGATCGCCCAGTCCGTGTGAGGAAATTCAGGCGGCAGCCGCGGGCGTGCGGCTTGGCGGATGCCCGACCACGCGCTTGAAGGCGCGGCTGAAGGCGGCCTGCGAGCCGTAACCGAGCCGGAGCGCCGCCGTTTCCACCGGCACGCCATCGCGGGCGATCCACTGCGCGGCGAGCCGCATGCGCATTTCGGTCAGGTACCGCAGCGGCGGTATGCCGGTGGCGGCGACGAAACGTTCGGCGAAGACGGAGCGGGACACGCCCATCTGCCGGGCAAGCTCGGCAAGCGTCCAGGTGCGGCCGGGTTCCCGATGCAGCGCCACCAGCACGCGGCCGAGTTTCGGATCGCGAAGGGCGGCGATCCAGCCGGTGGCGTCGCCGCAGCCGCATTCCACCCAGGCCCGCACGATCGAGGCGGCGACCACGTCGGCGAGACGGGCGAGGATGCCGGCATAACCGGCCCGGCCATCGCGGGCTTCGCGCGCCATGGCCTCCAGCATCGGCAGGATCTCCGGATAGCGGTTGACCAGGGTGTCGACCCGCATCACCTCCGGCATCATCGAAATCAAGGGATGCATGCTGCCGAGATCGAAATCCATGCAGGCGGAGAACAGGAGCACCCGGTCGGCCGGCGGGCAGGCGAAGTCGTCGCAGGCCTTGATGTCGCTGACCAGCGTGCAGAGCGGTGACTTGCTGAGCTTGCCGAGATCGGCGCAGGGCTGGGAGAGGTGCTCCGACGAGCCGAGGAGATGCAGGCCACCGCGCGGCAAAAGCGCCGCGTCGCCCGCCGTCATCCTGTGCAGCACGCCTGACGGAGAGCGAAGAATGACCACGCCGCGCGCCACGAACAGGAATTTCGCCCGCGCATCGCCCTCGCCGAAGGCATAGGAGAAGGGCGGGGAGAGCTCGACGCGGCGGTAATCGACGCCGACGAGGCGCATGCCGAGCAGCAGCTCGCTCACCAGATCGGTGTCGAGCGGCGCGGACTGGGGAGCATTTCCGGACGGACGATCAAGCATGGAGGATTTTGTGACATAGAAAGTCCGGCCCGTCCAGTCTACTTGTTGTCTCGTCTTTTCCTCCCGATCCAAGGACAACACCGATGCTTTCCAACACCACGACAGCCGCCGACGAGAGCGCGGCGAAGGCGCCCGCCTGGGCCGCCGTCGCCTCGATGACGCTCGGCGCCTTCAGCCTGGTGGCGGCCGAATTCCTCCCCGCCAGCCTGCTCACCCCGATCGCCGCCGACCTCTCGATCAGCGAGGGCGCCGCCGGACAGGCCGTCACCATGACCGCCGTCTTCGGCTTCCTCGCCGGCCTGCTGATCGCCACCGCCGCCCGCACCGCCGATCGCCGGCACCTGTTGATGGGCTTTTCGCTGGCGCTCATCGTCTCCAACCTGCTCGTCGCCTTCGCGCCAAGCCTGCCGCTGCTGCTGCTCGGCCGCATGCTGCTGGGCGTCGCGCTCGGCAGCTTCTGGGCGCTCTCGACCGCCGTCACCATGCGGCTCGTGCCACAGGCTTTGGTGCCGAAGGCGATCGCGGTGCTGATGAGCGGCGTTTCGGCCGCGACCGTCTTCGCCGCCCCGCTCGGCAGTTTCCTCGGCGATATCGTCGGCTGGCGCGGCGTCTTCCTGCTCGCCTCGCTGCTGGGGCTCGTCGCCTTCGCCATGCAATGGCGCAGCCTGCCCTCCATGCGGCCCGCCTCCAGCGCCAAGCTCGGCACCATGGTCGAGGTGCTGATGCGGCCGGGTACCGGGCTCGGCATGGTCGCCGTGCTGCTGGTCTTTGCCGGCCACTTCATCTTCTTCACCTATCTGCGCGCCTATCTCGAAACCGGCAGCGGATTCTCAGTCGAGGCGATCTCGTCGATCCTGCTCGGCTTCGGCGTCGCCAATTTCCTCGGCACCTTCCTCGCCGGCCGCATGGTGGCGAAGAGCCTGCGGCTGACGCTGGTGCTCGTGCCGCTCCTGATGGGCACGCTGGGGCTCGTGATGGTCGGCATCGGTGCGTCGCCGGTTACGGATATCCTCGGCACGGTGCTCTGGGGCATGCTGTTCGGCGGCATCCCGGTCGCCTGGTCGAGCTGGATCGCCCGCAGCATTCCGGACGAGGCCGAAAGCGCCGGCGGCCTCTTCGTCGCCTCGATACAGCTTGCGATCGCGCTCGGCGCCGGCTTCGGCGGTCTCATCTTCGACCTCGCCGGCGGCACCGGCACGATCGCCGCCAGCGGCGCGGTGCTGCTGCTCGCCGCCGTCAGCATCATGCTCGGCGTGCGGACACGGGAGCCGGTGGCGGCCGCGGCCTGAGGCACGGCACGATAACGACGACATCGGGGGCGGGGGTTTCGACCTCCGCCTTTTTGCGTAGAGGGTGGCTCAAGACCGGTTGTCGAAGCGGGCCTGCGCCGTCTTGAGGTCGGCCTGATGATCGAGCGCCCAGTCGTAGAGCGCCAGGAACGGCTCCTGCAGGGTCCGGCCGAGCGGCGTGATGGAGTATTCGACCGCGATCGGCGAGGTGGTCGTCACCGTGCGCTCGATCAGGCCGTTGCGCTCCAGCCGCCTGAGCGCCTCCGTCAGCGCCTTCTGCGTGATCCCGTCCATCCGCCGCTTCAGCGCATTGAACCGCTTCGGCTCCTGGCAGAGGAAGGTGAGGATCAGGATCGACCACTTGTGCGCGATCTGCTCCAGAACCGGCCGCACCGACGGCAGCGTTTCGATGACTTGGTCTTCCGTGTAGGGCATGGCGGTTTCCTCGGCGATACCTGGGCTACTTCAAGTGCGTAATTGACACCTAGTACACAAGATATACCTCTTGTCCATGCTTTCCGTCATCAACCCCAGGAGATCGACATGACACAGCCCCGCCCCGCCACATCCGACCTGACATCCGCCTCGATACCGGGCACGGCCATCGTCACAGGCGCATCCTCCGGCATCGGCCGGGTCTATGCCGAAAGGCTCGCCGCGCGCGGCCATGACCTCATTCTCGTCGCCCGTCGCCGCGACCGGCTGGAGGAACTGGCCGGCGATCTGAGGGCACGGTTTTCGGTGAACGCCGAGGTGCTGGTCGCCGACCTCTCGACGCAGGAGGGGGTCGCCACGGTCGAACGCCGGCTTGCGACCGATGCCTCCGTCTCGCTGCTTGTCAACAATGCCGGCTTTTCGGCGCTGAAACTGCTGACCGAGACGCCGGACGAGACCATCGGCGGCATGATCGCCCTCAACATCACGGCGCTGACGGTGCTTTCCAAGGCGGCGCTCACCGCGTTCAGGCAGCGCGACGCGGGAACGCTCGTCAATATCGGCTCGGGTGCCGGCTTCAGCCCCTATCCCGGCATCCCCGTCTATGGCGCCACCAAGGCCTATGTCTTCCTCTTCACCCGCGCCTTGCAGCAGGAGGTGGCGGGAACGGCGGTGCGCGTCCAGCTTGTCCTGCCGGGCGCTGTGATCTCCGAAGGCTGGGAGGTCGCCGGCGGCGACGCGCTGGAAGCGCTGCCGGATAGTATCGTCATGACGACGGAAGACTGCGTCGACGCAGCCCTAGCGGGCCTAGACCAAGGCGAACCCATCACCGCCCCCTCGCTCCACGACGCCTCCCTGCTGGAGGAGTTTCTGGGGCTATCGGGGAGGATGCTGGAGTCGGTGTTCGATGCGCGGCCGGCGGGGCGGTATGGGGTGGGAGGGTGATGGGGGGGAAAGCAGGGCTCTTCGCTTGGCAACTGAAGTGCTCTCCTCAGCCGGGCGCCTCAATTAAAAAGAGTAGAGGAAAACGGCTGTTGTAAGCTGTTAAGCAATGGGTCGGAGAATAAAATAAAGATCGAGTCGTGAGCTGAAGGCTTAAAGGCTGTGTCAGACAATACCGCCGTCGAGGATAGGGTTATACAATTGGGCCCCGGCCTCTCGTCAATTCCAGAGCGTCTACTTCTCGCTCATGCGCGGGGAGACGTTCTCTTCATATGCGGCGCAGGCATATCGCAGCCCGCAGGGCTTCCGAATTTCCGTAGTCTTGTTCTCGAAGTTTACGCTACACTTGATGCTTCGACGCACAGTGTCTTAGTGCGATTGCCAACCGAGGCTTGCAGCCGGTGGGAAGCTGATTGCGCCGGTCTTACAGATCAGCAGGCAGCGGAAGTCAAAAGGTTCGTATTAGGTGATTACGATGTGGTTCTAGGTATGCTTGAGCGCAGACTAGATGACCAAACTCGTGGCGACAGCCAGGTCAGACGTGCAGTCTCCGCGATCCTGCGTGCAGGCGCGACCCCCGCCCCCATTCACAAGGCGCTAATTTCCCTTGCTGATCGCGGCGGAGCCAAGACCATTGTGACGACAAACTTCGATCTGTTACTTCAAACCGCCGCCCAAAGGCTTCGATCACCCTTAGAGACCTATTCTCTTGGCTCCATTCCGCGACCATCCCGTAACTCTGAATTCTCTGGGGTTCTTCACATACACGGGGCGCTGGACAAGAACCCGGAACGAAATTCTGAATTTGTTCTATCTGATCAGGATTTTGGGGAATTCTATCTTCGCCGTAGGGTAGTTCCGGATTTCATCTATGACGCTGCGCGACTTTATAACCTAGTACTTGTGGGCTATAGCGCCAACGATCCGCCTATGCGTTATCTGCTCAATGCGGTTGCAGCAGACGGCCGACGCTTTGACGACTTGAAGGAGCGATTTACATTTTTCGGCATGACCCGGCCTGACCCGGTCGTGCTTGCGGACTGGTATGGGCGCGGCATCACCCCGATCCACTATGACTCAGCGAATGAACACAACGCACTTCGGGCAACCTTGGAACGGTGGGCGACCTTATCTGCGATAAATGGTAACCAAGAAAATATCGATGCCGAACTCAGGCGAATTGTAAAAGTCGCGAGGTTCCAAGCGAGGGACTCGGACCGAGACCTTTTCGACCATTTCTTCCGTAGAAGTAATCCAGGGGAACGTGTTCGTCTTTCAGCTTTGGTTTCCGATGCCAAGGCAGAGGTTGGTTGGCTCGATGCAATTGTTCGCGTTTGCGCTGAAACCGAACGGGGACGGAGGCAGTGATCCGGCCGTGGGATGATCTATCGCTGCAAGACCGCGACTTGTTGAGAACCGTGGTCGGCTTCCTGAACAATAGGCTTGCGGAAAAAGACACGGTTGAATGGGCTTTGAAGCTAAAGCCGGGGCAGCGAATCGAACGGCTAGCGGTTGAGTACATACTGACAGGCCCCGGCGCGCGCTTCCTTCCAGAACCTTGGGCTTCGGCATGGCGGTTGATAGAAGAAAGCTGGGCTTCTTATCGTTCCGACCGACACGACGGCACAGCCCTCTATCACATTCAGCACCGGTTGAGATCGGGAGATCGATCTGGTGCAGCGGTCACCGCAATTTCTAATCGCGTAGCGCCACGACTTGAAGTTGAACCGATCGGTGAGTGGCGTTGGACCTTCATTAAGAAGCCCCGCAGGCCGAAGACTGTTGAGCACATACTTTCCGCCCGCTTGACGAGCGGAGACTTGATTGACCTGCAAGTACTCGAATTAGCTCGTCTTGATGATGTCGCTTTTCTGACCGCCTTGGCCAATGCGTTGGAGGCGGCCGTTAATCATGGTCTTGATACTGCTCGCAGGATAGGATGGGACGGCGAAAGGCGACTATGGCGACTCGGTGACTTAAATAGAGTTTACTACTTGTCTGACGCTCCAAGAGCGCGAGAGACTGGTGACCCAGATGCGTACCATCATGGTATAGCGCCGTCGGTGAAACTGCTGCACGCGGTCGTCGCAAGAATTTTAGAACTTGACGTAGGAACGGCGCGGACTTTCGTCCAACGCTGGAGGCTAAATAGTTCACCAGTGCATCTTCGTTTGTGGGCGGCGATGTCTCGGAACGAACAGGTCAGCTCTGCCAAAGCTGTTTTTACCTTCCTCGCTACACTTGATCAGGACCAGTTTTGGGATTTGCACAGCTACCCGGAAATCGCCGAGCTGCGGGCCGTCCGTTTTGGGGACATGGACGCAGAAGAGCAAACTCTTATTATCGCGAGGATCCAGAAAGGGCCCCCTCGCAACCATTGGCCGAAGAAGTTAAGCACTGCCGATGCAAAGGAAGCGCGGCTGTTTTGGTCCTTGCGAGAACTAAGGCGAATTGAAGTCGCCGGAGGTATGTTGCCAGAACGAGCAAAGGCTTGGTTTGAGTCGCGCCTGGCGCAATTTCCTGAGTTGCCTGACATGACCATCGATGAAGGGTTTTCTGAAGGTGTAACGGTCACTCGTGGCGAAATAGGACCGGACGCCAAATACGAAAATCTTTCCGGGGTAGAACGGCTGAAGGCGCTCGAAATAGCTTTAGGAACCGCGCGGGGCGGCTGGGATGACGACCCCGCAGAACGCGCAAACTCATGGATCCTCCAGCCAGGCAATGCCGACCGGGTGCTTGCTGACTTCGAGACCACCCATGACTGTGGCGACCAGTTCCCAAAAGTCTGGAACAGGTTTGGTTGGGCGCATAGACAGCGAGATCATGATGGAAACGCGAAAGACGAAGCGCATTTGGCCACACAGACTGGAAGGGTTTTGGGCCTGCTGACGCACTTATCCGATTCAACGCTTTCAAGTGCAATCGAAGGCATATGTTCATGGCTAGATGCTTGGGAGGAACAGGCCGTCAAAGACCCTATAATCTTGCCTATTTGGCTTCGCCTATGGCCGCTCGCTGTAGCGGCGACTGACCGTTCGCCGCACGAGAACGCTGACGAAGAAATGACGGTCATCACTAACGCGAGGGACGACGACCATGACCGCGATGGAAGCGCGGCGCTGAACACACCTGCTGGCAAACTGACGGGCGTTTTCTTTGCAGTTTGGCGTAGACACGTTGGGCCGAAGAAACCATTCCTTCGTGGAAGTGAGTTGCGCCAGATGCGCGACAAGTTAATCGCAACTGAAGGCCGGAGCGGATTGCTGGTCCGATACCGGATGATTGAATATCTTCCTTACTTTCTACACACTGATCCCGCTTGGGCACGTGAACACCTTATTGCACCTTTGCGCAACGATGACGGTACCGCCTTGGCGCTCTGGCGAGCTGTTGCAAGGCGCACTCTCTTCACCGAAGTGCTAAAAACGATCGGTGAGCCGATGGTGGATCGCGCAAATGATCGCCGACTTGGCCGGGAAACGCGTCGCAGGCTAGTTTTCAGCCTAGTGATAGAATCCCTTCACGCTTTCCGTGAAGGCCGTGAGCCTGCTGTGCCTAACCAACGAATAACGCAGATGCTGAGAACGCTGGATGATGAGGTGCGTGCATCGGCGGCGAACGCAGTTCAGCAATTCGTGCGCGACCTCTCTGCGAAGAAGGTGTCGAACACCAGAAAAGGTGACGTGGAGCAAGAAGATTTCGCAGCGGCAGCGACACTGTTCCGTTTAAGTGCCGCACCTTTTCTTCGAGAGGTATGGCCGCAAGAGCGGTCGCTGGCAACAGCCGGGGTTAGTAGTGCGCTCGCAGATTTACCGGCCACGTCAGGCGAGGCTTTCGCCGAAGCTGTCGACATAGTCGCCCGCTTCCTCGTGCCGTTCGAGTGCTGGTCCATGTTCGACTACGGCCTTTATGGTGACGAGGCCGGATTAAGGAAGCTTGCGATCATCAATGACGACGCGAAGGCAAGAGCTCTCCTGAAACTGCTCGATCTTACAGTTGGCACGTCAGAAGGCGCAGTCATTCCTCATGACCTTACCGACGCGCTGGATCAGATTGTGAGTGTCGATTCCTCACTTGCCAAAAACCCGGTATTCCGTCGACTCGCGACTGCAGCTAGGCGGTAGAGAAACGCCGGCCAAACTGTTGACGAATGTCGCTGGCTGATATTCTGGTTTGTAAGGATAGTATCCCCTCAATACAACACACTCGCCCCCTGATCCGCCGGCCCCGCCACGCGGCGCAAAGGCGCAAACAGCTCCCGTCCCATCCCGTATTCATTCCCCGAAAGGTCCGGCATAACCGCCGTCCGCTGGGCAAATTCCGTCGCGTCGACCATGACTTCCAGCGTGCCGCTGGTGGCGTCTAGGCGGATCATGTCGCCGTCCTTGATTTTGGCGATCGGGCCGCCGTCGACGGCTTCGGGCGTCAGGTGGATCGCCGCCGGGATCTTGCCAGAGGCGCCGGACATGCGGCCGTCGGTGACCAGCGCCACCTTGTGTCCGCGATCCTGCAGGACGCCGAGCGGCGTGGTCAGGCGGTGCAGTTCCGGCATGCCGTTCGACTTCGGGCCCTGGAAGCGCACGATCGCGACGAAATCGCGGTCGAGCTTGCCGGCCTTGAAGGCGGCCTGCAGCTCTTCCTGGTCGTGGAAGACGACGGCGGGCGCGACGATCTCGTGGCGCTCCGGCTTGACGGCGGAGATCTTGATGACGGCGCGGCCGAGATTGCCGGTCAGCATCTTGAGGCCCCCCGTCGGCTGGAAGGGCTCCTCGACCTTCGCCAGAACCTTCGGATTGCCGCTTTCCTCCGGCGCCGGGTCGCGCACCACGGTGCCGTCGTCGCCGAGCTTCGGATCGATGGCGTAGGCCTGGAGACCCTGGCCCCAGACGGTGCGCACGTCGTCGTGCACATAGCCGGCCTTCAGGAGCTGCTTGATCAGGAAGCCCATGCCGCCGGATGCGTGGAAATGGTTCACGTCGGCAAGCCCGTTCGGATAGACGCGGGCGAGCAGCGGCACCACGTCGGAGAGGTCGGAAATGTCCTGCCAGGTGAGCTGTATGCCGGCCGCGCGCGCCATGGCGACGAGGTGCAGCGTGTGGTTGGTCGAGCCGCCGGTGGCATGAAGGCCGACGACGCCGTTGACGAAGGAGCGCTCGTCGATCATCTCGCCGACGGGCGTGAACTCGTTGCCGTGCGCGGTGATGGCAAGCGCGCGCTTGGCCGCTTCCTTCGTCAGCGCGTCGCGCAGCGGCGTGTTCGGATTGATGAAGGAGGCGCCGGGCGTGTGCAGGCCCATGATCTCCATCAGCATCTGGTTGGAATTGGCGGTGCCGTAGAAGGTGCAGGTGCCGGGGCCGTGATAGGACTTGGATTCGGCCTCCAGAAGCTCGGCGCGGCCGACCTTGCCTTCGGCATAGAGCTGGCGCACGCGGGTCTTCTCGTCGTTCGGCAGGCCCGTGGTCATCGGACCGGCGGGGATGAAGATCGTCGGCAGGTGGCCGAAGGTCAGCGCTGCGATCACGAGGCCCGGCACGATCTTGTCGCAGACGCCGAGATAGACGGCCGCGTCGAACATGTTGTGGGAAAGGCCGATGCCGGCCGCCATGGCGATCACGTCGCGGGAGAAGAGCGAGAGCTCCATGCCCGGCTGGCCCTGGGTGACGCCGTCGCACATGGCCGGCACGCCGCCGGCGACCTGCGCCACGCCGCCGGCTTCCCGGGCCGCCTGACGGATCATCGCGGGATAGGTCTCGAACGGCTGGTGGGCCGAGAGCATGTCGTTATAGGAGGTGATGATGCCGAGGTTCGGGATGGTATCGCCCGAGAGCGCATCCTTCTCGGCGGGGGAACAGACCGCGAAGCCGTGCGCGAGGTTGCCGCAGGAGAGCACCGAGCGGTGCACGCCCTTGGACGCGGCGCGGCGCACGCGATCGAGATAGGGCTCGCGGGTGGGCTTGGAGCGCTCGACGATGCGGCGCGTGATCTCTTCGATGCGGCGGTCGGCGGCCATGTCCATGTCCTCCTTGGGATCTCACAGTTGGGCTCGCGGGGCATGCGCCCGGTGGCTCGGCCGGACGTTCCTCTCCGCGTTCTAATATACCGCAAAGCCTGCGGCAGGTCGCGGGCGCTTTAGGGCGCCCAGTAGATGTCGACCGGCGTCGCCGCCCGGTTGAGCGGCGCACGGACCGGCAGTTCGGATTCGTCGGTCCCGGCAAGGGCTGCGTCGAGAACGGTCTTCTTCTCCGCGCCCTCGATGTGGAGCGCCAGCAGCCGCGCGTCGGCGAGCGCCGAGAAGGAGAAGGTAAGCCGCGGTTCGCCGGCGCCCTCGGCCTCCATGGTCAGAACGCGGCGGGGCAGCGTCAGGTCCAGCGACTGCGCCAGATGATCGCCGCCGGGGAAGAACGAGGCCGTGTGGCCGTCGGTGCCCATGCCGAGAATGACGACGTCGAAGGGCAGCGCGAGCGACGCCATCTCGGCCGTCACGGCCTCCGCCGCCTCGCCGGCGGTCGCGGTGTCGCGGTAGAGCGGCAGGAAATTGGCCGCCGCCGCCTTGTTCTTGAGCAGATGGGTGGCGACCAGAAGGTGGTTCGACCGGGCATTGTCGGCCGGCACGAAGCGCTCGTCGACGAGGGTGATGGTCACCTTGTCCCAGGCAAGCTCCAGATCCGAAAGCGCCTCGAAGAAGCCCTTCGGCGTCGACCCGCCGGAGACGGCGAGCGTCGCCGTCCCCCGGGCCTGGATGCCGCTTCTCAGCGCCGCCGCGACGGTCTCGGCAAGCGTGCTGGCGAGGGTCGCCCGGTCGGAAAAGCTGTGGAAGCGGCTGGTCATCTTGGCCTCAGTCGTTTTCGTGCCAGGTGCGGCCATCCCGCTCGATCAGCGCGATGGCCTGGCTCGGTCCCCAGGTGCCTGACGTATAGCCCTGGGTCTTCTGCCCGGTCTCTTCCCAACCCTTCAGGATCGGGTCGATCCACTTCCACGCGGCCTCGACCTCGTCGCGGCGCATGAACAGCGTCTGGTTGGAGCGGATGACGTCCATCAAGAGCCGCTCGTAGGCATCCGGATTGCGCACGTCGAAGGCCTGGGCGAAGCTCATGTCGAGCGAGACGTGGCGAAGCCGCATGCCGCCCGGGCCCGGGTCCTTGATCATCAGCCACTGGCGCACGCCCTCGTCGGGCTGCAGGCGGATGACGAGCTGGTTGGCGACGACGCGGCCGGCAGCCTCGTCGAAGATCGAATGCGGGATCGGCTTGAACGAGACGACGATCTCCGACATGCGGCTCGCGAGACGCTTTCCGGTGCGGAGATAGAACGGTACGCCCGCCCAGCGCCAGTTGTTGATCTCGGCCTTGATGGCGACGAAGGTTTCGGTGTCCGAGGGACTGCCGAGCTCTTCCAGGTAGCCGCTGACGGGACCGCCGGCAGAGGCGCCGGCGCGGTACTGGCCGCGCACGGTGAGCTTTTCGACATCGCCGTCGACGATCGGCTTCAGCGAGCGCAGAACCTTGAGCTTCTCGTCGCGCACGGCTTCCGCCTCCATCGAGGCGGGCGGCTCCATGGCGACGAGGCAGAGCAACTGCAGAATATGGTTCTGCACCATGTCGCGCAGCGCGCCGGCCTTGTCGTAGTAGCTGACGCGGCCTTCGAGCCCGACCGATTCGGCCACCGTGATCTGCACGTGGTCGATATGGGCGGAGTTCCAAAGCGGCTCGTAGAGCGCGTTGGCGAACCTGAGCGCCATCAGGTTCTGCACCGTCTCCTTGCCGAGATAGTGGTCGATGCGGAAGATCTGCTCTTCCTTGAACACCTTGCCGATCGTGTCGTTCAAGGTCTGCGCCGAGGCGAGGTCGCGGCCGATCGGCTTCTCGACGACGATGCGGGTCGACTTGGTGATCAGCTTGTGGTCGCGGATCTTCTCGGCGATGTCGCCGAAGATCGACGGCGAGACGGCGAGGTAGAAGGCGCGCACCAGGTCCTTGCCGGTATCGAGCAGCTTCTTGAGCTCGTCCCAGCCCTTGTCGTCCTTGGCATCGACGGCGACATAGTGCAGGCGACCGGCAAAGGTGTTGATCTGGCCGTCGTCCCACTCGTCCTTCTTCAGGAATTCCTTCAGCGCCTTGCGCGCGAAATCCCTAAACTCCTCATCCGTCATCGGGGTGCGCGAGGCGCCGATGATCCGGGTCGGTTCCGTCAGTTGTCCCGCAAGCTGGCGATGATAGAGCGCCGGCAGGAGCTTGCGCTCTGCGAGGTCGCCCGTGGCTCCGAAGACCACGTAATCGAACGCCTCGACGGGAATGATCTGGCTGCTCATGACAGGCCTTTCCTTATCCGCAGTGTTGATGGGTGTTGTAATCTAATCGATTTAAAAAAGCCAGTGGGCAGCGCAGCAAAATGGCTGCGCCCACCCTCAGAGCCGATCTTTCAGCGCGTACCAGGTGAGCGCGAGAAACAGCAAAGGCTTGCGAAGGCTGGCGCCGCCGGGGAAGGCGGGAACCTTGAGGTCCTTGAGCAGGTCAAGCTCGGTCGAGCCGCCCAGGACGGCGTCGGCGTAGAGCTTTCCGCAGTAGTTGGAGAGCATCACGCCGTGGCCGGAATAGCCGCCGATCGCCGTGACGCCGGGCATCACCTCGCGGGCAAACGGCTTGCGCGGCAGGGTAATGCCGACGGAGCCACCCCAGCCGTGGCTGATCGTGATGTCCTTCAGCTCCGGGTAGATCTCGGTGATCTGCCGGCGGATATGCTCGGAAATGTCGCGCGGCGTGTCCGAGGTATAGGCCTCGCGGCCGCCGAACAGCAGCCGCCCGTCGCGCGTCTTGCGCCAGTAGCGCACGACGAAGCGCGAATCGGCGAGCGCCTCCGATCCGGGGATTACGCTTGGGAATTTGTCGAGCGGTTCGGTCGCGGCGATGAAGGAGCGGATCGGCATGACATGCGCCGCCATGACCGGCTCGAGGTTCTCGATATAGGCGTTGGTCGCGATCAGCACCCGGTCGGCGGTAATGGTGCCGGTGGCGGTCTCGATCATCGTCTTGCCGCCGGACTGGCGGATCGACTTCGCCTTAGTCATCTCGAAGATCTCGGCGCCGGCAGCCCTCGCTGCCTTCGCAAGGCCGACGACGAGCTTCAGCGGATGGATATGGCCGGTGCCTGTGTCGCGGGTGCCGAAATGGAAGCGCCGCGAGCCGACCCGCTCGGCCGTCTCTTCCCTGTCCATGAAGGTCATGTGCTGGTAGCCATAGCGGGTCGTGATCGCCTCGACGGACGCGCGGTACTCCTTCTCGTATCCAGCCTTGTGCGAGACGTTGAGCTGGCCCGGCAGGAAATCCATGTCGATGCCGTGCTCGGCCGAAAAGTCGAGCAGGTGCTTCTTGGCGTGTTCGGCGAGATCGAAGAGCGCCTTGGAGCGTTCGAAGCCGAGATCGTCTTCCAGTTCGTCGGGATACCAGCGCTGGCCGGTGCCGAGCTGGCCGCCATTGCGGCCCGAGGCGCCATCGCCGATGCGGCATCCCTCGATCACGACGACCGAGACGCCGGCCTTCGCCAGCCCATAGGCCGCCTGCAATCCGGTGAAGCCGCCGCCGATGATGGCGACGGACACCTGTTTCGACCCGTCGAGGGCCGGATAGTCCGGCCGCTCGCCAACAGAGTCCTGATACCAGGAAATTCCTGGCGCGATGGGGCTTTGCCAAGCCATGAGGGGATCTCCTTGAATGCGGTTCAGACGTTCAGAAGCAGGAATTCCCGCTCCCACGGGCTGATCACCTGCATGAAGGTCTCGAATTCCCCCCGTTTGACGCCGGCATAAAGGCCGATGAACTCCTTGCCGAAGACCTCGTTGAAATCCTCCTCGGCTTCCATCAGAGCGACGGCCTCCAGCAGCCCGCGCGGCAGATCGACCGATCCTTCGTTGGCCGAGCCCTCCGCCGCCGCCGTCGGTTCGATCTGCTTGATGATCCCCAGATAGCCACAGGCAAGCGAGGCTGCAAGGGCGAGATAGGGATTGGCATCCGAACTCGGCAACCGGTTCTCGACGCGCCGGGCCGCGGCATCCGACACCGGGACGCGGAAAGCCGTCGTGCGGTTGTCGTAGCCCCAGGCATTGTTGACGGGAGCGGCCATGTCCGGAGTCAGGCGGCGATAGGAATTAACGTACGGCGCCAGCATGACCAACGCGCCGGGGACATATTTCTGCATGCCGCCGATGAAGTGGAAAAACTCCTGCGAAGGCGAGCCGTCGGGATTGGAAAAGATGTTCTTCCCCGTTTTGGCATCGACCACCGACTGGTGGATGTGCATCGCCGATCCTGGCTGGCCCTGCATCGGCTTGGCCATGAAGGTGGCGTAGATGCCATGCTTCAGCGCGGCCTCGCGGATCGTGCGCTTGAACAGGAAGACCTGGTCGGCAAGCTCGATCGGATTGCCGTGACGCAGGTTGATTTCGAGCTGCGCCGGCCCTTCCTCGTGGATCAGGGTATCGATCTCGAGGCCCTGCTTTTCGGAGAAGTGGTAAATGTCGTCGATGAGCTCGTCGAATTCGTTGATGCCGGCGATCGAATAACCCTGTCCGCCGACGATCGAGCGGCCCGAACGGCCCTTCGGCGGATGCAGCGGGTAGTCAGGATCGTCGTTCATTGCGACGAGATAGAACTCGATTTCCGGCGCGACGACCGGCTTCCAGCCCTTTTCGTCGTAGAGGCGCAGCACGTTTTTCAGAACGTTGCGCGGCGTATAGGAGACGTTTTCGCCGTCGACATTGACGATGTCGCAGATGACCTGCGCCGTTGGATCGGTCTCCCAGGGAACGACCGACAGCGTCGAAAGGTCAGGCACGAGCTTCAGGTCGCTGTCGCGCGGTTCGTAGCGAAAGTTCTCGGTTTCATCAGGGTATTCGCCCGATATCGTGTGGCGATAGAGCGCCGAGGGCAGCGCCAGCGAGGTATTGGAGGTGAATTTCGACGACGGCATCATCTTGCCGCGCGGAACCCCGGCGAGGTCGGGGGTGATGCACTCGATGTCCTCGATGCCGCGGGCGCGAAGCCAGGTGGCGGCTTCCTTCCAGGTATTGACGCCACGGGTGTGCTGGATGTCTGGGGGGATGGATGCCTTCTTGGATGCCGCGCCTTTGGGTCTGAGCATATTCTTCTTTGGAGGCATGTCTCACCAGTTGGTTGTTGAATGGCCCATCATAGCCGGACTTTGCCGCTTGGCGAGGGGGGAGAGCCGATTGACTTTGCCGCAGCCATGAAAAAAGAAGGCGTGGAACAGTGCGAGACAGCTTCGTTGCAGACCTATGACGTGATTATTCTTGGCGCCGGTGCCGCGGGCATGATGTGCGCGATCGCCGCCGGACGGCGCGGCCGCCGGGTGCTTGTCATCGACCACGCGAAGGCTCCGGGCGAGAAGATCCGCATCTCAGGCGGCGGCCGGTGCAACTTCACCAATATCCATGCCGGGCCGAAGAATTACCTCTCGAACAACCCGCATTTCGCCCGCTCGGCGCTTGCCCGCTATACGCCCGCCGATTTCATCGCCTTGGTCGACAGCCACGGCATCGCCTGGCACGAGAAGACGCTGGGACAGCTGTTCTGTGACGTGAGCGCCAAGGACATCATCCGCATGCTGACCGACGAGATGAAGGCCGCTGGTGTGGCGCTCAGGCTCGGCGTCTCGGTAGATGCCGTGGAAAAGACTGCCGCCGGTTTCGAAGTGGTGACGTCTGAGGGGAAAATCCGGGCCGAAAGCCTTGTCGTGGCAACGGGCGGCAAGTCGATCCCGAAGATGGGCGCGACCGGTCTCGCTTACCGCATCGCCGAACAGTTCGGTCTCGCTGTTACGGAAACGCGGCCGGGCCTGGTGCCGCTGACGCTCGATCCCGCGCTTCTGTCGGAGCTCTCCGATCTGTCGGGGGTTGCCGTCGATGCGGAGGTCCGCCATGGCAGGACCGCCTTCCGCGAAGCCCTGCTACTCACCCATCGTGGGCTCTCGGGACCGTCGATCCTGCAGATATCGAGCTACTGGCGCGAAGGCGACGAAATCGCCGTGGCCGTCGAGCCCGACGTCGATTTCGCCGGCCTTCTGAAGACCGCCAAGCGCGACAACGGACGCCAGGCGGCGCAGACCGTTCTGGCGCAACACCTGCCGAAGCGGCTTGCGCAATACTGGACGGAGAAGCAGGCCGTGACGCGGCCGCTTGCCGACCTGCCGGACAAGGCGCTGGATGCGCTTGGCCACTCGCTGCGCGACTGGCGCATCAAGCCGGCGGGCTCGGAAGGATACCGGACCGCCGAGGTGACGCTGGGCGGCATCGACACCGACCATCTGGACCAGAAGACAATGGCGGCGAAGGCGGTTCAAGGCCTCTACTTCATCGGCGAATGCGTCGATGTGACCGGCTGGCTCGGCGGTTATAACTTCCAATGGGCCTGGGCATCGGGATACGTTGCCGGCCTTGCCGCCTGACCGTTCCGGCGCACTGGCGTGCCAACCCGGACGTGCGATATTTAATCAAATTTAATCGTTTTAAGCGAGCCTGCGACCTTTAGGAATTCCGGCTTTACAAATTTAGCATCCGGAAATGGGACGGAGGCCATATGTTTATCGACAAGCTGCTGTCGCGCTATTCTATCAGGACCAAGGTTCTGGCGCTCGTTGTGCCCTTCGTGGCCAGCATTTCCGCCGTCGGCGTTACCGGTCTCTATGCCTCGGGCATGTTGCAGCACCGGATGGATATCTCCAATGACACGATGCGGGCGCTAAGCGGTTTTCGCGATGTCGGCGAGGCCATGAACACCTATCTCGACGCCACCAGCGAAGAAAGCCGGGCAGCGGTCGTGACGCGCCTTCAGGAGCAGCAGGCCGATCTGGAGGAGAGCCTTTCTGCACTGGACGCCGCCGCCGTCGGTCGCGACAGCCTGGAACGGGCGCTCGCCGAAACGCGCGACGTTACGGCCCGCATCGACGAGATGTGGGCGCTGTTCCAGACCGAAGAGTCGTTGTCCCAGGCGCTGAACGAAAGCATCAAGGGCATGGTCTCCGCCCAGATCAAGCTGTCGGACGAAGCGCAGAAAATGCAGCGCGCCGTCGCCAACCAGGAAAACGATGCCAAGACCGCCTTCCGTGAGGCCGATCGTCTGGCATCCGGCGCGAGCTTCATCGAGACGGTCGCGGCTGCCTATCGCGCCGAGGTCTTCCCCGAGCAGCAGACCGCTGTTCTGGCCGACGCCATGCCGGAACTGGTGAAGACGCAGCGCCGCACCGGCACTGCCCTTCCGAAGGAACGTGCCCCCGTCGGCAAGGAGTTCCAGGCCATCAATTCCGATCTGTCCGCGCGCGTCAAATCCGGAGATGTCAGCCTCGAGAACATAGACGAGATCCGTCGTCTGGTGCTGAAACTCGAAGCCGTCGGCGCGGAACTGGCAGCCGGGGCGCGGGAAAAGAGCGCACTGTCGGTCGAGCGCTTCGGCGCCGTCGATACCGAGCTTGTGAAGACCAACGAAATTCTCGACCAGAGCCGCAAGCTCGTCTCGGACGTGTACGACCTGCGCATCAATGTCACCGCCTTCCTCGCCAACCGGACGGAAGAGGGGCGCTCGCCGCTCGTGCGCCAGGCCGATCTCATTGCTTCGAACATGGAAACGCTGGGTGCCTCGATCCAGAACGATGCGCTGTTCGGCGACCTGACAAAGCTGGTGACCCCGGCGCTGGCGGCACTGAAGACGGATAGCGCCGACCTCGTGGCGGCAAGCGAAAAGCGGACGGCGGGCTTCGCCGAGGCCGCTGCCGTGATCGATCGTGGCTGGGTGGCGCTCACCGAATTCGCCGAAGCCCAGCGGGACGCCGCCGGAACAGAAGGGCGCGAGGCCAATACGCTGTCGCTCGGCGCCACCACGCTCGGCATCCTGCTTGCCATCGTCGGCGGCGTGACGCTGATCCTCACGCTGCAACGTCCGATCGGCCAGATCACCGCCATCATGCGCCG
This sequence comes from Ciceribacter sp. L1K23, assembly GCF_018122705.1. Lineage (NCBI taxonomy): Bacteria > Pseudomonadati > Pseudomonadota > Alphaproteobacteria > Hyphomicrobiales > Rhizobiaceae > Ciceribacter > Ciceribacter sp. L1K23. Next base: position 3,055,150 of record NZ_JAGRRC010000001.1, on the reverse strand, counting down.
GCTGGCCTCCGGCGACCTCGAAACCTCGATCGCCGGCGAGGCACGCGGCGACGAGATCGGCGCGATGGCGCGCGCGCTTGGCGTCTTCAAGGCCAATGCCCGCTCCAAGATCGAGATCGAGGCGGAAGGCGAGCGTGAACGCGCCCGCGCCGAGGAAGAACGTCGCCGCAACGACGCGGAGAAGCAGGCGCTCGACGCCGAGATCGACGAGGCGGTGACGCAGCTTGCCGCGGCGCTCGAACGTCTTGCATCGGGTGACATCTCCTTCCAGATCGAAGGGCGCTTTGCCGGACGGCTGGAGCGGCTGCGCACCGACTTCAACCTCTCCGTCTCCCGCCTGCGCGATACCATGACCCGGATCACCGACAATGTCGGCATGATCCAGAACAACGGTCGGCAGATGGCGCACTCGGCTGCGGCACTCTCAAAGCGTACGGAACAGCAGGCCGCCTCGCTGGAGGAAACCGCCGCTGCCGTCGAGGAGATCACCGCCACCGTCCGCGCCACCGCCGGGCGGGCCGAGGAGGTGAACGGGGTCGTCAGCGAAACCAAGCGCAATGCCGAACAGTCCGCCGTGGTGATGGGCGATGCCGTCTCGGCCATGGACCGGATCGAGGAGGCCTCGCGCAAGATCGAGCAGATCATCGAGGTCATCGACCAGATCGCCTTCCAGACGAATCTCCTGGCGCTGAACGCCGGGGTCGAGGCCGCCCGTGCCGGTGAGGCTGGCAAGGGCTTCGCGGTCGTGGCGCAGGAAGTGCGGGAGCTCGCGCAACGCTCGGCCACCGCCGCCAAGGACATCAAGGTGCTGATCCACGGATCGACCGAGGAAGTCGCCACCGGTGCGGCCCATGTAAAGGGCGCCGGCGAGGTGCTGTCGCGCATCGGCGGCCAGATCGGCACGATTAGTCAGTTGGTCGAGATGATCGTGACCGCGAGCCGCGAACAGTCCTCCGCGCTGCAGGAGATCAACGGCGCCGTCAACCAGATGGACCAGATGACCCAGCAGAACGCGGCGATGGTCGAGGAGGCGACGGCGGCAAGCCACGATCTCGCCGGCGAGACAGACGCGCTGGTCGAGCTCGTCCGCCAGTTCCGCCTTCAGTCCGCCTCTCCAGTCCGCGCCGACAGGGCCGCCTGAGCACACGATTTCACCGACAGGGGCGATTTTGTCGCAGGCTCACGTTTTCGTGAGCCTGTACCGTTCGCAACGAATCCGACATAATTTAGCTCTTGTTAACGGGCCTGAGTCACTCTGGTCCGATGCCGGGGTTCCGTCGTGGCGGAACCGGACATGACGTCGGACCGGACTACGCCTCAGGCATGATGAGATTTCGAACGGCCATTGCCAGGAAACCGTGATGAACAGAGACAATCGCAAGCCCCGTGCTATCGCCATCGCCAAGGCCCAGGAAGCGGACGCCGCCGCCTACCGGACCCTTGCCATCATCTGCGCAGGCGCTTGCATCGCCTTCGTTTCGCTTGCCTTCTCCCTGATCGGCTGATCGGGCGGCGGAAGGTCGAAGAACCCGCAAGGGTACCCGATGCGTCAGGCCGTGTGCCTGCACCCGTCGTGATGCCGGGACGGCATGTCCGCTTGCCCGGTTGCGATCCGCGCCTTGACGTGACGGATCAGCCGCGAGACCGCTGACAGCGGATCGCCCGCATATGCCTCGTAAAAATCATCCTCCGCTTTGGCCGGATCCGCCGGCGACTTGAGGTTTTTCCCATGCACCAACAGGGCTGCCGCGACTTCGTACATGATGGATCTCCGTCTCTTCGTTGAACCATCACACCATCTATACCTCCAAATCCGCTTCATGAAGCGACTGACACGCGCTATGTCTTTCAATTATGAAAAACGTAGCCTGGGATTCCTATCAGCTCTTTCTCGACGTCGCCCGTGGGGCCGGGCTGACCGGCGGCGCCGAAAGTTCGGGCCTCAGCCCGGCGACGCTCGGGCGGCGAATGCTCGATCTCGAGCAGCGACTGGGTGCGGTCCTCTTCGAGCGCAGCCAGACCGGCTACCGCCTGACGGGCGAGGGGCAGCGGCTGCTCGACATGCTGTCGGGCATGGAGGCCGCGGCGCGTGAGGTGGATGCCTGGCGCCAGGAACCCGCCGCTTCCGCGCTTGTCCGCATCGCCGCCGGCACCTGGAACGCCTGGCTGATCACCGAGAGCTTTCCGGCGATCCGGGGTCCGAGGGACGATTTCCGTATCGAGCTGACGGTCGCCGAGCAGCGGGCGCAGCTGGCCCACCGGGAAAACGACATCGGCATCCGTTCCTTCGAGCCGGAAGAGCGCAATCTCGCCGCCGTGCCGACGGGGGAGGTGGCCTATGCCGCCTATCGCGCCCGCCATTCCGGGCAGGCCGGCGCTGATCACTGGATCGCCGTCCACCGCGACGAGGCGATTTCCTCCTATCTGCGCTGGCCCCACGAACAGAAGGCGTCCTCGATCGTCGTGACGGTCACCCGCGCCCGCTCGCTGCGCGATCTGGCGCTCTCGGGCGCCGGTATCGCCGTGCTCCCCTGTTTCGTAGGCGATCTGGAGCCGCGTCTCGAACGCGTCGGCGCCGAAATCGCGGAACTTCGCCACCGGCAATGGGTGGTCATGAACAATGACGACCGTCATAGAAGGCCGGTACGCACGGTGGCCGACCGGCTGGTCAAGCTGATGAAGGGACACGCGGAGTTGTACGCAGGAAAACGGCCGGGTCGGTCGGTGTGATCCGGCGGGCGGTGGCGGGATCGACCACCTCGGGGTAAGGCACCATCCGAACGAAGACGGCACGGCAGGCAAGAGGGCGCGAACATGCAGGCGGACATCATACTCGAAACCGGGCGGCTCATCCTGCGCATGCCCGTCATCGGCGATTTCGAGACCTACGCGGCGCTGATGGCCTCATCTCGGTCCACCGGCATGGGCGGTCCCTTCGACAAGCGGGGCGCCTGGGGCCTGTTCTGCCACGACGTCGCGCAATGGCAGCTGCTCGGCCATGGCGCCCTGATGGTGGACCTGAAGGAGACAGGTGAGTGCGTCGGTCAGGTGGGGATCAACGGTGGCCCGCTGTTTCCCGAAAACGAGCTCGGCTGGCTTCTCTACGATGGCTTCGAAGGTCGTGGCATCGCCATGGAGGCAGCACTTGCGATGCGCGACTGGGGCCGTGACGTGCGCGGGTTGCCATCTCTTGTTAGTTATGTGAGCCCCGACAACCACGCCTCGATCGCAGTGGCGGAGCGCATTGGCGGCGTGCTTGACAACCATGCGGCTCGGCCTGAGCCGGATGATCTCGTCTTCCGCCACTTTGCCCGGTGATTGATCGCCAAACGCCGAAGGGCCCGGCTTGCGGCCGGGCCGGTTGATCGGCGAGGCGGGATCAGCGCGCCTGGGTAACGATCACGGGGATCAGGAGATCACCCCAGTTTCCCTCGCCGCCGTGATGGCGGGCGGAGCGGACGAGCTCGACGGACACGCCGGCATCGACGGCCTTCATGACCGACTGGTTGAGACGGTGCAGGTCGTTGGCGACCATGCGGATCGTCGCCTGCTGGTCGGGGCTCATGGCGGAGGACTGTTCTTCCGCGCGTTCCTTGACCCGGGTCTGGGGTGTCATGGCATTTCTCCTCTTCTATTCGGGGTTCTTGAATGGTTGATCTTCAGGGTGGTTCTGTCTGGCTGTCGCCCCTCATCCGGCTGGGGGATGAGGGGCAAGACCTTATTCCGCAGCCGGCTTGAACTGCTCGGTTTCGGTCGATTCCTTCATCGCGGTCGTCGAGGACTGGCCGGCGGTGATGGCGAGGGAGACGGCGTCGAAATAGCCGGTGCCGACCTCGCGCTGGTGCTTGGTCGCGGTGTAACCGTTGACCTCTGCCGCGAATTCCGCCTCCTGCAGCTCCGAATAGGCCGCCATCTGGCGATCCTTGTAGCCCCGGGCCAGTTCGAACATGCCGAAGTTCAACTGGTGGAAGCCGGCGAGCGTGATGAACTGGAACTTGTAGCCCATCGCGCCGAGCTCCCTCTGGAACTTGGCGATCGTCGCGTCGTCGAGGTTCTTCTTCCAGTTGAACGACGGCGAGCAGTTGTAGGCGAGCTTCTTGCCCGGATGCACCTTGTGCACGGCCTCGGCGAACTTGCGGGCCTGTTCGAGATCCGGCTTGCCTGTTTCCATCCAGATCATGTCGCAGTAGGGGGCGTAGGCGACGGCGCGGGCGATGCACGGATCGATGCCGTTCCTGACCTGGTAGAAGCCTTCCGCCGTGCGGCCGGCATCATAGTCGACGAAGGGCTGGTCGCGCTCGTCGATGTCGGAGGTCAGGAGCTTTGCCGCCTCCGCATCGGTGCGGGCGACGATCAGCGTCGGCGTACCCATGACGTCGGCGGCGAGCCGCGCTGCGGTCAGGTTGCGGATGTGGGCCGCCGTCGGGATCAGAACCTTGCCGCCGAGATGGCCGCACTTCTTTTCCGATGCCAGCTGGTCCTCGAAGTGAACGCCCGCGGCGCCGGCTTCGATGAAGGCCTTCATGATCTCGAAGGCGTTCAACGGTCCGCCAAAACCGGCTTCCGCGTCGGCGACGATCGGCGCGAACCAGGTGTCGACCGAAAGGCCCTTGCCTTCCTGGGTCTCGATCTGGTCGGCACGCTGGAGCGTGCGGTTGATGCGCTTGGCAAGCTCTGGTGCAGCATTGGCCGGATAGAGCGACTGGTCCGGATACATGGCGGACGCGGTGTTGGCGTCGGCGGCGACCTGCCATCCGGAGAGATAGATCGCCTTGAGGCCGGCGCGGACCATCTGCATGGCCTGGTTGCCGGAGAGCGCGCCGAGCGCGTTGACGAAGGGCTCCTCGTTGATCAGCTTCCAGAGCCGGTTCGCGCCCATTTCGGCCAGCGTATACTTGATCTCGACCGAGCCGCGCAGACGCTGGACGTCTTCCGCGGTATAGGGACGGTCGATGCCGTCGTAGCGGCCCTTCGGCGCATTCGGAACGAGATTGTAAAAATCAGTCATAGCAAACTCCCTGCTGGTCTGGAGGGCGGGAAGATCAGGTCGGGAACCGAAATCGTCGCGCCGTTGATGTGACTGAATTTACAGTGCGCCGCACAAACTGCCAGAATAAAAGCGATTTTTCAGAGTGGAAAGAGGTTAGGCTGTCTTGTCTTTCACAAATTCGGAATGTAAAAATGTAAATCTTGTAAAAGCGCAACTTGGTGCGCGGCGCGGACGTTTGTAAAAGGTCTGTCAAATGGCGGAAAGCAAGATCTTCGCGGGACCGAGGGTGCGGCGTATACGAAACGGGCTGGGTCTGACCCAGACGGCGATGGCTGAGGCGCTTGCCATCTCGCCCTCCTACCTCAATCTGATAGAGCGCAATCAGCGTCCCCTGACGGTGCAACTGCTGCTCAAGCTCGCCTCCGTCTACAAGGTCGATCTGGATGAACTGCAGGGTGAGGCAGGCGGCACGGCGAGCCAGCTGCGCGAGGTCTTCGCCGATCCGCTGCTGTCGGGAGAACTGCCGGGGGAGCAGGAGTTAATAGAAGTAGCCGAGGCCGCTCCCAACGCGGCAACCGGTATCGTCAAGCTCTACCGTGCCTACCGCGAACAGGCCGCTCGCCTCACCGATCTTGCCGAACTGCTGGCGCGCCAAGGCCATGAAACCTCGCTCTCCGGCGCCAGGCTGCCGAGCGACGAGGTGCGGGAGCGGTTCGAGAAGCGTCCGAACTTCTGTCCCGGCATAGAGGATGCAGCCGAAGCCTTTCACGCAAGCCTCGGTCTTTCGCCCGGCGACGATCTGGCGGTTTCACTCAAGACGTGGCTGCGCACGAAACACGGCATCGTCGTCCGCTCTCTGCCGGTGCATGCCATGCCCAACCTCCGTCGCCGATACGACCGGCACTCCATGCGGCTGTTCTTGTCCGAGCGGCTCTCGCCCTTCGACCAGTTGCGCGAAATCGCCATGGAAGCGGCGCTGCTGGCGCTGGGAGATGATATCGCCGCCGAACTCGAGGCGCTTGCGTTTGCGAGCGGCGAGGCAAACCGACTGGCGCGCTTCGAGCTCGCCCGCTACGCCGCCCATGCCCTGATGATGCCCTATGGAGCATTTCTGGCGGCGGCCCAGCGGGCGCGCTACGATATCGACGTGCTGCGAGCCCGCTTCAATGTGTCCTTCGAGCAGGTCGCCAATCGCTTGACGATGATGCAGCGGCCGGGCGCGGCTGGCGTTCCGTTCTTCATGCAGGAGACCGACATCGCCGGAAACCGGTTCCGACGTGCCGGCGCCCAAGGGTTTCCCCACGCGAAATTCGGCGGCGCCTGCCCCAAGCTCAATGTCCATGCGGCGTTCGCCCAGCCGGCGCAGGTGCTCGTCGAGGCGGTGGAAATGCCCGATGGCACCGGCTTCCTGACCATCGCACGCACGCTGGAAGGACCGCAGGCGGGGTTTTCGGAGCGGGTGCGCCGCACGGCGGTCCTGGTCGGGTGCGACATCGCCCTGAAGGATGAGATCGTCTATGGTCAGGCGCTCGCAGCCGTTCCTCCGGTGGCCATCGGTTCGGCCTGCCGGCTCTGCGAACGGCAGGGTTGTCTTGCCCGATCCGAGCCGCCGGTGACCCGTCCACTCGGCCTGGATGAAATGGTGACGGGCCTCTCCGCCTTCGATTTCCAGTGAGGCGAGGGCCTTTTTCATGATCGGGCGATCTGTGTGCGGTGCCCACATTTTGTCTTGTCGGGCGTCCAATTCCTTCTTAGTCTGTCAAAAAAAACAAAGGGAATAGGTGAAGGGCGTCCGCCCGCCTGATCAAGGAACAGGAGAAAACATGAAAGCCGATTTCATTCGCTGGGCTTCCGTGGCCGTGGCCGCGCTGGTCGTTGCCGGTGGTGCGAACGCGCAGGAACGCGTCGTCCACGTATACAACTGGTCGGACTATATCGATGAATCGGTGCTGGAGGACTTCACGAAGGAAACCGGCATCAAGGTCGTCTATGACGTGTTCGATTCCAACGAACTGCTTGAGACCAAGTTGCTCGCAGGCGGTTCGGGCTACGACGTCGTCGTGCCGACCGGTCCCTTCCTCGCCCGCCAGATCCAGGCCGGAGTCTTCCAGAAGCTCGACAAGTCCAAGCTGCCGAACCTCTCGAACATGTGGCCCGACATCATGGAGCGCCTGGCCAAATACGATCCGGGCAACGAATACGCCGTCAACTACATGTGGGGCACGACCGGCCTCGGCTACAACGTCGACAAGGTCAAGGCCGCGCTTGGCGACAGCTTCACGGTCGACAGTTGGGATGCGCTGTTCAAGCCCGAGAACGCCGAGAAGCTGCAGTCCTGCGGCATCAACATCCTCGACGCGTCCGACGAGACCTTCGCGATTGCCATGAACTACATCGGCAAGGACCCCGACAGCAAGGAACAGGCTGATCTGGAAGCCGGCGGCGACGTCTATATGAAGATCCGCCCGTTCGTGAAGACGTTCAATTCGTCGGCGTATATTGACGATCTCGCCAATGGCGATATCTGCGTGACGATCGGCTGGTCCGGCGACATCCTGCAGGCCAAGGCGCGTGCCGAGGAAGCCAACAATGGTGTGACCGTCGACTACGTGATCCCGAAGGAAGGCACCTATATGTGGTTCGACAACCTCGCGATCCCGGCGGACGCCAAGAATGTCGAGGAAGCCCACGAGTTCATCAACTACATGATGAAGCCGGAGGTGATCGCCAAGGCGTCGAACTATGTCCAGTATGCGAACGGCAACCTCGCCTCGCAGCAGTTCCTCGACGAGGAGGTTTTCAAGAACCCGTCCGTCTACCCGACCGAGGAGACGGTGAAGAAGCTCTTCACCATCTCGCCCTACGGCCCGAGGGAACAGCGCGTTCTCAACCGGGTCTGGACGCAGATCAAGACCGGCAGCTGATAGCAGGACATCAACACCGGGCGGACCTTCCGCCCGGTGTTTTCAAATCGGCATAACCGTAAAAATCATAACCGTACAATTGGGGATAACGGGTCGGGCAATGGCGAAATCACTTGGGCCGGTAAAGCGTAAATTCTCACCTTGGAACGATCCGGCCGCGCGCCCGTTCATCCGCTTCGAAAACGTCACCAAACGCTTCGGCGACTTCACCGCCGTGGAGAACCTGACGCTCGACATCTACGAGCGGGAGTTCTTCTCGCTCTTGGGACCGTCAGGCTGCGGCAAGACCACGCTGATGCGCATGCTGGCGGGCTTCGAGGACCCGACGGAAGGCCATATCCTGTTGCAGGGCAAGGACATCTCCGGCACGCCGCCCTACAAGCGGCCGACCAACATGATGTTCCAGTCCTACGCGCTCTTCCCGCACATGTCGGTCGAGAAGAACATCGCCTTCGGCCTCGAGCAGGACAACCTGCCGAAGGGCGAGATCGAGGCGCGCGTGCAGGAAATGCTGAAACTGGTAAAGCTCGAACAGTTCGCCAAGCGCAAGCCGAGCCAGCTTTCCGGCGGCCAGCGCCAGCGCGTGGCGCTCGCCCGTTCGCTCGCCAAGCGACCCAAGGTGCTGCTGCTCGACGAGCCGCTCGGCGCACTCGATCGCAAGCTGCGCGAGGAGACCCAGTTCGAGCTGATGGACATCCAGCAGAACCTCGGGCTGACCTTCCTCATCGTCACGCACGACCAGGAAGAGGCGATGACCGTGTCCGATCGCATCGCGGTCATGGACAAGGGCGTGATCGTCCAGGTCGCAACGCCCGCGGAAATCTACGAGGCACCCAACAGCCGCTACGTCGCCGACTTCATCGGCGACATCAACATCGTCGACGGCAAGCTTGAAAAGCGCGAGCAGCTTGGCGATGGCGAGATGGTCACGGTGGTCTGCGAGGGCGGCTTGAAGGTGCAGGTCGAGCAGCCGGTATGCGCCGCCGAGCCCGGCGCCGGGGTCGCCTTCGCCATCCGTCCGGAAAAGGTGCGCATCTCCGTCGACCCGCCGGCCGATACCTCGGTCAACGCGCTCCACGGCGAGGTCTGGGACATCGGCTATCTCGGCGACTTCTCGGTCTTCATCGTCAAGCTCGCCAACGGCACGATGTTCCGCGCCGCGCAGGCCAACGTCGCCCGCCTCGTCGATCGGCCGATCACCATAGACGACAAGGTGTGGCTTACCTGGACGCCGGATGCCGGCCTCGTCCTGACACGCTGAGGAGAGGGCGATGAGCGATACTGCGACAGCCCATTCCTCCTCGCCGAGCCGCTGGCTCGTCGTCCTGGTGCCCTATGTCTGGATGGGGCTCTTCTTCCTGGCGCCCTTCCTGATCATCGTGAAGATCTCGCTCTCCGACACCGCGATCGCGATGCCGCCGTATCTGCCCGTGTTCGACGGATTCGGCACGATCGGTGACTTCTTCTCCAAGCTGGATTTCGAGAACTACATCTTCCTGACGGAGGATTCGCTCTATTACAGCGCCTATCTGTCGTCGCTGCGGATCGCGGCGATCTCGACGCTGCTTCTGCTGTTGATCGGCTATCCGATGGCGCTCGCCATGGCGCGCGCCTCCGTCACCATCCGCCCGACCCTGCTGATGCTGGTGATCCTGCCGTTCTGGACCTCGTTCCTGATCCGCGTCTATGCGTGGATCGGCATCCTGAAGCCGGAAGGCCTGCTGACCATCGCCTTGCAGAGCATCGGCCTGATGGGGCCGGACGACCAGGTGCAGATCTTCCGCACCGAAACCGCGGTTTTCATCGGCATCGTCTATTCCTACCTGCCGTTCATGGTGCTGCCGCTCTATTCGGCGCTGGAAAAGCTTGATGGCACGCTTCTGGAGGCGGCGAGCGATCTCGGCTGCCCGCCCTGGAAGGCCTTCTGGCGCGTCACCTTCCCGCTGTCGATCCCCGGCGTGATCGCCGGCTCGATGATCTGCTTCATCCCGATCACCGGCGAGTTCGTGATCCCCGACCTGCTTGGCGGTCCCAACACGCTGATGATCGGCAAGACGCTCTGGACCGAATTCTTCGGCAACCGCGACTGGCCGCTCGCCTCCGCCGTCGCCGTGGTGCTCCTGCTCCTGCTCGTGGTGCCGATCATGATCTTCCAGAACCAGCAGCAGAAGGTGTGAGCGATGAAGCCCGGCAAGTTCGACGCGACCTTCCTGACCATCGGGTTCGCTTTCCTCTACATCCCGATCGTCATCCTGGTGATCTACTCCTTCAACGAGTCGAAGCTCGTGACCGTATGGGGTGGCTTTTCGCTCAAGTGGTATGCCTCGCTCTGGTCGAACCAGGGGCTGATGGACGCGGCCTGGATCACGGCGCAGGTAGGACTTCTCAGCGCCACGCTGGGTACGGTGCTCGGCACCATGGCGGCGCTGACGCTGGTCCGCTATGGCCGCTTTCCGGGACGCATGCTGTTTTCCGGCATGGTCTACGCCCCGCTGGTGATGCCGGAAGTCATTACCGGCCTGTCGCTGCTGCTGCTGTTCGTCGCCGTCGGCCTCGATCGCGGCCTGATGACGGTGATCATCGCCCACACCACCTTCACCATGTGTTATGTGGCGATCGTCGTGCAGTCGAGGCTGCTGACCTTCGACATGAGCCTGGAGGAGGCGGCGCAGGATCTCGGCTGCCCGCCGGTCAAGACCTTCTTCAAGATCACCCTGCCGCTGATCCTGCCCGCCGTCATCTCCGGCTGGATGCTGGCCTTCACGCTGTCGCTCGACGACCTCGTGATCGCCTCGTTCACCACGGGACCCGGCGCCACCACGCTGCCGATCAAGATCTACAGCCAGGTCCGTCTCGGGGTGACGCCGGAAATCAACGCGGTGTGTTCGATTCTGATCGGGTTCGTAACGATCGGCGTCATCATCGCCTCGATCACGACAAAACAGCGCGAACTGCAACGCCAGCGCGACGAGCACTACGCGGCGCAGACGCCATGAACGGGATCGTCCACACGGCTCAGTAGTCGCGCGGCGGCAGGAAAATCCAGGTCACCAGCCAGACAGGCAGGACGATGAAGGCGCCGAGCAGGACGTTCGGCGCCGCCCATGCGATAAAGCGCCGGCCAAGGTCGAGCATGCTGTCCGGGGTCTGTCCGATGAGGCCGAAGATCGTCTCCAGCGTGACGCCGAAGAAAGACAGGGCCGCGCCCGCCATCAGGGACGCGAGCAGGATCTTGAAGAGCACTGAGACGTAGTGGAACACCCAAAGCCCTCTCTGGTGATTCTTTCGACTACTCTAATGGATCGACCCGCGGCGCCGCCATCGGCGAGACGACCACATCCGGCCAGGACCCGCCGACGAACAGCCGGAGCGGTGGTTCCGCACGACTTTTTTGGTCATCATCTTCGACAGACAGCGCGAGCGCCAGGCTTCTGGTGGCAAGCGGGATGATGCCGTCGAGTGTCAGGCGGCCGGCATCGGTATCGGCAAAGGCCTCGGCGATGTCTGCGATGCCATCGTGAAGCTCCAGGTGAAGCGATGCGGCGGTGAAATCCAGTTCCCCGCCTGGTGCGTCGGCGAGGCGGAAGAACGGCCGCTCGCGGGCGAGCGCGGCGATGGCGGACAGATCGAACGGCCGGATTTCGCCTTCCGCCGCGCGGATCTGGAGGGAGCCGGAAAGATCCGCAAGGGTCATCGCGTCGACCGGGCGCGGCAGGGCGAGCACGATGTCGGCGGAGGCCCGCGTGTAGGGAAGCGGCCCAGAGAGCGCCAGGCGCCCGAACAGGGTCTCGAGATCGATGCCCGACAGCGTCGCCCGCAACTCTCCGGGCACGGACCCGCTTGCGTCGGTCAGCCGGGCGGTGACGCGACCGTTTTCGAGTGTTCCGTCCAGAAGGTCGAAGCGGCGGCTGTCGCCGACGACAACGATACTGGCGGCGAAGTCGTCGACCTGGATGGGTGCGAAAAGCGCCCTGTCAGCCGAAAGGGTCAGGTCGGTGTCCAGCCATCGCGTCAGCCCGGACGCCTTGCCATCCGGATCATGCGGGCCCGGCAGCAGGCGGAAGGCATCGAGCAGGTCGGCGAGATCGATGCGATCGAAGGCAAGCGTGCCGCTGAGACGTGCCTTGCGGTCGTCCGAGGGTGGGGTTAGCTCGATGATGCCGGTCGCATCGCTGCCGTCGAAAGATGCCTTCAGCCCATCCAGCCGGTAGCTGCCGCCGATCGTCGTCAGCTGACCTGAAACCCGCGCCTGGCGGATGTTCTCCGTGCCTCCGAGCTTGAGGCCGGACCACGTGATGAAGGCGGCGAGATCGCTCGCCTCGATTTGCAACGGCCCGTTCAGCAGATAGTCGCCCGAAAGGTTGGCGGTCCCTTCGAAACTGGTGGTGAGATTTTGCAGCCGCAGCGCCAGCCGCGTCTCCGCGTCCCTGCCGCCAAAGAGCTGGAGGGGCTGGCGCGACGCGAGGTCGAAGCCGAAGCGCCTGCCGCGGATGCTGGCGTCGGCGGACACCGTCATCGCCGAGGACAAACGTGGCCAGTCGAGCCGCGCGTCGATGTCGTCGAGCGAGAAGGATCGGCCCGTCACTGCGTCCTCGACCCGCAGGCGCCCGTCGATAACGGTCACATCGCCGATCGCTGCGTCGACGACGGCGGCCTCGCCCGTATCGGACGTGGCCGCGCCGATCGCCGTCGTCAGCCGGCCGTCGCCGTGCCAGTCGATGTTGCCCTCTTCGTCACGGCGAAGCCAGACCTCCGGCCGCAGGGCCACGAACTCGCCGAGCACCGGCCGGCCGAACATGCCGTCGATCAGCCCGAAGGAGGCCGACAGACGCTCGATGCGGGCGAGCACGACATCCTCGCCGCCCGCCCTCCTGCTGATCGTGACCGAGGGCAGGGCGATCTCGGGTTCGGGCCAGAAGGTCAGCTCCGGCGTTCCGCCGATGGTAGCCCGGTGACCACTCCACTCCGAGACGGCATCCTCCAGCGCTCCGCGCACGGCACTGGTCGAGACGAGAAGCGGCGCCAGGATGAGCAGAAGCAGATAGAGCAGGAGCGGCGCGACGACGACCAGCAGCATCGGACGCCGCCAAACGATCGCGCCGAAGCCGCGCCGACGGTCGTCGCGGTCCTGCTCGTGGATGGGAGGCTGTTCCGTCATGCGCATCGTCCACCGGCCGTGCTGCCGGTCCCTTTGGTAATCTGGCCTGCCGGATATAGGAAATGCCGCAATCTGGCAATTTCGAGGGCGTATCTGGCCGTTCGTCGCACTTCATATTGCACTGCAAGCTGCTATACAGCTTGCACGGTTTTTGGAGGATTGGAATGCATCAGGAACAGCCGCTCTGGTCGCCCTCGGAGGAATTTCGCCGCGCCACGCCGATGTACGCCTTCATGACGTGGTGCGAGGCGCGCGCCGGTCGGCCCTTCGCCACCTACGACGACTTCCACGCCTGGTCGATCGAGGATCGTGGTGCCTTCTGGTCCGCCGTCTGGGATTATTGCGACGTGAAAGGCGACAAGGGCGGGATCGCTCTTTCGAACGGCGATCGCATGCTCGAGGCCCGTTTCTTTCCGGAGGCAAGGCTCAACTTCGCGGAAAACATCCTGACCGGCGCCGGCGACGGCGATGCGCTGATTTTTCGTGGCGAGGACAAGGCCGAGGACCGCTGGTCCTGGGACCGCCTGACGCAGATGGTGTCCCGCCTGCAGCAGGCTTACCGCGCCATGGGCATCGGCGAAGGCGACCGCATCGCCGCGATGATGCCGAACATGCCGGAGACTGTCGCCTGCATGCTGGCCGCCACCTCGATCGGGGCGATCTGGTCGTCCTGCTCGCCGGATTTCGGCGAACAGGGCGTTCTCGACCGCTTCGGGCAGATCGGCCCCAAGCTGTTCATCTGCTGCGACGGCTACTGGTACAACGGCAAGAAGCAGGATGTCGCCGACAAGGTGCGCGCGGTCGTCGCAAGCCTCGGCGTGCCCGCTGTGATCGTGCCCTATGCCGGTGATGCCCCGGCGCTCGCCGCCTCGCTTCCCTCGGGCCGGACGCTTGAAGTCTTCGTCGCACCGTTCGAGCCGAAGGCGGTGGACTACGTTCGGCTGCCCTTCTCCCACCCGGTCTATATCCTGTTTTCGTCAGGCACCACCGGCGTGCCAAAATGCATCGTCCACGGCGCCGGCGGCACGCTGCTGCAGCACCTGAAGGAGCATCGCTTCCACTGCGGCCTGACGAAGGGCGAGCGGCTGTTCTACTTCACCACCTGCGGCTGGATGATGTGGAACTGGCTCGTCTCCGGCCTCGCCTGCGGCGCGACGCTCTGCCTGTTTGACGGCTCTCCCTTCGCGCCCGACGGCAATGTGTTGTTCGACTACGCAGCCGAGGAGAAGTTTGCCGTGTTCGGCACGTCGGCCAAGTACATCGACGCAGTGCGCAAGGGGGGGCTGACGCCACGGACGACGCATGATCTCTCCAACCTCCGCCTGATGACCTCCACCGGCTCGCCGCTGTCGCCGGAAGGCTTCTCCTTCGTCTATGAGGGCATCAAGCCGGATGTGCATCTGGCTTCCATCTCCGGCGGCACAGATATCGTCTCCTGCTTCGTGCTCGGCAATCCGCTGAAGGCGGTCTGGCGGGGCGAGATCCAGGGGCCGGGCCTGGGGCTCGCGGTGGACGTCTGGGACGACGAGGGCCAGCCGGTGCGCGGCGAGAAGGGCGAACTCGTCTGCTCGAAGGCCTTCCCGTCGATGCCGGTGATGTTCTGGAACGATCCTGATGGCGCCAAGTACCGCGCCGCCTATTTCGAGCGCTTCAACAATGTCTGGTGCCATGGCGACTTCGCCGAATGGACCGAACATGGCGGACTGGTGATCCATGGCCGTTCCGACGCGACGCTCAATCCGGGTGGGGTGCGCATCGGTACGGCCGAGATCTACAATCAGGTCGAACAGCTTCCGGAAATTGCCGAGGCACTCTGCATCGGCCAGGACTGGGACGACGACGTGCGCGTCGTGCTGTTCGTGCGGCTTGCCGCTGGCGTTACCTTCTCGGAGGATCTCGCAGGGACGATCAAGACGAAGATCCGCACCGGTGCCTCGCCCCGCCATGTCCCGGCCAGGATCGTTCCGGTGGCCGACATCCCGCGCACCAAGTCCGGCAAGATCGTCGAACTGGCCGTTCGGGAAGTCGTCCATGGTCGCCCGGTCAAGAACAAGGAGGCGCTTGCCAATCCGGAGGCGCTGGAACTGTTCCGCGATCTGCCCGAACTGTCGAAATAGCGAGATTTCGCACGCCAGATCTGGGGTGCCGTCCTGTCCCGCTCCGGGGCGGGTGCTAACCAAATATTAGGAAACCTTTGACATACGTTAATGCAACTTGGGTGCGCACGATGACCGTGACGCGGATCGCCATCTGGCGAAATCAAACATGATGTTGATCACTCGAGCTTCCGTTTGAACAGCATACCTCATCACGGGCGGCGCAAGCCGCCCTTTTTTTATCCGGTCGCCGGACGATCAGGACCGCCGGCGCTCGTCGAGCGTGCGTGACACGAGGAGGACCGGAACGAGACCGGCAAGGATGATGATGAGCGCTGCGACGGAGGCATCTTCCACCTGGGCCCGCGAGGCGTCCTCGTAGACCAGCGTCGCCAGCGTGTTGAAGTTGAAGGGTCTGAGCAGGATGGTCGCCGACAGCTCCTTCAGGGTTTCAATGAAGACGAGTAGCGCTGCTGTCAGCACGGCGGGGCGCAGGTTCGGCAGGAGGACGCTGGTCAGTGCCTGCCCGGTCGATCGGCCGAGCGTGCGGGCCGCCATGTCGAGATGCGGTGACAGCTTCTGGAAACCCGCGTCGATCGTTCCCTCGGCCATTGTCAGGAAGCGCGCGGTCGCGGCATAGACGATGGCAAAGCCGGTGCCGGACAGCAGAAGACCGGTCGAGATGCCGAGATTGGCCCTGAGGAATGCATCGAGCGCGTTGTCGAAAGTGGCAAGCGGTATCAGCACGCCGATCCCGAGAACCGTGCCCGGAACGCCGTAGCCAAGCGAGGCAAGCCGACCCGCCGCCTTTGTCGCAGGCGAGCGCGAGGCGCGGGCGGCATAGGCAAGCACGAAGGCGAGCACGACGGCGAGCATCGCCGCCGAGGAGGACACCACGATCGAATGTTCGAGTGCCTTCAGCAGCCGCGGTTCGGTGAAGTGGTCGAGCCGGCGGATCGCGAAGTCTCCGAGCACGAACACCGGGATTGCGAAGCCGACGATGACGGGCATCGCGCAAAATATGGTCGCGAGGAGTCCGCGAGCCGTTCCAAGCCGGGGGCGAACGATATCGTGGACGGCCGCCGTCGTCTTGTGGCTGGCGAAGCGCTGGCGCCGCCGCGCCCAGCGCTCCAGCGTCAGCAGGCCGACGACGAAGACGAGCAGCACGCAGGCAAGCTGCGCGGCACCGGCCAGGCTGCCACGGTTGAGCCAGGTGTCGTAGATCGAGAAGGTGAGCGTGTTGACGCCGAGGTATTCGACAGCGCCGATATCGTTCAGCGTTTCCATCATCACCAGCGTCAGGCCAACCGCAATCGCGGGCCGCGCCATCGGCACCTGCACCTCTAGAAAGACGCGGAGCGGACCGGCGCCAAGCGTGCGCGCGACGTCGGCGGCCGCGCGCCCCTGCATCAGGAACATCGACCGGCAGGCGAGGTAGACATAGGGATAGAGCACGGCGCTCATCACGAGCACCGCGCCGCCGAGCGAGCGCACATCGGGGAACCAATAGTCGCGCATCGACTGGTAGCCGAAGATCTGGCGGACGAGGGTCTGAAGCGGGCCGGTGAAATCGAAGAACTCGCCGAAAGCATAGGCGGCGAGATAGGAGGGAATGGCAAGCGGCAGTACCAGCGCGACCGAAAGGAAGCGACGCAGCGGAAAGTCGAAGGAGACGACCAGCCATGCTGTTGTGATACCGAACAACGCGGTCGTCAGGCAGGTGTAGAACAGCAGTTCGAGCGTCCGACCGGTCGCGCGGGGCATGACATTGCTGATGATATGCTGCCAGCTTCCGCCGTCCCCGGACAGGGCGATCCAGAGAATGGCGCCAATCGGCATGGCGACGACGGTCGCGACGAGGCACGCGGCGGCAACGAGGCCGTGCGATCGCTGACGGGCGACGGGCCGAGCGGTCAAGCCATCGGATGTGTGTGTCGACAAGCCGGTTCTCCCTCTCGCCTCTTGCCGACCCTCTAGCGCAAACGCCGCGGGAAGGAAACCGCGACGGTGGAAAGGCGATGTCAAGGGAGTCGGTGCATCGTGCTTTAAATCATATCAAAATATAATTGTTTACACTCAAAAGTAGAAGGCGGTGTCCTTCAAGGGACCAACATCGTCCGCCCGGCTGCGACAGGCCTCATGTTGACAGGAAGTCTGCTATTCTCACAAGAGAGCGCCCTGCAAACCTACACCTGCAGCTTGTAAACGGGAGAGCGGCTGGCATGGATGAACGTGCATGGATCATGGAGACGCCGGACGACCGCGAGGAACAATACTTCGACGGCGGCGGGGTGATGAATTTCGACCATGGTCCGTTTCGCGGCTTCATGGAGAAGCGGCTTCTGCGGCCGGGGATAAATCTCTACCGGGTTTCAGCAACATCCGACCGGGACTGGTCGATGACACCGGATGGCGATGCGCCTGCCGGGCATCTTGTTCTCGGAACCATGCTCAGTGGAGCCGGTACTCTCGAAGCGGCCGGCAACGAGCGCCGGATATGGCGAGGCGGTGGCCGACCGTTCGCCGTCAGCCTGGCCGAGCGTCAGATCACCTACAATGTCGGAGCCGGGGAGCAATGGTCTGCCGTCACCCTGCTGTTCGAACCCGCGACGCTGGAGGACCTGGTGTCGCGTGATGTCGTGCCGCCGCTGGTGCGGGCTGTTTTGAAGGATGGTCGACTGCCGGTTTCGGAGGTTCTCGATGCAGATCGGGCCTTGGCGCGGGCCGCCCAGGAGATATTCAACGCGCCGTATCGTGGAACGATGATGAACCTCTGGCGCGAAAGCAAGGCGCTTGAAATGCTTGCGTGCCATCTCGACCGGCTCGGTGGCGAGGAACCGCAGCGTGCCGCGCTGACGACGCGGGAATTGCAGCGGGTTCGCGAGGTCCATGAACTTCTGCTGTCGGATTTGCGGACCCCTCCCAGCCTGCAGGTTCTTGCAACTGCCGTCCGCATGTCGCCGCGTCGGCTGAACCAGTGTTTCCGTCTCGTGCATGGAGCAACGGTGTTCGAAGCGCTTCTGGAGGCGCGTATGCAGGCCGCTCGGCACATGGTGCGAGAGTGTCCGGAAGTGCCGCTGAAAACCTTGGCATGGCAGGTGGGCTACAACCAGCTCTCCAACTTCATCAACGCCTACCGCCGTCGCTTCGGCGTCTCGCCGGGCCAGCACCGACGGATGAGCGAATCGTGACCATCCGGGCACGGCGCTCTGAAGGATGCATCCCCCGGCACACCGAATCATTTTTTACCAGGCGGAAAAAAGTTATGCGCTGGCGCTCAAAGTTATGCAGATGCGCGCCAATCTGGACCGCAGCACTCAACCATAGATGGATGCCGCTGCGTTGAAGAATGTGCGAACGACGCCGCGAAAGCGGATACGTCTGTCGAAAAGTTATGCCCGACCGGCATTGATTATGCCTCGATCTCGGCCGTGTTGATCCAACCGGCGCCTCCCGCCAAGACATCGACGATCCGGCTTGGTCCGGAACCTGAGCGACACGGAGGTGACTATATGCAAGCCCTGATTCTCGCCGCGTTGATGCGTCTGGTGGTGCGGCCGATCCGCGTCATCAGCGGCAGGAAGGACACATGAAATCGTATCTCGTCATCGTCATGCTGGCGGTCTTGACCGGCTGCAGCCAGACGGGCGGTCAAGCCTCCGCCGACGCTTCGAAGAAGATGTCGGCGAATGCCGTTGAGCAGAGCCGGGACAAATCTGCGGCTTCGGCGTGCGAGGATGCCATCCGTCAGCAGACCAACTCTGCGATGATGGGGTCGGCACTCGGCATGGTCGGTAGTTTCGGAGGCTTTGGCGGACGTGGTGGCGCGGTTGCCGCCAACGTTGCTTCCTCCGCCGGGGGCATGGTCGCTCAGCAGCAGGCGGCGCGACACCAGCAGGACGTGGAACGGAACTGCTCCTTAGATTAGGACTGCGATCCCGGCATCGTCCGGTGATCTCGAGGCCCAGCCACTCGCGGCATTCGCAACGGCAGGGGATTCATCTCCCCCGCAATTTCCTGCCGCGCCGCGATGGCGGACGTGGAGCGACGGATCAAAGGCGCGTCCCGCCGGCGGACCCCGTCGCTCCACCGTTTCCTTTTTCATATCACTATCAGTCGGCGAGTACACGCGGTGAAGGGAAGGTAATTTCCACCAGCGTTCCCTCGTTCGGGGTCGACGAGATCGCGAAGGTCGCGCGGTTTGCATCCACCATCGCCTTGGTGAGCGGAAGCCCTAGACCGGTGCCATCGCCGCGATTGCGCGCGCCGGGCGACACCTGCCGGAACGGTTTCATCGCCTGCTCCAGCTCGGTTCGGCTCATGCCGATACCGGTATCGCGGATGCGCAGCACGACGCTGCCGTTCGCCTCATAAGCGGTGGATACGATGATCTGCCCGCCCGACGGCGTGAAGCGGATCGCATTCGCCAGGATGTTCAGCACGATCTGTTTGATCGATCGAAGATCGGCGACGACGCTCGGAACGGCTTGCGACAGGGCGGTCCGGATGATCACCCGCTGGCCATTGGCCTGCGGCTGCACGATCGCGACCGCCTGCGACACGGTCTCGTTGAGGCCGACGGCGGTGAAATCGAGGTCCATCTCGCCCGCCTCGATCTTCGAGATGTCGAGCAGGTCGTTGACGATGTCGAGCACGTGGCGGCCGGAGCGCACGATGTCGCTCGCATATTCGGCATAGCGCGGGTGACCCACGGGACCGAAATGCTCGTTCGCCATGATGTCGGCAAAGCCGATGATGGCATTGAGCGGCGTGCGGATCTCGTGGCTGACACGGGCGAGGAATTCGCTCTTGTGGGCGTTGGCCGTCTCGGCCGCGCGCTTGGCGCCGCGCAATTCTTCCTCTGTGCGCTTCCATTGCGTGATATCACGAATGACGGCGCAGTAGCCGTTCGAGGAGGTGAGGCGGCCGATCGTCATGAACAGGGGCAGGAAGCCGCCGGACGCCTCGCGGCCAATGACCTCGCGGCCATCGTTGAGGACGCTTGCGACGCCATGGCCGGCGAGCCCCGAGAGGTAGTCGAGGATCGCCCGCTGGCTTTCATGCGCGAAGAGCATGACGAAGGGTTTGCCCTTCAACTCCTCGCCGTCATAGTTGAACAGGGCCGACGCCGAGCGGTTCATCGAGCGGATCTCGCCCTCCGTACCGATGATCACCACGCCATCGGTAGCGGTTTCGAGGATCGACCGCATTTCCTCCGCTTCGACCCTGAGGCGTGACAGTTCGCTTGTCTCTTCCTCCACGATAGCGGGAGCAACGACGGTCTCGGGTGCCTCCACCGGTACGAGCGACAGCATCAGTGCGCTGCCGCCGGCCCAGCGGATCGACTGGAGCTTGGCGTTGACCGGAACGAGCCGGTCATCGGCACGCACCACCACGATCCGGCTACCCTTGCCTTCTGCCTCGTCGAGATCCTCGCGCTGCAGGAGCGCATCCAGCCCGCCGGCCGAGGCCAGCGCATCGAGGTCCGCATAGCCCGTGAGCTTCAGGAATTCCGGATTGCCGTGGATCAGTCTGTCCGCAACGTGGACCAAGAGGGCGACCGGCATCAGGTCGACAATATCTGCGGACAGACCGAGGTCCCGCTGCTGTGGCGTGAAGGCGGCGGCGTCGGGCACCGGGCGAAACACCGGCGGTTCCGGCGACCGGATCGCCGGTGACACGGGGGTGGGCGGTGTCGGCGCGGGCGGGATGGTGGTTGTCGCGACCGGTGTCTCCTGCACCGTTTCGTGTGTCGGCTCCGGATTGTCCTGGCTTGGCCGGATCGGGTCCAGCTTGCGGGCGATCTCGCGGAATGCCGCGGCCTCGCTGGCGCTCAGGCCGTCGCGATTGCGGGCGCGATGGTTCTCCAGCTGGATGATCTTGTCGGAGATCAGCGGAATGACGGTCGCGGCCTCTGTCTGAACGGATGCCCCGCCGTCCCCGGTCTTTGCCGTCTCGTCCTGTGCTTCCGCCTCGCCGGCATGGCCGGGATCGATCTCCGAGGCGCGTCTTGCCTGAGCTGTCATCGCATCGGCCTCGCTCAGGATATCAGGCAGCACCTCCGATGCCTCCGCATCCGGCGTCTCGTCGGAGACGGACGGTTCCTGCTCTTCGGCCGGTACGTCTGAGGACATCGATTGCGAGCCGAGCGTCAGACCGCTTTCCAGCGGATCCTCGACGGCGTCGGCCAGGCGCACGACGCCGAAGCCCCGGAAGCCATCGAATTCGCGGTTGCGGGTATAGGTGGGCAGTGCAGCAAGGTCGACGGGGACACGCAGGCTGGTGCCCTCGACCGGCCAGTAGACCGTCTTGCCGGACCATGTGTCGCGGCGGTTCAACAATTCCCCGAGCTTGCCGTCCGGATCGAGATGGAAGAGCGCGTCGATGTCGGTGAATGCCACGCCCTCGATGGCCGCGGCGCGCGGGCCGACGGCGGCGGCGAATTCGCGCGAGACGTCGGTAAACCTGCCCTCGGCGTCGATCTTCCAGACGAAGCGCGTCGCCCGGTTGGTCGGCTGAAAGACGAAGCCATCCTCCTCGGTGCTGGGCGCGGCGGGAGCGGTGTGGTTCGCCAATGGCGCGACCGGTTCATCCGCAGGTGCCGCGACGGGTTCGGCGCTCTCCGCGGCTGTAGCCTGCGGTGTCTCCGAAACCGGTTCCGGAGACGCGGGCGTCTCCATGGCCGGGGCAGCCTCTTCCTCTTCCATGTCGGACGGGGATGCCGCCGCGGGCTCCTCGTCAGCCGGGAACGATGCGCTTGGTTCCGCTGACGCGTTGATCGAATCTGCAGGAGCCTCTTCGGAGGAGATGGTGGCGGCCTCCGGCAGGGGCAGGGCCGCGACCGGTTCGGCGGGCGCCGACGCCACATCAGCGGTTGGGCTGGCGTCCGCGGGACGGAAGTCGCCGAGAATGGTTTCGACCGCCAGCAGCAGGTAAAGGTCCGGGGAGTCCGAGACCTTGCCGATCGCCGCCGGCAGATGGCCGCGAACAGTCGACAGCGGGCGCTTCAGAAGATGCGCCGGCTCGTTTTCGACCATGGTGATAAAACCGCGCGCCGAGGCCGCGCCGATGCCAAGCCCGGCAAACCCCGGCGAGGCCGCGACGATTTCGCCAGAGGAGTCGAGGACCGCCATATGCGTATCGGGATCGTCGAACCCGGTCAGCATCCGCTTTGCCAGCGCCTCGGTCGAGGTCGACTGGCCTGCCGCCGGAAGACAGAACAGCACAGCCCGCTCGCCGCGAATGTCGATGAGTTCGACCTCCGCCTGCACAGGAACGCTGCGGAAACCGGAGGCTATGCGGATGACCAGCGTCCGGCTGTCGCCGATTGCCGACAACTGGCCGGCGCTCGCCGCAAGCTGCCGGAACGAAAGCTCGCTCCGGTCCGGACCCTGGTCGAGGAAATCGTAGATCGATGCATTGCCGAAATGGGCTGCACCCGGTCCGTTGGCCCAGAGCACGGTCTGCATGTCGGCTGAAAACAGCACAAGCGCTTCGCCCCGCGCGAAGCGCGCCCGCACGGCATTGTGCACGGCGACATCTATGAACGGGTATTGAGCTGCGGGCATGTTTGACAACCTGTAGCGCCTGGCACCTTCATGGACCGGCAAATTAACAGAATTTTAATATCTGCGCACCGGTTTCGGGTCCAGCGTTGGGCGACGGTTTCGCCAATCAGGGTTAACCCTAGAATTTTAATTATTGTGCACCGCACAATGATATTGCAATGCACAATAAAATGCTCTATATAGAGTTCATCTAATGCACTCAGGGGCTGCAAGGCCCGAACCGAACAGGAGCATATCATGGCTGCAAAAACCGCCGACGTCTTTTCTTTCGCCGCCTTCGACCCGTCCAAGCTGTCGGAAGGTTTCCGTGAATTCGCCGAGAAGGGCGCTTCCCAGTCCAAGGAAGCCTACGCCAAGATGAAGGCTGCCGCCGAAGACGCGACCAAGACCATCGAGACCACGATGGAAACCGCCCAGGCCGGCACGGTCGAGCTCGGCCTCAAGGCCATCGACGCCCTTCGCACCAATGCCGACATGTCGCTTTCCCACATGGAAGCACTCCTCGGCGTCAAGTCGGTCGCCGAACTCGTCGAACTGCAGACCGCCTTCATCCGCAAGCAGGCCGAAATGACCGTCGAGCAGGCCAAGGCCATGCAGGACACCGTCAAGAAGGTCGCTGAGACCGTCGTAAAGCCGGGCAAGGACGCCGCCGAAAAGGCGATGTCGACCTTCAAGGCCGCCTAAGCAATCCTTTCCTCCCAAGGAAGACTGGGTCGGAACGTCACGTTCCGACCCTTTTTTGTGGGTCAGCAGAAAGGACTTGAAAAAAATCCCGTCTGCCCGTATTTGACCCCAACGCGGCGCATGGCGCTGCTTGTGCGGTTGTAGCTCAGTTGGTTAGAGCGCAGGTTTGTGGCACCTGAGGTCGTAGGTTCGATTCCCACCAACCGTACCATTTTCCCTTTGCAGGCTTATCCTCCGACAACCGGCAGTACTTCGCCGGTGATGTAGCTTGCCATTTGCGGCGAGGCGAGGAAGACATAGGCTGGTGCCAGTTCCTCCGGTTGCGCCGGTCGCTTCATTGGCACCTGGCTTCCGAATGTCGACACATCATCCGCCTCGCGATCCGAGGGGTTGAGCGGCGTCCAGACCGGCCCCGGCGCAACGGCGTTCACGCGAATGCCGCGCTCAATCAGGTTTGAGGCGAGCGCCTTGGTGAAGGCGTGGATGCCGCCCTTGGTCATCGAATAGTCGAGCAATTCCGGACTGCCCTTGAGGCCGACGACCGAGCCCGTATTGATGATCGAGGAGCCGTTGCGAAGATGCGGCAGTGCGGCCTTGGCCATGTTGAAATAGCCGTAGAGATTGGTCTTGATCGTTTCGTCGAAATGCTCCTCGCTCAGGTCTTCCAGTTTCTTCGTATGCACCTGGAAGGCGGCGTTGTTGACGAGGATGTCGAGCTTGCCGAATTCGTCGACCGTGTTCTGCACGAGCCTCTTGCAAAATAGCGGATCGCGCACGTCGCCCCGAACCACGAGGCAGCGGCGGCCTTCCTTCTCGATGCATTTGCGCGTCTCCTCGGCATCCTCCTCTTCCGCGAGATGAGCGATTGTGACATCGGCACCTTCCCGGGCAAAGAGGATGGCGACGGACCGGCCGATACCCGAATCGCCGCCGGTGATGAGCGCCACCATGCCTTCGAGCTTGCCGGAGCCCCTGTAGAACGGAGCGTCGTACATGGGCGCCGGATCGATGTCGGCTTCGTGGCCCGGTTTCGGATGATGCTGCTTCGGGAAAGGCGGCTCGGGGTATGCCCGCGCCCCCGCCTGCACGGCGCCCTTCTTGTCTCCGCCCTGCTGCTTCTGGTCGTTTTCGGCAACTTCCTTCTGGATGTCGCGCTGTTCCTCGACGGTCTTGTCGGGGCGGGATGATCCGTGGTCCATGGTTCGGCTCCTTGAGGTGAGTGACGCGTGGGTGGTTCACTCGTCCGAACGTGTCGCGGTCCCTTCCTGTTCCCGCTTTTTCCGGTCCTTGAGGTCCAGCCGGAATTCAACCCGTCGCAGCAGCGACAGCACGATCACCGCAGCAATGGTCGCGAGCGCCGCCACCTGCCAGAAGCCGAGGCCGCAGGCGAGCCCGATCGCACCGGCAAGCCACATGCCGGCACCAGTGGTCAGGCCGAGCACGCGGCCACGATTGAAGACGATCATGCCGGCGGCTAGGAACGCCACGCCGCTCGTCACCGCCTCGATCAGGCGGATCGGGTCGATCCGGATTTCGGTGCCGCCGAAGGTCGGCAGATGCGTGATCTCGATCGCCACCAGCGCGATCACAGCGGCCGCCATGCTGACCAGGATATGGGTTCTAAGCCCGGCCGCATGGCTCTTGTATTCGCGCTCGAACCCTACGACCGCACCGCAGACCAGCGCCAGCAGCATGCGGGCCGCCATGGCAAGCGGATCGAGAAAGGTGGGATGGGTAAAGTCGGCGATGAGTGCATCCATGGCGTGAAAACACGTGACTCTGCAAAGTGTTCCTGCCGCTTGCCTCAGCCGAAGATCGCCCGGCTTTCCAGCACCTCTTCCTGCAGGAAGGCGACGACGGCGCGCACGCGAGCAAGCTCTCGGGCGCTCTCGTGGAAGGTTGTCCAGTAGGAGCGCTGGATTGCGATCTCGGGCAGAACGCGGACCAGTTCCGGATACTGCCGGGCGATGTAGCTGTGCAGGATGCCGATGCCGGCACCGGATCGAACCGCCTCGGTCTGGCCGGTCGCCGAGGAAATCTCGAAGGCGGCGTCCCAGTTGCGCATCACCTCGCCGGTGAAATTGAGCGACGGGGAGAAGATCAGGTCCTCGACATAGCCGATACGGCGGTGGCCGGCGATATCCTCGATGGTCGCCGGCGTGCCGGCCTTTTCCAGGTAGGCGCGCGAAGCATAAAGCGCCAGCGTGTAGTCGGTGAGCCGGGACGAGACGAGTCGCCCCTGCTCAGGCCGCTCGATGGTGATCGCGATGTCGGCTTCGCGCTGCGACAGGGAAAAGGCTCGCGGCACGGGCACGAGCTGGATCTTCAGGTCCGGGTACCGCTCGGTCAGCCGGCCGAGCCTTGGTGCGAGGAAAGCGACACCGAAACCATCCGGGGCGCCGATGCGCACGGTCCCGGCGACGGCGCGGTCGATGCGGCCGATGTTCGACTGGGCGGCGAGCATCTCGCTCTCCATCCGCTCGGCGGCGTGCAGGAAGATCTCCCCCTCCGGGGTCAGTTCGCAACCGTTCGTCCGTCGCGTCAGCAGCTTCGTCTCAAGCGTTTCCTCGAGGGCGGTAACGCGGCGCGAGAGCGTCGCGTGGTTGACCCCGAGACGCCGCGCGGCGGCGAGGAACTGGCCGGAACGTGCGACGGCGAGAAAGATGCGAACGTCATCCCAGTTCATCGGCGGGGCTTTCAGCGATGGCGGGAGGGTAAACGGGTCCGAAGCGCATGGAGGTCAGTGGTTGAAATTGCACACACCAAGCGTAGCGGCATGAAGCTCGTTGTGCAAATTTCCCTCATCAAGTCTTGCGGCATTCCCCTGTATCCCGGTGCGGCGTAAGCCCAAGCTCCGTCATCTTGCGTTCGAAATCGTCGGCGATGTCGGAAAGTCGGATCGCTGAAAAGCGCGAGAGAATGAGCGCCTCCGCTTCGCGACGGGCGTTCTCGAGCGCCTCGTTGACGGCGATCTCGACGAGGCAATGGGCGTGGTCGGACGAGGGGACGAGGCAGAAAAGTTCCGGCCGGTCGAGTGCCTCGTAGACGTCGAAGAGGGTGATCTCGCTCAAAGGTCGCGAGAGCGTCCAGCCGCCGCCGTGACCCTTTTCCGAATGCACATAGCCGCGATCCCTCAGACCCGCCATCGTCCGGCGGACCACCACAGGATTGGTGCCAAGCATCTTGCCGATCATCTCTGAAGTCATAGGGCCGCCGCCGCGCTCCAGATGGATCAGAACGTGCAGCATCCGCGAAAGCCGGCTGTCACCGCGCATCGATTACCTCATTGGTTCCGGCAACAGCTATCACATGTCCACTCACGGAACAAATCATGTTGCGTGTGTTGACGGCGTCAAAGATTCGTAACATAAAAAGATACGTAAAACGTCTGGAGTATCGACATGGATGAAATTCGTGATGTGATCATTGTCGGCGGCAGCTTCGCCGGCTTGTCCGCTGCGATGCAATTGGTCCGCGCCCGACGTAGCGTCCTGCTCATCGACGCGGTTCGGCCGCGCAATCGCTTAGCGCAGGCCTCGCATGGATTCCTCGGCCAGGATGGCGTGGCGCCAGCGGAAATCAGGCGGCGGGCGCTAGAGCAGCTTGGCCGCTATCCGACCTTCGAACTGCTCGAGGAAACGGTGTCCGCCGTGGATAAACGGGAATGCGGGTTTGTCGTGGGGCTCGATTCCGGCAGGGCCGTTGCCGCCAAACGCGTGATACTCGCGGTCGGCGTCACCGATACGCTTCCAGAGGTCGAGGGACTGGCCGCGCTCTGGGGCAGAAGCGTCTTTCACTGCCCCTATTGCCACGGTTACGAGATCGGCGGCGGTCCGATCGGCATCCTCGCATCCATGTCGCTCGCGCATCATCAGGCGGCGATGCTGCCGGATTGGGGTGAGGTCACGCTGTTTACGGAGCCCGGCGTCACCTTCTCCGACGACGAGAGATGGATGATGGAGGGCAGGGGCGTTGCCATCGAGCCGTCACGGCTGGTGCGTTTGCTGGCCGACGGAGAACACTTGAAGGCCGGTGAATTGGCCGATGGCCGGCAGGTACCGCTAAAGGCCTTGTTTGTGCAGCCGAAGGTGAAACCGGCCTCGCCGCTGGCGGAAATGCTCGGAGCAGCGATGGAGGTGGGGCCGCAGGGGCCTTACGTGAAGGTCGACGACTGGGGCGCGACGAGCATTCGCGGCCTCTTCGCTGCCGGCGATGCCGCAAGCCCGGCTCACAACGCCACCTTCGCCAGCGCCGCCGGCGTCAAGGCCGGCGTCATGGCGCACCGGTCCCTGATGATGGGAGATTGAGAGCTCGCAATACGGATGCTGCCACGTTTTGGCGGGAGCGATGCTAGCGTGCCGACGTCACGGCGGAACAGGTCGCAGATGTGACGGGTTCCGGACCGGTGTCGATGCAACGGGAGGACATGCCATGCATATCGCCAAGAATACCATCTGCCTCTGGTACGAAAAAGGCGCCGAGGAGGCGGCCCGTTTCTATGCATCGCTCTTTCCGGACAGCGAGGTGACGTCGGTGTTTCACGCACCTTCCGATTTTCCCTCCGGCAAGGCAGGCGACGTACTGACGGTCAACTTTACGGTCGCCGGCATCCCCTGCATGGGGCTCAACGGCGGGCCAACATTTGTCCAAAGCGAGGCCTTTTCCTTCCAGATCGCCACCGACGACCAGGAGGAAACCGACCGCTACTGGGATGCCATCGTCAACAACGGTGGGCAGCCGAGCGCCTGCGGCTGGTGCAAGGACAAGTGGGGCGTCTCCTGGCAGATCACGCCGCGCGTGCTGACCGAAGCACTGGCGGCCGGTGGCGGCGAAGCCCAGCGCGCCTTCGAGGCAATGATGACGATGGGCAAGATCGACGTGGCGAAGATCGAAGCGGCGCGAAGGGGATGAGGTTGGGCCAGCAACTTCGTCACGGTCTATCAGCGGTGGTTTGTAGCGCTTGCGGCTGTCCGAAGCGAAGCAGACACACGATCACCGCCGCAATCGCGTAAAATACGATTACAAGCAGCCAGATGCCGCCCGGCCACTGGTTACGTATGGCAAGGTAGGCGGTGGAGAAAATGAGCGGTCCTACGATCGAAGCCAGACTGACGATAGAGGCGAGCACGCCTTGAAGCTGGCCCTGCCGGTCGTTGTCGACCTGGCGCGTGGCGAGCGATTGCAGTGTTGGCGCGCCGATACCGCCTAGCGCAAAGAGCGGCATCAGCGCAAAGACCATCCAGCCGTGGCTGGCGAGGGCCATCAGCAGCAACGCCACGCTGACGCCGAAAATCCCGAACAGGACCGTGCGGCGCTCGCCGAACCAGCGAATGGCCGGCCCCGGAAGAAAGGCCTGGGCCGCCGTCTGGCAGATGCCGAAGGTGCCGAGCGACAGGCCGATCCAAAGCCCGTTCCAGTGAAAGCTGTCCTGACCCCAAAGAGCCCAGCAGGTGCCATAGGCCTCACCGGTTGCGCTGAAGATGAAGAAGAGCAGCAGGAATGGCTTAAGATTCTTCTCGGCGATGGCCCATTCCAGGGGCCGCAATGGATTGAGCGACGCAAGCCGGATCGGTTGCGTGTCCTGAGCCCGGCTTTCCGGCAGGAACACGAAGGCGAGTAGCAGATTGATGCCGTTGAGCGCCGCGGCCGCGAGGAAAGGAAGACGCAGCCAGTGATCGCCGAGCGCGCCGCCAACAACCGGTCCGAGGATGAAGCCTGCCCCGAACATGGCGCTGACGACTCCAAAGCGCTTCGCACGTTCGCTTTCGGCGGAAACATCGACAATATAGGCGCCGGCAACCGCCATATTGGCGCTAGTCACACCGGCGATGGCGCGCCCGAGAAAGAGCATCCACAGGACGGGCGCGAAAGCGAGAAAGAGGTAGTTTATCACGGCTCCTGCCATCGATAGCAAGAGGATGGGCCGCCGGCCATAACGGTCACTGAGCATGCCCAGCAGCGGAGAGAAGAGGAATTGCATGGCTGCATAAAGCGCGGCCATGGTTCCGATGAGCGACGCGACCTCTGCGCTACCGGCGACACTTTTCAAGAGGGTGGGGAGAATTGGAAAGATCAGGCCGATGCCGATGGAGTCGAGCATGATGGCGGCATAGATGACTGTCAGGGATCGTTTCATGAGGTGGGCTCCTGCCGAACGCAGGTGCCGCCATCGCGCATAGTGCGAGATGCGACCAGCCTGCCCGGCTAACGGGTTCAAGTTTTCAGGGAGCGCTGGTCGGTCCCGCGCGAAAGCGAGGCCGACTTGTACTTGACCGCCTGGACGCCAATTCGTCCACCGTCTTACTCCGCCCGGGGGGCGGCTCATGGAAAGCGGTCGCTTTTCGCGACCGGAGAACGTTACGCCAGAGCGGGCGGGAGGGCAAGACCGAGTGGCGGTCGTGATGAACGCGGCTCGGTTGCGCTTTTCTCTTTGTCACGTTGAGGGTGAACAGGTGCACGCTGCATTGCAGACAATAACGATTTCTGCACAACCGATCCTCAAATCATCGCCTTGCGTTGTGCGTTGAAAAGCGGACATAGTGGTTTCATTCAAATCCTGGAGGAACACCCATGCGTCAGATCGGTCACTTCATCGGCGGCAAGCAGGTTGCCGGCACCTCGGGCCGCAAGCAGCCCGTCTACAATCCCGCAACCGGAGAAATCCAGGCAGAAGTGGCGCTGGCCAGCGACGCCGAGTTGAACGCCGCTGTCGAAAACGCCAAGGCCGCCCAGCCGAAATGGGCGGCAATGAACCCGCAGCGCCGCGCCCGCGTGTTCATGAAGTTCGTCGAGCTTCTGAACAAGAACATGGACGACCTGGCTGTCATGCTGTCGAAGGAGCATGGCAAGACCGTCGAGGACTCCAAGGGCGACATCGTTCGCGGTCTCGAAGTCTGCGAATTTGTCATCGGCATCCCGCACCTGTCGAAGAGCGAGTTCACCGAAGGCGCCGGTCCGAACATCGACATGTATTCGATCCGCCAGCCGGTCGGCATTGGCGCCGGCATCACGCCGTTCAACTTTCCGGCTATGATCCCGATGTGGATGTTCGCGCCGGCGATCGCCTGCGGCAACGCCTTCATCCTGAAGCCATCCGAGCGCGATCCGTCGGTTCCGATCCGCCTTGCCGAACTGATGATCGAGGCCGGCCTGCCGGAAGGCATCCTGAACGTCGTCAACGGCGACAAGTCGGCGGTCGACGGCCTGCTCACACATCCCGACATCGGCGCAATTTCCTTCGTTGGCTCAACGCCGATCGCCCGCTACGTCTACGGGACGGCGGCATCGAACGGCAAGCGCGCCCAGTGCTTCGGCGGCGCGAAGAACCACATGATCATCATGCCCGACGCCGATCTCGATCAGGCAGCCAATGCGCTGATGGGCGCAGGCTACGGCTCGGCCGGCGAGCGCTGCATGGCGATCTCTGTCGCCGTTCCGGTGGGCGAGGAAACCGCTAACCGCCTGATCGAGAAGCTGACCCCGATGGTCGAATCCTTGCGTATCGGTCCCTATACCGATGACAAGGCCGACATGGGCCCTGTTGTCACCAAGGAAGCCCAGGCCCGCATCAAGTCGCTGATCGACTCGGGCGTCGAAGCCGGCGCCAAGCTCGTGGTCGATGGCCGTGATTTCAAGCTGCAGGGCTACGAGGACGGCTATTTCGTCGGTGGCTGCCTGTTCGATCATGTCACGCCTGATATGGACATCTACAAGACCGAAATCTTCGGTCCGGTTCTCTCGGTCGTCCGTGCCAAGAACTACGAAGAAGCCCTCGATCTGCCGATGAAGCACGAATACGGCAATGGCGTTGCGATCTACACCCGCGACGGCGATGCCGCCCGTGACTTCGCAAGCCGCATCAACATCGGCATGGTCGGCATCAACGTGCCGATCCCCGTTCCGCTCGCCTACCACTCCTTCGGAGGCTGGAAGTCCTCCTCCTTCGGCGACCTGAACCAGCACGGCACCGACTCGATCAAGTTCTGGACGCGCACGAAGACTGTCACCAGCCGTTGGCCGTCCGGCATCAAGGACGGCGCCGAATTCGTCATGCCGACGATGAAGTAAGCGAATACGTTTCGCTGACGTCCGCGCCACCCTGCCGAACGGCGGGGTGGCGTTTTCTTTTGGGCGTATCGGCCGTAACGGCGCACCGCTTTTGCGCGTGAAGGCTTGAGGTTGGCGATCACTCGTGATCATTGTTGGCGGCGCCATGGGGATAGGCGCGCGGTATACGACCTAACGAGGGACACTTCATGCAGGAGACATCATTCGGACGCGCGTCCGCCCTGACGCGCGGCGAATTTCGCGGCAGCGCGTCGGAATATTTCGGCATCTGGATCGTCAACATCCTGCTGACGATCGTGACATTCGGCATTTACTCCGCCTGGGCCAAAGTGCGCCGCAACCGCTATTTCTACGGCAACACCTTCGTCGACGACCACTCCTTCGACTATCACGCGCGCGGGCTGCAGATCTTCATCGGCCGCGTCATCGTCCTCGTCATCCTCATTGTCATCAATCTTGTCACCACCTTCGTTCCACCGCTGGCGCTCGTCGCACCGGTGATTTTCATGATCGTCCTGCCCTTCCTGGTGGCGCGGGGCCTTAGATTTTCGGCCCGTGTGACCAGCTACCGCAATGTCCGCTTCGACTTCACCGGCACCACATGGGGCGCCTTCAAGTCGATTATCCTTGGCGGCCTCGTCGCGCTGTTTTCGCTCGGCATCCTGGCGCCGCTCGCGAGCCGATGGACCTATCGCTACATCTTCAACCATCTGCGATACGGGGATCGACCCTTCTCTGCCGATCCCCGCCTTGGAAAGCTCTACAGGGCCTGGTGGCCTGCCTTCGCGATGATGCTGATAGGCCTGCTGATCTCGATCGGCATCGGCATCATCATCTATATGGCCGCGACACCCGACCCCTCGGGAACGGTGGAGGACGAACAGCTGATGCAGCTTGCCGCGCTGTTTTACGGTTCGGTCATTCCGTTCGTGCTGCTCTATTCCATCGCCGCGATCGTTTACCGCGTCGGCGTGCGCAACGTGGTGATGAATGCCGCGGCTCTCGACGGGCGCCATCGCCTGTTCAGCGACATGGGCCGCCGGCGCTATCTCTGGATTGTCATCTCCAACCTGTTCGTCACGATGATCAGTCTCGGTCTGATGCGGCCTTGGGCGGCCGTGCGCGAGCGCCGCTACATGGTCGAGCATTCCGGCATCACCTTCGATGGCGATATCGGGGTGGTGCTGGCCTCGATGGAGGAAACAGGTTCGGCCGCGACGGCCGAATATCTCGACATGGAGGGCTTCGACTTTGGATTCTGATCATCGGAGCAACGCCCCGCAACTGATTGCGAAAGGACGTTGGCATCCCGCCGGCTCCAGCCAAAGCGAGGCGGCGACTCTCGTCCTCAGGGATCGCATGCTGACAGTCGGGCTGGACCAGCGACCGGGCGATCCTGTCGCCTTCAACGACCTCGGCACGGTCACGATCTCGGATCGTATCGGCCGGGTGCCGCGTCGCATCACCTTTGCCAACGGGTCGCTGTTCGAGACCGACGACAACGATGCGATCGATCGCCTGTTGCGGGGTCGCCGCGCAAATCGCACCGGCTGGATCCACGAAATGGAGCGATTTCATCCACGCCTGATCGTGGTGGTCCTGGCTGTCGTGCTGCTTGCCGGCGCAATCTACCGCTATGCCATCCCGGCCATGGTGGAGGTTGCGGTCCTCGTCACCCCACCGGCCGCCACACGGGCGCTCGCCGCCGGAACGCTGCAATCGCTCGACCAGGCTGTGTTCGAGGAAAGCGAGCTTCCCGAGGCTCGGCAGAAGGAGATCGATACGGCGTTTCGCGCGCTTGCCAGTCACGCGGAGCGCGGCCCGGATGGCTATTCGCTGAATTTCCGCAAGGGCGGACCGATCGGTCCCAACGCCTTCGCCCTGCCGGACGGCACCATCGTGCTGACCGACGAGCTGGTCGAACTGGCCGACAAGGATACCGACGCGATCCTCGGCGTGCTGGCCCACGAGATCGGCCATGTCGACAAGGAGCATTCGCTGCGCCAGCTCTATCGGGCAGCCGGAACGGCCGGCCTTATCATGCTGGTCGCTGGCGATATCGGCTCGGCGGGGGAAGAAATCCTTACCAATGGCGCGGCGCTGCTAACGCTGTCCTATTCCCGCTCGGCCGAAAGCGAGGCGGATCAGGTTTCCGTCACCCTGATGCGCAAGGCCGGCCGCGATCCGGCGGCGATAGGCAGGTTTTTCGCGCTGATCGAGGAGAAGTTCAAGCTTGAGGACGACGAGACCTCGTTCCTCTCCACCCATCCGGGACTCGGCGAGCGCCGCGAGCAGATCGACAGGCTGATCGAAGAGAGCAAATGAAAACGGGCGGCTTGGGAAAAGCCGCCCGCCGATTCTCACGATGTTGTGCCGAGGCTTACATCGACGGGCCTTCGTTGAGGCCGACCTTGTCGACGAGCTCGGACGCGATCTTGCGGTTCGCCGCGATGTCGGCGAGCGGAAGTGCGTCAGGCTTGATCTCGCCGAAGGCCTTGACGATGTCAGAGGGTTCGGCGCCGGGCATGACCGGGTATTCGAACACCTGCTCGGCATAGATCGTCTGGGCCTCGCCGGACGACAGGAATTCCATCAGCTTGACGGCATTGTCCTTGTTCGGGGCATTCTTGGCGAGCGCCATGCCGGAGATGTTGACGTGGGTGCCGCGGTCGGCGGTGTTCGGGAACAGGATCTTGATGGCGTTCGCCCACTCCTTCTGTTCCGGTTCCTTTTCGTTGGTCTGCATCAGGCCAACATAATAAGTGTTGCCGAGCGCCAGGTCGCATTCACCGGCCATGATCGACTTCGCCTGGCTGCGATCGTTGCCATCGGGCTTGCGGGCAAGGTTTTCCTTGAAGCCTTTCAACCAGGTTTCGGTGTATTCGGCACCGTGATGGGCAACCATCGAGGCAAACAGGCCGATGTTGTAGGAGTGCTGGCCGTCGCGAATGCAGATCTTGCCCTTCCACTTGGGATCGGCGAGTTCCTCGTAGGTGATCGTGTCCAGCGAGACGCGATCCTTGGAGGCGTAGACGACGCGCCCACGCGTCGTCAGGCCGAACCAGTCGCCGTCGGGGTCGCGATACTGCGCCGGGATATCCTTGTTGACAGTTTCGTTCTGCAGCGGCTGGGTAACGCCGCCTTCCTTTGCCTCGACCAGACGCGCGATGTCGACGGTCAGGATGACGTCCGCCGGAGAGTTGGCACCCTCGGCATTGATTCGTTCGACCAGGCCCTTGTCGAGGAAAAGGACGTTGGTCGTGATGCCGGTTTCCTTGGTGAAGGCATCAAGCAAAGGCTGGATCAGCTCGGGCTGGCGATACGAGTAGATGTTTACTTCGCCGTCCGCCCAAGCCGCCCCGGCGCCCATAACGGTTGTCGCGGAAAAAACGGCAGCCGCGCGCAACATGTTGATCCGGGTCATTGATTTCATCTCCCTCACTACCCATCGTTATAGTTGAGTTGGATATTCATGAATTGGCATGTAGTGTCAACGTGCGGTCCCGAATCATCACAGACACGTGAACTGTTAACTTGAGTATTTTGGAATTGTTCAAAACTGCGAAGAGCGTTATATAAGGGTTGAAACCCATCGAGGAGTGACGCATGCGTT
Source organism: Ciceribacter sp. L1K23 (assembly GCF_018122705.1). NCBI lineage: Bacteria > Pseudomonadati > Pseudomonadota > Alphaproteobacteria > Hyphomicrobiales > Rhizobiaceae > Ciceribacter > Ciceribacter sp. L1K23. Next base: position 3,020,050 of record NZ_JAGRRC010000001.1, on the reverse strand, counting down.
TGACGAAACAGACAAATTATGCCGTGCGCATGCTGATGTACTGCGCTGCCAACAAGGACCAGCTGAGCCGTATTCCCGAGATCGCGAAGGCCTATGGCGTGTCTGAACTGTTCCTTTTCAAGATTTTGCAGCCGCTCAACAAGGCCGGCCTGATCGAGACTGTGCGAGGCCGCAATGGCGGTGTGCGCCTCGGTCGCGCAGCTGACAAGATCACCCTGTTCGATGTCGTGCGTGTCACGGAAGACAGCTTCGCAATGGCGGAATGCTTCGAGGATGACGGTGATGTCGACTGTCCCCTGATCGACAGCTGCGGCCTGAACGCCGCGCTGCGCAAAGCGCTGAACGCCTTTTTCGACGTCCTTACACAGTACACGATCGACGACCTCGTGAAGGCGCGCCCGTCGATCAACATGCTGCTCGGCATCGACGATCTCGCACCGCGCCGCACGGTTGCAGCGCCGGCCGCCTGATAACGGCAGCCATCTGACAAAGCCCCGTCGCCGGAGAAGGCGGCGGGGTTTTTTGTTGCCTGTTTGACAGAAAAAGTCAGTCGGCCAGCGGCGCTTACCCCTTGAGCGGCAGGACTCTCCGCCGTACGCTTACGTAAAAGGAAGATTGTGACGGGTGCCGGGAGACACCGCGTCCATCTTCCCGTCGGGTCTCGGGGAGGATGCCTGGCATGTTTGACTATGTCATCGTCGGCGGCGGTTCGGCGGGCTCGGTTCTGGCGGCGCGACTGAGCGAGGATCCTGATGTCCGGGTCTGCCTGCTGGAGGCAGGTGGCGACGGTCGGAACATTTTTATCCGGATCCCGTCCGGCGCGGCGGCGATCGTGCCGGGCCATATTAGGTCCGCCAACTGGGCATTTGAAACCGTTCCACAGGCAGGGCTCGGCGGGCGCAAGGGTTTCCAACCACGTGGACGCGGCCTCGGCGGCTCCAGCAACATCAATGCCATGCTCTATGTGCGCGGCCATCCCGGCGACTACGACGACTGGGCGGCGGCAGGTTGCGCGGGCTGGTCCTACGCAGATGTGCTGCCGTGGTTCCTGAAGGCCGAGGACAACAGCCGCGGACCGAGCGACCTCCATGGCGTCGGGGGACCGTTGCAGGTCTGCGATCCGGACTGGGCACGTCCGGTCAACGAAGCCTTCCTTCGCGCAGCCGAAAGCAGGGGCGTACGCCGCAACGACGACTTCAACGGCCTCGACCAGGAGGGCGCCGGCTTCTTTCAGGTCACCCAGTTCTGGCACGGAGACCGCAAGGGCGAGCGATGCAGCGCCGCGGCCGCCTATCTGCACGGCCGCGAAAAGCCGAACCTGACGATCATGACGGGAGCCCATGCGACCCGAATCCTGTTCGAGCGCGGTCGCGCCACCGGTGTCGCCATACGCCAGTCGGGCAAGGAACTCGTCGTGCGGGCCGAGCGGGAGGTTCTCCTGTGCTCCGGTGCGCTACAGTCCCCGCAATTGCTGATGCTCTCCGGCATAGGCCCCGCCGACGAGTTGCGACGACACGAGATCGATGTCGTCGCGGATAGCGGAGGCGTCGGCGCCAACCTCCAGGACCATCTCGACTACACCTTCATTTATCGCTCCAACGACCGGGACATGATCGGGCTCGGCCTGTCCGGCCTCTCGGATATCATTCGCTCGGCGAGGGAATGGCGCCGCGAGGGCATCGGGCATCTCCGCTCGACCTTTGCCGAATCCGGGGCGTTCGTGAAGACCGATCCGGCGCTGGCCCGACCGGACGTGCAACTGCATTTCGTGGTCGCGATGGTGGAGGATCACGCCCGCAAGCTCCGTCTCGGTTACGGCTATTCCTGCCACATGTGCCTGCTGCGGCCTCAATCGCGCGGCAGGGTCTCGTTACAAAATGCCGATCCTTTCCGGCCGCCGCTGATCGATCCTGCCTATCTCTCCGCTCCCGAGGATATGGCTGGCATGGTAGCCGGCGCGAAGATCACGCGCGCGATCATGGAAAGCGGCCATTTCTCGTCCTATCGTCGGCGTAACCTGCATCCTCTCGCCGATGGCTCCGATGCCACATTGGCTGCGGCGATCCGTGCGCGCGCCGATACGATCTACCATCCCGTCGGCACCTGCCGCATGGGCGTGGACGGAGGCGCTGTCATCGATCCCGACCTGAGGGTGCGCGGCGTGGATGGTCTTCGCGTCATCGATGCTTCCATCATGCCGATGCTGATCGGCGGCAACACCAATGCAACTGTCATTATGATGGCGGAAAAGATTGCCGCCGCCATGCGGGCCGCCTGACATGGCGGTGTGATTGGAGCGCGCCAGATCAGTCGTTGACAGGCGCGGTCGCATCTGGTCAGGCATGCCGCGTATCGATCAGCGGAGACAGGGCATGCAACGTGCAATCATCGTCATGGGCGTCAGCGGCTGCGGCAAGTCCTCGGTGGGGGACCTGCTTGCGAGGCGGCTGAAGCTCGCCTTCGTGGAGGGCGACAGCCTGCATCCGGCCGCCAATGTGGAGAAGATGGCGAAGGGCATCCCGCTCACCGACGAGGACCGCGGGCCCTGGCTGGAGACGATCGGCGCGCTGATGGCGGACAAGCTCGCGAAGGGCGAGGGGATCGTCGTCTCGTGCTCGGCCCTGAAAAAGGTCTATCGCGACCGCTTGCGCAATGCGGTTGGCGGGAACCTCGCTTTCGTCTACCTGTCCGGCTCCTACGAACTCCTGAAGGACCGCATGGGCGCCCGCACCGGCCATTTCATGCCGCTTTCGCTTCTCGATTCCCAGCTGGCGACGCTGGAAGTGCCGACCGGTGAGCCGGGCGTGGTGACTGTCGATATCGACCAGAGCGTCGAAGGGATCGTCGACGAGGCGATGCGGGGGCTTTGAGGCCGGCCCGCGTCGCGTCACGGCATTAACAGATACCGTCCATCGACATTAGCGGCCTGTAAAGCTCCGGCCGGCGATCGCGGAACAGGCCCCAGGCAGCGCGCTGCTTCGCGATCCCGTCGAGGTCGAAGGTTGCCGTCAGCACGCTCTCGGTCACCCGGTCGGCCTCCGCGACTTTCTCGCCCGTCTGGCCGGCGATGAAGGACGAGCCGTAGAAGGTGAGTTCGGTACCCTTGCGGCCGGCCTCGACGCCGATGCGGTTGGAGGCGATCACCGGCACGATATTGGCGGCCGCATGACCCTGCATCACGCGCTGCCAATGCGCGGCGCTGTCGATGGTCGGGTCCTGCGGCTCCGAGCCTATTGCTGTGGGGTAAAACAGGAGTTCGGCGCCCTTCAGCGCCATGGCGCGCGCGGCCTCCGGAAACCACTGGTCCCAGCAGATGCCGACGCCGATCGTCGCATGCTTCGTCTTCCAGACGCGGAAGCCTGTATCGCCCGGCGAGAAATAGTATTTCTCCGTATAGCCGGGACCATCCGGGATATGGCTCTTACGGTAGTTGCCGAGCACCGTGCCGTCGGCATCGACGATCGCCACGCTGTTGAAGAAGGCTGACCCTGCCTTCTCGAAATAGCTGATGGGCAGAACCACGCCGAGTTCGGCAGCGACTTTCGAGAAATGTGCGACGAGCGGATTGCCCTCGAACGGCTTTGCCATGTCGAAGAACTCGCTGATCTGGTCCTGGCAGAAATACGGCGCCTCGAACAGCTCCTGGATCAGCACGATTTGGGCGCCGTCGGCGGCGGCCTTGCGGATCAGGTTTTCGGCCCGGGCGATATTGCCTGGAATGTCCCAGGTGCAGGCCATCTGGGTGGCGGCGACGGTGACGTGACGCATGGTGGTCTCCTCAGATGCCGAGCTTGTCGCGCATGCCGTACCACCAGGCGCCGAGCACGGTCAGCGGCACGCGGAAGGTCTTGCCGCCGGGGAAGGGGTAGGCGGTGAGCGAAGACCAGACGTCGAAGCGCGAGGCATGGCCGTTGACGGCTTCGCCGAGGATCTTGCCGAGCAGGTGCGTCGTGGTGACACCGTGGCCGGAATCGCCATGCGAGAAATAGACATTGTCGGCCAGCTTGCCCATGTGCGGGATGCGCGTCAGCGTCAGCGCGAAATTGCCGCTCCAGGCGAAATCGATCTTCACGTCCTTCAATTGCGGGAAGGTTTTCAGCATGTTCGGCCGGATCACGCCCGTCAGGTTGGCCGGGTCCTGTCCGCCATAACCGATGCCGCCGCCATAAAGGAGGCGGTTGTCGGCGGTGCGGCGATAATAGTCGAGCACGTAGTTGGCGTCCTCGACGCAGTAGTTCGCCGGCAAGAGTTCCTCGATCAGCGCCTTGTCGAGCGGCTCCGTCGCCATCACCTGGCTGGAGACGGGCATCATCTTGTCGGTGATCTTCGGCAACATCGAGCCGAGATAGGCATTGCCGCAGACCAGCACGTATTTCGCTGTAACCTGGCCCCCTGAGGTCTTCACCACCGGATTGGCACCCATCTTCAGGTCGATCACGCGGCTGTTTTCGAAGATCTTGCCGCCGAGGCTTTCGACCGCGGCAGCCTCGCCCAGCACCAGGTTGAGCGGCTGGATGTGGCCGCCGAGCCGGTCGATCATGCCGCCGGCATAGCGGTCGGCCTTCACGTATTTGCCGACATCGGCCTTCGACACCATTTCGAGACCGGTATGGCCGTGCTTTTCCCAGTGAGCCTTCACATGCGCCATTTCGCGGATCTGCTTGTCGGTGAAGGCCGCGAAGAAGCCGCCGTCGACGAGATCGCACTGGATGCCATATTTCGCGACCCGCTCGCGGATGATCGCGCCGCCTTCCAGCGACATTTTGCCGAGCGCATTCGCCTTGTCCTGGCCGTAGCGTTTGGCGATCGTTTCCAGGTCACGGCTGTATCCGTTGACGATCTGCCCGCCATTGCGCCCTGAGGCGCCAAAGCCGATGCGTTCGCCTTCCAGCACGATCACCTTGAAGCCGGTCTCGGCGAGCTGAAGGGCCGCGGAAATGCCTGTGAAGCCGGCGCCGATGATGCAGACGTCGGCGTCATGCTCGCCCTGGAGTGTTTCGCGCACGCGCTTGTCGTTGGCGGAAAAGGCGTACCAGGTATTGGCGTGGCCGGGATTGGTGGGCGAGGTCGTGTTCTGGCTCATGATCATACCGTCCGGATATAGGCGTCGTATTCGACATCAGTGACGCGCAGCGAGAATTCGGAGATTTCCTGATGCTTGCAGGCCGTATAGAGGCTGCGGAATTTCGGCCCGAGCGCCGCATAGGCAAAGCTCGACTTGCCGAAGCGCTGGATTGCATAGTCCCAGTTGGTGGGCAGCGGCTCGTGATTGATGGCGTGATCGTCGCCGGTGATCGCCCCGCCCGGCGCCAGTCGCTCGCGCAGGCCGGCAAGCGCCGCCGACAGGATCATCGCCACCACCAGATAGGGATTGGTATCGGCCCCGGCGACGCGGTGCTCGATGCGGGTGGCGGGCTTGGAAGCGGTGATGACGCGCACGGCGGCGGATCGGTTGTCGAAACCCCATGAGGCATAAGTCGGCGCGTGCTCGGAGGGGCGCAGGCGACGGTAGGAGTTCTGGTGCGGGGCGAAAATCGCCATGCTCTCGCCCATGTTCTCCAGAAGCCCGCCGACCGCATGCATCAGCTTCTCGGTCGGTCCGTCCTCGCCGATGAAGATATTCTTGCCATTCTCGTCAAGGATCGAGAAATGCACATGCATGCCGCTGCCGGCCTGGGTGCCGTAGGGCTTGGCCATGAAGGTGGCGTCGAGATCCTTAGCGCGGGCCACGCCCTTGACGATGCGCTTGAGCAGTACCGCGTAATCGGCGGCGGCGAGCGCGTCCGGCACATGGTTGAGATTGATTTCGTACTGGCCGGGACCGTTTTCCCGCAGGGTCGTGTCCGCGGGTACGTTCTGGGCGCGAGCGGCGGTCGAGATGCCGTGGAACACCTCCTCGAAATCCTGGAGTTCGGAGATCGACAGAACCTGCGTCTGGCCGGTGTGCCACCGACCGTCGCGCGTATTCGGCGGACGCACCGGATCGAGCGCGGAGCGCACCGGGTCGATCAAGTAGAATTCGAGTTCGGTCGCCACGACGGGCGTCAGCTTCATCGCCTTGAAGCGCTCCAGCACATTGGCGAGCACCTGGCGCGGATCGGCGTAGAACGGCTGGTCCTCCACCTTCATCTGCAGCAGGACCTGTGCGGTCGGACGTTCGAGCCAGGTCACGCGCGACAGCGTGCCGGGTACCGGAAAGCAGATACCGTCCGGATCGCCCGTTCCTTCGGCAAGACCGGCGGCGTTCACGTCGCGGCCCCAAACGTCGAGCGCGTAGACCGAGCGCGGCATCGCCATGCCCTTGGTCAGCACGTCGAGCGCGCGTTCCCGGGGAATCCACTTCCCGCGCGGCACGCCGTTGACGTCGATGACGAAGGCTTCCAGCACTTCGATATCGGGATTGGCTTCGAAAAAGGCTTTGGCTTGGCTTTCAATGTCCATGAGGCACCGGCAGTGGTTTCGACGATCTGATCCTCGCACGGCCGACGCCATGCGCAAACGTGGAAACGGGCGACGCTAACGGTCGCCGACATCCGCGTCGTAGGTCAGAAAACGAACCATGCCTTCGCCTCTACACTCTCCGGCCGGGCGCAACTCACGCTGCGAAAGGACCCAGGGTCCGGCCCGGCTACTCCACCTTCCGATGGAAAATTGGTCATATGACTAAAAATCGTCGTAACACGAAATGGCCGCATTTGCCAGCCCGCGGCCATGTTGGTGTTACCATTGCAGCAGTTCGCTAGGCCTTGAACCGCTCCGGCCGCCAGGCGCTCATGTCGAGGAAGGGCTTTTCGCCCGTCATCGCCTCGGCGATCAGGCGTCCGGTCACAGGCCCTAGCGTCAGGCCGTGGTGAGCGTGTCCGAACGCGAACCAGAGGCCGTCGTGGCGGGGTGCCTTGCCGATGATCGGCATCATGTCCGGAGTGCACGGGCGGGCGCCCATCCAGGGTTCGTCGTCCAGCCGATCGCCGAGCGGGAAGATGGTGCGGGCCACCTTTTCGGCCCGTTCCAGCTGCACGGGCGATTTCGGCGCGTCGCGATCGGCGAATTCGGCGCCTGTTGTCAGCCGGATGCCCTTTTCCATCGGCGCGAGGAAATAGCCGCGCTCCTTGTCCATGGTCCAGTTGTTGAGCACGGCATTGCCGGAGGCCGCGTAGTGCATGTGGTAGCCGCGCTTGACGCCGACGATGAAGCTGTAGCCGAGCTTCCGCGTCACGTCCTCGGACCAGGGCCCGAGCGCCAGCACGACGTCCTTCGCCTCGACAATGCCGTCGGCGGTGCTGACCTGCCAGCCCTTGCGGTTCGCCGACAAGGTGGTGGCGTCCCCGTTGACGAACTTGCCGCCGAGGCTTTCGAAATAGGCGAGATAGGCCATGGTCAGCGCGTGCGGATTGGTCACCGACCAGGGGTCATTCCATTTCAGAGCGCCGACGAATTCGTCGGTCAGGTGCGGCTCGACGCGGGCGAGATCCTCGGCCGTCAGCACCGTGAAGCTGATGCCGGCGACCTTGCCGAGACGTTCGGCCTCGGCGACTTCCGTGTCCATGGCGGCCTTCGTCCGAAACGCCTCCATCCAGCCGTCCTTGCGGATCAGGTTGTCCGCCTTGGCGGCCTTTATCAGGTCCGCATGTTCCGAGATCGAGTTCTCGATCAGCGGGGTATAGGCGTTGGCGATCGCCTTGTGCCGGACATTGTTGGAATGCCACCAGTAGCGCGACAGGAACGGCACGAGCTTCGGGATGGCGCTGGCGTGATAATGCGCGTCGATCCGGTTGTTGAGGCCGTAGCGCACGAGCATGCCGACCTCCTGCGGGAAGCCGTAGGGCACGATGCCCTCGCGCTGGATCAGGCCTGCATTGCCGAACGAGGTTTCCTCGCCGGCTCCGCGCCTGTCGACGAGAACCACCGAGCGACCCCGGCGCGCGAGGTGGATTGCGGTGGAAACGCCGATGATTCCGGCGCCGAGGACGAGCGTATCTGCAGACATGATTTTAGATTTCCATGCGAAATGTGACGCTACGCAAGATGCTATCGCCAATGATGCGGCGCAAACGAAAAAATGCCGCAAGTCACGGAAATCACGCGCGGCGTTGCAAAAATGCGGGAGACCTCACCCCTGGATGGGTGGAGCGCCGTGGGCGATGAACGACGGATTGCCGAAAGCCCGCTCCGGCGCCTGATCGCGCTTGCCGTAGCGGAGCGCTTCACCATCGAGGCCTAGCGTTCTTCCCCCGGCAGCGCGCAATATTGCATCGCCGGCGGCGGTGTCCCATTCCATCGTCGGCGAGAAGCGGGGATAGATGTCGGCCCGCGCCTCGGCGACAAGACAAAACTTCAGCGACGAGCCGACGGCGCAATATTCCGTCACGCCGGCCGCAACGAGATAGGCGTCGGTTTCCGCATTGCCGTGGGAGCGGCTAGCGACCGCGACGGGCGGAGCTACTGCGGGCCGTGCCCGGATCGGTTCGCGTGTCGCGATCGAACAGTCGCCGCCGATCGTCAGCTTTTCGGCGTGACCGTTTTCCCCGAGATAGGCGACGCCCTTTGCCGGCGCGACGACGACGCCGGCAATTGGTACGCCGTTTTCGATAAGTGCGATGTTGACGGTGAAGTCCGCGCGTCCGTCAATGAATTCACGGGTACCGTCGAGCGGGTCGACGAGAATGAAGCGGCCGCCAGAAATGTCCGGCACACAGCCTGCCGCGACGGCTTCTTCCGCGACGACGGGGATGCTGGGATGGTGCACGGCCAGCCTATCGAGAATGAGCGTCTCGGCACGACGATCGGCCTCCGTGACGGGGCTGCAATCCGCCTTCAACTCGACTTCGGGGCCGGTTTTGCGGACCGAAAGTATGATCCGGCTCGCCTCGAGCGCTGCCTGCAGAAACGACTCCACCATCACCAGTTTACGGACTCCCCTCCGTATCGTTTGTATTGCTCAAAGCCTTAGCATCGACCGTCGCCCCTTGTCGCCTCGCTTTTTGAGGTGGCCGCGTCTCGCCGCCGGGTCAGTCCGGAACAAAGCCTCTCAGGCCGGGTTTGCCAAACAAGGACATTTTCCCGAACCGGAAGGAAAGATGATGATCGATTATCTCTGGCTCCTCGCCGTTGCCGGTGGACCGTTGCTTCTCGCGGGCGCCTTCATCTACGCCATTCTCCGCCAGCGCAGGCTGACCACGAAAGAGCGGGCCGACCAGGTGGACGCGGAAGACAAGCTCTACGGCCGCAAGGACCCGTAAAGGAGCGGCGGCATCAGCACATCGTCAGCCAGGCGACCCCGACAAAGCAGAAGGTGGAGATGACGGCCGCCAGATTGGCGAGGTTGACGATGCGGGCGAGAAGTCCTGTCTCGCCCGCTGGCCGAAGCCGCAGCCGGATCACCAGCAGCGTGCCGATCGTCGCTATCAAGCTCACCAGCAATAGGACCCGCAGCAGCGAAATCCCGCCAAAGTCGACGGTGTGCCAGCCGAGATGGCATCCGGTGGCCTGCAAGCCGTAGAGGAAGAGGAAGGCGGCGGACCAGACGACAAAGCCTGCAAGAAGGGCGATGAACGGATTTCGCGTCACGGACTTGCTCCCACAGCCGGCAGCGCCTGAAGAATGAATGGAAAGGCAAGCGCGATGAGGCCCGCGAGGGCGGTGAAATCATGCCAGAGCCTGCCCAGTCGCAGATCGAGGCTTCGTTTCGGCGAGACGAAGCCGGTTTGAAGCCGCCATAGCCCGTAGAGGCCGTAGACCATCCCCATCAGCGTATGAAGGGCGGCGTGCGTCCAGACCGCCAGGATGCTGGCCGGCGAGGCATGCCGGCTGGCAAGATCCGAGATATCCGCCACCATGAACACCAGAATGGAAAGGGCGCCGGCCTGGCAGAGGGCGGTCAGCCAGAGTTGCACCGCGGCTCTCGGACCGGCCGAACTCGCCGCGCGGCCGAACAGGCTGGCGCCGATGAGGAGAAGGCCTGCCATGCCTGACAGGAGAAGGTTTGGCTCCACCATCTCGCGGGCATCCCAGTTCGGCGCCGATAGCCAGAGGAAGAAGGCGCCGAACAGCAGCGAGATATAGAGCGTCGCATCCGCCGCGAGCGTGAAGGTCAGCGCCCAGAATGCTGGCGGCTTCTCCGTCTGGACATGCGAAGGAAGCGCGACACCTTGACCGATATCGAGATCGTTCTCATCCTCTCGGAGACCGGTTGTTCGGGTCCACAGGAGAAAGAGGCCGATGACAAGAAGCATGGCGAGCGGCGCCATCCAGTAGAGCTTCAATAGAAAGAGTGCGAAAAATGTGCCGGTCGCGACCGCCGTGACGAGTGGCAACCAGGTCTGCGGGGGAAGGATGATCAACTGGTCCGGCTTCCCGGTGACCATATCGACCCCGAGTATCTCCATGCGCTCGCGACGGACGAAACCCAGATAACCTTCTCCCGCCGCGAGCTTCGGCCCAAGGCTGTCAGGGTCGAGGCGATCGGCACGCGCGGTGATCTCTGGCAGCGAGGCAAAGGCGTAGGCGGTTGCGGGCGTCGGGGCCGCCCATTCAAGTGTGCTGGCTTTCCAGGGATTGCGTCGGAACGGTTTTCCGAACAGCGCGAGCAACAGCAGATCGAGCGCGACCAGCGCAAAGCCGATCGACATTACGAAACTGCCCATCGATGAAATGAAGTTGAGCGTTTCCCAGCCGGCATTGGCCGGATAGGTATAGATGCGCCTCGGCATGCCCAACAGCCCCGTCAGGTGCATGGCGAAGAAGGTCGTGTTGAAGCCGATGAAGATCATTGCGAAGGCGGCGTGAGACAGGTGCTGCACGGACTGTCGGCCGAAGATGTGCGGCATCCAGTAATAGGCTGCCGCGAGCATCGGAAAGACGAAACCGCCGACCAGAACGTAGTGCAGGTGGGCGACGACGAAGTGGGTGTCATGCGCCTGCCAGTCGAACGGCACCATGGCCAGCATCACGCCGGTGAGCCCGCCGAGCACGAAGACGAAGAAAAAGCCGAAGACATGCAGCATCGGGATCGACCATCGCGGGCGACCATGTGCCAGCGTCGCGAGCCAGGCGAAGATCTGGATGCCGGTCGGGATCGCCACCAGACCGCTGGCGGCCGAGAAGAAGGAGAGCGCCACGTGCGGGATGCCGACTGTGTACATGTGGTGCACCCAGAGGCCGAACGAGAGGAAGCCCATGGCGAGGATGGCGGCGACGACGATCTCGTAGCCTTCCAGCGGACGCCGGGCGAGGGTCGGGATAATCGTTGAGAGAGCGCCCGCCGCCGGCAGGAAGATGATGTAGACCTCCGGGTGGCCGAATAGCCAGAACAGATGCTGCCAGAGAAGCGGATCGCCGCCACGCGTCGGATCGAAGAAGGGCAGGCCGAAGGCACGCTCGGCCTCCAGCAGAATGGAACCGAGGATCAGCGGCGGAAAGCCGATCAGCATCATGCCGGCGACAACAAGCATGTACCAGGCAAAGATTGGCATGCGGGTGAGCGACATGCCCGGTGCCCGAAGCTTCAGGATCGACACTAGGATTTCGATCGCCGCCGACAGCGCGGAGATTTCGACGAAGGTGATCCCAAGCAGCCAGACATCGGCATTGACGCCGGGGGAAAACACGCGCGACGATAGCGGCGTGTACATGAACCATCCGCCATCGGGCGCGATGCCGGCGATGAGCGCGATGATGAGGAAGGTTCCGCCGAACAGATAGCACCAGTAGCCATAGGCGGACATGCGCGGGAAGGCGAGGTCGCGGGTTCCCAGCATTTTCGGCAGCAGATACATCGCCAGCCCCTCGAAGAACGGAATGGCGAAGAGAAACATCATCACCACGCCATGCATGGTGAAGACCTGCGCATAGGCGGCGGCGTCGAGGAAGGCGCTGTCCGTGGTGGCGAGCTGGGTGCGGATCAGCATCGCCAGTACCCCGCCAATGGCGAAGAAGACGAGCGCCGTCAGCATGAACCGCTTGCCGACGACCGTGTGGTTGACCGCCTTGAATTGGCCGAAGCCGGGGGGCGTGCCCCAGATCGCCGTGAGTTCGCGGTGTAGGCGAATGGCCTTGCTGCCTCGTGCGGGTGTCAACGTGCCTCTCCCTGTCTGAGGGCGTCGAGAATGCCCGCGAAGTCTTCCGCCTCATGCGCCTGAACCTCGAAGCGCATGCCCTCGTGTCCCGTGCCGCAATATTCCGCGCAGATGCCGCCATAACGTCCGGCCCTGTCGGCCAGCAGCCGGACCTTGGCGGCGTGGCCCGGAATGGCGTCGATCTTGCCGCCGAGGCGCGGCACCCAGAAGCTGTGGATCACGTCGTCGCTGGTGGCGGTCACCTCGACCACTTGGCCGACGGGAATGTGTAGCACACCCGGGCTGGAGATGACGTCGCCAGCATCGGCGTATCGAAACTCCCATTGCCACCGTTGCCCGTGCGCTTCCACCCGGAGCATGGCGCTGTCGTCCTCGCCCTTCAGAAGGTATTCGCCCTGGATCAGGCCATGGAAGATCAGCGCGACGAGCACGGTGAGTGGCAGCACGAACCCACCGGCCCAGATCCAGGAAGATGGCGAGAAGCGGGAGCCGGTTCCACGCCGGCGCATGACGATCAGGAAGAGGCTGAGGACGAGCACGAAAATCACGGTGGCGCCCGCAAACATGAGCCACCAGAGCCGCGCGATCGCGCCAGCGAACGGTCCGGCAGGATCGAGCGCTGACAGGTCACCCGTACATCCCGCAAGCATGGGCAAGAGGCTGAACGCTACCACCCGATGGAACTGGAAGCACCCACCGCGGATTACGGTGGGAAAAGGAGACCGCAGATGGAAGAAACCGAAGACAAAGGCAATCCTGTCATAGAGCAGCTTGAAGAAAAGGATGTCTCTTCCTTCGTCGCGGTCGGAGGGCACCCGCTGCATGCGATGAGCGTGCATTTCCCCATCGCCTTCGTCTTCGCAACGTTCGGCATCGATATTCTCTATTGGTGGACCGGAGATCCCTTCTGGCTGCGCGTTACTGTTTGGAGCACCGGCGCTGCTTTCCTGTTCGGCGTCGCGGCGGGGGTGGTCGGGACGGTCGAACTGCTCGCGGTTCCCGGCATCCGCGCACGCGCCGCAAGCTGGGCCCACGCGATCGCCGCCATGACCCTGATCTCGGCGATGGGCATGAACTGGGGCATTCGGCTGGTCGACCCGGCGGTCGTTCTGCCGCACGGGCTTCTTCTGTCGTGCCTTACCTGCGTCCTCGCGGGCATTGCCGGCTGGCATGGGGGCAAGCTGATCTTCGATCACGGAGTCGGCCTCATGGTGTCGGCCAAGGACTGATGCGGTCGTAGAGCCGCTTCAGTCCGCCGGGTTCAAAAAGGTCGGCAGGCAGCGAAGTCGCGATATGAGGCTTTGCCAATACGATGAACAGAATGGCGAGAACGACCGCGCAACTGATCGCCGTGGCCATGACAAACCGCCAGACCGGATAGACCTCTCCCTCCCGAAAGAGACGGATGACCACTAACCCCGTCATAACGTGGATGATAGCGAGTATGGCAACGAACCCCAGCTTGGCGGAAAACCAGGGTTCGAACGTCTCGCGCAGGAAGATGAGCGCGGTGCCGCTCATGATGGCGAGAAAGGCCGCGGGCGAGATGATCGCGACGAAGGCGAAGCGCACCAGCGTCTGCAGCCGGTAGAGGTCGTTGCCGCTTTTGACATGCGCACGCTGCACATAGAGCCCCGGCAGGCTGATGATGCCCGCCGCCCAGATCGAGATGGCTGCGATGTGCACGAACTTCACGATGCCGATCATGGGGTGCTATTACCCTCCGCCTCGTCCTGGAGAAGCGTGCGCAGTCGCATAAGTGCCACGATCAGATAGGGCAGGGCCGCAGGTACCCACATGAACACGCCGGCCAGTTGCTGGTCCTGCAGCGGGGTGAGGCCGAAAGCGACCGTCGTCATAAAATGGGCTTCGTAGAGCGGCCCGCGCGAAAAGGTCAGCAATGCGGCGAGCATGCCCATCTGCAGAACGCTGCCGAGAAGCAGCGTGAGTGCTGTGCCGGCATGGCAACTCGGCGACAGGATGATGGCCCAAACCCAAAGCGCCGAACCAAGAAGGCTCCCCTGCATCAGCCAGTAGGCGGGATCGGAGGAGAGCGCGAAGGCATAGGCAACTGGCGAATGCCAGAACCAGAACAACAGCGTATGGATCGCCAGAACCAGGCCGGGTGACAACATGCGCGGAACGGCCAGGGTTTTCGAGGGAAGTGCGGCGGCGAGAAACGGTGCCGCACCCGCGACCAGAAGAACGTGATGGAGGACGCGAGCGGAAAACAGCGCCGAGGCGAGCGCGCAGAGCGGTGAGACGAACGCTGCGAACAGCAGGAGCCACCCGGTCATACCCGAAAGAATAGCGGTTCTTCCGTTCGAACGCCTCAGAATAACGACCGCAAGAAGTCCTAGCGCCAGCAACACCGGTGGATCGAAATTCCACCGCCACAACCATGTCGACGGGTCCGGTGCCGGACCGCAATAGGGATCTGTGATCGGGGTGGGCGGCATCACGTCTCCCGCGCCGTCTGGATCAGTCTCATGGTCGCCCCTTCCTGACTGCCTCGCAGCGAAATCGATGGGAGACGATTTTGTTCCCCAAAAAATGGAGAACGATGATTTTCGCCGGATTGACAGTTTAAATATATCCATTATTCTGGATATATGGATGAGAAAACCACTATTGACGCGCTGTCCGCCCTCGCCCAGCCGACGAGGCTGCAGACATTCAGGCTTCTGGTTTCGCACGAACCGAATGGAGTGCCGGCGGGCGAACTGGCCCGACTGATCGGGGTGCCGCAGAACACCATGTCGGCGCATCTCGCGACGCTGTCCCAAGCCGGCCTTGTCGCGGGAGAGCGGCAGGGCCGCTCGATCCTCTACCGTGTCGACCTCGACCGGTTCCGCACCGTCGCTCTTTATCTGCTCAAGGACTGCTGCGGCGGCAATGCCAGCCTCTGTCAGCCGCTCATCGACGATCTCACCTGCTGCACTCCGTCCCTTCAATCGCCCAGAGCCAACTGAGAGGCCCGCCATGTCCGAAAAGACCTGCAATGCGAATGGCGGTTGACTGAAATGGCCGATCTGTCCCGCCGTCTGGCAGCCGAGGCCCTCGGCACCGCCATGCTTGTCGCAACCGTCGTCGGTTCGGGCATCATGGCGGACCGGCTCTCCGACGACGTCGCCGTCTCCCTGCTCGGAAACACCATCCCGACTGGCGCGATCCTCTTCGTGCTGATCACGATCCTGGGGCCGATCTCTGGTGCCCATTTCAACCCCGTGGTCACCATGGTCTTTGCCTTGCGCAAGGAACTGGAGAGGCTCGCCGTCCTGCCTTACATGCTCGTGCAGATCTTCGGCGGGATTGCCGGCACGCTCGTGGCCCACGCCATGTTCGACTTGCCCGTCTTTCAGGTCGCGGAAACGGTTCGGTCAGGCGCGTCCCAATGGACGGCGGAAATGGTCGCGACGTTCGGACTCCTACTGACCATCCTGGGCGGGTTGCGCTTCCGGACGGAGGCCATCCCAATGCTGGTCGGGCTCTATATAACCGCCGCCTACTGGTTCACCGCCTCGACCTCCTTTGCCAATCCGGCCGTGGCGATCGCCCGCAGCCTGACCGACACCTTCGCCGGCATCCGCCCGATCGACCTTACAGGCTTCATCCTCGCGCAAATCGCCGGCGCGCTGGTCGCCGCTGCCGCCGCCGGCTGGCTCTTCGCCGAGAACCGCAACGAAATCCCTCCGATCGTACCCGAAGGAACGGAACGTCCATGAACGTCACCATCTACCACAACCCCGCCTGCGGTACCTCGCGCAACACGCTGGACCTCATTCGCCATGCCGGCATCGGGCCTGTCGTGATCGAATATCTGAAGACGCCGCCGAGCCGCGAGACGCTGGTGAAGATGATTGCGGACGCCGGCCTGACCGTGCGCCAGGCGATCCGGGAAAAGGGCACGCCCTATGCCGAACTCGGCCTCGATGATCCGGCCTTGACCGATGATCAGCTTATCGAGGCCATGCTGGCCAATCCGATCCTGATCAACCGCCCCTTCGTCGTCACCCCGATGGGAACGCGGCTGTCGAGGCCCTCGGAAGTGGTGCTCGACATCCTGCCCGCCGATGCCTTTAAGGGGCCGTTCGTGAAGGAGGACGGCGAGGCGGTGCTGGACGCGGAGGGCAAGCGCATTGTCTGATCTCCCGGCGGCCGATGCCGCGCATCTTCGCAAGCCCGACCTGACACTGCTTCGTCCCGTCTTCTCCACGCATGCGCCCCGTATCCTGATCCTCTACGGCTCGCTGCGGCAGGTCTCCTACAGCCGTCTTCTGGCGGAGGAGTCCGGGCGATTGCTGGAGCATTTCGGCGCGGAGGTCCGGTTCTTCAATCCGTCGGGCCTGCCGCTTCCCGACGATGCGCCGGCCAGCCATCCGAAGGTCGCGGAGCTGCGCGAACTGTCGGAATGGTCGGAAGGGCAGGTCTGGGTCAGCCCGGAACGCCACGGAGCGATCACCGGCATCATGAAGGCGCAGATCGACTGGATCCCGCTGTCGATCGGGGCTATCCGCCCGACCCAGGGCAAGACGCTCGCGGTTATGCAGGTCTCCGGTGGGTCCCAGAGCTTCAATGCCGTGAATGCGATGCGCCTTCTCGGTCGCTGGATGCGGATGATCACGATTCCCAACCAGAGCAGTGTCGCCAAGGCCTTTCAGGAATTCGACGGAAACGGACGGATGAAACCGTCGTCCTATTATGACCGCGTCGTCGATGTCTGCGAGGAACTTGTGAAGTTCACCCTGCTGACGCGGGACTGCTCCGCCTACCTGACCGACCGCTACAGCGAACGGAAGGAAGAGGCCGCAAAACTCGAAGCCCGGGTGAATCTGAAGGAGTCGACATGACGGCGCGCTATTTCGATGTTGGTAGAAATAGCGATTGACGCCCGCTGCGCGTGTGGCTACGTTATTTCCATGAACGTGGAAAGAGCTGCATCCCAACTGGAAGCCCTGGGCAATACATCCCGCCTGAAGATCTATAGGGCGCTGGTGAGGGCTGGCCATGGCGGACTTCCGGTCGGGCAGTTGCAGGAGCGTGTCGGCATCCCGGCCTCCACTCTCTCGCATCATCTGAAGCGGTTGGTGGAAGCGGGGCTCGCCTCCCAGGAACGGCAGGCGACGACCCTCGTCTGCCGTGCGGACTATGAAAGCATGCAGGGCCTGATCGGCTTTCTCTCGGACGAGTGCTGTATCGAGGAAGGCTGTGGGAGGCTATGAAGGATAATCGAGTGTTCGCTGGTCCATTCCAGGTGCCCATTGTGGCGCCCCCCCGCCCTGACGGCTCGCCAAACGATGTCTGATGCTGTCAATCGCAAACTGCCCTTGTGGGCGCTGGCCGGACTGGGGGCAACCCAGGTCATCGGTTACGGCACACTCTATTATTGCTTCAGCATTCTCGTGCCCGCTGTCGCACGCGATTTCGCGACTTCGGAGCAGTGGGTGTTCGGCGCGTTTTCGCTGGCCCTGCTGATTGGCGCCTTCGCCGCGCCAACTGCCGGTCGCCTTGCGGACCGATGGGGGGCAGGGCGCCTGATGGCGTTCGGCTCGATAGGCTCGGCGCTCGGCCTTTTCCTGCTGGCGTCGGCGCCGGAACGCATAAGTTTCGCGGTCATCCTCGCTGCCGTCGAGATTGTCTCCACCGGCGTGCTTTATTCGACGGCATTCACCGCGATCGTCCAGGCCGGCGAGCCGACGGCGCGGACCTCCATTGTGCACCTCACCTTGATCGCCGGCTTTGCCTCCTCGTTGTTCTGGCCGCTCACGAGCTGGCTTCACGGCATGATGTCCTGGCGGGAGATCCTGTTCGCCTATGGCGCTCTGCACGTCATTGTCTGCCTGCCGGTACACCTCGCCCTGTCGCGATTGACGACAGGGGCTGTCATAGCCGATCGGCAGGCGCCGCCGGTGGAGTCCGATACGGCGACGTCGCACGGCGGATCGCTGCTCTTCACCCTCATGCTGCTCGGGTTTGCGATCGAGGGTTATGCGCTCTCGGCCATTCTCGTCCATATGGTGCCGTTGACCCAGGCGCTCGGTCTTGGCGCGGCCGGCCTCGTGGTCGCCTCGCTGTTCGGGCCGGCGCAGGTGGCCAGCCGCTTCGTCAATCTGATCTTCGGCAAGGGGCTGTCGCAGGCCTGGCTCGCGGTGATCGCGTCCATCCTGATGCCGCTGGGGCTGGTGATCCTGTTGTCGACCACGCCCTGGTTTGCTGGCGCGGTTCTTTTCGCGATCTGCATGGGGCTCGGCTCCGGCCTCAACAGCATCGTTGCCGGCACGCTGCCGCTCGAGCTGTTCGGTCGGAAGGGGTATGGCAGCCGGCTCGGCTGGTCCACGGCCGCCAAGCAGGTGATGTCGGCGGTGGCGCCGCTCGGAATGTCGATCTCCATGGCCGGCCTTGGAGTCGAACATTCGCTGTGGGTCGTCGTGGCGACCGGACTTGCGGGCGCCATGGCGTTCGTCGGCATTCTCATTGTGACGCAGCGCCGACGCCTGCGGATGGCGGTGGATGCGTTAGGCTAGACGGTGCCGTGGAAGCGTAATCGAGCTCTAACGATACCGACGTAGGAAATCGGTATCGTTCCTGTGTTTCCAGGCGGAAACCCATTGGCCTGAAGCCGCGAGCCCCCACTTGTCGGCCACGGCCCGGCCGTCCGCCAAGGAGATGAGCGCGAGCCAGGCACGTTGCGGCCGGTAATGAAGCAGTGGCTGCCCGGCGATCGTGCGGCCGATGTTTTCGGCCAGGATCGGTCCCTGACGGACGGCGAAGACGCCTGCCTTGGGCCGTGGATCGGGTAAGGATGCAATGTCGCCGGCGGCGAAGATTTCCGGGTGTGAGACGGAGCGTAGAGTCTCGTCGACCCGGATGAAGCCGGCCGAGTCAAGCGACAGCCCCGTCTGGGTCAGCCAGCCCGCCGCGCCGCTCGAGGTCGTCCAAACCACCTCATCCACGGAAAGCCGCCGGCCGTCGCGTGCCGCGAGTTGCCCCCGGTCGAAGCCTACGACATCAAACAGCGGGTGATGCGCAATCCCGGCCTGCTCCAGCGCGCGCGCTATGATCCGCCGTGCCAGCGCCCCGCGTTCCGGAATGAGCACCGGCGCCCGTCCTACGAGGGCAATCTCTACGGGATGTTCCGTCAGCCCATCCAGCCGATGCTTGAGTGCCAGCGCCACCTCGACGCCGGCCACGCCCTGACCGATCACGGCAAGCCGCAGCGGTTCATCCTGCCTGGTGGCCAGAGCATCCAGCCGGGCAAGCCGTTCCGTGAAACTGGCGATCGGCTTGACGGATACGCCGCCCGAGACGCTTTCGGGAAGTGACGGCGTCGAACCGATGTCGAGCGACAGCAGGGCGTAATCCAGAATGCGCCCATCCGGGAGCGAAACGCGCCGATGGGCGGGATCGATGCCTGTGACGGCGGCTTCGAGAAAGGACACGCCGCATCGCTCGCAAAGCCCGGCGAGATCGATATGGAAGTCCTCGAACGTATACTGCCCGGCGATGTAGCCTGGCAGCATGCCGGAATAGGGAGTGTGGCGCGATGGTGAGACCAGGACGATCTCCCGGTCGAGTGCCAGAGAGCCCAACTGCCTGACGACCTCGACATGGGCGTGGCCGCCGCCAACGAGAACGATTGCCCCTTCGGTTGCCTCATTCATGGCCTGACACCGGCGTTTCCACACGATGGATTGGTCCGGCGGCAGCGACGGCATCCGCTTCGTCATGGGTGACAAGGATCACCGGCAGCCGAGCCTCCCGGGCCTTGGTAAAGACCAGATCGCGCATTTGGGTGCGAAGCCCCATGTCCAGCTTCGAAAACGGTTCGTCGAGCAACAGCAGCCGGGGACGGGAGACGAGGACCCGGGCGAGCGCCACCCGAGCCTTCTGCCCGCCGGACAGCGTCGCCGGGTCGCGGGTCTCGAATCCATTTAGTTCCATTTCCACAAGAATCTCGGCTGCGATCCGATAACGCTCCTTTCGATCCGTGAGGCTGGCCGGCAGCGCGAACGCCACGTTGGCACCGACGGACATGTGCGGGAACAGCAGCGCATCCTGAAACAGGATGCCGGCCCGCCGCGCTTCGGCTGGCAGGGAAAGCAGGTCGGTATCGCCGATCGACACCGCGCCGCTGGCCTGGAAGGCCGGATCGAGAAACCCGCCGATGAACGACAGCAGGGTCGATTTCCCCGAGCCCGACGGTCCCATGACAGTGAGGACCTCGCCCGGCGCTATGCTGGCGGACAGATCGATGAGGATCGTTTCATTCAGGCGAATGACGACGCTCGACAGGCGCAGGTTCCGGTTCGGATCGGCTTGAGGCACGGATCAAATCCTCATGGCGCCGCGATTGCGGTGAAGGACAGCGGGCAGAAGGGCGGCCAAAGCGAAGGCGACGAACGGCAAGAGGGTCTGCAAGAGGGCATAAACTCCGATGACACGGCGATTGTTGCCTGACGCGAGAGCGACTGCCTCCGTCGTTATGGAGGTCAACCGACCCTCGCCAACAAGCAGCGTCGGCAGATATTGCCCGACCGAGACCGCGAAGCCAACGGCCGAGGCTGTCAGAAGCGGCCGCAGCAGCATTGGCAGGCGGATGCGCAGCAGAACCGTGAGCCGGGATTTTCCGAGCGCTGTCGCGATAACCTCATAGCGGCGATCGAGCGAGCGCCACGGATCGGCGAGCGAGAGAAAGACATAGGGCAGCACGAAGACGAGATGAACGAGGACCAACGCGGCAAGGCGATGCTGGCTGCCGCTGCCGATGAACAGCAACTGCAGGCCAAAGACGAAGGTGATCTGCGGCACTATCAGCGGCAGATAGAGGATCAGCAGGCCTTTATCTCTGCCTGTCCGTCCCGTCTGCGTCTCCCGTTCCAGACACCCGATTGTGAGAAAGAGAGCAATGAGGGTCGAGACGAAACCGGTCGAAAGCGTTGTGACCAGCGGCTCCATGATGCGCGGCAGCGCGGTCTGCCAACTGCGAAGCGTCAGGGATTGGGGCATGAGATCGGGAAACTGCCAGAGGCCTGCCACGGACCAGACGGCCAGGATGCCGATACCGGCAAAGACGGTCACGCCAATGGTGCCGATGATGAGCGCGGAGAGGCTTCGCAGGGTGCCGTCGCGGACGGCGCGGTACCCGCGGTCCCGCCAGAGACAAACCAGTGTCCCGCAAAGGCGCTCCAGCAAATGCCAGAGAAGCAACGCCGCAAGCGTCACGGCGAGCTGCAGCAAGGCGCCTGCCGAGGCGAGAAACCGGATGGAGAGGTCCGGGTCGTTCATCCACTGTACGAGCCGGGTGGCCAGCGTGCCCGGAAGGTTGGGCCCGAGGATCAGCGCCACGTCCACCACCGAGGTGGAATAGGCAATGACCGCATAGACCGCAAACCGGATCTGTCGGTAAAGCGAGGGCCAGATGAGGTAGACGAAGCCGGCGATCCGCCCGTAACCGAATGACGCGGCAAGCCTGCGAGTGGCGGCGAGATCCACCTGGGGCAGGGCCGCAAGCGTTACGAGAAACAGGAATGGCGTTTCCTTGATCACCAGCCCCGCGATCATCGTCAGCCCCATCGGATCATGGGGGATGAGGATGTCTGGCGGCCGGTCGATACCGAAGAGAGGGGCGACAAGCCGGATCAGGTAGCCGGAGGGGGCAATCAGGAAGGCCAGGCCGAAAGCAGCGGCGGCGTGCGGCACCGCCAGCAGCGGCGAGAGCAGATGCTGCAGGCGCGAGAGTGCCGGCGTGCCAGCAAATCCCGCGACGAACACCAGCGTGATCGAGAGCGAAAGCGCTGTTGCCACAATCCCGGACGCGAGGCCCAGGATCGCGCCTTCTCCGACGCCGGGTGTTTCAGCCAGCCGGCCGAACGCCTCCAGTCCGAACGTGTTGCCGCCAAGCGCCGGAAGGTAGCCGAAGGCGGGCAATATGGTACCGGCAAGACCAAAGGTTATAGGCAGCACCAGAAGCGCGAACGTGAGAAGAACCGCCGCCCTTGCAAAAAGAGCGACGGCTTGGCCGGATCCGGTTGTCGAGATGCTGTGGCCGGGCACCGATCAGTTGCCGCTCGCGTAGCGCCGGCGCCACTCGCTTTCGATCCGCTCCATCCAGCTTGCATGCGGCTCGGCGATGACCGGGCCGAGCTTGTCGGGCGACAGCGTAGCGACGCCGAGATCGAGCGACTGAAAGGCGGTCCGGTCCGCCTCGGGCAATTTGGCGAGCGAGAGCACGGTCGGGTCGCCCCAATAGGTCGGATCCTGCTTGCGCAGTTGCGCTTCCGGCGAAATCAGGAAGTTGGCCGTTAGCAGGGCCCCTTCCTTTGCATTGGCGTTGTAGGGGATGGCGACGAAGTGGGTATTGCCGAGAGTCCCGCCGGAAAAGGAGAAGGACCGGATCGTCTCCGGCAGTTCTCCGGCCTTGATGCCTGCCGAGGCCTCGGCCGGATTGAACGCGAAGATGATATCCAGTTCCCCGTCGGCGAGTTTCTGCTTCATGTCCGGGTAGTTCTTCGGGAAGGCCTTGCCAGACCGCCAGGAAACCGGATGCAGTTGGTCGAGATAGGCAAAGAGCGGCTCGACATCGCGTTCGAACGTTTTCTCGTTCACTGGCTTTGCAAGTTTCGAAGGATCGTCGATGACCTCGCTCAGTAGCTGCTTCAGGAAGGAGGAACCGATGAAATCAGGTGGGGCCGGATAGGAGAAGCGCCCAGGATTGGCCTTCGCCCAGTCAAGCAACTGCGCTGCGTTGTCCGGCATTGCCGAAGGATCTGTCCGGGCGCTGTCGTGAAAGAACACCATCTTCGCGCCGCCCCACGGGCTCTCCAGACCCTCGGTCGGCTCAGTGAAGTCGGTGAGGATGGTCGGCTGGTTTTCCGTGTCGACATATTGCCAGTTGGGCAGCGACGTCGCCCAGCCGGGCGTCAGAAGCAGGCCCTGCTTCTTCATCGACACGAAGTTTTCGCCGTTGATCCAGATGAGGTCGACCGATCCGCCCTCGTCCTTTCCGGCCGTCTTTTCCGCCACCACCTTGGAGACCGCGCTTGCGGTATCGTCGAGCTTTACCTGGACGACGGTGACGTCATAACGCTTCTGCATCTCCGAACCCACCCATTCGAGGTAGGCATTGATGTTTTCGGAGCCGCCCCAGGCGTTGAAGTAGACCGTCTGACCGGCCGCGGCCTTCTCGATGGCCGCCCAATCCTTGGCGTCAGGTTCGGCCGCCATGGCGTTGAAAGCCGCAAGGCCGGCAACAATGCCGGCGGCAAAAACTGTCTTGGCGAATCCCATTCTCATTCATTCTCCCATGTTTCGTTTTTGTCGTTCGGCACTGTCGGTGCTTGCCCTGTCGGCACTGATGCCGCCTGTCCCCGGTCTCGTCGAATATGCCTGAGCAAGGTAGGCACGGCGGCGATCACGGCCAGTCCCAGGAACGCAAGCGTGATGTCCCGGGTCACCAGGTCGGCGATCTGTGCCTCGCGTCCCGCCGCCTGCGCCGCGATCAGCACACTGTCGACGCCTTGCCCAAGGTAGGCGTAGGCGAATGTGCCTGGCAGGATGCCGATGAAGGTTGCAGCAACGAACCGCGTCAGACTGATATCGAAGAGCGCGGCAGCGATATTGACCACGAAGAACGGGAAGACGGGCGCCAGCCGGATCACCAGCAGATAGCCGAAGGCGTTTTGCCTGAAGCCGTCGGTAAGCCGCTTCACGACACCATCGACGCGGTGGCGCAAAAAGCCGCCGAAGGCCGATCGCGTTGCCAGAAAGAGAATGGATGCGCCGACGGTTGCCGCAATCGCCACCAGAGCGCCCCCCATCAGCCATCCGAACAGAAATCCGCCGAAGATGGTCAGGATAGACGCCGCGGGAAAGGAAAACGCGACAGCAAGAACGTAGATCACGACGAACACTGTCGCGGACCAGACCAGATGTTCATCGACGTAGGCACGCAAGGCCTCGCGCTGATCGGCGAGATAACCGAGGCTGAGATAGTTCTGCAGGCCGAAAAGGTAGCCGAGCAGCAGCCCTGTCGCGATGAGCAAAAGCGGGAGGTAGCGGGTTGCAGCGTCACGGCTTGACATCATTCGCTCCGCTCGCCCGAGAATACCACCCACGCCTGCCGCCAGCGGATCAGGGTGGTAATGCCGCACAGCAATGCAAACGCGTAGGCGATGGCTGGAAAAGCCGTCGGGAAAAGGCAGATCGCGACAAAGACCGCGATGGTTTCGAAACCTTCCGCCAGTCCCCCGGCATAGTAGATCCCTTTCGTGGGAAATTCGGGTGCCTTTCTGCCAAGCCTTGAGGCAACGGCGGAAAACGCCAGGAATGAAGAGCCCGTGCCGACGAAAGAGACGATCAGCACCGCCGCCGGCAGCGCATTGAACTCCGGAGACTGGACGGCAAATCCGAGCGGGATCAGCGCGTAGAACACCATGTCGAGTGCGATGTCGAGAAAGGCACCCCGATCGGTCGGGCCATGGATCCGGGCCACGGCGCCATCAAGCCCATCAAGCAGTCGGTTGCCGAGGATCAGCGCCAGCGCCGCAAGCCAATAGCCGAAGGCAAGAGCGGCGAAGGCGCCGACGCCAAGCGCGAAGCCGGAGAGGCTGAGCGTGTCGGCTTTGACGCCGCGCCGTGCGAGAAATTCGGCGATCGGCTGCAGCACGCTCCGTTGTAGCGGCAGGATGCGGGCGTCGATCATCCGCGCCTCCAGGTCTGGAACCGCTTCAGCAGCGACAGCAGAAAGCCGTTGATGTGGTTGCGACGCCACGTGCCGGCGACCATCTTGTTGGCTTCGGCGAGTGTCGGATAGATGTGGATCGTGCCGAGGATCTTGCCGAGCCCGTGCCCATGCTTCATGGCGAAGACGAATTCCGCCAGCAGGTCTCCCGCATGGTCGCCAACGATCGTTGCCCCTAGGATGCGATCCTTGCCTGGAACCGTCAAAACCTTCACAAAGCCGCGCGCCGAACCGTCGGCGATAGCGCGGTCGAGATCGTCGATCCCGAACCGGGTGACCTCGTACGCAACCTTCCGTTCCGTCGCCTCGGTCTCTGAAAGGCCGACGCGCGCGACCTCGGGATCGGTGAACGTGGCCCACGGGATGACGCTGTAATCAGCCTTGAAGCGTTTCAGATCGCCAAACAGCGCATTGACCGCCGCAAACCATGCCTGATGGCCAGCAACATGGGTGAACTGGTACGGACCCGCGACATCTCCCGCCGCCAGGATGTTTGGATAGAGGGTCTGGAGATACTCGTTCGTCTCGATGACCCGATCGACCTTGACCCCGAGTTCCTCGAGCCCAAAGCCCGTGAGACGTGGCGAACGGCCGACCGCTGCGATGATCTCGTCAAACGCAATTCGGGTCTTCCCGCCATCATGGTCGACATCGATCCATTTCTCTCCGTCGTCGACACCGCAGGCGACGGCCTTGTGCTTCGTCAGCACCCTGACGCCGTCTGCCACCAGGGAGGCAGTCACGAGCTCCGCCGCATCCTCGTCCTCGCGCATCATCAGCCGTAGCGCCATCTCGATCTGGGTCACCTCCGAGCCGAGCCGGGCAAAACTCTGCGCCAGCTCGCAGCCGATCGGCCCGCCGCCCAGTACCACCAGCCGCCGCGGCACTTTCGACCGGTCCCGCAACCGGTCCCAGAGCGTGTCGGAGGTGAGGTAGCCGACCTCCTCGATGCCGGGGATCGGTGGAACGAATGGCCGCGCTCCAGTGGCCAGGATGATCGCGCGTGTCGTGAGCCTTTGGATGCCGCCGTCGTTCAGTGCGATCTCCACGGTCCAGGGATCGATCAGTTTCGCGTAGCCCTTCAGCACCTCCACGCCCAGATCGGTGTAGCGCTCGACGCTATCATGCGGCTCGATGTCGGCGATCACCCGGTGAACGCGTTCCATCACGGCGGAGAACGGCACCTCTGGCTCGACGGCCTTGAGGCCGTAGTGGTCCGCATGACGCATCTGATGCGCAACCCGGGCGCTTTTGATCAGAGCCTTGGACGGGACGCAGCCGAAATTCAGGCAATCACCGCCCATCTTGTGGGCTTCGACCAGCGTCACCTTGGCCTTGGCGGCGGCTGCGATATAGGCCGAAACAAGGCCGGCCGATCCCGCGCCGATCACCACCAGATTTCTGTCGAACCGCTTCGGGCGGGTGAAGCTGCCCTTGCTCGGCTGGAGGGTTTCATCGGGCGATACCATAAAGGCTCCTGGTCGGTTCGGCGGCCTCGCAGGCGCCAACAATTCAATCGAAGTCTTTGCCTAATACGCTCGCAAAACAAGGATGGTTACGCCGAGGCGCAGTTTTTATGTCAAACCAACGTCCAACGCGGCGGAGGATGCCAATTCGCGCTTCGACCCGCCGACCGATCTCCAGAGGCTTTCTCATCGTGCCGCTGGCATCCCATGCGCTTCCCGGATAATCAGGTCGACGATCCGGGACGTCTGCTGATAGAGCGCGAGTTCGCCTGCGTCGCGAAGAGGCTGCATTCTGATGCGCTTGTTTCGGTTCTCGATCTGCCGAAAGCCAGCCTCGTCAAAGACGCCATCCTCCGTTGGCGCAAGCCAGGTCAGGGGTATCTTCAGCGCCTCGACCGCATCGTCGATGTCGGAACGCGCCAGGATAAGCTCGCGGACGAAAGTGGAGTGTCCCTGGGCGAGCAGGTGCGCGCAAGCGTTGCGGATGAACGGTGTGAGGTTGGCATCGGCACAGGTCGAGTAATCGAGAGGACGGGTGCGGTAGGCACGCTCGATATACCAGTCGACACCATAGGTCTGGATCATGCGGTGAGCCTGTTTGGCCATGAGATCCACAAGCCACGGCATCATCCCCGCCAGACGCATCATGGCTTGCTGGGTGGGTTGCAGACGGCGTATTCCGCTGCGGTCCAGGACCCCTGTGTAGCCGATCGCGATAAGGGACCGGAAGCGATCGGGGTGTGTTTGCGCTTCGGCGAGGAGGGGCACCAGTCCGTTGCTCAAACCGATGCCGACACAAGGTTCACCGACCACCTTGTCGAGGAAGCCACGCAGCGCGGCGAGATTGTCCTCAAGCGGTGACAACTCGGCATGCTGACTGGAGTTGCCAAACCCCGGACGCGAAAGCGCCAAGAGCTTCACACCCGCCTCCGTGAGTTGGTCCTCGATGTCGGGTGGAAGAAGGTAACACATCGGCAGTCCGCGACAGAGAATGACGGGTCGCCCATCGGGATGACCGAGCCACGTCCAGGCGATCGCGCGTCCGCCGGGCAAAGTCAGGATTTCCTCGCGTCCGAGGGGATCGCGCCAGGAATCCGTTTTGCCCTGGCGGTCCTGGATTGCGCGCCCCGCCGTCATCGCCAGAAGGCGCATCAGGTCCACCTGCGAAGGCGCTTCCGTCTTCGCCATGATGCTCTTCAACTGTGTCCTTACCGTCAGCAGCGAGACGCCCCGCTTTGCCGCGATCTCGGCGACATCGCGGACCTTGAAGAAAAGTCGGGCGATGTCGATTTCTGCCACGGAGAGGCCGAACGCCTGTCCGAGCATGTCGGAGGCGCGTTCCGTCCATTCGATCTCAAGGGAGCGGATGACCACGAAATCGGCGTTGTGCCCGTCGCGGGACAATAACCAGGCTTCCGCGAGGATGGTATGATTACCTTGCAATGGCATAAGGCGCAGGATTGCCTGGGAGCGGTTGGCACGCTTGTTGGCGGCGCGCATCAGGGTCCGATACGTTTCGAGGGAGCGCGGGTCGATCCTGTCGGCGTCAAGGAAGCTGCCCTGTCGCGCACCCAATGCCGACGCCGCCTCGGTATTCGTGACAGCAACTCGCCCCTCGGGTGAAAGGACCAGAGCCGGGCCGGGAACCTCCTGAACGGCGCGGACGAGAGGATCATTCTCCGTCGGCAGGTCAAGGCTTTCGAGGGTGTTACGTGCAAGGGCGAGCTGGGCAAGAAGCGCCGGGGACAGGCGCCGCGACCCATTCTCATCATCGGGGATGCGCCGGAGCTTCGTCTGCCAGCTCGCAATCATCGCGTCGAACGCTTCCTGATCGATGATCGCCCGATAGGTATTGGATATGATGTCCAGGTCGACGTCCGGATCTATTTCGCCCGCCGTCGATCCGTTCGCGCCGTCGGAACCGCTTCCATTTGCCTGCACTTTGATATCCCAATGCCTGGACTGCGAAGATAGTCGTTTGATACCCTATTTGGTGTATGCGCCAAAAGGCGATTGTTACTAGGACTGCAGCTGTCACGGTTTGCGGAAGGGTAGCTACATGACGATACTGTCGATCAAGTCGAGAGATTTCAGCCGCGCGCAGCGGGTCGAGGAGTTTCGCAATGTCGTCGCCAACATGACCAAGGTGGACTTCATTCCGGACGATCGGCAGGACTTCCATTCGGAAACGTCCATAGCCGTCCTGCCTGGAGTGATTGTGGGTCATGGGCGTCATTCCGCGTCCACGGCGATCCGTAGCCGGATGCATGCCGCCGATTGCAGCGACGACGTCATGTTCCATATCCCGCTCGCCGGTGGTGGCTCCATTACTCAGACAGGTGGTCTCGAGGAGGTTCTGCGTCCCGGCGTTGTCTATGCCGATCCGGGCGATGTCCCGGGAACTGTGCGTTTTGGCGGGGAGTACATGGAGGGGATCTATGTGTCCATTCCGCGTGCCCATCTCGGCCCGGCGGCGGCGGGACTGGAGGCGATGCTGAAGCGCGCGAGCCCGATGACGCCCCAATGGCGGTTGTTCCTGAACTATGCACGCACGCTCCATGCCGAACTGCCCGCTCTCGCCCCGGAAGAGGCGGCGCAATGCGTGACGCACGTCCAGGATCTAGCGCTGATGGCGCTAGGAGCGACGCGCGAAGCTGCCGAGATCGCCGCGGGGCGAGGTATCAGGGCCGCCCGGTTGAAACAGGTGAAGGCCGAGATCGAGCGCAGCCTCGTTTCACCCGGACTCAGCGCCGATGGTGTGGGTAAGCTGCTTGGCCTTTCATCTCGCTATGTCCGATCCCTGTTCGAGCGCGAGGGCACGTCCTTTCGCGACTATGTGGCGGGCCGCCGCCTCGCGCTGGCCTATCGCATGCTGGCCGATCCGTCCTTCCAGCACCTCAACATCGCCCAGATCGCCCTGGAGGCCGGCTTCGGCGACCTCTCCTGGTTCAATACCCGCTTCCGGCAGACCTATGGCATGACGCCGAGGGATGTGCGGCCTCGGAAGCCGTAACGCCTTTCCGGCAGGCGACCTTGTCTGTGCCATCGGCCCCGTAACTCGGTGCCGCCCAGCCCAAGACCCTGACATTGCCCAATCCTAATCTCCACGCAGCAGGCACTCCCTCGCCCGGGAATGCCGCTACTTGACCGTCAAGGATGCTCCTTCATGTGGAATTTCAGCCTTTCAGGTGCTCTGGCGCTCATGGCCCGCACCGCTCCTTTCCTTCTTTTTCGCATGGCCGTCTATTTCGGCATCGCCTGCGCCTATGTCATCGCCACCGGCACGGGCGCGGCGATGGGCTATGGCGTCGGCCACTTCGGTGACGCCGACTTTCTGGCCACCAGCACGGTCATCGGCGGCGTGACAGGCTTCGGTCTTGTCGCGGCTGCGCTCTATCTGCTTCGGGAATATATCCTCTACATCGTCAAGGCCGGGCACATCGCGGTTCTCGTTGAACTTATCGACGGACGGCCGTTTCCCGACGGCGAAGCGCAGGTGGCCTATGGCGGCCGGATGGTGCGCGAGCGTTTTGCCGAGGCGAGCGTGCTGTTCGGCGTCGACCAGCTCGTCAAGGGGGTGATTTCGGCCATCACCGGCCTGATCGAGGGGATTGCATCTATCCTGCCTATCCCCGGCCTTGAAACAGCGGCGGGTATGCTGCGCAACTTTCTGAAGGTTGCTGTCGGCTTCACTGACGAAGTCATCCTCGCCCATGCCCTGCGAACTCGAGCCACCAATCCCTGGGCCTCGGCGGAGGAGGCACTCGTCCTCTATGGCCAGAATTACAAGGTCATGTTCCGCAATGCGGCCTGGCTGGCGATCATGATCTACGGGCTTTCGTTCGTCGTGTTCCTGCTGGCGCTCGCCCCTGCGGCGGCGCTTGTCTATCTCATGCCCGGCGCGCTGAGCGCAGGCGGCTTCGTTTTTGCCATCCTTTTCGCCTGGGCGTTCAAGGCGGCGCTGCTCGAGCCGCTCGCCATCACCTGCATGCTGCAGGTTTTCTTCAAAACGACCGAGGGACAGATGCCGGATCCGGAATGGCGGACACGCCTCCAGGAACTTTCCGGCAAGTTCAGAGACATCGGCAGCAAGGCCGCGGCTTGGGCATCGGGTCGGAAAACACCTGTCCGCCCGGTTGCGGTATCGGCTTGAGAGGGACGAATTCATGAAAAACGCTTTGCTGAAAATCGCCGGTCTCCTTGCCGGCGTGCTGCTTGCACCGATCCCGACGGGGCACGCCGAGGAATCACCACGCACGATCATCGTCATGGATGGATCAGGCTCCATGTGGGGGCAGATCGACGGTCGGCCGAAACTCGAAATCGCCCGCGAGGCTGTGGCCGACGTGGTGACCCGTCTGCCGGCGGAGCAGGAACTCGGGCTGATCGCTTATGGTCACCGCTCCAAGGGCAATTGCGGAGATATCGAGCTCCTCGTGCCGCCGGGGAAAAACACTGGTCAAACGGTCGTCGGTGCGGTCAATGCCATGCGCTTTCTCGGCAAAACGCCTCTCTCGGCTGCCGTGCGGCAGGCCGCCGAGGCTCTGCGCTATGGTGAGGAAAGTGCAACCGTCGTGCTTGTGACTGACGGATTGGAAACCTGCGAGGCGGACCCTTGTGCGCTGGCTTCGGAACTGGAGGCGGCAGGCGTCAATTTCACCGCCCATGTGGTCGGTTTCGGGCTGTCAAAGGAAGAGGGCGCCCAGGTAGCTTGCCTCGCAGAAAACACAGGAGGGCGGTACATTGAAGCGGCAAATGCCGGCGAGCTCAGCGATGCACTGAGCGAAGCGATCACCATGGCTCCGCCGCGAGACACGACCCATTTCCCGGGCCGCCCACTCATGCCCAGAATTCAACTTCAGCCGACAGGGCAGTCGATCGGGCCTGAAGTTGCAACCCCGCAGCAGCCCGATTTCCCCCGTGACGGTACAGCCGAAGATTGCCGCGCTTTGGCGGAAGCCGATGCGGCAACTGCAGCCTGGATGTTCGAGCCGCCCGGAAGTTACTTCGTCGAAGAACCTCGCTGCCGTCTTTTCAGCTATTCGTCGGAAATGGATTGGGCGGAATTGCCGCCGGAAGACGGCTGGGTTTCCGGTTTCAAGACGGATGCTATCCTTTTTGTGCGCCCTATCGAGGAGGCGGCAATTGAGCACGGCAAGGCCGGCATGGTCAATCGGGGACCGTATACGGTCGGCGTTGCGCAGATTGAGCTCGGCGTTATTGAAGCTGGAAGCGAGACGGGCGGCGCAGCGCTGGCCTTGAGGCTCTACCCGATCGGGAACGCCAGTCCGGAAACTGCGATCACCTATAGTACGGTTGAAGGAACCGAAGGCGCCAAGGACGCTGCAATCGAGCTTGCCGCGCCTGGTTCCTATCTTCTCAGACTGGAAACCTGGGGCGGCGACAAGCTGGACGAAATGGAAATCCTTGTCGAGACGGACCCTGTCGTAACGCTCAAGGCTCCATCTGTCGTAGCACCGGGCGCCCCGATCGTGATTGAAACCAGCGGCAGTCAGTTGCGCAGCGACGGAATCGAGATCTGGCAAGGCGAAAACCAGATCGACTGGGGCCGAACACTCAGCGAACTTGCTGCTGGCCAGCCTCTGACTGCGCCGGCCGAACCAGGCACCTACGATCTGGTCTACAAGGGTTACGATTCGTCTGGTGAGCGCAGGGAGAAGGCGCGTATCCCGTTGGACGTCATAACGCCGGGTGCGACGGGATCGGCAGGTAATCTGCCGAGACAAAAGGCGGACGCTGGCCCCGGCGCAACCAACGGTTTGGGCGAAGATGTTGCCTATTCCTGCGACGGTCCGTCGCCCTGCCAGATCGGCGACGCTGCAACCGGGCTGTCCTTCATGCTGCCAGCTGGCTGGTGGACGGATTATCCCTCGACCGATCCGTATACTGCTGGGGCGCAGTCGGTTGGAGAAAAACTGCCGCCGCACGTCAATTTCTTCAGAAATGGCACAGATGATTCGCTGGTCCTTGGCCCACGCCAGTGGGTTGCCATGAACGGCCCATGCGAAAATGTGGGCGCTCTCGGCCAGTTCTGCATGTTCCAGAGCGATGATCCGCAGGTGCTCGCGGCCTATCAACTCGTCAAGGCGACGTTGAAATGGGAGCAGCAGCAGGCGACACAAAAGCAAGGTGGACAGCCTGGCTTTACAGATGGCTTGACGCCCGTCTCGTTCCGC
Source organism: Ciceribacter sp. L1K23 (assembly GCF_018122705.1). Lineage (NCBI taxonomy): Bacteria > Pseudomonadati > Pseudomonadota > Alphaproteobacteria > Hyphomicrobiales > Rhizobiaceae > Ciceribacter > Ciceribacter sp. L1K23. The sequence continues at coordinate 2,987,574 of NZ_JAGRRC010000001.1, read as the reverse complement.
GTGCCTTCGGAATATTCTCAAATTCCGCGCGAATGGTCAGTCGTACCGGCTGGAAACAATCCTGCGGGTGATGCTGCATGGACGTTTGAACCGGAGACTGTTTTCAACACCGAGCTGACACCGGGGCAATGGGAGGTCACCGCCTCGGAAGTAGGGACGGCTAACAAGGAATTCCGTGCGGTCATTGAAGTCGTCACTGGGCAGCCAAAGGATTTCATCATTCCACCTGCCGACGAGAATACGGCACAGGCTGAAACAGGTTCTCTGCCGGATTTCGCAGCAGGCGTTCAGCAGGGCCTTGCCGGGCAGGAGCCGCAGACCAAAGCGATGATCGGTGCGCTTTTGGGGGCGGTACAAAATGTCGGGCCGAATGGAGAGATTGATCAAAAAGCCATCATGGACGCATTACTTGGTGCCATGCAGGACCCGACTCCGGGCGCGGCGCAGGGTTGCGATGATGGTCAGGGTCACGGACCGGACAGTTGCGAAAATGGCAAGGAAGAGGGCAAGGCCTGGACCGATTATCCTCATCGCTGTCTGCCCGGTGATCGAACGGTGGAAAATTGCGACATGCGCGATGTGGCCACGGGCCTGTTCTTCCACCTCCCAGAGAACTGGGTTGCCGATGTTGCATCCGATGCAGGACGGCCGCGCGCCGAGTTTGCCGAGCAGGCCGGCTCGGCTCACTCGATCTGGCTCAATCCGAAGGAGTGGCCGCTCGGCGAGCGTGGCTGTCTCCTGACACGGGTCGGACAGTTGTGTGCCGATCCGGACAGGGGAGATGAACAGCTTGCTCGTGTCCTGCAAACGCTTCAGTTCACGCTGACCACGGGTCAGGTCCTGCGCCGCTGCGGCGACGAGGATTGCGACTTTTCCCACCCCAATCCCGTTCTTTCTGGCAAGCTGCCGGCGCTCTGGTCGGTCGAAGTCGGGCGTTTGCTCCCTGATGGCCGGATCTCGACCTGGTTCTGGGATCGCGATCCCGCCGGCAATGTCAAGCTCATCGGTCTCAATCAGCCGGGCGGTGACAATTGCATTGAGGCCGGGCAGGGGCAGATGCTCTGCGAGTTCACACCCTACATCTCGACGGAAGAGCTGGACCTCATTCGCAAGAGCCTGAAGGTCGGCGCATCCGCATCATCCGGTTCCAGAACTCTTGCGCCTGCCGAATTCGACCGCGCCATTTCGATTATCAGAGGCATATGAAACATGCGCCACCAAATTGTTGCGACAACTTTTTTCCTTCTGGCAACTGCCTCGGTTTCCTATGCTGCGGATTGCAACACGCCTGTCATTTCCATTGACGCAAACGGACGGGCGGAGTTTATCTCCCCTGAACGGGACGTGACACGCGACATGGAGAGCTTCTTTGGTGAGGCGCCGGGGCCAGACGTAATCCTTGTTGTCGACGCCAGGGCCCGTCAGGGCACATGGATAGCGCGAACGGAACTACCCGGAGTTCTGGCCGGTTTCGGTGCTACAAGCGATGGCTTCCTCTATTCGGGTCCAAGCCACTGCCTGCCGCCTGGCTTGCCGGTTGATCTGCCGGAAAACAATCGCCAGCCGGAAGAGCTTCCGCCCGGAAAGCCGCCGATCGACCTTTTCCCTGGCGTCGAGCCGCAATCTGGCCTCTGGCAGGTGCGGCTTGGCGATACACGGCTGGAAGGATGCCCGCCGCTGATGCAGCAGGTCTTCCCGAAATCAGCCGGCGCGCTGCCGGCCGAATGGCTGGCGCCGCGGCGACTGGATTTCGAGGCGCCGTTCCATCCCGACCAGCTTGAAATGTCCCGCAAGCTTGCCGCTGAAGGCCTGAGCCAGATCGACTGGCGCGCTGCCGGGGAGGATGCATGGCAAGCGGAGATATTTTCGAACCTTTTCGGGCAAATTCCGGCAGGGCAGGGCGCAGGCAGCAAGATGACCTGGCGGCTCACGCTGAAGAGCGAGACGGAGATCGAACACGTGGCGACCGTCCATATCGTTCTTCCGATCGAAGCCTCCGCCGTTCTCGGCGGAAGCGAAAACTGCCGAATGGTCAGCCGCAACCAATGGGTCAGGGTGTCCGATTGATCAGTCTGTGGGATCTTTTCCCGGAGAGCCACATGGGTGGGGCAGCCATTCTGATGGCCCCTTGACGTCGGATCCAGCGCCCCCGGCTGTGCGCGACCGGTCATCGGGGCGCTGACCCAAGATTCGATCTCATTGATCCCGGCCCCGGGCAACAGGTCGCCGATGACGCCAAAACGGGATCAGGCACGACGGAAAAACGTAGGAATCATGGTTTTTTGAGGGAATTGGCTGGGGAACCTGGATTCGAACCAAGATTAACGGAGTCAGAGTCCGCCGTTCTACCATTGAACTATTCCCCAACAGGCGGCGGATCGTGTCCGCACCGCGTCGGTGTGGCGGGCTTATAAACAAATCGCCGCGGCTTGCAAATAGGGTTTCGGAAAAAAATAGAGGCCTGGCGCTGCCTGTATCAGGGCAGTGGTGCCGGTCATGAGGCAATGTCGCGTGGGAAAAACCGGTTGGCGAAGCGGTTGGTCGCTGGTATGATCGTGGCAACGTAAAACAAATCGTGCCTGCAGCATGCTTTTCTCGGCTTTGCGCGGCACGGAGGAATAGTACAGTGACTGACCCCGAAGGCGGCAACAAGCCGCAACCCGAGGGGGCGTCGGCGCAATCGCGCAGGGATGGCAAAACCACCCGGCGCGGCAGGAGCAAGAGGAAAGGATCACGGCCAGCGTCCGTGACATCCGGCTCCGTGGAAGCCGGGGCTGCTTTGCCCCCAGGCCATGCCGAACGTTCCGATATGACGGGCGGACAGCCCTCTCGCAAGCGAAAGCGTCGCCGTCGTGGTGGTGGTCATGCCGCCGAGCCGCAGACGCGGCCTGTGCAGGCGCGGGAAAATCACTCAGCCAACGCCGCCGGTGCTGTCTCCGAACCCGGCAAGGCCGGAAAGTCCGGCAAGAGACGGCGACGCAACCGCAATCGCCGTCACCATACGCCGCAACAGGTCGCCGCAGTCGCTACCGTCGTCGAGGCGATTCGTCCTGTTGCGCCGCCGATGCAGGCGCGTGACGTAGCACGAGAATCCGGACACCACGCGCCGCGCGTTCCCGCGTCTCACAGCGGTCCGGTTGACCTCTACGCCGCGCTCGATCTCGGCACCAACAATTGCCGCCTGCTGATCGCCCAGCCAACCCGGCCGGGCAGCTTCCGCGTTGTTGATGCCTTCTCCCGGATCGTCCGTCTCGGCGAGGGACTGGCTGCGAGCGGAAGGCTCTCGGAAGAGGCGATGGACCGCGCCGTCGAGGCATTGAAGGTCTGCTCGGTCAAGCTCGCCGGGCGCGATATCCGCCGCATGCGATTGATCGCGACAGAGGCTTGCCGGGCGGCCGCAAACGGCGAGGACTTTCTCTCCCGCGTGACCACCGAAACCGGTTTGAAGCTGGAGATCATCAATCGCGAGACCGAGGCGCGGCTTGCCGTATCGGGCTGCTCGTCTCTTGTGGGTCGCGAAGCCCGTTCCGTGGTTCTGTTCGATATCGGTGGAGGGTCCTCCGAAATCGCCGTTATCCGCATTGGCGAAAATCGCTCCAGCCGACTTGCCAACCACATTACCCACTGGACCTCGCTGCCCGTGGGTGTCGTGACATTGTCCGAGCGCCATGGCGGCCGCGACGTGACGCCCGATGTCTTCGAGGCGATGATCAACGAGGTCGAGATCATGCTCGGGCGGTTTGAATGCCCGCCGCTCCAGGAAGGTCATGATTTCCATCTGATCGGCACATCCGGAACGGTGACGACGCTTGCCGGCGTCCATCTTGACCTGCCGCGCTACGATCGTCGGCGCGTAGATGGCCTGTGGCTGAGCGACGCGGAGGTGTCCGCAATGCAGGCCAAGCTGCTGTCGTGGGGATATTCCGAGCGCGCGGCCAATCCCTGCATCGGCCCAGATCGAGCCGATCTGGTGCTGGCAGGCTGCGCTATTCTAGAGGCGATCCGTCGCCGCTGGCCGGCGGGGCGAATGCGGGTTGCAGATCGCGGTCTTCGCGAGGGTCTTTTGACCGACATGATGGCCGATGACGGCGTCTGGCGTCGGGGTCGCGGCCGTCGCCCGCCGCGCGAGAGGGAACACGCATGACGAAGCCGCCGATCGGCCGCAAGCTCGGCCAGAAGGTCAAGAAGGGCAAGCTCAAGGCGTCGTCCCGCCGTTGGATCGAGCGCCATATCAACGATCCTTATGTGCAACGCGCCAAGCTGGAAGGTTATCGCGCCCGCGCGGCTTTCAAGCTGCTGGAGATCGATGAAAAGCACCAGATCCTCAAAGGCGCCAGGCGCATCATAGACCTCGGCGCCGCACCCGGCAGTTGGTCGCAGATCGCCGCCAAGGTCACCGGTTCGACGGAGGAGGATATCCGCGTCGCCGCGATCGACTTCCTGGAAATGGCGCCTTTGCCGGGCGTGAAGATCCTGCAGCTCGACTTCCTCGATCCGACGGCGCCGGAGAAGCTGATGGAAGCGATTGGCGGCGCGCCGAACCTCGTCATCTCCGATATGGCGGCGCCGACGACCGGGCACCAGAAAACCGACCATCTGCGCACCATGCACCTCTGCGAGGTCGCCGCCCATTTCGCCGTCGAGGTGCTGGCGGAAGGCGGACACTTCCTGGCGAAGACGTTCCAGGGCGGAACCGAACGCGACCTGCTCAACATGCTGAAGCAGAATTTCCGCCAGGTTATCCATGTGAAGCCTGCCTCGTCGCGGGCGGAATCGGTCGAAATGTTCCTGCTTGCCAAGGGGTTCAAGGGCCGCAGGGCCGAAGAACAAGTCGATGACGACGATGCCAGCTGAGGATGTCGGACCATGCTTCTCTATCTGACGCTTGGAACGAACGATCTCGCCCGCGCTATCCGGTTCTATGATCCAGTAATGGCAACACTCGGTTATGACAGGTTGCGGACCGAACCGGTGGAAGTAGGTTATGCCCGCGTCGACGACACCCGTTGCAGGCTCTGGATAACGGAGCCGTTCGACGGCAATGCCGCCACTTTCGGCAACGGTACCATGCTGGCGCTCGATGCGCCCGATCGCGCTGCCGTCGATGCTTTCCATCGGGAGGCGCTTGCCCATGGCGGCACGGACGAAGGCGCCCCCGGTCTGCGGCCATACCACGCCCATTTCTACGCCTGTTATGTGCGTGACCCGGACGGCAACAAGCTCTCGGCCGTCTGCGAGAAGCCGGAATAACCTCTTCCGCTATTTTGCCGGAACATCGTCCGTGGCCACCGCCTTCCGGTGGCCCGAGACATTGGCGCCCGTTTCCGGTGGCAGGGCCAGGAAGGGCAGGACGGCCGTTAGCGACAGGACCGCGACCACGCCGAAAGCGGTATGGAAATCCGCAAGCGACAGAGCGGTGCCCTTCAGATGCGTGCTCGCCTCCAGGATGGCCGCCGCTGCAGCGACACCGAGCGCAAGGCTGATCTGCTGCAGTACCGAGCTGGTGGCAGTCGCCTGGCTCGCTTCCCTGTCATCGATCTCCGCATAGGCAAGTGCATTGATGCCGGTGAAGAAGAAGGAACGGCAGAAGCCTGCCACCAGAAGCACGCCCATGATCAGCGCGATTGATGTGCCCGGGTGAAAGAACGCATTGGCGGCGGTGGTCGTGGCACTTGTCACGGCTGCGGTGATCAGGACCGTGCGAAAGCCTGCCGCGGCGAACACCTTGCGCGCAACCGTTTTCGTCGTGATCGCGCCGATGGCGCCGACGAAGGTGATCATGCCGGATTCGAATGGCGTCATGCCGAAGCCGAGCTGCAGCATCAGCGGCATCAGAAACGGTATCGCGCCGGCGGCGATCCGAAAGACCGACCCGGCCGTCACCGAGGCGCGAAATGCGGGTTTTGAAAAAAGGCTCAGGTCTATAAGAGGGGCCGGATGGCGACGCGCATGGCTGACATAGAGCGCCGCCGCGATCAGTCCGATCAATGTGGTGCCGATACCGAGCGCCGGGGGAAGCGCCGGAAGGCTGACAACGGAAAGGCCGAACACCACGCCTGACGCCGCCAGCGCCGAGTAGACGAAACCCAGCCTGTCGATTGGCGGCGGGTTCGTCGACGGCACCTCGGGCAGGAATACGGTCGCTGCCCAGATGCCGATCGCGCCGATCGGCACATTGATCAGGAAGATCCAGTGCCATGAGAAATAGGTGGTGATGAAGCCGCCGATCGGCGGTCCCGTCAGCGGTCCGACGAGTCCCGGAATCGTCAGCAACGCCATGGCGGAGACGAGGTCACTGCGTTTCGTTGTCCTGAGCAGGACGAGGCGCCCGACCGGCGTCATCATCGCGCCGCCCATCCCCTGGAGGAAACGGGCACCGACAAAGAACGCCAGCGAATCCGCCATCGCGCAGAGGATCGATCCAAGCACGAAGACGACGATGGCGAGCCGGAACACACGCTTGGCGCCGTAGCGGTCGGCGATCCAGCCTGAGATCGGAATGAAGATCGCGAGCGCCACCATGTAGGCTGTCAGCGCGAGTTTCAGCGTGATCGGCCCGACGCCTAGATCCGCCGCAATCGCCGGAAGGGCCGTCGCGATCACGGTCGAATCCATCTGCTCCATGAAGAGGGCGACGGCGAGGATGAGCGGGACGATTCGGTTCATGAGCCGACGGTCGCGTGAGGGAAGGCGGGTTCTTTTACCGTGTGTCTTCGGTCGTGCCAATCCATCGCGGGGCCATTCCCCACGAGGCCCCGCCGCCTCCCGGTCACGGAGAGTTTATCGAATTCCGCAGGAACCGACCTCGCATTGCTTTCGTTTGGCCGCTTTCATCGTGCCGCAATAGGTACACGCCCGTGGAGGAGTGGGTAGAACCCTGCCGTGGTTCGTCAGGCGACGTTTGCGGTTCGTACCGAAGCGTCCTGACGATCTGTAACATCGGAGACGACATGGACGTTATGCCTATCAACGCGCCCGGGGAGCCGGAACCCGAAAGCGTCCATGTGCTCGCTGAAGTCGCGAGATGGATCCTGGAGGTCGAAACGTCAGGCATGATGGCCTTGGACCGTAGCGAGACCGCCACCGCGGAAGCCGCGTTCCTAGCCGACATGCTTGACGGTTGACGGTCTCCACTATTGGCCCGTCTCCACCGTTCCGGATCACGTGTGCGTGAGCCCCGCTTTCCGCGGAAGCCATGCCATCTAGTTTTAGCCTCGCGCACACCGAGAGGCGCCTTTCTAGAGATTTTGGAGGATGAGATGATTTCGCTGAAAAGAAGAGGTTTGCTTGGCGGCGCTGGTATGGTTCTCGCAACGCCGATGCTGATGAACCGCGCGGCCTTCGCCCAGCAACAAGTGGCTCAGGATCCCTCCAAGGCCGCTGACATCGACAAGATCATGCCGCCGGATACCCACCGGTTGAAATTGGGTAGCTTTGAAGTCGTCGTGATCAAGGATGGGTCTCGAGCCTCGGGCGCACCTCAGGAGACTTTCGGAACGAACCAGTCGGCCGATACCGTCGCTGCGCTTCTCGAACAGAACTTTCTTCCGGCAGATAATTTCGTCAACAGCTTCTCGCCCGTTCTTGTGAACACCGGATCTGACGTGATCCTGTTCGACACCGGACTTGGTGAGGGTGGCCGCGCCAACGGCATGGGTCGTCTGATCGAAGGTCTGATGGCCGCAGGCTACACCCGCGAGGACGTGACCGTCTTGGTCATTACCCACATGCATGGCGACCACATCGGTGGCCTGATGGAGGGCAGCGAGCCCGCTTTCCCGAACGCACGCTACGTTACCGGTCAGGCGGAGTATGATTTCTGGGTCGATCCGGCTCGAGAGGGAACGGCTGCCGAGGGCGGCCACAAGACCGTGCTCGCAAAGGTCAAGCCGCTCGCCGACAAGATGACGTTCATCGGCGATGGTGGCGAAGTGGTATCGGGCATCACCGGCATGGCGGCGTTCGGGCATTCGCCGGGCCACATGATCTACAACCTCGAATCGGACGGTCGACGGCTGCTTCTCACGGCCGACACCGCCAATCACTTCGTTCTGTCGCTGCAACGGCCGGAATGGGAGGTTCGCTTCGACATGGATAAGGCGGCGGCTGCGGCGACGCGCAAGAATGTCTTCGATATGGTCGCTTCGGATCGCATTCCGTTCCTCGGCTACCACATGCCGTTCCCAGCTGTCGGCTATGCCGAAAAGCTCGATACGGGTTATCGCTTCGTGCCTATCAGCTACCAGTTCGACATATAGGATAACGATGGCCGCGCGGGTTGTCCGTGCGGCCATGTTGCATGTCAAACGCGATAATAAAGTTCGTCTGCTGCCTGTTCGAGGTACTGGTGCATGCGGCTCGCGATCTCGGCCTCCTGCACGGGAACCCGCGCGTTGGCGAAGTCCTGGCGAATACGGTCGAGCAGCCGGTGCGGTTCGACGATCTGAGTGGTCGCGAGCGACCTGGCATAGGCCTCGACGTCATCGATGCCCATGACATAGCCTGCCCAACGTCCGATCATAGCCGCGCCACGCGCGTCGGCCTTGAAGCGAAGTTCCTGCTGGCGGGCGAACTGGGTTTCGAGCGCACGCGCCCGTTCGTTCAATGCGGTCATTTTTTGCCCCTTTTGTTGATGCGTCCGGTTGCCCCCCGCAACGCATGAGCCCGTTATAGACGGGGAAGTTTCAAGCCTCGTATAAACAGAGGCTAAAATTTGAACGTTCTACCGGATTTCTTTCCCCGGGCGCGCTTCGCCTGTCGCGATAATAAGTCCAAGACGTTTTGCTATTCCCTTCCTGTCATGAACGTGTTAACAGCCCTCGCCAACTTCCAAGCATTTCATGCAGAAGCGACCCGGTGAGGACAGTCCTTTTCCGGTGGACTCTGCCTATTCGAACGAAGGACTTTGGCAATGGCACGCATCGTAATGTCGGCAACCGGCGCGGAAGCGCTCACTTTTGACGACGTCCTCCTGCAGCCGGGGCACTCCGAGGTGATGCCGGGGCAGACGAATATCGCGACCCGGATCGCAAAGGACATCGACCTCTCCCTGCCGATTCTTTCCTCCGCTATGGACACGGTGACCGAAAGCCGCCTGGCGATTGCCATGGCGCAGTCGGGTGGCATGGGCGTGATCCACCGTAATCTCACCCCGGTCGAGCAGGCCGAGGAGGTCCGCCAGGTCAAGAAGTTCGAAAGCGGCATGGTCGTCAACCCGGTGACCATCAATCCGGAGGCAACGCTCGCGGAAGCGCTGTCACTGATGAAATCGCACGGCATCTCCGGCATTCCCGTCGTCGAGAACGGTGGCCGCCCGGGTCGCCTGGTCGGTATTCTCACCAACCGCGACGTCCGCTTCGCCTCGGACCATTCCCAAAAGATCCACGAGTTGATGACGAAGGAGAACCTCGTGACCGTCAGGGAGAACGTCGATCAGCAGGAGGCCAAGCGGCTTCTGCATTCTCACCGCATCGAAAAATTGCTGGTGGTCGACAATGACGGGCGCTGCATCGGCCTCATCACCGTCAAGGACATCGAAAAGTCCCAGCTCAATCCGAATGCCGCCAAGGATCTGCACGGTCGTCTGCGTGTCGCCGCCGCCATCTCGACCGGCGATGATGGCCGCGAGCGCGCCGAACGCCTGATCGAGGCGGGTGTCGACGTGATCGTCGTCGACACGGCCCATGGCCACTCCCAGAAGGTCCTGGATGCGGTTGCAGTCACGAAGAAGATGTCGAATTCGGTACGCATTATCGCCGGCAATGTCGCGACGGGCGAGGGTACTCGCGCCCTGATCGACGCCGGAGCGGATTGCATCAAGGTCGGCATCGGGCCTGGTTCGATCTGCACCACCCGCGTCGTCGCCGGCGTCGGCGTGCCGCAGCTGGCGGCCGTCATGGCTGCCGTCGAGGAAGCCAACAAGCATGGCATTCCGGTCATTGCGGACGGCGGTATCAAGTTCTCCGGCGACGTCGCCAAGGCGATCGCCGCGGGCGCCTCTGCCGTCATGGTGGGTTCGCTGCTCGCTGGCACCGACGAAAGCCCGGGCGAGGTCTATCTGTACCAGGGCCGTTCGTTCAAGGCTTATAGGGGCATGGGTTCGGTTGGTGCGATGGCCCGCGGCTCGGCAGACCGCTATTTTCAGGCTGAAGTCCGTGACACGCTGAAGCTGGTGCCCGAGGGTATCGAAGGCCAGGTACCTTACAAGGGTCCGGTGGCGGCCGTCCTGCATCAGCTCGCCGGCGGCCTGAAGGCGGCGATGGGGTATGTCGGCGGCGTCGATATCAAGGATTTCCAGTCGAAGGCGACCTTTGTGCGCATCTCCGGCGCAGGTCTTCGCGAAAGCCACCCGCACGGTGTTACCATCACACGCGAAAGCCCCAACTATCCGGGCGCAGCTTGAGGCTTTGAAGGCTCGGGCGGCACAGTCGCCGCCCTCCTTCCAAATGCATACTGAAAGACATTTGGATGACTGGTTTCGAGATATTCTGGCCGATCCTGGCGCAGGTTCTGCTTGTCTACGCACTCTACGGTCTGCTTCGTATTCGCCGCCGCAGCATGGTGCGCGAGGGACGGATGGACGACGACGGCATTCGCTGGAGCGCAAATGATCCCCCACAAAGCCTTGTCGTCAAGAACTGCATCGCGAACCAGTTCGAACTGCCCGTTCTGTTTTATGTATGCTGCATCCTGCTCTACATAACCGAAGCGGACAACCTGCCGTCGGTTGTCGCAGCCTGGGCGTTCGTGGCGTCGCGTTATGCCCATGCGGCCGTGCACGTCACCAGCAACCGGGTGTCGGTGCGATTTCCCCTTTTCATGGCCGGTTTTATCCTGCTTGGCGGCTTGTGGGGCTGGCTCGCCCTTTGGATGGCGACCTCCTGAACATTGACATCTCACGCGCTTGTGTCTTTGCGCGCGGGGCGCCTGTCCTATCTTCCTTCCCGCCGGCATCGAAGCCGGTCCGCGACAGGAGGAAGACACATGACGACTCCGGGTATCACCCAGGCGATGATCGATGCCTATGACGAGTACACGCACCTGACACTCGATCGGCGCGGCTTCATGGAGAAGCTTACGAAGCTTGCGGGCTCCGGCGCTGCCGCGGCGGCGATCATGCCGATGCTGGCCGCCAACAAGGCCAACGCCGCAATCGTAGACGAGGCGGACGCGCGCCTCGCTGCAGAGGACATCACCTATCCAGGCGCCGGCGGCGAGATGAAGGGCTATCTCGCGATACCGAAGGATGCCGCTTCCACATTGCCCGCTGTCATCGTCATCCACGAGAACCGGGGGCTCAACCCCCACATCCGGGATGTCGCGCGCCGCATGGCGCTCGAGGGTTTTGTCGCGCTCGCACCCGATTTTCTCTCCCCGCTCGGGGGCACGCCTGAGAATGAGGATCAGGCGCGGGAGATGTTCGGCACGCTCGACATGCCGGCGACGGTGGCGAACGGCGAGGCGACGCGTGCCTTCCTGGCTGCCTACGAGAAGGTGAACGGCAAGGTGGGCGCGATCGGCTTCTGCTGGGGCGGCGGCATGGTCAACCGCATGGCAGTCGCCTCTCCGGAACTGGGAGCCGGTGTCGCCTATTATGGCTCACAGGTGCCGGCCGATCAGGTGCCGCAGATCAAGGCGCCGCTGATGCTGCACTATGCCGGTCTCGACGATCGCATCAATGCCGGCATCGAGGCCTACAAGGCGGCGCTCGATGCGAACGGCAAGACGTATGAACTCCATATATATGACGGCGTAAACCACGCCTTCAACAATGACACGTCGGCCGCACGCTACGACAAAGCCGCCGCCGATCTGGCCTGGAGCCGGACCGTGGAATTTCTGAAGAAACACCTGGCTTGAGCGACGGCGAGGGGCGAGGCGTCCGCGTCGCCCTTTCGTGACCGTTTCATGAAACTTCGTCGCCATTGATATTGATCAAGCGACCGCGCGTCTCGCCCCTCTACCTTCCTGTCACGCCCGCATCGACGGATGCGGAACACCGATAGCGTGACAGTCAAGGAGTCTAGACATGGCATCGACAATGAAAGCCGCAGTCGTCAGGGAATTCGGAAAACCTCTGGTGATCGAGGAAATGCCGATACCGGAGCCGGGCCCCGGCCAGATTCTGGTGAAGTACGAAGCAACAGGCGTCTGCCATACCGACCTGCACGCCGCCAACGGCGACTGGCCGGTGAAGCCAAATCCTCCGTTCATCCCCGGACACGAGGGTGTTGGTTATGTCGCGAAACTGGGTGCCGGGGTGTCGCGCATCAAGGAGGGCGACCGGGTTGGCGTTCCGTGGTTGCATACGGCCTGCGGTTGCTGCTCTCCATGCCGCACCGGCTGGGAGACGCTCTGCGGCAGCCAGCAGAATACCGGCTATTCCGTCAACGGCACCTTCGCGCAATATGGCCTGGCCGATCCCGATTTTGTCGGTCGGCTGCCTGATAATCTCGAGTTCGGTCCTGCTGCCCCGGTGCTTTGCGCCGGCGTCACGGTGTACAAGGGCCTGAAGGAAACCGAGGTCAGGCCGGGCGAATGGGTTGTCATCTCCGGCATCGGCGGTCTCGGCCATATGGCCGTCCAGTATGCCAAGGCGATGGGCATGCATGTCGTTGCCGCCGATATCTTCGATGACAAACTGAAACTCGCCAAGGATCTTGGGGCTGATCTGTGCATCAACGGCAAGGCCGCGGATGCAATCGACCAAGTGCAAAAGGCGACCGGCGGCGTTCATGGAGCGCTCGTCACCGCCGTATCACCAAAGGCGATGGAGCAGGCCTACGGGTTTCTGCGGTCCAAGGGTACGATGTCACTGGTCGGCCTGCCGCCCGGCTTCATCTCCCTGCCGGTCTTTGAGACGGTGCTGAAGCGCATCACGGTGCGCGGTTCGATCGTCGGAACAAGGCAGGATCTTGAGGAGTCTCTGGTCTTTGCCGGTGAAGGGAAGGTCAAGTCTCACTTCTCCTGGGACAAGATCGAGAACATCAACGACATCTTCCACCGGATGGAAGAGGGCAAGATCGACGGCCGTATCGTGCTGGATCTCGCGGCCTGACAGGGCGGTGCAATGCGAGCGGAAGCCGGTAGAACTGCTTCCGCTCGCATTTTAAGAAAACCGGAGTAGAATCGTTCAAAAAGTGTGAATTCGCCTGCCTTATAACGTGCCATCAGGTCCACGATCGGGCCTTTTCCGGTGGGGGAGTGCGATGAGCGGGGGAAAGAGCGGCAAGGCCGGGGGGCGTTTGCAGCTCAGGAAAAGACCGCAGCAGGAGCGGAGCATTCAGCGGCTTGAGGCAATCCTCGCCGCAGCCCGCGAGCTCGTTGCCGAAAAAGGCGTCGAAGGGTTGAAAATGACCGAGATCGCCGCCGCCGCCGGTATCCCGATCGGGTCCCTCTATCAGTTCTTTCCGGAGCGCGCTGCTGTCATTCGTGCCCTTCACGATCTCTACACGTCTCGGGTTGAGGAAGGAACGCGGCGCGTTTTCTCGCAGATCACCAGTCTCGCTGCGGCGGAGGAACAGCTTTCCTGGGCTATCGACACGGCCTATGACTCTTTTCGAGGCGATCCCATCTACCTGCCGGTCTGGTTGTCTTCGATGTCAGATCGGGACCTGCAGACCTTGAATGTCAATCATCAGCAGCGCCTGACGCAGATTCTCTGCGATGCGTTCAGACCGCTTCTGCCCCAGGGCAGTGCGATCGATCTGGAAACGCGCGTGATGCTGTTCGTCTATCTTTCCGGAGCGGCAGTCCGGCGGGCCATGATCGAGGACGACGCAACGGCGCGCCGCATCCTTGACGAGTTCAAGGCATCCGTTCGCAAAACGCTGTTTTCCACCTGACGCGTTGTCTTACCAGCCGGGGATCATGTGTCCGGCGCGAAGGCGCGGATAGTAGCGCGGCAGACCCTTGATATCCCCTTCGAGCTCGTCGTCCACCGCCTGGGCCGGGGTGATGTTGTCGAGGCAGGCCGTGATGTGGTCGGTGATCGCATTCATCAACGAGCTGGAAAGCCCGGGTCGTTTCATCAGGCCGATCTGTACCGGTGGCAACGGCGGGAAACCATCCGACTGCGTCAGCACCTTCATGCCGGTTCGCAGGGCCGATTCTGGCAGGACCGACACCGCCATGCCGGCAAGGACGGCGGCGGCGACGACGGTCGACGACCAACTCGTGAACAGCACCTGATAATCGCGACCATCCGCATCCAGGGCCGAGCAGGCAAGCTGGCGCCAGTTGCAATCGCGGCGGCCGACAGCCAGCGGCACTGGGGCGTCGTCGCGAAGCGGGTGGTTGGCGGAGGCAACCCAGCAGAGCGGTTCGGTCCGCACGACGTCGGATTGGCGCAGCCTCGGATTGTGCGTTACAAGCGCGATATCGAGCTCGCCGCGGGACATCTTTTCAGAGAGGTCCACCGAGGGCTCGCACACGATGTAGAGCTCCACATTCGGATGGGTCTTCGCAAATCGCCCGATGATCTCCGGCATGTATCGGTCGGCGTAATCGTCGGGCGTTCCGATCCGCAGCGTCCCTTCCAGTCGATTGTCGTCGAAAGCGGCCAGCGCCTCGGAGTTCAGCCTTATGATGCGACGCGCATAGTTGAGGAGCTTCTCTCCCTCGGCAGAGAGGCGGTTTCCTCGGCCGTCCTTGACGAACAACTGCTTGCCGATCCGCTCCTCCAGGCGCCGCATCTGCATGGAGACGGCCGACTGTGTCTTGAAAACGCGACCGGCCGCTTTCGTGAAGCTGCCTGTATCCACGATCGCTATGAAGGTCTGCAATTGGTCGATATCGAGCGGCGCTGACATGGTTTCTCCCATCAGAAGGGCTGATGATAACTATTAGAAACATTCGTTGGACTGATCAATAGGTATACTTCATTCTCACCACCGTCACAGAGAGCGCAGGGGCAGATGCCGGATTGGCCGGCACCGGCAGCCAGTGAACTTTCCCGCCACGTGGGAGAGAGCGCCTATTTGTGCCTGGACGAGGAAGGACCAACGCCATGACCATGACAGGACGGCTACTCGAACTGGATATTGAACGGCCGGTTGCGCAGCGCGGCTTGGGCGTCAATCGTCTGTGGTCCCTCCTTGCCGATGTGTTCAGGGCGCTCGTCAATCGCCATGCCGCCACACGTCTCGCAGACCTCGATGACGCGCTGCTGAACGACATCGGTCTCACCCGTTCGGACGTGGAAAGAGTGCTTCGTACGTCGCCTCTTTCCGAAGACCCGACGCGGCGCCTGTCACTCGTGGCGCGGGCGCATGCGATGCGGGCCTTGCCTCCAGTTTGATCCACCGCACCCATCCCCGCAGGGTTGTGCCAATGCACCCTGCTCCTTGCCCGATGAAAGCCGCCTTTCATCGGGCTTTTTTCTTTCAATTTAGGACAAATTGATCCGATTTCGGCTGTGGAAAAGCCGCTGTGGTAACGGATTTCTAACCGCGTCACGTGATGCTGGTTTCAACCATTCATACTCGTGCGCCTTCTGAGCCGGAGCCTTACTCATGCGCCTTTCCAACAAGCTTCCCTTTGCGGCGGCAATGTTTGCCCTTGTCTCCATCGGAGCATCTACCGTCGCGAGCCTCTATCTCGAATACGGGCAGCTGCAGCAGCAGGTCTATGAGAAACTGGAAGCCACGGCCGACGGCCGCCGGAACGAGGCGCGTGGCTATCTGGAAGGTGTCCGCCTCGACATTTCGTCGCTGTCTTCGAGCTTTACCACCCAGCAGGCGCTGTTCGGCTTTAGCGGCGGCATGAATTTCCTCGGTGACGATCCGGCCAAGGAGTTGCATGCGCGATACATTGACGGCAATCCGAACCCGGAAGGCGAGAAATACAAGCTCGATACGGCGAAGAAGGACGCCTACGACCGCGCTCACAAGCAATATCACCCAGGCTTCCTCAAGCATCTTCAGGCGCAGGGATATTACGACGTCTTCCTCATCAATCCCGCAGGCGTCATCGTCTACACGGTGATGAAAGAGAGGGATTTTGGAACGAACCTGCTCTCCGGACCCTACAAGGAAAGCGGTCTGGCCAAGGTATTTCAGACCGCCATCCAGTCCAAGGACGGCACCGTTTCCATGTCTGAGTTCGAATCCTATGAGCCGTCAGCCGGCGCCGCCGCGTCGTTCGTGGCCTCTCCCATTCTCCAGAACGGTCGGCCGATCGGTGTCCTCGCCTATCAGTTGCCGAACGACCGCTTCAACCGGCTGTACGCAAACAGCAAGGGTCTTGGGACAAGTGGCGAAACCATACTGGTCAGCACGCGCGGCGAGGTCATCAACGACAGCGTTCATACGCCCGGAAACGATTCCCTTGCCGTGAAGGTGGATGCTCCGCTCGTCACTGCCGCGCTCAGCGGGCAAGAGTCGTTCGGCGAACTTCCCGGCTACCGCGACATGACCAGCTACGCGGCATCCTCGCCACTCGAATTTGCCGGCAGCCGCTGGGCGGTTGTCGCACTGGTCGATTCCCGTGAGGTCGCGGCAAAGCTTTACACATCCGCGATGGCCTCGATTGCCATTGGTGTCGTTCTCATCGTTCTCGGCTCCATCGTTGCCCTTGTCTATGCGCGTCGCCTGACGGCGCCGATCTCCAGACTTGTCGATGGGATGGCGGAACTTGCACGGGGCAACACGGACATCCGGCTTGATGGGCAGGAGCGTGCTGATGAAATCGGCGACATGGTTCGCTCCGTTGCCGTCTTCCGCCAGGCTGCCCTCGACAAGCAGATGCTCGAGCGCGAGGCTGACGAGCGCCGGAACGCAACCGACGCTGACCGCCGCGCCCGCGAAGCCGAAAAGGCCGCGGAGCAGGCGCAGCTCAGCGAAGCAATTGAGATTCTCGGAAACGCGCTGCAACGCCTCGCCAATGGTGACCTGACGGCCCGGATCGACCGGCCGTTCGGCTCCAATCTCGATCGTCTGCGGGTCGACTTCAACGCTTCTCTCGAGCGACTGTCGCAGACGGTTGCCTCCGTGAGAGCCAACGTGACCGAAATCAACGGCAAGAGTGGCAAGGTCGGCAGCCTCACCGATGATCTGTCGCGCCGCACCGAGCAGCAGGCCGCCGCCCTGGTCGAGACCTCCTCGGCAATCCGCCAGATCATGGAAGCCATTCGTCATTCGTCGGAGCGCGCGGAAATCGCGTCAAAGCTGGCCGCCGATGCGCGTGGCAATTCGGACCGCTCCGGCAATATCGTCGGCGATGCCGTCAGCGCCATGGAGCGTATCGAGAATGCCTCGTCGGAAATCTCGAAGATCATCAACGTCATCGATGAGATCGCCTTCCAGACAAACCTGCTGGCACTCAACGCCGGTGTCGAAGCCGCCCGTGCCGGCGAGGCGGGCAAGGGTTTCGCCGTCGTCGCCCAGGAGGTGCGGGAACTCGCCCAGCGTTCCGCGAATGCCGCCAAGGATATTAAGGCGCTGATCACCAAGTCGGGCGAAGAGGTGGCAAACGGGGTGGGTCTCGTGAAGGAGACTGGGTCGGTGCTATCGACGATCGCCGGACAGGTCGTGGAAATCAACGATCACATCCATTCGATCGCCGGTGCGGCACGGCAGCAGTCCGCCGGTCTGAAGGAGATCAGCGGCGCGGTCGTGCGGATGGAGGACTCCACCCAGAAGAACGCTCAGGCCGCGATGCAGACGAATGCCGACATGCGCCACCTCGCCAGCGATGCCGAGGGGTTGGCGGCGCTGATCGATCAGTTTACCGTGGATGGCAGCGATACGGCAGGTTTGTCGCGTCCATCGAATACCCGCTTCGAAAGTGCCGCGTCCCCGGCGCCCGCCAACATTGCCGCCCCGGCGTTCCGCGCCGCGCCGCGCGTTGCCCCCGCCACGGACAAGGCGCGACCGGTAGCCTCGCCCGCCCGCTCGCTTCTCAACAAGCTGTCGGCGGGTTTGGGTGGCGGCAAGCCGGCGCAAAACGAAAAGCCCGCCGGCGATGCGGACTGGCAGGAATTCTGATCCGGCCTCGTGAAGACCGATACAAAAAGGCCGCTTCGTTGATGACGAGGCGGCCTTCTTCGTTTCAGAGTGTTATGCCGATCATGCCGGCTTGGAGTTCTTTGGCTCCGGGCCGTCCGTTTCTTCCGAAGTCGTGGACTGGGCGGACGTCGAGGCCGACAAATAGCTGTCGAAGATCTGCTCCATGCTTTTTTGGTAGCTCTTCTGTACTTCAAGCCCGCTGTCGAACATCGAGTTGAGCATGTCCTGGAAAGCCGTTGCACCGCCGTCAGCAGAGTGCTTTGCTTCAGGACTCGGGCTCGCGGCCTGACCGGATGCGGAGCCGATCATCTCCTGAAATGCCTTGGCAAACGGATTGTCCATGAACGGATTTGCCGCCGCCTTCGATTGCGCGGTCGGCGCCATGCCCATCATCTGCTGGAATGCCTGGGTGAACGGGTTATCGAAGGGATTGGCCGCCGGTTCGGGTTTTTTCGGCGCAAAACCCGCGCTTTCCAGCCATTGCTCCATCATCGCCCCCATCGGCGTGTTGGCGAAAGGATTGGACGCGGGCAATTGCCCTGTGGCCTGCTTGAACAGCCCGCCCATCAGGGTATCTGCCATTGCCGGCATCATCTGCTTCAGAATCTCCTGGCCAATGCCCGTCATCTTTGCCGCCTGGGCTGCTATCGCCCGCGAGACCTCTTTCGAGCCGAACAGATGCTGGAGCACCGTGTTGCCGTCTGCCACGCCCTGCGGCGTGAACGCCTTCGTCATATCCTCGAAATACTTGGCGTAGTTTGCCGAGCCCATGGAGGCGAGCAGGGCGGAGAAATCGTAAGGGTTGGTCGCACTTCGCTTCAGTCCCGATGAGAAGGCCGGCGTCAACGCTGCCATCGCCTTCAGCACCTGTTCCTGCGCCAAGCCGAACTGCTTAGCAGTCGCCTCCATGGCCGCGCCGTTTTGAGCCTGTAGCATCATGTCGAACAGCGGCAACATCGGCGATCCTCTTTCGGATGGAGCGAAGCATCTATACGTCACTATATCCGGAAACGTGCGTCCGCAAACCGGCTTTTTACCGCCGGTGGCGCAAAGTCACAGTGAAATCGGCAGGTTGCGGACGATAAGCGGTCGACGTCAGTACTGGTACTCGTCGAAGACGGGTTCGACCGAACCGTTCCACCGGCCCTTGTAGAGCGACAGGAGATCGTCCGCGAGCGTCGTGCGCTTGGCGAGTATTTCGTCCAGCGACCCGAGGAAGACACTCTCGTCCTGGCCCTCGCCATTGAGCCGTCCGCGGCGCTTCAGTCCCCCGCGCGAAATCGACACGGTCTCTCGCGCGATGTCGTAAACGGTGCCTCCTGCAAGCGGCGCGTCGAGGCCACCTGTCGGTACCGCGTTCCGCAGTGCGATCACGTCGGCATGCGACCAAGATGCGGTCAGCGCATCAGCGGCGTCCAGTGCATCCTGATCATAGAGTAGACCGACCCAGAACGCTGACAGGGCGCAGATACGCCGCCAGGGTCCACCATCCGCTCCGCGCATTTCGAGGAAGCGCTTGAGGCGTACGTCCGGGAACAGTGTCGACAGGTGGTTGGTCCAGTCGCCGAGAGTCGGTTCCCAATCCTTGATCTCACCCTTCAGCGCGCCGTTCATGAACTGGCGGAAAGTGATGTGGGTACAGTCGTGATAGCGCCCGTCGCGGACGACGAAATACATCGGCACATCGAGCGCCCATTCGACGTAGTCGGCGAACCCAAAATCGTCATTGAGCGTGAAAGCCGGCACGCCGGCGCGCGCATTGTCGGTGTCGCGCCAGATTTCGCCGCGCCAGGATCTGTAACCGTTCGGCCTGCCCTCGGTGAACGGCGAGGACGCGAAGAGCGCCGTCGCGATCGGCTGCAGTTTCATGCCGACGCGCATCTTCTTGCGCATGTCCGCTTCCGAGGAAAAGTCGAGATTCACCTGGATCGTGCAGGTGCGGTACATCATGTCGAGACCGTGGCTGCCGACCTTCGGCATGTAGCGCGTCATGATTTCGTAGCGCGATTTGGGCATCCGGGGCGTTTCGGCCAGCGACCACTTCGGGCTGCCGCCGATGCCCAGGAAGCGTATCCCCATCGGCTCGGCGATCTCCCGCAGCATGGCGAGATGCTGGTTGGATTCCTTGCACGTCTCATGCAGCGTCTCGACGGCGGCGCCAGATAATTCGAACTGCCCCCCCGGCTCGATCGAGATGGCGCCCTGACCGCTGCCGCCGGCGAGCCCGATAATCTTCCCGCCGTCCATGATGGGTTCCCAGCCAAGCGTCTTTTGCATGCCGGTCAACAGCGCCGAGATGCTGGCCTCGCCGAAATACGGAACGGGAGAGTGGTCCGTCTTGAAGAAGGCGAACTTTTCGTGCTCCGTGCCGATGCGAAACGCGCTTTCGGGTTTGCAGCCCCCGGCGAGATAGTCGGCGAGTTCTCCGACGGACTGGATGGGCGTCTGGTCGGTGGTGTCACGGGCCATGTGGAATACCTTGTGGCAGTGCCGGCCCGCGGGGGTCACGGCGTATCTCTGGCTGATTGGACCGGATTGAGCCGGTTCGCAAGTGAATTTCTTTCAACGGCTTGTCAAAGGCTGTAAACGGCGGCTCGCCCTGTTATCGGAGCTATAGGGGAGTCAGGCCCAGTCCCCGACAGTCGCCTGGATAACGGCCATTGCAGCGACCGCCGCCGTGTCTGCGCGCAGTATCCGTGGACCGAGCGGGATCGCGGTGACGAAATCGCGGCTTCGCAAAAGCTGCCGTTCCTCATCTGAAAACCCGCCTTCCGGTCCGACGAGAAGCGCCAGCCTGCGTTCACGGATCGCCGAAAGCGCCTGGAGAGGGTTTTGCGTGCTGCTATCCTCGTCGCAGAAAATGATGCGCCGATCCGTCGGCCAGGCGTCGAGCAGGTCCTTGAGCTTCTGCGGCGCCTTTACCTTCGGAATTGCCAGCACCCCGCACTGTTCCGCGGCTTCGACGGCGTTGGCCTGGAGACGGTCGATGCTGCCGACCTTGCCCTGCACGTGCTGGGTCATCACGGGCTGCAGAATGCCCGCGCCCATTTCGACCGCCTTCTGCACGAGGTAGTCCATCCGCCCGACTTTGAGCGGTGCGAAGAGGAACATCAGATCACAGGGCGCAGGTTGAGGTCGCGTCTGTTCAACAGCCATCATGACGATCTTCTTGCGGCTTGGAAACTCGACACGCGCTTTCCATTCGCCGTCGCGGCCGTTGAAAAGCAGCAGTTCCGTGCCGGCCTCGTATCGCAGCACGTTGGCGAGATAGTTGAACTGTTCAGGGCTCGCCTCGATCGAAGCTCCCGCCGAGAGAGCGGCTTCGATGTAGAGCCGCTGCATCTTGTAGTTCGCACGCATGGTCGTTCCGTTGTCCCTAGACGAAGACGGCGAACATAACCCAGTAGAGCACGGCGGCAAGGCCGGCCGATGCCGGAACGGTTACGATCCACGCCGCAACAATCGTCATGAAGTGGGAACGGCGGACAAGGTATCGGCGGCGCATCTCATCCGGGTTTGGTGGACGCCGGTCTTCGATCTCCCAGCGGTCCGCCTTCATCCGCATATATTCCATGCGTCGCTTCGAGTTCCTCGTGTACCACTCGCGGAAGAAGCCGACACCGAAAACCGCGCCCACGGCTATGTGTGTGGAACTGACCGGAAGGCCAAAGGCGGAGGCGACGATGACGGTCAGCGCCGCCGAAAGCGCGACACAGAAAGCGCGCATCGGATTGAGCTTGGTGATCTGTTCGCCCACCAGCCTTATCAGGCGCGGACCGAACAGCAGAAGTCCGAGCGAGATGCCGGCCGCGCCGATCACCATGACCCAGAGAGGGATGTGAACATTGGAGGCGATCTCGTGGGATTGGGCCGAATAGACAATAGCCGAAAGTGGCCCGATGGCGTTCGCGACATCATTTGCGCCGTGAGCAAAGGATAGTAGCGCGGCCGAGAAGATCAGTGGCAGTTGGAACAGCCGCCGCAGTGACTGGTTCCGGTTTTCGAGCCCTTCCGACTGCCGCCGGATGAGCGGCACCGCGAGCACCCAGGAGGCGAAGCCGATGACGAGACCGATCAGGAGCGCGACCGGGAGCGTGATCGTCAGGACCCTGTTCAGCCCCTTCAGAGAGATGTAGGCCGCGAAAGCGCCGGCCATCACGGCGATCAGGACAGGAACCCAGCGACGCGCCGAGTCGATCTTGTCGTGCCGGTAGATGATGAATTCCTTGATGAAGGCGAGAAAGAGAGCCGCGACGATGCCGCCAAGCAGGGGCGAAATCACCCAGCTGGCCGCAATGCCACCCATCGATATCCAGTTGACGGCGGAAAAGCCTGCGGCGGCGATGCCCGCACCCATGACGCCGCCGACGACCGCATGCGTTGTCGAGACGGGTGCGCCGATCCATGTTGCAAGGTTTACCCACAGGGCCGAGGAGAGCAACGCGGCGAGCATGGCATAGGTGAAGGCATCGGCATTGCTGACAGAGGCGGGATCTATGATGCCTTTGGATATGGTGGAAACAACGTCGCCGCCGGCAATCAGCGCGCCCGCCGTCTCGAACACGGCGGCGATGATCAATGCCGTGGTCATGGTCATGGCGCGCGAGCCAACCGCGGGGCCGACATTGTTGGTCACATCGTTGGCGCCGATGTTCATTGCCATATAGGCGCCGATGGCGGCGGCCGCCACCACGAGCAAGGCACCGGGTTTGTCCACGACGGTGACGCCGGCGATAAGCGTTGCGGCGATCAGGAAGATGAGCGAGAAACCGAGCGGAGCAAACCGGCGGGAAACGTGCTGCGTCGCCTCTTCCACATAGGTGATCTTGTCCAGATCCTTGTCGAGCGTGGGCTTGTAGAGCTTCGGCTTGGCCTTTGCCATAGACAGTATCTTTCCCGTCCGGGAGCCGGTTATCCGGCTCGGGAGCTATCGTTGTCGCAAGTTCGTGACATCTGGACGTCTTTCCGAATGGAAAACCTCCATCAATGGGGAGACTGCGTAACCGCAATCCCGGCCGCGATCAACATGACATTTCTGTGACAGGCTGATATTCTCAGGAATTCAGGGGCTTCCCGCTGCCAAGGCCATCATTTTTGGCGATTTGCTGCAGCTTGTGGAAAAGGACCTTCAATTCGGGTTCCTGCACCCGTGCGGCCGCCTCCTCGCAATTGACCCATTCCAGCCGACGGGAAGCTTTTTCGGGAAAGTCCTTGGACATGTCCTTCACTTCCAGAAGATGAACCTGCACCTGACAGGTGATCTTCAGGCCGCTGTCCATGCCTTTCGGATAACGGAATGTGCCGAATGGCTCGCGCTCTGCCTTGCCTTTGACGCCAGCTTCCTCCCAAGCCTCCCGTTCGGCGACGGCGTGGGATTTCTTACCCTGCATCGGCCAGCCTTTCGGAATGACCCAACGTCCGGTATCGCGGCTCGTGACCAGCAGCACTTCGATGTCCTGTTGCTTCTTGCGCTTGCGATAGCAGATCGCGGCATATTGCTGGCGCGGTGGGCGGCGCAACATCAGCTGAACGTCATGGGCGATGCGGGTCATCAGGGTCAAGGTTGGCAAATCCTCCTACAGGAAAAGGTAATGTACGTGGCTTGCGCGACAATGGTGTGCGCAGCCCATCAAGCAGAATCGATAGTTGATATGACTATCGCTGGTATCGTTTGCTACTGGTCTGGAACCGTCAAGCCGCGTTTTCTTTGCGCACCAACGGAAAAGTGACCATTATTGGTCTAGCCAGCGGCTGAGGCCTTCCACGATACCGTCCGCCTCGTCTTTGGTGGCGTGGTAGAAGCGGGGTTCGTTCCCGACGATACGCCTGAGTTCGTCCCGACCATTCCGCGGAATGATACCCCGGACATTGGGAAGCTCGAACATGGCTGCGTCATTGCCCGTGTCGCCGGCGACGACGACTTCGTCCAGGGCAATGTCCAGTCGCCCGCATATCCAGCGGAGTGCCATACCCTTATCGGCGGTGGCAGGAAGGATGTCGAGGTCGCGGTCGCTGGAGTAGACCACCTTCACAGACAAACCCTCCGCCCGCAGGCGCGCTTCCAGTTCACCGAGGCTTTCTTCGGTCGCATCGTGAAAATACCAGCTGGACTTCAATGCATGCTGATACCGGTCGGGTTGTCGCTCAAAGCCGGGCAGGCGCTGAAGCACAGCGGCGACCCGTTCGCTGTCGTAGTTTTCGCGCAGTGTCGCCGAATAGATATTTGACAGATCCGGGTCTTCGCCCGCGTGAAGCATCGTTCCGACGCCGCCGATCACGATATCGGCTTCAGGCAGGCCTTCGCCGGCCGTGAATTCCAGTATGTCGTCGACCAGCCGGCCGCTATTGTACACGAGCAGGGGGCGGGTGGACGGATCGAGAGTGTTCCAGAAATCGGCAAAGCGACGGGACGCGTCGCGGTTTCCCGCAAGCGTCCCATCGATATCCGATGAAAACAACCGGATCGCCATCAGTCGCCGTCGTTCCACGGTTCAGCCCAATCGCCCTCGTCCAACATGGCCTGCGCTGCCGGACGGCCCTCGACCAGCGAGATCATCTGCTGCGCGATCCCGGTCCAGGTGAACAGGCTTCGGGCCTTGTGAGCACCCATGCGTGACAGTCGACCGTAAAGCCGTGAGTGCTTGAAAGGCTTCATCATCGTAATGCCAAGATCCTCCTTGTCGAAAGGATCGGCGAAAAGGGCATGTCGGCCGTAGCTGACAGCACGGAAGAGACCGCCATGTACGGTAATGACGGTTGGCGTGCCGCTTGCCATCGCCTCGATTGCGGTCATCCCGAACGGCTCGTAGCGGCTCGACAGCACGAACATATCGGCGGCCCGGTAATAGTCGGGAAGATCTTCGTCCGCGATGAAGCCTGAGAAATCCACACGATCCTCAATGCCGAGTGTTTTTACACGTTCATGCAACTCGTCCAGGATCTTCTGCTCCTGCTCGTCCAGGTTCTCCCCGCCGAGCGCAAGATGCAGGCGCGCGTCCGGCACGCGTTCCGCCATCACCGAAAATCCGTCGATCAGCAGGTCGTAACCCTTGTTGGTCGCAAGTCGACCAAGTGCCAGGACCACCTTGCCTTCGAACCCAAGGCGGTTGCGGATCATCTGTCGAGAAGCGTTCGAAACCGGATAGAAGCGATTGTCGTCATAGCCGGGCGGGATCATGTGCACGCGGCTCTTCGAAAGACCGTAGTCTTCCTGAAGCATGTCGAGCTGGATGGGCGTCGTCGCCACGACCAGCTGGCAGCTTCGGTAGATGATCAGCTCGTGCTGGATACGTTCCTTGAAATTAAACTCTTCCTCGAACTTGTCCGCACGCTCGGGATAGTCCGTCTCCATCTGGCGCTTTTTCCAAAGACCGAGAGAGTGTGGCGTGTGGATGTGCGGAATTCCCAACGCTTCCGACAGTCGCTGACCTGCCACGCCGCCGTCCCAGTAGTGGCTGTTCACGAACTGGTAGGTGAGTTGTTCGCGCTTTATGAAGCGCAACGCCTTCTCACCCCATTCAGTGAGGTATCGGTGCAGGTACTCCTTCGGAATAAAGTCTTTTCCACCGCACGGTATGCGCACGACCCTGACAAGTTCGTCAACCTCGTCTATTTCCGGCTGGTCTTCGAAGCGACGCGTGTAGATGTCCACCTTGTGGCCGAGCTGCGCCAGTTTCTTGGCGAGCTCAAGCACGTAGACGACCTGGCCTCCTGTATCCGCCGCGCCCAGAGGTGGGTGGGCAGCCACATAGCCGTGGGTTGAAACCAGCGCAATACGCGGCACTTCGGACGTGTCGTTTTGAGTGTGCATGGTGATCCAATGTTAGAAATGTCTTGCTGCTGAAGCAAGATAAAAACGCTATGGGCTCCTATTTGTTCCTTGAAAGAGAATTTTTTTTCCACCCTTGTGCCGGTAAATACTCCAGAGGCTGGCCAAACATCCCAATGTGTGGCGATTAGCAGAGTTTGGAGCGGATCAGCACTGTCACCGGTTGAGGTGCTGCGTCAGGGAGTAGTTGGTCCCTGTCGTTGCAGAAGCCTCAGCCGCGAGACACGCCCGCGTTCGTCCGCACGTTCGGCATCATCGACAGCCTGCCTGACGAAGTCGATATGAGCCTGGGCAGCGCCCTTGGCGGCGGCCGGGTCGCTTGCCATGATCGCATTGTGAATGTCCAGATGCTGAGCGAGCAGGGCAGCGCCCGAATTGCCGTAGCGGAACACGGCCTGGCGATTGAAGAATATGCCTTCGCTGAGGAGCCGGTAGCAGGCGCGCATCGTGTGCAGCAGGATGATGTTATGTGCTGCTTCGCCGATTGCGTTGTGAAACTCCACATCGGCTTTGAGTTCATCCTCCGCCCGTCCTTCGGCATGAGCCTTCCTCATGTCGTTCACGATACGGGAAAGCAGCGCCTTGTCGGTGTCTGTTGCGCGGACGGCGGCCAGTTCGGCGGTCAGACCCTCGAGCTCCCGACGGTATTCCAGATAGTCCCGGCTGGCGCGCGAATGGCGGGAGATCAGTTCGATCACCGGTCGTGAGAAAACCTGTCCGATGATGTCGGCGACAAACGTGCCGCCACCATGATGGCTGACGAGAAGTCCGCGACCTTCGAGCTGTTTCAGCGCCTCCCTCAGGATCGGACGCGAGACGTCGAGTTCTGCGGCGAGGTCACGTTCCCCCGGCAACCGGTCGCCGTCGCGCAGCACGCCGTCAAGGATCAGGCCCTCGATCTGTCGCACCACCTCGTCCGCGGTGCGACCATGACTGATACTGGAAAACAGCTTGTTGTCGTCCACGGGCGGCCTCCTCAGACGATGTCTACCGGTGCGCGGAGGCATGGTCAAATAATTGATCCACTTTGACGGCATCAGTCCGAAATGCGGCAAAAGAGTAGACTGCCGCCGGCCCCTGATATTTGTTAAGGATGAAGGAGACGGGCAACCGCTGGAGGGATCGCGTGGCAGGTGGTGGATTTGCATTTCCGGTTGCACCGGAGCGGGCTCTTGTTCTGGGGGAGATACACGCGCGTCCATACGCGCTGGTCAAAACGAGCCGCGTCATTTTTCAACTTGCGTTTATGATGGACGGCGGATCGGCTGTGCACCACTCCGTAATATCGGAACTCGCGCGCGCTCGCGGTGTTTCTCCGCCCGACAAGAATGCCAGGCATCACGCGATGGCCTGGGGGCAGGGCACGCTCCGGTGGGAGCGGCATACGGAGTTTTCAACCTTCTTCTGGGACGGGCCTCTTCCGGAAAAATTCGGCGGCGAGGTGGCGGTCCATCCGTTTGGCGACGGTTTCTCGCCTCCTGGCTCCCTGATGTCGGGAATACGCCTCGAGATCCGTCCGGATGGTCCCGAGGCAGAGGCTGCGATTGCCTGCTTCGATCCCGCAAGTCTCTGCTACAGCGATCTGAAGAAGGGGCAGGCGGCGGTTCTCACGGACTTCTGTCAGGACGGTAACGGGTTGACGCAGATTTTGCTCATCGATCACGGCCTGACAGATGCGGGGCGGGGGGCGGTGGTGCAGAGGCTGCTCGACATCGAGACCTATCGCACGCTCGCGATGCTCGGACTGCCGCTCGCACAGACGCTCTCGCCCGAGATGCGACGGATCGAGGACGGGCTGACTGCGGTGACGCAGCGGATGAAGGCGAACGCTCGGGAAGAATCCGACGCGATCCTGTCGGAGATCACCCGGCTTGCTGCCGAACTCGAGGCCAATGCCGCGCTTAGCCTATACCGTTTCGGCGCCTCGCGGGCCTATGATGGCATCGTCCGCGAGCGGGTGCGCGCCCTCGATGAAAGCCCCGTGCCCGGTTACGAAACATTGGGCTCGTTTCTGGAGCGGCGCCTGGCGCCCGCCATGCGCACCTGTCAGTCCGTGGAAGAGCGCCAGGCGAACCTCTCCCGCAAGCTTGCCCGCGCGACGGGGCTCGTCCGCAGCTGGATCGACGTGGAGATGGAGCGCCAGAACGGCGACCTACTGGCCGCGATGAACCGGCGGGCGGAGATGCAGTTGCGCCTGCAGCAGACCGTCGAGGGACTCTCCGTCGCGGCCATCTCCTATTACGTCGTGGGCCTCTTGGGTTACCTCTTCAAGGCGATCCCGCACGAGATACTGCCGGTCGATCCGGCGATGCTGACGGGACTTTCGGTGCCGATCGCAATTCTGGGTGTCTGGTGGGTTGTCCGCCGGATCAGGCGGCATCACGACGTCTGATCCGGTCGTCTATCAGGCCGTTGCCTTGAGAGCGTGTCGTTTACCCTTGCCGATCGCTGGCAGAAAGACCGTCAGCAGTCCAAGCAGAGGCAGGTAGGAGCAGATCGTGTAGACGAATTCGATGCCGTGGCTATCGGCGATCACGCCGAGCACGGCCGCGCCGATACCGCCGACGCCGAAGGCAAGGCCGAAGAACAGCCCGGCGATCATGCCGACGCGACCGGGCACCAGTTCCTGGGCAAACACCACGATCGCCGAGAAGGCGGAGGCGAGCACGAAACCAATTACGACCGTGAGCACGATGGTCAGCGTGTAGCCCGCATAGGGCAGTGCCAGCGTGAAGGGCAGGGCGCCCAGGATCGAGAACCAGATCACGAACTTCGTCCCGAACCAGTCCGACATCGGGCCGCCCGCAATCGTTCCGACCGCCACCGCGCCAAGGAAGACGAACAGCAGAATCTGTGCCTGCTGCACCGAAACGCCGAAGCGCTCGATCACGTAGAACGTGTAGTAGCTCGACAGGCTCGTCATGTAGAGGTGCTTGGAAAACACCAGCACGGCCAGGACGGCGATTGAGAACAGCACTCGGTTTCGCGACATAAGATTCTGCGGGATGGCGACGGGGCGTTTGGCGTTGGTCCTGCGATGATCCGCATACCAGCGCCCGACGCGCCAGAGGATCGTCATGCCGACGAGCGCGATGACGGCGAACCATGCGACGCTCTCCTGGCCGCGGGGCAGGACGATAAAGGCCGCGAGCAGCGGGCCTATGGCCGTGCCGAAATTGCCGCCCACCTGGAACAGCGCCTGAGCCAGTCCATGACGCCCGCCCGAGGCAAGCCGTGCGACGCGGGAGGCCTCGGGATGGAAGATTGATGAGCCCAGACCGACGACGCCGGCGCCCAGAAGCAGCATCCAGTAGCTGTGTGCATAGGCAAGCAGCACGAGGCCAGTGAGCGTCGAGGCCATTCCGGCGGCTAGCGAATAGGGTAGAGGACGCTTGTCGGTGTACATGCCGACTAGCGGCTGCAGGAGCGAGGCCGTCACCTGG
Source organism: Ciceribacter sp. L1K23 (assembly GCF_018122705.1). Taxonomy (NCBI): domain Bacteria; kingdom Pseudomonadati; phylum Pseudomonadota; class Alphaproteobacteria; order Hyphomicrobiales; family Rhizobiaceae; genus Ciceribacter; species Ciceribacter sp. L1K23. The sequence continues at coordinate 2,958,298 of NZ_JAGRRC010000001.1, read as the reverse complement.
AACACGAACCCGAGCAGGCCGATCTGCGTGAAGTCGAGCGCGTAGCTGTCTTTGATCATCGGGTAGAGCGCCGGGATCAGAGACTGCATCGTATCATTGAGCATATGGCAGATGCTAATCGCCATGATGATACGGAAGACAGTGTCCTCTGCCCCAGGGGCACCCACGCTCATCGTCGTATTGCTCACGGAGATGTTTCCTCGATTTGTTTTTCGTCATGTCATAGGTCGGTTGTCGTCCGGCGGCTTTCGTGATTTGGTCCAGTTGTTTTGCAAGTGGGCCAAGCCGGGAGCGCGCAGATGGATTTCGAGTTTCTGCACAGCCTGAGGGACATCGACGGTGCCAATCTACCGGTGAAGTCGATGGCGCGCCGCTACGCCGCTGGTCATCAGGTGCCTGCGCACAACCACAATCGCGCTCAACTGCTCTATGCCAGCGAAGGCGTGGTGATCGTCTCGACGAGGGAGGGACGATGGATGATCCCGCCCGAGCATGCGCTGTGGATTCCGCCCCATGTGGAGCATGCGGTGGAGATGCTGGTGGATGTGAAGATGCTGTCGCTTTACCTCGCCGCCGATATCGTGCCGGGCCTGCCGGACGCCTTCCGGGTCATGAACGTGACCGACCTCGCGCATGAGCTGCTCGTCGCCGCCGTCGAGCCCGCGCCGGAGGATGATGTTCCGGGACGGCTCGAACTGGTAACACCGCTGCTGTTGCACGTCATTCCAACGCTGCCGCAGGTGCCGCTCGGTTTGCCCTTTCCTGCCGATCCGCGCTTCGCCGCCCTTTGCCGCCGCTTTATGGCGGCACCCTCTCCCGATGTATCGATCGAGCATTGGGCGGCTGAACTCTCGATGAGTCGGCGATCCTTCACCCGTGCGTTTCGGCGACAGACGGGACTCAGTCTCTCCACATGGCGGCAACAGGCGTCGGTCTTTTCCGCCCTGCCGCGTCTGGCTGCCGGCGAACCGGTTACCGGTGTTGCGCTCGATATGGGTTACGACAGCATTGGGGCCTTCATCACCATGTTCAAGCGGGTTCTCGGCGCCTCGCCGCGCGCCTACCTGACAGCCCGTGGCGGAAATCGGTCTCAGCGTTCCCAGTAGGGGGTAGGGCCATAAAGGTCGGCGAGGAAGTCGATGAAGAGACGCACTTTTGCCGGTAGAAATTGCCGGCTCGGATAGACGGCGGAGAGCTGGACATTCGATGAACCTTCATAGTCCGGCAGGACCTGAACCAGCCTGCCGCCCCTCAGTTCGGGGCCGACATCCCATGTCGAGCGCAACGCAATCCCGAGGCCGGATATGACGGCCTCTCGTATCACCTCACTGGAATTGGTGACAAGCATGCCCTCGGGGCGAATGTTGATCATGCCCTCCGGTCCCTTGAGGCGCCATGAATCCTGGTTGTGGGCCGGCAGGCACCGATGGTGTTTCAAATCCTCGATCGCCTTCGGAACACCATATCGTTCGATGTATCCGGGCGCGGCGCACAGAACGCGTCGGACGGGCGCCAGACGCCGGGCGACAAGGCTGGAGTCGGTGAGTTCGGCGATCCGGATCGCAAGGTCGAAACCGCCGCCGACGATGTCGGTGAAGTCGTCCGAAAGCACGAGGTTGATAGCGAGCTCTGGATGGGTCTCCATGAAGCGGATAAGATGCGGCGCGATATGCATGCGCCCGAACGAGGTGGGCGCGGAGATTTTCAGTGTTCCGCGCACCTCCGAGGAACGACCGGCGGCGAAGGCTTCCGCCTCTTCCAGACCAGCCAGCACCGCCAGCACGCGTTCATGAAAGCCCTGTCCAGCTTCGGTAAGGGAAATCTGCCGCGTCGTTCGCTGCAGCAGGCGAGTGCCCAGTCGATCCTCAAGTCGCTTGATGCGTTTGGAGACGACCGCGGGCGACAAGTTCAGCGCGCGTGCAGCAGTCGACATGCTGCCTGTCGAGATCACACGGGCAAAGACTTCCAGATCGCCGAGATTGGTCATGAGCTATTCTTTCCGAAATCGTCATAAGTTTATACCATTTGCGCCTTCGCGGGTGAAGTGGTAAAGAAATAATACCAATTGCGGGTGTGTGGCCGCATCGTGTATGCCTTTATCAAAAGGGGAGGCCTTCATGACGGAAGCGATAGCGTTCATCGATCCCGATCCGACGATCCTGTCGCGGCGGGCCGAAATCGTTGCCGACCTTGCCGATCTCCTGCCGCCCGAGCGCTTGATCCACGAGCCTTTCGAGCTCGTGCCGTTTGAGACCGATGGATTTCTCGCCTATCGGCGTCGACCTCTGGCGGTCGCGCTGCCGGAGACCACGGCACAGGTGGCGGGGGTCATGCGTTATTGCCACAAGTATGGAATCCCGGTCGTGCCGCGCGGAGCCGGCACCTCCCTTTCCGGCGGCGCGATACCGCAGGAGGATGCGGTCGTGATCGGGTTGTCTGCGATGACTCGCATTCTTGAGGTCGACTACGCCAATCGATGTGCAACGGTTCAAGCCGGTGTCACCAACCTGTCGATTTCCGAGGCGGTGTCCGCCGATGGTTTCTTTTACGCACCTGACCCATCGTCGCAGCTCGCCTGCACCATCGGTGGCAATATCGGCATGAATTCTGGCGGCGCGCACTGTCTGAAATATGGGGTTACGACCAACAACCTCCTGGGCGTGAAGATGGTGCTGGTCGACGGCACGATCATCGAGCTCGGCGGCAAGGCCCTCGATGCCGAGGGGCTTGACCTGCTTGGTCTCGTCTGCGGCTCCGAGGGCCAACTCGGCATCGTCACCGAGGCGACGGTCCGCCTGCTCGCCAAGCCCGAGGGGGCAAGGCCCGTGCTTTTCGGTTTCGACAGCTCCGAGGCTGCCGGTGCCTGCGTTGCCGACGTTATCGGCGCCGGAATTGTCCCTGTTGCCATTGAGTTCATGGACAAGCCCGCCATCGAAATCTGCGAGGCCTTCGCCAAGGCCGGCTATCCTCTCGACGTTGAAGCCTTGCTGATCGTCGAAGTCGAGGGCTCAGAAGAGGAGATGGAGGCGATGCTCGCAAGCGTCGTCGAGATCGCCAAGCGCCATGGCGTCAGGACTGTCCGCGAAAGCCAGTCGGCAACCGAGGCGGCGCTGATCTGGAAGGGGCGCAAATCCGCTTTCGGGGCGACGGGACGCATAGCCGACTATATCTGCATGGATGGCACCGTTCCGCTCGGGCAATTGTCCTATGTGCTGCGCAAGACCGAGGAAATTGTAAGGCGCTATGGCCTGCGTTGCGCCAACGTCTTCCACGCCGGCGATGGCAACATGCATCCGTTGATCCTCTACAATATCAATGACCCCGAGGACGCGGCGAAGGCCGAGGCCGCCGGTATGGATATTCTAAGGCTCTGCGTGGATGCTGGCGGCTGCCTGACCGGCGAGCATGGTGTCGGCATCGAGAAGCGAGACCTGATGCGCCATCAGTATACTGACGCCGACCTGGCTCAGCAGATGGCCGCCCGGGCAGCCTTCGATGCCGACTGGATCCTCAACCCGTCGAAGGTGTTTCCGCTCGAGGGGAGAGGCTGATGCTGTCGCCGAACACGGAAGCCGAAGCCGCCGATATCATCCGCGCGCACGCCGACAAACACATGCCGCTGGAAATCGTCGGCGGTGGCACTCGGGGTGGGCTGGGAAACACGGTCCGAGCCGATGCGGCGATTTCCTCTGCCGGCCTGACGGGCATCGTCGCCTACAACCCGGCCGAAATGGTCATCACCGCTCGCGCTGGCACCACGATTGCCGAGATCGAGGCGGCCTTGGCCCAGAACGGCCAGATGATGGCCTTCGAACCGATCGACCATCGCGGCATCATGGGGACAACAGGCGAGCCCACCGTCGGTGGACTGTTTTCCACCAATGCCTCCGGACCCCGCCGTCTGTCTGTCGGTGCCGCGCGTGATCACCTGCTTGGCGTACGTTTCGTCAATGGTCGTGGTGAGGCGGTCAAGGCCGGTGGCCGGGTGATGAAGAACGTTACAGGCCTGGATCTCGTCAAGCTGCTCGCCGGATCGCATGGCACGCTGGGTTTTTTGACCGAAGTGACCTTCAAGGTCCTTCCGCGTCCTCGCCGCGCCGAGACGCTGGTACTATCGGGTCTCGATGACGAGCTGGCGACAAAAGCGATGGCCGCGGCCATGGCGCTGCCGCTCGAAGTGTCCGGCGCTGCTCACCTGCCGGAAAGCGTCAGGGGTCGTTTCATCAGCGGCCAGTTGCCCGACGGTCCCGCGACCGTGCTTCGCATCGAAGGGCTCGACGCCTCGGTTTCGCTGCGAATGGAGAAGCTGACCGCCGCGATGAATGGCTTTGGTTCCGCCGAACGTCTTGGTCCTGACCAGACCGCCGAACTGTGGTCGCAGATTCGCGACGTTGCACCCTATGCCGATGGTACTATGCGCCCGCTCTGGCGCGTCTCGGTGGCCCCAACGGAAGGCGAAAAGCTCGTCGCGGCCCTGCGGCTGGAAGCGGGCGTCGATGCCTTTTACGATTGGCAGGGCGGTCTCGTGTGGATGCGTATGGAAGCCGACCCCGAGGCGGACCTCGTCCGGCGTTACGTCAAGGCGCTCGGCGGCGGCCACGCCACGCTTGTCAGGGCTCCGGCGCATGTGCGCGAAGCAACATCCGTTTTCCAGCCGCTGACCCCGGCCGTAGCCGCTCTCACGGAGCGATTGAGAGAAAAATTTGACCCGGCGGGCATCTTCAACCCCGGCCGCATGGCAAGAGGAGAAGCAGCGTGACCGACCCGTACTCGCAGATCCCGCAGCGTCCCGAGCAGAGCTGGTTGGAACCCGGCAAGCTCAATGTCCAGCTCGTCTACGGTCTCTATATCGCCAGCCTCGTGCTCGGCGTCAGCTCGATCGTCGGCGTCGTCATTGCCTATATCAATCGGGGCAAGCTCGGCGGCTGGGTCGAGACGCACTACACCTGGGCGATCCGCACCTTCTGGATCGGGCTTCTCTACTCGCTGATTTCGCTGGTGCTGAGCTTCATCGTCATCGGCGTGCTCGGCTTCATCGCCACGCTCGTCTGGTTCATCGTCCGTGTCGTCATCGGGCTTCAAAAGGCTGGTCGCGAGGAGCCGATCAGCAACCCCGAGGGCTGGATCGTCTGAGGTCGAGACCTCGCAACTGGAGTACCATCGTGCAAACCAATTTCACCGCCGAGCAGCTCACCGATCCGCATGTGGCGGAGGCCGAGGGTATTCTGCGCAAGTGCGTGCATTGCGGTTTCTGCACGGCCACCTGTCCGACCTATGTGACGCTCGGCAACGAGCTCGACAGCCCTCGTGGCCGTATCTACCTGATCAAGGACATGCTGGAGAACGACCGACCTGCCGACAAGGATACGGTCACCCATATAGATCGCTGCCTCTCCTGTCTCGCCTGCACGACGACCTGTCCCTCCGGCGTCGATTACATGCATCTGGTCGACCACGCCCGCATCCACATCGAAAAGACCTATCGCCGGCCGTTCATGAACCGGCTGACGCGTAACATCCTGGCGCTGGTGCTTCCGTATCCTGCACGGTTCCGCGCGGCCCTGACGCTTGCGAAACTCGGTCGTCCGTTCGCGGGCATCTTCAAATCGATCTCACCGCTGAAGCCGTTTGGCGCAATGCTGGAGTTGGCCCCGGCGAGGATACCGGCGTCGTCGTCTTTCGCCCGTCCGGCAACGCACACCCCAACGACCGCAAGGCGCGGTCGGGTCGCCATCCTCACCGGTTGCGCCCAGCCTGTGCTCGACCCCAGGATCAACGAGGCAACCATCCGTCTGCTGACGCGGCTCGGCGTCGAGGTGGTCGTGCCCGAGGGTGAGGGTTGTTGCGGTGCGCTGGTCCACCATATGGGCCGCGAGGAGCAGTCGCTGCAGGCCGCTCGTCGTAACGTCGATGTCTGGATGCGGGAGGTGCGAAACGGCGGCCTCGACGCGATCATTATCACCGCGTCCGGTTGCGGTACGACGATCAAGGACTATGCACATATGCTGCGCCTCGACCCGGCCTATGCTGACAAGGCCGCCCGAGTCTCGGCGCTTGCGAAGGACGTGACAGAATACCTCGTTTCGCTCGATCTGCCGCCTCAGGAGAAGAAGGGTCTGACGGTCGCCTATCATTCCGCCTGCTCGATGCAGCACGGCCAGAAGATCACCATGCCGCCGAAGCTCCTTCTGAAGAATGCGGGCTTTGCGGTGAAGGACCCGGCGGAAGGGCACCTCTGTTGCGGGTCGGCCGGCACCTACAATATCCTCCAGCCGGACATCTCTGCCACGTTGAAAGCCCGCAAGGTCAAGAACATCGAGGCGACGAAGGCGGACGTCATCGCCGCCGGAAATATCGGCTGCATCACCCAGATCGCGAGCGGCACCGCCATTCCAATCGTCCACACGGTCGAGTTGCTGGACTGGGCCTATGGCGGCGAACGGCCGGGGGCGCTGGCCGACCGGTGACCTGTCCCACCGTGATACGATTGCCCGCTCGGTCGCTAAGTTAGAAATTAAGAATTTCCCGATACAGTCGTCGCTTGAGGGCATTCGACTTGCCACCTGGAGGAGGTGCGACATGAACGGACGTCTAGCGGCATTCGGCGCGATCGTTCTCGCCCTGTGGCCGGCTGTCGCCGCCGCTGATCTGGTCTATTGCGCGACTGACGACAAGTGGTTGAAGTTGTCGGTGGAGACCATGCTATCCGATGACAAGGACAAGGAACCCGTGCGATTTCGCGGAGCTATGTTGCTGAAGCAGGCGGCGATGCCGGGTGACCACAGGGCAATGCGTTTCAACGGATCGATGATGCGGCGATACTGGGGCGAGGGCGACGACGTGAAGCTTCGCCTGTCCTCCGAAAGTCGTTTCGGCAAGCCGTTGTTGACGCTGGATATTGATCTCGGCAACCGCCAGGCCGATATCGGCCGCATACGCTTCTCAGGATCCTATTCGATGGTATTGGACCCCCAGGCGAAACCGCAGTCCGGTACGGACGCCGCCCTGAAGGGCCAGCTTCTCTGTCAGGTCCGCTGATCACCAACTGTATGTGAGCCCGGCGTTGACCGCGTTCGTGAGGATGCGGGTCTTCAATGTCGCGCCGCTGTCGATCTCGGCATCGACCCAGGAATAATTGCCCTTGTACTCCACGAATGCGGACCATGCATCCGTGAACCTGTAGGCAACGCCGGCCTGCGTCTGGATTGTCGGTCCACCGATCTGGTACTCGCTGGTCTCGTTGCCGTTACGCGTTACCTCGACATGCGGAATGTTGACGCCGGCGCCAGCGCCGACATAGGGCACGAATCTCGACCCCTCAATCGGAAAACGATAGAGAGCATTGACGGTCAGAAGATTGATACCGTCGGTGAATTCGAAATGGTCCCAGCCGCTCTCGGCAAGCGTCTCGTCGTCCGCGTAAACCTTGGCATGGGTGTAGTCGATCGACAGGCCGAGATTGGGTCGGCCGAAATCCTCCAGCCACCATGTCGCCCTTGCGCCGTAATAGGGCGGCATCGAAAACGACTTGCCCTCCCAGCCCGCCGTGAAGTCCGGCTCGTCCGAAACCTCGACCTCGCTGTGCGGCGCCGACTGAAAGCCGCCATAGATCGAAACAGCCATTTCCGCTTTTGCTGGCAGTGCTGCCATGAAAACGGCGAGGTAGATCCCGATGAGTGTCAGGGCAGGCTTCTGAATCATGAAAGGTGTCCGCGCTTGAATATATGCGGCGCACCTTACAGGCCTTTTGTATCGGTTATTTGTCTGCCTTTGTGACAGGCTCGAACAACAAAAAATGGCCGGACGCGGCTTCCGCTGTCCGGCCAGATGAGCTGATTGGGTGCGGTCAACCGCCGAACATCGTGCGCAGAATGTCGATGCCCTTGTCCTGGAAGCTTACTTCGCCCTGGCGGTTTCCGGGTCCGACCACGATGACCTTGGTGCCGACATCGGCACGAGCATAGAGATGCTCCACGTCCTTGTTCATCATGCGAATGCATCCGGACGACATGTTCTGACCGATGGTCCAGGGCTGGTTTGTCCCGTGAATGCGGAAGATCGTGTCGCGTCCGCCCTTGTAGAGGTACATCGCGCGTGCGCCGAGGGGATTGTCCGGGCCGCCCTTTTGGACGATCGGCAGGATATGGCCCTTGGCGGCTTCGCGGGCGCGCATCGATGCCGGCGGGCGCCATTCCGGCCATTCCGCCTTTCGGCCGATCTTCACCACGCCCGACCAGCCGAAGCCGTCGCGACCGACGCCGACGCCATAGCGGGTCGCGCGGTTCTTGCCTTCGACGTAGTAGAGAAACTTGTTGTTGGTATCGATGATGATTGTGCCGGGTTTTTCGTCCGTCACGAGATGCACCACGCGCCGCTTGTACTTTTCAGCCACCTGCTTCTTCTGGGCGACCAAGACCACGTCGTTGCGGCTGTCCGCAGGCACGGCGTTCCCGGCATTTGTAAACGCGTGTGCGGATACCGGCGTCATGACGCTGGTAATGGCCAAGGCAGCAGCGGCCGCGGCATTGACGTATTTCGACATGATAATCCCTCTCAATCCTCAGGGGCGAGAGGTTTACCCAAGTTTCGCCGCAATTCAAGGCCGAGCCGTCACGGTAAAGCGGAATTGAAGATCTTCCGGCAGTAAAGTTATGCCGGAAGATCAATCATTGGCAATTCAGATCACGATGACCTTGGTTCCGACGTTCACGCGCTCGTAGAGGTCGACGACGTCCTCGTTGCGCATGCGAATGCAGCCGGAGGAAACACCCGAGCCGATCGTCCATGGCGCATTAGTGCCGTGGATACGGTAGAGCGTTGAGCCGAGATACATGGCACGCGCGCCGAGCGGGTTTTCGGGGCCGCCTTCCATGCGTGCCGGAAGGTAATGGCCCTTGGCAGCTTCTCGAGCGATCATTTCCTTCGGCGGCACCCAGCTCGGCCATTCGCGCTTCGCCGTGACCTTATGCGTCCCGGCCCATTCGAAGCCAGGTTTGCCGACCCCAACGCCGTAGCGGCGTGCCTGTCCGCCCTCCATCACGAGATAAAGGAAACGGTTGTTCGTATCGATCACGATCGTGCCCGGTTTCTGGGCTGTGTCGTAGGCGACGATCTGCGGCAGGAACTGCGGTTCGATCTGTGTCCTGACGGGATTGTTCGGCCGCACCGCGACCGGCTGCATCTGCTGCTGGCCCCGCAAGATCTGGCCGGCAGGCGATCGCGGTTGGGGCGCCGCCGGCCGCGCGTAGACCCGCGGTCGAACGTCGGCACCGCCAAGTTGCATTACCCAGGGCGCGCTGAGATCGGGACTGACGATCACGGGTGGCCGCTGCTGATAGCGGTCATTGGCCGTGGCCGGATGCAACGTCGCCAGCACCAGGCCGGCTGCCAGAAGCAGGGATGTCTTCATCATCGGATCTACTCGCTACTATCAACCGAAGAACGGGGAGCACGGCGCTCCATCCCCGCGATGCTGGCATCATGCACCTGCCCATTTGGTAAAGAGAGGCTCATGAAAAGGCTGCCGATCCCGTAAACCTTTCGTCAGGGTTAGCGCCCGGTTTTGAAATCCGGTGAACAAATGGTAAACGCCTCCGACCAAGACGGAGAATCATCCCGATGCACACCGACGGCCTGATCACCGGCGAAGACGGTCTTTCCCGCTGCTTCTGGCACGGCGGGCTGGAGGATTACCGGCGCTATCACGACGAGGAGTGGGGCCGTCCAGTCACCGACGATCATCGCCTGTTCGAGAAGATCTGCCTCGAAGGTTTCCAGTCCGGTCTCTCGTGGCTGACAATCCTCCGGAAGCGCGAGGCGTTCCGGGATGCCTTTGCCGGCTTCGATTTCCGCAAGGTTGCGGTCTTCGGCGATGATGATATCGCCCGTTGTCTCGCCGATGCAGGCATCGTCCGCCATCGCGGCAAGATCGTCTCGACCATCAACAATGCCCGCCGCGCTGTCGATCTGGTGGCGGAATTCGGCTCGCTGGCGCGTTATTTCTGGAGTTTCGAACCGCCGGCCTCGGAACGCCCCCCGACAATGGACTACGCGACGCTGAAGGCAAACCCGACCTCGCCGACCTCCGTGCGCCTGTCGAAGGACCTGAAGAAGCGTGGCTGGACCTTTGTCGGCCCGACTACCATCTATGCCTTCATGCAGGCCATGGGCCTAGTCAACGACCATATCGAGGGCTGCTGCTGCCGCGACAAGGTCGAGGATATGCGTCGCGCCTTCAAACGGCCCTGACCTAATCGATCGTGACCGCCAGCACGCGACTGATTTCGGTCAGCGACCGGCCTGACTGGCTTCGCCACGTGTTGAAGGCCTGCTGAACCGCCGCCATGTCCCGCGCCGAACTCGGGACCTTATCGACCACGCCTTCCGCGATCAAGCGGTTCACGACGCTTTGCGACAGGATGAAACTCTCCAGGCCGGAGAACCGCAGGAAATACTGCCCTGTATTGCCGCCCAGCCTGGCGCCGCGCTTTTTCAGGAGATCCAGCAGTCCAACATAGTTCTCCGCCGGCCAATCGGCGAAGAACCTGCCGGCGCTTCCATGTTCCGTCGCGATATCCGCGATGAACCGTGCGTTCTCCTGAACCGCCCTGATCTTCGGACCATGCCGCACGATCCGGCTGTCGGAAACGAGCCGCTCGAAATCCTCGTCGTGCAGCATGGCGCAGCGGCCGATATCGAAGCCGTCGAAGGCCGCCTCGAACCCCGGCCACATGGCGTCCACGACCTTCCAGTTGAATCCGGACTGGAAGATGCACTTGGTCATCAGGGCCAGGAAACGGTCGTCCGGCGTGGCGGTGATCTCTGTCCTCGGCTTTGGAAACTGCAGCGTCGCTTCCAACTCGGCGGCACCCTTGCGCTCAACCGCCATCGCCCACAACTCATCGAACGTGCGCATGTCTCCCCCTCTTTGACGATAGTTAGCGAAGCTGTTCGATCAGGTCGGGCAGTTCACCCAGATGGCCGATCTCCCGAAAACGGGGCGCATCGGCGGGTTTGTCCACATGCTCCAACACCCAGGTCAGTTCGTGCGGCACGAACACGCCCCAGGCGCCGGCGGCGATCGCCGGCACGACATCCGACTTCAGCGAATTGCCGATCATCATCGCCCGCTCCGGTCCCTCGCCGTTTTTGCCGAAGATCCGGCGGTAGGTGGTTGCAGACTTGTCGGACACGATCTCGACCGCGTCGAAATAGTCGCCGAGCCCCGACTGCGCCAGCTTGCGCTCCTGATCGAACAGGTCGCCCTTGGTGATCAGCACGAGGAAATGTTTTCCGACAAGCGCTTCGAGCGCGTCTCGCGCATGCGGCAGGCATTCGACGGGATGGTTGAGCAGTTCGCGGCCGATCGACAGGATATCGGCAACAACTTTCGTCGGCACCCGCCCTTCCGTAATCTCAAGCGCCGTCTCTATCATCGAAAGCGTGAAGCCCTTGATGCCAAATCCGTAGTGGCTGAGGTTACGCTTCTCCGCCTCCAAAAGCCGTTCGGACACATGCTCGCCCTCGGCAAAGTCTGCGAGAAGCGAGCGGAAATGCTCCTCGGTCAGCCGGTAATACTGTTCGTTCTGCCAAAGCGTGTCGTCGGCGTCGAAACCGACAACGGTGATGGGATGCTTGCTCATCGGACGATCCGTCCTGTCTTGTCGCGTTCTGCGAACCATAGGAGGCGGTTGCGGCGAAGGGAAGGCCGTCACGGTATTCCGAGCACTGCGATGAGGATAAGGCTCAATCCGCCGAGCACCAGCAGCGAGATCACCGCAGCCAGCATCACGCGACCGCCGGCTCGTGCCGTATGGCGGATATCGACCGAAAGCCCCAGCGCCGCCATCGCCACGATCGTGAGCATGCCGGATGCCTCTGCCAACGGTGCAAGCGCCATCGGCGGAATGAGGTCGAGCGACCGCATTGCCATGAGCAATGCGAAGCCGACAATGAACCATGGTACCATGTGCCTGAGCGAGGGTCGCTGATGTCTCCCGCCGTGAATGAGGCCGAGCGCGAAGATCACGGGTCCGAGCATAAGCACACGGATCAGCTTCACCAGGGTTCCGGTCTGGATACTCGCGATACCGATCGGTGCGGTCGCGGCGAGAACCTGCGGCACGGCATAGACCGTCAGGCCTGCAAAGGTGCCGTACTGGATGTCGGAGAGGCCGGCGACGGTGTTGAGAACAGGCATGCCGAGCACGACCGCCACGCCCAGAACGGCGGTAAAGGCGATCGAAGCCGCCACATCGTCGGGTTTCGCATCGATCACCGGCGCCGTTGCAGCGATTGCCGAATTGCCGCAGATGGAATTGCCGCAGGCGATCAGCGTCGCGAGCTTGGGCGGCAAGCCGACAGCACGGCCGACCCAATAGCTGAGCAGGATCGAGACGACGACGGTGAGCGCGATACCCGCGACCAGCCAGGCGCCGGCGCGGCCCAAGGCTTCGAGGCTGATCGATGCGCCGAGCAGGACCACCGCGCATTCCAGCAGGATACGGGCGGAAAAGTCGATGCCGGGATCGAAGCGTCGGTGAAGACTGAATGTCGAGCGAACCAGCGTCCCGACCACAATCGCCAGCACCAGGCTTTCAAGCCAGCTGTGGCCGAATACGCTGAACTCAAGCTTTTCCAGCATGACCGCCGCGAGTGTGACGAGGAGGCTGAGGGCAATGCCGGGCAGGTGACGGATGGATTGGGAAAGTTGGGGCATCGAGGATGATCCGTTGTCCATCCGCATTTCCCATACCCTCATGTGGCTTTCCATCGAATAGTATGTCAGTATTCGTTCGATAAAATCGAATGATGTCGCCTCATGACTTTTGAACAACTTGCCATCTTCATCGCCGTGGCTGAACGCGAGCATCTGACGCGTGCCGCGGATGCAATCCATCTGACGCCATCGGCCGTCAGTTCCGCGATCCGCAAGCTTGAAGCCTTCTATCGGGTGACGCTGTTCAATCGTATCGGGCGCCGAATCGAACTGACGCGGGAAGGGCGCGCCTTCCTGCCGGAGGCCCGTGCGGTTTTGGCGCGTGCCAAGGCAGCCGAGCTCATGCTGGCTGAAATGGGTGGCCTTGCCCGCGGCTCGCTCGCCGTCCGGGCCAGCCAGACGGTGGCAAGCTACTGGTTGCCGCCAATGCTCATGCGCTTCCATGCCGATCATCCCGGTATCAACCTCGCCCTAACGACCGGCAATACGGCGACCGTGACGCGTGCCGTCCTCGATGGCGAAGCCGATCTGGGTTTTGTCGAGGGACCGGTCGACGAGCCGGCGCTTTCCGTGACGCGGGTCGCCGACGATGAAGTCGTCGTGGTCGTGGCGCCGGATCACCCCTGGGCGACCGGACAGGCGCTTGAATTCGGGGATCTGGCGGAGAGCGGACGCTGGGTCATGCGCGAGGCGGGTTCCGGTACGCGCGCCGTCTTCGAGGATGCCCTCGCCACGAACGGCATCGACCGCGCCCGGTTGGTGATCGTACTGGAACTTCCGTCCAATGAGGCGGTCCTGTCGGCTGTCCGGACCAGTGGCTGCGCGGCTGCCGTTTCCCGCATCTCGGCGGAAACGCTGTTGCTTGAAGGGCATCTCGTCAGGGCGAACATTGCGCTCCCGGCGAGGCAGTTTTCGCTCCTGCGTCACAAGGAGCGCCGCGTCAGCAAGGCCGCGCTGGTGCTGACGGAACTCTGTCTTTCCCTTACCGACGCCACGATGAAGGTCTGACCTGTTAGCCTTGCAATGCGGACCACGCTCTGCATGATGCCGCCCGACGACCGTTTGGAGGGTCGAGGCGATAATGCCGTCGCTGTCGTCCTCGCGGTGCCAAACGCGGAAAGGATGTCGCACGTGACGAAAACGCGGATTGCGCTGGTCGGCCTCGGTATGGCCGTCACTCCCCACGCTCGGGGGCTGATGGATCTCTCCGGCAAAGTCGAGGTCGCCTACGCCTTCAGCCCGAGCGAGGCGCGGCGGCGGGCCTTCGGCGAGAAATTTCCGTTTCCGCTTTGCGACGACATCGAAACGATCCTCGCGGATGATAGCGTCGACGCCGTCGCTATCCTGACTCCGGCCAATACGCATGGCGAACTGGTCGAGCGCTTCGCCCGCGCCGGCAAGCACGTGCTTCTGGAAAAGCCGCTCGACATCACCACGGGCCGCACGGAAAAATTGGTGGCGGTCTGCCGAGAGGCTGGCGTCAAGCTTGGCGTGGTGCTGCAGCACCGGTTCCGCCCGGCGGGGGAGACGCTGGCGAAACTGATCCGCGACGGCGATCTCGGAGCGATTGTCGGTTGCTCCACCATCATCCGGCTCTGGCGTCCACAGGGCTACTACGATGAACCCGGCCGTGGAACCTTCGCGCGCGATGGCGGCGGTGTGCTGATGTCGCAAGGTATCCATACGCTGGATCTGATGCTGAGCTTGGCGGGACCCATCAGCGACGTAACCGGTTTCGCGGTCACGACGCCGGTGCATCGCATGGAGACGGAAGACATGGTCTGCGCCACCGTGCGTTTCGAAAATGGCGCCATTGGCACGATCGACGCGACCACGGCCGCCTTTCCGGGTTTCGCCGAAGAAATCATCCTGACCTGCGAGAAGGGCACCGCCGTGCTGCGGGGAACGGAACTCTTAGTGCAGTTGCAGGACGGCCGCCGGATTACGATTGAACCCGACCGCTCGGCCGGCGGCACCGGCGCCGACCCGATGGCGTTTCCGCATGACTATCATCGCGCTGTGATGGCGGATTTCGTCGATGCGATCCGGAGGAACCGCGAGCCGAGGGTCACCGGCGAGGAGGCGCTCAAGGTGCACCGCCTGATCGACGCGCTGATCGAAACGGGCCGCACCGGCGGACCGGTGCGGCTTTCTTCGTGAGACTTGCGGCTACTGCTGGCCGTTCTTCGCCAGCCAGTCCCGCATGAAGGCGATTTCGCCTTCCTGCGCAGCGATCACCTCTTCGGCAAGCTTTCGGATCTCCGGGTCTTTGCCGTGTTCCAGCACGATCCGCGCCATGTCGATGGCGCCCTGATGGTGCGGGATCATGCCACGCACGAAATCGACATCGGCGTTGCCGCTGTAGGCAATCGCCATGTCGGTATGCATGCGCGCATTGGCCTCTTCGAAGGCCTTGGTAGAAGGCGTCGCGTCGTCCGAATGATCCATTGCGGCATGGCCGCTGTGATCGGTGGCCTCCTGGGCATGGGCGATCGTGATGCCAGCGACGGCGATGACGGTCGCGGCGAGAAGTGTCTTCAAGGACATGATGTTTCCCTTTCTGAACGGGACAGAATTTAAACTCTGCCGGCTTTCCGGCGGTTGCATTCGGTCGCGTCAGTAACGGGGAGGAGGATCGAGCGGTGCCCGTGTAAGCGAAACGAGGCGGATGGAGTTCCGCGCGGCTTCGGCGGCACGGGCGGCTTTGCCCGGCAGGGGCGAACGGAACTCCGCCGGCAAGGTCAGGCAAGCCGTGCAATGGGCCGTCAGCTTCAGGATTTTCGCTGGAGCGTGCTCGGTATTATCGTTCATCACCGACTGGTCGGCTGTGTGCACAGCGGAGTGGGGACAATCCGCCTCCATCGTGCCTGCCGGCAGTTCGGCCATAACGGCGGCCGACGCCACGCCAACCATGCCGGTGAACGGCATGGCGCCGTAGGCGAGCGCCGAAAGGACCAGCAGGAGGCGGATCATCGCTGTCATGGCGTCGACTTTATCCGCCTTCTTGTCCAAAGTCAGGCGGCGTTTGGTCACATCGTGGTGTTCGTCGCGGCGATGACGGTGTGCACGATCTTGTAGTCGCCGCTCTCCTCGCCGAGTGGCGCCACCGGCCATTCCCATTGCGCGCTATGATAAGGCGGGACGACACCGAACAGCAGGTCGAATGCCTCGTGCAGATGCCCCGTACGGTCGATGACAGCATACGATATGTCCGTCACGAGGCAGGTCGCGCAGGGCAGGTTTTGCATCCCTTTGACATGCGCCGAAACGAGTTCCCTGGCAGGGTCGGCCCAGTCTTCGCCGGTCTGTTCCATCCGCCGTTTCACCGCCATGCCCATCTGCGAGGCGAGATTGGCCGAAACGACGAAGTCGAGATAGGGAACCTGCCGCAGGAAGGCGAGCGGTTCCGGATCCTGCACGCCGCTGCCCGCATCGAAACCCGAAACATCGCGTTCGATCAATCGCACGTTATGCAGCCGCTGTCGCCGAAGCCTGAACCGCACGCTGGCGAGATGCACGAGGTCGACCAGCACCACCGTGTCGAAGATCTGCGACAATTCGCGGATCGGCACGTCGCGCAGCAAGCCGGAGCCGAGCACGACCGCCGTTCGCCTCTGCTTCAACGTCGCGGCGGCGGCAAGGATCGTCGCCTTCGTCTGGTCTTCGTGCCCGCGCCACGCCTTCGCGCAACGGTTCGCGCGGGACCAGAGGTTTACGGAATAGCGGATCGCACCGCGATGCGCGGGCGTGGTCAGCGGCCATGTCGCCGCATAATTCAGGACTTCGAGGATCATGGATTTTTATGTCTGCAAAAGGCGACTATTGCGTCCGGGCGTCGTTTGGCGCGTCGGGGCTTTCGCCGTCGACAGGCGCGGATGCATCAGGCTCGCGCGCGGCGCGGGTGATCACCATGTCGCTGAGATAGGCTTGGAGGCTGAGGCCCGCGTCGGCCGCCTGCTGCTCGAGCGCGGCGCGCATCTCTTCCGTCATCTCGATCGTCATCTGCTTCTTCAACGGCAGGCCCCCTCGTTTTAGAGGGTGAACATATCACCCGTTTGAAGCCTGTTCCAGCCTTCGCAAGTGTTCCGCCCCTTGCCGCCAAAACCTTGATCCTCTAAGACACCGGCACCTGAAAATCACAAGAAATCCGGTGCCCGCATCATGAGCGACAAGAACAAGAAGCCCCAGAAGCTGAAGGCCCGCCTGCCGCGTGGTTTCGTGGATCGCGAGGCCGCCGATATCAGGGCCGCCGCGGAGATGATGGAGAAGATCCGCGAGGTCTACGAGCGCTACGGCTTCGACCCGATCGAGACCCCGCTTTTCGAATACACCGACGCGCTCGGCAAGTTCCTGCCCGACTCGGACCGCCCGAACGAGGGCGTCTTTTCGCTGCAGGACGACGACGATCAGTGGATGTCGCTGCGCTACGATCTGACCGCCCCCATGGCTCGTCACGTCGCCGAGAATTTCCAGGAAATCCAGCTGCCCTACCGCACCTATCGCGCCGGCTACGTCTTCCGCAACGAAAAGCCAGGCCCCGGCCGCTTCCGCCAGTTCATGCAGTTCGACGCCGATACCGTCGGCGCACCGGGCGTCCAGGCCGATGCCGAAATGTGCATGATGATGGCCGACACGCTGGAAGCGCTTGGCATCAAGCGCGGCGACTATGTGATCCGGGTGAACAACCGCAAGGTTCTCGACGGCGTGATGGAAGCCATCGGGCTGGGTGGAGAGGAGAATGCCGGTCGGCGGCTAGGTGTGCTGCGGGCGATGGATAAGTTCGACAAGTTCGGAATTGAAGGCGTACGTTTGCTGTTGGGCAAAGGTCGAAAGGACGAATCCGGCGACTTCACAAAAGGTGCTGAACTCGATGATGAACAGATTCGAATTGTCACCAATGCGCTGTTTTTTTCACCATCAGAAACAGTCGAAGATGGTGCTATAGTCCATAGTAATCAGCGCGTTCTGGCGTTTCTAGCAGCTAACCAGCGGTCCAATGACTCGCTGCAGCAAGGCTATGACGAACTCTGGTCGATGTCCGAAATGTTCAGATCGGCCGGATATAAGGAAGATCAAATTCGAATTGACGTGTCCGTCGTCCGCGGCCTGGAATACTACACCGGCCCCGTCTACGAAGCCGAACTCACCTTCGACGTCACCAATGAAAAGGGCGAGAAGGTCGTCTTCGGTTCGGTTGGCGGCGGCGGGCGGTATGACGGTCTCGTCTCGCGCTTCATGGGTCAGCCGGTCCCGGCCACGGGCTTCTCGATCGGCGTCTCGCGCCTCATGACGGCCCTGAAGAACCTCGGCAAGCTCGGTCAGGACGACGTGCAGGGTCCGGTCCTCGTCACCGTCATGGATGGCGATGTCGAGAGCATGGGCCGTTACCAGCGTTTCACGCAGGCTCTGCGAGCAGAGGGCATCCGCGCCGAAATGTACCAGGGCAATTGGAAGAAGTTCGGCAACCAGCTGAAATACGCCGACCGCCGTGGCTCGCCGATCGCCATCATTCAGGGCGGCGACGAGCGCGAACAGGGTGTCGTGCAGATCAAGGACCTGATCGAGGGCAAGCGCCTGTCCGGCGAGATCACCGACAATGCCGAATGGCGCGAGGCCCGCGTCGCGCAGGAGGTGGTGTCCGAGGCGGAACTAGTCGCCAAGGTCAGGGAAATCCTCGCCGCCCAGGCGGAAGATCGCCGCCGGGCGAAGGGCGGCTGAAATGCCCCTGACCGACATGCCGGAATTCGCTGGCACCATTTTGCAGGAATTCGGCTCGCGTGGCACCACACGCGTCGACACGCCGGTGATCCAGCCGGCCGCCCCCTTCCTCGACATGGCAGGCGAGGATCTGCGTCGTCGTATCTTCCTCACGGAAAACGAGCGCGGCGACAGCCTCTGCCTGCGCCCGGAATTCACCATCCCCGTCTGTCTTCGCCACATCGAAACAGCGACAGGCACGCCGAAACGATATGCCTATCTCGGCGAGGTTTTCCGTCAGCGACGTGAGGGCTCCAACGAGTTCTATCAGGCAGGCATCGAGGATCTCGGCGATCCCGCCGTTGCTGCCGCTGACGCAAGGGCGATTGCAGATGCGCAGGCAGTGTTGGCGCGCCTCCTTCCAGGCCGTCGTCTGTCGGTAACGCTGGGCGATCAGGGCGTGTTCGAGGCAGTGGTCCACGCGCTCGGCCTGCCGGCAGGCTGGCGCAAGCGGCTCATCCACGCATTCGGCGACGCCGATCATATCGAGCAATTGCTGCTGAAGCTCGCCTCGCCGCAGAATGGCAGCGGACTGGAGCCACAGGTCGCGACCCTTCTTGCAAGCGGTGACGAAAGGGCACTCATTGCCCATATCGATAAAACCATGCAGGAAACCGGCTATTCGACCAATGCCAGCCGCTCACCAACCGAGATCGCCCAGCGCCTGAAGGAGAAGCTGACGCTAGCCGAAACTCGACTAGATGGCGCTGCACTTCTGCTTTTGCGCGAGTTCCTCTCGCTCGAACTGCCGTTGTCGGAAGCATCCGCGGCGCTCTCCGGCTTCGCCGATGCGGCGGGTCTGAGGCTGGGCGACGCGGTGTCGCGCTTCGACGAACGCGTTGCGGCGCTCGCCAATCTCGGCGTCGATCTCGAGGGGGTTGTCTATCGCGCTGCCTTCGGTCGACCTCTCGACTACTACACCGGACTTGTCTTCGAAATCGCGATGGAAGGCCAGAGCGCCATCCTCGCCGGCGGCGGTCGCTTCGATCGCCTGCTGACCTTGCTCGGGGCCGAGACCCACATCCCGGCGGTCGGTTTCTCGCTCTGGCTCGATCGTATCGAGACCGCGAGGAGTGCGCCATGACGATCACCATCGCACTCCCTTCAAAGGGCCGGATGAAGGACGACGCCACGGCTGTCTTCGAAAAGGCCGGCATGAAGATCGCTGCCGTCGGCAATGACCGATCCTATCGCGGTCGCGTCGAAGGCTGGGATGATGTCGAGATCGCCTTTCTTTCAGCGTCTGAGATTTCCCGCGAAATCGGTAATGGCACGGTCGATTTCGGCGTGACGGGGGAAGACCTCGTGCGCGAGGGGCTCGCCGATGCGGATGGTCGAGTGGAGTTCTGCGCCCGCCTCGGCTTCGGTCATGCCGACGTCGTTGTTGCCGTTCCGGAAATCTGGCTCGACGTCGACAGCATGGCCGATTTGGGCGACGTGGCGGCGGATTTCCGAACACGTCATGGCCGCCGCCTGACCATCGCGACGAAATACTGGCGTCTGACGCAGCAGTTCTTCTCCCGCCAGCACGGCATCCAGCTCTACCGCATCGTCGAAAGCCTCGGCGCGACGGAAGGTGCGCCCGCTGCCGGACAGGCGGACATCATCGTCGACATCACCTCCACCGGCTCGACGCTCCGGGCAAACCATCTGAAAATCCTGTCCGATAGCGTCATCCTTCGATCCGAGGCCTGTCTGGTTCGAGCCCGCAAGACGGAGCATGAAGGTGACGCGACGGTGGCGCGGATCGTCAGCGCGGTACAGTCGGTGCTCTGATGGATGAGGCCGAACGGATCGCTGGCCTTTACGAGCGACATGCGGTTGCCTTCGATCGCATAAGAGGCCGGAACCTGTTCGAGAAACAATGGCTCGATCGGTTTGCGGAAGGCCTTTCGACGAATGCTGCGGTGCTCGATATCGGGTGTGGTTCCGGTGAACCGATCGCCGCCGATCTTGTTGCGCGAGGACTGCGTGTCACCGGCATTGACAGCTCGCCGACGCTGATCGACCTTTGCCGCAGCCGGATGCCGGGTTCCGAATGGTTGGTGACTGATATGCGAACGATGGACCTTGGGCGGCGCTTTCAAGGTCTCATCGCCTGGCACAGCTTCTTTCACCTCACGCAGGATGACCAGCGTTCGATGTTTGCCCGCTTTGCCACGCATGCGGCGGCGCGCGCGATGCTGATGTTCACCTCCGGTCCCGCCGACGGCATAGCAATTGGTGAATTCGAGGGTGAACCTCTCTATCACGCGAGCCTGGCGGCGGAAGAATATCGGGCACTTCTGAAAGACAACGGCTTTGTCGTCGTCGATCACGTGGCGAATGATCCTGATTGCGGTGGGGCGACGGTGTGGCTGGCGCAAAGGGTATGAATTTGCCGGTCGCGCCAGCCTTCGGACCTGTCCCTACTTCATCGTGATATGGACCCAGCCGCCTGTTTCACCGGTCAGCACACCCTGGTCGGCCGGAGCAGGGCGCTCGAGAGCCTTGAAGAGAGTCTCGGTCTTCGTCCAGTAAGGCACATACCATTCGCGATCGACATCCATGATCAGAACCCGGTCCGTCGCGGCATCATAGGCACCGATCGGCGACACGTGCGGTCCGTCCCAGTCTCCGGTAACCACACCCTGGTTGAAATAGACCAACACGAGGTCCTTTGCCGATTCCTCGTTCGCGGCCAAGAGCGCGCGGAACGCATCAAGTGTCGCCGTCGTGTCCTTCGTCGGCTGCGCGGCCTCGACCTTCGCATCAATGTTGAATGCTTTCAGACTCTGGGCGGTATCCTCGGTGAGGTCGGCGAAGGTCACTCCATCGCCCTCGTCAGCAGCCTGCTCGGCCCAGCGTTCATCCTTGGTCGCTTCCAGGAGATTGTCCTGGGTCACGAGAGTGTCCTCCGCCATGGCGGGCAGTCCACGAAGTGTGTTCACCGCAATCGTTACCGATGCGAGCGAGCATGCCGACGATGTTTGCTGGTGGATGTAGAACGGGGAAATTGCCCAGTAGTCTGGCGCGGCGGCGGTTTTGAGATAGGCGTGATCGGCCGTGATCGGTGTCGCATCGGCTCCAAGTTTCGGCTTCGGCGGGTCGGCCGCCATGGCAGCGCCATTCGCCGTCAGCAGTGCGATCGACAGGGTTGCTGTTCGTAGGAATGTCATGTCTGCCTCTCCGATCATTTTTGACGAGGCACTATCCCACAAAGGCAAGCGAAAACAAGAAGAGGCCGCCGAAGTTCTCCGGCGGCCTTCCGACAGTTCTTGACGGTGTATCAGGCGATTGCGGAAGCGGCGCCGCGGCGGGCGTCGATCGAGTAGGCGCCGGCACCGATGACGGCGAGAAGAATATAACCGCCGGCGAGGGTGATGTTCTTCATGACCATGATCTGGTTCAGCGTGTTGATCCAGCCGAGCGCGCCTTCCGGCCAGCCTTCGATGGCCACGGTGCCGGTGTGGAAGACGAGACCGGTGAAGACGCAGAAGAGCGCCACCGTCCAGGCGGTGATCCGGGTCTGGAAGCCGACGAGCAGGAAGAGGCCAGCGATCAGTTCATAGAGGCCGGCGAGGTAGGCAAGTGCGGTTTCTGCCGGGAGACCGGCGCCGGCGATCATGCCAGCGGTGCCGGCCGGATCGGCAAGCTTGCCAAAACCGGACATGATGAACATGAAGGAAAGCAGCACGCGGGCAAGAAGAATGAGCGCGTTATTGGTCGAGGACATGTGTTTCTCCTGAAACGATGGAACGGACTTGCTATGCGCAGTGGCCGCAAGATGCGTTTTTTCCATCGTCTCGCATAGATAAACAACGATGCACATTTCGTTCGAGAAACGTGAACAGTAGTCTTGTAATGCTGATGACGTCTTACGCGAGCCGGGCGAGGGCGGCGGCGGAAATCTTGAACTTAGGAAAAAGAAAGACGCCGGCCATGGTGCCGACTTCGGCCTGTTCCTCCAGTCCTGCAGATTCCCCGATGCAGAACACAGGCTGGCGTCGACCATCGCCGTGATGGATTGTCGTGGAGTAGCAGAAGGACGACGAGGTCGTCGCGGCTTGTTCGAAAAGTCCCAGGATGTGTGCCCTGTCCTGGGTTTCATAACACCGCATCATGCTCAGCAGCCCACACTCGGGCCCATCCACACCGTGGAGCGCCTTTGCATATTCGCCAAGGCGGATGACGCCATTGGCAAGGTCGCCGACCCAGCCCTCGGCCATTGAAAATCGATTGATCAGGTCCAGGCCACTCTCATCCGTGGCGTTATGCGATGCGTCGAAGGCTTCATCTACGCTGGACTTGCATATTTTGAACAAGACGATCCCCCAAAAGTCTTAAGCCAAAGCAGGCTTCTCCGGCAGCGCGGAGAATTTTAAGAAGATTGCCGCCAACGGCCCCCCGGGGCAGCAAATTCAGTATCAGTTTTACGCTACTCGACCCCTCGACGATACGATTGCAACCAATCGTCGTCACCGGCCCCGCAATATGTTTCCGTCTGACGCATGTCCGATCGCCGCCGTTGTTTTTTCCATCGGAAGCCCTCGGACATCGAAATATTCCGAACGACATCTAATGCGTTGGCGGGTGATTGAAACTCGGGCAGCGTTATAGTTGCTTTTTCCTCTTCGGCAATTCTTTTTTGCATAGCGACGAGAATGCTCGCCTAAGTCATTGTTTTTGCCGTTTGTGTACCATTTCGTTACAGTTCATTTTTCCACATGTCGCGTTCGACCGTCGGAACTCCCGGCGCCGCTGGCGTGGTGATGGTCGTAGACCCCTGGCCAGGATTCGCGTCCCGCGGATTGCGATCTTCCTTTTTTAGAAACTCTAACATCACCGATATATAAATCAATTGCCGATTGAGCCTCCCCCTCGGGCCTGTTCTTTGCTTTTGGAGTAAAGGCAAAGAAAAGGGCGGTCCGGAGACCGCCCTGCCAAATGAACCGGCTGGTTCAGATATGAGGCATATGCCTCACATCATGTCCATGCCGCCCATGCCGCCCATGCCGCCCGGCATGCCGCCGGCAGCTTCCTTCTTCGGAAGTTCGGCGATCATGGCTTCGGTGGTGATCAGCAGCGAAGCAACCGAGGCTGCGTTCTGCAGGGCGGTACGAACGACCTTGACCGGGTCGACGATACCCATGGCGATCATGTCGCCATATTCCGACGTCTGGGCGTTATAGCCGAAGTTGTCGGTGTTGCTTTCCAGGATCTTGCCGACCACGATCGAAGCTTCGTCACCAGCGTTGGTGGCGATCTGGCGAACCAGCGACTGCAGCGCCTTACGGACGATGTTGATGCCGGCTTCCTGGTCGTCGTTCGCACCCTTGACGGTGATCTTGGTGGACGAGCGCAGCAGAGCCGTGCCGCCGCCGGGAACGATACCTTCCTGAACAGCCGCGCGGGTTGCGTTCAGGGCGTCGTCGATACGGTCCTTGCGTTCCTTGACTTCGATTTCCGTCGAGCCCCCAACGCGGATCACGGCAACGCCGCCTGCGAGCTTGGCAAGACGTTCCTGCAGCTTTTCGCGGTCGTAGTCCGAAGTGGTTTCTTCGATCTGAGCCTTGATCTGGGCAACGCGGCCTTCGATATCCGACTTCTGGCCGGCACCGTCGACGATCGTGGTGTTTTCCTTGGAGATCGAGACCTTCTTGGAACGGCCGAGCATGTCGAGCGTGACATTCTCGAGCTTGATGCCGAGATCTTCGGAGATCACGGTGCCGCCGGTCAGGATCGCGATGTCTTCCAGCATGGCCTTGCGGCGGTCGCCGAAGCCCGGAGCCTTGACGGCAGCGATCTTGAGGCCGCCACGCAGCTTGTTGACGACGAGCGTTGCGAGAGCTTCGCCTTCGACGTCTTCAGCGATGATGACGAGCGGCTTGCCGGTCTGGACGACAGCTTCGAGAACCGGGAGCATGGCCTGAAGGTTCGAAAGCTTCTTCTCGTGCAGCAGGATGTAGGCATCTTCCAGGTCAGCAACCATCTTTTCCGGGTTGGTGACGAAGTAGGGCGACAGGTAGCCGCGGTCGAACTGCATGCCTTCGACGACTTCGAGTTCGGTTTCAGCGGTCTTGGCTTCTTCGACGGTGATAACGCCTTCGTTGCCGACCTTCTGCATGGCTTCCGCGATGTCACGGCCAACCTGCGTGTCGCCGTTTGCCGAGATCGTACCGACCTGGGCGACTTCTTCCGAAGTCGAGATCTTCTTGGCCTTGGCCTGGAGGTCCTTGACGACTTCAGCAACAGCAAGGTCGATACCGCGCTTCAGGTCCATCGGGTTCATGCCGGCGGCAACGGCCTTGTTGCCTTCGCGAACGATGGCCTGGGCAAGAACGGTTGCGGTCGTGGTGCCGTCGCCGGCGATGTCGTTGGTCTTCGAAGCAACTTCGCGGACCATCTGTGCGCCCATGTTCTCGAACTTGTCTTCGAGTTCGATTTCCTTGGCGACCGATACACCGTCCTTGGTGATGCGCGGAGCGCCGAAGGACTTGTCGATGATAACGTTACGACCCTTCGGGCCGAGGGTAACCTTCACGGCGTCAGCGAGGACGTCGACGCCATGCAGCATCTTTTCGCGCGCGGTGCGGCCGAATTTGATTTCTTTAGCAGCCATATTCAAAACTCCCGGAGCTTAGCTCTTTGGTGAATTGTTGATGTGGGATACGGATCGGCAGATCAGCCGATAACGCCCATGATGTCGGATTCCTTCATGATCAGAAGGTCGACGCCATCGAGCTTGACTTCGGTGCCCGACCACTTGCCGAACAGAACGCGGTCGCCGACTTTGACGTCGAGAGCCACCTGCTTGCCGTTTTCGTCGCGGGCACCCGGGCCGACGGCGACGATTTCGCCTTCAGCGGGCTTTTCCTTGGCGGTGTCCGGAATGATGATGCCGCCCTTGGTCTTTTCTTCGGACTCGACGCGCTTTACAACGACGCGGTCGTGCAGGGGGCGGAAGTTGGTGCTTGCCATTGTCTAATCCCTCGATCAAATGACATTGGCGGATCTCAGGGACCCGCGTGATGATGTTAGCACTCGCCATTGAAGAGTGCTAGCGACGTCGATTTAGGGACAGCACCGTGCGGAGTCAAGAACGGCTCCGAAAAAACCGTGAGCCGCACCTGATTGGGTGACTAGAGTGCGCGAGGCTGCGCTGGCGGTCAGAGCGGCATCATCTGAAACACGCCGAAATGCCCAGCTATGCGGTTCTCCGCCAGGAACGCGGCGGGTTCGAATTGGGTGCTCTCGTAGAATGCGTCGACGGCCGCCTTGGCCTGGCGGAGTGATGCCGCGTTTTCCCATTCCACCACCGTCACCACTTCAATTCGATCCTCGACTTCCATGATCGCGACCCTGTTGTAGAGGCAGCCGGACAGAGTGTCGAAATAGCCATGGATGAGCGCGAGACGGTCTGCAAAGGCAGCAAGGCTGTCGCGAGGGCAGTCGAAGCGATCAATGCGGAAAATGCTTGCACTACGAGGAAATACGGAAGCGGCGTTCATGAGGGGTCTCCGGAAGAGTTGTCATTGAATGCCGCAGACGATAGAACCTCAAGTAAACTTGAGATCAAGGGCAAATGATGACGAGTGGTAGGAAAATGACGGACGGGTTTCTGACGGTCGGCGAGGTCGCGTTACGCGCCGGTATCGCCGTATCCGCTCTTCACTTTTACGAGCGGGAGGGTTTGATCGGCAGTTGGCGGACTTCCGGAAACCAGCGCCGCTATCCGCGCGGCGTCCTGCGACGGGTCGCGCTCATCAAGACGGCACAACGGCTCGGAGTGCCTCTCGCCGACGTCCGCGAAGCGCTCGCCACCTTGCCGCAGGACCGCCCGCCGACGGCCGCGGACTGGCGTCGGCTTTCAACCAATTGGCGTAGTAAGCTGGACGAGCGCATCGGCACGCTCGTGGCACTCCGGGATCAACTTGACACTTGCATCGGATGCGGCTGCCTGTCGCTGGATGATTGCCCGTTGCGCAATCCGGATGACAATCTTCGCAAGGAAGGTCCAGGCCCGCGCCTCATGCCCTGATAAGCGCAACGCGGCAAAAGACCTTGCCTTTGGCCTCCGCCTTTGCAATGTGGGCCGCTGACTTCATCGAACCGGGATCGGGGTACATGGCCGCGCGCATCGAAAACCTGAACGCTATCAGCGATCGTTATGACGTCGTGCTCTGCGACGTATGGGGCGTGCTGCACAACGGCGTGGACGCCTTCGCGTCGGCGTCGGACGCCCTTTCCCGCGCCCGGGAGAACGGCTTGACCGTCGTTCTTATCACCAATTCGCCTCGCCCGTCGCCGGGTGTCATCAGCCAGTTGCGGATGATCGGAGTCGCCGATACCGCCTATGACCGGATCGTGACATCGGGAGACGTGACCCGCACGCTGATCGCCGCAGGCCCGAAGAAAATCTTCTTCCTCGGGCCGGACCGGGACCTGTCGCTCCTTGATGGCATCGATGTCGTGCCGACAGACGTGTCGGACGCCGAAGCCATAGTCTGCACCGGATTCTTCGATGACAAAAAGGAAGTTCCGGAAGATTATCACGAGATGCTTGCCGGCTTCTCCGCCAGGAGCATTCCGTTGATCTGCGCCAATCCGGATCTCATCGTTGAGCGTGGTAGCCGAATGATCCCGTGCGCCGGAGCCATCGCCGCCTACTACCAGCAACTGGGTGGAGCGACCCGGATCGCTGGAAAGCCGCACAGCCCGATCTACGAGGCATCGCTCGTGGCGGCCCGCGATGCCCGTGGCGGCGAGGTTGATATGACGCGCGTTGTCGCCATCGGCGACGGTATGCCCACGGACGTGCGTGGCGCTCTCGATTATGGCCTGGACCTGCTCTACATCTCCGGTGGCATTCACGCTGCCGAATACACCGTAAACGGTAAGCCGGACGAGGCGATCCTCAATGCTTGGCTCGAACGCGAGAATGCGACGCCGAAGTACTGGATGCAGCGCCTCGCCTGAGAGAATTCCCGATGACGGTTTTTCATCGCAACGAGAAGAAGGACCTGCTGCCGGACCGCTTGAAAGGCGGTGTGGTCGCCATCGGTAATTTCGACGGCGTACATCGCGGACATCAGAGCGTGCTGGACCGTGCGCTGGAACTTGCCGGAGACCGCGGTGTTCCGGCGCTCGTGCTGACGTTTGAGCCGCATCCTCGCACTGTTTTCCGTCCCGATGCCCCTGTGTTCCGGTTGACGCCGGCGCCACTGAGGGCACGCCTCCTGGAGGCGATGGGTTTCCACTCGGTGATCGAGTATCCCTTCGACATGGAGTTCTCGCAACGCTCTGCCGAGGAGTTCGTGAGGACCATTCTTGTCGATTGGATCGGCGCCAGCGAAGTGGTCACGGGTTTCGATTTTCACTTCGGCAAGGGTAGGGAAGGAGGGCCAGCCTTCCTGATGAACGCGGGGAGCCGCCACGGCTTCGGCGTCACTCTCGTCGATGCGTTCCGGGATGAGGGATCTGAAGTGGTCTCGTCCAGCCGTATCCGCAAACTGCTGTCGGAGGGCGCCGTTTCCGAGGCCGCCGGGCTGCTCGGCTATCGCTTCACTGTCGAGGCGGAGGTCATCAAGGGGCAGCAACTGGGCCGGACCTTGGGCTATCCCACGGCGAACATGGCCCTTGCTGAAGAGTCTGAACTGAGGCCCGGCATCTATGCCGTCCGCTTCCGCCGACAAAACGGAACTCTCCACGACGGCGTTGCGAGCTTCGGCTATCGTCCGACGGTCACCGATCACGGCGCCGCACTGCTTGAGACCTATGTCTTCGATTTCGCAGGAGATCTATACGGTGAACTCTGTTCCGTATCCTTCTTCGGCCACCTGCGGGACGAGCTGAAGTTTGATGGACTGGAGCCCCTCGTCGCTCAGATACGGCAGGACGAAGATGAGGCACGAGCGCTTCTTTCGGGCGTGCGGCCGCTTGGCTCTCTGGATGCCTCCATTTCGTTCTGAATGCTGTTTTTCGAACGAGTTTTGGGCTAGTCCAAACGAGAATACGACTTCATCAATTATTCTGAAACCTGTTGCCTATCTAATGTAACAACACACAATTTAAAATAGAAGTGTTGGATGCTCGATCTCAGTACGGTCTTTCTTTATACCGCGCTGCTTAATCTCGCGGTTGCGATAGCGACAACAGTTGGCTGGCTGAGCAATCATCGTCAGAAGGAGCTGTTGATCTGGTGCCTTGCTGCCTGGTCCATCGTGGTCGGCGGCATGATGATGGCCATGCCGAAGACCGTCGGCTTGCAGGCGATCGAGTATATAGGTGGCATCGTTTATATCTGCATGGCCGGCCTTCTGGCGCTCGGCTTCAAGGAATTCTTCGGACTGCGCTACCGCTGGTGGGAGGCGTTCGTCGTCTCACTAGTGGTGTCCATTTGCCGGGTTGGTCTGAAAGTCATGGATTTTCCGATTTCGGCCCACGTTCCTCTCATTTACCTTGGCACAGCGGCGAATCTGGTGTTCGCGGCGACCGTGATTCACCGGGCGACGCGTGGCAGGAAGCTGCCCTCCAGTCGCCTGGCGGTGGTGGTTTATAGCCTGTTCGCATTTGCCAATGCCGTGGTGGCCGCAATAGCGGCTGTATCTCCATTGCGCATCGAAGATGGTCTTCCGGTAGCGTCCTGGCTCGGCCCGACCAGTATTCTCCTCGCCATCTTCACGTTGAGCGCATTTCTGCTGACGATCGTCTTGAAGCTTGAACGGGTGAGCGAAGACCATCGCAGGCTCGCCGATACCGATTACCTGACGGGTATTCTCAATCGCCGCCGCTTCATGGAGGAGGCGGAACTGCTCTCACGGACAACGGGCGGCGCGATCGCGCTGATCGATATCGATCACTTCAAGCGCATAAACGATACCCACGGCCATGCTGGCGGGGATGATGCGCTGGTTCAGTTTTGCGAACATGTTGTCTCGGCAATGCCGGCGAACGCCGTCTTCGGCAGGTTAGGCGGAGAAGAGTTCGGTCTTTGCCTGCCGCGTCACGACCATGCGGCTGCGACCATCGTTCTCGAACATTTGCGGAGCGCGATCGCCACCCGCGAAATCCGCTCCGGAAAGAGTGCGTTCTACCTTACATTCTCATGCGGCTTTACAGTCATGGATCGCGACGACCGGGCGCTTGACGCCTGGGTGGTTGAAGCGGACCAAAGCCTCTACGTCGCCAAGACGGAGGGCCGCAATCGTGTTGTCGCGACCCCGGTCAATCGTGAGCCGTCGACCCCAACACACGTCTATTCCCGTACGGCCTGACCGCCCGCGAAGCCGTTTCGGGAAACAATAGTGTGCCCTTTGTCGGCCTCCGACATTCTTGTTTCCGACCTCTTCCTTTTCCCCGTAAAACCGCTTAAACAACCGCCACCATGACCCGGGTTTGGCTGCGTATCTCTATTCGAATTATTGGCCCGGCCTTCCGCGCGCTTTGAAAGCTGCCGGAGGGTCCGGGTTTTCGGCGCTTGTCCGGCGCCTCATCAACCGCCAGATTTCCCGATTTTTTCCGGCGCATACGCGCCGCTGCGATGGCTAGATCATGACCGATACCGCTGAAAAAGTAGACTACTCCTCCACTCTCTATCTGCCTGAGACCGACTTCCCGATGCGCGCCGGCTTGCCGCAGAAGGAACCGGAGATGGTCAAGCGCTGGCAGGAAATGGGTCTCTACAAGCGCCTGCGCGCCTCCGCCGCCGGCCGCGAGAAGTTCGTCCTCCACGACGGCCCGCCCTATGCCAACGGCAACATCCATATCGGCCACGCGCTGAACAAGATCCTGAAGGACGTCATCAACCGCTCCTTCCAGATGCGCGGTTTCGACGCCAACTACGTGCCCGGCTGGGACTGCCACGGCCTTCCGATCGAGTGGAAGATCGAGGAGGAGAACTACCGTTCGAAGGGCAAGGAAAAGCCCGACCTCAAGCAGCCGTCAGCCATGATCGAGTTCCGCAAGGAATGCCGCGCCTATGCCGAAAAGTGGATCGGCGTCCAGTCGGAAGAGTTCAAGCGCCTCGGCATCGAGGGCGACTTCGACAATCCCTACACGACGATGAACTTCCACGCCGAAGCCCGCATCGCCGGCGAATTGCTGAAATTTGCCAGTTCTGGCCAGCTTTATCGCGGCTCCAAGCCCGTCATGTGGTCGGTCGTCGAGCGTACCGCGCTGGCCGAAGCGGAAGTCGAGTATCAGGATTATGAGAGCGACACGATCTGGGTGAAATTCCCGGTCACGGAAGGGCCGGCCGATCTGAAGGGCGACTTCGTCGTCATCTGGACGACGACCCCGTGGACCATGCCGGGTAACCGCGCGATCTCGTTCTCCTCGCGCTTCGCCTACGGTCTCTACAAGGTCACGGCGGCTGAAAACGACTTCGGTCCGCAGCCCGGTGAAAAGCTGATCTTCGCCAAGCGGCTCGCCGACGAATGCGCCGCCAAGGCCAAGGTGACCTTTGAATTGGTTCGCGATGTCGAAGGCGATGAACTCGCATCGATCACCTGCGCCCATCCGCTCGCCGCACTCGGCTACGACTTCAAGGTGCCGCTCCTCGACGGCGACCACGTCACCGACGACGCCGGTACCGGTTTCGTGCACACCGCGCCCGGTCACGGTCGTGAGGACTTTGACGCGTGGATGGACAATGCCCGGGCGCTTGAAGCTCGCGGCATCTCGTCCCGCATCCCCTTCACCGTCGACGATGCCGGCTACTACACCAAGGATGCTCCTGGTTTCGGCCCGGATCGCGCAGGAGGTCCGGCGCGCGTCATCGACGACTCGGGCAAGAAGGGCGACGCCAACAAGGTCGTGATCGAAGCCCTGATCGCCGCGAACAACCTGTTCGCTCGCGGCCGCCTGAAGCACACCTACCCGCATTCCTGGCGCTCCAAGAAGCCGGTGATCTTCCGCAACACGCCGCAATGGTTCGTCTACATGGACAAGGACCTCGGCGACGGCTCGACGCTGCGCTCGCGGGCGCTGAACGCCATCGACGAGACCCGCTTCGTGCCGGCCATGGGCCAGAACCGCCTGCGTTCGATGATCGCCGACCGTCCAGACTGGGTTCTGTCGCGTCAGCGCGCCTGGGGTGTGCCGATCTGCGTCTTCGCCGATAGCGATGGCAACGTGCTGAAGGACGAGAAGGTCAATGCCCGCATCCTCGAGGCCTTCGAGGCCGAAGGGGCGGACGCCTGGTTCGCCGAAGGCGCCAAGGAGCGGTTCCTCGGCAACGAGCATGACCCGGCCAAGTGGACCCAGGTCATGGACATCCTCGATGTCTGGTTCGACTCGGGCTCCACCCACGCCTTCACGCTCGAAGACCGACCGGACCTCAAGTGGCCGGCCGACGTCTATCTCGAAGGCTCCGACCAGCATCGCGGCTGGTTCCATTCGTCCCTGCTCGAAAGCTGCGGCACGCGCGGCCGCGCACCTTACAACGCCGTCATCACCCATGGCTTCACCATGGCGGAAGACGGCCGCAAGATGTCGAAGTCGCTCGGCAACCAGGTCTTCCCGCAGGACGTGATGAAGGAGTCGGGCGCCGATATCCTGCGTCTCTGGGTCATGACCACTGACTACTGGGAAGACCAGCGTCTCGGCAAGTCGATCATCCAGACCAATATCGACGCCTATCGCAAGCTCAGGAACACCATCCGCTGGATGCTCGGTACGCTCGCCCACGACAAAGGCGAGGAGATCGACTATGCCGATATGCCCGAGCTCGAAAAGCTGATGCTGCACCGCCTGTCGGAACTCGACGGCCTGGTGCGTGAAGGTTACGACCAGTTCGATTTCAAGAAGATCACCCGCTCTCTGATCGATTTCTCCAACATCGAGCTGTCGGCCTTCTACTTCGACATCCGCAAGGACGCACTCTATTGTGACGCGCCGTCGTCGCTGCGTCGCCGGGCGAGCCTCGCGGTCATCCGCAAGCTGTTCGATTGCCTGGTGACATGGCTCGCGCCGATGCTTCCCTTCACCATGGAAGAGGCCTGGCTGTCGCGTAATCCTGCCGCCGAGTCCGTTCATCTCGAACAGTTCCCGGCCGTTCCCGCCGAATGGCGCAACGACGCGCTGGAAGCGAAGTGGGCCAAGATCCGCGACGTGCGCTATGTGGTCACCGGCGCTCTCGAAATCGAGCGAAAGGACAAGCGCATCGGTTCCTCGCTGGAAGCCGCCCCGGTCGTCCATGTCGCCGATCCGGAACTGCTTGCAGCGCTCAACGGGCAGGACTTCGCCGAGATCTGCATCACCTCCGCTATCACGGTCGTGGGTGACGAAGGTCCGGCGGATGCTTTCCGCCTGCCGGAGGTGGCCAAGGTCTCGGTCGAGCCGAAGCTTGCCGAAGGCAGGAAGTGCGCCCGCTCTTGGCGGATCACCACCGATGTCGGCTCCGATCCCGATTACCCGGATGTGTCGGCGCGCGATGCGGCGGCACTTCGGGAGCTTGCGGCGCAACGTTAAGGAAAAGTCACCGGATGATTTGCGCTTTCGCGGGTCATCCGGTAAATTTGCCTGAAATTGGCCGGAATTTTCCGTCAGGCGGTGGACAAAGGTCGTCTGTACGGCGGGCCGGCAAGGCTGGAAGGTTTTCATGATCAGGGCAGACGCGTTTCGAGTAACCGCTGGTTTGGCGGGCATTTTGCTGGGTTGCGTGGGGCTGACGGGCTGCGTGGGGAGCCCGACCTACGGCACCGACAAGACGGCAATGGAGCAATTGGTCGATGACCTCGGGTCAGCCGTGTCCGTCGGGGCGTCACCGAACAAGAATGCCAACGTCAAATACAATCCACGTCCCGAACTCGTGATGCCGCCGTCTTCGGCGCAGACCGCGCTCGTGGCGCCGCAGCCCTCGGTCGCCAATCGCGAACTGAACCCGGAATGGCTGGAAACGCCGGAAGAAGCGCGCGAACGTCTTCGCAAGGAAGCGGACGAGAACGCCGACAATCCGAA
This sequence comes from Ciceribacter sp. L1K23, assembly GCF_018122705.1. Taxonomy (NCBI): domain Bacteria; kingdom Pseudomonadati; phylum Pseudomonadota; class Alphaproteobacteria; order Hyphomicrobiales; family Rhizobiaceae; genus Ciceribacter; species Ciceribacter sp. L1K23. The sequence continues at coordinate 2,924,883 of NZ_JAGRRC010000001.1, read as the reverse complement.
TTACAAGTCACCGCTGCTTGAAGGCTACGGCACCAGAGGAACGATGACCGAGAGCCAGAAATGGGAAGCCTTCCGCGAAGCGCGTCAGATCCAGAAGGGCGCCTATCTCGATCAGCGCCGTTTCCTCGCCGACCCGCCGACGCAGTATCGTACGGCGTCGGACCCGGCCGTTCTCGAGGACCTGGGTGAGCCGGAACTCAAGAAGGAGCGGCGCCGCAAGAAGGAAGCCAAGGCCGCGCAGCAGACCAGCCAGTGGTGGATTCCCTTCCAATAAGCTGAATTCCAAAGGTGCTATCATGGGCAGGCCAATGGCCTGCCTTTTTCTTGAGGTGACCATGAATTTTGAGGTGCGCGACGCCACGCCGGCCGATGTAGGCACGATCCTGCGTTTCATCACCGAACTCGCCAACTATGAGAAGGCGGTCGATCAGGTCGAGGCGACGGTGGAGAGCCTGGCCGCCACCCTTTTCGGGCCCGGCGCGGTCACCAGAGCGATGTTGCTGGAGGCCGATGGTGTTCCGGCCGGCTTTGCAGTCTGGTTCTACAGCTATTCGACGTGGCAGGCCAGAAACGGACTCTATCTGGAGGATCTCTACGTCTCGCCCGACTATCGCGGATCTGGTGCCGGCAAACTGCTGCTGCGCCATCTGGCGAAAGTGGCGGTCGAAAGCGGATGCGGACGGTTCGAGTGGAGCGTCCTCGACTGGAACGAGCCGGCGATCCGCGTATACGAGGCGATCGGCGCAGAGCCGCAAACGGAGTGGATACGCTACCGTCTCGCGGGTGACCAACTCCGCGATTTCGCCGCCGGATAGATATGTCTGGCTCAAGACAGGTTTCGGGTCTGTCGTCCGATCAGCGCAATATGCAGAAGGTGTACGACCGGGCCGACCACCGATAAAATCAGCAGCGCGATGTCGCGCTCGGCAAACTCGGTTTCGAGCGCTATCACAAGCAGCATGATGGCCGAGATCAACAGCGGCGTCAGGGAGAGAGCCACCAGCCGCGGCGCGGTCCAGTTGACCCTGCCCGATACGGACCATTGCATCGGCAACCGTCGCATGCCCGGCGCGACGATGAAGTAGGCTGAAGCCGATATCGCTCCCATGCCAAGCACAGCCAGAATGGCGACCAGGATCATCCCACCTCCCTCTTCTCTAGGAAGAATGAGCGAAGCAGTTCCGCTGCCTCGCTTTCGGCCAGCCCAGAATAGACGTCAGGCGCATGGTGGCAAGTCGTCTGGGTATAGAAGCGCCCCCCATTGTCGACACCGCCGCCCTTCGGATCCTCGGCGCCGTAGTAAAGCCGGCGGATACGGGCAAAGGAAATCGCCGCGGCGCACATCGCGCAGGGTTCGAGCGTGACGTAGAGATCGGCGCCTGACAGTCGCTCCTGACCAAGCAGCGCGCTTGCGGCGCGTATGGCCTCGACCTCGGCATGCGCGGTGACGTCGTTCTTCTCCCGTGTCCTGTTTCCGCCTCGCCCGATTATCGTTCCGTCGAGCACCACGACCGCGCCGACCGGCACTTCGCCCCGCTCTGCGGCTGCCTTTGCCTCCGTCAGCGCGGCCTGCATGAACCCGTGCGATTCCGCCATATGACGAATTCCTCTTAACCCCGGCGTCCTGACCTGATAGGAGACGGACAAAGCTCAAGGCAAATATCAAATGACATCCAAAGACAAGCCCAGAAAATCCGCAACCGGGCCATCCGGTCGCGGCGGAAAAGACGCAACACGCAAGCCCGCGCCGGACAAGGCGAAACGGTCGCCAAAGCCCACCGCAATGGCAGCGGCTGCCACTCCTGCCGCCGATGAGGCAAAGCCGGAACGGATATCGAAGCTGTTGGCCCGTGCCGGCGTCGCATCCCGTCGCGACATCGAACGCATGATCATGGACGGCCGCGTGCGGGTTAACGGAAAGGTCCTGGACACGCCGGTGCTCAATGCCACGTTCGCCGATCGCATCGAAGTGGACGGACAGCCGATCCAAGGCATCGAGCGGACGCGTCTCTGGCTTTATCATAAGCCCGCCGGTCTGGTGACCACCAATTCCGATCCGGAAGGTCGTCCGACCGTATTCGAGAACCTGCCGGAAGACTTGCCGCGCGTCATGTCGATTGGCCGCCTCGATATCAACACCGAGGGACTTCTGCTTCTCACCAATGATGGCGGACTGGCGAGGGTGTTGGAACTTCCGACCACCGGCTGGCTCCGGCGCTACCGTGTCCGGGCCCATGGCGAAATCGACCAGGCGGCGCTCGACGCTCTGAAGGATGGCATTGCCGTTGACGGCGTGCTCTATGGATCCATCGACGCTACGCTCGATCGTTCGCAAGGCCGCAACGTCTGGCTCACCATGGGTCTGCGCGAAGGCAAGAACCGCGAGATCAAGAACGTGCTCGGCGCGCTCGGCCTCGATGTAAACCGTCTGATCCGCATCTCTTATGGTCCGTTCCAGCTCGGTGATCTCGGCGAAGGCAAGGTCGTCGAGGTGCGGGGCCGCATGCTGCGCGACCAGCTTGGGCCACGACTGATCGAGGAGGCCAAGGCCAATTTCGAGGCGCCGCTTCACGACCGCAAGGCCGTCGACGCCGAGGATGAGACCGAAAAGCCCGCCAAACGCGCGAAGCCTGCCCGCGAATGGGGGCGTGACGACCGCGAGGCGGCCCGTGACCGTCTCGACACGCGCAAGCCTGAGGGCCCTCGTGGTGACCGGAAGGCCAAGTCCGAAGGCTTCCGTCGCGATGATCGGGACCAAGGACGTGGCGGCGTTGGCGACCGGCCGAAGCGGACGCCCGCGATGAAGAGCCGTACGAGCAATGTCTGGATGGCGCCTGGCGCCCGCCCCGTCGCGGAAAAAAAAGCCGGCGACGAGTCTGCTTCCGCCAAGGCTCCGCGTCGCGAGGCGGCAGGTCCCGGCAAGCGCTATGGACGGGACAAGGACGGAAAGCCGACAAAGGGAATGACGCGCTTCGATCCCGATCGGAAGAGTTTCGATGACCGCGGTCGTCGCGACGAGGGGCCGCGGGTTCAGGTGAGCCGTGCCCGCGACGAGGATGGCGAATGGATCCGCGCCGAGTCGCCCGCCAGCAATCCGCGAGGCGGCGACGACGGCAAACGCGGTTTCGGCGAACGCGGCCCCCGGCGAGATTTCGGCGATCGGCCGGAGCGAGGCGATCGTCCGAAATTCGATCGCGGCGAACGTTCAGGTGCGCCGCGGGGTGATCGGCCGACATTCGATCGAGGCGACCGCCCGGCTGGCGATCGCGCCGATCGTCCGCGTGGAGCCAAGCCGTTCGGGGACAAGCCGAAGGGTGGAAAATCGTTTGGCGGCAAGCCCGCCGGTAAATCCTTCGGCGGCAAGCCGGGTGGCAAGCCTTCCGCAGGCCGTCCCGGCGGCAAGGGACCTGGCGGCAAGCCGTCGGGCGGCGGCCGTGGTCCCGGTCGTGGTCAGAGGTAAACCGCTGTGAGGATAGTCGGCGGTGAGTTTCGTGGCCGTTCCCTGGCCACGCCGAAGTCCAATGCAATCCGACCCACGACGGACCGGGCGCGGGAAAGCCTCTTCAACATCCTGGCGCACGCCTATCCTGAGGTTCTGGACGGCACGCGGATACTCGATCTGTTTGCCGGCACCGGAGCCGTCGGCATCGAGGCTCTCTCAAGAGGGTGCCGCTCAGCCCTGTTCGTGGAAAACAGTGTCGAGGGACGCGGCCTGATCTGGGAAAACATCGATGCCTTGGGCCTGCATGGCCGTGCGAGGATGTTGCGTCGGGACGCGACATCACTCGGGTCGGTCAGTAACATGGAGCCGTTTCATCTCCTCTTTGCCGATCCGCCCTATGGCAAAGGTCTGGGAGAGAAGGCGCTGAAAGCTGCGTTTCAGGGCGGCTGGCTGTTGCCTGACGCCCTTGTTGTTCTGGAAGAAAGCGCGGATGTGAGCGTCATCCTCGATCCGGTTTTCAGGCTGATCGAGGATCGCGATTTCGGCGATACGCGCATGCATTTCTACCGCTACAAGCCGACCTGATGCCGGAGGCCCATCGGGCCCAATGAGAAAGCTCATTCCGTGACCGATAAAGCCACTCCGTCCTCAAGCACAACGCGTGATCCGACGGTGGCTGTTGCGCTCGGTGCGGGCGGTGCCCGCGGCTTCGCCCACATACCCGTCATAGAGGCGCTCGATGAGATGGGCATTCGTCCCGTCTGCATCGCCGGCGCGTCGATGGGAGCCCTGATCGGCGCCGGCATGGCGGCCGGCATGCGCGGCCGCGAAATCCGCGAATATGTTCTCGAGACCGTCGGGAAACGGTCGACGGTCGCCAATCGGCTCTGGAATCTGGGGCCGGGAACCATGCGGGATGCTCTCGGCGGCTTTCGGCTGGGGCAGTTCAACCTGGAACGTATTCTAGCCGCGTTCCTCCCGCCCGAACTGCCCTCCGACTTTTCCGCGCTGCGCATTCCCCTGAAGGTGGTCACTACCGACTATTACGCACAGAGTGAATCCATCCGCGAGGAAGGAGCGCTGCATCCGGCGCTCGCCGCGTCTGCCGCCATACCGGTGCTCTTCATGCCGGTCGAGATCGATGGACGCATCATGATCGATGGAGGCATCTTCAACCCGGTGCCGTATGAACACCTGCGGCCCCTGGCGGACATTGTGATCGCCATCGACGTCGTCGGCGTCCCGGATGGGGAGGGAGTGCCCAATCGCTTCGACAGCCTGTTCGGCACGTCGCAACTGATGATGCAGTCCATGATCGCGCTCAAACTCAAGCTGTCAAAGCCGGATATCTTCCTGCGTCCGCCCGTCAATGCTTTCCGGGTTCTGGATTTCGTCAAGGCACGCCAAGTGCTGGAGGCGGCGGATGGCGTAAAAGATGACCTAAAACGCAGGATCGAGTCCGCGATCGAGACGCGCCTTCGCGATACAAGCGCTTAGCGACCCATCTCCTCGCCCACTGCATCGGGCAGGCGAGCGGCCGACTCCGAGTCGTCGCTTTGCCGTTTCGGCTTGACGAGGGGTTCCGGGCGTACCGGCCTGTTGTGCAGCATGTGGCGTCCCGCAAGAATGCCTTCGGCAGCCTGGATTTGCAGCCGCTCCTCATCGCGGACGCGAATGTCATCCATGATCGATTGTGCTTCGGTCTCGCTCATGCCGAGCGCCTCCAGCGTCTTGCGGCCAAAAAGCAGACCCGATTCCAGCGTTTCGCGTATCTCGTATTCGACGTCCCTAGACCGAAGCGACAGGCTGTGGATGCGGTCGTACGAGCGGACAAAAAGCCGCGCCTCGGGATACTCTTCCTTCAGAAGGTCGACGATCTTATCTGTGGTTTCCTTCTTCTGCGTACAGATCGCGACGATCTTCGCGCGTTCGATGCCGGCGGCGCGCAGCACGTCGAGCCGCGTTCCGTCGCCAAAGTAGATGCGGAAGCCGAAGGAGGCGGCCTGACGAACACGGTCGACGGAATCGTCGATGATCGTCACGTCCCTTCCGCTCGCAAGCAGGATTTGCGCTGCGATCTGACCGAAGCGGGAGAAGCCCACCATGATGACATCGGCATCGGCGCCTTCGAAATCCTCGTCCATCTTCTCAGCCGCGTCTTCCGTTTGAAGACGCCGCGCAAGGATTGCACCGAGCGGCGTCAAGGCCATCGTAAGTGTCACCATCGAGATGAGCATGGAGGCCGTCGCCCCCGATAGCAGTCCGACGGTGGTCGCGGTGGTGAACAGCACGAACCCGAACTCGCCGCCCTGGGGCAGAAGGAAGGCGACGCGGATCGCGTCGTCACGGCTCGATCCGGTGGCGCGGCAGAGCAGATAGAGGACGATCGCCTTCAGGATCATGATGACCAGTACGCCGCCGACGATCAGAAGGAGATTGTCGAGGATCACGTCGATCTGCATCGACATGCCAACTGCCATGAAGAACAGCGCTAGCAGGATCCCGCGGAACGGCTCGATATCCGCTTCAAGCTCGTGGCGATAAGACGACTCCGCGAGCATTACGCCCGACAGGAAAGCGCCCATGGCCATGGAGAGACCGGCGACCTGCATCAGAGTTGCGGAACCTATCACGACGAGCAACGCCGCTGCGATCATCACCTCTCGCGCGCCTGTCCTGGCGATGACGCCGAACATCGGCGTCAGGATGTAGCGACCGGCAACGAGCATAGCCACGATCGCGCCAACGGCGATTGCCGCTTCCTGGTAGAAGGGGGTCTCCGCCCCCTCTGCCTGGCCTCCGAGAAGGCTGACCATTGCAAGCAGCGGGACGATGGCGAGGTCCTGCAGCAGAAGAATGGAAAAGGCTCGCTGGCCATAGCGCGTGTTTCGGTCGCCCTGGTCGTTCAGAAGCTGGAGCGCGAAGGCCGTGGACGAAAGCGCAAGGCCAAAGCCGATGACGAGGCCACCGCGCCAGTCCACCAGTCCCATCAACACCGGAAGGACGGACAGGATCAGCCCGCTGACGACCACCTGTGCCGTGCCAAGGCCGAAGATATCGGCACGCATGTGCCAGAGGCGCGATGGCTTCAGCTCAAGGCCAATGATGAAGAGCAGAAAGACCACACCCAGCTCGGATACGCTGAGGATTTCCCCCGTCTCCGAAATGAGGTGGGCCAGCGGTCCGATGACCACGCCCGCCGCCAGGTATCCGAGTACCGTGCTGAGACCCAACTGCCGAAACAAGGGCGCTGCCACCACCGCTCCGCCGAGCAACAGGAGCGTTTCGGTGAACATGACGTGCGAGGTGCTCATACCTGGTTGTTCCTATTTGGGTGGCAATCCGGGGGAGATGAACCCTTTTTCCGGTATTCGACGCGGGCGGCCTTGATGACCGTTGTATTGCACAATAAATGGTGCCGGAACGAAAGGCCAAGCCATGTCTTCTGAAATCGACTCCGGAAACCTTCTGTCGCGTGCCGAGCAATTGGTCAACCTGGCGCGTGCCGCCGGCGCCGATGCGGCCGATGCGGTCGTTGTCCGGTCGCGGTCGCGGTCGGTATCTGTCCGCCAGGGCAATGTGGAGTCAACGGACTCCGCTGAAAGTGACGACTTCTCGTTACGGGTTTTTGTCGGCAAGAAGGTTGCCAGCGTGTCCGCCAACCCGGGCTTCGATCTCAAGGCCTTGGCAGAACGAGCCGTGGCCATGGCGCGCGTTTCTCCGGAAGATCCGTTCGCGGGACTGGCGGACGAGACCGATCTTGCCCGAATGCCTCTGGATCTTGAACTCTTCGATTCCACGGAGATGTCGAGCGAAGCCTTGACCGAGGCCGCACTTGCCATGGAAGCGGCCGCTCTGGATGTTTCAGGGGTCAGCAAGTCTGCCGGGGCTGGCGCGTCCGCCGGCATGGGTGGGCTCGTGCTGGTCACCTCACACGGCTTCTCCGGCAGCTACAAGGCCTCACGCTTCGGCCGGTCCGTTGGTGTCATCGCGGGCGAAGGCACGAAAATGGAGCGCGACCATGATTTTGATAGTCGTCTCTACGCCGCCGAACTGGATGCGCCCGAACTGATCGGACGTCGCGCCGGTGAACGGGTGGTGCGGCGCCTGAATGCACGTCAGGCGGATACGGGATCGAACATCACGGTCGTCTTCGATCCGCGTGTTGCACGGGGATTTGTCGGACACATAGCGGGCGCCATCAACGGCGCGGCCGTCGCGCGCAAGACTTCCTTCCTTCGCGATCGAATGGGTGAGCAGGTCTTGAAGACGGGCATCAACATCACCGACGAACCGCTGCGTGTTCGTGGCCCCGCCTCTCGCCCCTTTGATGGCGAAGGTGTGCGGGGAGAGCGATTGGTCATGATCGAAGACGGTGTTCTCAAGCATTGGTTCCTCTCCTCCTCCACAGCACGGGAACTTGGCCTGCGCACCAATGGTCGCGGTGCTCGCGGTGGAACGACGGTCTCCCCTTCATCCACGAACCTCGCATTAGAGCCCGGAGATATGTCACCGGAGGATCTGATCCGGTCGATCGGTACTGGCTTCTATGTAACCGAGCTCATCGGGCATGGCGTGGACATGATCACCGGCGAATACAGTCGGGGCGCCAGCGGTTTCTGGATCGAAAACGGCGAGCTGGCGTATCCCGTATCCGAAGTGACGATCGCATCGAACTTGAAGGATATGTTCATGCGATTGACCGTGGCTAATGATATCGATCGTAAGTTCGGTGTGGCCGCTCCCACGATTGCGATCGAAGGGATGACACTGGCCGGCCGCTGAACCGCCGTAGACTAGGGGTAAGGCCGATGGTGGCCCTCGCACAAACTGACTGGCTCGCCGACCTCGCTTTGATCGGCGAGGCCGCCCGCCGGGCAGGCGAGGTGGCTTTGTCGTATTTCGGGCAATCGCCCGATGTCTGGTTCAAGAACGAGGGCCGTTCACCCGTCAGCGCGGCCGATCTGGCCGCCAACGAGATGCTGGAAACCATGCTCCGTGGTGCGCGACCCGGTTATGGTTGGCTTTCAGAAGAGACGGATGACGACCCCGCCCGGCTCTCCCACGATACCGTATTCGTCGTTGATCCGATCGATGGCACGCGTGCTTTCATTGCAGGTGAAAGAACCTGGTGCGTCAGTGTCGCCGTCGTTCATGCAGGGCGGCCGGTGGCAGCGGCGCTCTATGCTCCGGCGCTGTCCGAGGAATATCTGGCATCAACCGGAGGCGCCGTCCGGAAGAACGGCGAGCCAATCGAGGTCGCGGGGCGCGATGGGCCTCGCCTTCGCGTCGCGACGCCGCAAGACATGCTGAACACGATAGATCCGATGTTTCGCGAGGGACTGGAGCGCGTTGCCCATATTCCCTCGCTCGCTTACCGTATCGCCATGGTGGCGGACGGGCGGATACACGCCACGTTCGTCAAGCGCAACTCTCATGATTGGGATCTCGCCGCTGCCGATCTCATCCTCGAACGCGCCGGCGGTCGTCTCACCGATAGCGCGGGAAGCATCTTGCAGTACAACCGGCCGGAAGTGCGTCACGAGGTGCTTTGTGCCGCAGCTGCCCCGCTGCTGCCATCCCTTCTCGCACAGCTTGCGCCAGCCTCTCGCGGTTGACCTTTGGAGCGAAATCGCGCAGATGAAATGTCGGTGAAATCATACTGGAAAGAACATCGCTTATGACGGAAACCGACGGTAAGAAGCAGCTTCTTCACCTGGTCTTTGGAGGCGAACTGTCGAGCCTTTCGGAGGTACAGTTCCGTGATCTCAATTCGCTGGATATCGTGGGCATTTTCCCGGACTATGCGAGTGCGCTCGCAGCCTGGAAGTCCAAAGCGCAGCAGACCGTGGACAACGCCCATATGCGTTATTTCATCGTCCACATGCATCGCCTGCTGAACCCGGCCGATACGCAGTGAGAAATCCGCGCCCGGAAGCTGTCGCTTCCGGGCGCCTCTATTTTAGCATAGTTATTGCGCATTGGATTTGTATGACAAACGGCAGAACGCCGGCAGACCCCTCCTCGAGAGTGATTGGGTAATCGGAGTATGAGCAGCGGGATGGCATCGGTCGCTCTTGCCGCCTATCGATGGGCCAGCGTCGTCGTCTATCCATTGACGGGGCCGTTTCTGGCCGTGCGCGCTGCCAAGGGCAAGGAAGACCGGGCCCGTCGAGCCGAACGCTACGGGTATGCCAGCCTGCCGCGTCCGGTTGGGCCGCTTGCGTGGGTGCATGCCGCCAGTGTCGGCGAGACGCTTGCCGTGGTGCCGCTATTGAAGGAACTCCGTCGGCGCGAGATAAACGTCTTGCTGACCACAGGCACGGTCACCTCTGCAGAGCTGGTCAAGACGCGCCTGAGCGACGATATCATGCACCAATACGTTCCTCTTGACGTCAAGCCGGCCATCAAGCGGTTCCTGAGATATTGGAGGCCGGATCTGGCAATCTCCGTCGAGTCGGAGATTTGGCCGGTGACAATGATAGAGCTGCAGCGCCGGCACGTGCCGCAGATCCTCGTCAATGCCCGCATTTCGGACAGGTCATTTGAACGTTGGCGCAATCACGCCTCGATTTCGGAGGCTCTGTTCGGGAAGCTTGCCCTGGTCGTCGCGCAGTCTGACCTCGATGCCGAGCGTTATCGCGATCTTGGTGCCTGGCCGGTGACAATCGCAGGCAACATCAAGGTCGATGCCGAGGCGCCTGCTTGTGATGCGGCCCTCGTGGAGCGCTACCGGCAACAGATCGGCCGTCGGAAGAGTTGGGCGGCGATCTCCACCTTTGAGGGTGAGGAAAAGGTGGCTTTGATGGTCCACCGCGCCCTCAAGGCGCACACCGGTCTCCTCACCATTGTCGTTCCACGTCATCCCGAGCGGGCTGACGACCTGGAAAAAATGATGCTGGAAAAAGGCTTCAAGATTGCACGCCGCAGCCGTGGTGACGTCGTGACCGACGATACCGACATCCTGCTGGGCGACACGATCGGTGAAATGGGCCTTTATCTTCGATTGACGGAAGTCGCCTTCGTCGGGCGTTCGCTGACGGCCGAGGGAGGGCAGAACCCGCTTGAACCGGCCATGCTGGGAACCGCCGTCTTGTCCGGCCCCCACGTTCAGAACTTCCGTGACTCCTACCAGAAGCTCGTGCGCTGCGGGGCCGCCCGTATCGTGCGGGACCCTGAAATGCTGGCCAAGGCCGTCCATTTCCTCAATACAAATGATCTGGCGCGCCACAAGATGATGGATGCAGGCACCGAATGCCTGCAGGACATGCGTGGCGCACTCGCCGCGACGATGAAGGGTCTCGAGCCCTTCATAAACCCGCTGACCGTCAAGGCACGGCTACAGCCGAAAGTGGCTTCGTGATGACAATCCTGAAAGATACGGCTTTGCCGCGGGATGAACGCCTGTCCAGTATCGAGGGCATTCTGTTCGACAAGGACGGCACCCTTCTGGATTTCGACGACAGTTGGGGGCCGGTCAACCGCGAAGTCGCGCTGCTCGCGTCCGGTGGCGACGCTGCGCTTGCGAGTACTCTTCTCAGGGCCTGCGGCATGGACCCCGAGACCGGCCACATCGTGCCAGACAGCCTGCTTGCTGCGGGTAACACGCGGGAAATCGCCGCAGGTTTCGTGTCAGCCGGCTCGCTCCTCGACGTGGAATGGCTGGTTCCCCGGATCGATGCCATGTTTGCGGGTGCCGCCGAAAAATCCGTGCCGGTCACCGATCTGGCAGAGCTGTTTGCCACGCTCAGTCGCCGGGGACTAAGGCTGGGCATCGCCTCCAGCGACAACGAACTCTCCATCCGCCGGACGGCGGAGCGTTTCAGTCTTACGCCCTATGTCGATTTCATCGCCGGCTATGACAGCGGCCACGGCGTCAAGCCGCAGCCGGGCATGGTGCTCGGCTTCTGCGCGGCGACCGGCCTTGATCCTGCGCGCGTGGCCGTGGTCGGCGACAACAACCACGATCTACACATGGGCCGCAATGCAGGGGTCGGATTGAAGATCGCGGTGCTTTCAGGCACGGGATCGCGCGATTCACTTTCCGCATGCTGCGACATCATGGTGGACGACGTTTCCCATCTGCCCGGGCTTTTTTCGGTTCAGGCGGGCGAAGTCTGATCTCCTGTGACGGCTGACGCTTGCCGTCGCGTATCAGTTTCGTCTAAGTGGCATCCTTGGCCGGGGGGCACATGGGAGAGGCGAAGGATGATATCGGAAGCACCTCCGTTTTGGTGGACCGAAGCTGACTGGCGTGCAAGGCTCCTCTATCCGATCTCGCTGCTTTATGGTGCGGTTGCGGGATGGCGCATGCGAAACGCCAGTCGCAATGCCGTTTCGGTTCCCGTCATTTGCGTGGGCAATTTTACGGTCGGCGGCGCGGGCAAGACGCCGACCGCCCTCGCGATCGGCCGTGCCGCCAGCGCCAGGGGATTGAAACCCGGTTTTCTCAGCCGGGGATATGGCGGTAGTCTCGACGTGACCACGATTGTTGATCCTGCGCATCACCGCGCTGTCGACACGGGCGACGAACCGCTGCTTCTCGCCCGCGAAGGTGTGACTGTCATTACCCGTCGGCGCATAGCCGGCGCGCGTCTGCTCTTGGAGCAGGGCGTTGATCTGATCATCATGGATGACGGGTTCCAGAGCAACACACTGCTTGCCGATGTCTCGCTCGTCGTCGTCGACAGCTATCGGGGCATTGGCAACGGACATGTCATGCCGGGCGGCCCCGTTCGCGCCCCGATATCCACACAGATGAACCGTCTTTCCGCCATCCTGAAGGTTGGGGACGGTTCTGCCGCCGATGCTCTCGTGCGCAGAGCGTCGCGGGCGGGACGGGCCGTTCACATCGCTTCCGTGAGACCCCGACAGGATGCAGGTCTCGCAGGGGCGCGTGTTCTCGCCTTTGCCGGCATCGCCGACCACGGCAAGTTCTACCGCACGCTGGAATCCTTGGGCGCGACGATCGTCGAGCGGCGCGATTTTGCCGATCATCAGCATCTGGGCGACGACGAGATCGACGATCTGCTGGCAAAGGCCTCGGCGGAAAATCTGCAATTGGTCACGACGGCAAAAGATATCGTCCGGCTTCGCCATCACCATGGCAAGGCCGAGGAACTCGCCACGCGTTGCAAGGTTGTCGAAATCGATATGGTCTTCGATGATCCCTCGGTTCCGGACCGTCTCATCGACGAGGCGATCGCAGCATGCCGCGATCGTCTGCTGAGAGGCGCCAGGGACGAGGCGAAAAGATGATCAGCGCCGCTGGTTCGGCAGTGTCCCGGCTCTTTTTTCCGCCTCGAACGATGCCGTGGCGTCAGCATAGGGTTCCTGACGTCTGACGCTCCAGTACTTGAGCTCGTCGAGGAGGATCGGGCGACCGGTCATTGCACAGACGACATGGGTGCCAGGCGAGAGAATCTGGAAATCGGCATCGAGATAGCGGACCTTGGCTTCCCTGTTGCCGCCGCCTTCGAACCGGTTCATCATCGCTTTTCCTCTACGCTTGCGCCTGGACTGAAATAACGTGCGCAGGAGTTGAATTCCAGAAAAATCGCGCCGTTTCATCAACTGCGTCCGAACAGTCGCTCGATGTCGGAGAGCTTCAGCTCCACATAAGTCGGGCGTCCATGGTTGCACTGGCCGGAGCCCGGTGTTGCCTCCATCTGCCGCAGCAGTGCGTTCATTTCCTCCACACGCAGGACGCGGCCGGACCGGACCGAGCCATGGCACGCCATCGTCGCCGCGACATGGTCCAGCTTTGCCGCGAGTCCGTTGGCCGTGTCCCATTCGGCAACCTCGTCTGCGAGCTGTCGCACCAGGGCAGCAGCATCCACCTCGCCAAGCATTGCCGGTGTTTCCCGCACCGCGATCGCTCCAGGTCCGAAACGCTCGATTGCAAGCCCCAGGCGGTCCAGTTCTTCCGAATGCGCCGCCAGTCTATCGCAATCCTCCTCCGGAAGATCGACGATCTCGGGTATCAACAGGCCTTGCGAAGGTAGCCTCTGACCGCGAAGTGCCTCTCGCAGGCGTTCGAAAACCAGGCGTTCGTGCGCGGCGTGCTGGTCGACGATGACGAGTCCATCCTCCGTCTGGGCCACGATATAGTTGGCATGGACCTGCGCCCGTGCAGCGCCGAGGGGATGAGCCGCCGCCGGCTGCTCTCTCGCCTCGGGCGCGGGGGCGGTCAGTGGCTCGCTTCGTGCGGCAGGGACGGATAATACGTCGAACCGCGCCTGGGATGGCGCCGAGAAGCCGAACGACGAATATGAGGCGGGCCGGGTGGGAGAGGAGTCGGCGTCCCAATTGGCCGCGTTCCGTGGCTCCGGCCGGAAGCCGGGCCGAAAAGCACGTAGCATGCCCTCCGCTCCGGTGGTCGAAGCCCGATCGCCCTCCCGGTGCAACGCCTCGCGAATGGCACCGACGATCAGGCCCCTGACAAGTCCGGGATCGCGGAACCGGACGTCGGACTTCGCCGGATGGACGTTGACGTCGACGAAGGCGGGATCGAGCGTGATGGCAAGCGCGGCGACGGGATAGCGGCCTTGCGGAATGGTCTCCGCATAGGCACCCCGGATGGCCGACAGGATCAGTTTGTCTTGAACAGGCCTTCCATTCACGAACGCATACTGATGCGCCGAGTTGCCGCGATTGAACGTCGGCAGGCCGGCAAAGCCCGTCAGTTGCACATCCTCGCGTTGCGCGTCGAGTTCGATCGCATTGGCCCGAAACTCCACCCCGAGGACCTGGGCGATGCGTGCCAGGTGGTCGTCTCCTGTAGCCGGCAGTTCCAAGGTAGAACGATCGCTGCCCGACAGTGTGAAGCGGACTTTCGGAAAGGCGATCGCCAGCCGTTTCACGGTTTCGGTGATGGCGGCTGCCTCCGCCTTTTCCGTCTTCAGGAATTTCAGCCGGGCCGGCGTGGCGAAAAACAGGTCGCGGACTTCCACCACCGTTCCGGGATTGGCCCCTGTCGGACGGATGGGTGACACCCTGCCACCGACGACGCTGATCTCCGCGCCTTCCCCCATGTCGCCGCGGCGGCTGGTGATCGAAAGCTTCGCCACCGAGCCGATGGAGGGCAGGGCTTCGCCCCGGAATCCGAGGCTGCGAATATCCTCAAGCGAGCCGTCCAGCTTGGATGTGCAGTGCCGCCTCACGGCCAGTTCCAGGTCGCCTGCGTCCATGCCGGAGCCGTTGTCCGTCACGCGCAGGAGGCTCTTGCCGCCGCCAGCGGTCGCGATCTCGATCCGCGTCGCCCCGGCATCGATGGCGTTCTCGACCAGTTCCTTGGCGGCACTTGCCGGCCGTTCGATGACCTCGCCCGCTGCGATCTGGTTGATGAGGGTTTCAGGCAGTTGTTTGATGACCATGCACTATTTTCGCGGATTCGAGCCGTCGAGGAAAGGGCGATGCCGTGACAGCCTGTGCATGACCATGCGGTTCCTTGCAACCGTCCTTTAAGATCGCCTTAAGGGAAGGGTTATAACTTTAATCGTGAATGGTCGATCCGGACCGAGGAGGGGAGTGGCGTGACCGCCGGGTTATCTGAGATGACCGGCGCGAAACGCAATCTCTGCGGTGTGCGACCCCGGCGGCGGCGCGCGGTGATGTCAAAGGGTCAGAGCCCGCGTGAGGGGTATTGAGGCGTGGACTTAAGCGAGTTAGCCAAGGTTTCGGGAAGACAGTCCGATCCGGCTGCCGCGTCCGCGGTGGAACTTCAGGCTGGTTTGCTAGATGCCATGGAGGAGGCGCTTGGCGCCGCCTTCATCGTCTACGACGGTAATGACCATATCGTTCATTCAAGCCGGCAGATCGGACATTTCTTTCCGGTCGCCCCACATTTCCTGAGGCCGGGAACACGCCTGCGCGATTTCCTCGGAGCCGTCTACGACAGGAAAATCGCAACCAATCCTGCACGATCGGCGACGGAAAATGCTGGTCGCGAAGAGTGGATCGCCGAAAGCATAGCGACCCATTGGAAAGAGCGGACCGATTTCCAGCAACAGGATGCGCTGGGACGCTGGCTGCGCTTTTCCAGGCGCAGGCTTCCGAATGGCTACGGTCTTTGCATCGTTACCG
The DNA here is from genome assembly GCF_018122705.1 of Ciceribacter sp. L1K23. Lineage (NCBI taxonomy): Bacteria > Pseudomonadati > Pseudomonadota > Alphaproteobacteria > Hyphomicrobiales > Rhizobiaceae > Ciceribacter > Ciceribacter sp. L1K23. The sequence goes on along the minus strand of NZ_JAGRRC010000001.1, from coordinate 2,909,357 downwards.
ACATCAGTGAACAGAAGAAGCGCGAGGAACAGTGGCGAGCCGATATCGAACGGGTCCAGCTGACAGAGGAGATTCTCGACAATCTGCCATATCCTGTCGTGGTTCAGGATCGGAACATGACGGTTGTCGCGGTCAACAAGTCGTTCTGCAGTATGTGGAATGCCAACTATGAAACCGCTCTTGGAAACCCGGTCGCGTCGGTCTTCGACGAGCCCTTGGCCGGTGGGATGGTGGCGGCTTGCCGCCATACGCTTGACACCGGCGTTCCCTCCGTCGTGGCCGAAACGATAGCGTACGAAAGTGGCGAAAGGGATGAGGTCAGGATCCGCAGCCACCGCGTCGGGAAGCCGGGTCGGTACTTCGTGGTCAGCGGGTTCGAGAGCGAGCTTCAACATCAGGACCTTGATGATCGACCCCACAATCCCGCTCCGTCGCGGCAGAATACCCTGAGGCGTGCCGAGGTGTCGGCCGTACGGCCTTCACCCACTGTGCTTGCCGGCCGAAAAGTAGTGATCGTCACAGCCGATTCCGCCTTCGACGCAGCTTGCATGAAGGTCCTGACCGCAATGGGCGCCGAGACGTGCTCCGTGCGAAATGAGCGAGAGGCCGAAGCTCTTTTCGAGGTTGCGGCATCCGTAGCCGTTGTCGTGGATTTCGCCGTCGTGGATACGCAGATGGACCTGCGCTGCCTGGAAATCGCCGATTGCCACGCGCGCGGCGTGATCGCCCTTGATCGCTACCGGATCGATACCGACCTTGCACCGCGTCTGCTGGGGCAAGTCAACGATCAGGCGCCCAGAGCACCTCTCGCCGATGATTGGGAAATCTCGATACCGGAACAAGGACACCCTGTCGCGCATCAGTCGAGTCCCGACGTTCTGGTAGCAGAGGACAACCCGGTCAACCAGATCGTCTTCTCTCAGATCCTGGAGGGGTTGGGTTACCGTTACCGGATCGTCGATACGGGCAACGAGGCCGTCCGCCTCTGGGAAGAATTGCGCCCTGCCATCGTGCTGATGGATCTGACACTGCCTGGGCTGAACGGTATTGAGGCCACCCGCGAAATTCGCCGCCGGGACGAAAGCCTGGGCTATGCGACGCCGATCGTGGGTGTGTTGGTGCAGGCATTCGACAACACCGCCGACGACTGCATCGCCTCGGGAATGAACGACGTCGTGGTGAAACCCGTGAGCCCTGACATGATCGATGCCGTTTTGCGCCGTCTGGCACCGACACTGGCGTCAAAGACGCTTTCCTGATCGCCGGAAGCTGTGTCAATACCCGCGAACGGAGGGTACAAGGCGAGTGTTGATCCGCGGGATCGCTATGATTTTCTTAAGGTTTCCGACGCATTCTCGTTTTCGAAGACTGGGATAACCTGGAAAATCGAATGCCAGAGCCCGACGCAATATTGCCGGTCCCCACTCCAACCGACCTGCATGCAATGGCCTATACGGACTTGTTGACCGGGCTCGGCAACCGCTATCGCTTGCGCGACAAGGTCCGATTGCTTGCCGCCGAGCGGGCGTCAGATCCCGCTCCGTTTGCCGTGGGCATCGTCAATCTGGACGGCTTCAAGCCGATCAACGATCTTTTTGGCTCCCATGCCGGTGATGAAATCCTCTGTCAGGTCGCGCACCGGCTGAAAGCCTGCATCCCTGATGGCGCGACCGTGACGCGTCACGAGGGCGACGAATTCGCGATCGTACTGCCATTGGTCTTCGAGCGTATCAGCGCTGAACGCGTCGGGCAGATGATCAAGGACGTCCTTTCGGCGCCTTATGATCTCGGCGATCGAAACGTTCGTCTCTCCGCCTCCCTCGGCTTTGCCATTCATCCCTTCGCCGGCAGCGATTTCGACGACCTGATGAAGAGTGCGGAGACGGCGCTTTACCGGGCCAAACGCCGGGGACGCGGCAATATTGTCGTCTATTCCAGCGAAATCGCCAACGAAATGAAACGGGCGACGGAACTTGAGCAGGCGCTGCGCAATGCGATCATCAAGGATGCGGTCGACGTTCATTTCCAGCCGATCGTGCAGTTGAAGGGCGGCAACGTCGTCGGCTTCGAGGCGCTGGCGCGATGGAACGATCCGGACCTTGGCTTTGTTTCGCCAGCCGTCTTCGTTCCGCTGGCAGAGGAGCGTGGTTTCATCGACATGTTGTCGGACGCACTTCTGCGCAAGGCGGCCGAAGCCACGCTCGCCTGGCCGCGCGATCTCTTCCTGTCGTTCAACCTATCGTCTGCGCAGTTGACCGATCCGAGGACGGCATCCAACACGCTCTCCATTCTGGCCAGTGTCGGTTTTGACCCGCGTCGGCTCGAGATGGAAATCACCGAAACCGCCGTGATGACGGCACCTGATACGGCCCGCCGCGTGATTGCGGATCTTCGCCAGGCGGGTGTCCGCATCTCGCTCGACGACTTCGGAACGGGGCAGTCGAGCCTCGGACGTCTGCGTGATTTTACCTTCGACAAGGTCAAGATCGATCGTAGTTTCGTTTCCTGCATCATCGACGACAGGGCTTCCGAACATATCGTCAAGGCGGTGATCGCGATGTGCAACGGTCTTGAGCTGGAGGTCGTGGCGGAAGGGATCGAGACGGAAGCGGAAGCCTTGAAGCTTCGTCAGATGGGTTGCGGCATGGGGCAGGGCTATTTCTTCGGCAAGCCTGCCGACGCAACGGCAACCTTGCGCTATCTGCAAAGCCATCATCACGAGTTTACTGTCGTTGACCGCGGTTGAAGCCGTACCGACCGTTCTCGCGTCTACCTGTCACGACCCTGACTGACGAGCCAGTCCCGCACCCGCGCCGCATGCGCATTCAGTTCACGCGCTTTCGGCCAGACGACGTAGAAGGCGAGATCCGAACGAAGCGCGTGGCCTCCCACCTCGATCAGTTGTCCTGACGCGACCTGCCGCTCGATGAGATGCCGCCAGCCGAGCGCCACACCTTCCCCTGCGAGAACCGCCTGGATGACGAGAACGTAGTCGTTGATCGCGAGCCGCCGGCCACTGGGCCGATACGCTATGCCGGCGCTTGCGAACCATTCGGGCCAGCTGCAGGCCTGACGCACAGGTTCCTCCAGCCAGATCAGCCGATGCGTCACGAGATCCTCGGGGCTGGAAGGCATGCCATGGGCGTCGATGTAGCTGGGGCTGGCGACGGCGCTGATCGTCTCCGGCGCGAGAAGTTCGGCGTGGTATTCCGGCCAGTCCGCCGGATCGCCACCCCGCACGCCGAGAGGAATCGCCTCGTCCATGAGGTCGAGATCACGCACGCTGGTCTGGATGCGCAGGTCGATATCAGCGAGATCGGTGCGCAGTTTGCCAAGACGAGGCAGCATCCACATGGACGCAAACGCGGTTGAGGCGGCAAGTGTTACGTTGGCCTGGCGGCCCTTCGCCCTCAATTCCTCCGCCGAACGGCTGATCCGGGAAAGTCCAGCTGAAACGTCGGCGTGAAACCGCTCACCCGCTTCGGTCAGTTTGGCCGCGCGGTGCAGACGAAGGAACAACGGCGTTCCCAACTGATCCTCGAGATTACGAATGGCATACGAGACCGCAGCCTGAGACAGCCCCAGCTCTTCAGCTGTCCGCGTGAAATTTTCATGCCGTCCAGCCGCCTCGAAGATGACGAGGTTGTTGGGAGAGGGCAGTTGCCGACGGACGTTTTCCATAAATTCAGCTTATTGCATTCCTCGATATTTTCCAGCGTCACAAAGATTTTTTCGGCGGATAGCATCAGCCCAAACGAAGGGAGAACTATCATGTCGATGGACATCGTCGAACCGGAACAGAGGGAAAAGCGCAGCCGCGGCGGCCGTTCCAATCGCCGCGAGGCTGGATCGATGGTTTTGAAGGTGCCGTACATCCGCCGCAACATCCCGACCTACGACATTCTCTCCGAGGAAAACCTCATCCGGATCGAAGAAACGGCGGATCGCATTCTCGCCGAGGTCGGGATCGAGTTCCGGGACGATCCGCAGGCGCTGGAGCTTTGGCGCAAGGCCGGAGCCACGATCGATGGGGTCCTCGTTCGGTTCGAACCTGGAATGCTGAAGGAGATCGTCTCATCGGCGCCCGCTACTTTCACGCAGCATGCGCGCAATCCGGTGAACAATGTCCAGATCGGCGGCGACAACGTCGTGTTCTCCCCGGCCTATGGCTCACCCTTCGTCATGGATCTGGATAACGGCCGCCGTTACGGCACGATCGACGACTTCCGCAATCTGATCAAGCTCGCACAGTCGAGCCCCTGGCTGCATCATTCCGGTGGAACGATCTGCGAGCCGGTCGACCTGCCGGTCAACAAGCGCCATCTGGAGATGGTCTACAGCCATATCAAATATTCCGACCGCGCTTTCATGGGCTCGGTGACGGCAGAAGAGCGGGCGGAAGAATCGATCGAGATGGCCCGCATCCTGTTCGGTGCCGACTTCGTCGACAGGAACTGCGTGATCCTCGGCAATGTCAACGTCAACTCGCCGCTTGTCTGGGACGGCACGATGACGAAGGCTCTCCGGGCCTATGCCCGCGCCAACCAGGCGGCGGTGATCGTTCCGTTCATCCTGGGCGGCGCCATGGGCCCAGTTACCAATGCCGGAGCGATCGCGCAGTCCTATGCCGAGACGCTGGCCGGTTGCGCTCTGACCCAGTTGGAGCGCAAGGGTGCGCCGGTGATCTTCGGGAACTTCCTGTCGTCAATGTCGCTGCGATCGGGCTCGCCGACCTTTGGCACACCGGAGCCCGCGATCGGTTCCATGGTTATCGGCCAGCTCGCGCGGCGACTGAAGCTGCCGCTGCGTTGCGCCGGCAATTTCTCGAATTCCAAGCTGCCGGATGCCCAGGCGCTTCAGGAAGGCGTGATGTCGATGATGTCGGCCATCCATTGCGGTGCCAACTTCATTCTGCACTCCGCCGGCTTCGTCGACGGACTGCTGTCGATGTCCTACGAGAAGTTCATGATGGACTGCGATTTCTGCGGTGCGCTCCATTCCTATCTGGCCGGCGTCGTGGTCGACGACAACACGCTCGCCATGGATGCCTTCCTGGAAGTCGGGCCCGGCAGCCACTTCCTCGGCTCCGCGCATACCATGCGCAACTATACCTCGGCATTCTGGGATTCAGCCGTCTCCGATAACGAGCCGTTCGAGAAGTGGAACGAGGCCGGCGGCACGGACATGGCCACGCGCGCCAATCGGCTGTGGAAGAAGACGCTCGCCGAATACGAGGCGCCGCCCTTGGATATCGCCATCGACGAAGCGTTGCGCGACTATATCGAACGTATCAGCCGGGACCGGCCGGATGCGTGGTATTGAACGGGACCCGATTACTGCATGACCAACACCAAGGATCCACTGCTCCAGCCCTTCCGACTGAAGCATCTGACCCTCAAGAACCGCATCATGTCGACAGCGCATGAACCGGCCTATTCGGAAGGCGGCATGCCGACGGATCGATACCGGCTCTACCATGTCGAAAAGGCTAAGGGCGGGATCGCGCTGACGATGACGGCCGGCTCAGCAAGTGTCAGCCGGGATTCGCCGCCCGCTTTCGGCAATCTGCTGGCCTGGAAGGACGAGATCGTCCCGCACCTGAAGCGGCTCGCCGACGACTGTCACGGCTATGGCACTGCGGTCATGATCCAACTCACCCATCTCGGGCGCCGGACAAACTGGAACAAGGGCGACTGGTTGCCGGTGCTTGCGCCATCCCCGATCCGCGAGCCGGCCCACCGGCACTTCCCGAAAGAGATCGAGGACTGGGATATTGAGCGCATCGTCGCCGACTATGCGAGCGCGGCCCACCGCATGCAGGAGGCGGGTCTCGACGGTATCGAGTTCGAGGCCTATGGCCATCTGATGGACAGCTTCTGGTCGCCGGCCACCAACCGGCGGGAGGATGATTTTGGCGGCTCGCTGGAAAACCGAATGCGCTTTTCCAATATGGTCGTTGATGCCGTGCGAAAGGCGGTGGGACCCGACTTCATCGTCGGAATCAGGATGGTTGCCGACGAGGATTGGGACAGGGGTTTGTCGCGTGAGGAGGGCGTGGAGATCGCCCGACGTTTTGCGGCGTCCGGAAAGATCGATTTCCTGAACATTATTCGCGGCCATATCGATCACGATGCGGCGCTCAACGACGTCATTCCGATCCAGGGCATGGCTGCCTCGCCGCACCTCGACTTTGCCGGAGAGGTGCGGGCCGCGACCAAATTTCCCGTCTTCCACGCCGCCCGGATCGCCGATGTCGCGACTGCCCGTCATGCCATCACAGAGGGCAAGCTCGACATGGTCGGCATGACCCGTGCCCATATCGCCGACCCGCATATCGTCAGGAAGATCATAGCGGGTCGCGAACAGCAGATCCGTCCCTGCGTTGGTGCCACCTATTGCCTCGATCGCATCTATGAGGGCGGAGAAGCACTCTGTATCCACAATGCGGCGACCGGCCGCGAGGGGCTGATCGCTCATGAGATCGCGAGAGCGGAAAAGCCACGGAAGGCTGTAGTGATTGGTGCGGGGCCCGCCGGACTGGAGGCAGCCCGCGTGTTGGCCGAACGCGGCCACTCCGTCGAACTGTTCGAGGCGACCGGCAAGGCCGGCGGACAGGTCAATCTCATGATCCGCAATCCGCGCCGCAAGGAGATGATCGGCATTGTCGACTGGCGCCTCGCCGAACTGGAGCGGCTGGGTGTTCCCATCCACTACGACACCTACGCGGGTCCGGAGGATGTGCTGGCGCTTTCGCCGGACCTCGTCGTCGTCGCGACCGGCGGCTTCGCGCAGTCGCCGGAGCTGGAGTCCGGGGAAGATCTGGTCGTCTCTTCATGGGACATCCTAGCCGGCGCCGTGAAGCCGGAAGGACCTGTTCTTCTCTTCGATGACAATGGCGGACATCAGGGTATGAGCGCGGCGGAGGTTATTGCCAATGCCGGGCTTGACCTCGAAGTCGTCTCGCCAGAGCGTTTTTTCGCGCCTGAAATGGGAGGTATGAACCACGTTCCCTATGCCACCCTTTTCGCCGAAAGGGGGGTCCGCGTGACCATCAACACGCGCCTAAAGTCGGTCAGGCGCGAGGGCAATGGCCTCGTTGCGACGCTCGGGTCTGATTTTTCCAAAGGCACGATGGAGGAGCGTCGCGTGGCGCAGGTTGTCGTCGAGCACGGAACGGCCGTAAACGCCGATCTGTATTTCGAACTCAAGCCGCATTCCCGAAATGTTGGTTCAGTCGACTATCCCGCCCTTGTGGCCCGACGTCATCCACTCCCGAAGCGTAACCCGGAAAGCGGGTTCGATCTCATACGCATCGGCGACGCGATCGAGAGCCGCAACATCCACGCATCGATTTACGACGCCTTGAGGTACTGCTCGCTTCTCTAGCAAAAATCGGCATAACAAAATGGATTGATAATGAAAAGGCGGCGCCGAAGCACCGCCTTAAAGGCTACGAACTCGGCTGGGGCTTAGTTGCCCGTCGACGAAGTCGTGGTTTCATCCGTCGGCATCGTCGTGGAGTCCGAAGCGTCTGCCTGCTCGTCGAGGGTCGCGTATTCCGGAGCCGCCTTGAGCGTTTCAGCCGTCTCCATGGTGGTGAGGCGAACGTCCTCGCCATCGCCGTCCTGAGAAATGGTGATCTTGCTCATCGGCAGGGCGACGTTCTTCTCGCCGATTCCGAGGAAGCCGCCGACACCGATCACAGCAGCGGCAACACGGCCATCCTTCTCGATGATCAGATCATTGATGTCACCGATGCTGTCCTCGCCGGTGTAAACAGGGGCACCGATGAACTCGTTGGCGCTAACCTGAGTAGCCGACTGCTCCGTCAGGTAGGTATCCGTCGTTTCGGTCTGCGCGAGCGGCTGTGTTGCAGCACCCGACGACATCGAATCGGTCGACGAAGCAGCCGGAGCTTCGGTAGCCGGAGCGGCAGGCGCCGTTGCGTCCTGGGCCATGGCGACCGGAGCGATGGCGGTGGAACCCAGCAGGGCGGCGGCGGCGATCAGGTTGAGCGACTTTTTCATCTCGGTATCCTTTCCTCTCGGTTGACTGGCGCGGTGTGCGGGAGGAGCACGCCGCGCCGGTTCGGCAGGAAAATGCGCGTAACCGACTGGAGTTCCGAAAAAAAACGCCGGTGGCAAAATTGCTGGCAGGCGGAACCCAATGCTATTTGACGCGTTTGGGCCGCCCTCTCAACCCTTTGACTCAGAGACGGAAATCGGGTTCGGCGCGGCCTTTCACGGCAATGCCGAGATCGAAAGTCTGGCCGTCGCCGTCGGTCGCCGTATCGCCAAGGCCGTCACGGGCGGACGTAACGAGAAGCCGATCCAGTCCGCCACCGATGAAAGCAGGGCAGGTAACCTGTTTCGCCGGCACGGCATAGCTCTCGACGTGGCGTCCCGCGGGATCGTAGCGGTCCACGCATCCCGCCCCCCAACGCGCGTTCCAGATAAATCCATCCGCATCACAGACCGAACCATCGAAGTCCCCGTCTCGGCCCTGTCCATCGACAAGTACCGTAGGCGCGGCGGTTGGCATTCCCGTCGCCGGATCGACGGCCACCGACATCAGTTTGCCGGCTTTGGAGTCGGTGAAATAGGCCGTCGCCCCGTCGGGAGAAAAGCAGATGGAATTGGGGATCGAGACGCGCGGATACAGCAGCGTCACGGACTTGCCGCGGACGTGATATATAGCTCCGGCTTCGTCCTCGCCCGACTTGCCCATGGTCCCGATCCAGAGCGCTCCGCTCTGGTGCATGCGTCCGTCGTTGGAGCGGTTGCCGGGCTTGTCAGCCTCGAGCTCTGCCAAAATGGAAAGTTCTCCGGTCGCGACTTCTCGGACGAACAAGCCGTCTTCGGCGGCGATCAACTGGCGTTCGCCATCAATTCTCGCCAATGCGCTGGCCATGAACGGCAATCCATGAACGGTCTTTCGTCCTGAAGGCAGGTGCAGTTCGTGAAGGGCCTTGCCCTTGATATCGAACCACCACGTCGTCTCACGACCCACGTCATAGGTCGGACCTTCCCCCAAAGTGAGGCCGGCAGCGCAAAGAACCTTTCCACCAAATGGGGTGCTCTCTATCATGGGTAGTCGTCCTTCTTCTCACGAATGGCAGTCACGCCCGATCGGGGAGGTTGACCCGATACCATAAAAGACGCGACTAGACTGCTGCTGGCTTGTAAGGCTATGTTCGCGCGTTGAAAAGAACGAGATTCGAATTTTATCTGACGCATCTGCTCACTACTTCGATGTAACCTGTTTGGTTGTGGGTGGTCTATCTTTCATTTTTACTTTTCGGAGATTTGGATTGTATCGAATCTTTCCATCGAGAATGCGTGATAGATTGGGTTTCGCCTGTTTTTCACATATTCCTACATGTACATTTTTGCAGCGCACATAAATTCCCGAACGCGTTCATGATAACCGAGAGTTTAGTGGCAGTCGTCTAAAGCTTGCCACGGTTCGAGATAAGAAGAGCCGGATATGTCCGAAGTCGAAAGTTATTCCGCACAACGACCCATAGGGGCGTTGATTGACGAATTGATCAGTTACAAAACCCAGTTCGACGTCTTTCGTTTCATGAAACGCGCAACGGAAATTTTCGGCGCGCGAACATTCATGGTGTTCAATCTTCCTGCTCCCACGTCTCTGGATCTCTCCAGCAACTCGATCATCACCAATTGGCCCGCGGAACTGTTGAGTGCGTACGACCAGACCCAACTGCTGAGCGACAGCCCCGTTATTCTGCATTTGCGGACGTCAACCGTGCCTTTTCAGTATGATTTCGACAGGCCTGGCGGACGCTTCACGTACTCGCGCCCATTCGAGGAGCCGCGAGACCTGTTTTGCCGCTTCGGACTGCCGCGCGGCGCGCATTTCCCGGTGCACGATTCGTCCGGAAGCCGCGGCGCCGTCTCCTTTGCGGGAGATCGTCCTCCATTTTCACTCAGTGAGCTCATCGAGCTTAGCTATCTGTCCATGTATGTCTACAATCGTCTCGCGGAGATACGCGACATGGACAATCGCGCTACCGAAATGCTGACCGAGCGCGAGATCGATTGCCTGAACTGGACGGCCGCTGGCAAAACGAGCGTGGAAATCGCCGAAATCCTCGGGCTCTCGGAACACACGATCAACCACTATCTCAACAGGGCCACGAAGAAGCTTGATACGGTCAACCGAACCCAGGCCGTGGCAAAGGCCCTGCGCATAGGCCTCATCAAGTAGCCGTGCCGTCGTCCGACGTACGAAATAGCAGGTATTGCCGATTTTTTAGGCTGTAGCGGCGGCTATGGAGGCGTTGGCCCTATGCAAAAGGCCTAGGACTCGCCGAAAATGGACAAACGGTCGGCTTTTGCCGAGTTGGCACGGTTTCTGCATTCCGTAACGGCAGGTCCAGAGGGGACTGGTACGAGAAGCGCCGCCAGAGGCCGCTCCGATCGGGCCGTCGAACCGGAATGGTTCGGCGGCCCCCAATCTTCGAGAGATCTGTGCGTCACAGCCCAATCCGTTTTTCCAGTTGGCGAAAAACGCCCGCTCCACTATCTACGCAGGAGATCGATGTGGAGTGGCAGGCATGACCGACGTGACCAAGAGCGCAATCCTTGAAAAACTGAGGACCGTTCGCGGGCCAGACCTCGAGGGCAACATCGTCGATCTGGGCATGGTGTCGGACATCTTCATTTCCGACGGTAAGGCGTACTTCTCCCTCAACGTGCCGGCGGCTCGCGCCAGAGAACTTGAGCCGCTGCGTGCCGCGGCGGAGAAAGCCGTCAAAAGTGTCGATGGCGTCAAGGGCGCGCTCGTGACACTGACGGCGGAGAAGAAAGCGGGCGCGGCTACCGAAGCGCCGCCGCCACCGCACTCCCCTGCAGGTCACTCTCATGGCGCAGCTCCCGCCCGCCCTGCCAAGGCCGGCGTTCCAGGCATCAGCACGATCATCGCCGTTGCCTCGGGCAAGGGCGGCGTCGGCAAGTCGACCACGGCTGTCAATCTCGCACTCGCGATGAAAGCCAATGGCCTTCGCGTCGGCATACTTGATGCCGACGTCTACGGACCTTCAATGCCGCGACTGCTTGGAATTTCAGGGCGGCCGAAGCAGATCGAGAACCGCATCATCGTGCCTATGGAAAACTATGGCATCAAGGTGATGTCCATGGGGTTCCTGGTGGACGAGGGAACCGCGATGATCTGGCGTGGCCCCATGGTGCAGTCGGCGCTTATGCAAATGCTGAGGGAAGTCGCCTGGGGGGATCTCGATGTCCTCGTTGTCGACATGCCGCCCGGCACCGGCGATGCACAGCTGACGATGGCGCAACAGGTTCCACTGACCGGAGCTGTCATCGTGTCCACGCCGCAGGATCTCGCGCTCATCGATGCGCGCAAGGGCATCAACATGTTCAAGAAAGTCGAGGTGCCCGTCCTAGGCGTCGTTGAGAACATGAGCTACTTCATCGCTCCCGACACAGGCGTCCGTTACGATATCTTCGGCCATGGTGGGGCAAAGGGCGAGGCGGAGAAGATCGGGGCACCATTCCTTGGCGAAGTTCCACTGACGATCGCCATCCGCGAGACCTCGGATGCCGGTACGCCGGTTGTCGTCTCGGATCCCGATGGTCCGCAGGCCCGTGTCTACCGCGAGATAGCGGCAAAGGTCTGGTCGGCTGCAACGGGAGCCCCCACGCGCGCGGCGCCCGCCATCGTTTTCGAGTGAAAGAGACAAATCGCCTCGTGTGGGAGGCATCGACCAAGTCGTTGAAGCGAGCGGTCGAGCAGGCATGGAGGCCGGATTTTGATCAGAGCCTATCACGTCAATGGGCGGGCGGAGGAGATTTCCCCCGCCAACCCCCAGACTGAACTTGCGAGTGATATCGTCTGGCTAGACCTGATACGCCCGGATCGTGATGAAGAAGCGCTCGCGGAAAATCTTCTCGGCATTCCCCTTCCGACGCGCGACGATCTGAAGGACATCGAACCGTCGAGCCGTCTCTACGTCGAGGATAGTGCTGTCTACATGACGGCATCGCTGATCTGGAAAGTCGAGACGGAACTGCCGGAACTGACGGACATAGCGTTTATCCTGGCCGGGCACCGGCTGGTGACGATCCGTTACGCCGAGCCGCGTGCCTTCGAACTCTTCAGTGCCGGTCTTCTGCGAACGCCCGGCCGCTGCAAGACCGGACCGGAAATGGTCGCCCGTCTGCTCGAGACGATCGTTGATCGGACCGCCGAGATTCTTGAGCTCGCGGTGGCAAGGGTCGACGCGCTTTCCGGAGCGGTTTTCGTCAGCCGCAAGGAGGCAAGACGCCGCCCTCCGAAATTCCTGGAAGACAAGCTTCTCGACATCGCCAGTCACCACCGGCTGGTCAGCAAGGCGCGTGACAGCCTCGTCTCGCTGTCACGCCTCGTGATTTTCCTGCGTTCGCTGCAACTCGTGCACAAGGACCAGGAGGCGGACGCCCTTTGCCGCACGGTTGCCCGGGACATCCAGTCGCTTGCCGAGCATGCCGGCTTCGTTGCCAATAACATCACCTTCATGCTAGATGCGGCCCTCGGTCTCATCAACGTCGAGCAAAACGCCATCATCAAGATCTTTTCGATCGCGTCCGTGGTGTTCTTGCCGCCGACCCTCGTGGCATCGGTCTACGGTATGAATTTTCATTTTATGCCGGAACTCGACTGGAACCTTGGCTACCCCTTTGCCCTTTTCCTGATGCTGATGTCTGCCGTCATCCCCTTCTTGTTATTCCGCTGGAAAGGCTGGCTCTGAAGGCCAGGTCGCCCCATGAATTCAGAACCCGAACTTGCTTCGGCTGAACCTGCCTCGGTGCGCAGGCTGCTCGCGCTCGCGCTCGGTTCCGTCGGTGTCGTCTATGGCGATATCGGCACCAGTCCACTCTATGCCTTCCGTGAGGCGCTTAAGCCGATCGGGCATGATGGAGTTACCCGCGTCGAGATCATTGGCCTGATCTCCCTGATGATCTGGGCGCTCACCATCATCGTCACGATGAAGTATGTTCTTTTCCTCCTGCGTGCCGACAATGACGGCGAGGGGGGAACGCTTTCGCTGTTGGCTCTTCTGTCGAAAAAGGCAAGCCGCCACGCCTCCGCCTTCATGGTACTCGGCCTTATCGGTGCGGCGCTCTTTCTGGGCGATGCCATGATCACGCCTGCGCTCTCGGTACTTTCCGCTGTCGAGGGGCTGAAGCTCGTAGCGCCCGACATGTCCGGCTATGTCCTTCCCATCTCAGCCACGATCCTCGTCCTGCTTTTCGCGGTGCAGTCGCGCGGGACCGAGGCCGTGGCAAATTTCTTCGGGCCGGTTACCGCGCTCTGGTTCTTGGTCATGGCGGCGGGCGGTCTGCTGCATATCTCCGACGACTTCGGCATCATGGCAGCCTTCAATCCCTGGTATGCCGTGAGCTTCATGATCCGCGAAGGCTTTGTCGGTATCGTTGTGCTGGGAGCGGTCTTCCTGACCGTCACAGGCGCCGAAGCACTCTACGCCGATCTCGGACATTTCGGCCGCAAGCCGATCCAGCTGGCCTGGTTCGCTCTGGTGTTCCCGGCCCTCGTGCTGAACTATCTGGGGCAGGGCGCCCTGGTTTTGAAGCATCCCGAACGGGCCAGCGATCCCTTCTTTCTCATGTTTCCGGATTGGGCTTTGCTGCCTGTCGTCATACTCGCCACGGCCGCCACCATCATTGCCAGCCAGGCCGTGATCACCGGTGCCTTTTCCATGGTTCGACAGGCAATCCATCTGGGCTTTCTGCCGCGCATGCAGATTTTTTTCACCTCGGAAACCCATACCGGGCAGATCTACCTACCAGCCGTAAATACCCTGCTTCTGTGCGGGGTCGTCGCGCTCGTCCTCCTCTTCGGAAGCTCCGAGGCGCTTGCAACGGCTTACGGCATATCCGTCACCGGAGCGATGGTCGTTACCACCATCATGGCGTTCCAGTTCGTGAAGACCCGCTGGGCTTGGCCAACTCCGCTGTCGATTGCTGTCCTTTTGCCGCTGCTTCTGCTGGAAATCGTGTTCCTGGGAGCCAACGTGCTCAAGATTCACGATGGCGGTTATGTGCCGGTTGCCTTTGCGGCGTGCTTCACAATTCTGATGTTGACGTGGCGAAGCGGCAGCCGGATTCTGTTCGAGAAGACACGACACGCCGACATCCCGCTTTCGTTCTTCGTCGAAACGATCGAGCGTGGCGGCGAGCACGGGCCAGTGATCGTCCCGGGCACCGCGATTTTCCTCACCAGTGATCCCCAGACTGCTCCGGCCGCTTTGCTCCACAATATCAAGCACAACCATGTCATTCACGAGCGGAACATCATTCTGACCATCAAGACGGTGGGAAGGCCCCGTGCAACGGATGAGCAGCGTTTCGAGGTCGAGACCATTTCCGAGCATTTCTCGCGTGTGGAAATACGGTTCGGTTTCATGGAGACGCAGAATGTCTCGCGGGCGCTTGCAAGCCTGAGACGCGGCGGGCTCAAGTTCGATATCATGTCGACCTCCTTTTACCTCGGTCGTCGAAAGCTGGTTCCCGATGCCAAATCCGGCATGCCCTATTGGCAGGACAGGGTCTTCATCGCCATGGCCAACGCCGCTGCCGACCCGTCCGATTACTTCCGGCTGCCTGCGAACCGCGTGATCGAACTGGGCTCGCAGGTGATTATCTAGAATGTCCGATTCACGGCAATGTTATCGTCGCGGTCAAGGCTTCCGCCCCGGATGGAAGAGCGGCTCCATTAGCGTTAACTGCGCGTCAAGGTTAATGAGGCATTTTCTTCAGGTCTGACCGATGTGCGTATGGAGTTCCGGTTTTGCCTCCGAAGACCCGTTTGACGAGAAGCCTCAAGGCCGCTGCTGCCGACTGGGTATCGCCCGTACTGTTCGGCCTTTCCGCCTGGCTTGCCTTCCCCTCCATGGCCGCGCACGCGGATCTGGCGGCCATGATCGCCGGCTTGGACGGCAATGGCGCGGCCCGCTGGCGCATGGTTTTGACGGAGTCTCCCGCCGGTTCCGTGCACACGGCCGAACTCGTGTTCAAGGATGGTGCGCCAGCCGCTGCGGTTTCCGGTGATGCAGGCATGGTTCTGCCCGACGGCAGGACGATCGCGTTCTCGGAATTGCACAAGCCCACCGTGGAAACCCCGGACGAAGCCCGTGTGACCCGAAGCCTCAAAAAGAGCCGGGTCGTTGCCGTGGAGCCGATGTTGCCGCCGAAGGCGTTTACCGCTGGATCGATCCTGCAGCGCACGTCCTCTCTGATGCAACCGGTGGAGAAACATGGCGAGCAGACGGCCTTCGTCAGGACCAAACCCAAGAATGTCGAAGTGGCGAGCTTCTACCATCGTCAGGACGAGCCCAAGGCCGTCGGCGTTCCGACCATGCTGGCGGACCTCGTGACCAATCGACAGGCGGATGTTCTGGCGACCGCCTATGCTCCGCCCAAGCCGGACTATGCTCGCGTATCACCTTTTGATTCGATTCTGGCCTCTCCGGACTCCGGACGGTTTCGGCCGAAAATCTCGCCGCAGGATCATGCCTGGGCGGCAAATGTGCTGCCGGCGGAGGTGTTTTCCGCCAAGGAGCAACAGTGTCTCGCCTCCGGCATCTATTTCGAGGCCCGCGGGGAAACCGTGAAAGGGCAAGCGGCAGTCGCTCAGGTGATCTTGAACCGTGTGCGTAACCCCGCTTATCCCGATACCATTTGCGGCGTCGTCTACCAGAATGAGGATTGGCGGAACCGCTGCCAGTTTTCCTTTGCCTGCGACAACATCAAGGACCGCGTAAACTCCAAGTATCACTGGAAAATTGCCCGCGAAGTCGCGCTCGCGGTCACCGCGGGCAAGATCTGGTTGAATGAGGTTGGCTCGGCCACCCACTATCATGCCGTCTACGTACGTCCCGGATGGGCTCGCACCATGAAGAAGGTCGGACGCATTGGCTTGCATGTCTTCTACAGAACATATGGTGGCGGCTGGAGCTGACAGGCGCGTGATATCCTGCACGCAAGCTTCGGCAGGGAGTCGCGCCGGTGCTGCGGCGAAGTGGCCTGTTTTGCCGACTGTCATTCGGGTGGAATCTGCGAACTAGGCGTAAGCAATTGATTTAAAACAATATATTTGTTCTAAATCTACCCTTTCGTATGCCTTGACTATAGTGCCTCGCAAAATTATGGTGCGCCCGACTTCAAAACGGGCCGGACGCATATATTTCCGAGCCGTTTGCTTATCCGTTTCGGGCGCTAAATGTGACGCTGTAACGGAAATCGGACGGAGGAAATGGCTATGTCTGGCGACCACGAAGAAAGTCTGGAAGAGCGCCGCAGGCGTCTTGGCACCGAGCTTGCCGGGATACGTGCGGAGGCGAGGGACGAAGAGGCGAACGAAGCAAGGTCCGAGCAGAGCCGCAAGGGTTATGCGCAGGCCATGAAGCTTTCGAGCGAATTCATCTCTGCCATCATCGTCGGTGCGCTTCTCGGCTATCTGTTTGACCGTTTTGTCGGTACGGCGCCCTGGGGACTGGTTGTTCTCCTGCTTCTTGGGTTCTGTGCCGGAGTATTGAATGTTCTTCGCTCCGCCGGCGTCGTGGCCGCGCCCCATCCGGCGGACCGCAAGACAGGAAAAAGACCGGGTGAGGGCTAAGGCGGAAACGCCGGCGTCCGAACCAAGATCGAGAGAATTCCGCTTCGGCGGCAAAGCGAGAGAGCAACACGGTGGCAAACGATCCGACTCATCAGTTCCTGGTCCAGAAGATTGTACCGATCGAAATCGGCGGAATTGATTTCTCGTTTACCAATGCTTCGCTGTTCATGGTCGCGACTGTCGGTGCTGCCTCGGCGTTTCTCTACTTTTCCACCGCAAGCCGCGGCCTGATTCCGAACCGCATGCAGTCGGTTGCGGAGATGTCCTACGAGTTTATCGCATCCATGCTGAGGGAAGGCGCAGGAAGCGCGGGAATGAAATTCTTCCCGATGGTCTTCTCGCTCTTCATGTTCGTTTTGACCGCGAACCTGCTCGGCATGGTGCCGTATTTCTTCACCGTCACCAGTCAGATCATCGTCACCTTCGCGCTGGCGCTGTTCGTCATTGGCACGGTTTTGGTCTATGGCTTCTACAAGCACGGCCTCCACTTCCTGCAGTTGTTCGTTCCATCGGGCGTTCCCGGCGCGCTTCTGCCGCTTGTCGTGGCGATCGAGGTTATTTCGTTCCTGTCGCGCCCGATCTCGCTGTCGGTTCGTCTGTTCGCCAACATGCTGGCGGGTCACATCACGCTCAAGGTGTTCGCGGGCTTCGTTGCCTCGCTTGGAACCATGGGCGCACTGGGCATCGGCGGAGCCGTACTTCCCCTTATCATGACGGTCGCCCTGACCGGTCTCGAGTTCCTCGTCGCCTTCCTGCAGGCTTATGTCTTTGCGGTACTCACCTGCATGTACCTCAACGACGCGATCCATCCTGGCGGGCACTAAGGATAACGACATTGGCGTCCTGAGGCGTCAGTCATCAGCCGCAACAACCCATTCGAAGGAGTTTTCACATGGAAGCGGAAGCAGCAAAGTTCATCGGCGCGGGTCTGGCTTGCTTTGGCATGGCCGGTACGGCTCTCGGCCTCGGCAATATCTTCGGCAGCTACCTCTCGGGCGCCCTGCGGAACCCGTCTGCCGCTGACAGCCAGTTCGGCCGCCTCGTATTCGGCTTCGCCGTTACGGAAGCTCTGGGCATCTTCTCGCTGCTCATCGCTCTCCTCCTCCTGTTCGCCGTCTAATAACGGCCGGGATCGGGATCACGGCAGGCGCTGACGCGTCCGCCGTGATCTCACGCTTTTGAAGTACACCTGGAGGTGAGCATGCTCGTGACCCCCGCCTTTGCCCAGGAAACTCCTGCAGAAGGCCAGCTTCACACGGAAACCGGTGTTGCCCATGACGAGGGCCACGGTGGCGGCGTATTCCCGCCGTTCGACCAGTCGACGTACGCCTCCCAGCTTCTGTGGCTGGTGATTACGTTCGGCCTTTTCTACATGCTCATGCAGAAGGTCATCGTCCCGCGCGTCGGTGGCATCCTTGAAAACCGTCACGACCGGATAGCCCAGGATCTCGACGAGGCTGCGCGCCTGAAGTCTGAGGCCGACGCCGCCATCGAGACCTATGAAAGAGAATTGAGCGCCGCGCGCGCCAAGGCTGGTCAGATCGCCGCAACCGCGCGCGATGAAGCCAAGGCCAAGGCCGACGCTGAGCGTGCGGCCGTCGAGGCCGAACTGAATGCGAAGCTGACGTCTGCGGAAGCCCGCATCGCCGAGATCAAGACCAAGGCATTCGCAGAGGTCGATGAAATCGCCAGTGACACGGTCACAGCCATCGTCGATCAGTTGATCGGCGCCAAGGTCACCAAGGCTGACGTGAAATCGGCCCTGACCGCATCCGGCAAGGAGGCCTGATCCTATGCATTTCGATGCAACCTTCTTCGCCTTTGTCGGCCTCATCCTTTTCTTTGCTCTGATCGTCTACCTGAAGGTGCCGGGTATGGTGACCAAGTCGCTCGATGAGCGCTCGGACCGCATCCGTGACGAACTGGCGGAAGCCAAGCGCCTCCGCGAGGAAGCGCAGCATGTGCTTGCCGAATACCAGCGCAAGCGCAAGGAAGCTGAAGCCGAAGCCGCTGGCATCGTCGCTGCTGCAGAACGCGAGGCAGCCATGTTGGCAGCTGAGGCCAAGCAGAAGACTGAGGAATTCGTGGCACGGCGCACGGCTCTCTCCGAGCAGAAGATCAAGCAGGCAGAGACGGACGCCGTAAACGCCGTACGCGCCGCCGCCGTCGACCTGGCAATTGCCGCCGCCGAAAAGGTGCTTGCCAAGAAGACGGATGACGCCGTCAGGGCTGACCTGTTCAAGTCCGCCATCGGTGAGGTAAAGTCTCGGTTGAACTGATCGTGGCCTGAACGCCGTCGCGTTGAAATTCAGGGAGCCTCGGATCGTTCGATCCGGGGCTCTTTTTCGTTGGAGGATCTGCATGCTGGAGAATCTGCGATTGACCGGATTTGGTCTCATAAGCGCTTGCGCAATAGCCGTCCCGCTCCTGACAGTCGGACCAGCCACCGCTGCGCAGAGCGTCGACGGCGACGCCTGCGACATCTGGGCGTGGTCGATTGATGATGATCCAAAGGGTCTCAACGTCCGGAGCGGCCCCTCAACGGCTCATGGCGTGATAGCGGTCCTGCCGCCGCCAAAGCGGAAAGAGGGTTACGTCTTCCGGACGGAAGTCGAGGTCAAGGAGAGCCAGGCCGGTTGGTTCCGGATTACCCAGGCTGTCGTTCCCGACTATTTGGATGAGGGTGGCGACCAGACGGTCTTCGAAGGGGAAGGATGGGTATCCGGCGGCGGTCTTGGATTGCTGCTCAACCGTATCAAACTATACGAAGCGCCATCCACCGAAGCGACGGTGGTCGCAGAACTTCTTGATGGAAATGTGGATGGTCCTGATAGCTTTACCGTCGAACGGCTATACGCCTGTACCGGCTGGTGGGTTGAGGTGGAGGCGACGCTCGGGGAACGGCGGCACCGGGGCTGGGCGAGTGGGACATGTTCAAACCAGGTGACGACCTGTCCCTGACGCGCGGGACTCTAGTCCTTGCGCAACGGCCGGAAGCTCATGCGATGCAGGACGCAGGCGCCGTGGACGACGATCGCGTCACGATGCGTGACGGTCGCATATCCGGCATGGGTTTCGAAACCGTAGGCCGGGAATACGCGACTTGCTCTGGCCATCATCCTGTCGCGCGATACCTTTGCGACGATCGATGCCGCAGCGATGGAATAGGAGCGGCCATCTCCCTGAACAAGGGCGTCGGCGCCGCAAGGGAGGCCTGGCGGTATGTCCCGGCCGTCTGCCAGAACATGCGCAGGCGGCACGGGTAGGCCAGCCACTGCACGTCGCATGGCGTCCAGGCTCGCCTTGCGGATGTCGATCCTGTCGATGAGTTCGGCGCTGGAGGAGGCGATGCTCACAGTGGCGCGCAGAAGGATTTCATCGAACAATTCGTCCCGTCGCGCTGCCGTCAGCTTCTTCGAATCGTCCAGCCCGTCCGGGATATCGTCGGGATCGAGGATGACGGCTGCGGCCACGACCGGACCCGCAAGCGGGCCGCGACCCGCTTCATCGGTGCCCGCGACCGGCCATATGCCCCTTCTGTGCAAACGCATTTCCGTCGAGAAATCCGGTCCCTTTGGAAGGCTCTCGAATAAAGGCGGAGAATCGGGCGGCGTGCGAAACTTCATGCGGCAGAAGTTGCACGCCGCCCGACCACCTGCAAGCCCCCGGTTCGGCGGTGCCAGGGAACTGACCATCCGCCGAGGCGGCGTCCAGGGGCTCGACCGGCGCTGGGCGGGGATGGGCGCGCCGGTAAGGGAATGAACATGCGACGCGGCGTCTTCCGCCGCGCTCTAAAGCAGTGACAGTTGCACGCCACTGCCAGTGGGCGGCACGAAGAGATCATCGCGCATCTGAATGCCACGACGAATGAGGCCGAGGCGCTTGGTCGCCATCTCGAACCTGCGGCTGATCTGCCAGGCATAGGGACCGGCTCCCTTCATGCGCTTGCCGAACTCCGCATCGTAGTCCTTTCCGTCCCGCATCGACCGAACGAGCGACATGACGTGGCGGTAGCGATCCGGATAGTTCTGCAGCAGCCAGTCGCGAAACAGAGGGCTAACCTCAAGCGGCAGGCGAAGCAGCACATAGCTTGCCTCGCTTGCGCCGGCGGCCTTGCCCGAATCCAGAATGCGCTCGATCTCGTGATCGTTGAGCGCCGGGATAACAGGAGCGACCATGATGGCAGTCGGGATGCCCGCTTCCGAAAGCGCCTTCACAGCCTCAAGCCGGCGCGTCGGTGTTGACGCGCGTGGCTCCATCGTCCGTGCCAGCTTGCGGTCCAGTGTCGTCACCGAAATCCCAACCTTGGCGAGACCGCGTGCCGCCATGGAGGAGAGGATATCGATATCGCGCATCACCAGCGCGGATTTCGTCACGATCGCAACCGGATGATTGGCGCGGTCCAGCACTTCCAGGATTTGCCGCATGATTCGCCATTCCCGTTCGACCGGCTGGTAGGGATCGGTATTGGTGCCGATTGCGATTGTCCGCGGCTTGTAGCCAGGCTTTGAAAGTTCACGCTCCAGAAGCTTTGCGGCATCCGGCTTGGCAAACAGTTTCGTTTCGAAATCGAGACCCGCCGACAAGCCCATGTAGCTGTGTGTTGGTCGTGCAAAGCAGTATATGCAGCCATGTTCGCAACCCCGGTAGGGATTGATCGAGCGATCAAAGGGAATATCCGGCGATTCGTTCCGCGTGATAACGGTCTTTGGGCGCTCCACCTGCACTTCGGTGCGCAGGGCCGGCATGTCCTCGAAGCTCTGCCAGCCGTCATCAACTGCCACCCGCTCGGTAGGTTCAAAACGTCCAGCAGGGTTGAGACCCGCCGCCCGCCCGCGACGTCGCGACAAGTCGACCCGCAAGCCGGAAGCGTTGACCAGTGCATCGGCAATATCCGCCGTATTCGCAGGCTGGAAGGCAGCCTGCGCCATCGAAGTCAGTTCGCTCATCGTTAAATCTCCCGCGGGATGTCAGTCCCGTGTCAGTGACTTTATTCCTAATGCGGAAAGGAGAACAATGCAAGAACAAAATTGAAAATCTCGGTGTGGCAATTCTTTGTGCAATGCGATAACAATGGGCAATGCTGACAGTGATTATGGAATGCCGCGATCATGAACCTGAGCTTGCGCAAACGCTTGCGGGCTTGGTGGCCGGAGCTGTCGAGGGTTTGGTCAGCGATGTCGTGATTTTGGATCACGGCTCCACGGACGGTTCTTCTCGTGTTGCGGAGGCGGCCGGCTGCCGCTTTTATGAGCAATGGGACATGCAAGAGGTTGTGCGCGCCGCGCGTGGCGAATGGCTTTTGGTGGTGGAGCCCGGTGCTCGTCCAGCCGGTAGCTGGATAGACGAGATCTGCGAGTACATAGCGCTGAACACGGCGCCTGCGCAGTTTTCTCCTTCACGCAATCATCGCCTTCCGCTGCTGCGTCGCCTTGGACGAAAAGCCTCTCCCCTTGAGGACGGACTTCTTCTGTCAAAACGACAGGCCATGGACCTTGTCAAAAGCGGGACAAAACTTTGCGAACTGCCGCGCGGGTTGCGGATGCGCTCGCTGTCAGCGGAACTCGTGCCGGCACGCGTTGCACGTCAAACCCGTGCCGGCTTGCAGCAGGCGCTCAGAGGATGAAGTCGCCGCGCGAGATGCTGGCCAGGCCGTTCATGTCGATCTGAAAGTCCGCCACGCCATCACCGTTCGTATCGCCACTGACAAACCCATTGGCAAAGCGCAGTTGGCCTGCGGCTGAGAAGGCGTCGTTGCCGATAAAGTTGAAAGCCTGATTGCCGCTGCGCGTTGTGTTGGCGTCGATACCCGAAAGATCGATCCTGTCGCCCTGCGCGCGGCTGAAGTCGGTAATGATGTCCCGGTTCGTGGTGCTGGTCGCCGATTCGTTTCGTGCGTTGAAGTCGAAGCGGTCGGCGCCTGAACCACCGGTAAGAACGTCTCGTCCGAGCCCGCCGACAAGCACGTCATTGCCGCTGCCACCATGAAGCTCGTCGTTGCCGCGACCGCCAAAGAGTTGGTCATTGCCGCCGAGACCGAGCAGCAGATCGTTGCCATTCAGACCCTCAAGCTTGTTGGCCCCGTTCGTGCCGTTGATTGCGTCGTTCGCATTGGTTCCGGCTGCATCCTCGATGCTGATCAGGGTCTCGAAGCGGTTGTTGCCGGTCTGCGCCAGTCCCGTGGCAAGATCGATCGTGACGCCGGAGCCACCCAGAGTGGAGGAATCGTCCCGCGGTTCATAGGTAATACGGTCGCGCCCGGAGCCGCCGTTGAAGACGTTCTGCCACCCTTCGGAGGCGAACTTGTCGTTTCCGGCGTCGCCGAAATAGCGGCTCTTGAACGTGCTGACGGCGATAAAGTCGTTGCCGTCACCGCCGCGGACCACGTCGCCGATATCGCTGCCAAAGGAGCCGAAGCCGGTCCCGACATAGGTGTCATTGCCGGAACCGAGACGGATGTCGTTGCCGGCTTCCTTCGCATTGGTCACGCGGTCGTTTCCAGACCCCGCATCGACGAAATTGCCACCGCCCAAATCGTCGCTTCTGTTGATGATGATCGTATCGTTACCGCCGAGGGTAAAGAGCCGGAACTCGATCGTGCTGGAAGTATTGCCCTGTACGAAACGGTCTGCGCCCGAGGTGCCGCGAAAAGTCTGTCCCATGAACGTGTCTCCCTTTGCTCTGGATCACGTTCTATCGTTTTTTTGCCCGCGCTAGGTGTCGCGCGTCACACCCTCGCCGACTGCCAGAAAAGGTCCGCCAACGAGAAGCTTCTACATCATCCCCGCCGCCGCAGGTGTTCGTCGAGACGCGGCATGATCTCCACGAAGTTGCAGGGCAGGTGGCGATAGTCGAGTTGCCATTTCAGGATACCGTCCCAGGCATCCTTGCAGGCGCCCGGAGATCCAGGCAGAACGAAGATGAAGGTGGCGTTTGCAACGCCGCCTGTCGCACGAGACTGTATCGTCGATGTTCCGATCTTGTCGTAGGAAATTCGGTGGAAGACTTCCGAAAAGCCATCCATGCGTTTTTCGAACAGGGGCTCCACCGCCTCGGGCGTCACGTCTCTGCCTGTAAATCCGGTTCCGCCCGTGGTGATCACCACGTCGATCTCGTCGGAAAGTGTCCAGGCATGGACGCGCGCTGCAATCCGCTCCTTGTCGTCGGGAACGATGGCCCGGTCGACAAGACGGTGACCCGCGTCCGTGATTCTTGCTGCCAGTGTGTCACCGGATTTGTCATCGGACAGCGTACGCGTGTCCGAGACGGTCAGGACAGCGATTCCGATCGGCAGAAAAGGCCGGGTGTCATCAATGCGCGTCATGGTCTGGTCCCTGCAATAGTGCGCGTCAGCAGCACATACCAGTCCGGTTTGAAAGCGGAAAGGGCAAGGGCGGCCTTGAGTGCCGCCGCGTCGTCGCCGTAAAGACCGAAGCAGGTTGCTCCCGAGCCGGACATCCGCACCAGTTGCGCCTCACTTTGCCGAAGAAGGTCTCTCGCCTCCGCGATTTCTTGGACAAGTGCTACCGCGGGCGTTTCCAGGTCGTTTCTCAGGGTCGAGAGCGCGGATATCCAGCGCCCGCCCTCTTGACCGTTCGGAAGCTCTCCAATCGGCAAATTGTCCCGCCGATCCAGCCCTCGGAATACCTCTGGTGTCGAAACCGCTTTCAGCGGATTGACGAGAACCATAGGGAAGGATGGCATGGCGACGGGCTCCAGCGTCTCTCCGATGCCACGTGCCCGCAGTGGAACCGAGGCAAGACACATTGGAACGTCCGCGCCCAGCCGCAAGGCGATGCCAGTCAGGGTGGCATCGTCCAGTCTGGCGTTCCAGAGACGCATCAGTCCGCGCAGCGTGGCCGCGGCATCCGCTGACCCGCCGCCGATGCCGGAAGCAACCGGAAGCATCTTTTCAAGCGCGATCATCACCGGCGTGTATGGCTGACCGGTGTCATCAAGCGTGGCACGTAGCATATCGCGCGCTTTGACCACCAGATTGTCGCGATGCCCCGCGCCTTGCAGAGATAGCACCCCCCCAAAGCGGCCTTCCAGTCTGAGGCCATCCTCGTCGCTTTCCTGAAAGACCAGTTCGTCGCCGTCCTCCGCGAACGTGACGATGCTGTCCAGCAGGTGATAACCATCCGCACGCCTGCCGGTCACATGGAGCGCAAGATTCACCTTTGCGGACGCGGTTTCGCGGATTGCGCCCTGTTCACTGAGGTGCATGAGATCAAGACTTCTTGTCGACCTCGGTCGTCGCGGCCGGCGTCTCCACCGGCTTTTCCGCTGTTTCGCCAGCCTTGTCGAGAGGCGGCAGGCCGTTGGCGATCTTGGCTTCGATCTTCGGGATTTCTGCCGCTTCGGGAGATGACGCCAGCGCCCGCTTCCACTGGTAGACGGCTTCCAGCGTTCGTCCCACACGCCAATAGGCGTCGCCCAGATGGTCGTTGATCGTTGAATCGCCGGCTCTGAGCTCAACCGCCCGTTCAAGCTCGGAAACAGCCTCTTCGAAACGCCCAAGGCGATAATAGGCCCATCCAAGCGAGTCGACGATGTACCCGTCGTCCGGCTTCAGCTCCACCGCTTTGCGGATCATGTCGAGGCCTTCTTCCAGGTTATCGTTCATGTCGACCCAGGAATAGCCAAGATAATTGAGCACCTGCGGCTGGTCGGGGTTCAATTCGAGCGCCTTGCGGAAATTGGGTTCCGCCTGCGGCCACTTCTTCAGGCGCTCATACGCGATGCCTCTTTGGAAAAAGATCGGCCAATGCCCCCGTGTCGGGGTCGGCCCGATCATCGCCGCGGCCTTGTCATAGGTTTCCGCCATAGCCTCGTAGTTCTTTGCGTCGGAAAACACGCTGCCAAGCGCGAGATAACTGCGGAAATCGGATGGATCTGCATCGATCAGCGACTGCAGGTGCTGCGTTGCTTCATCGGTCTTGCCTGTCTGCGCGAGCGCGAGACCCAGCTGCATTTCCGAAAGCCGCCGCATCGGTGAGTCTTCCGGTACAGAACTGTAGTAAGCGATCGCGGCGTCCGTTTTATCCGCTTCCTCGGCAATGCCACCGAGCATGATCAGCGTGTCCGCCGACTTTTGATCGAGAGCCCGGGCAAACTGCAGATAAAGCATCACGGTGTCTTCCGCTCCGGGGCGGTTGAGGGCACCGGCGATCGAGAACAGAACACCGGAAGCACCCTCCGAGGCGTTCGTCACGACTGGATCGAGTTTCTTGCCAGCATTGATACGGTCACGAAGCGCCTTGAAGGGAGCGTAGTCGTTGAGCAGCGCGTCTCCGGCCGAGACAGCATCGAGCGCCTTCTGCTTGTTGCCCTGATTGGCCTCGACGGTTGCCAGGGCAATCACGGCGCGTACGAAGAGATCGGTTGCCGTTGCGGCACCTTCACGGTCGGTTACAGCACTCGTCAGATGCTTGCGCGCGGTATCCGCATCCCCAAGCATCGCTGCCGCTACACCCGCGTTGTAGTTCTTGAAGATGGCATACCAGGGTGGGCCATCCAGCGCAGCCATCTGGGCGACGGCTTCTTTCCCCTTGCCTGCACCGAGGCGAGCCCATCCGCTCAAGAGCGAGTTGATCAGCCGGTCTAGATCGTTCGGACCCTTGTAGGAGAGGATTTTCTCGGCCGTGTTGTATTCACGGTTCCGGATGGCGTGGAGGCTTCGTGCTACCGTCGTCACCCGTTCGACCGAAGCATCGTTCTTCAGGTCGTTGGCATAGCGGATTGCGGCGTCGAAGTCGCCATGCATGAAGAGCGCCAGCATCAGCCGTTCGCGAATCTCCACATTGCCCGGCTCTGATTCGAGAGCTTTCTTGTAAAGCGCGACCGCATTCTCATAGTCCCTGTCCGCATCGGCGGTTCGCGCCGCCAGGAAAGCGCCTGCGAAGGTATCCACTTCGGCGGGATTGAATGCCGTCTCCGTCTTCTCCTCAACGGCGGGTGTCGGGGCGGCTGTTGCCGACAGTCCGGCGAGGGATATCAGTGCGGCGAACGCGACGCTGGAGAACAGACGGGTGGCAAGATTTTGCCGCATGAACAGAGCCTTTCAACGAGCGACGCCGGCTGTTGCCGGCAACAAAAGCGATCCGGGATGCGCGAAACGATTCCCGAACACCATGGCTTTTTTGAAGCGGGGTCGCAAGGCAGCGCCGGTTTTCGCCTCAGTTCACGCGTTCGATACAGAAGTCGATCACTTCCAGCAGCGCTTTCTTCCATGGACCTTCCGGCAACGGCGCGAGCGCGTCGCGTGCGATCGTGCCATAGTGCACCGCGCGGGCGATCGTGTCGCCGAGGCTACCGTATTTGTTGATCAGGCCGAGCGCCTTCTCGAGCTGCTCGTCGTCCGACTGGCCACCCTCGATGGCATCGCGCCAGAATTGCCGCTCCTCCTGCGTGCCGCGTCGATAGGCAAGAATCACCGGCAAGGTGATCTTGCCCTCGCGGAAATCGTCGCCGACGTTCTTGCCGAGATCGGCCGCCTTGCCACCGTAATCGAGCACGTCATCCACGAGCTGGAATGCCAGGCCGAGGTTCATGCCGTAGGATTTCAGCGCGTTCCGCCCGGCCTTGTCCGTGCCCGCGATGATGGGTCCCACTTCCGCCGCCGCCGCAAAAAGAGCTGCTGTCTTGGCCCTGATCACCTGCAGATAATCGTCTTCCGTCGTCTCCATGTTCTTGGCGACGGAAAGCTGCAGAACTTCGCCCTCGGCGATGACGGAGGCTGCCGTGGAAAGCACGTCCAACGCCTCGAGAGACCCCACCTCCACCATCATTCGAAACGCCTGACCGAGAAGGAAGTCGCCCACCAGCACGCTTGCCTGGTTGCCCCATATCATCCGGGCTGTCGACTTTCCGCGGCGCATGTCGCTCTCGTCGACCACATCGTCATGCAGAAGTGTTGCGGTGTGCATGAACTCCACGCTTGTCGCGAGCTTCACGTCACCGTCGCCCTCGTAGCCGTAGAGCGCGGCCGAAGCGAGTGTCAGCATCGGCCGCAGCCTTTTGCCACCTGACGAAATCAGGTGGTTCGCGACCTCCGGGATCATCTGGACGTCGGATCCGGCCTTGGAAAGGATCAGCTGATTGACGCGCTCCATCCCCGGGCGGGTCAGATCCACCAGTGGTTTGACCGAAGCCAGTTTGTTTTTGTTTTCGCCGAGCGGTATGACTACACCCACCGGAACGCACTCCTGTTCACACGTGGGGCAGACAATAGTAAACGGGTTACGCCGACGGCAAGAGGCGAATTGTCTCGTCTGGTCCAAATCACGGGAGTTTTAGAGGAAATGAGGGAGCTGATCCGCACGAACGATCCTGTTGTCTTGAGTTTTGCGGAAAGTTTGATGCGGGATGCTGGAATTCATTGCCTGATCGCCGATCAGGCAATGAGCATCATGGAGGGTTCGCTGGGCATGCTTCCGCGGCGCTTTCTCGTTGAGAACGACAGGGAGAGCCAGGCGCGCCGGATTCTATCCGAAGCCGGTCTCGGCGCCGAATTGCGCGACGATGGGTAAGGATATGGTAGTGCCGGCCCCGGCCATCGCCGAAACCGTCGATGCTTTCCATCGCGGCCGCTTCTATCTGGTGCAGCCGTCAGGGCGTGGGCATCGGGCCGGCATGGACGCAATGTTGCTGGCATCCCTCGTCGACGCTTCCGGACCCATCCGCGTCGCCGATCTCGGCGCAGGCGCTGGGGCAGCGGGCCTTGCCGTTGTGTCCCGGCTATCTTCGGCTAGCGCCGTTCTGTTTGAGCGCTCGCCGGAGATGGCCGAATTCGCGCGCAAATCTCTGGTTCTGCCGGAAAACGCCGGGCTTGCCGACCGCGCCTCGGTGATCGAAGCCGACGTGACACTGACCGGCAAGGCCCGCAACGATGCTGGTCTTGTCGACGACAGCTTTCACCACGTCATCATGAATCCGCCGTTCAACGACGCGGCGGACCGTGCCGCACCCGACCGGCTGAGGGCGGAAGCGCACGCGATGACAGGTGATCTTTTCGAAAGCTGGATACGGACGGCGGGCGCGATCATGATCCCCGGTGGTCAGCTTTCGCTGATTGCCCGTCCGCAATCGATCGCGGAAATCCTCGGCGCCTGCGCTCGGCGCTTCGGCGGGATCGAGATCACGCCACTACATCCGCGTCCAGGCGAAAACGCGGTTCGCATCCTCCTGACCGCGATCAAGGGATCGCGCGCTCGCCTGCAACTGCGTCCGCCGCTCGTCATGCATGATGATCCGAGCTCGCATTCCTTCTCCGCTTTTGTAGACGACCTCAATAACGGGCGCGCCGCTTATCCGCGCAAATCCTGACGATTTTCAGGGCCGTGTATTGAGTTCGACCCTGCTGACATTACATGTCCCTCACAATGTGATTGCAGGAAGTACGGAGCATGATGGAGCGTTTTAAGAGTTTGTTGCCGGCCCGGTTCAGGAAGAAGAAGACCGTCATCCCGGTTGTTCGCCTCGAAGGCGCGATCATGACCGGAGGCAGCAAGTTCAAGCCGGCACTCAACCTTGCAAGTGTCGCTCCAATGCTCGAGAAGGCGTTTTCGAAGAAAGATGCTCCGGCCGTTGCGATCGCGATCAATTCGCCTGGCGGCTCGCCCGTGCAGTCTCGCCTGATCTTCGAACGCATCCGCGCTTTGGCGGATGAAAAGAAGAAGACGGTTCTCGTCTTCGTCGAGGATGTCGCGGCCTCGGGCGGCTATATGATCGCGCTCGCCGGTGACGAGATTCACGCCGACCCGACGTCGATCGTCGGTTCGATTGGTGTTGTCTCCGGCGGCTTCGGTTTCCCGGAAATGCTGAAGAAGATCGGCGTCGAACGCCGCGTCTACACAGCCGGTGAAAACAAGGTGATCCTCGATCCCTTCCAGCCCGAGAAGGAAAGCGACATCGAATATCTGAAGTCGTTGCAGGTCGAAATCCACCAGGTGTTCATCGATATGGTGAAATCTCGTCGCGGTGCACGTCTCGCGGACGATTCGACGCTGTTTTCCGGCCTGTTCTGGACGGGGATAAAGGGCTTTGAGCTCGGTCTTGTGGATGGTCTTGGTCATATGCGCCAGATTGTTCGCGAGCGCTATGGCAAGGAGGCGAAACTCGAACTCGTCACCGGGGCCCGCGATTTCTTCGGCCGCCGCACGCCGGGTGTCTCCGGTTTGTCGGCGGAACGCATCGCTGCTGCTGCTGCTACCGGCCTTGCCGAGACTGTTGAGGAAAGGGCATTGTGGAGCCGTTTCGGGCTTTGATCGGCTGAGGGGGATTTATGCCGCAACTCGTATTCCTGCTTTTGCTCGTCGGTGGCGCGCTTCTGCTCTATCGCCGGTTCGTCGCCGACGCGCAGAAGCTGCAGAAGCGGTCCCAGGAGATGCAGAAGGAGCAGGAAAACGGCGCAATCGGCACGTTGGTGAAGGACGAGAAAACGGGCGAGTATCGCGTGAAGCGCGATGATGAGTGATTTGAGCTCGATAGCGCGTGCCCGTCGCATCCCTTGACCCATGAACGCCATCGTGGCACCAGTCGGGCTAATATCCAGACCCAGTTGCCGGACCGAAAATTCAATGACCGATACCAGCCTCGCCCCGCACATGGACCCGAAGCGATCATTCCAGGCGCTGATCTTGACGCTGCACAACTACTGGGCAGACAAGGGCTGCGCCGTTCTGCAACCGTACGACATGGAGGTCGGCGCCGGCACCTTCCACCCGGCTACCACGTTGCGCGCACTCGGTCCCAAGCCGTGGAAGGCCGCCTATGTGCAGCCGTCCCGACGCCCGTCCGACGGCCGCTACGGGGAAAACCCGAACCGTCTGCAGCACTATTACCAGTATCAGGTCATCCTGAAGCCGAACCCGTCGAACCTCCAGGAACTCTACCTCGGCTCGCTGAAGGCCATCGGTCTCGACCCGCTGCTGCATGACATCCGCTTTGTCGAGGACGACTGGGAAAGCCCGACGCTCGGCGCCTGGGGGCTCGGCTGGGAGTGCTGGTGCGATGGTATGGAAGTCTCGCAGTTCACCTATTTCCAGCAGGTCTGCGGCATCGAGTGCTCGCCGGTAGCAGGCGAACTGACATACGGTCTCGAGCGCCTCGCAATGTATGTCCAGGGTGTCGACAACGTCTACGACCTGAATTTCAACGGTCGCGAGGGCGAGGAAAAGATCTCGTATGGCGAAGTCTTCCTGCAGGCAGAGCAGGAATATTCCCGGCACAATTTCGAGTTCGCCAACACCGAGATGTTGCATCGTCATTTCATCGATGCCGAGGAGGAATGCCAGGCGCTTCTTGCCGCCGGCGCGCCCGCTGACAGCGAGAACCAGCGCCTGCACAAGTGCGTGTTCCCCGCCTATGACCAGTGCATCAAGGCATCTCACATCTTCAACCTGCTCGATGCCCGTGGCGTGATTTCCGTGACGGAGAGGCAGAGCTATATCGGCCGCGTGCGCGCGCTCGCCAAGGAATGCGGAGAAGCCTTCCTGTTGACCGATGCGGGTGGTGTAAACTGGGGCAGGGCGGCCTGAGGCGAAACCGATGCCGCTGGAGAGACTGCGTCGACGTCTGAGGATCGCGGTCTTGTTCTGGCGGCTGTCGGCGGTCGTCACCGGTATCCTTCTTGTCATCGGCGGTGCCGGAGCGCTCTATCTCTCTGCCCTGAATCACCAACTCGCGATCGGAAGCTGGATCGAGCGCGCGCTATTCGATCGCGGTCCGGTTGCAGCAATCGTGGTCTGGTTGCCGCTGTTCGACCTCTGCCTCATCGGACTCTCCATCTTCACGATCTATTTCTGGCTGCGCTGGATCGCTGTTGCCGTGAGGGCCGCCCGGTCGGTCGAGAGCGGGTCGGTGCGTTATTCGCCTGCCGTCGCGGTCTTGGGCTTTTTGGTGCCGGTAGTGAATCTCTGGATGCCGCTCTACACGCTGTTGGACCTTGAGCACTTCGCCGCATCTGTGAACGGCGAAAAGGCGAGCCCCTTCGTCGTGAGGCCTACGATGGTGGTTTTGCTTGGCTTGTTGGCTTTAGGGCTCATCCGCTCCGTTGGCCTTCACGCGGTCGATGACTTCTCGATGCCGGAGGAGGGGCGCTGGATGATGCTCGGCGTAGCGCTTGCCGCGATCATGGCGCTCATTCTGCTGATGGTCCTCGCCTCCATCATGAGCGATTTCAATCGAGCCGCGGACAGGGTGCTTGTCGACGGGCCGGAGGCAAGCGTATTAACGCATGACTTTGGTACGGCGAGCGGCTAGTTTCCGCCCCATCACAGGTTGGGAGGGGTTCCTTCATGTATGTCACGCTTGCAATTCTGGTCGCAATCGCGCTCTACGCCATCGTCATCTACAACGGATTGGTGAAATCCAGGCAGATGGTCGAGGAAGCCTGGTCTGGTATCGACGTTCAACTGAAGCGTCGCGCCGATCTCATTCCGAATCTGATCGAGACCGTGAAGGGTTATGCTACCCACGAGAAGACGACGCTTGAGGAGGTTGTCGCCCTTCGCAACAAGGCGCAGTCGGTTCCGACCGGCGATGTCGAAGGTCGAGCCCAGGCTGAGGGGCTGCTCGGCCAGGCATTGGGCCGGGTGATAGCACTCGCCGAAGCCTATCCGGATCTGAAGGCCAACGAGAACTTCCTCGAATTGCAGCGCTCTCTTGAAACGGTCGAGGGCGAAATCCAGATGTCGCGTCGCTACTACAATGGAGCCGCACGCGATCTCAATGTCAGGGTCGAGAGCTTCCCGTCCAATCTGGTCGCTGGCCAGTTCGGCTTTTCCAAAAAGCCGTATTTCGAGATCACCAACGAGGCGGACCGCGCTGTGCCCGCCGTGAAATTCTAATTGCGGGATATCCGCTTCGAGACCACGCATGAAAACTGACAAGCTGACCATTGTTCCGCCCGGCGGCCCTCTCACCGGGCGTGTGAGCCCGCCCGGGTCCAAGTCGATCACCAATCGCGCCCTGTTGCTGGCCGGTCTTGCGAAAGGGACGAGTCGGCTGACGGGCGCGCTGAAGAGCGACGATACCCGCTATATGGCGGAAGCCCTGCGCGCGATGGGTGTGATTGTCGACGAGCCGGATGCCACGACCTTGGTCGTCACCAGCATGGGTGAACTGAAGCCCCCGGCCGGACCGCTTTTCCTTGGAAATGCCGGCACGGCCACCCGCTTTCTGACGGCAGCGTTAGCGCTGGGCAACGGACGCTACGTCGTCGATGGAGACGAACACATGCGCAAGCGGCCGATCAAGCCGCTGGTCGATGCTCTGAAATCGCTTGGTGTGGCGATCGATGCGCCCACCGGTTGCCCGCCTGTGACGATCGAGGCGACGGGTGCTTTCACCAGCAACCATGTGGTCATCGACGGTGGGCTCTCCAGCCAGTACGTTTCCGCCCTGCAGATGGCTGCCGCCTGCGGATCGGAACCCTTCACCATCGAACTTGCCGGCGCGGATATCGGCGCGCGTGGTTATATCGACCTAACGCTCGCCGCCATGCGGGCCTTCGGTGCGAAGGTCTCCCAGCCGACGCCCGCCTCGTGGCGCATAGAACCAACAGGCTATACGGCGACAGATTTCCACATCGAGCCCGACGCCTCGGCCGCGACCTATCTCTGGGGCGCCGAAGTCATGACCGGCGGCACGATTGACATCGGTACGCCTGCCGAGGCATTCACCCAGCCCGACGCGAAGGCCCATGCGGTGATCGCCGCCTTTCCGCATATGCCTGCTGTCATCGACGGCTCGCAGATGCAGGATGCCATTCCGACCATCGCGGTGCTCGCCGCCTTCAACGAGACGCCGGTGCGTTTCGTCGGAATCGCCAACCTGCGGGTCAAGGAATGCGACCGCATCCGCGCGCTATCGACCGGCCTCAATAACATCCGGCCGGGCCTTGCAACGGAGGAGGGGGATGACCTTATCGTCGCCTCCGACCCGGCGCTCGTGGGTCAGACCCTCCCTGCCGAGATCGACACCTTTGCCGATCATCGCATCGCCATGAGCTTCGCGCTCGCCGGCCTGAAAATCTCCGGCATCACGATCCTTGATCCCGGCTGCGTTGCCAAAACATACCCTGCGTACTGGGATGCCCTGTCCTCGCTTGGCGTCAAATATTCCTGATGTGTCGGGGAACATTCTGATCGTAAAGGCATTTTCCGCTGGCCTCGGCGCGCAAAGGCGTGCGCCGCATTTCAGGGGAGTATGTTCATGAGCCGCACCAACGGTCTTTATCTCGTCATCGGCGCTCTGGTCGTTGCCGTCATCGGCCTCGGCGCTTACGTCTATCAGGAAGAGACCGAGCCGAAGGGCGTCGAACTCAGCATCGGCAAGAACGGCATTTCCGTTGAGGAAAACTGACGGACGAGAAGGCGGGCCGCAACTCGCGGCCCAGCCTCTTTGAGGGTCTCGGTGGATGTTCCATCGCGCGACCCTCTCCCGTATAAGAAGACCTCCATCACGGAGGCATTTCATGAGAACGCTTTTCGGTCTGGTTCTGGCGCTCGCCGTCAGTCTTCTTCTGTCGCAGCAACCTGCGCTCGCCGAGGAATATATCCAGTCCTATCATTCCGACATTGCCATCAAGGATGATGCCTCGCTCACCGTGACCGAGACCATAACGGTCAACGCGGAGGGAAACGACATACGCCGGGGCATCTTCCGTGACTTTCCCTTGCGCACGAGAACGCAGGACGGCCGGCTGATCGATGCGGATTTCGAGCTGATTTCGGTCGAACGGGACGACGAGCCGGAAGCCTATCACACAGAAACGATCTCCGGCGGCATTCGCATCTACGCAGGCTCGGCGGACATCCTGCTCGAACCGGGCCTTCACACCTATCGCATCACCTACACCACCGACAGATGGATACTGCGCTACCATGACCAAGATGAACTCTACTGGAACGTCAACGGCACTGGCTGGCAGTTCCCGGTAAGGCGGGTTTCGGCGACCGTGACGCTGCCCGATGGTGCTCGTCCGACAGAAACCGATTATTTCACAGGAGGTTACGGCGAGGAGGGCAAGGGCGCCCGCGCGCGCAGCGAGGGAAATATCGCCCGCTTCGAGACGACGCGGCCGCTTGGGGCCAATGAAGGTTTG
Source organism: Ciceribacter sp. L1K23 (assembly GCF_018122705.1). Lineage (NCBI taxonomy): Bacteria > Pseudomonadati > Pseudomonadota > Alphaproteobacteria > Hyphomicrobiales > Rhizobiaceae > Ciceribacter > Ciceribacter sp. L1K23. Next base: position 2,874,589 of record NZ_JAGRRC010000001.1, on the reverse strand, counting down.
ACGATTCTGGTGGGCATTCCCAAGGGTGTGCTGGCGGAGCCCTCGGATGCGCAGCAGCTGCGCTGGTTCTGGCGCGACTACGCGGCCGCCTTCATCGGCTTCGGCGGTCTCGCCGTTGTATTCTTCTATTATCTCCGATCCTGGATGTTCGTGGGACGCGATCCCGCCTCCGGTGTCATCGTTCCACGCTGGGACGCTCCGGATGGCCTCTCGCCGGCGCTGGTCAACTACGTCGACAACAAGGGCTTCTCCGGCGCCGGCTGGACCGCCTTCTCCGCCTCTGCCATCGATCTTGCAGTGAAGGGGTATGTTGAATTGGATGACCTCGACAGGGAGGTCACCATCAGGCGAACCACGAAACCGGTCCCCGGCGACCTTCCGGCAGGACAGCGTGCGCTGCTCAAGGAGGTCGACGCTGCCGGCGGTATCTTCATGATCGACAAGGAAAACGGCCCGGCGGTCCAGAAGGCCGGCAAGCGGTTCCGTGACGCGATCGAGCGCGAACATCGCGGCAAGTACTACAAGCACAATGCCGGCTATGTGTTCGGCGGCGTGGCGATCAGCGTCGTCTTCCTCGTCGCGCTGTTCTTCTTCGGCAATATTCCGGAGGATTCCGTACCGCTTATGGTCCTCCCGATCTTCTTCTCCGCCTTCTTTGGTTTCTTCTCGATCAATGTCGGTCAGAGTTTTCGCCGTGGACGATCGCTTGCCTCCCGTATCGTCTCGGTTCTCATGATCGCCTTTTTCGGGTTCGCGGCGATCTCCACCGCTGGGACGATCGTCCTGACTGTTATCTTCGAGGTCATTGAGGCAGGCGGGCTTGCAGCGCCGATCGCGGTCGCTGGCATCGTGCTGTTGAATGTCGTCTTCTACTTCCTGATGGGCGCTCCCACCCCGCTTGGGCGCAAGCTGATGGACGGGATCGAAGGGTTGCGCACCTATCTGACGCTGGCCGAGAAGGACCGGCTGAACATGGCCGGCGCGCCGACCATGTCGCCGCAGCACTTCGAGACGCTCCTGCCCTATGCGGTGGCTCTCGGCGTCGAGAAGCCATGGACGAAAGCCTTCGAGGCCTGGCTCGCGACAGCTGCTGCCGGTGCCGCGGCCGCCACCGCCTACAGCCCCGCGTGGTATCACGGCGGCTCCATGGGCGATTTTTCAGACCGTATCGGCGGTTTTTCCTCCTCCATGGCGTCGACCATCGCGTCCACCATCCCGCAGCCGAAGTCGAGTTCCGGCGGTGGCGGCAGTTTCTCGGGCGGCGGTGGCGGCGGCGGCGGCGGTGGCGGCTGGTAGGCCAGCGGACATGATTATGACGAAGCGGGCCGATCGTGTTCTGGCTGTGATCGCGTTACTGGCGATCTTCATGCTGTTGGCGGCGTTCTTCAGCAGCGACCGCTTTTTCGAATGGGCGTTCGAGCGGCACCAGAACACGGCATCCTGGGCCGTTCGTCCGCTGCTTTTGCTGCCGCTTTGCTACAGCGCGTGGCATCGGTCGATGGCGGGCGTCATGCTGAGTGTCCTGGCGATCCTGTCATCCATGTTCTGGTTTCCGACACCGGATGAGGTACGGCCGGATGTCGAGACGTTCCTTGCGATGGAAAGAGCGGTGTTGCGAAATGGCTGGACGTCGTCCTCGATGGCCGGTTTGGCCGCGATCCTCCTCTATGCCACCGCGTTGATTGCCGCCTTCTGGCGTCGGTCATGGCGTCTGGGACTTGCGGTGGCGCTTCTCGGAGCTGCCGGCAAGATAGGGTGGAGCGTGGCCGCTAGCCCAGGGGCGGGCAGCGCGGTCGTCCCCTTCGCGCTCGTCGGTGTCACAGCCCTGGTGGCCGGCCTCCTGCTTTGGCGTAGGCTTTTGAACTAGCGGCCATCCGCCAGTCGCTGCGCATCCCCTCAGTTTCCCTTGGCTTTTCCCCCACGGCTTGCTAAGTCCGCCGCAACCCCAAGCAACCGACGAAGCTGTTTCCCATGCCCGATCTTCTGCTCGAACTCCGCTCCGAGGAAATTCCCGCCCGCATGCAGCGCAAGGCGGCCGGCGACCTGAAGAAGCTCGTCACCGACGCGCTGGTCGAGGCCGGTCTGCATTACGAGGGCGCCCGCGAATACTGGACGCCGCGTCGGCTGACGCTCGATATTCGCGGCCTTTCCGCCCGCTCGGCCGATGTCCGCGAGGAAAAGAAGGGCCCGAGCGTCAGCGCGCCGCAGCAGGCGATCGAAGGCTTCCTGCGCGGTGCAGGCCTTTCATCCATCGATCAGGCCGTGGTGAAGACCGACCCGAAGAAGGGCGATTTCTACGTCGCCTATCTCGACAAGCCGGGCCGCGCGGCGGAAGAAATCGTCGCCGAGGTCATGCCCGGTATCATCCGCACCTTCCCCTGGCCGAAGTCGATGCGCTCCGGCGCGGCCTCCATGCCGAAGGGCTCCAGTTACGCCGGGATTGAAGGCAAGGGTTCGGAAAGCCTGCGCTGGGTCCGCCCGCTGCAGTCGATTGTCTGCACCTTCGGCACCGAGCACGACGAAACCCAGGTCATCCCCTTCGAGATCGATAGCATCGTGGCCGGCAACGTCACCTACGGCCATCGCTTCCACGCGCCGGAGGCGATCACCGTGCGCCGCTTCGACGATTACGTCTCGAGCCTCGAAAAGGCGAAGGTCGTGCTCGACGCAGAGCGCCGCAAGCAGATCATTGCGCAGGATGCCGCGAACCTTGCTTTCGCCAACGGCCTGGACCTCGTCGAGGACGAGGGCCTGCTGGAGGAAGTGTCCGGTCTCGTGGAGTACCCGCACGTGCTGCTCGGCACATTCGAGAGCGACTTCCTGTCGATCCCGGCCGAGATCATCCGCCTGACGATCAAGACCAACCAGAAGTGCTTCGTCACCCGGCCGAACGGCGAGACGGACGGGCTCTCCAACCACTTCATCCTCGTCTCCAACATCGAGGCGAAGGACGGCGGCAAGGAGATCATGCACGGCAACGGCAAGGTCGTGCGTGCCCGTCTCTCCGACGCGCTGCATTTCTGGAAGCGGGACCAGGGCGACCTGCCGGACCTCGACACGCTGAAGCCCGCGGCCGCCAAGTTCGGCCTCGACCTCAAGAAGCCGCTCGACCAGCGCATGGCCAAGCTCGACGCGCTCAACGTCACCTTCCACGCGAAGCTCGGCACCCAAGGGCAGCGCGTTGAGCGCATCCGGGCTTTGGCGAGGGAGCTCGCCCCGATCCTCGGAGCCGACGCCGCGCTTGTCGACCGTGCCGTGGTACTCGCCAAGGCCGACCTGCGTACCGAGGCCGTCGGCGAATTCCCCGAACTTCAAGGCGCCATGGGCCGCAAGTACGCGCTGCTTCAGGGTGAGAACCCCTCCGTCGCCGCCGCGATCGAGGACCACTGGAAGCCGAACGGCCCGTCGGATCGCCTCCCGGAAGACAAGGTGGGGCTGACGGTGGCGCTGGCGGATAAGCTGGACACGCTCGTGGGTTTCTGGGCGATCGACGAAAAGCCGACCGGCTCAAAGGATCCGTATGCGCTGCGTCGTGCGGCGTTGGGCGTCGTGCGGATGGTCTTGGAACGCGGCATTCGCATAGGTCTGTCTTCTGTCGCAAAGGATCCCGACCTCCTCTCCTTCTTCCACGACCGCCTCAAGGTCTACCTCCGCGATCAGGGCGCCCGCCACGACATCATCGATGCGGTGCTCACCCACGAGGCCGATGACCTGCTGATGGTCGCCCGGAAGGCCGAGGCGCTCACCGCCTTCATCACCTCCGAAGATGGCATCAACCTGCTCGCCGGCACCAAGCGCGCCACGCAGCTTCTCGCCGCCGAGGAGAAGAAGGGGACGGTCGTCGCGGATGCCGTCTCCGAGGCGCTGCTGAAGCTCGACGCGGAAAAGGCGCTGTACGCGGCGATCAAGGTGGCGACCACGGAAGCGGCCGACGCTGTTGCGAAGGAAGACTTCCGCTCCGCCATGCAGGCGCTGTCGAAGCTGCGCGGCCCGGTCGATACCTTCTTCAACGATGTTCTGGTCAACGACGAGGACGCCGCCATCCGCGCCAACCGCCTAGCCCTCCTGAAGGCCATCCGCGAGGCGACCGGAACAGTCGCGGACTTCTCGAAGATAGCAGGCTAAGCATTCCAGGCCCCGCTTCGGTGGGGTCTTTCACGACCTGACAACCGTTTCGCGACACCGGCGACCTGTGATATCGTTCGGCCTCAGGCAGACGGAGACATCCGCATGAACAAGCCCGTTCAGGTCACCATCGCAGAACCTTACGACAGCTTCATCGACGCCCAGCTCGAAAGCGGGCGCTTCAGCTCGGCCGAAGAGGTGGTCGAGGCCGGCCTCCGACTTCTCAAGGAGGAGGAGGCCCGCGTGGAATGGCTGCGCAACGCGCTGATCGAAGGGGAGAACAGCGGGCCGTCCGTGCCCTTCGAACCCGAAGACCTGATGGCCTCGGTTCGCGAGAGATGGAAGAACCGTGGCTGAGGTTCGACTTAGTCCTGCTGCGCGGCAGGACTTTCTCGATATCGGCGACTACACCCGTGATCGTTGGTCCGAGATACAGGCCGAGCGGTACCTGAGGCAGATTCTGCGCATGATAGCCGAAATTGGCGCGCATCCGTTTTCTGGCGGCGAGGTGACATCCTTGAGAACAGGCTATCGTCGTCGTCGTTGCGGCTCGCATCTTATCTTCTATGTCATTCAGGAAGACGGCTTAGTCGAGGTCCTTCGCATACTTCACGAAAGAGCCGACACGCCGCACCACTTGGACGACTAATTTCATGCCCGCCAACATCCTCATCAGCGCCTGCCTGCTTGGTCGCCCCGTTCGCTATGACGGCAAGGGCAAGCCTCTGTCGCATCCCGCCATCGAGCGGTGGTCGGCGGAGGGCAGGCTGGTCGGCTTCTGTCCCGAGCAGGCCGGCGGCCTGCCAACGCCTCGTCCGCCCGCCGAGATCGAGAACGGCATGACGGGTGAGGATGTCCTCTCGGGACGGGCGCGCGTGATTGAGATCACGGGCGGTGACGTGACGGCGCAGTTCATCGCCGGCGGCAAAAAGGCTGTGGCATATGCTCTGGAGCGGGACTGTCGCTACGCCCTCTTGATCGACGGCAGTCCATCCTGTGGCTCCGGCTTCATCTATGACGGCTCGTTTTCTGGCGGCCGCCATGAGGGCAACGGCGTGACCGCGGCCCTTCTTCGCCGTGCCGGCATCGCCGTCTTTTCCGATCGTGAGATCGACCGGCTTGTCGAGCGGATCGACACAGCAGGTGACTAAACCGCCGGCGCACCCTTTATTTACTAGACTGTTTGGTCTAATAAATAGATATGAACCTGATCGCTCAGACAGAGACAATGGAAGACGCCGCGCAGCAACCGCGTCGGCGCGGCCGGCCCCGGCGTGACCTCGCGGATGCCGACGTTCGCCGGCGACTTATCAGGTCCGGTTTGATTTTCCTGACGGAGAAGGGCTATTCCCCCGTTGGCCTCGACGAAATCCTGCGCCATGCCGGCGTGCCCAAGGGCGGCTTCTACCACTACTTTTCCAGCAAGGCCGATTTCGGCCGCGTGCTGATCGCAGCCTATCATGCCTATTTCGCCGAGAAACTGGACCGCTGGTTCCTCGATGAAAGCCTGACGCCGCTCTCGCGCCTGCGGGCCTTCGTCGCCGATGCCGAGCAGGGCATGGCGCGCCACGATTTCCGCCGCGGCTGCCTGATCGGCAACCTCGGGCAAGAGATGGGTGCGCTACCCGAGGAGTTTCGCGACCTGTTGGTTTCCGCCCTCGATGGTTGGCAATCCCGCACCGCTCGATGCCTTCGCGCCGCGCAGGCGGAAGGCGAGGTCGCCAGCCGACACGATGCCGATGCCCTTGCTGCATTCTTCTGGATCGGTTGGGAGGGGGCGGTGCTACGCGCCAAGCTGGAACGCCGCGCTGATCCACTGTCGGCCTTCGCCGACGGTTTCTTCGCCATGCTCACCTGAACACGGGAGGTTCTGATGTTCGATGCAATCCTGATCGACAAGACCGAAGCGGGCCAGACGGTTCGCCTCACGTCCATGGATACGGCGCAACTGCCGGCTGGCGATGTATTGGTCGAGGTCGCGTGGTCTACCTTGAACTACAAGGACGCCCTGGCGATGACGGGGGCCTCGCCCGTCGTCCGCAGCTTCCCCATGGTGCCGGGGGTCGACCTGTCAGGGCTCGTTCTTGAAAGCGACAATCCCGCCTTCAATCCTGATGACCGGGTGGTGCTGAACGGCTGGGGTGTCGGTGAAAAACATTGGGGCGGACTTGCCGGCCGTGCCCGGCTCGACGGAAACTGGCTGGTGCCGCTGCCGGAAGGCATCACCCTGCGCCAGGCCATGGCGATCGGCACGGCCGGCTACACCGCGATGCTTTGCGTGATGGCCCTCGAAAAGCACGGCGTCACCCCGGAAAGCGGCGAAGTGGTGGTGACCGGCGCCGCCGGAGGCGTCGGCAGTGTTGCTGTGGCCTTGCTGGCGAAACTCGGCTACGACGTCGCGGCCGTGACCGGACGTCTGGATGAAACCGACTACCTGACCGGCCTCGGCGCCCGGACCATCGTCGACAGGGCTGAACTGTCCCAGCCGGGGCGGCCACTGGCCAAGGAACGTTGGGCGGGCGGCATCGATGTCGCCGGTGGCGTCGTCCTCGCCAATGTTCTTGCAGCCACCCGTTATCGCGGTACGGTTGCCGCCTGCGGCCTCGCCGGTGGTATGGACCTGCCGACGACGGTCGCACCGTTCATCCTGCGGGGCGTCACGCTTGCCGGTGTTGATAGCGTCATGTGCGCAAAGCCGGACCGCATCGCCGCCTGGCAGCGCCTGGCCAAGGATCTGGATTTCGACAAGCTTGATGCGATGGCCACGGAATTGCCGCTGGCCGACGTCATCGCTCGTGCGCCGGATTTCCTCCAAGGCAAGGTACGCGGCCGCGTCATCGTGCCCATCAATCCCGCGCTCAGATGAAGGCTGCCTGCCTCATTCCGACATTGCCAACCCCGTAGACGGATCTCCGCGCCGATGACACGCCGCCTTTCCGACATGCCCAACTGGACCTACCTGCTCCAGGAGTTCGAGGCGCTCTATCGCTTCGGTTCTGCCGGAGGCAGCAAGGCGATCCGCAGCCATCGCAAGCGCGTGCGCGAAATCCTCGCCGGCATCATCGACGCGGACCCGCCGCTTCTTGACCGTGAGCCGGTTTCGAAGCCGGTGGTCGCGCATTTCGGGCGCGCCATCGATCTGGGCAAGCGTAATGTGATGGCCAATTTCAGCCGGGCGCTGGAGCGATTGCAGGAAGAACTGACCTGGGAATATGGCTACGTGCGGGTGCCGAAGACGCTCGAACGCAAATACGCCTATTGCGAAGTTCTCGGACCGAAGGGACCGGTGAAGTCTGATGCGCTCATTCTCGGCTTCGTACTCTTCGCGCCGAACACGACCTATCCGCAACACAGTCACAAGGGTATCGAGGAAAGTTACCTCTCGATCGCCGGTGCATGGTCGGAAAATGATACTGCCGTCTACGCGCCGGGTTCGCTGATCCTCAACAAGGCCGAGCAAGAGCACCGGATCACGACCGGCGAAACCGAGCCCTGCCTGCTGGCCTATGCCTGGATCGGTCCAAGCGAGCGCCTGGCATCGCCCGGCATGACGTTCTCTGCCACCCGCAAGCCGAAGTGAGGAAAGACGGCGCCAGAACATAAAAAAGACCGCCGGAATTGCTCCCGGCGGTCTTCGGCGGTGGATACTCTTGATCAGCTGGCTCGACGCATCTGCTGGGCTGTGTTGTTAAGGTTGCTGGCGGACGAGCCGGAGACCCTGAAGCTGCGGATGAGGCTCAGCAGGTCGCCAGTGTCGTTGGCAAGCACTTCCGCCGAAGCGGTTGTCTCTTCGGCCATCGCCGCGTTCTGCTGGGTCGCCTGATCGAGCTGGTTCATCGACGACGAGATCGAGCGCAGAGTCGTGTCCTGTTCCTGGGCGCTGTGCGAGATCTTCGAGACGATGTCGTTGGCGCTCGCGATCTGATCGGAGATCCGTTTCAGCGCCTCGCCGGCTTCGCCGACCAGTTGCACACCCTGTTCTACCTGCTGCGACGACCGGGCGATCTGATCCTTGATCTCCTTTGCAGCGGCGGCGGACCGCTGGGCGAGTTCCCGCACTTCCTGGGCTACGACGGCGAAACCCTTGCCGCTTTCCCCAGCGCGAGCAGCTTCGACACCGGCGTTCAATGCCAGCAGGTTGGTCTGGAAGGCGATTTCGTCAATCACGCCGATGATCTTGGTGATCTCGGCGGAGGACTGCTCGATGCCGCTCATTGCGCTGATGGCGCGGCTGACGATCTCGTCGCTCTGGCGCGCCTCGGCGCTGACCGAGCCGACGCGGGTGGCCGCGTCGCGGGCGCCATCTGCCGTCTGGCGTACAGCGACAGTCAGCTCGTCCAGCGCGGCAGAGGTCTCTTCGAGATTGGCCGCCTGGCGCTCGGTACGGCTCGCAAGCTCGCCGGACGCGCGCCGGATTTCTTCCTTGGAGACGGCGATGTCATTGCCCTTGAGGTTGACGCGGGCCATCGCTTCTTCAAGACGGGCAAGGGCGTCGTTGAAGTTATCGCGCAGCGCCGCATATTTCGGTCCTAGGTCGGCACAGCGAACGGTCAGGTCGCCGTCCGCGAGCTTCTCAAGCGACTGGCCGATCGTCGAAACCACGTGCGCCTGCTGGCGAGCTTCGGCGAGCTGCGCCTCGGCATTCTGGCTACGCTCGCTGTCGAGTTCGCGCTTTTGTTCTTCCTGGCGGGCAGCCATGGCATGGCGTTCGCGTACTTTTTCCTGCAGCGACCGCGTTGCCTTGGCCATCATGCCCACTTCATTGCCCATCTCCGTGTGCGGAATGGCGATTGTCACGTTCTCGTCCGCGACCGCTTCGAGCGACCTGTGGATCGCGGCGAGAGGAACCGTAATCCCGCGAATGACGTACCAGGCGGCGGCGGCGAGCAGCAGCATGACAAAAAATCCGATACCTGAGGCTTTCAGGATCATATTGCGAATCTGGGCCTGGAGGTCGTCGACGTAGACACCGGTAGCGAGAACGATGCCCCAAGGCTCGAATGCTTTTGCGTAGGAACTTTTGAGATAGTTGCCCTCGGGCTGACCCGGCTTGACGGTGCTGTAATAGTCGACAATACCACCGCCCGCTTTACCCACGCTCACCATTTCGTCCCGGTACATATGCCCGGTCTGATCGGGCTTGCCCTTGCCGCTTTCTCCGACCTTGCTAGCAACGGGATGGATGCGCATCACCACGTCGTAGTCGTATGCGAAGACATAGCCATCGGGATTGTACCGTATGGTCGATACCGCCCGATACGCCTGTTCCTTCGCCTCTTCAGTGGTCAGCTCGCCCGCCTTTTCGCGATCATGGTAGGACTGCATGATGGAGAGTGCGGATTCCACTTGCGTCCGAAGCATCGCATAGCGCTCGGCATAGATCGAATCGGTCGCCATCTGGATCTGGTAGTAAATCAGACCGGCTGTGGCGACGACCATGCCTATGACCAGCAGGAAGAGCTGGCGGGAAATCTTCAGGTTTTTCATTGGTCGGCCTCGGAAGGGAGTAAGACGAAGGGCTGGCGACGTCCAATCATTTGACGTTTGCCAAAATTTGCATGGGCTCCGGGCCGTCATTGCCTCGTGCACGATCCATTCAGAAGAACATTACAGCGCAATAGGTAATAAAACGATAAAATTGTCTGTAATCCGCCTGATGTTGGTCGTAGACGTGATCGTTGTAGGTTGCTTTCACTAAACGTTCAGCGTGTCGATACTTGGCGCAGGTGTTGATCGCCAAGCGCCAAGGAAAGAGGCCGCCGGAGAATTCGTCCGGCGGCCTTCTGGCGGTAAATACGTTTAATCAGCTTGCGCGGCGCATCTGATGGGCGACGTGGTGAAGGCCGCTGGTAGACCCACCGGACACTTTGAAGCCGCGGATCAGGTTAAGCAGCTCCTCCGTATCGACCGCGAGCGCCTCCGCCGAAGCTGTGGTCTCCTCGGCCATCGCGGCATTGTGCTGCGTCGCCGAGTCGAGCTGGTTCATAGATGACGAGATCGAGCGCAGCGTGGTGTCCTGTTCGGCCGCCGAATGGGCGATCTTGGAGACAATGTCACTTGCCGACTTGATCTGGTCCGAGATGCGCTTCAGCGCCTCGCCGGCCTGGCCGACGAGCTGCACGCCGTTTTCCACCTGGCCCGATGAGTTGGAGATCTGGTCCTTGATCTCCTTGGCGGCAGAGGCCGAGCGCTGCGCGAGTTCACGGACTTCCTGGGCGACGACGGCGAAACCCTTGCCGCTCTCGCCAGCGCGCGCCGCTTCCACCCCGGCGTTGAGTGCCAGCAGGTTCGTCTGGAAGGCGATGTCCTCGATCACGCCGATGATATTGGCGATCTGCTGCGAGGACTGCTCGATGCCGCTCATCGCGTCGATTGCCTGCGAGACGATCCCGTCGGACTTGGATGCCTCGTTCGCAACCGTGCCCACCCGCTTGGCGGCTTCCTGGGCGCCCTCGGCGGTCTGGCGAACAGCAACCGTAAGCTCGTCGAGCGCCGCTGACGTTTCCTCGAGATTTGCGGCCTGCCGCTCGGTGCGCTGCGACAGCTCGTTTGAGGCGCGGCGGATCTCCTCCTTGGAACCGCCGATGTCGATCCCCTTGGCGTTGACCTTGGCCATGGCGGCCTCGAGGTGGGAGAGTGCCTCGTTGAAGTTGTCGCGCAGTGCCGCATATTTGGGGCCGAGATCACCGCAGCGGATCGTCAGGTCGCCGGTGGCGAGCTGTTCGAGGGCAGCACCGATGGTCGAGACGACGCGGGCCTGCTGCTCGGCTTCGGACCGTTGCATATCTGCGTTCTGCTGACGCTCGGCGTCGAGCTGATGCTGCTGCTCTTCCTGACGGGCGGCCATCGCGTGGCGTTCGCGCACCTTCTCCTGCAGCGACCGCGTGGCCTTCGCCATCATGCCGACTTCATTGCCCATGTCGGTGTGCGGTATGGCGATCGCAACATTCTCGTCCGCGACCGCTTCTAGAGACTGGTGAATGGCCTTGAGGGGCTTTGTGATGCCACTGATCAGAATGTAAGCCCCAATCAGGCCGAGCACGACCACGATTCCACCGATCGTTCCCGCTTCGATGATCATCGCATTGATCTTCACCTGCAGGTCGTCGATATAGACGCCGGTGCCGACGACGATCTTCCACGGCTCGAACGCTTGGCTGTAGGCCGCCTTCAGATACACGCTGCCATTCGGCTCCGTCGGCTTTTCCCAGTAGTATTCGGTTACGCCGCCGCCAGCCCGACCCTTGGCGATCATTTCCTCGCGAAACAGATTGCCCATCTTGTCCGGCTGGCCCGCCTGCTTCAGGCCGACCTGCTTTTGAACCGGGTGGAACAGCATCGTCACGTCATAGGCGAGACCGAAGAGGTAGCCATTTGGCTCGTACTTCATCGATGTCAGCGTCTTGAACGCTTCGGCCTGCGCCTGCTCCAGGGACAGCTCGCCACTTTTCACGCGCTCGTCGTAGGCCTTCAGAATGGCGATGCCGCTCTCCACCTGCGTGCGCAGCATGTCCGTGCGCTCCGCATAGATGGCGTGAGACGCCGTGCGGATCTGGAAAATCGTCGCAATGCCGAAAGCAATCATCAGGGCGCCGATCAGCGCGAACAATTGTTGTGAAATCTTGATGTTCTTCATTTTATCCTCGCAATATCAAATTTGTTTTTGCGAAGCGCGAAGAGGAGTCCGTGATGCGGAGCGCTCTTCGGCTCCAGGCCGAAACCTCCCATGGCCTCGGAATCTCCCCTAGAAATGCACGGATTATAGGTAAAATTCTATGAATTGACGTGGCCAAAAACCCAACGATAAGAAATCGTATAAAAGCGATACAGTTGGGATCGACGGGCCTAAAAAAAGAAACGCCCCTGCCGAGGCAGGGGCGTTGGACCGTCTTGCGGCGGTCATCCCCGACGGCCTGGATCGTTGGGCCGGGTGGGGCAGGGAAGGGCGATCCGAACGAGCCTCAGGGTAGCCGAAGTTCGAAGGATGCCAGATCCAAAGTCTTTGTCTGATCGATGGCCGCGGTCGTCGCGGTGCGGTCGATCTCCGATGCCATCGCCATGGCGGTGCCGCTGGCACCTGTCTCCCAGTAGGGAGCCTTGCTGACGAACACCACAGGCGAACCGCCCATCCAGGATTCGGTGCGCAACAGCGTACGCTGGCCATCGCGCTCGACCATTTCCACCTTCTGGGCGCCGGCCGGCAATGCCGGAACGACGTAATCCGCCACCCCTTCCCTTGGCTTCAGCGGTGGGCAGGACTGGCATCCGATTTGCGTGATGCTGGAAGCCGTCACCGAAGCCGATGCAACGACCTCAATGGATGACGCCGCAGCCGGAGCTGCAACGCTGAGCGTCGCGATGGCGGCGAGCATAAGGTGGCGCATGACGAAGACTCCCCTTGATCTTTACCCAGGAGAATATGCGCCGTTCGTTTCCATCGGGTCACGACGAATGGTAAAATTTGAATGAGTTGACGATTTTTGCGGAGCCTGTTCAGGCTTTTTCGCGCTCAATCGCCCGCCAGCCGATATCGCGGCGGCAAAAGCCGTTCTCCCAGGAGACTCTGTCCACGAGGGCGTATGCTTGTCGTTGCGCTTCGGCGACGGTCGGTGCGAGTGCCGTTGCGTTGAGGACCCGGCCGCCGGTCGCGACGAGCTTGCCGTCTTTCAACGCTGTCCCGGCGTGGAACACCTTGGCACCATCAGTCTCGGTGGGGATAGCGTTGATCGCCGTATTCTTGTCGTAGGAACCGGGATAGCCGCGCGAGGCCAGCACAACCGTCAACGCCGGTTGATCATGCCATTCGGCGCGCACCTGATCGAGTGTACCGGTGGCGCAGGCGTAGAGGATCGGCAGCAGGTCGCTCTTCAGCCGCATCATCAGCACCTGGCATTCCGGGTCTCCGAACCGGACATTGTATTCGATCAGTTCCGGTCCCTTCGCCGTGATCATCAGGCCGGCGAAAAAGACGCCCGAGAAGGGGTGACCCATTTCCGCCATACCGTGCATCGTCGGTTCGATGATCTCCCGCATTGTCCGGTCCACCATCTCCGGCGTCATCACCGGTGCAGGAGAATAGGCGCCCATGCCACCGGTGTTGGGTCCGGTATCGCCATCGCCGACCCGTTTGTGGTCCTGCGCGGCGGCAAGTGGCAGCAGCGTCTTGCCATCGCAAAGGCAAAAGAAGCTTGCCTCCTCGCCATCGAGAAAGGCCTCGACCACGACCTCGGCGCCGGCGGCACCGAACGCACCCTCGAAGCAATCGTCGATCGCCGCGAGCGCCTCATCGATTGTCATGGCGACCGTCACACCCTTGCCGGCGGCGAGGCCATCCGCCTTGATCACGATCGGCGCACCCTGATGGCGTACATAAGCCTTTGCCTTCGGCGCGTTGTTGAAGCGCTGGTAGGCGCCGGTCGGAATGTTGAAGCGGGCGCAGATATCCTTGGTGAAGCCCTTCGAGCCTTCGAGCTGGGCTGCGGCAGCGGAGGGACCGAACACGGCGATGCCTTCGCCACGCAGAACATCAGCCAGGCCTGCAACAAGCGGTGCTTCCGGGCCGACGACAACGAAGTCGATCGAGCGCTCCCTACAGAAGCAGAGTACAGCGGCGTGATCATCCACATCGACCGAAACAAGTTCGGCGTGCTCTGCGATTCCGGGATTGCCGGGTGCGGCGAAGAGCTTCGTCAGGAGGGGAGACTGGGCGATCTTCCAGGCCAGCGCATGCTCGCGTCCGCCAGAACCGATCAACAGTACCTTCATTGCCAGATCTCCGCTTGCCTTGATAGCCGGCGGTTAAGGGGGGACGGTGGAAAGGTCAAGGAAAAAGCCGCCGCCGCCCTGGTCGCTTTCCTGTGGAATCGTTGCCTGCGCCGTTGCCTTGCCGTTTTCACGAACTACAGTCCGCCCACACTTTGCGAAGGAACCCCACGCCTCATGGCTGACGACATCAAGTCCATTTCCGGAATAATCGCTGCGGAGATCAAGGCGCGGCCAGAACAGGTGACCGCTGCGATCGGCCTTCTCGATGAGGGCGCGACCGTGCCCTTCATCGCGCGCTACCGAAAGGAAGTAACCGGCGGTCTCGACGATACCCAGCTTCGCGATCTGGCGGAGCGGCTGACCTATCTCCGAGAGCTCAATGCCCGCCGCAAATCGATCTTCGAGTCCATCACCTCCCAGGGCAAGATGACCGACGAACTGGCCGTGAAGATCGCGGGAGCCGTGACCAAGGCGGAGCTGGAGGACCTCTATCTCCCCTACAAGCCGAAGCGTCGGACCAAGGCTGAAATTGCCCGCGAGCGCGGCCTTGGCCCGTTGGCGGAGGCGATCCTCGCCGACCGCATGGTCGATCCGGCAAAACTAGCCGAAGCCTATGTGGCCGGGGAAGTGACGGATGTGAAAACGGCGCTGGAGGGCGCCCGTGACATCGTCGCCGAGCAGATCTCGGAAAATGCCGACCTGCTCGGACGCCTGCGCCAGGACATGCGTGATCGCGCGATACTTTACTCCAAGGTCGTGGACGGCAAGACCGAGGCGGGCGAAAAGTTCGCCGACTATTTCGATCATTCCGAGCGCTGGGCGACGGTTCCCGGTCACCGCGCGCTCGCCATGCTGCGCGGCTGGAACGAGGAGATGCTGACGCTCTCGATCGAGATGGATCGTGACGACGCGTCGCCGGTCAAACCTGCGCAGCGCACCATCGCTGCGGCGCTCGACATCCGCGAACGCGGCCCCGCCGACAAGTGGCTTATGGACGTCGCAGGATGGACGTGGCGCGTAAAGCTTTCGATGTCGCTGTCGCTCGACCTGATGCGGGAACTGCGTGAGCGGGCGGAAGAGGAGGCGATCCATGTCTTCGCCCGCAATCTCAAGGATCTTCTGCTGGCCGCTCCCGCCGGTTCGCGTCCTACCATGGGCCTCGATCCCGGTATCCGCACCGGCGTCAAGGTCGCAGTGGTCGACGGCACCGGCAAGGTGGTCGAAACCACGACGGTTTATCCGTTCCCGCCCAAGAACGACGTGCGCGGCACCCAGGTCGAACTTGCCTCGTTGATCCGCAAGCACAAGGTCGAACTGATCGCGATCGGCAACGGCACTGGCAGCCGCGAAACGGAAAAGCTGGTTGCCGACATGCTGTCGCAGTTTCCGTCGACGCAGCCGAAGCCGACCAAGGTCATTGTGTCCGAGGCGGGCGCCTCGGTCTACTCGGCCTCCGAGCTTGCCGCGAAGGAATTCCCGGGACTCGATGTTTCTCTGCGTGGTGCCGTCTCGATCGCCCGCCGGCTGCAGGACCCTCTCGCCGAGCTCGTGAAGATCGAGCCCAAGTCGATTGGCGTCGGCCAGTACCAGCACGATGTCGACCAGGGTAAACTCGGCCGCTCGCTCGACGCCGTGGTGGAAGATGCGGTGAACGCCGTTGGAGTCGACCTCAACACGGCTTCGGTGCCGTTGTTGTCGCGTGTATCCGGTTTGTCGAACTCGATTGCAGAGGCGATCGTTTCGCACCGGGACGTCACCGGTGCGTTCGAAAGCCGCAAGGATCTCCTGAAGGTCGCGCGTCTCGGTGCCCGCACCTTCGAACAGTGCGCCGGCTTCCTGCGCATCCCGAACGGCAAGGAGCCACTTGATGCATCCTCCGTGCACCCGGAAGCCTATGACGTTGCCAAGCGCATCGTCGCAGCCTGCGGCCGTGACCTTCGCTCATTGATGGGGGATAGCGCAGCACTCAAGAAGCTGGATCCCCGCCAGTTCATCGACGAACGGTTCGGATTGCCGACGGTGAAGGATATTCTTTCGGAACTGGAAAAGCCAGGCCGCGATCCACGCCCGTCATTCAAGACCGCGACTTTTGCCGAAGGCGTAGACGAGATCACCGATCTCAAACCCGGCATGACGTTGGAAGGGACGGTGACCAACGTGGCCGCTTTCGGCGCTTTCGTTGATATCGGTGTGCATCAGGACGGCCTCGTGCATGTCTCGCAACTCGCAGACCGGTTTGTGAAAGACCCGCACGAGGTAGTGAAGGCGGGCGATGTCGTGAAGGTGCGCGTCGTCGAGGTAGACGTGAAGCGCAAGCGCATTGCCCTGTCGATGCGCAAGGACGGGGGCGAAGCACCGCCTCCTTCGATGCGCGAAAACCGGGGCCCTTCCGCCGGGCGGCAGGCACCGGGGCGTGCTCCCTCTCGACCCGAGCAGAATGCCGTCGGTGGTCTTGGCGCGGCTCTGATGGACGCGCTTCGCAAGAAATGAGCGGTTTCGCAGCGCCCCGTCCAGCGAATCTGATCATTTGTTAAGAAAATATGAAGCCTGCAAATGCATCCCAAGCTTGTTTCTTGGGCTGCATGCGCTAACCTCTGGGCATTGGTATCTGTTAAAAATACTGTTTTGTGGAGGTGTTGATGGCCTCATCACTCCGTATTCTTCTCGGTCGCATTATTCGACAAGGCAATTTGAAGGTCGTCGGTGCGGATGGTCACATCCAGCATTTCGGCGATGGCAGCGGAAAACCGCTGACAATCCGCTTTACCGACCAAAAAGCCGAAGACGAGCTTTACAGGGATCCGCAGCTAAAGCTCGGCGAGATCTACATGGACGGTCGCCTCCTCGTCGACGAGGGGGAGATCTATGACCTTCTTGCGCTGGTGAAGTCCAACACGCTTGCTGAGGACCTGTCGTTTGGCATGGTCTGGCGCGGTGTTGCTAGACTTGCGTGGCAACGCTTGAGCGCCGTCATTCCGGTCAACCGCAACAAGCGCAATATTGCGCACCATTACGATCTCTCGGCCAGGCTCTACGACCTCTTTCTCGATCCGGACTGGCAATACTCCTGCGCTTACTTTAACCCGCCCGGGATATCTCTCGAGGAAGCGCAACTCGCCAAGAAACGGCACATCGCGGCCAAACTCATGGCCGAACCGGGCCAGACAACGCTCGAGATCGGCTCCGGCTGGGGCGGCATGGCCCTCTATCTCGCGGAATGCTGCAATGTCGAGGTCACCGGAATCACGTTGAGCGAGGAGCAGCTCAAGATATCCCGGCAGCGGGCGGCAAAACGCGGCCTGGCAAAGAACGTCCGCTTCGAGCTTGAGGACTACTATAATCTGCCGCCCAGCAAACGATACGACCGTATCGTGTCGGTGGGCATGTTCGAGCACGTCGGACGTCGCAACTTCCAGCGATATTTCGACAAGGTGAACGACGTGCTTGCCGATGACGGCGTCATGGTGCTGCACTCGATCGGCCAGCCCTATCCGGCCTTCATGAACAATCCCTGGATCGAAAAATACATCTTTCCCGGCGGCTATATCCCGTCCCTGGCCGAGGTGCTGCCGCGCGTGGAAAAGGCCGGCCTCCTGGTCGCCGACATCGAAATCCTGCCGATGCACTACGCCTACACCCTGCGGCAATGGCGCGAGCGTTTCATGGCCCGGAAACAGGAAGCGATTGCCCTCTATGACGAACGCTTTGTGCGGATGTGGGAGTTTTATCTGGCCGGATCGGAAATGGCCTTCACCCACGAGAGCTTCTTCATCTTCCAGATGCAGATCGTGAAGAGCCGCACGGCAGTTCCGGACAACCGCGACTATATCTATGAGCGGGAGAGGAAGCTCAAGGAGATCGAGCAGCAACGCTCGCCGCTTGACCGGATCGCGGTGTGAGTGTTGGCGCACGCTCCTATCCTCGTCGTCTTGACCGGGCCTGCGGGCAAGCCTAGACCTTGCCCCGTTCGGACGTATCGGGAGCTTTGCCATGACGCATATCGACGATCTCAATGACCGCGTCGTTGATGCGCCTTCCGATAACTGGGTTTACAAGGTCTTGCCGCGCCCGGTCTGGCCGTATGCGCAACTGGCGCGTTGGGACCGGCCGATCGGCTGGCAGCTGCTGATGTGGCCGTGCTTGTGGTCTTCGGCGCTTGCGGCAAACTATCTCGCCGCTGGTGGTGTCCTCGATCTGCGGATTTTCGTCTTCCATCTGGTCCTGTTTGTCATCGGGTCGATCGCCATGCGCGGCGCCGGCTGCACCTACAATGATCTGGTCGATCAGAACATCGATATGGCCGTGGCCCGCACCCGGTCGCGACCGCTACCCTCGGGGCGGGTCAGCCGCACGCAGGCGAAACTCTTCATGGTGGCGCAGTCGTTGACGGGACTTGCCGTTCTGCTTTGCTTCAACGGCTTTGCAATCGTGCTGGGTATCGCCTCGCTGGCGATCGTGGCGATCTATCCCTTTGCCAAGCGCTTCACCGACTGGCCGCAATTCTTCCTGGGGCTCGCCTTTTCCTGGGGCGGTTTGATGGGATGGGCCGCTCTGGTTGGCAGCCTGTCATGGGCGGCGGTCGGCGTTTACGTCGCCGCGATCACCTGGACGATCGGCTACGACACGATCTATGCCCATCAGGACAAGGAGGATGATGCCTTGATCGGCGTTCGATCCACCGCTCGTCTGTTCGGAAAAAGGACGCGTCAGTGGCTTATCGCGCTCTACGGCCTCACTCTTCTTCTGCTGTGGCTTGCCTTCATGCTCGCTGGAGCAGGTATCCTGGCCTATCTGGGACTGGTCATTGCCGGAGGCTTGCTGGCCTGGCAGATCCTGGTGCTCGATATCGATGACCCGGTTCAATGCCTGGCGCTCTTCAAGTTCAATTCGCGTGTTGGCGCCGTCATTTTTGCGGGGCTTGTGCTGTCGCTCGCATTCGTCTGATCGGACAATGGGTTGGATACGCAAAGGCCGCCAGCGTCTTTCGACTGGCGGCCTTTGTCACTAATCGCGACTGCCTTAATTCCGCGCAATGATTTCCTTGCCGGAAATCTTCATCGTCACGCCCAGATTGCCGGTCGAGCGACGCACGAGAAAGCGGGGACGCCGCTTGGCGAAGTAGGAGTGGCGGCGACGGGGCTGCAGGTCCGAGGTCCGGACGCCGCCCAGATGGACTTCCAGCGGGCGCGCGATACCGTCTGCCTCTACCATCAACATCGGAATGCGAAACGCCTCTGCCCAGCTGCGCCAGTCGGCGGCGATGTCGCAAAGATCGTGGGCGACCAGCAGCGGAATGCAGAGTTCCGGATCATCGTGATGCAGTTCCAGCGTCACGGTCACGCCACCGTCACCATGATCTATGGCGCGGGCTGCTACACCCTTGAAGGCGCCGGCCGGGAGGGCGAAGGAAAGCGGCAGGCCGCTGTGCGGAAGGATCTTGCGAAGCACGGCGCCACGTTCGTCGATGGTGATCGACACGTCGCCGGGAGCCCCGCGCAACGCATACGTCACCTGCTGCGGAAACCGTGCGGGATCGAGCCGCAATGTCGCGCCTGCCCATGCGGGCTTCAAAACTGTGTTTGTCATGCTCAAGCTACCCTTGTTTTACCCGAGAGCCGTTTGGGGCCTTCTCGTCGGGACTTTTTCGTCCTCTACCTCCAAGCATAGGGCGGGCCTGTTCCGGACAGCTTAAAAATCGCGGTTAAGAAAACTTTGCCGTGTCAAATGGTTAGCATTCTCGCACGCGTTAGGGTTTCGATTGGGTGAATGGATGGGTCTCTGAAGGTGACAGTTCGGGACAAGCTTTGATCGCTAGGGTCGGTCGACCGCGACGTTTCTCGGAGGCCGTTTCATGGTGTCGACCTATCTCAGCTACAATCTCGTGATGCGCGACCTGAAGTCGAGTCTCGATCGGGTGGAGTCCGACAGTGTCGTCGCACGCGAGTCAGCCTACTACGAGGAAAACATCGGAAAGGTCACCTCACTCGAGGAGTTCCTGGACGACTATCGCCTGTATAATTACGCGATGAAGGCGCATGGCCTCGAAGAAATGGCTTACGCCAAAGCCTTCATGAAAAAGGTTCTGGAAAGCGACCTCTCCGACGAGAACAGCTTTGCCAACCAGTTGTCGGATGAGCGTTACCGTGACTTCGCGCAGGCGTACCAGTTCAATGGCCAGACAAAAGATGCGCAGACAGAGTTTCAGGAAACGGAAATGCTGTCGCTTTACGAGGAAGCCATAGCCGCTGAATCGGACACGATCGAAACCGAGACGAACTACTACGAAAAGACCATCAACACGGTCACGACCGCGCAGCAGCTTGTCCGGAATTCTCGCCTCTTCAACTATATGGTCGAAGCCTACGGCATAGACCCGACCTACTATTCCAAGGACCATTTCGTGAAGGTGCTGACGAGCGACGTCAGTGATCCTGACAGCTATGTCAATCAGTTGGTCGCAAGCGGCGCGGCCTCGGCTGCAGCCTTCCGCCAGATGGCACTGGGTTACAACTTCGAAGCCGATGGAACGCTTGCGAGCGGCGTAAAACCCCAGACGGACTCACAGATGACCTTCACGGTCAATGAGTACATCGACAGTGCACAGACCTATGTCTCGGAGTTCTATCTGGAACGCGAGCGTGAATACTATGCATCAAAGATAGGCAGCATCACCTCCGTCAGTGAGCTGACCAGCGATAGCCGGCTGTTCAATTACGTGAAGACAGCTTTCCAGCTGGATTCGACCGTAACCTCGACCGTCTTTAAAAACATTGTCACGAGCGACCTGTCGGACCCTGCCAACTATGCAAACGTTAATGGTGGCGACGCCTGGGTCAAGGTCGCGCAGGCCTTCAATTTTGCCACCGATGGCACAGTTAAATCCGGTCTGAGCGCCCAGCTCAACTCTCAGATTGTTACGACAAACAGCGGCTTTACGGAATACTACGATGATGCCGATGTCGAGAAGAAGGAATACTTGCTCGGCTACTACACCGACAAGATGGCCGATATCACCGAGGTCGACGACATCTTCGCAAACGAGTCATTGCGCATCGTTCTGCTAAGGGCATTTGGGCTGGAGCCAGACGAATACACCAATGCCGAGCTGAAAAAGGTACTGACCAGCGATATCACCGATCCGAAGAGCTATGCCAACAAGACCAAGGACGATCGCCTGATACAGATGGCGACGCTCTTCAATTTCGACAGCGAAGGACAGGCCGCTGAACCGCTGCTCGCGCAGAACCAGGGCACGATCACCACGGTCGCGGCAAACTACATCATCAACAAGATCATGTTCCTGGAAGGCGACGAGCGGGATGCCGCGCGGGAGAAGGCGGACGCCGAATCGAGCTATTATTCCGAGAACATTCTGGGCATCCGTACTGCGGAGGACTTCCTGGCGGATCGAAGACTCGTGGACGTGGTGCTGATCTCGAACGGCTTTGATCCAGATGAGGTTACGGACGACTTCCTGAAGCAGGTCTTCGCATCCGATCTGACGGACGACAAGAGCTTCGTCAATCAACAGTCCGACGGTGCCTGGGCGGAATTGCTGGCATCGTTCAACTTCGACGTCGAAGGCAACCTGACACGCGACACCGTCGGGACGATCCAGCAGCGGGGTGCCGCCCTCGAAACCATCAACCAGTATGTCCGTCAGACTCTGGAAGAGAACGAAGGAGCGAGCAACGAGGCCGTGCGTCTGGCGCTTTACTTCGAGCGCAAGATCGAGGGCATCACCGACGCCTATGAAATCATCGCCGATGATGCACTTGCGGAAGTCTTCCGCGTCACATTTGGCTACACGGAAGACTTTGCCAATCTTGACGTCGACGTTCAGGCCAAGATCATCGACAAGAACCTTGATCTGTCTGAGATGCGGGATCCCGCCAAGGTCGAGCGCTTCCTTCAGCGGTTCACCGCCATGTGGGATATGGAAAACGGCGCTACCGATCCCGTCCTCAACATCTTTTCCAACGGCTACCAGGGAATTAGCGCCGATCTTTTGATGTCGATCGCATCCCTCCGCTCCGGCTGATCGACGCTCGCGGCTGACTTGCGGACATCCCTCTTTTCGGCTACCGATATATCCAGTGAAATATATCGATTCCGTCGGAGGCGTTATGACATTCATGCTAGGTATCTCGAGTCGCCTGCGCGCGATTTCCTTGGCGCTTGCTTTTGCGTTGGCGTCGCTCGGAACCGCTCTCGCGGAGGGACCGACTGTCTTCGCCGCGGCAAGCCTCAAGAATGTACTCGAAAGCATCGCGACCTCTTGGAAGGACGAAACCGGAAAGGAAGTGACGTTGTCGTTTGCCGGTAGCTCTGCGCTTGCCAAGCAGATAGAGCAGGGCGCTCCCGCCGACCTTTTCATTTCGGCGGACCTCAATTGGATGGACTATCTCGATAAGGCCGGTCTGATCGACAAGGAAAGCCGCCGCAATCTTCTCGGCAACTCCATCGTCCTTGTCGCGCCGAAGGAGTCGCCCGTAGCGCTCGTGATCACCAAAGATTTTCCGCTCGCGGAAACGCTGGGCGCTGAAAAACTGGCGATGGCCAATACCGATTCCGTTCCCGCCGGCGTCTACGGAAAGGCTGCATTGACGTCTCTTGGTGTCTGGGAGGCGGTACAGGGCAAGGTTGCGCAAGCGGAGAACGTCCGCGCGGCTCTGTTGCTGGTTTCGCGGGCTGAGGCGCCCCTTGGAATCGTCTACGCAACGGATGCAAAGGCCGATCCGGATGTAAAGGTTGTGGACACCTTCCCGGAGGACAGTCATCCGCCAATCGTGTATCCGGGCGCCGTCATCAAGGCCTCGCAGAATGCTGATGCAGGTGCCTTCCTTGACTATCTCTCAAGTCCCAAAGCCGTCGAACAGTTCGAAGCCGCCGGATTTACCGCGCTCGCGGCCTCCAACTGATCGTTTGCGGGGCCGGCTTGGCGTTCACCGAAGAAGAAATCACTGCGCTGATGCTCAGCCTGAAGGTGGCCGCCACCGCTGTCGCCTTCTCGATCCCGCTTGCCATCGCCGTGGCCTGGCTGCTGTCGCGGGGTCGGTTCTGGGGGAAGAATTTGCTGGATGCGGTCGTCCATCTCCCGCTGATCATGCCGCCGGTGGTGACCGGTTATCTCCTGCTCCTGACCTTCGGGCGAAAGGGCGCGGTCGGCGCCTTTCTCGACGAGTGGTTCGGCATCGTATTTTCGTTCCGGTGGACAGGGGCGGCCGTCGCTGCCGCCGTCATGGGTTTTCCTCTGATGGTTAGGGCCATCCGTCTCTCGTTCGACGCGATCGACAGCAAGCTCGAGGCGGCCGCATCCACACTCGGCGCCGGTCCCCTTTGGGTGTTCCTCACGGTGACGCTGCCACTCGCTTTGCCTGGCCTCGCGGCCGGTGCCGTGCTCGCCTTCGCCAAGTCCATGGGGGAATTCGGCGCCACCATCACCTTCGTGTCCAATATTCCAGGCGAGACGCAGACGCTTGCTTCCGCCATCTACACCTATACCCAGGTTCCCGGCGGCGAGCTTGGCGCCATGCGTCTCACGATCATTTCCATCGCCGTTTCGATAGCCGCCATGCTTGCGTCGGAATGGCTTTCGCGACGCATCGCAGACAAGGTGGGTGGGCGATGACCCTGTCGATTGCCGTCAGCCATCGGCAGGGTGAGTTCGATCTCAAGGTCGATCTGGAGATCGGCGTCGGATTGACGGCGCTTTTCGGCCCCTCCGGCTCGGGGAAGACCACGCTTATAAACCTTGTCGCAGGGCTCGCTCGTCCGATCTTGGGCCGGATCAGCTTTGCAGGCGATGTCTGGGTCGACACGTCGGACGGTCGCTTCGTACCGGCCCATCGCCGCCGCATCGGCTATGTCTTTCAGGAGGGGCGGCTTTTCCCGCATTTGTCCGTCAATAGCAATCTGCGCTACGGAGTTCGCTTCTCCGCCACGCCACCGTCCTCTCGCGACGTCGACCAGCTCGTGGAGATGCTGGCGATCGGGGCGCTTCTTGGTCGTCGCCCCGGCGACCTGTCGGGCGGCGAAAAGCAGCGGGTCGCTCTCGGACGCGCGCTGATGTCAGGACCACGCCTTCTCCTGATGGATGAGCCGCTCTCGGCACTCGATGAAGGTCTTAAAGGATCGATCCTGCCCTACATTGAGCGCATCCGCGATGAAGCTGGCATTCCGATCATTTATGTCAGTCACTCCATCGAGGAGGTCACCCGTCTCGCCACCCGTGTCATCTCCGTGTCTGAGGGACGCGCCGCGACGGTCATGGACACGGCGTCACACCCAGGCGACACGTCGTTCATTCCCGGCTCCGGCCCGCTCGAAAACTTCATCGAAGCGACGATCATCGAGCAATCGCCGACGGAGGGACTGACCATCGCCGAGAGCCAATCGGGTCGCCTGTTTCTCCGTCATGCCGATCTGCCCGTCGGTCGGAGGGTTCGGGTCTACATACCGGCCTCGGAGATCGTTCTTGCCAAAGGCGAGGTCGGGCAGGTGTCCACCCTCAACCGCCTTTCCGGCTCCGTAGAGCAGCTGGATGAACGACAGGCTGGCGTGTCGGTGCTGGTGAATTGCGCGGGGGAACGACTGGTCGCCAATATAACGAGGAGATCAGCCACATCGCTTGGGCTGGCGGCAGGCATGCCGGTCACCCTCCTGTTCAAGGCTGTCTCGCTTGCGGCCGAGGGGGTCTACCGCCATCCACGGTACTGACGCTGGCTAGTCGTCATCCGCGGCACTGTTCTTTTCGAGCTTATCCTCGTACTCGGACGACATCGCGGCTTCCAGCCACCGAAGATCGTCTCCGATTGCCTTTCGGCTGTCGCTTTCCATCTGTCGCGCCCGCCGCAACAGATCCTCGCCGAACGCGGTCAATACGGCCCCGCCGCCGCTCTTGCCGCCGTGCCGCGTCAGGATCGACGGCTCCCGAAACATGCGGTTTATCTCGTCGCCAAGCAGCCAGGCGCGCCGATACGACATGCCCATCGCCGCGCCGGCGGCCCGGATGGAGCCATGCTCGGCAATGCCGGCGAGCAGCGCGATCTTGCCGGGCCCGAGCCGAGCGCCGTTGATGAGATCGATACGCAGCGTCACGCGGCTGGTCTTGCCCTTCATGGCAGCGGCACCACCTTTCCGGGGTTCATGATGCCGGCGGGGTCAAAGGCCTTCTTGATCCTGATCATCAGTTCCGTCTCTACAGCGGGCCTGCTCGCGGCCAGCTCGTCGCGCTTCAACTGGCCGACGCCGTGCTCCGCTGAAATCGAACCGCCGTGCTTGCGCACGATCGCGTGGACGATCTCGTTGACTTCGCGCCAGCGGGCAATAAAGGCCGCCTTGTCGGCGCCGACCGGCTGGCTGATATTGTAGTGGATGTTACCATCTCCGAGATGGCCGAAGGCGCAGATGCGAGCGCCGGGTACCGCGGCCATGACGGCCGCATCTGCCTCCGCCATGAAGCCGGGCACGCGCGACACCGGCACCGAAACGTCATGCTTGATCGACCCACCTTCAGGCTTCTGCGCATCCGACATGCTTTCCCGCATCCGCCAGATGGCATCCTGCTGCGCCACCGAGGTTGCGATCACGGCATCCTGGACGAGACCGGCCTCGACACCTTTTTCCAGCACGGCCGTCACCATCGTCTGCGCAGTCTCGGCTGAATCGGAGGTCGAGATATCGATGAGGACATACCAGGGGTGCACGGTCGAAAGTGGATCCCGCACGCCCGGTATGTGCCTGGTCGTGAAATCTACGCCGATGCGGGGCATGAGTTCGAAGCCGGTGAGTGCCGCGCCGCAGATGGCCTGGGCATTCTCGAAAAGCGCCAGAGCGTCCTCCGTCGAGTGAAGCCCGGCAAAGGCCACCTGCCGACCCAGGGGTTTCGGAAACAGCTTCAGCACCGCGCCGGTGATAACGCCGAGGGTACCTTCCGCCCCGATGAACAGATCCCTCAGATCGTATCCGCTATTGTCCTTCTTCAGTCGCCGGAGCCCATCCCATATCTCACCCGTCGGCAAAACGACCTCCAGCCCTAGGCAGAGCTGGCGCATATTGCCATAGGCAACGACTGCAGTTCCCCCGGCATTGGTCGACAGGTTGCCGGCGATGCGGCAGGAGCCTTCCGATCCCAGAGAGAGGGGAAAGAGCCGGCCAACATCATCGGCCGCCTTCTGGATATCGGCGAGGATGCAGCCGCCATCCGCGACGATGACGCTGGCCACGGTATCGACCTCGCGGATCCGGTTCATTCTTTCAAGCGAGAGAAGGATGTCGCGGCCGTCGGCACGCGGAACCTGACCACCGACGAGGCCAGTACGCCCGGACACCGGGACGATAGGAGTGCCGGTTTCAGACGCGAGCTTCATGATGGCGGACACCTCGGCGGTCGATCCGGGTTTCAGCACAAGCTGGGTCGCGCCGCGATAGAGGCCGCGACCCTCCACCAGATAGGGCTCTATATCGTCCGAGGTCGTCAGCGCTGCGGCTTCGCCGACGATCGCAACAAAACGGTTGATGAGATCCTGGGGATAGATGGCTGCAGCGGTCATGGTCCCTCTCTGTCAACTGTCCCTGGGTGCTGCGGCGCGCGCCAGACGGTCGTTGATCGCCTCTCCGAGGCCTGCCATCGGAATGGGAGCCACAGCGATCGTCCGCGCGCCAGCGGCATCGGCGCGTTTCATGAAATCGAAAAGGTTGGCCGCCGCCTCTCGCAAATCGCCGGAGGGGCTGAGGTTCAGCACCGCCGAAGCCCGATCCGCACCTGCCACCGTCACGTCGCCAAAAGTGATCAGCGCCTCGTCGGGCGATACGTCCGTCACATCGAGACGCATGCGGGCAGCGGGTGCGTAGTGCGATGCCAGCATGCCGGGAGCCTCGATGGCCGCGCCCGCAGACTGGGGCCGATCAACCTTGATCCCCGTGACAGTCTCGATATCTTCAACCGCGACGCCGCCGGGTCGCAACAGACGGATACGCCCATCCTCGACCTTCACGATGGTCGACTCGACACCGACGCGCGAGGCACCGTCGTCGAGGATCAGATCGATCCGGTCGCCGATATCCTCGTTGACGTGGCGTGCCGTCGTCGGGCTGATCCGTCCTGACAGATTGGCGCTCGGCGCGGCGAGGGGACGGCCGAAGGCAGAAATCAGGCGCCGCATGAACCCGAGCGGCACGCGAATGCCGACCGTATCAAGCCCCGCCGTTGCCAGCGGATGGATTGCCGAACCGTCCCTGATGCTGAGGACCAGCGTCAGCGGCCCCGGCCAGAAATGCTCGGCCAGCCTCCGCGACACCGGATCGAACACTGCATGACGTTCGGCCATGGCGAGATCGGCCATGTGGCAGATCAGCGGGTTGAACTGAGGACGCCCTTTCGTCTCGTAGATCGCGGCGATCGCTTTGGGATTGGTGGCATCCGCCGCCAGTCCGTAGACGGTCTCCGTCGGCAACGCGACGGGGTGGCCGGCGACAAGCAGGGTCAAAGCCTCCGTCAGGGCGACATCGCTTTGCTGTTCGATCGGTATCAGTTTGGCCATCAGTCCTGTCCGGCAGTTCAGGGCTCAATACCGCGTCTAGGGCTTGCTGATCAAACAGTCTTTTTCTCTGCTTCGGATCGTCTTGGACCGATCGTTAAACATTTAAGGATCGTTGTAAGAGAAAGATGGAATTCCTCGTGTACAGTCCGTTTCGTTCTGACCATCGTTTATCTTTCGGGGTATCCAAGTCGATGCAGCCATTGAAAAATCCAGCTTCCAGCATCGCGTTGCGGGTTGCGACCGCCATGCACCAGATGGGCATCGACGGCCTGCCGCGAAACTACGAATTGGTCTACGAAGCCTATTCGGGCAGCAACCCCGACCTGGTGCGCGACTTCATCGCCCTCGGGAAGAACAAGACTCAGGAAGCGCTCGACGAACTCGGCCGCAAATATCTGCCGCATCACCATGAGGAAGGTCTCCTGGCGCAGCAGAACGGCAAGGTCCGCGCCGAGATGAGCAGCTTCATCAGTCTCCTCAACGAGGAAAAGATATCGCTCAGCGACTACGGCCGGCTGATTGGCAACGCCTCGAAGGTGATCCTGACGGACGGCGCGATCGATCACGCCGAACTCGGCCAGTCGATCCAGGCGCTCAAGGTGGCAACGGAAAAGCGTGCCAGCGAGAACAGCAATGTCGTCCGCACCGTTGTCGGGAAGACAGCGGCACTGGCCGACATGCAGCGCCAGGCGGAAGATGCAGAAACGGCGAAATTCGTTGATCCGCTCACCGGTCTCGGTAGCCGCCGTGCCTTCAACAAGGCGCTCGCGAAGGTCTATGTGAACCCCGAGATGCCGGTCTTGTGTGGTCTCGCCGTCGGTGAAATCGATGACTATGCGCGCCTTGCGGAGCAAATGGGCCCGGCTGTCGGGGACCGTTTCCTGAAACAGGTCGCCAAGGTTGTCGAAGCCGTTGCCGGCACCGAGGATCTTGCCTGCCGTTTCGATGGAGGGCGCTTCGGCTTGTTGTTCTATACCAGCGATCAGGACGAGATCAGCCGCATCATCGAACTGGTTCGCTCCAAGTTGCGGGCGACCGCAGTCGTGAATTCCGGCTCGGGACGAGCGACCGGGCAGATCGGCATGTCCTTCGGCATCTGCTTGTCGCCGCAGGCGCCGAATGCGTTCGATTTCATGAGCTTCGCCGAGAAGGCACTGGCCACCTCCAAGGCTGCCGGCGGCAATACCGTCACGATTTACAGCGACGGCTCCTATGTTCCGAAGGATTGGCTGATCTACAAGAAGGAAGTCCGGCCAGCCTGAAGCTGGTCGGCTATCCGCCCACTCAGAGGCGATCGATGGCGGCACGCAGTTCCGGTGTCGCCGCGCCGAGCTTGAGCACGTTCTTCAGCGCCTCTTTTGGATCGTGCGTCCGGAACAGCAGCCCGTTGTCGCGGATGGAGCGATCGATCTTCAGGGTTTTCAGCGCCTTGTCAGGCTCGATGGCCACGGCGAAGTACATCCTCGAATATTGCGTCTGGATTTTCTCGAAGAACTGCTCCGCGTCGCCGATTTCCGAAAAGAAGTTGGCGATGTAGAACGACCATTTCACGTCGGCAAATTTCGCGAAGTTCGTCTTCGCAGCCGTGACGTGGCAGTAGCCGAGATGCGGGCTGTTTGCAAGCGTTCGGTGAAAGATGATCTTCGGGAACTGGATCGAGCGGTGAAAGCCGTTCAGGCGCGTATGTGTCGTCGTCGCGGCGTTTTCCAGTTTTCGGCCGGTCTTTTCAGCCACTTCCTCATAGGTGAGGTAGCGGCGCTCCTCCGGCAGCCAGTCGTCGCGGCGCCTTGATATCCGCCCGGTTCGCAGGAATTCCGAGTGGATGGCGGGCGGTAGACCCGGCTCCGGCGGTTTCTGATCGGTCTTGGCGTAGTATCTGAGTTTGGTCATGCCCCGGCCTCTCCGCCTTGTCGCGGCGAGCTTCATTCTAGTGCGTCGGTGTTAACGCCCGCTTGCTGGCGACCCTGCCACCGGTCGGTTTCGCGAAGCTTGCGGAAACCAAACGCGATCAGATGCGTTATCGGGGCAGCGAAAGCCCGAGTGCGAGATTTTCTTCCGACAACCTCGTTAATCCCGGGTTCAGCTTGGGTTTATTAGCATCTTAAAAGGCTGTGGAGAGCCAGAGCGTACCACTCGGGACGCTCGCCTCTCGATGAGCCCGCGAAGGGAGAAAGTCATGAAGATCTCGATCAAGAGCTTGGCGGCTATGGGACTCGCAGCGGCGATGGCTGCTACGAGCTATCTGCCCGCACAGGCGGCCATGCCGCTTCCGGCACCCGTTCTGCAGAAGTCGACGGATGTGACCCAGGTCCAATATCGTCGCCACTACAACAGGCACGGCAACGGCTATTACCGCGGCTACCGTGGCTATCGCCACCATCGCCACGGCTATCGCTACCACAACGGTTACTGGTTCCCGCTTGCAGCGTTTGCGACCGGTGCAATCATCGGCGGCGCGATAGCCCAGCCGGCACCGCCACGTGCGGCCGGAGTGAACCCGCGTCACTACCAGTGGTGCGCGAACCGGTATCGTTCGTATGACGCCCGGTCGAACACCTTCCAGCCCTACAACGGCCCCCGCCAGCAGTGCTACTCGCCCTACTATTGAGCGAGGCACGAGACAGTGAAGAAGCCCGGCCACCGTGCCGGGCTTTTTCGTTGCCTAAATCAAGGTGTCGGCGCGTTTGGCGGATCATCGCCGTCTTGCGTGGTTCCTGAAGGCTGGACGGCCGGCGCGATTTCGGTTTGCGCGGGGTTTGCTATACCCGTTTCCTGGTTTCCGCCCCGTTGGACCCCGGTTGATCCCCCGTCCTGAAATCCTTCTGCAGAATCGGTCTGATCCAGCGCCGACGTCGAAGCCTGCGGCGATTGCGGTGGCATTCGATCTGTTCCTATGGGCTCCGGAACGACCGTACCGTCTGCGGGCGCGACCCGCCAGACCGTATTGCCCGCGTCGTCGGCCACAAGCAGGGCACCAGTCCCGTCGATGCCGACACCCACTGGCCGCCCCCGTGCCTGATCGCCATCAAGGAAGCCGGTTACGACATCTTGGGCCATACCGGTCGGCATCCCGTTTTCGAAGGGGATGTAAACGACCTTGTAGCCGTTGAAATTCGTCCGGTTCCAGCTGCCGTGCTCGCCGACGAAGGCCCCGTTGGCATAGGCCTCCGGCATTGCAGACCCCATGCTGAAGGTCAGGCCCAGAGCCGCGACGTGGCTGGAAAGCGCATAATCCGGCTTGATAGCCGTCTCCACCATATCGGGACGCGGTGGATGGATACGCTCGTCGACATGGTTTCCGTAGTAGCTCCAGGGCCATCCGTAGAAGCCGCCCTCCTGGACAGAGGTCATGTAGTCAGGAACGAGGTTGGGACCGAGTTCGTCCCGCTCGTTGACAACGGTCCACAGCGCCCCGGACTGGGGGTTGATCGCAAGTCCATTTGGATTTCGAAGGCCGGAGGCAAAAACTTTGGCGGCTCCTGTCTGGCGATCAACGAGCCAGATGGCAGCACGACCTTTTTCGGCTTCCATGCCGCGCTCTGCGGCATTGGAATTGGACCCGACCGAGGCGTAGAGGAAACGGCCGTCGGGAGACAAGGCCAGATCCTTTGTCCAGTGGTGATTGATCGGGCCACCCGGCAACGGTGTCAGCACCGTCGGCTCCGCCGAAATCGTGTTTTCTCCCAGCTTGTAGGGATAGGTGAGGATCGCATCGGCTGCTGCGACATAAAGCGTATCATCGACCCAGGCCACGCCAAACGGGGAGTTGAGTCCGGTCAGGAGGTCGTGGCGCTCGTCGACGGTTCCGTCCCTGTCAGCATCGCGCAGCAAAGTGATGAGATTGCTTTCCTTGCTCTCTCCGCCGCCACCCTTGGCGAGAGACATGATCCACCCGCGGATGTAGTCCTTCGGGCGCTCGAGCGGTTTGCCTCCGGGCGCCTTGCCTTGCACTACCAGGACGTCGCCATTGGGCAATGTGTGGACAGTTCTGGGATTCGCAAGATCCCTTGCATAGGCAGTGACGGTGAAGCCCTCTGGGACGGTTGGCGTTTGCCCGTCTTCCCAGCCGACGACTTCCGCAACCTTGAGGTCCGGCATCAGTTCTGCGCTTGGCTCGGGCAGAACCGGATCTGGCCCGATCTGCTGAGAGATGTCGAAATCATCTGAATCGCCGCAACCCACAAGTAATACGGGGAGTGCGATCGCCGAGGCCATCAGGATGCGGTGGCGATTTTGGACGGGGTGTCTCATGGCAGCCTCCAGTGAATTGCGGTGCGGTGTTCGGCCGAAATGAAAACGGTGACTACGATGACAATGACCGTGACCGCCGAGAGGATGAGGCCATAGGGCACGACCGCGGTCCATCCATCGCCGGCGTGGACGAAGCTGTTGACGAATGCGAGCACGAGGGTCGCGACGAATGCGATCACCGCCGACAGTGTCGGGCGCATATCAAGTGTGCGGGGACGCAGAAGATCTATCGCGCCGGCAATGAGAGCCAATGCCCCGCCCACCAGACCGGCAAAGAGAAGCCAGGCGGAGAAGTTTTGCCACATCAGATATGACGACTGCCAATAGGCGATGTCGGTGAGAAGGGCGAGAAAGAAGCAGACGAATGGAAAAGGGACGAACAGCCCGGAAAGGGGGTATCCCCTGGCGGTCAGGGCCAAAGCTGGCGACGTGCTCATCGAGCGCCTCCCGTTATTGTTTTGATTGGACACAGAAGGTCGTACGGATGAGACGCGGTTTTGTTCCATCCCGTCCAGGAACAGGCGTGGGTCAGGAACGATAGCTAGAGTATCCCGGCGCGCCGCAGCACAAGCCAGGACAGAAAAACTGAGAAAGCGATGAAGCCAAAAGCGCTCAAGGTACCGTGAAGCCCGTCCGCGAACGGAAGGCCGGTCGTGTTCATGCCGAAAAAGCCGGTCACCAGTGATGCCGGCAGCAGGAAGGCCGTCATCAGCGACAGGATATAGAGATGCCGGTTGGTCTCTGACGATAGCTTCGAATCGATTTCTTCGTGGAGCAGGCGGGCGCGTTCCTGCAGAGCATGCACATCGTGGTCCACTGACTCCAGCCGGGCGCACAGCCGTCGCGCGACCTCATCGAAGCCGAAAGGCATGTCTTCCTCGTCGCTGGCGGCGGCGCGGCGCATGAGCGACAGCAGCGTGCGCAGGTGGCGATAAAGCCGCACCACCACCCGCCGCACGGAAGCCAGTTGGCGGCGCTCGTCCCGCAGTTCGCTGTCGTAGACGATATCCTCAATGGCGTTTAGCTCCTCGGTCATCTCCATCACGACCTTGATCAGGCCGCGCTGAAACTCCGCGACCAGCATCTCGAACAGTTGCATCGGGTTGGTGCACTTGGCAGGATTCTTTTCAAGCGCCGTACGCACTCTGTCGATGGAGCGGATCGGTTGCAGGCGGCTGGTGATGATGAACCGGTCCGAGAGCGCGAAATGCAGCCAGCCGATGTCCCGCGTCTCGGCATCGAATTCCCGCTGGAAATCGACCAGCGTCCCGAAGGCCAATTGTTCGTCGACGGTGACCGCTGCATGCGTTTCATGTGTCGTCAGCGCGGTATGCGCTTCGGCTGACAGTCCCGGAAAGTCGTCGAGGAAAGCGCTGACCCGCGTATCGACGAGGTTGAGATGCAGCCAGAGAAACCCGTTTCCGTCGGCGAAAGAGGGAAGTTCGCCGTCCGGCTCCAGGCGATTTGCCGTGCCGCCGGCCGGGTCGACATAGTAAGCCCAGACGAGGCCGGGAATGGAACGGGTTGGCGACAACATGAGCAGCTTTCCTTGATTGCTGGCCGGTCGCGAGAGGCGCCGCTGAACGATTTCTATCGATGTGCATCGCAAACGAAAAGCGCGCCGTCGCCGGCGCGCTTCCAAGTTGGTGGCACTGTGCCGGTATCAGCCGACCAGCGCGTTATCTTCGCGGCGGATCGCCACAATTGTCGACCGGGGTAGCTTGCCGTCGCCATCCGGGAAGGGAGCGGAAGGATGCTGGATGCCCGCGAACATGGTGCGCTTGTCGGCCGTCCAGGTCAGGCCCGTGACTTCCGAACCCTTCGGGCCGGTGAGAAAGCGTTCGATACGGCCGGTGACGGGATCGCCGGCGAGCATCTGGTTGTTGCCCTGGCCGGCGAAATCGCCTTCGTTGGAATCTTCGCCGTCCGTCAGGATCCAGACGAGACCGGTTGAGTCGAACATCATGCCGTCAGGCGAATTGAACATGTTGCCTTCGTTGATATTGGACGAACCGGCATAGAGCGTGCCCTGGTGCACGGCGGGATTGCCCGCCATGGCGAACAGGTCCCACTTGAACGCTTCGCTGGTATGGTCTTCCGCGTCCGGATACCAGCGGACGATCTGGCCATACTCGTTCTTTTCGCGCGGATTGACGGCGTTGAGGGCCATCTCGTCGCCGCCGGCATTGGTGCGCAGCTTGCCATCCTTGACCTCGCCGCGACGACTGTTGTTGGTCAGGCAGCAATAAGCCTCGATGGCGACCGGGTTGACGGCGACCCACTCCGGACGGTCCATGGTCGTTGCGCCGACCTTGGAGGCGGCCATGCGGGTGAAGACGCAAATCTCGTCCATCTTCATGCCGGTCGATTCTTCCGTCAGCGCCAGCCACTGGCCAGTGCCGTCGTCGGAGAACTTGGCGACGTAGAGCGTGCCCTCGTCGAGCAGCTTGGAAGTGTCGCCCCCCGGAACGTAGATGCCGTTGGAGACATACTTGTAGAGGAACTCGCCACGCTCGTCGTCGCCCATGTAGACGACTACGCGACCGTCGCGGGCAATGGTGACGGCAGCGTTCTCATGCTTGATGCGGCCGAGCGCGGTGCGCTTGATCGGGGTCGAAGAGGCGTCCGACGGATCGATCTCGACGACGTAGCCGGCGCGACGCGGTTCGTTCGGGTTCTTGGCGACATCGAAGCGCTCGTCGAACTTTTCGTAGGCGTAGCGGGTTTCAGCGGCGATGCCGTATCGCTTGTAGTCGTCGGGCATCTGGAATTCGGCATTCGTGGTGCCGAAATAGCCGTTGAAGTTTTCTTCGCAGGTGAGGTAGGTGCCCCACGGTGTCTTGCCGGCGCCACAGTTGTTGAAGGTGCCGAGGGAGTCGGTTCCGTTGGGATCAGCTGCGGTTTTCAGGAGCTCGGAGCCTGCTGCGGGACCCGAGATCTTCATTGGTGTATTGTGATGGATGCGGCGGTTGAACGGGCTGTCGAGCACGATTTCCCAGCCGTTTTCCCCTTCGGCGATTTCCATGACGGTAACGCCCTGCATGTTCTGCAGGATCTTCACGTCGTCAGCCGACTGCGGCACACCTTCCGGCGCGTGCGGCAGGTTGATTTCCGGATTGACGTATTCGTGGTTGACCGCGATGACCTGATGGGTGCCGATCAGGAAACTCTCCATGCCATCGGTGTTTTCCCCGAAGACCTTGTCGGAATGCTCGACGGAAACGGCCTTCTCGTGGTCGATATCCGGAACGTTCGAGAACAGCGGCTGGCCCCACTTGGCAAGCGGCTTCCAGCTATAGCCTTCCGGCACATGCACGGTCGCATCCGTCTGGATCGCGATCGGCTTGAACGGGAAGCGCGAGGCGGCTTCCTGCGCCTGGGCCGATGTGGATGACATCAGGTTGCCGAGCGTGCCCATGGCGGCAGCGGCAGAGCCCATGGCGAGAACGCCACCGAGGAAGCCGCGGCGCGAAATTGCGGATTCGACGACGCGGTCGAAATCGGTCACGGCCGGGGGCGGATTGTGCAGTTCGTCCCACTCGTCCCACGATAGGTGGTTCTTGTTCACTTCGGTCATGATGGCCTCCGAGAGTTGGTTTCTGGAATGGTTCCAATCTCTGGACTAGTCACACCGGGTAACAGCGATGTGACGAAATCCCGGCAATGCGGTGGATCAGAATTCACTCATCAAGAGCGAAGCTGCAAGAGGGCAATATTCACGGCTCTAAGTGTTTGACGTCCCTTGCTATTGCCGGTCCGGGTCGGTCGCCGAAATATGCTGCGTTATGGTCCGTTCACATAAGCTTGTTCGCGCGCCGATAGGTTCTTGGCGTGTCCTCGGCAGGAGGGTAAACGAACTTCCAAAAGATTTGACGTTTACGTAAAAATCAACTAGCCAGAAGGATGATTAAGCCGCGCCTCCTGGGTGGGAGTCTGGGCGTGGCATAGAGCATACGCCAGATGGAGGAGCACGTCATGTACAAGGCGCCCGTTGAAGAGATCGCGTTCACCCTGAAGCACGTCGCAGGCCTTAGCAAGGCCATTGAGGACGGCAAGTTGGGCGACCTCAGCGACGACCTGGTCGACGCGATCCTGACAGAAGCCGGCCGCTTCGCCTCCGATGAAGTCGCCCCGCTCGCCGAAATCGGTGACAAGGAGGGTGCCCGCATGGTCGACGGCAAGGTCGTGGTTCCCGATGGCTGGGACAATCTCTATCGCGCCTGGGCCGAAGGCGGCTGGAACTCCCTGACCGCATCCGAAGATTTCGGCGGGCAGGGGCTTCCCCATATGCTGAACGTTGCGGCGCTCGAAATGTGGAATTCCGGCTCCATGGGCTTTGCGCTCGGACCGACGCTCACCATGGGCGCAGTAGATGCCGTCACCGCCCACGGCTCAGACGAATTGAAGGCGAAGTACCTGCCGAAGATGGTGTCCGGCGAATGGACCGGCACCATGAACCTGACCGAGCCCCATGCCGGCTCCGATCTCGGCGTCATGAAGTCCCGCGCCGAGCGCCGCGATGACGGCACCTACCGCATCTTTGGACAGAAGATCTTCATCACCTGGGGCGAGCACGAGATCACCGAGAACATCATCCATCTGGTTCTCGCACGCCTTCCGGATGCGCCCGCCGGCACGCGCGGCATCTCGCTCTTCCTCGTGCCGAAATACCTCGTCAACGACGACGGATCCATCGGCGCCCGCAACGATCTTCACTGCCATTCGCTGGAGCACAAGCTCGGCATCCATGGCTCGCCGACCTGCACCATGATCTATGGCGACGGCAAGTTCGGCGACGAGCCGGGCGCGATCGGCTATCTCATCGGCGAGGAAAACAAGGGCCTCGCCTGCATGTTCACCATGATGAACAATGCCCGCCTCGCTGTCGGCATGCAGGGTGTCGCCATCTGCGAAGCTGCCACCCAGAAGGCCGTGCAGTATGCGAAGGAGCGCACCCAGGGCAAGGCGCCCGGTTGGACTGGGCAGGGCATGTCGCCGATCATCGAACACCCGGATGTCGCCCGCATGCTGGTGACGATGAAGGCGCTGACGCAAGGCTCCCGCGCGATCTGCTACGTCTGCGCCCACGCCACAGACATGAGCCATCACGCAGACGGCGATGAGGCCCGTCATTGGGCCGAGCGCGCAGCGCTGCTCACCCCGATCGCCAAGTCCTTCGCCACCGACGCCGGCGTCGATGTCGCCTCGCTCGGCATCCAGACCCATGGCGGCATGGGCTTCATCGAGGAAACCGGTGCTGCCCGCTTCTGGCGCGACAGCCGCATCGCCCCGATCTACGAAGGCACCAATGGCATTCAGGCCGCCGACCTCGTGACGCGCAAGTTGCCGCTCTCGAACGGCAATCACGTCCGCGGCTTCATCACCGAGCTGAAAGAAATCGTATCCGTTGTCCGCACCTCCAACCTCGAAGGTTTCGGCGACAGCGCAGCCCGTCTCGACGCAAGCCTCGCCGACCTCGAAGACACCACAGAATGGCTGCTCTCGCAGTTGGCCGCCGGCAATGCCTCGGCCGCACTGGCAGGCGCCACACCGTACCAGCGGCTCTTCGGTCTCGCGTTGACGGGCGTCTACCTCGCCAAGGGCGCGCTCGCCGACGAAGACCATGGCCGGGACAACCGTCTCGCGCTCTGCCGCTTTGCCGCGGAGAACCTGATCGCCGAGACCGCGGCGCTGAAGGATCGCGTCATCAATGGCGAGGCGAGCCTCAACGCCGCGCGCGCTCTTTTTGCTTAAGGACCGTCCAATGACCGACCACATTCTCATCGAACGGCCCGACCAGCATCCCGGCGTCCTCATCCTGCGCTTCAACCGCCCGGACAAGAAGAACGCGATCACCCAAGCCATGTACCAGAAGCTGACCGCAGGTCTTCTTGAGGGCGAGCAGGACGACTCGATCCGCGCCATCGCCTTCCTCGGAACCGAAGGCTGTTTCTCTGCCGGCAACGACATGGCCGATTTCCTCGGCTTCGCCATGTCCGGCGCCGTCGGCGAGCCGGCCGCCTTCGGCCTGTTGAAGGCACTCACCGAAGTTACCAAACCGCTGGTCTCGGGAGTCGATGGTCTGGCCATCGGCATCGGCACGACGCTGCACATGCATTGCGACCTGACGGTCGCCTCCGACCGCAGCCTGTTCAAGACGCCCTTCGTCGATCTGGCTTTGGTGCCGGAAGCCGCTTCCAGCTTGATTGCCCCGCGCATCATGGGCCACCAGCGCGCCTTCGCCATGCTCGCCGCCAGCGAAGGCTTCTCCGCTGAACAGGCCCGCGAGGCAGGTCTCATCTGGAAGGTTGTCGCGCCCGATCAGGTCGAGGCCGAAACCCTGAAGATCGCGTCCTCGCTCGCGTCCAAGCCGCCAGCGGCGATGAAGATCGCCCGCGCCTTGGTCAAGGGCAGCGCCGACGAGGTTCGCGCCCGCATGCAGGAGGAGCTCGTCCACTTCGTAGCCCAGCTGAAGAGCGCCGAAGCCCGCGCCGCCTTCGAAGCCTTCATGAAGGGAAGAGGATGACGTCAAAGCCCATCTCCGCCTAAAATGGAACGAAATCGCGCGGCAGGGTTTGAACTGAGACCGGTCGCGCGGTGCGGCCAACGAGGGTTTGGAAGAACATGTTCAAGCGTATTTCCGTCGCCATGATGATTGCGGCTATGACGACTTCGGTTGCTGTCGCGGACCAATTGCTGCCCGCGCAGTCCTACCAGTTGGCACAGGTGCCACAGGACCCTGACTTCAACGGAAGCATCCAGAACGGAGATTCAGATCGTCCTGGCTATCGGCCCGGCTATCGCCCGGGTGCGGTTCGCGACCGATACTACTGTGTTCTCTCCAGCGGAAGCTATTGCTCCGCCGGGGAGCAGCGCGTCGGCGGCGTCTGCCGGTGCCCGAACCAGATCGGCAGCGGACGCGTGATCGTCCGCTGAAGCGGAGCGTCAGCCCTTCGTCAGCGTTGCAACGACCTCCACGTGGGAAGACCAAAGGAACTGGTCGATCGGCGTCACCGTCTCGATCCGATAACTGCCCTCCGCGAGGATTGAAAGGTCGCGCGCCAGCGTCAGCGGATTGCAACTGACGGCAACGATCTTCTTTACCGACGAGCGGGCAAGTTCCTTGCACTGCGCCTCGGCCCCCGCACGCGGCGGATCGAACACCACCGCGTCGAAGGCCTTCAGTTCTTGCGTCATCAGCGGGCGTCGGAAGAGGTCGCGTTTCTCGGCCTTGACCGGTTTGAGCCCCTGGGCGTTGCGGGCCGCGTGATCAAGCGCCTTCATCGCCTTTTCGTCCGACTCGACGGCATGCACCTGACCCACCCGCGCAAGCCGCAATGAAAACGTCCCGGATCCGGCGAACAGGTCGGCAATGCGTTTGGCCTTGCCGACATGCGCCAGCACGAGTTCCGCCATCGCCTGCTCGGCCTTCTGGGTCGCCTGCACGAAGCCTCCCGGTGGCGGATTGACGGTCACGCCGCCAAAATCAAGTGCGGGCTTAACCGGCTCGATCAGGATTTCCCCGTTCGCCGAAACGCGTGCAATGCCACGCAGCGACAGCACGACCTGTGTTACCGCCCGTCGTTGTCCATCGGAAACCCCTTTGAGCCCATCCACCGCGATGTCGAGACCCGAAAGGGTTTCGAGAACGGTCATCCTGAACGGATCGGCGTTCGTTGACAGCGAGAAACCGATCTTGCGGATCGCTTCCAGCCGGGAAACGATTCCCGGCGAGGCGATCGGACATTCCGAGATCGCCACGATGTGATGGCTCTCCGACTGATGGAAGCCGAGAAGCAGACCCTTCTCGGTGCGGCGTGCGGCCAGCACCACCCGTCGTCTTTCGCCTGGCTCAGCTTCGATGATCGGCCGCACGTCGGCGGCTAGTCCCTTGGATTTCAGGGCGGAGATGACGAGGTCGCGCTTGAAGCCGGTGTAGAGCGGACGCGACATATGCTGCAGCGAACATCCGCCACATGTGCCGCCGTCTCCATCCGGTCCGAAATGGCGGCAGGGCGGCGCCACCCGTTCGGAGGACGCCTTCGCCATGGAAATGATCGTGCCTTGCGCCTTTACCCTGGCGATCGCGACGGTCTCGCCGGGCAGCGCGAACGGCACATAAACTGGGCCATTCTCGGCGTGGACAATGCCGTCGCCCTGGGCGCCAAGGCTGTCGATGGTGACTGTTTCGGCACTCATTCGGTCGTCTCCGGTTTCCGTCCCGCCAGCAGGAATTCCTGGTTGCCGTCGCCGCCCGCGATGGGCGAGGGGATGAGCCCTAGGCTTTCCCAGCCCATGTCCTCCACCAGCCATCGTTCCAGCTCGGCCGCCACGGCAGGTGCCGTTTCCGGCTCCTTCAGCAGCCCCGCTTTGCTGATGGCATCCCGGCCCGCCTCGAACTGCGGCTTGACCAGCAGAACGCATCGGGCACCGGGCTCTGCCATATCGAGGGCCGGCGGCAGGGCGAGCTTCAACGAGATGAAGGAGACGTCAGACACGACGAAGTCGATCTGCCTGTCCTCGATGTCCTCTGCCGTCATCGCGCGAGCGTTCAGTCCTTCGATATTGGTCACGCGCGGGTCGTCGGCGACGTCGGGGTGCATCTGCCCATGGCCGACATCTACCGCCGTGACATGGACTGCTCCACGTTCGAGCAGAACCTGCGTGAAGCCGCCGGTCGATGCGCCGACATCGAGACAGTTCTGGTCCCTCGGGCCGAGACCGAAATGATCGAGCGCTGCGACCAGCTTCAGTGCCGCACGCGAGACATAGGCTTGCGCCGGGTCGTCGATCTCGAAGCGATGCTCGTGCGAAAAGACCAGGGCTGGTTTCGTGACGGCCTTACCGTCCACCTTCACCGTCCCTCGCTGAATGGCGTCCCGGGCGCGGGCCCGGCTCGGAAACAGGTTGAGGGCGACGAGCAACTGATCGAGGCGCTGGGGTTCTGGTGGCTTCTGCATGGCCCGTCATGGCTGCGGATGGCGCGACTTGCAAGGCTTTTGTGCGCGGCGCCTCTGCCGATGACGAACGTAAACAAGCAGCAATGCAAATAGACCCTATTCCGGTCGTTGACAGTTTGCCGCTTTGGTCTCTAACTCGCCGCCATCAGCTCGCGCAGGCGATGCTTCTTGGGGGACGTGACGATGGTGAAATCCTTTCTTGCCTTGGCGACAGGCACTTTGATGGCTGGCTCCTGCCTTGCCAACGACACGATGGCGGAAGTGAAAGGCGGCGGGCTCGTTTACGTCGTGTCGCCGGACGTGACCATGGCCGAGGAGGATCTCTTCATTTCGCCGACCAAGGTCACGGTCGACTATGTCTTCCGCAACCAGGGGAACGAAGACGTGGAGGCAACCATTGCCTTCCCCATGCCGGACATCAAGGGCGACCCAAATACGAACGTCGCCATTCCGGACTTTGAAGTGGATAACTTCCTTGGCTTTTCGGTAACCCAGGACGGAGAAGAGATCGAACCCGAGCTGCAGCAGCGGGTGTTGAGCGCGACTGGCGTCGATGTGACCGACGAACTTACCGAACGCGGCGTTCCGCTGCTGCCAATGAGCGATGCCGCGCGCGCCGCTCTTGCCGAGCTTCCGGAGGACGTTCTGGCGGACTGGCTCGTCCGCGGTATTATCATGAAGGATGAGTATGATGCCGGCAATGGCTGGGAAAGCCATCCGACCCCGATCTGGACGCTGCGTTCGGTATATCACTGGCGCACGACATTCCCGGCCGGTGAGGACGTCAACGTCCATCACGAATACAAACCCGGCGTCGGTGGCACGACCGCCATCAGCTTCCTGTATGATGGGAAGCCGAACGACTACAACTTCGAGGACTACAAGACCCGCTATTGCATGGACGATGGCTTTGTCCGCACCGCCACCAAACTCCAGAAGGCGTCGGAGGGTGGCCAGGGACCTTATTACATGGAGCAATGGCTGTCCTACATCCTGACGACCGGCGGGAACTGGGCGGGTTCGATCGGCAAGTTCCGCCTGACGGTCGACAAGGGCTCGGAGAAGAGTTTCATCTCGTTCTGCGGCAAGAATGTGAAGAAGACCGGGCCGACGACCTTCGAGATGACGGCGACGGATTTCTTCCCGGAAAAGGACCTGCAATTTCTTCTGCTTGTCCCGGTTGAGTAAACGGCTCGATCTCTCCATCTGCTAACCAAATGATAACGGCACGCGGCTTTAATGGCGCCGGTGGAGCGCGCGCCCGCGTTCACCGGATGCCAGACACGCCGGTGGCTCAAGCGTCCGGGTGAACAGTGGCAGCGATATCGGCCGTCTGGTTCCTTCCTGATGAGTAATCCCATGTCGTTGAAAAACCTTTCCCTGAGCAAGAAGCTGATCCTGACGTTCGTCGGCATCATGGCGAGCTGCTTCCTGGCAACCGCCATTGTCTTCGTCGAGCAGTACCGAGCGCGTCTTGCCTCCGAAGAGCTGGTGAAATCGGAACAGATTCTGGCCCAGTCGGACCTGGCGCTCGAGGCAATGCTCGAGCAGGTCGCGAACCAGCGCGGTTTCCTCCTGCTTGGCAGCGACAGCACCTACAATGGCGTCCTGGCGAATCGTGAGAAGATGCTGACCAATCTCGCGGAGGCGAAGCGGGTCGCGGCCGGCGAGCCAGCGATCATCGCTTCGCTGGATGCTATGCAGCAGGCTGCGGATGCCTTCCACAACCAGCTGACCGTCCCTCAGCTTGCCGCCCGTAAGGCAGGCGCGCCGCTTGAGGACGTTACAGAACTCGGCCATGATGCGGGTGGGCAGATCGATGCATTCCGCAGCGAAGCGGCGAAGATCAAGGAACTGGTTGGTCAGCTCTCCGCCAGGAACCATGCCGCCCTCGAAAGCGCGCACTTTCAGTTGCAGATGGCGCTTCTGGTTGGCGGCGGCATCGCAGGTGTTGTCGCCGTCGTGCTTATCTGGCTCCTCGCCGGCGCCATCGTCACGCCGATCGTTGGCATGACGCAAGCCATGACCCGCCTGGCGTCCGGTGACCATAATGTTGAGATTCCGGCTCTCGATCGCGGCGACGAGGTCGGCCAGATGGCAAAGGCCGTCGTCGTCTTCAAGGACGCAGCCGTCGAAAAGCTTCGCCTCTCCAACGAAACCGAGGCCATGCGCGCCGCTTCCGAAGAGGAGCGCCGGCGCGCTGAAGCCGAGAAAGCGAGGGAAGCCGCCGAAGTAACCTTCGCGGTGGATAATCTGGCACGCGGTCTGTCGGCGCTCGCCGAAGGCAACGTGGCCTATCGTCTCAATGAGCCGTTTACCGGCCGGCTTGATGAGTTGCGCACCAACTTCAACGCCTCCCTCGACAAGCTTCTGTCCGCCCTGACCGCTGTCGGGCAGACGGCATCGGCAATCAATGCCGGCGCAGCCGAGATCCGCTCCGCCACCAACGACCTCGCCAAGCGCACCGAGCAGCAGGCCGCGTCGATCGAGCAGACGGCGGCCGCACTCGAAGAGGTCACGACGACGACCAAGGACAATGCCGCGCGCGCCGAGAATGTTGGCCACCTCGTGACCACCACCCGCACAGGTGCCGAACGATCCGGTGAGGTTGTTCGCAACGCGGTGGCTGCCATGACGGAGATCGAGACATCCTCCGGCGAGATCGGAAACATCATCGGCGTGATCGAGGACATTGCCTTCCAGACCAATCTGCTTGCGCTGAACGCAGGCGTCGAAGCGGCACGCGCCGGAGAGGCCGGAAAGGGCTTCGCTGTCGTGGCTCAGGAGGTGCGCGCGCTCGCCGAACGGTCGGCCAACGCGGCCAAGGAGATCAAGACTCTGATCGCGAAGTCTTCCGAGCATGTGGGCAACGGCGTGACGCTTGTCGGCGAGACCGGTCGGGAACTCGAAAAAATCGTCGCCGCCGTTCAGGACATCAGCGAACACGTCGCTGCCATCGTAACCTCCAGCCGCGAGCAGTCGACCGGCCTTTCCGAGATCAACAGTGCCGTCAACGCGATGGATCATGGCACGCAGCAGAACGCTGCCATGGTGGAGGAACAGACCGCCGCAAGCCACGGCCTTGCGTCCCAGGCGGAGGCACTGGCCGACCTGCTGCGTCAGTTCAAGCTCGCCGAAGGTGCCATCGGCACGCGTCCCGCGGCCGCCAGATCGTCCGCTCCGACCTCACCCGCGGGCGCTCTCGCCAACCGCGTCGCCCGAGCCTTCTCCGGTGGTTCCGCGGCGGCGGCGAAGCAGGAATGGTCGGAGTTCTGACAACAGAGCTGAAACGCAAAAAAAAGCCGGCTTCGAGCCGGCTTTTTCATTTTATAACAATGGTGTCAGACGTCATCCTCAACATCGGTAACGGGTCTGTCTGCACCGTCGGCGTGTTCACTCCGCCACTGTCCGCTTTCATCCTGATAGCTGATTTCAGCGTCGCTCCCGGAAAGCCGGTGCTCAGCTGCTGCGACCCGAGCTGCTTCCAGGGCTTCCTCGTGCGTGGGAAACGGTTCCGAGTAGACGTCGTCCACCCGGTAAGCATAACCATCGTCATGGGCAACCACGTGGTAGA
Source organism: Ciceribacter sp. L1K23 (assembly GCF_018122705.1). Lineage (NCBI taxonomy): Bacteria > Pseudomonadati > Pseudomonadota > Alphaproteobacteria > Hyphomicrobiales > Rhizobiaceae > Ciceribacter > Ciceribacter sp. L1K23. The sequence continues at coordinate 2,830,370 of NZ_JAGRRC010000001.1, read as the reverse complement.
CGACCTCGCTCATCACGACGCCCCTCAGTTCCAGCGCCAGCGGGAATCACGTTCCGGAGTATGGCCCTGGCCGAGCAGGTAGCCGATGACACCACCAATGAGGCCGATGGTCAGCAGGGCTGTCGATGTGGCAGTGGGATGTTCCCGGGCGATTCTCGCCACGCTGCTGGCTTCGTCGCGCGCATAGGACGCGGCGTTGCGGGCGCGGTCGGATGCCTGACGCATCGCGATGCTGCCGCGTTCGCGGATATCGTCCGCTGCAGTGCGGCCCTCTGTTCCGATCATGTCCTTGAAATGTAGAACCTGCGCTTCGAGGCTCTTCAGTTCCTTCATCAGGTCGCGATTGTTCAGGCTCGCCATTTGGATGTCTCCTGTCGTTGAAAAACTCGACAGGGGAACGCAACGAACTCTCGATTGTTCCGCCTTACGGCGTCAACGAAGGACGCCGAGCCCGCGCTCGGTACCGGCCAAGGCGGCGAACACCTTGGATACGATGGCGGGGCTATCAAGCCCAGCCTTGGCATACATCGTTTCCGGCTTAGCCTGATCCATCCATATATCGGGCATGACCATCGAACGGACCCGCAGGCCGTTGTCGAGAAGTCCTTCGTTGACGAGGAAGTGCAGCACCTGCGAACCGAAGCCGCCGACCGACCCTTCCTCGACTGTAATTAGCACGGCGTGCTCGCGCGCAAGACGTCGAACCAGGTCGGCGTCGAGCGGCTTGGCGAAGCGGGCATCGGCGACGGTGGTCGAAAGACCGGCGGCATCGAGATCCTCGGCCGCCAGCAGGCAATCCGCGAGCCGCGTGCCGAACGACAGCAGCGCCACCTTCGTACCTTCCTTGACGATCCGCCCCTTGCCGATCTCGAGAATCTCGCCACGTTCGGGCAATTGCACGCCAACACCTTCGCCGCGCGGATAGCGGAACGAGATCGGGCCGTCGTCGTAGGCGGCGGCGGTCCGCACCATATGCTTGAGTTCTGCTTCATCGGCTGCCGCCATCACGACGAAGCCGGGAAGGCAGGCGAGGAAGGCCGTATCGAAAGAGCCCGCGTGTGTCGGGCCGTCGGCGCCGACGAAACCGGCGCGATCTATCGGGAACCGCACCGGCAGTCCTTGGATTGCAACGTCGTGTACCACCTGATCGTAGCCACGCTGCAGGAAGGTCGAATAGATCGCGCAGAACGGCTTGTAGCCTTCGGCCGCGAGGCCGGCGGCGAACGTTACCGCGTGTTGTTCCGCGATGCCGACATCGAAGGTCCGGGCGGGAAATAGCTCTTGCAGCTTGTCGAGGCCCGTGCCGGACGGCATGGCCGCCGTGATGCCGACGATCTTGTCGTCATGCGTCGCTTCCTGCACCAGCGCTTCTCCGAAAACCGCCGTATAGCTCGGCGCGTTCGGCTTTGCCTTGGCCTGCGTTCCGGTAATGACGTCGAACTTGTTGACCCCATGATACTTGTCGGCCGCGGCCTCGGCTGGCGGATAGCCCTTGCCCTTCTGGGTCACCACGTGGATCAGCACCGGGCCCTTGCCGTTATCGCGGACATTGCGCAGCACGGGCAGCAGGTGTTCGAAGGAATGTCCGTCGATCGGTCCGATATGGTAGAAACCCATCTCCTCGAACATCGTGCCGCCGGTCACGTAGCCGCGAGCATGCTCGACCGCACGCGTAATCGCCCGGTCTATGTTCTTGCCGAGATAGGCTGTCAGCTTCTTGCCGAACTCGCGGAAGCCCATATAGGTCCGCCCGGAGGCAAGGCGCGCGAGATACGCGCTCATGGCCCCCGTTGGCGGGGCAATCGACATGTCGTTGTCGTTGAGGATGACGATCAGCCGCGCGTCGAGCGCACCCGCATTGTTCAGCGCCTCGTAAGCCATGCCGGCACTCAGGGCGCCGTCACCGATCACTGCGATGACCTTTCTGTCGGTCTTCGAAAGATCGGCCGCAACCGCCATGCCGAGACCGGCGGAGATCGATGTGGAGGAGTGCGCCGCGCCAAACGGATCGTATTCGCTCTCCGCACGCTTGGTGAAGCCGGACAGCCCGTCTTCCTGGCGCAAGGTCCTGATACGGTCCCGGCGGCCGGTGAGAATCTTGTGCGGATAACACTGGTGGCCGACGTCGAAGATCAGCCGGTCATCGGGGGTGTTGAAAACTTTGTGGATCGCGATCGTCAGTTCGACGACGCCGAGACCCGCGCCCAGATGCCCGCCCGTTTTCGACACGGCGTCGATCATCTCGTCGCGCACTTCGCGGGCAAGCTGCGGCAGATCCTTGTCCTCGACGGCGCGAAGATCGGCGGGCAGCTTCACCGTGTCCAGGAGCGGCGTATCGGGAAGGGATGTCACGGGCTCTTGCCTCTTTTTGCGTCTTTCGGGTCGGCGATATCATCCCCTGACCATCAGGGCAAATCTTCGGCACCAACCGCTTATATAGACGTCAAAAGCCCTCGGGCAAAGGCACGAATTCCTCTTCGTCACCCGGTACGATGTCGAAGCGTCCGGTTCTCCACTCTTCCTTCGCCTGTTCGATCCGCTCTTTCGACGACGAGACGAAGTTCCACCAGATGTATCGTTTGGAGTTCAGCGTCGCGCCCCCGAAGAGCATCACGTGACAGCCTTGGGCGCCTCCTTCGAGCGTGATAGGATCGCCGGGGCGGAAGACGAGCAACTGGTCGGGCGCGAACCGGTCGCCGGCAACGACCAGTTCTCCGGATAGAATGTAGACGGCCCGTTCCTCCTGCGTCGCGTCGAAGGGAAATCGTCCGCCGGCAGTCAGCGTGACGTCCACGTAAAGCGTGTCGGAGAAGGCTTTGACCGGCGAACTCAAGCCCCCGGTCGAGCCGATCACGACGCGTCCTGTTGCCCCGTCCGCATCGAAATCCGGCATGGCGCTGCGGGCTGTATGCGAAAAAGCTGGATCGATCTCCTCCTGCGCATCGGGCAAGGCGAGCCAGGTCTGCAGGCCGGAGATCGAGAGCGGCCCGCCGCGCAGGTTTTCCGGGGTACGTTCGGAATGCACGATGCCGCGGCCGGCGGTCATCAGATTGATGTCGCCGGGTTCGATCACCAGTTCTGTGCCGAGACTGTCGCGGTGCTTGATCTCGCCGTCGAAAAGATAGGTCACCGTGGAAAGGCCGATATGCGGATGTGGCTTCACATCGAGCGCTTCGCCCGGCTTGAGGATCGCCGGCCCCATTCTGTCGAAAAAGATGAAGGGACCGACAAGCCGTCTCTTGGCGGTCGGCAGCGCGCGCCGCACGGCGAAGCCGCCGATATCGCTGGAGCGGGGAATGATCAGGTTCTCGATGGCATCGCACGCGAAGGCGTCGCCGGGCAGGGGGTCGTTTCCGGGAAAGAAGGACATGATGCACCTCGTGTTTCAGCTGCGGTGAGACTAACACGTCGCGACGGCCGACATAGTGCCCTCTGGCGGAACGGTGTGTCTTCAGACACGCACCGGAGTGCTGTTCATTTCGAACAGGGTGTGATCACGCTGTCCTCGCCGGGCTTCTCTCCAAGCGTCAGGCATCCCTGTGAATGGCACAGTCGCCAGCCCCCGACCGTCGCGCCCGACGATGCCAGTCGGAGCTCCGGGATGGTGGGAAGCTTGGGCGCCCAAGTCCACCAGCCGTTTTCCAACCGGGCATTCTCTCCAGGCTCCATGCCGGCTCCTGAACCTTTGACCGACGCCATCTGCAATTCCAGGCCCGCCTCCGTCACGACCCAGTTCTCTCTCCATTCGATCTTCTCGACGGAATGAACCCACGAGAGAGAGAAGGCTACTGCCGGTATGACAATGGCTTTTCCGGCTATTGCGATGCAGAGGCTCATGCAACGCCTGTCGGAGGCGGGCCCGTTTCGGTCCGGACACCGTCACGTCCCGGGAATTTCCAGGCGAGGAAGCCGAAGAGGAATACGAGTGCGAAGCCGATTTCGTCGGTGATCGGCATGGCTGCGACCAGGAAGAAGGCCGCCATGACAGCGACGATCCGATGCAGCACCGGCAGCGGCGCGTTGAAATAGCCGATGACAGCCACGCCCCAAAGGCCGATGGACAGGCCGGCTTTTATGACAATGTAGATCACGGCGAGGGGATAGCCGATCGCGTTCGCAAGTGCCCCTCCATCCTGCAACATCAGCGCCGGCGTATAGACCGCCATGAACGGGATCACGAATCCGGCCGCCGCCACCTTCACTGCCTCAAGCGAAATCCTCAGCCCCGACTCCTTGGCAATGGGAGCAGCCGCGAAACAGGCCAGCGCCACCGGCGGCGTCAGGTCGGCGAGGATGCCGAAGTAGAAGACGAACATGTGGCTGACGATCAGCGGCACCCCGAGTTCCAGCAATGCGGGTCCGGCGATCGACGAGGTGATGATGTAGTTCGGGATCGTCGGGATACCCATACCGAGCACGATGCAGGTGATCATGGTCAGCACCAGCGACAGGAAAAGACTGTGGGCTCCCACCGCGACCACGAACTGGCCGAAGGTATTGGCGGCCCCGGTCAACGTCATCGTTCCCACGATGATGCCGACCACCGCGCAGGCGATCCCGACCGGCAGCGCCGTCTTCGCCCCGTCCGCCAGACTGTCGACGCTGAGCTTCAGCGCCTGCCGCCCTCCGGATGTCACCGCATTCCAGGCAATCAGGATCAGGATCGCGATCAGCACGGCATTGAACCCGTACCGGAAGAACGCGGCGCCGGCGATGCCGACGCCGATCCAGAAGATGGTTCGGATCACGATGTTCGGCAGGCCGAGCGCGATCGAACTGCCGAGCACCAGCAGCATGGTGAGCGCAAGCCCCGCTGTTCCGGCAAAGAGCGGCGTGTAGCCCGAGAACAGCAGCCAGACGAGGGCGATGAGCGGCAGCAGCAGATACCATTGCTCGCGGATTGCCCGAAGTGGGGAGGGCAGTTGCGCCGGGTCGAGCCCCATCAGACCGCGCTTGCCAGCCTCCAGATGCACCATCCAGAAAACCGAAGCGAAGTAGAGGATAGCCGGAATGAGGGCCGCCTTCACGATCTCGGCATATTCCACGCCCAGCGTCTCGGCCATGATGAACGCGACGGCACCCATGACCGGCGGCATGATCTGCCCGCCCATTGATGAGGTGGCTTCGACCCCGCCCGCGAAGGCCGGCCGGTAGCCGAAACGCTTCATCAGCGGGATGGTGAACTGGCCCGTCGTAACGACATTCGCCACGCCTGAACCCGAAATCGTTCCCATCAATCCCGACGAGATGACCGAAACCTTTGCCGGTCCTCCGCGCTTGTGACCGACCAGACCGAGCGAGACATCGGTGAAGAGCTTGATCATGCCGGCACGCTCGAGGAAGGAACCGAACAGGATGAACAGAAAGATATAGGTCGAAGACACATAGGTCGGCACGCCGTAGATGCCCTCGGTGCCATAGGCCATGTGGTCGATCACCTGGGCGAAGTCGTAACCTCGGTGATTGAGCGGCGCCGGCAAATATTGCCCGAAGAAGCAGTAGGCGAGGAAGATACCGGAAATGATCGGCAGCGCCGGCCCCATGATCAGCCAGGAGGCGGCAAAAACGGTGAAGATCGCGACCACGCCAAAATAAAGGTCCCTCGGTTCGAGGTCTCCGGCGCGGAATATCAGGTCCTCGTATTCGATGAACTGGTAGGCAGCGACAGCGACGCCCAACGCCGCGAGCAGCCAGGCGAGCGCCGTGAACAGCGCCCCTTGCCGAAGATTGGCCATGACCAGCGGAAAGCCGAGCAGCAGCAGGAAACCGACATGCAACGCCCGAACGACCTGGCTCGGCATGTCGACGAGATGGGCCGCCGTTGCGATCTGGAAGAGTGAGAAGACGATCGCTATGCCGTAGAGAAGCCTGCCTTCGATCGTTGCTGGAAACCGCTGTTCGTGACTGTCAGGCGTAACCGCCGCATCGGTTGAGGCGCTCATGGCAAACCCGTCGAAGGATAAGGCTGAGAACCCGGGAGACCTGCGGGCCTCCCGGAAGGATTTTCATCGGCTGCCGCGCTCAGAGCAGGCCCTTTTCCTTGTAGTACCGCTCGGCCCCCGGGTGCAGCGGGATCGGCATGCCCTTGGTGGCATCTTCCAGCTTGATGTCCTTGGCTGCGTTGTGTGCGGCCAGCATGTCCGGCAGGTTTTCGAACAACTGCTTGGTCATCTCGTAGGCAAGGTCGTCGGACACATCTGAGTGCGTGACCAGGAAGTTGACGACGGCGACCGTCGGCACATCTGCCGTCTGGCCCTCGTAGGTGCCGGCCGGGATCGTGGCGGCGATATAGGGGGCGCCGAGTGTGTTGGCGACGTCTGCCGGAACAGCGACCAGCGATACCGGAAGCGAGGTGGAAAGGTCCTTCAGCGAAGCGACCCCGAGACCCGCCGATTGCAACGTCGCATCGAGCTGGCGGTTCTTGATCAGTTCCACCGATTCTGCGAACGGCAGGTATTCCGTCTTGCCAAGATCGTCATAGCTCATGCTTGCGGCGCCGAGGATAGCGCGCGCGTTGAGTTCAGTGCCTGATTTCGGCGCACCGACAGAAATGCTCTTGCCCTTGAGATCGGCGAGCGAGGTGATGCCGGACTCTTGCGTGGCGACGATCTGGATGTAGTTCGGATAGATGGCGGCGATGCCGCGCAACTTGTCGAGTGGTGCCTTGAAGCCCGCATCCGCATTGCCTTCGGCGGCGAGTTTGACGCTGTCGCCGAGCGAGAAGCCGATTTCGCCCTTGCCCTGCTGCAGGAGGTTGAGGTTTTCAACCGAGGCCTTGGTCGCCTGCACCTGCGTGCGAACATCAGGAATTTTCTCGCCGTAAATCTTCGAAAGCGCCACGCCGAGCGGATAGTAGACGCCGGACGTGCCGCCCGTCAGGACATTGATGAACTGTTCCGCCCTCGCCGCGCCGCCGACCATTGTCGCAGCGATGAGCGAGCCTGCAATGACTTTGGAAATTGTGCTGATCTTCATGATGGTCCTCCCAAACCAGTCTGCCGATGACGTCATCATGGGGACGCCACGCGGCTGCGTCAATCTTCGTCATGCGTTTTTAGCAAGGCTCCGCGATTGTTGACGGTCGGCATTGCAAGCGTCATCAGTGCTTTTGACGAAGCGGTGGAGCGAATGAAGATGAACGGATTGCGGGTTCTCGATGGTGGAATGAGCCGTGAGCTTGTCAGACTGGGAGCGGAATTGAAGCAACCGGAGTGGTCGGCGCTGGCCCTGATGGACGCGCCGGATATTGTGCGACAGGTCCACGAGGAGTTCATCGCAGCAGGCGCCGATGTGGTCACCACAAACAGCTATGCACTCGTCCCGTTCCATATCGGAGAGGAGCGGTTTCGGGCGCGGGGCGCGGAGCTCATCCGTCTGTCCGGCAAGCTGGCGCGAGAGGCGGCCGAATCCGCAGCGACCGAAGTGCTTGTCGCCGGTTCGCTGCCGCCGATCTTCGGTTCATACGAACCAGAGCGCTTCGATGCGGAGCGCGTGCAGGGTTATCTCTCGGTGCTGGTCGAAAATCTGGCGCCCTTCGTTGATGTGTGGCTCGGCGAAACGTTGAGCCTCATAGCGGAAGGTGACGCGGTGCGCGTCGCCGTCGCGGGCACCGGCAAGCCCTTCTGGATCTCCTACACGCTGGCCGACGACCCCCTGCAACTCTCGGGTAGCGAGCCGAAGTTGCGGTCCGGCGAGACGGTGCGGGAGGCGGCGAACTGGGCGGCCCGCTCGGGCGCGTCGGCGCTTCTCTTCAACTGCGCGAAGCCGGAGGTCATGCAGGCCGCCGTCGAAACGGCCTCGGCGGTCTTCCGGGAGGCGGGAGCAAATCTGGAGATCGGGGTCTACGCCAATGCCTTCGAAACCGAAGTCGGAGAGCATGCCGCCAATGAGGGGTTGAGCAGCACGCGGGAAGACCTGAACGGTGATGTCTATTCCCGATTCGCCTGCACCTGGGCGGATGCCGGCGCAACGCTCATCGGCGGCTGCTGCGGCATCGGGGCAGCGCACATTCACAGGGTGTCGGAGACGTTGAAGGCGAGGGGCTAAGCGCTCTGCTATTCCCGATCTAGGGGCTCGGTGCCCTGCGGCTTGCCCGCGCGGTCGAGGCGAATCTTCTCGATCCGGTTTTCGGCAGCAGACAGGAGCGTCTCGCAGTGCTTCTTCAAAAGCTCGCCGCGCTCGTAGATCGAGATCGACTCGTCCAGCGCCACATCGCCGCGTTCAAGCCGCGCCACGATACTTTCGAGTTCCGCCACAGCCTTCTCGAACGAATAGGACGCGATGTCGCCTGCCGTCTCGGTCATACTCAACCCTTCATCAGTCTCAGGATATGCAGGCCTGCCGATTCGGCGAGGCCCTCCAGATCATAGCCGCCTTCGAGTAGGCTGACGACCCGGTTATGGGCAAATCTGTCGGCGACTTCCATCAGTCGCCCCGTCGCCCAGTCGAAATCCTCGCCGACCAGATTGATCTGCGCCAGCGGATCGCGATGATGCGCGTCGAAGCCGGCCGAGATCAGGATCAGGTCGGGCGAGAAGTCGTTGAGCGCGGTCAGCACCCGAGATTTGAACGCCTCGCGGAAGTGATCCGAGCCGACATTGGGCGACAGCGGCGCGTTGACGATATTGTTCTTCACGCCTGTTTCGTCCCTGGCGCCGCTGCCCGGATAGAGCGGCATCTGGTGGGTCGAGCAGAACAGCACTGACGGGTCGTCCCAGAAGATGTCCTGGGTGCCGTTGCCGTGGTGTACGTCCCAGTCGACGATCGCGACCCGCTCGACACCATGGACGCGCTGCGCATGGCGGGCGGCGATCGCAACAGTGTTGAAGAAGCAGAACCCCATGGCCTTCGCCTTTTCGGCATGGTGTCCCGGAGGCCGGGCAGCCAGAAAAGCGTTGTCGGCCACGCCGGTCATCACGTCATCGACGGCTGCCATCGCGCCGCCGATCGCCGTCAGCGCCGCCTGCAGGCTTTTGGGAGAGGCATATGTATCGGCCTCGATCTGGTTGATCTCGCCCTCTTCTTCCGGGATTTGCCGCATCACCGAGAACAGATGTTCCTCCGGATGGGCGAGCGTCACCGCATCCTCGTTGGCTTGCGGCGCGTCCTTCCTGTCGAGCCCGGAAAAATGAGGATGTCCAAGCGCGACGTTGAGCGCTCGGATGCGGTCGATCCGCTCGGGATGCCCGGCCGGCGTCACGTGTTCGAGAAAGATCGGATGTTCGTAAAGGCGCGTCGTCATCGTCTATCCCTTGTGGGCCTTACCATAGGCAGCCGTTCCGGTGGGGTCTACTGGAGGTCGTTCCTGGCGGATATTTGTCAACAGATGCTGTCATCGGACTTTTTTGACCTGCCCCTGTTCGGCGTTGATCGTTCGCCCTAGACTGCGGTCAATGGCTTAGCAGGGTTTTTTGCATGGAAGATGTAGAACGCGTCGAAACGAGCGAGGTTCGCATTCCCTATCGGGATATCGACCCGGACGGACGCATGCGCGCCGCCGCCTATGTCGATCATGCCGAAATGGCGCTCGCGCATTTCTGGCGCTATCGGCCGCCGCTCGAGGACGAGCCCCTGTTCGTGACCAGCAAGGTCGAGTGCCGCATCTTCCAGCCGCTTCGCCTCGACGACAAGGTCCGCATGGTGGTGACCATCGACAAGATCGGTGGCAAGTCGATCGGCTTCAACGTCTCGATGGAGCGGGGCAGTACGACCGCCGCCGAGGTCGAACTGGTTCGCACCGCAGTCGAGCGCGACGGCGGCGAGCCGACGGGCCTTCCCGAGGATACGCGCGATTGGCTCTACAGCTACCTGAGGTAGGGGCGGGTCAAGCGCGGTGTGGCAGCAGCGGATAGCCGACCATCACCGTCCGTCCGGCGAGTGCCGCGATCACCGCCTTGATCAGGTCGCCCGGTATGAAAGCCATCGAACCGACGATTGCGTTCCGCAGGCCGACATGGAAGGCGAGAACGCCGATCCCGAGCAGATAGACGACGGCGATGCCACCGATGACCGCTGCCGCGAAGAACCCCACGGTTTGCATCGCCGGCGAGATGGCCCGACCGAACCGTTCCGCGATCAGCCCGGTCACAAAGGCGCCGGGGACCCAGCCGAGGAGGAACCCGACCGTCGGTCCGGCGAACACCGCGAGGCCGCCGCGGCCGCCCGACAGCACCGGAAGCCCGATGACCACCAGCAGGATGACAAGCAGAGCCGCCAGAGCGCCGCGCCGGGCGCCGAGGATGACGCCAGCGAGCATGACGCCCAGCGTCTGCAGCGTGATCGGCACGGGAATGAAACCAAGCGTGATAGGCGGCATCAGTCCGAGCGCCACGATGATGGCGGCAAACAGCGAAACGAGTACGAGGTCGCGGGTTTTCATGGCATCCCCCTGAAACAGTCTTGTCGGTCGTTCATCGCTTGCGAATGCCCCGCGCGTCAATGGCGTCGGCAACCTTATCCGCATCGCGCAGCGTCAGGATGATCAGCGGACCGAGAAGCGTCAGAGGTTTCGATTTCAGTCCGCGAGCCTGGTGGGCAAGCTTCAGCGCGTCGTAGCGGGAGACGATATCGGGAAGGAACCGGATAACAAGACCGACGGCAAGTCCGATATCGTCGGCGCGTACACGTCCGAGGCTTTCGAGCGGACGCGCGGCCATCGTGATCGCGGCGATAAAGTCGCCGATCCGCGTGGTTGCCGTGACGGTCGCGGCCGCAAAAACGAGCGCTGTGAGACGCAGCACCGTGACCAGTGCATCGTCGAGCGAGACGAAGACGAGATTGAAGAGAGCGACGATCGTCACGGTCAGCAGGACGAAGGTCAGCGGTGCGATCGCGGACCGTAACCGCTGTCCTAGGCCGAAATAGGATGCGCCGGCAAGCAGCAGACCGAGGCCGAGCCAAGGCACCTCACGCGTGAGAAACAGAAGAACACCGAAGACCATGAGCGCGGCGATCTTCGCACCGGCGGGCATCCGGTAGAGCAGGCCTCGACCCTCGACATAAAGTGTTCTCATCGGAGCGCGATCTCCCGATAACGCTGTATCGCCTCCAGTGGCTCGCCATCGAAGGCAAGTGCGCCTCTGTCGAATACCAGCACGCGATCGAACCCCTCGACTAGGGCGAGGTCGTGGCTGATGACGATCGCCATGCTGTCCAGTCCGGCGACCGCCCGTTCCACCTGCGCCCGGTTTTTCAGGTCCAACTGGTTGGTCGGTTCGTCGAAGATCACGACATCGGGCTCCGTGACCAGCACCGCGGCCAGCGCCGCCAGCTGCAGTTCGCCGCCGGAGAGCTCGTGCGGCCGCCGCGCCTGCAAATGCGCGATGCCGAGCTTGGAGAGAACCGCCTCGACCTTCTCCACCATCTCTGCCTTTCCGAACCCCTTGCCCTTAAGCCCAAGAGCAACGTCGTCGCCGATGATCGGCAGGACGATCTGGTTCGCCGGATGCTGGAAAATGAATCCAGTCCTGCCGCGCAGCGCTTCCGCGTCGCCTACGGTGTCTAGACCCGCCAAGAGCACGCGCCCCTTTGTTGGCTGCGACAGTCCCGCGAGCAGCCGGGCGAAGCTCGTCTTCCCTGAACCGTTGAGCCCGATCACCCCGATGCGGCGTTCCACAAGCGTCAGGGAGAGCGGTTCGAGGGCGGTGTGACGATCGTAGGTCAGCGTGGCGGCATCGAACGTGATGTTCAAGCGGAATATCCCTTCTTTCTCGCTGTCTTCCTATGACCTGTTGCAGGGGCAGTCAAACTAGCCAAATGCCGGGGTTCCGGCACGAAACGGGAAGCGCTGCCAACAGGTTGAACATATCGGGAACATGAGGTAGCGTCCCGGTATGGCGATTCCGATTTCGAATGCTCACGCGCGACGTATCTTTATGGAACGACAGGCATTGTCGCGACCACCCCAGCGAAGCCTCGGGGCGGCTGAACTTTACCAGCTCATCCACGATCTCGGCTTCGTCCAGCTCGACAGCATTCAATGGGTGGAGCGCGCGCATCACCACATCCTGTTCACTCGCAATCAGACCTACAGGCCGGATCATTTGTCGCCGCTCGTCGAGCGGGATCGCCTTCTGTTTGAGCACTGGACGCATGACGCCTCCTTCATTCCGAGCGCTTTCTTCCCCTATTGGAAGCATCGTTTCGCGCGGGAGGAGGCACGTATCCGGGCCAGCTGGCAGAAATGGCAGGGCGACCGCTTCGACGAGAAGAGTTTCGAGGAGACCTTGTCCCACATCACCGAGCGCGGGCCACTGCTGGCGCGAGACCTCAAGTCGGACGACCACAAGTCGGGCGGCTGGTGGAACTGGCATCCCAGCAAGACCGCGTTGGAATTTCTCTGGCATACCGGCAGGCTTGCCATCAGTGCGCGGGAGAACTTCCAGAAGGTCTACGATCTCTCCGAGCGCGTCATCCCCACGGAACACCATGGTGCCGAGGTCGACCACGTCACCTTTGTGGATTGGGCCTGCCGCGAGGCCCTCAAGCGCCTCGGTTTTGCGACCCATGGTGAACTCGCTGCTTTCTTCGATCTGGTGACGCCGGAGGAAGCCAAGCACTGGGTGTCGGATCATCGCGACGAGCTGGCGGAGGTTTTGATCGAGACGGTCGACGGCAAGCCGCGCGCCTCCTTTTCCTTCGTGGCCGATCTGGACAGGCTGCTGGATGCACCGGAGCCGCCGGCAAGGGTGCGAACGCTCAGTCCCTTCGATCCCCTGATCCGCGATCGCAACCGGACAGAACGGCTGTTCGGTTTCTTCTATCGTATCGAAATCTACGTCCCGGAGCCGAAGCGGCAGTATGGCTACTATGTCTTTCCGATGCTGGAAGGGGACCGCATCATCGGCCGCGTCGATATGAAGGCGGATCGCAAAGCCGGGGTGCTCGACGTGCGGCGGCTCTGGCTGGAAACCGGTGTTCGTGCATCTTCCGGTCGGATTGAGAAGGTAGAGGGCGAGCTTGCGCGTGTCGCGCGGTTCGCCGGCCTGGACAGTGTACGGTTACAGGATGGTTGGCTGGGCTGAGGCGGGTGCTTGTCTCCCCGTTTCATTTCATTATTCCTTGCTTCATCGAAACCGTTCGGAGGACGTCCCGGTGCGCCGCTTCTTGTGCTCTTTGTTTTTCGTGCTGGCGGGAGCGTTGCCGCTTCGCGCTGCCCGGGAAGGCGTCGTGATCAAGCCTTCGGGTTTGTCCCCCGTCACCATGGGGATGACAGTCGAGGCGGCGAAGGCAGCGCTCTCGGACTTCCTCATCCCCGATGAAATCGACGAGGCCTGCTTCCTCGCCGCGACGAGCGCGCCAGAGATGGATATGATGTTCGAGGACGGAACGCTCACACGCATCTACGTGATCGATCCGTCGATCAGGACAGAGAAAGGCGTACATGTCGGCAGCAGCGAAGAGGAGGTCAGGGCTGCCTATGGCGAGGCTTTGAAGATCGAGGTCGGCTTCTACGACGAGACCACCAATGTCATGACATATCTGGACGGCGAAAACGGTCTTGTCTTCGAGACCGACGGGATGTCGGTAATAACGATCAGTGCGGGCACAAGAGCCGCCCTCCAATACGTGGAAGGCTGCTCTTGAGGAATCCGTGCTCTTACGCGATTTCCGTGCCGCTGATGCGGATGCCGAATCCCTCAAGGCCCACATAGTGCCGTTCGCGCGACGCGTAGAGTTTGATTGATGTGACACCGAGATCCTTGAGGATCTGCGCGCCGAGACCGATCTCCAGCCATTCGCTCTCGCGCGCCTGGGCCTCCTGGTGTGCTTCGCGGTCGAACTTGCCAGCACGGGCAGTCGTAGACGCGCCGACACCCACCGATCCCTCACGAAGATAGACGATGACGCCGCGGCCCGCTTCGGCGATCCGCTTCATGATCGCCTCGATCTGTCGATCCTTTCCGAACACATCCTTGCCGACATGCTCTAGGTGCAGACGCACCGGAATGTCCTCTCCGTCCCTGATATCGCCGAAGACAAGAGCGAGATGCTGCATCGGATCCCAGGGCAGCGAATAGGCATGCGCCTTGGCCCGACCATAGGGCGTTTCGACATCGAAGCTCGAAGCAAGCTGGATCAGCGTTTCCTTGCGCTGACGGTAGGCGATGAGGTCAGCGACCGAAACCTGCTTCAGCCCGTGTTTTTCGGCAAAGGCCGTAACCTGCGGCCCCCGGGTGACCGTGCCGTCGTCATTGACGAGTTCGCATATGACGCCAACGGGTGGCAGCCCGGCGAGTTTGCACAGATCGACTGCGGCCTCGGTATGGCCTGAGCGCATCAGCACGCCGCCCTCCCTGGCGACCAGCGGAAAGATATGGCCCGGGCGCACGAAATCGGCCGCCCCGCTGTTCGGATTGGCAAGGTTGCGAACCGTCAGCGTCCGATCGTCGGCAGAGATGCCCGTCGTCGTTCCATGCTTGAAATCGACCGACACCGTGAAGGCTGTCGTGTGGGCACTGTCGTTTTCCGCCACCATGGCGGTCAGGTTGAGACGCTTGGCTTCTTCCCGGGGCATTGGCGCACATACGATGCCGGAGGTGTGGCGGACGATGAATGCCATCTTCTCAGCGGTGCAATGGACGGCCGCGACGATCAGGTCGCCCTCGTTTTCGCGGTCGTCATCATCCGTCACCACGACGATCTCGCCGGCCTCAAAGGCACGGATGGCGTCGACGACGCGTTTCTGGTCATAGGCCATTGGCAAACCTCACTTCAGGCGGCCGGTCTGGCCGCGATCTCTCAGATAATGGTCCGCCAGGATGCAGGCCAGCATCGCCTCACCGACAGGTACCGCGCGGATTCCGACACAGGGGTCGTGGCGGCCCTTGGTGCGGACGTCGACATTCTTGCCATCAGCATCGATCGACTTCCGTTCCGTGAGAATGGAGGAGGTCGGCTTGATGGCGAAACGCGCCACGATGGGTTCACCCGTCGAGATCCCGCCGAGAATGCCGCCGGCATGGTTCGAGAGGAACAGCGGCTTTCCGTCATTGCCCATGCGCATTTCGTCGGCGTTTTCCTCACCGGTGATCGAGGCCGATTCGAAACCGTTGCCGATCTCCACACCCTTGACGGCGTTGATCGACATCAGCCCCGCGGCGATCTCCTGATCGAGTTTGCCGTAGATCGGTGCGCCAAAACCGGCCGGCACACCTTCGGCCACCACCTCGATCACAGCCCCCACGGAGGAGCCGGCTTTTCTGATCTCATCGAGATAAGCTTCCCAGACGGGAACGATGGCAGCGTCCGGAGCGAAGAACGGGTTATTGTTCACCTCGGCCCAGTCCCAGTTGTTTCGGTCGATCCTGTGTTTGCCGATCTGCACAAGCGCGCCGCGGATCGTTACGTTGGGCAAGACGAGCCGGGCAATGCCGCCAGCGGCAACACGGGCTGCTGTCTCGCGCGCCGAGGAGCGCCCGCCGCCGCGATGGTCGCGGACGCCATACTTGACGTCATAGGTGTAGTCGGCATGTCCGGGACGGTACTGACGCGCGATCTCACCATAGTCCTTGGAGCGCTGATCGGTATTCTCGATCATCAGCGAAATGGGCGTGCCGGTCGAAACGAGGCTGCCATCCTCCTGCGGCATGACACCGGAGAGGACCTTGACGAGATCGGCCTCGCGACGCTGCGTCACGAAACGCGACTGGCCGGGTTTCCGCCGGTCGAGCCAAACCTGCAGGTCCTCCGGCGTGAAACGGAGACCGGGCGGGCAGCCATCGACAACGGCGCCGAGCGCGGGGCCGTGGCTTTCGCCCCAGGTGGTGACGCGGAACAGGTGACCGAAGGTATTGTGCGACATCGCGTTTATGACCGGCTGCGGAGCGTCTTTGCCCCTCTGTTTTCAAGCGGGCACACTCTTACGGGAAAGCCGGACGGCGGGAAAGCCCTTCCTGTGCATCCACGCATGACACGCTGTTCACCTGTCGAAGGATCAGGAGGCCTTCGGCAGCACGGTCGTATTGGCGAGTTCGACAAACTCGTCGAACGACAGCGGCTTGGCGAATGCGAATCCCTGCAGGATGTCGCATCCGAGTTCTCGAAGCAGATGCGCGTGTTGCGGTGTTTCCACCCCTTCCGCCACCGACTCGATACCCAGCGAGCGGGCGATGTCGATGATCGAGCGCACCAGCGTCCGTTCCTGAGGAGAGTCGAGGATCGGCATCACAAGCTGCCGGTCGATCTTCAGCCGCTTGGGCTTGAGCTTCAGCAGGCTGACGATGGAGGTGTGGCCGGTGCCGAAATCGTCAATTTCGATGTCGATCCCCAGCGCTTTGATCCGTTCGATGTTGTGGACGGTGACATCGTCGCTGTCATCGAGAAAGATCGATTCCACCAGTTCGAAGCAGATTTCCCCGGGAGACAGGGCAAGCCCTGTCAGGCTGTCGATCAGCGCCTCGTCGTGAAGGCGCTTGGATGACACGTTGACGGAGATCTTCGGTAGCATGATGCCGCGTGCTGTCAGACGCATCTTGTCCCGGAGGGCAAGTTCCAGCACGAGCTGATCGATGCGTGCCATGACGTTGAGTTCTTCGGCCGTCTTCAGGAACGCGCCAGAGGGCAGCACACCGCGTTCCGGGTGATTCCACCGAACCAAAGCCTCCGCTCCGGTCATATGCATCGTGCTGGCGTCATATTGCGGCTGATACCAGACGGTGAATTCGTCGCGCTCCAGTCCCGCCAGCATTTCATCGGCCATGCGCTTGCTGTTGACGATGTTCGCTTGCAGTTCGTGGGTGAAGAACTGGAAGCCGTTTCGGCCCTTTTCCTTTGCCTGGTAAAGCGCGATGTCGGCGTTCACGAGGATCTTTCGCGCGTCGATATGCGTGCCGTGAGCCTGGGCGATGCCGATCGAGACGCCGCAGCGGCATTGGAAACCCTCGAAATCGATCGGGCGGCTCATTTCCTCGATGATGCGCGAAGAGAGTGCGGCAAGCGCGTCCGGGCCTGATGTCTCCGTCGCCAGGATGACGAATTCGTCGCCGCCGATCCGCGCGACGATGTCTCCCCGCCTGACGTGGCGCATTAGAACTTGCGACGCGTGCACCAGCATCGCATCGCCTGCGGCATGTCCCAGGGTGTCGTTGATCGTCTTGAACCGGTCGAGGTCGAGATGCAGGATCGCGAACTTGATGCGGCGCGATTGGCTTTCTCGTGACAGGGCATCAAGCTCCATGTCGATCTTGCGGCGATTGCCAAGTGAGGTCAGAGGGTCGTGCAGCGAGTTGTACTCGATGCGCGCCTTCGTCAGCTCCAGTTCAATATTGCGGGCGTCGGCCTCCTCCTTGGCAACCTTCAATTCCTCCGTCAGGAGCACGTCGGCAGTCACATCGAAGGCTATCCCGATGATTTTCTGGTTTCCGTCGCGACCCGTGTGCACCTGGCCGACGGACCGGACGTAGCGGAAATCCCCATCGGGCAGCAGGATGCGCTGGATGCTCTGCAGGGTGGTATGGCGGCGGATCGCCTGGTTGGTCGTATCAAGCACGGATCGGCGGTCGTCCGGATGGATGCAGCCCAGCCACTGCTCTTCCGTCACGCGCTCGGCGCTGAAGGGGAGACCGTACAACTGATGCATGCGCTCGTCCCAGATGGCACCGCCATTGGTCAGGTCCGCTTCCCAGATGCCGCAATTATAGGAGGCGAGGGCGAGATCGAACTTGTGCGACAGCTCGGCCAGCTCATGTTCCCGGCTCGACAGTTCGTCCAGCGCCAGCTCAAGCTCGGCGTTCTTGATGTCGCTGGTTTCCTTGGCGTTCTGCAGGTCACGGTTCATCAGCACGTCTGATGTCACGTCCCAGACGATGCCGGTAAACTTCGTCTTGAAATCGGGGGTGGTCGAGCAGGAACTGACGAGCCGGAGATGGCGGATCGAGCCGTCTTCCAGCCTCACCCGGTAGATGATGTCCAGAATCTGGTTCTCTCCGGCCTTGCGGAGAAAGCGGAAGGAATCGTCGACGAATTTCATGTCGTCCGGATGGACTGCCTGTTGCCAGTCCGAGATACGGTTGACACTTTCCTTGTCACAAGGAGCGCAGCCGTGAAGTTGCGAGCTGCGGTCGTCCCAGTATAGTCTGTGTTCCGGCTCCCACGCTTCCCAGACGCCGATACTTGCGGCGTTCATGGCGAGGTCGAACCGCTGCGACAGCTCGACCAGCTTCTCTTCGCGCGTGCGCAGCGTGGCGATGTTGCGGTTCCGCTCTCCGAGAAGCAGCGTTGCGAAGAAGATCGGCACGATCAGCATCAGCGAGGTTGCCGCTACAAAAACGCGGAAGGATATTTTTGCCGGATTTTGGACGTCCCAGCCGCCGGCGGGGACGGCAATGATCTGCCATTTACCCCCCGGAACAGGAATCTCGCGAACCACCGGCGCGAGGGATTGAGGCACATCCGGACCATGGATCATCGTCACCTTGCCATCGTCGGCGATCTGCCGGATCGTCAGCACGAGATCGACACCATCCGCCGCCGACCGCTCTGCAAGGGAAGTCAGGCCAACGGCCTTCATCAAATCATCCTTGTGCAGCGTCAGAGCGAGCGCGCCCCAGTCCTGCTTGGACGTGCTGTCGCCCACGGTCATGGGGACGGCAAGAGAGAGAAAGCCGGTCGGATCATACTTCATCGATGCTGAGGTCGATCCGTTGTCGCGAGCCGCTTTCAGTTCATCGATGTGTTGGCGGGTCAGCGCGCGGGTGTCGCCCTTGAGATCGGGAGCCGGTCTCACCGAGTGCAACCCGTACCCGGGCGCAAGTCCCACCGAGGCGATGTGATCGTGCCGCTCCATCAGCCGGTCGGCCATTTCGCTCAGGTCATCGAGGCTCGTGTCCGCGCGTGTGCGCAAGGTGTCTCTCAGCTGTTCGGCGGCTGCAAGGTCGGCCGACAATCGATGTTCGACCGCCGCGGCAACCATGGTCACATCCTTGCCGATCATATCGATAAGCGTGGCGCGGTTCGCATCGCTGTTTTTCTGATCGAGATGAAAGGCCGCGCCGATGATGGCAAGCGCGGCAAGAACGGCGCCGGTGAACATCACCAGCGAACGGGCGCGCGTGCCCGGAGCTTGATCTTTTCCCGATAGTGTCAGTCTCACTCGTGATCGCCCCCGATGCCCTTGTATTTCAGAGGTAATTCTTCGCGGTTAATTTATGATTGAATGGACTGGCAACGGGTCAGGCAGCGCCTCCAAAAAGGCATTATCCGGGGAAAAACAGCCGTGCCCTGCTGCCCGTCTTCGCGTCCGGCTTGATTGCGAGGCGTAATCCGGTCATCAATCTCGGAACTGTCATGTTTGCGAGCAACTTTCGCCGTATTTGGGAGGATAGTTTTGTTGAGCCGTTCATTTCTCTCGATAACTGCCAGGGTTGTTCACATGCGACTGATGATTTCCGTGCTTCTGGCAATTGCCGGTCTTCTTTCCCCGCTGCACGCCAACGCCGAAAGCGCGGACGTGGAGGCCCGGATCAGGAATGTCGACGTCAATGGCCTCAGCCTGACGCTTGAAGATGGCAAGACCTACGCTGTCCCCGAAGAATTCAACTTCGAAGGCCTGGAAGCCGGTGTGAACGTCATCGTGTTCTATACCGAGGTCGACGGAAAGCGCGTGGTCGATGATCTGGAGATCATCCAGTAACGACAGTGTCTACCGGCCTGTCACAGCCAGCTGGTGATGCCGTCGTCGCGGTCTATTTTCAGAATACGATCCTGCGGAATATTCATCTCGCAGGCGTCGTCGGCGGGTCGACCATCGACGAGTTTCATGACGGTGCGCATGACCCCGCCATGGGCAACGCAGATGGTCGGCTGGGACACCTCGCCAAGCCAAGCGCCTACGCGCCATGACAGGATTTCGTAGCTCTCCGCGTCCGTTCCAGGCGGAATGAAGTCCCATTTACCTGCGGCCCGCGCAGCGATCTTGTCTGGAAACTCCAGTGCCAGCTCGTGGAAGGTATGGCCTTCCCAGTCGCCAAAGCTGATTTCCTTCAGCCGGCCGTCGGTTCGGTAGGCAAGGGGACGCAGGCCCATTGCCGACCGTAACAATTCCATGGTCTCGCGTGTCCGCGACAGAGGCGATGCCACGAAATCATAGTCGGCTGCCGCGTCCCCGATCAGCGACGCGAGCATTTCACCATTGCCGGTCGCCTGACCGCGACCGGTGTCGTTGAGCGGGATGTCGTGCTGCCCTTGGAAGCGCCCCTCGGCGTTCCAGTCGGTTTGCCCGTGGCGGATCATATAGATGAGCACGGGACCTCCGGGCCACTCACTCCTTGACGACGGAGATGTCAGGCGCGTCCACCGCCTTCATGCCGACCGTGTGATAGCCGGAATCGACATGGTGCACTTCGCCGGTGACCCCGGTGGAAAGATCGGACAAAAGATAGACGCCCGACTTGCCGACTTCCTCGATCGACACCGTGCGCTTCAGCGGTGCGTTGTATTCGTTCCACTTGAGGATATAGCGGAAATCGCCGATGCCGGAGGCGGCCAGCGTCTTGATCGGGCCGGCCGAGATCGCGTTGACGCGAATGCCGCGTCCACCCATGTCGACGGCGAGGTAACGCACCGACGCCTCGAGCGCCGCCTTGGCGACACCCATGACGTTGTAGTGCGGCATGACCTTTTCGGCGCCGTAATAGGTGAGCGTCAGCAGCGAACCGCCGTCATTCATGATCGCTTCGGCGCGATTTGCAACGGCCGTGAAGGAGTAGACCGAGATATCCATCGACTTCGCGAAGTTTTCGCGGCTGGTGTCGATGTAGCGGCCTGTGAGCTCGTCCTTGTCGGAAAAGGCGATGGCATGCACGACGAAGTCGATCTTGCCCCATGCCTTCTCGACGTTCGCGAAGACCTCGTCAATCGTCGCCAGGTCGGTAACGTCGCAATGGCCGGCCATAAGCGCGTCCAGTTCCTGCGCCAGCGGCTCGACGCGCTTCTTCAGAGCATCGCCCTGCCAGGTCAGCGCAATTTCCGCGCCCGCTTCGCGACAGGCCTTTGCAATCCCCCATGCGATGGAACGATTGTTGGCAACACCCATGATGACGCCGCGCTTGCCTGCCATCAGACCAGAACTCTGGGCCATTCCATGCTCCTTGATGCTTTTAATCAAGTCTGCCTATGGCATAGCCGGCACGGGCGTTCAAGCTACCGCGGATCATCTACTGTTTGGTGGCGTAACAAAGGGTGTATCTGTCATCAAACCGTTATAAAAACAGGCCTTCACGCATCAGGCGCATGAGATCGGTGACCTTTTCGTCGGGCTTTTCCCACAGGAGGACCCTGACCTCCACCAACAGGTTGCCGCGTCCGCCTTGGCCGTCCGGCAAGCCCTTGCCCTCGATGGTCAGTATCTGGTCCGATCCGGACCAGGCGGGCACTGTCAGCTCAATCGGACCTTCGGGACCCTCAACCGACGTTTCGCATCCGAGAACCGCATTTTCGAGTGTCACGGGCAGAACGGTACGGATATCAAGCCCATCGGCGCGGAATTTCTCCGACTTCAAGACCTTAAGCGTGACGACGACATCGCCGCGCTGCATGCCGTTGAGCTTGAGCCCTTGACCCTTGACGCGGACGGTATCGCCATCGGTGAGGCCCCCGTCGAGCGGCACGCGAATGTCGCGGCCATCCGCAAGGGTCGCGGTGATGGAGACGGTGTTGATCAGGTCATCGATCGCGACGGTCGCATCAATGAAAAGATCTGGCGCCTTCTCCGGCGGCGGCTGAACCCCGCGCAGCCTGCGCACAAGCGAGGTAATCAGTTCGAACGGGCCGAGCGTGCGGCCGGAATTCTCCGCCGTTCCTTCGCCCTCTGCCGCGTCCTGCGTTCCCTCGCCATCGCGGCGCATATTTTCCGCGGCGGCTTGCGCCTCCGGCGATGCGCCAAAAATCCGGGACACCACGTCTTCCGGGCTTTCGGACTTTTCAGCCTGCGGCGCCTCGGGTTTGGGTGCAGAGGGCTTTGCCTGAGCCTGGGGCTGAGGCTTCTGCCCCCCATTCGACTGGGGCGATTGGGTAGACGACTGAGCGGCCTGCATGGCAGCCTGCGTCGCCTTTTCAGCCTTGGCCTTCTCCGCTTCGGCTTTTGCCAATTCGGCAAGGATGCGCTCGGCGTTGGCCTTGGCGACCTTTGCCCGTTCGGCGGCTTCGCGTGCGGCTTCGCGCTGCTGCATGATCGTCTGTTCGCGTGCCCGCGCTTCGGCCATCAAACGCTGCTTGTCGTAGCGACTGCGCTTGCTTGGGTCCTTCAACACCTCGTAGGCCCTCCCGACCTCGGCGAACCGTTGGGTTGCGTGCGGGTCGTCCCGGTTCTGGTCCGGGTGAACGGATTTGGCCTTGGCGCGCCAGGCCGCCTTGATTTCCTCGGCGTCTGCATCCCGCTTTACGCCGAGGATAGAATAAGGATCACGCATCAAAGATCACCGACTGAAAACATGACTGGCGTGCAGGATCATCTGCCGCGCCCGATCTTGAACCCACTGCGCCGCTCGCCATCCGCGGACGTCCCATTCCGCGGATCATGACAACAACTTGCTAATTAGAGGTTACGGCCGTTGTCGCCGCTCGGGCGGCTTTGACCCGTTTTGCGACAGCACCGGCGATCAGCGTTCGCGATCGAAGGCGAGCAGGTTCCACTTGCCGTCGCCGGTCATGCAAGTCTTGCCGTCGAACCTTGCTATGCCGTCATAGGCGTGACGGGTCGTGGTGAATTCGCGGCAAACCGTCGTCCCATCACGATTCTCGCGGATCACGCTGATGACGCCCGCGCTGCCCGTCGCGGCGTTGGCCCATGGAAGCGGATTCGCGCCGACCTTCTCGAGGTCCGCCGAGGAAACGGCATTCTGTACCGTAATCTCATCCGTGCTTCCGCCCGGGCGGCCTTTGGCGACAGTGCTAGTGGAGATCGACCGGTCGACCTTCTCGCCC
The DNA here is from genome assembly GCF_018122705.1 of Ciceribacter sp. L1K23. Taxonomy (NCBI): domain Bacteria; kingdom Pseudomonadati; phylum Pseudomonadota; class Alphaproteobacteria; order Hyphomicrobiales; family Rhizobiaceae; genus Ciceribacter; species Ciceribacter sp. L1K23. The sequence continues at coordinate 2,807,450 of NZ_JAGRRC010000001.1, read as the reverse complement.
CCGAAAAGATCAAGCCCCCCGCCGACACAGCCGCTCAGGGACAGGCCGATGGCGGCTAAGGCAGGTAGGACGCGAAGCCGCATCTTGAACCCCTTTGTGTCGTCATTCGACTTTGCTATGTCTTCCAAGGCATCCAGTCCAGTCGTACGAGGCCGGGCATCCAGAATGTCGTTCAGGAGCAATTGAATCAATATGTCGGACTCATTGTTAACAACTGGTGACTTTACGGAAGAGAACGAGCCTTTCGCCCTCTTCGGGGCCTGGTTGAAGGATGCCGAAGCCTCGGAACCAAACGATCCCAATGCGGTGGCGGTTGCAACCGTCGACGAAAACGGCCTTCCGAACGTCAGGATGGTTCTGCTCAAGGGCTTTGATGCCAGGGGCTTCGTCTTCTACACCAATTTCGAAAGCCAGAAGGGACGTGAAATCCTTGGCCAGAAGAAGGCGGCCATGTGTTTTCACTGGAAATCGCTGCGCCGCCAGGTGCGTCTGCGCGGCGACGTGGAGGTTGTGAGCGACGCTGAAGCCGACGAGTACTTTCGCTCCCGGCCGGTCGGCAGCCGTATCGGCGCCTGGGCCTCGAAACAGTCGCGCCCGCTCGAAGGCCGTTTTGCGCTCGAAAAGGCCGTGGCAGAATACACCGCTCGCTACGCTATCGGCGATATTCCGAGGCCTCCGCATTGGTCGGGCTTCCGAATCAAGCCTGTGTCGATCGAGTTCTGGCATGATCGCAAGTTCAGGCTGCATGACCGGATCGAATTCCGCCGGGACACGCCGGATGGCGACTGGAACAAGGTACGCATGTACCCCTGAGGGTGTCGCTCAGCCGCCCGTCAGTTTGAACGGAATGCCGCTTGCAAGCGCCGAGACATAGCGTGCCTTCTGGAAATGGCCGTTGAGAGAAATCCGCGGCAGTGCGATGGCCCGATTGACGTCAGTTGCACTCAGCGTTCCGGGCCGGGTGGTGACCGCCACGTCAAAGCCGCATCCGCCCACGGCCGCGATCGTTGTGTCGCTGACGCTGCGGCCATCACCATAGGGATAAGCGAAGGTGGTCGGGCGTGTGCCTGTGATGGATGCGACGTAGTCCGCCGAGTCTGCAAGCTCGGACGTCACCTCGTTTTCCCCAAGGACGGCAAGCGCGCGGTGACTGACGGTATGTGCGCCCAAGCTCGCGAGCGGTTCTGCCGCCAGGGCTCGAAGCTCGTTTCCATCCATCACCAGGTTCTTCGTCAGCGCTGGGGCATCGATCCCACGTTCCGTTGCCAGGGAAACCAGTCTTGCGGTCGCATCCGCCTCGTCCTTGCTGGTGATCGCCTGACCGATCGCGGCAGCCGCTGCATATCGTTCGTCGCGCGTTCCCAGAGGATACCGGCGCATGCCGTCGCCACTGTCGAATTCCAGCGGTTCATCCTGGTTGACGAGCTTTTCGAGGATTTCCCACCACAAGACATGGGTACGTTCGGAAAAGCCCTTGCAGACGAAGACGGTGAACGGCACGCCGTGGCGCTGGAAGACGGGGAGGGCATGCTCGGCATTGTCGCGAAACCCGTCATCCAGCGTGAAGACCGCGAACGGAGCATCGCTGCTGCCGGACATCAGGATTTGCGGAACGTCCTCAAGCCGCACGAACCTGTATCCGTCGGCCTTAAGACTTCGGATCGCAGTGTCCAGGAATTCGGGTGTGATTTCGAGATGGGCGTTGATCGGCGCCTGCCGAGGCATGTATGGCCGCACGTGATGGAGCGTGAAGATGGCGCCGCGTCCGCGCGCGCCTGAGAGAAGGCGGAGGCTTTGCAATATGTAGGCGGCCTCCAGTCCACCCGTGATGATGGCGCGCTTGACCTGGTTTTTCAGCATGGCTGTCGTTCCCCGTTGGCCGCATCCTTCGCGCGCGGCTGCCTCGTTCGTCGCGCGGAACGATAGTCGCGAGCCGTTAAGCGACGCTGAATCCTATCCTTCACGCGGAAGCGTCAGGATCGAGACGAGGATCGCCTCATGGCACGCCATCCGGCAGCGACTGCGGGAATGGCCCAGGCAACGGCCGCTAGAAACGCAAAGGTCAGCGGCTGACGAACGGCGTCACCGCTCGACTGCTCGGCAAGGCCGCCGGCATTCGCCGCGAACCCGCACAGCGCCCCGCCGATCGCGAAGCCCGTGGATTGCAGCGTCGGCAAGAGCGCCGAGGTCTTGTCGCGCTCCGTCGCCGGGGTCGCCATCATCGATGTCTGGCTGATGAAGGCCCAACTGATACCGAAGCCGCTGCCGATGAAAATCTGTCCGGCGATGATCGCCGCCAGCCATCCGCCGGAGATACCGATCAGGATGCAGATCAATCCGACGACCTGAAGCATCGGCCCGGCCCAGAGGGTCTGCCGCTGCTGGCCGACGCCTGAAACGTGGGCGACGAGGATGGCCGACACGCTCCAGCAGATCGCCATCAACGCTCCGATCGCTCCGGCCAGCGTGGGTGAGAAACCGAAAAGGTTCTGCAGGGCGAACACCAGATAAACGCTGCTTGTCGCCTGCGCCACGGCCATCAGGAAGACGATCCAGAGGGTGAGGCCGGGCAGGCCGCTTGTGGAGAAGGCGGCGGTTGGAAGTATGGAGGAAGCACCGGAGCGCCGGTCGATCCGGATGAGCAGGAGGATGGCCAGTGCCGATGCGATGATCAGTGCCGCCGACGCGCTGATCGTGCCGGCAATCGCGGCAAGCATCACTGCACCAAGAGCGAATGACAGAATGATGAGGCGCAACCCCGGCAGCCGGAGTGGTCGCGGCGCGGCGCCGGTTTCTCTTTTCGGCGCAATCAACACCGCCAGCGCGAGAAACAGCAGTATAATCGGCAGGTTGACGTGGAATGCCATGCGCCAGGAAACGTGTTCGGTCAGCAGACCGGCAGCAACCGGTCCTCCGAAGGCCGCCGCCGCCCAGACGCCGGCCTCCACCCCGAACACCTTGGGGACGAGGCGTTCAGGAAACATATCCGGTATGAGTGCATAGCAAAGGGCGGCCACCAGACCTTCCCCGAAGCCTTGCAACAATCGTCCACCCAGCATGGTCGGCATGTCGGACGCCGTTCCGGCGATCAGGGTTCCGCCGAGAAAGATGATCGCCGCGCCGACAAGCGTCGCTCTCGCGCCATACCGCATCTTGAGGAGCGCGGCGCATGCGCCGGCAACGATCGAGGCAGCCAGATAGAGGCTGAGCGACCAGGAAATGAGGGAGGCGCCATCGAGTTCCGCAACTGCGCTTGGCAGCACGGTCGAGACGAGGAAACCATTGAAGGCATAGAGAGCCACGCCGATGCAGAGCATCAAGGTTGTCAGAGCGTACCGCGGTTCCAGGAGTTCCGCCCAGCCTGCCCGCAACTCGTCACCGGCTGTTGCCGCCGCTGCCTGTTCACTCCGTTGATCCATCATGTCATTCCTCTGCACTGATGGCGGACGCTACAACCTCGAGTGCCGTTGAGGTAAAGCGCTTTTTTTCCGGAGCGCGGAAATCTTCACCGCCGAAGATTTTGGCCATCGCGAAACGGCTGCGATGGTGCAGCGATTAGGACTTTCGTCCGATTGTATCGGCCACAGTCTTCGCGCAAGGATATTTACGCATTTTTAACCGTAACAATTTGAGACCGCGTTTCCGTGCGATTGTTGCCCCATTTTGGCACTACTGCACCCCGCATGCCCATTTTGGCCGGTAGGCCGGCTCGCCGGCGATCGCCGGCCACAATCGATATTTTCCGGATTGAGGGGACGTATGAAGAAGCTGTTGATCGCCGTATCCTGCCTTGCTGCATTGGTTCTTGCACCCCAGTTGGCTTTGGCAGGCAGCGCCCAACTTCTGCTCGATGCTCGAACCGGTCGTGTTCTTGCCTCGGAAAATCCCGATGAGCTCAATCACCCGGCCTCCCTAACGAAGATGATGACGCTTTACATGACCTATGACGCGATCCGCCGCGGCAAGTTGTCTTGGAGCAGCAAGGTCCCGTTTTCGAAACACGCGTCCGCCCGGCCGCCAACCAAGCTGTGGGTGAAACCCGGCGATTCCATCACCGTCCGCGAGGCCGTCATGGCCTTGATCGTCGTCTCCGCGAACGATGCCGCGGCCGCGCTGGCGGAAAAGCTCGGCGGCACCGAAAGCCAGTTTGCGGAAATGATGACGGAGCGGGCGAGGGCGCTTGGAATGACGCGCACCGTGTTCCGCAACGCCTCCGGTCTTCCCGACAAGCGGCAGGTAACGACGGCTCGCGATATGTCCACGCTGGGTGTAGCGCTGCTTCGGGATTTTCCGGAGGAATACAAGCTCTTCAACACCAAGAGCTTCGCCTTCCGGGGCAAAACAATCCGTGGTCACAACAATCTCATGTATCGCTATCGCGGTATGGACGGCATCAAGACCGGCTACACCAATGCCTCTGGCTTCAATCTGGTGAGCGCGGTTAGCAAGGGCGATCGTCGTGTGATCGGGGTCGTGATGGGTGGCCGCACGGCAAAGAGCCGCGACAAGATCATGGAGAACCTGATCGACGGCTATATCGGGCAAGCGTCGGGAGGCTCGCGCCTCGTAGCGAGTTCCGGCTCGGCGTCGGCCGTGCTCGCCCGTCTTGGTGACAACGTGCCCGTTCCGACGCCGCGCCACGACAGAATCGCTGCCGTCATTGGCATGGCCGAGGCGAATGCGCCCGTCCCGACCGCCCGCATCGAGACAGCCTATGCCGGAGAGGCCGCAGCTTCTGCGACGCTGTCGCGGCAGACGGCCACCGAAGCGGTGCTATCACCGCCCGCCGGTGGCTGGCAGATCCAGATCGCGGCGGCGGAAACGAAGCAGGCTGCGCTCGACCTTTTAAGCCGCGTCCAGTCCGAAGTCGGCGGTCCCCTTTCGGGACTGCAGACCTACACCGAGGCGGTCGATACCGGCGGCAAAACCCTCTACCGAGCCCGTTTCGTCGGTTTTTCCGACAAGGACGACGCATGGGCCGCATGTGCGACGCTCAAGAAGCGTTCGATGGCGTGCCTCGCTGTGCAGGGGTGACCTAGCCCTTACGAAACGCCCTATCAATAAGCTGAAGGCCCACGCTTTTAGAAGCGATCCGTCAAGGGTCGCTCGCCCAGATCCTCGAACAGCCGCAGCAGATAGCCATCCGGATCGGCAACGACGAACTGCCGGTTGCCGACCTCGGCATCATCGCGGCGATACCATCGTTCTTCGAGTGGTATGTAAAGCGAGATCCCGGCTGAGCTCAGCCGATCGATAATCACCCACACATCCGGCACCCGTATCTGGACGTTCAGGCCTCGACCCAAAGGTTTTTCAAGAGGAGCTTCCAAAAGCTCGAAGGTGCGACCGGCGCCAATCTGGTCGATCATGAGTTGTGCATCGCCCAGTCGAAGGAAGCAGAAGCCTTCCTCCGGTCGCTCATAGGCGACGGTAAAGCCGATCACATCCACGTAGAACGACCGGCTGGCTTTCCAGTCGGTTACGGCAAATTCGGGAACGAGGGCGTTTTCTCTCAAGCCTTCGTGCCGCCCACCGTCACCTGATCCATCCGCAGATGCGGTTGGCCGACGCCAACGGGGACCCATTGGCCGGCCTTGCCGCAATTGCCGATGCCGCGGTCAAGCGACATGTCGTTGCCGATCATGGAAATCCGCTTCATGGCGTCGGGACCGTTGCCGATCAACATCGCACCCTTCACCGGCGCGCCGATCTTGCCGTTCTCGATCAGGTAGGCCTCCGTGCAGCCGAACACGAACTTTCCCGAGGTGATATCCACCTGGCCGCCGCCGAACGACACGGCATAGATTCCCTTCTTCACGGAGGAAATGATCTCCTCGGGCGTCTTGTCGCCCGAAAGCATGTAGGTGTTCGTCATGCGCGGCATCGGCTGGTGCGAATAGCCCTGACGACGTCCGTTGCCGGTCGGCTTCATTCCCATGAGGCGGGCATTCTGTCGGTCCTGCATATAGCCGACGAGGCGACCGTTCTCGATCAGCACGTTGTAGGCCGACGGTGTGCCTTCGTCGTCGACGGTGATGGAGCCGCGCCGGCTGTCGATCGTGCCGTCATCGACAACGGTCACGCCGGGCGAGGCGACCATCTCACCCATGAGGTCCGCAAATGCGGAGGTCTTCTTGCGATTGAAGTCGCCTTCCAGTCCATGGCCGACCGCTTCGTGCAGCATGACGCCCGGCCAGCCGGCGCCGAGAACGACGTCCATGGTGCCGGCGGGGGCGTCGACTGCTTCAAGGTTGACCAGCGCCTGGCGCAAGGCTTCGTCGGCCCCGAGCCTCCAGCTTTCCTCGGTCAGGAAATCGGAAAACGCGACACGTCCGCCAGTCCCGTAGGATCCGCTTTCCTGACGATCACCGTCGCCGGCAACGACGGAGACGTTGATCCGGGTCATCGGCCGTATATCCCGCACCCGGTGACCATCCGCCCGAAGAATTTCGACGACCTGCCAGCTGGCTGCGATCGAGGCGCTGACCTGTCGCACCTTCGGATCCTTGTCCCGAAGGTAGGCATCGATCTCGGCAAGCAGCTTCGCTTTCTCCTCGAAGCTCGGAGAACCGATCGGGTTTTCATCGGTATAGAGTTTTGTGTTCGTCCGCTGCGGAGCGGCTGCATAGGAGCCGGAATAGCCGCGCGTTACCGCGCCCACCGCATCGGCCGCGCGGCTGAGCGCTGCGACTGAAAGATCGCCGGCATGCGCATAGCCGACGGCTTCACCCGCGACGGCACGCAAGCCAAAGCCCTGGTCCGTGTTGAAGCTGCCGCCCTTCATGCGACCGTTGTCGAAGGTCAGCGATTCCGATTGGGCGTGCTCTACAAACAGTTCGCCATCGTCGGCTCCGTCTAGCGCTTCGGCGACCCGTCGGGTGAGGGTGGTCTCGTCGCAATCAAACAGAGTAAGAAGGTCGCTCGTCATCATCGTCTCCTGGGTTGAGACCCATGTAGGCGCGATGAACCCCAGGGGCAAGGCATGGTCAGGGCAGGATATCGTAACCTTCGGCGAAGCCGACGAGTTCGATCGGTATGCCGACGCGATCCTGATCGGCCGACTCGCGGAGCGCGAAGACCGCGCTTTTGCCGGCCCGAAGAATCTTCATCAACTCCTCGTCGATCTCCACTTCGACGTAGCAGCCTTCGGAGAAGCAGCGGGTGAAATAGGCGCGGCCGATGTTGTTGCCGTCGACATAGAGCTCCATTCCGTCCTTCAGCAGCACGCCGAGAGGCGCCAGGATGCGCAGGATCCGAGCCTTGCGGTCGGCTGTCTTCAGCACCACGACCGAAAGGCCGACCTCCGGACGATCCTCGGCGATGACGTTCTGCATCAGCGCGCACTGCTCGACGGTCGAGCCGGCAGGAGTATCGCAGATCACGGACCATGCACCATGGTTCGAGCGAATCGTCCCCGGCTGCGCTTGCTGAGCCGCGGCCGGCGCCAGGCCAAACGACGCGGCCAGGGCAATCGCGACGCCGCGCCGTGCCAATCCGGTCAAAAACATGGGAACCTCTGGAAAACGAATCATCGGCCGTATTCTTGTCGCCGGGGCGGCGCGTTGAAAAGCCCCGAGCCCCCTTTTCCAGCCGATCACGGCATAATTGGGACGTCGCCGGGATCGAATTTGGTGATTGTGAGTTGCGGGAGAGGCAATTTGACGCACTTGGCTGGGCCGGATTTGACCGATTGCAAGTTTGGCGAAGATGGGCCGCCGGCGGTATATTGCGATTGGAGCCAAACTATGATTTGAAACGACGAACCTAGCATGGAATTCGCGTTTCCATTTGATATGGATCAAACGCACGTGGGGAGTGAATTAAAGTGACGAACAGGGCCCTTGCAGCGTTTACCACGCTGATCTGTCTGTTTTTTGCATCCGGCGCGAATGCCGACCAGCCATACCCGTGGCAGATGGGTCTTCAGCCCGCCGCGACCGCGATCATGGAGCAGATTCGTTGGTTCGAACAGTATACGCTCTGGTTCATCGTACCGATCACGATCTTCGTGCTCGTGCTTTTGATCGTCGTGGTGATGCGCTTCCGCGCTGCGGCCAACCCGGTCCCGTCGAAGACGAGCCACAATACGATGATCGAGATCGTCTGGACCGTTGGCCCGGTTCTCGTTCTTCTGTTTTTCGCGATCCCGTCTTTTAACCTGCTGACCGCGCAGCTGACGATCCCGAGCAATCCGGACATCACGGTCAAGGCGACCGCCACCCAATGGCTCTGGAGCTACGAGTATGAAGGCGAAAATGCCGTTTCGTTCGACAGCTACCTGCTGAAGGACGAAGACCGCGCCGCGGCAGGCAAGGTTGATGTCGCAACCTATCCTCGGCTGCTGGCCGTGGACAATGAGCTGGTTCTGCCGGTCGGCAAGACTGTTCGTCTTCTTGTGACCGCAGCGCCCACCGACGTCATCCATGCGTTCGCCATGCCGTCCTTCGGCGTGAAGATCGACGCGGTTCCGGGTCGTCTGAACGAAACCTGGTTCAAGGCTGAGCGCGAGGGTCTCTTCTACGGCCAGTGTTCGGAGCTTTGCGGCAAGGACCATGCGTTCATGCCGATCGCGATCCGTATCGTGTCGGAAGACCAGTACAGCGCCTGGCTCCAGGCTGCCGCCGGCAACCTCGGTGAGGCCAACAAGGCCCTGATGGCCGCCGTGGACGGCACCGATGCGTCGGTGCAGGTCGCAGACAACGTTTCGAACTGAGGGAGTGAGGACAATGGCCGGACCTGTTGCCCACGACGAACACGCGCACCATGCGCATGACGATCACCATGATCACAAGCCGGGTTTCTTCACCCGTTGGTTCTTTTCCACGAACCACAAGGATATCGGGACTCTCTACCTGATCTTCGCAATCACCGCCGGCATCATCGGCGCGCTCCTGTCGATCGCGATGCGTGCGGAACTGCAGGACCCGGGTATCCAGATCTTCCACGGCCTGGCCGCCATGGTTTATGGCTTTGAGGGTGATGCTGCCATCGATGGCGGCAAGCACATGTACAACGTGTTCACCACGGCGCACGCGCTCGTCATGATCTTCTTCATGGTCATGCCCGCGCTGATCGGCGGTTTCGCCAACTGGATGATCCCGATCATGATCGGCGCGCCTGACATGGCTTTCCCGCGCCTGAACAACATCTCGTTCTGGCTCACCGTCCCGGCCTTCATCCTGCTGCTTCTGTCGATGTTCGTCGAAGGTCCGGCCGGCGCCTATGGTGTCGGTGGCGGCTGGACGCTTTATCCGCCCCTGGCGACCTCGGGTCAGCCGGGACCGGCGGTCGATCTCGCCATCTTCGCGCTTCACGTCGCGGGTGCCGCGTCGATCCTCGGTGCGATCAACTTCATCACGACGATCCTCAACATGCGCGCTCCGGGCATGACCATCCACAAGATGCCGCTGTTCGCATGGGCCGTTCTGGTCACCGCGTTCCTGCTGCTTCTGTCGCTTCCCGTGCTTGCCGGTGGCATCACGATGCTGCTCACCGACCGTAACTTCGGCACGGCATTCTTCTCGCCGGAAGGCGGTGGTGACCCGATCCTGTTCCAGCACCTGTTCTGGTTCTTCGGTCACCCGGAAGTGTACATCCTGATCCTGCCCGGCTTCGGCATCGTCAGCCACATCATCGCCACCTTCTCGAAGAAGCCGGTGTTCGGCTACCTCGGCATGGCCTACGCCATGGTCGCGATCGGCGCCGTCGGCTTCGTAGTGTGGGCGCACCATATGTACACCGTCGGCCTGTCGCTCGCCGCGCAGCGCTACTTCCTCTTCGCAACCATGGTGATCGCGGTTCCGACCGGCATCAAGATCTTCTCGTGGATCGCGACGATGTGGGGCGGCTCGCTGACCTTCCGCACTCCGATGGTCTGGGCGATCGGCTTCATCTTCCTGTTCACCGTCGGTGGTGTCACGGGCGTTCAGCTCGCCAACGCCGGTCTCGACCGCTCGCTGCACGACACCTACTACGTTGTGGCCCACTTCCATTACGTTCTGTCGCTGGGCGCCGTCTTCGCCATCTTTGCGGGCTGGTACTACTGGTTCCCGAAGATGACCGGCTACATGTACAACGAGTTCCTCGGCAAGCTGCACTTCTGGGTCATGTTCATCGGCGTGAACATGGTCTTCTTCCCGCAGCACTTCCTGGGGCTGGCCGGTATGCCGCGCCGCTACATCGACTACCCGGATGCCTTCGCCGGCTGGAACTACGTGTCCTCGATCGGCTCCTATATCTCGGGTGTCGGCGTGTTGATCTTCCTCGCCTGCGTCTTCGAGGCCTTTGCCAAGAAGCGTGTCGCCGGCGACAATCCGTGGGGCGAAGGTGCGACCACGCTGGAATGGCAGCTGTCATCGCCGCCGCCGTTCCACCAGTGGGAACAGCTTCCCCGGATCAAGTAAGACCGAATAAGCCGCCGCCGCACTCTTTACGAGATGCGGCGGCGTCCTCCGGCAAAGCGTATTGGAATTCTGAATGACGGTCATCGACGATTGCGAAGTGCTGGGCGGACAGGGCGATCTGCGCCTGTCGGAAGCCGGTGCGCGAGATTTCATCGAGCTTCTCAAGCCGAGGGTCATGTCGCTGGTCGTGTTTACCGCGTTCGCGGGCCTCGTTCTCGCGCCTGGCAGCCTCCATCCGGTTTTGGCGGCGATTGCGATCGTCTGCATCGCGGTTGGCGCAGGTGCATCCGGCGCGCTCAATATGTGGTACGATGCCGATATCGATGCGGTGATGACCCGTACCGCGCGTCGCCCGATCCCCGCGGGTCGCATCGAGCCGCGTGAGGCGCTCGCATTCGGCTTGATCCTCTCGGGTTTTTCCGTTGCCATCCTCGGTCTGGCGGTTAACTGGATCTCGGCCGGACTGCTCGCCTTCACCATCTTTTTCTACGCCGTCGTCTACTCGATGTGGCTGAAGCGTTCCACGTCGCAGAATATCGTCATCGGCGGTGCGGCAGGCGCTTTCCCGCCAATGATCGGCTGGGCCTGCGTTACGGGCGGCGTGTCGATCGACAGCATCGTCCTGTTCCTCATCATCTTCTTCTGGACACCCGCGCATTTCTGGGCGCTCGCCCTGTTCAAGATGCGCGACTATGGCGCCGTCGGCGTTCCTATGCTGCCAAACGTCGCCGGTGAGGCTGCGACGAAGACGCAGATATTCATCTACGCCGTCTTGACGGCCGCCCTCGCGGTGGTTCCTTCCTTTACCGGGCTTTCGAGCATCGGCTATGGTATTTTTGCTGCGGCGCTTGGTGTCGGTCTCGTGCTCTGTTCCATCGCCGTCTGGCGGATGCCGGACGGCGACGAGAAGATGATCCCGGCAAAGAAGCTGTTCGGCTTCTCGATCCTCTATCTCTTCGCAATCTTCTCCGGCCTTCTGGTCGATCACTACGTCGTGTCGCTCATCGCGATGCTCGGAGGTGCATGATGGAAACCGTTGAACTCAATGAACGTCAGAAGAAGTCCCGTCGCGGGCGCAACATCGCGCTCGGCATCGTGCTTGGGGCTCTGGTCGTAGCGTTCTATCTCATCACGCTGGTCAAGATCGGCAACATGGGACAGTGAGGCAAAAAATGACCGATGCTCCCGCGAATACAGCAAAGCAAAAACGCAGCAACACCACGGTGATGCTGTGCTGCGTGGCGTTCGTTGGCGGCATGGTCGGAATGAGCTATGCAGCGGTTCCGCTTTACCGGCTGTTCTGTCAGGTGACGGGCTATAATGGCACGACGCAGCGGGTCGAGCAGGCATCGGGCGTGATCCTCGACAAGACCATCAAGGTCACCTTTGATGCGAATGTATCCAACGGCCTGAACTGGGAGTTCAAGCCGGTCCAGCGGTCGATCGAGCCGCGGATCGGCGAGACGGTGGAAGTGATGTACACAGCCACCAACAAATCCAGCGAACCGGTGACGGGGCAGGCGATCTTCAACGTCACGCCGATGGAAGCCGCCGCCTACTTCAACAAGATTCAGTGCTTCTGTTTCACCGAGACGACGTTGCAGCCGGGCGAGACGATGGAGATGCCGGTCCTGTTCTTCGTGGATCCCGATATCGCATCGACTCCGGAAACCAAGAGCATAGGGACGATAACGCTGTCCTATACATTCTATCCGCATGAAACGGAGAAGCCGGTAGCTGCCTTGCCGGTGGACCAGGCCGGTGATACCGGAAAACTTTAAATGAGATGGGGCCCGGCTTGCCGGGTCTGGAGAGAGACACTTCGGGGATTGCTGACATGGCCGACGCGCATCAGAAAAATCACGACTACCACATTATCGACCCGAGCCCCTGGCCGCTGCTTGGCTCGCTTGGCGCCTTCCTTTTGACCTTCGGTGGCGTCGGCTACATGCGCTACCTTCATGGCGGGTCATTCAAGCTGTTCGGCCTGGAAATGGCCAACCCGTGGGTGTTCTTCATCGGCCTCGCTCTGGTGCTCTACACCATGATCGGCTGGTGGACGGATACGGTGAAGGAAGCCCATGAAGGCGCCCATACCCGTGTCGTGTCGCTGCACCTGCGCTACGGCATGATCATGTTCATCGCGTCGGAAGTGATGTTCTTCGCGGCCTGGTTCTGGGCTTTCTTCGATGCGAGCATCTATGCCAACGAAGCCATCCAGGCGAGCCGCGTCGAGTTTACCGGCGGTCAGTGGCCGCCCGTCGGTATCGAGGTTCTCGATCCCTGGCATCTGCCCCTCTACAACACGGTCATCCTGCTTCTGTCCGGCACGACCGTTACCTGGGCGCACCATGCGCTGCTGCATAACGACCGCAAGGGCCTCGTCTATGGCCTCGTTCTGACGGTGCTCCTTGGTGTCCTGTTCTCGTTCGTTCAGATCTACGAATACATGCACGCCCCGTTCGATTTCAAAAACTCGATCTACGGCGCCACCTTCTTCATGGCCACGGGCTTCCACGGCTTCCACGTGTTCGTCGGTACCGTCTGCCTTCTGGTTTGCCTCTTCCGCGCACTCGCCGGCCACTTTACGCCGACGCAGCACTTCGGTTTCGAAGCGTCGGCCTGGTACTGGCACTTCGTCGACGTGGTCTGGCTGTTCCTCTTCTTCTCCATTTACATCTGGGGTGGTTGGGGTGCTCCGCTCGCCCACTGAGGCACGGATAACGAAACAGAAAGCGGCGCCTGCGGGCGCCGTTTCCATTTCCGTCGCTCTGACGGGATCGGAACATGCTGTCGCATTTGCGGTTTGGCTGGCGGAGCGTATAACCGTTACGGCAAACGCCAAGCGCTCCTCGGGAGCCGGATACGGATAGAAGATATGCATGACGACAACGCACATTTCGCACCGGTCGACCCGGTCCGCGCCGGGCTCTCGGCGAGCTGCCCCCGCTGCGGCAACGGCAAGCTCTTCGACGGTCTCACGAAGTTGAAGCCGCGTTGCGCCAATTGCGGCCTCGACTATTCCTTCATCGATTCAGGCGACGGCCCAGCGATCTTCGTCATTCTTCTCGCTGACCTGCTTGTCGTCGGTCTCGCGGTCTGGACGGAGCTGACCTTCCAGCCGCCTGTGTGGGTGCATTTCGTCGTGTTCGGACCGCTGGCGATCATCGTTTCGCTCTGGCTTCTACGGACCATCAAGGCATTGCTGGTGGCGATGCAGTACAAACACAACGCGAGCCAAGGAACGATCGATCGTGGATGATGCTGTCGAAGGGCAGGCGAGCCGGCGCCCGCGTTTGCGCCTCTGGCTGGCCGTTATCCTGCTCCCGCTCGCGATGGCGATCCTACTGTCGCTCGGCACGTGGCAGGTGCAGCGCCTGCACTGGAAGGAGAGGCTGGTTGCCGATATCGAGGCGCGGCGAACCGCGCCGCCGGTCGATGTCACCGAGATAGAGCGTCTTGTCGCTGCGGGCGAGGATATCGATTACAGGGCGATGCTGGCATCCGGCCTTTTCCTGCATGATCGGGAGCGGCATTTTCTCGCCACATACAATGGCCAAGCCGGCTATTACGTCTATACGCCGCTGCAACTTGCTGACGGCCGCTATCTGTTCGTCAATCGCGGTTTCGTGCCGTATGACAACAAGCCTCCCGAAACCCGCGAGGCTGGCCTGGTTGGGGGGGAGCAAAGGATTGCCGGGCTGGCACGCAGCCGCCTCGCGGAAAAACCTGGTTTCCTCGTGCCTGATAACGACCCGGCAAAGAACATCTTCTACTGGAAGGATCTGGGGCAGATGGCCGTATCGGTCGGCCTCTCCGAGGAGAGCGTCCTGCCGTTTTTCCTGGATGCCGACGATACGCCGGTTCCGGGCGGCCTGCCGATCGGGGGCGTGACGCAGATCGACCTGCCCAACAATCATCTCCAATACGCGATCACCTGGTACGGGCTTGCCTTCGCGCTGGCACTCGTGGCTACGGTCTCTTTCGTCCGGCGCCGAAAGCATGACGTTTGATTTGAGAATAATGGGGGAATTTCATGGATATCGTTGCAGCCATTCTGGTGGCACTTATAGCGCTTGAGCACGTCTACATTCTCGTTCTCGAGATGTTTCTCTGGACCAAGCCGGCCGGCTTGAAAGCGTTCGGCATGAAGCCGCTCCAGGCCGAGGCGACACGCACGCTTGCAGCCAACCAGGGGCTATATAACGGCTTCCTCGCCGCCGGTCTCTTCTGGTCGCTCCTTCATCCGTCGCCGGATTTCGCATTTCAGCTCAAGCTGTTTTTTCTTGGATGTGTCGTGGTTGCGGGCCTATATGGAAGCGCGACGGCATCGAGGAAGATCCTCTACATCCAGGCTCTCCCAGCGTTTGTCGCCCTTCTTTCCGTGCTGCTGGCAGGCCTTTGATGAATGTGAACGTAACACGACCGAAACTGACGATCCGTCTCTGCGGCCCTCGCGGGTTTTGCGCCGGCGTCGACCGCGCAATCCAGATCGTCGTTCTCGCGCTCAAGGGATATGGGGCGCCTGTCTATGTCCGTCACGAAATCGTCCACAATCGCTATGTCGTCGAGGGGCTGGAGGCCAAGGGTGCGATCTTCGTCGAGGAACTCGACGAGATCCCCGAGGAGCATCGCAACCAGCCGGTCGTGTTTTCCGCCCACGGCGTGCCGAAATCGGTGCCGGAAGATGCCAAGGCGCGGAATCTGTTTTATCTCGACGCCACCTGTCCGCTGGTCTCCAAGGTCCACAAGCAGGCCATGCGCCACCAGCGTCTTGGCCGCCATGTCGTCCTGATCGGCCATGCCGGGCATCCGGAGGTGATCGGCACCATGGGGCAGTTGCCGGAAGGTACCGTCTCGCTCGTCGAGACCGTTGAGGATGCGGATGTCTATGAACCCGTCGATCCCGACAATCTCGGTTTTGTTACGCAAACGACGCTCTCCGTCGATGACACGGCAGGCGTCATAGCAAGGCTGCAGGAGCGGTTTCCGAACCTGCAGGCGCCGTCCGCCGACAGCATTTGTTACGCCACCACCAACCGCCAGGAGGCGGTGAAGCAGGCGGCGCCCGGCTGCGATCTGTTCCTGATCGTCGGAGCGCCGAACTCCTCCAACTCGAAGCGCCTCGTCGAGGTCGCCTTGCGGGCCGGCGCGAAGCAGTCGCTTCTCGTCCAGCGCGCCGCCGAGATCGATTGGGATGCGATTGGCACGGTTGCCACGCTCGGCCTTTCCGCCGGCGCCTCTGCGCCCGAGGTGATCGTCAACGAGATCATCGAAGCCTTCAAGGCGCGCTATGATTCCACCATCGAACTGGCCGAGTTCTCGATCGAGAACGAGCACTTCCTCGTGAACCGCGAACTGCGAGATCTGGAACTGACTCACGAAGACATGGCCTGGGTGAACGGGTGATTTTGTCTCCGGCCTAATCTGGATTGAAACGATACACACTTATGTGTATAGATGTGGAATGAAGAGTTCTGCCGTGATCTCTGCATTAAAGGCCGATGGCTGGTACGAGGTGGCGACCAGAGGCAGCCATGTCCAGTTCAAGCATGCTTCCAAGCTAGGACGGGTAACGGTGCCACATCCGAAGCGAGACATACCGATCGGCACGCTCCGCAGTATCGAGAAACAGTCCGGACTTAAGCTGAGGTGAGCAAATGCGAAACTATATCGGGCTGATCCGCAAGGAAGCCGACAGTGACTATGGCGTATCCTTTCCCGATTTCCCGGGCGTCGTGACGGCGGGTACAGATCTCGACGATGCGCGCCGCATGGCGGAAGAGGCCCTTGGCCTTCATGTCGATGGAATGATCGAGGATGGCGAGGCCATTCCTGAACCGTCCTCTCTTGAGGCAGTTATGGCGGATCCTGTCCATAAAGACGCGGTTGCCGTGCTGATTTCGTTGAAGACGGAAGCGAAGAAAGCCGTTCGGCTGAATATCACCCTCCCTGAGGATGTCCTGAAGCAGATCGATGCCTACGCGGAAGCGAATGGGCTGACCCGATCTGGCTTCCTGGCGCAGGCAGCCATACGTCAGGTCCGGAACGACGAGAATGATGGGAATGGCCGCGGGTACGCGCGTTCTGCGTAGACCTATCACGCGGCGTCTTTCGTGAACCCCAATCCATTTCCTGTGCCTCTTGTCGCTGAAAGGCTGGCACTCATCCATCCCCGTGTGTATGGCTTCAGCTATTATACCGGCGGCAGGAAACGGACAGCGGGAATTTCGATCACGTGGCAGTTTACACCGACATCACCGAAACCGATCTCAAGGCCTTTCTGGCGGAGTATGACACTGGCGATCTCTTGTCCTACAAGGGCATCGCCGAAGGCGTCGAGAACTCGAATTTCCTGCTGCACACGACCAAGGGACCACTCATCCTGACGCTTTACGAAAAGCGTGTAGAGAAGAACGATCTGCCATTTTTTCTCGGGTTGATGCACCATCTCGCCGATCGCGGCCTGAACTGCCCGCTGCCCTTGCCGCGCCATGACGGGCAGTTGCTGGGCGAGCTCTCCGGCCGTCCGGCGGCGCTGATCTCTTTCCTCGAAGGCATGTGGCTCAGAAAGCCGGAGGCAAGGCACTGCCGCGAGGTCGGCATTGCGCTGGCCAAAATGCATGTCGCCGGCGAGGGCTTCCCTCTGACACGGCCAAACGCCCTCTCGCTTGACGGCTGGAAAAGCTTGTGGGCGAAATCGAGGGATCGGGCCGACGAGGTTGAGCAGGGGCTGGAAGAGGAGATCGGCGCAGAGATCGCCTTCCTGGCAGCGAAATGGCCGCGGGATCTGCCGGCCGGGGTGATCCATGCCGATCTGTTCCCGGACAACGTCTTCTTCCTGGGCGACGATCTTTCTGGTCTCATCGACTTCTATTTCGCCTGCAACGACTTCCTCGTCTATGACCTGTCGATCTGCATCAATGCCTGGTGCTTCGAAAAGGATGGCGCCTACAACATCACCAAAGGCATGGCGATGATCGAGGGTTACCAATCGGTCCGACCTTTGTCTGAGGCGGAAGTCACGGCCCTTCCCATCCTGTCGCGCGGATCGGCGCTTCGGTTCTTCCTCACGCGCCTCTATGACTGGCTGACGACGCCGGCGGGCGCATTGGTCGTGAAGAAGGACCCGCTCGAATATCTCCGGAAACTCCGCTTTCATCGCCAGATTGCCTCGAGCGCAGAATACGGACTGACATCATGAAGCACGTCGATATCTTCACCGATGGAGCATGCTCGGGCAATCCCGGCCCTGGCGGCTGGGGTGCGGTGCTGCGTTATGGCGAGGTCGAAAAGGAACTCTCCGGCGGCGAGGCGCAGACCACCAACAACCGCATGGAGCTGCTCGCCACCATCACCGCGCTGAATGCGCTGAAGGACGCTTGCGAGGTCGATCTTTATACAGACAGCAAGTATGTAATGGACGGCATCTCCAAGTGGATCTTCGGATGGAAGAAGAACGGCTGGAAAACCGCCGACAAGAAGCCGGTCAAGAATGGCGAACTCTGGCAGGCTTTGGACGCCGCCAACCAGCGCCACAAGGTCAAGTGGCACTGGGTCAAGGGCCATGCCGGTCATCCGGAAAACGAGCGGGCTGACGAGCTTGCCCGCAAGGGCATGGAACCGTTCAAGAAACCCAATCTCGGCCGGGCTCTGCTCCAGGGCAAATAGTGCTTGTCGTCATGCCGCCCATTTGGCGCCTTGCCATCCTGATCTTTCTCCCTATCCTGCCGCCAACAACAAGGCGAGGGAGACATCCATGATTCAGCATTGCGTATTCCTGCGGTTCAAAGCCGCCGTGTCCGACGCCGAGAAACAGTCGTTATACGATGGCATCGCGGCCTTGCGGGACGATATCCCCGGCATTGTCGACTTCCGCTACGGCGCCAACGTCTCGCCCGAGGGATTGAGTAGCGGCTACGACGATGGGTTCATCGTGACATTTGAGGACGCAAAGGTCCGCGACTATTATCTGACGCATCCGAAACATCAGGCTGTCGGCGATCGCATCGTAAGCGCCACCGATGGCGGACTGTCGGGTATTCTGGTCTTCGACATGGAACTATAAAAAAGGCGGCGGATTTTCCGCCGCCGCAACTTCTTTTGTCTCTGGCTCCTACTTGGCGAGCTGCTCAAGCATCGCGGCAGCGGCCGAAACGGTCGCCTGACCAGGGCTGTCCTCGATCGACAGCGACGTCACGACGCCATCGTCGACCAGCATGGAATAACGCTTGGAGCGGACGCCGAGCCCACCCGCGGACAGATCGATATCCAGGCCGATGGCCTTCGTGAACGTTCCGTTTCCGTCGGCGAGGAAATGGATCTTGCCCATACCGCCCGAGTGCTGAGACCACGCGCCCATGACATGAACGTCGTTGACGGACACGACCGCGATGTCGTCCACGCCGCGCGCCAGGATCGCGTCGCGGTTTTCGAGATAGCCAGGCAGGTGGTTGAGAGAGCAGGTCGGCGTGAAGGCGCCGGGTACGGCGAAGAGCACGACGCGCTTGCCCTTGAAGAGCTGTTCGGTCGTGACATCGACCGTACCGTCCGCTGTCTTCTCCTTGAATGTGGCTTCCGGCAGCCGATCGCCTATTGCAATGGTCATATGTGTCTCCCCAGGAATGAATGGCGCGGTGTTTGCGCCTGCCGGCGAATATAGAAAGGCCTCACTCGAAGGCAAGCGGGCTTTCCATCGAGCGGTCGCCGGCTATGGCAAGCACTCGCCATATCTTCCCTTCGGGATCGCCGTGCTCGGGGAGAGTTGTGATGGGCACGAAGAGCACCGCCGTGCCGTCGCTTCGGTCCTCGACCCGCGAGTCCATGGTGACGATGCCGGCGCCGCCGGTCACATACAGCACCGGCGCTTGCTCTGAATTCGGCAGTGTCATCGCTATCAGGAGGCCGCTTCCGTCATCGGCGCGCCGCACGGCGTCGATGCCGAACTCATCCGAGGGAGCCTCCGGAAGCGTCTGGCGTGCCTGCGCGACCTGGATAGCGTCCATCGCTTCGGCAGCAACAGGCAGTTCGATCCGGAACTCGGCCTGGAACGGAATGCAGATATTCTGGCAGATACCGACAAACGCCTGTGCGGTCACCAGTTGACCGGCGGCGGCCTTGGGCGCTTCCAGCTGGAAGGGCAGGGATACGGCTTGATCGTAACCCAGATCACGGACCGGCCCATTGTCGATACGCTTGGGAGCCGGAAAGCGCATCTCGGTGACGCGCACGCCGCTTTGCTCATCGAACGTTAGCTCGGGCGGTATCCCGCTGTCGCCCGGCTCCCGCCAATATGTCATCCAGCCGGGCTTCGGCTCGATCTGCAACATGCCGTCATAGCGCCCCGGCTGGTCTGTGGCGGTGATCACTAGCCGCATTCGCCCGCCTTCATTCTTGGCCCAGTCGCTGCTGGCAGCGATCGTAGCCGACGGCGCGACGATCGGTCCGATAAAGAGCGCGGCGATCAGCATGAAGGAATTTTGGAACGTGTTCATGGGCAAAGCATTTAGAGGAAGGGACCCCGCGCAGCCAATCACGGATTGTCGAATTGTTTCATTTTCGGTTGATTGATCCACGCGGATGCCTCATCCTCTTTTGAACGGCGGCTACGATGGATTTCTCGATCAACGAACAGCGCAAACAGGCTGGAGGTACGATGGCATTCTCCACGTTTAAGAGGGATCGCGAACGGGGCCTCTTGGACGGTCAGTTTCTGATCGCCATGCCTGGGATGACAGACAGCAATTTCGCCCGTGCGGTCGTTTATGTCTGCGCCCACTCTCCCGCCGGTGCCATGGGCTTTATCATCAATCACCCGCAATCGGTGACTTTTCCCGATGTTGTGTCGCATCTCAATCTTCTGCCGCGTGAAGACTTGATCATGCTTCCGAACGAAGCGCGCAGCTTTCCGGTGCAAACCGGCGGGCCGGTGGAATCGGGGCGCGGTTTCGTGCTGCATTCGGACGACTATCTGAGCGAATCCTCCATCCCCGTGTCTGACGATATTTCCCTGACGGCGACGCTAGACATCGTGCGTGCGATTTCCGATGGGCGCGGCCCGAACCGGGCGGTCATGCTGCTCGGCTATGCCGGCTGGGGTCCGGGGCAACTGGAGTTCGAGATTGCCAACAACGGCTGGCTCACATGTGCGGCAACCGAGGATTTGATCTTCGACCGGAGCCTCGATGGAAAATACGAACGCGCCCTTGCGCTTCTCGGCGTTCATCCCGCGATGCTGTCGACCGAGGCCGGCCACGCCTGAGAGGGGCCGAGCCGACCTCAGGCACGCTTCATGAGCGGGAAGCGTTCCTTCAGCAGGCGAAGAATGGAATCGGCGCCGACGGGCGCGCCGAACAGATAGCTCTGGCCGTAGGCACAGCCCATCTTCATCAACTCCTCGCCATCTTCCTCGCTCTCGATACCCTCCGCGATGACATCCATCTCCATGCCGGATGCCATGGCAATGATCGAGCGCAGCAAAACCGCCCGCTTGGGGCTGGGGTCGTTGACGAGCGCCTTGTCGAGCTTGATCGTGTCGAAGGAGAAACGCGTCAGGTAGGAGAGGGATGAGACGCCGGTGCCGAAATCATCCAGCGCAAGACTGATACCGGTGCTTTTCAGTTTGTCGAGAACGAGCCGCGCCTGCTCCGGATTTTCCATGACGACCGACTCGGTGAGCTCCAGCCTGATCCGCTTCGGGTCGCACTGGGTCTTTGCCAGCATCGCCCTCACATCATTGTAGAGGTCCGTGCTGATGAGCTGCGCGCTCGACAGGTTGACGGAGACGAAGATCGGCGCATCCCCTACCGCCTTCTCCCACTCCGAAAGGTCGGCGGTCGCTCGCTCCAGGGCAAACATTCCGAGCGGTTCGATAAGGTCCGACATCTCCGCGATCGGCACGAATTCCGTTGGAGGAATACTGCCGCGGCGAGGATGGTCCCAGCGCATCAGTGCCTCGAAACCGGCGATCTCGCCGTCGGAAAGCCGAACGATCGGCTGGTAGGCCATCGACAGCTCCCGACGCTCGATGGCGCGGCGCAGGTCGGTCTCGATCTGGAGACGGTCGGTGCCCGCGGTGCGGAAGGCCGGGCGGAAGGGTTCGACGCGGTTGCCCCCGGCGCGCTTGGCGCGATACATGGCAAGTTCCGCATCGTTCAACAGGCTCGACGCGCTCTCCTGTTGGTCGACCCAGGACACGAGGCCGATCGACGCCGTCAGCACGATCTCCCGATTGCCGAAATTGATCGGCACCATAATAGCTTTTGAAATCGCATCGGCGAAGTCGGCCACCTTCGCGGGATCCCGCTCGGACAGGAGGATCAGGCCGAACTGGTCGCCAGTCAGCCGGGCGAGCGTGTCCTGTGGCTTCAGAAGACGCCGCAAGCGGCGCGTCAGCGCGATCAGGATGTTATCACCGGCAGCGATGCCGAGGCTGTCGTTCACCTGCTTGTATCGGTCGATGTCGATCGCCATCACGGTCGGACGCACGACATCGCCACCGGGCGCAAGCGCCAGAGCTGACTGCAGGCGGTCGAGAAACACCTCGCGGTTCGGCAAGCCGGTGAGGTTGTCATGGATCGCGTCCGCCAGAAGACGGTCGATGGAATTCTTCTGCTCGGTCGTGTCGATGATCGTCCCGACGCAGCGGATCACTTCGCCGTTGGAGCCGATCACGGGCCGGGCGCGGATTTTCAGCCAGTGGAAGTGACCGTCCTCCGCGCGAATCCGGAATTCGTGGCTCAGTCGTCCCTTGCGGTGCTCCAGCAAGACATCGAGCGTGGCGCGAAACCGATCGCGATCGTCGGGGTGGAGACGAGGTAGCCAATTGCGGGCCGGTCCGTGCATCGAGCCGGGAGCAAGACCGAGCGCGACCGAGACGTCCGGACTCGTCACCACCCGGTCACGCGCAACGTCCCAATCCCAGACCGTGTCGCCGGAGCCGGTAAGCGCCAGCGATTGCCGTTCGAGATCCGAGAACAGCCCCTGCTGATAGGCGCCGCCCGCAAACGCGTGTTGCATCACCGTGAAGCCGATCAGCAGGACGATCAGGACAAGGCCGCCACCCAGCGCCGGCTGGATGATGTCGTTGTCGAGCTGGCCGGTGACGGCCAGCCAGCTGCCGAACAGCCAGACGAGGATCAGGGCCCATGTCGGCACCAGAAGGATCGCGCGGTCGTACCGGTTGAAGCCGAGATAGACGATCAGGATGATACCGGCCGTTGCGGTGAGCGCGAAGGAGAGACGCGCGATGCCGGAGGCGATCGACGGGTCGTATATGGCCACGCCGAAGAGCAGACCGAGGCCGAGCACCCAGGCGAAGGTCGCGTAGCCCAGGTTCACGTGCCAGCGATTGAGGTTCAGATAGGTGAACAGGAAAATGACGAGGCTGGACGCCAGCGCCACTTCGGCGCCCGCTCGCCATATCCTTTGATCCGAGGCGGTGATCGTGATCAGTTTCTCGATGAAGCCGAAGTCGACGCAGATATAGGCGAGCACCGCCCACGCAAGCGCCGCCGCCGCCGGCAGCATCGATGTCCCCTTGACCACGAACAGGATCGTCAGGAACACCGCCAGAAGACCGGCGAT
Source organism: Ciceribacter sp. L1K23 (assembly GCF_018122705.1). NCBI lineage: Bacteria > Pseudomonadati > Pseudomonadota > Alphaproteobacteria > Hyphomicrobiales > Rhizobiaceae > Ciceribacter > Ciceribacter sp. L1K23. The sequence continues at coordinate 2,784,462 of NZ_JAGRRC010000001.1, read as the reverse complement.
GCCGAGCACGATGCCGCGATAGAGCGTGAAGGCGTTGACGGTGTCCTTGTAGACGTCCGGTTCCCAGAGATAGATCTGAGGCAGGTTGGGCGTGGCAAGCTCCGCCACGAAGGTGATCACTGAACCCGGGTTCAGCGTGATCCGGAAAACGTCGGCGTCGGGGCTCGACACACGGTCGAGCGCAAAGCCTTCGGACGGCGTGATGGCGATAATGCGCTGCGACCCGAGGTCCGGCCAGAACATCCGCGAGCCCGCGAGCCTGAAATGCGGTGCGACGATGACGCGCTCCAGCTGTTCTTCCGACACATTCGCGAGCGCAAACACCGCCCAGTCGCCCTGATGCGTCGGCGAACTCGCGCGCACCTCGATGCGGCGTCTTATGCCGTCTGCGCCGGCGGCTGTGGACACCTGAAAGGCCTCGTCCTCATTGGTGTAGATTTCGGTGGTCGCGGTCAGGTCGAGCGCCGTGTCGTCGCGGGCGATCTTCACCGGTTCGGCGGCATGGGTCGTCGCTGGAACAAGGCCGCACAGCGCCGCCATGACGACGAGGAGCATCTGGACCAGTCGCCGGAGCGGCGCCGAAGGCGGTATGAATTGGACTGTCATCAGGTCTGCTTGTTCCCGTTCCCCTCGGCGTCCGCGAGCATGGCGTAGAGCGCGTGATCGCGCCACTGTCCGTTGATCTTCAGGTATTGCCGCAACAGGCCTTCCCGTTGGAAACCGGCACGTTCGAGCAGACGAATGCTCTTGTCGTTGTCCGGAATACAGGCTGCTTCGATCCGGTGCAACTCAAGCCCCTTGAAGATGTAGGGAATAGCGATCCGAAGTGCGGCAAACATATGACCTTGGCCGGAATGTCGTTCGCCCATCCAGTATCCGATCATGCAGGCCTGGGCCGCACCGCGCCGGATCAGTCCTATCGTCAATCCACCTAACAGTTCTTCGTTCGGCATGGCGAATATCAGCAGGGGCACAGCCAGCCCGGAATGAAACTCCTGCTCGCTACGGATAACGCGGGTCCGGAAACTGCGGCGCGTCAGTTCGTCGGCTCGCCATGTCGGTTCCCATGGCTGAAGAAAGCGACGGCTGCCACTGCGAAGGCTGTGCCATTGGTCGAAATCGCCGATGCGGGGCAGCCGCAAAAGATACTTTCCGTCAGTCAGTTCCGGCGTATCCGGCTGGCGGGACAGAAACCGAAAGACCGAACGTGCCATACAAAACCCCACGCGCCCGGCATTCGCGCCGGACGGCAAACCCCATCTGCCCCCGAGGCTGCCCTTAGCCGGCCGCCTTGATCTTCTTGCTGCCGCCGCCGGAGCCGAGAGCCCCCAATATCTCGTCCATCGGCGCAAGCTGTTCGAGCGGTCCAATGGCCGAAAGGGTAGGGACCGTATCGAAGAACAGGCGGCCTGAAAGATCCGTCAGCCGTTCGACCGTGATCCCTTCGAGCCGCTCCATCATCTCCTGGTTGGAGATCGGGCGCCCGTAGAGCATCATCTGTCGCGCGATTTGCCCCGCACGCGCCGCCGGGCTTTCCTGGCCCATCAGCAACTGCGCACGAATCTGCGCCCGCGATCGATCGATCTCCTGCTGGTCAATGGATTCCGAGGCCTTGCGCAATTCCTCGATGATCACAGGCATCAGTTCCGGCAGGTTTTCTCCTCCGGTGGCGGCATGGATGCCGAATACGCCCGTGTCTGAAAAACCCCAGTGGAAGGCATAGACCGAATAGCAAAGGCCACGCGTCTCGCGCACTTCCTGGAAGAGGCGCGACGACATTCCGCCGCCAAGAATGTTGGCGAGGATCTGGGAGCAATAGAAATCGCGCATGTGATAGGCGCGACCTTCGAAACCGAGCAGCAGCTGCGCATCCATGAGGTCGCGCGTTTCGCGGACCTCCCCGCCCGTATAACGGGCCGGCGCGACGGTCGGAGCGACCTCCGGTTTCGTCTGCAAGGTGGCGTAACGTTCCTCGACCTGCCGAACGAACTTATCGTGGTCGACGGCGCCCGCCGCCACGACAAACATCCTGTCTGTCGTATAATTGCGGGAGAGGTAGGCGCGGATCTGGTCGCTCGTAAAGCCGTTCACGGTTTCTGGCGTCCCGAGGATGGCGCGGCCGACCGTCTGGCCTGAAAAAGCGGTCTCGGAGAAACGGTCGAAGACCACGTCGTCCGGCGTGTCGTTCGCAGCGCCGATCTCCTGCAGAATGACGTGCTTCTCGCGCATCAACTCGTCTTCATCAAAGACGGAGTCCGTCAGGATGTCGGCGAGGATGTCGACGGCCAGCGGCACGTCGTCCTTAAGGACGCGCGCATAGTAAGCCGTCGTCTCCGTCGACGTGGCGGCATTGAGCTCGCCGCCGACATTCTCGATCTGCTCGGCAATCTCGCGAGCGGTACGGCTCTTGGTGCCCTTGAAGGCCATATGCTCGAGGAGGTGAGCGATGCCATGCTCCGCCTCCGTCTCGTCGCGGGCGCCGGATTTGATCCACGTTCCCAATGCCACGCTTTCGAGGTGCGGCATGGTTTCCGTTACGACCGTCAACCCGGACGGCAGCCGGGTGCACTCAACCTTCATGTTCCGTCTTTCTGCGTCTCTCACGATCGGACGCGGGCATGTTCACCGACAAAGGTTTCGACGGCTTTAAGCTCCGCATCCAGGACTGTGAAACGCTCCTCCCTGTCCATAAGATCCCCGAGCCACGTCGGAAGCGCCGGGTCGATCCCGCTTGCGGTCTTAACCGCCTTGGGGAATTTGGCCGGGTGCGCCGTGGCCAGGATGACCATCGGAGTATTGGGCTTTTCGTGCTTCTTGGCAACATGCACGCCGCAGGCCGTGTGCGGGTCGAGCAGATAGCCCGTTTCCGATAGTGTCTCGCGGATGGTCTCTGCGACCTGCTTTTCCGTGGCGCGACCCGCCCGGAAGTCCTTCTTGATCGCCTTCAGGGCATGATCCTTGATCTCAAAACCACCGGACTGCTTGAGGCTCTCCATCGCCGCCCGGACCGCTGCGGGCTCCCGGTCATAGGCCTCGAACAACAGGCGTTCGAAGTTCGATGAGATCTGGATGTCCATCGATGGGGACGTCGTCGCTTTCACGCCCTTCATCTCGTAGCGTCCGGTCTTCAGCGTACGCGCCAGAATGTCGTTGTCGTTGGTCGCGATCACGAGCTTGTCGATCGGCAGGCCCATCTGCTTGGCGACGTAGCCTGCGAAGATATCGCCGAAGTTACCCGTCGGCACGGTGAAGGACACCTTCCGATCCGGGCTTCCAAGCGAGATGGCGGCGGTGAAATAGTAGACCACCTGCGCCATGATGCGGGCCCAGTTGATCGAGTTTACGCCGGAAATCTTCATCGAGTCGCGGAACGCCACGTCGTTGAACATGGCCTTCACCAGGTTCTGGCAGTCATCGAAATTGCCCTTCAGCGCAAGCGCATGCACGTTCTCCGCCTTGGAGGTCGTCATCTGCCGCTGCTGGACCGGCGATACCTTCTCGTGCGGAAAGAGAATGAAGACATCGGTGCTTTGCCGGCCCGCGAAGGCGTCAATCGCCGCGCCGCCCGTGTCGCCGGAGGTCGCTCCGACGATGGTCGCCCGTTCGCCGCGCTCGGCAAGCACATGGTCCATCAGTCGCGCCAGCAACTGCATCGCCACATCCTTGAACGCGAGCGTCGTGCCGTGGAACAGCTCCAGCACGAAAGTGTTCGCGCCGGTCTGGACCAGCGGCGCGATGGCCGGATGCCGGAAGGTGGCATAGGCCTCGTCGATCATCCGCCGGAAATCCGCTTTCTCGATCTCGCCGCCGGTGAAGGGATAAAGCACCTCGAAGGCGATTTCCTGATAGCTCTTTCCACGAAGCGCCCGGATGTCCTTCTTCTTCAGGTGCGGCCACTGCTTTGGAAGATAAAGGCCGCCGTCGCGCGCAAGCCCGGCGAGCAAGGCGTCGCAGAAACCGAGGCTCGGGGCTTCACCCCGGGTGGAGATGTATTCCATGGCGGTTATCCTTGGTCTTTGAGGGCGGTCTCGTTCGGTAGGGCCAAGCTTAACGTCGCAGTGCGCCGCCCGGTTGCCTTTTTGCGCCTGTGGCGACCGTCTGCCTTCGTTTCGGGCAAAGTCACCCGTCGCTTGTCGAGGGACGGGTTGCTGCGCTTGTGGCTGCGGTGTGCTGAAAATTCTGCCAAAACGCGGGGAACCCAATCGATTTTTGAATGCGCCGCTGATATAGACCATCGACAATGGTCATGAAAAGGCCTCTGTCGACGCGGATGTGAAGTATGCGCGGCAGTGTGGCGGAATGCGGAAGGTTGAGTAGTCGTGTTGGTCAAAGTGACGCGTGGACTGTTTGTCGTTTCCCTCGTGGCGGGCCTTTCCGCCTGCAACACGAGCAATCCAACAAGTGGCCTCGACGTTGCGGGAACTCAACAGCAACCCGCCGCAGCTCCTGTCGTACAGGGCGTGTGCCCCTCGATCGCGCTGCGTGATGGTACAGCCTCGTTCCGCACCTATGCCAAGGGCGGCAAGGATGATCCGTCGAAGGTCGTCTACCAGGCTTCACTCGCCGAAACCACGCGAGCCTGCACGCGCAATGACGCTGGCCAGCTCAGCATCAAGGTCATGGTGCAGGGCCGCCTCGTCGCGGGGCCGCAGGGCAAGGCCGGATCGCTGTCGATGCCGATCCGCGTCGCGGTCGTCGACAGCGGCAATGTTCTCTATTCCGAACTGACCAAGTTCGAGGCCTCGCTAACCGATCCGGCGACACCCGCCCAATTCGTCTTCACCAAGGACGTCACCGGTATATCCGGTGAGGTCAGTGGTCTCACGCAGGTCTTCGTCGGCTTCGACGAAGGCCCCTACAATACCAAGTAAGCAGTCGCCCGGCCGGTAACGGCCGGGTTCAGTTGAAATGAACGCGGTGCGGGGGCCTGCGTGAAAATTGCAATCATCCGGAATCCGGCTGCCGGCGGACGCGGCGGTCGGACCCTATTCACATCTTTCGTTCAAGCTTTTCGGACTCTTTATTCCGACGTCGACGTCTTTGAGACGGCAGTTGACGCAGGTCCGGCGCTGTTGGCTCGGCGGCTCGCCGACAAGGGCACGGACCTCGTGATAGCCGCTGGCGGCGACGGAACGGTCAACGGGGTCATCGAGGGGGTGCTGACGTCGTCGCGTCCCCAAACCCAGATTTCGGTTATGCCGCTCGGCAGCGGGTGTGACTATATCCGCAATTTCAAGACGGTTGACGGACCGCTCGCCCTGGCATCCGCGATCGCCGCGGCGCCTGTGCGGAAGGTCGATGCAGGGCGTCTGGTTCTCGACGACGGAACGGTCCGGCATTTCGCGAACGTCGCAAGCGCCGGCGTGTCCGCGATGGTCGCGCACTCCGTCAACGGCCCGGCAACACGTCGCTTCATGCCAAAAGCACTGAGATTCCCCTTCCATTCGGTGCGGGAGATCCTGCGATACCGTCCGCAATCTTTCCGGGTGACCGTGGATGGCGAGGCGATCCACGACGGGCCTGTCACTGCGGCAGCCATCGCCAACGGTGGCTGGTTTGGAGGCGGCATGCATCTGATGCCTGCAGCCGATCTGTCAGATGGCTGGCTCGACGTCGCGATACTGCGCGCCGGCTCACGTCTTGATGTGCTGGAGATTTTGAAGCGGCTCTATTCAGGAACGCACATCGATCATCCGCTGGTCCAGACTGCCCGCGGCAGGAGCATCCACATCAAGGCAATCGAAGGGAACCCGTTGCCGGTGGAGATCGACGGCGAGACGCAGACGTTCCGATCGATGCGAGCAGAGCTTTTGCCAGGTGCGCTGAATATCAGGCTCTAGCGGTCAGAGCGCACCTTCCCACTGGCCGAGTGCGGCGATCACCGCCGGCAGGTCCACCATGCGGGAGATGACGGTGTCGGCCCCTGCGTCAGTCAGGCGATCGGCATGGGAAGGGTAAGTGTGCGAGGCGCCGGTAAAGCCGATCACACGCATGCCTGCGGCCCGCGCGGCGTGCACGCCATGCACGGAGTCCTCAACCACGATGCACTTCTCCGGCTTGACGCCGAACTGGGCGGCACCGTGCAGGAAGATGTCGGGTTTCGGCTTGACGCGATCGGCGCCGAGGTCCTTGGCGGAATAGATATGCGGCGCGAACGCGTTATAGAGACCAACCTTGTTTAGCATCATCTCCAGCCGATGCGCGCTGGAATTCGAGCAGATGCAGCGCGGCCCCGGAATGCGCGAGAGCGCATAGACGACGCCCTCGATGATCTTCACATCGCGAGCAAGCCGCTGGTCGAGAATGGTTTCCGACTTGTCGATCAGCGAGGCCGAGAGCGGGATGTCGATCTCGCGCTCGATGGTGAGCAGGATGTTCTTCCAAGTCATACCGGCGAAGCGCTCGCCCATCTCTTCGACCGAAATCGGATAGCCGGCATCCGTCAGGAGTTTCGATTCCACCTTCGCCGCGATGATCTCGGAATCGACGAGCACGCCGTCGCAATCGAAGAGTGTCAGTTCGAAACCGCTCATGGGGGAGTGTCCTGTCGGAAGTCGCTGGAAAGGCCGCTCCACTACACCAAGGTGACGTAGAGGACAACCCGAAGGCCCGGTTGGCTGCTATTCCGGCAGCGGAAAGCTCAGGATAAACCGCCGCTCACCCTCGGGCGTGAACTCGATAATCCTGCTTTCCGGCAGGCGCCGCGCCTGTCCGGTTTCGATGAGATGGTCAAGCAGCGCCTTTCCGACTGTACCCGCGAGATGGACGCGACGCTCGCTCCAGTCCAGGCAGGCGCGGCAAAGGGGCCGTCGGGATGCTTTTAATGCGCCGACGTCGATGCCGAATGCGGCAAGGCGGCGTTCTCCGGTGTCCGTCAGGATGGGGTGATCCTCATCGCCTGCCACGGCGCCATCCGCTCTCAGACTGTCGAGCATCCGCACACCGTAGTCTCCGGCCAGGTGATCGTAGCAGATCCTGGCTTTTCTCAGCGCCGGTTCACGCGGGCCGGTGCGATGGCGCAAATGGCCTCGACTCGCCGCGAAGCAGATCAGGCTCTCGATCATCGCGCCCACCGTCTCGTCCGCGTAGGAAAAATAGCGATGCCGACCCTGGCTGCGCTGTCGGATCAGGCCGCCGGCCTCGAGCTTGGAGAGATGCGAACTCGCCGTCTGCGCTGTGATCCCGGCCGCCGTGGCGAGTTCCGTCGCCGTCAGCGCACGACCGCTCATCAGCGCCAGCAGCATGTTGGCGCGGGCGGGGTCGCCGATCAGCGAGGCGATGCGGGCTATGTCTGGTCCTTCTGCCATGCGTGAAGCCTAGTCGAAGAGGGCGTACGAAACAACGAAAGCATGCCATCGATGCTTCGATCCCGGTCGAAGCATTTGGGTCGATCCGCATGGCACAAACCGGCTCGCACAGACCCGACGAGGAGATATCCCATGATGACCTGTATTATCCGCTACGAAATCGATCCGTTCGCAAAGGACAAGTTCGCTAACTATGCCCGCAACTGGGGCGAGGCCATTCCGCGTTGCGGCGCCGATCTCGTCGGCTGTTTCGGCCCGCACGAAGGCTCGGCCACGACCGCCTACGGCATCTATCATATCGAGAGCCTCACGGCCTACGAAGCCTATCGCGCGCGCCTCGCCGCCGATCCGCTGGGCCGCGCCAATTATGAATATGCCCGCCGCGAGAAGTTTATCATCCGCGAAGACCGGTTGTTTCTCAAATGCGTCTCCCAGCCGCACGCGGCGCTGGTGAAACCATGATCGCCGTCATCTTCGAGGTCGTTCCCGCCGACGGCATGCGAACATCCTATCTCGCCCGCGCGCAGATGCTCCGGCCTCTGTTGCAGGATGTCGACGGCTTCCTGTCGATCGAGCGTTTCGAGAGCCTTTCCGAGCCGGGAAAGATCCTCTCGCTGTCCTTCTGGCGGGACGAGGCGGCCGTAACGGCCTGGCGCAGGACGGAAGAGCACCGGCAGGCTCAGGAGTCGGGTCGCAGCGGCATCTTCGCCGATTACCGGCTCCGGGTCGCGCATGTCATGCGCGACTACGGCCTGGGTCCGCGCGATCAGGCGCCGAAAGACAGCCGCGAGCTTCATGGCTGATCAAGCAGTCGTGGACAGGCGCCGCCACGACCGCTCCGGATCGTTGCCCATTCTCGACAAGCGCCGCACTGGCCTCTAAGCATGGGCCATGCCAAGGGAACAGGACGATACCATCGCTGGCCGCATCAGCCGCGCACTCGCGGAGCGGATCATCCATGGCGAACTGGTCCCCGGCTCCCGCCTCGCGCAGGACCACGTCGCCGAGGAGTTCGGCGCGAGCCATGTGCCGGTCCGCGAGGCCTTTCGCCGCCTGGAAGCGCAGGGTCTCGTTGTCAGCCTGCCGCGTCGCGGCGTGCGCGTCGCCTCCTTCGACCTGAAACAGGTTCGCGAGGTCGCCGAAATGCGAGCCGCCCTCGAGGTCCTGGCGCTGCGCCATGCCGCCCCGCACCTGACGACCGGCGTTCTCGATGAGGCTGAGGCCGCCGCGACCGACGCCGACAACGCCCGCGATGTGCGGACCTGGGAGGAGGCGAACCGCCGCTTCCACCGCCTGATCGTGTCCACCTGCGGCATGCCGCGGCTGCTGGCGGTGATCGATGACCTCCATGCCGTCAGCGCCCGCTTCCTGTTCGTCGCCTGGCGTCAGGGCTGGGAGGCACGGACCGACAAGGACCACCGCGCCATTCTTGTCGCTCTGCGGCAGGGCAGGGTAGGGGATGCCTGTGCACTGCTCGAAAAGCACGTCCAGTGGATCGGACGGGCGCCGATGCCAGCGTCGGGACGCGCTGATGAAACCGGCTTTGCCATCGTCGGTTAAAAATTATCTATAAAAAATTCGCGCCTAAAACAGCTGGAAATCCGGCGATTCCAGATGATATTCCCATCTTGTTATGCCGTTGAAGGCGCGCGGCGGCCTTCCTTGTCGCCGGCTGCGCTTGCTCGCTCCTAGAATCATAGATAAAAATGATTCCGCTTCTAAGATTATCTATAAAATGGAGTTCGGCATGAGTTTCTCTTCCATCCGCCAGCATCGTTATGATCCGCTCGGGCTTTCGAACCGCTCACTGGCGGCCAAGACCGCGCTCGTTCTGTTCGGCACAGGCGTTCTCGCGCTCGCCTCGCAAATCTCTGTCCCGATGGTGCCGGTTCCCGTCACCATGCAGACTTTCGCCATCACCGTGATCGGCGTGCTCTATGGCTGGCGCCTGGGGGCGCTTACTGTTCTGGCCTGGTTGGGCGAGGCCATGCTTGGCCTGCCGGTGCTCGCCAATGGCAGCGGCGGTCTTGCGCCCTTCGCTGGCCCGACTGCCGGCTACCTCGCGGCGTTTCCGCTCGTTGCCGCGCTCACCGGCTGGCTCGCAGAAAAGGGGTGGGCGGCCGAGCGAGTGTTCCTGAGCTTCTCCGCCCATCTTGTGGCCAACGTCTTGTGCCTCGTCATCGGCGGCGCATGGCTCGCGTCGCTGATCGGTTTTGAAAAGGCGCTGATGCTCGGCGTCGCGCCGTTCCTGATCGGCGCCGTCCTGAAGTCCGCGCTCGCCGCTGCCCTGCTGATGGCGCTTGCTCGCCGGATTTCGACCCGTTGACCGTCAGGCTGAGGGCTCACCACCTGCTCTGCATGCTGACCTATGTCGGCAAGGGCTACTCGCCGCGTTTCGTGGAAAACTACGAGACAATCGCGCAGAGGCTCTCGGCGGGTGAGGAGATCGAGATCGTCGAGGGGCCGGACGATATCTGCCGGCCCCTTCTTGTCGATGCCGAGCCGCATTGCCTCGGAGAAAGCGTTGTCGCGCGTGACCTCGAGGCTGCGCGCACGATCTCCATGACACTCCGAATATCGGTTGCGACCGGCAGTCTTATCCGGCTCGACGCTGATCTCCTGTCACGTCTGCAGAACGGATTTTCAGGCAATACCCTTCGCTCCGCCTGTCGCCACTGCGAATGGTCGGCACTGTGCGACGTCGTTGCGGCAAGCGACTTCGCGCTCGCAAAAATCCAGCCGGCCGGCGGGTGAGGGACTCCGTTTTCAGAAAAAAATCGTGACGATGTCGAAAAACGCGGATGACCGGCGTCCTTGGAGTATCGAAACTCCACTGTGAAAGGAAATGCCCGTGGTTTTCACCGTTACTCCCCTCTATGCCCTGCCGGTGGCAGCGATCTATTTGATCCTGTGGGTTAGGGTCTCCGCAATGCGCTCCGCTACACACGTGTCGTTTGGCGATGGTGGCAATATCGATCTGTTGCGACGCATCCGCCAGCACGGCAATTGCGCCGAATGGACGACGTTCGTCCTGATCCTGATGATACTCGCCGAGGGCATCGGATCGTCCTCCCTCTGGTTGCATATTTGCGGTACTTTGCTCTTGATCGGGCGGGCGGCCCATCCCTTCGGCATGCTGGCCGACAACGCCGGCGATCCGCTTCGGTATGTCGGCAACGGCACGAACATGCTGGCCGCGATCATCGCGATGGTGTGTATTGGTGCGGCAGTTCCCGCGATGCTCAACGGCTGACGAGAGAGGGTCGTATGATGAAGTACATGCTTCTGCTTTACGCCGCACCCGGTACGGATCCGGTTCCCGGCACGCCCGAATGCGATGACATGATGGCCGAGTTCTTCAGCCTTGATGAGAGGATGAAGGATCGTGCGACGGTGCTTGCCGGCGAAGGCCTTCTGCCGGCCACCACCGCCACGACGCTCAGGACACGCGATGGCAAGGTCGAGATGCTGGACGGACCATTTGCCGAGACCCGCGAGCATCTGGGAGGGTTTTACCTGATCGAGGCTGCGACGCTCGATGATGCCCTTGCCTTTGCCGCCGCTGTGCCGGTGGCGCGCTACGGTTCGGTCGAGGTCCGGCCAGTCGAGATATTTTCGTAGGGGAAGACAATGCAATACATGCTGTTGATCTACAACGACCCGGCCCGGCAGCCTTCCTATGGTACCGCGGCTTTTCAGGACATGATGGCGGGTTACTTTGCCACCAATGAGCGAATGAAAGCCGATGGTGTTCTGCGCGGCGGCGATGGTCTTCAGGGTGTGGAAACAGCCACATCCCTTCGCATCGCATCCGGGCGCGTGGAAACCATGGACGGCCCGTTTGCCGAGACCCGTGAGCATCTGGGCGGTTATTATCTGATCGAGGTGCCTGACCTCGACGCGGCCCTGACCTATGCGGCTCTCATCCCTTCGGCCCACTTCGGAACCATCGAGATACGACCGGTGATGAATTACAATCCGGCAGGGCCGCTATGAACGAAGCCGCCCCCGGTTCCACATCGCGTGCGGTTGCGGTATCGAGGGAACTCGACCGCGTCATGCGGGCGGACCGGGGGCGGCTGGTCGCCATATTGGCAAAAGGCCTGAAGGATTTGTCTCTCGCCGAAGACGCCCTTCAGGAGGCGGCACTGTCCGCGATGAAGCATTGGGGTCGCTCCGGCTTGCCGACGTCTCCGCAGGGTTGGCTTTTGCAGGCGGCCCGTCGAAAGGCCATCGATCGATTGCGTGGCGCGACGCGGGATGCGCGCAAGGCTGAGGCGCTGGCGCAGCTCTCGGCAGACGAGGCCGCACCCGAACCGCAAACCATTCCCGACGAGCGTCTTCGCCTGATCTTCGCGTGCTGCCATCCGGCGCTGGAGATGAAATCGCGCGTGGCGCTGACCCTGCGGACGGTCTGCGGCCTGACGACGGCTGAGATCGCCCGGGCGTTTCTGGACGCGGAACCGACGATGGGACAGCGCATCAGCCGAGCGAAGGCGAAGATCGCGGCGGCAGGAATTCCGTTCGAGATTCCGGATGCGGATGACTGGTCCGCGCGCCTCGATGCCGTGCTGACGAGCATCTACCTGATCTTTACCACCGGCTATACCGCCCCGGTGGCGGAGCGTCATGACCTTTGTGGCGAGGCGGAATATCTGATGCGGCTTGTCGACGGGCTGCGACCGGAGGACCCCGAAATAGAGGGTGCATTGGCAATGATGTTGCTGACAGCCGCCCGGCGCCCCGCGCGGACTGGTGCGGATGGTGCAACCTTGCCTCCGGCGGAACAGGACAGGAAGCTTTGGGATGCCGGCAAGATCGCCGAAGGCCGCGCAATCCTTGTCTCGGCGATGGAGAAACGTCGCCCTGGACCATTCCAGATCAAGGCGGCGATTGCCGATTGCCAGATGGCAGACGAGGGACCGGACTGGCCTCAGATCGCGGCTCTCTATGCCGCACTGTGGCGCTTCGAGCCGACGCCCATCGTCTCGTTGAACGCGGCAGTGGCGCTCGCCGAGGCAGGAGCACCGGCGCGCGCCCTGGAGATCGTCGAGGGCCTGGAGACGGATCTGGCGCACTACCAGCCGTGGCATGCGGCACGGGCGGCGTTGCTCGTCATGGCGGGTCGTGGAAACGAGGCGGCCGCTGCGTACCGGCAGGCGATCGATATGTCCGAGAACCAAGCCGAAGCATTGTTCCTGCAGGCAAGGCTTGCGAAACTGGAGGTGGCGGGCCATCTTTCGACAGGTCAGGGCGAGGCGTGACTGACAGATCGCGCGATGGCCAGGAAACGAGGAGGTGACCATGATAACGCTCGACAGGCTGCGCGAGATCGTGCTGTCCTTTCCGGACACCGAGGAGACGACCTCCTGGGATGCCGTTTCCTTCAAGGTCAACAAGAAGGCGATCCTGTTCTGGAATCCGACCCATGACTGCCCGGTCTTCAAGGTGCCGTACGAGGAGCGCGATCACCTGATCGAGATGGACCCGGAAACCTTCTTCACCACCGACCACCACCGCCCCCATCCTATGGTGCTCGCCCGGCCTCAGCAGGTCGACGAGGAATGGGTCCGTGTGACCGTGGAGCGGACGTGGAGAGCACAGGTGAAGAAGGCGACGCTCAAGGCTTGGGATGGTACGCGAAACGAGCGTGCCGGCGCTGGCGTTCAATAACCAGCTAGGTTGCGATTGGCGTCCTGGCGTTGATGGAGGATGCGAATGATTTCGACGCGGTCGGATGAACTGCGGAAATAGATCATGTGCGATCCAACCGCGTGTTTCAGATATCCGGTCCTAATGTCCGCCGGTCGGCCCCGGATGGTTCCAAAGCATAAACGCTCGCACCCATCGCGGATGTCGTCGATGTAGCGATCAGCGCGGTCAACGCCCCACGCGGCCGCGCTATAGTCCCAGATTTCGTTCAAATCCGCCTCGGCCGCCGGTGAAAGCGCCAGCGCCTTCATTTGCTTTGGAACTCGGCCCGTTTGCGTGCCTTGAAGGCATCAAAATCGAAGGGTTGTGGTTCTCCCGATTGCTCGCCTTCGACAAGCGCATCCTGTAGTGCCTTTACCTTAGCCTCGTGCTCTTGGAGCAGCCGCAGGCCAGCTCGCACCACATCTGTTGCGGACTCGTAGTGTCCGCCTTCCACCTGTTCGTTGACGAAGCTTGTGGAGTGATCGTCAAGCGTGACTGACGTGTTGCGTGTCATTGGCAAATCCAGCTTTCAACAATAGCCGAATTTAGTGCGCGTGACCGTCTCGGGCAACCGCCGTTTTATAGAGGCGCCTCAAGATGTCCGGGGCGTAACGCGTTTCGGCTCACGCACTTTTCCGCACACCCTTCAGCCTTTGGTAACCAACTTCGGTAACCATAAGGCCATTGAAGTACTGCGTCAGCGTAAAGTGAGTATCAGATGGCATCCGTGTTTCCGCTCGCCGATCTTCGCCGTTCCAGCGATCCGTTTTCCTTTGTCGACACCATCATCAAGGGCGATTGCGTCGCCGCGCTCGAAGCTCTGCCGGACAAATCCGTGGATGCCATCTTCGCTGACCCCCCATACAATCTGCAACTCGGCGGTGCGCTGCATCGTCCCGACCAGTCTGTCGTCGATGCCTGCGACGACGAATGGGACCAGTTCGCCTCGTTCGAAGCCTATGACGCCTTCACCCGCGCCTGGTTGCTCGCCTGCCGTCGCGTATTGAAGCCGACCGGCACGATCTGGGTGATCGGTTCCTATCACAACATCTTCCGCGTCGGCGCGACCCTGCAGGATCTCAATTTCTGGATCCTCAACGACATCGTCTGGCGCAAGACAAACCCGATGCCGAACTTCAAGGGCCGTCGCTTCCAGAACGCCCACGAGACGATGATCTGGGCTTCGCCCGATCCGAAGGCCAAGGGCTACACCTTCAACTACGATGCGATGAAGGCGGCTAACGACGACGTCCAGATGCGCTCCGACTGGCTGTTCCCGATCTGCTCGGGTGGCGAGCGGCTGAAGGGTGAGGACGGCAAGAAGGTTCATCCGACCCAGAAGCCGGAAGCGCTGCTTGCCCGCGTCATCATGGCTTCCACCAAGCCGGGCGATATCGTGCTTGACCCGTTCTTCGGTTCCGGCACCACGGGGGCCGTCGCCAAGCGTCTCGGCCGCCATTTCGTCGGTATCGAGCGCGAACAGGATTACATCGATGCGGCGTCTGCCCGTATCGCCGCCGTCGAGCCGCTGGGCAAGGCGGAACTCACCGTACTGACCGGCAAGAAGGCCGAGCCTCGCGTGGCCTTCAACACCCTGGTCGAAAGCGGTCTCGTCAAGCCCGGACAGGTGCTGACCGATGCGAAACGGCGTCATTCCGCCATCATTCGCGCCGACGGTACGCTCGCGGCTGGCGGAGAGGCCGGATCCATTCATCGTCTTGGAGCAAAGGTCCAAGGCCTTGATGCGTGCAACGGGTGGACCTTCTGGCATTTCGAGGATGGGCAGTCCCTGCGTCCCATCGACGATCTGCGGTCGATCATCCGCAATGGGCTGGCGAAGCTGGACTAACGGTCCACCCGGTTTCGCCAGCTCCATTCATCCTCCGGACGGTTTAGTGCCTTCAGTCCCGCCCGGAGAACATGGGCGCCCGGATCTTCATCGATCCGGGCGTCATCTTTTTGTCTCGTCACGTTCTGTCCGTTCCAGCCTGAGGCAAGTTCTTCTCCCTAAGAGGCTTGCGGGGGCAAAAACAACGGGACACGAAGCGGCCGATGAGCGTCAAGCTCCAACAGGCAAAGCGCCATTTCAGCGACGGACAGATGCAGCTTGCGCTCGCCGCGGGTCTCGAAGCCTTCGTCGCCGATCGCAAGAGCGCGGATGCGATGTTGCTTCTCGCGGCTGTGCAGGAGCGGCTCGGCGACCGTGCCGCCGCGGCCACCTTCTACGCCGGCGCAGTCGATTTCACCGAACGCCATCGCCGCGAGGCGGCCTTTCGCGCGGCAACGCATTTTCTTGCCGTTGATGATCCCGTGAGCGCCCGCGCAGCGCTTCTTAAGCTCGAGCGTTTTCTACCCGACGACCGCGAACTCAACCACTCGCTTTGCTCGCTTTATCGCGAGGCCGGCGATTATGCCCACGCCTTGCCCTATGCCCGACGACTGGCGCAGACGGCCACATCCACCGGCAATTTCCTGAATGCCGGCATCGTGCTCTCCGGCCTCGATCTGTTCGAGGAAGCGATCGGCCCATTGAGCGCCGCCTACGAGCAGGAACCGGACAGCCGGCTCGCGCTGTCGGAGCTTTTCTGGTGCGCCGCCAACCTTGGCATGCTCGATATCGTCCAGGAGTTACAGGAGAAGCTGGAGGCGGGTTATGCGGCCGAAGGCGAGGCGATCGATACCCGCGAGAATGCCTTCCGCGCCGTCGTCTGGTCCGGCGACGAGGACTATATCCTGCGCTCGTCGAGGCTGACCGCGAGCCATCTCCTGCCGCCGGTCACCGAAGAACGGCCGGCACCAAGGCCGACCCGCGAGAAAATCCGTATCGGATATGTTTCCGCCGATTTCTGCGACCATGCGACCATGGCACTGTTCGGCGGCGTCCTCAAACACCACGATCGGGGCAGGTTCGACGTCTACGGCATCTGCCACACGCCGGCGCGCTTCCGCAGCGGGCCGATGCGCCAGCGTTTTCTCGATGCCGTCGATCGCTATGTCGACATCCTGGAGATCGACGACGAGGCCGCCGCGGCCCAAATCCGCGCGCTTGACCTCGACATTCTCGTCGATCTCAAGGGCTATACCCACGGCAACCGTCTTGGCATTTTCTGCCGTCGTCCGGCTCCGGTGCAGATCACCTATCTCGGCTTTCCCGGCCCGGTGTCCGGTGCCGGCATTGACTATGCAATCACCGACGCCATCGTGACGCCGCCCTCCAGCGATCCCTTCTACGATGAAAAGCTGCTGCGGATCGCGCCGAGCTACCAGTGCAACGACGCAACCCGGCCCGAAGTGGAGCGGCAAGGCCGCGCCGCCCACGGGCTGCCGGAAACAGGCGTCGTCTTCTGCTCCTTCAATCAGGTCCAGAAAATCCGCCCGGCGATGTTCGCGGCCTGGATGGACATCCTGAAGGCGGTCGAAGGCTCGGTGCTCTGGCTTGCCGATCTGCCGGAAACCGTACGCGAAAACCTGCGCCGCGCCGCCGTCGCTCATGGCGTGGATGGCGAGCGACTTATCTTCGCGTCGCGCCTTGCGATCCCCGATCACCTGGCGCGACTGTGCGAGGCCGATATCGCCCTCGACACGACGCCCTATAACGGCCATACCACCACGTCCGACGCGCTGTGGTGCGGCGTCCCGGTTGTGACGGTCAGGGGAACGGCCTTTGCCGGGCGCGTCACGGAAAGCCTTCTCGGCGCCGTCGGTCTGCCCGATCTGGTTGCCAACGATATTCCAGAATTCGTCCGCCTGGCGGTCGAACTGGCGCAGGATGGGTCCCGCCAGACCCGCCTGCGCCAGCATCTCATCTCGGCGCGCAAGACAGCGCCGCTCTTCGATACGCTTGGGTTCACCCGCCGGCTGGAAGAGAAATACGAGGGGGTCTGCGGCTGACGCGGCGGACCTCTTAACTCATCAGACGGTCACGCCGTAGCTTTCCAGATCAGCCTTCAGCTTCTCCGCCCCGGTGAAATGCACCGCCTGCCAGCCGGCTTTCTTCGCGCCTTCGACATTGGGCATCGAGTCGTCGATGAAGATCGTCCGCGCCGGCTCTAGACCGAAACTCTTCACGTGCGTCTCGTAGATCGCCACATCCGGCTTGATCAGTCCGACTTCGCCCGAAACCGTCACGCCGCGCGGCACCGTCAGGAACGGATACATCTCCTGCGCTTCCTTGAAGGTGTCGGCGGCGAAGTTGGTCAGCATGGTGACATCGCGTCCGGCCTCGATCAGCGAGAGCATGATCGCCACGCTATCCTCGTAGGCGTGCGGCACCATTTCTCGCCAGGTCTGCCGGAAAGCGCGAATGTGCTCGGCGCGGTCGGCATACTGGGCGATCAGCAGCGCTTCCGCGTCGGCCCATGTGCGGCCGCGGTCCTGTTCGATGTTCCAGTCGTGGGTGCAGACATTCTCGAAGAACCACTGGCGCTCGGCGGCATCCGGGATGATCCGGGAAAAGGGCAGGTTGGGATCGTAATGGATCAGCACCTTGCCGATGTCGAAGACGATGTGGTCGATCTGCGCGGTCATGAATTATCCTCTGTTTTTTCGAAAGGCGTCGGGAATAGCCTGTTCGATTACCTTTTTCATGACGGTCGGCAGCGCCTGCGCATCAAGATTTGCGACGGGCTCCCACCATCCGTTATCGGCCGGCGCCTCGACATCGGTCGCATGGAAGACGGAAAGCTTGAGTTCGAAATGGGTGAAGACGTGGGTGACGACACCTTTCGGCTGCCAGTTGGCATCGAACGGCGCATGATCTTCCGTATCGCCGCCATCGAGCCGCGCCGTCCATCCTGTCGTCGGCACTTCTGTCATGCCGCCAAGAAGGCCGGTCTCAACCCGTCGTCGCAACAGCACGCGGTTGTTGCTATCGACCGCGACGAAGGCGGCGCCGATCCTCACCGGCTTTTCTTTCTTGGCCGCCTTCACCGGGAAACGCTCCGGATCGTCGGTTGCGAGCGCCAGACAGTCGTCACGGAAGGGACAGAGCACGCAGCTCGGCCGCTTCGGTGTACAGATGGTTGCGCCGAGATCCATCATCGCCTGCGCAAAGTCGCCCGGCCGTTCGCTGGGCGTCATCGCCGCGACCCTGGCCTTCATCTCCGGCTTCGATCCGGGCAGCGGCGCGTCAATGGCATAAAGGCGGGAGATCACGCGCTCGACATTGCCGTCCATCACCGCCGCCGGGCGATCGAACGCGATGGCCGCTATGGCGGCGGATGTGTAATCGCCGATGCCGGGTAGGGACCGCAGACCGTCATCCGTATCAGGAAAGATGCCTCCGTGATCCGTCGCGACCGCATCGGCACATTTCTTGAGGTTGCGGGCTCGCGCGTAGTAACCGAGCCCTGCCCAAGCCGCCATCACGTCCTCGACCGGTGCCGCCGCGAGATCGTTGACGGTTGGCCACAATGCCAGGAACTTCGCGAAATAGGCCTTCACCGCCTGCACCGTGGTCTGCTGCAGCATCACCTCCGATAGCCAGACGTGATACGGATCGGCTTTGATGCCGCGCCGCGCCATGGGAGGGCTGACCCGCCAGGGCAGGTCGCGATGGTGGCGGTCGTACCACGACAAGAGTGTCGCGGCACGCCGGTTATCGGGGGGAAGCTGGTTCATTCTGTATCGCTGGCCGGAAATGACGTATAAGTGGACAAATCACCCCGCCGGATCAAGGCGGCCCTGCGGTATTGAAGCGTTGTCCCCATGAACCAGCCGAAAAGAGGTATCCGGCAGATTTCCGAGATTGCCAACGGCATCATCGACCCGGTGCTGGCACGTCGTGCCGGCATCAACACCGCTCTCCTTGGTTCGTGGGACGAGATCGCCGGCGAGAGCTTCGCAGACTGTACGCGGCCAGAAAAGATTTCCTGGCCACGCCGAGGTTCCGAGGACGGGGAAGGTGGTTATCGCCCGGGCATCCTGACTGTGGCCTGCGAAGGCGCACGGGCTCTGTTCCTCACCCATTCCCAGGGAGAGCTGATCGCCAGGATCAACGGCTTCTTCGGTTATCCGGCGATCGCGCAGATCCGCATCGTCCAGAAACCGGTTCTGCCTGTCACACGGGCCAAACGGGTGAAGCCTCTCGACGGCGTCAAGGCGAAGCGGCTCGAGGGCATGCTTGACGGCATCGAGAGCGAAAACCTCCGCAACGCCATTCGTCGCCTGGGGACTGGCGTTCTCGGCAAGAAACGCTGAACTCTCTCAGAGCTGGGGAATGTCGAGAATGCGTCGGCGCTCGCGGACATGCTCGTCGAGATGCGCTTCCAGCCGCTTGCGCAGCATGGTCTCGTCCTCGTCGAGTGCATAGGCGAGTGCATAGTTGCTGTAGGCGTTGAAGCTCACGCGCTCGACGAAATTCTGGTCGTCCGTCTTCACCTTGACCGAGAGGTAGGCGTTGCACACTGCACTTTCGGCTTTTTCGATCTGGGCCCGGTCATCAAGGCTGTAACGCGTGATGTATTCGCCGTTGCTGAGCGTTTCGCTGCAACCCTGGTTGAGTTCGACGCGGGAGCCGTCGCGCTTGAAGTACCAGATGTGGCTGATTTCCTCGCCCGGCTGCGGTGGGGTAGGTGCCACGGCATAGGAGGTGCTGCCCCACTTCCTGTTGATGCCGGCCATCAGGTCTGTGGCGCGCGGGCGTGCCAGTTTGTCAGGATACTCGAGCGTCCGCTCGATCTTGTAGAGGATGCGCGACCGGTTGTTCGGCGCGGAGCCGTAGAGCACATAGGTTTCGGTGTAGTCGCCCTTCTTGCGCTTCATGACGATCTTGCTGGCGAAGCTCTCGGTCTGGACGGAATAGGTCTTGTCGTAGTCGCTGTTGGACAGCACGAGCCGGTCTATGGTGCGCTCGACCTTCCAGCCCTCGCGCTCCTGCGTCATCAGAGCTTCTTCGCCTGAAGCAAGGCGGGCGATGCCGAACTGGCCGAGGACAAGCGGGTTGCTGTTTGCGCCCTGCGCAAAGGAAACGGGCGCCGGCTGGAGGCAGAGAAGGGACGACAGGAGCAGCAGTCTGGTGAGCTTCATCGAAACGGCTCTACGGGTCGGTCACGGTTCACAAGTTTGAACGAAAGGTAAGCGATAATGGTAAGCAAAGGGTTAGTGGTGCGCGCCTGTATCCATGCCGTCGCTCACGTAAAAGGCGGCATACGTCACAATTCTTTGATGCTTCCGCCCTCACCATGCCTTGTTTGAAGGCGATTGGCGCTGTAACGAATGGCAAAATTTCAACGTCCCAGTGCACGGATGTCACCATGACAAAGATCGACCTCACCCCGACCCGCCGCATTCTCCTCTCCGGTATCGCCCTTGGCGCTCTGTCGATGACGCTCACCGCCTGCAGCGATGAAAAGTCCGAACCGGCAGCCCAGGCACCGGCGGAAACCTCGACACCCGCAACGACGACAGCGCAGGCTGAGACGCCCGCGGAGACGACAACCGCGCCGGCAGCCAATGTCGAGTTGCCCAAGGCGGACCGCGATGTCGACATGGCGGAAGTGATGAAGCCGGGCCCGCTGCCGGAACTCGCTTACGGCGATCCGAACGCGCCGGTGAAGGTGGTCGAATACATGTCGATGACCTGCCCGCACTGCGCGCATTTCCATGCGACGACCCTGGACCCGATCAAGCAGAAATACGTCGACAGCGGCAAGGTTTACTTCGTCGTTCGCGAATTCCCGTTCGATCCGGCGGCCACGGCAGCCTTCATGCTCGCTCGCTGCGCGCCGGAAGGTCAGCAATTGCCGTTCATCTCCATGTTCCTGAAGCAGCAGCGTGCCTGGGCGGCTCCGTCGGACGGAGACGTACGCGGCGCGATGCTCCAGAACGCCAAACTGGCTGGTTTTACACAGGAGAGCTTCGAAGCGTGCTTGACGAACCAGCAGCTAGCCGCTGATGTGTCGGCAGTGCGTGACCGCGGCGCCAAGGAATTCGGTGTCCAGTCGACCCCGACCTTCCTGATCAACGGCAAGGCGTATTCTGGAGACATGTCGGTTGACACCATGTCGGCCCTTATCGACAGCTTCCTTTGATCGACGCGTCTTCGTGACGACGGGCGACGGGGAAACCCGTGCGCCCGTTTTTTCTTTGGTGATGACCGGGAGGGTGAGCCCATGAAGTTCACCAAGCTCCGCCTTCTCGGCTTCAAGACCTTCGTCGAGCCGTCCGAGTTCATCATCGAACGGGGCCTTACCGGCGTGGTGGGGCCGAACGGTTGCGGCAAGTCCAATCTCGTCGAGGCCCTGCGTTGGGTCATGGGCGAGAATTCCTACAAGAACATGCGCGCCTCCGGCATGGATGACGTCATTTTCTCCGGGTCTGGCAATCGTCCTGCGCGGAACTCCGCCGAGGTCGGTCTCTATCTCGACAATTCCGACCGCACCGCGCCCGCCGCCTTCAACGATCAGGACGAAATCCAGGTCACCCGCCGCATCGAGCGCGAGCAGGGGTCCGTCTATCGGATTAACGGCAAGGAAGCCCGCGCCAAGGACGTACAACTGCTGTTCGCCGACGCCTCCACAGGTGCCCGTTCGCCCTCCATGGTCGGGCAGGGGCGTATCGGCGAGCTGATCCAGGCCAAGCCGCAGGCAAGGCGCCAGTTGCTGGAAGAGGCGGCCGGCATTTCGGGCCTCCATTCGCGCCGCCACGAGGCCGAACTGCGCCTGCGCGCCGCCGAAACCAATCTGGAGCGCCTGGAAGACATCACCGTCCAGCTGGAAACCCAGATCGAAAGCCTCAAGCGACAGGCCCGCCAGGCGAACCGCTTCAAGGCGCTGTCCGCCGATATTCGCGCCCGTGATGCCATGTTGCTCTACATCCGCTGGGTCCAGGCCAAGGAGGCGGAGGCGGAAGCCGACAGCGCCCTGAACCAGGCCACCTCTCTGGTGGCCGAGAAGGCACAGATCCAGATGGAAGCGGCGAAGGCGCAGGGGATCGCCAGCCTCAAGATGCCGGAATTGCGCGAAGCGGAAGCCGCCGCGGCTGCCGCTTTGCAGAGGCTTCAGATCGCCCGAACGCAGCTCGACGAGGAAGCATCGCGCCTCTTGCGGCGGCGTGAGGAACTGACGCGTCGCCTGGCCCAACTGGGTGAGGACATCCGCCGCGAAGAGCGACTGGTTGCCGACAACGCCGAAGTTCTGGAGCGCCTTGCGTCTGAAGAGGCAGAGTTGCAGGAGTTCTTGGCGGACTCCGACCGGCAGGCCGAGGAAACCCGGACTGCGTTCGAAGCCGCCGCCGCGGATCTCGCTGACGCGGAGCGGGTGTTCGCCGCATTGACGGCTGAGCGAGCCGAGGCCGCCGCCGGCCGCAACCAGCTTGAAAAGGCGATCCGCGACCTTGCCGAGCGCCGCCAGCGTCTGGACCGGCAGGCTGGCGAGGCGAGGGGGGAGATCGAGACGATCGCCGCCCGTATCGCCGAACTCCCCGATCCGGGGGAGAAGCAGGAACTGGTCGAGGCGGCCGAAGCCCTGATCGAGGAATGCGAGACACGGGTCGCGGAAGCGGACGAGGCCGTCGCCAAGGCCCGTCGTGAGGAAGCGGAGGCCAGGCAGCCGGTGGAAGCCGCCCGCGGGCGCCTCAATGCGCTTGAAACCGAAGCCCGCACCATTGCAAAGATGCTCACCAGTTCCGCCGCGGCTGGCGATTTTCCGCCGGTGGCTGATGAGCTGGACGTCGATCGTGGTTTCGAAACCGCCCTTGGTGCCGCGCTGGGCGACGACCTTGAATCTCCCACCGATCCGCGCGCCCCGGCGCATTGGCTTGGCAACGGGGAGGGTGCTTCCGACCCTCCCTTGCCCGAGGGTGCCGTGCCGCTGATCGGTCATGTCCGCGCTCCAGCCGCACTCTATAGAAGCCTCCGCCAGATCGGCGTCGTCGCCGAGAGCGAGGCGCGTCACTTGATGCACCGCCTGGCGCCTGGCCAGCGGCTGGTCACTCGCGACGGGGCGGTCTATCGCTGGGACGGTCATATCAGGGGATCCGAAGCCCCGAGCGCCGCCGCGCTGCGGCTGGCCCAGAAGAACCGGCTGGCTGAACTGGAAGAGGAAACGGAAGAAGCTCGAGAAATGCTGGCCGAAGCCATGGAGCGTCAGGGCGCCGCCCACGAGGCGATCGGGCTTGCCGAGGAATGGCTGACCGAGGCCCGCGAGCGCCAGCGGCTCGCCGTGCGCCAGCTTGCCGAGGCGCGCGAGGCTCTTGCCGCCGCCGAGCGAGCGTCCGGCGATCTGATCCGCCGCCGAGACGTCGTGGAGGAAGCGCTGAGCAGCCTGACCGCCCAGATCGAGGAAGTGGTCGAGCAGGAGGAAGAAGCCCGCATCGCCATGGATGACGTGCCTGACCTCGCCGACATCGATGCCCGTCTGCGGGACCAGCAGACGACGGTTGCCACCGGGCGTGCCGTGCTGGCCGAGGCACGCGCCGTCCACGAAGGCCTGAACCGGGAAAACGACCAGCGGCGCCGCCGCATCCTGACGATAGGCCAGGAGCGTGCTACCTGGCAGGAACGGGCCGCAAGCGCCGAGCAGCATATCGCCACGCTTCGTGATCGCGAGGAGGAGGCTCGCGAGGAGATGACCTCGCTGGACCTCGCCCCGGAAGAGTTCGACGACAAGCGCCGGGCGCTGCTGGATGAACTGCAGAAGGCCGAGAGCAATCGCAAGGCCGCCGCCGATCGCCTGGTCGAGGCCGAAACCCTGCAGCGCGCCGCCGACCAGAAGGCTGCGACAGCGCTCTCGGAACTGGCCGAAAGCCGTGAGCGTCGCGGTCGCGCCGAAGAGCGGCTGGTCTCCGCCCGCGAACGGCGTAAGGAAACCGAGCAACGTATCGGCGAAGCACTGAACGTCCAGCCGGCCGGCGCATTTCAATTGACGGGTCTTAAGGACCCGTCGGATATCCCGGACCTGCGGGAGGTCGAGCGTGAACTCGACCGGCTGAAGATGGAGCGCGAGCGGCTCGGTGCCGTCAATCTCCGCGCCGACGAGGAACAGAAGGAACTCTCCGAACGTCTAGCCGCGCTGATCAAGGAGCGCGACGACATCATCGATGCGATCCGCAAGCTGCGCGGAGCGATCCAGAGCCTGAACCGCGAGGGCCGGGAACGGCTGCTCGCCGCCTTCGACGTCGTCAATGTCCAGTTCCAGCGCCTCTTCACCCACCTCTTCAACGGCGGCACAGCGGAACTCCAATTGATCGAGAGCGAGGACCCGCTCGAGGCTGGACTCGAAATCCTAGCCCGACCGCCAGGCAAGAAGCCGCAGACCATGACGCTGTTGTCCGGCGGTGAGCAGGCGCTGACGGCGATGGCTCTCATCTTCGCGGTGTTTCTCACCAATCCGGCGCCGATCTGCGTGCTGGATGAGGTTGACGCGCCGCTCGATGACCACAATGTCGAGCGCTTCTGCAACCTGATGGACGAGATGGCGATGTCGACGGACACGCGCTTCCTGATCATCACCCACAACCCGATCACCATGGCACGCATGAACCGCCTGTTCGGTGTCACGATGGCGGAGCAGGGCGTTTCACAACTCGTGTCGGTCGACCTTCAGACCGCGGAGGCCATGCGGGAGCGGGAAGCGGTATAGGTCTCGCACCCGAACGAGGGTCAGGCGGCGATCATCAGGCGGTCGCGGCCGCCGCGTTTTGCAGCATAAAGCGCCTTGTCCACCCTTGCATACAGGGACTCCAGGGTGTCGTCGGGGAGGACAACGGCCAGTCCCGCCGAAGATGTATAGCCAAAGCCGAGATCACCGTTCAGAGGGCGCCGCCCCCGCACCGAGCCGAGAATGCGGTCGACGATATTCTGTGCCTGCTCGGGAGAGGTATCCGGCAGCACCAGCATGAATTCCTCGCCGCCGATGCGCCCGAAACCGTCCCGAAGGCGAATTCCGGCCTGCACGGTTCGGGCGAAGTCGATGAGTACCTCGTCTCCCGCCAGGTGTCCGAAGCGGTCGTTCACGCCTTTGAAAAAGTCGATGTCGAAGAGCGCAACGCATCCGCTGCGTGCCGGGCCGCCATGTCGCCCGTTGAGCAGATCTTCCAGCATGGACATCATGTAACGGCGGTTCGCCACGCCTGTCAGATCGTCGGTCTGGGACGCGCGACGGGCGAAATCCCGATGCTGCCGGAGTTCCCGTTCGTCGGTCCTCAGTTCGGTGATGTCTACGGCGATGGCAAGCATCCAGCCATCCTGCTGCATGGTTTCCGTCATCAGGAACCATCGTCCATCGAGAAGGTCGACCTCGAACGACCGTTGCGTCTGCTTGCCTCGTCGTGCGATCGCTGACGCAAGCCAGGCCTCGAAATCGTCCGTCCGGATGACGGCGCCGCGGGTCAGGTGGTGATTTCGCCGCATGATATCGGCCCACAGCGGCGTTTCGCCCGCCGCGACACAGTAGGCTTGCCGGTAGGCCGAATTCGAGTATGCCAGCCGGTCTTTCGGATCGAACACGGCAATCAATGCCGGACTGTTCTCCTGCAATTCCGTTAGCTGTGGAAAAATCGGGGTCATACGTGTCCGGTCTTAAGCCGACGACCTTCGGTTATCGGGTGCTTATATTCGAAAAGTTTGAAATGTTTGTAAGCATGACGATTAAACTTTGAAGCAGTCGGCGACGTTTGCTGTCGCTGCCGCTTGGGGTAAGGTTGCGGCCATGAAACGCGCATCGCTCATCCTTGCGGCGCTTCTGTGCGCCAGTCCGCAACCCGTCTTGTCAGGCGAATCCGGACGTTTCCTTCCCCGCGTCGTGGCAGAATCCGAGATGCATCGGGAAAGCCTGTCCGCGCTCGTGAAAGGCCGGCGGGATATTCCGATCTGGGTGCGATCCATGATCTCGCGCGATACCTATGTCGCATTGGCTTCAGAAGCCATCGAAGTGGATGGCAAGCCCATGGAATTGTTCAGGGCATGTGAGCCGAGAAATTGCCCGGTAAGCGAAATCCGGGTGCTGTTCTCGCCCGATGGAAAGCGGGCGGTGATGATGAGCAGGGATGTCGACAGGGGCGTCACGCTGCTTGGCGACCCGTCTCCAGCCGAGCGCGTGCGTCTCGAGGATTGATGGCGCAACGCGGATTTCTGTCGCTCTCCCAACCAAATTAACCGCGCCGCCGCATTTATGATGCAATGCAGCATTTTCTTTGTTTCCCCACGTTTTCAATCTGTCACAATTCCTGTAAGGGCAGAACTGGCCGTTGTGGGTGGAGAAGAGAACAATGACCAAATGGGTCTACACGTTCGGGAACGGCGCGGCTGAGGGGCGCGCCGCCGATCGCGACCGTCTGGGAGGAAAGGGCGCCAATCTGGCGGAGATGGCGGCACTCGGCTTGCCCGTGCCTCCGGGGTTCACGATCATAGCCGACGCCTGTTCGCACTTCTATGCGAACGGACGCACGCTCTCCGACGACATTAAGACCGAAGTCCTCGAAGCGCTGAAGACCGTCGAGGCCGTCACCGGCCGTGGTTTCGGGGAGACCGGCACCCCGCTTCTGGTGTCCATTCGCTCCGGTGCGCGCGCCTCGATGCCGGGCATGATGGATACCGTCTTGAATCTCGGCCTTAACGACGTCACCGTCGCGGCGCTTGCCCATCAGGCGGGCGATGCGCGCTTTGCTTGGGACAGCTATCGCCGCTTCATCCAGATGTATGGCGATGTCGTCATGGGGCTGGATCACGAGGTCTTTGAAGAAATTCTGGACCACGAGAAGGCGCGGCTGGGTCACGATCTCGACACTGAACTCTCCGCCATCGAGTGGCAGCACGTCACCGACCTCTACAAGCAGACCATCAAGGAAGAGCTCGGCGAAACCTTTCCGCAGGACCCCTTCGTCCAGCTCTGGGGTGCCATCGGCGCCGTCTTCTCGAGCTGGATGAACCCGCGCGCCACCACCTATCGCATGCTGCACAATATTCCCGGCGATTGGGGTACCGCCGTGACCGTCCAGGCCATGGTGTTCGGCAATCTCGGCTCCACGTCAGCTACAGGCGTTGCCTTCACGCGCAATCCGTCGACCGGGGAAAACGCGCTCTACGGCGAGTTCCTGATTAATGCGCAGGGCGAGGATGTCGTGGCGGGTATCCGCACGCCGCAGTCGATCACGGAGGAGGGGCGTCTTGCCGCCCTCTCGGACCGGCCGTCGATGGAGAAGGTCATGCCGGAAGCGTTCGGCGAGTTCAGGGCAATCTGCACGCGCCTGGAAGCGCACTACCGCGACATGCAGGATCTGGAGTTTACCATCGAGCGGGGCAAGCTCTGGATGCTTCAGGCACGCTCCGGCAAGCGCACCACCAAGGCCGCGATGAAGATCGCCGTGGACATGGTCGGGGAGGGGTTGATCAGCGAGCAGGAAGCAGTCTCCCGCATAGACCCCGCCTCCCTTGACCAGCTTCTCCACCCGACGATCGATCCCCGCTTCGAACGCAAGGTGATCGGCTCCGGCCTGCCTGCGTCCCCCGGGGCGGCGACGGGCGAGATCGTGTTCACGTCGGAAGAGGCTGTCATCGCCGAGGAGGAAGGCCGCAAGGTCATTCTCGTTCGTGTTGAGACCAGCCCCGAAGACATCCACGGCATGCATGCTGCCGAGGGCATCCTGACGACACGCGGCGGCATGACAAGCCACGCGGCGGTTGTCGCCCGCGGCATGGGCATCCCCTGTGTCGTCGGCGCCGGAAACATGCGTGTCGATACCCGCAACGAGCTGCTGCTGGGCGTTGGCGTCACGTTCCGCAAGGGCGATGTGATCACTATCGACGGTTCGTCCGGACAGGTTCTGAAGGGTCATGTCCCGATGCTGCAGCCGCAACTGTCGGGCGATTTCGCGAAGCTCATGGAGTGGGCCGACAGCAGCAGGCGCATGACCGTGCGCACCAATGCGGATACTCCCGTGGACGCTCGCGCCGCCCGCTCGTTCGGGGCCGAGGGCATCGGCCTTTGCCGCACGGAGCACATGTTCTTCGAGGGTGACCGCATTCACGTCATGCGAGAGATGATCCTCGCCGAGGACGAGGGGGGCCGCCGCGCCGCGCTCGACAAGCTGCTGCCGATGCAGCGGTCTGACTTCACCGAACTCTTCGTCATCATGCATGGCCTGCCCGTGACGATCCGTCTGCTCGACCCGCCCTTGCACGAGTTTCTGCCGAAGAGCGAGGAGGAGGTTGCCGAGGTGGCCGCCGCGATGGACATGGAGCCCGCCTTCATGCGCGAGCGGATCGACGCCCTGCATGAGTTCAATCCCATGCTCGGACACCGCGGTTGCCGCCTGGCGATCTCCTATCCGGAAATCGCCGAAATGCAGGCCCGTGCCATTTTCGAGGCGGCGGTCGCCGCCGCCCGCGAAACCGGTGCCGCCGTGGTGCCGGAGATCATGGTGCCGCTCGTCGGCCTTCGCTCGGAACTAGACTATGTCAAAGGTGTGATCGACCGCGTTGCCCGCGCCGTGATGGACGAGGCGAAGATGGAAATCTCCTACCTCGTCGGCACCATGATCGAACTGCCGCGTGCCGCCTTGCGTGCCCACGTGATCGCCGAAGCCGCCGAATTCTTCTCCTTCGGCACCAACGACCTGACGCAGACCACCTTCGGCATGTCGCGCGACGATGCCTCGGCCTTCATCCCGACCTACCAGAAGAAGGGGATCATCGAGCACGACCCCTTCATCTCGCTCGATTTCGACGGCGTCGGCGAACTGATCCGCATCGCTGCCGAGCGCGGCCGCAAGACGCGCCCCGACATGAAGCTCGGCATCTGCGGCGAGCACGGCGGCGACCCGGCGTCCATCCACTTTTGCGAGGATGTCGGACTGGACTACGTCTCCTGCTCCCCGTTCCGCGTGCCGATCGCGAGGCTTGCCGCAGCACACGCGGCGATCAAGGCGAAGGGATAGTATCCTTACGCATTCCGCTGTTTCCGGAATGTGCAGAAAAATTTCTCCCCTCATGTCACATTGACCATCCTCCGCTCGTCATGATCTCGTAACCAACAGAAGGAACGATCTCATGACTGCAAGACTTGATCCCTTTGCCGCCGCTCCCGCCCTGATGAAAAAGTGGATGGCGGTCTCCATCGATGTGGCAGGAAGCCTGGAGTCGAGCCTGGTCGAGCTGGTGAAAATCCGCTCCTCCCAGATCAATGCCTGTGCCAATTGTCTCAACATGCACACGGCAGAAGCCCGTGCCAAGGGAGAGACGGAGCAGCGCATCTACCTCCTGTCAGCCTGGCGCGAGGCGCCCTGCTATACCGATCGCGAACGTGCGGCACTCGCCTGGACGGAAGCGCTGTCCACGCTGTCCGAGGGGCACCCTGAGCCGGCGGTCCAAGAGGTCCTGCAGACCGCCTTTACCGAGGAAGAACAGGTGAAGCTGACGCTGATGATCAATGTCATCAATGGCTGGAACAGGCTTGCCGTCGGCTTCGGCCTGTGGATCGAGACGCCGGCAACCCAGGCGGCCGGAGTTGCCGCCTGATGTTGCCCGCCGACCATACGGATGCGGCGGCGAGCTTCGATCCCCTGAGGCGCAAGCTGATGCGGCTCGCCTATCGCATGTTGGGTTCGGTCTCGGATGCGGAAGACATGCTGCAGGAGGCCTTCATCCGCTGGATGAAGGCCGATCGCACAGAAATTCGCGAACCCGAAGCCTTTCTCCGCCGCGTCGTCACGCGACTTTGTCTCGACCAGCTGAAATCGGCACGGCACAAGCGCGAAACCTATGTCGGCCCCTGGCTGCCCGAACCGGTGGTGGAGGACGAAGACGAACCTGAAGACGTCAGCTTGCCACTGATGCTCGCTCTCGAACGATTGTCGCCGCTGGAGCGGGCCGCCCTCCTACTGCACGACGTCTTCGGCCTGCCTTTCGAAGAAATCGCAGCGACTTTGGAGCGCGATGTTGCCGCCTGTCGCCAGCTAGCGGCGCGAGCGCGTCGAAACGTGCGGGAGAGCCGCATCCGCTACGCCGTCGACCGCCAGCGGGGGCTCGAAATGGCGGAAGCTTTCTTCAAGGCCTCGCGTAGCGGCGATATGACGGCGCTGTCGGCCATGCTCGCCGCCGATGTCGGCCTGCATTCGGATGGGGGTGGCAAGCGCCCTGCGGCGATCGCACCGATCCTTGGCCATGCGGCGGTGATGAAGGTTCATACCTACCTCTCGGACAAGATCTGGCGGACGGGATCCGAACTGTTGCGGGTCGGTCTCGTCAACGGCCTGCCGGGCTTCGTCACCCGGGAGCCGGACGGCGAGTTGCAGACAACGGCGTTGCAGATCGAGGACGGCGCCATTACCGCGATCTATGTAATGCGCAATCCGGATAAACTCCGCCACCTGCATTGAACGAGTGGCTCAGCCGGGGATCGCCGGGATGTCCCGCATGAGATCGGGTTCGTCATGCAGGAAGGTGAGCTGGAGTGTTACCCGGCGTTCCCGGTCGTCTCCGCTTGCTGGCGCCTCGGGAGGATCGACGGCGATTCCACCGTCTATCAAGGAGCCGATCAAATCCTCTATCGCCGTGCCCGGTAGCGCAAGCCGGACCGTCGTCATCTTGTTGGAATACATGTGCACGTCCTCGATCCAGCCGCCGCACGCATTGATCGCGTCGAACACGAAGCTCGTCGCGTCATTGCGCTCCCGGCGCGTCGCCGCTGTCAGCATCAGGATGGAAGTCATGTGGGGTTGTCTTCTGTCAGGTCGTCTTCGACGCAGGTTACGCCTCAAGGAAGGCGCCGACAACCGGTCATGGAAGCCGTCATTTCGGCCGGTTGCATGCCGTGACAAATGCCGCCGACTGTGGGATAGCGGGGTGAAGTCAAACCGCGCTGGAGGGTGAGTCGATGCCGGTCCTCAGGCCATTCCCTGTCGCTCGCGTGCGGCAAGTTCTGTTCCACGTCGCCACCGTTACGACGATCCTCGTCGCCACCGCCGGGACCGCCGACGCCCATGTCCTGGGCGGCGCCATGGGTGGTTTCGGTTCGGGTTTCGAGCATCCGCTGCTGGGACCTGACCATCTGCTCGCGATGCTTGCCGTCGGCCTTTGGGGCGCCCAGCTTGGTGGCCGTTCCGTCTGGTCGCTGCCCGCCACTTTCCCGCTGATCATGTGTATCGGCGGCATTGTCGGCATGACGGAGCTCTTCCCGATACCATTCATGGAACTCGGTATCGGTCTCTCCGTGCTTGTGCTGGGTCTTGCAATTGCGGCCGCCTGGAAGGCGCCGGAGTTTGTTGCGCTGCTGCTGGTCTCCGTCTTCGCGATCTTCCACGGTTACGCTCACGGCCAGGAACTGCCGGGCGCCGCCGATCCCGCCGCCTACGCGGTCGGCTTCGTCGTCGCGACCGGCCTGATCCATGTCGCCGGTGTCGTCATCGGCATGGTGCTCGGTCGCATCCGCGAGGGCCGGGTGGTTCGCCTGCTGGGCGCGCTCATCGCGCTGTGCGGCGTCTACTTCGCCGTCAGCGCCGTCGTCTGAACCATGGCTGCGCGTGGAACGTCACAGACAGGCGAACATGGCGTCCCTGGCGAAAGCCGGGCGGAGCGGCGTCGGCGGTTGCGTGCGCTCGGATCGGCGGGACCGACATCGTTCGAACCTCCTTCGCGCATGGATCGGTTCAGGGCCGTAGCGCGGACAGGAGGGTTCCGTTTCTCCGCTGCCTGGCTTGCCTTCGGCTTCCTGCTCGTTCTTCTCTCCCAGACGCTGCCGCACGACTACGGCTTTCTGGAGCTTGGCTGGCTCTTCACGCTCTCGGTCTATGACCTCGTGCTTGCCATGCTGGGCCTGTCGGTGGCGCTCGCCTTCGCCGAGACGGTAGCGGCCGCCGCCGCCATCCCGGTGATGTTCGCCCTCGTCCTGCTGCCGATAATGATCTTCTTCGACGAGGTCTTTTTTCTCATCCGTGAGACGGTTCTGGGCTATAATCTCTTTCTCGTCGCACCGCTCGCCGTCATGGTTACCGGCCTTGCCCTCTGGCTGCCCGGCCGATGGAGAGACCGGGCGGCCGTTCTCGCCGCGGCAATCGTCGCCTTTTCGCTGTCGCTCTTTGTCGGACTGGATGATCTCGGCGTGGGGGTTGCCGATTTCGCCTCGGGCACGCTGTTCTGCAGCCTCTGGCTGGTCACCGCGCCCGGTCTCGTGTTGCGGCAGTTCCGCGGCGGCTGGCTCACCATCCCGTCCCGCATTATCGGCAGCTGGCTGGTGGTGATCGCGATCGTCGTCGGTGTCTCGCTCTATGTTCCGCCGAAGCGTATTGCCCCGCCACCGCCGCAGCCTTCGACCGACACCAGCATCCGCCTCGACGATGGAACGGTGATCGACGTTCCCGATCCCACCGACGAGGAGCAGTAGTCATGGACATCGCCACGCTGCTCCCTGGACGGATCGGATCCTTCGGAAAGACTGACAGCCTCGCACCAGCGCACCATGTCTTGGTGGTGACTGCATGAAGATCCGCTACGATCGCCCCGTATCCAGGTCCGCTTTCCTTGCCCGCCGGCTCGCCCTTTTCGCGCTGGCAATGATCCTTGTTGCCGGACTGGCGCATCGTTTCGGTCCGCTCTCCACGCCCGATTTCGTGGCACTTGCACTCGTCGCGGCCGTTCCGGCGGCTGTGTCGGTCCCCCTCGCACTTATCGGTCTCGCGCGTTTGTGGTTCGTCGGCGCCTTGGGCGGCGTTGCCGCAACGCGTGCCCTTCTGTATGCGGCACTACCGCTCGGCCTCGCGCTGTTCGGCGCCTGGCGCTACATGGCGCTGCCGGAAATCTATGACGTGACGACGGATGTCATCGATCCCCCCGCCTTCATCGAAACGGCCGAGTTCGACCAGAAATGGCTTCCGCGTCCGGCGATCCGTCCCGAGGACCGGAGGGAACAGGCCCGCGCCTATCCGGCGCTCGCCTCCCGCAGATACGATGGTGCGCTCGATCGCGTCTACGAGGCCGTGGTTCGCGTGGCGGCGCAAAAAGGGTGGCGGATTGGTCCGACCCGCGGCACCGAATATGCCGTTCCCGAACTGTTGCCGGAGACAGAAGCAGGCGAAACCGAACTCGACGGCGCACCGGATGACGTCGTGCCGGAGGTCGGCCCTGTTCCCAAGCCACGTCCGCAGGAGCCGCTCGTCTCTGTTCCCGCCACACCCGAAGGGACCGTCCTCATCCAGGCTGAGACCCGCGGCCTCGTTCTCGGTTTTCCCATGGATACGATGATCCGCCTGCGCGAAGAGGCCGAGACGACGCTCGTCGATCTCCGCGTAGAAAGCCGCTACGGACCCCATGACCTCGGTTTCGGCGCG
Source organism: Ciceribacter sp. L1K23 (assembly GCF_018122705.1). Lineage (NCBI taxonomy): Bacteria > Pseudomonadati > Pseudomonadota > Alphaproteobacteria > Hyphomicrobiales > Rhizobiaceae > Ciceribacter > Ciceribacter sp. L1K23. The sequence goes on along the minus strand of NZ_JAGRRC010000001.1, from coordinate 2,751,202 downwards.
GAGACTGCGCAAGACTTCCTGCATGCCCTCGATGCGGAACTGCTTGGCATCGCCGGCGATTGAGGAATGTCAGGCAGGCATGTAGGTGCCGGTGAGCCGGGGCGGCCCCTCGGTGATAACAAGCCCCTTTTCAACCAGATCCTCGATATGGGCCAACACTGAAAGTGCCGCAGCGCCGTGCAGTCTCGGATCCGTGCTGGCGTAGATAACCTTGACCATATCAGGGATCAGCCGGTCTCCCGCCTTGATGCGCTCCAGCACGGCCCGCTCGCGCATGCGCCGGTGGGTCCTCAGCCCCCGCAGGAAGGATTGCGGCTCCCTGACCGGGCCGCCATGGCCCGGCAGGAATATCCGGTCGTCACGCGTAAGCAGCCGCTCCAGTGAGGCCATATAGTCGCCCATCGCCCCATCCGGAGGAGCAACGATCGAGGTCGCCCATGCCATGACATGGTCGGCGGAAAACAGGATGCCGCTGCCGTCGAGAGCGAAAGCGGCATGGTTGGCGGTATGTCCTGGCGTCAGGATTGCCGTCAGCGAAAACCCGTCGGCTTCGATCCTGTCACCATCGCCGACCTTAACGTCGGGCACGAAGTCCGTGTCCGAACTCTCCGCAAACGGATTGGTCTCGCCCTCGTGCAGCGGTCGCGCCGGCCGGTGCGGCCCTTCGGCCACGATCAGGGCGCCGGTTGCCGCCTTCAGGCGGCGCGACAGCGGCGAGTGATCGCGGTGGGTGTGGCTGACGAGGATATGGCTGACGGGCCGATCGCCGATCGCTGCCATCAGAGCGGAAAAATGCGCGTCGTCCGCCGGTCCCGGATCGATCACCACGAGGCTATTCCTGCCGACAATGTAGGAATTGGTCCCGTGGAAGGTGAAGGGGCCGGGATTGTTCACGGTGATCCGCAAGACGTCCTCTGCGACAGGCACGGCCTGGCCATGGGCGGGCTGGAACTCCAGCTCGAACCGGGGTTGCTCGTCGCTCATTGGCTCGCTCACTTGTACTCGATCTCGATGAAGCTCATCGGCGCATCGCCGCCATTGATCACGTTGTGCTCGACGCCCGCCTCGCGGCGGTAGACCTCGCCGGCTCTGCTGGTGACACGCCGTTCGCCGCCGGCGTCCTCGATCAGGAAATGGCAGTCGGTCATCGGCACCACGACATAGCCGAGCCCGTGCACATGATGGCCGGTCGCAGCCCCCGGCTCGAAATCCCAGCGCGTCGCCCGAACCACCGCGTCATCGATCAGCAATGTGGGGATGGCGGGTGGACGGGCCGAGTAACCGGGCATGGCAGGCTCCTGCTGCGGGTGCGAAGGAACCGATTGTTATCGCCAAGCCGAGGCCGGCGCAAAGAAAAACAGCCCCGCCTCCGATGGAACGGAGACGGGGCTATCGTGCCGGGACGCAATCAGGCGGCGCGGCGCCGCTCGTGCTTGCCTTCCTCGATTTCCTCGACGATCTTGGAAACAAAGGCATCCAGATCGGCCGGCGACCGCGAGGTGACGATACCCTGGTCGGTCACCACTTCGGAATCCTGCCAGTTGGCACCGGCATGGACGAGGTCGGTGCGGATCGATTCATACGATGTCGCGTCACGACCCTTCAGAGCGCCGGCCTCGACCAGCAGCCAAGGACCGTGGCAGATGGCCGCCACAGGTTTGCCGCTGTCGACGAAATCCTTGACGAGCTTTACCGCGCTCTTTTCCTTGCGCAGCAGGTCCGGATTGATCTGGCCGCCGGGAATGACGAGGGCGTCATAGCTGTCTATGCGGGCATCGGAGACCGTCAGATCGACATCGATGGAATCGCCCCAGTCCTTCTGATCCCAGCTCTTGATCGGACGCTTTTCAAGCGAGGCGATCTCGACCTTGGCCCCTGCGGCCTTCAGCTTGTCATAGGGAACGCGAAGCTCCGAACGCTCGTAGCCGTCGGTGGCGAGAATAAGGACGCGGGCGGAATTGATGGAGGGCATGGTCTTCTCCTTTTTGTTTCGTTTCGGGGGACGACAGGAAAACCCGTGGCGGCATCGGATGTTCCGACACCTGCGACATTTGACCACCATGCGAGCGCTTCGTCCCGGCATCGCATCCGTCGTGAGACAACCCGTCAAAAAAGCGCGACGAAGTGATTGCCGCCATCGCCGAGCTTTGCTAATCAGGCGTCGATTTGCGGCGGGTGACACCGTTCCGCGATCTCTGTTGGGGCGTCGCCAAGCGGTAAGGCACCGGTTTTTGGTACCGGCATTCCCAGGTTCGAATCCTGGCGCCCCAGCCACCGCTTTCTTCCGAATTTCGCTGCTAAAGCGGATTGGTCCGAGCGAAGAGGCAGCACGCGCGGGCTGGCCCGGTTCTTGCTTCTTTTCGGGCATGAAAATAGCCCAGCTCCAACTTGCTTCAGACCATACCTGGCACCAGGTGTTCACGACGCTTGATCGTGAAGGCCAGGCGCTCAATATCCAGATTCGCCGTATGATCGTGCAGGCGGTCGAGACCGGACTTCTGCCGGTCAATGTGCGTTTGCCCTCTTCGCGCGAGCTTGCGCTTCGGCTCGGCGTCGGCCGCAATACGGTGACGGCGGCCTACCAGCAACTGATCGACGAGGGTGTGCTTGCCTCCCGCGAGCGCGCCGGCATCTTTGTTCGTGCCGTCGCGAAACCATCGGTCGCGGCAACTAAAGCCCGCCCGTCATCGGACTGGTCGGCCCGCTATGCGATCCGGCCGTCGCGCCTGCCGCAGATCAGCAAGCCGCGTGACTGGCGAACCTATCCCTATCCCTTCCTCTCCGGCCAGTACGATCCCGGCCTGTTTCCGACGAACAACTGGCGCGAGGCAGTGCGCGCTACATCCAGCGTCCAGGAAATCCAGGTCTGGGCCGCCGACATGATCGATGACGACGATCCCGACCTGATTGAGCAGTTGCGCATCCAGGTCCTGCCGCGCCGGGGCATATTCGCCCAGCCCGGGGAGGTGATCCTCACGCTCGGTTCCCAGCAGGCGTTATCGATGCTGGTCCAGCTGTTCGTCGGTCGCGATACGCCGGTGGGGCTGGAGGATCCCGGTTATCCCGACCTGCGCAACATGGTGCGGCTTGCCACCCGCAGACCGGTCTTTCTGCCTGCCGATCGAGACGGATTGCTGCCGGGCGATGAGTTCGCACGCTGCGAACTCGCCTTCGTCACCGCCGGCCATCAGTGCCCGACCACCGGCGTCATGCCGCTGGAGCGGCGTCTGGCGCTGGTCGAGGCCGCGGCGCGCAACGATGTGCTGCTGGTCGAAGACGATTACGACGCCGATCTCTCGGTCGAGGCCGACAGCGATATCCCGGCGCTGAAGAGCCTGGATACGGCGGAGAGGGTCATCTATGTCGGCAGCTTCTCGAAGGTGCTGGCGCCCGGACTTCGTGTTGGCTATGTCGTCGCGCCGAAGCCGGTGGTCGACGAACTGCGGGTCCTGCGGCGACTGATGCTGCGCCATCCCCCGACAAACAACCAGCGTTCACTCGCGACATTCATCGGCCTTGGACACTATCGGCTTCACCTCGCCCGCGCCGGCGCGGCCATCCTGGAACGGGCAAGTCTTATCGCCCGCCTTCTGCCGGAAACGATGCCCTCCTGCCGATTTGAACGGGGCGAGGGGGCGACGAGCTTCTGGATCGAGGGACCACCCGGCTTCGACGCGCGCGCCATGGCCGAGCATGCACGAAAACAGGGCATCCTCGTCGAGGCTGGCGACATCTTCTTCTCGGATCCGACACGCGGCGCCCGGTTTTTCCGTATCGGCTTCAGCTCGATCGCCACGCACCGCATCGAGGCCGGTATCGTCAAACTTGGGTCGGTCGTTGAGGAACACTGCCGCCGAGCGCTGGCTTTCGCCGATCCCGTTTGAGGCCTGGAGGAAGGCGGGGTACCAGATCGCCTTTTCGATGGTGCCAGCACCGGAAAACACGCCGGTTCAAGCGCGCGCGTGATAAAACTCTTCCGCCCGGAATGTCCGGGTTCGGCGGCCGAAAGGCAAAACGGGAGAGGTCTAATGAACATAGCCGCGCAGCCCAACGACATACGCGATGTCATCGAGGCCGACCGTGCCCATGTCTGGCATCATCTCGTCCAGCACAAGCCCTTCGAAACCAACGATCCGCGCATCTTCGTCGAGGGCAGGGGCATGCGGCTCTGGGATGCTACCGGCAAGGAGTATCTTGACGCGCTCTCGGGCGGCGTCTGGACCGTCAACGTCGGATTCGGCCGCGTCAGCATCGCCGATGCGGTGCGTGACCAGCTTGTGAAGCTCAACTATTTCGCCAACTCCGCGGGTTCGATTGCCGGCGCGAAGTTCGCCGAGAAGCTCATCTCGAAGATGCCTGGCCTCACCCGCGTCTACTATTCGAATTCCGGCTCGGAGGCGAACGAGAAGGTCTTCAAGATGGTGCGCCAGATCGCGCATCGTCATCACGGTGGCCGCAAGGTGAAGATCCTCTACCGCGAGCGCGACTATCACGGCACCACGATCGGCACGCTTGCCGCCGCCGGCCAGCCGCAGCGGCGCGAGCAGTATGGCCCCATGCCACCCGGTTTCGTCGAGGTGCCGCATTGCCTGGAATACCGCAGCCAGTACGGCGCCATCGACAATTACGGCGAGCGCGCGGCCGAAGCGATCGAGGAGGTCATCCTGCGCGAAGGGCCGGATACGATCGGTCTGCTCTGCCTTGAGCCGGTCACGGCGGGTGGCGGCGTCATCGTGCCGCCGACCGGCTATTGGCAGAAGGTCCAGGAGATCTGCAAAAAATACGATATCCTGCTGCATATCGACGAGGTCGTCTGTGGCGTCGGCCGCACCGGAAAGTGGTTCGGCTACCAGAACTTCGGCATCGAGCCTGACTTCGTCACCATGGCCAAGGGGGTCGCCTCCGGCTACGCGGCGATCTCCTGCACGGTGACGACCGAGAAGATCTTCGAGATGTTCAAGGACGATGCGGACGATCCCATGTCCTATTTCCGCGATATCTCGACCTTCGGCGGCTGCGTCGCCGGCCCTGCTGCCGCGCTGGAAAACATGCGCATCATCGAGGACGAGGGCCTGCTGGACAATACGCTCGCCATGGGCGAGCGCCTGCGCGCCAATCTGCGTGAGCTGATGGAAAAACATGCGGTCATCGGCGACGTTCGCGGCGGCGGCCTGTTCTGCGGCGCCGAACTGGTGGCCGATCGTGGCACCAAGGAGCCGGCACCGGAGAAGCTGGTCCAGGCGGTCGTGGCCGATTGCGCCGCCCAGGGCGTCATCATCGGTGCGACGAACCGCTCGCTTCCCGGCTTGAACAACACGCTCTGCCTCGCGCCTGCGCTGATCGCCGGCGAGAACGACATCGATACGATCACGGATGCGATCGGCAAGGCGCTGACCAAGGTCTTCGGCTAAGGCTTGCTTCACAACTGGAGATGCGGCACGAGAGGCCGTCGCGGTTTGCCGCGGCGGCCTTGTCCGTTCAGGTCGTTTCGCGATGGATCTGGAACGGCGCCCAGGACTGGCTGACCGGCATAATTTCCAGGCTGTTGATATTCACGTGTGGCGGCAGCGACGCGACCCAGTGGATGGTCTCGGCAATATCCTCAGGCTGCAAGGGGTTGGCTCCGGCATAGAGCCGGTCATAGGCCGCCTTGTCGCCGCCGGTACGGACCAGCGTGAACTCGCTCTCCGAAAGCCCCGGCTCGATCGAGGTGACCCGCACCCCTTTGCCGGAAAGGTCGCTGCGCAGTCCGAGCGAAAACTGGCGGACGAAGGCCTTGGTGCCACCATAGACATTGCCGCCCGGATAAGGCCAATTCGAGGCGATCGAGGCGAGATTGACGACGAGCCCACGACGCGCGATGAGCGTGTCGAGAAGCAGCCGCGTGATGGTGACGAGCCCTGTAATGTTGGTGTCTATCATCGTCTTCCAGTGGTCGAGATCGCAATCCTGAGCGGGGCCGTTGCCGAGCGCGAGGCCGGCATTGTTCACCAGCACGTCTATGTCACGGAAGCCTGCCGGTAGTGAGGCGAGGGCAGAGCGGGTCTCGGTTTCGTCGCGTATATCGAAGCACAGTGCCAGCGCTCGTTCCTGGCCGCCCAGTTCCTCGACCAGGGCATCCAGCCTGTCCTTGCGGCGGCCGGTCAGCACCAAGCTCCAGCCCTCGCGCGCGAAGCGTTGCGCCACGGCCTTGCCGAAGCCCGAGGTGGCGCCGGTGATGAAAGCGGTTTGCGACATGGGGTAATCCTTTCGACGGGCAAGAGACGTGCCGGTCAGGCCAGCGCGACGACGTAGACGGTCTGTGCGAGGCCGATCAGCGCGATGGCAACGAGGCCGATGGCGGCGACCCGTTCCCAGACATGTGGGGGCAGGCGGTGGGACAGGAAATAGCCGCACGCAAAACCGGCGAGCGTCATTGGACAGTAGATGATGAGCAACCGCAGCAGGTCGGCATCGATGGCGCCCATGGCCGCGCGGCTAGAAAGCGTGAAGATGTCGATCAGGCCGAAGAAGACAGCCAACACGCCGCGGACGTTTTCACGGCGCGTTCCTCCGGCCAGAAGCCACGCGGCAACGAGCGGTCCGCCGACCGCGAAGGCGGAGAGCAAAAGCCCGGTCGCGAAGCCGATGACGATGCCTAACGAGCGATGTGCAAGCCACGCCGGAGGGTTGCGAACGAGCGCCACCGATGCGGCGACCACGATCGTTGCCGACACTAGGATGCGCGCCAGATCACCTTCGAGATAAGGCACGATCAGGCTGCCGCAGAGCGCTCCCGCGAGGCCGGTCGCGACCAGGAGCCTCGTCACGCTCCAGTCGATGGGGCTTCGGCCCCGGTCGAGGACCGTGAAGCCGGTCAGCAGCAGATCGTTGATCAGGATGAACGGGACCATGCCGACAGGCGAGAAAAAGCCGGCGAAACCGAGCGCCGCGACGAGGGCATAGCCAAAGCCGGTGAGGCCGCGAAATGCGGCGGCGACGATCGTGACGGCTCCGATGACGAGCGCATCCATGCGCAGGGTCTCCTGACTGCCGGGAAAGCCGTCCGTTATCGAGCAGCCTTGCATTTGATAGCTGTCGACCGACACACCAGACAGGTCCAGTTTCGTCCGATCATGGGGCCAGCGTGGCTCGATATGCCCCGTCGTGAAAACACCGAGGCCTGATCTGTTTCACCCTTTTATTTCAAGGGAGCCTGAACGTTTCAGCCTTGTCGTTGATGCGCACATGAAGATGTTGATGCTATTTCAAATGCAATATGCCGAATAAAACGGCATTATCTTGATTAAAAAATATACTCCGTGAATAGAAATTGTGTTTTTACAAGTCTATCGGGCTGAGTCTCTCATGATGTCGCAAATATATTATTGTCAGGATTTGGCGCCATGCTAGCCTGAGCACAAGAAATAAGCGGCAGCGGCCGCAAGGGGAATGAATGACGACTGGCAGTTTTCATCCGGTTTCCGGAGTTGATCTCCCGCGCTTTGCCGGCATCGCAACATTCATGCGATTGCCGCACGTTTCGCTGGACGACCCGCGCCTGCCGGACGTGGAAATCGGCTTGATCGGCGTGCCATGGGATGGCGGCACCACAAACCGCCCAGGTCCCCGCCACGCGCCGCGCCAGCTGCGCGACAGTTCCACCATGATCCGCTTCCAGAACGCTACCACGAAGGTGCGCCCTTACGATCTGGCGCGCTGCGCAGATCTGGGCGATGTCGGCCCCAATCCGGCCGATGTCGCCGATTCCCTCACGCGCATCACGAGCTTTTACGAAAGGGTGAAGGCTGAAGGCATCCTGCCCTTGAGCGCGGGCGGCGACCACCTTTGCACCCTGCCGATCTTGCGGGCACTCGCCAAGGACCGGCCGCTCGGCATGGTGCATTTCGATAGCCACACGGATCTCTTCCATTCGTATTTTGGCGGCTTCAAATACACCCATGGTACCCCGTTCCGCCGCGCCGTCGAGGAAGGCCTGCTCGATCCGAAGCGCGTCTGTATGATCGGCATTCGCGGTTCCGCCTACGATTTCGAGGATCGCGATTTTGCCGATGCGGTCGGCATCCGTGTCATCCCGATCGAGGAATTTCATGCCCGGGGTGTGGACGACGTGATGGCCGAGGCCCGCGCTATCGCGGGCTCCGGCGAGACTTATGTCAGTTACGATATCGATTTCGTGGACCCGACGTTTGCGCCCGGCACCGGCACGCCCGAGATCGGCGGCCCGAACAGTTTTCAGGCGCTGCAGGTGGTTCGCGCTCTCCGTGGTCTGAACATTGTCGGCGCCGACCTCGTGGAGGTGTCTCCGCCAGTCGACCCCGGCGGCGGCACGGCCTTTCTCGGCGCCACCATCCTTTTCGAGCTTCTCTGCGTGCTTGCCGAGTGCAGGGCGCAGAAAACGGGCGGTATCGCCCGCAACGACAACAGCAAGACCGGAAAACCGGCGGCATGACTTCACGCAACCGATAAAACTGGGAGCATACCGATGACCATACTGAACAAGCCGCTGACACGGCGCACGATCCTGAAATCCACCGCGATCGGTGCCGGCGTTCTCGCCGCGCCCGGCATCATCTCTTCGAGCGCGCTGGCATCGTCCGGCGAACTCAACTTCACCGGCTGGGCCGGTTATCCCGGCATGACCGAAAAGGTTTTCCCGGCCTTCGAAAAGGCCACCGGCATCAAGGTGAACTTCACCGAGCAGCCGGACCAGGACACGATGTTCGCCCAGGCGAAAATCTCGCTCGAGACCGGCACATCCGACGTCATCGAGCCGACGCTCGACCGCGTATCCGCCTGGAACGCGAACGGCCTGTTGCAGGGATGGGATACCTCCAAGCTCGCAATGGACAATTATGCGCCCGGCCTCGCCGACGGGTCCGCCGACGAACTGGCGACGATCGACGGTCAGAAGCTGATCGTCCCCTCCGTCTGGGGAACCGAAGCGCTGGTCTACTCCAAGGAAGACTTCCCGACCGAATACGGCAAGGCCAGCCTCGGCGACCTGTTCAACCCGGACAATATGGTCACCGTCCGCGGCCATTCGGCGCTTGCGGCCATGGGCCGTTGGCTCGATGCCCAGGGCAAGCTGCCAAAGCCGTGGATCGATGGCTACAAGGACGAGGCCACCATGGTCGAGCTTTGGGACATCGCCCTTGCCGAGGCGATCAAGGTCAAGAGCAACATCGTCCAGTTCTGGAACGGCGAGAATGACGCCCAGGCGGCATTCCGCACCAACGGCGCCGTGCTCGGCCTTTGCTGGGACTCCACGGGCTTCAACATGGCCAAGGAAGGCTTCGGCTACCTTGCCCCGGCCGAAGGCGCCTTCGCCTGGAACCAGGGCCTCGTGCTGCTGAAGAGCGCCAAGAACGTCGAGCAGGCTCACGAATTCGCAAAGTGGGTATCGACCGCCGAAGGCTCGGCGCTCTGGGCGACCGCGTTCTCGGCCAACCCGGTCGGCAAGGGCGGTATCGACCTCATGGATCCGGCCGTGGCGGAATTCTACAAGTCGAGCTTCCCGGGAGATGCGGTCAGCAAGATGTACTGGTGGCCGAGCCAGGCCGCATGGTTCCTCGCCAAGCGCGGCGAATACGCCGACAAGTACAAGGCTGCCTGAGGACCTGAAGGAGCCGGAGCCGGTCGCGTGAGACGCGGCCGGCTCCCGACCTGCAATGACGGTCCGGTGACGGGCCATGAGGTGATGAGTTCCCGATCATGAGTGCCAGTATCGAACTTCGAAACGTATGCGCGGATTTCGGAAGCTTTCGCGCGGTCGATAATGTCTCGCTGTCGATCGAGCCCGGTGAATTCTTTTCCTTCCTCGGTCCATCAGGCTGCGGCAAGACGACGATTCTGCGCATGGTCTCGGGTTTCATCCAGCCGACCGCCGGAACCATCGCCATCGGTGGGCGCGATATGCGCAACCAGCGCCCCAACCAGCGGCCGACAGCCCTGATCTTCCAGAACCTCGCGCTTTTTCCGCTGATGCCGGTCTGGGAAAACATCGCCTTCGGGCTTGAGGCGAGGGGCGTTGACAAGAAGACCCGGCGCAAGCGCGCGGAGGAACTTCTTGCACTGGTCGATCTTCCGAATGCCGCGGACAAGGCTGTCAGCCAGCTGTCGGGCGGTCAGAAACAGCGCGTGGCGATCGCCCGAGCGCTCGCCGTCGAACCCGCCGTGATGCTGCTCGATGAACCGCTCTCGGCTCTCGACCTCAAGCTGCGCCAGCACATGCGCGCGGAACTGAGGGCGATCCAGAAGCGCACCAACGTCACTTTCATCTATATCACCCACGACCAGGGCGAGGCGCTGGCGATGTCCGATCGTGTCGCGGTGATGTCTCACGGCAAGCTGCAGCAGGTGGCTGCTCCCCGCGAGATCTACAACAAGCCCGCCAACGGCTTCGTCGCGGCCTTCGTTGGCGAAAGCAACATTTTCCGAGGTTCGCTGGCCGGCGGCGCGGAGGAGTTCGGCGAGTTCAAGACCGAGTCCGGCGTCTTCAAGGCGCGTCTCGGTCGCGATGTCGACGCCACCGCCAAGCTCTATGTCCGCCCCGAAAACGTCCGGCTGGAGGCGAAGGCCGGTTTACACAACACGGTCCCGGTCGAAGTCACCGACATCGCCTTTGAAGGCAATTTCATCTCCATCCAGACGATCGACGCCGCCGGCCGCACGATTGTCTCCGAAACCCGTAACGATGGTGCCGGGACGGTTCCCGACCGAGGCGCGAAACTGTTCGCGACCTTCGACCCCGACAAGGCCTTCATCCTCGCCGACGAGGTTGCGGCAAGCGTGGTGGCGGCATGAGGGACCTGATCGATCGATATGGTGCGACGCTCACTACGCTGATGTGCCTGCTGGTAGCGTTCTGGCTTCTCGTCCTGCTCATCCTGCCCAATCTGTACCTCTTTGAGAACTCCTTCCGGCCATATCTCCCGGTGCAGGAGATCGGCGGCCCGAAGGATGTCTACACGCTCAAAAACTATCTGACCTTCTTCCAGAGTCCGATCCATATCTCCGTGTTCCTCTGGACGGTCATCTACTCGTCCTTCGTCACGGCAATCTGCTTCGTCATCGCCTATCCGCTGGCCTACTACCTCTCCAAGAAGGCCACGCCTTCGAGCCTGCCGACGATTTTCCTGCTGCTGACGATTCCGCTCTGGGTCAGCGAGATCATGCGCTCCTTCGCCTGGTTCATCATCCTGTCGCTGAAAGGCCCGCTCAACTATCTTCTGATCAGCATCGATCTCATCGAAAAGCCGATCCGCTGGATGACGGGCTTCCGCAGCGTCATCATCGGCCTCGTGTACACCTATGTGCTGTTCATGCTGTTCCCGATCTACAACGCGATCCAGTCCCTCGATACCAGCCAGATCGAGGCGGCGGACGACCTCGGCGCACCGGCCTGGCGCATCCACTGGCGGGTGATCCTGCCGCATGCCAAGCCCGGCATCGCCTCCGGCGCTGTCATGGTGTTCATGCTGGCCGCGGGATCTATCCTCGTGCCGACGCTGCTCGCGTCGACGAATTCGCGCTGGTTCACCGAGATTATCCAGCAGTGGATGTTCGACTCGCTGGACTGGAACACGGGCGCGGCCTACGCCTTCCTGCTCCTGATCCTGTGCACCGTCTTCGTCACGCTGGTGATGCGGCTCTTCCGCGTCAAGCTGTCCGACATTGCGAAGTGAGGGTGCCATGAACCAGAAATCCGACTGGCTGTTCCGGCTCTATCTCGCCATCTTCCTCGCCTACATGCTGCTGCCACTCGTCGTGATGGGCGGCGCCGCCTTCAACGATAGCCGCTTTCCCTCTGTCTATCCGTGGGCCGGCTTCACCCTGAACTGGTTCGTGGAACTCTGGAATGATACGCGCCTTCTGAACTCGTTCAAGAATACGGTTCTCGTGGCTCTCGCCGTTGTGGCGGTGTCGGTGCCGATCGGCACGGCTGCGGCGATCCTGATCAACAGTCTCGGCGGTGTCGTGCGCTCCGCTCTCTACGGGCTGATGGTCGCGCCGATCCTGACGCCCGGCGCCGTCATCGGTATCTCCACCCTTCTTTTCTGGAATTCGCTTTCGGTTCCGCCCGGTCTCCACCTCGCGGTTCTCGGCCAGGTTTCCTATATCGCGGCCTTCGTCATGCTGCTGGTACTGGCACGCCTGCAGAGCTTCGACCGTTCGCTCGAGGAAGCTGCGCTCGATTTGGGCGCCAGCCATGCCATGGTGCTCCGCCGCGTGCTCCTGCCGCATCTCTATCCCGCACTGGGCGCCGGTGCCGTCATTGCCTTCTTCCAGTCTGTCGAGAATTTCAACGTCACGCTTTTCACACGTGGACCGTATGACACGATGACGGTCTACGTGTTCTCGAAGGTCCGCAGCGGCATCACGCCGACCATCAACGCTCTGGCGGTGATGCTGATTGCCGTCACGCTCGCCGGTGCTTTCGCGATGGAACTGCGTCGGCGGCATCTCCTGAAAAAGGTTCCAGCGCCCGTCGTGTGATCGGCGTGGGCCGTGCGCTTCGTCAGTCGCAGGTGCCGGGTATCTCCAGGCTATACGTCGTCTTGCCCGGACCATCCGGCAGAACCGGAACGAGATAGACCGTGAGGTCGCATTCCTGCGTCCGGACCAGCCACTCCTGTGCGCCGTCTTTTCTCGCTCCCGTGTTGGAGATCATGCCGATCGGTGCCTGGTGCAGGATGTTTGCCAGCTGTGCGCTGCCAAGAATCGTGCCGATCTTTTCGACGCTGTCATAATACCCTGACACGGCGGCCGCCGCCGGGGTCGAGAAAACCAGCGCCACCAGGATTGCAATCAGTCCAGACTTCATTCTGCTCTCTCCCGCTGAAGTGTGAGCAAGATTTTCACCATCCTTTTAACCGCGCAAGACGAATGGCGTCCTGACGCATCGCGATGATGCGCGGCTTAACGCCAAAAAAGAAGGCCGCCCCTTGGAACGGCCTTCCCGACTTGCGGCACCGGCGCGTTACGCGCCGCCGAGGAATTCCTCGCAATAGGTCTTGCCGTTCTGGCCCGGCTTGTCGACAACGATGCGGATGCTGCGGATCGTGTAGTCCGGGGCGACGGTCAACTGCACGGCGCAGCTCAAATATTCGGTGCGGGCAGAAGAAATCTTCTTGCCCTTCTTTCCGTCCGGCAGCGTTTCGTAAACGGCTGGTACCGAACGGGTCTTGTGACCGCCGCGCCATGCGTAGATCGTCGAGCCGCCGGCCTGGCTGTCGCTGTTCGGCGGGCCGAAGTTGGCAAAGAAGGCTCCGGCCGACTGGCCGTTCCAGCGTGCTTCGACATCGTTGCGGGCGGCACCGCCCGTGGTCGTGCATCCGGCAAGTGCCAGCATGAGGCTGGCGGTGGCTATTCCGCGAAAATTCATGTCCTTTTGTCCCTTGCGCTCTACGCCTGCGCCAGGCTCCGGTCCATCCGTTCTGCCGCCCCCGCAGGGCAGATCCGGCCGGGCCCCTTCCAGAGCCTGCGCATCTCCGGCTTAGCCTTATTCGGCAGCGGAAGAAATCGGCGTTTGCGGCTGGCCGATGAAATCTTTGCGATGATGCCGTGTTGCCACGCTTGCCGAGGAACCATCCAAAGCCGTCGCGAATTCGTCACGAAGGCTCCCCACAAAATGCAAATCTCCGCTTGTGCATCAAAAAAGGCTGGTCTATAGAAGCGCCGCTGGTCACGGAGTGTAGCGCAGTCTGGTAGCGCACCACGTTCGGGACGTGGGGGTCGAGTGTTCGAATCACTCCACTCCGACCAGTCGAAAAGCCCGCAAAAGCGGGCTTTTTTCTTTTTTGCGCAATCGCTGATGTGTAGCCTTTCAGCACTGCGGATGGAACTCACGCTCTCTCCATGGGTTTATCACCCGCAAACATCAAAGGAGAGACATCATGAACAGCGTCATCTATCTTGTCGGCCTCGTCGTCGTCGTGATCGCGGTCCTGTCGTTCTTCGGCCTTAGCTGATCGGCTGATCTTAGTTCCTGCGCCCGCTTGGGCGGGGATAAGCGACACCAATGGAAAAAGCCCGCTCCGGCGGGCTTTCCTCGTTTGTGGTCTATCGATGTCGGCTCTGAAGCTCCTTACGATCCCTTCTTGCCATCCGCCGGCTTCTGCTTGCGTTTGGCGTTGGGGCTCGGTCCAGTGCGCGCGTCCGGCTCCTGACCGTAGTAGGTCCCACCGAGCTGTCCGCCGCCGCTGGTATTGAGCGCGGCCTTTATGTCCTTGCGGTAGTCTTTTCTGGTCATGTTGATCTCCTTTCACCCAGACTTAACCGCGCAGGCGTTCGTTCGTTCCCCTCGTTTGGATTAAGGCGATGATACTTCGGTGCTGCATCCCCCGGCCCCCATCATGGCGGGATGTGTCTGCGAGGAACAATCTCCACGGGCGGGAATTACGGTTGATCGGCAGCACTACGTGCGCCGCCATCAGCGAGGAGAACCAAAATGCAGTTCAAGCCACAGACTTTTCATGGCGAACCGCCCGTCGTCGAGATCGAGAATCCGACCCAGGAACTGGTGGAGCGCCGCGTTGCCGATCTCTTGGCGGTGTCCGACGGAATAGACGCATCCGATATCGAGGTAACCGAAACAGGAGGCGATATCGTCCTGTCGGGCAGCGTCAGCCGGGAGGGTGAGATAGAACGGGCGGTCGAGATCGTGCGATCCATCCCTGAGGTTGGCAACATTATCTTGCGACTCAGATTGCGCAACCCACTCGCTGGCGCCGGCTGATTAAGCCTTTTTATCCAAGCCGGAACAAAGCGGGGGATTCCCGGTTGGATCGGCGGCAATAGCGCCACGTTTCAGGGAGAGTAAAATGGCTGAAAAGACATTGGAAGATCTGTTTCACGACACCCTTCGTGACATCTACTACGCCGAGCGCAAGATCGTGAAGACGCTGCCGAAGATGGCGCGTGCCGCTCAGGATCAAAAGCTCAAGGATGCGTTCGCCAAACACAAAGACGAGACCGAAGGCCAGATCGAACGCCTGCAGCAGGTCTTCGACATCATCGGCAAGCGCGCTCGCGCCAAGACATGTGCCGCGATCGAGGGCATTGTCGAGGAAGGCGAGGAGATCATGGAGGAATTCAAGGGCACCGCAGCCCTGGATGCCGGTCTCCTGGCGGTTGCGCAAGCGGTCGAACACTACGAGATCAGCCGCTATGGAACGCTTCGGGCGTGGGCCGTCGAACTCGGCATGAAGGATGCCGCCAAGCTTCTTGAGGAAACCCTCGATGAAGAGTCCAAGACCGACGAGACACTGAGCAAGCTCGCGACGTCCGCCGTCAATCTGGCAGCCCAGAAGAAGGCTGCCTGACACCCTCACGGATAGTTTGCTGAAAGGGGCGCGGCGAGGCCGTGCCCCTTTTTTGTCGAGTGGCCAACAGCGAAAAGAAAAAGGAGCCGGTTGCAGAGCGACCGGCTCCTTCCTCCTGGCCGATGCTCGACCGCCGCATTAATCCTCAAGATGCCGTTCGTGGGGTGCTCTGAGCGCTCGTAACCGCCCCGTCAGGTCCTGCCTGCGAATAACCACCTTTCGGCCGTCCTCCGTCTTGGCGGCAAACCGCCTGCCGGCGGACTCCGCCTCATGAAAGCTGGCATAACGTGCATGCTGCCACCGTCCGTCGACCATACAGACCCAGCCACTGCTATCGGGAAGAATGTCGAAATACACCTCAACCATGGAAGTCTCCTCGTCCAACCACCCACAACGCAGCGCCTACGGTTTGGTTCCATGGTGCGTGTTGATTTCAGGCGGCCCGGGCCGAGAGAATGTCGTCCACCACATTGTCGTAGTCGATCGGCTTCGAGCGAATGACGTCGCGCGGTATTCCGGCCTGTTCGATGATGGCCGGCGTCATCGCCGATACGACCCTGAACGGAATGGCCGCTTCCGTCAGCCTCTTGACGATGCCGGCTACGGTGCCGTCCTGAACATTGAAGTCCAGGATCGCTCCTCGAAAGGAGCGGGAGGCCAGAAGCGCCAGAGCTTCGCCACTCCGCGCCGTCATGACCACGTCGCAGCCTGCCGCGGTTACGCTTGCCGCCGCGTCGAGGGCCAACAACACATTGTCTTCAACAACGAGGATGGTATCGCAATGATGCAGGTCATCTGTGATCGTCATCCGCTTGGCTCCTTGATGTATCACTGCTGCCACAACTCCCGGCACGACCGTTTGTTCGCATTTATCTAAAATGCATGAAAACATGCTTTATCGAGAGTTAACGACCTAGCCGCGGAGCTTTCGCTGCAGCGCGGGAACCTATCGCGCCGCGCAGCATTATGGGCGCACCTTCCTCTGCTCGAAAGGCGGCCCCAATGGATACCCTGCGCACCTCTCGCGATGTCAGGCCGGGCGATTCCGCCCGTCTGGGCGCGACCTATGATGGCGATGGCGTCAACTTCGCGCTGTTCTCGGCCCATGCTGAAGGGGTCGAGCTCGTCCTTTTCGACGAATCCGGGCGTATCGAGACTGACCGTATAACCCTGCCTGAATATACGGACGAAGTCTGGCATGGCTACGTGCCGGGACTGAAGCCGGGAACGCTCTATGGCTACCGCGTCCATGGGCCGTATGATCCTGCGAATGGCCATCGCTTCAATGCAAACAAGTTGCTGATCGATCCTTACGCGCGTGAACTGGTGGGCGGCATTCGCTGGTCGCCGGAGGTCTTCGGATACAATCTCGACGCGGAAGACAAGGACATGTCCTTCGACGACCGCGACAGCGCGCCGTTCATGCCGAAATGCCGCGTTGTGGATCCCTCTGCCGCCGACTGGGGCAATGATCGCAGACCGATGGTTCCCTGGGCGGACGCCATCGTCTACGAAACACACGTCAAGGGCTTTACCATTCTCAACCCCGACGTTCCGGAAGAGCTTCGGGGCACGTTCGAGGGCATGAGCCAGAAGGCGGCGGTCGACTATATCAAGGCTCTCGGCATTACCTCCGTCGAACTGATGCCGATCCACGAATTCCCCGACGACAGCCACCTGCTCGACAGGGGTCTGAAGAACTACTGGGGCTACAATACGCTTGGCTTCTTCGCTCCCGCCGGCCGTTACTACGGTCCGCGCGGGCTTCAGGGGTTCAGAGATCTCGTGCGGGCATTTCACGATGCCGGCATCGAGGTAATCCTCGATGTCGTCTACAATCACACCGCGGAGGGTAACGAACTCGGTCCGACGCTATCATTCAAGGGCATCGACAATTTCTCATATTACCGCACGCTGCCCGACAATCACCGCTACTACATCAACGATACCGGCACGGGGAACACCGTGAACACCTCGCATCCGCGCGTTCTGCAGATGGTCATGGACAGCCTGCGCTACTGGGCTGGCGAAATGCATGTTGACGGGTTTCGCTTCGACCTCGGCACCATCCTGGGACGCGAACCGCAAGGCTTTGACCAGCGCGGCGGCTTTTTCGACGCGGTGACGCAGGATCCGTTGCTCTCGCGCATCAAGCTGATTGGCGAACCCTGGGACATCGGGCCGGGCGGCTATCAGGTCGGCGGCTTCCCGCCGGGCTGGGCCGAATGGAACGACAAATATCGCGACAGCACTCGCGAGTACTGGCTGAACGGCGACAACATCGCGCCGGACTTTGCGGCCCGCATTCTCGGATCGGGCGATATCTACGACCAGCGGGGCCGCCGCCCATGGTCGAGTGTCAACTTCATCACCGCCCATGACGGCTTCACGTTGAACGATCTGGTCTCCTATGACGGCAAGCACAACGAGGCCAACGGAGAAGAAAACAACGACGGTCACAACCACAACCGGAGCCACAATTACGGCGCCGAAGGTCCGACCGACGATGAGGGGATCAATGCCGTCAGGGACCGCCAGAAACGGAACTTCCTGGCGACTCTCTTCTTCTCGCACGGCACGCCGATGCTGCTGGCTGGCGACGAGTTCGGCCGCTCGCAGATGGGCAACAACAACAGCTACTGCCAGGACAGCGAGATTTCCTGGCTGCACTGGGAAAATCTGCCGCCAAGCAACGAAGCCCTGCGTGAATTCACGCGCCGTCTCATCGAACTGCGCAAGGCCCAGCCGCTGCTCCGGCGTGGCAACTGGCGCGATGGCATGGTCATCGACTGGCGCAACGCCGAGGGCGGCGAACAGAGGCCGGAGCACTGGCTCGACGGAAACACGCTCGTTCTGCACTTGAGGCGAGATGACCTCACGGAGGTCGAGGGCGCGTGGAGCGAGGTGCTGATCGCCTTCAATCCGGTGGACGCCGATATCGAGTTCTCCATGCCCGACCATTCCCTATGGCGCATGGAGTTGACAACGGCAGATCCCGACAGGAGCGGGGAGGACGTCGAGGAAGGCGGCACCTTCGCCATGCCGGCTCGCAGCCTCGCGCTGTTTTCGGGCAGACGGTGAGCGATCAGCTGTCGGAGAGCCGGGTCAGCACCTCGAAATCGTAAAGCTGCCCCCCGAGCGACAGCCGCCGCGCCGAGATCTGTACCGGTATCATTTCGCCGGAAGCACCACGGATCTCGGCGAGTTCGTCCGTGTAGCCACCATGTCTGTCGAGCAGCATGAGACGCCGCGTGCGCGCGTCGCTGCCGACGACCACGCCTGACGAAACCATCTCGCTATTCTGTATTTCGTCCCAGGTCTTGCCGACGAGGTCGAGGTAAGCCTGATTGACCCGCACGTAACGGGAATTCTTCTCGCCGGTGCTGGAAATTGAGAAGGCAACGGGAGAGAGATCGAAAAGTGCCTGGATGACGGGGTCAGACATCACTGGCGCTGCGGCAGGCCCCTTGTCTGCAAAGCCGAGGAGATCATCATCGATCGATGGCGTCATCTCGTAATCGGCGGGCAGAGAAAACTCATCCCGAATGACGGCGACCAGACGCCAGAGGTCCACTTCCAGGAACATCGGCTTGTGTCTGTCGTCCACCGACGCCAGCGTCTCCGGAATATGCGCGGCCGTATCCTGAAGACGTTCCCGTTCGCGCATGTCGGTGGCCGATTTCAGAAGATCGGTGAATTTCGCGGCGGCGATCTGGCGGACGATCTGATAGGCGTCTTCCAGCCGGGCGGCGCGCTCCCGTTCGAGCTCTTCCGTTCCAGCCCCGCCCCGCGATATCGGAAGCGTTTCCAGAATAGTGCGGACTTCGGCTTCCTCCGGACAGTCTTCCACCGCCGGCCGGCCCTGCGGGGCGAAGCGGATAAGTGCGAGGATTGCCTCCAGACCGAAGCGACCGGCATCGACCGGCGTCGGCGTGCCATCCTGGCCACCGGCGTGCGCCGTCAGCCGCGTCGGTCCGCCGTTGTCGTCGAAATAAATGCTGATCTCTTGCACATCCTCCGCAAGGTCCAGCCAGGGGTGTTCGCGGCGGAAAGCGGCAAGCGCATTCTCGTCCAGTATCGCGACAGCGTACATGTGTCTCCTCCTCGGCAAGATGACGACGCTTGCTTGCTTGCGCCGTCCGTCCGGGCACTTTGCCGGCCCGGATCGTTATGCCCGTCAGTATCGGCCGTCGACCTGTGAATATCGCCCCCAAAGCGGCATGGGTCACTCGACCTTCCCGGCATGGCGCATATATAGAAAAATACTTAAGTGTCGATGGTCTTAAGGCTGCAGTACCAAATTTCGCCCGCGGGGCCGGTATTCGGTGGAGATACCGCTAAACCATAACAAGAGGGCGCCGTTGTCACTTTCGATCGGAGCCATTCCAAGGCTAGACTACCAAAAATGTCGCCCCTTGAAAAGAAAATGGCGAAAAGAGACTATGGGTTTTGTTGTATTCTCGACTTTGACCTTTTGTTCCTGCGGGTTGATCGTGTCTGACGAGGTTTATGGGAAATGACGATCTCGAATATGGCCACTGCCCCGGAGGTGCTGCTTGCCTGACAAGCGAAAGAGCTCCCGCGTGACATTGGGCGACGTCGCCAAGGCAGCTGGTGTCAGCCCGATCACCGTATCGCGGGCTCTGCGCAATCCGGATATGGTATCCGCGGAACTGCGCGAGCGCGTGATGAGCTTCGTGGAGCAGATGGGCTATGTCCCGGATATCGCGGCCCAGGCTCTCGCAAGCCGCCGCAGCCAGCTGATCGCGGTTCTGGTGCCGGCGATGACGAACTACGTTTTCTCGGAGGTCATGAATGGCATTGAAGCGCGGGTCCGGCCGACGGATTTCCGTCTTCTCTATGCCAATTCCCATTTCGATCCCTGCGAGGAAGCCCGGCATCTGAAGCTGTTTCTCGGGCAAAGACCGATTGGTGTCATTATCGCCGGTGTCGACGGCCCTCAGGACAACAGCGCACTCCTGTCCCGCATGGGATGCCCGGTGGTCCAGATCCAGGAGATAAGGGAAACGGCGCTCGATATGGCGATCGGCTTCAGTCACTTCGACGCCGCCGCCGCCGCGACGCATCATCTGGTCGAGTGCGGATATCGACGTATTGCCTTGCTCGGCGGCAATCTCGGCGTCCGGGGCGAGCGGCGTCTCCTCGGCTATCGCAGCGAGCTCGAACGGCACGGTATCTTCGATCCCGCCCTCGTTCGTGGCTCCGCGGTTTTCGAGGGCGTCGGTGCAGGCGCCGAGCTCTTTCGCGACCTTCTCGAACGCGTCCCGGATGTTGATGCGGTTCTCTGTCAGACCGACGATCTCGCGCTTGGCGTGCTTTTCGAGTGCCAGAGACAGGGACGGCGGGTTCCCGACGACATCGGGGTTTGCGGTTTCAATGATCTTGAGTTCGCGCAAGGCTGCGTGCCGCCGCTGACGACTGTGCAGGTGCCCCGTTACGACATGGGTTATCGCGCCGCGGACATGGTCATCGCAGCGCGGTCCGGTGCTCGTCCCGAGTCGCGCGTCGACGTCGGCTTCCAAATCATGGTGCGCGGTTCCACAAAGAAACGCCCGACCTGAGGCCGGGCGCAAGTTGGGGGAGGAGATTATGGCGCCGGGTTCTGCCAAACCCGCGCTGTTTCTGTTGCGGTCAGACAGTCTGGATCAGGCTGCCCTTCCGGGTTTAAAGTGGCTGACCGCGGTCACGCCGTGTCCGCCGAGGTTGAATTGGCTGATCATGCCGCGCAGCTTCTGCGTTTCATTGGCGAGGCTTGAGGCCGCCGCGCTGCTCTCTTCGACCATCGCCGCGTTCTGCTGGGTCGTCTGGTCCATGGTGTTGACGGCGCCGTTGACCTCGTGAAGGCCGGTTGACTGCTCGCGCGAGGCCGTCGAGATCGCGACGACCTGGTCGTTGATCTCGACGATGAACTGGCTGATCTTGCGCAGCGCGCCGCCCGTGTCGCTGACGAGCTTCACCCCGGACGCGACTTCCGTTGCCGAGTTCTGGATCAACTCCTTGATTTCCTTGGCCGCCTTGGCTGATCGTTGCGCAAGTTCGCGAACCTCCTGCGCCACGACTGCGAAGCCGCGTCCTGCCTCGCCGGCGCGGGCAGCTTCCACGCCCGCATTGAGTGCAAGCAGGTTGGTCTGGAAGGCAATTTCGTCGATTACCCCGATGATGTTGGAGATCTTTGACGACGAGTCCTCGATGCGGCTCATGGCGTCCACCGCCTGCGAGACCACTTCGCCGGATTGTTCGGCGTTGGCCTTGGCCGTGCCGGCCATTGCCTGGGCCTCCTGGGCACGTTTGGCGGAGGCGGTGACATTGGCTGTGATCTCGTCAAGCGCCGCCGCAGTCTCCTCCAGGCTTGCCGCCTGGCTTTCGGTTCGGCGCGACAGGTCCCCGACACCCTGGCCGATTTCGCGCGTGCCCTGGCTGATCACGTCGACACTGCTGGAGATTTCACGGAACGTGTCGCAGAGCTGGGACACCGAACGGTTCAGGTCGTGCCGCAGGAATTCGAATTCCGCCGAGAACGGCTCGGAAAGCTGGAACGCGAAATCGCCTGAGCAGAGCCGTTTAAGCGCATCGCCGAGGGATGACACCGTATTCACCCGGGCGGTGACATCGGTGGCGAATTTCACCACCTTCACCACCTTGCCATGCAGGTCGAGGATCGGATTGTAGGACGCCGAGATGATGACTTCTTTGCCGGATTTTGTTACCCGCTTGAATTCGGATGACTGGTAGCGGCCTTCACGCAGCGCCGTCCAGAACGCCTTGTAGTCCTCGGAATTCGCAAAGGTCCGGTCGACAAAGATACTGTGATGCTGGCCGATGAGCTCCGGCAGCGTATAGCCCATCAGCGAGGTGAAGTTGTCGTTGGCGCCCATGATGGTGCCGTCGACACTGAATTCGATGATCGCCTGTGAGCGGCTGATCGCGGCGATCTGTGCGGCGTAGTCGACGTTCAACAGACGTGCCTTTGCATCGGCCCATTCGACGACGAAGCCCACGGTTTTGGCCCCCTCTTTGAGAGGCGTCACCAGAAGGTCGAAGACACGCGTTCCGACGGTGATGGTCGCGCTGTGCCGACTCTTCAACGCCGCCAGCATCTTGCGCTGATGCGACGGGTTCTTGTGGAACACGTCGATATTGCTGCCGATCAGCGACGCGACGCTGAATTTCGGCAATTCCTTCTTCAGATCCGCTTCGGCCTCCTTGAGCAGCTCGATCACGGCCGGATTCATGTAGGTGATGTTCAGCTTGGCGTCGGCGATCATCACATTGGCCTGCAGCGAGTCGAGGGCGAGGCTCTTTGCGGCGGTCTTGGCATTCACGAGAGAGGCGAGTCCCATTCTGTCCACCTGGCTGGGCGATCACGCGTCGGAAGGCGGTCGCCTGGAGTAAATTAGCGTTACAAGAAATATCGACGGAAAATAAACAAATCGCTAAAATAGAATGTCTTTGTATATCTTTTGCGCGCGGTTTTGGAGTTTCCCGCATGAGAGGAAGCGGCAGCTCCAGCGTGCCGATGGTGGTGGCAAATCAGGCCGTATGCGACCGTATGGCGGGTGTGGAATGCAGCATGTCCACGCAGATGTCGAGATTCTCGAAGAAACGAACCGCCGGCATGGAGGGCATCTCGGCGAAAGCAGGTCCGCCGAGCCAGATAGCAGTCTTTTCCGGTAGCACGCCGCGCAGGTCGCGAAGCCGCATTTCCACCAGCCGCTTTTTCCCGGCAAGCCCACTGAGGCAGACGACATCCGCATGGCGCTGCCGCGCGGCGGAGGCGATTTCGCTGACCGGGAGGTCGGGTCCGAGGTAAAGCGCGTCCCATCCCGCAAGACGCGCCATCAGCGCGACAACGAGAGCGCCCACTTCGTGCTGTTCGCCCTCGAGCGTTGTGGCAATGAGGCATTGGGCGCCGGCAGAGGCGGGAGGGCACGAATCGAGCATGGTGCCGAGAACGCGTTTCACCGCGGATGTTGCAAGATGCTCGGCGGCTACCGTAACGGCGCCGTTCGCCCAGAGCAGTCCGACCTCGTGAAGAAGCGGGATTGCGGTATGGCGAACAAACCCCTCCGATCCCTCCTTGTCCGCCCGCTGTTGCAGGGCATCCCGGAGTTTCTCGCCATCAAGGGTCTGGATGTGCTCTAGGACCGATACGAGCGAGAGGCGGGCGCGATGGTTCTCCTCGATCCGTATCAGCTCCTCGATAGGCAGATTGATCAGAGTTCCGATCCTGTAGCCCGCATCGCTGCATGCTTTCAACAACCGCAACTGTTCGGCCTGTTCGCGGGTGTAGAAACGTCGTCCCGTCTCGCTTCGACCCGCCGGCGCAAAACCGTATCGCCGCTCCCACGCATGCAGCACAAGTTTCGTAATGCCGCTGATCCGGAGCACATCCGCGAGGGTCAGAAGAGCCTCACCTCTGCCGGCTTGAGCATCCGCCATGCTTGTCCTCTCTCGACTCAATGTCGCGATTTTAGCAATGCGGAATGAAAGGCGGGAGCAAATTTTGCGGATCGGCAAGAAATCGCCCCTTGCGAGGCGATTTTCCGTGGTTTTCGCCTGAAGGACTAGCCGTCGATATCGTCCAGCAACTGCCGCGCTGTGGTCGTCGTCACACGGCGCGTCTCGACTTCGTCGCGGCGGCTGGCGAGCAGTTCTGTTGCCAGCAGCTGTTCGGCGAGATCGGCCGGCAGCGAGAGAATGACCCGGCCCTCATGGGCATTGAGCCCGCCGAGGTCGGTGCGCTTGGCCGTGATCATGCCGCCGGCGACCGTGTTGTTGGTATCCGGATCGATCAGGATGAAGGCACCCGTACCGCGATTGAGCTCGTAGGGATCGAAGATCGCCGTCTCGTCGAAGGAAAGATGCACCTTGCCGATGGCATTCATCTGCAGCATTTCAGCTGCCTGCCACTTGCCGGACTTCAGATCCAGTTGCTGCACCGGCTGCACCTGCACCCGCTGGCGACGCGAACCGGCCTTCAGCCAGTAGCGCTTGCCGGGCACGATGCCGTCCGGCTGGAGAGCAACGATCTGGGCATCGAAGGCTAGCCCCGTCTGCGGCTGGGCATCGAGCGAGACGATCATATCGCCGCGTGCCACGTCCACTTGCCGGTCAAGAACCAGCGTGATCGCGTCGCCCGCGACGGCCGCATTGCGCACGAGGTCGAAGGTGACGATCTGCTTGACGTTTGCGACCTGGCCGGAGGGCAGGATGGCGACGCTGTCGCCGGGCTTCACCGCACCACCGGCGACCGTGCCCTGGTAGCCGCGGAAGCTCTCGCCCGGACGCGAGACGCGCTGCACGGGCAGGCGGAAGCCGGTCGACTGGCCGGAGCGCAGGGTCGCAAGCTCGAGCGTCTCGACCAGCGTCGGGCCCTCGTACCATGGGATCACAGAGCCTGCGGGATAGACGACGTTTTCGCCCTTCAGAGCCGACATCGGGATTGCCGTCACCTGACGCACGCCGAGCGTCAGGGCGAGTGCCTTGAACTCGGTGCTGATCTGGTCGAACACGGCTTTGTCATAGGCGACGAGGTCGAACTTGTTCACGGCCAGCACGAACTGCTTGATACCCATCAGCGAGGCAATGGTGGCGTGCCGACGGGTCTGCTCCAAAAGGCCCGCGCGGGCATCGACCAGCAGCACGGCGAGATCGGCCGTCGAAGCACCGGTTGCCATGTTGCGGGTATACTGCTCGTGGCCGGGAGTATCGGCAACGATGAAGGAACGGCGGTCGGTCGCGAAATAGCGATAGGCGACATCGATGGTGATGCCTTGCTCTCGCTCGGCCTGGAGACCGTCGAGCAGAAGCGCGAAGTCGGGCAAGCCGAGATCGTTCTGCTGGCCACTGTCACGGCGCAGGCTTGCTGCCTGGTCTTCCTTGACGGCCTTGGTGTCCCAGAGCAGGCGGCCGATCAGCGTCGACTTTCCGTCGTCGACGGAGCCGCAGGTGATAAGGCGAAGCGGACGCGAGTCGCGGATAACAGGTGCGGCGTCGGCGTGAGGCGCCTCGAGGATTTCAGCGGCGAGGGCGGTGTTGGCTGGAGCGGTCATCTCAGAAATATCCTTCGCGCTTCTTCTTTTCCATCGATCCGGCCTGGTCGCGGTCGATGGCGCGGCCCTGGCGTTCGGAGACGGTGGCGATTTCGAGTTCGGCGATCACCTCGTCGAGGGTGGTCGCATTGGAGCGGATGCCGCCGGTCAGCGGCCAGCAGCCGAGCGTGCGGAAGCGCAGCATGCCTTCCTGGATCTGTTCGCCGGGCAGGGCCTCGAAGCGCGGATCTTCCGCCCACATCAGCATGCCGTCGCGCTCCACATACTTCTGCTTCTTGGCGTAATAGAGCGGCGGCAGCTCGATGTTCTCGGCCTGGATGTAGCGCCAGATATCCACTTCGGTCCAGTTCGACAGCGGGAAGGCGCGCACGCTCTCGCCGCGGCGGATCATGCCGTTATAGATGTTCCAGAGCTCCGGGCGCTGGTTGCGTGGGTCCCATTTGTGATCGGGTGTGCGGAAGGAATAGATGCGTTCCTTGGCCCGGCTCGCCTCCTCGTCGCGCCGTGCGCCGCCGAAGGCTGCATCATACTTGCCGGCGTCGAGCGCCTGGCGCAGCGCTTCGGTCTTCATCACGTCGGTATGATAGGCCGAACCATGGGTGAAGGGGCCAATGCCTTCTTCTCTGCCGCGCGGATTGGTGTGCACGATCAGGTCGAGATCGAACTTCTCCGCCGTCGCATCGCGAAACGCGATCATCTCCGGGAACTTCCAGCCGGTGTCGATGTGGAGCAGCGGGAAGGGCACGCGGCCGGGGAAGAAGGCCTTGCGCGCCAGATGCAGGAGAACGGACGAATCCTTGCCGATCGAATAGAGCATGACCGGCTTCTCGAACTCGGCCGCCACTTCGCGGAAGATGTAGATGGCTTCGTTCTCGAGCGCCTTCAGATGCGGATCGAGCGGCGGCTTGGTCTGCGCGTCCCGCGAATGCGGATCGAATTCGGATGTGTGTACGTGCATGGTCTTCTTTTTCTTTCCCTGGGCTCTCGCCCTCTATCTTCGGTCGCCTTGCCCCTCATCCCCCTGCCGGGACCTTCTCCCCGCAGGCGCGGAGAAGGGGCAGAACGGTTACCGCGTTGCCCTTCTCCCCGTTCACGGGGAGAAGGTGGCGGCAGCCGGATGAGGGGCAGCTACCTAAGTGAAATCAATTCAAGCCGGCGTCGGTACCAGAGACGTCGCCGCCTCCGGCACGTGCAACCCGCATTCGCGCTTCTCGTCATTCTCCCACCACCAGCGACCGGCGCGTTCCGGCTCGCCCGGCTTGATCGCCCGCGTGCAGGGCTCACAGCCGATCGAGGGGTAACCGCGCTTGTGCAGCGGATTGGTCGGCACGCTCTCCGCTTCGACGTAGGCGTTGATGTCGTCGATCGACCAGTCGGCCAGCGGGTTCACCTTGATCAGGTCGCGCTCGGCGTCATATTCGGCGAAGGGGGTGGCCGCGCGGTTGCCGGACTGGGAGCGGCGCAAGCCCGTGATCCAGAAGCGAGCGCCAGACAGCGCCTCCGCCAGCGGAACCAGCTTGCGCACATGACAGCAGGCATGGCGGGCCTCGACGCTTTCGTAAAAGCCGTTCAGGCCGTATTTCGCCGCATAGGCGTCGATATCATCTTGCCTAGGGTAAAACCGCTTGATGGTGACGCCGAAACGCTCCTCGGTCTCGGCGATCAGGTCGACCGTCTCCTTGAACAGGCGCCCCGTCTCCAGTGTCGAGACGTCGATCGGCAGATCGGCCAGACCGATAGCGGCCGTGATCACTTGATCCTCGATTCCGAGGGAGGTGGTGAAGACGGCGCGGCCATCAAGCGCGGCAATGACGCGCAGCCGCTCAGTAAGGCCTAGGGTCGCAAGCTGTGCGTCGAGCGAGCCTGCGATATCTGCGGGTGTGTCTGTCATCATCCTGTTCCTGGCAATTTGCGCAATTATCGAGGAAGATCATGACAACGGACAGAAAACGGCTTTCGCGCGAGCGCCGTCGTAGAGCAAATATCTCTATCGGTTGGATGAAATACGGCATTTCCTGCCGGAGGCTGTCATTCGACTGTTTGAACCATATGGCGTTTTGCGCTAAGGGCTGCCGCAGCGTTGGCCGTGTCCGACGCTGTGTCGGTGGGCCGGAATGATCACGCAGAAAGCCAAATACGCATTGAGAGCCCTGACCTTTCTCGCCCGAGCCGAACCGGGCGACCCGATTCAGATTCCGGAGATCGCCGAGCAGCAGAAGATCCCGAAGAAGTTTCTGGAACAGATCATGCTGGATCTCAAGCGGGGCGGTCTGGTCGACAGCCGTCGCGGCAAGCAGGGCGGCTATCTCCTGCATCGACCTGCTAGCGAGATCACCTATGGCGAGGTCCTGCGCCTGATCGACGGCCCGGTCGCGCCGCTGCCCTGCCTGTCCTTGACCGCCTATCGGCGCTGCGAGGATTGTGAGGGCGAGAGCGACTGCGAGATCCGGCGGGTTTTCGCCCGTGTCGCCGACGAAACACGGGCCGTGCTCCTCACCACCAGCCTCGCCGACGCCGCGAAGACGGAAGTGCCCGAACCGGTCTGAACCCATCTCTGCCGTTCCGTCTAGCGTTCGCCCATTCCGGAGAATCCGGTTTGAACGCGAATTTATGCCCCCGTGGCTCCGACAGACAAAAAGTCATCCCGCCAAGTCCAATCTGAGAAGGGAACGCTTTTGCTATTTTTCTCACCGCGTTGACTAAGACGACTAGTTCGGTAGTCTTTAATCGTTAACGCCACAGAGGAGGCACGAGCATGAAGTGCATTGGGAAAAATCTTGCGGCGTTTTTGGTCGGCATGGGACTGTCGACCGGCCTGGTGGTCCAGGCGTATGGCGCCGAACTGCTGAACGTGTCCTACGATCCGACACGGGAATTGTACGCCGAGTACAACGAGGCCTTCGCCAGGCACTGGCAGGCCGAAACGGGCGAGACGGTCAGCATCAGTCAGTCCCACGGAGGCTCTGGCAGGCAGGCCAGGGCTGTCATCGAGGGGCTGGAAGCGGACGTCGTGACACTCGCCCTTCAGAGCGATATCGACATCATCGCCGAGCGGTCGCAACTGATCGGCCCGGACTGGCGGACACGTCTGCCGAACAATTCTGCCCCCTACACGTCCACCATCGTATTCCTTGTCCGCAAGGGCAATCCGAAGGGCATCAAGGACTGGGGTGATCTGGTGAAGGGCGATGTCCAGATCGTGACACCCAACCCCAAGACCTCAGGAGGTGCGCGCTGGAACTACCTCGCGGCCTGGGCCTGGGCCAACAAGGAGTTCGGGGGCGACGAAGCCAAGATCAGGGAATACGTCGCTGAAATCTACCGCCGCGCGCCGGTGCTCGATACTGGCGCCCGGGGTTCGCTGACGACTTTTGCCCAGCGCGAGATCGGCGACGTTCTGATCTCCTGGGAAAACGAGGCCTATCTGGCCGGCAAGGAATTTGGCGCCGACAGTTTCGACATCGTCACGCCGTCCCTGTCGATTCTCGCTGAACCGCCCGTCGCGGTCGTCGACAACAACGTCGACAAGAAGGGCACCCGCAGGGAGGCCGAGGCCTATCTTCAGTATCTCTACTCGGCCGAGGGCCAGACACTGGTCGCGAAGCACTTCTACCGCCCCTCGCGTCCCGATCTCGTGCCCGACGCGTCAAAGGTCGATCTGCCGACGCTCGATCTCGTCACCATCGACGATCCGCTTTTCGGAGGATGGGCGAAGGCGCAGCCCACCCACTTCGGCGATGGTGGCGTGTTCGACCAGATCTACCGGCCATGACGGGCGGTTCCTCCCAAGCAGTACGGCGGCACCGCAAGGAGCCGCCGTACTGCTGTGAACCTCGTTGATAGCCCGAATGCCTGGGGGATGAGCTGATCGCTCTATCACCCTGAGCTTCTCAATCGACCGGCTGACGCCAACGCTGCAAGGCCTCTTGTCCCGCCGCGCTCAGGCCGTAGATGCCCCGGTCCAGCCGCTCGAACCAGCCATAGACGTTGGAAAGCAGGATCTTGCCCGCTTCGGGAACCTGCGCCCGGACGTCCCGGACCTTGAGCGGTCCCGCAGCCAGCGCGGAGGCGCAGCCAAGCGCCTGCTGTCGATAGGCTGTCATCAGAGGTTGGCGCGTGCTGCCGCCGACGGCGGGATCGCCTTTGCGGCGCTGGTGTTCGCGCATCAGCCGTGAGCGGCGTTTCGGACTGGTTCGTGGCATGGGCGTCACCGAGCCGACGATGACGTTGACCTCCCCGATATCGGTAACGCCCAGCATGCCGATCCCGAGCCGGCGGCAGAGATCGCGATAGCGCTTGTCGGTCTCGCGTCCCTTGCCCTTGGCCGAGACGCGCGCCGCGATCCAGACCTCGTCCGCCACCGACGCACGATCAACCGCCTGCAGGACCAGCTCGAGATTGAACTTGAGTTTGAGTTCGCAAACGACAACGACCGGCGGATCATCCTCGCTCAGCCCGACAATGTCGCAACCGCCGACTTCGCCTTTGACGGTATACCCCGCCTGTTCGAGGAAGCCTTTGACGGGCAGGTAGAGCGACGTTTCCATGGGCCGTGAGATTCGGTTTTAGATAGAACCGACACCTACAGTGCTTTGTCGGGGCGCGTCACCCGAAAAGCGCCCGTCAGGTTGCAGCCGCGTCCCGTCTCAGACCAGGAAGATGGAGATGATCGGAAACGCCGTCAGGATCGTGATACGAATGAGATCCGCTGAAACGAAAGGCACGATGGCCTTGTAGGTTTCCTTGATCGGCACGTCCCGCGCCATCGCCGAGATGATGAAGAGGTTGAGCCCCACAGGCGGCGTGATCATGCCGATCTCGGCCACCATCAGCACAAGGATGCCGAACCAGATCGCGAAGTGCTCCGGGCTCATCCCGAAGTCCATGGCCGTCACGATCGGGAAGAAGATCGGGATCGTCAGCACGATCATGGAGAGCGAATCCATGATGCATCCGAAGACGATGTAGAGCGCAAGAATGATGACAAGCACGGTCATCGGATCGAAGCCCTGCGCCGTCACCCATTCCGCGCCCACCTGCGGCAGCCGGGAAAAGGCGAGGAAGGAATTGAACACGGAGGCGCCGAGAATGATGAAGAAGATCATGCCCGTCGAGATGGCCGTTTCCTTGAAGCAGGCAAGCAGCGATTTGGGATCGAGCCCGCCGTTGATCCAGGCGATGAAGCCGGTGCCGATCGCACCGATGGCCGCAGCCTGCGTCGGCGTGAACCAGCCGAGGTAAATGCCGCCGACCACGGCCAGGAAGATCGCCGCGACCGGCCACACGGCGAGCAACGCCGGTATGCGGTCCCGCCACGGCAGTCGCGGCGAATGGCCGGCGCTTTCCGGATACAGGCGGACATAGATCGCGATCACGATCAGATAGGAGATCGCCGCGATGATCCCGGGCACGAAGGCGGCGAGAAACAGCTTCGCGATGTTTTGCTCGGCAAGGATCGCGTAGATCACCAGCACCACCGACGGCGGGATCAGGATGCCGAGCGTGCCGCCGGCCGCCAGCGACGCGGTCGCCAGTCCGCCGGCATAGCCCTTGCGCTTCAGTTCCGGCAGGGCGACCTGCGCCATGGTCGCGGCGGTCGCGAGCGAGGAGCCGCAGATCGAGCCGAAACCGGCGCTGGCACCCACCGCCGCCATCGCGACACCGCCCTTGCGATGGCCGAGAACCGCCGCCGCCGCATTGAACAGCGCCTGGCTCATGCCGCCGCGCGCCGCAAACTGGCCCATCAGCAGGAAAAGCGGAATGATCGAGAGCGAATAGTTCGCATTGGTGTTCCAGGCGAGCGCCTTCATCTGCGCGAGGATCGGCGTCCAGCGATCGAGGACCAGGAAGGTGCCGACCATGCCCGTTCCGAGCATTGCGGCCCCGATCGGCACGCGCAGGAAAATAAGCAGAATGAGGACCGGAAACGACCAGAGCCCGATTTCGATATTGCTCATCAATGGGCTCCGACAGACATTTCAATATCCCGCCCCGACCGTATCTCGCGGATGTCGGACAGGATGACGAACAGACCGACGAGGATGTTCGCGATCAGCAACACAAGGGCGATGGCATAGCCCCACCAGACGGGCAACTGGAGGATGGATGTGGTCTCGCCATTGGAAAACTTGTCCATCGTTCCCACCCAGTGTCGCCAGGTGACGATCACAATCAGACCGGTAACGATCACATTGCCGATGAGCTGCGTCCAGTTCATGGCCTTCGGGCCGAGGCTGGAGATCAGCAGGTCGACACCGACATGGCCGCGCCTCAGCTGACAATAGGGAAGGAAGGCAAACACCGCGAGGCCACACAGAGCCTCCACCAGCTCGATCTCTCCGGCCAGAGGACGGATGACGAGCCCTCCGACGATGGAGATGAGCGTGAGTGCGCAGGCTATAACGAGGCAGAACCCGCCGAACGCGACGAGCACGATCGCAAGCCTCCTGACGTAACGCTCCAGTCGCTCGAACGAAGGGGAGGTTTGGGTGTCCATTGCGGGCATCCTCGAAGGTATCCAGAAAACGCGGGCGCCCCGGGAGGGCGCCCGCTATCGGGCGATCTTACTTGCTGTACTGCTGGATGAGCGCGAGAGCGTCGTTGTAGAGCCCGGTTCCGTCCATGCCCTTGCCGTCCATCTCGGCGATCCAGGCCTTGGTCACGGCCTCGCCGGCCGCCTTCCAGCGGGCGGTTTCGGCTTCGTCAAGAGTGATGATCGTATTGCCGGCCTTTTCCGCGATGTCCTTGCCGCGGATATCGCCTTCGTCCATGGCCTTGCCGAACAGACGGGCGAGCTCCTGGCCGGAATTGTCGTCGATCACCTTCTTCAGGTCATCCGGCAGGGCGTCGTAGCTGTCCTTGTTCATCGCGAAGACGAACGTGCCGGTGTAGAGCCCGTTCGGTCCGGAGAACGCCGTATGGTTCGGTGCCAGTTCGGCAATCTTGATCGCCGGCGTCACTTCCCACGGAACCACCGACCCGTCGATGACGCTCTTCGACAGGCTTTCCGGTACCGCCGTAACCGGCATGCCGATCGCCGAAGCGCCCATGGCCTCCAGCATCTGGTTGACGACCTTGGAGGTGCCGCGCAGCTTCAGGCCTTTCATGTCTTCCAGCGACTTCACCGGCTTGGAGGCAATGGTGTGGATGAGGCCCGGACCGTGGGTGTGCACGGCCAGCACGTGATAGTCGGTCAGTTCGTCCTTCAGGTGCTTTTCGTAGTAATCCTGGAAGGCGACCGATGTAGCCTCGGCGGTCGTTACCATGAACGGCAATTCGAAGGCTTCCGATTTCGGGAAGCGGCCCGGCGTGTAGCCGAACAGCGTCCAGGTCAGGTCGACCACGCCGTCCTTGACCTGATCGACGAGGTCAGCCGGCTTTCCGCCAAGCTGCATCGCCGGATAGAGTTCCACCGCAATGCGCCCGCCCGATTCGGCCTGAACCTTTTGCGCCCAGGGCTCCAGCACCTTGGACGGAATGGTAGCCTGCGGCGGCAGCATCTGGTGCAGTTTGAGCGTGACGTCGGCGGCCCACGACGCCCCCGCCGACAGCGTGAAAGCAAGACCGGCAAGGCCGGCAAGAAGCGATTTCGTCAACATATTCTCCTCCAGAACGTCTGTTTATCTCCCGCAGTCGCGCCCTCATCGCCTGGCGACGCCGATTTTCAACGCCGCCAACGATGCGCGCTGCGAACTCCCGTATCGACAGCGACTGCACCATTACATGCTGGCATGGTTTCCCATATTCCACAAATAACGTTCGCACCCCAACGCATAATCATTTTGATATCGATACGGCGATAAAGATTGCAATGTGTAATCGCTTGTAAGCGTCCTTTGTTGCCGTCTCGCGGGCGCGGGTGAATTGTTGCGCTGAAAATTCGTCTCGCGAAGTGAATTTTAGAAAGTCCTTTTAAAACTCGTTTACATGTCGGTGGCACAAGCCTCGTTCCATGCAGCCATTCTAATGCGCGCTCGACAGACGGCTTACGGACCCTCATGACAGACGTGACTGATACCATCTTTGTTGCTCCGGCGAACCCGGTTGCAAAACCCGGCCTGCGCCGTGCGTTCGAACGGCTGCGCTATTCGATCGCCCGTCGACCGACAACGCTGCTGCTGGGAAGCGTCGGACTGCCGGCCGGCCTGGGGCTGCTTTTCGACGAAAGCGTCTTCGGCCTGATATCCGGGCAGATCCTTCCGACGGGCGGTGCCGATGCGGCAGGTGGCGGCATCGGCCTGGCGGCAGCAGCCGGTGTCCTTGCGGCCCGGCGCCTGCGCCGGGGCGATGATCGGTTCGAGAGCTCGCCGTGCGACGCCGACGTCGCCCGCGCAGTCGAAATTCTGGGACGTCAACCCAACGCCGCCGCCGGGCTTGTCCGGCTGGGGGACAAGCGGCTGCTGTTTTCCGACTGCGGAGATGCCTTTATCATGTATGCGCGACGCGGACGCTCCATGGTGGCGCTTTTCGATCCGGTAGGCGCGCGCGAAACCTGGACGGCACTCGTACTCAAGTTCATGCGCGACGCGCGATCCAGAGGTTGTCGACCGGTTTTCTATCAGGTTTCTCCGGAGTTTCTGTCCTGCGCGATCGAGGCCGGTCTGAAGCCCTACAAGCTTGGCGAGCAGGCCGTTGTCGATCTGACCACGTTTTCTCTTGCGGGTGGCGACTGGCTGAAGCTACGCCGTTCGATCAATCGGGCGGAGCGCGATGGTCTCACGTTCGATATGGTGGCGCCTGCCGATGTGCCCGAGATCCTGCCCGAGCTTGCGGCCGTCTCCGATGCCTGGCTTGCCGCTCACAATGCCGGGGAAAAGGGCTTTTCGCTCGGCACCTTCAAGGAGCACTATGTCGCCAGCGAACCGGTCGCCGTGATCCGCCTCGAGGGCCGGATAATCGCGTTTGCAAGCGTGCTCACCACCGCATCCGGCGGCGATGCCTTCATCGACCTGATGCGCCACATACCGAACACGCATCGCGGCGCCATGGATCTGCTGTTCGTGCGCATCATGGAATATCTGAAGCAGAACGATTTTCGCAGCCTTAACCTGGGCATGGCGCCGCTCGCCGGTCTCTCCGCGCACGATCGTGCTCCCCTGTGGAATCGGATCGGTCGGCAGGTCTTTGAGAACGGCGAACGCTTCTACAATTTTCGCGGCGTGCTGGAATTCAAGTCCAAGTTCGATCCGCGCTGGCAGCCCCGCTATCTGGCCGTGCCGGGCAGGGGCTTTCCTCTGGTGGCCATGCTTGACGTCACGCTGCTCATCGGCGGCGGCCTCAAGGGCGTGCTGCGTCGATGAGGACCAAAAGCGGCATCATCGCGCTGGCACTCGCCATTTTCATCGTGCAGCCGGCGCTGGCCGCGGATAACTTTGACACTCGAAGCCTTCCAGTCGACCGTATCGTCCGCCCCGACACCAATCCTCGGTCGGTGATC
Source organism: Ciceribacter sp. L1K23 (assembly GCF_018122705.1). Classification (NCBI taxonomy): domain Bacteria; kingdom Pseudomonadati; phylum Pseudomonadota; class Alphaproteobacteria; order Hyphomicrobiales; family Rhizobiaceae; genus Ciceribacter; species Ciceribacter sp. L1K23. The sequence goes on along the minus strand of NZ_JAGRRC010000001.1, from coordinate 2,716,367 downwards.
ATCCTGCTATCGGACGCTGCCGGCTGGTCCGCAACGGAACAGAACGTAGCGCAGGCGTGGTCGGGCGAGGGAGCCATTGTTGTCGGCGTCGATCTGCCGACCTACTACCGCGCCCTTCGTGCGGAGACGCGTGCCTGCCTCTACCTCGTCTCCGACATCGAAAGGCTCGCTCGCCAGCTTCACCGCGCCGAAGGCATGGCCACCTTCACGCCGCCGGTCGTTGCCGGCCTCGGCGAAGGCGGCACGCTGGCGCTGGCGATCGCCGCCCAGACCCCGCCGTCGACCGTAGCCACGACACTCGCTGTCGATCCCGGCGCCGTGGTACCCATCGAAAAGCCGCTTTGTACGCCGGCACCAAAGACCCCGCGCCATGGCGGCATTCGCTACGGATTGACGAAGGGAACGCTGCCGGGTGCCGTGCGGGTAACCTTCACACGGGCGGCGACGCAGGACGGACGTGACCATCTGGTCGATATCCAGGCGACACACTCCGATATTGAGGTCGTCGACAGTCGGGATCAGGCGTCTGCGACACTGGAAGAGGCGGGTCTCAGAGTGCTGAGCGAGGCGTCGCACCACGGCACGCCTCTCGATCTGCCTTTGGTGGAGGTTCCCGCCGTTCCTCGCCACGATGCCTTTGCCATCATCTACTCGGGCGACGGTGGCTGGCGCGACATCGACCAGAAGCTGGGCTTCTTCCTGCAGGAGGATGGTGTCCCGGTCGTTGGCGTCGATGCGCTGCGCTATTTCTGGAGCGAAAAGCCGCCGCCGCAGGTTGCAGACGATCTCTCGCGCATCATTGCCACCTATCGTGGCCGCTACGGAGCAAGCCGCGTCGTTCTGATCGGCTACTCCTTCGGCGCTAACATCCTGCCGAAGGCCTACACGCTGCTTCCTGATGCGGACCGGCAAGCCGTTGATCTTCTGTCGCTGCTCGCACCATCGCATCAGGCGGATTTCGAGATTGCCGTTTCCGGATGGCTCGGCGCTGCGGGAGCGGGCAAACATGGAGATCCCGTCGACCACCTGGCAACCGTCGAACCCGCCAAGATCCAGTGCATCTACGGTCTGGCGGAAAAGGAAAGCGCCTGCCCGGCACTAGAGCCCCGGGTGACGGCGGGGGTCCAGCTCGTTTCCCGCCCCGGCGGGCACCATTTCGACGGAAACTACCGTAAGCTGGCGGACGAGATCATGGCGCGCATCAGACGCGACTAGTCGGTCTTCGTTCCGGTCCGCGCCTCGGCCCGCTGTGCCCGGATCACATCCGCGATCCAGGCACGGGACAGGCCGTGATAGAGCGGCTCGGGTGCGACCAGCCGCGAGGTGATGTAGCCGAGCATGGCCGCAGCCATGAGCGCGATCACTCCCTCGTGGCTGTCAGTCATTTCCAGAATGATCACGAAGGCCGTCATCGGTGCCTGCACGACACCGGCGAAATAGCCGGCCATGCCGAGGACGGCCGCCAGTCCGATGCTGACGCCGAGCAGTTCCCCGACCGTGCTGCCGAAGCCCGCACCGATCGAAAGCGAGGGCGCGAAAATGCCGCCCGGAATCCCCGATGCCATCGAGAGGAACGTGACGGCGAACTTTTCGATAAAGTAGGACAGCGACAGTGCTTCGCCGGACAGCGCGGCGTGCGCCTGTTCGTAGCCCGTGCCGAACGTCGAGCCGCTGGTGGCGACACCGATCACCGCAATGGCAAGACCGCAGCCGGCGGCGAGCAGTACGGAGCGCCTGAGCGGTTCAGGCTGCGTCCAGCGCTTGATCCTTCGCGTGACGCGCAGCGCCATGGCGGAGAAGAGGGCGCCCAGAAGTCCGCCGCCGATGCCGCAGACCACCACGACCAGCCATTCTCGCGGGACCGCCACATTGAGCGATGTCGCGCCGAAATAGGTGTAGCTGCCGACGAGCGCCATCGCCGACATGCCGGAGAGAATGACGGCGGTCAGCACCAGTCCGTTCGCCCGGGTCTGGTAGGAGCGGCTCATCTCCTCGATCGCGAAGACGATGCCGGCAAGCGGCGTATTGAAGGCTGCGGCGATCCCGGCGGCCGAACCGGCGAGGATGAGCCCGCGGGCCTGCGCAATGCCGCCGATGCGAGCTGTGAGCAGCATGATTGCGGCGCCAACCTGAACGGTCGGACCTTCGCGCCCGATCGATGCGCCCGAAAGGAGCCCCAGCAGGGTGAGCAGGATCTTGCCCACCGCCAGCCGGATGGACAGCAACCGCCACCGGTCTTCGGCCTCCTTGAAATGCCGCGCGGCGATTGCCTGCGGTATGCCGGAGCCCTGCGATCCCGGAAAGAGCCGGGCGGCAAGGAACGCGCAAAGCGCAAATCCCAAGGGCGTCATGACGAGGGGAAGCAGGAACGCCCAGGAGCCGCTGGTCCGGACCCCTTCGAACATATGCTGCGACCAGTCTGCGGCCTTGGCGAATCCGACGGACACGACACCGATCGCGAGCGCCCCCGCCCAGAACACGATACGGGGTTTCCACAAGCGCCACGATCCCCAGACTACGCGGGATCGCCTCAGCAGTTTTGGTTTTGGCCGACCCAAAAAGCCGCTCCTGCAGTTTCAATGCGCAGGCGATGCCGGTGTTTTACCGCCATTCACCTGTATGAGACGTCGTCTCGTCCCTTATGGGTGCCAGCGACCGCCATGACAAGGCGGAATAGCATGACCCGGTACGGCTTTTCCGCAAAACCGTGGTGCCGCGTGAGAAAACGCGGTTAACGGTCGCTCGTCTCCCAGCGCGGGTTGATCCACGGCTCCTGATTGCTGCGCGGCAGCGGCTGCCTGCCGAGAATATGATCCGCGGCCTTCTCGCCCGTCATGATGGAGGGGCCGTTCAGGTTGCCATAGGTCACATGCGGGAAGATGGACGAATCCGCGACGCGTAGCCCTTCGACACCGATGACCTTGGTCGTCGGATCGACAACGGCCATAGGGTCGTCGGCACGGCCCATCTTGCAGGTGCCGCAGGGGTGATAGGCGCCTTCCAGGTGTTCCCGCAGATAGGCGTCGATTTCCTCGTCCGACTGGACATTCGGCCCCGGTGCGATCTCCGCTTCGCGATAGGGATCGAAGGCCTTCTGATTGAAGATCTCGCGGGTCATGCGCACCGCATGGCGGAACTTCACCCAGTCCTCCGGATCGCTCATATAGTTGAAGCGCAGGACAGGCGCGTCCTTCATGTCCGGCGAGCGCAGCGTCACCGAGCCGCGTGACTTCGACATGTTGTAGCCGACATGCGCCTGGAAGCCGTGGCCGCCGACGGCAGACTTGCCGTCATAGGAGATTGCGATCGGCAGGAAGTGATACTGGATGTCGGGCCATTTGACGCCTGGAGCGGATCGGATGAAGGCCGCCGCCTCGAACTGGTTGGAAGTGCCGAGCCCCTTTTTGAAGAACAGCCATTGCGCGCCGACGATCCCCATCCAGAACCAGTTGTTCTTCGAATGCAGGGTGATCGGCAGCTTCGACTTGAACTGGTGGTAATATTCCAGGTGATCCTGCAAATTCTGGCCCACACCCGGACGGTCGGCGACGACAGGGATGCCCATGTTCTGCAAATGCGCCGCTGGTCCGATGCCCGACAGCATCAGGAGCTTCGGCGAGTTGAAGGCCGAGGCCGCCACGATCACCTCGCGGTTCGCCCTGATGATCTCAATCTTGCCGCCGATCTCGACCTCGACGCCGACGGCGCGGGTGCCTTCCATCACGACCTTGCGGGCATAACAGCGGATCAGCGAGACATTCGGTCGTTTCAGAGCGGGCCGGAGATAGGCATTCGCCGTCGACCAGCGCCGCCCCTGCCAGCTCGTCTGTTCCATCAGGCCGAAGCCTTCCTGTTGCCGACCGTTATAGTCTTCCGTCACCGGGAACCCGGCCTGCCGTCCCGCTTCGATGAAGGCGCGATAGAGCGGGTTCCTGATCTCGCCACGACGGACATGCAGCGGACCATCGGTGCCCCGCCAGCCCTCTTCGCCGCCATGCGAAGTCTCCTGCCGCTTGAAATAGGGCAGCACGTCCGCATAGGCCCAGCCGGTCGCACCCATCTCTTCCCAGCGGTTGAAGTCCTCCGCATGGCCGCGCACATAGACCATGCCGTTGATCGACGACGACCCGCCCATAACCTTGCCGCGCGGCGCGATCATCCGGCGATTGTTGAGATGCGGCTCGGGCTCCGTCATGTAGCCCCAGTTGTAGCGATCCATGTTCATCGGATAGGCAAGGGCTGCCGGCATCTGCACGAACGGCCCGATATCGGACCCGCCGAATTCCAGCACGATGACCGTGTTCTTGCCGTCCTCCGACAGGCGATAGGCCATGGCCGCACCCGCCGAGCCGGAACCGATGATGACGAAATCTGCTTGCTGGGTCATGGGAGAGTGATCCGGTGCTTAGTGGTAGAGGTGACAGGCGTATCGCTCTGCGCTATATTCAGGCACATCGATATCGCTCAGGGCTGCGGTGGCGGGATGAAGGAAGTCGTTGTGTCGCAGCGTGCCGACAAGGCGCTGCAGAGCATGCAACCCAAGCGTCGTGTTGCGATCATTGCAAAGGTCAAGGCCTATGCCCGTGGCGAAAGGGTCGACATCAAGAAGATGAAAGGCCTTGAACTTTGGCGCATCAGAGTTGGTGACGACCGCGTCATCATCGATGATCAGGGGCGGATTGTTCTGGTCGTGGCGGCCGGTCCGCGCGGCAGCATCTACAAGGAGTAAGCGATGGGACGGATCCAAAAGATCGAGATCGAAGGCAAGGCCTATGTCTTGCTGAGCGAGGAAGACTACGAGGACCTTGTCGACGGTCTTGAGGCGAGCGCTGTGCTGGCCGAAATCGCCGGCGGTCAGGAGGTCTGGCCTTTGTCCGTCGTCGAAGCACGCGCCAACGGTGAAAACCCGGTTCGGGTTTTCCGCACCTACCGAAAGATGTCCGTCTCCGACCTCGCTGCCGCCGCCGGCATTTCGCAGCCCTATCTCTCGGAGATCGAAAGCGGCAAGAAGACCGGCTCCGTCGACGTCCTGAAGCGCATTGCTGCTGCCTTGAAGGTCGATCTCGACAACATCGTCGTCTGAGCGGCGCGTAACTCCGTCATCCTCGGTCCTCGGGTTAAACCCGAGGATGCCCTGAGGGGCCGCAGTTCCGGAATGGATGCCCAGGTCAAGCCCGCGCATGACGAGCTCCAGACATCAATACGGCGCCTCGCACTTGCCCATGCCGACATAGACCGTCTTCAACTCGGAATAATGCTCCAGCGCTGCCGCCGAATTCTCGCGGCCGAAGCCTGACTGTTTCGAGCCGCCAAAGGGGATCTCGACCGGGCAGAGATTATACGTGTTGATCCAGAGCGTTCCGGCTTCGAGCTGATCGACCACGCGATGCGCGCGGGAGAAATCGGCAGTGAAAACACCGGCCGACAGGCCGAATTCCGTGGCGTTGGCCCGCGCGATAACCTCTGCCTCATCCTCGAAATCGAGCACGCACATCACCGGCCCAAAAATCTCCTCGCGCGCAATGGTCATGTCGTCGGTGACATCGGCGAACACGGTCGGCTGGATGTAGAAACCTTCACCGGTGACGCTGTTTGGAATACCGCCGCCGGTGATGAGCGTCGCGCCCTCGGCCTTGCCCTTGTCGATGTAGGACATGACCTTCTCGCGCTGGGCGAGCGACACCATCGGCCCCATCTGCGTCGCCTCGTCCTGCGGATCGCCGATAACGATCGCCTCGGTGCGGGCCTTGAGGCGCGAGAGGAACGTGTCCTTGATCGCCTTGTGCACGAAGACGCGCGTGCCGTTCGAGCAGACCTGGCCCGTGGAATAGAAATTCCCGAGCATGGCGCCCGAGATCGCGCTGTCGATATCGGCATCGTCGAAGACGACCAGCGGCGACTTGCCGCCGAGTTCCATGGTGACATGCTTGAGCTGCGAGGCCGCAGCCCCTGCCACCTTGCGGCCCGTCGGCACGGAACCGGTGAGCGACACCTTGGCGACATCGGGATGGCTGACCAGAAGGGGCCCGGTCTCGCGGTCCCCCTGCACGACATTGTAGACGCCTTTCGGCGCGCCGGCCTCGATCAGGATCTCGGCGATCTTCAGCGCACCGAGCGGCGTCACTTCCGACGGCTTGAACACCATGGCGTTGCCGGCGGCGAGCGCCGGTGCGCCCTTCCAGCAGGCGATCTGCTGCGGGTAGTTCCAGGCGCCGATGCCGACGACCACGCCAAGCGGCACGCGCTTGGTATAGGCCCAGTCGCCACCCAGCGGGATCTGGCTGCCGTTCATCGCGGTCGCGATGATGCCGCCGAAAAATTCGAAGCTGTCGGCACCCGAGGTCGGATCGGCGACGATGGTCTCCTGGATCGGCTTGCCGGTGTCGAGCGTCTCGAGCTCGGAAAGCTCGCGGTTGCGCTCGCGCATGATCTCGGCGGCCTTCTTCAAGACACGGCCGCGGGCCGCCGGGCTCCAGGAAGCCCATTCCTTCTGCGCGCGCTTGGCAGACGCAATTGCCTTCTCGACAATGGCAGGCGTCGCCGCATGCAGCCGGGCAATCACTTCGCCGGTGGCCGGATAGATGCTCTCGATGATGGTGCCGGCGGTATCCTCGACGTATTCGCCGTCAATGAAATGGGAGGCTTGCGGTTGGGCTTTCATCATTATTCTCCGCGCGGATAGCGTTTGGATTCCTCGAGATTGTCGAGGTTCATGTGGTTGCGCATGTAGCGCTCGGATGCCTTCTGGAGCGGCTGGTGGTCCCAGGGGAAATAGGCGCCGTTTCGGAGCGCCTCGTAGACCACCCAGCGCCGCGCCTGGCTTTCGCGCACGGCGGAATCGAACTCCACCATGTTCCAGCGCGCGTCACGCTTGGCGCGGAAGCCGGAGATGACATCAGCATAGGCGGGATCGCCGGCCAGGTTCGTGAGCTCCTTCGGGTCGGCGTCCAGATCGTAGAGCTGCTCCGGATCGAGCTCGCAGTGAATGTATTTCCACTTGCCCTCACGGATGCCGACAAGCGGCGCATAGGAGGCTTCCGCCGCATATTCCATCAGCACTGGCTCGGTGCGGGGGGTGCCGTCGATCATGCCCTTGAGGCTGATCCCGTCGGTCCACGGCTTGATCTCCTGGATGTCGATGCCCGCGAGATCGCAGAGCGTCGGCGTCACGTCGAGGTTGGAGGTCGGCGTCGTATGCAGCCCGGCCGTGACGCCCGGACCTGCTACCATCAGTGGCACACGGGCCGAACCCTCGAAGAAGTTCATCTTGAACCACAGACCGCGTTCGCCCAGCATGTCGCCATGGTCGGAGCAGAAGAAGATAAGCGTGTCGTCCAGCATCCGGGTCCGCGTCAGCGTGTCGACCAGTTCGCCCACCTTGTCGTCGAGGTAGGAGATGTTGGCGAAATAGGCCTGGCGCGAACGCTTTACGTTCTCGTCCGTGATGTTGAAGCCCGCATAGTCGCAGGACTTCAGGATGCGTTCCGAATGCGGGTCCTGCTTCTCCAGCATGCCGACCTCGGGCATGAGATGCGGGCAGTCGTTATAGAGGTCCCAGTATTTCCGCCGGGCGACATAGGGGTCGTGCGGATGGGTGAAGGAGACCGTGACGCACCATGGGCGGCGCTCTTTGTCGTCGTTCTCGCGGGACAGCTGGTAGAGCTTCTGGTTGGCGAGGAAGGCGACCTCGTCGTCGTATTCCATCTGGTTGGTGATCTCGGCAACACCGGCGCCCGTTACCGATCCCATGTTGTGATACCACCAGTCGATCCGCTCGCCCGGCTTGCGATAGTCAGGCGTCCAGCCGAAATCGGCCGGATAGATATCGGTCGTCAGCCGCTCCTCGAAGCCGTGCAGCTGGTCCGGTCCGACGAAATGCATCTTGCCGGAGAGCGCCGTGTAATAGCCGGCACGGCGCAGGTGATGCGCGAAGGTCGGGATCGAGGAAACGTATTCGGCGGCATTGTCGTAGACCCGCGTCCGGCTCGGTAGCTGACCCGCCATGAAGGAGGCGCGGGCAGGGGCGCAGAGCGGCGAGGAGGTGTAGTTGTTCCGGAACCGCGCCGAGCGGGCCGCCAGCGCCTTCATGTGCGGCGCGTGCAGGAACTCCGCCGGGCCATCGGGAAAAAAGGTCCCGTTCAACTGGTCGACCATGATGATCAGAATGTTCGGCTTGCCCACGGCGTCACTGTCCCCGGTTTGAAATATCGTAAAAGCAATCAGGTCCGCCTGCAGTCATCGGACGAAGCCCTTGAGCTGCGCTTCCAGATAGTCCTCCACTAGTGCCACCGATGCGGTGGAACTGATCGGGGCGGAGCGCAGACTTTGCCGGATATAGAGCCCGTCGATCATCGCGGCCGCGCCCTCTGCAATCCGCGCCGCGTCATCGGGCGGGCAAAGGCGACCAAGTGCCGACAGGAGGTTGGACCGCAACCGCCGCGCATAGACGACAAGCAGCCGCCGCGTCTCTTCCGACCGTTGCGCATCGACGTAGAAGGCGAGCCAGGCCGCCACCGTCTCCGGCGTGAACTGCTCCGCAGCGAAGCTGACCCTGAGCACGGCCGAGAGACGCGCGCGTGGCGTCTCTGCCCCTGCAAGCGCCTCAACGGCGTCGCGCCGCAATTGCCGCAGCAGCTCACGGATCGTCTCGTTCAGCAATTGCTCCTTGGAGCCGAAGTAGTGATGCGCAAGTGCCGCCGACACGCCGGCTTCCTTGGCGATCTCCGACATCGTGACGCCGAGAGAGCCGTGCTGGCCGATCGTGCGCAGCGCCGCATCCGTCAGCGCCTTACGGCGCAGGGGCTCCATTCCAACCTTGGGCATCTTCGTTCTCCTGGTCCGCAGTTTATTTTTGATTGACTGATCAATCAACAAAAAACTCCTTGGCCGCGAATGACATTCTTACTTTGCTATTGGATGCGTTAAGGTGCTGTTTTGATTACAATTTTACTGACCGTTATGTCACAAAACTTTCATCCGATTGTCATGTACCGGAAAGGTTTTCTTGACGATTACCAAGGACGATCACCCCATAAAAACAAAGGTATTTGGAGAAGGTCATGATTGCGCAGGCAGCGGTTGAAGCAGGCGTTCTGCGTCGGTTCGCTGACGATCAATTGCTGACACTCGCGAAACTCGTCGTCGAGAATGCCTTTCAGCCGATCGTCGAGGCAGGGACCGGCGCCGTATTCGGTTATGAATCCCTGATGCGCGGGCAGGACCGCATCGGCTTTGAAAACCCCGTCGATTTCCTGGATCGCGCCGAGCAGTGCGGCCAGTTGATGGCGTTGGAACAGATGATCGCCGCCCGCTCGCTGGCCAAGTTCCAGACCGTGCCCGATTATGCGGGCGCCACGCTTTTCCTCAATCTCGACGTCCGCCTCATCCCGCAGGGCCATGCGCTGATGGCGTCGGTTCTCGCCCATCTCCGCAAGGCTGGCATCCCGCCGTCCTCCGTCTGCTTCGAATTGTCGGAGCGCTTCGACAATACCAATCATCCCGAGTTCGCCGAGCTCGTCCAGTCCATGCGCCGCTCGGGCTTTAAGCTGGCGATCGACGATTTCGGCGTCGGCCACGGCGAGATGAAGCTGCTCTGCGACTATCCGGTCGACTACGTGAAGATCGACCGGCACTTCGTCTGCGATATCGACAAAAGCCCGCGCAAGCGCCACCTGGTCAAAAACATCGTCAACATCGCCCACGTTCTTGGCGTGCGCGTCATCGCGGAAGGTATCGAGACCGAGGCGGAATTTCTCGCCTGCCGTGAGTTCGGCGTGGATCTCGTGCAGGGCTGGTTCATTGCGCGGCCGACCACCTTCGTGTCCGAACTGCTGCCCGGCTTCCCTCATCTGCAGGATCTCGGCAAACTCAAGAGCACCACGCAGACGCTCGACGAAATCCTGATCCGCAAGCAGATCGAACACCTGCCGACCGTCTACGAGAACGACAGCATAGACTCCGTCTTCGATCTCTTCCGCCGCAATCCGCGCCAGACCTTCTTTCCCGTGCTCAACGCCAATGGCGAGCCGCGCGGCACGATCAACGAATACCACCTGAAGGAATACATCTATCAGCCGTTCGGCCGCGATCTTCTCAAGAACAAGATCTACGAGCGGACGATCTCGCACTTCGTCACCCGCGCGCCGATCGTCGGGCTCGATGCCGACGCCGAGCGCCTGACAACGATCTTTGCCAACATGGACGGTTCGGACTGCGTCATCCTTACCGACAACATGCGCTATGCCGGCGTCGTCTCAGCCGCCTCGCTGATCCGCGTCATCAATGACAAGCAGTTGCAGGTCGCCCAGGACCAGAACCCGCTGACGAGCCTTCCTGGTAACCGCGCTGTTCGGGATTTCATGCAGCAGGCAGGCCGCGACGGCGACGAGGTTCGCTATTTCTGCTATTGCGACTTCGATAACTTCAAGCCGTTCAACGATCACTACGGCTTCCATCTGGGCGACCATGCCATCTCGCTGTTCGCCGCGCTGATGCGCCGCTATTTCTTCTCCGACGGCGATTTTCTGGGCCATGTCGGCGGCGATGATTTCTTCATCGGCGTGCGCGACTGGACGCGGGATGAGATCACGGAAATCCTCGACCGTTTGATCTCCGATTTCCACGACGACGTGGTGGAGCTTTATTCCGAGGAGGATCGCCGCAATGGCGTCATCCGCGGCCATGATCGTAACGGTAATCTGCGCGAGTTCCCGCTGATGCGCTGCTCGATCGGCGTCCTCGAACTTCCGGGCGGCCTCGTCATCGAGGATATCAACCGCATCAGCGCCATGATCGCTGGCATCAAGACGAAGGCCAAGGAAAGCGACAGCGGCCTGTTTCTCGGTGCCTTCCAGGATCCGGATTGAGGCCTGATCGGTATCTCTGAATGGTCGCCGCGACGATCCACCTCCTTCCCATCGCCATGATCCTGGCCTAGGTAAGGCTCTCCGACCATAGCAGAGGAGCCGGCCATGTCCCTTCCATCGACCATGCGTTTCGTGGATCTGCCGTCATTTGGCGGACCGGAGGTGATGCGCCTTAGCGAGACCGCCGTTCCGACGCCGCGTCCGGGCGAAATCCTCATCCGCGTCGAGGCCGCCGGCGTCAATCGACCGGATGTCGCCCAGCGCCAGGGCACCTATCCGCCGCCGAAGGATGCAAGCCCGATCCTCGGGCTTGAGGTCGCCGGCGAGGTGGTCGGCTTTGGCGACGGCGTGGCTGAATTCGAAATTGGCGACCGCGTCTGTGCGCTCGCCAATGGCGGCGGTTACGCCGAATATTGCGCCGTCCCGGCTGGCCAGTCGCTGCTCTTCCCGAAGGGCTACAATGCCGAGAAGGCTGCGGCGCTGCCGGAGACGTTCTTCACCGTCTGGGCCAACCTTTTCCAGATGGCGGGTGTCACAGAAGGCGAGACCGTGCTGATCCACGGCGGCACCTCCGGCATCGGCACGACGGCCATCCAGCTTGCCAAGGCATTCGGGGCTGAGATTTACGCCACCGCCGGCTCGGATCAGAAATGCAAGGCCTGCGTCGATCTCGGCGCCAAGCGCGCGATCAACTACAAGAACGAAGACTTCGTCGAGATCATCAAGGCCGAAACCGGCAAGCGCGGTGTCGATGTCGTCCTCGACATGGTCGGCGCACCCTATTTCCAGCGCAACCTCTCGGTCCTTGCCAAGGACGGCTGCCTGTCGATGATCGCCTTCCTCGGCGGCGCCGTCGCCGAACAGGTCGACCTGACCCAGATCATGGTCAAGCGCCTGACAGTCACCGGCTCCACCATGCGGCCGCGCACGGCGGACGAGAAGCGCGGTATCCGCGACGAACTCGGCGCCGAGGTTTGGCCGCTGCTGGAGAAGGGGACCGTCGGGCCGGTCATCCACGCGGTCCTGCCCTTCGATCAGGTTGTCGAAGCGCATCGCCTGATGGAAAGCTCAAGCCACATCGGCAAGATCGTCCTGAAGCTCTGACCGCTCAGGCAAGCCCGATCAAAATCCCGCCGGCCGCCGCGACCAGCACGACGATCCACGGCGGTGTCTTCCATGCCATCAGCAGCACGAAGCAGGTGAGCGCCAGCGCGAAGGGGTAAGGTCCTGTGATCGCGCTGGTGAAGACAGGCGAATAGAGCGCCGCGCCGAGAATGCCGACGACGGCCGCATTGGCGCCGCGCATCAGCGCCTGCGCCGAGGCCTGCTTGCGGAAGGCATCCCAGAACGGCAGCGTGCCGAGCAGCAGCAGGAAGCCGGGCAGGAACACCGCCACCAACGCGATCGCCGCGCCGGCAATGCCATTCGGCTCTGGTCCCGACACCGCACCGAGATAGGCCGCGAAGGTGAAGAGCGGACCCGGCACCGCCTGCGCCGCCCCATAGCCGGCGAGGAAGGCGTCATGGCTCACCCAGCCGCTGCGCACCACTTCAGCCTCCAGCAGCGGCAGCACCACATGCCCGCCACCGAACACCAGCGCGCCCGAACGATAGAAGGCGTCGAACAGGGAGACGCCTTGAGACCCCGCAGTCGCCGCGAGAACCGGCAGGCCGATCAGCAGAATGAAGAACGCCGCTAGAAACAGCGTGCCCGTCGAGCGGCTGACGGGAAAGCCGATATGCCCGGTAAGTTCAGCACCCGGTCCGCGACAGAACAATAGGCCGGCGACGGCCCCGAGCGTGATCGCCGCGACCTGTCCAATGGCGCCGGCGGCGAGCATCACCACGAGCACCGCGCCAAGCGCGATCGTCGCCCGCTCCTTGTCGGGGCAGAGGTTCCTGGCCATGCCCCAGACCGCCTGCGCCACGATGGCGACCGCGACGATCTTCAATCCGATAAGAATGCCAGAACCGATCCGTCCCCCCATCATCGTCGACCCAAAAGCGAACGCGATCAGCAGCAGCGCTGAGGGTAGGGTGAAGGCCGTAAACGCGGCGAGAGCCCCGAGCGGGCCGCCGCGCAAAAGTCCGAGCGCGAACCCGACCTGGCTGGAGGCGGGACCGGGAAGAAACTGGCAGAGCGCCACGAGGTCGGCATAGGCCTTTTCATTGAGCCATTTCCGCCGGACGACCAGCTCGTCCCGGAAATAGCCGAGATGGGCGATGGGGCCGCCAAAGGACGTCAGGCCGAGTTTGAGGAATGTGACGAAGACTTCGCCCGCGCTGCCGGCGGGTTGCCGTCGGGACTCGGTGGACGGGGTGCTGTCGGTCATTGCGCCTTCTGTTTTTTGGAGTGGCGGCACACTAGACGGAATTGCGTGACAAGGGGAAGAAGGCGCGGTTTTTTCTCGGTACGATCGCAGACAAGACAGACGCCTTGAAATCATCGCGCGTCAGGCCTACCTTGCGTTTATGTTCAACGAAGCGAAAGGAGGTGATCCAATGTCTAATGGGATATCGGTTCTGTTTAAGGACTTTGGAAAGGTGACGGTGGCAGCGAGGCAGCCCTCCGCCTGACATCTCCCTCCTTCGCGTCCCGCCAGACGCGGGTCCGGACAGCAACCGGATTTCATGGAAGGGCCGCCGAGAGGCGGCCCTCAGACTGCTGACAAACCCCTGGCTACATCCGGGGGTTTATGATTCACTGGGACATGTTGAAGAAACCTGCTCCCGAACAGACGGCTCTCGAGATGGTGAC
>NZ_JAGRRC010000001.1:2460240-2702645 GCF_018122705.1 Ciceribacter sp. L1K23 | reverse complement strand
GATGCCGCCACCAGCTACCAGGAGAGCCAGACCTATACCGTGCTCAGCGCCGCCGGCGGCATTACCGGCGACTTCGCCGACCTGCTCGGCGATTCCGCCTTTCTCGACGTCTCCTCCGCGATCTCCGGCAATGACGTGCTGCTGACCGTCGTCGTCGATCCGGATGACGATGATGGAGACGGGGATGGAGATGGTGACGGAGACGGTGACGGAGACGGTGACGGGGACGGTGATGGTGATGGTGATGGTGATGGGGATGGAGACGGCGACGGGGATGGCGATGGCGACGGGGACGGCGATGGCGGCACCTTCGTCACCGTCGCGCAGACCGGCAACGAACAGGCGGTCGCCCGGGCGCTCGACAGCCTGGAGCAATCCGGTCCGTCGCTTTCCCTCTACAACAGCCTTCTCCTGATGAATGCCGAGAATGCCCGCAAGACCTTCCGCCAGCTCTCCGGCGAGGTGCATTCCTCGACCACGCCGCTGCTGACGACCGGCACGCAGGCGATCAACGGCATGCTCAACACCCGCATGCGCGGCCTCTCCGGCGGTTCGGTCGAGCAGTCGGCGGGCGCGGCGACGGCTTACGGGCCGGAGGAGACCAATGCGGCGGCCGAGCGCTTCTCAGCCTTCGACGGCGGGACAGGGTTCGATGCCGGCCGCTTCGGCTTCTGGGCCAGCGGCTTCGGCGCGCGCGGCAGCATCGACGGCTCCGGCGGCACCGCCGGCAGCGACATCCACTCCGGCGGCACGCTGATCGGTCTCGACGGCATGGCCGGCGACTGGCTGGTCGGCCTCTATGGCGGCTATTCCAGCGCCTCGGTCGGCACGGAGACGGAGACGGCGTCGAGCGACAATTATCATCTCGGCCTCTATGGTAGCCGCGACTTCGGCCCCCTCTCCGTCCGCTCGGGCGTGAGCTATACGTTCTCCGGCATCGACACGGTGCGCAACGTCACCATGCTCGGGCAAAAACTGGAGGCCAACTACGATGCCGGCACGCTCAATCTCTTCGGCGAACTCGGCTACCGCATGGCGGCGGGCGGGGTGGAACTCGAACCCTTCGTCAACCTCTCGCATTCGCGCATCCGCACCGACGGCTTCACCGAGACCGGCGGCACCGCGGCGCTCACCGTATCGGGCCAGAGCGACGACGTGACCTTCACCACGCTTGGCGTCAGGGCCGCGAGCGGCTTCGATCTCGGCGGGGCCACGACCGTGGCGCGCGGCATGATCGGCTGGCAGCATGCCTTCGGCGATACCGCCACCACCTCCACCGCCCGGTTCGCCACCGGCGACAGCTTCACCATCGCCAATACGCCGATCGACAGCGATGCGCTGGTGATCGAGGCCGGTCTCGACTTCGCGCTCTCGCCCGCCGCCACCCTCGGCATCGGCTACAACGGCCGCTTCGGCGACACCGCCCGCGAGCACACCGCAACCGCAAAGGTCAGGATCGCATTCTGAGGGCGGGTGCGGTCGGTGTTGCGGGCGGCGACAATCGGCAAGTCCTAGCCGATCCAATCTTCCAGCACCCGGCGGATCGCGCGGTCGGCGGGTTCCTCGCGGGTGAACGCCCACCAGGTGTAGGCGCCCTGCCAGAGGCTTGCCATCTGCCAGCCGAGGCGTCGGCCCTCCTGCGGATCCGCTGACAGCCGGCGGCCGAGGGCTTCGGCGAGGCGGTGGCCCCAGGCGGCGCCGCGGGCGCGCAGTTTCGGATTGCGGATATCCTCGCGCAGCAATAGCAGGCCGTCGGTGGTGTCGCGCTCGGCCTGTTCGGGCGGCATCAGGCGCAGCAGCAGGTCGACGGCACCCTGGCGGGTCTCGGCCTCCTCGACATCCGCCCGCTCGGTCTCTTCATCCAGCCGGTCCCAGGCGCGCAGCAGGATCGCCTCCACCAGCGCCTCGCGGTCACCGTAGCGCTGCACCAGCGTGGCGGGGGCGAGCCCGCCCGCTTTGGCGGCGCGGGAGAAGGTGAGCCCGGCGGGGCCTGTTTCCATGATCGTTTCCAGCAGCAGGTCGAGCAGCGTCTCGTCGGATATCGTCTTGTGTCTGGCCATGAAATATATAAACGTACATTCGTTTATGAATCAAGGGAGCGCCATGATGGCCCGCATTCTCGGATATATCGCCGCCAGTTTGGACGGATTAATCGCCGCTGAGGACGACACTCTCGACTGGCTGTTCCAATATGACGGCATGGATCTCGGCGAGCACGACTATCGCCTGTTCATCCAGCGCATCCGCACCGTGGTGATGGGGCGCGGCACCTATGATTTCCTGGCCCGCGACCCCTCCCCCTGGCCCTATGGCGCGCAGCGCTGCATCGTCGTTACCTCGCGGCCGATCGACGACCCGAAGGGTCCGCTTGAAACCCGAAGCGATGTCGATGCGCTGATCGGCGAGCTTCGCGGGCTCGATGACGGCGATGTCTGGATGCTGGGCGGTGGGGCCTTGCAGATGGCCTTTCTCGAGCGCGGGGCCCTGGACGAGCTCGAGATCTACGTGATCCCGGAAATGCTGGGCGGCGGGCGCCCGCTCTTTCCGCTGACCGGCTTTCGCGCCAGCCCGACGCTCTTGAGCGCCAAGGCGCTCGACCGGGGCTGCGTGCGGTTGCACTACAGCTTCGCCCCGGCGTCGGAAGGGTCCGGATGACGGGCGGGCGGGGCGTCAATCTACGCTTTCCGGTTGCAAGGCAGGAACAAAACGACTGTCGGATCGTTTGTGCAGCACTCAAACCGAGGGAGTTACGATGAAGACGCTTTCCGAACTGTTCGAACATACGCTGAAGGATGTGTACTGGGCCGAAAACGCGCTGACCAAGGCCATGCCGAAGGTGGCGAGCGCGGCGAAGGACAAGAAGCTCAAGGATGCGATCGAGGGGCATCTGAAGGAGACCAAGGACCAGGTCAAGATTCTGGAAAAGGTCTTCGCCACGATCAACGTGAAGCCCGAGGGCGCCAAGTGCGACGCCACAGAGGGGCTGATCAAGGAAACCGAAGGCATCGCCGAGGAGGCCGAAGGTGTCGCGCTCAACGCCGGCCTGCTGGCGGCAGCCCAGGCTGTCGAGCACTACGAGATCGCCCGCTACGGTTCGCTGCGCGAATGGGCAAAGGTGCTCGGCAACGAGGAGGCGCATGTCCTGCTGTCCGAAATCCTCGACCAGGAGAAGGCGGCGAACTCCAAGCTGACATCGCTCGCCGTCAACGACATCAACAAGAAGTAGCCGGAGCACGTCCGGCGTCGCCGCTCCCACCCCGCCGGCCCCATGCCGTCGGGGTGGGCGGTCGGTCACGGTCCGGGCCCGGAGGGAGCCCAGCGAATGACATCCGAGCCCGCACCGGCCACCGAAACGCCCGCGCCGCAGGGCACATCGCGGCTGCAGAAATACATCGGCTTCATTCTCCTGCTTCTGATCGTCTACGGACTTTACCTCGGGCGGGAATTTCTCACTCCCATCGTGCTGTCCTTCCTGATTTCGCTGACGTTGACCCCCATCGTCCGCTTTCTCGGGAAATACGCCATTCCGCCGGCGCTTTCGGCCACGGTACTTGTGATTTCGATCACCGCCTCCATCACGGTCATGGGCTATCTCGTCAGCGGGCCGGTGTCGGAGCTTCTCGCCGATGCGCCCCGGATCACCGAGCGGCTGAAGGTCAAGATCCACACGCTGCAAGCCACGGTCGAGCAGGCGGTGCAGGCCACCCAGGAGATCGACAAGGCGACGGAGGCGATCAGCGAACGGGGCGTGCAGAAGGTGGTGGTGGCACAGCCCGGCATCCTGTCGATCGCCGCCGGCACCGCACTCTCGATCGTCACGACGCTCGCCATCACCTTCGTGCTGTCGCTTTTCCTGCTCGCCTCGGGACCACTGTTCTACGAGAAGATCGTCCAAAGCGTGCCGCGGCTCAGCGACAAGAAACGCGTGCTGCGCGCCGCCTATACCGTCGAACAGGTGGTTTCCCGCTATCTCTTCACCATCACGCTGATCAATATCGGGCTCGGCGTCGTGGTCGGCCTCGGCCTCTGGCTGATCGGGATACCGAACGCGTTCGTCTGGGGCGTGGCGGCCGCACTCCTCAACTACCTTCCCTATGTGGGCGCGCTGATCAACATCGTGCTCGTCGCGATGATCTCTTTCGCCACCTATGACAGCCTGCTCGTCGGCCTCGCCGGTCCTGCCTTCGTGCTCTGTTGCAATGTCATCGAGGGCCAGTTCGTCACGCCGCTGCTGCTCGGCCGAAGACTGGAGCTCAACACCGTCGCGGTGTTCATCTCCATCTCGTTCTGGTCGTGGATCTGGGGCTTCATCGGCGCGCTGCTGGCCGTGCCGATCCTCGTCGTCATCAAGGTGATCTGCGACCACTTCGACAGCCTCGCCGCCTTCGGCAACTTCCTCGCCGCCCAGCAACCGGCGCCGAGCCCGGAGGAGCGGCAGGAAGCACGCGGGACGCCATAGACACTGCGTTCATCGCGGGCGCGTTGTGGGGCGGACCGCGATTGCCTATATCGCGGCTACGAAGTGCCGCAACGGCACGCCCTGAAACCTTGTCGCGGTGATATCCCATGAAAAAGATAGGCTTTCTCTCCTTCGGCCACTGGTCGCCCTCGCCGCAGTCGGGCACGCGTTCGGCGGGCGATGCTCTGCTGCAGTCGATCGACCTTGCGGTCGCGGCCGAGGAGCTGGGGGCGGACGGGGCGTATTTCCGGGTGCATCATTTCGCCCGCCAGCTCGCCTCGCCCTTCCCGCTGCTGTCGGCGGTCGGTGCAAAGACCTCGACCATCGAAATCGGCACGGCTGTGATCGACATGCGCTACGAAAACCCGCTCTACATGGCCGAAGACGCGGGTGCGGCGGACCTGATCTCGAAGGGGCGGCTGCAGCTCGGGCTCTCGCGCGGCTCGCCGGAGCAGGTGATCGACGGCTGGCGCTACTTCGGCTACGCGCCGGAGGAAGGCCAGAGCGATGCAGACATGGGCAGGCGCCATGCCGAGGTGTTCCTCGACGTCCTGAAGGGCGAAGGTTTCGCCCGGCCGAACCCGCGGCCGATGT
Organism: Ciceribacter sp. L1K23; assembly: GCF_018122705.1. Lineage (NCBI taxonomy): Bacteria > Pseudomonadati > Pseudomonadota > Alphaproteobacteria > Hyphomicrobiales > Rhizobiaceae > Ciceribacter > Ciceribacter sp. L1K23. The sequence goes on along the minus strand of NZ_JAGRRC010000001.1, from coordinate 2,697,592 downwards.
TTCCGAACCCGCCCGGCCCGCTGCGCCTCGAACCGCATTCGGACGGGTTGCGCGAGCGTATCTGGTGGGGTTCCGGCTCGGACGCCACGGCCCGCTGGGCGGCCAAGATGGGCATGAACCTGCAATCCTCGACTCTGAAGGACGACGAGACGGGCGAGCCCTTCCACGTGCAGCAGGCGAAGCAGATCCGCGCCTATCGCGAGGCCTGGGCGGAAGCCGGGCACATGCGGGCGCCCCGCGTCTCCGTCAGCCGCTCGATCTTCGCGATCGTCAACGACATGGACCGCGCCTATTTCAGCCAGTCCAAGGACCAGGATTCGATCGGCTATATCGACGAGAACACCCGCGCCATCTTCGGCCGCTCTTATGCCGCAGAACCCGACCGGCTGATCGAGGAGCTGCGCGGCGACGAGGCGATCGCGGAGGCCGACACGCTGCTCTTGACCGTCCCGAACCAGCTCGGCGTCGCCTACAACGCCCATGTGATCGAGGCGATCCTGAAACACGTGGCACCGGCGCTCGGCTGGCGCTGAGGGCTGAGACGGCGGGTTAGCTGGAAAGGGCCGGACGCGGGAACGCCTCCGGCCCTTCTCAATATCACAGGACGAAATCGCCCTTCACTAGGTCGATCGTGCCTTCGAGCTTGATCGAGAAGTCGGCCTTCTTGTCGCCGTCGTCATCAGCATAGACGAATGTGTCGCCGCTCTTGTGGACGTAGCGAAGCTCGCCCGCCCTGCCGGAAAAGGACTTCTCGCCGATGAAGGAGAATGTCTGGTTTTCATATGCCTTTGTATTGGCATCAATTCTCTCCAGATCGATCAAGTCGCCTTCGGAGTGCTTGAAGTCGTAGATCGTGTCGCGGCCTTTGGCGTCAACCGTCGAGTCAGCGGTAGAGGAATAGACGAAGACATCCTGCCCGGTCCCTCCGTGGAGCGCGTCGGCACCATGGTAGCCGTAGAGCCGATCGTTGCCCGCGTCGCCATAGAGCTTATCGTTACTGCCGGCATAGATGCTGAGTATGTCGCCGAAGAGCCAATCGTTCCCGCTGCCGCCTTTCAACGTGTCGGCACCGTTCTCACCCGACAGTCTGTCATTGCCGGTTCCGCCCAGCAGGGTGTCGTTGCCGAAGCCTCCGAGCAGGTGGTCATTGCCCGCGCCGCCCGACAGCGTGTCATTGCCGGTACCGCCGCCGTCCAGCGTGTTGTCGCCGCTGTTGCCGGTTATGACGTTGTTGAGGACGTTGCCGGTGCCGTCGATATCGTCGGTGCCCGTCAGCACCAGGTTCTCGACATTGGCGGTCAGCCTATAGCTGCGACTTGCCCGCACGGTGTCGGTGCCTTCGCCCGAGGCTTCGGCCACCGTATCGCTCCCGTTATCGACATAATAGGTGTCGTTGCCCGTTCCGCCCCACATCGTGTCGGCGCCGGCCTTGCCATCCAGCACGTCGTTGCCGGCCATGCCGCGCAGGTAGTTATTGGCGCTATTGCCCGTCAGGGTATTGTTGAGCGAATTGCCCGTGCCCGATAGTTTGGAGGTGCCCGTCAGGACGAGCTTCTCGATATTGGCGCCGAGCGTGAAACTGACAGACGCGCTGACCGTATCGGTGCCCTGGCTGGCGGCTTCGGTGACGACGTCATTCGTGTTGTCGACATAGTATTTGTCGTTTCCGGTGCCGCCGATCATGAGGTCGGCGCCAGCCCCACCGTTCAGCGTATCGTCGCCGGCATAGCCGTAGATGGTCTCGGCGAAGGCCGTTCCCGTCAGGGTGTTGGCGGCGCTCGTTCCCTTGATGTCCGCGGCGTAATAGCGCTGGTAGACGCCGGAGCCGTCGCCGTCCTGGCCCGCCGAGCTCCAGGTGACAATCCAGCTGCCGTTCGGCAGCGCCGTGACCCAGCTTTTGAACTGTTCGTCCGCCGTCGTCACGTTGACCAGCGTTTCCGTGCCGATCGCCACGCCGTTGGCGCCGTAGCGCTGCATATAGATGCCCTGGCCCGAGCCGTCCTGCTCCCAGGAGGTCCAGGTCACCACCCAGCCGCCATCGGCAAGCCCCGCGACGGAGGGATCGATCTGGCCGTTCGCGGTGGTGGTGTTGATCCGGGTCTCGGAGCCGACGAGGGAGCCATTGGCCGCGTAACGCTGCTGATAGATGCCGTAGTCGTCGCCGTCCTGGGTGTCGGAGCTCCAGGTGACGACCCAGCCGCCGTCGGCAAGCCCCGTCACCGCCCGGACCGTCTGGGCGCTCGACAGGGTGGTGTTGACGCGCGTCTCGGAGCCGTATTCGGTGCCGTCCGCATTGAAGCGCTGCTGGTAGACGTCGTAGTCGATCCCGTCCTGGTTGGTGCTCCAGGCCACGACCCAGCCACCATCCTCGAGCGCCGTGACGACCGGGTTCATCTGCCAACCGGCCGAGGTCGTGTTGACCTGGACTTCGGCGCCCTGGAGACTGCCGTCGGCATTGTAGGCCTGCTGGAAGATGCCGTAGCCGTCGCCGTCCTGGTCATAGGTGTGCCAGGTGACGACCCAGCCGCCATCGGCAAGCGCCGCGATCGCGGGTGCGGCCTGCGTGCCTGCTGTCTCGGTGTTGACCTGCTCTTCGCTGTCCACGGCGACGCCGGAGGAATTGTAGCGCTGTTGAAAGATGCCGCTGCCATCGCCGTCCTGACCATCGGAAACCCAGGAGGTCACCCAGCCGCCATCGGTCAGCGCGGTGACGGTGGCGCTGCTCTGGGCGCCGGTCGTGGTCGAATTGACAAGCACTTCCCCGCCAGTGGCCACGCCCGCGGCGGTGTAGCGCTGCTGGTAGATGCCGGTGTCGGACCCGTCCTGCCCATCGGACGTCCAGGTCACCACCCAGCCGCCGCCCGAAAGCGCCGTGACGGTGGCACCGTATTGTTCACCGGTGGTGGTGGAATTGACTCGTGTCTCCGCCGCGGCTGTGGCTCCGATCGACATGCAGGATCTCCCTTTTCTGACGTCCTGTTCCTGGGCATGATCGACGGGCATTCGAAAAAGCTGCTGCCACGGATATCAGGCCGCGCCGGCGTCCTGACCATGCATCATGCATGTCCTTGAGCGATCGGGGCCATTACTAGGACACAAAAAGTAAAAATAGCTGGAATCGAAATCCGACATTTTATCCAAAGCAATGATTGCGTCGGGAATTACGTCTTAATCTACTTATGAAGCATAACAATGCGATGGTTGTTTTAGAAAAGACAAAAATTCAGCTTCACTCCCAAATATAGACAGCACAACGTCAATAATTCCCAAGAATACTTGAAAATCAGGATGCTGGCCTCTCCTGCCAACGGGGCCTCATCCACGCGAAGCGCCCGACGGCTGGCAGCGGGATGCCACGCGCGCACCTCAAAATGCGGCATCGGCCACTTTTGGGGACAATTGTGACTTGTCCGGCAAAGCGACGCTCCCGGACGAAAGACGGGTGTGTCAAAGCCGCCCGTCGTCGATGTGCGCTACAGTCCGGGGCAGACGAAAAAGGGGTATTGGCGCGCCGGGCTGGCCTTTCGCCAGCCCTGCTCCAGCTTCGCATGTATTAGTGACATATAAAGCCACACCAAACCCGCGAGAGCCCAACGTGTCGACCGCAGCAGCCACAGCCTCCACGCCGCAGTTCCTCGAAATCATCGCCTTCAAGATCAACGACCAGTCGTTCTGCGTGAAGACGCGGTCGATCCGCGAAATCCGCGGCTGGGCGCCGGCGACCCCGATCCCGCATTCGCCCTACGAGATGCTTGGTGTCATCAACCTGCGCGGCAAGGTGATCCCGATCATCGATCTCTCGGTCAAGCTCGGCATGTCGGGCACGCAGGCCAGCGAACGCAGCGCCATCATCGTCACCGATGTCAACGACATGACGCTCGGCCTTCTCGTCGAGGGCGTGTCGGACATCCTGACGGTGCCGGCCGACAGCCTGCAGCCGGTGCCGCAGAGCGCCGGTCAGGCGACCAATTTCACCGAGGGCCTGCTTGCCCACCAGGGCAACATGATCTGCTTCCTGAACCTCGAAGAACTCTTCGCCTCCGGCAACAGCTACGCCACCGGCGGCGGCGGCGGCGGCGGCGGTGGTGGCGGAGCCGACGGCTGGCAGGAGTTCTGAGGCGACACCTCGAACGCAAAACGGACGATCCAGGGGTCGGGTGCGATATCGCTCCCGACCCCTTTTTCCGTGCGCTACAAGATGAAATCGCCCTTCACGAGGTCGATGTTCGCGTCGATGCGGATCGCGAAGTCGGATTTCTTGTCACCGTTGACGTCGCCGTAGACATAGGTGTCGCCGCCGGAATGGACGGTGCGGAGTTCGCCTGCCTTGCCGGAGTAGGACTTCTCGCCGATGAAGGAGAAAGCCTGGTTGCCGGAAGACCTGGTCGAGGCGTCGATGGCGGAGAGATCGACGCGGTCGCCCTGCGACTGGCTGAAGTCGTAGATCATGTCGCGAGCGGAAGACGAGACGGTGCTGTCTGCGAGCGCCGTGAAGACGAAGCGGTCGGCACCGGTACCGCCGTAGAGCTTGTCGGCCCCTGCCCCGCCGTAAAGCTTGTCGTTGCCCTCCATGCCCTTCAGGGTGTCGTTTCCGTCCAGTCCCTTCAACGTGTTGGCGATGATGCTGCCGGTGATGACGTTGGCAAGGGCGTTGCCGGTTCCGTCAATGCCGGCGGACGCCAGTGTTCTCGGAGCGCTGCTTATGACGGTTTTCAAGACAAGGTTCTCGACATTGGCGCCCAGCGTGTAGCTGATCCTGGCTTCGACCGTGTCGGTGCCCTGGCCGGAGAGTTCAACCACAACGTCGCCGGCATCGTCGACGTAAAAACGGTCATGACCGGTGCCGCCCTCCATGCGGTCGGCGCCGCTGCCACCGTCGAGGATGTCGTTGCCGGCATAGCCGCGCAGCGTGTCGTTGTCCGCACCGCCATAAAAGGTCTCACCGCCTGCCCCGCCATAGAGGCGGTCATTGCCGCCGCCGCCATAGACCTCTCCAGCGATGGTGCCGGAGCGGCCGTCATAGAGGTCGTTGCCATAGGAAAAGTCGAGATGCCCGATGATGCGGCCCGTGTTGGTGATCTCCTCGATCGCCGTGGTGTTGTTGCCCCACAAGGCGAAGTCGGCCTCGATCACGCCGCTGTTGGCGATCACCAGCTTTTCGGTGCTGTCGTTGGCCCGGTAAATGCCGACGCCGTCGGACCGGATTTTCCCGGCATTGATCAATGTTGAACTGGTGGAGCCGCCTTCGCCGCCGAAGGTGATGCCGATCGTCTGACCCACGACCATCCCCTCATTGACCACTTTGGAGGAGGTGCCGCTCAGGACTATGCCCGTATAGGAGCCATAGACCAGCGCAGTCTCGTGAACGTTGACCCTTTGCCAGTAGTCATTCGTCTGCGAATCCCCGAGCGAGATACCAGCGTAGACGCCGACCGCATTGCCGTAAAGTTCAACGACATGGTAGGAGCCGGTACCGCCAATCGCGCTATCGCCAATGCTGGTGCCGTTCGAGCCTAGAGTGACACCGGCCATGACGATGGCCGAGTCCGATGTCCCGAGGTTTGCCCGGACGCCCGTGCCGACCGAGTTGGTGGTGATGATCTGCAGTGCCATATAAGTATGCTCCCTGTCGCTGAAATGCGGCGGGAGGCAGAACACAGTTCGGCGGCGGACGGGAGGGGCGAAGGCCGAAACGGCAGGATCGGCATAACAGTTAGCGGACGCGCATAACTTTTAGCCGTGACATATGCCGCGTCGGGCCGTCGGACGGTTGCGGATGCTACAGCACGAAATCGCCCTTCACCAGATCGATCCGCCCGGCGAGCAGGATGGCGAAGTCGGCGGTGCCGTTGCCGTCGACATCGCCCTCAACGACGGTGTTGGCGCCGGCGAACTTGTAGCGGAGCTCTCCCTCGTCGCCGGAGAAGGCCGACTTGCCGATGAAGGAAAACGCCTGGTTGCCGCCGGTACCGGTCTGGGCGTCGATGGCGGAAAGGTGGATCTTGTCGCCCTGGGAATGGCTGAAGTCGAAGATCGTGTCGCGGCCGGAGGAGGCAACGGTGCTGTCACCGACGGCGGTGAAGATGAACTGGTCGGCGCTCGTTCCGCCGTAGAGCTTGTCAGCGCCGGTGCCGCCGGTGAGTTTGTCGGTGCCCGTTCCGCCTTCCAACTGATCATTGCCGGTGCCGCCGAGAAGCGTGTCGTTGCCGGAGAGGCCCTTCAGAGTGTTGTTGCCGGTGTTGCCGGTGATGGTATTGGCGAGGCTGTTGCCGGTGCCGTTGATATTGCTGGCGCCAGCGAGGATCAGGTTCTCGACATTGGCTCCGAGTGTGTAGGCGATCGTGGATTCAACCGTGTCTGTGCCCTGGCCGGAGGCCTCGACCACCACGTCGCCGGCATCGTCGACATAGAACTTGTCGTTGCCCGCACCGCCCTCCATGCGGTCGGCGCCCGCTCCGCCATCGAGCGTGTCGTTGCCGGCATACCCCTTCAGCGTGTCGGCATCGTTGCCACCATAGAAGGTGTCGTTGTCGATGCCGCCATAGATCCGGTCGGCGCCGTCGCCGCCATAGACGGCGCCGGTCAGTCGGCCAGAGCGCCCATCGTAGAGATCGTCTCCTCCGAAGAGGTCGATTGTTCCATTCATCCGGCCCGTGTTCGTGATCTCGTCGACGGCCGTGGCGAAATTGCCGTAAAATGCGTAGGTCCCCGTGATGGACCCGCTGTTGTTGACTACCAGTTTTTCGGTCGAACCGCCTAGACGGTATAGCGCGTAAACGCCGTCAACTGTGATCGACCCAGTGTTTGTAATGGTGGATGTCGCGCTGTTATTGTTTCCTCCGGCCGCTATGCCATATGTGAGGCTGGAGATCGTGCCAGCATTGGTGATGGTCGTACCGTATGCCCCTATATAGACACCGATAAAGTCGCCGTGAACGAGCGCTCCCGAGTGAATGACAACCTCCTCACCATTGTCGGCCGCATAGTCGTTACCCATCTCGATCGCGGTGTCGGCGGCCACGACATTGCCGTAAATGTTCGCGCGCTGGAAGCTACCTGTGCCCGAGATCGCGGTGCTGTTCGTCGAACCGACGGTGACGCCTGCCATGACAAAAATGCTGTCCGTTGTGGTAAGGTCCGCCCGGATGCCGGTGCCGATGCTGTTACTCCCGAAAATCTGCAATGCCATGATCTATACTCCCCTTTTTTCGGCCGCGGCCTCATACAGTTAACGTTAAGTTAAGCATGAAGTCGCGGCATGCGGGAGTCTGTCGGGGAGCACAATCGGCTGCGGCGCGTGTGTCTGTACTCGGGGGCGCTGTTGCCTCTCAGAGCACGAAATCGCCCTTCACCAGATCGATACGGCCGGCGAGCAGGATGGCGAAGTCGGCGGTGCCGTTGCCGTCGACATCGCCCTCGACGATCGTGTTGGAGCCGGAGAACTTGTAGCGGAGCTCTCCCTCGTCGCGGGAAAACGCAGCCTTGCCGATGAAGGTGAAGGCCTGGTTGCCGGAGGCGGTGCTGTCGGCATCGATGGACGACAGGTGGATCTTGTCCTTCTGGGACCGGGAGAAGTCGTAAATCGTGTCCCGCCCGGCCGAGGCAACCGTGCTGTCGCCGAGGCTCGTGAAGATGAACTGGTCGGCGCTCGTTCCGCCGTAGAGCTTGTCGGTGCCTGTGCCGCCGACGAGTTTGTCCGCGCCGGAGCCGCCTTCGAGCCGGTCGTTGCCTGCCGCCCCTTTCAGCGTGTCGTTGCCCGAAAGGCCCTTCAGCGTGTTGTGGCCGCTGTTGCCTGTTATCGCGTTGGCGAGGCTGTTGCCGGTGCCGGAGAAATTGCCGGTGCCGGTGAGGATCAGGTTCTCGACGTGGTTGGTGAGCGTATAGCTGCGCGAGGCCCGAACGGTATCGGTGCCCTGGCCGGAGAGTTCGACCACCAGATCGCCGGCATTGTCCACCGTGTAGGTGTCGTTGCCGGTGCCTCCTTCCATGCGGTCGGCGCCGGCGCCGCCATTGAGCCGGTCATTGCCGGCATAGCCGCGCAGCGTGTCGTTTCCGGCCTCGCCGAGGAAGTTGTCATTGTCGACGCCGCCATAGAGGCGGTCATTGCCGTCGCCGCCATAGACATCGCCGGTCAGCCGCCCCGAGCGGCCGTCATAGAGATCGTTGCCGCCGTCGAGCCCGATATCGCCGGTTATCCGGCCCGTATTGGTGATCTCGTCGACAGAAGTCGAGATAATGGAATAATACGCGACGGCGGACGCTTCGATCCGGCCGCTGTTGACGAGCACCAGTTTTTCGTCCGACGAATATCGTACAATCCCGTATGCCGCCTTGATCGTTCCGGTATTGGTGACGGTCGTGGTCGATGACGTGCCTATCCCGCTGAGCCACATGCCGTAGGTGCCGCCACTGATCGTTCCCGCATTGTCGATGCTGGAGTTCCGGCTGAATATCCGTATTGCGGCATCGACGCCATGGACGATGGCGCCGGAATGGACCTCGATCCCTTGCCCGGAATCGACGGACGCGTCGTCTCCCAGCACGATCGCATCGTCACCGCCGACCACTTGGCCGTAGATATCGGCGCGGTGGCCGCTGCCGATGCCCAGTACGGCGATATCGTTGGTCGAGCCGACGACGACGCCGCTTGCGACATACACGCTGTCCGTGGTTCCGAGAGCGGCGCGCACGCCGGTGCCGATGGTATTCGCGCCAATGATCTGCAATGCCATGGTCATGTCCCCTGTCACTGGTTATCACTGACGGGAATTAAACCACAGGTTCGCGTCAAACGCGAGTGAAGTCGGTTGTTGGCCCTGCCGGACGAGCTTCACTTTTTCTCACGTGCTTGGGAGCGAAGCCGCAGCGCGCGGGTGCTGTCAGAGCACCGTTTCCCAGCGCTGCTGGGCCTCCCCGGCCGTCAGCGACAGGTGGATGTGTGCGTCGACATGGTCGACCCAGTTCAGCGGAATGGCGTGGTCGCGATCGTCGGGGCTGTCGGCGCGCATTAGCCGGATGCGATTATCGCCCTCGATCCGGTCGACGGTGCCGACGGGCAGGCCATCGGCGCCGACGACCTTCATGCGTATCCTGATCCGCTCCGCCGATAACATGGCCTTCTCCCGCGTGTGATATGGCGGGAGAAGAACGGCGGACACGGGAATGGGTTCCTGTCCGGCGGCGAACGGAGAAACGGCGCCGGAAAGCACCGCCCTCGCTCGCCCCTACAGTGCTGCCTGTCGTCAGAGGATGAAATCGCCCTTCACGAGGTCGATATTGGCGTCGATTTTGATCGAGAAGTCGGATTTCCTGTCGCCGTTGACGTCGCCATAGATGAAGGTGTCGCCGCCGGAGTTGACGTAGCGCAGTTCGCCCGCCTTGCCGGAATAGGCCTTCTCGCCGATGAAGGTGAAGGCCTGGTTGCCGGAGGATTTGGTCGAGGCGTCGATGGCCGAGAGGTCGATCTTGTCGCCCTGGCTGCGCGAAAAATCCTCGATCGTGTCGCGGCCCGTGGACGAGACGGTCGAGTCCGAGAGCGACCTGTAGATGAAGCGGTCCGCGCCCGTGCTGCCATAGAGGATGTCGGCGCCGGAATTGCCGGTCAGGCGGTCGTTGCCGGAGCTTGCCTCCATCCGGTCGTTGCCGGAACCGCCGTTCAGCGTGTCGTTGCCCGAGCCACCGAGGAGACGGTCGTTGCCTGAACCGCCGCTCAGCGTGTCGTTGCCGGCGCCGCCGTTCAGCGTGTTGGCGCCCGTATTGCCCGTTATCGTGTTGTTGCCGCTGTTGCCGGTGCCGCTCAGATTGCCAGAGCCGGTGAGCACGAGATTTTCGAGCGTGGCGGACAGGGTGTAAGAGATCGACGCCTTGACGGTATCGGTCCCCTGGGCGACGAATTCCTGCACCTTGTCGCCCGTCGAATTGACGATATAGGTGTCGTTGCCGGTGCCGCCCTGCATCAGGTCGGAGCCGCCCTTGCCGTCCAGCGTGTCGTTGCCGCCATAACCGCGCAGGGTTTCGTTGAAGGCCGTGCCGGTGAGCGTCTCGGAGCGGTTGCTGCCGGTCACGTCGACGGCATATCGGCGCTGGTAGACGCCGTAACCCGATCCGTCCTCGAACTCGCTGGACCAGCTGACGACCCAGCTGCCATCGGGCAGTCCGACGACCAAAGCCTCGCGCTGAGTACCGGCGGTGACGTCGTTGACGCGGGTTTCCGCACCGGCAGCAGAGCCGTCGGCGTTGTACCGCTGCATATGTATGTCGCCGCTGGACGACCAGACGACGACCCAGCCGCCATCGGCAAGACTTGCGACATCAGACCCAGTTGAGGAGGTATCGAGCTCACTGACCAAAACTTCCCCGCCATAGCGACCGCCATCCGCCGTGAAACGTTGCTGGACGATCGTGGTCTCGCTGAGTATCGCTCCAGTCGAGCTCCAAGTGACCACCCAGCCACCATCGGCAAGGGTGGTTACCTGACTATCCGCCTGCGCGGATTGCGTCCGCGTGTTGACAAGCGTCTCCGCGCCAGACCTTGCGCCCGAAGCATCGAAGCGCTGCTGATAGATGCCATCGGAACTCCCGTCCTGGCCAAAGGATTGCCACGTCACAAGCCAGCCACCGTCGGCCAAGGCCGTCACTTCGCAATACCTCTGGTTTTGCGTGGTATACGTGTTGACCCGCGTTTCCGCGCCGACGCGCACGCCATCGGCCCCGTAGCGCTGCTGGTAGATGCCTTCATTGCTGCCGTCCTGCCCATAGGACTGCCATGTGACCACCCAGCCACCGTCGACGAGTCCCGCCAGCGACGGGCTCGTCTGGCTCTCGGGCGTGTAGACGTTGACCAGGGTTTCCGATCCTTTGGGCGAACCGTCGGCATTGTAGCGCTGCTGCCAGATGCCGAAGGTATCAAGCGCGGGGTCGAGACCTTGCCAGACGACCACCCAGCCGCCATCGGCAAGAACCCGAACCTCGGGCGCAAGCTGATTGAAGAGCGTCGCTCCGTTGACCCGCGTTTCACCGCCTGCGGCGGAACCATCCGGATTGTAGATCCGCTGATAGATTCCATTGAGGCTTCCGTCCTGCCCGTCGGACTCCCAGACCACGACCCAGCCGCCATTCGGTCTGAGCGTGATTGCCGCGTTGTCCTGATCATTCGTCGTGTAGATGTTGACGCGTGTGATGGCGTTTCCGGTCGCGTTCGACAAAGCTGTTTCTCCCGGTCATCGTTGGCCCGATGCCGGGCAAGCTAGGAAGAAACGGGAGCGCCGGCAGTCGGCATATGCCGACCGGCAGACAGAAAATTGCGCTCCACGGACTTTCAGTCCGGCGTGGAAACGCCGGAGGCCGGTCCGCTGTTCAACAGCGCGACCAGTTGCGCCTGGCTGGTGGCGCCGGTCTTGCGGAAGATGCGCTCCAGATAGGTACGGGCGGTCTTTTCCGTGACCGCGAAGGATGCGGCGGCCGCCTTGACCGAGCCGCCTCCCGCCAGGAAACGGGCAAGACGGGCCTCGGCCGGTGTGAGGTCGAACAGGCCAGACAGCAGCGTCGGTGACGGCACCAGTCCTGACGCCGAAAGCGGCGAGACGGCGACGAGCACGCGGCCGGACGAAAAGAGATCCAGCCCCACCCGCCCGAGCGGCATCAGATGAACCAGCATGGGGGGACGGTCGTCCGCCACCGGCACGGCGATCGAGCGGACCGTCGGCGTGGGAGTCCCGTCGCCGCCGCCTGCGGCCAGAAGATCCTGCAGCGAGGCGCGGTAGATCGTATCCGCCGCGCGGTCATTGATCGCCAGTCCGTCATAGGCAAGCGGCACGAACAGGCTGCGCAGGGCCTCGAAATCGGCGTTCGCGGCCCGCAGGCGGCCGCCGGCGCCCAGGATGGCGGCCGGGATGCCGAGCGCCGTCAGCGCATCGAGCCGTTCCCGCTCCTTCACGGTCGCCATGCGCGTGCCGATCAGGCAGGCCCGGGCGAAATCGGCATAGAGGCGCTGGAAGGTCGCGAGCGCGCCAGAGGGAAAAGGGCCGTCGGCCAGCCAGCGCTCGAAGGCGAGCGCCACGACCTGGCCGGTGGGCATGGCGATGATCGTGCCGACCTGGGCGCCCAGACCATGCTCCGCCCACAGCCGGTGGGGGATATCGGCGGCCAGCAAGCCCGCGCCGAAATACTCGTCGGCGCGGACAAAGCCGGTGATGGGATTGGCCTGATAATGCAGCATGCGGCGATTGTCACGCCACAGCCCCTCGCCCACGAACCGCTCCATCAGCGGTCGTGAACGCGGAGTGGAAACGAACCGCAGCGGATTGGTGGCATCGAAAACGATCAGCGAACTGCTGGCCGCCCCGGACAGCGCCTCAGTCACCGTCAGAATATCAAGCCACAGATCGGGCTCGAACACCGCATCATAGATGCGCTCCCTGACATCCCGCTCCAGATGCTCCACGGAAAACCCCGCAACCGATCTCGTTTGCCGCACAATTCACAAAGTGCAAGGCTTGTTCCCCGTCCTTCGAGCGGGACATGTCGCAGAACAATAACAGAGATGACGGGCGTTCTGAAGCATACTGCGGGCTTGCGGCGCCCGGGGGCTGGCAGGACTGCCGGGCGCGCCTTGGCGCCCGGTCCACCGTTTATGGCTACAGAATGAAATCGCCCTTCACGAGGTCGATATTGGCGTCGATCTTGATCGAGAAGTCGGATTTCCTGTCGCCGTTGACGTCGCCATAGATGAAGGTGTCGCCGCCGGAGTTGACGTAGCGAAGCTCGCCGGCCTTGCCGGAATAGGACTTCTCGCCGATGAAGGAGAAGGCCTGGTTGCCGGAGGATTTCGTCGAGGCGTCGATGGCCGAGAGGTCGATCTTGTCGCCCTGGCTGCGGGAGAAATCCTCGATCGTGTCGCGGCCGGACGACGAGACCGTGCTGTCCGACAGGGACTTGAAGATGAAGCGGTCGGCGCCCGAGTCGCCGAAAAGCACGTCGGCGCCGGAACTGCCGGTCAGCTTGTCATTGCCCGAGCCGCCCTTCATCCGGTCGTTGCCGGAGCCGCCGAGAAGGCTGTCATTGCCGGCACCGCCGTACAGGCTGTCGTTGCCGGCGCCGCCGCTCAAACTGTCATTGCCGCTGTAGCCGTTCAGCGTGTTGTTGCCGGAATTGCCGCCGATCGTGTTGGAGAGCGAATTGCCGGCACCGCTGGTATTGCCCGTGCCTGTCAGCACGAGCTTTTCCAGATTGCTGCCCAGCGTATAGCTGCGGCTTGCCCGCACCGTGTCGGTGCCGCCGCCCGAGCTTTCGACAACCACGTCACCGGAATTGTCGACATAGTAGGTGTCGTTGCCGGAGCCGCCTTCCATGCGGTCGGCGCCGGTGCCGCCGTTCAGCGTGTCGTTGCCGGAGCCGCCGATCAGGCGGTCATTGCCCGCACCGCCGCTCAGGCTGTCATTGCCGGAGCTGCCGTTCAGCGTGTTGTTGCCGCTGTTGCCGGTGATCGTGTTGTTCAGGCTGTTGCCGGTGCCGCTGGTATTGCCCGTGCCCGTCAGCACCAGGTTCTCGACATTGCTGCCGAGCGTGTAGCTGCGGCTTGCCCGCACGGTGTCGGTGCCGCCGTTCGAGCTCTCGACCACGACGTCGCCGGAATTGTCGACATAGTAGGTGTCGTTGCCGGAGCCTCCTTCCATGCGGTCGGCGCCGGTGCCGCCGTTCAGGGTATCGTTGCCGGAACCGCCGATCAGCCGGTCATTGCCGGAGCCTCCATTGAGGCTGTTGTTGCCGCTGTTGCCCGTTATGACGTTGTCCAGACTGTTGCCGGTGCCGCTGGTATTGCCGGTGCCTGTCAGCACCAGGTTTTCGACATTGGCGCCGAGGGTATAGCTGCGGTTGGCGCGCACCGTGTCCGTGCCGGCATCCGCCTCCTCGACCACCACGTCGCCGGCATTATCGACATAATAGGTGTCGTTGCCGGCGCCGCCCTCCATGCGGTCCGCCCCGGCCTTGCCATCGAGCCTGTCATTGCCATCACCGCCGATCAGCGTCTCGTCGAACGCCGTGCCCGTCAGGGTGTCATTGCCCGAGGTGCCCTCGATATCGGCGGCGAAGATGCGCTGGTGGACGGCTCTGATTTCGAATCCATTTAAGGCGGCCCAGGTCACGACCCAATTCCCGCCCGGCAGGGCCTCGACGCTGGGGAAATAGCCATAGGCCTCCTCGGTCGTCGCAACGAATTCCTCGCCGCCAACCGGATTGCCGTCGCTGTCGTAGCGTTGCTGATAGATGCCGCGCTGACTGTCGCCAAAGGACTGCCAGACGACGACCCAGCCGCCGTCATCGAGCGCGGCGACCGAGGGTTCCTTCTGGCTGCCCTCGGTCGTGGTGTTCACCCTGCTTTCACCGCCGACCTCGTTTCCGTTGGCATCATAGCGTTGCTGATAGACCCCATCGCTGTCTCCATCCTGGTCCCCGGAGTTCCAGGTGACGATCCAGCCGCCATCGGCGAGAACGGCTGCATCATGGCTAGCCTGATTGTCCTGAATGGTCGTGTTGACCATCGACATGAGACCGGTCGGAGAGCCGTCCGCATCGAACCTCTGCATGAACACGTCACGCGCCGTGCTGTCGTTATAAAACATCCAGAAGGTGATCCAGCCGCCATCCGGCAGGGCGATCACAGCGTCAGTGCTCGGGTAAGAGACATTGGTGGGGCTGGCCGCCGTCTCGCCGCCGACCTTGTCGCCATCGGCATCGAACCGCTGCTGATAGACAGCCGTGTTGCTACCGCTGCCGCCCCAGGCAACGACCCAGCCGCCATCCGCGAGCGTCGTGATCTGCGGATCTGACCCCGACTTGTTGGTCATGTCGAGACGCTCGGGCGAACCGACCGCATTGCCGTTCGAATCGAAAACGAACTGGTAGATACCGAATCCGTCCTCGCCGCCGGTCCTCATCACGGTCACCCATCCGCCATCATCGAGAGTGGCAACAGCGGGACCATACGCGCTGCCGGGAGCTTCAAAAACAGTGACCGTTTCGCCTACGGTATTGCCGGCGGCATCGAACCGCTGCTGGAGGACAACCATCGGTGCATCGTCGTCATCGCTTGTCCGTGCGCGCCATGTCGTGAGCCAACCACCATCGGCAAACGTTGCGATACCGGCATCTCTGACGGTTCCGTTATCCCCTGTGTAGACGGTTGTTTCTGCCTGTGCGGTGGCGTTCGAGCTCATCTGCTTTCCCTTCTATGTTGTTCGCGGCGGCGCGACATGGGCGTCGCCGATGAGACATCGACGTTTGCGGTAATCATGGTCCGGGCATCGTTGCCGGAGAGCGTCGCGGCTAGCGCCCACGACGTCCCCGTCCCCGGCCCGCTCACAGAATGAAATCGCCCTTCACGAGGTCGATATTGGCGTCGATCTGGATGGCGAAGTCGGAGATCTTGTCGCCGTTGACGTCGCCGTAGATGAAGGTGTCGCCGCTCTTGTTGACGTAGCGAAGCTCGCCCGCCTTGCCGGAATAGGACTTCTCGCCGATGAAGGAGAAGGCCTGGTTGCCGGAGGATTTGGTCGAGGCGTCGATGGCCGAGAGGTCGATCCGGTCGCCCTGGCTGCGCGAAAAATCCTCGATCGTGTCGCGGCCCGAGGACGAGACCGTGCTGTCCGACAGGGACTTGAAGATGAAGCGGTCGGCGCCCGAGTCACCGAAAAGCACGTCGGCGCCGGAACTGCCGGTCAGCTTATCATTGCCGGAGCCGCCCTTCATCCGGTCGTTGCCGGAGCCGCCGAGAAGGCTGTCATTGCCGGAGCCGCCGTACAGGCTGTCGTTTCCGGCCCCGCCGCTCAAACTGTCATTGCCGCTGTAGCCGTTCAGCGTGTTGTTGCCGGAATTGCCGCCGATCGTGTTGGAGAGCGAATTGCCGGCACCGCTGGTATTGCCCGTGCCCGTCAGCACGAGCTTTTCCAGATTGCTGCCGAGTGTGTAGCTGCGGCTTGCCCGCACCGTGTCGGTGCCGCCGTTCGAGCTCTCGACCACGACGTCGCCGGAATTGTCGACATAGTAGGTGTCGTTGCCCGAGCCGCCTTCCATGCGGTCGGCGCCGGTGCCGCCGTTCAGCGTGTCGTTGCCGGAACCGCCGATCAGCCGGTCATTGCCGGAGCCTCCATTGAGGCTGTCATTGCCGGAACTGCCATTCAGCGTGTTGTTGCCGCTGTTGCCGGTCATGACGTTGTTGAGGCCGTTGCCGGTGCCGCTGGTATTGCCCGTGCCCGTCAGCACCAGGTTCTCGACATTGGCGCCGAGGGTATAGCTGCGGCTTGCCCGCACGGTGTCGGTGCCGCCGCCCGAGCTTTCGATCACCACGTCGCCGGCATTGTCGACATAATAGGTGTCGTTGCCGGCGCCGCCCTCCATCCGGTCGGCGCCAGAACCGCCATTCAGGGTGTCGTTGCCGGAACCGCCGATCAGGCGGTCATTGCCGGAGCCTCCACTGAGGCTGTTGTTGCCGCTGTTGCCCGTTATGACGTTGTCCAGACTGTTGCCGGTGCCGCTGGTATTGCCGGTCCCTGTCAACACGAGGTTTTCGACATTGGCGCCGAGGGCATAGCTGCGGTTGGCGCGCACCGTGTCCGTGCCGGCATCCGCCTCCTCGACCACCACGTCGCCGGCATTATCGACATAATAGGTGTCGTTGCCGGCGCCGCCCTCCATGCGATCCGCCCCGGCCTTGCCGTCGAGCCTGTCATTGCCATCGCCGCCGATCAGCGTCTCGTCGAACACGGTGCCCGTCAGGGTGTCATTGCCCGAGGTGCCTTCGATATCGGCGGCGAAGATGCGCTGGTGGACGACTGGCCTAGAGGTAACCGGGTCCTCCGATACCCAGCTGACGATCCAGCCGCCATTGGGCAGGGCGGTCACGGAAGCACTATCCTGGTAGCCTTCCGTCGTCACATTGACGAGCGTCTCGGTTCCGACCGCATTGCCGTCGCTATCGTAGCGCTGTTGATAAATGCCGTAGCTGTCGCCATCCTGGCCAAAGGACTGCCACGTCACCACCCAGCCGCCATCTGAAAGCGCGACGACGTCCGCATCGCTCTGGAAACTGGTGCTGGTCGTATTGACCTGCGTCTCCCCGCCGACGGCGTCGCCGTCGCTGTCGTAGCGCTGCTGGAAAATGCCGGTCTGGTCGGCATCGGGCGACTCCCAGGTCACCACCCAGCCACCATCCGAAAGCGCGGCAACGGCCGGAAATCGCTGCGATCCCGCGCTCGTCGAATTGACCCGCGTCTCGCCGTCGACCTTATCCCCATTGGCGTCGAACCGCTGCAGGAATATATTCCCGTCGACGACAAACCATGTAACAACCCAGCCGCCGTCGGAAAGGGCCACCAAGTCGGGGAAGACATGCCGACCCGACGTCGTCGTATTGACCTGCGTTTCCGCGCCGACCGTATTGCCGTCGGCGTCGAAACGCTGCTGCAACACGTCCTCATTTCCGGCACCCGCTTGCCAGGTCGTGACCCAGCCGCCGTCGGAAAGAGCCACGCTTTTGACAAGACGAACATCGCCCCCGGTCGTATTGACCTGCGTTTCCGCGCCGACCGTATTGCCATCGGCGTCGAAACGCTGCTGGACGATCGGGCCCCCGTCGCTCGTCACGATAAAGCCGCCGTCCGCAAGAGCGACCACCGTCGGCTTAAAATGCTCTACTTCAGGATCACCCACCGGGATTTCGGCGCCCACCGGATTTCCCGCTGCGTCGAAGCGCTGCATAAATATATGGGTGTCATCGGCGTCGTCAGTCGCCGACCAGATGGCGATCCAGCCGCCAGCCGGCAGCAAGGTGACGCTCGGGTCGTTCATCCCGCTCGCGGCTGTCGTGCTGACAACGATTTCTTTGGTTCCGGTTGCGTTCGAGCTCATCTCATTGGTCCTTCAAATCGTTCAAAACGGTCGTCGTGTCGCGCCCGGCGGGTTCGTACATGCCGCCTCATGCGGTTCCGCCGGGCGCGATCGCCGTGCCTTGAGGCACAGCCCTGCTGTTTCATCACCGCCGCGCGCAGGCGGTGTCGGATGTCTTCGTCATCTTTCCATTCCGGGCAGCGGCGTGGTCGCGTTCAATCGCCCCCCCCTTGCCAGATCGGCGGCCGCACTTGCTGTGCCGCGCATCACATGCCGCGCCCCTTGTGAAATCGTAGGAGAACCGCAGCCGGGATCAGCCGGTAGCGGCCGGAGCACAAAACGGTGAACTTTTACCACTTGGAAAAAAATCGGCGCGGCCCCGCAAATCGCGGTGCGTGCACAAGTCATTGCGTTTTGTGCAGCGACGGCTATTTTCCGAACGATACGCCGTGGAATGCATTTGCGGCGCTGCGACGCGGTTTGCGTGCATGGCCCTCCGACCGGGGCACCAGAACGGCCCCGGTTTCGATATTTGATACGAAAATCACCTCATAAAAGAATTTCAAGCGAGCGACTGCAAATGAGCCTACATGACAGCCTGGCCGGCGACCGGACGCGGATACCGAACTTCAGGTTTTCGACCGAAAGCATCCGGCAGGAGGATCAGTTCGACGCCTGGTGCGAGTTCACGTCATCGATGTGCGACCTGGAGGCGATCACGCCGCCCTCGCAGGGCTTTCGCGCCAGCGCCGATTCCTATCGCCTCGGCTCGCTGCAACTGACCTCGTTCGAGCTCTCGCCGATGAACTTCCGCTACACGCACGATATCGTCCGGCGATCCGGCTTCGACCACTGGTGCATCAGCGTGGTGACGCAGGGGCCGGTGGGCTACGAAAGCCGGGACAGCGAGTTCAAGGTGCCGGCCGGCCAGCTGATCCTGCACTCCTATGCCAGCCCCTTTTCCGGCGTGATGGACAAAACCAATTACAGCGGCGTGTTCTTCACCCGCGACGACTTCTGGGACATCGCCGACCAGCTGGACCGCGCCGCGCATCAACTGGTGCAGGGGCCGATGTCGCAGATCCTGCGCGATTTCCTGGTATCGATCGCCAACCGCGCCAACCATCTGACGGTCGGCGAGGCCTCGGCCGTCGGCGATGCGTTCGGACAGCTGATGCGGGCGATGATCGCCGGCACGCCGGCGACGCTCGAAAGCGCGCAGGCGCCGATCGCAGCCGTGCAGTTCGACCGGGCGCGTCGCCACATCAACGCCAATCTCCGCTCGCCCGACCTGAGCGCCGACCAGATCTGCGCCACGATCGGCGTGTCGCGCCGCCAGCTCTATTATCTCTTCGCGGAACAGGGTGGCGTCGCGACCTATATCCGCAATCGCCGTCTCGCCGCCTGCTATGCCGCGCTCTCGAAGACGTCGGACGGCCGGCTGGTCAGCTCGATCGCCTACGAATACGGCTTTACCAACCTTTCGTCCTTCTACCGGCAGTTCCACGCCCGATACGGTTTCAGCCCGACCGAGGCCCGCGCGGCGGCGCGAAGCGGCGCGGCACCGGCCAGCGCCGACACCGGCACCTTCGTGGACTGGCTGTTGCGCACCGAGCCGGCCTGAGCGCCGGCCGCCTGACCGACCCGTTTTTTTCTGCCGGCGCCGTTCATCGGGAGCGCCGACGCCCGTTTGCCAAGGTTCGACATGCTTATCGAAATCGTATTGCCGCTCATCCTGATCGTCATCATGTTCTCGCTCGGCCTGGAGCTCGGGCCGCGAGATTTCGCCGAGGTGGCTCTTCGTCCGAAGGCGTTCGCGCTCGGCGCCTTCAACCAGATGCTGGTGGTGCCGCTTGCCGCCTTCGTGCTGGCAATGCTGTTTTCCCTGCCGCCGGAACTGGCGGTCGGGCTGATGATCCTGGCCGCCAGCCCCGGCGGCGTGCTGTCGAACTCGGCGACACGGCTGGCCGGCGGCAATGTGGCGCTCTCCATCTCGCTGACGGCGGTGATCTCGCTCGCCGCGACGCTGACCCTGCCGCTGGTGGTGGCCTTTGCCGTCGGGTATTTTCGCGGCGCCGAGGCGCCGGCGCTCGATGTGACCGGGCTCGGTCTCACGGTCTTCGTGCTGACGGCGGCCCCGGTCGGCCTCGGCGTTCTCGTGCGCCGGTATTTTCCCCGCTTCGTCGCAAAAAGCTCCGCGGCGATTGCACGGTTTTCGATGTGGCTGTTCCTGGTGACCATCGTCGCGGCTGTCATCGCCAACTGGCAGGCCTTCGCCGACAATATCGGATCGCTGTGGCCCGTGCTCATCGCGCTCAACGCCACGCTTCTGGCCGTCGGCTGCCTGACGGCCTCTCTCGCCCGCCTGCCCGCGCGGGACATGACGGCGATCGCCATCGAAACGGGCACCCAGAACGGTGCGCTTGGCATCGCCGTCGGCCTGGCGGTGGCTGCGACAAGCACCGGCCTGCCCGACACGACTCTGCCCTCGGTCATCTACTCGATCACCGCCTGGATTTTGACCATGCCCTTCGTGCTGTGGCGACGGAGCCGGTCTTCCAGCTTACCAGCGACCGCGCCTGATGGCGTTGCCTGACGGATTTTCCACCTACAAAATGAAATCGCCCTTCACGAGGTCGATGTTGGCGTCGATCCTGATCGCGAAATCCGAGGTCTTGTCGCCGTTGACGTCGGCGTAGATGAAGGTGTCGCCGCCGGAGTTGACGTAGCGCAGTTCGCCCGCCGCTCCCGAGAACGCAGATTTTTCGCCGATGAAGGAGAAGGCCTGGTTGCCGGAAGACTTGGTCGAGGCGTCGATGGCGGAGAGGTCGATTTTATCGCCCTGGCTGCGCGAGAAGTCGAGGATCGTGTCCCGGCCGGAGGAGGAGACCGTCGAGTCGGAGAGAGACGTGAAGACGAAACGGTCGGCGCCGGTGCCGCCGGTAAGCGTGTCGGCGCCGGTGCCGCCCGTCAGGCGATCATTGCCGGAGCCGCCGTTCATCGTGTCGTTGCCGATGCCGCCAAGGAGGGTGTCGTTGCCGGCATTGCCGTTCAGCGTGTCGTTGCCGGCGAGGCCTGTCAGCGTGTTGTTGCCGGTGTTGCCTGATAGGGTATTGGCGAGGTCGTTGCCGGTGCCGGCGAAGTTGCCGGTGCCTGTGAGCACGAGGTTCTCGATATTGGCGCCGAGGGTGTAGCTGCGGCCGGCGCGGACCGTGTCGGTGCCGCCGTTTAAGGCTTCGACGACGACGTCACCGGCATTGTCGACCACATAGGTGTCGTTACCGGCGCCGCCGGTCATGGTGTCGGCTCCGGCGCCGCCGTTTAGCGTATCGTTGCCGGCGCCGCCCAGCAGGGTGTCGGTGCCGGCATTGCCCTGCAGGTCGTCGTCGTCGTCGCCGCCATCCAGCGTCTCGTTGCCGGTGCCGCCCTGGATCACGTCGTCGCCGGCGCCGCCATAGACAGTGCCGAGGATGGTTCCGAGCCGTCCGTCGTAAAGGTCGGCGCCGCCGCCCAGCAACACATCCCCGCTCATCCGGCCGCTATTGGTGATCTCGGTGATGCCGTCGCCGCCTGACGCACCGTTGAACGCCATCAACGGCCCCGAAATGGTTCCGGTATTGGTGATGACCATCCGTTCCGAGCCGAGCTGGATGATGCCGGCGTTGACGCCGTCATCGTCCGTGCCGCTGATGACACCTGTGTTGGTGATCGTCGACGTTCCCGTTCCATCGGCTTCGACCTCAATGCCGAAGCCGCCGGAAATCCTGCCAGCATTCTCGATCAGGCTGCCGGAGGACTGCATTCGGAACCCCGCCTGGGTCGCGTCCAGAACGCCTGTCTCGTGAACGGTGACGCGAATGTTTCCGGCGGTTCCAGCGCTGGAGCCAGCATATAGCGAATACCTGAGCCCGTAGACGAGGCCGTGGATATCGATTGCATGGTCCGTTCCGGGCGCCTGCAGCCCGTCGAAGACCGGCGCCGAAACGATCGCGTTCTGCGCGACAAT
This sequence comes from Ciceribacter sp. L1K23, assembly GCF_018122705.1. Taxonomy (NCBI): domain Bacteria; kingdom Pseudomonadati; phylum Pseudomonadota; class Alphaproteobacteria; order Hyphomicrobiales; family Rhizobiaceae; genus Ciceribacter; species Ciceribacter sp. L1K23. The sequence continues at coordinate 2,675,703 of NZ_JAGRRC010000001.1, read as the reverse complement.
CACATCATCGCCGCCGGACACGGTGGCGCCGTCAAGATCAAGACCTGTTATAGTAATCGTTGCCATCGCGCACTTCTCCCGTCGCCAGACCCTTCAGCCGGGCAGCAGCCACGACCTTGCGGGGTGGTGCGGAGGATCGCACGATGGCGCGGATAGCGCCTGTGTCGCGCGTCACGGCAACGGCACTCCGGGATCGGATATCGCCATCTGGTTGCCTGCCCGGCTTCCGGCCCTACAGAATGAAATCGCCTTTCACGAAGTCAATGGTCGCGTCGATCCGGATGGCGAAATCGGCTTTTCTGTCACCGTTGACGTCGGCGTAGATGAAGGTGTCGCCGCCGGAGTTGACGTAGCGCAGTTCGCCCGCCGCTCCCGAGAACGCAGATTTTTCGCCGATGAAGGAGAAGGCCTGGTTGCCGGAAGACTTGGTCGAGGCGTCGATGGCGGAGAGGTCGATTTTATCGCCCTGGCTGCGCGAGAAGTCGAGGATCGTGTCCCGGCCGGAGGAGGAGACCGTCGAGTCGGAGAGAGACGTGAAGACGAAACGGTCGGCGCCGGTGCCGCCGTAGAGCTTGTCGGAGCCGGCGCCGCCGGTGAGACGGTCGTTGCCGGAACCGCCTTCGAGGCGGTCGTTGCCGGAGCCACCGAGAAGGCTGTCATTGCCGTTGCTGCCGCGCAGTATGTCGTTGCCGCCGGCACCCGACAGCGTGTTATTGCCGGTGTTGCCGGTGATCACATTGGCGAGGCTGTTGCCGGTGCCGGAGAGGTTGCCGGTGCCTGTCAGCACGAGGTTTTCGACGTTGCTGCCGAGGGTGTAGCTGCGGCTGGCGCGGACCGTGTCGGTGCCGGCGTTTGCCGCTTCAACGACGATGTCGCCCGCGTTGTCGACATAGTAGGTGTCGTTGCCGGTGCGGCCCAACATCGTGTCGGCGCCGCCACCGCCGTTCAGCACATTGTTGCCGGCATTGCCGACGATCATATTGGCAAGCCCGTTTCCGGTGCCGTTGATGCTGGCGGAACCGATCAGCACGAGATCCTCGACATAGGCGGCGAGCGTATGGGAGACCGAAGCGTCGACGGTATCGTGTCCCCCGCCCGATCGCTCGGTGACGACGTCGCCTGCATTGTCGACGTAATAGGTGTCGTCGCCCGCGCCACCGATCATAGTATCGGCGCCGGCGGCGCCGTTCAAAACGTTGTCGCCGGAATTGCCGGTGAGCCTGTTGGCAAGCCCGTTGCCGGTGGCGTCGATGTTGGCGGTGCCTGTAAGGACGAGGTTCTCGACATGGGCCGAGAGCGCATAGCTCAGCGCCGCGCGGACCGTGTCGCTGCCGGCGGAGGCGGTTTCGCGCACGACATCGCCGACATCATCGACATAATAGGTGTCGTTGCCGGCGCCGCCCTCCATCGTGTCCGCGCCGGCTTTTCCGTCGAGCGTGTCGTCGCCGGCCATGCCGCGCAACAGGTTGTCGCCGGTATTGCCGGTCAGGCGGTTGTCGAGATCGTTTCCGGTGGCGTCGATGTTCGCCGAGCCGGTCAGCACGAGGTGTTCGACATTGTCGCCGAGGGTGAAGGTGACCGAGGCGCGGACGGTATCCGTGCCGCCATTGGCGTCCTCCTCGACGACATCATAGATGCTGTTCACCTGGTAGACGTCGTCGCCGGCAAGACCGCGCATCAATTCGCCGAGGACGGTGCCGGAGATCGTATCGTCAGCGGCGGTGCCGTCGATGTCGGGAGCGTACCAGCGATGCACGATGTCACCCTCAGAGGCCCAGCTCACCACCCAGCCGCCATTAGCAAGCGCGGTGACGACGGGCTCGATCTGGTTGCCGACCGTTGTGGAATTGACCAGCGTTTCGCCGCCGACCGCCGTTCCGTCGGCGGCGTAGCGCTGCATGTAGATGCCAGCGCCGCTTGGATCGGCCGATTGCCAGACGACCACCCAGCCGCCATCGGCGAGCCCGGCGACATCCGGCGACCATTGGGCATTTACGGTGGTGGTGTTGACGAGCGTCTCGGACCCGGAAAGGCTGCCGTCGGCGGCGAAGCGCTGCATCCTGATGTCGTGCTCGTCGTTGCCGCCCATCCAGACGATAAGCCAGCCCCCGTCGGCAAGGGCGGCTGCCACGGGCGTCTCGTCGCCGTTTGTGTAGCTGTCTTCGATGGGATTCTCAAAGCCGAGGGACGTGCCATCCGCGGCGTAGCGCTGGAAATAGATCCCGGGACCGATGACGCGACCGGAGTGGCTCCAGACGACCAGCCAGCCGCCGCCGTCAAGCGGAATCACATCCGGGTGCGCCTGATCACCCTGCCACCTCGTATTGACGATCCCCTGGCTGATGAGCTGTCCGTTTGCATCGAACCGGCGCTGGCTGATTCCCAAGTCATTGCCGTCAGCAAAGTTGCTTTGCCAGGAGATCACCCATCCGCCATCGGCAAGGGAGGAGATCGCGGGCGAACCCACATACGGCCAAGCGCTGTCGAAAGCAGCCTCTCCGCCCAAGGCGCTGCCGTCGCTCGCATAGCGCTGATGGCCGATGAAGTCGCTGCCGCCGGTTTGGTATGTCCACGTCACCACCCAGCCGCCATCGGCAAGGGCGGTCACGGCCGGTTCGCCTGCGTTGTAGCTCGTATCGGTATTGACGACCGTGGGGCTGCCCATCGCCGTTCCATCGGGGGTGAAGCGCTGCTGATAAACCGCGTTCGAGATGCCATTTGGGCCCAGACCGAACGACGTGATCACCCAGCCGCCATCGGCAAGCGCCGTGATGGAATGGAAGCCGGTCGATCCGGAGGCGATGTTCTCCGCCGTGAACTCAGAACCTGCCGTCGCCTGAATTGTCATCAACAACATCCTTTCTGGAAAAATCTGCCGGCCGGTACCCCTGGCGGCGCCGTCTCACAAAATGAAATCGCCCTTCACCAAGTCGATGTTGGCGTCGATGCGGATCGAAAAATCCGAGGTCTTGTCGCCATTCACATCGCCATAGATGAAGGTGTCGCCGCCGGAGTTGACGTAGCGCAGTTCGCCGGCCTTGCCGGTAAAGGCCTTCTCGCCGATGAAGGAGAAGGCCTGGTTGCCGGAGGATTTCGTCGAGGCGTCTATCGCCGAAAGGTCGATCCTGTCGCCCTGACTGCGGGAGAAATCCTCGATGACATCGCGACCCGACGAGGAGACGGTCGAGTCGGAGAGCGCCTTGAAGATGAAGCGGTCGGCGCCCGAGCCGCCGTACAGCACGTCGGCGCCGGAATTGCCGGTCAGGCGGTCATTGCCGGAACTGCCCTCCATCCGGTCGTTGCCGGACCCGCCGTTCAGGACGTCGTTGCCGGAGCCGCCGAGCAGACGGTCATTGCCCGAGCCGCCCGACAGCGTGTCATTACCGGAACTGCCGTTCAGCGTGTTGTTGCCGGAATTGCCCGTGATGCTGTTCGCGAGGCTGTTGCCGGTGCCGGAGAGGTTGCCGGTGCCTGTCAGAACGAGGTTTTCGACATTGCTGCCAAGGGTGTAGCTGCGGGCCGCCCGCACAGTATCGATGCCGCCGTTGGAGCTCTCGACCACCACGTCACCGGCGTTGTCGACATAATAGGTGTCGTTGCCCTGGCCTCCCTCCATCCGGTCGGCCCCGGTGCCGCCGTTCAGGACGTTGTTGCCGGCGTTGCCGGTCAGGCTATTGGCGAGGTCGTTGCCGGTTCCGTTGAGGTTGGCGGAACCTGTCAGGACGAGGTTTTCAACGTTGGCTGTGAGGTTGTATGAGATGGACGCGTTGACAGTGTCGGTGCCGTCGGCAACGCGTTCGTTGACGACGTCGCCGGCGTCGTCGACATAAAAGATGTCATCCCCCTCTCTGCCGTCCATGAAGTCAGCGCCGGTTCCGCCATCAAGGACGTCGGCGCCGGTACCGCCATCCAGAGTGTCGTTGCCGGACCCGCCATTGAGAACATCGTCGCCGAAACCTCCTTCCAGGGTGTCATTGCCGCCACCGCCGCTCAGGATATCGTTGCCATTTTCGCCGTCGAAGATCTCGTCACCGGCCCCGCCCAGCAGCTCGTCGTCGCCAAAGCCACCTTCGACAACACCCACAATCGTTCCCAGCCGGCCATCATAATAGTCATTGTCATCATAAAGGCGCACGTCGCCCTTCAGGACGCCGCTGTTTATAATGCGGTCCACGCCGTAGGACACGGATGTAATCGAATAGCTACCGCCCTCGATGACCCCGGTATTGTGGATCTCGAAGGTACTGCCAGTGTCTCCCTCAAGCAGCACCCCAGCGTACAGACTGGTGATGGTTCCCCGGTTGGTGATCAGTGACGGATCGCCGGAAAAAGCAGCAAACTGCTGCAGAGATATACCGGCATCGCCGCCCCATATCAGGCCGTCATTGGTGATCGACTGTCCGTCCGCGCTGAGATAGATGCCGTAATGATCAAATCCCATTACGACCCCGCTTGCGCCGACATTGACGGTCGAGTCGTCGGTGACCATTCCCCAGACGCCCCGAATGCCACTGGCGCCGACAATCTGTCCTTCGATATCGAATTGACTGCGTGCACCGTTGAACTGGATTGCAGCGTAATCGATGGTCACCAGTCTGACGCCTGCGGCAAGGATGTAATGCTCGTCGTCCTGCACCTCAAGATACGTCGCGGTGCCGCTCCAGTCCGTGGTGATCGTCGTCGCCATGTTCTTTCTCCCTTGTGTGTTGTTTCAAACCTGCTCCCGTGTCGCGGGCATTTTCAGTCGATCACGAGCGCACCCGCGGCGCCGTCTCACAAAACGAAATCGCCCTTCACGAGGTCGATGTTGGCGTCGATCCGGATCGAAAAATCCGATTTCCGGTCGCCGTTCACGTCCGCGTAGATGAAGGTGTCGCCGCCGGAATGGACGGTGCGGAGCTCTCCCGCCTTGCCGGTGAATGCCTTCTCGCCGATGAAGGAGAAGGCCTGGTTGCCGGAGCTTTTGGTGCTGGCGTCGAGGGCCGAGAGGTCGATCCGGTCGCCTTGGCTGCGGCTGAAATCGTAGATCGTGTCGCGGCCTGACGACGCGACGGTGCTGTCGGAGAGTGCGGTGAAGACGAACCGATCGGCGCCCGTCCCGCCGTAAAGCTTGTCGGCGCCATTACCTCCGGTCAGGCGGTCGTTGCCGGCCTCGCCTTTCAGGGTGTCGTTGCCGGCGAGGCCGGAGAGCGTGTTGGCGCCGGAATTGCCGGTGATCACGTTGGCGAGGCTGTTGCCGGTGCCGGAGAGGTTTCCGGTGCCTGTCAGGATCAGGTTTTCGACATTGGCGCCAAGGGTGTAGCTCCGGCTGGCGCGGACCGTATCGGTGCCGGCGTTCGCGGCCTCGACCACCACGTCGCCGACGTTGTCGACATAGTAGATGTCGTTGCCCTGACCTCCCTCCATCCGGTCGGCGCCGGTGCCCCCGTTCAGGACGTTGTTGCCGGCGTTGCCAGTCAGGCTATTAGCGAGGTCGTTGCCGGTGCCGTTGATATTGCCGGTGCCTGTGAGGACGAGATTTTCGACATTGGCCGTCAGGGCGTAGGTGATCGAGGCATTGACCGTATCCGTCCCTGCCCCGCTGTTTTCGGTGACAACATCGCCGGCGTCGTCGACATGGAAGGTATCGTTGCCGATGCCGCCCTCCATGGTGTCGGCACCGGCGCCGCCATCGAGAACGTCATTGCCATCGGCGCCGTAGAGCGTATCGGTGCCGGCGCCGCCGGACAGGCTGTTGTCGCCGTCATTGCCGGTCAAGGTGTTGTCGAGGTCGTTGCCGGTGCCGTCGATATCGTCGGTGCCCGACAGCACCAGATTCTCGACATTGGCGGTCAAGGCATAGCTGATCGCGGCGTTGACGGTGTCCGTGCCCTCGCCCGTGCTCTCGGTCACGACGTCGCCGGTATTGTCGACGTAGTAGGTGTCGTTTCCGCTGCCTCCCTCCATGCGATCGGCGCCGGTGCCGCCGTCGAGGCTGTCATTGCCAGTGCCGCCGATCAACGTGTCGGTTCCGGCATTGCCTTCCAACTGGTCATCGTCGGCGCCGCCGTCGAGCGTCTCGTTGCCGGTGCCGCCTTGGAGCACGTCGTTGCCACTGCCGCCGTAAACGACACCAAGGATCGAGCCCAGCCGTCCGTCATAGAGATCGTCGGCGCCGCCGAGCAGCACGTCGCCGATCATGCGGCCACTGTTGGTGATTTCGGTGACAGCAAGATTGCTTGGGACGAACGAGCCATTGAAGGACGTCGTTACGCCCGCGATGAGGCCGGTATTGGTCAGGACGAGCTTCTCGGATCCGTACTGCTCGATGGCTGCGTAAAGCGAATCGCCTGCGCCGATGATCGAGCCGCTGTTGACGATGGTCGACGTGGTGGAGCCGCTTGCGGCGATAAAGATACCGTAGGTGCCGGAGATCAGTCCGGCGTTAGTGATCAGGCTGCCGGAAGACGTCACGAGAACGCCCTCGACGGTCGAGGTCAGCACACCGGTGGCATGAACGGTGAGCACATTGCTACCAGCGATCGCGCTATTCGAGCCGAGTGAGATCGACCAGGTCCCGCCGAAAACGTGGCCGTAGATGTCGATGTCGTGGTTCGTGCCATAGGCGGTGATGCCTGCGGCGTTGAATGTGGCCGTATTGCCAACGACGGCGCCGTAGCGGACGATCACATCATCGCCGCTCGTGATCGCCGTCGCGGTAGTGCCGACAGTCCTGCCGGTAAAGTCTTGCAGTGCCATTATCCGATCTCCCGAAGCTATGGAACGCAGCGATCCACGCCGCGCGGCCCTCGAACACATGGTTGCGAACCGGCGGCGGTCCGCCTACCGCCGGCTCGCCCGATCCGCCGCCTCACAAAATGAAATCGCCCTTCACGAGGTCGATGTTAGCGTCGATCCTGATCGCGAAATCGGGGGTCTTGTTACCGTTGACGTCAGCGTAGATGAAGGTGTCGCCGCCGGAATGGACGGTGCGGAGTTCGCCCGCCTTGCCGGTGAATGCCTTCTCGCCGATGAAGGAGAAGGCCTGGTTGCCCGTGGATTTCGTCGACGCGTCGAGGGCGGAGAGGTCGATCTTGTCGCCCTGACTGCGAGAGAAGTCGTAGATCGTGTCGCGGCCCGACGACGCGACGGTGCTGTCGGAGAGTGCGGTGAAGACGAACCGATCGGCGCCCGTCCCGCCGTAAAGCTTGTCGGCGCCCGTGCCGCCGGCAAGGCGGTCGTTGCCGGCCTCGCCTTTCAGGGTGTCGTTGCCGGCGAGGCCGGAGAGCGTGTTATTGCCGGTGTTGCCGGTGATCACGTTGGCGAGGCTGTTGCCGGTGCCCGTCAATCCTCCGGTGCCTGTCAGCACGAGGTTTTCGACATTGGCGCCAAGGGTGTAGCTGCGGGCGGCGCGGACCGTGTCGATGCCGGCGTTGGCCGCTTCAACGACGATGTCGCCGGCATTGTCGACGACATAGGTGTCGTTGCCGGCGCCGCCGGTCATGGTGTCGGCGCCCGCGAGCCCGTCGAGCGTGTTGTTGCCGGCATTGCCGGTCAGCGTGTTGGCGAGCGCGTTGCCGGTGCCGCTGATATTGGCTGTGCCCGTCAATACGAGGTTTTCGACATTGGCTGTCAGCACGTAACTGATCGACGCGCGGACGGTATCTGTGCCCTCGCCCGCGTTCTCCGTGACCACGTCGCCGGCATTGTCGACAAAATAGGTATCGTTGCCGGTTCCGCCAAAGAGGGTGTCGGCGCCGCCGCCGCCGTTCAGGATGTCGTTGTCATCGCCGCCATAGAAGGTTTCGGCGCCTGCGCCGCCGAGCAATTCGTCGTCGCCATCGCCGGCCTCGACGTCGCCGACGATCGTGCCGAGGCGGCCGTCGTAATAGTCGTCACCGCTGCCGAACGAGATCGCGCCCTTGATGGTGCCGCTGTTGGTCAGGCGGTCCGCCGCACCGCCGGATTGCAAGGCATGGGTTCCGCCCTCGATCCGCCCGGTATTGGTGACCTCGATGCGGGCGTCGCTGACGCTTGAGTAGATCGCGATCGTGGTGCCGATGATGGTCCCGTCATTGGTGATGGTATTGACACCACCTCCGGCGGCAAACAGCGGCTGGAAATTGATGCCGTACGAGGCCCCCCAGATCAGCCCTTGATTGCTGATGACATGGCCGTAGTCGATCAGCGAGATGGCATCGCCCGCCGATCCCAAGGCCGCTCCGAGCGGGCCGACATTGATCGTCGCGTTGCCGTATTCAAGGCCGGCGATGGCATTGTTGCCGACGACCATGCCTTCAACATCGAGACGCGCATTATCGGCCTCGATATAGATGGCCGTTCCACCAAATGTCGACATGATGCTGACGCCGGCGGCGATGACATACTGGTCTGCGTCCTCGATATCGAGAAAGGTGCCGGTGCCGGTCCAACTGGAGGTAATCGTCGTCGTCATGATTTTCTCCCGTCACAAAGTCTCTGTTGATCAAAGGATGAAGTCGCCCTTCACGAGGTCGATATTGGCGTCGATGCGGATGGCGAAATCGGATTTCCTGTCGCCGTCGACGTCGGCGTAGATGAAGGTGTCGCCGCCGGAGTTGACATAGCGGAGCTCGCCGGCCTTGCCGGAATAGGACTTCTCGCCGATGAAGGAGAAAGCCTGGTTGCCGGAGGTCCTGGTGCTGGCGTCAATCGCCGAGAGGTCGATCCGGTCGCCCTGCGAGCGGGAGAAATCCTTGATCACGTCGCGGCCGGTGGAGGAAACCGTGCTGTCGGCGAGCGCGGTAAACACGAAACGGTCGGCGCCCGTGCCGCCATAGAGCGTATCGGCGCCCGTGCCGCCGGCGAGGCGGTCGTTGCCGGCCTCGCCTTTCAGGGTGTCGTTGCCGGCGAGGCCGGAGAGCGCGTTGGCGCCGGAATTGCCGGTGATCACGTTGGCGAGGCTGTTGCCGGTGCCGGAGAGGTTGCCTGTACCTGTTAGCACGAGGTTTTCGACATGGCTGCCGAGCGTGTAGCTGCGGGAAGCGCGGACCGTGTCCGTGCCGGCATTGGCCGCCTCGACGACCAGGTCACCCGAGTTATCGACGTAATAGGTGTCGTTGCCGGTGCCCCCTTCCATGCGGTCGGCGCCCAGGCCGCCGTTCAGGGTGTCGGCGCCGCCAAGGCCGCGCAGCGTGTTGTTGCCGGAATTGCCGGTGATGACGTTGTCGCGGGTGTTGCCGGTCGCGGCGATGTTGCCCGAGCCCGTGAGAACGAGGTTCTCGACATTGGCGGCGAGGGTATGCGAGACCGATGCGCGGACGGTATCGGCGCCGGCATTGGCGCCTTCGACGACGACATCGCCTGTGTTGTCGACGTAGTAGGTATCATTGCCGGTACCGCCTTCCATGCGGTCGGCGCCGCCGAGGCCGTTCAGCACATCGTTGCCGCCGAGGCCTTTCAGCGTCTCCGCCCAGGACGAGCCGGTCAGCGTGTCGGCCCCGGTGGTGCCGACGCGATCGAGGGCGTAGTGGCGGATATGGGGGCCTTGCCCCCCTGGCGCGCTGCTGCTGGCGTTCCACATCACCAGCCAGCCGTATTCCGTCGCCACGATGGATGGCTTGTCCGAGACGTTGCTATCGACGATCACGGTCTCGCCTCCGACGCGACTGCCGGCCGCGTTGAAGCGCTGCTGGACGAGACTAAAGATACCGCCTAGGCCTTGCGAAACCCAGGCGACGACAAAGCCGCCATCCGCAAGGGCGACGATGGCAGGGGAACCCTGCGCGCCGCTCGTCGTGGTATTGACCGCGACTTCGCCGCCGACCGGATCGCCATTGGCATCATAGCGCTGAAGATAAACGCCATGCTGATTGCTATCCAGCCCCTGCCAGACCACCACCCAGCCACCGTCCTCCAGCCCCGTAGCGGCCGCATCGACCTGGCTGCCGACAGTTGCGGTATTGACGCGCGTTTCGGACCCAACCAGCACGCCGTTGGCCGCATAGCGCTGCATGTATATATCGGTGTCGTCGGCACGATCATCGAAGGCGGTCCAGGCCACGAGCCAGCCACCGTCCTCCAGCGCCGTCACCGAGGGAGTGTCCTGGCTGCCCGGATGATAGGTGTTGACCACGATCTCACCCCCGACCGGCGTTCCATCCGCCGCGTAGCGCCGCTGGACAATGCCGTTGCCATCGAGGTCTATGTCGAACCCAGACCAAGTGACGACCCACCCGCCATCCGACAACAATGCGATGGAGCGCTCGTAGGAGATCGTCGTTTCGAAGGTGTTGACCTGGCTTGGGGATCCCACCAGCCCGCCGTTGGAATCGTAGCGTCGCTGGAAGATGTCACCCGATTCGAAATCGGTATCATCGCCGAGCCAGTTCAGAACCCAGCCGCCGTCTTCATGTGCGGTGACGCGTGGAGCAACAGCGTAGGTCATGTCCGAGGCAAGCTCGATTACTCCGCCGACACGACTGCCGTCGGCGGCATAGCGCTGCATGGATATGCCTTTTCCACCGCCCTCCACATCCACAACCCAAGCGACGACCCAGCCACCGTCGGCGAGGCCCGTGACCGATTGGCTAAAACCGCCAGAGCTGGTGTTGACGCGCTCGATTGCGCTGCCTGTCGCCTCGGATCCCATGTCGAAACCTCCATCCCGCCGTTGAGAAAAGGGGCCGGCGAAAGGACAGGCGCCGTCGTTCGGTCCCGCGACAATCAAGTCCGCGTGACCGGCGACACACCTTGCTTTTCAGCGGTCGGCACCCCTGCTAACAGGATGGATAGACAAGGAAAAAAGCGGTTACAACAATTTTGGGAGGTAATTGTCCGGCAGACGCGATTTTGGCGGGAATGGTCAAAATGCGTGACGTGGCTGGTCAAAAACGCGGAAGAATGTTTTCCTTGCCCTGACGATTTCAGCACCAGCCCATCTTTGACCCGACCGGCCCATGACGATCAAGACACCGATCCCTGCCATTCACGTCGATACGCAAGATTTTCCCGCCGCAGAGCAGTTCGCCACCTGGAGCCGCGGCGTTACCACCCACAAGATCACCCGGCCGGTGGCGGCGACGGAGCCGTTCATGGCCGTGGTCGATGCCTGGATGCTGGGCGACATGGTGCTCACCCATTCGCGGCTCGATCCGACGAAATTTTCGCGCACGACCGAGATGATCCGCGCCGACGGCCTCGACTGGGTGCAGGTGGTGCTGATCAATGCCGGCACGCTGACCTTCCAGACGGACGATCAGGGCGAGCCGCGGCAGATGTGGCAGGGCGAGGTTGCCGCCTTCGACGCGCGCCGGCCGCTGACGACGGAAAGCTCCGTCATCGAGTGCGTGACCTGCACGGTGGCGCGCCGCGCCTTCACCGCCGTCAACCACGAGCCGTTCCACCACCATGGACGGGTGATCGACGGGCCCTGGGGGCGGCTGCTCGCCGATTGCCTGCTGTCGCTCGTCCGGCAGGTGGGCGAAATGCAGGCCGCCGACGCGGCGAACCTGACGACCGCCTTCGTCAACCTGCTGGTGACGGCCTTGCGTGCCAAGGAGCGCGACGCGCCGGTCCCGCCGCAGAAACCCTCCGTGCCGCTGCGCCAACGGGTTGAGGCCTATATCGACCAGAACCTCACCGCCGCCGACCTGACGCCGAAGAAGATCGCCTCCGATCTCGCGGTGTCGCAGTCCAATCTCTACCGCGCCTTCGCCAATACCGGCGGGGTGACCGCCTATATCCGGCGGCGGCGGCTGGAGACGATCCATTCCCGGCTCAATGGCGGCGACGCGATCTCGGTCGGCGAGGTGGCACGCGCCTACGGCTTCGTCAGCGCCGCCCATTTCAGCCGCGCCTTCCGCCGCCAGTTCGGCTTCGCGCCGCGCCGGACCCGCGCCATGGACATGCCGGCGGGACCGTTGATCGACACGGAAAACGCCAACCTCTTCCGCGCCTGGGAAGAGCGGCTGAGCTGAGCGGCGCGCGCATGCCTCAGAGGATGAAATCGCCCTTCACGAGGTCGATGTTTGCGTCGATGCGGATGGCGAAGTCGGACGCCTTGTCGCCGTTGACGTCGGCGTAGACATAGGTATCGCCGCCGGAATTGACGTAGCGCAGTTCGCCCGCCTTGCCGGAATAGGCCTTCTCGCCGATGAAGGTGAAGGCCTGGTTGCCGGAGCTTTTGGTGCTGGCGTCGATGGCCGAGAGGTCGATCTTGTCGCCCTGGCTGCGGGAGAAGTCGTAGATCATGTCGCGGCTGGTGGAGGAGACGGTGGAGTCAGAGGTCGCGGTGAAGATGAAGCGGTCGGCGCCCGATCCACCGTAGAGCTTGTCGGCGCCAGAACCGCCGGTGAGCTGGTCGTTGCCGGCCTCGCCCTTGAGGGTGTCGTTTCCGGCCAGACCTTTGAGGATGTTGTTGCCGGAGTTGCCGGTGAGCACGTTGGCCGAGGCGTTGCCGTTGCCGTTGAGGTTGCCTGCGCCGGAAAGGATCAGGTTCTCGACATTGGTTGCCAGCGTGTGGCTGATCGAGGAGCGGACCGTATCGGTGCCGGCGTTCGAACCTTCGACGACAACGTCGCCGGAATTGTCGACGTAGTAGGTATCGTTGCCCGTGCCGCCTTCCATGCGGTCGGCGCCCGAGCCGCCGTTCAGCGTATCGTTGCCGGAACCGCCCAGCAAAGTATCGTTGCCCGCGCCGCCGTCGAGCGTGTCATTACCCGAACCGCCATCGATGCGATCGTTGCCGCCAAGGCCGCTCAGGGTATTGTTGCCGGAGTTTCCTGTGATGACATTGGCGAGGCTGTTGCCGGTGCCGGTGAGGTTGCCGCTGCCTGTCAGCACGAGGTTCTCCACCGAACCGCCGAGGGTGTACGAAATGGAAGCACGGACGGTATCCGTGCCCTGGGCGGCCATTTCCTGGACCTGGTCGCCGGCCGAGTCGACGATGTAGGTATCGTTGCCGAAGCCGCCGAGCATGATGTCGTTGCCGCCGGCGCCGTCGAGCGTGTCGTTGCCGCCATAGCCGCGGATGGTCTCGTCGAAGGCGGTGCCATCAAGCGTCTCGGCGCGTGCCGTGCCGTCGATGTCGGTGGCGAAGACGCGTTGGGCGATGCCGGAACCGCTCCCATCCGACGTTTGCCATGTCACGACCCAGCCGCCGTCGGGTAATGACGCGACTTGGGGCGCGCGGGCAGAACCTTGGATATTCATCCTGGTTTCGGTTCCCACCGCATGGCCAGCGGCATCATACCGCTGCTGGTACACACTGTCCTGCTGCAAGGACGTCCAGACAATTATCCAGCCACCATCTGCAAGACCGGCCGCGACCGACTCGCGTTCAATCCCTGCCCGGAACGTGTTGACCAGTTGATCCTCCCCGACGGCATTTCCATCGGCGTCGTAACGCCGCTGATACACATCGTGACTTCCAGTCTGACCGTTGGACGCAAATGTGACGAGCCAGCCGCCATCGGCGAGCGCCGCGACCGAACTCGTAAGCTGGGCGCCACCGAGAAAGCTATTGACCCGCTGCTCGGCGCCTATCGCATTTCCGTCGGCACCATAGCGCTGCTGGTAGATATCCATAGAGACTTCCTGATCGCTGGAGACCCACACCACCACCCACCCGCCATCGGACAGTGCCGTGACGGTTGCCTCGGTCTGATAGCCGACAACATGTGTATTGACGCGCGTTTCAACACTCACGGCCTCCCCCTCGCCATTGAAGCGCTGCTGATAGATTCCGTATCCCGAGCCGTCCTGATCGAAGGACTGCCAGGTAACAACCCAGCCACCGTCGGATAGAGAGGTGACGGACGAGAGATCGCGAGTGTAGTTCACCTGGCTATCGACCCGGCTTTCAACGCCCATCGGCTGCGCTTCGGAGTCGAAACGCCTGTGAAAAATTCCGTCGTTCCAAGTGAGGGCATCGCACGTCCACGTGACGACCCACCCACCGTCGACGAGGGCGGCGATGGCAGGATTGGTATTGGTGGTGTTAATGACACCTTCGTACACCAGAACCTCGTCGCCCACCGCGACGCCCGTGGCGTCATAGCGCTGCTGCCGCACCCCAACGGTGCCTGCTTCGTTCAGATGTGACCATGCCACCACCCAGCCGCCATCGGCGAGCGTGGTGATCGTGGCGCTCCACTGAATGCCGTCAGTCGTGGTGTTGACGATGGTCTCGCTGCCACCGGTCGCTCTTGCCGTCATGATCCTTCCGCCTCCCGCACAGTCTTTCTGGGACAGGCGGGCGGGCCGGATGGGACATGTCAGGAAAGGAAAGTCCTCATACGGCCCGGATGCGGCCTGTCGTTGGCGCGGAGGCTAGCGGGACGGCAAAGGGGAGTCGCCGTCCATTTTTGATCGTGGCAGCGCCGAATTCTTCGGCCGGCGTCGGCATGGGTGGGACGCGGCACAACCTTCGGCCTCAGAGGATGAAGTCGCCCTTCACGAAATCGATCGTGGCGTCGACGCGGATGGCGAAGTCCGAGACCTTGTCGCCGTTGACGTCGGCGTAGATGAAGGTGTCGCCGCCGGAGTTGATGTAGCGGAGTTCGCCCGCCTTGCCGGTGAAGGCGGTCTTCTCGCCGATGAAGGTGAAGGCCTGGTTCCCGGAGCTCTTGGTCGACGCGTCGATGGCGGAGAGATCGATCCGGTCGCCCTGGCTGCGGGAGAAGTCGTAGATCATGTCCCGGCCGGTGGAGCCCACCGTCGAGTCCGAGAGCGCGGTGAAGATGAAGCGGTCGGCGCCCGATCCACCGTAGAGCTTGTCGGCCCCTGCCCCGCCCGTCAGCTGGTCGTTGCCGCCCTCGCCGCGCAGGGTGTCGTTGCCGGCGAGGCCTTTGAGGATGTTGTTGCCGGAATTTCCGGTGAGCGCGTTGGCGAGCGTGTTGCCGTTGCCGTTGAGGTTGCCTGAGCCGGAAAGGATGAGGTTCTCGACATTGGCGGCCAGCGTGTGGCTGATCGAGGAGCGGACCGTATCGGTGCCGGCGTTCGCCGCCTCTACGACAACGTCGCCGGAATTGTCGACGTAGTAGGTATCGTTGCCCGTGCCGCCTTCCATGCGGTCGGCGCCGGTGCCTCCATCAAGGCTGTCGTTTCCGGACCCGCCGATGAGCGTATCGTTGCCGGTACCGCCTTCCAGCCTGTCATTGCCCGCGCCACCATCGAGCCGGTCATTTCCGGCAACGCCAAGAAGCGTGTTGTTGCCACTGTTGCCCGTGATGACGTTGGCGAGACTGTTGCCGGTGCCGGTGAGGTTGGCGCTGCCTGTCAGCACGAGGTTTTCCACCGAGCCGCCGAGGGTGTAGGAGATCGAAGCACGGACGGTATCCGTGCCCTGGGCGGCCATTTCCTGGACCTGGTCGCCGGCCGAGTCGACGATGTAGGTATCGTTGCCGAAGCCGCCGAGCATGATGTCGTTGCCGCCGGCGCCGTCGAGCGTGTCGTTGCCGCCGTAGCCGCGGATAGTCTCGTCGAAGGCCGTGCCTTCCAGCGTGTCGGCCCGCGCCGTGCCGTCGATGTCGGTGGCGAAGACGCGTTGGGCGATGCCGGAATCGCTCCCATCCGACGTCGTCCATGTCACGACCCAGCCGCCGTCGGGCAGTGATGCGACTTGCGGCCCGCCGCCAGGGCCTTCGACATTCAACCTGCTTTCGGTTCCCACCATATTACCAGCGGCGTCGTATCGCTGCTGGTAGATGTTTCGGCTGCCGCTATGGCTGGAACCCCAGACAATCACCCACCCCCCGTCCGCAAGCGCCGTTAACGCCGGAAACGACTGATCGCCTGAGGTGGTCGTGTTGACGCGTTGCTCGGCGCTGGCGGCACTGCCATCGGCGTTAAAGCGTTGCTGGTAGACCTCGTTTTGATAGGGATCATCGGAGGAGTGCCATGTTACCACCCAACCGCCATCGGACAGACCAGCAATGGCAGCTGTTGGATCAACGCCGGCTCTATCCGTGCCGATAGTTTCTGTTTCGCCCATCGCCGTCCCATCTGCCGCAAAGCGCAACTGACGAATACCATAGTTGCCGCTCTCGCTGTTCTGGAGGGTCCACGCTACGACCCAACCTCCATCGGACAGGGCGGCGACCACCGAGTTGTATTGCTGTCCCGTGTTCGTGCCACCAACACGTATTTCCATAGCGCTAGCCATACCATCCGAGGCGAAACGCCGCTGGTAGACATTAGCATCGCCTTCATGATCGGAACTCCAAGTCGCGATCCAGCCACCGTCCGCAAGCCCTGTGAGAGACACAATGCCCTGAAAGCCATCAGCCGACGTATTGATGCGGACCTCGCCGCCCAACGCCATGCCATTCGCGTCGAAACGCTGCTGGTAGACGTCGCTGTCGCCGGCCTCGTGGTCATAGTGTTCCCATGCGATGACCCAGCCGCCTTCGGCCAAGGCCGTGACCTTAGGAGCCTGCTCATAGAGCGCCAGAGTGGTGTTGACCTGCACCTCCCCGCCGATCGCGGCGCCATCGGCACCGAAACGCTGCAAAAAGATCTTGGTCCCGCTGATATTCTGAGGCGACCCCTGCCATGTCACCACCCAACCGCCGTCGGCGAGCATGGTGATCACGCTGCTGTGTTGACCGTATTCAGTCGTCGTGTTGACGATGGTCTCGCTGCCACCGGTCGCTCTTGCCGTCATGATCCTTCCGCCTCCCGCACAGTCTTTCTGGGACAGGCGGGCGGACCGGATGGGACATTTCGGAAAGGAGCGTCCTCATACGGCCCGGATGCGGCCTGTCATTGGCGCGGAGGCTAGCGGGACGGCAAAGGGGAGTCGCCGTCCATTTTTGATCGTGGCAGCGCCGAATTCTTCGGCCGGCGTCGGCATGGGCGGGACGCGGCACAACCTTCGGCCTCAGAGGATGAAATCGCCCTTCATGAAATCGATGGTGGCATCGACGCGGATGGCGAAGTCGGCGACCTTGTCGCCGTTGACGTCGGCGTAGACGTAAGTGTCGCCGCCGGAATTGACGTAGCGGAGTTCGCCGGCCTTGCCGGAATAGGCCTTCTCGCAGATGAAGGTGAAGGCCTGGTTGCCGGAGCTCTTGGTGCTGGCGTCTATCGCCGAAAGATCGATGCGGTCGCCCTGGCCGTGGCTGAAATCGTAGATCATGTCGCGGCCGGAAGACGAGACGGTGGAGTCGGCGGTCGCGGTGAAGATGAAGCGGTCGGCGCCGCTGCCGCCGTAGAGCTTGTCGGCGCCCGAACCGCCGGTGAGATAATCGTTGCCGCCCTCGCCCTTCAGCGTGTCGTTGCCGGAGAGCCCCTTCAACGTGTTGTTGCCGGCATTGCCTGTCATGGCGTTGGCGGCGGAGTTGCCGGTGCCGGCGATATTGCCGGAGCCCGTCAGGACCAGGTTCTCGACGTTGGTCGCAAGCGTATGGGAGACGGAGGCGCGGACCGTGTCCGTGCCGGCGCTCGATCCCTCGACGACCGTGTCGCCGGCATTGTCGACGACATAGGTGTCGTTGCCGGCACCGCCCTCCATCCGGTCGGCGCCTGCGCCGCCATCGAGCGTGTTGTTGCCGGCATTGCCCGTCAGCGTGTTGGCAAGGCCGTTGCCGGTGCCCGACAGGCCGGACGTGCCGGCCAGGATGAGCTTTTCCACATTGTCGGCCAGCGTGTAGGAGATCGTCGCGCGGACGGTGTCGGTGCCGGCGCCCGAGCCCTCGACCACGGAGTCGCCGGCATTGTCGACATAATAGGTATCGTCGCCGGTGCCGCCGTCCATCATGTCGGCGCCGGTGCCGCCGTCGATGATGTCGCTGCCGTCGGCGCCGTAGAGGTCGTCATCGCCGCCGCCGCCGGAAAGCGTGTTGTCACCTGCATTGGCGATGATGGTGTTGTCGAGATCGTTTCCGGTGCCGTTGATGTTGCCGGAGCCCGTCAACGTCAGGTTCTCGACATTGGCCGTCAACACGTAGGAGATCGCCGCGCGGACCGTATCGGTGCCGGCGTCTTCCTCTTCGCTCACCACATCGCCGGCATCGTCGACATAATAGGTATCGTCGCCAACGCCGCCTTCCATCGTGTCGGCGCCGGTGCCGCCATCGAGGGTGTCGTTGCCGGCGTCACCCTGCAGCAGATCGTCGCCCGAACCGCCGTCGAGGCTGTCATTGCCATTGCCGCCGATCAGCGTGTCGGCGCCGCCATTGCCCTCCAGCGTATCGTCGTCCTCCTCGCCATTCAGGGTCTCGTCGCCCAGGCCGCCGCGCAGGGTGTCGTTGCCGTCGCCGCCATAGACGATGCCGTCGATGAAGCCGAGGCGGCCGTCATAGAGGTCGGCGCCGCCGCCGAGCAGAACCTGCCCGACCATCAGGCCGCTATTGGTGATCTGAGAGACACCGCCGCCGAACACTCCATTGAAAGAGGAGAGGGCGCCCTTGATCAGGCCTGTATTGGTGACGACCAAGCGTTCCGAGCCAAGCTGCAGAATGCCGCCGTCGTAGGTGTTCGTGCCATGACCGATGATCGAACCGCTGTTGACAAGGGTGGTGGGGCCGAGGCCGTAAGCGGTGACACCGAAGCCGAAGCTGCCGCTGATCGTGCCGGCATTGTCGATGGAAGCGCCGGAGGAGTAGACGTAGAAACCGTCGTTCTCCGAGGTCACGGCGCCGTTGCGGTGGATGCGGACGACGATATTGCCGGCCGCCGAAGGGTTTCCGCTGACGGCTATCGACTGGAAGGTGCCGAAGACGGTGCCGTAGATATCGGCTTCGCTGTTGCTGAGCAGTGTAAGACCGGTGCCGATGAAGCCCGTGCCGGCCAGCAGAGCGCCCGCCGCAACTGTCACGTTATCGCCGCTGTCGATAAATGCGGCGTAGCTGTCCTCGACGGTCACTCCAGAGAAGGTCCGATCGGCCACTGTATTCGCTCCCCGTGATCAAAAATCGCTTTTGCCGGTCGCATACGCCGGCTGTCCGAGCCTGACACAACCACAGACCCGCGATTTGCAACATGCCATGAACATGGGGGATCGCACCGGCGCGAGGGCCGGAGCGGTCCGCCTCGCTCTCTCCCATGGACGAGACCGAGGCGGATTCCGTTCGTATCAGAGGATGAAATCGCCTTTCACGAGGTCGATATTGGCATCGATCTTGATCGCGAAATCGGATTTCTTGTCGCCGTTGACGTCGCCATAGATGAAGGTGTCGCCGCCGGAATTGACGTAGCGGAGTTCGCCGGCCTTGCCGGAATAGGCCTTCTCGCCGATGAAGGTGAAGGCCTGGTTCCCGGAGCTTTTGGTGCTGGCGTCGATGGCGGAGAGATCGATCCGGTCGCCTTGGCTGTGGCTGAAATCGTAGATCGTGTCGCGGCCGGAGGAGGACACAGTCGAGTCGGAGAGCGCCTTGAAGACGAAGCGGTCGGCGCCGGTGCCGCCGTAGAGCTTGTCGGCACCCTTGCCGCCGGTCAGGATATCGTTTCCGGCCTCGCCGCGCAGCGTGTTGTTGCCGGTATTGCCGGTGATCGTGTTGGCCGAGGCGTTGCCCTTGCCACTCAGATTGCCGGAGCCGGTGAGAACCAGGGTCTCGACATTGGTCGTCAGGGTGTAGGAGATGCTCGAGCTCACCGTGTCGGTGCCGGCGCCTGAGGCCTCGACGACCACGTCGCCGGAATTGTCGACGTAATAGGTGTCATTGCCGGCGCCGCCTTCCATGCGGTCGGCGCCTGCGCCACCGTCAAGCGTGTCGTAGCCGGCATTGCCATAAAGCGTGTCGTTACCGGCACCACCGGAGAGGGCGTTGTCCCCGTCATTGCCGGTGATGACATTGGCGAGCGTATTGCCGGTGCCGGAGAGATTGCCGCTGCCGGTCAAGGTCAGGTTCTCGATATTGGCGCCAAGCGTCCAGCTGCGGCTTGCGATCACGAGATCGGTGCCCTCGCCCGCCGCCTCCGTGACGGTGTCGGCGGCATTGTCGACGTAATAGGTGTCGTTGCCGGTGCCACCGGTCATGGCGTCGGCGCCCGTGCCGCCGTCAAGGCTGTCATCGCCCGCACCACCCACCAGAGTGTCCGCGCCAGCGCCGCCATCGAGCGTGTCGTTGCCATCGCCGCCGTCGAGGGTTTCATTACCGGTGCCGCCGAGCAGCGTGTCGTTGCCGGCCTCGCCGTAGATGGCGCCGCTGATGGTGCCGAGGCGGCCATCGTAACGGTCGTCGCCGCCGCCGAACTTGACGACACCGGCGATGCGGCCGCTGTTGGTCAGGTCGTCGACCGCCTCCTCATATTCCGATCCGATATAGGCGTAGATGCTGCCCTGGAGCACCCCGGTGTTGACGGTCGTCAGCTTCTCCTCGCCGGAATTGTAGATCGCGGCATAATAATCGTCGTTGCCGGAGGCGGCGATGATGCCGCTGTTGGTGATCGTGCCGCCATCGCCGCTTGCGGCTCCATTGTAATAGAGACCGTAGGCGCCGGCGATCTTTCCGGCATTGGTGAGCGTGGAGTTGGACGCGGAGATCGATATGCCGCCACCGGCGAGCACAGAGGCGCCGGCGTAGACGTTGATCGTCTGGTTGGTCGAGGTGCCGCTGGTACCCGCCTGGATCGAATAGGTGCGCCCATACACCGTCCCGTAGACATCGATGGTCTGGTTGGATCCGGTGGACCAGACCGCCGAGTCAAACAGGCTGGTGCTGGCGAGGAAGGCATCGGCGGCAATCTCGGCGTTGTCCGTTTCGCCAAGGAAAGCGGGGAAGCCTGACTGGGCGGTGATGCCGGTAAATGTCTGGGTGGCCATGGCCAAAATCTCCTGTTGCGTTGAACGGGAGATGTCGCCAGCGGCCTTGCCGAGTCAAAAGTCAAAATTGGGCGGATCGGCCCGCAAAACGTCCAAAACTGGGCGCGTTGCGGAACTGGCGTTCAGATGACCGTCAGAGGATGAAATCGCCCTTCACGAGATTGATGTCGGCGTCGAGGCGGATGGAGAAGTCGGAGACCTTGTCGCCGTTGACATCGCCATGGATGAAGGTGTCGCCGCCGGAATTGGTATAGCGCAGTTCGCCCGCCTTGCCGGTGAAGGCGGTCTTTTCGCCGATGAAGGTGAAGGCCTGGTTGCCGGAGGATTTGGTCGAGGCGTCGATGGCCGAGAGATCGATCCGATCGCCCTGGCTGCGGGAGAAATCGAGGATCAGGTCCCGGCCGGAGGAGGAGACGGTCGAGTCGGAGAGCGCGGTGAAGATGAAGCGGTCCGCGCCATCGCCGCCGGTCAGCCTGTCGGCGCCTGTGCCGCCGGTGAGGAAATCGTTTCCGGCTCCGCCATTCATCGTATCGTTGCCGGCGAGCCCCTTCAGGGCGTTGTTGCCGGTATTGCCTGTGAGCGTGTTGGCGGCGGCGTTGCCGGTGCCGGCGATGTTGCCGCTGCCGGTCAATGTCAGCTTCTCGAAATGGGTCGAAAGCGTGAAGGCGATCGACGACTGGACCGTGTCAGTGCCGCCGTTCGCCGCCTCGACCACGACGTCGCCGATAGTGTCGACGACGAAGATGTCGTTGCCGGTTCCGCCTTCCATGCGGTCGGCGCCCGTGCCGCCATCCAGCGTGTCGTTGCCGGAACCGCCCTTCAGTGTGTCGGCATCGGCGCCGCCGGAGAGGTTGTCATTGCCGTTGCCGCCATCAAGCGTATCGGCCCCTGTGCCGCCCGACAGGTTGTCGTTACCACCTCCGCCATCGAGCGTATCGTTGCCGGCACCGCCGACGAAGGTGTCGTTGTCGATCCCGCCCAGAATGCGGTCGGCGCCGTCTCCGCCGTCAATTTCGCCGGAAAGCCGGCCCGAGCGACCATCATAGACGTCGTCGCCGCCGAAGAGGTTGATGTCGCCGATGATGCGGCCGGAATTCGTGATTTCGTCGATGGCGACGGGGGTGATGTTGGAGGTATAGGCGAAGCTGCCGGCCTCGATCAGTCCGGTATTGGTGAGCACCACGCGCTCGGTGGAAGCGTTTAGACGGCGGATGCCGATGCCTGCGTCGGCGGTCGCGAGGATCGAGCCGCTGTTGTCGATGGTCGTGGTGGTCGTGGTGGAGAGATTGGTCAGGGAGATGCCGACTGTGCCGGCCTGTATCCGGCCGGCATTGTCGATCGCATTGTCATGGGAAAAGAGCGAGATGCCGGTCGAGCCCGAATAGACCATCGCGCCTTCGTAGACATTCACGACCTGGCCGAAATTGATCGATCCGGTATTGCCAAGAGTGATGGCCGCTGACGTGGAAATGAGCGCGGCGGTCGCCACGACATTGCCGAAGACCTCCACGAGGTGGTTGTCGCCGGTTCCGTCAATCGCGGCGGAGGTGGTCGTGCCAAGTGTCACACCCGCCAGGACGATGATGCTGTCCGTGGTCGACAGGTTGGCTGCGATCCCGCTCGCCGGAACCGTGTCTGAGTTGATGATGCGAAACACCATTTTCTTCCCCTATTCCCTGCGTTCTGAAACGAAATCAATCCAACGCCCCATCTAAGGGCTTTCAATGCCCGCGAACGACAGATTTCCTGACATCGCGGCGACTAGTTTTGGTGGTTCCCCTGCCTGAGGTCTCGAAAGGCGACCGTCTTTTCCGGCGGGGCGACGCTGGGGGAAGACATGCGGCCCGACGACACCCGCCGGAAAGAAACGACCTGCGCTGATGCTGTCACGATCCCGGGAAGGGACGAGTGTCGTCCGTCACAGGTCGGGCCGACCAAAAAGGGGTCGACGTGGCGGGCCAGGGATATCCAACCACGCGGCCAACCAGGCCAGCCGTCGGCGGATGGCAAGCGGCTTCACAGGATGAAATCGCCCTTGACGAAGTCGATGGTTTTGTCGAAGGCGATCATGAAGTCGGACTTCTTGTCGCCGTTGACGTCGCCGTAGAGGAAGGTATCGCCGTTCGAGTTGACGTAGCGCAGCTCGCCGGCCTTGCCGGAATAGGACTTCTCGCCGATGAAGGAGAAGGCCTGGTTGCCGGAGGATTTCGTCGAGGCGTCGATGGCCGAGAGGTCGATGCGGTCGCCATGGCTGTGGGTGAAGTCGTAGATCATGTCGCGGCCGGAAGAGGAGACGGTCGAATCCGAAAGCGCCTTGAAGACGAAGCGGTCGGCGCCCGAACTGCCGTAGAGCTTGTCCGCGCCGGCGCCGCCGTAGAGAACGTCGTTGCCCGAGCCGCCCTCCAGCCGGTCATTGCCGGCGCCGCCGTTCAGCGTGTCGTTTCCGGCGCTGCCCTTCAGGATGTTGGCGCCGGAATTGCCTGATAGCGTGTTGTTGCCGGTATTGCCGGTGCCGTTGAGGTTGCCGCTGCCAAGCAGGGCCAGGTTCTCGAAATTGGCCGAGAGAGTGTGGGTGAGAGTGGAGCGGACGGTATCTGTGCCGCCGTTCGCTGCCTCGACGATCACGTCGCCGGCAGTATCGATATAGTAGGTATCGTTGCCGGCACCGCCGGTCATGGTGTCGGCCCCTGTCCCGCCGTTCAGCACGTTGTTGCCGGCATTGCCTGATAGCGTGTTGGCGAGCGCGTTGCCGGTGGCGTTGATATTGCCCGAGCCGGTGAGGATCAGGTGCTCGACATTGGCGGTCAACGTGTAGCTGATCGAAGCATTGATGGTGTCGGTGCCCTCGCCGGTATTCTCCAAAACCCCGTCGCCTGCGGTGTCGACATAATAGGTATCGTCGCCTGTGCCGCCGATCAGGATATCGGCGCCGCCGCCGCCGTTCAGGATATCGTCGCCCGCGCCGCCGTCCAGCGTCTCCGCACCCGACCCGCCCTTAAGCGTATCGTTGCCATCCTCGCCGTAGACCGTGCCTGTCACCGTGCCGAGGCGGCCGTCATAGATGTCGGCCAAGGCGCCGAGCCGGATCGTGCCTTCGATCGTGCCAGAGTTGGTGATGATGTCGACCGCGGCCACATCGTCCGACAGGTAAGCCTTGTCCGGGCTGTAAATGCGGCCCGTATTGGTCAGTTCCATGCGCGTCGCGTCGGACCCCGTGATCCAGAACGTGGCCGCGTTGGCACCGCTGAAGCCACCCTCGATGACACCGGCGTTGATAACGGTTTTCGTTCCCGTGCCGCCGACCGTCATGGCCCAGCGGGTTCCATAGAGTTCTCCGGAATTGTCGACCGTCATAGATCCGGTGCCGGCACTGACGCCGATTGTGTCCGACGAGATAATGCTCCGGTTTGTCAAACGGACGCCCTCGCCCTGCATGAGAAGGCCGTAGTTCAGCGCCCTGATCACGCCGTCATTCTCGACGACGCTGTTGTCTGACCGAAGCTGGATCGCACTTCCGACAGAGTAGAGATAGCCATGCTCTCCGATTGTCACGGTGTTGCCGGTCTGGCCCGGTTGAAAGACGATACAGACGCTGTAGGCGACAATGCTGCCGGCGACATCGATGCTGTTCCCGGAGCCGGTGACGTAGACGGCGCTCCCGCCGTCCGCCATGGCGATGCTGCCGAAGCGCGTGATGACAAGGGTGTCATCCGTCGTCAGATCGATGCCGTCGCCGTCCAGTTCCGACAGGGTTATCGTGGCCATGCAGGGTCTCCTCGTCAAACCGTGGCGCCGCCCGCCAGCGGCTCGCCTTCGGCGACTAGAACCATAAAAGGTCAGGTCTGACGAGAGATATTACGATGCATGCAACCTTTGGACCGGACGGGACGATCTGATGACGCCGGCGCGTTACAGGATGAAATCGCCCTTGACGAAATCGATGGTCTTGTCGAAGGCGATCATGAAGTCGGACTTCTTGTCGCCGTTGACGTCGCCGTAGAGGAAGGTGTCGCCGTTCGAGTTGACATAGCGCAGCTCGCCCGCCTTGCCGGAATAGGCCTTCTCGCCGATGAAGGAGAAGGTCTGGTTGCCGGAGGATTTCGTTGAGGCATCGATCGCCGAGAGGTCGATGCGGTCGCCGTGGCTGTGGGTGAAGTCGTAGATCATGTCGCGGCCGGAAGAGGAGACGGTCGAATCCGAAAGCGCCTTGAAGACGAAGCGATCGGCGCCGGAACTGCCGTAGAGCTTGTCCGCGCCGGCGGCGCCGTAAAGGACGTCGTTGCCCGAGCCGCCTTCCAACCGGTCATTGCCGGCGCCGCCGTTCAGCGTGTCGTTTCCGGCGCCGCCCTTCAGGATGTTGGCGCCGGAATTGCCTGATAGCGTGTTATTGCCGGTGTTGCCGGTGCCGTTGAGGTTGCCGCTGCCAAGCAGGGCAAGGTTTTCGAAATTGGCCGACAGTGTGTGGGTGAGAGTGGAGCGGACGGTATCGGTGCCGCCGTTGGCGGCCTCGACGATCACGTCGCCGGCGTTGTCGATATAGTAGGTGTCGTTGCCCGAGCCGCCGGTCATGGTGTCGGCCCCTGCCCCGCCGTTGAGCACGTTGTTGCCGCTGTTTCCCGTGATCGTGTTGTCGAGCGCATTGCCGGTGGCGTTGATGTTGCCGCTGCCGGTCAGAACGAGGTGCTCGACATTGGCCGTCAGCGTGTAGCTCACCGAGGCGTTGACGGTGTCGGTGCCTTCGCCGGTATTCTCCAAAACCCCGTCGCCGGCATTGTCGACATAATACGTATCGTCACCCGTGCCGCCGATCAGGGTGTCCGCACCGGCACCGCCGTTCAGCAGGTCGTTTCCGGCACCGCCGTCCAAGGTCTCCGCGCCCGACCCGCCGAGCAGCGTATCGTTACCGTCCTCGCCTGAGATCGTGCCTGTCACAGTGCCGAGACGGCCGTCATAGGTATCGTCCGCGCCACCGAGCCGGACGCCGCCCATCAAGGTGCCGGAATTGGTGAGGATATCGACCACCAGGGCGCCGTTCGACCGGTAGGAGAGGCCGGAACTGGTGACGGTGCCGGTATTGGTCATTTCCACCCGCGCCGTCACCGACGAGGAGTGGTAGATGGCGGCGTTGGAGGCGGCGGTCGCCACGATGGTGCCGCTATTGGTGATCACCGACGTGCCGCCGACCCCATTCGAATTGGATATCGCCGCGGTCGTTCCGGTGATGTCGCCGGCGTTGTCGACGGTGACGCGACCGCCATCGCCGTTTATGCCGACGCCGTTGGATCGGATCGACCCGCCATTGCTGACGGTATTGGCGTCGCCACGCAGGGAGATGCCGAAGTTCTTGCCGATCAGTTCGCCGTCATTGTCGATGAAGCCGTTGGCCGAGAACATCCGGATCGCCGAGATACGCCCGTAGACGATGCCGCTCTCGCGCACGGTGACGCCGTTGTCGGATTGACCGAACTCCGAGAAGGCAATGGCGTGGGAGCCCGAGGTGATGTTGCCGTAGACATCGACGCGATGACCGGAGCCGGAGCCGGTGACGGCATTGCCGCTCGACTGGATCACCGTGTAGTCGGTCAGCAGGAGGTCGTCGGTCGTTGACAGATCGATGCTGCCGCTGAAGGTGTTGTCTATGATCTGCACAACCATGCGCGTTCTCCCTCGTGACGCCTCGGCACCCCACCGCCATCGGGGCTCGTTCGGCGACTAGAACCATAAAAGGTCAGGTCTGACGAGGGAAAATACGATGCATGCAACCTTTGGACCGGCGCGGCTGCGGAGGACCCGGCGGGCGGCTCAGAGGATGAAATCGCCCTTTACGAGATTGATGTCGGCATCGATGCGTATCGCGAAATCGGCCTTGCGGTCGCCGTCGACGTCACCGTAGACGAAGGTATCGCCGCCGGAATTCACATAGCGGAGCTCGCCGGCGGTGCCGGTGAAGGCCGATTTTTCGCCGATGAAGGAGAAGGCCTGGTTGCCGGAGGACCTGGTCGAGGCGTCGATGGCCGAAAGGTCGATCTTGTCGCCCTGGCTGCGCGAAAAATCGTGGATCATGTCGCGGCCGGCGGAGGCCACCGTGCTGTCGGACAGCGCCTTGAAGACGAACCGATCGGCGCCGGAGCCGCCGTAGAGCCGGTCGGCACCGGCGCCGCCGATCAGCGTATCGTTGCCGCCCTGCCCTTTCAGCAGGTTGTCGCCGGCATTGCCTGATAGCGTGTTGGAGAGCGAATTGCCGGTGGCGGAAAGCGGCTTCGATCCCGTCAGCACGAGGTGTTCGACATTGGCGGGAAGCGTCAGCGATATCGACGACCGTATCGTGTCGGTGCCGGCGCCGGAGGCCTCGATGACCACGTCGCCGGTGTGGTTGACATAATAGGTGTCGTTGCCGGTGCCGCCTTCCATGCGGTCGGCGCCGGAGCCGCCGTTCACCAGGTCGTTTCCGGTGCCGCCGTAGAGCCGGTCATTGCCGGAACCGCCCTTCAGCGTGTCGTTGCCGCCATAGCCGTAGAGCGTATCGTCACCGCCGCCGGCATCGAAGAGATCGACGCCCTTGCCGCCGGTCAGGGTCGCAGCCTTGTCGTGATCGTAGGAAAACGGCGTGGCGTAACCGGCGAAGAGCTTGACGTAGTTCAGGACGGAGACGCCGTTGCCGTCATAGCTGGCGCTGTCGCCGCCGGACTTCAGATATTTGGCGACCGAGCCGGCGCCGACCAGATGGGCACCGGCCAGCATGCCCGACAGCGTGATCTTCGTGCCGTTGACGGTCTGGCCCTCGTATTGCTGGACGGAGGCCATGTAGCGCCATTGCAGCACCATGTAGGCCTTGACCGCCTTTTCCTGCACGGCGGGGCTCGCCAGGAAATCGGCCTTGGACCGGATGCCGTCCTTGCCGGTGAAGTAGGACGACTTCCAGTCGTTGGTCGAGGTTCCATCGCGGCGATAATAGCCGAGATCGATCATCGCCAGCTCGCCCATCTGGTATTTGCCGAGATAGCCGTAGCGGTTGACGGCACCGTAATTGCCGCCGGACTCGCGATCGCCGAGCGCCTTCAGGAAATCGCTGTAGTTCTTCGCCATACGCGGGACCCGATGTCGTGTTCGACGTCATCATGCAGGAAAAATGTAAAGATTTGGGGATCGCCGCGCGGCGAGGCTTGCCGGGCGAGTTCGAGCCCTGCCCTGTCCGCCCGGATTTTTCGATCTTTTTTCGAAACAATGGCGCGCCTGCTCTGTTCGGTTCTCGAGTGCTCGTCACCGAGGCTCGTTCACCCAGAAGGAGAAACAGAAAAGGAGACACCATGCTTTCCACCAGGACCAACCGGATCTTCGCGCCGGCCTTTGCCCTTTCGCTGCTTGCGGCTCCGGCGCTGGCGCAATCCGCGGATACGACCGATACCGGCACGTCGTCGACGACGTCGACCGGCTCCAGCCAGAGCGGCACCGGCGGAATCGATCCGACTACGGCGCAGAACAATGTTCGCGACCGGCTGAACGAAGCCGGTTTTCAGCAGGTCGAAATTCTCGACGCTTCCTATCTCGTGCGTGCGCAGACCGAGGACGGCAATACCGTGCTCATGGTGATCGACCCGCCGATGCGCGGCATGGGAACGTCCGGCTCGGACACGTCGGGGACTTCCGGGTCTTCCGGAACCTCTGACAGCAACTAGTCCGGCAGCGGACACAACGTGAGCTCCTCTCACGGAGACGGTGCGGCCCAGGCCGCACCGTTTTTTTTGTGTTGGCGCTTTTGCGAGCACCTCTGCCTTCCCCAGACGGCATCGCACTCGGTGGCGGACATAAAAAAGGCGGCAGGTGCGCCTGCCGCCTTGGAATCCCGAGTGACTTTTGTCAGCCGCGTCTTACCGGGCGCCGAGGATGACCGGGTGGTCGTCCGGCAGGGCCGAATAGCGGCTGCTGTCGAAGTTGGCCATGCCGTCGATCTGGCGCTCGGTGACATTCGGGGCCTCCAGCGTCTCCTCATCGGTGACGTTGAGAGCCGACAGCGCAACGGCCGCGCGGTCTTCACCAAGGCCCAGGAAGCCACCCGATGTCACCACCGCGTAGAGGCGGTTGTCGACATAGACGACGTCTTCGATATCGCCGAGTTCGTTGCCGTTGGCGCCAACGATATCGTAGTCCTTGATGTCGGCAACCGTCAGACGCACGTCGCGGGTCGAACCACGGCCGACGGCCGTGTTGGCGTCTTCCCTGGTGTCACCCTGACGGACCGCTGCGGTGTTCTGGCCGTCGATCTCGTCGCCAGCTTCATTCCGCGCCAGACGATCGGCCGCGGCCTGCCGGTTTGCGGCGGCGTTCGCCTGCTCCTGGTTCTGCTGCTCGTAGCGGATCTGCGGCTCGCCCTCGGCGCGGTTCACCCGAACCTCGGCCTGCTCCGTGGTGTAGCGAACATTGGGCTGCTGTTCGGTGCCCTGCATCCGCACGACCGGCTCGCCGGAGCGCTGAAGCTCGACATTGGCCTGCTCCTGCTGGCCATCCTGCGTGCGGACCTGCGGCTCGCTGTCGCTGACGCGAACCTCGGGCTGGCCCTGTTCGACCTCGACCTGGGGCTGCGAGCGACTGACATTCACATCCGGCTCCCGCATGCGTACGGTGACCTGCGGCTGCGGGATCTCGACCGTCACGACAGGGGCGGGCTGATGGATGATGATCTCAGGCTGCTGTTGCTGCACGGCGACCTGCGGGCTCGACTGGCGCACCGTCACATCCGGTTCCGGCACGTCGACGCGAATGGAGGCTTCGTCCTCGATCACGACATCGGAGCCTGTCTGACCGTTGCTCTGGTTGCTCCCCTGGCGCTGGCGATCCATGTTGGCCATCTGCCGCTCGACGCGTTCAAGCGCCTGCTCAGCGCGCTCAGGATCGCGCTGCGCCAGAGCCTGCTCGGCCTGTCGCAGAGGCTGGCGGATGCCGTTCATCGCATTGTTGCCGGCGTCGGCGCCGTTCTGTGCCTGCTGGCTCAGTCCGCGACGCGCCTCGCGGACGGCCTGTCGGGCACTCTCCAGGTCGTTGTTGTCGAATGCCTGAAGCGCGCGCTGGATGTTCCTCTGAACTTCGTTCATCCCGGCGTCGACCTGCCCGGTCTGCGAGGGATAGCGGCTGTCATTGTTCTGGGTCGTTCCCGCGTCCGGGGTCTGCTGGGCGACAGCGGCGGCAGGGGCCAGGGCTGTACCCGCCATCAGGGCTGCGACGTAAATCATCTTCATGGGTGTTTCCTCTCTGTGTCGTGTGTGGGTCTCCTTGCGCCGGTCTTCTCCGGACTGGTGTCCGCGCCGGGCATGCATAGGTCAAAGCCTTGCCACGGCCATTCGTTCCAGAAAAATTTTGCTTCTTCTTCATGTACATCAATGACTTGGCAGCGAGAGCATGGAGCCGCGAGGCGGCAAAGGTCGGGTCCGGCTGCGTCATGTGGCGCGCCGCCCCCGGACGAAGCCGGAGGCGACCGCTACCCATCCTGGGGCACTGCAATGTTACCGGAGTCTCCATGCGCCGGAGGGCCACCCATCAGAGCGGTGGCAGCGGACCAATGCCGTCACAAGACGAAATCGCCCTTCACCAGCGTGAGCTTGCCAGCAAGCAGGATGGCGAAATCGGCGGAGCCGTTGCCGTCGACATCGCCCTCGACGATCGTGTTGGAGCCGGAGAACTTGTAGCGAAGCTGACCTTCGTCGCCAGAGAAGGTCGACTTGCCGATGAAGGTGAAGGCCTGGTTGCCGCCGGTGCTCGCCTGGGCGTCGATGGCCGAGAGGTTGATCTTGTCGCCCTGCGCATGGCTGAAATCGTAGATCGTGTCACGGCCGGAGGATGCGACATCGCTGTCGGTCAGCGCCTTGTAGATGAACTGGTCGGCACCTGTGCCGCCGGTGAGCTTGTCCGCTCCATCGTTGCCGGTCAGCTTGTCGTTGCCTTCAAGTGCCTTCAGCGTGTTGGCGGCGGAATTGCCCGTCATGGAATTGGCCAGCGAATTGCCCGTGCCGTTGATCGCCGTGGCGCCGGCGAGGATGAGGTTTTCGACATTGGCTGCGAGCGTCCAGGTAATGGTCGACTCGACCGTGTCGGTGCCCTTGCCGGAGAGTTCGACGACGACATCGCCGACATTGTCGACAAAGAACTTGTCGTTGCCCGCGCCGCCTTCCATCCTGTCGGCATCGGCGCCGCCATCCAGCGTGTCGTTGCCGTTGTTGCCCTTCAGCGTGTCGGCCCCGTCACTGCCGTAGAACGTATCGTTGTCGACCCCACCGTAAAGGCGGTCGTCGCCGGCGCCTCCGACAACGGCGCCTGTCAGCCTGCCGTTCCGGCCGTCGTAGAGATCATCGCCGGAATCGAGATAGATGGTACCGCGCATCGTTCCGGTATTGGTAATTTCATCCACCGCGACAATGGCATTGCTGTAGAAGGCGTATTGCCCTTCGATCAGTCCGGTATTTGTGATCACCATCTTCTCGGTGGCGCCGGTGAACCGGATGATGCCGAAGCCCGAAGCCCCGCCCAGGATCGATCCGGAATTCTGGACCGTCGTCGTCGTGCCGCCCGCAATCCCGCCAACCGCGACGCCGTACTGACCCGTTATCGTGCCCTCGTTGATGACATAAGACGCGTAGCCCTGGGCCCAGACGCCGACATAGTTTGCCGAATAGACCAGCGCGCCCGCATGAATGATGGCCCTGTTGTCATAATCGAGGGAGGATGAATCCCCGAGCTGGATCGCCGTCGAGAGGGCGATGACGGTGCCGTAGATATCGGCCTGATGCGAATTTCCGGTCCCCTTTATGGCGATATCGTCGGTCGAGCCGACGGCGATGCCTGCGAGGACGAACATATCGTCGGTGGTGCCGAGATTGAACCGGACGCCGCTTCCGCTTGAGGTTGATGATGCGATCTGCAATGCCATGACCCTTACTCCCCTACAACTGAACTGGGTGTGATTGCTCTTGAATTTACAGGCATGCACGTCCTTGCCGGCCCCATGGGGACCGGCACCAGGCTCTGTCCTCTGCAGAAAGCGCGAGCCGACCCGCCGCGGTCGTCGCGCCACCGTTCAGAGCATGGAATTAGACTTCACGAGACCGATTTTGCCGACGTCGGGATGGAGACGTCGGACATGCATTGATGCTGAGCGGGATATCCGGCGCGGCGAGCGCACCGGAGCATGCCGTACGCGGGCCTGAAGAGAGCGGGTGGCGATCGCAAAGATGCCGCTCGCCGGGGCGGGCCGGCGGGTATGCCGGGGCCGGTCGACACGCATCCAATGATCCGGAATGCCATCCCCCACACGTCCCGTGGGGGTAAAAATCCGGCTGCTCCTCATCGAATTGCAATCAAGCACAGTTTCACGGCATGCGGGAGTCCGGGCCGACAGCGCGGAATGCGGGCCGCGAAAGAAATGTAAACTGTTGCTGAAATGCCGAATTGAGCTGGCCAGAAGAGCATCCTCTTCGTGGTATGCGCGGTGACGCGCGGGCAATGGAGACTTCAGCCCCGGGCAAGGCAAAACGAAGCATGCTGCCGATAAGTCCAAACGGAGTCGTTCGCCATGCAACTCACCGCCTCGATGCTCACCGATCCGGCCATGCGTTCTCAGCTGGAAGCCTTTTACGAGAACAAGAAGAACGAGACACTCGATGCCCTGCGCCAGCGGGAGTCGGAATTTCCGGACGGATTTGCCGGAGCGACGATCACCATGCCGGATGGCGAGACCAGAACGCTCGGGCCGAACCTTTTCACCGCCGAGATGGCGGAAAAATCCTTCGTCAGCTTCGATCAGTGGATCTCCTTCATGGCTGAGCGCTTCGACGACACCTCCACCAGTCTCGCCCAGGCACAGAAGCGGGTGGCCGATGTCGAGGCGATGAACCCGGACAACAGTTCCGCCGTGCGGGCCACCTTCTCCAAGGAGGGTACGCTCTACGCCTATATCAACGAAGACGGCACGCTGGTGACCTCGAACGGAACGGAACCATACCTTGAGGGGCTGGAGGAGGAGGCGCGGCGGAACGGGCTGTCGGGCGAGGCGCTGGTGGACCATCTCGCCGCGCGGGTGAAGGCCATCCTGGAGGAGCGCTTTCCCGAACTTGGCGTCGAGCGCTTCGACGCCGAGACCGCGCCGACGATCCGCGAGTTCGCGCAATCCTGGTACCACGGCTACGACGCCGACGAGATCTACCAGGATGCGCTCGCCGACGCGACGGCGCATCTCGACAGCGTCAAGGCCTGGCACGAGCAGTGGCAGGCGAACCTATACGAGATCCAGGGTTTCCTGATGGGGGCCGGGGCGGGTTGATCGCCCGCCGCCCCGATGGAAATGGCGGTTCCGGACTGCTTCGGTCACAGGATGAAATCGCCCTTCACCAGATCGATCTTGGTGGACAGGAGAATGGCGAAATCGGCTTTTCCATCTCCGTTGACGTCGCCCTCGACGATGGTGCTGGAGCCGGAGAACTTGTAGCGAAGCTCGCCGGCATCGTGGGAGAAGGCCGACTTGCCGATGAAGGTGAAGGCCTGGTTGCCGGAGGCCTTGGTGTCGGAATCGATCGACGAAAGCACGATCCTGTCCTTTTGCGCATGGCTGAAGTCATAGATCGTATCTCGGCCCGACGAGGCAACGGTACTGTCGGTCACGCTCTTGAAGATGAACTGGTCGGTGCCGGTTCCGCCATAGAGCTTGTCGGCTCCGAGATCGCCGCTCAGTTTATCGTTGCCGGAAAGACCCTTCAGCGTGTTGTTGGCGGTATTGCCCGCGATCGTGTTGGCAAGCGAATTGCCGGTGCCGCCGATCGCGTCGGTCTTGTAGAGGAGGATCAGATTCTCGACATTGGCGCCAAGCGTGTAGTTACCCGCCGCTTGTACCGTGTCGGTGCCCTGGCCCGACAGTTCGACGACCACGTCGTGGTCGTCGTCGACGTAGAACGTGTCGTTGCCCGTGCCGCCCTCCATGCGGTCGGCACCGGCGCCGCCGTTTAACGTATCGTTGCCGGCATTGCCCTTCAGCATGTCGGCGCCAGCGTCGCCATAGAATAAGTCATTGTCGATGCCGCCATACAGCCGGTCGTTACCGTCGCCGGCACTGATACCGCCCGACAGCCTGCCGGCCGTGCCATTGTAAAGGTCATCACCGCCAAACAGGTAGATCGTCCCGCGGATCGTTCCGGTGTTGGTGATTTCCTCAACCGCCGTCATACCGTTCCCGCTGATGGAAAAGGAGCCCTCGATCAGTCCGCTGTTCGTGATGACCAGCTTTTCCGTGCTTCCGTACGCTCGGAGGATCCCAGTGGCATCGCTCGTCAGCACGCCCGTATTGGTAATAGTCGTCATCGAGTTAGGGCCAGTGCCGCCCGCTTGCATGCCATAATAGGCATCGATCGTCCCCTCGTTCACCACCGTTGAGCCGGAGGACCCGACCGAAATGCCGAAATAGAACGAATAGACAAATGCTCCGGGATGAATGAGGACCTTGTTGCCGTAATCCGAGGCTAGATTATCGCCGAGTTGGATCGCGCAGAGGGATGCAACGGCGGAGCCGTAGATCTCGGCCCGATGATAACTTCCCAAGCCGACAATGGCACTGCTGTTCGTCGAGCCAATCGCGGAGCCAGAGAGGACGATGATGTCGTCCGCCGTACCGAGATCGGCACGAATGCCCGTTCCGATCGAGTTTGATCCTATGATCTGCATTGCGCTTACCTCTGTTTTCGCAGGCGTTTAATCCCTGTCTTCCCGGCACGTCATCGGCGGCCAACAGGCGTCCTCGCCCGGGAACCCGGTCGCGCAGGCGAAGGCAGCCGCCTCGTATCGACCCCTCGCCACTCGCGATCGATCGGCACCGGGCGAAGACACGGTCATCTATCGGGCATGCGAGGGGGCGTCTTCCCCCGTGCGGGTGATGGATCCGATGTTTATCGATCCGCCGAAGCATCGGCGGATACTGGCCGGCACAGGAACGAGAGGACGACAAAGATGCCGGCTTCGACGGAGCGAGCGGAGGGAAGAGGCGACGAGATGCCACCTCCTCCCGGCGGTTGCGGAGAAGAGGTTTCTCGAGTGTCCGGGTCAGGAAGTGGCGGCGCGGGGCGGAGGCCCGGTCGTTGCCGTGGCGTTTCTACGGCTGCGGTTTTGACCTGCCGGCGAGGCGACTACAGGATGAAATCGCCCTTCACCAGATCGATCTTGCCGGACAGGAGAATGGCGAAATCAGCCTTTCCATCTCCGTTGACATCGCCCTCGACGACGGTGCTGGAGCCGGAGAACTTGTAGCGAAGCTCGCCGGCATCGTGGGAGAAGGCCGTCTTGCCGATGAAGGTGAAAGCCTGGTTTCCCGAGGCCTTGGTGTCGGCATCGAGGGCCGACAGCTCGATGCGGTCGCCCTGGGACCGGGAAAAGTCGAAAATCGTGTCGCGGCCGCTCGCAGACGTCTTTGTATCGCCGAGGGCGGTGAAGACGAAGCGGTCGGCCCCGGCGCCGCCATAAAGCGCGTCGGCGCCGGCTCCGCCGGTGAGGCGGTCGTTGGCGTCGCCGCCTTCCAGCCGGTCATTGCCCGAGCCGCCATTCAGCGTGTCGTTGCCGGCAAGTCCCTTCAGCGTGTTGGCGGCCGAATTGCCCGTGATGGTGTTGGCGAGCGCATTGCCGGTGCCGTTGATGGCCGCCGTGCCTGTCAGCGTCAGCTTCTCCACCTCGGCCGCCAGCGTGTAGCTCACCGAAGCCTGAACCAGATCGGTTCCGCCGCCGGAGACTTCGGTTACCCTGTCGCCGCTGTTGTCGACGATATAGGTGTCGTTGCCGGCGCCGCCGGTCATGGCGTCAGCCCCGGCGCCGCCGTTCAGCGTGTTGGCCGCGGCGTTGCCGGTCAGCGTGTTGGCGAGCGCGTTGCCAGTGCCGTTGATCGCCGCCGTGCCTGTCAGCGTCAGTTTCTCCACCTCGGCCGCCAGCGTGTAGCTTATCGAGGCCTTGACGAGATCGGTGCCGCCGCCGGAGGCTTCGGTCACGGTGTCGCCGGTGTTGTCGACGATAAAGGTGTCGTTGCCGGCGCCGCCGGTCATGGCATCGGCGCCCTCGCCGCCATCGAGCGTGTCGTCGCCATTGCCACCAACCAGCGTATCGTCGCCGGCAAGTCCCGAAAGACTATTATTGCCATCATTGCCGGTCAGCGTATTGGCGAGTCCATTGCCGGTTCCGGCGATATTGTCGGCGCCGGTCAGCACGAGGTGTTCGACGTTGTCCACGAGCGTGAAGGAGATCGCGGCGCGGACCGTATCGGTGCCGGCGTCGGAGGCTTCCGTCACCGTGTCGCCGGCGTCGTTGACATAATAGAGATCGTCGCCGTTCCCGCCGGTCATGGCGTCGGCACCCTCGCCGCCGTCGAGCGTGTCGTTGCCGTCGCCGCCGATCAGCGTGTCGTCGCCGCGATTGCCCTCCAGCGTATCGTCTTCGGCGCCGCCGTCGAAGGTCTCGTCGCCATCGCCGCCGCGGATGACGTCGTTCTGGCGGCCGCCATAGACAACGCCGTCGATGGTGCCATGCCGCCCATCATAGAGATCGGCGCCGCCGCCGAGCCAGACCGCGCCGATGATCGTGCCATTGTTGGTGATCTCCGTGACGCCGGTGGCCCGGGAACCGCTATCGCCCCTGAAGGCCGAGCTGACGCCCTTGATGAGCCCCGTGTTGACGATCTCCAGGCGCTCGGCGCCAGACTGGACGATGGCCGCATCGCTGCTGCCGGTGCCGTAAGCGAGAATCGAGCCCGAATTGACGATCGTCGTGGTGGTGGCGGTGTTGTGACCCTGAACACGAATGCCGTAATCGCAGGAGATGTGCCCGGCATTGGTGACCGTCGAACCATAGGCATCGAGCAGGATGGCGTCGGCCGCCGACCCGATGACGCCGGATGCGCCGATGGTCAGGTTGATGCCGGAGCTGGTCTCGCCGCTGCCCAGCAGAAGCGACACAAGATAGCCCCAGACCGTGCCGTTGATCTCGATGTCGTGGTCGGAACCGGCGAGT
Organism: Ciceribacter sp. L1K23; assembly: GCF_018122705.1. Classification (NCBI taxonomy): domain Bacteria; kingdom Pseudomonadati; phylum Pseudomonadota; class Alphaproteobacteria; order Hyphomicrobiales; family Rhizobiaceae; genus Ciceribacter; species Ciceribacter sp. L1K23. The sequence continues at coordinate 2,638,958 of NZ_JAGRRC010000001.1, read as the reverse complement.
GCGAAGGCCCAGCCGGTTTCGCCGTAGCAGAGGGCCGCCTGGTTCACCAGAAGATCATCGCCCTCCGACAGGTCGGCCACCGAGATGCCCCCGGTGTTGATGCCGGAATAGGTATACAGAGTCATCGCCGCACTCTCCTCATGCGTTCGCCGACGCGAACGGAGAGGCGACCGTAGGTCCGGGCGATCACGCCGTGAACGCCATGATCATGGTATATGTTCGGCTTGGCTTAAGTGGGTCGGGAGGAAATGCCAGTCAGGGCCCCGGCGGCATTTTCTCGAAGGCGGGCAGCGCAGGGTCGATGTGATCCCAGGGGAAGCCGGCGGCGGTCCAGGAGACCAGTTGCGGGCGGAAACGGGCGGGATCGTCGAGGCTGGCCGGCGTGACGATGAAGATATCGGGCACGACCGGGAAGGTCATATATACCGGCGAACCGCAGGTTGGGCAGAAAGCGCGTTGCTTGACCGTCCCGCCGTCGCCGGTCGACTGCCAGCGCGAGGGTTCGCCCTTCGTCACCACCTCGGCTGCGGCAAAGACCAGATGCGACTGGTGGCCGGTGCCGCTGTCGCGCTGGCACTGTCGGCACTGGCAATCGAGCATGGCGGCGGGCTCGCCTTTGATCTCGTAGCGGATCGCGCCGCAGGCGCAGCCGCCGGTATAGGACGTGCTCATCCCGTTTCTCCATTTCTCGGTTGCGAGAGGTTCAGTGTTCGGTCTTGCCGCCCGTCTCGTCGCCGGCGACCGTGTCGAGCCTGCCGACCACGACCTTCCAGCCTTCGCCCATGGTGCGATAGGCGCTGTCGTTGACTGGCAGGACGAAGCCGGAATGGACGAGGCGCAGGCGCGTGCCGCTCTCAGCCTCCGACAGGGTGAAGGTCACGACCGTATCGAGCTTGGAGCCATAGCCCTCGTTGGCCTCGTGACCGCCGGCCCAGGAAAAGGAAAGCCGCTCGTTTTCGATGACCTCCAGCACCTCGCAGCGGATGATGCCATCCCATTCGCCGGCCGGCTTCGTCTGGAAGGTGAAGCGCGTGCCGACGACGGGCTCGAAACCGGTGGGTGGCATCAGCCAGCGGGCGATCAGCGCGCTGTTCGTCAGCGCCTTCCAGAGAATTCCCCGTTCATGAGGAAAAACGTCGTCGAGGACGATCGCCTGCGTCTCCGGGGACTGTTTCTCCGGGCGGATGGTCTGGTTCATGGATCGATATCCTTAAGGAGGGTCTTCAGGTCCGCGAAGCGTTCGCGCCAGAAGATGCCGTAATGCGTCATCCAGGTGGCCAGCGGCTCCAGCCCTTCCGGCCGGGCGCGATAATAGACCTTGCGCCCCTCCGGCCGCTCGCTGACAAGCCCGGCCTCCTTCAAAGTCTTCAGATGCTGCGAGACGGCACCCTGGGTGACGGAGCCGGCGCGGGTCAGCTCGACCACGGTGATCTCGTCCGTTTCGGCGATACGTTCGAAGAGCCCACGGCGGGTGGGGTCGGCGAGCGCGCGGATGACGGCAGTGACGGTTTCTGGTTGGGTCATGGCAAAATCAATAGCTGATACTAATTCATTAGTCAATTCTATTTTATTTAAAGGGATAAACTCGCGCTGTTGACCAGCGCATTCTCGGAGGATGACAGGTTCAAGCGGCGCCGTCAGGTCCGATGAAACGGCTTCCTTGTAAAGTCGGACACAGCTTTCAAACGACGTTTCCGTCGTTCTTATCGCCCAAGCGAGAAGGACAGAACCGAGCACAATGGACAGTGGAATTCCGAGATGTCGCATTGCTGTCTCCTGGCTTCGATCAAAATCTTCGCGGTACTTAGCAAATGTGTGGCCGGAGACATGGCGGATCCGGATTGCACGCCTTTCCCGCTAAATCTCATCGCAGTCGTTTCAGCACATGTCTGTGCAGTCGGTCAGTTAGAGCCGCGATATTCCTGCGGAACCGACGAGCTCACCCGTTGCAAGGCTTCATGTTTATCGGACGAGTTTTTTTTCTCGTGGCCATGATACCCGGCGCTACACGCCCAGCGTAACAAAAAACACAATCCGTGGTAGCGTCATTCACGGCAATGGATTTTCCCCAACCCGGTTTCGCGCCGCACTCCGTACTACCCCTCCAGCCCCCGCCTCCCCGCAGCCACCACCGCCTTCGTCAGCCCGTCCAGCTCCCCCGCCACGAGGCGGTTGACCTGCCAGTCGAGGGGGGTGTCGATGACGATGCCGGGGACGAGGTCGACGAGGTGGCCGGATTGCAGGTGGTGGGCGACGAGGATCGCCGGGTTCATGCCCCAGCCCATGCCCGACAGCGCCGCCTCGACGAAGGCGTGGGTGGAGGGCAGGAGATGGGTGGGGACGGCGATCTCCCGGCCGAAGGCCAGTTCGAGGAAGCGGGCCTGCAGGCGATCCTTCTGGTTGTAGGTGAGCGCCGGCGCCTGGGCGAGCGCTTCCGGCGTGACGCCATCGGGGAAATGGCGGGCCACGAAATCCGGCGAGGCGGTGGCGTGGTAGCGCAGGCTGCCGAGCGGGTGGCGGCGGCAGCCGGTGACGGGTTTGTCGAGCCCGGTGACGGCGGCCAGCACGCGGCCGGCCTTCAGCCAGTCGGCGGTATGGTCCTGGTCGTCGACGGCGATGTCGAGCAGCATGCCGGATGATTTGGCGAAATCGGAGGCGGCGGCGAGGAACCAGGTGCCGAGGCTGTCGGCATTGGTGGCGATCGAGACGGTGACGGGCATGGCGCCGGTCTCGGGTTTCAGCGCCGGCAGGTGCTCCATCAGGTTTCCCTCCAGCAGTTCCACCTGTTCGACATGGCGGCAGAGCCAGGCGCCCTGCTCCGTCGCCAGACACGGCGTGCCGCGCGCCACAAGCACCGCGCCCACCCGCTCCTCCAGTTGCTTGATGCGCTGCGAAACGGCCGACGGCGTGACGGCCAGCGTGCGCGCGGCCTTTTCGAAGCTGCCGGTGCGGACGACGGCGGCGAGCGCCCGCAGCGCCTGGTAGTCGAGCATGATTAGCGTTCCTAATCTGAGGTTAGGAGAGTTAATTAGACTAAATTGTGTGGGAGAGGTAGTTGGGGCGAACTGTCGGGGGTCTGCCCCTCATCCGGCTGCCGCCACCTTCTCCCCGCGAGCGGGGAGAAGGGACTCGTGGCGCCGACGGCGCTCCATCTCCCTTCTCCCCGTCAGAACGGGGAGAAGGTGGCGGCAGCCGGATGAGGGGCAGTTTCACGCCGTTCTCTTACGCACACCAGGAGCCCTTCATGTCGCCCACCGTTTTCGCCACCGGATTTTCCATGGGGCTTACGCTTATCGTCGCGATCGGGGCGCAGAATGCGTTTGTGCTGAAACAGGGCCTGAGGCGCGAGCATGTGTTTGCGGTGTTTCTCACCTGCGCGCTGTCGGATGCGATCCTGATCACGCTCGGGGTGACCAGCCTCGGCGCGGTGACGGCGGTGCTGCCGTGGCTGGAGCCTGTGATGCGCTACGGCGGCGCGGCGTTCCTGATCTGGTATGGCGCGCGCAGCCTGATCTCCGCCTTCACGGGCAAGGCGGCGCTGACGGTGGACTGTGCGGCAGTGCCGAGCCTGAAGGCGACGCTTATCACCTGCCTCGCTCTCACTTGGCTGAACCCGCATGTGTGGCTCGATACCGTTGTGCTGCTGGGATCGATCTCGACGCAGTTTCCGGGCGAGCGGGTGGCCTTCGCACTGGGAGCGACGGCGGCATCGTTCGCCTTCTTCTTCGCCCTTGCCTATGGCGCGCGGTTTCTGGCGCCGCTCTTTGCGCGCCCGGCCGCCTGGCGCGTTCTGGAGGGCGTCATCGCGCTGGTGATGTGGGGTATTGCCGCGAAACTCGTGATCGGGATGTAGGCGTGTGATTGTAACACAAATTGATTGCGTGACAGCATTATGACACAATCTAACCATTGTAAAATAGATAGTTATAAAACATAATTGCTATAGGTCCGTCGGCGAACGCCACCGCCTCGCGCCACGGACAGACATGCCGCCCCCCGGCTGCCTATCAGACGGTCATCCCCTCGACCGGACGGCAAATGGACAGGGTCTGGAAGCCCTGCGGGTGCAGAACGTCCCTCTGCCCCGCGGGGCGAAACCCTTCCCGCGAACCTCTCCGCCTTCCAGACGTTTTGCTCCGGTACACCTCAAGAACGGAGAGAAACCATGGCCTACCTGCGTTTTGCCGCGATGATCTGCGTCTCGACGGCGCTGATGTTCGCGCTGATGTATCTCAACACCTATGCGCTGGACCACGTGTTCTTCAGCGAGACCCGCGTGTTCGCAGCCCTCTACATGGGCGCTTCGATGGCGATCGTCATGCTGGTCTTCATGTGGGGCATGTATCCGAACCGGACCGCCAACATGGCGATCCTCGCCGGCGCGGCCATCGTGTTCGGCCTGTCGCTTTTTCTGCTGCGCAGCCAGGAAACCGTCGGTGACGTCGCCTATATGAAGGCGATGATACCGCACCACTCGATCGCCATCCTGACCTCGTCGCGCGCCCATATCGACGATCCGCGCGTGCGCTCGCTGGCGGACGGCATCATCGAGACCCAGCGCGAGGAAATCGCCGAGATGAAGGACCTGATCGCCGAACTGGACGGTTCCGGCGCAACACGAACCGAGGCCCATGCAGGACAGTAACGCGACCGGCGGAATGGATGAGACAACAGGAGCCAGGCGACCGGGCGGCCTCCGGGCGAAGCTTGCCGCCCTGCCCGGCCTGCTGCCGAAGGGACGCGCGACGCTCGGGCAGCTGCTGAAAGGTCTCGGCGACCATCAGACGGCGCTGGTGCTGGCGGTCTTTTCGCTGCCGGCGATCATTCCGACGCCCGGCATTCCGGCCGGCATGATCTTCGGCACCGCGCTTGCCATCCTGTCGCTGCAGATGGTGGCGGGATCGCCGGAATTTGCGCTGCCGGGGCGGCTTTCGCGCGTCGGCGTGCCGCGCAATCTGGTGCTCGGCATGGCATCCGGCGGCGCGCGGACGCTGGAGCGCATCGACGGCTGGCTGAAGCCGCGCTGGCCGGGCCTGGCCGATGCCGGCGCGTTGCGCCCGCTCGGGCTCGTGGTGTTCCTGATGGGTGTGCTGATCGCACTGCCGATCCCGTTCGGCAACGTGCTTCCCGGCCTCTCGGTGCTGATGATCGCGCTCGGTCTTGCGGAACGCGACGGCATGGCGGTGGGCGCCGGGCTGCTGCTCGCCGTGCTCTCGGTGCTGTTCTCCGCCGCGATGATCGCCGGCGGCTGGTATCTGATCCAGAGCTGGCTTGCCGGCTGAGAACCTTAAAGCGTTCCGCGCAGCGCCACGTAGAGCGCATCCGGCACGCTGGCGCGGTAAGCCAGCATGGCGATGACGGTGGCCACCGCGATCAGGGTCGCCAGCGACAGGCGGTCGGAGAAGCGGCGGACGTAATCGGTGAAGCCGGGGATCAGAAGCGCGACGGCGGTGAGGATCGTCGCGCCGCCGACCAGGCCGTAGCGCGGGTCGTTGGCGACGCCGATGAACAGGAAGGCGCCCATGTAGGAACAGCCGGCGAGCGTCAGCGCCAAGGACAGCGTGGCGAGCGGATCGCCGCGACGGCGGGCGTCGTGGGTGATGATGAGCACTCCGAGACCGAGCGCCAGCCAGAGCGCCGGCGTGGCCCAGGGGCCGTAGCGGACGAGGTCCATGATCCGGGCCGCACCTTCCAGCGGCGGCAGTGCTGCCGGCTGGCCATCGACGATCGCGTGGATCGCCGGCAGTGCGGCCTGGTGGCCGGGGATCAGGAACTGCATGGCGGCATTGAAATGGCGCAGGCGATGTTCGGCCCAGGCGAGCGGATGGCGGGCGATGGCGGAGACCCACATGCCGCCAAGGCTTGCCGGTTCGGTGGCCACCGCACCCGGAATGTCGGTCGCAAGCCCGGTCGGCGTATCCGGCGAGCCGGCGATGCGATCCCAGAGGAAGCCGCAGCGGCGGGCATGATAGAAGGTGTCGGCGATGACGGGCGTATAACACTCGTCGATCTCTTCCAGCGTGATATGGCCTTCGAGACCGGAGAGATCGCGGGAGACATGGGCGATGCCGGCCATGTCGAAGATCTGCAGCGTGCGCAGCGCACCCGCATCGCGGGCGCCGAGCAGGCCGTGATTGATCATGCCGCTCGGCAGCACCAGGACGAGCGCGGCAAGGCCCATGAGCAGACCGGAGCGCAAGGGGCGGCGCAGGCCCGCCGGCCAGAGCATCCAGAGCGCCACCGGCAGCACGACGAACCAGCCATTGGTGCGCACCAGACCGGCATAGAGAAGCAGCAGACCGGCGATGACGGCCGCCCAGAGCGGCGTCTTCTCGCCTGCAAGGCGCGTGCGGGCGACGAGCGCCACCGCCAGCATGACTGTGGCGGCGAGACCGACATCCTTGTGGATGTTGACGATCTGCATGAGGAAGGGCGGGAAGAAGCCGACGAGGAAAACGGCCCAGGCGCCGACGCGATGGCCGAGGCGGGCGAGCGTCAGCGCCAGGAGAACGAAGGCGAGCGCCCAGCAGACCATCTGGAAGACGAACATGGTCCAGACCCCATCGCTCACCGACAGGAACAGCGACCAGAGGCGCGCCATGATCGGCGGGTGCCAGTCGTTGTAGGTCCCCGTCATCGCCTGCTCCAGCTGGCTCTGGCTGTCGGGGTTCATCTCGCCCGGAAAGCGGACAAGGATGAAGCCGACCCAGCCGACGAGGCCAAGGATGAGGATGAGAAGGCGATGGTTCAGGCGGGACATGGACACGCGGGACTCCGGAGCGGTCGGGATATCTCGACGCATCCCTTACTCCATAGCCGCCCCCGAGATAAGTGACGGGGCCAAATTCGTAAATATATGGTAAAAAACGACGAGAAAAACTTAATTAAAATTGGAAGCAAATAAAAACCGCGATCATCAACCCAATCTAAACTCCGGCGATCTTAACATTAACAGTCAGAACCGTTTGACAGAAGCAGGCTTCCGGGGATTCCTGCCGTCACTTCAAATAAAGCTGGGACAGATCGCGCATGGTTGCTTTGTACGACGTCAATCGCTCTTCCGGCGGCCGCAAGACGGCGCAGCAGGCGCAGCCGCGCGTCGCCGTGCTGGTGCCCTGCTACAACGAGGCGACGACGATCGCCTCCGTGGTGACCGATTTCCGCCTGGCTCTGCCGCAGGCGACGATCTACGTCTATGACAACAATTCCAAGGACGGCACGGCCGAGATCGCCCGCGAGGCGGGTGCTGTCGTGCGGTCCGAAACGCGACAGGGCAAGGGCCAGGTCGTCCGGCGCATGTTCGCCGACATCGACGCCGACGTCTATGTGCTGGTCGACGGCGACGACACCTATGCGGCCCCGGCCGCGGCACAGGCGATCGACAGCGTTCTCGCCGAGGGTGTCGACTTCGTCAACATCGCCCGCGTTTCCACCGCCGTCGAGGCCTATCGCCCCGGCCACCGGCTCGGCAATGTGATGCTGACCGAGATGGTGCGCATGTTCTTCGGCCGCCAGACGAGCGACATGCTCTCCGGCTACAAGGTGCTGTCGCGCCGGTTCGTCAAATCCTTCCCGGCGATGTCGAGCGGCTTCGAGACCGAAACGGAACTGACCGTCCATGCGCTCGAAATGCGCATGCCGATGGCCGAGATTTCCGCCCCCTACAAGGAGCGCCCGCCGGGCTCGGTCTCCAAGCTCAACACCTTCCGCGACGGCTGGCGCATCCTGATGCTGATCGCGCGCCTGATCAAGGACGAGCGGCCGCTGAAATTCTTCTCGACCATCGGCCTCGTGCTTGTGGCACTCGCCATCGGCATCTCGATCCCTGTTGTCATCACCTGGCTCGAAACCGGCCTCGTGCCGCGCCTGCCCACCGCCGTCCTCTCCGTCGGCATGGTCATCACCGGGTTTCTGTCGATCTTCACCGGGCTCATTCTCGATGTCGTGACGAAGTCCCGGCAGGAGATGAAACGGATGGCGTATCTGGCGATTTCGCCCAAGGGGTGAGCGGGGGGCGTTACGTTGTCGATAGCCCTGTTGATGGGACACAGAAGGCGGCTTTACGTCAAGAGTGGACCTCGCTCCATAGTGATAACAACTTCGTGGAGGCTTCACTATGTCCAAATATCACGCCAAGAGCACGCCGGCGGCAAAATGAGGACTGCAAGGAGATGCTGTAAATGCGGAGACCAGCGAGTTAAGCGGTCAGCTTTGCCGAAAGGGAGATGTTATGCAGCTAAATAAGACACATCATCTCAGAGGAGACTATCCACATTTGCCAAAGTGACATTGGTCAGCGGTTGTGATTTAAGTACGTCCCGTGACACATCCGGATCCGGGATGCTGGTCGCTATAAGTTTTTCCAGTCTTTCGAACCACTCGCCTTCATTCGACCCAAAAATATTATACAACGCTTCATTACGCGTCTTGCACCCCCAATCCTTGTATTTTGCCTGACAGTACTTCGTTGCTGCCGTGATGATATGCCAACGCAGTTTCGAATATTTTCCATCAAATCGCTTGTTGGACGTTAGCATCCGCAGACGGTAGTGACAGAAGCAAGCCGTGTAGTAATCCTCTTCCGGCCGTCCCGCGCCATAGACCTCAGACAACAGTTCTCCAGTAAGACGGTTAGGATAACGACTGGCAATATCCGGTCGCATCATAACCATTGCGGCGAAACATCTCGCCGTCTCCCTAACATCGAATATCCTGACGGGTGCCACATTTTCGGGTCCATATTGACCTTTTCGTCTTTCGCAATACAGACGATTGGGTTCCCCTGCACCGCGAGCATTGAAATACCGCTCTAGGTCTCGAAGCACCGCCATGGCGGATATAAACTGAGCATCCTCTACTTTAGACTGACGGTTCGTCGCTCGAACAATGTCGTCGATCACGGCAGCTTCATCAGCCTCGATCAACTTTATCATCAAACTGACAGTCTCATCCGTCTGATCATCGAGTGCGATTAGAACATTCGATGTTTGACAGCCGTTTACTATCTGGAAGTCTCTGATATAGATCTCTTGACCCGCAGGTCGAACGCTCGACGCAACAATAGTGATACCGTTATTCATTAAGCCAAACCGAGCCTTTTTCTCAGTATCACCAAGTGTTTCTGCGATCTCAGCATTCACGTCTACGTCAATTCCAAGGAAATCTCTAACGTTCTCCTCGAATAGCTTCTTTCGCGGCACTCCATTCTTATCTTTGAGAATTGCATCAATAAAGCTTCTTGCTCTCACGGTAGCGACGTAAGCGTTTTTAATGTTCGGCGCCGCAGGGAACGGTGCATATCCAATTGTTTCCATGCTCGCTTCGACCGGACCGTCAGACGCAAGCCAGTACTCATGGATTATGTCGCGATGGGCTTTGACAAGTCTGGTATCGCTCGAGTATCCAAGCGCCTTGATCGCATTGAGGCCGGCTTCGAAAGCTGCGTTGATTTCTACCGCCTCAGTGTCGGGCGCGGCAGTGAAAAAATATACGTGTAAATCTGGTAGGTCACCCCTGATGCGGCCGATGTTTTTGAAAAGTAACTCGAACATAACTTTGAAATCCGCCAGAAATTGGCTGTGGGGTTGCTGAGGAGACTCAGACAAATAGTCCGTGACGGCTGCAACAAATGAGTCCACTTCTTGCTTCGACCACGTTATCGATCGCTTGGCTTGCGTCAGGACAACAGTTACGTGAAACTCTCGGCGCGACGTTTTGAATATTTCTTCAAGCTCAGCGGCAGAAAAGACAGCCCGGTCGTCAAGGAAGAGAAATGCTCCATCGATCCCCGGGTCTGCCCCCTCGTAAACCAAATCTGTCGATTCAACATTGTCGGCGGAGTAGCGTGAGAAAGCGCAGAAGGCGGTGAAAGCCTCAAAATTCTTGGCTTCATCGTAAGGGGCTCCGAAATTTGCGCAGAACGTGTCGAAGTAAGACTTGGTGACCAGATGCATGATCGATATCTCTGTTTTCACGCGTTTCGTTGAGTGTATACGTTCGAGCCACAACGATCGCAAATTTTAGTTGTCTCGAATGCCGAAATGCAAGCTTGGTGATGCGTCCGGTATGTGAACAGCGTGCCTAAGCGTGGTATCGATTCAGGCAGCCAACACCTTATTCGCGGCTTGGTCGAGAAGCTCCAATTTGCAATCCCAAGGTTGAGACCACGTCGCTACGCTTGTGGCATGCTATGCCTGCTTTCAGATCGGTGTTGGAGTATCCAATCGACAGAATGCCGGCGTAAATTCGCCTTAATCGCTGCTCTTCGACGTCTACTGACTCAAGCATGAAGGCGCAGCATTCCTACTAATAACGTCAATCACTCCCCCGTCCGCCGCGCCGCCGCCTTGTACACCTCGTTCCGCTCCCGCTTGCCTACCGCCACGACAAGCACCAGAAGCTCCCGGTCGCGCACCTCGTAGACCAGCCGGTAGCCGGCGTTGCGGAGTTTGATCTTGTAGCGTTCCTTGACGCCATGCAGGCGGGCCGAGGGGAGTTTGGGGTTTTGTAGGCGCTCGGCGAGCTTTGCCTTGAACTGGTCGCGGGTCTGGCTGTCGAGCTTCTTCCACTCCTTCAGGGCCTCGTCCAGAAAGGCGAGCTCATAGGTCATCCAGCGTGACCTTGTGGATCGCTTGGCCTTCGCGCGCATCGGCGATGGCGTTCAGCTCCAGATCCTCCAGCCGTTCCAGCATGGCCTCGTAGGCCTTGGCCGGCACGCAATAGAAGGCGGGCTCGTTGCGATTGAGGATCGCGACCGGAAACCCCTCCCCGGCGGCGACGGTGCCCATCGGGTTCTTCTTCAGCTCGGAGACGCTGGCGGTGGTGGAGGCGAGGATCTGGTGAGCCATGAAGAGTATCCTTGATGGTGCTTTTAACAGGTCTCTAGATAGCTCTTTTGGGCGTGGTCTTCAAGATGAAGCCGAGATGGGCCAAGACGTCCGCGCGCTTTGTTGCGGGTCCTGATCCGTGCTATAGATCGTGGCGCACTCGGGTACTTCGCCATGTCCAGGACAAGCGGGAATTCTTCCGAACAGACAGCCGCTGCAAAGCCAGCGCATTTGCCCGCGCTCGACACGGGCTCGCCGGACTTCACGGAAGAATGCCGGCGTCAGGCAAAGGCGGCAGCGGAGAGCGATGCGCGCGACGTGGAACTGCAGGCGTTTCTCGAGGCGATGCTCGACGACCTGCTCGAATAACTCCCCCCATTCACAATCCCGCGAGCCCGCCCCTTCCCCGCTCTCCCCGCCCCGCCGTTAACCCTGCCCATAAAGATTGCATTTATCTTTTGGCGGTAAGGTCTCGTTAGGATTCGGCCTGTCTTGGCGCCGGCCGCTGGTATCGCGGGGTGGCGCCTTCTCCAACCGTTGAGTGAGTGATGCGTCTCAATTGTCTTCCGGCCCTTCTTCTGGCCTCTACGCTTCTCGTCGGCTGCAGCTCGACGTCGGACCCGACGGCGGCGCTTTCGGTGAAGACCTCGAACGAGACGACGGCCTCGATCGCGCCGACGCCGCCGGCGAAGGTGTCAGGTGGCGAGGAGACGCATGAGCTCGCCTGGGCCGGCGGATCCGCGCAATCGCCGGCGCTTTCGGCCGTGAGCGCGTCGGGCTATGCCGCGCCGACCGACCGGCCGAACACGGTGATGGCACCGGTCGTGAAGGGCGGGCGGCTGAAGGTCTATGCCCAGCAGTTCCGCGATGCCAAGCCGATCAATTTCGGCAAGGTGCAGCCGAAGCATTACGCGGTGCACGGCGTCGACGTGTCGCGCTGGCAGGGCGACATCGACTGGCCGAAGCTTCGCACCCAGGGCGCCAACTTCGCCTATATCAAGGCGACCGACGGCGGCGACCACATCGACCCGATGTTCGCCAAGAACTGGCGCGAGGCGAAGGAGGCCGGGCTGAAGCGCGGCGCCTACCACTTCTTCTACTGGTGCCGCGTGGCGAGCCAGCAGGCCGAATGGTTCATCAAGAACGTGCCGAACGATCCCGACGCTCTGCCGCCCGTCATCGACGTGGAATACAACCACCAGTCTGACTGCCGCTTCAAGATTTCGGCGGAAAAGGCGCGCGAAAAGATGCAGGTGTTCATGGACATGCTGGAGCGCCACTACGGCAAGCGCCCGGTGATCTACACCGCGCCGGATTTCTACGCCGACAACCTCGCCGGCCACTTCAAGACCTACCCCTTCTGGCTGCGGGCCGTCGCCCAGCATCCGTCCAAGGTCTATCCGAACCGCGACTGGGTGTTCTGGCAGTATTCCGGCTCCGGCCTCTCCCACGGGGTGAGCGAGAAGATCGACCTCAACGTGTTCCGCGGCACGGTGGAGCAGTGGCACGACTTCGCCGAGGGTGGAAGACGGGTTGCTTCGCGGTAGGGCGATTTACTCCAGAAGCAGACGTTCCGACGTCCAAACGAAGGGGTCTGGCGGCTAGGACAGGTCGTGAATGTCCTTTCCCAGGGCCGGCCCCAGTCGCCACTCACTGAATCGCACTTCCAGGCCTGCCCGTTCGGGCGTGCAGCACATGGGACCGACCAGATAGCGATCCGCTTTCGGGAACGGGCAGAGGCGGGCCAGTGGCCAGGTCCGGCCATCGCCTGACGCCTGTATCCTCAAAACACCGCTCTCCACGGTCACCCTTATCCAGAAATCGGATGGGTCACCGTCATATCGCCCCGTGGCCCAGTCGGAGGTTTCATCGGTCAGCACACTGCCGAGCAGGCCATGTCCGTCCGAGAACTCGATCCCGGCCTTGACCCAGCGTCGTTCGTCGAGCCTGACCATGAGGCCGGCCTGGTCGTAGAGATGCTCGAAATGTGCCTGGACCCGAACCTCTGCGGTGAAATCACCTTCGGTCTCAAATGCATAGAAGTGGCCGGTGTCGCGGACGAAGCCGTAGTGCGTCTTTCGCCAGAAATCGGTGTTGGCGTCCGTCACCACGAACAGTTCGCCATCCGATATTTTCGCTTTCGTCGGCTCGTTGAGCCAACGTCCGTGTTTGAGGGTCTGCAACAGCGGCTCCCATGACAACTCGCGGATTTTCCGACCCGCATCTTTCGTTCTGTCGCCAATCCTAGAGCGATTGATTGCCGACAAACAAGCGGTGACGGAGGTCTTCCGGTCGACAGCTGGTCACCGCTCCACGGAATGGAAAAATGAAGCGCCAGCGCTTCACATATCCGTGAACGGTCAGGTACCAGAAATAGTTCGCATGCTACCCGAGAGTTAACCCTTCGTTTACCATGCGGCCTCTTTAGTGGCGCTCTTCTCTCCAGCGCGATGACCGCGCGAATCTCTTCATTTCCGAGTTTTCATGACCAGTATTCTCACGAATATCGGAGCGATGAGTGCGCTCCAAACTCTCCGTACTATCGCTGGTCAAATGCAGGACACGCAACGCCAGGTGTCGACCGGAATGAGGGTGGGGCAGGCTTCCGACAATGCCGCGTACTGGTCGATTTCCACGACAATGCATTCCGACAACATGGCGCTAGCGGCGGTGGAAGACGCGCTGGGGTTGGGGGGCGCGAAGGTCGATACCGCCTATGCCGGGATGACGGCCGTCGTCGATGTCATCAGTGAGATGAAGTCGAAAATTGTCGTGGCAACAGAAGACGGTGTTGATCGCTACAAGGTTCAGGCTGAAATCGAACAGCTCAAGGAGCAACTCACCAGTATCGTTTCTTCCGCTACTTTCAGCGGGGAGAACTGGCTTTCCACCGATGGCAGCAACAGCGCCTCCGTCGTTGCGTCTGCGACGCGAGATGCGAGCGGTAACTTCGGCGTCAAGAAAATCTCTGTAAATCTAGGCGAAATTGCACTTTTCACTACGGTGGGTAATGGCCTCTTGCAGACGATCCCGTCGACTGGAGGAAATGGCAGAACATATGGTGGTTTTGAGAACTTCACGAGCCCCACTGACACATTTGCCTTTACCGAGCCGTTCACGATGGATGACGGAGACGAATTCAAATTCGACATCCAAGACGGGGCACTTCTCTATACGGCAACTGTGACGAAAGCGGTTTTTGACCAATGGGCCGGACCGAATGGAGTTGTAGACGGGGACTTCGAATTTTGGGACCTCTTGGCCCAATCAGCCGCCGACTCTGGTCCCGGTTTCTACGGGGTCAACAACCAAGCGTTCGGCCAAGACGCCCCCAATCCCGTGCTGTTTTCCAACTTCCGTGTAACAGGCGTTCCCGAGTACACGATTATGGATGTGGATGTCACGGACGGAAGCGATCTGGGTCTTCTGCTATCCCGGATCGACGGTTGGCTGGAGATGACGATCGATGCGGCCGCAGACCTTGGGGCACTTCAGTCACGCATTTCCATGCAGTCGGATTTCGTTGCGAAGCTCACAGACAGCATCGACAGCGGGATCGGCCGCCTCGTGGACGCCGATATGAACGAGGCTTCCACGCGTCTGAAGGCGCTGCAAACGCAGGAGCAGTTGGCGATACAGTCGCTGAGCATCGCGAATACGAGTGCCGATAGTCTGCTGACGCTGTTCAGGTAACACTCGGCCGTACGTGATATCGTCCACCTGACCGGAAGCTGCCCTGTCCGGTCACCGCCGCCAGTGCCGAAAGTCCTGTCACGCCCCTCCCCTCTTTCGCTCCCCATCGCCCATTGACGCCCCCGCGTTACATTGTTACACCTTCTTCCGTTGAAGGTTCTCCAAGGGTCGCGAAAGCCCGAGGGGATTAAAAGGGAACACGGTGCGACGTACCCAACAGGGCGCAAGACCGTGGCTGCCCCCGCAACTGTGAGCGGCGAGTTCGACCGGGATAAACCACTGGCCCAAAAGGCCGGGAAGGTCCGGGAGCGCATTGACCCGCAAGCCAGGAGACCTGCCTCGACGTGTAACGAAACCCGGCCGGGGTGTGCCGAGGAGAGCGACGATGGCATTCGAGAGATCCTTTTCCGATTCCCGCCAGCCGCAGCCCTTCCGCGACCCGAGGTCCGTCGTGGAGGCTGAAGGATGCAATTGCCGTCGACACTGAGCGGCGTGAAGCCCGCGGGGCTTCGCGTGGAAAGTGTTTCCTGGGGCGGCGCCATGCGCGGCTCTCCGGACGAACCGATCATTTCAGACATTTCCTTTACCGTGCTGCCCGGCGAGATGCTGGCGATCGTCGGTCCGAACGGGGCCGGCAAATCGAGCCTGCTGCGCTGTCTCTACCGCTATCACAGGCCGGATGCCGGCCGGATCACCATCGATGGCGAGGATATCTGGCGGATGAAGCCGCAGGCCGTGGCGCGGCGCATCGCGACCGTGCTGCAGGAGCCGGCGACCGATTTCGGCCTCACAGTCGCGGAGATCGTGGAGCTCGGACTGACGCCGCACCAGGGGCGCATGGACCGGCACGAGGCCTACGCGGCGATCGGCGATGCGCTGCAATTGATGGCGCTCGAGCATCTGGCGCCGCGCAATTTCGCCTCGCTCTCGGGCGGCGAGAAGCAGCGGGTGATGATCGCCCGGGCGCTCCTGCAGAAACCCGACATCCTGATCCTCGACGAGCCGACCAACCATCTCGACATCCGCCA
Source organism: Ciceribacter sp. L1K23 (assembly GCF_018122705.1). Classification (NCBI taxonomy): domain Bacteria; kingdom Pseudomonadati; phylum Pseudomonadota; class Alphaproteobacteria; order Hyphomicrobiales; family Rhizobiaceae; genus Ciceribacter; species Ciceribacter sp. L1K23. Next base: position 2,623,411 of record NZ_JAGRRC010000001.1, on the reverse strand, counting down.
CCAGCTCGAAGTGCTGGCGCTGCTCTCGCGGCTGCCGGCGACGGTGATCGTCTCGCTGCACGACCTGGCGCTCGCTTCGGCGCATGCCGATGCCGTGCTTGTCATGGCGCGCGGGCGGCAGGTGCAGTACGGCCCGGCGCTCGATGTGCTGACCCCGCATGCGATCCGCGAGACCTTTTCGGTCGAAGCTGTGATCGACGCCCATCCGGCCACCGGCCGGCCCCGATTTTCCTTTCATCTCGACCAGACCATTTCAGGGAGACCTTGATGCGCTTCACCATTGCCCTTTCCGCCTTTATCGCCCTTTCGGCCTCCACCGCGCTTGCGTCGGGCTTTCCGGTCACCGTGAAGAGCTGCGACCGCGAGGTGACGTTCGAAGAAGCGCCGAAGCGGGCGATCTCTCAGGACGTGAACCTCACCGACATGATGCTGGCGCTCGATCTCACCGGCAGCATGGCCGGGATTTCCGGCATTTCCGGCTGGTACAAGATGGACGCGGAGATGAAGGCGAAGCTCGGCGACCTGCCGGAGATCGCGCCGCAGTATCCGACCAAGGAAGTGCTGCTGGAAGCCGATGCCGACCTGTTCTTTGCCGGCTGGAACTACGGCATGAAGGTCGGCGGCGAGGTGACGCCTGAGACGCTGGAGCCGTTCGGCATCAAGGTCTACGAGCTGACCGAGAGCTGCATTCACATCATGAAGAAGGACAAGTCCTCGATGGAGGACATGTATACCGACATCCTGAATCTGGGCCGGATCTTCGGCGTCTCCGAAAAGGCCGAGGCGCTGGTCGCGGGCTACCGCAAGCAGATCGCCGAGGCGACCGCATCCGTGCCGGAGGGAACGCAGCCGCTCAAGGTGTTCGTCTATGACAGCGGCGAGGAAAAGCCGTTCACGGCCGGCCGCTTCGGCATGCCGACGGCGCTGATCGAGGCTGCCGGCGGCGTCAACATCATGGAGGATGTCGAGACCAGCTGGACCGAGGTCGGCTGGGAGCCGGTGATCGAGCGCAATCCGGAGGTGGTCGTCATCGTCGACTACGGCGAGGTGACGGCGGAGCAGAAGATCGCCTACATGCGTGACAACCCGGCCTTCAAGGATATTCCGGCGGTGAAGAACAACCGCTTCGTCGTGCTGCCCTATGTCGAGGCGACGCCCGGTCCGCGCAACATCAACGCGGTGAAGACGCTCGCCGACGCCTTCCAGCGCTCGACCCAGTAATGAGCCATCGCGGATACGTCAGCGGGCCGCGCCATGCCCTCATTCACCTCACCCCGGTGCTGGTGGCAGGGCTGACGGTGGGTCTCGCCGCCATGATCATGCTCGCCGTCTCGGTGGGATCGACCAATATTCCGCTGTCGGAGGTGTGGAAGATCATCGCCAGCCATCTCGGCGTGACAGGAATGGAGCAGGACTGGTCGGCCGGCCGGGACAACATCGTCTGGCAGGTGCGGCTTCCCCGCGTGCTGCTCGGCGCCATGGTCGGCGCCGGTCTGGCGCTGGTCGGCGCGGCGCTGCAGGCGGTAACCCGCAACACGCTCGCCGATCCGCATCTGCTCGGCATTTCCTCGGGCGCGGCCTTCGGGGCGATCATCGTGCTTTTGCACACCGGCACGTTTCTCGGTCTGGTCACCGTGCCGCTCTTCGCCTTCGGCGGCGCGATCGCGAGCACAGCGCTGGTGGTCGGCATCGCGAGGCTCAACCGGGCCGGCAATGCCAGCCGGCTGGTGCTGACCGGGGTGGCGATCTCCTTCGTCATCACCTCGCTCGGCAGCCTCGCCATTCTGCTCGGCGATCCGCGCGCCACGCATACGGTGGTGTTCTGGATGCTGGGCGGACTGGGGCTGGCACAATGGGACTACCTGCCCTACCCGCTGGCGGTGCTTCTCGGCTGCGGCACCTACCTGATCGCCAAGGCCCGCAGCTTCAATGCCATGACGCTCGGCGACGAGACCGCCACGACGCTCGGCATTCCGGCCGAACGCTTCCGCCTGACGGTGTTCGTCGTCTGCGCGCTGCTGACCGGCGCGGCGGTCGCCTTTTCCGGGGTGATCTCGTTCATCGGGCTGATGATCCCGCATCTGGTACGGTTCGTGGTCGGCGGCGACTACCGACGGGTGCTGCCGCTTTCGGCGCTCGGCGGCGCGATCTTCCTTGTCGCGGCCGACATCGTCGCGCGCACGCTGATCCCGCCGCAGGACATGCCGCTCGGCATCATCACCGGGCTTGTCGGAGGGATCTTCTTTATCTGGATGATGCGCGGCGACCGGGCGACCGGCTGAGCAACTGCTACCAGCGCAGGGCGCGGCGACCGGCGCCGTAGCCGGCGATCGTGACGATCGCAATCGCCAGCGGGTACCAGGTCGCGACGAAGAGCGGGCTGTCGTCGGGGCAATGCAACGCGTAGACCGTGGCGCCGATGGCGCCCGCGGCAATGCCGGCGGCGGCACCGGCCAGGCCGGGGTTGTCAGGCGCGCCATTCCTCATGGCCCAGAGCAACGCGACCAGCGGCAGGAAAGACAACGTCGGCACCAGGACGAGGCAGAAGGTGGCGTTGCGGCCGAGCAGTTTCGGCATCCAGTCGGCTTGCGGCAGGACGACGAGTTCGGCGGCGACGGCAAGGACGAGCAGGCCGAGCGGCACCAGCAGGGAGAGCGCGGCACCGCGGACAGACAGGCCCGGCCGGCCAATCCGCAGGACGAGACGGCAGGCCAGCACCGCTGCCAAGAGGCTGGCGCCGATCTTGAAGGCGACCCGCAGCGTTTCGATCTGGTCGGCGAGATCGGGACGAAGGCCATAGGTTGACAGCAGGAGGGAAACGGCGGCGACAGCGCCGAAGACGATGGCAGCCGCCAGCGCACGACGGTAGCGCATCCGCACCGGCGCATCTTCCGACAAAAGCCTGATCAGTTCATCCGTCTTCATGCTTCACTCCGGTAAAGGGTGGACAGCGCCTTCAGCGCCCGGTGCAGCGTCACCCTGACCGCCACTTCACTCATCTTCAGCCGTTCGGCCGTTTCCTTCACACCCGCTCCCTCGAGAGATATGGAGCGGACGATGTCGCGTTGCGGCTCCTTCAGGCGCGAGAGCACGCTCTCCGCATCGAGCCTGTCGGCGACGTTCGCGTCTTCCGCCTCCAGCGTCGCCACGACGTCTTCCAGCGGCACATCGACCCTGCGGCCGCGACGGCGCAGCGCGTCGATCAGCTTGTTGCGCACGATCGTCGACAGCCACGGGCCGATGGGGCGTTCCGGATCCCAGGTGCCGCGTTTCAGATGAACGGCGATCAGGACCTCCTGGACGATATCCTCGGCCTCTCCGGCCGAAGCCCCGAACTGGTCGCAGCGGCGCCGCGCCATGGCGCGCAGGTGCGGCGTCACGGCGCGCAGGAAACGGTCGTAGGACGCCGCGTCGCCATCAAGCGCGCTTCGCATCCATTCCGCCCATTGCACCTCACGCTCAGGCCGCCTCACATTACCCTCTACGCGTCGCCACACGCTTTCGTTACCGAGATGTCATCGAAAGGCTGATTTTTCGGACAAGCCGTTGAACTGCCTTCGATTTCTTTTCACTGCCGCCTCGCCACACGATCCGATCGCGAATTTTTTCCGATCAGGCAGCGTAACGTTTCGCCGCAGCGGTCCGTAGCTCCCGATGACCAAGCCAATCACGGCTCGGCACTCTGAGGAGAACTAACGATGAAAAACGGTTTTGTCACGCTGGCGCTGGCCGGCTCGCTCGCTTCCGCTCTCGCCACGATCGCCGTCCCGGCCGCCGCGCAGGATGCCGAGAAGGAAAAGTGCTACGGCATCGCCCTTAAAGGTCAGAACGATTGCGCCGCCGGCAGCCATGATTGCGCCGGCCATTCGGCCATGGACTACGACAAGCAGTCCTTCAAGCTCGTGCCCGCCGGCACCTGCACCACGATGATGACGCCTGATGGCGCCCACGGCTCGCTGACGCCGGCCTGATTTCCTGAAAACCGATCCACCGCCAAATCCAGACAAGACAGATAGCAAGGACACCAGACATGACGACCAACCGCAACGCGCTCGCAGCCTCGCTCGCCGCCGCCCTCGTTCTCGCCGGCGGCCTGCCCGCCATGGCCCAGGATGCCACCAAGGAGAAGTGCTACGGCGTGGCGCTGAAGGGCCAGAACGATTGCGCCGCTGGCCCCGGCACGACCTGCGCCGGCACCTCCACCATGGACTACCAGAAGAACGCCTGGAAGCTCGTTCCGGCCGGCACCTGCGAAACCATGGAAACGCCTAATGGCAAGGGCTCGCTGACGCCGGCCTGAGGCGCGAAGCGAAGCACGCCCTTCACCCAACCCTCTCCCCGCCAGCGGGGAGAGGGACCACGACCGAACCGGAGAGACCTCCATGAAACCGTCCCGCCTTCCCGCCCGACCGGGCGTCGGCTTCAAGCCGGAGCATTTTACGAGCATCGACGCCGGCCCGCAGCCGGTCGGCTTCTTCGAGGTGCATGCGGAAAACTACATGGGGGCCGGCGGCCCGCCGCATGCCAAGCTTGCGCGACTGCGGGAAGACTATGCGCTGTCCGTCCACGGCGTCGGCCTCTCCATCGGGGCGATGCAGCCGCTCGACCGTGACCATCTTCTTCGGCTGAAGACACTCTGCGATCGCTACGAGCCGGAAAGCTTTTCGGAACATCTGGCCTGGTCCAGCCATGGCGAGGTGTTTCTCAACGACCTCCTGCCGCTGCCCTACACCGAAGAGACGCTTGCCCGCGTCGCCGCGCATGTCAGCGAGGTGCAAGACACACTCGGGCGGCAGATGCTGCTGGAAAACCCGGCGACCTATCTGGTGTTCGAGGAAAGCACGATCGAGGAAACCGCTTTCCTGCGCGAGATCGTGGGCCGCACCGGCTGCGGGCTGCTGCTCGACGTCAACAACGTGTTCGTCGCCTCGATCAACCACAATCTCGACCCGCGCGCCTATCTTGCGCAATTCCCGCTGGAGGCGGTGCGCGAAATCCATCTGAGCGGCCATTCCGAGACGGTGGACGATGCCGGCGCACCGCTTTTGATCGACAGCCATGACACGCCGGTCAAGGACCCGGTCTGGGCCCTCTATGACGAGGTGATCGCCCGAACCGGACCGATGGCGACGCTGATCGAATGGGACAATGACGTTCCGGACTGGCCAATTCTAAGATCCGAAGCGGAAGCCGCAGGCGCGATCCTTTCCCGCGCCGCGCAAAGCCGGGCCGCGTGACGCCATGTCGACCGCCACGCAAGAGCGTTTCGCCGCCGCCCTCACCGACCGGGAAAGCCCGGTGCCCGAGGGCCTGACAAGCTGGACCGCGCCGCGCCCCGAGCGCCGGTTCGGCGTCTATCGCAACAATGTGCGCGTCGGGCTGACCGGCGCGCTCGCCTCGCGCTTTCCCGCAACGGAGCGGATCGTCGGCGCGGACTTCTTCGCCGCCATGGCCGGCGAATACGTGGCAGCCGATCCGCCGCGCTCGCCGCTGCTTCTGACCTATGGCGACGGCTTCGCGGACTTCGTCGCCGGGTTCGAGCCGGTCGCGGGCCTGCCTTATCTGCCTGACGTGATCCGGCTGGAGGCAGCGCGAAGCCGCGCCTACCACGCCGCCGATGCCGCGCCGCTTGTTCCGGAACGGCTGGCCGCGATCCCGCCGGAGCGGCTGGGCGACATAAGGCTTCAGCCGCATCCCTCCACCGCCATCCTGCGCTCGCCCCACCCGGTCGTGACGATCTGGGCGATGAACGCCGAAGGCGGCACGCCGCACCCGGTCGAGACATGGATCGGCGAGGACGCGCTCGTCGTCCGCCCGGCCATGCTGGTCGAGGTTCACCGCCTGCCGCCGGGCGGGGCGACCTTTCTGTCGGCTCTTGCCGAGGGGGAACAGCTCGGAATGGCGGCGACGCTGGCGATGGCCGAGACCGACCAATTCGATCTGACCCGAAACCTCGCCGGTCTGCTGACCACCGGCGCCTTTACCGACATACTCCCGGAGGACGACCATGATGCATGACGACCACACCATGGGCGCCCTGCCCGACCGCCCGCTTGCCCGCAATCTCGCATCGGGACGCGCCATTCTGGAGCGGATCCCGCACGATCTCGTCGCGCTCGTGGCGCGGCTTTCGATCGCCGGCGTATTCTGGCGCTCCGGCCAGACCAAGCTCGACGGCTGGTCTGTATCCGACAGCGCGCTCTTCCTGTTCGAAAACGAATACCGGCTGCCGCTGCTCTCGCCCTGGCTGTCGGCGCATCTCGCGACGATAGCGGAACATCTGTTCCCGATGTTGCTGGTGATTGGTCTCGCCAGCCGTCTTTCGGCGCTGGCGCTGCTCGGCATGACGCTGGTGATCCAGATCTTCGTCTATCCCGATGCCTGGCCGACCCACGGCACCTGGGCCGGCTGCCTGCTGATCGTCATCGCCAAGGGACCGGGGCGGCTGTCGCTGGATCAGTTGATCTGGAAGCGGATGGGGACGTGAAGGGGCGCGGCGCGATCGGAAAATGATCGCGCCGTCTTGTTTCAAGCCTCAGGTTCCAATGCCCCCGGCGATGTCGATGGTGGAGCCGGTGATGTAGCCGGCGTGCGGGCCGGCGAGGAAGGCGACGGTTTCGGCGACTTCCTCCAGCGTGGCGATGCGGCGGATCGGGTGCATGTCGAGGATGGCGTCGCGGTTCGGCAGTTCGCCCGCCACCTCCGCCGCCATGTCGGTCGGCATGATGCCCGGCTGCACGACATTGACGGTGATGTCGCGGGGCCCGAGTTCGCGGGCGATGCCGCGGGCATAGCCGACGAGCGCGGTCTTGGTGGCTGCGTAGTCGGCGACGCCGGGGAACGGAACGACGGAGCCGAGCCGCGAGCCGATGAAGATGACGCGGCCGCCCTCGGCAAGCTTCGAGGCAGCCGCCCGGGTATTGGCGATCGTGCCGGTGACGTTGACCTGCCAGTTGCGGTCGTAGGCGGTCCAGTCGAGGTTGGGATCATCGACCATATGGCCCTGGATCGCGACGCCGGCGTTGTTGACGAGGATGTCGAGACGGCCGAATTCGGCGATGACTTTGTCGATCAATGGCCGGGCGGAGGCGGGATCGGACTGGTCGCTTTTGATGGCGATGGCGCGCACGCCTTTCGCTTTCAGCCTTTCGACGACCGCTTCGGCCTTCTCGGCGGAGGCGGCGTAGCTGATCGCGACATCGGCGCCATAACCGGCGAGCGTTTCGGCGATTGTGGCGCCGAGGCCGCGCGAGCCGCCGGTGACGAGGGCGACCTTGCCCTTGAACTGCTGAGACATGGGTATCCTTTCAAAGAGACTGTTCAGCGCCGCCGGACGGGACGTCGGCCGTCGCGCTTCAATTTCATAACGGTCATTACGTAATGAGTGTTACGGAATGTGGACAAAGGCTGTCAAGCGGTTTATTAATGGTCGTTATGAAATTGATCGGAGCGGACTGATGGGACGTCCCAGGGAATTCGACGTGGACAAGGCACTCGACGCGGTGACGTGTGTCTTCTGGCGCAAGGGCTACGAGGGCGCGTCCTATGCCGACCTCACGGAGGCGACCGGCGTGGAGCGCCCTGCCCTTTATTCGGCGTTCGGCAACAAGGAAGCGATGTTCCGCCGGGCGCTAGACCACTATTACGAACGCTATCTCGACTTCATTCCCCAGGCGCATGCACAAAAAACGTCACGCGAGGTGGCATCCTACATCCTGCACAGCGCGATCGACCTGCACACCCGATTCCAGACCCATCCGGGATGCCTCGGCATCAACGGGCTGCTGGCGGGATCGGACGAGGCTGAACCGGTGCGGCAGGCGCTGATCGATGCCCGCGCCGTCGGCGAGGAGGAATTGCGGCAGCGGTTCGAACGGGCAAAGGCGGAGGGCGACCTGCCTGACAACGCCGACCCGGAAGCGCTGGCTGCCTTCCTGCTGGCGATGGTGCATGGGCTGGCGGTTCAGGCCAAGGCCGGTTTCAGCCGCGAGAAGCTGCAGGCCGTCGCCGAGCAGGCGCTGGCGACATGGCCGGGCGGCGGGGCCGGGTGAAGGGTCAGGGAGGGGCTGAACTTCTCAGGGGGATAGGCGGGAGACTGCTCCGCGATGACCGTCAGTTGTGTCGGCGGCGAGCGTAGTAGACAACGAAAACGACCACCGAGATCGCCAGGAAGACAAACCCGACCTGATTGTAGAAGCCGGTCGTCGTCGTGAAATCGATCATTGCGCTTCCTCCAGATCTTTGACCCACAAAAGATCGACCTGAAGTCTAGCGGAAGTCGGTCGACAGTTAAACCGTCGCGGCGCTCGCCGACCGGTTATCCGCGTTGCGCACCCCTTGCGTCGCGGCGACGGCAACGGCTTCGTCGGCGGTCATGGGGCGGCCGAAGTAGTAGCCCTGGATGAGATCCGGCTCGAGCGGCAGGACGACGGCGAGTTCGGCGTCGGTCTCCACGCCTTCCAGCACGCTGCGCAGGCCGAGGCGCTGGCAGAGCGCGATGACGCCCGCAACGATCTCGCGCGAGGTGACGCTGTGGGCGACCTGGCGGACGAAGCTCTTGTCGACCTTCACCTTGTTGAGCGGCAACTGGTCGATATAGCGGAAACTCGAATAGCCGGAACCGAAATCGTCAAGCGCGATCCGGCAGCCGGCGGCGCTCAGGTCTTCCAGGATCAGGCGGGCGAGCGGCAGGTCGGCCATGACGGCGGTTTCGGTGATCTCGAACTCCACCCGGTCGGCGGCGATGCCGCGCGCCGCGATCATGCGCAGGAGACCTGCAGCCACAGAGCGATCGACGAGATCGCGGGCTGAGAGATTGAACGACAGGCTCATGTCGGCAGGCAGCCTTGCGAGCGTTTCGAGCCCTTTGGCAAACAGGATGTCGGTGACCCGACGCATGAGGCCGGAGCGCTCGGCGATGCGGATGAACTTGTCCGGCTGGACCTCGCCCAGTCCGTCGCACCGCCAGCGGGCCAGAGCCTCGAAGCCGGTGATGGCGTTTTCCCGCAGGGAGTATTGCGGCTGCAGCAGAAGGTAGAGCTCGGCGTTCAGATCATGCTCGCGCAGCGCCCGCTCCATCGCCACGTTCTCCTTCATCTCCTCGTCCTCGTCGCTGTCGAACAGCACGGTGCGGCCGCGGCGATGCGCCTTTGCCTTGTAGAGCGCGTAATCGGCGCGCTCGTAGAGCTGGGCACCGGAGGCTCCCATCGAGGGAAAATGGGCAAAGCCGGCGGAGGCGCCGACCGACAGCGACAGCAGCGAAATCTGGAACGGCAGCGCCAGACGTCCGATCATGGCGTCGCCGAGCGCCTCGATCTCGGCCGGCGGACGGTCGCCGGGAACGATGATCGCGAACTCGTCGCCGCCGATGCGGCCAAGCAGGATGTCGCCCTTCGAGGCCTCCTCCGCCAGCCGTTCGACGACAGCGCCAAGCAGGCGGTCGCCGATCAGGTGGCCATAGACGTCGTTGATGGACTTGAAGCCGTCGAGATCGACGATGCCGAGCCAGAGCGGCTTGCCGGACGCGACCAGACCATCGAGCTCGGCGAACATGGAGCGGCGATTGGGCAGAGCGGTCAGCATGTCGGTACGGGCGAGCGCCTGGGCCCTGGCCGCCATTTCGTCGGCGGCAAGACGTGCCTCGATCTGCTTCAGGATCGCCTTGCGCAGCAGCGAGGCCATGCCGAACGCGGCGAACGAGGTGGCGATGCCGATGAAGACAAATTGCTCGCGCGTTTCCTGATCCGCACCGCCGGCGAACCAGAACAGCGAGCCGATGGACAGCACGATGCTGAAGAGCGTTCCCCGCAATGTGACACCAGAGGTCGAGAACACCACCGCCATCAGGACAAAGTAGATGAGCTTGGACGGCTCGAAATGCAGCAGCATGTAGGCGAGTACATTGGAATACATGAGGACGTTGGTGAGGACGCCGCAGGCCTCCAGCACGCCGAGGCTTACCTTCGGACGACCCAGCACGGACTGGCGCATCAGCCAGTAGGCAAGCGCGGTCAGCGCGCTGATGCCGCCCAGGATCGCAAGTTCGCGTCCGGTTTCATCGCGCCAATGACCCCAGGTGACGAAGACGTAGTAGGCGCAGCCCGGCAGCAGGAAGCCGCGAACGATCGGCACGTAGGCATCGGCAAGGGCCTGCCGGCGCACCGGATCGCGCCAGGCCTTGCCGTAGGTCTCGATAAATCGCAGCACGTTCCGTCCCTCCCGACCTTACCAAGATGAAACCGAGGGAACGAAGTAAAAAATGATCAACGAAACCGAGCCCCCGCACCGGATACAATGTAATGAAACGTTTTAAATGCTCGCGATTAATGGGGGCTTAATCGGCAAGGACGCTTTACGGGGTGTTTTACTTGACAATATTCAACGCGAGAGGCCGTGTCATGTCATCACCCGCGGGCCGCTTTCGGGTCGAGGCCGACGGTCAGGGGCCAGTCGACGACATAGTCCTCGAAGTCCTCGACGTCGACATCTTCCTCCGACACCGTCCGCCCCTGGGCGGAGATGCCGGCCTGATGCACCGTGTCGCGGTCGCCTGAGACGAGATAATGCCACCAGTAGAGATCCTCGCCGTCGCGGATGAGGCGGTAGGCGCAGGTGGGCGGAAGCCAGTGGATGGTCTCGACGCTCTCTATCGTGAGGCGGATGCAGTCCGGAACCGTCGCCATGCGGTTGTCGTAGTCCTTGCAACGACAGCTTTCCCCGTCGAGCAGCTTGCAGGCGACAGAGGTGAAGACGACATCGCCGGTGTCCCAGTCCTCAAGCTTGTTGAGGCAGCAGAGGCCGCAGCCGTCGCACAGCGACTCCCATTCGGTGTCGCTCATCTCGGCCAAAGCCTTGGTCTTCCAGAACGGTTCGCCCGTCATCGTTTACCTTTCGGCACGGAACGCAAGCTTCGCACCGGTTTTTCCTTGTTTCCTAAGCGCAAATCGACCATTTATCAGCAAATGCCGATCCTCGCAGCGCAGGCCACAACTGGCCTCTCGAAGGCCCGGCGTCAAGCACAGCATTGGGCAGGGCTGGTTTTAGCGTGCAGAATACCGACAAGCCGGAAGAGAAGCCGAGGCTCAAACGCCATTACCTGCTGCGGATCGACAGCTGGATCGACTCGACGTTGTGGAACGCGGGGTTCCGGGCGGTCGACATGTGGGAGGACATCACCATTTTCTTCCGCCGCTTCCGCGTGCGCGGCTGGAAGAAGCTGTTCTTCGAGGTTCTCGGCGAAGGCATGACGCTCGGCACCGCCGGTACTGTCCTGCTGCTGGCGCTCGCCTTGCCGGCCTTTGAGGAAACGAAAAAGGACTGGCGCAACCGCGGCGACTTCGCCGTCACCTTCCTCGACCGCCAGGGCAACGTCATCGGCCATCGCGGCATCATCCACGAGAACTCCGTTCCGATCGACGAATTGCCCGATCATTTCATCAAGGCGGTCCTGGCGACCGAGGACCGGCGCTTCTTCGAGCATTTCGGGATCGACTTCATGGGCCTTGCGCGCGCCATGAGCGAAAACGCGAGGGCCGGCGGCGTCGTGCAGGGCGGCTCGACGATTTCGCAGCAGCTTGCCAAGAACCTGTTCCTGACCAACGAACGTTCGCTGGAGCGCAAGATCAAGGAAGCCTTCCTCTCGCTCTGGCTGGAAGCCAATCTGTCGAAGAAGGAAATCCTCACCCTTTATCTCGACCGCGCCTATATGGGCGGCGGCACGTTCGGCGCGGCGGCCGCCTCGCAATTCTATTTCGGCAAGCCGCTCACCGAGGTGACGCTGGCGGAATCGGCGATCCTCGCCGGCCTCTTCAAGGCGCCGGCCAAATATGCGCCGCACGTCAACCTGCCGGCCGCGCGTGCCCGCGCCAACGTGGTGCTGACCAACATGGTGCAGGGCGGGCTGATGACCGAGGGCCAGGTGATCGCCGCCAGGCGCAACCCGGCAACCGTCATCGACCGCGACGAGGCGGAGGCGCCGGACTTCTTCCTCGACTGGGCCTTCGACGAGGTTCAGCGTCTTGCCTATCGTTTCCCCGACCACACGCTGGTCGTGCGCACAACGATCGACATGGGACTGCAACACGCGGCCGAAGCGGCCGTCGAATCCAGCCTTCGGGAATATGGCGAAGGTTACAAGGTGCGCCAGGGCGCACTCGTGATGATCGAGAATGGCGGGGCGGTGCGCGCCATGGTCGGTGGCCGCGACTATGGCGAGAGCCAGTTCAACCGCGCGACGAAGGCGCTGCGTCAGCCGGGCTCGTCGTTCAAGGTCTACACCTATGCCGCCGCCATGGAAAAGGGCATGACGCCGGAAACAACCGTCGTCGATGGACCCGTGACCTGGCGCGGCTGGTCGCCACAGAACTACGGCCGCTCCTATTCCGGCCGTGTGACGCTGATGACGGCGCTCGCCAAGTCGATCAACACCGTGCCGGTGCGGCTCGCCAAAGATGAGCTGGGTCTCGACGCGATCGTCGACATGACCAAACGCATGGGCGTGGAGACGCCGATCCGCAAGGACAAGACCATCCCGCTCGGCACGTCGGAGCTGACCGTTCTCGACCAGGCAACGGGTTATGCGGTGTTTCCGGCCGGAGGCATGCAGTCGCGACGCCATGGCATCGCGCAGATCATGAACTATTCCGGCAAGGTGCTCTACGATTTCGAGCGGGACGAGCCGCCGGCAGAGCGGGTATTGTCCGAGCAGGCGATGTCGTCGATGAACCGCATCCTGGTGACCATCCCGGTCAACGGCACGGCGCGCCGTGCCGCGCTCGACAACGGCATCGTCACCGGCGGCAAGACCGGCACGACTCAGGCATACCGCGACGCGTGGTTCGTCGGTTTCACCGGCAACTACACGACCGCCGTCTGGTTCGGCAATGACGACTACACCTCGACCGCCAACATGACAGGCGGATCGCTGCCGGCGATGACGTTCAAGACGCTGATGGACTACGCCCACCAGGGCATCGAGCTTCGGGCCATCCCCGGCATCGAAAATCCTCTGCCGACCGGCACCCGCCCGCAGGCGATCGCCAAGGCGGAGAAGGGAAAGACGGACGCGAAGACCATTCCCGAGCTCGTGCGTCCGCGATCGCTCTCGGCCGAATCGACCCGGATCCTGCGTGACATCCAGCGCATGCTGAAGGATGCCGCGCCGCTCGCCGTCGATCTGCAGACGACCGCCAGCCTCGCGAAACCCTGAGGCGACCGCTCTCCAATATACAATTTTAGTGTTCACCCCAATTTTGGGGTGAATCGACCCGTTTTATTAATCCAAACTTAACTTCTGGCGCCGCACAAGAACCGCACGGGCATCACGCCCCCGACGCACGCGATCCCAGGGATGATCCATGAAGAACTGGTTTGGCCTCGATGCCCGTCCGACGCTCAGCCCCGAACAGGCTGCCGCCTTCGACCGGTACCGAAACCCCGTGCGAACGCAGGTGCTGATCGCCAACGTCGTGATCATCGGCTTGTTCTACATGAGCTACGCGGTCGTCGATGCCCTGCTGCTATCGGATGTCACGGAGCTTTCCCTTCTCCTGCGCTTCGGCGTCGTCCTGCCGCTCGCGCTGGTTCTGCTCGCCTTCCTGCACCAGGACCGGCCGATACGCCACAAGGAGTACGCCGCGATCGGGGTCTCCATCATCGGCAACATTGCCTGGTGCGTGATCCTCATGCATAGCAACAGCGAGGCAGCCCTGCACTACTATTATGCTGCTGTCATCTTCCAGATGGTGGTGACGATCGGCGCCCGCCCGCCTTTCGTCACCGCGCTCGCGGCGAGCCTCGTGACCTTCGTCGTCAACTATAGCTGCATCTGGTTCCTGCACGGCTTCTACACCTCGTTCCTGGTGTTCCACATGACCGTCTACGTGCCGGCGATGATGCTGACCTTGATCGCCTGTCACCAGCTGGAGGCCGAACGGTTGATCGCCTTCGTGCAAATGCACGAGAACGAGATGCTGAAGCGCGAACTGAAGCGCCGCAACGGCGAACTCGAGCAGTTGTCGGTCACCGACCCGCTGACAGGCCTGCCGAACCGCCGCGGCACCAGCGTCTCGATCGCCAGCATGCGGGCCGGCGCGGAAGCGGACGATCTCGACCGCTGTGCACTGCTTTTGATCGATATCGACCATTTCAAGAGCTACAACGACGGCTACGGCCACGCGGCCGGCGACGACTGCCTCGTGCGCGTGGCGGAGACGATGCGGGCGGAGCTGGACGGGCACCTGCATCTCGGACGCCATGGCGGCGAGGAATTCCTGGCGATCCTGCCGGCGATCGAGCCGGGCCACGCCCGCTACATCGCCGAGCGGTTGCGCGCGGCGGTGTTCAACCTGGCGATCCCGCACGACCACATCCGCGACGGACGCGGCCGCGTCACCGTCTCGATCGGCATAGCCTGCGGTTCAGCCACCGACGACAAGACGCTCGGCGAACTCGTCGAGGCGGCCGACCGGGCGCTCTACTCCGTCAAGGCCGGCGGCCGCAACGGCACGTGGATGGCAGAGCCGGTGGCAAAGGGCGTGACGGCCGCGGCGTAGGGGACAGCCGCCGCGTCCCCTTCCCCTGATCGCGGAATCAGTGTTACGCCTCGACAAAAGCCTTTCGAGGATCGAATCGACCCGTGTTTCGTGTTCCCCTGCTCGTTGCCCTTGCCCTTGCCATCGCCTTCGGCGGCGGCATCGGCGTGACGCTTTCGGCGCTCAACGCGTCGGCGGGCATGGGCGCGGTGCGCGTCGGGGTCTGGAGCGCCTTTCCGGAAGCGCAGCTTGCCAGCGCCGACCCCTATGCCAAATCGCACCGCGCGCGCGCCGGGCGACTGCTCTACGGGTCCGCAGAGGGACTGACCTTCACGGCCCGCACGGACGACAGCGGCCAGCGGCTGACCGGCACCTGCAGCTACAGGATTCGCGGCGCATCGCCGCCGGCACGGCTCTGGACGCTCTATGCTGCCGATGCCGGTGGCCTGCCCTTGCAAACGCCGGCGGGTTTGCCGGGCGCGATCAATTCGCTCACCGTGCTGCGCGATGGCGACGGCCTGTTCGACATCACGATCTCGCCGACGGCGCAGCCGATGAACTGGATTGCGCTGGCCGATACCGGCGGTTTCCAGCTGGTGATGACGTTGTTCGATACGCCGGCGTCGGGCAATTCGGGCCTCATCGGTTTCGAGATGCCGAGCGTCGCGGCGATCGGGTGCGGCGATGAATAGGCTTGCGCAGATCCTCATGGCGATCGTGACCGGCCTTGTCGGGGCGGCGGTGCTGCACATCGTGATCATCCTGGCGCTGCCGCACTTTACCGGCAAGGACGCCTATACGCGGGTGCGCGCCGAAGGTGCGGCGAACCGCTTTCACCTGCTGGACGACAGCCCGGACCGCATCGGGCTTTCCAACCTCGATCCCTTCGTGAAGACGGCGGTCTGCCATTTCGACACCACGGAGCGCGCGGCACGGCTGGTTTCGCCTGCCTATGCCGGCTTCTGGTCGCTGGCGATCTACGACCGGTCATCCAACGAGGTTTTCTCGATGAACGACAGGACCTCGCTCGACGGGGTGCTGGATGTCGTGGTGGCCTCGCCGGTGCAGGTCGCGCGGCTGAGAAAGGCACCGCCGGAGGGGCTGGCAAGCGCCATCATCGTCGAGCTTCCGACACAGGCCGGCTACGCCGTGCTTCGCACGCTGGCACCCCAGGCCAGCCTGGAGGCGGGTGCCGCCGCCTTTCTCGCGGAGGCAGGCTGCGTGTCGCTCAGGATCGACTGACGCCAACACGCGAGAACAACAATCAGACCGACCAGGGATCCTGACCGGGAGCCGGCAACTGAGCCGGCAGCTTCGCCACCGCCGGCAGACGACGATCGACGGGCGCGCCGACGGCGGTCCGTTCGTACCGGATACCGGTGAACAAGAGAATATCCGCGCCCTCGCCATCGACACGCTCGCGCCTGACCGAGCGGGGTTTCCTATCCTTGAGCATTACAACTTCCGCCATACGCGTCTCCTGTCTGTTGCGAGACGGATGAAGAGACAGTGATCTCATCCTGCCCCGGTTCCAACGGGGCTGGCACATCCCCGTGCGGCCTGACGGCGGCATGGCACGGCGGGGGGCATCTGCGCCTTTCTCGACGCGTGACCGGGGAGGGAAACAAAGCTGCCCTCATGAACACCGGGCACGCGGACTCTACGTTCGCAACGCCGGCATGATCGCGCAAGTCCGCACGAATCACCGGCAAGACCATATCGCCATAGGATAGTTAACAGCTTGCTAATAAATTTGGTCCAAGATGCGGCAAGTGTATCGCGTAGACGCAGGTTCAGTCGTGAGTGATGAGTTTCGTGAACTTGAACGGCCCTCGGGTGGCCGCAGAAAGGATGTGGTGTTGATGGCGACCGTCACCGGTTTCGAAAGCCTCACGCATCCGACCAAATCCGAATTGCGGCAGTTCGCGGAGCTCTTTACCCCGCTGTTCCAGGCCTCGAGCGACGAGGCGCGCCGGCAGGCGGTGGCCGCGCTCTCGCAATGCGCGAACGTGCCGGAGGCGGTGGCGCTGTTCATCGCCAGCCAGCCGATCTCGGTGGCCGCACCCTTTCTCGCCTCTTCGCCCTGCCTGTCCGACGACCTCCTGATCATGGTCGCGAAGACCCAAGGGCTCGCCCATGCGCGCGCCATCGTCCGGCGCGAGAACCTGTCGCCCAAGGTGATCGACGCGCTCGTCGACCTGCGCCACGAGCGTCGCCCGGAAAAGGCGCGACCCGTGCCGCAAGCGGACGCCGCCGCCACCCCGCCCGTCGCCTCCGTGAAGGTGCGGCCGACACCTGCCGCGGACGTCGAAACGGCGCGGCAGGCACGCGAGGAGGTGCTGCGGCAGACGATCAAGTCGCTTGCCAACCAGCTTGCCCGCCCGTCCAGCGATCGCCTCGGTCTCCTGACCGTCACGCCGATGCAGGAGGCGCTTCTCGTCCGCTTCGCGCGCAACCGCGAGACGGGGCTTTTCGCCTCGACGCTTTCCGATGCGCTCTCCGCCAGCCGGTGGCTGGCCGAACGCATCCTGCTCGACATTTCCGGTCGGCAGCTGGCCGTCACGCTCGTCGGTCTCGGCATGGAGCCGGAGGAGACTGTGGCGGTGCTCACCGATCTCTATCCGCAACTCTCCGCCCGCGAGGGCATCCGCAACCGTGCCATCAACCTGGTGGCGGAGCTCGACCCGGTCGAGTGCGAGGAACGGATCGAGGCCTGGCGCAAGGCCGACAGCTACACGTTCCCGAAGGAGGGCGCGGCACCTGCCCTGCCCGCCGAGGACGCGCAGCCGATGGCCACGTCTCCCGCCAAGCGTGCGGCAGCGAGACTTGCCGGCGACGAGCACGCCCGGGTGGTTCTGCGGCAGCGTCGCGGCTAGCGGCGCGGCCGACTATCGATGGCGTTTGACGAACGCCATCTTTCCGGCGTGAAGCTTCGGTGCTATGCGGCGTTTTCCCTCCCCCTTCCAGGAATCCCGCCGCATGTCCGCCAACATGATCCTCCCGCCCCTGATGCTGATTGCCTCCAACGTGTTCATGACGTTTGCGTGGTACGGCCACCTGAAGCACAAGGGATCGGCGATCGCGCTCGCCATCCTCGTCAGCTGGGGCATCGCCTTCTTCGAATACTGCCTTGCCGTGCCCGCCAACCGCATGGGCAGCGCGGTCTACACAACGGCACAGCTGAAGACGATGCAGGAAGTGATCACGCTCGTGGTGTTCGCCGGCTTCTCGGTGTTCTGGCTGAAGGAAGCGCTGACCATCAACCACGTGATCGGCTTCTGCCTGATCGCGGCGGGGGCCGCTTTCGTGTTTCGGGGGTGAGGAGACGGCAAAGGCCGCAACCTCAACAATAGGCGCTTTGAATTTTACACGCGACAAACGCCGGCCTATATGCTACCTTGAATTGCTGCGAGCATGATGCTCGCGTTGCGAGGTGTCGTGCGGGAGGATGGGGCGTGGCATCGATATGGGGCAATGTCGCTCGATGTGTGGCCGCGTGGCTGTGCTTGTCATCGCTTGCATCATGCACGCCGGGATTTACGGAATTCGGCTTCTACGATCAAGCATTCGATGCGCAGCACGCCCAGGGTGAACGGGTCCTCGACCGACTTTCCACGGCCGAACGCACCGTCATGCAGCGGGCGTTTTCCGAAAAGCTCGATATCCGCGAGTTTCATCCCGACCTTGCCGGTTACTACCTCGAAACGGGCGACGCACCCGCAACAGCCTCGCTGCGCTCCAGTTTAAGAGCGGTCAGGGATTACAACAAGGTTCTACTTGGGCTTGCGAATGGCGAAGGCGCCAACCTCGTGCGGGCGCGCGTCACGGAGATCGCAACTACGCTTGACAGCACGGGAACCCTTATTCGAGACAGCAGTGCGACGCTCGCAGCAACCGGAGTTGCCGGCTCCAACCTCGTCGAGGCGATGAAGGATCTGTGTGCTGCCTGTGGCGCGGCCATGACGATCGCGCGCCAGCTCAGTCCCGCCTTCGACGAGATTCTCAAGCTGCAAACCTACGCCGAATTTCGTTCGCGTCTCATCGCGCAATATCCGCATATGCGTGCACTGCTGGTGAGGCTGCGCGAAGGAAGCCAGGACATTTACCGAATCGTCGTTCGCGCCAACTCCGGAACATCCTTGGCAACCGGCATTGGGATCAATCCGGCGGCACGGGACGACCTGCTGCAGTTTCGCAGGGAACTGGCCGCATGGGTGGTGATGCTGGATCAAACGCTGTTGGCGATGGATGCCGCCGTTCAGGCTGCCCGTAGCCCAACACAACTTTCCGCCACCGCTCTTCTCAGCCAGTCCATCAAGCTGCGCGAAGCCGCCATCACTGCCGAGATCGCCCGCTCCCAATAACGAAGGTCGCTTGCCATGACAGACAAACTGACGCTTGAACGGCAGCTCTACTCCATGCTCGACGACCTCCAGAGCCAGTACAATCGCGCCCGAGCGGCCAACGACACGCAAACCATGGAGAAACTCGAGGTTCTCGCGGCACGCCTTAACAAGGCATTGGACCGGTTCGCGCTTTTGTCACTGTTCGAACTCAGCGATGAAGTTGCGGCGTTGCGCAAGCTAATCGACGGCGGGACCAGTCAGCCGCCCAGTCCTGCGGAGGATGCTGAAGCGCTTCAGAAGGAAATCGAGGCCATACTCGCCCAATCGTCGGAAGAAGAGGTGGCGACGGAGCCCGTCCCGTCTGAACCGGTGGTCGCGCCAGAGGACATCACCGCTCCTCCGCCTCCCGCCGTGGCCGGCGGACCGCTGACACTGACCGAAGCGCATCTGATCGCGCTTTGGAAGCGATCCCAGTTTCCATTGCCGACGGCGGGGATCGTCGTCTTCGGAATACGAGGATGCCGTCCCGTCGACTATTCCGGCACGGATTTCGGCCCCGGCCACGCGCTGGAAATGCGCGAACTTAACTACACCACGATGAACTGCACGATTGGCTTGTGGAAACCGGGAAAGGGCCTCGCTCTCTTTCCCGGCTCGACGGTGCCGTATCGAGGCGTTGTGGCAGGCGCTGTCTCCAAGGGTGGTAAGGATGTCAACCAGCTGGGGCGCGGGCGATACAAGAAATACATCCCCGGCTGGCACAAGTTTTCTGAGGGTGCGAGCGGGCACTGGGCGTTGCGGCAGAGCTGCTTCATCACGCTCCAGCGAACCGGAGACGATCTCGACTATGACGGGAACGACCCCTGGACGGTGACCGAGGGTGCCGGCGACAACATCCACTGCGCCTTCGGCATGGGACCGGATGGCAAGATTCCGGATGCGAAATTTTCCTCGGCGGGATGCCAGACGATCGCTGGGCTCGTGACCAAAGGAACAGAGGGCAGCGAACGCGGCCCCTGGAAGAAGTTCATCGCTCCTTTCAGGCGCGGCCTCTCGCAGGAATACGGCAGTACCGAGTACGTTTTGTTCGACGCCGCCGAAGTCCAGCAGATGATCGTCAATCGCTGCAAGGGCAAGTCCGTCATCCTCCGCTTCGGTAGCGAGGGGGCTCTGGTGAAGAAGTTACAGGCAAGTCTCAAGGCTCGGGGCGCCGATGTTGGCGTCGATGGTGATTTCGGACCCGAGACCTTCAATGCGATCAAGGAGTTCCAGATCAAGACGCGGGGCTCCGTGGACGGAATTGTTGGCGCCGAAACAGCCGGCGCGCTGGGGTTCGAACTACCTCAGTTCGAGTTCGATTCGGCGATTTCCGGAAATCCCGGCTATAGCGTTACCAAAGGCTCGGTCGGACGCCAGATCGCTTGGGGCCAGGTGACGGCGAAGCACCCCAATTTCAACGAGACTGTGCTTGACCTATGCGAACGGCTTCACATCGATCCCGATCACCTCATGGCCGTCATGGCCTTCGAGACGGGCGAAACCTTTGCGCCGGACAAGAAAAACGCTGCCGGAAGCGGAGCGACGGGTCTTATCCAGTTCATGGGAAGCACCGCGGAAGATCTCGGCACATCGACGGCCGCCCTGGCGGCAATGACCGCGACCGAACAGCTCAAATGGGTCGAGAAGTATTTTCGGCGGGTCGCCGCCGGTCGCAATCTGGCATCGCTGTCTGACGTCTATATGGCAGTCCTCTGGCCAGCCGCCATCGGCAAACCCGAAAGCTACGCGCTCTTTGTCCAGGGGACGAAGCAATACACGCAAAACGACGGCTTGGACGTCAACAAGGACGGCGTCGTGACAAAGGCGGAAGCGACGGCCAAGGTACAGCAAAAGCTCGTCAAAGGACTGGCCGCCGACCGTATCGGCTGACCGCAGCCTCCCGAAGCCTTGCGCGGCGACTGGACAAGCGACCGACCCCGACGCGATCTATCTCATCCCCCGCCGCACTCGACCTGCCTCGCCGGCGGGCGTAAACCTGTGATCCAGAATTAAAAAAAGATCGCGGGAGGATGTCATGACACTTCATATGCCGGAACAGCCGTCCATCAGTTTCCACGGAGCGGCGGGGACCGTTACCGGGTCGTGCCACCTGGTGACGCTGGGGGAGAGCCGCGTGCTTGTCGACTGCGGCATGTTCCAGGGGTCGAAGAGCGAGAAGGAGCTCAATTACCGCGCCTTTCCATTCGATCCCCGGCGGATCGACGCTGTCATCCTGACGCACGCACATATCGACCATTCGGGGCTGTTGCCGAAACTTGTGAAGGCCGGGTTCGACGGGCCGATCTTCGCGACCCGCGGTACGATAGACCTCTGCTCGGTGATGCTGCCGGATTCGGCGCATATCCAGGACATGGAAGTGGAAACGCTCAATCGGCGCAACGCTCATCGCGGCCGCAGGACGGTGGAGCCGATCTACGACGCGGCGGACGCGGCGCGCACGGTCACGCTGATGCGGCCGGTGGAGCTGAAGGTGTGGCAGGAGGCGGCCGACGGTATCCGCTTCCGCTTGTGGAATGCCGGGCACCTTCTGGGCTCGGCCTCGATCGAGATGGAGGCTGGCCGTGGCACGCCGGTGCGGCTTGCGTTTTCCGGCGATATCGGCCCGCACCACAAGCTGCTGCAATATGAGCCGGAAGGGCCGAGCGCGGTCGATTACGTGATCACCGAAAGCACCTATGGCAATACCGAGCGCGAGGAACTGGACGATGCCGCGCGGCTGAAGGCGCTGAAACGGGAGGTGGACGGTGCCTATAGGCCCGGCGGAGCGCTGCTGATCCCCTCCTTCGCGGTGGAGCGCACGCAGGAGCTGGTGGCGGACCTGATGTTCCTGATGCAGGAGGGGCAGATCCCGCATTGCCCTGTCATCATCGATTCCCCGCTTGCCACCCGCGCCAGCGAGATCTTCCTGCGGCATGCCCGCGACCTGGAAAACGGCGAGCAGCTGGCGCGCGCCTTCCGCTCACGCAATCTGCGGTTCACGGAAACGGTGGAGCAGTCAAAGTCGGTCGATCATATCCGCGAGTTCCACATCGTCATCGCGGCGAGCGGCATGTGTGATGCGGGCCGGATCCGGCATCGGTTGAAGAACTGGCTCTGGCGGGAAGAAGGCACGGTTCTGCTGGTGGGTTACCAGGCGGCCGGTACTCTGGGGCGCATTCTGGCCGAGGGGGCATCGACGGTGCGCATCCAGGGCGAGGAGATCAACGTGCGGGCCCGCATCCGCACGCTCGATGTCTATTCCGGCCATGCGGATGCGGAGGAGCTGACCGACTGGGTCCGGGCGCGAAGCCCGATCAGCGGCGGCATTTTTCTGGTGCATGGCGAAGAGCCGCAGATCGCGGGGCTTGCCGCCAGGCTCGCGGATTTCCTGATGGAAGGACAGGTGATCCCGCCGAGGCTCGATTCCTGCTACCGGCTCGCGAAGAACGGCAGGCCGGTTCTGGTGAGCGAGGCACCTGCCCCCCGGATCGAGCCGATGCTGATGGGCAGCCGCGACTGGCACAACGAGTTCCAGTCGCTGGTGCTGGATCTACAGCACGACCTGATGGAGGCGGCCGACGACCGGCAGCGCGGCGTGATCCTGAGGCGCATGCGCCGGGCGCTATCGGAATAGCACCCTTCGGCCAACCGGAGCAAAAAAATCTGAATCAGCGCGATTGCCGACTGGCTGGATGTAGAAATGCGCTGTTGGCCAATCGTCATGGGGTATCGGCGCCCATAGGGGGCGTCCGCACAGGAGAAGGTATTACCCCATGAAATTCCTTGTTCTCGCAGTCGCATCCGCCTTGGCCGTTGTCACGCCGGCCTCGGCTGACTCAACCGCCGTTGCCGCGCTTCAGGCGCTGAACGGCACCTTCCAGAGCCCCGCCGTCGAACAGTGGTATGGCGGCTACGGCACGCGCGAATTCGTCTTTGCCGATGGTCGGTGGAGCCTGACCTTCATACACGCGCTTGATCCGGGCATGACACAGCGCACCTTCCAGTTCCGAACCGGTGGCGAATACACCGTGAAAAACCCCTCCGGGGCCGTGCCCGGCGCTTTCCACACGGTGTTCAACGAGGACTGGAAGCATCTTACCCTGCTCACCCCGGTGCCCGAGATCGCTGCCGCTATGGGTATGGCCGACTGCGGACTGACCGTGAACCTCGAGGCCGACATTTCCGAAACCGGCTGTGCCGCATGGCGGCCTGTGGCAGACTGCGGAGAAGATCACGACCTTCTCGCCCTGACCGACGAGGGGCTTCACTTCGGCGTGCGGCCGGCTGACAACGATATGTGCTCAGCCGACAAGACACCCACCGCACTGCTGACCGCCGTCGTGGCCCGCTAAGAAGGAGATCGTAACCATGCAGTACATGATCCTCAACTATACCCCGCCCTCGGAGTATGCCGATGCCGCTGCGGTCGCCGCCGCTGCAGAAGGCGAGGTCTGGGGTGCCTATACCCGTGCCCTCATGGAGGCTGGTGTGTTCGTTGGCGGAAACGCCCTGCACCCGCCGCACACGGCAACCACTCTGCGTGTACGCGGCGAAGCACGCGACATCCAAGACGGCCCCTATGCCGCCAGCAAGGAACAGTTCGGTGGCTACTACCTCATCGATGTGCCCGACCTGGACGCTGCGCTGCACTGGGCGGCGTTGAACCCCGCCGCGTCCTCCGGAGCGGTAGAGGTGCGTCCTGTTGTGACGCGCGGGGCTGCGTGAACACGGCCGAACAGATCGAGAAGGTGGCGCGCCTGTCTCATGGCAGGCTCGTCGCCATCCTCGCCGCCCGGACAGGCGGCGTGACCGACGCCATGGACGCCCTCTCGGATGCGGTGCTGCGCGCGCTGGAAGTCTGGCCACTTCGGGGCGTCCCCGACAATCCCGAGGGCTGGCTTGTGGCAACCGCGCGCAACCGCGCGGCCGATGCCGCCCGCAGGTCAGCGCGTGCGGCGCGGGCGGCCGACACCCTTGCTATCCTGGAAGAGGAACGCGCCGATATGGGACAGGCCGTCACCCCAGACCGCACGCTGAACCTGATGTTCGTCTGCGCCCACCCATCCATCGATGCGCGGATGCGCACGCCGTTGATGCTACAACTCGTGCTCGGGCTTGATGCGCGACGCATGGCCGGCGCATTCCTGATACCGCCGGGGACACTGGGCCAGCGGCTGACGCGGGCCCGCGCTAAAATCGAAGCGGCGAGGATCGGTTTTTCGATTCCCGAGGGTGCTGACCTCGCGCCGCGGCTGAGCCATGTGCTGGATGCAATCTATGTTGCCTTCACCGTGGGTACCGACGGCGAGGGCGCAGGGGACGCCAAATCCTCCTCCTTGGCACGCGAGGCAATCTGGCTCGGGAGTCTCGTCGCCGCACAGATGCCCCACGAAGCCGAGGCGCAGGCGCTTTTCGCACTCATGCTCTACACCCAGGCCCGCAGACCCGCGCGGGTGGATGCGGAGGGCTGCCTTGTCCCGCTAGACAAGCAGGACATGTCTTTGTGGGACGCTCGCCTGCTCGACGACGCCGACATGGCGCTCCGGCTCGCCGCAAGCGAGGCCAGCCTCGGGCGATATCAGATCGAAGCCGCGATCGCTGCCGCACATGTCGCCAGGCGCCATGGCCTCACGACGGATTGGCAGGCAATCGCCGCACTCTATCGGGGGCTGGTGGCCTTGTTCCCGACGATGGGAGCCTTAACCGGCCTCGCCGCTGCCCTTGGCGAGTGCGGGGAACCGGCGGCGGGACTTGCGATACTTGACGATGCCGAGCCCGTCCAAGCACGCCAGTATCAGCCTTGGTGGGCGGTGCGCGCCCACCTCCTGGCGGCCGTTGGAGACCAGGCGAACGCCCGCGCCGCCTACGATCAGGCGATCACATTGAGCCCCGATCCGGCCACGCGGACGTTTCTGGCGTGCCGGAAAGCGCTTTTGCTGTCTTCGTGACAAGGCGCTACAGACCTGGAATGGGGCCATCCGGTTTGGCGACAGACGCCCAGGTGTCAAGGACGGCAACAATTCTTGCTGGTTCGTTTCCGCCGCGGGGCCAGGCAACGACATTCGATTCCCTGCCTGAACCCAGGTCGAAAAGGCTCTGGCGGGCGGCTTAGCGGCAGCCGCGCACGGCTGCCGCAGTTGGTCAATTCCACCTCACACCCCACCGCGGATTTTGTCAGCGCGGTTCGGCGCGCAACCCCATGACGAGGGCCACCGCCGCGCCGAGCAGGACGAGGGCGAATGGCAGGCCGGTGGAGACGGCCATGGCCTGTAGCGCGGCAAGCCCGCCGCCGAGCAGGAGCGCGATCGCGACGAGACCCTCGAACGTGGCCCAGAAAACGCGCTGGGGCACGGGGGCATTGACCTTGCCGCCGGCGGAGATCGTGTCGATCACCAGCGAACCCGAATCCGACGAGGTGACGAAGAAGACGATCACCAGAACGATGCCGACAAGCGAGGTGAGCCAGGTGAGCGGCAGGTGGGCCAGCATCTCGAAGAGCTGGATTTCAAGCGCCGCGTCCTGAACGGAGGTCAGGCCATCGGTGACCACCTGGCTGATGGCGGTGCCGCCAAGCGCGGTCATCCAGAGGACGGAGACGAGCGACGGGATCAGCAGGACGGCCACCAGGAACTCGCGCACGGTGCGGCCACGGCTGACGCGGGCGATGAACATGCCGACGAACGGCGACCAGCTGATCCACCAGGCCCAGTAGAAGGCGGTCCAGCCCTGGCGGAAGTTGTCATCGGTGCGGCCGAACGGGTTCGACAGTGCCGGCAGATGCTGGACATAAGCGGAGAGGTTGAGGAAGAAGCCGGAGGCGATCTGCATGGTCGGACCGAAGAGGATCACGAACAGCAGCAGCAGGAGCGCGAGACCCATGTTGATCTCGGAGAGCCGCTTGACGCCACTGTCCATGCCAGCGATGACCGAGGCGGTGGCGATGCCTGTGATGATCATGATCAGGAAGATCATCTCGCCGGTCGACGAGGCAATGCCGAACAGAAAGTCGAGACCGGCGGAGGCCTGCTCGGCGCCGATGCCGAGCGAGGTCGACAGGCCGAAGATGGTCGCGAAGACGGCGAGGATGTCGATGATGTGGCCCGGCCAGCCCCAGACGCGCTCGCCCAGAAGCGGATAGAAGATCGAGCGCAGCGTCAGTGGCAGGCCTTTGTTGTAAGCGAAGAGCGCCAGCGACAGGGCAACCACCGCATAGATCGCCCAGGGATGCAGCGCCCAGTGGAAGATGGTGGCGGCCATCGCCAGTCGGCGTGCGCCTTCCGCGTCGCCGGCGGCACCGTCGAGCGGCGCCCAGTCGGTGCGAACGCCGTTCTCGATCACCGGCCCGCCAAAGGCCGAGGTGTAGTGGCCCAGCGGCTCGGACACGCCGTAAAACATCAGGCCGATGCCCATGCCGGCGGCAAAGAGCATCGAGAACCAGGAGAGATAGCCATAATCCGGCCGCGCATCGGGACCGCCGAGCCGGATACGGCCGAGCGGCAGGACGATCAGCGCCACGCACAGAAGCAGAAAGACATTGCCCGCGAGCAGGAAGAACCAGTCGAGATTGGCTGTCAGCGTATCGCGCAGCCCGACGAAGAGCGGATCGAGCGTCGTCTGGAACATCAGCGTCAACAGGGTGAACGCGATGATCGTCAGCGCCGAGACGCTGAAGACGATGTTGTGGATGTCGAGTTCGAACACAAAACGACGACGGTAGTTGATGTTGTCCTGGCCGATTTCATAGTCGGTGTCGATGATCTCGGTCGGCCCCTCCGGCGCCGGCACAGCTTCGACGTCATCGACCTGCGGCTCCCTGAAGGTATCGTTCACGGTCGTGGTCAATGTCACACGGATCTCCTTTTTGCGTCATCCTATCTCAATTGCGACGTAACGGCGGCTTTATTGCAGCGGAAACATGAAATTGCAAATTCGGATGGAACAAAAAGGTTCCGGTGGCTGATAGGTATTTCTTGCGGGTTTTTCGCGCATTCACCGCACCGCACTCGCGTCCTGATCGCCTGACGCGGCTTTCGCCCGATGACCGGGCAAATACCCAAAATGATCCAGAAGCGGTAGAATTGTATATAAGCTTTTCAGAAAGCATCAGGTTTTGCCGGATATGTTCACGGCCGAGCCGCACCTACGGCAGCAGGACGCGACCCGACCCGTCGCCACGACACGGGATAGTTTCGACCAACGCTACAGAATTTAACCGTTCCCGTGACCTGACGAGCCGAAACTATGGCTTCAGAGGCCGCCGGACGCCATGCAGAGATATTGCGATGAAGGTCTTCCCCACCACAAATTCCGACGCCATTCTCCAGGCCATCGGCCGATCCCAGGCGATCATCGAGTTCGACCTGACCGGCCGCATCCTGAAGGCCAATGACAATTTCTGCGCCGCGCTCGGCTATCGCTCCGAGGAGATCGTCGGCCAGCACCACCGTCTGTTCGTCGATCCGGCGGAGGCCGGCAGCCCCGAATATCAGGCGTTCTGGGAAAAGCTCGCCAAGGGTGAGTACGACCGCCGCCAATACCGCCGGATTGCCAAGGGCGGGCGCGAAATCTGGATCGAAGCGTCCTACAACCCGGTGTTCCGTAACGGGAAGCCGTGGAAGGTCGTGAAGATCGCCACCGACATCACGGCGGAAAAGCTGAAATCGGCCGAGGACGCCGGCAAGCTCAACGCGTTGTCGCGGACGCAGGCGGTCATCGAGTTCAACCCCGACGGCCAGATTCTGACGGCGAACGAGAACTTCCTGCAGGTGATGGGCTACAGCCTCGAGGAAATCCGCGGCAAGCATCATTCGATGTTCTGCGATCCGGATTATGCCCGCAGCCAAGACTACGCGCAGCTCTGGGCGGATCTGCGCGCCAACACGCCCAAGGCCGAGGAGTTCATGCGGATCGCCAAGGGCGGCCGCAAGGTGTTCATCCAGGCCTCCTACAACCCGATCGTCGACGAGCAGGGCCGCGTCTTCAAGGTCGTCAAGTTCGCGACCGATGTGACCGGTCGCGTCCAGAACGTCAACGACCTCGGCGCCGGCCTCAAGGACATGGCGAACGGCGACCTCACAGTTCACATCGACGAGCCCTTCATTCCCTCGCTCGAACAGCTGCGTGTGGACTTCAACGAGGCGGTGCACAGGCTGAACGACGCGATGGAGACTGTTCACCGCAATGCCCAGACGATCGCCTCGGCCTCGTCGCAGGTCCGCACGGCTTCGGAGGATCTCTCCCGCCGTACCGAGCGGCAGGCGGCATCCGTCGAGGAGACCGCCGCCGCGCTGGAAGAGATCACGCAGACGGTCGCCGACAGCAGCCGGAGGGCCGCCGAAGCGGGACGACTTGTCGCCGATGCCCGGCTCAACGCGGACAGATCCAGTACCGTGGTGCAGAACGCCATCGAGGCGATGAGCGCCATCGAGGGCTCCTCCAAGGAGATCTCCAACATCATTTCGGTGATCGACGAGATCGCCTTCCAGACCAATCTCCTGGCGCTGAACGCCGGCGTCGAAGCGGCGCGCGCCGGGGATGCCGGCCGCGGCTTTGCCGTGGTTGCCCAGGAGGTGCGCGAACTCGCCCAGCGCTCCGGCAAGGCGGCCAAGGAGATCAAGACGCTGATCACCACATCGGGCAATCAGGTCGGGCAAGGCGTTTCGTTGGTCAACGAGACCGGGGCGGCCCTGAAGAGCATTCGCGGGCAGGTCGACGAGATCAACATCAACGTCGCGGCGATCGTGGAAGGCGCGCGCGAACAGGCGGTGGGACTGAAGGAGATCAACGTCGCGGTCAACACGATCGACCAGGGCACGCAGCAGAACGCCGCGATGGTCGAGGAATCGTCAACGGCAAGCGCGAGCCTCGCGTCCGAAGCCTCGGCCCTATTCGGCCTCGTCTCGCAGTTCCGGCTAAGGGGCTTCACCGCCGCCACCAAGCCAACCCCGATGACCGCTTCCGCTCTCACCAGGGTGCCCGCCGTCGCAAAGCGTGCAGCCTCCGTTGTCGGAAACACCGCGATCAAGGAGGACTGGGAGTCGTTCTGAGCACGCCCCCACATCCCGGCTGCAACCGGCTATGACCAGCCATCGCCGCGCGTCACCCGCGCGGCGATATCGTCTTCCCGGTCAGGCCTCCCAGGCGCGCGCCAGCGGCGAGAATGCCTCGCGGATCATCGCCGCCAGTCCTTCGATCGTCGCCGACGAGCGGTGGCGGCTGCGTTTGAGCACGACGCGGGAGGAATCGACCGGCGGGAAGCCGTCCGTTGCAGTCAGCGCGCGGCAGCCGGGCGGGATGTGGCTGCGAGCAAGCGGGGCGATGGCAAGGCCCGCCGCGACAGCCGAGCGCAGGCCGCCGGCCGTGTCGCAGGTAAACGCGATGCGGTAGGGAATGGCATGCTGTTCGAGCGAGCGGATGGCAAATTCCCGGCACCAGTCGGAATTCCAGTAGACGCCGATCGGCACGGGCCTGAGGAGATGGCGGTCGTGCAGTTCCGATGTCACCCAGACGGTCGGGTCGATCGCCAGCACCTCGCCCGATGCATTGTTGGCGCTGTCGAAGACCACGGCGAGATCGATCTCGTCGTTCGTTAGCGCCGCCGCCTGCTGGGCGGAGTAGCCGCAAAGCACGGTCACCTCGGTTGCCGGATGTCGTTCGGAAAATGCGGCGAGTGCGGCCGGCAGGATCGTCTCGCTGTACTCGGGCGGAATGCCGACCCGGACCGGCCCATCGAGGGGTGCCACCCGCATGGCGGCGGTGGTTTCATCGACAAGGCCGACAATGCGGCGCGCGAAGGGAAGCAAGCGTTCGCCCTCCCCTGTCAGCCGTACGCCGCGCGGACCGCGCTCGAACAGCGGCGCGTCCGCCAGTTCCTCCAGCCGCTTGATCTGCATGCTGACAGCCGACTGCGTGCGGCCAAGCTGGCTCGCGGCATGGGTGACGTTTCCGCATTCCGCGACGATGAGAAAGGTGCGCAGCAGATCGCTTTCGAGCGGGAGTGACATGCGGTCTCGCAATCGAATTTCCTGATGATAGGCATAATCACTATTCGTTTGTGGAATGTCCAGCGGCGGCGATCATGAGGCCGAAACAGGTCGAGGAGGTCGGGTCATGACGTGGTTTCGCCGTCTGGTAAGAGTTGGACGTGATTTGTTGGCGTCGAAGGACGGCCGCGACCAGTTGCGCCTTATCCGGGCGCGCGCCAACGATCATCTCCTCCGCGACGCCTGCGTTGATCGCGATCCGAAGACGAACGGAGCTCTCAGTTTCAGGGAACGGCTTGAGCCGCGCCATCCGGCGCTCTAGTCTGGCGACAGGAGCAATGCGGGAGGAAAACCATGCTGAAGAAGGGCTACAAGGAGCTGCTCGCGGAGGCGAATGCGCAGGTGACAGCCGTGCCGGCCGGCGAAGCGCGGTCCCTTGCCGGTGCAGGCGACGTGGTGTTCGTCGACCTGCGCGACCCGCGCGAACGCGAGCGCGAGGGTACCATCCCCGGCGCATTCTCCTGCCCGCGCGGCATGCTGGAATTCTGGATCGACCCGGAAAGTCCCTATGGCAAGCCTGTCTTCCAGGAAGACAAACGCTTCGTCTTCTTCTGCGCCTCCGGCTGGCGCTCGGCGCTGGCGGCGAAGACGGCCGAGGACATGGGGCTTGCGAATGTCAGCCATGTCGAGGGCGGATTTTCGGCGTGGAAGGCGGCGGGTGGAGACGTGGAAGCGGTGGAGCGGAAGTGAGGGCGCTTTGTATCTTCTCCCGCAAGGTTCCGCGCCCCATGACGTTGACCGGGTCCTCGCTAAGACGCTGTAGAACCTGAATAGCGCGGTCTCGAAGGTCGCTATCAAAGATCCTTGTGAAGCGCCACTTTCTCCAGCGTCACGCCAAGTATCGGATCATACGCCCTGCCCCGCCAGGTGTCGACGTAGCCGAGGTGGCGGTAGAGGCCGAAGGCACGGGTGTTTTCGGCTGCCACGCTGATGGTCGCCTCCGTGAAGCCGGCCGCCCGTATGTCTTCTTCCAGCGCGCGTATGAGCGCGGAGCCGACACCCCTGCCCTCATGGTCCGGCGACACCCAGATGTCGCTGATGTGGTTGTCGGCATGTTCGCGGCCACCGAGACCGGCCAGCGCGCCATTCCATTCGGCGACCAGGATGCGCCCGCCCTGCTCCCGCAGGAAGGGAATGAAGGGGTTGTCACCTTCGAGGCGCCGGACGACCTCGGACGTCACAAGCGGGAGGATGCCGCGTTTCCATGCAGAAAAGCCGAGTTCGGCAAGGCCGGGGATGTCGTCTGGGCGCGCCGGTCGAAGAGAAATCATGGTGCAGGTCCTGGCGGGGTAATCGGGATGTAGCGATCCGCACGGCAGGCGCGCGGATCGCCATGGGATCAGCTCTTCCGGATCGCCGAGGTCCAGTGACGGTAGAGGGCATCCACATCGCCGCTCGTCAGGATCGGCATCACCTCATGCAACTTGTCATCCGGCCAGTCCCACCATTTCATATCGAGGAGCAGGCCGATCCTCCGATCGTCGAAGCGCCTGCGGATTTCCTTCGCCGGATTACCGCCGACGATGACATAGGGTTCCACGTCGCGAGTGACGAGCGCTCGCGTGCCGATGACGGCGCCGTCGCCGACCTTGATGCCGGGCATGATGATCGCCTCCGAGCCGATCCAGACATCGTTGCCGATCACGGTGTCGCCGGCGGGCGCATAGCCGTTTTCGGCACCCGCAAACTCCGGAATCTCGGACATCCAGTAGAAGGGAAATGTGCTGATCCAATCGCTGCGATGCCCCTGATTGCCGGCCATAATGAAGGCCGCGCCCGATCCGATCGAGCAGAAGCTGCCGATCACGAGGCGGTCAGCCCCCTCGTCGGGGACGAGGTAGCGGGCGCAATCGTCGAAGCTGTGGCCATGGTAATAGCCGGAATAGTAGCTGTAGCGTCCGACGCTTATGTTGGGATTGGTGACCTGACGGTCGAGCGTGATGCCCCGGAACGGGCTTTCAAAATAGTTTTCCATCGATGTACTCTCTGCATTCGTCCATTGCCGCTTGCGAGAAGGCAAGCGGAGACCAGGCCCGAAACCCCTTGAGGTTTCCGGCCCTTGCCCCTCGCGTCAGAGACGCGGGAGCACGATGCAGGGGGTACTCGCTGTTCTTATCATGCCCGCCTTTTAGCGCAGATTGCACGGATGGCCAAGACAAGGGGATATCGGGCGGTAGAAGGAGAGCGTCTACCGCGTGGTCACGCGGCTCGGGTAACGCACATCTCCGATCTCCGGTCAGCCGAGGTATCGCTGCAGTCCGATCTCCTCAATCGCGCAGACCTGCTGGACGGCAGGTCGCTCCGCCATGTCGCGCATGAAGCGCGGCAGGTTTTCAAATGACGTGGTTGGGCGTGAAAGTTCCTCGCTCCACATCGCCAGCATGAACAGAAAGTGGTCGCAGCCGCTGACGGTATCGCCGAGCAGGAACCTGTTCTTTCCCAGCTGTTGGTCGAGAAGCGCAAGGAACCGTTCCAACCGCAGTTCCTGGGCGGCCTTGATGCCCTGGACGCCGCCCGGGTCGGTCGTGTGGTTCTCCACGTATCGCCACATCATGTACTCCGCCTGGAGCGTGTTGTTGAGGAAGGCGAGCCATTGGAAAAAGAGGGGCCGGCTCTGGTGACCGAGCGGCGGGATGAACCGGGAGGCGGGGTCCAGCTCGCAGATATAGGTGCAGATCGCAGGGCTCTCGAACAGAACGAGGTCGTCGTGCACCAGGGTTGGAATTCGACCGGCCGGATTGAGCTTCAGGTACGCCGCGGATTTCTGCGCATTCGACTGCCGGTCGACGAGGACCAGCGAGTATTCGACACCCGTCTCGACCAGCAGAAAATGCGGCGCGAGACTGGCATTGTCGGGGAAGTAATGGAGTTGGAGCATCTTGGCTTTCTCGGAAAACGGGCGCGGGCAGAGTAGCGCGCGTCTCTTGCCGAGAGCAAGGAGCAGTCAGGTCCTGAACCGGTTTTGAGAGTGAATTGCATCCCCGATCGTCCTAGATCCCTTCCCCCCGGCAGCCGGGGAGAAGGGAATTCGTGGTCTGGCCTCAGGCAGCCAGCGTCTTCGAGTCGATCACGAAGCGGTACTTCACGTCGCTCTTCAGCATGCGGGCATAGGCGGTCTCGATGTCCTGCACCTTGATCATCTCGATCTCCGAGACGATGCCGTGTTCAGCGCAGAAATCAAGCATTTCCTGGGTTTCGGCGATGCTGCCGATGGTGGAGCCGGCGATCGAGCGGCGCTT
This sequence comes from Ciceribacter sp. L1K23, assembly GCF_018122705.1. Taxonomy (NCBI): domain Bacteria; kingdom Pseudomonadati; phylum Pseudomonadota; class Alphaproteobacteria; order Hyphomicrobiales; family Rhizobiaceae; genus Ciceribacter; species Ciceribacter sp. L1K23. The sequence goes on along the minus strand of NZ_JAGRRC010000001.1, from coordinate 2,590,214 downwards.
CATGATCAGCGGGAAGACCATCGGTGACGGGTGCGGATGTTCGGGCGCTCCCACCAGCGTCAGCGTGCCGTCGCGCTTCAGGAGATTGATGAAGCTGTTGAGGTCATGGCTGACGGCGACGGTATCGACGATCAGGTCGAACGAGTTGGCGTGGGCCTGCATCTCCTCGGCATTGCGCGAGACAACGACCTCGTGGGCGCCGAGCGCGACCGCATCCTGCCGCTTGCTCTCCGAGGTGGTGAAGGCGACGACGTGGGCGCCGAGCGCCCGGGCGAGCTTCACGCCCATGTGGCCGAGACCGCCGATGCCGACGATGCCGACCTTCTTGCCGGGGCCGGTGTTCCAGTGCTTGAGCGGCGACCAGAGCGTGATGCCGGCGCAGAGCAGCGGGGCGACGGCGGCGAGCTTTTCGGCCGGGTGGCTCACCTTGACGACGAACTTGTCGCGGACGGTGATCGACTGCGAATAGCCGCCCAGCGTGTGGCCCGGCGCGTCCGGGGTCTTGCCGTTATAGGTGCCGGTGAAGCCGTGTTCGCAATACTGTTCGAGACCGTCGGCGCAGGCGTAGCAGCTCTGGCAGCTGTCGACCATGCAGCCGACACCGACGGTGTCGCCGACCTTGAACTTATCGACGGCGGAGCCGACAGCCGTGACATGGCCGACAATCTCGTGGCCCGGAACGCAAGGGTAAAGCGTGCCGGCCCATTCGGAGCGGACAGTGTGGAGGTCGGAATGGCAGACGCCGCAATAGGCGATCTCGATCTGCACGTCGTTGGCGCCGGGTTCGCGGCGAAAGATCTCGATGGCTTCGAGCGGTTTGTCGGCGGCATGCGCGCCGAAGGCCCTGGTCAACATGGTGGTGTCTCCAATGCTAGGGGTTATCGATAGGGGAGGATCGGCTTCGTTTTGACGGAGCTGATCGGTGGCGGATCAGCCGCCGGAATATTGTTGGTCGGACACGTGTTCGAGCCAGTCGACGGCCTTGCCGTCCAGCGCCTCCTGGATGGCGATGTGGGTCATCGCGGTCGTGGCCGAGGCGCCGTGCCAGTGTTTCTCGCCCGGCGGAAACCAGATCACATCGCCCGGCCGGATTTCCTCAACGGGACCGCCTTCGCGTTGGACAAGCCCGAGGCCGGCGGTGACGATCAGGGTCTGGCCGAGCGGATGAGTGTGCCAGGCGGTGCGGGCGCCGGGTTCGAAGGTGACCTGCGCCATGGCGACGCGCGCCGGCGCGGCGGCGGCAAACAGCGGGTCGAGGCGCACCTGGCCGGTGAACCAATCGGCCGGTCCCTTGCCGGAAGGCTGCGACCCCGCTCTTCTGATTTCCATGAGATGCTCCCTTGGGGGAACGCCGGGAGATCCGGCGAACAACGGCACTATAGCGGCACCCGTTTATTTCGATTAGACTATATAAATCGATTTCACTTATATCGGATATCAATGAATGAAGCGGGAAGACCTGCCCGACCTGATGGCCTTCCAGGCCGTGGCCGAGGAGCGCAGCTTCACCCGCGCCGCCGCCCGGCTTGGCACCTCGCAATCCTCGCTGAGCCTGATCGTGCGGCGGCTGGAGGAGCGGCTGGGCGTCAGGCTTCTGACCCGCACGACGCGGAGCCTCGCGCCGACGGAAGCCGGTGAACGGCTGCTGGCGGCCCTGACGCCGGCGTTCGGTAGCATCGAGGAGGAACTGGAGGCGCTCGGCCAGTACCGCGAACGGCCGGCCGGCAGTTTCCGGATCACGGCGACGCAACACGCGATCGATACCGTGCTGTGGCCGAAGCTTTCGCCGGTTCTCGCTACCTATCCCGACATCCGGGTCGAGCTGTTCTCCGATCTCGCTCTCGTCGACATCGTGGCGCAGCGCTTCGATGCCGGCGTACGGTTCGGCGAACAGATGGACAAGGACATGGTGGCGGTGCGGATCGCGCCGGACGCGCGACTGGTGGTGGTCGGCGCCCCTTCCTATTTTCATGACCGCACACGCCCCCAGACGCCGCGTGACCTGACCCAGCACGACTGCATCAACACGCGGCTGCCGACCTATGGCGGCTTCTACGCCTGGGAGTTCGAGAAGGACGGCCAGGAACTGCGGGTCCGCGTCGACGGGCGGCTCGCCTTCAACGATGTCGGCCACGTGTTGCGGGCGGCGCTAGAGGGCCATGGGCTGGCCTTCCTGTTCGAGGACATGGTGGACGAACATCTGGCGGCCGGACGACTGGTATCCGTGCTCGACGACTGGACACCGCCCTTTGCCGGCTACCACCTCTACTATCCCAGCCGACGTCACGTCTCGCCTGCCTTCGGCATCATCATCGACGCGCTCAGGCAAAGCGGGCGGGGGCGGTAGGGAACGTCAGGCCGCGCGATCGATCTCGATCGTCAGATGCGATATTTCGTGAATGTGGGACAGCTTGCGGCGATAGTAATCCGTGTCTCGCGCCTCCTGGGACGTGATCGAAACGATCGCGCCATGATGGCCGGGACCGAGGCGCCAGATGTGAAGATCCGTCACGGTCCCGCCCTCGCCCTCGATCGCCTCGCGGATCTCGGCAGGCAGGCCATCGTCCACGCCGACGTAATCGAGCAAAATCGCACCGGACTGACGGATCAGACCGACTGACCAGCGCAGGATCACGGCCGCGCCAACGATGCCCATGAGCGGGTCGAGAGCTGACCAGCCATAGAGCGCGCCGAACACCAGAGCGACGATGGCGAGCACCGAGGTCAGGGCGTCCGCCAGCACGTGCAGGTAGGCGGCCCGGAGATTGTTGTCGGCGGCATGCGCATGGTGGCCATGATCGTGGTGGTGATGCTCGCCGTGGTCATGATGATGATGGTGGTCGTGACCGTGGTGATGCGCCCCGCCATGCAGAAGCCAGGCGCTGACGAGATTGACGATGAGGCCGAGCACGGCGACGATCATCGCCTGGCTGAAATCGATCGCGACCGGATTGCGGAAGCGCATCAGGCTTTCCCAGGCGATCAGCGCCGCGACGAGGGCCAGCAGGATGGCGCTCGCAAAGGCCGCGAGGTCGCCGAACTTTCCGGTCCCGAAGGTGAAGCGCGGATTGTCCGCGTTTCGGCGCGCATACATGTAGGCCAGCGCCGCAACCAGCATTGCGGCCGCGTGGGTGGACATATGCCAGCCATCGGCGACCAGCGCCATGGAGCCGAAGACGGTCCCCGCGACGATCTCGACGACCATCGTGACGGCCGTCAGCGCGATCACGAACCATGTCCGACGCTCATTGCGTCCGTGGTCCTTGCCGAGGAATACATGATCATGCGGAGAAGCATGACGGGGGGACGCTTCGGTCATTTGAGATAGGTCCTCACGGCTGCGATCAGATCCTCCGCACCCCTGGCGCGTTCAAGATCGGGATCGGTCTGTGGATTGGAGACATGCTCGCGGATATGCTCCTCGATCAGTTCGACGGTCAGTCCGTTGACCGCGCCGCGAATGGAGGCGACGAGATTGAGGATATCGCCACACGGCTTTTCCGCATCCAGCGCGCGCTGCACGGCCTCGATCTGGCCCTGCAGACGGCTGACCCGGGCAGACAGCTTCGACTTGTTTTTGATCAGGTGCGACATAGGATAGGGGTGTACCGTATATTAGCTCGGAGAGCAATCCTCGCCGCAGCGCGCTTGCGCTTACCCGCGAGGGATCATTGCGGCCATCACCCGTTCCTGCGGCCGCTCGCTTTCGGCCAGACCATCCGCCACGCCGGCGCGGTCGGCGGCGCTGCGGTTCTGGCTGAGCTTGCGCTTGCCTTCGAGGCGCGTGATCGGCATGCGCAGGCCGATAATGCCGCGCAGCTGGGCGGCTATGAAGGGCTCCGGGGCGTCGGAGACGCTCCATGGCGCCGGGCGACCGGCTTCGTGCCGGTCCGTCAGACGGGTGACGACGTCGTGCAGCCGGTCGGCATTCTCGAAGAACTCGACGGGGCCGGAAGCTTGTACCGTGGTGTAGTTCCAGGTCGGAACGACCTTGCCGTGCTCGGCTTTCGCCGCATACCAGGAGGGCGTGACATAGGCGTCGGGGCCGGAAAAGATCGCGAGCCCCTGCCCGATCACCTCCCCCTGCCATTGCGGATTGGCGCGGGCGAGATGGCCGTAGAGGGTGCCGTGTTCCCCCTCGGTTTCGTCGAGGAAGAGCGGCAATGGCGTCGCCATCGGCCCGCCGGGGGTGGCTGTGACGAAAGTCGCGAGACGACTTTCGCGGATCATGGCAAGGAGCGTCGGACGGTCGTCCTCGCGGAAGGCGGGCGGGGTATACATTGGCGGTCTCCAGGATGGCTCAGGAGAGTAGAGCGGGAATTGGATCGGGGATACGTCCAATGACGGGCGATTTCTGTGGACCAATGCTAGCTCGCGGATCAGTCGAGCGCCTTCCTGATCGTGTCGATGGCCAGGAAAAGCGTACGGCTATCGGCCGGAAACTCGTTGAACTCGGCACAGGCGCGATAAAATGCCTTGGCGCGATCGTCCTTTGCATGCACGAGAACAGCCGCCATCCCTATCGCGTCGGCGGCCGCGGCGATGCGCTTGAGTGCATCGGCGAGGAGGTCAGCACCGAGTCCCTTGCCGGCGAATTGCCGGTCGACAGCGAGCCGCCCCAGCACCGCGACGGGAATGACGTCGGGCGCGTTGCGGCGAATATTACCTCGCACCGTCGCGCGCTCGACGGCTCCGCTCGAAATGCAATAGTAGCCGACAACCCTACCGGCAGCAGCAACGACATAGGTGCGAGAAAATCGCCCCTCATTGCGGGTGGCACGGTGTTTCAGCCAATCGTTGAGAATGTTTTCGCCGCAATCAAAGGCGGCAACATCATGGGCCGAGCCGAGCGGCTCAGGGGCGGAGATCGGCTAATTCCGCTGGCGTCTAGCTCTTCCATGCGGGCGTACGCCGGACCAGTGCGTCAAGCCTCGGAGCCGGCTCGGATGGCGAATCCAGCATGGACACGAATTCGTCATAGCGAGTGTCATCCAGCGCAAAAAGTCGCTCGTCGAGCAGCACATCTATGGCGGCCTTTCGTGCCGTCTCGACCATGAATTCGGTTCGAGTCTTGCCGAGAGTGCTGGCAGCGGCGTCGATCAACTCGCGTGTCCGCCCCTCAATGCGCAGGTTGATGCTACTACGCTGGTCCCCGTCGACCTTCGCGACACGTACTCTTGCGCCCTTTGGGCCTAGCGTTTTGCTTTTCTCCGCGAGGGAACCGTGCTTCTTGCTCATGGGCGTAAGATGGCATCTGTGTAGACGTTGTCAATACAGGTTGCCCGGCGTATTCAATCATTGTTGTCGAACTGGATTATCTTCATGCGCCTCAAGACCGACATCTATGTTTCCGCCCTCGTCCGCCGTGTGTTCGGGATGGGGGGCTTTGCGGCCGTCGAGCGCAAGGGGGCGGAGGAGGCAGGCGCGGTGTTCATTCGCCAGCGCTTCCGCGACGGGACCGAAACGCTTTACGGGCCGGCGCCGCAGGCCTATGCGATGGACGACGAGGCGGATGCGGGCCGCCACTTCGAGGTGCGGATCAAGCACGCCGAGGCGGCCGAGGTGGATGCCGTGATCGAGCGCGAGCGGAAATGGGATTCCGATCTCTGGGTGCTGGAGCTCGAGATCGATGAGCTCGGCGAGCTCTTTCCCGTCACGGGTTGATGCCGGGCTTGCGGAACTTCACCGTTCGGCGGAAGTTACAGCGGCAAGCGCACCTCTCCCATGGAAGGACCGTCCTCATGAAGACCGCCATCGCGATTGCCGCCCTCGCCCTTGCCCTCTCCGGATGCACGGTGGCGTCCGGGCGACTGGATACGCGGGCCGGGCTGGAGCCGATCCCGGGCAGCATCACCTATGGCGGACAGCCGCGCACCAAGCTGACCCGCTCGCCGGTCGGCAGCATCGTGCGCCATACGTTCCGCAACGAGCTTGGCCAGCGGGTCGACGAGGTCTATGTCGTCGAACCCGACCGCAGCCTCAAGATCGTCAGCCGCAAGGTCTGCCGCGGCCCGTTCTGCGACGACTGACCGTTACACCTTCACCGCCAGCCTCAGGCCGCCCCAGTGGCGGCCGCCGGCGAAGATGGGGGCGGAGATGTCCTTCATCACGACGAAATTGCCGCCGCCCATGTCGCGGCGGTAGGTCTGAACGAGGAACGGCGCCTTCGAGCGGCCGGCGGAAAGGCCGACGCGGTCGTTGAAGATACGGCGGTTGCGGCAGTTGGCCGTATTCCACACCGGGTCATTCGGGCGCTGCGGGGCGGAGAATTTCCTGTTGTGGGTCGGCAGGTAGCCGTTTTCATCGACGGCGGCGCAGAAGCCGATGCGGTCGCTGATGTCGAGGACAGGTTCCAGGATCGGTGGGAACAGCCGGTCGGTGAGTTCGGTAAAGCCCGTCATCATCTGCACCGGGTCGGTCCCGGCGATCGGGCGATAGTTGCGGTCGAAAAGGGCCGGCATGGAGGTCTGCCCGGAGGCAAGCGACTGTTCGAACGCGGCAGAGATGCGCGCTGCGGTCGACTGCGCAAGCTCGATCCAGCGGCTGTCCTCTGTCTCGATGCCGGCGCTGGCGGTCAGCTGGATCAGCGTTTCGGAAAGGCCGACGACCTTCTCGACACGGCCGGCGGCCTGCTGCAGCGCCTTGTCGGAGTTGACGACATCGGAGGCCATCTCGCTCAGCACGCCCACGAACTCCGAACACTGGCGGTTGACGGTCTCGGTTGTGTTGGCCATCACGGACGAGCCGTCGAGGATCCGGGTGATCACCTCCTCCATGGCGCTGAAGGACTGGTTCATCGCCTGGGAGGTATCCTTGACGCCGATGGCGCTGGTGCTCGCCCCCTGCCCGGCTTCGGACAGTCTGGTGATCTTGCTGCGAATCTCGGTCAGGATTTGCTGGATGGAGCCGGTGGCCTGCGAGGTCTGCAGGGCGAGTGCGCGGATTTCGGCGGCAACGACGGCGAAACCCTTGCCGGCCTCGCCTGCGCGCGCGGCTTCGATGGCGGCATTCAGCGCGAGAAGATTGGTCTGGCGGGCAATCGTGCCGATCTCCTCGGCAACCTTGTCGACATTGGCAAGCGAATTGTCGAACGAGCCGATTTCGGTGGTGATCTCGGCGGAAGCCTCGACCATGTGGTCGATCTCGCGCACGGCGCCGGCGAGACGCTCGGACGACTGCTTCAGCATCTCTCGGGCATTGGAGGCCGTCTCGTCGGTCGCGCGCAGGGCGGTCGCCACCGACTTGTTGGTTTCGGCGATCGACAGGGCGTTGCGGGTAACGTTTTCGAAGGTCTGCGCATGGCGCTTCGACATCGCGGCCATGTCCTGGATAGCGCCAGCGATATCCACCAGATCGACGCCCAGGGAGGAGGCATCACGGGCCATTTCACCGATGATCTCGCGCAGGGCTTCGGCGCTGATCTCCGGCTTGGCAACCCTCTCATCGTCCTGTTCCGGGTCCCGCTCCCACTCGGGCTCGACGGCGCTGTTCGCAATATTCATGAATAAAAATCCTCCGCTATCCCGCAAATATCTGCGGTTGAAGTTAAGGATTTGCAAACGTTCTAATAAGTAAGTTTACTGCCTTTTAACCCTACCAAACGATTCGGTCAGAGGGCGCCGATGGATTTCAACTTGGCGAGCACGCGCTCGTTCGGCTCACCGGTTTCCGGCAGGCGGTAGTGCCGCTCGAAGTGGCGGATGGCGGCCTTCGTCTGTTCGCCGGCGACACCATCGACGGTAATCTCGGCATAGGCGATGTTGGACAGACCACGCTGGATCTGCATCACCATATTGCTCGCGGCCATCGTCTCGCCGGCCGGGAGCGAGACAGGGGTGGCGGCCGGCTTTTTGGCGGGCTGGGTGACCACTGTCTTTTCAGCGGACAGAATGGCTGCCGCGACGGGATCGACGGCGACGCCAGGCGTCAGGTCATCCCCGGCGGGACGTTGCTTCGGGACGGCGGCGGTGGCGTTGCGATCCACCTTGAGAGCGGCCAGCAGCTCTGGTGTCGCCTGCCCGGTCACCGACATGCCGACCGAAGCCTCGAATGCGGATATCGCGGCGGCTGTCACCGGCCCGGCGACGCCATCGGCGGTGCCGGCCAGCAGGCCGAGCCTGATCAGTTCCTCCTGCACAGACTTCGTCAGCAACACCTGTCCGGTTTCGGACGATACCGGCGCATCGGTCACCTCGGTCTGACCGGGACGGCTCTCCGATTCGCGTTCGATACGGAACGTCGTGACCTCGGCCGGGTCGCGTTCCGTCATCAGATTGCGCCGAAGGCCCGCGAAGGCCGTGAAATCCTCGGCGTCACGCGTACGCAACACCGGCGAGGGATGGCGACCCGGCTGGTACCAGAGCGCATTGGCCGCGACAAAGCCGAAGACCACGAAGAAACACACGGCGCCGCCGACAGCAGCCGGATGGCGGGCGACCTGGCGGTTGATCGCGGCGGTGCCGGCCATCAACCAGCGCAGCACCAGCGGCGTCGGTTTCCGGTTAGGCGATTTTCGCTTGCGCGCCATCGGTGATCCTGTCCTCATTCATTGCGGCCCGCGCCATTTCCCTCGACAGCGCGAAGAGATCGCTTGCAGCCGAGGCACTATCGCGCAGCCGTGGCGGAAATTCGACGGCGGCGAGGTCGGCGTCGGCATCCGTTCCCAGGCTGCCACTGCCGTCGGCCGGTAGCGTAATCGTCACGACGGTTCCCTCGCCCGGACGGCTGACCAGCGCGAAACCGCCGCCATGCAGTGCCGTGAGGCCCTTGACGAGCGAGAGGCCGAGGCCGGAGCCGTCGTAGCGACGCGCGTAGTCGTCGTGGATCTGCGTGAACGGCCGGCCAATCAGATCGAGCTTTTCCGCCGGGATACCGATGCCCGTGTCGGAGACAGCGATGACCAGCCGGTTGTCGGCGATATCGGCATCGACCATGACGGCGCCGCCGGCCTCTGTGAACTTGATGGCGTTGCTGAGCAGGTTGATCAGGATCTGCTTGACGGCGCGCTGGTCGGCGACCACCTCGCCGATATTGCGGCTGAAGCGGCTCGTCAGGAGAACACCCTTTTCGCGGGCCTGGAGGCCCAGCATGCTCTCGCATTCGCGGATCGTCCCGCCAATCTCGAAAGGTTCGGTGATCAGCTCATAGCGACCGGCCTCGATCTTCGACATGTCGAGCATGGCGTTGACGACCGAGAGAAGATGGGCGCCGGACTGGCGGATCAGCTGCACGTATTCGCGCTGGCGATCGTTCTCGAGCTTGCCGAAATATTCACCGGCGAGGATGTCGGAAAAGCCGAGGATGGCGTTGAGCGGCGTGCGCAGTTCATGGCTGACGGCTGCGAGAAAGCGCGACTTGGCGTCGTTGGCTTCTTCCGTCTCGACCGACAGACGCTGCATCTCGGCGCGGGCGGTCGTTTCCGAGCCGATGTCGAGGATCTGCGCGACGACGGAGGTCAGCTCGCCGCTTTCGTCGCGTTCGGCGGTCATGTCCATGCGCACGGTCATGAACTGGCCCTGGCGGCGGCCGAGGGCGGGACGCTCGAGCCGCAGTTCGACCACGGCGGCATCCGCACCCTGCCGCAACCCGTCGAGGGCCTGGAGCACACCGATGCGGTCGGAGACGTGAACCTGGTCGGCGAAGGCACGCGTTTCGGGTTCGCGCAGGCAGGGCAGATAGGTATCGCGATCGCGGCCACCGAGCGCCAGCACGTGGCCCTGCGGATCGAGAACGAGAACGAGACCGGGGCAGACGGACAGTCCGAGCGTGCGCGGAGCCTCAAGGAGCGCGTCCTCGTGCTCGGCCCCACGGCCAAGCAGCAGGACGAGGCCGGCGCCGGCGAGCAGCGCGCACAGCACGAGAGCAAACCCCAAAGGCAGCGCGATGGAGGGATCGACAAGAAAGCTGAGCGCAAACGGGAAAGCGACGAGCAACGGCAGGCCGACCGTTATCAGCGCCGACAGGCGTCGCACGTCACGCGCAGGTACCTGTCCGCCATGTACGCGAGACAGGCAGTGACCGGCGATCCGATCGCAGGCTCCGAGAGCCGCCGCAGCTATGTTACTCAATACAGACACGCCACTTTCCGCGACAGTTTTTCTATGTCCGACCATAGGCTTGGCCGCTTAACCAAAAGATAAAGTCGACCCCGATGTTCCCCTTTCCCACAGCCGAAAAGGGCCATTTCGGCACAGGTTGGGAGGGCTTTGCGGATCGTGGTTAATGGGGGGTAATCGGGTTTTGCGGGTCCGTGTTAACCTTTCCCGGGGACGAGCCGGCCGTCATCCCTTGCGCGGACGCATTGACGCCGCAAACATGCTTAACGGTGATCGTTCGAATTGTCGCGAAACGGGCCGGGATCGGCAAATCACTCGAATTTTATGCAAACTTTCCGAAAACCCGAACGTTTTTGGCAAAGCGATTTTTGCGGACGGCCGCTAGGGTGCAGCCACGACGCCGGAAGAAACCGGACGAGAACCGGGCAAACCGGTCGAAATGGGACAGGGTCAAGACAATGTGGTTTCTGATCAAGGGAACGTTCTGGTTCACGATGATGCTGGTGGCATTGTCGTTCTTCAGCGGACGCGAGGCGACCGAGGAAGCAACCGGGTCACGCTTCGAGATGACCGACGCGGTGGCCGCGGCCAGCGAGGCCTACCAGTATCTCAGCAAGATCTGCCTGGAAAAACCCGAGGTGTGCGAGAAGGGCGCGGAAACGCTGACCGCCCTCGGACACCGGGCCCGCGAAGGCGCGCTCGTTGCCTTCGAACTGCTTGACAAACAGCTTGCCGACGAAGGCCAGCCGGCCGCAGCCATCCAATCCGCGACGCCTGAAGAGGCGATCGTCACGGGGACGGTCACAACACAGTCCCCCGGCGTGCCGCTGCCGCGCGCCAAGCCTGCGGCCCCTTAAGCCGCGAACCGCGCTCGAATAGTCCGAAATTCGGAAGGGCGAGACCGCCCCTCCTCCCAAACATGCCCCGGTGGTCCGCTCGCGGACCCGCCCGGAGCCTGTCGTGCCTGTCCCGCATGTTGCTTCAGCTCTTTGCTGGCCCGCGAGGAACTTCGGTTCCTCGCGGTCTTTTTTTGTGCGGGCGGTTCTCTTGGCAGAGCGCATGGCCTATATCGCGGAGGACTTAAGCGATATCGCGGACCGGACCATGGCAACGCTCGAAGAGATCAAAGAAGACTTCGCCTTCCTCGACGACTGGGAAGACCGCTATCGCTACGTGATCGAGCTCGGCAAGGCGCTGCCGGACCTGCCGGAGGAAAAGCGCACGGCCGAGAGCAAGGTTCGCGGCTGCGCCAGCCAGGTGTGGCTCGTGCCGCATGCTGGCGACGGCGCCGATCCCATCATCACCTATGAAGGCGATTCCGACGCGCATATCGTTCGCGGCCTCGTGGCGATCGTACTTGCCGCCTATTCCGGACGCCACGCCTCCGAGATCGTCAAGCTCGACGCACTTGAGCTCTTTGCGACGCTCGGCCTGATCGAGCATCTCTCCGCCCAGCGCGCAAACGGCCTGCGTTCCATGGTCCAGCGCATTCGCGAGGAAGCGGCAAGGCATCTGGCGGCGACGCAGAGCTAAAGCTCCGGCCTGTAACCCTCGGCGCCCCAGTGGCGCGTGCGGGGGCCCGGCTGTGGCGGCGCGTAGTGGCGGGAGAGCGCGCAGAGCGCGGTCCTCAACATGAGCTTCGCCGACCGCGCCGGCCATTGACGCTCCCGTTCCACCAGTTCGAGACCTTTGCCGAAACAGCAGACATCGAGTGCCACTCCGGCGAGATCGGGGCCGATCATATCGAGCGCGTCACCCAGGCGTTTTCGCGCGGCGGCGGCGCTGTCGGAGATCGTCGGCTCGGGTGCCGCGCGGCGGCGCGGGGCCTGCGACAGGCGCGGTTCCCAGGTGGAGGTTATGCGCGGCTGCAGGCCCGCGCGCTCGAACTCCCGCGCCAGCCGCTCGCCGGCTGCCAGCGCATCATCGGAAAAATAGGCCGCGCCGTCGCGATCCTTGAGACGGGCGAGTGGCCCGAGCGGCGATTCGGCAAGGTTCACACGCACCGTCTCGCATCGTCCGCCGATGCGGACCTCCCTCTTCGACAGATCGCGGTGCTGCGCCTGGAAGGCTTCGTCCTCCAGTTCGGCGGCATGGCGACGGAGGAAGGCGCGTGCCGTCGGTGCTGCCTTCAGCCTGCCCTCCCCTTCCTGCACAAGCCCCCGCCGCAGGGCTTCCGCCACAACAACGGGCATCACCTCCCGACGCGTGCCATCGAGGCCGCGCAGCGCGCCCTCGGCCGTCGGCTGAAGCGGCCCGGAGGCAAGGGCGAAACGGATAAGCCGGGCGAGCGCTCTGTCGCTGGCGACCGATGCGGTTTTTCTCCGCTGCGGCTTCTTGCTGCCGGTCATTGGATACCCCTTTCCTGTACACGCTCCACGACATCCTCTTCGATCGCCGTCAGGATGTCGTCGAAGAGCCGATGGTCGCGCCGGTCCTCGGTGCGGCGGCAGGCGTGACCGACGGTCGATCGATCCCGCTCGAAGGCGTGGCCGACATCGTCGTGGGTCAGACGGAAGACCACATGGCACAGATACATTGCAACCTGGCGTCGCAGGCATTCCAGACAGGGCACCCCGAAGCGGCGCAGTTTTTCAAAGACTGGCCTCGTCAGAGCGTCTTCCGTGGCGAGCGCCACCGTCACGCAGATGACGTTCGTCGTCGCCGCGTCGCGTCGACGGGGATCCGCGCGTCGGAACGGAATCTGGCTTTGAGTTGAAAGGATCACCTGGTGCATGTCGTACTCCCGAAATAGGAATTAATTCATAATTCCGTCGGAAGCAATAGGAGGCATTCAGGCGTAAAAATTGCCTATACCTCTGTTTTTCAAGCATTTCGGGCAATACCACCCTTGAAATTATATGAATATTTTCCTTTCTTTTGGATACAAAAAAGCCGGATCGACGACCCGGCTTTTGCTGCTGGCGATGTGAAACCGCTTACTTGCCGCGCTTGCGGCGCTGACCGAGACCCATTTCCTTGGCGAGGCGCGAACGCGCTTCGGCGTAGGCCGGGGCCACCATCGGATAGTCCGCAGGAAGACCCCACTTCTCACGGTATTCTTCCGGAGTCATGTTGTAGTGGGTCATAAGGTGGCGCTTCAGCGACTTGAACTTCTGGCCATCCTCGAGGCAGATCAGGTAATCGTCCTCGATCGACTTGCGAATCGGAACCGGCGGCTTCGGCTTTTCCTGCACCGTTGCGACCGGAGCCGGCGCATTGGTGTTGCTCAGCGCGGTGTGGACGTCGGCGATCAGACCGGAAAGGTCTCCGACCGGTACGACGTGGTTGCCGACATAGGCGGCAACGATATCCGCAGTCAGCTCGACCAGCAGATTGCGGTCGGACGCTTGTGCAGTTTCGTTCATTACAGTTCTCCTGTTCAATCGTACTTGCCCCGCGCATCGACCGAATTGCCGACACACGTTTCGTTCAACAAAGCCGACAGTCGCCCTCCCATGGCCGAAACCTCGTTGCACCCGATATGGAATTTACCCCTAAATCCCAAGGTGCAACGCGAGAGCGCAACTGCCCGATCCAGTAACATTTGCCCGCAACAACGTTAAATTGCTGTCCACAGAGTCGAAGACCCGGTTTTTTACTGTGGAAAGCAAATCATCCGTCGCATCAGGCAACCATATGTCCCGCGATCAGAGCTTATCTATTTGGAATATCACCGTTGGAGAAAAAGTCCAGCGTACCAACCTCCCAAAAAAAGGGAGGATAAATATTGCAATTGCGAAATATTCAATACAAACGGACGCTGAAAAATGAGCAGACAGCTACTTTAGTTGGAGATGACCGCGCCTAACGAGGCTCCGCTGCCGCCTTTTTATTTCCCGGCTTCTTGAGATCATCACGAACCGACAGAGGATCGAGCGGATAACCGACCTGATGCGCCGCCTTGGCGAGAAGATGTGCGCCGATGGGCGCCGTCAGGATGAAAAACAGGACACCTGCAATGGCGCGGCTGAAGGTCGAAAGATCGCCGGAATGGATGCCCACCGCGACCAGAAGCAGGCCAGATCCGACCGTGCCGGCCTTCGATGCGGCATGCATGCGGGTGTAGAGATCCGGAAGGCGGTTGATGCCGATCGCCGCGATCAGCGCAAAGGCCGCGCCGCCAAGGATCAGCAAACAGGTGAGGATCGCAACGAGATAGGCCGTCATCGGGATTTCCTTCCTGCCTTGGCGCCTGCCGGCGGCTTGCGCGGGGTGTCGGACTGACCCTCCGCAGCCTCGCGAGTGCCGCGGGTGATGATGAACCGGGCGAAGGCGACCGTCGCCAGAAAGCCGACGAGGCCGAGCGAGATCGCGATGTCGATATAGAGCGTATACCCTGTGCGGATGGCGATCACGGCAATGAAGCCGAGCGCGATGCCGACGAGCATGTCCAGCCCGACGACGCGATCGGGGAGCGTCGGTCCCTTGATCACGCGGTACACGGTCAGGAAGAAGGCCGCGCCGAGCAGCGCAAGGGCGGCATAGCAGGCGGCCTGGATGAGCGCTTCGGGGGCCATCATTCGAAGGTCTCCATGATCTTGCGCTCGAAACCCTCGCGAATATCGCGGATGGTGCCCTCGACATCGGAGCAATCCACGGCATGGACGTAGAGGATCTTGCGATCCTCGGACACGTCGACCGACAGGGTGCCGGGCGTCAGCGTGATGAGATTGGCGAGCAGCGTGATCTCGAAATCCCGCTGCACGGTGAGCGGATAGGCGAAGATACCCGGCTGCAGGTTCATGTTCGGCGAGACCACCATGGCCGCGACTTTCCAGGCGGACTTGGCGAGTTCGACCAGGAAGAGCCAGACCAGCGAGATGAAGCGGATCGTGCGTGTGACATAACCGGCGCCATCCACCTGCTCGCGGATCAGACCGAGCGCGAGGGTGGACAACAGGAAGCCGAACAGCAGATTGTGGATCGTCAGGCTGCCGGTGACGGCGACCCAGATCACGGCCATGACGACAGCGATGGCATAGAGGTTCATGGCGTTCCTCCGGCAGGGAAGACCGAGTTCAGGTAGGCGGTCGGATCGATAAGGCCCTCGGCAGCCGTCTGGGTCAGGACCAGAAGTCTTTCCGGGAACAGGCCGAACCAGACGACGAGCAGCGAGAGCACCAGAAGCGGACCCAGCCGAACCCAGGCGATACCGGCGCTTTCCGGCGTCGGTGCCGTCTCACCGGCGGGGCGCCAGTAGGCCAGCAGGAAGACACGACCGAACGCGATCGTCGTGACGAAGCCGGCAACCAGGATGGAGGCGGCCAGCCACCAGGCGCCGATGTCGATGGAGGCCTTGACCAGCAGCGCCTTTGGCCAGAAGCCGGAGAACGGCGGCAGGCCTGAGGCGGCGAAGAACAGCGCCAATGATACCGCCGCAAATGCCGGCGCCGTGCGCCAGAGCCCGCCCAGGGCGACGAGCGAATAGCTGCCGCCAAGCTGGCGCGCCTCGCCGGCGACGAAATAGAGCGCCGTCATCAGAACGATCGAATGGAGCGCATAGAACAGCGCGGCCGACAGGCTGCCGACGGCGCCAATGGCGACGCCCGCCAGCAGATAGCCGATGCCGGAGATCACCACGAACCCGAGCATGCGACGAAGATCGCTCTGGGCGAGCGCACCGAGCGCGCCGAGCACCATCGTGAAGGCGGCCAGGACGGCGATGACGAAGCTCAGTTCCTCGCGCTCGACGGGGAAGAGCGTCACCATGATCCGCAACAGCGCGTAGACGCCGACCTTGGTGAGCAGCCCCGCGAACAGTGCCGACACCACGAGCCTCGGCGTGTGATAGGAAGCCGGCAGCCAGAAATTTACCGGGAATGCGGCCGCCTTCATGCCGAAGGCCAGTACAAACAGCGCGGCGAGCGTCATCATCGGCGCGGTGCCGCGAAGGCCCTCGGCCTTGCGGGCGATGTCGGCCATGTTGAGCGTACCGAAGATCGCGTAAAGATAGCCGACGGTGATGAGGAACAGCGTCGTGGCGATCAGGTTGAGGATCGCGTATTTCACCGCGCCGTCGATCTGCTCGCGCTCCGACCCGAGGATGAGCAGGCCGAAGGAAGAAATCAGCAGAACCTCGAACCAGACATAGAGGTTGAAGACGTCGCCGGTCAGGAAGGCGCCGGAGACGCCGGCCATCAGCACCAGGAGGAACGGATAGAAGCCGTAGCGGCGGCCCGACCCGTTGATGTCGACTGTCGCATAGATGGCACCCGCCAGCGCGACGATGGCGGCGGAGAGCGCAAAAAGCGCGCCCGTCAGGTCAACGGTGAACGCGATGCCGAAGGGCGGCAGCCAGCGGCCCATCATCATGGTCACAGGCCCGTGCTGGGCCACCTGGACCACGAGCAGCAGGTCGATGATCACGAGCAGGACGAGCGTGGCGATCGCGACCGGGGGATGACGATGGATCGCGTGGCGCACCATCATCAAGCCGGCGCCAGCGGTCAGGCAGAGTGCAACCGGCAGGATCGCCAGCCACTGCGTGGCGACGGTTGGCTCCATGACCAGGGCGAGCGAGAGATCGACGGAGGACGGCGCGGCCATCAGGCTTTACCTCCACCGGAGCCGATCGGGCCCTTCGTGACGACGTGAGTGCCGCCGGTGAAACTCATGCTACGCGTCATCTCAATACCCCAGCGGCGGCAGCGGCTGGCCTTCCGGCTCGGCCACGCGCATTTCATCGGTGTCGTCGCTCTTCAGTTCCTGGTAGGCGCGGTAACCCAGCACCAGCAGGAAGCAGAAGAAGGAAAAGGAAATCACGATCGCGGTCAGGATCAGCGCCTGCGGCAGCGGGTTGGCCGCGCCAGCTGCAAGCGTGTCTGCGTCAACGCCAATGATCGGCGGCACCTCGCGAGTCAGGCGTCCGGAGGTGAAGAGCAGCAGGTTAACGCCATTGCCGAGAATGGCGACGCCAAGCAACACGCGGACAATCCGCTTGGACATCATCAGGTAGAAGGCGGAGGCGAGAAAGATGCCGACGACGACGGCGAACAGGGCTTCCATCAGTCGTGATCCTTTTCTTCAAGGGCCAGCGCGATCGAGGTAATCGAACCGACCACGACGAGATAGACGCCGATATCGAACGAGATGACCGTGGCGAGCGGCACTTCTATGCCGGCGAATGTCGGATAGATCCAGAGCCCTGTCATGAACGGCACGCCGAAGAAGGCCGACAGCAGGCCGGACAGGCAGGAGATGAACAGCCCGCAGCCGGCAATCGACATCGGGTGGAAGATGATCGCGCGGCGGACCGACTGGACACCGAAGGCAATACCGTAGATCGCGAAGGCGGAGGCGGCGATCAGCCCGCCGATGAAGCCGCCGCCCGGCTCGTTATGGCCGCGCAGCAGGACGAAGATCGAAAAGAGCACCATCAGCGGGGTGAGGAACGGCGCAACGGTGCGGAAGATCAGTGTGTTCATGCCTTGGCCCTCTTGCGCGCACGGCTCTTGGCGACATCCGCCTTGACGACCGGTTCGGCCGGCGGCTCGCTCACCGCCTGCGGCGAACGAACACGAATGAGCGCCAGGATCGCAAGCCCGGTTATCATGACGACCGCGATCTCGCCCAGCGTGTCGACGCCGCGGAAGTCGACGATGATCACGTTCACGACGTTGGCACCGTGGGCGATGATCTTGGAATAGGTGTTGAAGAACTCGGTCAGCGTGGAGTCGAACGGCGCCTCGGTGGCTTTCAGCAGCATCAGCGTGAAGCCCAGGCCGCAGGCAATCGCGATGATGGCGTCGCGCAGGAACTGGCCGAAGGGGCGGTGATCGGCGGCGGCAAGCCGCAACCTGGTCATCACCAGGGCCAGGATGACCACCGACAGCGTCTCGACCATGAACTGGGTGAAGGCAAGGTCGGCCGCGCCGAACAGCAGGAAGAGCACCGCAACGGCGAAACCCTGGATGCCGAGCGAGACGATGGCGGTCAACCGGTCCTTTGCGCGCAGCACGGCAAAGAGGCCGATCACGGCGATCGCGAGGAAGATCAGCTCGTGGAACTGCGCGTCCTCAGGCCATGAGGGCATGGCCGGGAGCTCGCCGTAGATGGCCAGGGGCATCAGCAGCACGAGCGCCACCATGGCGAAGGTGAAGGTGACGTAGGAATCGAGCCGGCCGTGCTGAACGACGCGGGTGATGCCGAAGGCAATCCGGACGAGCCCAGTGACGAAGTGATCGAAGCCACGATCGGGACCGGGCCCGAGGGTCGCCAGGATCCGCCCCATGACGGCACGGGCGCGATCGAGTTGCAGGAAGAGGACGATACCCAGGACGACAGTGACGACCGACAGCAGCAGCGGCACGCCGATATGCGGCACGAGACTGATCGTCACCTGCTTGGCGACGCCGCCGACAGCGGACGCCATGGGGGAAGAGATGTAGTAATGCGCCGTGCCCGAAAAGATTGCGGCGAGCAGGCCGACGATCGCCAGAACGAGCGGTCCCAGCCACAGGAGCGCCGGCCCTTCGTGCGCATGTTTCGGCGTATCGACATGAGGACCAAGGAACGGCTTCAGCGCCACCGCGAAACCGATGACGAACATCAGCGCGTTGCCGACGATGGCAACAATGGTGAAGAGGATCGAGCGCGGATCGGCTCCGGCGAGCGCAAGGTAGATCTCCTCCTTGGCGAAAAAGCCGAAGAAGGGCGGCAGGCCGGCCATCGAGATCGCCGCGAAGAGAGCGGCGACAAAGGTGATCGGCATGGCGGAGCGCAGGCCGCCGAGTTTCGTAACGTCGCGCGTGCCGGCCTCGTGGTCAATGAGACCGGCGACCATGAAGAGCGCGCCCTTGAAGAGCGAATGCGCCACCAGATAGAGCACCGCGCCGATGACGGCATATTCGGTGCCGAAACCGGTGAGCATCACGAGAAGGCCGAGCGAGGCGACGGTGGTGTAGGCGAGCATCAGCTTTAGATCGGTCTGGCGGATCGCCATCGTCGCGCCGACGATCAGCGTTATCCCGCCAAACAGCGGCAACAGGATTTCCCAGGCGGGCGTTTCGCCGAGCACCGGATTGAGGCGCATCAGCAGATAGACGCCGGCCTTCACCATGGTGGCGGAATGCAGGTAGGCGGACACCGGGGTCGGCGCCTCCATGGCGTTCGGCAGCCAGAAATGGAACGGGAACTGCGCCGACTTGGTGAAGGCCCCGCCGAGCACCAGAAGCAGCGCCGCCAGGTAAAACGGGCTTTCCCGCAGGATATCGCCGCTGTGGACGAGCAGCGACAGTTGGGTAACGCCCGACATGTTCCAGATGAAGATCATGCCCGCCAGAAGGGCGAGCCCGCCGCCGCCGGTGACGACAAGCGCCTGCAGCGCCGCGCGACGGGAGGCTTCCCGCTCATGGTCGAAGCCGATCAGCAGGAACGAGGTGATCGAGGTCAGTTCCCAGAAGACGAAGAGCATCAGGAAACTGTCGGAAACAACGACGCCGAGCATGGCGCCCATGAACAGCAGGATGAAGGCAATGAAGCGGCCCTGCTGCGGGTGACCCTTCATGTAGCCGCCCGAATAGAGCACGATGAGCGTGCCGATGCCGGTGATCAGCAGGGCGAAGGTGAGCGAGAGGCCGTCGAGGAACCAGGAAAAGGACAGGTTGATGCTCGGAACCCAGGCAAAGCCGCCGGTCACCACCTCGCCATTGCCGATCTCCGGCAGGAAGCCGGCGAAATGCAGGAAGGCGAGCGCCGGCGCAAGTGCCAGCAGCCAGGCGGCATTGTGCCCCATGCTTCGGGTCAGGGCCGGAGCGATCAGCGCGCCGAGAAACGGCAGGATCATGGCCAGGAATGTCATATCGGCGAGAACGTCGAACATTGCTTTCCTCGTCACCGCACCAGCGCGGCCTCCCCAAAAAGGGTGGCCCTGTTGTTATGGCAAAGAAAGCGCGCTCTCAAGAGCCTGACATGTTTTTGACATACCACAATTCGTCGCAGTCAGGACAACAGGTCGTGAACGGGAAAATCAGCCCGGCTGGCGGTGCGCAAGAGCCATCAACGGGGAGACCACGGCGAACTGGATCGCCGTGAAAACGGTTTCCAAGATCATAAAACCGGCCACCGAATTCATCCTGTATTTCGCTGCCACCGGCAGGACGACAAACGAAAAGGCGAGTACGCCGAAGACGACGAAACACTGGAAGGCGCTTTTCCAGACATCGTTCGGCGCGGTCGAAAACAGCCGTGGATAGGCCCAGGAGAACACCAGCGCCTGCAAGAGCATCGACAGGAAGCCGAGCGGGATGATCACATCGTCACGGTACATGCCGAGCGCCTCGTAGCGGTCGGCAAAGGTCTTGAGATGCCAGAAATACCCGAGCGGAAACGTCGGCACGAGATAAGCCGCGACGCCCAGCCAGAATGCCTTGTCCATGCGAAGCCCCCATCCGGATACGATGGGGCTATACTGCATGTTAACTTGCATTTTGCAAGTGTTTTGCCTATGAGCGGACCATCATGACCGTGAAAGAATCACCCCGCTCGCTCTGCCCGATCAGCCTCGCGCTGGAGCTTTTCGGCGACGCGTGGTCGCTGCTCATCATCCGCGACCTGATGTTCAAGGGCATCGAGAGCTACAACGGGTTTCTGGCGGCCGGCGAAGGTATCGCCACCAATATCCTGGCAACACGGCTGTCGCGCCTGGAGACCTGCGGGCTGATCGAAGGGCGGCCCGATCCAGACGACCGGCGGCGAACGATCTATCGGCTCACGGAAAAGGGCGTGGACCTCGCACCGGTGCTGGTGTCGCTGGTTCTCTGGTCTGCAAAACATACCGCGACGGATGCGCCGGCCGAACTGGTGGCAGTGATGCAGGCCGACCCTTCCGGCTTTGCCGGCCGCATCATCGCCGACTGGAATGCGGCCCGCGCGAAAGACACGATGGCCACGCGCTCTTGATCGGGCGGTGATTGTCCGGAGGTCCGCCTGATCCTATCTATGTGCCAAAGGAGAAACGCCATGACCGAACAACTGAAGCCGAAGATCGAGAAGTCCGACGCCGAGTGGCGCGAGCAACTGACACCGGAGCAGTATTACATCCTGCGGCAGGCGGGCACCGAACGCGCCTTCACCGGGCCTTTCTGGAACAGTCACGAGAAAGGGCTCTACCGCTGCGCAGCCTGCGACGAGCCGCTCTTCTATTCCGACACCAAATTCGATTCCGGCTGTGGCTGGCCGAGCTATTTCGAGCCGGTGAAGCCCGATGCCGTCGTCGAATTGAAGGACACCTCGCACGGGATGATCCGCACCGAAATCCGCTGCGCCAATTGCGGCGGCCATCTTGGCCACGTCTTTCCAGATGGGCCCAAGCCGACCGGCCTGCGCTACTGCATCAACGGCCATGCCATGGTCTTCGAGGCGGCATAACGGGACGCCGAAACAAGATCGGAGCGCCTTCGCGCTCCGGTCATCCTCTTCATTTTCGTGGGCAATGGCCGAGGACGAGGGTGCGCTGTCCACGCATCCTGTTGTCGTCACCCCATCGGTCGGCCGTCACATCGCGGCGTGATGCACCGGATCGGCAACCGGCCGGCGGATCTTGACGGCAGGCTTGCGGACGGCGGGCTTGCGTGCCCGGCGGGCAGCGGCCTTGCGGGCCTTCTGGACCGCTTCGGCCACCGATCGCTCCTCGCGGTGGATCCGACTCTGGGCCTTTGCCATTCCATAAACGGCACACCCCATCGAACCGGCCACGAGGGTCGTGGCGACTGCCGCAAACGCGGCGATGATCAGCATCGTTTCCATGCCCATGATTTGGCTCCTCCATGGTCAGGATACAATGGCGGAGCTAAGAATAAGTTCACAAAACCCTGCAATTCACGCGGAATTGAGGCGAGATCCGATCATTTCCGGCGATCTTTCATCAAGCCGTTGTTCCAACTTCACATCTGCCAATTTTCACGGGTGGACGAAGTGGAGCAAATCAGTCAACATGGTTAACGTTCAATATATTTTCATGACGTGAAATCAAATGACCCTGCCGCTGACCCTTCTCTGGCTCGTGCCTGCCCTGCTGATGCTGGGCATGACGTTTGCCGAGGGCATGGCGGGCGGCAACCGTTTCGACGGCAGCAGACTTGTGGGATTGCTCGCCTGCCTCATCTGGCCGGTGACACTTCCCGCCCTGATCGTCGGATCGCTGGTCCACGCCCGCAGCCATCGCGGCAAGCCGCCGGTGCTGACACGTCACACCGACGTCATCTGACCGCTCGCCTTCACCTTTCTCCAGTCGCTCGGGTTCATGCCCGTGACGCGCAGGAATTCCCGATTGAAATTCGATTTCGTCATGAAGCCCGCTTCATAGGCGACTCTCGTGACCGGCATGTCCGTTGCCGACAGCAGTCGGCAGGCGTCGGCCACGCGCCGCTCGTTCACGTATTGCGAGACGCTCATGCCGTGAACGCGATTGACCGCATGGGAGACGGCGCGGGCGGGTGAGCCGAGCCGGCGGGCAAGCCGCGACAGGTTGAGGCCCGCATCGGCATAAAGCCGGCGCTCGGCCATCAGGCGGTCGAGTTCGCCGGCGAGCTTTTGATCCTGGTCGGACGGTCCGGTTGATTCCGGCGCCACCACCGCCGCCGTGGCGCTACCTGCCGCCTCCTCCTCATCATCCTCGCTTTCTGCCTGACCGACGGCCACGGCTGCGATGCCGAGCAGCAGAAGCACGATCGTGGTCGCGACCGAAACCACGGCGGGGGAATGACGGCCGCCGCCGACCAGCATGTCGAGGCTGATCAGCACATCGACCAGCGCCGAGCCGACCAGCACCGCGCCCGTCAGTTGCAGGGCGCGCCAGGACCTGAGCGAGCCGTCGAGGCGCGAGGCGACGAGGCCGTCAGGCCCAAGGCGGGAAAGCCACAGCAGCGCCCCACCATAGCCCACGAAGGTGGCGACGATCACGATATCCACGCCGCTGCGCCAGACGAACAGCAGCACGAGGACGAGCAGCATGGGCAGGAGATGAACAGCGTCCCGCCAGGTCAATCCCCGCCGCTCCTGCGCCAGATCGCGGAAGGCGAGCCAGGAGAGCGGCGGCACGAGGCCGGCAAGCGTTGACAGAAGCGGCAGGATCGCCGTGACGCCATAACCCCAGCGCAGACCGACCAGCAGGCTCTGGACGATGTGAACCGACAGAAGCAGCAGGAAAAGGCCATTTCCGCCGCTGTTACCGCGGCCCTGCCAGGCAAGGCGGACGAGGAAGACGAGCAGATAGAGCGAGACGAGGAAGGAGAGCGGGACGAAGATCATGCGTGTGGCAGTCCGGGGCGTTCAGAGACATCGATCATGCCCTTATGCGCGATCAAGGTCGACCTGAAACGCGTTTCAGGTCGCCGGCGGCGTGCGCAGATGGTGGATGGAGGCATCGAAACGGCCAACAAGGAGCCTCACAATGCGCACCCGAACCATCCTTCTTTCCATCGCCGGCGCGGCAATCGCCGTCGCCACTATCGACGGCCTCGTCTCGCTGGTCAGCACCCGTGACGCGGCGGCCGGACCGCTCGATCTTGCTGCGGTGTCAAAGATCCGCGTCAGTGGCACGGCAAGCGAGATCGAGATCACGACAAAATCCGAAGGGCCACTGACCGCCGAGCTTTCCGGCGAGCGGCATGGCTGGGCTGCTCTTTGGCGATCGAGCTGGTTTTCCGATGCCTGCCCGGCGGAAGGGTCGCTCACCGTGGACGGCGACACCTTGCTTGTCGATGTCGGCCGGGCACCGCACTTCCTCGACTGGAGCGACTGCAGGATGACGCTGAGCGCCAACGCGCGTGAGGGAACAGCCGTGATCATCGACCAGAAGGCGGCGCGGATGACGCTCGACGGCGAGTTTTCGCTGGTCCAGGTGAACAGCGATGCCGGCGACTTTCACTTCACCGGTCATGCGCACGAGATCGATGTCGCGGGCGCCGCTCTCCGGGCACGGCTTGCCTTCGAGCGGGTGGCGAACGACGAGGTGATCGCGATCTCCGGCAAGATGCTCGACGCGACGCTGCGGTTCCTGACCCCGACGCCGGTCAGCTATGCGGTGGAGACCATCGCCTCGTATGTCGACAGCGCCCTGCCCAATACGCCCGGCGCCAAGCCTTCGATCCGGATAAAGGGCGAGATGGCGCGGGTCCGGATCGAATGAGGCAGCATGACGCCTATGTGATCGATTGACCTTTGGAAAACCCTTGCCCGCCGGTCGCGCGAGACTTGTGCGACCAGCGTTTTGCGGTTGTGATGGGCGGAACAGCAAAGGGGAACGGGCATGCGTCTTTCGGTCGTGGCGTCGCTGGCGATTGTGCTTGCGTTTTCTGGATGTTCGTCGGTCGCGGAAAAGGCCGAGGGCGCGGCCAATCGCTCGTTCACAAGCTACGCACTGGGACGGTCCTATGCCCAGGTGGCGGGCCTCGGGCAATCTCCGATGGACCAGCTTGCCGGCAATGACCGCGCGACCTTCGGCCCGATGCTGGGCTCGACGCAGCTTGCGAATGGCATGACGATTTACCGCCACATGGCCCCGGCGGCGAGAACGGAGACGGGCAGCAGCTTCGGCGGCCTCGTCGGGCGGGAATCGGTCAGCACGAACAACCGCCTCTCCTATTTCCTGGTCGGACCCGATGGCATCGTCAAGGATTGGGCAACAGGCTCGGTTCAGGGCGCGACCAGCGACTGCGTGACCTATATCGGCGGCATCATCAACCGCTGCAGCGATACCGCGCAATTGCAGGCGGCTCTGTCGTTTTATGATTCCCGCGTGCTGACGAAGGACGGCCAGCCGATCACGGTCTGGGGCGCGCCGACTTTGGCGGCGGGCACGGTCGCTCCGGCGGGCGTTACGCCGACGGCGGCGCCGTCGCAGTGAGGCGTCAGAGTCTGAGTTCCATCATCGCCAGATCCAGCCAGCGGCCGAACTTGGTTCCGACCTCGCGGTGGATGCCGACAAGGGTGAACCCGAGTTTCTCATGCAGGGCGATGGAGGCGGCGTTGCCGGCCTCGATGGCGGCGATCATCACGTGCTTGTCGTTGCCGCGAGCGTGCTCGACCAGAGCCGCCAGTAGAGACTTGCCGATGCCGCCGCCACGGCAGGTACGGTCCACATAGACGGAATGCTCGACCGTGTGGCGGTAGCCATCGAAGGCGCGCCAGTCGCCGTAGGTGGCATAGCCGACCGTCTGCCCGTCACGCTCGGCGACCAGCACCGGGAAGCCGCGTTCGGTCCGCAGCCGCCACCAGTCGCGGCGATTGTCGAGATCGACCAGGACCTCGTTCCAGATCGCGGTCGTGTTTGCCACCGCGTCGTTATAGATGTCGCGGATGACCGGCAGGTCGGCTTCGCTGGCTTGGCGGATGGTGAGCGGGCTGGGCATGGGCTGTCTCAAATACGGCGGGATTGCCGCCTCTCATAGACAGCCCCCTGCCCGCCTGTCCAGACGAAAGCGGCGCTGGCACGGCGCGCAAAGGGCCGATAAAATCGCGCGGCAAGACGAGGAGGACATGGCATGACGAGGCGAAAGAGGAGAGCGGGCGTGACGCTTCGGGCCGCAGGTCTGGTAGCTGCGCACCTTGCGGCATCGGCAGCGATGGCGGTGGAATGGCGCCATCACGCCAATGCGCGGTTCGGCTACGAGATCGAGGTGCCGGCGGATTTCCTGATCGCGTCGAGCGCCGACAATGGCGACGGCGACACCTTCGAGAGCGCCGACAAGACGGCGGAACTCAGGGTGTGGGGAACCAGCGTTGCCGAGGGCGATTTCCGGGCAGAGGCGGACGACCGGCGGAACACGGCATCTTTCGTCGACGGATGGCAGATCAGCTATGAGAAGACGACCGATCGCTGGACCAGCTATTCAGGCACGAAGGACGGACGCGTGATCTACGTGCGCGGCATTGCGCTCTGCGACGGGGAAGCCGCCTTTTTCCAGCTCGTCTATCCTCAAGCACAGCTTGCGGTCTATGACGCCGTGGTGTCGCACCTTGTGGACACGTTGAAACCGGCGGACGGTTGCGAGCCGTGACGGGCCCCGCTCAGCTGAGGCTGAAAGTGGTGAACACCGCCGTATAGTGCACAGCGGCGGCCGAGACGACGAAGCCGTGCCAGATGGCGTTCTGGAAGCGCAGCTTTTCCCAGACGTGGAAGATGACGCCGGCCGAATAGATGACGCCGCCGACGACGATCAGCACCAGCGAGACCATCGGCAAATACTCGGAAATCGGCCCGACAGCCATCAGACCGCTCCAACCCATGCCGAGATAGAGCAGGATGGCGAGGCGATCATAGCGGCCGGGGAAGATGCATTTGACTGCAATGCCGAGAACGGCGAACACCCAAATGCCGATCAGCAACGTCAGGATGAACGTGTTCTCCGCGCCGCGCTGCAGGAAGGGCGTGTAGGTCGCGGCGATCAGGACGAAGATCGCCGAATGATCGAGACGGCGCAGAATCCACTTGGTGCGCGAATGCGGCCACATGTTGTAGGTGAAGGAGGCTGCGAGCGCGAGAACGAGGCCGAGGCCGTAAATCCAGGCGGCGGCGAGCTCGCCATGGCTCGACCAGACCGTGGCGTAGAAGATCAGCACGGTGGCGCCGATCAGCGCGAAGACCACGCCGATGCCATGGACGATGCCGTCGGCGACAAGTTCGGGAACGTCATAGGCCCGGCCAAAACGGAAATACTCGGTCATGCGCGGTCCTCTTTCCTCCATGCACTGCTTCGCGTCCATGATGCGCAAGCAATCCGTCATAAGCAAGGCCGGCAAGCTGACCAAACGTGGTGCGCAAGCGTCGCTCCGGTTTGGCCGGTTAAGCCTGCCTGCCCTCACGTTCGCAAAAGCGGACCGGGCCAGATGGAACAGCGCCGCCTCACCGGCGCCGCCGCCGAACCAGGAGCCGCCGATGCGCTATACCGTGCTTGCCACCTTCGCCGCGCTGATCGCCTATACCTTCTTCTTCATCAAGGTGGGCCAGGCGCGCCAGCAATATGGCATCGAGGCGCCGAAGACGACCGGCAACGTGCATTTCGAGCGGATCTTCCGGGTGCAGCAGAACACGGTGGAGCAGATGGTGCTGTTTCTGCCCTCGCTCTGGCTGTTCGGCACCTATGTCTCCGACGTCTTCGCCGGAACCCTCGGCCTGATCTGGACGGGCGGGCGGGCGCTCTATGCGGTGGAATATTACGCCGACGCGAAGAAACGCGGACCGGGTGCCGCGGTGACGTGGGTGGTGGCGCTGACGCTCCTGGTGGGCGGCACGGTGGGCGCGTTGATCAGGACGGGGTGAAGTGGCAGACGCCTTATCAAAAGCGCCTCGCGACCGATGACAACGCCGGTGACGTCCACGATTTTAAAGCCAGTCAAATCCTGCGCGGCTCGGCGCCTGTTTTTATCATCACCGTAGTAGTTACCGCGTTGGAGAATCACGCGCGCAACTAAAAATGCGAAATCACTCGGAAAGCGGTGCCGCGAGATCAAAGAGACTACCCTTACGTGTGCCGAGTTATCCTGCCTTCGAAATATGCCAAGTGAACTAGATTTTCGCTATCGATTGCATCGCCGTATGTTCCTCCATGGTGTCGTGCCTAGATCCTGCGCTGCTTTGGCCTGCGCAGGTGACCACGTCCGGCTTCAAGGCAGCTCTTCAAAATCAGTAGTTTGGCAGAAGCGAGGTTAATTCTTCCAGTCGAAAATTAACCCGGCGTTAATCACGATCATCTCTTTATCATGGCTCCCACCTTACGCCATGACCGCGTGCACCACTCCTTTTTGAGTCCAGTATGACCAGTATTCTAACGAATATTGGGGCGACAAGTGCGCTCCAGACGCTTCGGGCAATCTCCGGTCAACTGGAGAAGACACAACTACAGGTTTCTTCAGGAATGCGCGTCGGACAGGCCTCCGACAATGCCGCGTACTGGTCGATCGCCACCACGATGCGGTCCGACAATATGGCGCTCTCGTCAATCGAAGACGCACTGGGTCTGGGCGCGGCCAAGGTCGATACCGCGTATGCCGGCATGACCGCTACGGTTGATCTTCTGAAGCAGGTCAACAGCAAACTCGTGGCGGCTTTCGAAGAGGGAGTTGATCGAAACAAGATTCAGGAAGAACTGGATCAGCTGCGAGAACAGATCGAGAGCATTTCCAGCGCGGCCAGCTTCAGTGGCGAGAACTGGTTGCAGTCCGACGCCGAAAAGGCGTCGGTCGTATCGTCCTTCGTCCGGTCCGAAAGCGGTGCTGTCTCGGTCAAGAGGGTGGATGTCGATCTGGCCGCGGTGGCACTTTACAACTCGGAGCAAACGGGCCTGCTCGACGGTGGCGTACCCGTGGATGTCGGCGACCTCGCTGATCTCGATGAACTGGGTTCGGGCGGTGGATGGGTATTGCGTCTGCCGTTTGCCGGCCCTCTCGTCTTCGATGACGACACCACCACGATCACATTCGATCTGACTGTAGACGATGATGATCCAAACTACATCCCCAATCCGCAGCCGGGTGTCACAACGGCAATCACGATCAATCGGACGCTGGTGGACTCAGTCTTAAGCACCGCCGGGGTTGTAAGCACCGAAAGCGAATGGGTGCAGGTTCTCGATGTCGCCCTTGCTGCCGGAGGGGCATCGGCGTCCGACTGGCCCTACTCGAACGAAATAGACATATCGACAGACTACACCTCAGGTGCACGTGGCAGCCACGTCGCGTTGAATAATGTGCAATCGACACTCGTTTCAGGAATGACGGGCGGCCTAACCAATATTTCCGCAAAATATGGAAGCCCTGCCAATGCCTCGTTCCGGTTCAACCAACCCTTCACCCTTGGCAAGGCTGAAGTGTATCTCCGGCTGACCACTGACGGAACCCCGCACGAGATCGTAATCAATCAATCGACGTTGGATCGTGCACTGCAGCGATCCAACGCCACTGTCAGCACCATAGATGACTATGCTCTCGTTCTTGGCCTGGCGTTCGCTGATGCCGGTTCCGGATATTCGGCAGAGGTAACCACAAGCTGGCCCGACAACGTGCCCAGGGTCACCATTCAGGGTAATCCCGCCGTTCACCATTCCGCCGGACAGAACTCGACGGTGGCCCTTAAGTTTCAATACGCGGATTGGGGGATGGGGCTTTCCGATATCGACGTTACTGGATCGGAAAGCCTTGATGCTATGCTGCGAAGTGTCGAGAGAATGCTCTCGTCGACGACCGCCGCGGCGGCAACTCTTGGTGCAGTTCAGGCGAGGATCGACATGCAAGCCGACTTCGTTGCGACACTGACCGACAGCATCGACAACGGGATCGGGCGGCTTGTGGACGCCGATATGAATGAAGCCTCCACACGCCTGAAGGCGCTGCAAACACAGGAGCAACTGGCAATCCAGTCGCTTAGCATCGCCAATAGCAATAGTGAGAACATTTTGGCCCTGTTCCGGTGACGCAGGCGGCGAGACGGGCCCGCTTCCACGCTGCCGTGAACCGACTGGCAAGCGCCGCCGCGAAGTCGCTTTAGCGGTGGAACGGCCCGCCGAGGATTTTCGTCAGGCGCTCGACGTCGCCGCTTTCGGGGATCATTCCGTCGTCGCGCGACAATCCCCCTCAATACATCGTCCGCCGATAATCCTCCTCGAGCTCCGCGTCCTTCGTCCTCTGCTCGCCCTCCGCGACCGGCGGCTCGCCGATGTCGTCGAGGATCATCTTGACCAGCGAGGGCATGTCGGAGCGGGGCTGGTGGTGGGCGGGGTTCCAGAGGCCGGCGCGGCGGAAGGCCTTGGCGCAGTGGAAGAAGACTTCGGCGATGTCGATAATGATCGCAAGCTTGGGACGGCGGCCGTCGACTTCCATGGTGTCGAGCAGCGCCGGGTCCCTGGTGAGCGTAGCGCGGCCGTTGATGCGCAGCGTGTCATCGAAGCCGGGGACCATGAACAGCAGGCCGACGAAGGGATTGGCGAGGATATTCGCGAGCGTGTCGAGGCGGTTGTTGCCGGGACGGTCGGGGATCGCCAGCGTGCGGTCATCCAACACGCGGACAAAGCCGGCCGGATCGCCGCGCGGGCTGACATCCGCCCTGCCCTTTCCGTCCTGGGTCCCGATGCAGACGAAGGGCGAGCGGCGGATAAATTCTTGCGCATGCGGTCCGAGGTGGGGCAGGCATTTCCGGACAGCCAGATCATGGGTCGGATCGAACAGGCTGCGCAACGCCTGCTCATCCGCGATCACGTGGGCCGGATCGATCTCATAGGCCGTCATCGTCTCTCCTCCCGATGGATGGCTATCGTTATGCTATGAGGTACGTACCTCATATCGATTGGATACCGCGCCGCGGCGCTCGGCGCAAGGGGCTTCCGGCGACATCCGCGGGAAACGCGCTTCACCCGGGCCGCCGCCGTCGCCACGCCTCTTCCGAACTTTCCGCCCGCTCTGTCGTTCGGCAAAGAAGCAACAGCCGGAAGGAGAAGTCATGGGCTGGCAGAGCATGGTGTTCCAGAACTGGTCGGGAATCGTGCGGACGGTTCTGGTGGGGGCGCTCGCCTACGCGGTGCTTGTGCTGTTTCTGAGGATTTCCGGCAAACGCACGCTTGCAAAGCTGAACGCCTTCGACCTGGTGGTGACGGTGGCGCTGGGCTCGACCCTGTCGGCGATCATGCTGCAGGAATCGATCGCGCTGGCAGAGGGGGCAACGGCGCTGGCGCTGCTGATCCTGTTGCAGTTTCTCGTCACCTTCTTCTCGGTACGGTCGCCGGGCTTTGCCCGCGCCGTCCGTTCGGAGCCGGCATTGCTCGCCCGCAACGGCGCGTTTTGCGAGAACGCCATGGTGCGGGAACGGATCACCAAGGACGAGGCACTCAGCGCCATCCGCTGCTCGAAAGCGACGGGACGATGAGCGTGGTGTTTCGCGAAGAATAGCCGCTTGGCGACCAACGGTGTTTACCCAGCCGCATCTGCCCGCCAGCGGAGGCACTTCGCGCCGCTCGGGTGGAAGCCGAGGCGGGCGTAGTAATCGACCTTGTCGTCGCCGGTCAGCAGGAAGACCTCTTCAACGCCGTCGAGACGGACGAGCAGGCGGCGCATGATCTCGCTGCCGATGCCCGCGCCCCGGCTTGCCTCGTCGACGACGACGTCGTCGATCAGGGCGCGGAAGCGGCCATCGGTCAATGCCCGTGCATAGCCGACGAGGCGGTCGCCCTGCCAGGCACCGATCTGCACCGGCGTCTGCCGGATCAGAAGAGCGACGTCGGAATCCGAGCGCCTGTCGGCCCAGTCAGTCTGTCGGAAGAGGACCTGGAGGGCTGCAACGGAAACGGGTCTTTCGAAGGAGTATTCGGTTTCGGTCATTGCGCTCGCCTCCTGTCTTTCATCGTCATCCCTACCCTATCATCCCACAACGGGAAAACACGGCAGCGGTCCGCACTTGGCGTACGGATCGTTCTGGTCGTACAAGCGTTATGACGGAGACATGACAACAAGGATTTGAACGTGAGCGTCGCCTTCGTGAAGGAAGAGAGCGCGGAAGCCGCGCAGGAGACCCTGCTGCCGGACCGGCCGGTTTCGCCGCATCCGAACCTCGTGACCGAGGACGGGCTGAAGGCGCTGGAAGCACAACTTCAGGCGGCGCGGGACGCCTATGAGACGGCAAACGCGATAGAGGACGTCAACGAGCGGCGGCGGCAATCGGCGGGACCGTTGCGCGATGCGCGCTATTTCACCGAACGGGTGCGCACGGCCCAGGTGATGCCGGTGCCGGAGGATAAATCCGTCGTGGCTTTCGGCAGCACCGTCACCTTCAGCCGCGACGATGGCCGCGTACAGACCTACAGGGTCGTCGGCGAGGACGAGGCCGATCCGAAGGCCGGCTCGATTTCCTATGTCTCCCCGGTGGCAGGGGCGCTCTCAGGCAAGGCGGTTGGCGATCTGGTTACTGTCGGCGAGCAGGAGTTGGAGATCGTCAGAATTTCCTGACCTTCGGAGCTCCCGTTCCGATAGTTCGTTATACCTGCAACGTTACCACTTGCCTCTGGCGGCCGGTTGTGGTCCGAAGGGTTTAAACCGAAGCACAGGGCCGCGCTCTCCATGACTCCAGCTTTTCTCGTCACCCATTCCGGCGGTTTCCATGCCGACGAATTGCTTTCCACCGTCGTGCTCGGCCGGCTGTTTCCCGAGGCGAAGCTCGTGCGCAGCCGGGCTCCGGAGTGGATCACGCCGGCGGACGACCGGATCATCTACGATGTCGGTGGTGCCTACGACGCGGCGACTGGCATCTTCGACCACCACCAGCGGGGCGCACCGAAGCGCGACGACGGACAGCCCTACAGCTCGTTCGGCCTCGTCTGGAAGCATTTCGGCCTCGATTATCTGAAGGCGCTCGGATTGCCGGAGAGCCAGGTCGACGCCCTGCATGCCTCGTTCGACGCGAGCTTCGTGCTGCCGATCGATCTTGCCGACAACGGCGCGATCGATCCCTCCGTCGCCGGTCCGCTCGCCGGTCTGACGCTGCCGGTCTTGCTCGAAACGCTGAAGCCGGTGTTCGACGAAAAGGACCCCGAGGCCGAAACGCGCGGCTTCGAGGCGGCGCGGGCCATCGCGCAGAGCTTCGTCGAGGCGAAGATATCGGGCATGGCGGCGAAGCTCCGGGCCGAGGCGATCGTGCTGAAGGCCATCGAGGCCGCGGGTGAAAGCCGCGTGCTGGAACTGCCGGCAGGCATGCCGTTCCGCCCGGCAATCGTGAAGGCCGGCGCCGATCATCTGTTGTTCGTCGTCCATCCGCGCGGCGACAAGGACTGGTGCGTCACCGGTATTCGCCTGAACGAGGACAGTTTCGAGCAGCGGGCCGACCTGCCCGCCGCCTGGGCCGGGCTCACGGGCGAGGCGCTGGAAGCCGCCTGCGGCGTCATGGGCGCCACCTTCTGTCACAATGGCCTGTTCATTGCCGCCGCGAGGACGCGCGAGGCGGTGCTTGCGATGGCGGACATCGCTGTCAAGGAAGCGCTGGCGAAGGGTGCGTAAGCAGCCAGCGCGATGAGGCTCGTCGACCCGTCGGTCCCCTCCCCGTTTCCACGGGAAGGGGAAAAAGCGCGGGCGGCTCTCACTTCTCCCGGTAGAACACCATGCCGCCATGGTAGAGCACGTCGCCCTCGAAGCGGCCGTCGGCGGTGAAGCCGGTGTCGTCCCAGTAGTATATGTCGTTGCCGGTCACTTCGTAGCGTCCCTGGTAGGCGCTCTGGCGATTGCCGCGGGCCTCGTCGTAGCGGCCGTTGGGCAGGAGTTCCTGCCGGATGCGGCGGTCGGCAGTGACCCACATGCCGACGAAGGGGTGGTCCTGCGCCATTTCGGCGGGGGCGGTCGTCTGGTTCTCCATGTTTGCTACTCCGTTTGTTGGTGCGAGAAGCGTCGCCGGACCGGCAGTGAGGAAGGCCATGGCAGCGGCTCTGAGGGGCGTGTTCATCGGTCTTCTCCTTTTCGGCTTGGGGTTCAGGTGCTGGCTGTGGGGGTGACGACGATCTCGCCGACGTTCACGTCATCAGGCTGCTCGATCGCGTAGCGGACGGCGCGGCCGATGGCGTCTGGGGTGAGCGCCACCGCGCGGAAGCTTTTCATCGCCTCTGCAGCGGCGGGATCGGTGATCGTGTCGGCAAGCTCGCTCTCGACGACGCCCGGATGGATGCAGGTGACGCGGATATCCTGCCGCTCCAGGCGCAGACCTTCCGAGATCGCCCGGACGGCATATTTCGTGGCGCAATAGACGGCAGCCATCGGATAGACGCGCAGCGCACCGACGGAGGCGATGTTGATGACGTGGCCGGAGCCGCGTCCGGTCATCTCCGGCAGCACGGCTGCGATGCCATGCAGCACGCCCTTGATGTTGACGTCGACCATGCGCATCCACTCGTCGACCTTCATCGAGTCCATTGGCGAGAGCGGCATGACGCCGGCATTGTTGACGATCACGTCGACGCGGCCGAAGGCCTGGCTGGCGGCCTCGGCGAAGGCTTCGACGTCTGCCCGGTCGGTCACGTCAAGGCGACGGAATTCGGCGGTTCCGCCATTGGCGCGGATCTCGGCGACGAGGGTTTCGAGGCGTTCGGTGCGGCGGGCACCGAGCATGAGTTTCGCGCCGGCGGCTGCCATTTCCCGGGCGATGCCAGCGCCGATACCGCTCGATGCACCGGTGATGAGGACGACTTTTTCATTCGACATGTTCGGCTCCTTCTCTCGAACCTTGCGGTCGACAGGGAAGGTAGTGGCAGTATATTGTCGCGATAAGCCGCCTATTCGTTTGCACAATGGCAAGGAAAACTAACCAATGCAGGCAGAGCTGAACTCGGTCTCGGTGTTCGTCCTGGTGGCGCAGGAGCATAGTTTCCGTGCGGCGGCGGATCGTCTGGGTGTAACCCGCTCCGCCGTCAGCCAGGCGATCCGCAAGCTAGAGGAAACTGTCGGCGTGGCGCTTATCCGGCGGACGACGCGCAGCGTCAGCCTGACAGAGGAAGGCGAACGGCTCTATCGTGAAGTCGCCCCTGCGGTGGCGGAAATCACCTCGTCGCTCGCCACGATCCGCGACCGGCCGGACCAGCCGAGCGGGCAGTTGCGGCTGGCCGTCTCCTCGATCGCGGAGGAGTTCCTGTCGGGGCGTATGCTCGGCGCCTTCTCGATCGCCTATCCGCAAATCGAGATCTACATCAACGTCACAGACGAGGAATTCGACATCGTGGCGGAGGGTTACGATGCCGGGGTGCGGCTCGGGGAAGTGATCGCACACGACATGATCGCGCTGCCGGTCTCGGGTCGGCAGCGGCAGATTCCCGTATGCTCGCCGGCCTATCTGGAACGGACTTCGCGACCGACCCATCCGCGCGATCTCGCCAACCACCGCTGCGTCAACTGGCGGCCGGCGCCTGATGTCGCGCCATTCCGCTGGGAATTCGCCGAGGATGGACGGGAATTCGTCGTCTCGGTCGGGCCCGGCTTCACGACCAACGACATGGCGTTGATGGTGAAGCTCGCCCGGTCCGGAGCCTGCATCGCCTTCGGCATGGAGGAGAGCTTTCGCGCGGACATCGAGGCGGGGCGACTGGTGCCGCTGCTGGAGGACTTCTGCCCCTACTTTCCGGGCTTCTACCTCTACTATCCGAACCGGCGGAACATGGCGCCGAAGATGCGGGCGCTGCTGGATTTCATCAAGGATTTCCGGTGACGGGGACGATGGCTATTCCGTTTTGCGGATGGCGTAGTGCACCCGCATCGTCCTTGCATCGCGCCTGATGATCTCCAGCGGTCCGCCCGGCTCGGTCAAATCATTGAGTTCGCGCAGAACCAGCGCATGGGCGACATCAAAGATGCGGGCGAAGCTGCGGCTATCGGTGGCGATGCCCTCTTCCGCCGCGACCAGAAGACCGGCTTGAAGTCCGCTCAGCGCCGGATCCCGGGCCTGCCGTTCGGCGACACGGGAGAGAAACCGGTCGGCGGCCTCGGCCTCCCCGCTCACGCGGCGGAGGCCTGGCGCTTGCGGAAGGAGACCATGATCGACTTCGAGGTCGGCGTATCGCTTTCGGCCCCGGCGCTGCCGACGGGTACCAAAACGTTCAGCTCCGGGTAGTAGCCAGCGATACTGCCGCGCGGGATATCGTAGGGCACGAAGCGGAAGTCTGGCGCAATGCGCTCGACACCGTCGTCGAACTCGCCGATCACATCGACGCGTTCGCCGGCCTCGGCGCCCAGCGCCTTCAGGTCTTCCGGGTGGATGAAGATCACCTGGCGCTCGCCGTAGACGCCGCGATAGCGGTCGTCGAGGCCGTAGACGGTGGTGTTGTACTGGTCGTGCGAGCGGAAGGTCTGGAGCGCGTAACGACCCTCACCCTTCCTGGCCTTCTGATGGACGGTCTCCTCAGGCAGCGGGCAGGCGAAGAAGGTTGCCTTGGCGGCCGGCGTGTTCCATTCGCGTTCGGCGGCGGCGTTGCGCAGGTGGAAGCCGCGCGGCTTGCGCAGGCGCCTGTTGTACTCCTCGAAGCCCGGAATGGTCGCCTCGATATGATCGCGGATCTTGTCGTAGTCGCCGGCGAGATCGCTCCAGTTCACCACGCTATTGCCGACGGTCGCCTCGGCGATGCCGGCGATGATGCCGACCTCGGACAGGAGATGCGGCGAGGCCGGGCGGTTGATGCCGGCCGAACCGTGAACCATGCTCATGGAATCCTCGACGCTGACGAGCTGCGAGGTGCCGTTGGCGCCCATGTCCATCTCGGTGCGGCCGAGGCAGGGCAGGATAAACGATACTTCGCCGGGCATCAGATGCGAATGATTGGGCTTGGTGCCGACGTTGACGGTGAGCTTGAGGCCGCGCAGCGCCTTTTCCACCAGCGCGCTGTCGGGCGTCGCACGGGCGAAATTGCCGCCGAGACCGATGAAGGCCTGCGCCGAGCCGTCGAGCATGGCGCCGATCGCGGCGAGAACGTTGTGGCCGTGCTTGCGCGGGACCGCGAAGCCGAAGTGCTTTTCGAGCGCATCGAGGAAAGCGGCCGGCGGCTTCTCGTTGATGCCGACGGTGCGATCGCCCTGGACGTTGGAATGGCCGCGCACGGGGCAAAGGCCGGCGCCGGGACGGCCGACATTGCCGCGCAGGAACATGAAATTGGAGATTTCACGGATCGTCGCGACCGAATGCAGGTGCTGCGTGACGCCCATCGCCCAGGTGCAGATGACGCTGTCAGCCTTCATGTAGACATCGGCCGCGCGCTCGATCTCGGCGCGGGTAAGGCCCGACTGGTCCTCGATCTGATCCCAGCCCGTCGCCTCCACGGCGGCGCGATACTCAGCGAAACCGTCGCAGTGTTCGGCGATGAAGGCATGATCAAGCACCGACGGCAGGCTGGCGGCAATTGCCGCATCCTCTGCCGCGAAGACGACCTTGGCCATGCCGCGCACGGCCGCCATGTCGCCGCCGAGCTTCGGCTGGAAATAATGGCTGGCGATATCGGTCGCGCCGCCGCGCAGCATCTCGATCTTGTCCTGCGGGTCCGAGAATTTTTCGAGCCCGCGCTCGCGGACGGGGTTGAGGACGACGATCCGGGCGCCGCGGAGGGCGGCGCGGCGCAGGTCGCCCAGCATGCGCGGATGGTTCGTGCCGGGGTTCTGGCCGATCACGAAGATCGCGTCGGCCTTTTCGAAATCCTCCAGCAGCACCGTTCCCTTGCCGACGCCGATCGACTGGCGCAGGGCCACACCGCTTGCCTCGTGGCACATGTTGGAGCAATCGGGGAAATTGTTGGTGCCGTAGATGCGGACGAAAAGCTGGTAGAGATAGGCGGCCTCGTTGGAGGCGCGGCCGGAGGTGTAGAATTCGGCCCGATCGGGGCTGTCGAGGCTTTTGAGGATGGCGCCGATCTCGGCGAAGGCATCCTCCCAGGCGACCGGCAGATAACGGTCGGTGGCAGCGTCATAGCGCATGGGATGCGTCAGGCGGCCGTTGAGTTCCAGCTCGTAATCGGAGAGCTTGCGCAGGTCGGAGACCGTATGTTCGGCGAAGAAGGCCGGCGTCGCGCGCTTTTCGGTCGCTTCCCAGGAGACGGCCTTGACGCCATTTTCGCAGAATTCGAACGACGAACCGTGCTCCGGATCGCCCCATGCGCAGCCCGGGCAGTCGAAACCATCCGGTTGATTGGCTTTTAACATCGTTCGGGCGCCGCTCAGCGGCATACCGCTTTGCAGCAATTGCTTGCCGCAGCTCTTCAAAGCGCCCCAACCCCCGGCCGCAGCCGATTTCTTGCCGATAAATGTCGTGTCCATGGGCTCGTTATCGCCCAAAGATGACAAACATCAAGCTGGCGGACAGAATGGATCGATAGATAATTTCTATTAATGAGCCGTTTTGCGCCGAATTACATTGCGTCGCAGCATATGCGGATCAGGAAGCCTGGGACTTTCGATAGCGCCGGGCGACATAGACCACGCTTCCGCCCTTCAGACCTTTGTAAAGCATGGAGCCCTTGGAGCCGGAGAATTCACTGATGAAGCGGCGGAAGAGGAAGGCCTTGCCGATGCGTTCGCTCTTGCGGGTCTCGGCGGCGTTGAGCGCCTCGACCACGCCCTTGGAGATGTTGCGGTTCTCGACCAGTTCCAGGCCCGGCGCGCCGAGCTGGATGTCGAGAGCGGCCAGCTGGCTCTTCGGGCGCATGTCGGCGAAAGTGAACCAGCCGCCGGGCTTCAGAACGCGGGAAACCTCGCGCGCGAAGGCGGGCACGTCCCCATAGCAGTGCGAGGATTCGATGTTGACGACGATGTCGAAGGAGCCGTCCGGGAACGGCAGGTTCTCGGCGTCACCGGTCGTGAACGACAGAACCGGCACGTCGGCATTGAGCTTACGGGCGCGGCGCACGGTTTCCGGCGAATAATCGAGACCGGTGACTGCGGTGGGCGAATAATAACGTGCGACGTAGCGCGAGCCGCCGCCCCGGCCGGAGCCGATTTCGAGCACGCGGGCGCCTTCGACCGGCAGGCCGTCGACCGCCTGCTGGTAAAGACCGATGAAGGCGCGTTCGGCCTCGTCCTCGGGCCTCAGTTCGAACGGTTTGGCCGGCACGAAACCGTAGTTCATGAAGCGCCAGTCGCCATCGCTCCAGAAGCGCGACAACAGGTTATAGATGCGCTTCCACACCCATTTCTGGGCGCGCGGAAACTTGCCGGGGCCGGCGACGTCGAGGACCTTGGAAAAGAGGCTGCTGCTCATGAAGGATTTTGCTTTCAACCCGCTTGCGGAACGGAGCGTGCCGCTTCGAGGGACATGAATTCGTCGTAGAGCCAGGAGCGGCCCTTGCGGATCAGGTCGTGGTCGTCCTTGTTGATCGGGTTGAAGCCCGGCAGGTAATATTTGATGACCAGCGGTGCGCATTTGCGCCAATAGCCGGGCTTGCCGAACAGGACCCACAAAAGCCGCATCCAGTAGCGCGGACCGGTCTTGATGCCGTCGACCTTGGCGAACAGCGTCAGGTTCTTCAGCGTGATCGTCAGGAAGGTCCAGCAGACCGCGTTGAAGGCCATGGTGCGCAGCATGTAGCGCTTGAAGGGGGAATAGTTCTTCGTCGCGGCGGCGAGAACGTCGAGCGCGACGGCTTTGTGCTCCAGTTCCTCCAGTGCATGCCACATCCACAGGCGCCTGTAGGCGGGGGTGGCGTTTTCGAGGAGTTCGGGATGGCGCAGCGTCACGGTCGACAGCGTCGCCGTCAGGTGTTCGATGGCGCAGGTCACCGCGAGGCGGAAGATCGGGATCTTGTCGCTGCGCAGCGTCTTGATAACAGGCGCCTCCATCGTCTCGACCTCATAGCCGAGCTGGGCGAGCG
Organism: Ciceribacter sp. L1K23; assembly: GCF_018122705.1. NCBI lineage: Bacteria > Pseudomonadati > Pseudomonadota > Alphaproteobacteria > Hyphomicrobiales > Rhizobiaceae > Ciceribacter > Ciceribacter sp. L1K23. The sequence continues at coordinate 2,550,859 of NZ_JAGRRC010000001.1, read as the reverse complement.
CGCGATTGTAGTCCTCGTGCTCGCGGGTGTGAAAGGCCTCCTGCACCGCATAGCCGTTGATCTCGGCGGCGAGCTGCTTGTCCTTGAGCTTGGGGGCGTAGTGCTTCAGCGAGCGGATGAAGTAGCGCTCGCCCTCGGGCAGGAAGATCGACAGACCGTCGATCAGCGCGGTCTTCTGCGGGTCGCCGTCCAGCCAGTGACGCGTCGGGTTTTCGAGAATGCCGAAACGGATGTCGCGCGGGATGATATCCTCGTTATCGTCCGCGGGCGCGGCCCCCTTCCAGGTGGCGTTCGAATCGGCGGATGCCTTTTGCGCAATGTTCATCGGTTTTCCGTCCCAAGGGCTCGCCATGGCTGGCGGGCACTAGCCTGAATGGCGGCACCTTATCCAAAGGGACCGGGTGGAGCAACACGGAGGAGCCCAAGCAATCGTCGTAGATCCTCCGCTGGTCCGCCCTGCCGAGCGTCCCGGCGTCGATCAATGGGCCGAAGCGCAGGCCTGGCAGAAGGGCGTATACGGGACGGCGTGGAGGCGGGCTTCGCCGATGGGCTCGCCGCACTTGGCACAGGTGCCGAATGTACCGGCGGCGATGCGGTCGAGCGCCGCATCGATGGCCTTCAGCTCGTTTTCACCGACCTGGCCAAGTTCCTCGAGCACTTCATCGTTCTCGCGCTCCGTGGCGCGCTCCTCGCTGTCGTCGCTCTTGCGGCTCCCGAGATCGTCGTCGATCCGGTGCAGGCGGGCGTGGAGCTCGCTTTGTCGCCGGCGCAGGATCTCCTCGTAGCGTTGCGTGTCCATCGGGCGCATGTCCTCCGTTCAAGTTCTTTTTTATGGCGGGCCTTGTGTCAGCGATCGACGAGGACAGAGCACTTGCAATGGCGGACGACCCGGTCGGCGGTGGCGCCGATGAAGTAGTTGCCGAAATCAGGCACGTGCGAGGCGATGATCACCAGATCTGAACCATGCTCCTGGGCGGCGGCGATGATCTCGCGAGCCGGGGCGCCGTTGCGGATTTCGACGCGGGCTGCGATGCCGGTCTTTTCCTTCAGTTCGACGAGCTTCGCCTTGGCGTCCTTGATGGCATTTTCAACGATGTCGACAGGCAGGTCGATGGCGAGGTAGCCGGGCATGTCCTCAACGACAGCGAGCATTACGATTTCGCCACCGGCATCGAGCAGCGCGGACGCCTTGCGCAGAATCTTCTCGCCCTTGTCGAGCTGGCCGCAATCAACGGGAACGATGATTTTCTTGTACATGATCTTGTCTCCTTGGGCCGGAGCGTTTGCCTCCGGTGGTCCTCTCACAGTGCCGACCTTCCTCCCGCTGGACCCTCAACGCATTGATCAGGATCAAGTTTGAACGGTTTCACCGTCAACCGACGTCGAACGATAAATCAAGAACATCGCGTCTTTCGTGAACGATGCGGGAGCAGCATATTCAATGCAACACGATCCACTGGAAGACACCGCCATGACCGAGCAGTCACCAAGCTTCGCTCTTACCCGTCCTGCCCATGTCGGCCGCGCCCATCTTGTGGTGCGCGACCTGGAGACCACCGGGCAGTTCTATCAGTCCATGCTGGGACTGAAGACGATTGAAAAAAGCGAAAGCGGCATCACGCTCGGCGCTGGTGATACGCCACTGCTGACGCTCACGACGTCGAGCGACGTCGCCCAGGCGCCGCGGTCGGCCGCCGGGCTGTTTCACAACGCCTTCCTGATGCCGAACCGGCGCGAGCTGGCGCACTGGCTGGCGCATGCCGTCAATCTCGGCGTCCAGCTTCAGGGCGCTTCGGACCATCTTGTCTCCGAAGCGATCTATCTGGCGGATCCGGAAGGCAACGGCATCGAGGTCTATGCCGACCGGCCGGTGCGGGATTGGGCCTTCCATCCCGACGGCACCGTCGAAATGGCGACGCTGCGGCTCGACCTGCAGGCGCTCTATGACAGCGCACCGAAGGGCGCATGGACCGGAATGGATGACGGCGCCGCGATCGGCCACATCCATCTGCAGGTCGGCAACATTCCCGCCGCCGACAAATTCTATGAGGGCGTGTTAGGCCTCAAGAAGATGGCCACCTATCCGGGCGCGAGCTTCTTCGGTTCCGGCACCTACCACCATCACGTCGCCGCCAATATCTGGAACAGCCGTGGGGCACCGGAAAGAACCGGCCAGATGTCCGGCCTCCAGGGCTACAGCATCCACTTCAACGACAAGGAGGCGCTGGAAACGGCGCTGAAGACGCTCGACGAGATGGAGATCGCGGTTGAGCGGACAGCGGAAGGCCATGCGCTGAAAGATCCCTGGAGCATCGGCGTCACGCTCTCCGCCTGAGCGGTCGCGTCTCCCCCTACCTTCGGCGCAGACGGAAGATATCGTTTTACATATATATAGTTTCGTATATGTATTGACTATTCACCGTCGACGGTCAGGAGGAGTGATCATGGCGCATGTGGTGGTTTTGGGTGCCGGACTTGGCGGCACCATCATGGCTTACGAACTAAGAGACAATCTGGGACGGGACCACAAGGTCAGCGTCGTCAGCAAGGGCAGCGTCTATTCCTTCGTCCCGTCCAATCCCTGGGTGGCCGTCGGCTGGCGCGATCGGGAGAGCATCGAGGTCGATCTGTCGGCGGCCTGCAGCAAGCGCGACATAACGCTTCATCCCCAGGGCGCCAAAAGGCTGCATCCGGCCGAGAACCGGATCGAGCTTCTCGACGGAAACTCGCTCGATTACGACTATCTCGTGATCGCCACGGGACCGGATCTGGCCTTCGACGAGATCGAGGGCTTCGGCCCGGCGGCGCACACCAATTCGGTCTGCCATATCGATCACGCGCTGATGACGAAGGAAAAATTCGACCAGTTGGTGAAAAAGCCCGGCCCGGTCGTGATCGGGGCGGTCCAGGGAGCATCCTGCTACGGTCCGGCCTACGAGTTCGCCTTCATTCTGGAAAAGGCGCTGCGCGACGCGAAGGTGCGCGACCGGGTGCCGATGACCTTCGTCACATCGGAGCCCTATATCGGCCATCTCGGACTCGACGGCGTCGGCGACACCAAGGGACTTTTGGAAAGCGCGATGCGCGACAAGCACATCAAGTGGATCAACAATGCGAAGGTGCAGCGTTTCGAAGCCGACAAGGTTGTGGTCGAAGAGGTCAACGACGACGGATCGACCAAGGCGGTGACAGAGGTTCCGTCCAGCTTCACGATGATGCTGCCGGCCTTCCGCGGCGTGGAAGCCGTCCGCAACATCGAGGGGCTGACCAATCCGCGCGGCTTTATCCTGGTGGACAAGCACCAGCAGAACCAGGCCTTCAAGAACATCTTCTCGGTCGGTGTCTGCATCGCCATTCCGCCGACGGGCAAGACGCCGGTTCCGGTCGGCGTTCCCAAAACGGGCTTCATGATCGAGAGCATGGTAACGGCGACGGCGAAGAACATCGCCCGCGTCCTCTCCGGCGAGCAGCCGAACGCCCAGGGGACGTGGAACGCGGTCTGCCTCGCCGATTTCGGCGACGGCGGCATCGCGTTCGTCGCGCAGCCGCAGCTTCCGCCTCGCAACGTCAACTGGTCGTCGCAGGGCAAGTGGGTGCATGCGGCGAAAATCGGCTTTGAGAAATACTTCCTGCACAAGGTCCGGAGCGGAACGTCCGAACCGTTCTATGAAAAACTGGCCCTCCAGGTACTCGGCATCGACAAGCTCAAGGCCGTCACCTTCGAGGATGCCTGACAGCTCCCTCCCCCACCGGCCGTCGCGGCTTGCCGCGCGGCCGGTGGTACGGGACGCCTCACCCTTTTGTCAGAGATAGAACACCCAGATGCCGACCGTTGTCACGATGGCGGCGACGATGTTCATCGGCACGCCGACCCGCAGGAAATCGGCGAAACGATACCCGCCGGCCGACGCCACCAGCGTGTTGGTCTGGTAGCCGATCGGGGTGGCGAAACTGGCGCTGGCGCCGAACAAGACCGCCAGCACCATCGCCTGCGGCGGCATGTCGAGGGAAGCAGCGAGCGATATGGCGATCGGTGTAAGGATGACGGCCACCGCATTGTTGGTCACCATTTCGGTGAGGATCGACGTCAGCACATAGACCGCGAGGACGACCACAACCGGCGGCGCATTCTGGAGTACCGGAAGGACGACGTTGATGATCGCCTCGACCGTGCCGCTATTTTGCAGGCCGATGCCGACGATCAGCATCGAGAAGATCAGCGCCAACACGTCGCCGTCGAGCGCCCGCCAGGCATCGGAGGGGTCGATGGCATGGACGGCGAACAGGAAACCGACGGCGATGAGCGCCAAAGCCGCGATCGGCATGATGCCCAGGGTCGCGAGCGCGATGACGGCGGCGAGCGTGATCAGCACGAGGATTGCCCGATCACGCCTGAAAGGTTTCGCCAGCGGCGTTTCGGACTGAATGAGCCGGACGTCCTGGCGCAGCGCCTGCAGGGCGTCTGGCGGGCCGGCGACCCACAGCGAATCGCCAGCCTTCAGGCGGAGATTGGCGAGGTCGGGACCGGCCGGATTGGTGCGGCGGCTGGCACCAAGAATGCGGACCTGCACGCGTGAGAGAAAATCCGCTTCGGCGATGCGCTGATCCACGGCACGGTGGCCGGCGGCGAGAACGATGCGGGTGACCTTTTCCTCCGGAGTCGCAGAGGACGAGCGAACCTGGAGGCCAAGTTCCACGCCGTAGACATCTCGCAATGTGGCGAGTTCCTCCTGCGTAACGCGCAACACAACGCGGTCGCGCTCCATGACCAGAACCTCGGGATCGGACGTATCGAGTTTTTCGCCGGCACGCCATGCGGAGACAAGTTCGATACCGCGGGGCGCATAGGTCTTGGCCTTGGAATAGGCTTTCCCGATCTCGGAAAAATCCTTGCCGATCCTGAGCTCGGTGATGATGTCGGGCTTAGCATCGCCTTCGGCGGGTTCATCGCCCTCGCTGCGCACCGGCAGCAGGAAGGATTGCGTGAGGAACAGGAACGCGGCGCCGACGGCGGCCAGCATGAGTCCGATGGGTGTGATCGAGAATATTCCGAGCGCCTGCATGCCCTGCTGACGCGCGACGCTGTCGACCAGCAGGTTGGTAGACGTGCCGATCAGGGTGCAGGTGCCCCCGAAAATGGCGAAATAGGAGAGCGGGATCAGAAGCCGGCGGCGCCCCACGCCGGTGGCGGCGGCGAGCGAGGTCATGACCGGGATCAGCATGACGACGACAGGCGTCGAATTGACGAAGGCCGATGCGACCATCGTCAGACCGAGAAGCGCGACGATCGCCAGACGTGGCCTGGTGCGCGCGAGGTTGACGATGCGCGAGATCATCGCCTCGAGGATGCCGGTTCGGGCAAAGGCGACGGAGATAATCAGCATGGCGGCGACGGTGATCGCCGCGCCGTTGGAAAACACCGACAGCGCGTCGTCCGGCGCGACATAACCGACGGCGATCATGAAGGCCGCTCCCGTGGCGGCAATGGCGGCGGGCGGCGTTTTCTCCCGGACGAAACCGACAAACATCGCCGCGAGCACGGCCAGCCCGATCAGGGCGGAATAATCCTTCAGAATGTCGGCGAAAAACATCAAATCCCCCGGAAACACGCTCACGGAAACTAGCTCCTGAGCGGGTGCTGGCAAAGTGGCGGAGGGTAACTTGGCGAGGCGAGGAAAGTTCCGCCGCATCAATTTTCTGCGAGTGGTTCGCCGAACCATTCAAGATTGTAGCGACGTGCGTCTTCGGTTGGGCATGGCCGGCAGCCCGGTTTTCTTGTCTCACCTGTTTCCAACATCACCAAGGTGTCGGCAATGCGGCACTGAGCGGACACCCGCCAAGGGGGCAAAGGGCTGACCATGACAGGCTGGCCGCCGAACAGCGGGCTGCCCTTCCGCCTTCAGTTGTAGAGATAATACTCCTGCCACTCCTCGCGCGGCACGATCGAACCGATCTGGTATTTGAACGACTTGACGGTGAGCTGACGCGGGCCGGTTTCGCACTTGAACTTCAGGCGATACCAGTCACCGCCGGAGCGGAAAACGGCGCCGGGGGCCTTGATCCTGTTGTCTGCGACCTCGGGGTCGGAGAAGGTGTAGGCGATGACCTTGTCGGGCCGGAAGCCATCCTGCTCCTTACGGATCCGGTCCATGGCCTCCATGTCGCAGCGCTGTTCGAGACGCTCTTCCGGTGTCAAAGCCTCAAGCTGACGGACGATACCTGCTTCCAGCGCCAGCGCGGGAGAAACGGCAAGCACCACAGGTGCCACCAGCGCAGCTATCGCAACATTCGGGATCTTCATGAACACCTCTTGTCATCGACTCGAAGTCGGCGAAACTAGGAGATGGAGAGGCCGTTGACCACCTATCAGAGCGCGAAATAGAGTTTCGAGGTCAGGGACTCAGGGAGCGCGATGCATGACGGCGCAGGCACTCACCGACGCGCAGAAGGAGCAGATCAAGCTGCGCGCGACATTTCTCAACAATATCGGGATCGGGGTGATTTTGATCGGGGTCTTCACGCCGATAGCGCGAGCATTCTACGATGCGCCCGCGGCCGGTGCCCCGTTCGGTCACGTCTCGATCCCGGTCGTGATTTGCTTTTCCCTTGGGGTCGCCTTACATATGGTTGCAGGTTGGATCCTGAGAGGATTGAACAGATGACGGACCAGATGCTTTTGCTGGCCATACCAGCTGTCGGCTTGTGCCTTGTGGTCGCAGTGATCATGCTGCAAAGCTGGTGGGACGGTGTCCTCCCCGGCCAGAAGCCTCCACATAAATAACAATAGTCTTCCCCGCTTGCCTCCGGCGTTGGCGCCGCCTATCTCTGGCACTCCTGCCCCTTATACCGGAGTGCTCCATTGTCCCCCTTCACGTCCCTGCCCGCCATCCCCTCCGTCGCCAAGAAGCCGGTGACGGATACTCGCCACGGGATTACGCGCGTCGATGAATATGCGTGGCTGAGGGCCGACAACTGGCAGGCGATGTTCAAGGATCCGAGCCTGCTGGACAAGGAAATCCGCGCCTATCTCGAAGCGGAGAATGCCTATGTCGAAGCGGCGATGGGCGATACGGCGGAGCTGCGCAAGACGCTGTTCGCCGAGATGAAGGGCCGGATCAAGGAGGACGATTCGTCCGTGCCGGTGAAGGACGGTCCGTTCGCCTACGGCACCGCCTTCGTGACCGGCGGCGAGCAGCCGCGCTACTTCCGCATTCCGCGCGACGGCGACCACAAGGACGAGACGATCCGGGACCTCTTGCTCGACGGCGACAAGGAGGCGGCCGGCAAGGAGTATTTCCGGCTCGCCGGCATCAACGGCACGAGCGATCACACGCTTGGCCTCTGGGGCTATGACGACAAGGGCTCGGAATATTACACGCTGCGCGTCCGCGATCTCTCGACCAAGGAAGACCTTGCCGACGTCATCGAAAATTCCGGCGGCGGCGGGGTCTGGGCGCCCGACGGCAAGAGCTTCTTCTACACGCTGCAGGACGAGAACCACCGGCCGTCGAAGGTGTTTCACCACATCCTCGGCACGCCGCAGTCGCAAGACCGGCTGGTCTACGAGGAGAAGGATGCGGGCTTCTTCATGGGCGTCGGCGGTTCGCTGCTCGACGATTTCATCTACATCGATATCCACGACCACGAATCGTCGGAGTATCGGATCCTCTCGACCAAAGACCTGACGGCCGAGCCGAAGCTGGTGGCAGCGCGCGAACCTTCGATCGAATACACGATGACGGAGGGCGGCGATGTCTTCTACATCCTGACCAACGATGCCGGCGCCAAGGATTTCAAGATCGTCGAAGCGCCTGTCGAGGCACCGCAGAAGGCAAACTGGAAGGACGTCGTGCCGCACGTGCCGGGCCGGCTGATCCTCGACCATTCGGCCTATGCCCGCCACCTCGTCTGGCTGGAACGGCGCGACGGCCTGCCGCGCATCGTGATCCGCGACCGCAAGACCGGCGAGGAACACGCGATCGCGTTCGAGGAGGAAGCCTATTCGCTCGGCCTGCAGGGGGCGGCGGAATACGACACCGACGTCATCCGCTTCTCCTATTCCTCGATGACGACGCCCTCCCAGCTCTACGATTACAACATGGCGACGCGCGAGCGCGTATTGCTGAAGACGCAGGAAGTGCCATCGGGCCATAATCCGGACGACTATGTCACCCGGCGCGTGTTCGCCAAGGCGCATGACGGAGAGAGCGTGCCGATCACCCTGCTCTACCGCAAGGACACACCGCTCGACGGCTCCGCCCCCTGCCTGCTTTATGGCTACGGCGCCTACGGCATCACGATTCCCGCCTCGTTCAACACCTCCTGCCTGTCGCTCGTCGACCGCGGCTTCGTCTATGCCGTCGCCCATATCCGCGGCGGCAAGGACAAGGGCTATCACTGGTACGAAGACGGCAAGATGGCGAAGAAGATGAACACCTTCCTCGACTTCATCGCCGCGGCCGACCACCTCGTGGCGGAAAAGTTCACAAGCTACGGCAAGATCGTTGCCGAGGGTCGCTCGGCCGGCGGCATGCTGATGGGTGGCATCGCCAACATGGCGCCGGAAAAGTTCGGCGGTGTGATCGCCGGCGTGCCGTTCGTCGACGCGCTGAACACGATGCTCGATGACACCCTGCCGCTGACCCCGCCGGAATGGCTGGAATGGGGCAACCCGATCGAGTCGGCCGAGGAGTACGCCTGGATCGCCGCCTACAGCCCCTATGACAATGTCGGCACCAAACCCTACCCGCCGATCCTGGCACTCTCCGGCCTCACCGATCCGCGCGTCACCTACTGGGAGCCGACCAAGTGGATCGCCCGCCTGCGCGACCGGGCACCGGACGCCGGACCCTACCTGCTCAAGACCAACATGGGCGCCGGCCACGGCGGCAAATCCGGCCGCTTCCAGCGGCTGGAGGAACAGGCGTTCGACTACGCCTTTGCGATCAAGGTGGCGGGGAAGATGTGATAGGACGGACTGCCAGCCACACAATCCATCGGTAGCTTCTTTGCGAACCTCGGAGAATTTCGGACGGAAACTCTCCCCCGCTCCCAGCATCGCTTAGAGACTGCACAGTTGATCTGGACCTTTACGTCCGAAGACGATAGTTTTTACCCAAGTGGCATTCGCCGCATGCTTCGGTAGATATGCCGGAGCCTTGCATAACGGGCGATTGCGCTGTGTGGGGGCGGGATAAATATCATTGACTGACACGGAAAGACCAATTGGCGGCTTGATCAATCCGTTGTTGAGGATACTGAAGCTACCGGTGCTGCCTAAGGCTTATGACCGGGCGGCAACCGGGATCGGATGCCTTTTCGCCGGGATCGGACTTTTCTTCGGCGACGATGTTGTGGGGTATCTCAAACAGCCTTTCGGTCCCGCAGATACCTTCGTCATCTCCAGGAAAGGCGATGCGCAGCAATTCGTTTTGCTGAAATCAAGGACCGAAGCGGACGGGCGTATCGACGGTTATATTTGCGGAACCAGCGGCAGTAAAAGCATGAGCCCGGCCTTCTTCATCAGCTTCAGACCGATGGAGGAAGAGTTTCCGATCATGCGGGATAATCACTTCCTGTCGGACCAATCCAGCGTCTTCATTGCCTCGAACATTTTCTACAACGATCGTGAATACGGTCTTATCGAGTGGTGGGATCTGGACAATGGAGTGCGACTGGAGAGCAAGGTTCTCGATCACTCGATAGAAACCTGCAGGGAGGTTTACGATGTCATGGCCAGCAATCAATAGAAGATCCTTTGTCGGCGCCGCCGCCGCCCTGATGGGTACGGCAACAACTCCGGCCTTTGCCTTCGAACAATGCTCTCCCTACAAGGACGAAAATATCGACGGTCTTCTCAACGGCTTCGGCTTTACGCTCGGCCCGCAGGATCGAGAGCATGACATGATCGCGCTTGTCGCGCCATGGTGCCCGAACTGTGTGCGGCTGATGGAGGACGCGCGACACGGCGAACTTCCCTACAACCTTTTCGCTATACCGACCGAACCTGCAAACGACACCGACAGACTGCGCATCGCCGAAGCGTGTTTCGCCGAAACGGATGAGGAGAAGGCATTCTTCCATTCCCGCAGCAAACTGCCCAAGCGGACACTGACATTTGAGCAGATCGAGTTCATCAATCGCGTACAACTCGAAACCCTGCATATAATATTTGCCTATGCCAAGCGCTTTCAGAGCGACCCGCCGAAAGGTTTTCCGACAATCTACACCGCGTATTCTGACGGGTTCTGGGCTGGAAGCGGCTATGTCTCCGACCTCTACCGGAAACACGTAAAGCGAAGTGCGAAATCGGAATTGAGACCGAACTTCATCAATACCGCGACGTTGGCGCAAATGATGGAAACGTCGCAAAACAAAAAAACCTACCGGCTTAAGAATTCAGAGACACGTTTCAGATTGCTGCCGCGCAGTGACACCTTGACAGCAATGTGCAGCGCACCGCCCAATGGTTTCGAGGCGGACTTCCAGATCACTGTCGACGGCAAGACCTTTGTCGGCCTGACCGTGGGTAATTCCTATCTGAATATCGCAAGCACCGGTCGCTATGTCGATCTCAACGATGTGGCAGAGGCCTAGCCTGCCCGGAAGGCGGATAGACGAAATCTGGCCGCCTCGATCTTCCGTCCGTCTAGTTCTACGTCGGAAAGGCGAGTCGCCTATGACGAAAACGTACTCATCACCCGCTTCACCGCATCCCTCTCCGCCATCCGCCGGCGGTGGTCGGCCACCTTCGGGAAGCGGGACGGGTCGACGCCGTCGCCTTCCAGCCAGCCTGCAAGGGTAAAGAGGTAGGGGTCGGCGATCGTGTAGCGGTCGCCCATGACCCAGGGGCCCTTGAACATCGTCGTCTCGATCAGCTCGAAGCAGTCGGCCATGGTCTGTGGCACCTTGGCCTTCATGGCCTCGATCGCAGCCGGATCGTCGGCCCAGCGGCTGCCGCGATATTTGTGCGCGTGCGCTACGTGCACTGTGGACGCGAGGTAGTTCATAAAGGACTGGAGTTCGGCGAAGGCAAAAGGATCGTCGAGCGGCGCCAGACCGGCATCGGGAAAGGACTGGGCGATGAAGGTGAGAATCGCGGGCGTTTCCGTCACCACACCACGATCCGTCGCCAATGCCGGCACGCGGCCCTTGGGATTGACCGCGAGGTAATCGTCGGCGCGCTGGGCGCCCTTGGCGAGATCTAGCTTGACCGCGCTGTAGTCGGCTCCAGCCTCTTCCAGCGCGATATGGGATGCGAGCGAGCAGCTTCCCCTGGCGACGAAAATCTTCAGCATGTCTTCCTCCTTCGACGTTCCTTTCGTCCTGCGTAACAGCCCGCACCGGGAGATGCCAGAGGGAAGTCCTGTGGTGACGCTTTTCGACATCTTTCGATACAGCGCTGATTTCACCGTCTTTTTCGGCCCGGAGAGGAACAATTCGGCGGCTGCGGGTTTACCCGACAGGAGCGGCGAGAGGACAACGACATCCTCGCCAACGGCTGCTTTATCGTCAGTAACGGCTCCATCAAGGAGAACGGCATGCGTGTTCATGTAGCGCTGGTTTGCGCCCTCGAAATCCCCGGAGAGGGCAAGCTCTCCATGCGGGAGTTGAGGATGATCGGCAGCGATATCGGCCTGCGTGACGTCGCATCCTACATTCAATCCGGAAACCTGGTGTTTCGCGACGAAAGCGACAGCGCGGAAGTGGCAGCGATGCTGGACATCGCGCTTGGAATCCGCATGGGACGGGCGCCCGGCGTGATGGTACGCAGCCCGGCGGAGCTGCGGGCCGTCATCGCGGACAATCCCTTCGCCGGCATGGATCAATCGCGTGTGAGCGTCAGCTTCTTCTCACGCCGCCTGCCCGCAGACGCGTTGAACGGCATTATGGCTCCGGGAGGCGAAGAGGCGATCGCGGCAGAACGCGAGATCTACGTCCATTATCCCCTTGGGAGCGACCGTCACCGTTTCAGCCTGCCGGTACTCGAACGGGGAACACCAAGAAGCATAGAGACCATCATCAGGCTTGCCGATCTCGGGCGGAAGCTGGAAGCCAAGTCCTGACCGATGGGAAGCGCGCTTCCCATCGCGGGTGATTTGGCCCGGCAAGCACATCTTCCGCGACAAATCCAGAGGCTGGATCAAGGCTTGCAGCATCGACGCAAGCTTCACGCAAGCCACAATGGTTAACAAATGGTTAACGAGACCATCAACGCGAGAGCGCACGAGGCCTGTCATGAAGATTGATAGCAGCCTGAGCAACTACTACTACAACAGCCGCTTCCAGCAGGATCAGGCTGATCAGGAAGAGATTGCCAACGACGCCGCCACCAAGAGCCGGCCGAACACCGCGTCGAACCCCGCCTTCAGCAGCACGCTGCTGTCGCCTTCGCTGTCGAGTGCCCTGTGGGTTATCGAGGGCGGACGCAGCGCCGGCAAAGCGGAAAGCACGTCGAGCCGCACGCCGCCGAACATTCCGACTGCAGCAGAGCAGGTCGAAGCTTTTTACCTCGAGTTCTCCGAGGAATAGGCGGAACAAACCTTCATCTTCAGTTTCTCCAGGGGGCGGGCGACCGCCCTTTTCCTTGCCCAGACAACAGTCCCTGTCTTGAATCGACAACCGGGCAAAGCCATTATCTCCAGTGACTGGAGATATGGAGGCGTGGCTTGTACACGATCGGAGAACTCTCACGGCGTACCGGTGTGAAGGTGCCAACCATCCGCTATTATGAGCAGATGGGGCTTTTGACCGCACCGGATCGGACAGAGGGCAACCAACGGCGCTACGAGCGGGCAGAGCTCGACCGTCTGACCTTCATTCGCCACGCGCGCGACCTTGGGTTTCCGATCGAGGCGATCCGCGAGTTGCTGTCGCTCAGCCGGCATCCGGACGAACCCTGCGAGCGGGCGGATGCGATCGCCCGCGAACAGCTGATCGAGGTGCGCGACAAGATCGCCAGGCTGCGCAAGCTCGAAAGCGAGCTGGACCGGATCGTCGACCATTGCGACCACCACACGGTGAGCGACTGCTACGTCATCCGGGCGCTCTCCGACCACGGACTTTGCGAAACGGAGCACTGAGACGATGCCAGTCATTCGGACCGAAGACGCCCCGCTCGAGGTCGGCAAGCCGGATGCCCTCAACGCGGATCTCGGACCTTACACCGCGCGACTTCTTTCCGATGCCGGCGGCCTCACCCAGTTCGGCGCCTTTCTCGAAACCCTGCCACCGGGGTCACGCTCGTCGCACAAGCACTGGCACGAGCGGGAAGACGAGTTCATCTACATGATATCAGGCGTCGTGACGCTCAACGAAGGCGACACATTGACGGAGATGCGGCCGGGCGATGCCGCGACCTTCAAGGCCGGCGTGCCGGTCGGGCACAGGCTGGAGAATCGCTCCGACCAGCCGGCGACCTATCTGGTGGTCGGCACGCGCTCGCCAGACGAGGTGGTCCACTACACCGACAAGGACCTGCATCTGACCAAGGTGAACTTTCACAAGCACCTGACGGACAAGGCCGGCAATCCGGTGAAGCGCTGACGTTCCTGTCAGAGCTTGTCCTCCGCCAGGAGATTGAGGCAGTGTTCGGCGCGGGACAGCAAGGCCGCCTTCTTCGCATCTCCCATGCGCCGCCATCCGGCGAGGATATTGGCCATGCGATGGTTGCCGCGCAGCCTCTCCTCGTTGACCGCGATGAAACGCCAGTACAGCGAATTGAAGGGACAGGCACGCTCTCCCTCGCCGTCCTTCACGTCATAATGGCAGGCGCCGCAGAAATTGCTCATCCGGTCGATGTACTTTCCGCTCGCCGCATAGGGCTTGCTCGCCATCAGGCCGCCATCGGCAAAGAGCGCCATGCCGAGCGTATTCGGCAGTTCCACCCATTCATAGGCGTCGGCATAGACGGCCAGATACCATTCGCAGACCTCGCTGACGGAGAGACCGGCGAGCAGGGCGAAATTGCCTGTCAGCATCAGCCGCTGGATGTGATGCGAATAGGCATGCTCGATCGTGTCATTCACGGCCGCCGACATGCAGGCCATGTTCGTGCGGCCGGTCCAGTACAGAGCGGGGAGCGGACGCTCGGCCGCGAGTGCATTCCGTTCGGCGTAGTCGGGCATGAAGCGCCAGTAGATGCCGCGCACATATTCGCGCCAGCCGAGGATCTGGCGGATGAAGCCTTCGACAGCATTGAGCGGCGCGGTGCCATCGAAATAGCAACGCTCAGCGCGGCGGATAACATCCATCGGCGTCAACAGCCCGGCGTTGAGGTAGGCCGCGATCATCGAGTGAAAGAGATAGGGTTCGCCCAAAACCATGGCATCCTGCCAGTCGCCGAATGATGGCAGTATCTCTGTCAGGAACTGTTCAAGTTCCGCGTCCGCCTGTTCCGCCGTCACGGCAAAATGGAAGGGTTCCAGCCGGCCGAAGTGATCGGGAAAACGATGCTCGACCAGATCGAGAACCTCGCGGGTGATCTCGTCCTTCTTCCACGACAATCGCTTCGGGCCGGAAAGCCCTTTCGGCGGCGACTTGCGGTTTTCCTTGTCGAAATTCCATTGTCCGCCTTCCGGTGTGCCGTCCTTCTGCATCAACACGCCGAAATGGCGGCGCATGTCGCGGTAGAAGTACTCCATCCTCAGTTCCCGCCGCTTGTCGGCCCAGCGGCCGAAGCCGGCACGGGTGATCAGGAAGCGATCGTCTTCGCGCAGATCAACGGGAATACCGAACTCATCGGTCCATGACTGCATCTCGTGCAGCAGGCGGTATTCGCCCGGTTCCGTCACAACGAGCCGGTCAGCTCCGCTTTCGGCAAGGGCACGCTTCACCTCGCTCGCGAGGCTCTGCGTATTGTCGGGATCGTCGAGCTTTATGTATCGAACCTCCAACCCCTCCGCCTTCAGCGCCTCTGCGAAATGGCGCATGGCGGAAAACAGGAAAGCGATCTTCTTCTTGTGATGGCGGACATAGGTCGCCTCGCCCATCACCTCGGCGATGAGGATCACGGAGGTTTTGGGGTCGATGTCGCGGAGCGAGGACAGCGAACGCGAAAGCTGGTCGCCAAGAACGAGGTGGAGCGTGGTCATGTGTCCGTTACGCGGCACTGGCGGCAGCGGATCAGCGGCGGTGTAAGACCCCGTTGACAACGGGTGAAAACCGGCGCATTGAAGCTGCCATGATCGACGCACGCGCAACCATTTCCTGCACGTATTTTTGGGCCTACCGGTAACCGGCGGCCCGACAGATCACTTTGTCAACAGGCCGCCGTCAGGCGGCCTTGTTGTTTGAGAGACAGCTTCCCCTGACGGCAAAACGAAAAAAGGGAAGCGACATGACCGAAGATACCGACATCACCCTGCCCCGCCCGCCCGTGGTGGTCATCCGTGCCGCACGGCCCGGCGACCTGCCGGCGCTTAACGCGATGATCGCCGAGCTCGCCAAGCATCATGGCGACGCCGCCGAGATCACGCCGGAAAAGCTGGAGCGCGACTTGTTCGGTCCCCTGCCGTGGATCCATGCCCTTGTGGCCGACAGCGGCACCGACCTGATCGGCTACGCCATCCTTGTTCCGCTCTACAAAGCCGAGCAGGGTCGTCGCGGCATGGATCTGCACCATCTCTTCGTCAAGGACGGCCAGCGCGGCAACGGCATCGGCCAGCACCTCGTCAACCGTGCGCGCGACATGGCCCGCAAGGCAGGCTGCGACTACCTCTCGGTCAGCGCCGCCACCGGGAATTTCGCCGCCCACCGGTTCTACGAACACATGGACTTCGTGCCGCGCCCTGTCACGGGCATGCGGTATATGCAGGCCATTGGCTGATTTCTTTTCGAGGACCGGACATGACCCGTATCGTCGTCGCATTGCAAAACGATTTCGCCGACTGGGAGCCCGCCCTGCTCATGGCCGCGGCCCGCTATTATCTTGGCTGCCAGGTGCTGACCGCCTCGCCGGACGGTAAACCGGTGATCTCCATGGGCGGGCTGAAGGTGACGCCGGACATTTGCTTTGCGGAGATTACGCCGGAGCGCTTCGATGCGCTCGTCATCCCCGGCGGCTATGCGTGGGAGAAGGGTGAGGCCTTCGACTTTACGGATATGGCGAAGGCGTTCCGAAGCGAGAACAAGGTGCTGGCCGGCATCTGTGCCGCAGCGAGCGCACTTGCAGCGGCGGGCGTACTTGACGACGTCGCGCATACCGGTAATTCGCTTGTATCACATCAGCGATATCAGGCCTATCGGGGCAGTGCGCTTTATCGGAACCAGCCGCAGGCCGTTCTCGACCGGGGCATCGTGACCGCTGCAGGGTCCGCGCCGGATACGTTTGCCATGGAGGTGCTGAAGGCACTCGATCTCTGGACGCCGGAGGCGGAAGCGGAGCTCTCCGGCTTCGCGGCGGAGCATCACTGAAGGCAGCGCCGCTCAGTGCCTCAGCGGCGGGTTTTCCGACCATTGCTGCAACGTGGCCTTGATCAGCACGAGAGCAGCGCGCTGGGCCTCGTCACGCTCGCGCGGATCAACAATGGCCTTGAGGCGTGTTTCGAAAGCGCGGATGGTTTCGTTGACCCAGACGTGCAACGCCGGATCCGGATGATTGTCCAGCAGGGATCGGAGCGCCGTCTCCATACGCCTGCGTTCAAGGCTCATCATAGTCTCCACCCCATTTTTCCTTGCCATCATGCTCCGGGCGACTTGCCCGAGGCTGGTCAGGCGCCGAAGGACAATCAGAGGCCGAAGGTGACGTGACCTTGCTGGTCGATGTGCCAAGCGGGGTTCCAGGCGATTTCCCAGGCGTGGTCGTCCGGGTCGACCACATAACCGCGCATGCCGCCATGCGGCGGCGCAGAGGCCGGCTGGATGATGCGTCCGCCAGCGGCGACAAGGCGCTCCATCAGCGGCGCGACGTCTTCCGCCAATGGGACATTGTGCGCCAGCGCGTAGCCGCCGGACCGGGAGAAGGCGGCGCGACCACTATCCTCCAGCATCATGTCCTCCCGGAAAAGTCCGAGAACCAGCCCGTTCATCTGGTAGAAATGGATGAACTCGTTCTCGAACACCGTTTTCCAGCCGAAGCCCTCGGCATAAAACCGGCGCGAGCGCTCCATATCGGTGGTGGCAAGCGTGATGACGGAAATCTGTTGCTGCATTTGGACATACCCTTAACGTCGACCGCCGCACCGCGCAGCGGTTTCACGTCAGGGGACGAGCCTAGAACACTCGTCGGTACCTTCCAGTTGGAAGGCGGGAGGACTAACCAGGCGCCGCCCTAACCGTTTCAGACACGTTTCAGAACTAAGCGACGAGGGTTCGCGGGTCAACCGGGCCGGCGTATGGAAACGTGACGGTCACTCATCCTACTCTCTCACTCGCCTTTGAAAGAACCTCTTCAGCCCACTGGTTGAGACTCTTCCCCGCCAGTTCTGCTGCCTTGGCGGCTCGCGCATGCACCTCCGGATCAACGCGAAACATCATCTTGCCCGAATAGGATTTGACAGGCTCGCGCCCGAGTTGCCGGCACGTTTCGACATAGTCGTCGACCGCTTCATGAAATGCTGATTTCAGGTCGTCGACGCTGCTGCCATGGAAACCCACGATATCCGCAATCCCGGCGATATGACCGACGAAAATCTCGTCCTCAGCATCAAACGCCACGCGCGCGGCAAATCCCTTGTAGGTCATCACGTTCATGGGCTTACTCCCAGTTCTTCCAAAAACTTCCGAGCGTCCCTGATTTGGTAGCGCTTGGCTTCCTTTTCCGGGTGAGGACGATGAAAAAAGGCAAGCTTCCCGTCCTTTTCGAAACGAACGCGCGAGCCATCACCCTCGATCAACCGACACCCGACGGAAAGGAGAAGACTCTCGACATCGTTCCACGCGATCGAGCCGGCGACCGGATCCCTGAAAATCGCTGCCAAAGTCTTCTTCTGCCGACTGTTCATGGCAGGGAAACATAGCAAATGCTTGCAAATTCTGCAAGCATGGGGCCCATCACTCCACGGCCGGTATCGCCTTCAGATAGGCGGCGATGGCCTCCCTGTCGGAGGACGGGAGTTCTGCCATGTTCTTCTGCACGGCGACCATGGAGCCTCCAACGCTATCATAGTCGGGGGTGAAACCGGTTTCGAGGTAGCTGGCGATATCGCTCTCGCTCCAGGAGCCGATGCTTTGCGATCCGGGGGTTATGTTGGGAATGGTTCCCTCGCCTTCCGGGTTTGGTCCGCCGGCGAGCCAGCGCCCGACCTGAAATCCGCCGATGGCGTTGCGCGGCGTGTGGCACTCGCCGCAGTGTCCAAGGCCTTCAACGAGGTACTGGCCACGCCGCACCTTTTCGTCGGCATTGGCGAGGTCGACATGGGGCTCGTCGGAAAAGTAGAGGAGCTTCCATCCGCCCAGCGCGAGACGGATGTTGAAGGGGAACGGCAATTCATGCGCGGGAGCGACTGCATCGCTTGCGGGCAGCGTCTTCAGGAAACCGAACAGGTCGTTGACGTCCTTCGGGCTCATGCGCGAATAGGAATTGTAGGGAAAAGACGGATAGAGATGTTCTCCCTCGCGACCAACGCCGCGGGTCATCGCATCGCCGAACTCCGCCAGCGTCCACGCGCCGATCCCGGCTTGCGGGTCCGGCGAAATGTTTGGCGCATGGAAGGTACCGAATGGACTTGTCAGCGGCGCCCCGCCGGACAGGTTGAGGCGTGCCTCACCTTCCGCACCCGCGGGGGCATGACATGACGCGCAGCCACCCGTGAAAAAGACGCGTCGGCCGTTTTCGAGGTCGGGTTCTCCGAGATTGGCCCAGTGTTCGGCCGGCTGACGCTCGGGCGCCGTTATTGTCACAAAAATTCCGCCGCCGACGACGCCAAGCGCCGCCACCGCCACGAGACCCCTGATCCATTTGACAGCCATGCCGTCCTCCAAACGCAAGACGCCGGGCACCAGGCCCGGCGATATCAGACCGGTGACCCCAAGAGATCACCGGCGGACAAGATTGTCACTTCTTGAGACGATAGGTTTCGTGGCAGGCACCGCAGGTGCTGCCGACAGCTTTCATGACAGCGCCGACACCGGCCTGGTCGGTCGGAAGCTGGGCAAGCTGCCCTTCGGCGGCGGTCACAAGAGCGGCAGCCTTGGCCTTGAAGTCTTCCATGTTGGCCCAGATCGCGGGTGCCGCTTCGCTGTCCATGCCTGTTTCCGAGCCGGCCGGGAACTGGTCCGGGAAGGTCTTGCCGACCTCGGCCATGGTTTCGAGCGAGGCCTTGATGACCTCGGCGTCGAAGGGCTTCTCGCCCTTGGCGATCGCCCCGATCGCGCCCATGGCGCCACCGACCTTCTTCATCATCTCCTGACGCACGACCTGCGGCTCATCGGCGGCGATTGCGGCGCCGATGCCAAGACAGAGGGCGGTGGCGGCGGCAAACACGAGTTTCAACTTCATCGAGGACTCCAGGGATAGGGCCGGCGCGCCGGCGGTTGGGAGACAGTGACTTTCGATGATTGCAACAAGGACGGGGCGGTTTGAAGTCACAATGCGGTGAAGTCTGCTGAACCAGAGATGGTATTGATATCAATCATTTTTTGTCGCTATGTCACACCGAGCCGCGCAGCCCCTCGAATGCGGTCAAAAGGGCGACGAGGATCAGCAGGAGCCCGACAACGCGACCTGTCCAGATCGTCGCGGCCGGATTTCCGACCAGCAGACCCCTTGCCCTGCCGGCCGCCAGGGCGACCGCGCCATAGACAATGGTTTGCGTCAGCGCGGTCATCGCGCCAAGGGCGAGGCCCTGCCGCCAGAGCGGACCGTATTCCGGGCGCACAAACTGCGGGTAGACTGCGATGACGAAGAGGTAGGCCTTGGGATTCATCAGGCAGGTCAGCACTGCGCGACGGAAGACGGTGGGGAGCGGAACGGCGGACGCCCCCTCTACGGTATCGACGGTGATGGAACTCCGGATCAGCGTGTAGCCGATCCAGCACATGTAGATCGCCCCGCCAAGAAGCAGCGGCAGGAAGAGTTTCGGCGCCAGCGCCACCAGAAGGCCGGTGCCGACGGTGCCGTAGAGCGAATGGACGCCGCCGCCGGCCACCATGCCCGACGTGGCGACGAGGCCGCTCTTTCGCCCACCCGTCAGGCCATTGGCGAGTACGTAGAGCATGTCCATGCCGGGCACAATGATGATGCCAGCGACGAGCAGCAGGAAAAGCCAGAGACTATCGGCATAGGTCATGTCAGTATATCCTCAGAAAGCGTGATCCGCCTGATCGTTTCCGGCGGAAAATCAAATCGTTGGAATACTGATTAGCGGAGACCAACTGACAGCATTGTGTCAGTTGCGATGGGAGTCCAGATGCGGAAGGCCTCTCGGCTGTTCGAGATCATCCAGATTCTCAAGTTGTCGCGCCGCGTCGTGACCGCATCGGAGATCGCGGAAAAACTGGAAGTGACGGTGCGGTCGATCTATCGCGACATCGCCGCGCTCCAGGCCATGCGCGTGCCGATCGAGGGCGAGCGCGGCCTCGGCTATATTCTCCGGCCGGGCTTCGACCTGCCGCCGCTGATGTTCGAGCATGAGGAGGCTGAGGCGATCCTCCTCGGGCTCGCCCTTCTCGACCGGACGGGCGATGCCGATCTCAAGCAGGCAGCCCTCAAAGTGCGGGGCAAGATCGCCTCCGCCGTGCCCGATCCGCTCCGGCACGACCTGTTTTCCGCGCCGCTCTACGCCTGGGGCCAGCCGGCGCCGACGCCGGAAGGCGCTGACATGGCGATGCTCCGGCGGGCGATCCGGGACGAGCAGGTGCTCGACATGCGCTATCGTAGCGAAGATGGACAGGAAACGGAGCGCGGTGTGCGGCCCATCGCGCTGATCTACTATTCCGGCTGGATGACGCTGGTCGGCTGGTGCGAACTGCGCGCCGCGATCCGCAACTTCCGGACAGACCGGATCATGACGCTGACGTCGACCGAACGCCGCTTCCGCGGCGACGGCGACAGGCTGCGGCGTCTTTGGGTCGACAGCTGGGACAAGCCGCCAGCGTGACCTGGCGCGCTGAAATCCTGACCCTCAGGCCTTCTTGACCGCGAAGACGTGGAAGCATTCGACGTGCTTCGGCGCCGGGTCGTCGATCGGCTGCCCCTCCATCGAGAAGAAACGAACCTCGCCATCGAAACCATGCGCGACAAGCTGGGCGCGCATCTGGCCCGGCGTCGTGGTGTGAACCATGATGCCGAAATTATGCGCCGGATGGAGCAGGATGGCCTTGTCGTCGCCGCGCTCCTCGAAGCGAAGATATTGGCGGCGGCGCAGCATGCCGACGCCGTGCATCAGCAGCCGGAAGCCGAGCTTGACGGGATTGGCGGTCCAGATGACGGTTGCCCGGGCGCGATGATTGTCATCGAAGCCGTGCCAATCGCGATTGAAGGTGGAGAACGCGAAACCGCCGCCCGATCG
Organism: Ciceribacter sp. L1K23; assembly: GCF_018122705.1. Taxonomy (NCBI): domain Bacteria; kingdom Pseudomonadati; phylum Pseudomonadota; class Alphaproteobacteria; order Hyphomicrobiales; family Rhizobiaceae; genus Ciceribacter; species Ciceribacter sp. L1K23. The sequence continues at coordinate 2,529,410 of NZ_JAGRRC010000001.1, read as the reverse complement.
CAGGACGCGGGAGACCTCCGCCAGCACCTTCAAACGCCCCTCCGCATCGACGGAGTCGATGCCGTTGAACGAAAACACCGCGAGATCGAAATAATTGTCGGAAAACGCGGATAGATCCCGCGCATCCATGGTGTCGAAGCGTACGCCCGGATGGTTCTGGCGCGCCAGATCAATCATCTCGGGGGTATAGTCGATCCCGTAGTACTCGCCGGCATGCGAGCGCAGAAGCCCGGTGGTGCGGCCGCCGCCAACGCCGATATCGAGGAACCGTCCACCGCGGGCCTGCTGCAGCCCGAGCTCCATCACGGTCCGCTCGCCCTCGTTGAGGTAGAAGTTACCCGCCCGGTATTGCCGCCGCTCGATCGGACTGGTCCAGGTCCGGCGGTTGATTTCTTCCATCTTGTGCATGTGCGTTGCCCGTTAAACTTTCGTTAAACATAGGCGAGTGCTTGACAAGAGTCATTTAAGCCACAGGAAAATCGTGGAAATTCAGATATTAAGGTTAAAGCGTAAGCATACGGTCCAGCTCGCGGCCGAAACCCTGAACCTCAATCCGGTCGGCAAACAGCGAGACGATGGCGAAGGCATTCCGGTCTTCGGTGTCGACCATGCCCTTGAAGTTGACGAAGTGGGTGCCGTTCAGTTCGCCGTAATTGCCATGGTGGTAGTGGCCGCAGAGATAGGCGACAGCCGCCGGTGAATTGGCGATGATTTCGGCCACGCGAGGCGCATCCCAGAGGCTGTGATCGGTGAAAGGATGCAGTGGATAGTGACCGAGCACGACCGCCCGCTCACCTGCGGCCTCGGCCGCGCGCAAGCGGCCTTCCAGCCAGGCGATCTGGGTCTCCGACATGCCTGAATTCCAGACCATCGCGTTGGGTGCGCCGGTATCTGTCAACGCATGCAGCCGCCGCGCCGCGTCGATTCGGCGCGGATCCTGCAGCGGCGGCGCGAAGAGCGAGACCTCGTTGCCATCGATGACGATGAGGCGCACGCCCTTGATCTCGCGATCGTACCAGGGCGCGGGCATGGAAAGCTTTCCATGCACCGCGCCCAGGCGGTCCGCCGCGACCGCGAAATCATGATTGCCGGGGAGAAAGATGCAGTCGTGCCTCGATGCGGCATAGACGTCGAGCACCGGATCGAAATTCTCGAAGCCGTGATCGATCAGGTCGCCGAGCGTGACGATGAAATCCAGGTCCTCATGCTCGAAGAAGGACAGCGCGTCGCGGAGTTTGTCGAGGCTGTTGGCGTAGTACCTGTCATGCGCAAGGTTTGGCGCGACGGGCGCATACTGGGGATCGGCGATCACGCCGAAGCGGAGTTGCGGAACGGATTGCGCGGTCATGAATTGCATTCGGGCGGGCGAGACATGGCGGCGGAGATAACGGCCTCCTGTGACAGGTTCGTGACGGCGGCGGGCGCTTCCCTTCCCGGTTCCGTCGACTAATGTGCAGTGCAACGACGAGACTCGCAACGGACGCCCGATGAAGAAATACCGCAAATTCTGGATCGCACTCGCAATCCTGCCGCTCTGGATGGGCGTGACGCTCGTCGTGGGCTTTATCAGACCCAGACAGGCAGCCAACCAGGCGGTGCTGATCAGCGAGGGACTGGTGGATGGCATCATTGCCGCGTCGATCTTCCTGCTGATCGTGCTGGCTCTGCTGAAATGGGACAGGCTTGGGCTTCAGTGGCCGAAGCCGCCGCGATCCGTGCTGGTCACGTGGCTGCCTTCCCTCTACATCGTCGCAATCCTCGTGATTTCGACCACGCTTGGGCTTCCGCCCGTCGCAACGATGGCCATCGTGTTCATCAACTGCGCCTTCGTCGGCTTTTCCGAAGAGGTGATGTTTCGCGGCATTCTTTTCCGCGGGGCACTGTCGGCGATGCGGGTGCTGCCGGCGATCTTCTTCACCTCCGCGATTTTCGGGCTGATCCACACGCTCAACACGTTTGCCACCGGTCAACTGGACGTGGCAATCGCGCAAGCCGTCGCCGCCTTCATGAGCGGGCTGCTGTTCAACGTCATCAGGGTCAGGACGCAGTCGGTCTTCCCGATGATCGTGCTGCACACGCTCTGGAACTTCTCCCTCTTCATGCTCGTGCATGCGAGCGACGGCGTGAATGAAACGGTGACGATCACGCCGGCAACGCTGATCGCGCCGGCGCTGATGATCCTACCGCTGCTCGGATACGGCATCTACCTGATGCGCGGTATCGAGCGGGATTTCGGCTGGATGTCGGACGTCTCGAGCCGGGCCGTGCTCCAGCCGGCAGCCTGAAACAAGTTTCGGCCGTTAGCCTGCGACACGGAATCGGGGCTGCCGCTCCGGGATTTTGCATGCCGTGGAGACGCCATCATGAACGCCGAAACCATTTTCAGCGCCGCCTCGAAGCACTATCAAAAGCGCGATTACATGGGCGCGCTTGAGGCGCTGAACCAGTTGCTCGGCGTACAGCAGGACGGCAAGACGTTCGATCTGCTCGCAAAGACGCTTGTCGGGGTCGGCATGAAGGCGGAGGCTGCAACCGCCTACCAGAACGCCGCCAAAGTCGAGCCGGAACAGGCCGACGGCTTTCTGCGCAAGGCGATGAACCTCTTTCTCGAGGCCGGAGAGGACGACAAGGCGCTGCTGATCGCCAAAAATTTCATGGGCGTCGCCAAGGAGGATGCCGAGGTCGCCTTCGTGCTCGCATCCATCTTCGTGAAACGCGGGCAAAAGCAGATCGTGGCACCGTTGCGCGGCGCGCTGATCGACAGTGCCGATCCGCGCCATGTGCTGTTCTCGCTGCACTTCATGACCGGCGACATGGAGAACGCGGATGACGAGCGCACGGCGCGCGCCGTGCTGAAACATTTCCCGCACCGCAACGACTTGCGCTTCCACCTTCAGATGATCCTGCGCGATCGCTGCGACTTCGAGGGCATGCGCAAGAACTTCGCGCCGATCGAGGCTGAATTGAAGCGCGGCAACCTGAAGGTTCTCAACCAGGAACAGCCGCTTTCCAACGTGTTCTGGTGTGGCAACGAGAAGCAGAACAAGCACGCCACGGCGACGACGCCCGCTTTTACAGGGGAAGAGCGGGCGCGGCGCCGGCAGATGGCGCACACATGGCGGGACGACAAGCTCAGGATCGGCTATCTATCGGCCGATTTCTGGCCCGGCCACGCGACGATGAAGCTCCTGCAGGACGTGTTGAAGAGGCACGACCGGGAGCGGTTCGAGGTGACGCTGTTCTGCCATACGCCACCGCAGAAGATCGCCGAAAGCGGTTTCGACCGCAGCGTCTGGGGTGACATCGTCACCGTCACTCACCTCTCTGACGGTGAGGCAGCCGAGACGATCCGGGCCCGCAACATCGACATCCTTGTCGACCTCAAGGGCCACAACAAGGACAATCGCAGCCGCCTGCTAAACCTCGGGCTGGCGCCGGTGCAGGTGACCTGGCTCGGCTTTCCGGGCGCCGTCACCAATGTCGATATCGACTATGCGATCGGCGACCGGTTCGTGCTGCCGGAGAGTTCGGCGCCCCATTATCTCGAGAAATTCTGCCGGATGCCGGAGAGCTACCAGCCGAACGACCCCGTGAGCCGCCCGCCGCCGCGTCATGTGTCGCGGACGCTGGCGCAGCTGCCGGAGGGACCGTTCGTCTACTCCTCGTTCAACGGCGTGCGAAAGATCACCAGCCATATGGTGGATCTCTGGTCGCGCATCCTGAAGGGTGCGCCTGATAGCGTGTTCTGGCTGATGGCGCCCTACGAGAAGCAACGCGCCAATCTTGCGAAGGCCTTCGCCGAGCGCGGTGTCGATCCGGCCCGCATCATCTTCGCGCCGACCATCGTCTACGAGATGCACATTGCCCGCATGGCAACCGCCGACCTGATGCTCGACGCCTATCCCTGCAACGGCCACACGACCACTTCGGAAGCGCTGTGGAGCGGACTGCCGGTGCTGACCTACAAGGGCACGAACTTCGCCTCGCGCGTCAGCGAAAGCCTGCTGAACGCCGCCGGTCTGCCGGATCTGGTGGCTGACAACGACAAGGCCTATGTCGACCTTGCCATTGCGCTCGGCAACGACCGGGAGCGGATGGCGGGCATTCGGAAGCGACTGATCGACAACCGCTTCATCCAGCCACTGTTCGATTCCGAACGCTTCTGCCGCCACCTCGAAACCGCCTACGCAATGATGGCGGATCGGGCGAAAGCGGGTCTGGAGCCGGACCATTTCGACGTGCCGGCGCTGCCGCCACGGACGGAAGCCTTCGGGTCTCTGTAATTCACTTGCCGCAATTCCGAACGCAAAACCGGTTCCCACTTTTGCTGGCATTGCTCGGAACCGCTATTCCTCCGTTCGCCCTTCGCGTTCGCGGTCGCGCTCGTAGTGCTTCATGCCGGGAAACGGCGGCAGCCAGGATTCGCGGCGGATGGTCCAGAGCTCATAGGTCGGCTTGAACTGATCGACATCGTCGAACGAACCGAGATTGATGCCGATCTCGTCGCCGAAATGGGCGTAGACGGGAGAGCCGCAGGTGGGGCAGAAGAAGCGCCCTTTATAGTCGCACGCCTCGCCTTCGACCGTCACCGCATCCTCCGGAAAGATCGCCGATGCGTGGAAGAGCGCGCCGTGGTTCTTGCGGCAGTCGAGGCAGTGGCAGGTGCCGACCCTGTGAGGGCGACCCGTTGCCACGAAACGAAGATTGCCGCACAGGCAGCCGCCGGTGAAACGATCCATGCTTTCTCTCCTCCAGACTGGACAGGTACAAGGGCTACACCCTTTGAGGTCGCGGACGCAACGGGCATGACCGAGCCTTGGCAGCCAATGAAGACCGATATTCAACCGTACGGTTGACTATGGGTCCGATCCAGCTATATTCAACTACATGGTTGAATTAATCGCACCCGAACTCGACACCGTCTTTCACGCCCTCGGCGATGCCACGCGCCGCCGGATGCTGGGCCAGCTCGCGGATGGCGAGCGCACCGTCAGCGAACTGGCGGCGCCGCATGCCATGTCGCTTGCCGCCGCCTCCAAGCACATCAAGGTGCTGGAGGGTGCCGGGCTGATCCGCCGCGACGTTCGCGGGCGAACCCATGTCTGCCGGCTGGAGCCCGGGCCGCTGGCGCGCGCCCATGAATGGCTCGCCTGGTACAAGCGTTTCTGGACCGATCGTCTTGATGTCCTCGAGGATCTCTTGCGTGAGGAGGACGCGCGCAAGCCTGCCAAACCCAAGTCCGATAGACCCCAAGAAGGAGAGTTATGATGACTGACCTTGCGACGATGGACGCCTATGGCGCGCTGATCGAACCCGCCACACTCAAGCTCGAGCGCATGCTGCCCGGTCCGGTGGAGCGCATCTGGGCCTATCTCACCGACAGCGAGTTGCGGGCCAAGTGGCTCGCCTCCGGAACCATGACCATGGCGAAGGGCTCCGGCTTCGAATTCGTCTGGCGCAATGACGAGCTGACCGACGTACCGGGCGTCCGCCCCGACGGCTTCCCTGAGGAAATGCGGATGACGAGCACGATCGTCGAGGCCGATCCGCCGCACAGGCTGACCTTCACCTGGGGCGAGCGCGGCGAGGTCACGTTCGATCTCGAACCGATGGGCAAGGAGGTGCTGCTGACCGTGATCCACCGCCGCATTTCCGACCGCGCCAACATGCTGATGGTCGGCGCCGGCTGGCACATGCATCTCGATATCCTGGCCGCCGTGGCCTCTGGCAGGAAACCCACCCAAAACTTCTGGGCCGGCTGGACACGGCTGCGCGACGAGTACGACCGGCGGCTGCCGGCTTAAGCCAGACACACGACGACGGTGGCCGCCAGGTTCAAGGCGGCCGCCGGCGCAAGGCATTTCACCCCATATCCCCATCGGACGGCGTGGCGCGGACGAGATCGTTCCGCCCGATCGGTGCCGCACGCGTCGCTCCGACTTTCTTTCAAAGGACATCCCCATGATTCTCAAGGGAAAGACCGCCGTGATCCACGGCGGCAGCGGCGCCATCGGCTCCGCCATCGCCGGAACCTTCCTGCGCGAAGGAGCGAAAGTCTATCTTGTCGGCCGCAATCCGGATCGTCTTGCCAGCGCGGCAGAGCGTCTTCGCAATGGCGGCGGGGTAGTCGAAACCGCCGCCGTGGATGTGCTGGACGACACCGCGGTCGCCAGCCATGCCGCCTCCGTCGCCAAGGCGGAGGGCGGCATCGACATCGCCGTCAACGCCACGAGCTTCATGCATGACCAGGGGAGCCTGATTGATACGCTGAGCCTCGCGGACTTCATGGAGCCGATCGACCGATTCCTGCGCTCGCTGTTCAATACGGCGAAGGCGGTGACACCGCATATGGGCGGCGAACGCGGGGGCGTGATCCTGTCGCTGACGGCGCCGGCGGGACGCATGATGCTTGCCGGCCACATGGGGCACGTCGTCTCCTGCGCCGGCATCGAGAGCCTGACGCGCTGCCTTGCCGCCGATCTCGGGCCCCGCAACATCCGCGCCGTCTGCATCCGCCCGCACGGCATCAGCGACGCGCCAGAGGCAGGCTCCTATGCCGGACAGCTCTTCGACCGGAAGACGCGCGAGATGGGTATCACCCTCGACCAGTTCATGACCGGGATGGCCGACACCACGCTGCTGAACCGCCTGCCGACACTGACGGAGGTTGCCGAAACAGCCCTTTTCCTCGCTTCCCCCGCCGCCCGCAGCATGACCGGGACGACGGTGAACCTGACGGCGGGAGCGACGATGGATTGAGGGTATGGCACCTTGCTGCTTCGGAGACGCTTCACCCCACCGCCCAACTCTCCAGCACATACGCCTCGAAGAACTCCGAAAACGTCGCGACCTTCAGCGGCAGGTGTTCGTAGGGCGGGTAGTAGAGGGTGAGCCAGATTTCTGGGGCTTTCCAGTCGTCGAGTAGGGTGACGAGACGGCCAGCGGCGAGGTCATCCTCGACGATGAAGCGGGGCAGCAGGGTGATGCCTTCGCCGGCCAGGGCGAGCCGCATCAGGAAATCGCCGTTGTTGACCGAGAACCGTCCCTTGGCCTCGATGGTGCGGGTGGCGCCGGCGCGGGTGAGCGACCAGGTTTCCGTCTGGGTCCGGTCGTCGTAGCTCAGGCACTGGTGGTTCACCAGGTCTTCCGGCCGCTCGGGCTTTCCGTGGATCGTGACATAACCCGGCGAGGCGGCCAGCACACGCGGCACGAGGCAGATCTTGCGCCAGATCGTCGACTTGTCGGTTGGCGGGCCGGAAATGCGGATCGCGAGATCGTAGTCTTCCTCGACGATATCGACGAAACGGTCGGAGAGATCGACGGCCACCGTGGTGCCCGGATGGACAAGAGCGAACTGGCTGAGGATCGGCGGCAGGACCTTGAGGCCGAGCGACATGGGGGCGGAAATCCGGAGCGACCCGGTCGTGACCTTCTGCAGGTCGCGCGTCTCCTCCGTCGCCTTCGCAAGCCCCTCTGCGAGCGGCGCGACGCGGGCGGCATAGACCGCGCCGGCGGAGGTGAGCGACACCTGCCTCGTGGTGCGCAGGAGCAGTTGGAGCCCCAGACGTTCTTCGAGCGCCGCCACCGTGCGGGTGACGGACGCAGGCGTGGTGCCGAGCAGACGGGCGGCGGCGCTGAAGCTCTTCTGCTCGGCCACCGTCAGGAAGGTGCGGATCGATTCCAGCTCGCCCATCGGAGACCTTTACGAAAATCGCAATAGTGTTTGACGAATTATACCTATTCTATAGACATAATCCATGGGCCATATTCCAGCCAACGCAACGAACACACCGCACCGGTTGGAAAGGAAAAGCGCCATGCTTACCCAGATCAAAGGGCTTCACCACGTCACCTCGATGGCTGCGGATGCCCAGGAAAACAACGATTTCTTCACGAAGACACTCGGCCTGCGCCGGGTCAAGAAGACCGTCAACTTCGACGCTCCCGATGTCTACCACCTCTACTATGGCGACGAGGTCGGCAATGCCGGCACGATCATGACCTATTTCCCCTTCGCCAACATGGGCAAGGGCAAGCGCGGCGCCGGCGAAGTGGCCGAAACGGTCTTCTCGATCCCGCGCGGCACCCTGCCCTACTGGCAGGAACGCCTCTCCAAGCTCGGCGTCGGCAATCTCGAAACTTATGATCTCTTCGGCGAGAAGCGTCTGCGCTTCGCCGGCCCTGATGGTGACGGCTTCGCGCTGGCAGAAGTGGACGGCGACGAGCGCGCCCCTTTCGACGGCGGCCCGGTTCCGGTCGCGGACGGCATTCACGGCTTTCGCGGCGTGACCATGCGGCTGCGCGACGAGGGCGCTTCGGCCGAACTCCTGAAGTTCATGGGCTATGAAGCCATCGACAAGCAGGGCGAGATGGTCCGCTACGTCAAGCCCGGCGGCAACGGTGCCGACTATGTGGACCTCGAAGTGCTGCCCGGTGCCGCACCTGCGATGCAGGGTGCCGGTTCCGTGCACCACGTGGCTTTCGCCGTCGAGGACCGCGCCGCACAGCTCGAAGTGCGCAAGGCGCTGATGGACACAGGCTACAACGTCACGCCCGTCATCGACCGCGACTACTTCTGGGCGATCTACTTCCGCACACCAGGCGGCGTGCTGTTCGAGATCGCCACCAACGAGCCTGGCTTTGCCCGCGACGAGGATACCGCCAATCTCGGTTCGGCGCTGAAGCTGCCGACCCGTTACCAGCAGTACCGCTCGCAGATCGAGGCGCACCTGCCCGCCATTAAGGACTGACCGGCCGCCGGCTATCGCTTCGGGGGTAGCCCCTCATCCGGCTGCCGCCACCTTCTCCCCGTTTTGACGGGGAGAAGGGTTATGCCGCACCGACACCGTTCCTCCCGCTCTCCGTGGAGAGAGGAGCGAACCGCCGCCACAGGTCCCTTCTCCCCGCCTGCGGGGAGAAGGTGCCGGCAGGCGGATGAGGGGCAAGCCTGAATGCGACAGCCCGACCATTCCATTCTCACCGAAGGAGACCAGACTCATGTCTCTCGACAGCTACAAGCATCTCTACAAGGCCCCGGAAGCCGGCGCGCCGCTCGTCTTCACCTTCCACGGCACCGGCGGCGACGAACATCAGTTTCCCGGCCTCGTGCAGCAGATCCTGCCGGGCGCCGGCATCGTCTCGCCGCGCGGCGACGTTTCGGAATACGGCGCCAGCCGGTTCTTCAAACGCACCGGCGAAGGCGTCTACGACATGGCGGACCTCGCCGCCCGGACGCAGACGATGGCCGCCTTCATCCGCGCCCAGAGGGATCGCCATCCGGGCGTTCCAGTCTATGCGCTCGGCTATTCGAACGGGGCGAACATCCTCGCCTCGGTGATGTTCGAGGCCCCTGACTTGATCGACCGGGCGGTGCTGATGCACCCGCTGATCCCCTGGACGCCGGCCGACCAGGCTGGCTTCAAGGATCGGCCGATCCTCGTGACCGCGGGAGAGCGCGATCCGATCTGCCCTCTTCCGGGCACCCGGGCGCTCGTTGCCTATCTCGAAAAACAGGGGGCGGCGGTCGAAACCGTGCTGCATCCGGGCGGGCACGAGGTTCCGGCATCCGAAATCGAGGCGATCGCCCGCTTCCTCAAGGGCTGAGGTCGTCTGAGAACAACCCGGCGCGGCGCGCGCGCGCCGGGCTTTCAGCTCCTGAAGCGCTCAGGCGGCACGCATCTGCTTGAGCGGACCGGCCCACTTGACCAGTTCGTCAAGCATCACGGTAGCGCCCTGGATCATCGGCTCGTTGGCGGTGAAGACGCCATTCTCGTCGATGAACTGCGGGAAGAATGGCACCGGTACCGCCTGCGGGATGGGATGGGCATTCACCGATGTCATCAGCAGCCGCAATTCCTGCGCGGCGCGCAGGCCGCCGGAGACATAGGCGTAGGAGACGACGCCAACAGGCTTGTACGCCCACTCACGGACGAGGGTCTGGACGGCGTTGATCAGCGAGGCCGGCGGGAAGAAGTCGTATTCCGGCGTGACGAAGACAAAAGCGTCGGCGGCGTTGACGCTCTCGCTCCAGCGCCTGGTATGGTCGTGCTCGTATTTCTGCAGGACGGGATGGTTCGGTTCATCGAGCAGAGGGAGGTTGAAATCGGCGATATCAACGAGTTCGACCTCGAACTTGCCCTGCTCGCGGGCGAATTTCTCGAACCAGGCGGCGACGGTGGGGCCGACACGGCCCGGACGGGTGCTGCCAACGATAACGTTCAGCTTCATGGATACAATCCTTGTGTATGTATGTGAGGCTCCGCTTGGGAGCGTGGCGCGCCGACGGGAGGATGGGACGCACAGCACACAAAGACGCACACTATATGTTGTCTGATAAAACAATATCAAAGTTGGTGACGCAGTGTTCAAGTTCCTGACAGGCCGGATCGACGGCAATGCGTGACCGCCCCTTGGACTTCCGCTGATATGTATGGATAGATCGGCATCGCCCGCCATGACGCAGCGCGCGGCCACGAGATGAGGAGACAGACGCAATGGTAACGATCGTCGGAATTTCGGGAAGCCTGCGCAAGGGCTCTCTCAACACGGCGCTCCTGAAGACGGCAGCCGGGCTGATGCCGGATGGATCGACACTTGAGATCGGTACAATCCGCGGCATCCCGCTCTATGACGGCGACCTGGAAGCCGAACACGGCATTCCGGATGCCGTGACAACGCTGAAGGAGAAAATCGCCTCCGCCGACGGACTGCTGCTGGTCACGCCCGAATACAACAATTCGATCCCCGGCGTGTTCAAGAACGCAATCGACTGGCTGTCTCGCCCGTCAAGCGACATCAGCCGCGTCTTCGGTGGCCGGCCGACAGCGATCATGGGCGCCTCGCCCGGCGGCTTCGGCACCGTGCTCTCCCAGACCGCCTGGCTGCCGGTGATGCACACGCTCGGCACCGACCTCTGGCACGGCAAACGCATGCTGGTATCGCGCGCCGGCAGCGTCTTCGACGCCGAGGGCACGATGGTGGACGAGAAGGTGAAGGAGCAGTTGCGCGGCTTTATGGAGGGATTCGTGGCGTTTGTCGGGCGACGGTGAACGGAGCGCTTCGCGTCAGAAACTGTCAGTAGTCAGCGGCGGCGTCCCCACGACAACATATCCGCGATTTACAATCCTCGTCCCCTCCGTCAATCTGATTGCGTATTGCAATCTGTTTGACGACGGGACCCGGCAGCTGTAACGTTGCCGTGGCCGTCTGGAGGATATTTCCATGGAGAGGAATTACGGTTGGGTCGTGGTGGCGGCGGGAGCGCTGATCACGTGTGTGGCCATGGGCGCGATGTTTTCGTTGCCGGTCTATCTCCAGCCCATCGCCGACGATACCGGCTGGACGCGCGCCGGCATATCGGCGGCGATGACGGTCGGGTTCCTCACCATGGGCGTCGCGGGCTTCGGCTGGGGAACTCTCAGCGACCGCATCGGCGCGATGCCGGTGGTGCTGATCGCCGCTTTCATGCTTGGCACCGGGCTTCTCATCGCCAGCCGTGCAACCGATCTCCTGACCTTCCAGATCGCCTATGGCGGTCTCGTCGGCGCTTCGGGCGGCGCCTTTTTCGCGCCGATCATGGCGGCGACCGTCGGCTGGTTCGACAAGCACCGCAGCCTGGCAGTCTCGCTGGTGTCGATCGGTACCGGTATCGCTCCGATGGTGATCACGCCTTTTGCCAGCGTACTGATCGAAACCTATGGCTGGCGCAGCGCCATGACGATGATCGCAATCGCCGCGCTCGTGATCATCGCGCCGGCGAGCTTCCTTATCCGCCGACCGCCGGCCGTTATGGAGCCTGCGTTGACGCCTGCCGGCAGCGATGCCCCTGCCCGTCCCGCATCCGCATTCTCGGCGCTCGCCACGCCGCAGTTCGTGGTGCTCGCCGGCACCTTTTTCCTCTGCTGCGCAGCCCATTCCGGCCCGATCTTCCACACTGTCAGCTATGCGATGATCTGCGGCGCCACGCCGATCGCGGCGGCGACGATCTACAGCGTGGAGGGCGTGGCCGGGCTGTTCGGCCGGCTGTTCTTCGGGCTTGCGGCCGACCGTCTCGGCGTCAGGCGCGTGCTGGTCGCCGGCCTGGTTTTACAGGCAGTCGGTATCTATACCTATGTGCACGTGTCTGAACTGAGCGAGTTCTACATGCTGGCGCTTGTGCTGGGCATGGCCTATGGCGGCGTCATGCCGCTCTATGCCGTGATCGCGCGCGATTATTTCGGCCCGCATGTGATGGGCACGGTCATGGGTGCGGCGATGATGACCTCGTGCATCGGCATGGCCTTCGGCCCGATCGGCGGCGGTTATCTCTACGACACGTTCGCCACCTATGACTGGCTCTACCTCGCATCCGCCGCCGTCGGACTGGGCGCGGCCGCCATGGCGCTCGCCTTCCCGGCACCACGCAGGAAAGAGGATGCGGAACCGACGCTGGCGGGTGCCACCTGAGCGCTGAACCCATCGCCCGCGCGTTCCGCAGTTCTGGACACGGTCACCGGCTTCTGTCAGAAGGCGCCCGGGACGCGACTGCCGTTAGCTTAAGAACGGGGTCGGGCCGCTGATTGACGTCAGGCGGCTGCCGCGAGATCACGCTGGCCGTTCCAATTTTCAATCTTCCGCATGGCGCCGTTCGCGCAAAGAAAAACCCGGCACCTTTCGGCACCGGGTTCCTCAAAAATCACCAATCCGCCAAAGCTTACTTCGTGGCGGCCTCGTACATTTCCAGCACGTAATCCCAGTTGATCAGGCTGTCGACGAAGGCCTCAAGGTACTTCGGACGGGCGTTGCGGTAGTCGATGTAGTAGGAGTGTTCCCAGACATCGACGCCGAGGATCGGGGACGCGCCGTGGACGAGCGGGTTTTCGCCGTTCGGGGTCTTGGAAATGGCGAGCTTGCCGTCCTTGACCGTCAGCCATGCCCAGCCGGAGCCGAACTGCGTGGTGCCGGCAGCAACGAAATCAGCCTTGAACTTGTCATAGCCACCGAGATCGCTGTCGATCGCGGCCTGAAGCTTGCCCGGCAGCTTGGTGCCGCCGCCATCCTTCTTCATCCACTTCCAGAAGTGGATGTGGTTGTAGTGCTGGCCGGCATTGTTGAAGAGGCCGGCATTGGTGCCGTAGGACTTCTTGACGATTTCCTCGAGCGACAGGTCCGCCATGCCGGCTTCGGCGGCGAGCTTGTTGCCGTTGTCCACGTAGGCCTTGTGGTGCTTGTCGTGGTGGAACTCCAGCGTCTCGGCCGACATGTAGGGGGCAAGCGCGTCGTAAGCGTAGGGAAGTTCAGGCAATTCGAAGGCCATGGCGTCAATCTCCTTTTGGCAACGGAATGCGGTCAATGGTGACCGGGAACATAGGAGGGGAACTCAGGAGAGGCAACCTCGCAAACATCAAAATTGTTCCCATTCCTGCAAAGTTTAGGCTGGAAAAACCGCGCGATGCGGAACAGAGTTGCGGCGCGTCCGGCAAATGCCGGAAAGCACCCAAAACAGCTTTTACGGAGCCAGCCATGCGCCGCCTTTCCGGTCTCACGATCGCCGTCCTCCTCGCTGCCTCTCCAGCGTTTGCCTCCTCCGATGAAGCTTGGGATGAGTTCGCCAAGGAGGTCGAGGCGAAGTGCCTCAATACGGCGGCCCCGAACCTCGAAAACGCGAAGGTCGCCGTCGATCCGTTCGGCAGCGAGCGCTTCGGGCTCGCGATCCTGACGGGCAAAGCCAAGGGCGCGGATGCAACCGTCAGCTATATCTGCGTGATGGACAAGCAGGCCGGCACGGTGGAACTCGGTAGCGAGCTGACGGCGGATGTGGTGGGTGTGACGGTGCCGTGAAACGACAACGGCAAGCGCCGGACCTACTTCGTCTCTCCAAACAGTTCAGCGATCTCGCTTTCACCAAAGCGATCGAAATCATCTGGGAATTTCAGCTGTCCTTGGAGAAATCCGAGCCTCGTGGTCGGCGCTACCTCAACAGCAGCGATCACCTTGGCGAGAGGTTTGCCGGCTTTGGTTATAACAAACGACCGGCCATCGGCCGCCTCTTGGACAAGAGCGTCCAAGTTTACTGCCGCGTCGCGAATATCAATCTCCCGCATGGCACGCCTCCGACCCCCAACTCATTCAGCCTAACTCGCAATCGGCTGTATCGCCAGTCCGATTGCCTCTCGCGCCATGAGGCATTCCGGGTCGCCGGGCATGCAGTCGCGGCAGACGATGGGGCGGACGGTATAGATTGTGCAGCCGACGCATTTGCCGAGTTCGCCGTTGAGCGCGACGCAGCGGCCGTTTTCGAACTTCATGCCGGACAGATCGGTAGCGACCATGGCCTCCGGGATCGCGTCCAGCTGTTCGTCGGTTTCCAGCGAGAAACGCGGCCAGTCTTCGGAGTAGGCGCAGCACGCGCCGCAAGCCTGGCAGTCGTAAATGTCGGGCGATGGGCTTTGCGGCATGGCGGTCAGCCCCGCCTCTTGTCGCCGCGCAGCAGATTGTGGGCGAAGATGGCGGTGAAGCCGATCATGAAGAGGCCGGTGAAGACGGGGCCGGCATCGACCGACATAAGGTCCATCATCGCACCGGTCGCGCCTGAGCCGGCCGCGCTGCCGATCGCGTAGGAGAGCGCGAAGACGGCGCTGCCGGAGACCAGCAGGCCGCCCCGGAACCGCTCGCCAAGCAGTGTCAGAGCTGCGGTATACAGCGAGAAGCTGGCTGCGCCGAGCACCGAAATCGTGACGAGCAGCGCGACTTGCGATGTCATGAACGGCAAAACGAGAAAGGCGCCCGCTGTCAGCAGCGAGCCGACGACGGCGATGACCGGTCGCGAGACGCGGTCGAGCAGCCAGCCGACGAAGGGCTGGGCAAGCGCGGTCGGCAGCGCCACCATGGTAACGACATAGGCCGCGAAGTTCTGGGAATAACCGCGCTCGACGAAATAGAGCGGGATCATGGATATCGCGGCGATATCCGAGAAGCCGAAGGCGAGCACCATCAGAGTCAAAACGGGGGCGAGCTTGACGAAGGTGACGATGCCCCCGGCTTCCGACGCCTCCGGCTTGGTGCGCGCGTAGCGGCCGAGCATGACGGAGGCGAAGGCGACGAGGGCGACATAGGCTGCGGTGAGCGCGAAAGCGAAGCCATCCTCGATGCCGATCAACGGAATGGCGAGCGGCCCGGCGGCGAAACCGGCACACATGCCGGCGCTATAGGCACCGGACACGCGGCCGCGCAGGCGGTCGGGACAGGCGGTGTTCAGCCATGCCTCGCTGACGGTGTAAATGATCGAGGTGCAGAAGCCGAGCAGGAAGCGGGCGACGAACCAAACGGCGAGGCTGTCGAAGAGCGAGAAGGTCGCAAGCGCCATCGAGACGCCGCAGAGCGCGGCAACGATCAGGCGGTCGCCGCGTATCGTCTGCGTCAGCCGGCCGATCAGGAGCGTCGAGGAGGCAAGACCGAAGGCGAAGACGGAGGCGTTGAGGCCAGCCATGGTCGACGACACCCCCCGGCTTTCGAGCAGCAGCGAAATCAGCGGATAGGTCAGCCCCTGCCCCACGGCAAAGGCCGTGACGCCAAGGATGACCACGGCGATCGCCGCCCAGTCGGGCGCGAAATCCTCGGCGAGTGCGGAGGCCTGCATATTGAACCTGCCAGAAACGAGAAAGCCGGCTCAGCCGGTGGCCTCCGGTCTATCGGAGCAGGCCGGGGAAGTCGAGAGGCGGCCTATTTGGCCTTGACGACGATGTTCTCATCCATCAGGCGGAAGACGTGCCGCGTCTGGCGGATCGCGATGAGCGTCAGCACGGCGGCGAGGCCGAGGCCTGACCAGTAAAGCCACAGTGCCGCGGTGCTGCGCGTCATGTCTGGCGCAATCAGCGACAGCGAGGCGGCAAGCAGCGACGGCAGTGCCAGAAGGAATGTCGACACCACCTGTCCGAGGAGCGGGTGGATTCCGTAGCCGGTGTAGAAGACCGGCACGCTTCCGACCACCTCTTCGGCTGCACGCTTTGCCTCCCGGGCATAACGCATGCCGCGTTCGGTATAGATCAGAATGACCACGAGGCAGAAGCAAAGCGCCAGCGGCAGCACCACCACCGCATCTGACAGGGCGACAGGCACGTCCACCACGGGGAGCTTGAGACTGGTCTTTTCGCCGCTCGCCCTGGCATTGATCGCGACGAGCCTCCGATAGGCGTCCACCGTTTGTGCCTGCGGCTCGCCGAGCTTCAGGTCGCGATGGGCCAGTTCCCGCAGATAGGCATCCGGGCCGCTCTTCCAATCTCCGGACTGCAGCCATGCGACCCACAGCGCATGGGCGAGATCGTGTTCTCGCGTGGCCCGTCCGCGATCGGCGAGCGGCCGAATGATATCCAGCAAGGCGACCTGCCCCTCGGCATCTTCCGAAAGCGTCACAAGCTCCGCGGAACGGGAGAGCAGTTCGGCCTGCGGCTCCCGCGCGATCCAAAGCAGCCGCGCAGCATCCTCCATCCGCAACCCCTCGACGCTGTCGGCAACAAGCAGGGTTCCGAACGGGAACTCGGCGGTCTGCAAGGATTTTTCGTCACTCTGAAATGGCGCGGGTCCATGCTGCGCATCAACCGCATTATAGTACTGCATGGCCAGGAGCCAGTTCAGGGCATTGTTGACCGCCACTCGGTTCTCAACGTCGGTGAGCGGCAGCTTTGCCACATTGTCGCTGATGCGGGTCAGCAAGTCCCGTGCGGCGATATGCCGGGCGCGCAACAACCGCAGCGCCTCGGCCTCCGTTGCCGTGTCGGTGTCTGCAACAAAAAGAGCCGATCGAAGCGCGACCGCGACGTCCTCGGCGGGTCGAAGCAGCGGATCATGACGCTCAATGATGGCCTCGGCGTCCCGTCGCTCCTTTCCGATCGCGCGATACTCGAAAAAGCTCGTGAGAGCGACGATCGCCGTCAGCACCCACATCAAAAGATAATAGGCGTTGGCTTGCGAAAAACCCTGTTCGGCTGCCTCTATCCGTTTCAACCCGGCTCCCCCTGCCCAAGCAGAGGAACTATAGTTGAAATTACAAAGGATCACAACCGCTGGAGCTGTGCAATCCGCCCGATCACGCGTCGCCGGGCGAGCGGGCCCAGTCCATGTAGAGTTCCAGCGCCTTGCGGGTGACCGGGCCTTCCTGCAGTTCGCGACCATCGAGCTTCGTCACGGGCACGACCTTGGAATAGTTGCCGGAGGTGAAGATTTCGTCGGCATCCATGAAATCGGCGACCGTCAGCGTGCATTCGCGAACCTCGAAGCCGGCCTGACGCAGCAGACCGATGATCCGGGCGCGGGTGATGCCGGAGAGGAAGGTGCCGTTCGGCATCGGCGTCATGACGACACCGTCCTTGACCATGAAGATGTTGGAGGACGCGGTCTCGGCGACATTGCCGTTCATGTCGAGCGCCAGCGCATTGTCGAAGCCGCGGTTGCGCGCTTCAATGATCATGCGGCCGGAATTCGGGTAGAGGCTGCCGGTCTTGGCCGCGGTCATGGCGACCTCCGGCGAGGGCCGGCGGAACGGCGAAACCGTCAACGACGAGGGCTTGGCGGTGTGCATCGGCGCCTCGAACAGGCAGAGCGCGAAGCGGGTCGAGTCCGGATCGGCGGCAACGACGGAGAACGAAGCGCCGTGTTCGGCCCAGTACATCGGCTTGATGTAGATCGCGGTCTTGCCGTCGAACTTCTTTACGCCATCCCAGGCGAGCGCCTCGATCTCCTCCGATGTCTTGACCGGCTTCATGCCCATGTTGACGGCGGAGCGGTTGACGCGCTGGCAATGCAGGTCGAGATCGGGTGCGATGCCATCAAACCAGCGGGCGCCGTCAAACACGGTCGAACCCAGCCACATGGCGTGCGAGGTCGGCCCGATCAGCGGTGGATTGCCGGTCACCCAGTCGCCATCGACATAGGTCCAGGTGGTTGAGCGGGGCGCGGTATCAACAGCCATGTCAGGGTCTCCATATCACTTTCAGCCACTCAAGGACGGCCGGCGGGTGCAGGTCAAGATCAAAATCGTCCCAGAGACCAATTGGCAAGAATGCGACCGGGCATCGATCCGCAACGCAAGAATTTTCCTTCAAATCAGAAACTTGGCTGATCGGTCGATCAACTAAAGTGATAGGCAAGCCCTCTTCGCCGGGAGGGCCGGGCATGCGATACTGCAGCAGAAAAGACGTGTGGCCCACCTTCGCGACGCCACGAGGATCGCATGCGATGACCCATTCAGCTTATGTCTTCGACGCCTACGGTACGCTGTTCGACGTGCACGCCGCGGTGCGGCGCCACGCGGAGAGGGTCGGTCCGGACTATGTGCGGTTCTCGGAGATGTGGCGGGCCAAGCAGCTCGAATATTCCTGGGTGCGGGCGCTGATGGGAGCCTATGCCGACTTCTGGCAACTGACGGAGGAAGCGCTCGACCATTGCCTCGACCGGATGCCGTCGATCGACCGGGGCCTCAGGGCCGATCTGCTGAAGGCCTATTGGGTGCTAGACTGCTATCCGGAAGTGCCGGCGGTGCTGCGCGGGTTGAAGGCGCGCGGCGCACGGATCGCGATCCTCTCCAACGGTTCGCCGAGCATGCTGGCGGCCGCAGTCAAGAACGCGGCTTTGGACGCCGTGATCGACGACGTGTTTTCGGTGGATGATCTGAGAACCTACAAGACGGCGCCGCAGGTCTACGATCTGGTGGCGACAAGCTACCGCGTTTATCCCAGCGCCGTTTCTTTCCAGTCCTCCAACCGATGGGACATTGCGGGTGCGAAGAAGTTCGGCTTCCGCACCGTCTGGATCAATCGCACCGGCATGCCCGACGAATACCGCGACCTGCCACCGGACCTGATCCTGCCGTCGCTCGACAGCCTGCCGGAGCATGCCTGACATGCCTGGATGGTCGGCGGCGCAGTATCTGAAGTTCGAAGACGAGAGGACGCGGCCCGCCCGCGATCTCCTTGCACAGGTTCCGCTTGGCGACGCCGAGGTCGTCTGGGACATGGGCTGCGGTCCGGGCAATTCGACGGAACTGCTCGTCGAACGGTTCGGGTCAGTCGCCGTTCGCGGCCTCGACAGCGATGACGACATGCTGGAGAAGGCGCGGAAGCGG
Source organism: Ciceribacter sp. L1K23 (assembly GCF_018122705.1). Taxonomy (NCBI): domain Bacteria; kingdom Pseudomonadati; phylum Pseudomonadota; class Alphaproteobacteria; order Hyphomicrobiales; family Rhizobiaceae; genus Ciceribacter; species Ciceribacter sp. L1K23. Next base: position 2,510,314 of record NZ_JAGRRC010000001.1, on the reverse strand, counting down.
CTACCGGATGTCGGGTTCGACAAAGCCGACCTTTCGACCTGGCTGCCGCCGGAACCACCGGACCTTCTATATGCCAATGCCGTCTTCCAATGGCTGCCCGATCATCTCGGCCTGCTTGTCCGCCTGATGAAGGAGCTGAAACCGGGTGGCGTGCTGGCAATCCAGATGCCTGACAATCTTGGAGAGCCGAGCCACCTCGCCATGGAAGAGACGGGCCTGGCCGGGCCGTGGTCCGCAGCCTTTGCCGACGGGCGCATCCGGCGGGCCCGCCTGCCCTCACCGGCTGAATACATGGATGCGCTGACGCCTGTCTCCTCCCGGGTGGATGTCTGGCACACCAGCTATTATCACCCGATGGCGAACCCGCAGGCGATCGTTGAATGGGTCAAGGGCACGGGCCTTCGTCCGTATCTCCAGGCGGCCGGAGCGGAACACGAGGCGGGCTTTCTCGCCGACTATTCCGCACGCATCGCGAAGGCCTATCCTCCCATGGCGGACGGACGATCGCTGCTCAAATTCCCCCGGCTTTTCATCGTGGCTATCAGGCGTTGAAACGGCAACGTCCCCGACATCGGGGAATGTCGGAGACGAGCGGAAAGACTGCGGGGGGTCAGTCCTTCAAGATATTGGGCGTGATCAGAGCCCGGACGCCCTGACGGGGCGGCGGATGCGGAGCGGCAAGCCTCTTGCAGGAGAGACCGGCGATGTGCGGGTCACGGGACCCCCAACTGGAGGCTCGTCGGTCCTCGGCCGCAGATGCGGTCCTTTGGCGACCGACCCGCGCGCTGCAGGCAAGAACGGCAAAATGGCGAGCAGTCTCATGATCGCTTACGCCGCAAGCTTCAGGCGGTCGACCAGATCGTCCACGGCCTTGGGCGGCAGGGACGGACGGACGGCAAAATCCATGACAGCCTCGAAGACCTCCGGAGGCGCACCCTTGCGCATGGCGCCAAGCAAGGCCGCTCTCTCCGCGGGATTCATCGCCGGGATCATGATGCGCATGAAGGCCATGTTCTTTTCCGGCGACATAGAGCTGACGATCCGCATTTCGACAGCCGCGAGATCGGCGTCGGAAAAATGCTGCCATAGCATGGGCGCCGTTTGCGTCTCTTCCTCGTGCATATGGGCGAGGTCTTCTGCGATGTAGGCCGCGAAGGCGAGATAGAGCTTGCGGCCGGCGGCACGCTTGGCGATCGGGATCGCCCTGCTGACGCAAACGGCGAGCTTCTCGAGATCGGCGAAGGCTTCCCGATGCTCATCGTGCTGGTCGTCGACGGTTCCCGTCGAAACACCTCGCTCTTGCAGGACGGTATGGATATTGTCGTCCTCGTGGACCACATGGGAGGCGGCGAGCATCAAGTAGGTCCTGAGGTCGCCGAGCACCGCCTCGCATTCATCCGCGTTGTCGAAGTCGGTCGAGCCGAGGCGACACAGGAGGTCACATCCGGCCTTTCGGAGACCTTTGTGCACAGCGCCATAGAGGTCATAGCGACCGTTGAGATCCGGTATGTCGGTAAGCGATATGTGATGGGTCATGGTCTTGCTGCCTTTTTCGGTTGCAGCCGTCCCGTTGACGGCCAGCGATCGGCGGCTGAATAGACCTGTTGTGTGGCGCACGCTTCCTAAATGCTTCCTAATCGTCTCGCGCTTCTGCTAAAAGCTTCCTAAGTATTTAAAGTTGTTCCGGGAGAATCGAATTGCTCTCATCCGATATTGTGGCCTTCATCGAAGGCAGGGTGATGATGCTGTTTGCCACACGCGACGAAGCACATCGACCGATGATCGGGCGCGGTTCCGGAGCCCGATTTGACGCGGCCACGGGGCTCGTCTCCGTCCTCGTCTCGTCAAGCCAGTGGCCGCGCGCGGTGGCAAACGCCCGCGCCGGCCTGCCGGTCGCGACCACCTATGTCAATCCGGAGACATATCACGCCTACCAGATCAAGGGCGTGATTACCGAGACACACCCGGCCGACAGCGCCGAAAGCGAATGGGGCGCACGCTATGTCCGCGAGCAGCTGGAGCTGATGACCTCGGTCGGCGTCAGCCGGCTGCAGCTTTCCAGCACGCTCAGCGATCGCGATCTCGTCGTCGTGACCTTCCGTCCACTCGACATATTCCGGCAGACCCCGGGTCCCGGCGCAGGCCAGAAAATCAACGCGAGAGGAGACGCGGCGGCATGATTCCGCTTTCAACCATTCGCGACAGCTTCGAGGGTGTCATTCCCTCGATCATCGCGACGACCGACCGCTATGGCGTGCCGAACGTCTCCTACCTCTCGCACGTCTATTATGTGGACGAGCAGCATGTCGCGCTCTCGAACCAGTTCTTTTCCAAGACAGCCGACAACGTCGCGGCGAACGGGCTGGCGACGGTCATGGTCGTCGACGGCCTCACCGGCCAGCAGCATATCCTCGATCTCGTCTTTTCCGGTTCCGAAGACAGCGGGCGTATCTTCAATCAGGTGGAGCGCCATCTGGCGCTGCTTGAGCAAGGCATGAGCCATGTCATGAAGCTGAAGGCGGTCGATATCTATCGGGTCGAGGACTGCCGGCCGGTGCCGGCGGCTCATCCGCTGGAACTTCCCTCACAACTAGAGGCGGGCCGTGATCACATCTCCCAGACCGCGAGGCTGACCCAATGCCTGAGCGAGGAAAGCGATCCGGAAAAGCTGCTCGACTGCGCGCTGGAAGGACTGGAGGAACTCTTCGGCTTCCGCCACAGCATGGTGCTGGTGCCTGACGAGAGCCGCTCGCGGCTGACGACAATCGCCAGCCGGGGTTACGAACAGTTCGGCTTCGGGTCGGAAATCGCCTTCGGCGATGGGGTAATCGGTCTGGCGGCGAAGGCCATGGAACCGGTCAGGGTGACCGATTTCAGTCGAGGACGCCGCTACGTGGCGGCGGTTCGGGCCATGTCCGGATCCGAGGGAGGCGTGCATATCCCGCTGCCGGCGCTCCCTGCTCCGCTGAGCCAGCTCGCCGTGCCGATGTTGGCGCAAGGCAGGCTGATCGGCGTCTTGTTTACCGAATCCGAGAAGGCCTTCACCTTCCGCCACGCCGACGAGCAATCCTTGCGGGTGATTGCCGCGCAGCTCGCGCTCTCGCTTTCCTACGCCATGAACGAGCGCGAGCGGCACGAGCCGGAGACGGCACACGCCGCTCCGTCGGCACCGATCCATGCGGGCGGCAAGAGCGTTGTGGCACTCCGCTTCTATCCCCGCGATGCATCGCTTTTCGTGGATGGCGAGTATCTGATCCGTGGCGTGCCGGGGCGGCTGCTCTGGCACATGCTGGAACAGTACGCGACAAGCGGGCGCCAGGACTTCCTGAACCGGGAGATACGGCGCGACAAAAGCCTCCAGCTACCGGATTTCAAGGACAATCTCGAAACACGCCTCATCCTGCTGCGCCGCCGGCTGGACGAGAAGGGTGGGCCGATTCGATTGACCCGCCCGGAGCGCGGTCGGATGCGGCTGGAGGTCGACGGTCTGCCGGAGCTGCAGGTGGTCGACACCTAGGGACAGCGCAGCACGATCGACTGCGCAAACAGAGAGACATGCATGAAACGACTTGGCTTCATCGGGACGGGCGCGATCTCGACCTACTTTATCGAGGGACTTCTGGCTGCCGGCCACCGCAATCCCATACTGGTATCGCCGCGGTCGGAAGATCTCTCGTTGAGTCTCGCCGACCGGTTCGAAACGGTGACACGCGCGCAGTCAAATGCCGAGGTATCCGAAGAGAGCGACATCGTGTTTCTCGGCGTGCGCCCGGCACAGGTAGAGGAAGCATTGCAGGATGTTCGCTTCCGGCCCGGCCAGATCGTCTGCTCGTTCATAACGGGGCTGAGGCTTCCAGAACTTGGCGGTATCGCACCCTCCTCGACAGTCTGCCGCGTGTTACCCCTGCCCGCCATCGCCACCCGCAAGGGACCGGTCGTGCATTTCCCCGCGGTGCCTGACATTGAGCGACTGATCGCGCCGTTGGGCGACGTCATCATACCACATTCTGAAGACGAACTCGTCGCCATGGGCAGCGCGAGCGGCTTTATGTCTACCTACTTCGAAATGCAGGAAAGCCTCGTCACCTGGCTCGGCGGCAAGGGTGTTTCGGAGGAGGCGGCGAACCTTTACGTGCGGTCGATGTTTTCAGGCCTTGCGGAAACCGGGTTGGTGTCGACAGAACCGCTTCTCGGGCTGGCGGACGAGCACGAAACCAAAGGCGGGCTGAACGAGCGCACGCGCCGTCACCTTAGAGAAAACGGCTGGTTCGACCAGATCGCCGAGGCGCTGGACTCGGTGCGACAGTTTTCACGGTCGGAGCTCAAGTAGACTGCAACCGGGAAGACCGCAAAAAACCGCCAGGGTGTTAGCCCCGGCGGCCTTTCATTCGATGCAATAAAAATCAGACGAACTGGCTGAGGCCAGGAACCGAGGCGACGACTTCGTCGACGACGTCCGAACCGGCATATTCGCGGGCGGCGGCGATGGTTTCCTTGGCGAGCGCGGTGATTTCGCCCATTCCGAGACCCTGGGACATCAACTGCTGGCCGAGGCCCATGATGCCGCCGCCGCCGATGGCGCTCATCAGCCCGCCGAGAAGACCGGAGCCGGAGCCTTCGCCGTTGTGCTTGGCAACGAGGTCGATAGCGCCGGGAAGCGATTCGATCATCTTGGCGACCGGACCGTCGGCGGCCTCGCGCTGAAGGAAGCCAAGCATCATGCCCAACGCCTTTTCGGCGACTTCGGGTTCAAGGCCGACATTGTTGGCGATGCGGGTGACGAGTTCGTTCATTGGGCCCTCCTGGCGCATTATTTGACGTTAACGTCAACGTAATTGATTTTCCCGGTCGCGACAAGCCGCCACCACGTTCGCCACAGGCAATCCCCACAGCCCGTGAATGGACGCGGCTGTTGTTGTCGGTGGTTTACACAATCCTTATAAGAGCACTACGATGATTCAATGAAAAGATGGAGTTGGCGCCAAAACGACGCGGCGCCGCCTACAAACGTCCAGGAGGACCGGGACCAGATGCTCGTCGACGGCAAGATCTTTCTCGGCACCAGCCGCAATCCGGACGAAAGCCTGAACAAGGGCGAATATCTCGACCTCAAATACGCCAACCGCCACGGCATCGTGACAGGCGCCACCGGCACGGGCAAGACCGTGACGCTGCAGGGCCTGGCCGAAAGTTTCTCGAACGCCGGCGTGCCGGTGTTCTGCGCCGACATCAAGGGCGATCTCTCCGGCATCGCGGCCATGGGCGAACCCAAGGACTGGATCACGGCCCGCGCGCAGCAGATCGGCCTCACGGAATGGCAGCCGCAGGAGTTCCCGGTCATCTTCTGGGACCTGTTCGGCGAAAAAGGACACCGCGTTCGCACCACGATCGCGGAAATGGGGCCGTTGCTGCTTGCCCGGCTGATGGATGCCTCCGAAGCGCAGGAGGGTGTGCTCAACATTGCCTTCAAGATCGCCGACCAGGGTGGACTGGCGCTTCTCGATCTCAAGGATCTCCAGGCGCTGCTCAACTACATGGCCGAACATGCGAGCGAGCTTTCCGGGCAGTTCGGGCTGATCTCCAAGGCCTCGGTGGGCTCGCTGCAGCGGGGACTGCTGGTGCTGGAACAACAGGGCGCGGAACAGTTCTTCGGCGAGCCGGCGCTGTCGATCACCGACATCATGCGCACCACACCGGATGGGCGCGGCGCCGTTTCGGTGCTCGCCGCAGACAAGCTGATGATGAACCCGCGGCTTTATGCGACCTTCCTGCTCTGGCTGCTGTCGGAACTGTTCGAGGAACTGCCGGAAGTCGGCGATCCCGACAAGCCGAAGCTCGTCTTCTTTTTCGACGAGGCGCATCTTCTGTTCAACGACGCGCCGAAGGTGCTGATCGAGCGTGTCGAGCAGGTGGTCCGGCTGATCCGCTCCAAGGGCGTCGGCGTCTATTTCGTCACGCAGAACCCGCTCGACGTTCCGGAAACCATTCTCGCGCAGTTGGGCAATCGCGTGCAGCACGCCCTGCGCGCCTATACCCCGCGAGAGCAGAAGGCGGTGAGAACGGCTGCCGACACATTCCGTCCCAACCCCGCCTTCGACTGTGCCACGGCCATCACCACGCTCGGCATCGGCGAGGCGTTGGTCTCGACGCTGGAGAGCAAGGGCGTGCCCTCAATGGTGGAGCGTACGCTGATCCGCCCGCCGGCGGGTCGTGTGGGCCCGATCACCGATGCCGAACGGCAATCGGTCATGAATGTCAGCCCCGTCGCCGGCCTGTACGACAAGGATGTCGATCGCGAGTCCGCCTTCGAAATCCTCACGCAGCGCGCTCAAAAAGCTGTCGAAGCAGAGGCGGCCAAACGCGCGGCCGAGGAAAAGGCCAGCAATGACGACAGCGCTGCCGGTCGCTGGACCCTGCCCGGCTTCGGCAACGACGAGGAGCCATCTCAGCCGAGTTCGAAAACTTCCACCAGACGATCCTACCAGCGCGAGACGGTGGTGGAGGCTGCCATGAAGAGCGCCGCCCGTTCCGTCGCCAATTCGCTCGGACGGGCGATCGTGCGTGGCATTCTGGGCAGCCTGAGGCGCTAGGACAACCGGCCGCCTCACGAAGGGAGAGGAATGGTCTATCTCATCTACGGCGCTGCCGCTCTGGCCGAAATCGCAGGCTGCTTCGCCTTCTGGGCCTGGCTCAGGCTGGACAGGTCCGCGTGGTGGATGATGCCCGGCGTGGCGTCGCTGGCGCTGTTCGCCTACCTGCTGACCCTTGTTCCGGCCGAAGCTGCCGGCCGCGCCTACGCGGCTTATGGCGGGATCTACATAGTCATGTCCCTCGCGTGGCTGTGGCTGGCGGAGGGCCAGCGGCCCGACCGGTTCGATATCGGCGGCGCGCTGATCTGCCTGGTGGGCGCTTCGATCATACTGCTGCCATCCCGCGGCTAACCGTGCCTAGGGCGAAACCCCTCCTTTTGACGGTAGGCCTTGCAAAGTTTCCGTATATACATAAATTATGGAAATCGTCTGGGGCGAGCCGAAGCGGCTCGCGAATATCGACAAACACGGCCTCGACTTCGCGGACCTGACACTGACGTTCTTCGAGAGCGCGGTCGTTATTGCCGCAAAGCGGACCCGGTTTCAGGCGATAGGACGCCTTGCTGACGGAACAATAACGGTGATCTTCGCTCGATTGGGAACGGAAGGACTTTCTGTGATTTCAATGCGACCGGCCAAGACGACGGAAAGGAGATTGCTTCCATGACTCGAGGTAAGAAAATCCTGACCGCATTTCAGGAGGGGCGCGGATACAGCCGTACAGATTGGAACGACGTCTCCGACAACCCGGAAGCAACCGACGAACAGCTCGCGCAAGCGCGGCCGTTCCGCGAGGTGTTTCCCGATCTAGCGGAGAAGATCGACCGAAAGCTCGGTCGGCCGAAATCGGACAATCCCAAACGGGCGATCAGCATCCGGCTTGACGCCGAGGTGGTCGAGCGTTTCAAGGCCACCGGCGAAGGCTGGCAATCGCGAATCAACGAGGCGCTGCGCAAGGCGGTGGGGCTGTAAGTTCCGCGATTCTGGGTGATGCGAAGATAGACGGCGTCCGAGAAAAAACTGGACACCTTCATCTCCCGCTTCCATCGTCCGATCTCCGATGGCGGGAACAGAAACCTGCCGCCCCCATTCCAACCCCGGCCGCTCATGTCTCCCGTCCTCCGCCGCATCATCTATGTCATCACGTATGAGGGCCTTGCCATCCTGTCGAGCGGGCTGATCCTCATGGCATTGGGGCATCAGGGTCTATCGGCCGGCGTCGCCGCCGTGGCGTCATCGGCAGTCGCGATGGCCTGGAATTTCGTGTTCACGACACTGTTCGAATGGTGGGAGAGCGGCAATCCGGTGAAAGGACGGTCGACGAAGCGCAGGGTGGTGCACGCCCTGCTGTTTGAAAGCGGCCTGACCATCGTGCTCACCCCGGTGCTGGTTCTGGCGCTCGGCGTTCCGGTTCGGGAGGCTTTTGTTACAAATGCCGGCCTGCTGCTCTATTTCCTGGCCTACACCTATATCTTCAACCTTGGCTTCGACCGGATTTTCGGCCTGCCGGAATCGGCTCGCCCACGACACACCTAGGCAAGCCACCTACCCAATCCCGCTGGTCACCGACGGGATGATGACAGTGTGGGGTCGCGAGCGGGAAGCCACGCCGCTTCGAACCAACTGAAATATATCACCCCGTTTCCTTGCTTTTGGAAGCCAAAGCGACTATCTTTGGGTCATCGAAGATTTGTTGCGACCTTTGTCTACGCGTCCAGAACGCTCCGTCAGATTTCCTTCAACGTCGATCTTGCCGGGAGAATGTCTCTTCCGGTGCACTACAAACGATTGAAAGGAGATCGTTATGCAGACTGGTACCGTAAAGTGGTTTAACACGACCAAGGGTTTTGGTTTCATTCAGCCGGACGAAGGTTCTACCGACGTATTCGTTCACATCTCTGCCGTTGAGCGTGCAGGCATGCGCCAGCTCGTCGAAGGCCAGAAGATTTCGTACGACATCGTCCAGGACAAGCGTTCGGGCAAGAGCTCTGCGGACAACCTCCGCGCGGCTTAATTTGTCATTCGCCACTGCTGACCACGGATGTACTGGCAGCGAAGGCTAGAGTGACATTGGAGAGGTCGGGGTAACGCCCGACCTTTTTGTTTCGTGCGGCGCCCCCCGCCGCGTTCCCAAAGATCGAGACAAGGGGATTTCCCCGGAAAGGACGAAGATGCAGGTCCTCGTCAGAGACAACAATATTGAACAGGCCATGCGGGTTCTGAAGAAGAAGCTGCAGCGCGAGGGTGTGTTCCGCGAGATGAAGGCGCGCTCGTCGTACGAGAAGCCGTCCGAGCGTCGGGCTCGGGAAAAGTCCGAGGCGATCCGCCGTCAGCGCAAGCTGGCTCGCAAGAAGATGCAGCGCGAAGGCCTGCTGCCGAGCCCGCGCAAGAGCGCCAGCCGCTAAGGTGCCACGACTGACGGTCCCGCATCTCGGCTTTGCCGATCGGGTGCCGACAGCATGACAATCCGGTTCGAGGCGGATGCGCCTCCCGGAACCTCGGAACGACAGGAGAAAGCGGAATGACGATTTCCACGGAAACCGAGATCGAAACAAAAACCAAGCCGACGCGCGTTTCGCCCCGCGACAAAGCAGCGGCAACAGACGATGCAGCCTGGTCGATCATCAATGCCGAAGCGGCGGAGCGTGAACGGAAGACGGAAGCACTTCGCGCTGCACGACTGAAGCTTGAGGCGGAAGCCCCAGCCGCCGAAGAAAAGAAGGTGCGCAAGACGCCGGTCCGGCGGACTGTCGCACGCAGCCGCAGCCAGCGGTAATCCAGAGCAGAAGCACGTTTTTTCAACCGGCTTGAAGCGATGCCCGGCCATTCGCCGGACACCGCAGTTTACCCGTGACTATTTCGCGGGCTTTACGGAGGCGAGGATCGCGACGAAATCGTCGAGATGCTTTTCCTGCTCTTCCTTGTTGCCCCAGTAGGTCATGATCACGATCTTGCCGGGCGTTGGAGCAAAGATCGTCACGCCGACGTTGATCGCGCCGCTCTCGTCCTCGCCTTCCCATTCGATCGTCGAGACCTTCATGCCGTTGATCTCGTTGTCGCTCTCGCCTTGAGACTTGGGATCGACGGTGACACCGTTGTCCTCGAGGAAAGCGAAGATATCCTCGATGATCTTGTCCATCGACTTTTCGTCGGCGACCTCAAAGGAAATGTAGACGGCTTCGTCTTCGGATACGGCCTCGACGCCGTGGTCGATCTCGGTCGGAGACCATTTGTCGGGAATGGTAACGGTCGCGACCGGCGCGTCGTCGGAGGGAAGGTTCAGGGTTGCGGCAAAGCCGGATACCGGCAGCGCGAAAGCCAGCATGGCGGCAAGGAGGATCGATTTCACGGAGTGTCCCCAGAGTTGAAAACAAGCGACGAGGCTTCGTCGCGCACCAAGCTCTAGCGGAATCCATTAGAAAATCGAGCCATCCCGATATGAATCAGCTCATCCACCCAAACAAAGTCGGGCCGGCGTCGCCACCGGCCCCTTCTCTTTTTTAGCGCGACCCTGATGTCAGGTTGAAATAGGCTCCCTGCGGGTCCTGGCATGCGGCGATCCATGATCCTCCCGGAACCTGATGCGGTCCCATGAGGACGTTGCCGCCGAGCTCCTCGACCTTTGCCACAGCCGCATCGATCGCGGGGACGATAAAGTAGAATCCCCAATAAGGCATCGGCATTTCAGGACGCTTGGTCATCATGCCGCCAATGCCGCGGTCGCCGAGCTTGAAGGTCTGGTAGATGCCCATGGCGTCCATGTCGACCGCCATGTCCTTTTCCCAACCGAAGCGGGCGGAATAGAAATCCCAGGCCTTCTCCCAGTCGCCCGCCATCAATTCGTTCCAGCCGACGGTGCCGACGCTTCCGGGCTGCGGCCATTCGCCGGTCCCGCCCTCCGGCATCTTCGGCGTCATGATGCAGACGACCGCACCCTGCGGATCCGCAACCACCGCGAAACGACCGATGCCGGGAATGTCTTCCGCCGGGCGACAGATAGTACCGCCCGCCTTCTGGTAGTCGGCTGCCATCGCATCGACGTCGTCAACGGCAATGTAGCCCGTCCAGTTCGGCGGAACGCCCTGCTCCTTCATATCCGGCATCAGCGGCATCATACCTGCAACGCCGGAGGAAAAGCCCGGCAGGGTGAAGCTGGTATAGGTGAAGCCGGGCATCTGCGTTTCCTCGGTTCCCCAACCGATCAGCTCGCAATAAAAAGCCTTCGCTCCTTCGGGGTCGGGGGTCATCAGCTCATGCCAGATAAAACTGCCGTGCATTGGCGTATCTCCGTTATTATTCGTTCGAGCGGCCTCAGCGGACCCTCTTCATTTCACTCGTCATGAAAGTCTGGAAACGACCGTCTTCTTTGCGGACGCTGCCCGAAAAGGTGCGGCGATCATCATCAAGGAAGCTGATGACATCCCGATAAACGCAGGTCTTCGACGCATCGTCGAAATCCGGGCCCTCGGCCTCGAGCGTAAGGGTCTGGCCGTCGGCCTCCACCCAGCCGCGGTAGATCCAGAACTTGTCCATCATCGACCCGATCCAGCTTCCGACATACTGGCCAGCCGATGGATCGTATCCGAGGGTCATGATCATTGTGGCACGCTCACCGTCCGGCATGCATCCACCACCCTCGGCGATAAACCAGAGACCACCAACCGATCGTACGTTTTCCGTCCAGCGCTTTTTCGGATCATCCGGATCGTAATCCGACTGGGTGTTGGTCGAGGTCACGAGCCAGTCGCCAACGAGTCGCTCGAGAAAACGATGCTCGGCGCGGGGTTTCGACGATTCCATCATAGTCTTTGCTCCCAGAACATTGTCATGAGTGGCAGCACGACGCCGCCTGGGGCTTCACCTCGTACTCGTCCTTGCGCTTCACGAAGCTCAGCGTACCCGTCTCGTTGCGGCCGAGAGGCGCATGGTCGAGCATCATGAGCGCACCGAGGGCCTCCTCCCCTCCCCGTGCATACTGCGAGTAGGTATGGAAGATCTCGCCCATTTCGTTCCGATAGAAGGCGGACATGCCCGGCAGCTCGTCATGCGCCTGCTCGCGCGGCGTCTGGCGAAAATTGTAATCGACCGAACCGGAGGCCAGCTGCTCGGGCGTGAAGGAGACGTGGTAGTCGAAATTGAAGTCGCTGCCATAGGAGGAAACCCAAGGGAAATGCCAGTTCATGCGGCGCTTGTAGGCCTCGATCTTATCGAGCGGCGCACGCGATACCGTCAGCAGCGTCACGTCGTGATTGTTGAGGTGCGGCAGCATGCCGTCAACATGATCGGCGAAGAACGAACATCCGGGACATCCGGCATCCCAATCCGGCCCGAACATGAAATGATAGACGAGCAATTGGCTACGGCCGTCGAAGAGATCGGAAAGCGACCGCCGCCCCTGCGGCGTATCAAACATGTAGTCCTTCTCAACCCTCACCCAGGGCAGTTCCAGCCGCTCGGCTCTCACGCGATCACGCAGACGCGTGACCTCTTTCTCGCGGGCAAGAAGCACCTTGCGCGCCTCCAGCCACTCCTCCCTCGAAACCACAGCATTCATGGCCTTCCTCCTCATTTCTTTGCGCTTGACATTTACGTTGATATCAACATATTTGAGGCATGTCAAATCAGCCGACGATTCCCTATTCGACGACGATCCACGTGAAGGACACCTGCCTGTGCCTGCATGCGCAGCGGGCGGCACGGGTGCTGGCGCGTCGGTTCGATGTCGCACTGAAGAGTCTGGGGCTGACCAACCAGCAATTCTCGCTGATGATGTCGCTGAACCGCCCGAAGCCGCCTTCCATGGCGCCGGTTGCGCGACTTCTGGCGATGGATCGCACGACACTGACGGCGGCGTTGAAACCACTGACGAGCCGCGGGTGGGTGGCGGTGGATCCCGATCCGGAAGATCGTCGTGGGAAACTGCTCAAGCTGACGAGCGCAGGAATGGCGGTGCTGTCGGCGGCGTTGCCGATCTGGACCGACACGCACAGGGAAATCGAAGCCGAGCTGTCGTCGGGAAATCCGGACTCCCTTCGCCGCGATCTGCTCGAGCTCGGCGCACCTGAACTTACCCGCCCCCGCGCCGCCTGACGCCTGAGCAATCCGAAATTCGCATCGCCGGCCGGCACCTTCTCTCCGCTCTCGATCCGTCGAGGGTGGAGAGAAGGCTTTTTATCCGAACCGCCTGGACAGGCGGGCATCTCCGGAAACCATTTCGCTCACGGAGAAACCCACACGCCGGCGCGGAAACTCGCACAGGGCCTGAACCGATGCCGAACCGAGACGGATGCGCCAGGTCTGGCGTTCGACCGGCCCTGGCGTGGCAAAGCCCTTCGCCGTCAGTAGCGCGAGATTACGCCCTCCGCGTGGATCGCGGACCGACCGGTAGAGGATCGCCTCGATATCCGCGTCCCGTGCGGCGTCGGCGAGCGCCTGACAAGCGGTATAGTCTGTCGGATGGCGCCAGTGGGCTGCATCCCTGTTCAGGGGCGCCAGCGTCAGGTCGATCGCCCTTTTGGTGTCGACCGACGCCGAAAACGCCGTGTACTCCGCGGCATTGGCCGGCAAAGGAGTGGCGGGCGACTCCGCATAGAAGAGAAGGCGATAGAAGATCATTTCGGCCAGCGCGGTCTCGACGGCAGCGGCGGCGTAAAAGACACCCGGGGTCCGCCCTGCCCTGCGGAAACGGGAGCCGCGCGGATAGACCGAGCCATAACGGAACGGCGTGGCGAGCAGGTAATCGAGGCCTGCACATTCCGGCGGGAACGACGGTTTGGTCTCCTCCAGCAAGGTTTCCAGCAGGGATTGCTCCTCGACGCTGTCGACGAGTTTCATGGTTGAGACCTGATGCTGCGCCTCGACGAGCCGCCAGAACGCACCCGCCAGCGGATGCGCTTCAGACGAGAGCGCGGCGGGCGTCCAGGTATCCAAGGACATCGACCAGGCCGGTTATGGAGGAGATTTTATCGAGCGGTGCCGCAGGCAAAGCGGTATTGGAGCCGCGCAGCCAGGCTTTGGCGACCGCCTCATCGCCACCGGTCACGGCATCCAGCGAACGGAACAGGCGGATGAAAAGCAGGGCCAGCTCGAAAGGCTTGGTGCCGCGCTCCAGAAGGAAGTCCAGGCGCTTCATGCGCGAGACGGTGGCTTCCGATACACCGATAACGGCTGAGAGTTGCCGTGCCGAAAGGCCCAGCCTGTCCGCCGCCGAGACAACGGCCTTGGTGACCGTCGCGCCTTCCGTTGCCGGAATTCTCACCTGATCTGCTGAATGAAGCACAGCTAATCCTTTCCTGAGAAAGAATATAGGGAAAAAATCATCTCCAGACAAGATCAAGGTAAAGGCCGGCTTGGAAGCCGGCCTTCGGGCGGTGGATCAAGGAGAGATCAGAGCACCGTGACTGGAACTTCGGTCGAGGTGCGCATGGCATGGCTGTACGGGCAGACGATGTGGGCGGCAGCCGCGAGACGTTCCACCAGCTCGCGTTCCAGACCCGGAATTTCGACAGAGATCTTCACTTCGATCCCGAAGCCCTGACCGTCGTCACGCGGACCGATGCCGACATCGGCGTGAACCTTGGCATCCTCGGGGATCTTCACCTTTTCCTTGCCGGCGACAAACTTCAGGGCGCCGAGGAAGCACGCCGAATAGCCGACGGCGAAAAGCTGTTCGGGATTGGTGCCGGTGGCGCCGTCGCCGCCGAGTTCCTTCGGCGTCGTGAGCGTGACGTCGAGAACACCATTGTCGCTGGCACCATTGCCGGAGCGGCCGCCGGTAGCGTGACCATGAGCGGTATAGAGAATCGGCATTGCTGAACTCCTTGTTTGCGGTGATGATGGAAATTACATAATGCAAAATTAAATTGTGCGCAATGTATTTTTTGAACGATTGCGCCGAGCCACTTGAATTGCCACAATGCGAGGAATGCGGAGATCGACATGACCGACGACCAGAAGCGCCCCGACACCAAGGTGACGCTGGACCAGCAGGTCTGCTTCGCCATCTACGGGGCGGCACATGCCTTCAACCGAACCTACAAGCCTCTGCTTGAGCCGCTGGGCCTCACCTACCCGCAGTATCTCGTGATGATGACGCTCTGGGAGAAGGACGGACTGACGGTAAAGGAGATCGGCGAGAAGCTCGGCCTCGACTCCGGCACGCTCTCGCCGCTTCTGAAGCGTCTGGAACAGGCCGGACGGATAGAGAAGCGGCGCGCCGACGACGACGAACGGCAGGTGCTCGTGACCTTGACCGAGGGAGGCCGGGCATTGCAGCCGGAATCAGCGCGGATCATGCAGGCAATCGGCGCCGCAGCCGGCTGCCCCGTCGGCGAACTCGTGGAGTTGCGCGAGAGGCTGAAAGCGCTGACGAGCAACCTCGAGAATGCCGAGCTCGCTACTGGCGAACGATGATGCGGGCCTTGTTCGGCACGCGATCATAGAGATCGATGATATCCTGGTTCATCAGGCGCACGCAGCCGGACGAAACCGCCTTGCCGATCGAATTCCACTCCGGCGAGCCGTGCAGGCGGTAGAGCGTGTCTTCGCCGCCCTGGAAAATATAGAGCGCACGGGCACCCAGCGGATTGTTCAAGCCTGGCGACATGCCGCCATTTTCCGCCGAGTATTTCGCAAGCTCGGGCTGCCGCGCGATCATTTCCGTGGGCGGTGTCCACTTCGGCCACTTCTGCCGCCACTGGATCACACCCTCGCCCCGCCAAGAAAAGCCCTGACGGCCGATGCCGACGCCGTAGCGCATCGCCGTGCCGCCCGGCTCCACGAGATAGAGGAAGCGGCGCGGCGTATCCACGACGATCGTGCCGGGACGTTCGCCGGTCGGATCGACAACCCGCTGGCGATAGAAACGGGGCTCGATGCGCTGGTAAGGCACGGCCGGAATGACATAACCGCCATCGAAGGTCTCGCCATACATCGCGTCGAGTTCCGGCGAGCGGCCGCCGGCAAGCGGAGCTGGGCGCGGCATGCCGTCACGATAGGTGATCGTCGTCTGCACCGGACCGCGCGATGGATAGGATGATGCGCAGCCGGCCAGCAGGCTGGCGGCACCGACGGCGGACAGAGACAAAAAGCTGCGGCGCGAAGAAGAAAAGGACGACGTCATGGGCTTGGAGGAACCTCGTGAAAACCGGAAGGCGTGAAATCATAAATGCCGCAATTATGGCAATGTTCCGCCCCGCCATCGCCCCTTTCCGCAATGCAGCAGGACGGTGGCAAACTTGCAACAGGCATCGCCACGGCGATCATGGCGCGTGTCCGTGAAGATTCCGTATCGGCGGAGGGAAGTCGCTAGATAACGACGATGGGCGCCTTGTCTCCGACCCGGTCGTAGAGGTCGATGACGTCCTGATTGAACATGCGCACGCAACCCGACGACGTCGACTTGCCGACCGACTGCCAGTCCGGCGTGCCATGCACCCGGTACAGCGTGTCCTTTCCATCCTGGAAGATGTAAAGCGCGCGGGCTCCGAGCGGGTTGTTCAGTCCAGCCTCGAGGCCACCCTGTTCCGCACCGAAGGGCCGCAAATTCGGCTGGCGCTCGACCATCTCGCCGCTCGGCGTCCAGCGGGGCCATTTCTGCTTCCACTGGATGATTCCGCGGCCGCTCCAGGCGAAGCCATCGCGGCCAAGCCCGACGCCATAGCGCATGGCCTTACCATCGGGCTGTACGAGATAGAGGTAGCGCGCCTTGGTGTCGACGACGATCGTGCCGGGCTTCTCGGCCGTCTGATAGGCAACCTCCTGCCGCAGCAGGCTTGAATCGATCCGGGTCAGCGGCAGCGCGGGAAGCGTTCGGTCTTCATCACGCAGTTCGCCGTACATGATGCGATGCATCGGGTTGGAAACGGGTAGCCCGTAGGTCTGATGGAACTGTGTCTGATAGAGCTCGCGGCGCTGCGGAACCGGCTGCACCGGTGCCGGCTGGACGCGGGCAGGCTCGTACCATACCGGCGCCACCTCGTCCTGGAACACCTCGATGTTCATGCGACTGGTATCCTGGACCAGAATGCAGCCCGACAAAGCCGAGGCACAGACCAGGCTGGCGAACAGAGCAATACCCTTGCGAACACGCTGAAAATCGAAATCCATGACCAACCGCTTCAAAAGACTCTCCAAAGTCTTCCGCATCATGCATGCCGCGGCTGGCGTGAAGCTGTCGTCGGATGCGATCAGTGAGACTGCGCGGCCTTGGCCATCGGCAGCCGAACGTTCTTGAGGAACAGTGCCGCGCTGAGGCCGACGAGGCAGATGACCGCCGCTGCCAGGAACATGGAATGGAAAGCGCCCGCGTAAGTCTCCCCTACCTGAACCTGCAGGTCCGGCGGCAGCGCCGACAGCGCCTTGGGGGTGAGTTCGTCGATCGGTCCGACGCCCGGGATCGCCGCGCCCAGCCTTGCGACACCGGAGGCGACCACGGCGCCATAGATGGAAATGCCGATCGATGCTCCACCCATTCTGGTGAGCGTCACCGCTCCGGTCGCGGCACCGACATCCCCTGCCCCCGCAGTGTTCTGAACGCCGATCACGGGCACCTGCTGGCCAATGCCGATGCCGACTCCGTGAAGCAGCATGATCGCCGCGATCATCGGCACCGGCGTTCCGACGCCGACGAGCGAGAAAATTCCCATGGCGACGATACCGGTCGTCATGCTGGCGATCGAGAAAATCTTGTAGCGGCCAGTGATGGAGATCATCCGACCGGCAGAGAGCGATCCAAGCGCGATGCCACCGGTGGTGGCGATGAAGAGCAGACCGGCCATGGAGGGAGAAAGACCCGTGGTCGTCTGGAGGAAGAGCGCGACATAGTTGACAGAGCCGATGCCAACGGCACCGCTGCACAGCGAAATGATCAGCAGCAGGCTGAACGTCGGGTTGGAAAACAGCGACAGCGGAACCACCGGTTCGTAGACACGGCGCTCGACCAAGATGAAGCCGATGAGGCACAGGACGCCGGCGGCGACAATGGCGAGGCTTTCCGGCGCCACGAGCGATCCGAACAATTGCGCGCTGTCGGCCCAGACCACCACGGAGGAAATGGTGGCGGCGAGCAGCGCGGCGCCGGCATAGTCGATCTTCGGTCGCCTTTGCGGACGCCGGTAGGGCAGCATCACCGCGAGTCCGGCGAGGACAAGGATACCGATCGGCAGGTTGACGAGGAAGATCGAACGCCAGCCGAACAGATCACTCAAGGTTCCGCCGAGCACGGGTCCGACGGCGCCCGACGCCATCAGGACGAGGCTCGAATAGCTCTGGTAGCGGGCCCGCTCGCGCGGTGCGAAGAGATCGGCATTGATCGAGAAGATCGACACCATGATGCCGCCGCCGCCGAGCGCCTGCAGCACGCGGGCGGCGATCAGCGTGTCCATGGAAACGGCGAGGCCGCAGACCAGCGATCCGAGGGTGAAGATGAGCACGGCCGCCATGATCACCGGCTTGCGACCGAAGAGGTCGCCGAGCTTGCCATAAATCGGCATCACCGCGCTCGACGCCAGCAGGTAGGCCGAGCCGACCCAGCCGAAACGTTCCAGCTGGCCGAACTCGCCGACAATGGTCGGCAGGGCGGTCGCGACGATCTGGTTGTCCAGGGTGGCCATGAACATGGCGGTCATCAAAAACAGGAAGACGACAAGACGCAGTCGCGGGTTTTCGACCAGCGGCGGAAGGTCGGCCGCGGGCGGCGTTTTGATCGGCGACATCTTGTCCATGGGAACATCCAAAATTCTAAGTTGGCTTTTTATGTGCTTTTAGCATATAAATGTCAACAGCACATATTTGCGTGCGATGACTGCGAGGGGGCACCATGACGAAAGAGATATCGGCCAGTTCACTCTGGGCCGTGCCGGACGACGAACCGGAAGACATAGCGTCCATCGGCACCAGCATGTCGAAGATGCGGCTGATGATCGGCAGGCGTATCATCGGACGCATGGCGATCCAGTCGGTAGCGCCGGATCTGGAGCTTACTCATCTCGATGTGATCGAAGCCGTGCGGCGCTGCGCCGACGATGGCGAGGCGACGGTCGGAGCAATTGCCGAAGCGATGCGCATCGATCCCTCGCGCGGCAGCCGGCTGGTGGCGGAACTTGTGAAGCAGGATGTGTTGCGGCGTGCGGTATCGCAGGTCGACGCGCGCCGTGCCGTTGTGGAGTTGACGCCCAAGGGATGGCAGATGATCGAGGCGCTTCAGAACATCAAGGCGAACCTCATCCACGCCATTCTCGCCGACTGGCCGAAGGAGGACGTGGAGCGCTTTGCGATCCTGTTCGAAAAGTTCGTCGACCGGATGCACGCGCATACGAGGCTGGCCGGCGACGGCGGTACGGACGGATGATCGTCAAGAACAATCGGCCGGCCTTCGCGATCCAACGAAGGCCGGCCGATCGGTGCGGGTGCGCTCATGCCGCGGACAGTCCATCCGCCTCCTTGAACGTCGGGCGCGACACCCGCGTCAGCCGCCTGATCCCCCTCATCTCAGGCGACGGAAGACTTCATCGTGGCGGAAATCTTGCGCGCCAGAACCCAGGCGATCGGAAGAGCGATCACACAGCCGGCCGCGAACGCTCCCGCGATCTGCCACGGCTCCATCATCCGCAAGGAGAGAACCGTGGTCACCGACGCGCCTGCCAGCGCCGTGGCGACGAGAATGTAGAGAACCGCAGCAAGACGAAACATCGTGACCTCCATCAATCGATCGAGGATAGATTAGCGCCTGCTTGCACGCCGCCGCATTGATCTGGAGCAAACCGTTTCCTTAACTCCCGCGTGCCATTCTGTCGCGCCATCCGGTTTGATTGTGCCAGGGTAGATATGATCGAAAGACGCCGATTGCTGCTGACGGGAGGCGCCGCGCTCGCGGGGTTCGCGCATCGACCCGCGCTTTCCCAGGCGCTCGCCTTCACCGAGATCGAGATGCGCGGATCGATCGATGCGGCGGCGGCCGGCGTCGTGCCCAATGCGCCCGACAACCAGAGCCGACGGTTGCAGACGGTTCTCAACGACGCGGCGGCGGCAAAGACCCCGGTGTTTCTGCCACCCGGCGACTACACGGTTTCCAATATCGACCTTCCCGACGGAACCCGCCTCACCGGCGTACCCGGTGCGTCGCGCCTCATCTATACCGGCGACGGACACCTGCTGCGCGCCGACGGCGCGGACCGGATCGAGATCAGCAACATTGCCATCGACGGTTCGAACGGCTGGCTTGGCGACCACGTGAGCGGGCTGGTTCACCTCGCCAATGTGGGCGAAGCCCTGATCGACAATTGTGAGATCGCCGGCAGTCGCAAGACGGGGTTTCACATGGAGCGCTGCGGCGGTCGGATCGAACGGTCGACGGTGAGCGGAGCCGCAGACATCGGGCTCTACGCGGTCGAGTGCGTCAGGCTGTCGGTCCGCGACAACCGCGTGCATGACTGCGGGAACGGGGGCATTCTCGTGCATCGCTGGACCAAGGGCGACGATGGTTCGGTCGTCACCGGCAACCGTGTCTACCGGATCGGCGCGCGCGACGGAGGCACGGGAGAATACGGCAACGGCATCAATCTCTTTCGCGCCGACAATGTGATCGTCTCGGACAACCATGTCTCCGACTGCGCCTTTTCCGCGATCCGGGCGAATTCGGCCTCCAATGTGCAGATCCGCGGCAATCAGTGCCTGAAGAGCGGCGAGACAGCGCTCTACGTCGAATTCTCCTTCGAAGGCGCCGTTGTCGCCGACAACCTGATCGATACGGCGGCGAACGGCATCCTGATCGTCAACTTCAACGAAGGCGGGCGGCTCGCCACCGTCACCGGCAATCTCGTCCGCAACCTCTCCCTCACCGGTCCCTATGAACACGACGGCGCCGGCTTCGGCTTCGGCATTTCGGTGGAGGCCGACACGGTCGTTTCGGGCAACGTGATCGAGAACGCGCCGCGCTACGGCATGATGCTCGGTTGGGGGCCGTATCTGCGCGACGTCGTGGTCTCCGGAAACGTCGTGCGCCAGTCGCCAATCGGCCTCTATGTAACCGTAGTGGAGGAGAGCGGCGCGGCTGTCATCACCGGCAATATCTTCAACGGGACGAAAGACGGCGCGATCGTCGGCTATCGCTGGAACGAGAAGACGACCGGCGACCTGATGGCAAGCGGCGACGTACCCCCGCATCTGACGATCAGCGGAAATCGCGCCACGTGAACAAAGTCATAGCTAATTTACATTTTTAGAAAATTCGTAAGGGCTATTTAACGCTGCCGTGTTTTGCTCTCGTCAAGGGGAACGAGCGCACGATGCAGAGACTGCAAAACACCATCCTTGAGATGATTGCCCGCGGCGACGGACTGAGGGAGACAGTCGACTATCTTTGCAACGCCGTGGAGCGGATACTTCCCGATACCATTTGTTCGGTCCTGCTGCTGGACGCGGAAAGTCGCCTCAGTCATCTTTCCGGCCCGTCACTTCCAGAGTTCTATTCGAAGGCAATAGATGGAGTCGCAATCGGCGCTGGCATCGGATCATGCGGCACTGCGGCCTATACAGGCCGCCCCGTCGCGGTCTCCAGCATCGCGACACATCCGTTCTGGCAGGACTATAAGGACTTGGCACTTTCGGCGGGGTTTCTCGCGTGCTGGTCAACCCCCATCATCCTGTCCGACAAGGTCATGGGAACCTTCGCTTTCTACTATAGAACCGAGCGCAATCCGACACGCCGGGAAAAACAGGTCGTCCAGGCGTGCGTGCATCTCTGCGCCATCGCCATCGAACGGGACCAGCGGGTCATCGAACGTCAGAGGCTGGCGCAAACCGATGCGCTCACGAAGCTTCCGAACCGGAAGGCCTTCAACGACAAGGTTGCCTGTCTCGACGCAGGCAGCCGGAGCTGGGGGCTTCTGCTCGCCGATGTCGACAATCTGAAGCTCGTCAATGACCGGTTCGGGCACCTTGCGGGCGACGATCTCATCCGATCGGTGGCCGAACGGCTCTCGGGCCTCGGCAAGAACTGCCAGAGCTTCCGGCTGGGGGGCGACGAGTTCGCCGTGCTCGTGGAATGTGACGGCCGTGAGGAACTGGTAGAGATCGCCGAGAGGCTTACCGTCATCATGAAGGCGCCGACGCTCTGCGCCGGGCAGCTTATCAATCCTTCCGTCACCGTCGGCGGCGACATGGCGGCCGAAGGAAAGCCGTCACACCAGGTTCACCAGAACGCGGATTACGCTCTCTACCATGCGAAAGAGCGTCGCCGCGGCGGCTTTGTGGAGTTCGTGTCAGGGCTCGGTTCCGCAATCGCACGGCGTTACCGGTCCATACAGGACCTGACCGAGTCCCTGCAGGACGGACGCATCGACGCCTTCTACCAGCCGGTGGTCGAGCTTTCGACCGGCAACCTCCGGGGTTTCGAGGCGCTGTGCCGGATGCGGACGAGAAGCGGCGAGATTGTCGCCGCAGGTTATTTCCACGAGGCGACGCGCGACGGCCAGGCCGCCTACGACCTGACCCAACGAATGCTTGAGACGGTGGCCGCGGACATGCGCAGCTGGCGTGATGACGGCCTCTACTTCGGCCGGATCGGTATCAACGTCTCCGGCATGGATCTTTATCGAGGCGGATTGTGCCAGCGTCTCGAAGCCGTTTTCGGCGCACATGGCGTTCCGCTCGACCGGGTGGCCATCGAGGTCACGGAGTCCGTCTATCTCGATCAACGAGACGAGACGGTTGCGAGGGAAATCAGCCGGTTGCGGGCAGCTGGCGTCTTCGTCGCACTCGACGATTTCGGCACGGGCTTCGCCTCGCTCACGCATCTTCTGACGGTGCCAATCGACCTCATCAAGATCGACAAGTGCTTCGTCCAGAGAATGGCCAGCGAACGGGCCGGAGGCGTCATCATCAAGGGTCTCATCGATATCGCCGACGGCCTTGGAATCCGGGTGATCGCGGAAGGCGTGGAAACGCCCGAACAGGTTCAACTCCTCACTGACCTCGGCTGCCAGCGTGGGCAGGGTTTCCTCTTCTCGCGCCCGCTTGAAAGGGTCGCCGCCCGCGCGTTGATGAAGCAACAGGCCGACAATGCCGCGCTGCTGGCGGCCGCCAGCTAAAAGCCGGCAGTCGCTGCAACTCTCACTCTCTCGCCAGCGCGCCGCCGAGGCTCTTCAGGAGCACGATGGCTTCGGCAGGTGGCCGCTGCTCGATGCGCCGGTAGACCTTGCAGTCCTGCGTCCGGAAGAGCAGTCGCTGGTTGACCATCTCGCGCCGCAGGAGCGCGTGATCGCCGAACAGGTGCAGGTCTCTCAGCAATCCGCTGATCGCCTTCTCATCGAACTCCCGCTCGGCCGGGATGCGCGCCCAGAGTGCCCACAGGCAGAGCTGCTGGAGCGACGTCTTGGCCGGCCAGCGGGATAGCCTGCCCTGCCCGTCGAAACAGCGAAGCGCCGCTTCCACGCGCACGTGATCCACCGGCGCGGCCGGCGGCGACGGCATTGCCAGACGTTCACCGGCGGCTTGCGCGGCACGAAGGTGCTGGAAATTGCGGAAGCCGGCCGCCCGGGACAGGATGTTCAGAAGTTCGACGTGGCCGGGTTTTTCCGTCCGTTCGTCGAGTTCCCGCTTCAGGTTGCGGGCGAGCGCCGATATGTCCGGCGCATGATACGTCATGATGCTACGCGACATCGTCTTTTCCTCGATATCGTGCCCGAATTGGAATGCGTCGGTGGTCACCGTCTTGTCGACCGGGCACGGGAAAAGTGTCTGTCGAGATATCATGCGGCAGGTTTAGCTCCCCTTGCGGGGCGGTGACGCCTGGGTGAACTGCTGACCCACGCATTTTGGATAGAGCTGAGGCCGCGTACTGTCAATCCGGCCCATCACGAGAAATCAGCATCGCATCACGCCGGGGCCGCTTCAAAAACCTCGTGCTTGCCGCTAGCTTCGACCGCAACGAAGCGGAGGGAAGTTTTCATGCTGGAAATCCATGGCGTCTACCGGTCGCGCGCGACGCGACCCCTTTGGCTGATCGAAGAACTGGGAATCGATTTCGAGCATGTACCAGTGATCCAGGCCTACAAGCTTGCCGATCCGCTCGCGCGGGATGCACGTCTCAACACGCGTTCGCCGGATTTCCTGGCGATCAATCCGATGGGGACGATCCCCACCATGGTCGATGGGAGCCTCGTGCTGTTCGAGTCCATGGCAATCAACCTCTATCTCGCGAAGAAGCATGGCGGGTCACTCGCGCCTGCGGATCTGAGCGAAGACGCGCTCATGACACACTGGTCGTTTTTCGGCGCGACGTCGATCGAGGCGAACGCGCTCAAGATTTCCCTTGCGGCGGCGGAGGGACGCCTTGAAACCGAGGCCGGCAAAGCGGAGGCCCTGGCGGTTGCCCGCCTCCTCGACCGGCCCTTCGCCGTGCTCGACTGTCATTTTGCCGGGGCGGAATACATCGTGGGCGAGCGCTTCACCGTCGCCGACATCAATCTGGCCGAGGTGGTCCGCTATGCGTCGGCGCACACGCCGCTGTTCGAGAAGCATCCCCATGTCCGGGACTGGCTGGCGCGCTGTCACGCCCGTCCCGGCTTCAAGGCGATGTGGGAGAAGCGGCTGGCAGAGGTCGAATGATCGGCGGCAGTACCCCCGGACAGGAACGCCCTAGCGCAGACGGCGGATATTGTATCCGCCCTTGCGGATGTGGAGGTGGAAATAGGTGCCCGGTGACGGCGACGTGCACAGCTTGTGAAACACCGGTTCCGGCACATCAATGACCTCGTAGAGGCCGCCCTTGCGCAGTTCCACCTGCAGTCGTGCCGCCGCATCGTCATAGCTGACGGCCGCTATTTCGCGGGAAGTCAGAATTACTGTGCTCACTTTTGCCTCTCTGACCGAAGCTCGCCGGATCACTATAATCCAGGGAAGTTTGTGCACTGCACCTAGAGTTGTCAACCATCAATACCGGCGGCTTCTCTCGTTAGATAGCGCCAGACGGCTTCCCAACCCGTCCATTTTAGATAGTCTTGGACGTTCAGGACCAACCAGCACCGGGAGATTGCCATGCGTCCCTTTCACCTTGCCTTCCCCATTACCGATATCGAAGCCACGCGTCGGTTTTATGGCGAGGTGCTTGGATGTCGGATCGGCAGGGAAAGCCCGGGCAAATGGATCGACTTCGACCTCTTCGGCCACCAGATGTCGGCGCATCTGACGGGAAAGCCTTCCAGAGAACCGCTCACCGGCTCTGTGGCGGGCGATGCCGTGCCGATTCCGCATTTCGGCGTGATCCTGCCGATGGAGGATTTCTTGGCGCTGGCAAAACGGCTGGAGGCCGATCCGGACACCCGATGGGGCATGCGGCCGAAGCTGCGGTTCGAAGGCGAAAGCGGCGAACAGCGGACGATGTTTCTGTTCGACCCCTCCGGCAATGCCCTGGAGTTCAAAGCCTTCGCCGACGACGCGCAAATCTTCGCGGTCTAAGGGAGCTCAGCCGCAGCCCGGCACGTCCTCCAGGCGATACCAGACAGGGATGCCGCGCTCGGTGGCGATCCTGACGTCGTTGTCCGCCCCCTTCGAGGCGCCGGGAAGACGCAGGACACCCTCACACAGTTGCAGCAGCCGCCCCGCGACCGGATGGAAGATTTCTTCATAGAGATCGTCACCCACGTGCGTCCCTCCGGCGGCACTCCAGACCGGCAACGCCACCCATTCCCCGATCATCGGAACATGTCCGGCCCGGAACAGAGCATAGGACGGTTCTTCCAGCCGCTTCAGGTTTTCCGCCATCAGCGTCGGGTCGTCATTTGTGCCGGAACGATAGGGTCCGGCGATCAGGATCAGCATCGATAATCTCCTTTTGTCATCCGCTTCATGCGGACAGCGCATGCTGTTGCACGATTCCTCTCGCTTATCGAGTCAAATCATGCAATATCGTAAATTACCGTGCCATTTCGTGAGAACCAATGCTGACCACACAAAGACGACAACACATTCTCGATGTCCTGAAACGCGATGGCCGGGCGATCGCCGGGGATCTGGCGCGGGAACTGGGACTGTCGGAGGATACGATCCGCCGCGACATGCGCGACATGGCGGCGGCCGGGCTTCTGCGGCGGGTTCACGGAGGAGCGCTGCCGATCACGCCGGAGCTGCCGGATTTCTCCAGCCGAAGGTCGGTTGCCTCGTCCGAAAAGGCAAAGCTGGGCGCCCTGGCCCTCAGTCTCATCAAGCCGGGCCAGACGATCTTCTTCGATGGCGGAACGACGACGGCGGAAATCGCCCGCCGCATTCCTCGCGACATGGCGATCACGGTCGCGACACACTCGCCGACGATCGCCGCCGAATTCGAACACCACGACAAGGTCGAGGTGATCCTGATCGGTGGGCGATTGTATCGACACTCCATGGTGAGCGTGGGCGTGGAGGCGGCGTTGACGATCGACCGGCTGCGGCCGGACATCTTCTTCCTAGGCGTGACCGCGATCCATCCCGTTCACGGACTGACGACGGGGGACTACGAAGAGGCGGCGATCAAGCGCCGGATCATGGAGCGGAGCCGGGAAACCTTCGTGCCTGTGACCGATGACAAGATCGGCGCGGTCTCCCCCTGCCTCATTGCGCCGGTCGAGACAGTCACGGGCGTACTTGTCGATGCGGCAACACCCGTCGAACGGCTGGACGGCCTCAAAGAGACGGGTGTGCGGCTTATCAGTGGCTGATATCCAGTCCTCGAGCTCAGTTAAACAGGAGGTCCGTCACGCGGACGTCGCCGACGGCGATGCCGTTCCAGTTGCGCATGGTGTGGCTGGCCATGGCGAGCAGTTGTTCCCGCTCTTCGCTGCCCGGCTCGAAATAGCGCGCCAGAAGCGCAGCGATCATGCTTTCCGCCGCGCGGGTGGTGCCATCCTCACACTTCACGGCGAGCGACAGGCCTTGGTCCGGCAGGAGTGCGCAGAACACGCCCTCGGCGCCGGTCTTGGCGAAGATCTTGGCAGGAGCGATTTCCATGAGGCGGGTGCAGAACCGCTTGGTTCCGGCGACGTAAAATGGTTCGGCCATGCAGGCTTCGATCAGGCGTCGCGAGGCGGCTGCGCGGACCGGCGCCAGCCCCCTGCCCGTCAGCATTCTGCCAAAGCCATCTGCAAGCGCCGACAACGGCACGGCATAGGTGGGGATCGAGCAGCCATCGACGCCGCAGCTATCGGCATCGAGCACAGCGCCGGTCAGCGCTTCCATCACGCCGCGGATATCGGCCTGCAGCGGATGGTCGTAGCCGACATAACCCTTCGGATCGTAACCGATATGGCTGCAGGCGCAGATGAAGCCCGAGTGCTTGCCGGAGCAGTTGTTATGCAGCGCCGTAGGCTTTTCCATCGTGCGGGCCTGATGGATGAGCGTCGCCTGATCAAACGACCAGTGGGCGCCGCATTCGAGGGTAGCGACGTCACGACCGGCTTTTGCCAGCATCGAAGCCGCGAGTTCCGCGTGCGCATCCTCGCCGGAATGGGACGAACAGGCGAGCGCCAGTTCGCGATTGCCGAAGCCATAGGCATCCGCCGCACCGCTTTCGACCAGCGGCAGGGCCTGCATGGCCTTGCACGCCGAACGCGGGAACACCGGCGCATCTACCTCACCGGCTGAAAACATCACCTTGCCACCGGCGTCGATCACGACAGCCAGCCCGCGATGGCGGCTTTCGACGCGATTGCCACGGGTGACTTCGACGGTGACGGGACTGGACATGGAAAGGCCTCGCGCTCAGCAAAGGGATGTTTTTTTGCCTGATAGCCTTTCGGAAGGCGATTGCCAATGGCGCGGTCAACGGGTGCGGGCCAGGAAGGAATGGATGCGGACGGCGATGCCGTCCGGGTCTTCCCAATGGAGGTTATGGCCATGTCCGGCGAGAATTTCCCCTTCCGCATCCGGAAAAGCACTGAGTAGCGCTGCCTGATGCTCCGCACCGAAAAGCGGGTCGTCGCCACCCCCGAGGCAAACCACCGGACACGAGACACGGCTGGCGGACGACGTCATGTCGGTGTCGGCAAGGCCCTTGAAGACACGCCTCCAGACGGTGGCCGGCATCGCGGCCGCCTCACGACGGGCATGAGCGAGGAATTTCGGATCGACCGGATGGACGCAATGATGCCACTCGTCGAAAAACGGATCGGCGGGGTCGATCGGGTCGGAAAATGCCCTGATGCCGCGCGCGATGGCCCCCTCCTCCGGCAGCCGCGGGCGTAGCGAACTGGCAAGAAGGACCAGACCGGCCGCCCGTTTTCCAAGGCGTGCGGCGAGATCCGTGCCGACCACACCGCCCATCGAGTGGCCGACCAGACTGCAGCGACCGATATCCAGACGGTCGAGCAAAGCCTCCACGTCCTCGGCGAAACCGGAGCAGCCTTCCGTCAGACGCGCCGATGAGGCGCCGTGCCCCGGCAGATCGGGAATGACGAGAGTGTAACCGTCCAGCAGCGAGGCCAGGCGTTCATAACTGCGGCTGGTATCGGTGTAGCCGTGAAGAAGAACGAGAACCGGACCGTCGGCCGGACGGCGGACATAGGCAAGCGTCCGGCCGTCCGGGAGCGCAAGCAGCGACTTGCGCTCCGTCCATGGGGCATGATCGGAAGACATCACAGGCCGAGCGAGGCCTTCACCGCGTCGAGACCGGGCTTGCCGTCGAGAGTCTCGACACCGGCGAGCCAGGCGTCGAGGCGTTGCGGCTCATCCTTGATCGCCTTGGCCGCCGCCTCTTCCGGGTTCATGCCGTCGTTGATCAGGTAGCCCATGCCGCGGTTTTCGAGATCGAGGTCGAAGGTCAGGTTTTCCAGCAGCTTGCCGACGTTCGGGCACTCATCGCGATAGCCCTTGCGGACCTGCGTCGAAACCGTGGCGGCACCGAAATCGGGGCCGTAGTACTTGTCGCCGCCTGTCAGGTAACGGATCGGGAAGGCGGTGTTCATCGAATGCGGCGCCCAGCCCTGGAAGACGATGAATTCCTTGCCGTTGATCTTCCGCTGAACCTCGGCGAGCATGCCCTGCTCGCTCGATTCCACAACCTCCCAGCCGTCCAGCTTGAAGGCCGGGTCGGCGACGGCGTCGAACATCGCCTGGTTAGAGCCGGGCTCGATGCCGTACATCCTGCTGCCAAATTGGTCGGCGAACGCGTGCAGGTCGGCGAAATCGCGAACGCCGGCTTCATACACATAGTCGGGCACGGCAAAGGTGTATTTGGCTCCGGTGAGGTTGGTCTTCACCGTCTCGACGCTGCCGTTCGCCTTGTAGGCCTCGTAGTAGATCGCCATTGCCGGATCCCAGTAGCCGAGAAAGACATCGAGATCCTTGTTCTCCAGGCTCTTGTAGATGACATCGATGCCGAGCAGGCTGGTGGTTGGCTCGTAACCGAGGCCCTTCAGGAGGGTCATGCCGACACCCGTGGTGAAAGCCAAGTCGTTCCAGCCGGGCTCGGCCATCCGGACGGCGCGGCATGTTTCCGGGTCGGCGGCGTGGGCCGCGCCTGCGGCCACGACTGCGGCAATCAATGCAAGTCCTGTCATTCTCACCATGTCATTCCCCTTCTATGATTATTGACCGACTGGCTGCTTTTCTGACCGATGGGTCAACAATTGATCTTGGCGGAAAATTTGTCAACAGTGCCAGAATCAGGAGCGGGCGCATGAAGCTGACGAGAATAAGCGTTATCCGAAGGAAGGAGCTGCGGCTTGCGGCCTTCGAGGTGCTGCAGAAGGAAGGCATCGCCGGGGCGACGCTGGAGAAGGTCGCCGCGCACACGAATTCCTCCAAGGGCATCGTTCTGCACTACTTCCGGAACAAGCAGGAACTGTTCGAGCAGGCGATGCGGGAGGCGAACGTCCAACTGCGCGATGCAGTTTCAGCGCGTCTGAAACTGGCACGTACCCCATACGAGCGGCTGCAAGCTGTCGTGGAAGGCAATTTCGAGGATCGTTTCTATCAGCCGGCGACGTGCCACGCCTGGCTATCTCTCTGCGCGGAGGTGCCCCGCGAGCCGCAATTCGCCCGCATCCAGAAGGTTATTCATGCTCGGATGCACTCCAACCTGATGTCGGCGCTGGTCCACCTGCTGCCGCGCGAGGAATGCGACGAGGTGGCGCTGGCGATCACGACGCTGATCGACGGCCTCTGGCTGCGGCTCGGTTTGCACAGCGGCGGAATCACGCGTGAGACCGCGCTGTCGCAGGTCTACGCGTATCTTGATCACCGACTGCCGGGCGGCTGGCCCGGTAAAAAGACCGACCAGACCTAAGCGATCACGGTTTCGTGGTCGAAACCACCGCATTTCCGCCGTTTTGCCGTTCCCGATAAGAGACCTACGGTCACGAAGAGGTACCATGAGGTTTCTGAAGCGTTTCATGCTGGTTTTTTTCGTCGTCTTCCTGCTGCCGACACTGGTTTCGGCAGGGCTCTGGATGACGGCCGAGAGGCCGGCCAACTGGAGTTCGGCGCGCTGGAGTTCGTCCGGCATGCTTCCCGCAGCACACGAAGACAACAAGGCGGCAATCTATGTGATGTCGGCGAAGACAGGCGGACTGAAAGGCGCCGTCGCCAGCCATGCGTGGATCGTCACCAAGACGGCTGACGGAGACTACCAGCGCTACGACAAGGTCGGCTGGGGAAGCCCGATCCGCCGCAACCACCGGCCGGCGGATGCCTTCTGGTATTCCAATAGCCCGGAGATCGTCGTCGAATTGCACGGCGCCACCGCGGAGGCCCTGATCCCGAAGGTGGAGAAGGCGATCGCCGACTATCCGTTCGCCATGAATGGCGGCTATCACATCTATCCCGGTCCGAACTCGAATACATTCGTAGCGCATGTATTGCGGTCCGTGCCGGAACTCGGCGCTGTGTTGCCGGCCCATGCTGTCGGCCGCGACTATCGTACCGACGGAAGCCTGTTCGGATTCGATGCCGACGGGCGCGACTTTCATTTCAGCGTGAAGGGACTCGCGGGCTTTGCCATCGGGGCGCGCAGCGGGCTAGAGGTTCATCTGCTCGGGCTTGTGGCCGGCATCGACGTGCAGCGGCCCGGAATCAAAGTGCCAGCGCTCGGCACGATCGGTCTCTGACAACACATCACCACATGCAAAAAGGGCCGCCTCTCGGCGGCCCTCAGACCGCTGACAAACCCGCCGATTTTTGCTTGGCGGGTTTTCTTGTTTTGAGGTGCGCGGTCAGGTGGTGTTTTGGTCTTAGATTTTCGTGATCTTAATAAGATCACGAAAATCTAAGACCAAAACACCACCTGACCGCGCACCTCAAAACAAGAAAACCCGCCAAGCAAAAATCGGCGGGTTTGTCAGCGGTCTGAGGCGCGCCGGGTGGCGCGCCTTCTTGTGTTCCGGATGGAACGATTACTTGGAAGAGGCCGTCTGCGGCTGACGCATCTGGCGCCATTCGGACTCCATGCGCTCGATGACATGGGCCGGGATGGTATTGGCCGCATTGCTGTTGGCAGCAGACTTGGTCTCGGTGCTCAGCTTGATCTGCATGGTCTATCTCCCTTCATGGACGCGCTCTAGAACGCCACATGACGCGGAAGGTTCCACAGAGTTAAATCTTTGTAAATATCGTGTTAACCCGGTTTAAACGATTGAATTTACTTAAACCGATTTAGTCCAACAGGAAAATTCGGGCGTGGTTAATCGCGGAGGGGCCGAGCCCCGCCGCGAGGCGCCGACGCGTGACCTTCAACGTGGGAGAAAACTGATGAACGTCAGGTCGAAAGCGTTTTTCGATGCGGTGAGGCGTGACCCTTTTGCCGGGCGGTTGAGTCGCGGTCAGGTGGCCGGCATGACGGCGATCGCCGCCGCCTGGGAGCCGCTGGCGGCCGGCGAGGACCGGCGCGGGCTCGCCTATGGCCTGGCGACGGCCTTCCACGAGACGGCCGGAACCATGCAGGCGGTGCGCGAGACGCTGGCGAAAACGGATGCGCAAGCCGTGGCGCGGCTGGACCGCGCCTATGCGGCGGGACGCCTGCCGCAGGTGAAGCGGCCCTACTGGCGGCCGGACGGCGAGGGCAGGACCTGGTACGGGCGCGGCCTGGTGCAGATCACCCACAGGGCGAACTATCAGCGGCTGTCGGAGGCGACGGGGATCGACCTCGTGAGCGACCCGGACCGGGCGATGGATCTGGAGGTGGCGGCGACGGTGCTGGTGGTGGGCATGGTGAAGGGTCTCTTCAGCGGGCGGCGGCTCGGTGAATTTTTCAACGGAACGGTCGAGGACTGGACGGGCGCGCGGCGGATCGTCAACGGCACGGACCGGGCGGACCTGGTGGCGGGCTATGGCAGGGCGTTCTGGCGGGCGATGGCGGCTTGATGGTGCCCCTCATCCGGCTGCCGCCACCTTCTCCCCGTGGGTACGGGGAGAAGGGACTCGCGGCACTGGCGGCGCTCCATCCTCCCGGCCGGCCTTTCGCTAGGGCTCAAGGCGTTCGTTGCTGCAATCGAGTCACGGGATCGATTGCTCCGCTTCGCGGACCGCGCCTCACCCCCGCGAGCGGGGAGAAGGTGCCGGCAGGCGGATGAGGGGCAGGTTCCGAAAGGTTGAGCCCGTCGCGCGGCCGTGCTAACCGGGAACCCCTTCCCGTGGCCGGCCGCTGCCGGCGTTTCCAAAGTGCCTGCCGGAGATCACAAGTGATCCGCCATATCGTGTTCTTTTCCGTGCCTGAGGGCGGCGATATCGAGGCCGTGCGCAATGGCCTGTCGATCCTGACGGGCATTCCGCATGCAACACGGCTGGAGATCGGCACCTGCCAGAAATCCGACCACTTCGACCAAAGCGTCGACCTCGTGGTCTACGGCGAGTTCGAGGACGAGGCGGCGCTGGAGGCCTACCGGGCGCATCCGCTCTATAAGGAGTCCATCGACCGCGTGCGGCCGCTGCGCGAGATGCGGATCGCGGCGGATTACGACGTGGCGACGGCGGTGACGGAGCGGGTGGGGTAAGTCAGCCTTCGTAGTCGAAGTCGGGTTCCGGCGGCAGGTTCGGGTCGGACTGGCGGCCGTGCCGGATCGCGAGGATCACGATCAGCCGGTCGCGGATTTCATAGTCGACGAGATAGGCACCCAAAACGAAACGGAAGACGCCGGGGAGGAGATGATCCTGGCGGGGCGGTCCGATGTTTGGAAAGTCTCCGAGTAGGTGCGCAAGGCGCTTGATGTCGTCGACAAAACGCCGGGCGGCCTGCGGATTATGCGAGCGCAGATACGCGGCTTCGGCCCTGACATAATCTCGAGCCGGCGCCGCAAGGACGACCTTCAAGCGGCCGCTCCCTTCACAATGGCCTCGACTTCCTCGACCACAGCTTCCAGGTCATGAACGTCGCCGGCATCGGCGGCGCGACGGGCCTCGGCGAGTTCGCGGATCTCTTGGCCCTCGGATGCCAGATAGGCTTTCAACGCGCGGACGATGATGAAGCTGCGGGTTCGCCCGGTGAGCGCTGCGATCTCTTCGATGTCGGCCAGCACGTCGCCGGGCAGGCGCAGGGTGATCGGATCGGACAGATTTTTCTGGTTTACCATCGTTTTTCGCCTGTTTTGTAATACGAGACTATCGCAAGCGCAGCGTCTCGTCAAAGTACGCTCGGCGCGAAAAAACCATCTACCGAAAGGATCATCCGATGAGACTGCCTTTCTGGCGGCGGCGTGAGGCTGCGAGGACTTCTGGCGGACCGGGGGCGACGAAGGCGCTGGGGGCGCTCGCCTGGCTGACGGGCGAGGCGACGGGGAAGAGGACGGCGGCGACCTATGGGGCGCTGGCGCGGGCCGGTTTCCTCGGCAATCCCGTCGCGCATCGCTGCGTGCGGCTGGTGGCGGAGGCTGCCGCGAGCGTGCCGTGGCTCGTCTATCGCGGCGAGACGGAGCTCTCCGGCCATCCGGTGCTGGAGCTGATGCGGGCGCCGAATGCGAAGACGGCGGGCGTGGATTTTCTCGAGGCGCTCTATGGCCAGCTGCTGATCTCGGGCAACGCCTTCGTCGAGCCGGTGAAACTCGGGGCACGGCTGGCCGAACTGCATCTGTTGCGCCCCGACCGGGTGAGCGTGGCGGAGGGGCGAGACGGCTGGCCGGTCGGTTACGACTACCGGGCGGGCGGCACGACCAGGCGCATACCGGCCGATGGCGAGGGGGCGCTGCTGCATCTGAAACTCTTCCATCCGCTCGACGACCATCTGGGCTTTCCGCCGCTGGGGGCCGCCATCGCGGCGCTCGATCTTTCGAACGCCGCGGCGCGCTGGAACAAGGCGCTGATCGACAACTCGGCACGGCCCTCCGGCGCGCTGGTCTACCAGCCGAAGGAGGGCGGCAATCTTTCCGTCGACCAGTACGAGCGGCTGAAGGCGGAACTCGACGACGGCTATTCCGGCGCGATGAACGCCGGGCGACCGCTGCTCCTGGAAGGCGGGCTCGACTGGAAGGCGATGGGGCTTTCGCCCCGCGACATGGATTTCGAGGCCGCGAAGAACGGGGCGGCGCGCGACGTGGCGCTCGCCTTCGGCGTGCCGCCGATGCTGCTCGGCATTCCCGGCGACAACACCTATGCCAATTACCAGGAGGCCAACCGCGCCTTCTGGC
This sequence comes from Ciceribacter sp. L1K23, assembly GCF_018122705.1. Classification (NCBI taxonomy): domain Bacteria; kingdom Pseudomonadati; phylum Pseudomonadota; class Alphaproteobacteria; order Hyphomicrobiales; family Rhizobiaceae; genus Ciceribacter; species Ciceribacter sp. L1K23. The sequence continues at coordinate 2,476,140 of NZ_JAGRRC010000001.1, read as the reverse complement.
GGCTGACCGTGCTGCCGCTGACGGGACGCACGGCCGAGGCCTTTTCCGGCTTTCTCGCCGGCACCATGGGCGAGGCGTTCAGGCTGGTGCCGGATCTCGACCGGGCGGCGGGGCTGTCGGTGGAGCGCGATGCGCTCTGGGCGCGGGTGGGGGCGGCTACGTTCCTCACCGACGCGGAGAAACGCGCGGCGGTGGGCTATTGAGCCTTACGCCTCTGACGGCCGGGCGGTGCCCGCCGGCTGGCGCAGAGGATACAGCCGGGCAAACGAGCGGGCCAGCCGCGCGATGGACAGGCGGGCGCGGCGGATGGTCCGCTGGCGATGGTCGCGGAGCGCGAAGCCGAGGCGGCTGAGTTCGGCGTCGAGCTTGACGTCGCAGGAGGCGGCACCCGGGCGGACATAGATCAGGTACCAGAGGCCGACCGCGAGCATTCCGATCAGCGCGGCGGCGATCAGCGCATCCGACAGGAAATGCGCGCCGAAGGCCATGCGGTTGAGCGCGGTGGCGGCGACAAAGGCGGACAGCAGCACGAGCACGCAGCGCCGCCAGACGACGGGCACGAAGAAGGCGAGCGGCACGAGGCAGGCGACGACGGCGACCTCGCCCGAGACGAAGGACCGGTCGTCGAAGAAATCGCCGCCCATGCTCCAGGCCGGCACGAAGAGATCGGCGCCGCCGAGCTCGGTGACGTTGCGCGGGCGCGGCCGGTCGAAGATGGGTTTCAGGATGCCGTTGACGAGCAGCGCCGGGCCGAGCAGGAAGAGGCTGGTGAAATAAAGCGTGAAGCGCGGCGCGAAGAGGCAGGGCCGCGACGGATAGGCGAGCTTGAGGATCAGGCCGGTGAGCAGCACGATCGACAGCGTCAGCGGAAAATACTGGCCGATGGCGCGGAAGGTTTTCAGCGCATCCATCTCGCTCGCCGGAAAGCCCTGGCCCTCGACATAGAAGAGCCGGGCGATGGCGAGATCAATCTGCGGAAAGGCCGAAAACAGCAGGGAGATCGTGACCGTCACCAGCGCCGACAAAAGCAGCGGCTTTTCCCACACAGTACCGCGCGGCGCGCGACCGGCTTCGACGAAGTAGACCATGTCCGTCCCCCGACAATGAACATCGAAGCGAGATAAGGCGAGGACTGTGAAGCGCGTGTGAAGGCCGGATGTCGGATCGATGACATTTGCGGGGACAATGGTGGCCGCGCTTGAATCGACACATGAAGTCGCGCAACCGGCGCATGAGGAAATAGCGCCAAGCGATTCAAAAGACGGAATGAAACCGGCGCCACCTGCCCTGGGGAAATGCGGGTGCACGAGCCGCCCTGCTCGCTGGACGCCGGTTTCATTGCCGACAATCTTAATTAGAGAAAGTTAATAAAATGGCCGACTTCACCCCTGACGGCGGGCTCTGGACCGCGCGCCTGATCGGCGCCGTGTCGGGCGCCGCGATCTCGCTCGCCTATTTCCTGCCCAAGGACCGGCAGGAGGCGGCGGTGCGCTTCCTGACGGGGGTGGCGACCGGCATCATCTTCGGCGGCCCGACGGGCCTCTGGATCGCCGCCCGGCTGGAGGTGGCGGCGACGCTGTCGGCCGTCGAGATCATGCTGATGGGCTCGGCCTCCGCCAGCCTGTGCGCCTGGTGGGGGCTGGGCGTGCTGGCTAGGATCGCGGGGCGGTGGGGCGGGGGGAAGGGTGCTGGAGCGTGAGGGGCTGTAGGAGCGCGGTGGCCGCTATAGGGCTGAAGCGGTCACGGCCGCCGGAAGTAGGCCGCTGAACTCCCTGGAGGTACTCAGTCTTCTGGAGACTTCTGATAGAACAGGCCGCTGACCTTCTGGTCGTCATTCAAAATGAAGCTCCAATAGAGATGGCCGTTATCGAAGGCAGCTTCATACAAATCCCATCCTTGCTCTGTAACCTTCTTGAACTTCAGATCGCGAAGTGTACCCATCCCCCTAAGGAATGGCCCCGCGGTCTCCGATTGCTCTCGTGCGATGCAGGCAAGCTCAGGAGTCATTAGCTTGTAGTCAGGCTCGCCAAGCAGGTCCTGGATCACCAACCGCAATAGAGCTTCGCCATTCTCGATTGGTTGATTCTGAGCAATCCTGTCTGCAAACGCGCGCTCCAAAGCGATCCCGCGTTCTGGTTCGATCCGAGGCGCATCATGGTCAAAACCATACTGGTGGAGAACAAGGCCAGTTACTTCTCGGCCATGCTCGCGGACGAACGTGATTTGCGCCTGGACCGCCCTATAGAAGAACTGGTCGACATCTTCGGGGAAGATTTCAAGCTCGGGCTGGCCGGATATCCGAGTGAGGAGCCGACCGTCGCGGTTTGTGACGACGTAGGCAAGGTGATCCAGGGTATAATATCCCTCATAATCAGCATAGAGGGCGGGCTCGATCTTCATCTCTTTTCGTGGCCTTGCCTGGTCGTAGCGACGCCAGGCAATGTCATCGAGTGAGGTGTCGGTCATCAGTGTATCCTTTGCCAGTTGCAGGAGTTCTTCGACAGATATGGAGACGCCCGCGGCGGTCTTTGCTCTGAGCGCATCGATGATGGCGAGACTGTGCTGAGTTCGCGCGAGCCGTTCCCGTAGGGCAAGGTTCTGCATGTGCAGCATACGGTCGAGATCGGCGGCTTGCCCAGCCAGCAGCCGCGCGATGTGCTGCAGACTGAGGCCCAGCCGCTTCAACATAAGGATTTCGTTCAGCCGAGCGATTTCGCGGGCTCCGTAGAGCCGCCAGTTCGCGTCTGTCCTGCGGGGATGAATGAGCCCGGTTTCCTCATATAGCCGTAAGGCGCGAACCGTTAGGCCAACACGTTTCGCGCATTGCGCCGCAGTCAGCCATGTATCTTCCAGAATGTCATTCCGCATGGTGGCTCCCAAATGGTCTTACCTGATCTAAGGTATGACGTTGGGTACGGTTCAAGCAGAAATTTATAAGCTTTCGCGGCGGCGGCCGTGTCCGCTCCTGGCGCAAATTAGCCCCTCCGGCTCTGGCTGTCAGCCCACTATTAGCCCAACCTCGAACTCTAAAAATCGATCGTCACGGAGGGAACGTTGCGCCGGCCTTCGCCGTGGTAGACGGCTTCGATATTGTTGCCGTCGGGATCGAGCACGAAGGCGGCGTAGTAGCCGGGGTGATAGGCCCGCTCTCCGGGCGCGCCGTTGTCACGTCCGCCATGGGCGAGCACTGCGCGGTGGAAGGCGTCTACCGTCTCGCGGTCTTTCGCCTGGAACGCCAGATGGTGGCGTCCGGTCAAAACGCCGAGCGCTGCCGGGCTTTCGGCCGGGGAGACAACGAGTTCGTCCGCCCAGAAATAGCCGTCGTCCGTATCGACTACCGGGATCTCCAGCACGGCCAGCACGACCGTGTAGAAATCACGGGCGGCGTCGAGGTCTTGCACCACGAGCAGGATGTGGTCGAGGAGGCGGCCACGGTGGAGGCGGGTGGTGGGCATGGAGGGGCTCCGGGTGGGAGGTGGGGAGATTGGGAGGGGCGGTACGGCGGCGGAAGGATGGGGTGCAGCGACGATTCTTTCTCGGATTTTCTGAAGCTTTCTCGGAACAGGTATGGATTTACTCCGTTGGTTAAGCTAGGAGCAAGATTACAAGTCCACACTGCGACCGCAGGTTGACAAAAAATCGGGAGATCGGTCATGCAGCGACGTCTTGAGGTAACGGAGATGTTTAAACAAATGGTCGAGATGGGATACATCACCCCAAGACCATTTAGCGAGAATACAGAAGATTTGCGATTCCCCGGGCAGTTGCCGTATACACCTACCATTGCAACCTATGGGACGGTGGACGTCCCGGCAGTGGGGGGAGTGACACGGGATGCCAAATTGGGACACGGTTCTTAAGGAAATTGCAGTCGAACGGGCGGCTTCACTTCCATCTCCTCACGATACTATTAGACGTCGGTATTTGGAGAAGCTGTTCGAATACACCGGTCGAAACGTTATTGCCTACTATTCAGGATTTTTGACAAAGACTGTCAATGGAATGGAGGTGAATGATGAAGATAAAAAAGCGTTCATGCTATGTATCAATGAGCTCGACCGCGAAAAGGGCTTAGACCTTATACTTCACACACCCGGTGGCGACTCTCAGGCTACATTGTCCCTTGTGGATTACTTACGCAGCATGTTTGGCTCAAATATGCGGGCAATTGTTCCTCAAATTGCAATGTCTGCTGGAACAATGATTGCTTGTTCATGCCGCTCCATTGTAATGGGCAAACACTCCAGCCTCGGTCCGGTTGATCCGCAGTTCGGCCATATCGCTGCCGCAAATCTCCTCCGTGAGGTAAGTAGAGCGAGAGAGGAGATATTGGCTGATCATCGAAACGCGCTCTTCTGGAATCCTATCCTTTCCAGAATTACTCCGTCATTCATAGAACGATGCGAACTGGCCGTTCAAGATTCCAATGAATTTCTCGCGAGCACACTACGTGCGACAATGCTTTCGGATTTAGATAAGGAAAAGCAGGATTTAGTAGTCAGCGGCATTTTAGATGTATTTGCTAACAACATAGGAAAAGCTCATAATACACACATTCCGACTAAGCAGTGTGCGGACCTTGGTTTGGTGATTGAGGAACTTGAGGGTGACCAAAATTTTCAAGATCTAGTTTTAACGATTCATCATTGCTACATGCACACACTTTCAAATACAGCGGCCTTCAAGATAACGGAAAATCATCTTGGAAGGGCACTGGTCAAACAACAAGCGTCCCAGGTCATGGAAGTTCCCATGAATCAGATTTTCCCTCTTGGAGTTCCGCTCGGGGAGCCTCAGGAATGATTAATGTTTGCTACCGCTGATGAACAGATTCCCGACCACGAAGTAGAGGAAGAGGCTCACGATCGGGATGTTGATGAGCGTGAGGATAGAGACGGCATTGCTGGTGCAGGCGCGCGAGACCTCGATCGGGCTTAAGATATAGTACGAACTGTCCTTCATGATGCCGAAGACGGCGATAGCGAGCACGTTGAAGAAGAACACGAAGGGCAGGCCGGCCCGGTTTCGGCGGTAGCAGAGGATGATGCCGGCGACGGCCAGGACGATTATGGGCCACACCAGCCAGCCGAAGACGATTCGGTTCGACCAAAGAAGCGCGACGAGGACGTCGCTGCATTCGCTGATGATGCCGCCCCGATAGGGCAGGGGCAGCACCGACAGGTTGTCCGGGTTTGTCGCCGCATAGCCGAAGGCCAGGATCTGCGCTGCGAGCGACAGGAAGAAGGCCGAGGCGGGAAGCCGGCTGACATGGCCGTAGATATCATGCTGCATGGGGCCACTCCGCCGACGATGGAGTAGGTGTGCGGATGGAAAGTTAACGTTAGGTTGAGGGTGGCTTAGAGGTATTTACTCTGCCGTCGCATTACATGATCGCCCCTCATCCGGCTGCCGCCACCTGACCGGCCTTTCGCCTGTGCTCAAGGCGTTCGTTGCTGCAATCGATTCACTGGATCGATTGCTCCGCTGCGCGGACCGCGCCTCACCCCCGTTCTGACGGGGAGAAGGGATTCGTGGCGCGGGCGGCGCTCCATCCTCCTTCTCCCCGTGAAAACGGGGAGAAGGTCCCGGCAGGGGGATGAGGGGCGGGTTTGTCGCTACCCAGTCCGCCGCCGCCCACCCCTCACTTGGAATTTCTAGCACTTAGCTGACGCTAAGATGCTCCTTGCCCTCGCGCGACGACGCGCTCGGGCCTTCGTTCGCTGACATCGATTCACTGGATCGATGTCTGACCTGACGGTCACCGCTCCGAAGTCTCCCCCGCCAAGGGGGAGAAGACGCCGCGTCGTTGGCGCCTCACGGCCCCTCATCCGGCTGCCTCCACCTGACCGGCCTTTCGGCTTGTGCTCAAGGCGTTCGTTGCTGCAATCGATTCACTGGATCGATTGCTCCGCTGCGCGGACCGCGCCTCACCCCCGTCCAACGGGAGGAGGGACTCGCGGCACCCGCTTTCCACACATCCCACACCACATCCTCAGGAGATCCCCATGACCCTGTTTCGCGGGCGGTTGGCGCTTGATCGGACGTTTGCGGAGCTGTCGCTCAAGGGGGTCGGGGGCGACGGGCGGTTTTCGGGGTATGCGTCGATCTTCGACAAGGTGGATCTGGGGCGCGACGTGATCGAGCCAGGTGCCTTTGCCCGGTCGGTGGCGACGCGCGGGGCGGGGGGCGTGCGCATGCTCTACCAGCACGATCCGAACGAGCCGATCGGCACCTGGACCACGATCCGCGAGGATCATCACGGGCTCTATGTCGAGGGCCGGCTGACGGCGGGTGTGGCGCGCGCCGACGAGGTGCTGGCGCTGATGAAGAGCGGGGCGCTGGACGGGCTGTCGATCGGCTTCCAGACGGTGAAGGCCAAGAGCGACCGGCGCGGCGTGCGCCATGTGCTGGAGGCCGATCTCTGGGAGATCTCGGTCGTGACCTTCCCGATGCAGCCCGAGGCCCGGATCGTCAACGTCAAGCGCGCGCACTTCTTCCGCGACCGCGAGACCGAGCTGGTGCGCGTGATGCGCTGCGCGGCCAAGCGACTGGCGGAGGCGAAGTTTTCCAAGAGCGGAAAGGCCGAGGGCGGAGAGGCCTCCACCGGACAAGTCCTGAAAGCAAAGGCGATCAGCCGGCGGGCGCGGAAGAAAACCTCCGTGAGCGGACCATGGACGAGCAGGAAATCAACCCGAGAAAGGACGATGCGATGAGCGAAGTGACGATGACGGGCGCGCCGGAGATGAAGGCGTTGCCGGAGACGGTGAAGGAGGCGTTCGACGAGTTCATGACCGCCTTCGAGGCGTTTCGAGACGCCAATGACGACCGGCTGGAGGAGATTGAGAAGAAGCTCTCCGCCGACGTCGTGACCCGCGACAAGGTGGAGCGCATCAACAAGGCGATCGACGAACAGTCGAGGCTGATCGACCAGCTGGCGCTGAAGAAGCTCAGGCCGCAGCTTGGCCGCTCCGGCGGGACGCCTGACACCATCGCCGAGCACAAGGCGGCCTTCGACGCCTATGTGCGCCGTGGCGACGAGGCGGGCCTGCGCGAGCTGGAGGCGAAGGCGATGAGCGCCGGAACGCCGGCCGATGGCGGCTACCTGGTGCCGGAGGAGACCGACGGCGAGATCGGCCGCAGGCTGGCCGCCATTTCGCCGATCCGGGCGCTGTCGACGGTGCGGCAGGTCTCGGGCTCGGTCCTGAAGAAGCCCTTCGCGCCGGGCGGCATGGCATCCGGCTGGGTGGCCGAGACGGCGGCGCGGCCGCAGACGGCAACGCCCGAGCTTGCCGAGCTCTCCTTCCCGACCATGGAGCTCTACGCCATGCCGGCGGCGACGCAGACGCTGCTCGACGACGCGGCTGTCGATGTCGAGGCCTGGATCTCGGCCGAGGTGGATACGGCCTTCGCCGAGCAGGAGGGCACGGCCTTCGTTCTCGGCGACGGGGTGAACCGGCCAAAGGGCTTTCTCGCTTATCCGAGCGTGCACGAGGCAGGCTGGACCTGGGGCAATCTCGGCTTTCTGCCGACGGGGGCGGCGGGCGGCTTTTCCGCGTCCGGTCCCTCGGACGTGCTGATCGATGCGATCTACGCGCTGAAGGCCGGCCACCGGCAGAACGCCGAATTCGTGATGAACCGAAAGACGCAAGGCGAGATCCGCAAGTTCAAGGACGCCGACGGCAACTACCTCTGGCAGCCGCCCGCCACCGCCGGCGGCAGGGCCCAGCTCATGGGCTTTCCGGTGACGGAAGCCGAGGACATGCCCGACATCGCCGCCAACTCGCTGTCGATCGCGCTGGGCGATTTCCGCTCCGGTTATCTCGTGGTGGACCGCACGGGGGTGCGCGTGCTGCGCGACCCGTATTCGGCCAAGCCCTACGTGCTGTTTTATACGACGAAGCGCGTCGGCGGCGGTGTGCAGAACTTCGAGGCGATCAAGCTGGTGAAGTTCGCGGCGTGAGTTGACGGGGGATGCCCCTCAACCGGCTGCCGCCACCTTCTCCCCGCAGGCGGGGAGAAGGGACTCGGGGCACGGCCGGCGCTCCATCCTCCTTCTCCCCGCCCGCGGGGAGAAGGTCCCGGCAGGGGGATGAGGGGCAATCCCAAAGCCCCCTCGAAAACCTCCCCACACAACAAAGGACATCCCCCATGATCTATGCCCAGACCGCGGCACCCGCGGTGGAGCCGGTGACGCTTGGCGAGGTGAAGGCGCATATGCGGATGGAGGAGGGGCAGGAGGATGCCTTTCTGACGGCGCTTGTGGGCATCGCCCGCAGCCATCTCGAACACACGACGGGGCTGGCGCTGGTGAGCCAGGGTTTCAGGCTCTATCTCGATCGCTGGCCGCAAAGCGGCATCGTCAGGATCGGTCGCGGGCCGGTGCGGAGCATCGAGGCGGTGACGGTCTATGACGAGGACGGCGCGCCGCAGACGGTGCCGCTTGCCGGCCACTGGCTGGACGGATACGGCCGGCCGGCGCGGCTGTGGCTGCCCGATCCGCCGGCGCCGGGTCGCGCGGTGAACGGCATCGAGATCGATTTCACCGCCGGCTACGGCGAGAGCGGCGCCGACGTGCCGGCCGAGCTGAAGCGGGCGATGCTGATGCATGTGGCGCTGATGTTTTCCTATCGCGGCGCCGTCGCCCCGGCCGACCAGCCGGCGGCGATCCCCGACGGTTACGACCGGCTGGTGGCGCCCTATGCGCGGCGGGGGCTCTGACCATGGGGCTCATCGATTTCGACCCCGGACAACTCTCGGCAAGGCTCGCGCTGGAACGGCCGGTGGCTGTCGCCGACGGGCAGGGCGGGGCGGCGGTGACGTTCGAGTTCGTCGGCCATGCCTGGGCGCGGATCCAGCCTGTTGCGGTCGTGACCGACGAGCAGGCGGGGGCGGAGACGGTGCGGATCACGCACCGGATCTGGCTCCGGCCCCACGAGGGGCTGGCCTCCGGCTGGCGGCTGGCGAAAGGTATCAGGCATTTCCGGGTGAAGACGCTGCACGATCCCGACGAGACGGGCCGCTGGCTCGTCTGCGGCTGCGAGGAGGAGGGACGATGAAGGCGGCGCTGACGATGACGGCCACCGATCTGGCGCGGGCGCTCAGGCGGCTGGCGGAGGCAAAGGTTGCGCAGAGGGTTTCGGCGGAGGTCGGCGAGGCCGATGGGGCGGGCGGATCGATGCAGGCGCCTGTTGAGCCGCGCCTTGAAGACGGGAGCCGGAAGGCGCGGAGGCGCGCGCCGGTTGTCGGCTCCGTTGGCCGGGTGACGGCGGGACGGGAGAGCGGGCGATGACGGCGGTGAACGAACTGCTGGCGGCGGTGTTTGGGCAACTGGCGGGGGATGCGGCGGTGACGGCGCTGGTGGGTGGAGAGATCCACGACCGGCGCCTCGACCGGATCGCCGCCCCCTGCCTGATGCTGTCGACCGTGGAGACGAGGGATTATTCCACTGTGGAGGCGGACGGGCTGGAAGTGGTGCTGACCTTCGAGGCCTGGTCGGCGACCGGACGGCGCGAGGCGGAAGAGATCGCCGGCGCCGTTAGGGACGCTTTGCACGGCGCTGACCTTTCCCTGCCGACGGCGCGGCTGGCAAGCCTCGCCCACCAGCGGACGACGAGCCGAAGGGCGGCGAAATCGGCGATGTATGTCGCGGAGGTGCGGCTGCGGGCGGTGATCGGGTGAGGGGCGGATTACCGCGCCTGCCGCCGGATCAGCGACAGGCCGGCGAGTGCCGCGAGCGTGATCAGGCAGAGGCCGGCGCAGTAGACGAGGAGGGCGGTGGCGCCGCCGCGGTCGAGCAGGAAGGTGGAGACGACGGGGGCGGCGGCCATGGCGAGATTGGCGGGCAGCGACAGGTTGGCGGAAATCCGCGCATAGCGGCCGGGCGAGAAGAAGCCGAGCGGCAGAAGCGCCCGCGACAGGGCCGACACACCGGAGCCGAAACCATAGCAGGCGACGAAGGCGAGCAGCAGCCACGGCTCTCCGCCCGAAAAGGCCAGGATCGGCAGGGCGGCGAGCATGAGAATGGCTGCGGCATAACCGGTGAAGAGCGGCGAGGCGCGGCGGCCGGCCACCGTATCGATGGCGCGGGCGGAAATGCCGAAGACGGAGCGCAGCGCGCCGAGCTGCAGCGCCAGTTCCGGCGTGGCGCCGGCTTGAGTGATGAGCTCGATCAGCGACGGCGCGATGCCCATGGTGACGAGACTGAAGGCGATCGTGACGATGGCTATAAGCACGAGCGCGCGCTTCGACTGGCGCGGCGAAAGCGCGAGCGGCTCCGCCTGTGAGGCCGCCGCCGCCTCGGCCGTGCGGCCCTGAACGGCGGGCAGGCCGAAAAGATGAAGCGGCACGAGCGCGACGAGATGGATGAGCGCCGCTATCGTCAGCGTCCAGCGCCAGCCGATCCAGTCCTGGCCCAGCGACAGAAGCGGCCAGCAGACGGTGGCCGACAGGCCGGTGAAGATCATCAGGATGCCGATCGCCCGCTTGGCATCGGCGCCCTCGCGCTCGACGACGGCGGCGTAGCAGGGAACGGAGAGGCCGAAGGCGCTGCCGAAACCGATGAGGAGCCAGGCTGCGAAATAGAGGATCGGGCCGGTGGCTGCCGCCATCAGCAGGAGGCCTAAACCGAACAGCGCCGAGCCACAGGCAAGCACACGGGCGGCGCCCAGCCGCTCGACGAGCCGCCCGGTGGCGGGGCCGGCAAAGGCGGTGACGAGCATCATGACGGTCAGCCCGGCAAATGCAGTCTCATTCGCCATCGAAAGCTCGGAGGCGATCGTGCGGCCGAAAACGCCCGGCATGTCGAAGGTCGTGCCCCAGCCGAGGATCTGGCTGAGCGACAGCGTGGCGATGAGACGAAGGCGGGGCGGCATGGAGGTTATCCGGAAGGCGGGAAGGCAGCCTTAGCCGGAGAGGGGCGAGTCGGGCAAGGTTGGATGGAGCCGCGCACGGAATGAGGTTACGATGAATTTGCGCGAATTTTAGATTTTTGCGCAACCCGAAGTAAGCATTCGTCATCCATCATCCCGCGATGGACAAATTCGCGCTTCTTGTCGGACTGTTGATGACCACGGTGTTTATGGCCACCGGCGGCTACACCTTGCTGCCGCGCGAATGGTATGATCCGTCCTGCGACATCAAGGGGAATATCTCGATCAATTCCCGCGAGAAGATTTATCACGTGCGCGGCCAGGAGGATTACTGGGCGACGAACATCCAGCCGCAGCACGGCGAACGGTGGTTCTGCTCCGAAGAGGACGCCTTGGCAGCCGGTTGGCGCAAGGCAACCCGCTGACGGCCTCCCGCAATTTCATCAGTCCAAGCTCGCGGTCATCACCGGGTCTGGCTGCGAGAGCAGCGCCGAGGCACCGTGGATAAGCGCGATCCAGGCGATCGCGGAGATCGCTGATGCGGCGAGTATCGTGGTGAGGCGAAGCGACATGGTTTCCTCCCTTGGTTCTCCTCCTGCCGCAGACGTCACGAGGGCGCCGGCGTTCAAAAGGTAAACGCCCTGTTGGCCATGGGGTTCCGAACCGTAGCGGCGTCACGCTCCGACCGCTGACGGGTGTGTCGCAGCGCCTGGAAGCGAATTTCATTTTTCCGACATCGAAGGAGGACGCCATGGGCGTGCAGAAGGGCAAGGACCTGCTGGTGAAGGTGCATGACGGCACGGGATACGTGACGGTCGCCGGGCTTCGGGCGCGGCGGATCGCGTTCAATGCCGCGACGGTGGACGTGACCGACGGCGAGAGCGCCGGGCGATGGCGCGAGCTTCTGGGCGGCGCCGGCGTGCAGCGGGCGGCGATTTCCGGCGGCGGGCTGTTCAAGGACGCCGCCTCCGACGCGCTGGTCAGGGCCGCCTTCTTCGGCGGGACGTTGTTGCACGCTGAGGTGCTGATCCCGGATTTCGGCACGGTAACGGGGCCGTTCCAGGTGACCGCGCTCGACTATTCCGGCAATCACGACGGCGAACTTGCCTTCGAGATCGCGCTGGAATCGGCCGGCGCCCTGACCTTCGGAGCGCTGTGATGGAACCCGTGACGGTGAACCGCGCCAACCGAAGGCGCGGCGAGGTGGAGGCGGTGATCGACGGCGAGCGGCGCATCCTGTGTCTGACGCTCGGCGCGCTGGCGGAGCTGGAAACGGCATTCTCCGCCGACGGGCTCGCCGATCTCGCGGCACGGTTTTCGGGTGGACGTCTGAAGGCGGCGGACCTGATCCGCATCCTCGGTGCCGGCCTGCGCGGCGGCGGCAACCGGCTCTCCGACGAGGACGTGGCCGGCATGCTGGTCGACGGCGGGCTGGAGGCGTGTGCTGCCATCGTGCGCGACCTGCTGACGGTGACGTTCGGGGGACAGCCGCCGGACCCTCGGCAGGGCATTCCCGCGAGCCGTTGAGCGGCGGGGATGCCCGGATGACGGCGGCGGACGGGGCGGAGATATCGCCCCGGCAACCGCTGCCCTGGGATGCGGTGCTGCACGCCGGCCTGTTCCTGCTGCGGCTGCCGCCGGAGCTGTTCTGGCGGCTGAGCCTGCCGGAATTCGCCGCGATGACCGGCGGCTTCGGTGGGACGGAGCGGATGGCGCGGGGAAGGCTCGGAGAGTTGATGCGGCAGTTTCCGGATGGGGTCAGTTGACCGGACTGTTTTGATTTCTGCCCCTCAACCGGCTGCCGCCACCTTCTCCCCGTTCTGACGGGGAGAAGGGACTCGTGGCACCGCCGCCGCTCCATCTCCCTTCTCCCCGCATGCGGGGAGAAGGTGGCGGCAGCCGGTTGAGGGGCATTGGAAAACGGCGGCCTGAACCGCCGTGCGTCGGGCTCCCACCGAGGATGCCTAGGCACGATCCCAAGGAGACCTCTCATGGACGAAGACAACATTGTGCTCGGCGTCGATCTCGACGCGTCGCGGGCGCTGGGCGTGCTGGATGACCTGGAGGGCCGGGCCGACAGTTTCGGGCGGGCGCTGAGTGGCGCCCTGACCGGGGCGGTGACGGGTGGGCGGGATCTGGATCAGGTGCTGGCGGGGCTGGGGAACAGGCTCGCCAATATCGCGCTGTCGGCGGGGATGAAGCCGCTGGAGACGCTGGTCTCGGGCTGGGCGTCCGGGCTGACCGCGGGGTTGGGCAATCTGTTCGCCTTTGCAGACGGCGGCGAGCCGGGGCGGGTGATGCCGTTTGCGGACGGCGGCGTGGTGGCGGCGCCGACCTATTTTCCGATGCCCGGCGGGACCGGGCTGATGGGTGAGGCCGGGGCGGAGGCGATCCTGCCATTGAGGCGCGGCGCGGACGGTTCGCTCGGGGTTGCGGCCGAGGCGGGCGCGCCGACGCAGATCGTCTTCAACGTGACGGCGACGGACGCGGCAAGCTTTTCCAAAAGCGAGGGCCAGATCACGGCGATGCTGGCACGCAGCGTGGCGCGCGGCCGGCGCGGGCTTTGACGGCAACAAGCGATGCAGGAGAATGACCGATGACGGCATTCCACGAGGTGCGGTTTCCGCTGAGGCTGTCGCTGAATGCCAGCGGCGGGCCTGTCAGGCGCACCGATATCGTCAATCTCTCGAACGGGCGCGAGACGCGCAATCGTCGCTGGGCGGGTTCGCGCCGGGCCTATGACGCCGGATCGGGCGTGCGCTCGCTCTCCGATCTCTCCGCCGTCGTCGATTTCTTCGAAGCGCGGGGCGGCAGGCTCTACGGCTTCCGCTTTCGCGATCCGCTGGACTGGACATCCAGCCGCTACGGCGAGCCGGTGACGGCGACCGACCAGGCGATCGGCACGGGTGACGGGACGCGACGGGTCTTCCAACTGGTCAAGACCTACGGCGATGCTGGCGGCAGCTGGGTGCGCGAGATCGTCAAACCGGTTACCGGGACGGTGGTCGTCGCGGTCGACGGCGTGGCGCAGGCGGGGGCGGTGTTTTCCTGCGATGCGGCGACGGGCATCGTGACCTTCGGCACGGGCCATGCGCCGGAGGCGGGGACGATCGTCACCGCCGGCTACGAATTCGACGTGCCGGTGCGGTTCGACACCGACAGCATCGAGGTCAATCTGGCGGCCTTCAATGCCGGGCGTATTCCGGCCATTCCGCTGACGGAGATCCGCCCATGAGGACGCTGCCTTCCGGACTGGCCGGCCACCTGGCCGGCGGTGCGATGACGCTCTGCCACTGCTGGCGGCTGACGCGGCGTGACGGGACGGTGATGGGCTTTACCGAGCACGACCGCGATCTTGTCTTCGGCGGGCTGACCTACCGGGCGGCGAGCGGCTTTCAGGCCAGCGAGGCGGAGGCGGAGGCGGGCTTCGCGGCGACCACGGGCGAGGTGACAGGCGGGTTTTCCGGCGAGGCGATCACGGAAGCAGACCTTGCGGCGGGCCGCTATGACGGGGCGCGGGTGGAGGTCTTTCTCGTGAACTGGGCGAATGTCGGCCAGCGCCTTCTCCTGAAGGTACAGGAGGTCGGCGAGGTGAGCCGGGCGGGCGGGGCGTTCACGGCGGAGCTCAGGAGTCTGACCCACCGGCTGTCGCAGGAGAAGGGGCGAATCTACAACCGCCGTTGCGATGCGAGCCTCGGCGACGGACGCTGCGGGGTGGCACTGTCGGCCTGGACCGGGACCGGCACGGTGAGTGTCGCGGGCACCGAGGCGGTGACGGTCGCGGGTCTCTCGGGCTTTGCGAGCGGCTTCTTCGATCGCGGCTTGATTCAGTTTGTGAGCGGGGTGCTGTCCGGTGTGAAGGTCGAGCTGGAAGCGACTGAAAAGATTGGCGGTTCGACGATCGTCCGGCTGTTTCTGCCGCTCGACCGTGCGCCCGAAGCGGGCGATGCGGTGGAGCTGGCGGCCGGATGCGACAAGACCTTCGCGACGTGTCGCAACCGATTCAGCAATCACGAGAATTTCCGCGGCTTCCCGCACATGCCGGGCGCCGATTTCGCCTATTCCTATGCCGACGGGGAGACGACCCATGACGGCCGCCCGCTCTATGACTGACGGCGCTTTGAGGGGCGGAAACCGCATGGATGGGGCGCGCGTGGTGTCGCTGGCGCAAGCCTGGCTCGGCACGCCCTATCGGCATCAGGGATCGGAAAAGGGCGTCGGCTGCGACTGCCTTGGCCTCGTGCGCGGCCTCTGGCGCGAGCTTTACGGCGAGGAGCCGGAAACGCCCGGCACCTACCGGCCCGACTGGGCCGAGCGCGGCGGTGGAGAGCGCCTGCTGCAGGCGGCCGAGCGTCACATGATGCACCTGCCGGGCATCGGCGCGGCGGCCCCCGGCGACCTCATCATCTTCCGCTTCCGCCCGCAATTGCCGGCCAAGCATTGCGGCATCCTGGTCGGCGGCGGGCGGTTCATCCACGCCTACGAGCAGGCGGGGGTGGTGTCCTCGGCGCTGGTGCCGGCGTGGCGGAAACGGGTGGCGGGGGTGTTCGGGTGGGTGGGGCGACACTGATCGTTGTAATGCCTGCCCCTCAACCGGCTGCCGCCACCTTCTCCCCGTTCTGACGGGTAGAAGGGACTCGCGGCGCCGCCTTGCTTCATCGGCTCACTCTTCCTCGATGCCTACTGGAGTGCGACGGTTGTGTCTCGCTCCCCCTCTCCCCGCGTGCGGGGAGAGGGTAGGGTGAGGGGGCGTTTAGAGAATTTCGGCTATGAGCCTGGCTGTGGCTTCTGAAGACCCCTGACGGCACGCACTCGCGCGCAATTGCCCCTCAACCGGCTGCCGCCACCTTCTCCCCGTCCCAACGGGGAGAAGGGACACGTGGCGCGGTCTTGCTCTCCC
The DNA here is from genome assembly GCF_018122705.1 of Ciceribacter sp. L1K23. Classification (NCBI taxonomy): domain Bacteria; kingdom Pseudomonadati; phylum Pseudomonadota; class Alphaproteobacteria; order Hyphomicrobiales; family Rhizobiaceae; genus Ciceribacter; species Ciceribacter sp. L1K23. Next base: position 2,460,372 of record NZ_JAGRRC010000001.1, on the reverse strand, counting down.
ATTCACGTCTCTTTGTTCCACCACAAGGACCACCACCATGGCCACCATCCTGTTTCAGGCGGCGGGGGCCGCGTTGGGGGGTATATTCGGGCCTCTGGGCGCAATCGTCGGGCGGGCGGCGGGGGCGTTGGC